>NZ_FUXP01000030.1 GCF_900167055.1 Lysobacter spongiicola DSM 21749
GCCGTGGCGCCGACTTCGTTGGCCACGGTGTTCTGGTCGAACAGCACGTTGCCTTCGGCATCCTCGACATAAAGCGTGCCGCCGACCGCGGTGCTGGAATCGCCGTTGGCTTCGCTGCCGCTGCCGCTGGCCACGGCGTTGTTGCCGACGGCGCTGGCGTTGTAACCACTGGCGGTGCTGAACTGGCCCAGCGCGAACGCGCCGCTGCCGAAGGCGGATGATCCTTCGCCCAGTGCGGTGCTGGCCGAACCGGTCGCGGTGGAGTAGTCGCCTTCCGCGTAGGCGTCAGAGCCCGAGGCGGTGGCTTCCTGCCCGGCCGCGAAGGCTTCACCCTCGCCGGTGGCATCGAAGAAGCGCGAGGTGTACTCGGCGACCTTCGCCACTTCGTTCAGCTGGTCCAGGTTCACCGCGTCGGTGAGCTCGGTACCGGCCGCAACATTGGTGATCTGACGCTCGCCGCCGGCGCTGCCGACGGAGACGCTGTTTTCACGATCGGTTTCCGAGCCGGCACCCAGTGCCACGCTGTTGGCGTCGGGTGCGTAGCTGTTCACGCCGAGCGCGACGGTATCGTCCCCGGAGGCGTAGGCGTTGTGGCCGACCGCGGTGCTGTATTCGCCGGTCGCCCAGGCGCCGTTGCCGAATGCCGAACCGCCGGTGCCGGAAGCGTAGGTGTTGATCAGGCCGAAGAAGGTGGTGCCACCGACAGCGGTGCTCTCGGCACCGGCCGCTTCGCTGTACTCGCCCACCGCGGTGCTGCTGGCGCCGCTCGCGGTTGCCGCCGCACCCACGGCCGTGGCGTAGTCGCTGGAGGCGACCGAACCGTAACCGAGCGCGGAGGACAGGAACCCGCCGGCCTCGCTGAAGCCACCGAACGCGCTGGCACCATCGGCGCCACTGATGCTGGAGTAGCCCATCGCGGTGGACTGCGCACCGTTCGAGCTCGCCGCCGCGCCGCTGGCCGTGCTGTAGGCACCGTTGGCCTGTGCGCCGGCGCCGGTCGCCGTGGCGCCGACTTCGTTGGCCACGGTGTTCTGGTCGAACAGCACGTTGCCTTCGGCATCCTCGACATA
>NZ_FUXP01000029.1 GCF_900167055.1 Lysobacter spongiicola DSM 21749
CAGGACACTGCACCGGTGCGTCCTAACAGTTCGTTCAAGCCGACGCCACTTCGTGGCGCGGCTTAACTCCGGTGTTAGGCCTTTGATCGAGTTCATCCTGCTCATTACCCTCGTGCCTTTGACGCTGTACTTCGGCGTTTTAGTTGCTGTCGGGTTCTTCTCGTCGGATCTCTACAAGCTTGTTGTTGTTCTAGTTGGCGCTGCGCTTCTACTTTTCCTCCTGTCTTTTGGGCACTCCATGGACCCGGTTGCTCTGTTGCTCAGCGCCCTCATCTTGAGCGGCTACGCAGCAGCCTCGTGGCTTGCAGCCGTGTGCATACGCAACATGAACCGCTCCCATGCTCAATCGGCAGCCGAGGATGATGCGTCCGAGGCCTAACAGGTCATTCAAGCCGAACCCACTTCGTTCCATTTGCAGGCATAGTCGCGGCTGGGACTCCATATCGACTTGCGGCTCACGCGTTGTGGGTCGGCTTAATTCCGGTGTTAGCCGATTCACGAGGTCCACTGGCGTCATGAAGTGCAACTCCACTCTCGCTCTCATAGCAACGCTAGGATTCACGGCCTGCTCGAACCAGCAGTTGGACGAGAGTACCTATGTGCTCCTACGCTCCAGCACCGTTGACAGCTCATCGCCCGCGCTGCGCGCCTACTTCATGGGTGAGGGCGCACAACTCAATGGTGCTGGCTGCAGGGAACTGCTGCAGCTCGCCAATGAAGGTGTCGCAGCGCGGCATGCCGCCGGGGAAACGCACCTTGTGAAGTACGAATGCGTCTCCCTCGCTGAAGCGCGAGAGCGCGGGATCTAGATGGCCGCGCAGGAATCGGCTAACAATTCGTCCAAGCCGACGCCGCTTCGCGGCGCGGCTTAACTCAGGTGTTAGCCGGCACTGCTCAAGCTGTTCTGCGGTCGCCTCTTCGGCAGGCTGCACCTGGGCTGGAAGTGCGACTCGCGCTCGTCCTACGTTGGCTCCGCCTGGTCTGCTTCGGCTGGACCGTTGCTACCCGGGTTTTGTCGCTTCGGCTGGTCGGCTCAATCATTGCGGAGCCATCTCCGGCTGCATGTCGCCGTGGAGCTTCTAGGTAAGGCGCCGGTCGGCCCGGGCTGGTACTGTTTCGGCTGGTGGTGGGGCTGTGGGGTGTGGTGTTGGCAGGTCTGTCGGCACCGACGTCCCCCCGGTTTTGAGTAGCACGGCGAACTGGAGTCCAATTCCCCAAAGCGAGGAGATTGGACGTGAAGAAGCGCTTTTCCGAAGAGCA
>NZ_FUXP01000027.1 GCF_900167055.1 Lysobacter spongiicola DSM 21749
CCCAGAAGCCTATGCCAAAACCCTGGCGGGCTCGGATACCCTAACCCCGGACTCTAAAGCCGACCGCTACTGAAGGCGGGGGGACGTCGCAGTGAGCGGCATCGGCTCCCGGTTTTCGGGCTGCTTCCTGCTGTTTTCAGGGTGCTTCGGGCATCGCTCCGTCGAGCGTCCGGTGGGCATGTTCGCGGGTGCCACTGGGGCATTTGGCAAGCAGCTCCCGGGTGAGTACGCTGCGCCTAACGATTCGTTCAAGCCGACGCCACTTCGTTCCGGCTTTGCAATGGCAGGTAGAGCTTGCCATTGCAAAGCCTGCACTACGCAGCGCGGCTTAACTCAGGTGGGGTTCTACCCCGAAATCACGGACGGTTGTGAAAGGGTTGAAAACTTCTGATCCTGCCTGGCGAGTCTTCGCCGCATCCTCGGGTTATGGGATCGCTCGATGTATTCGAACACATCGGCTCTTGCGGCATCGAGTGTCGCGTACTTCATTCGATAGACCCGCTCGCGCTTGAGCAAGCCGAAGAACCCTTCGCATGCCGCGTTGTCGCCGCAGTGGCCGACCGCGCTCATCGAGCACACCAACCCGTTGGCCGCCAGATAACGTTGGTAGTCGCCGCTTCGGAACTGGCTGCCGCGATCGGAGTGCAGGATCACCTGGTCGCTGCCCTGGCGCTGCCACACCGCCATCTGCACGGCTCGGAGCACCATCTGCCGATCCTGCCGGCCGTGCATCGACCAGCCAAGGACCAGCTGGCTGAACAAGTCCAGCACGATGCACAGATACAGCTTGCCCTCGCTGGTCTTGATCTCGGTGATATCGGTGACCCACTTGGTCTCCGGCTCCAGCGCGGCAAAGTCCCGTTCCAGCCAGTTACGCACGCCCGGTGGCGTCAACGCAGGCCGACCGCGCTGGCCACGCCGCTTCGGCCGCGGCCAGCCCTGCAGGCCGTCCACTGACATCAGCCGCGCCACCCGGTTCAGACTCGCCGTCTCGCCTTCGTCGGCCAGATCCTCTTGCATCCGGCCTGCGCCCAGCGTGCCCCGGCTGTCTTCGTGCAACTCACGGATGCGGCCGAGCAAGCGCTCGTTGTCGAATTGGCGGGCGCTTGGCAGGCGCTGGCTCCAGTCGTAATAGCCGCTGGCGGACACCCGCAGGCAGCGGCACATCAGCCGAACCGGGAACTCATCGCGGCAACGTTCGATCGCCTGATACCTCAGGACGATCCCTTGGCAAAGAACGTTGCCGCTTCTCTTAAAAAATCCCGCTCCTTCTTCACCCGGGCCAGCTCGCGCTTGAGGCGGGCGAGTTCCTCGTCGCGGGGCGTTCCGGTGCCGCCGAAGGCCACCTTGCCCTGGCTCTGCGCCTCCCGCTTCCAGCGGGTCAGCAGCGTGTCCCGGATCCCCAGCTCCCGTGCCACCTGGGCACAGCTGACGCCTGGCTGGCTCGCCTGCTCAACCGCACCACGCTTGAACTCCGCACTGAACTTCCTTCGCTTCGACATGAACACTCCTGTCTGCCCCTATCGGCCTTCTTGTAAGTGTCCGTGAAAACGGGGGTGAACCCGTGTTAGGCCTCAGGGAGAGGGCGCCGCTGATGTTGGTTCGCAGAGCATTACCTTGCTTCTCGCTACTTTATTGGCTGCTTGCAGTGCTTGGTGTTAGCGCCGACGCAAAACTGACCCACCCACGCCGACTGAAAACTGACCCACCCGGGCGAGGATGGCGGTCTTTTGGAGGCCGCCTGGATGT
>NZ_FUXP01000026.1 GCF_900167055.1 Lysobacter spongiicola DSM 21749
TGCTCTTCGGAAAAGCGCTTCTTCACGTCCAATCTCCTCGCTTTGGGGAATTGGACTCCAGTTCGCCGTGCTACTCAAAACCGGGGGGACGTCGGCCCCACCCCACCAGCCCTCACAGCCGATCGCCTGACACTGCGAGGTCTACCGCGAAGATGCAGCCGAAGCCTGGCACAACACGACGCGACCAATGCGCCCGAGCTACACGCCCAAGCGAACTCACCAACAGCACACGTCTAACGCCTGAATTAAGCCGAGCCGCGAAGCGGCTTCGGCTTGAATGAACTGTTAGGCGTCACTCTCGTCGGTCTCGGTGATTTCCGAGCCAAAGAATTCTATTGAGGTCTTTCCCACTTGATTGGTGTCGTAGTAGGCGTAGCCAGCCACGCCAACGGCTCCCGCGATGGGGAGCCATCGTGAGATTCCCTTGCCAACAGTTCGCTGCAGGATCTTGTATCCAATCTTTTCAACGATCTTCTGAATCACTCGAAGCGAGGCGCGCTTGACCAACACTCGCTCGCCCACCCGCACCACAAGGTCTCGCATAAGCTGCGCCGCTGCGTGCCGAAATAGGCAATAGATCATGTGTTGTTCTGTGAGAGTCGAGGTTTTCCCGTGAAGCGCCGCGATATCCGCAACTAGCTGGGCTTGAATTCGCCACACGGCCAAGAGCTCAGGAATGATTGTCAGCCATCCAAGTGGACCTGGTGGTAACGCAAGCGTTCCTGCTGTCAAGGAAGACTTTACAGCTGAGCCTTTAATTAGCTTCTTTGAGTCGCGAGCTGGATTGCGACTCTTCTTCAGACTGCTTTCCGGAATGTTGCCAATAACCCCAAGAATTGCCTCTGCAATTCGACTAGCGCTGGTCTCTTCCTGTGGTACAGATAGTTCCTTAGACATGGTTTCCCCTGTGAGGTTGCTGGCAGAGCGGCTGTGACGCCTAACGCCTGAATTAAGCCGACCCGCGAAGCGGGTTCGGCTTGAATGAATTGTTAGCGGTCATTGGTTGAGCGCAATGCACGAGTATGGATTGAGGCATTGCTGCCCGCCAGTCTCCTTGCATGCGTTGACGTTGAGGGCATCTGCGACCTCTTTGCAGGATGCTGAGTCATCGGCAAATCCATGAACCGTAATGACGTGATCGCTCTTGTCTCCGAACTTGATGATTCCGTAGTCCGGCGATGAACCAATCTTGTTCTTTGCGAAGAATTGCTTCGGGGCGTCAAGGCTCGAGTAGGGATCTTCGGAACATCCGGCAAGCATGACGGTTGCCACTGCCAGGAAGAGAATGTTTCGGATCACGATGTCCCCCGGTATGACCGCTAACGCCTGAGTTAAGCCGCGCCGAAGGCGTCGGCTTGAATGATTGGTTAGGACTCAAGCTCGCGCACACGGCGAACGATACTTGAGCGGTCCAGGTGCGGCTTTACGAACGGCCACTTCGCCGTGCAAGCGCGCCAGAAAGCCAACGCCCCCAGAACAATACCGACCAAACAAGCCAGCCCTGCAAAGACTGCGGGAGGGAGCGCGTGCTGCAATTGGAAGAGAGCAATAAAGAAGGCGCAGGCAGCGAGCCAGGTCACTGGGGGAAGCCATCGGCTCGCCAAGATGCTTGGCTTGTCAGCGTCCATGTGCATCAGAACATGCTTTAGGTACAGCAGTTCCTCGTGGGCCTTCATCTTGAGTCCTAACACCGGAATTAAGCCGACCCACAACGCGTGAGCCGGGAGTTGAGCCGAAGCCCCAGCAGCGAACATGCCTGCAAATAAGACGAAGTGGGTTCGGCTTGAATGACCAGTTAGGCAATGCTGCCTTAGATGCCGGCAGACCCGCCAACACCACACCCCACAGCTCCGCCACCGGCCGAAACAGTACCAGCCCAGGCGGACCGGCGCCTTACCCGGAAACCACAAGGCGACATGCAGCCGAAGATGGCTCCGAAATCATTGAGCGGACCTGCCGGAGCAACGAACCGCCCGGCGCGACGTGGTTGCCGAAGGAGACCAGCCGGAGCCAGCGTCGGATGAGCACGAGTCGGGCTGCCAGCCGCGACGCGAGTGTCCGAAGAAACGAGCCGATGCAGAACTCACCAGCAGCAGCCGCCTAACACCGGAATTAAGCCGACCCACAACGCGGGGGTCGGGAGTTGAGCCGAAGCCCCAGCAGCGAACATGCCTGTAAATGAGACGAGGTGGGTTCGGCTTGAATGACCTGTTAGGCGGTGCTGCCTTGTGATGCCGGCAAACCTGCCGACACCACACCCCGCAGTCCCTCCACCAACCGAAACAGTGCCAGCCCGCGAGGACCGGCGCTTTACCTTGGAGCCCCACGGCGACATGCAGCCGAAGATGGCTCCGAAATGATTGAGCCGACCAGCCGGAGCGACAGGAGTCGGACGCAGCGAGCCCGCCGAAGGAGACCAGCCGGAGCCAGCGTCGGGCGAGCGCGAGTCGCGCTTCCAGCCCAGGTGCAACCTACCGAAGAGGCGACCGCAGAACAGCTTGAGCA
>NZ_FUXP01000025.1 GCF_900167055.1 Lysobacter spongiicola DSM 21749
AGCCGACTTGCGTAGTGGAGCCAAAGCCATGGCAAGCTCTTTCTGCCATGGCTTTGGTGTAACGAAGCAAGTTCGGCTTGAACGAATTGTTAGGCCGCACCGCGACGGGCAGCCTCAATATCCCGGATGAACTGTTCCTTGTTACATGGGGAAATCATGAGCGACCTTCCCGAGCCGTAGCCTATACGCAGCCGGTCTAATGAAAGCGCTGGGCTGGAGAGCGGGTTGGAACTGGGCGTAATGCTGGTGATGTCCGCTACCTTGATGTGCCACTTGAACGGGCCGCTTTGTACCTTTAGCTGATGGGGCTCCAACGTGTAGCGTGTTGAAAGTAACAGCCAGACTGGCAGGCCGACACCGATGACAGCGATGAACGCGGCCACCGGCGGGGACCCGGCAGACAAGGTTGCGATAGCAGCGAAAAGCGACACCGCAATCGCAACCACGAGAACAGCAAGCAACCACGCGTCAGTTTTTGATTTGTAAACGATCGCCATAGCCTTCCTTTGCGGCCTAACATCTGAATTAAGCCGCGCCGCGAAGTGGCGTCGGCTTGAATGAATTGTTAGGGCGCACAACGACTGTTGAGGGAGTACTCCGAGACGCCCTGTCCATTGAAGCTTATCTCCTCGGAATGAGCGCAGCCGTCAGCCTTGACCTCTAAACTGCACGATGTCACGGGTGTTTCCAAGGATGCGCACTTGAACCCAATCGTCGTTAGACGTTGCTGCATGGAGGCTTGGAAGTTGCTTGTTCTTTGAGATTCGTTCAGTGCATCCCAAGTCGCGGAGTTGTCATAGCTATCAACACTTCTGCTACACGCAGCAAGATTGAACACAAGAAATGCCGCCAGTATTGTCCTTTTCACTCAGTTCTCCTGCGAAGTAAAATGCGCCCTAACACCGGAATTAAGCCGACCCACAACGCGTGAGCCGGGAGTTGAACTGAAGCCCCAGCAGCGACTATGCCTGCAAATGGGACGAAGTGGGTTCGGCTTGAATGACCTGTTAGGCGATGCTGTCCTGGGTGCCTATGGAACTGCCATCACCACGCCGCCGCCCAGCCAGCTATGGCCCTGACCATCTAAGCAGACGGATCTACTGGGGCTGATCGGGAGTCACAGAAGCCGGCTCCTCTAGGTGGCAGCTTACGCAGATGGGGTCATCCACGATGATGGCAGGCTCTTTCGGCGGCGGAGGCGACGGGTCACGCGGTGCAGTACTGCAGCCAACAGAGACCAGTAGTGCGAGGACCAAGAGCTTGGGCGGCAAGGTTTTACTCCGGCTCCGGCTCATCGTCTAACACTTGAATTAAGCCGCGCCGCGAAGCGGCGTCGGCTTGAATGAACTGTTAGGCTTCACGCCCGGCCACCCTGCATATGCTCTCGGAAGCCTTGCGTGGCCTCCGAGGTGAGAGCTGAAAGTTCTGTCTCATGAACATGGACAGCGGTGATTCCGCGGCGCTTGGCCTCCGAGGGGAACGTAGTTTGGAATTGCCCCTTCGGGAGCAGAAGGGTGGCGGGGGTGCCGCCGCTGCGCTCCGAGCATGAATTGAACAATTTACGCACTTCAAACACGGAAGGCTCGGCCTGCGCGACAGAGACGAAAGCAGTGCCAAAGATGAAGCCGCTTGCAGCGTCCATGAGTGCGATGCAATTGAAATCTCCGTCTTGCTCTGTGCGAACGGGCGCATCATTGAGTTGGAACACAACCCAAGCCTCGTCTTCTTCAAATTGGTTGGGTTTTAGCATGAACTTTCCATGTGAAGCCTAACACCGGAATTAAGCCGACCCACAACGCGTGAGCCGGAGTTGGACCGCCGCCTCAGCAGCGACATGCCTGCAACCAAGACGAAGTGGGTTCGGCTTGAATGATTGGTTAGGCACTGGGCTGAGTGGGTGCCCGGCGCCCTCTGCGGAACAGTAACGCACCGGCCAGCCCGAGATACAGCGCTGCGGCCCCCACGAGCCATTCAGTGTGACCAAAGAACCATAAGCTGGAAGTGCCGCCGGCAAGAACAACCGACAAGACAGGGACGGCCGCCCAGGCAAAAGTAAGCAGTACGCAAAGCGCAACAACTACGAGAATCCAGAAGAAGCCGACCGCAGTCAATTGCATTACGCGCCTCACGGGATCCTCCAGCTGCTGATTGGGCTTTCGTGCGCCAAGGGAGTCACTATCTGGCCTAACACCGGAATTAAGCCGACCCACAACGCGTGAGCCGGGAGTTGGACGATGCCCGAGCAGCGAACATGCCTGAAACTAAGACGAAGTGGGTTCGGCTTGAATGACCTGTTAGGCGGTGCTGCCTTGGGTGCTGGCCGACCCGCCAACATCAAACCCTCAGCCCCGCCACCAGCCGAAACAGTACCAGCCCGAGCGGACCGGCGCCTTACCCGGAAACTACAGGGCGACATGCGGCCGAAGATGGCTCCGAAATCATTGAGCCGACCTGCCGGAACGACAGACCGCCCGGCGCGACGTGGTTGCCGAAGGAGATCAGCCGGAGCTAGCGCGGGATGAGCACGAGTCACACTGTCAGCCGCAACGCGAGTGTCCGAAGAAGCGAGCCAATGCAGAGCTCACCAGCAGCAGCCGCCTAACGCCTGAGTTAAGCCGACTTGCGTAGTGGAGCCAAAGCCATGGCAAGCTCTTTCTGCCATGGCTTTGGTGTAACGAAGCAAGTTCGGCTT
>NZ_FUXP01000010.1 GCF_900167055.1 Lysobacter spongiicola DSM 21749
TGATAGGCTGGGTGTGTAAGCGCAGCAATGCGTTGAGCTAACCAGTACTAATGATCCGTGTGGCTTGACCATATAACCTCAAGTGGCCTTGGACTCGACGATACGTCGACGACATTCCAGACCATATGCAACAACGATCGCTACGTCCCAACTTATGAGAGTCCGCGCCGCAGGCGCGACTCCAACAGCTTGCTCAGTGAACATAGCTGTGTGGAACCACCCGATCCCATCCCGAACTCGGAAGTGAAACGCACATGCGCCGATGGTAGTGTGGTTCAAACCATGCAAGAGTAGGTCATCGCTGAGCATTTACACCAAAGGCCGGTCCCCAGAAGGGACCGGCCTTTTTCTTTTGCCTTTTTTGGCCTCTTGGGCCCGGCGACGGTGCCGGCTGCTGGGTGGATCGCCCGCGGCGGGAGAGTGAGCGGGCTCCGCCCGGGTGCGCTCCGGGCGGCGGTACCGCGACAGCTAGAGTGTGCGGGGCGGCTCACCACCTACGATGACGACGTCGGCAGGTCGGCGAGCGAACAGCCCGACCGCAACCACACCCGGGATCTGGTTGAGCGCCGCCTCGAGCCCCACCGGGTCGACGATGGACAGGCCATGCACATCGATGATGGCGTTCCCGTTGTCGGTGAGCACTCCCTTCTCATTCGATCCCTGGCGCCAGACCGGCTGCCCTCCCGTCATTGCCACGATCTCGCGCGCGACCAGGCTGCGGGCCATGGGAATGACTTCGACCGGAAGCGGAAAACGGCCCAGCACATCGACCTGTTTGGCTGGGTCGATGATGCAGATGAAGCGCTCACTCGCCTCGGCGATGATCTTCTCGCGGGTCAGTGCGGCGCCGCCACCCTTGATCAAGCGCTTGTGCGGGTCGCATTCATCTGCTCCGTCCACGTACAACGAAAGCGGCCCGGTGAAGTTGAGATCGAGGATCTCGATGCCGTGCGCTCGCAGGCGTTCGCTGCTCTGCTCCGAACTGGAAACGGCTCCCTTGATCCTCCCGGGATTGCGACCCAGCGCGTCGATGAAGTAGGCGACGGTAGAGCCGGTGCCGACCCCCAGCACCATCCCTTCTTCTACGTATTCGATGGCGGCTTCGGCCGCGAGGCGCTTTGCTTCGGACATGGTCTACTCGAGGGAAAGGAGGAATGAGTACTGGTCTGCGGAAACGGGAAACACCGACAAGCGGTTGCCCCTGCGAATGAGCGCGAACTCCTCGCCGAGCCGCTCCGCCTGCTGTTTGATTTCTTCCAGGCGGATCGTGCGCGACAGCTTCCGCTCGAAGGCGATATCCACGAGGTGCCATCGGGGCTCTTCGCGGGAAGCCTTCGGGTCGTAGTAGTCGGACTTGCGGTCGAACTGTGTCTCGTCCGGATAAGCCCCGCTGGCCACGGTGGCGGTTCCGACGATGCCGGGCACCTTGGTATTGGAGTGGTAGAACAACACCTTGTCGCCGATCTTCATGCCGTCGCGCATGAAGTTGCGGGCCTGGTAGTTGCGCACGCCGTTCCACGGCTCGGTGCCGACACGCTCGAGGTCGTCGATGGAGAATGCGTCGGGCTCGGACTTCATCAGCCAGTATCGGCGCCGCTTGCTCATCAATCAGGTGTCCTGCGGGGAAACGTGTGGGTCGCGCCCTCGGTGCAGACCGCATCGACGTCCACGTCCCATGGTTCGGGGGCGATGGCATCGACCTGTTGCGCAGCGAACGCGGCGCCGACAAGGAACGGCGGCGGCGCGCCGGCCTGCCGGAATGCGAAGCTGCGATCGTACCAACCTCCGCCCATGCCGAGGCGATGGCCCTGGAGGTCGAACCCGACCAGCGGCATCACCACGAGCGCCATCGCCGACGGTGGCAGCAGTTCGCCGGGAGACACGTCGGGCTCGGGTATCCCGTAGCGGTTACTGGCGAGCTTGTCGCCGGGACGCCACGGCGCGAATGACAATGTGTCGCCGGTCAGGACGGGAAGGCAGTAGACGCTGCCCGGGGGGAGCCCTAGCTGCCACGCGTGCAATGCGATCTCGCCGTCGAGCGCCCAGTAACCCGCAACGGGGCCGGGGGGAACGTCGAAAGGAAGCGAGAGCAGCCTGCGTGCAAGGGACTGGGCGGCCGCGATACGCGCGGGAGGCGCGATGCCTTGGCGGCGCTCTCGGAGCGCGTCACGAAGAGGCGCACGTGCGATGCGCGAACCGGTCGTCATGCTGCGGGGGGCCGGGGAAACCGGCACACAAAAGAAAGTCCTCCGCCGATGGCGATGCGCGCGAAACGACCTTGAACCCGAGGTTCAAGTGGGGACGCCTGGAGGCCGTCGGGCTTCCCGCTACCAGGGCGGACCTGCACTCCGGGCTTCCGTTGCGCCCCCGCGGTCGCAATTAAGGGACAAGGCGAATGTTTGCGCACGCCGTCGTCCACAGCAGAGGACGTGCGGTGAGTATAGCGCGCGGCCGGGGCACGCGATGCGCCATTCGTCGGCAGTGGTACGGAGATGTTCAGCGCTCGGGGAGTTCGAGTCGGTCGAGCTTCCGGTGCAGGTCGTCGAGGGTGCGTTCGAGCTCGCTGGAGCGGCCTTCGCCCTCATCCTTCAGTTGCTGCAGTTCGTGGGCGAAATTGAGTGCGGCCAGCACCGCAACCCGGTCCAGCGCGGCCATGCGGTTGCTGCCGCGGATCTCCCGCATCTTCCCGTCCAGCAGGCGTGCGGCCGCGAGCAGGCTCTCGCGCTCCTCCGGCTCGCAGCCGACGGTGTACTCACGGTCGAGCAGGCGGATGGTGACCGGTTGGGTGGGGCTCACGTGTGCTGCTCCAGCGACTTCAGCCGCGCGATCATGGCCTCGACCCGGGTTCGGGCCTGCTCGTTCTTGGTCAGCAGCGCGGCGCGCTCGGCCGCCAGTTGCTCCTGCTGCTGGCGAAGGCTCCGGTTCTCTTCCTGCAGACGTCGCATGCGATCGGCGAGTTCATCGACGCGGTCGACCAGCAGTTGCATACGAGCGAGCAGTTCGGCGCGTTCCATCACGGCACGATAGGCAGCGGCCGGGGGGCGGTCAAGAAGCAGGTGTGGATGTCATGCGGGTGGCCGCCCCGGCGGAGAGGAGGTCGTCGTGCCGAGCGTGCTCCAGCAGGAACGCGAGGCAGTCCTGCTCCGACATCGGGCGCGCGAGCCAGAACCCCTGGATCTCGTCGCAGCGGTGGTCGCGGAGGAAGCGCACCTGGTCCTCGGTTTCGACGCCTTCGGCGATCACCGACAAGCCGAGCGAGTGGGCCATCTTGATGATGGTGCTGGTGATGGCGGCATCGTCCGGGTCGTGGCTGAGGTCGTCGACGAATTCCTTGTCGATCTTGATCGAGGTGATCGGCAAGCGCTTGAGGTATGAAAGCGACGAATAACCCGTGCCGAAGTCGTCCACCGCCAGCCCCACCCCGAGCGACCGGAAGGCCTGAAGCTTGGCGGCGTTCTGTTCGGGATTGGCCATCAATACGCTCTCGGTCAGCTCCAGCTCGAGGTGCTCGGGGGGCAGACCGGTCTGTTCCAGTACCCGCGCCACGACCGTCGGCAGGTCGCCGCGCAGCAACTGCAGTGCCGACACGTTGACCGCCATGCATACGCCGCTGACCCCGAGCGCGCGCCAGCGGCCGAGCGTGGCGCAGGCCTGCTGCAGCACCCACTCCCCGATTTCGAGGATGAGGCCGTTCTCCTCGGCCAGCGGGATGAACTGCGACGGCAGGATGTCGCCCAGTTCGGGACTGTGCCAACGCAGCAGTGCCTCCACGCCGGTGACGTCGCCGTTGGAAAGCGACTGCTGTGGCTGGAACACGAGGGACAGTTCGCCACGGTCGAGCACTTTGCGCAGGGCCGCCGAGAGCGTGGCCCTGCGGCGGATGTCGATGTCCATGCTCGGCTCGTACACCATGAAAGTGCGCCGACCCATGGCCTTGGCCTGGTACATCGCCGTGTCGGCATGCTTGAGCAGGTCGGACGGGATACGCGCGTGGTCGGGATACAGGCTGATGCCGATCGAGGGCGAGATCACCACGTCCGTCTGTTCATCCAGTTGCAAAGGCGTTTCGAACGCAGCGATGAGGTCGGCCGCGACCGCCTCCGCCTGCAGGGCGTCGTGCAGATCCTCCAGCACTACGGTGAACTCGTCCCCGCCCAGCCGGGCGACGGTATGGCTTGCGCCCACCGTCTGCTGCAGGCGGCGCGCGGCGGCCCCGAGGATGCGATCGCCGGCGGCGTGGCCCAGCGAATCGTTGATGTCCTTGAACCGGTCCAGGTCAAGGAACAGCACGGCGATCTTCCTGCGTCCCGCCCGTGCCCGCACTATCGAGCGCGACAGGCGCTCGGACAGCAGCGTGCGGTTGGGCAGGCTGGTGAGCGGGTCGTAGTTGGCCAGGTAGCGCAACTCCTGTTCCGCGCGCTTCTGCTCGGTGATGTCGGTCAGCACCGCGACGTAGTGACCACGTCCGCCGTGCATGTCCGAGACGGCGCCCGCCTGCAGCCAGCACAGGAATTCCTCGCCGTCGCGCCGCTGCTGCCAGACCTCGCCGGACCAGCGGCCGTCGCGCTGCAGGGCATCGCGGATGCTGCTGTAGAAACCCGCATGGTGCTGGTGGCCGTCGAGCAGGCTGGTCGAGTGCCCCAGGACATCCGACGCGGCGTAACCGGTCATCCGGGTGAAAGCGGGGTTGACCGAGACGAACCGGAACTGGTCGTCGAACACGGCGACGGCCTCGGCCATGCTGCGCAGCACCTCGCTCGAGATCCGGCGCTCCCGCTCGGCGCTGCGGTTGGCGGTGATGTCGCGGGCAGTGCCGGCCACGCGTACGGCTCTCCCATCGGAGCTCCTCTCCACTACGCGTCCTCGCGCCCTGACCCAGTGCCAGTCGGCGCCTTCGCCGCCTCCGCGGGTGCGGTGTTCGGACAGGAACAGCGCCACCTCGCCCCGCAGGTGCCTGACCATCGCCTCACGCACCTGTTCCCGGTCTTCGGGGTGGATCGACTCGTCGCCGCTGACCACGGTGCCGACGGAGATGTCGGGGCGTGCACTGGAGGTGTCGGACACCTGCATGCGCTGGATCTCGCGCGTTCGCAGGTCGTAGTCCCAGAACTGCTCCCCTGAAGCCCACAGCGCAAGCTTCAGGCGCTCTTCGCGTTCTCGGATCTGCCGGAACCAGCCTTGCTCGCGATCCCTGCGCTGGCGCCACTGCCATGCCAGCCAGGCCAGCCACGCCAGTAGCGCCAGCAGGGTTGCCGCGATCGTGGCCGGGTGCCGCCATAGCGGCGGTGCGATATCGACCGGGACCCTGAGTTCGGCGCCGGTCCAGCTACCGGCCCGGTCGCTTGCCTGCGCGCGCAGGACATAGCTGCCGGGAGGGAGCCGGGTGTAGGTGATGTCGCCCTGGGGCCCGTTGTCGATCCAGCCCTTGTCGAAGCCTTCCAGCCGATAGCGGTAGAGGATGCTGGCCGCGGGCGCGAAGTCCAGTGCACCGACGCGCAGGCGGAGAATGTCGGCACCGTCGGGCACCGTGAGCGGGCCGCCTTGCCAGCGCACGCCGGCGTCCACCGCGGCATCGGCACCTGCACGCGCACTGAGCAACTGCAGGGGCGGCACGTAGGCCGGATCCTGCATGCGTGCCGGATGAAAGAGGTTCAGGCCCCTGACGCCGCCGAACGCGATCGATCCATCGGACAGTGGCGCCACTGCACCACCGTTGAACTCGAGGTCCTGCAGTCCGTCGGCCAGGCCATACCGGCGGACGGCTCCGGTACCGGTGTCGAGGCGCAGGACGCCGATGTCGGTGGCCAGCCACAGCTTGCTGCTGCCGGGGAGGTCGTCGCCGGCGATGGCGTAGACCGCCGGGGGCAGGTCGAAATCCAAGGCATCGGGCAGGGGTTGCAGGAATTGGACGCTGCCGTCCGGTTGCTCGGAAACGCGGTTCAGGCCCGAATGGGTGCCCACCCAGATGCGGCCTTCTTCGTCCTCGTGCAGTGCGCGGACGAGGGACCCGGCCAGCCCATGCGGCGTGCCGGGTCCGGCGCTGAAGTGGCGCAGCCTGCCGGTGGCGGGGTCGAGCAGATCCAGTCCGTCGCCCGTGCCGATCCAGATCCTTCCCCGCCGATCCTCCAGCAGCGCGTGCACGTTCGGGTGGGACAGGTAGGCCGGGTTGCCCGGGGCATGGGCGTAATGGACGACACGCCGGCTCCTGCGCTGGTACTGCACCATGCCCTGGCCGGAGGTGCCGAGCCAGAGATCGCCGGACCGGGCGACCAGGAGCGTGCGGAAGGCGGCCCCGGTCAGGGCGCCCAGCTGGATCCGCTCGCTGGTTCCCTCCAGCGCCGGGTCCGCCCTGAACAGGCCTTCGGTGGTCGCCAGCCATAGCCGGCCGTGCCCTGCATCGGCAATCGCCGTGACCTGGCGGGCGCTGCCATCCCGGCGCGCGGGCAGGCGGTCGCTCCAGTCGTCGAAGGCGTCCTTGGACACGTCGTAGCGCAACAGGCGGGCGTCGTCGGTGCCGAGCCATAGCGCGCCGTCCACACCTTCGTGGATCGCCCTCAAACTGTTGCCGGCCGCATGGTGTGCCTGCTGCCCGCGGGCCAGGTCGAGCACGTAGCGGAAGGGCGTGCCCGATGGGTCGACCACCGATACCCCGCGATACTGACCTCCGACCCAGAGGATGCCGCCGGCGTCCAGCATCAGGCTGCTGATGTGATCCTCCGGCAGTGAAGCGGGCACGGCCGGGTTGTCGCGGATGCGCGTGGCGCTTCCGTCGGTGGGGTCGAAACGCACCAGGCCGCTGCCATAGGTCGACAACCAGAGGCTGCCGTCCGGCGCCTGCACCAGTTGGCGCACGTCGGATCCACCGGCACGATCGCCGCCGGCATCCAGTGGCCATTGCTTGACCAGCAGGCCGTCGCCGTCGAGCCGGAACAGGCCATCGCGACGGCCCACCCACAGGGCGCCGTCGCGGTCGACCAGCAACGACTGGTTGACGGACGGTCCCCCCACCAGGCGTGCGCGACTGCCGTCAACGCGGAACAGCCCGGCCGCGGATGCGAACCAGATCGTGCCGTCGGCGTCGGCCAGCAACTGCTGGAAAGGCGAGCTCATTCGCCGGCTGTCGAGCTCGAGTACCCGCTCGCGCCGTCCCGTTGCCGGGTCGAACAGGTCCAGGCCCTCCATGCTGCCGACCCACACGCGTCCGTTGCGCGGCAGCAGCGACATCACCTGCCGGCCGGGATCGCCGCTTCCGGCATCGGGTGGCATGAAGCGTTCGATCCGGCCGGTGTCGAGGTCCAACCGCGACACGAACCGCGAGTGCGTCCCGATCCACAGCGCGTCGTCGCCTTCCAGTGCCAGGGCCGTCACGACATTGTCCGGCAGGCTGGATGGGTCCCGCGGGTCGTGCCGGTGTGGCAGGTAGCGCTGGCCGTCGTAGCGGTGCAGGCCACCCTGGGTGGCGATCCATACGAAGCCGCGCCGGTCCTGCACCATCGCGGTGACGGAATTCTGGGCCAGCCCCCTTTCACTCCCGATCGGCGCGAAGTAGTAATCGCGCACCTCGGCGATTGCGGTGACAGGCGCCGCCAACCACAGCATTGCCGTGGCCACCAGCGCGAGCGCGCGTGCCTTGGGCTTCAGGAACGGGCAGTGGGAACGCACGTCATCGCAGTTCCGGGCGTGGCAGCGCGCAGTGTAGGCAGGGTGAAGGCGCCGCAACAAGCGCGCCGGGTGCAGCGGCACCATTGCTAGACTGCAGGGCCCTGATTCCACGGTAGCCGACGTGTCGCACAACCCCTCCAACCTGCCAAGCCTGCCCGATGTCGATAAGGAGATGCGCGAGCTCGGGCTCGCCACCCCGGCCCCGGAGTTGCATGGCGCTCTCTGCGGCTGGCTCGCCGGTGGCGGTGAGTCTTCCGATGCCTGGCTGTCGAGGGTATTGGTCGACGAACAATTGGCGGGCGCGGCCAGCGGTGGCGCCCTCGAGGCGCTGCGCAGGACCAGCGAGTCGCAACTGGAGGATCGCAGCTTCGATTTCGCCCTGCTGCTGCCGGACGCGGATGCCGCCATCGAGGTCCGCAGTGGTGCCCTGTTCGATTGGTGCAGGGGGTTCCTGGGCGGATTCGGCCTGGCCGCCGGCGACAGGGCGAAGTTGTCGGACGAGGGCAGCGAAGCGCTGGAGGACATCGCCCGGCTTGCTGCCGCCCAGCCGCAGGAAGAAGGCGACGAGGAGGATGAAGAAGCTTTGGTCGAGATCGAGGAGTTCGTGCGCGTGGCGGTGCTGTTGCTGCATGGTGACTGCGTACTGGCCGCCCGCCACCGGCAGAGGCTGAACTGACGTGGCGCGTCCGCTGGAGATGCCGGCCAAGGCCTATGCGCGTCGTCGCCGGCAGTTGATGAAGATGGCCGGCGAGGATGCGATCCTGGTGCTGCCTGCGGCGCTGGAACGGATCCGCAACCGCGACACCCACTACCCTTACCGGCAGGATTCCGACCTGCTCTACCTCACCGGCTTCCCCGAACCGGAGGCCGTGCTGGTGCTCGTGCCGGGACGGGCGCATGGCGAGACGCTGCTGTTCTGCCGCGAGCGTGACCGTGACCGCGAAGGCTGGGACGGCCCGCGGTTCGGCCCCGAGGGTGCGGTGGAGGCGTTCGGCCTGGACGACGCCTATCCGATCACCGACCTGGACGACATCCTGCCGGGGCTGCTTGAAGGGCGGTCGCGGGTGTACTACCACTTCGGCCGCGATGCCGAGTTCGACCTCAAGCTGATCGGCTGGGTCAATCGCGTGCGCGCCATGATGAAGATGGGCAACAAGCCCCCGCACGAGTTCCTGGAGCTCGGCCACCTGCTCGATGAGTTGCGCCTGTTCAAGGACCGCGACGAGCTGCGGATGATGCAGCGCGCCGCCGACATCACGGTGGCCGCTCACCAGGCCGCCATGGCCTCCGTGCGTCCCGGCATGCAGGAGTACGAGCTGCAGGCGGACCTGGAGCGGGTGTTCCGTGCCAGCGATGCGGTGCCGGCCTACGGCAGCATCGTCGGTTCGGGCGCGAACGCGTGCGTGCTGCATTACGTGGCCAACAATGGCCCGGTGCGCGACGGCGACCTGGTGCTGGTGGATGCCGGCGCCGAGTACCGCGGTTACGCCGCCGACATCACCCGGACCTTTCCGGCCAACGGGCGGTTTGGAAAGGAGCAGCGGATCCTGCACGACCTGGTCGGGCGCGCGCACGCCGCGGCACTGGAGCAGGCCCGGCCGGGCGTTGCCTACGAGGCCGGCCACCTTGCCGCGGTGGAAGTGTTGACCGAGGGGCTGCTGCAACTGGGGCTGCTGAAGGGCAAGGCGTCGAAACACATCGCCGAAGGCACGTACCGGCGCTTCTATCCGCACAAGACCGGCCACTGGATCGGGGTCGACGTGCACGATGTCGGCGACTACCGGATCGATGGTGAGTCACGCCTGCTGGAGCCCGGCATGGTGTTCACCATCGAACCGGGGCTGTACATACGGCCGGATGACACCACGGTCGCGGCGAAATGGCGGGGTATCGGGATCCGCACCGAAGACGACGTACTGGTGACCCGCGACGGCCACAAGGTGTTGACCGACAAGCTGGCCCGTAGCGCCGACGAAATCGAGGACCACATGGAGCGGGTGCGCAGCGGCCGGTAGGCGAGGTTCGCTGCGCCGTCGGCCCAAGCGGGCCCCGCACTCGCGTCACCGCGCGCGGGGCCCATTGCGTGCCGGCAACTAGTCCAGGCTGGCGAAGCCGTCCCGGGTGAGGTTGATCGGATCCCCATCGGTGCATACCACGTCATCCTCGACCCGGATGCCGCCATAGGGCCGCAGTGCGTCCACCTTGTCCCAGTTCACCGCCCCGGCGTGCTCCCCGCTGCGCAGCTCTTCCATCAGCAGGTCGGCGAAATAGATCCCGGGCTCGATCGTCACCACCGCACCGGGTTCGAGCACCCGGGTCAGGCGCAGGTACGGATGGCCGTCCGGGGGCTCGATCCTCCCGCCCCGGTCGGACTCCAGGAATCCGCCGACATCGTGGACCTGCAGGCCGATGTAATGGCCGATGCCGTGCGGGAAGAACTTCGCGCTGACGCCTGTCTCCAGCGCCGACTCGGGCGACATGTCGAGCACGCCGGAATCACGGAGGATGGTGGCCATCTCCAGGTGTGCGTCCAGGTGGATCTGCCGGTAGTCGACGCCTGCGCGGACCTTGTCGCACAGCCGTTGCTCCGCCGCCTCCACCGCATTGACCATCGACTGGAACTCGCTGTCGCGGTCGCTCGCGTAGGTGCGGGTGATGTCGCACGCGTAGCCTGCATGGCTGGCACCGGCATCGATCAGGAAGCTGCGCACTTCCGCCGGCGGCACCCGGTCGCGTTCGGTGTAGTGCAGCACCGCGCCGTGCTCGTTGAGCGCGACGATGTTGCCGTAGGGCAGCTCGTTGGCGTCCTGCCGCGCCGCCTGGCAGTAGGCCAGGTGGATGCCGAATTCGCTGGCGCCGGCACGGAACGCACGCTCCGCTGCCCGGTGGGCGCGCACGCCGCGATCGGTGGCCCGACGCATCATCTCGATCTCGTATGGCGTCTTGATGGTGCGCTGGTGATCCAGGTAGTCGATGACGGCATCGGGGTTGTTCGGCGTATAACCCTCCAGCGCGCCATGGCTTTCGCCGACGATGGCGCAGCGTTCGGGACGGGCCGGGAGATGCTGCCGGGCTTCCCCGGCGGTGCGGATCACCACCACGTCGAACGCATCCACCCAATAGCCGGCCGGCGCCTGCGGCACCACGTGCCAGTAATCGAACGGCTGCAGGTAGATCAGCTTCGGCTTCTCGCCGGGGGTATGGACCACCCAACTGCCGGGATTGCGCGTCAGCGGCACCCACGCCTTGAACTGCGGGTTGACGGCGTAGGGATAATCGCGGTCGTCGAAGACCTGGTAGTGCACGTTGCCGCTGGGAATGACAAGGTGGTCGAAACCGCCGCGCTCGAGCGCCTGCGTCGCGCGCCGTTGCAACTCGTCCACGTGTCGGGGATATAGGATGGAGATATCGGGGCCTGCCATCGGGACCTCTACTGGGGGCGTCAATGGATTCTGACGGATTCTCGCAAGCACCGCAGCCGGGTCGGGTAGAGGCCGACGTCTCGCCCCTTGGGGTCCGGCCCTGGGTCTGGGCACTGGCTGCGCTGTTGTGCGCGATCCTGGCATCGTTCCTTTTTGCTGGCCTGCAACAGCGCAATGCCGAGCAGGTCGCCCGGCAGAACCTCGAGGCCCTGGGGTCCGCGACCGCCAAGGCGATTGCCGACCAGCTGGAGATGGCGGAACTGGTGGCCCGCTCGGTCCAGGCGACTTTCCTCGCCTCCGAAGAGGTCGATGCAGGGGAATTCGAGATCGTCTATGCGAGCCTGAGGCCGAGGGACCGGTTCTCCAGCCTGCAGGCCCTCGCCTATGCCGAGCGCCGACCGGCCGCCGGCGTCAACGAGTGGCGCACGACACTGGTGCAGCCGGTCGAAGGCAATGCGAGGCTGTTCGGCCTGGATGTGGCGGCGCAACCGGAGAACCTGCAGGCTCTGCTGGCTTCGCGCGACACCGACAGCGCGGTCCTGTCGCCGCCCTTCGCCCTGGTGCAGGGGCCCGGCGCGAGCGGTCGCAGCGATGGGGTCGCACTGAGGCTTCCGATCTATACATCGGGTCCGCCGCCGCGGACGGTGGAGGAGCGCCGGGCGCGCATGGCGGGATCACTGGCGATCTCGTTCCGGCCGGCTCCGATGATCGCCGGGGTGTTGCCCACGGATGCCCATCCGGAAATGCGCGTCAGCGTCACCGACGTCACCGGGGGCGGGAGCTTCGTCCTGTACGACACACACGCCGGCAGCGTGCCCGCGGGGATGCAGACGGGCATCTCGCGCGACTTCACCCATGGTGGCCGTACGTGGCGGGTATCGCTGCAGCCGACGGGTGCGGCGATGGCGCCGGACTGGTCGGACTCCAGCTTCTGGCCGGGGCTGGTGGCCAGCGTCCTGTTGGCATTGCTGGTGTGGTCGGTGCTGACGTCGCGGCGACGCGCGCTGGAGATCGCAGTACGGATGAGCCGCTCGTATCGGGAGAGCGAGGAACGGTTCCGTGCGCTCAACGAGCTCCTTCCCGCGCTGGTTCTGTTGGCGCGGGATGGTGATGGCGCGATCACCTACGCCAACCAGGCGGCACGGTTGAAGCTCGGCGAGGACAGCCGCGAGGGGGATCTCTACGCGCTGTTCGACGATGCCGCCATCGGGAGGCGCCTGCGCGACCCCGGCCTGCAATCCACCACCGTGGAGGCACGGCTGCACGGTGCCGGCGGGGAGCGGTTCTGGTCCAATGCCTCGGTCGCCAGGGTCGTGGTGGAAGGCCAGCCCATGCTGTTGATGGTTGCCACCGACATTTCCGAGCAGCGACAGCTCACCGAGATGCTGGGCTACCAGGCCAGTCACGATGCACTCACCGAGCTGCTGAACAGGCACGAGTTCGAACGCCGGGTCAAGCAGGTGCTGGCGAGCGGGGAGGGCGCCCGCGGCGCCGCCCTGCTGTATCTCGACATGGACCAGTTCAAGCTGGTCAACGATACCTCCGGGCACATCGCCGGTGACCAGTTGCTGGTCCAGCTGGCGGGCATCCTGCGCGAACAGGTCAACGAGCAGGAGGTGCTGCTGGCGCGGCTGGGTGGAGACGAATTCGGCATCCTCGCGCTCGACACCGGTGGAGAGGATGCCGCGCGGCGCCTGGCCGAGCGCCTGCGCGCGTACATCGATGGTTACGTGTTCGTGTGGGGCGAGCGCAGCTATGTCGTCAGCGCCAGCATCGGCGGCGTCATGCTGGACGGGTCCGACACCACCTTCCGGGACCTGCTCGCGCACGCCGACACCGCGTGCTACATGGCCAAGGAGGGGGGACGGAACCGGATCCACTTCTATTCCGCGAGCGACGACCAGACCGCCCGCCGCTACAGCGAGATGGAATGGGCGAACCGGCTGAAGTCGGCGGTCGCCGAGCAGCGGCTGCTGCTGGAGTACCAGGAGGTCTGGCCACTCAACGGGAAGCCGGGCCAGGCGCCCTATGTCGAGCTGCTGCTCCGCCTGCGCGACGAAGACGGGCACCTGGTCCTGCCGGGTGCCTTCATGCCGGCGGCGGAGCGCTACGGGTTGATGCCGATGATCGATCGCTGGGTCATCGAAACGGCATTGTCGAACTTCGACAACCTCCACCCGAGCGGCGCCGCATTGCCGCTGGCGACCATCAACCTTTCCGGCGCCAGCATCGAGGATGCCTCCCTGGCGGACCGGATCCTGGAGCTGCTGGCGGAACACCGGGTCGATCCGCGCCGGGTGTGCTTCGAGATCACCGAGACCGTGGCGGTGCGCAACTTCTCGCAGGTCCGCAGCTTCATCGGCCGCCTGCGGGAAGCGGGCTGCAGGCTGGCCCTCGACGACTTCGGCGCGGGCATGTCGTCGTTCGGGTACCTGAAGAACCTCCAGGTCGACATCATCAAGATCGATGGCAGCTTCATCCACGACATGCTGGGCGACCCCATGAGCCTGGCCATCGTGCGCGCCGTTGCCGATATCGGCCATCAGCGGGGACTCCAGGTGGTCGCCGAATGGGTATCGAGCGAGGAGATCCGCCAGGCGCTGGTCGAGATCGGCGTGGACTATGCGCAGGGGTTCTTCCTGCACCGCCCGGAGCCGGTGCCGTTCCTCCGGGAGCGCCGCTGACTGCCGGGATCCCGGGGAGCGCCGTGCTTACTGTGCAGCCGGTACCAGGGTATCGAGCCAGTGCCGCAGTGGCTGCGCATGCCCGTCCAGTACCTTGATGAAGCGGAATCCCGCCCACCACTGGCCGGAGGCGCCGGCCGATTCCTGCCAGAGCAGGTGGGCGCCAACCTCGATCGGCTGCTCATGGTCGAAACCATCGCCCACCTCCAGCCGGAACTGGTAGAGCGCATCGTCCACCAGCGGCCTGTTCGCCATCAGCAGCATTCCGGTTTCGGAGACATTGCCCAGTTGCCCGACCACCTCGTCGGTCATGGTGTCCACCACCTTGACCGTATCGGGGACGTCGTAACGCCGGGCGTGCCGGTATTCGTCGTATTTCATGCTTGGCCCCCCGGACGGCCCTTGCGGCCGGAAAGGTTGCGCAGGGAGGAGAGCGCCGACTGCCACGCTCGGTCGACCAGGCCTGCGCGATCGGTGGTCAGGACCCGTGCACGGCCCGCCGACACCTGCCGGGCCACCTGGTCGAGGTCATGGCGGCCGTGGCCCTCTTCGACACGCTGCCCGCGCTGGTTCACGAACAGCGCGTGCCCGGTGCGGGGACTGAACCAGGCCAGGCGTTGGCGGAGGATCGTGCCGTCGGGCTGGTCGAATTCGAACCAGGTGCCGAACGGCAGCGTGCACAGGTGCTGGTAGCACTCCTGCTCCTTGGGCGAACGCGGCGCAACCGGTGCATCGCCGGAAGCCGCGGCCGGCGCGGCACCCAGTCGCGCCCGGCCCTTGAGCTTCATCGCCAGCTCGGTGCGGGAGGCGGGGTCGTCGCTTTCGTCGATGCCGCCGGTCAATGCGCGCACCACCGCTTCGGCATCCTCTCCGCTGTAGCCCACCGGCCCCAGCGCCTGCCGGATCCGTGCCCGCAGCCCGTCCGGCGCGGGTGCGCCGTGGACCGCCGACTGGACGATGTGGTGGGTGGCCTCGACGTGCGCGTTCCATTCCGGCGACTCGTTGCCGTGGCGGAGCAGGACCAGCGTCAGTGCATCCGTCCACGGTTGTTCGAGCAGGGTGCGGATGAACCGCGGCACGCTCGCGTCCCCGGTCGCGACGTCCACCGCTTCCACTGCCGCCTGACGCGCCAGTTCCAGCTTCTCGCGGCCGCGCGCGCCCTCGACCTGGCGGCGCTCACTGACTTCCGCACGGCGCGCCATCCGCTGCAGGTGTTGCTGCAGCTTGTGGTGGGCGGTCTCGAACACCCTGGCGTCGCCGTCGTAGTGGCTGACGACTTCTTCGACCGTATCCTTGAGCTGGGCGGTCAGCTGCGGATCGGAATCCTCGCCGGTGGCCCAGTTGCTGCCGGCCTCGGCCACTGCGCTGAGCAACTGGCGCGCCGGATGCTGCTGGCGGACGAAGAAGGTCTGGTCCTGCAGCGCCGCCCGCAACACCGGCACCTGCAGGCGGTCGACCAGCTCGGTCGCAGGACCCTGGTCCCCAAGCTCCTGGCGCATGCCGCTGTGCAGCAACCCCAGCAGCTCGAAGGTGTCTTCGTCCTCCGGTGACAGCGTGGTCGCCTGCCCGGACTGCAACCTCGCCTGCACCAGCAGTGCCTGGCGGATCTCCGGCAGGCGTGGTGGCGTCGCCTTCTCGCGTACCCGCGCCTGCATGGCGCCGAGCGCCGCATCGACATCGCCCGATGGCAGGGTGACACGTGGCGTGGCGGTATCGGTGGGCGCCGGCTGCCGGCCCGACTCCGCACGACGCTCCGCCAGCAGCTCCTTGAGCAGGGCCAGCATTCCCACGTCGTCCGCGGCCGAGCCGCCGCCGGGGGACTGGCTTCCCGGCCAACTGGTGAAGGGTGCGGTCGAGGCGGGAGCGGATGCCGTGGACGCGTCGCCAGTGTCTTCCCCGGTTTCCGCCCGTGGCCGTGCG
Organism: Lysobacter spongiicola DSM 21749; assembly: GCF_900167055.1. GTDB lineage: Bacteria > Pseudomonadota > Gammaproteobacteria > Xanthomonadales > Xanthomonadaceae > Novilysobacter > Novilysobacter spongiicola. Next base: position 15,689 of record NZ_FUXP01000010.1, read on the forward strand.
GTGGCGGCTTCCACCGGACGGCGGCGCTTGCGCAGGGGGACGTAGGTCAGGCCGGGCAGCACGTGGGCGCCAGCCAGCAGGGCGTTCATGGATTCGACCAGTGCCGCGTAATCGGGCGCGAACTGGCTTTCGAACAGGCGGTAGAGCTTCAGGCGCGTGTCCAGGTTCAGCTCCAGCGCCGTCGCGGCGTCGGAGAGCAGCTGACCCAGCCGCCAGGGACCGACGGGCAGGGACTCGCCGTCGAATGCCGGCGCCCCGGCCATCACGCCAAACCGCTGTCCCAGCAGGAGCAGGGGCAGCCGGGCGCTTCCGGCGTGGCGTTCGGCGATCGACCGCAACACCGCGTCTTCGCTGATCTCCGTATCGTCGACCAGCCGCAGACCCTCCATCGAAAAGCTGGGGGCACCCGGGCGGGGCCGGGAAGAGGGGGTGCGGATGTTGCACAGGCCGTCGGCCAGCCGGCGCAGGAAGATCGAGATGAACTCCTCGTGGTGGTTTTCCAGCTTGCGCAGCGCTTCCATGTGCCCCGCCTGCAGTGTCGGATTGCGGGCGAACTGCGCCTGGTGCAGCAGGTCCTGCTCGAGGGTGACCAGCAAGCGCGGCAGCTCCCGCCGGAACTCGGCCGTGAGCAGGGTCATCAGCCGCCCGAGCAACTGCCTGACCCGGGGTGGCAGGGCTTTGGCGGCGGCAGTGGAGGGAAGTGCGGCGGTCGGATCGATGGTGGCTGCCTCTCTGTTCGCAACGGGCGCAAGGGCCCGATCAGGAAGTCGAAACCGCGTTGGAGCCTATTCATCCGGGTGTGATGGCCGCGCGACTCGATGGCCCTATCGGCCGACACGAGGCGTTCTTGAGGCCTTTGTACACTTTTGTGACGATGCCTGCGCAGCAAGCCGCGAAGGGCGGCCGGCGAGGTGCGGGCGGCTCAGTCCGCCAGGAACAGGCTCACGACGTCATTGGTGAAACGCCGGCCCGATTCGGTGGGAACCACGCGCCCGGCGTCCCGGACCAGCCACCCGTTGTCCACCGCAGCCTGGAGTTGCGGCTCGATGTCCGCCGCCGCGATACCGGTGCGCGCCTCGAAGGAGGCCAGGGTGAATCCCCCGACCAGGCGCAGCGCGTTGAGCATGAACTCGAACGGACGGCGCTCCGGCTCCACCCGTTCGTCTCCACCAATCACCGCTTCGCCGCCCGCAGCGGCCATGTACCGTGCCGGGTGCTTGAGCTTCCAGCGGCGCAGCACGCTCTGGTCGTGGCCCATCGTGATCTTGCCGTGGGCGCCGGCACCGATGCCGAGATAGTCGCCGTAGGTCCAGTAGTTGAGGTTGTGCGCGCACTCGCGTCCGGGCCGCGCGTAGGCGCTGACCTCGTATTGCCTGTAGCCCGCGTCGGCGAGCATCGCCTGGCAGTGCTCCTGCATGTCCCAGCCCGCGTCCTCGCCGGGAATGCCTGCCGGCGGCCGCGCGGCGAACACCGTATTGGGCTCCAGTGTCAGTTGGTAGTGGCTGATGTGCGCCGGCTGCAGCGCGAACGCCCGCTCAAGGTCCGTGGCGGCCATGGCCAAGTCCTGCCCGGGCAGGGCATACATCAGGTCCAGGTTGATGTTGTCGAAGCCCGCATCCTGCGCCAGCTTCACCGCCCGTTCGGCTTCGGCACTGTCATGGATGCGGCCGAGCCGCTGCAGGCAACCGTCGTCGAAACTCTGGACTCCGAAGCTGAGGCGGTTGATGCCGGCCGCGAGGTAGGACTCGAACCGGCCATGTTCGGCCGTGCCGGGATTGGCTTCGAGGGTGATCTCGCAGCCGGGGGCGAAGCGCAGCCGCGAGCTTGCGCCCTGCAGGAAACGCTCGAGGCTGGCCGCCGGCATCAGGCTGGGCGTGCCACCGCCGAAGAACACGCTTTGCACGGTCCGGCCCCAGACCAGCGGCAGGTCGGAGTCCAGGTCGGCCAGCAGGGCGTCGACGTAGGCCTCGAACGGCGGTTCGCCGCGCTGTTCGTGCGAGTTGAAGTCGCAGTAGGGGCATTTGCGCACGCACCACGGCACGTGCACGTAAAGCGACAGTGGCGGCGGTGCGAGCATCAGGCCGACAGGCGCTCGCGCAGCAGGGCGAGCGCTTGGCCGCGGTGGCTGATCCGGATCTTGGTGGCTGGATCGAGTTCGGCGGCGGTCAGGCCGGTGTCGGGATCGAGGAACAGCGGGTCGTACCCGAAACCACCCTCCCCGCGACGCTCCCGCAGGACCCGGCCGTGCCATTCGCCCTGGGCGATCAGCGGGCGCGGGTCCCTCGGGTGGCGCAGCAGGACCAGCGTGCAATGGAAATGGGCGCCGCGGGCCGGGTCCGGCACCGCTTCAAGGGCGGCGAGCAGCTTGTCGATATTGCGCTGCGCATCCGATGGCTCGCCCGCGTACCGGGCCGAGTACAGGCCCGGGGCGCCATCGAGCGCGTCCACGCAGAGGCCGGAATCATCGGCGAGTGCAGGCAGCCCCGTGGCCGTGGCGGCGTGGCGTGCCTTCAACAGCGCATTTTCGACGAAGGTCAGGCCGGTCTCTTCGATGTCCCCTACGCCCAGTTCGCCCTGGGCGATGAATTCCAACCCTGCATCGCCCAGCAGCCGGTTGAACTCGGCCAGCTTGCCCGCGTTTCCACTGGCGACGACGATGCGGGTGCGGCTCATCGGGGCCCGCTCAACCCGCCAGGGCGGCGCGCTGGATGTCGACCAGCTCGGCCACGCCGCGTTCGGCGAGTGCGGTCATCGCTGCCAGCTCTTCGGCGCGGAAGGAATGCCCCTCGGCCGTGCCCTGCAGTTCAATGAAGCCGCCGCCGTCGTTCATGACGACGTTCATGTCGGTGTCGCAGTCGCTGTCCTCGGCGTAGTCCAGGTCCAGCACCGGCACGCCGCGATAGATGCCGACGGACACTGCCGCGACGGCGCCGAACACCGGGGTGCGTCCGCCCTTGGGCTTGATCTCGCCGCGCGCCACCAGCCAGTTGATGGCGTCGACCAGTGCCACGTACGCACCGGTGATCGCGGCCGTGCGGGTACCGCCGTCCGCCTGCAGCACGTCGCAATCGAGGGTGATGGTGCGCTCGCCGAGCATCTTCCGGTCCACGCAGGCGCGCAGGGAGCGGCCGATCAGGCGCTGGATCTCCAGCGTGCGTCCGCCCTGCTTGCCGCGCGCGGCCTCACGGTCGTTGCGGGTGTTGGTGGCGCGCGGCAGCATGCCGTACTCGGCGGTCACCCAGCCCTCGCCCTTGCCGCGCAGGAAGCCCGGCACGCGGTTCTCGACGCTCGCGGTGCACAGCACCCGGGTGTCGCCGAAGCTGATCAGTACCGATCCTTCGGCGTGACGGGTGAAGTTGCGTTCGATGCGGACCTCGCGCAGTTGCGCGGGCGTGCGGCCGCTGGGCCGCGAAAAATCGGACGTGCCGGCGGCAGGCATGGGCAAATTACCGTCAAATGGGCCGGCGAGTTTACCATCCGCCCCTGGCCGGCTCTTCTTTGCCGGCGCTGGAACTGACCATGATCCGCAGCATGACCGCCTTCGCCAACGGCGAACGCGCGACCGAATGGGGCACGCTCGGCTGCGAGCTGCGTTCGGTCAACCATCGTTTCCTCGAGATCGGCATGCGCCTGCACGATGACCTGCGCGCGCTGGAGCCGGTACTGCGCGAGCGGGTGGCGTCCCGCATCGGGCGGGGCAAGCTGGACCTGACCCTGCGCCTGCGCGCGCCGGAAGCCGGTGGCGGCCTGCACGCGAACCCGACCCGACTGCGGGAGTTGAGTGAGCTGGCGATCGACCTGTCCGCACGGTTCCCGGGCCTGCAGACCGAGTTCACGCAACTGCTGCAGTTCCCCGGCGTATTGCAGGCGCCCGCCACGGATGCGGCCGCGCTGCAGGCCGAAGCGGTGGCACTGCTGGACGAGGTGGTCGATGCCTTCATCGAATCGCGCGAGCGCGAGGGCGCCAAGCTGGCCGCGGCCATCAGTGAGCGCATCGACGGCATTTCGCGCATCGCCGCCGACGTCCGTTTGATGATGCCGGCGATCCGCACCGGCCAGCGCACCAAGCTCGAGGCGCGCCTGTCGGATCTCGGGCAGGCGGCGGGCGGCGGCATCGAGCCGGGGCGCCTGGAGCAGGAGCTGGTGATGTGGCTGCAGAAGCTCGACGTGGACGAGGAGCTGGATCGCCTCGACGCGCATGTCGACGAAGCCCGGCGGGTGCTGAAGCTGCGCGAGGCGGTCGGCCGCCGACTGGATTTCCTGCTGCAGGAGTTCAACCGCGAGGCCAATACCCTGGGCTCGAAGTCCGTCGACGCCCGCAGCTCCGCCGCCGCGGTGGAGCTGAAGGTGCTGATCGACCAGGTCCGCGAACAGGTCCAGAACATCGAATGAGCATGCGAGGCACTCTCTTCATCGTCGCAGCGCCGTCCGGTGCCGGGAAATCCAGCATCGTCAACGCGGTGCTGGCCCGCGACCCGAACATCGCCCTGTCGATCTCGTTCACCTCGCGTGCGCCGCGGCCGGGTGAAAGGCACGCCGAGCATTACCACTTCGTCGACGAGGCCACCTTCCAGGGCATGGTTGACAATGGCGACTTCTTCGAACACGCCCGCGTCCACGGCGACCTGAAGGGCACCGCCCGGCAATCGGTCGAGCCGCAGCTGGCCTCCGGCAAGGACGTGTTGCTGGAGATCGACTGGCAAGGCGCTCGCCAGGTCCGGTCCAAGGTGCCGGGGGCGGTGAGCGTATTCATCCTGCCGCCGTCGCGCGCGGCGCTGGAGGAGCGCATGCGCGCCCGCGGCCAGGACAGTGAGGCCGTCATGGCGCAACGGCTGGCGGCCGCGCGCGAAGAGATGTCCCACTACGGCGAGTTCGACTACGTCATCGTCAACGAGCACTTCGCCGTCGCCGTCGACGAGATGTGCTCGGTTTTCACTGCCAGCCGGCTGCGGCGCGAGGCCCAAGTGGCCCGGCACGGCCGGCTGATCACCGCGTTGCTCGCGTAACTGTTTGATTGGCAAGACGATACTTGCGCGTGGAGCGTGGCCTCGGCTACACTCCCGTCCCCTTTGTGTACCCATTGACGGCTCACCGCCGCCAGGAGCCCCATGGCCCGCATCACCGTAGAAGATTGCCTGGAAGTGGTCGATAACCGCTTCGAACTCGTCATGATGGCCGCAAAGCGCGCCCGCCAGCTCGCCACCGGCGTCGAGTCGCAGCTGGACAACAGCGAAGCCAACGACAAGCCGACCGTGCTCGCCCTGCGCGAGATCGCCGCGCGCCAGGTGAACGCCGAGTACATCGACGAGGTCGAGAAGTCCGAGCGCGAGCGCAAGGAGCGCGAGGCCCTGGAATGGGCCGCCGCCGAAGTGGTGGCCGACGACGACCTGGCCAAGGGCGAAGACTGAGCCCCGCCGCGGGGCCCCGGGCCCTGCATCGTCCCCTGCGACCCCGCCTAGCGCGGGGTCGTTCGTTTCCGGCAGGCGTGGCGCGGCGTCGCAGCCGCTGCCGCGCCCATCCGCCTCTCATTGCGCCGTGCATCGGCGGACGCGTAGATTGCTCCAATGAACACCTCCGGCCCCGTTTGTAGCCGCAATGTGCTGCCTGCCGTCGACATGGCGCGGCTGCCGGACTACATGCACGAGTTCGAGGAAGCCACGGACTACCTGTCCGGGGATCAGCGGGGCCTGCTTCGCCGGGCCTGGGCGATCGGCGCGGCGGCCCATGCCGGCCAGACCCGCAAGTCGGGCGAGCCCTACATCACCCACCCGGTGGCGGTGGCCCAGGTGCTGGCCGAACAGGGGCTCGACGTCGAGACCCTGCTGGCGGCGATTCTGCACGACACCATCGAAGACACCCCGCTCACCCGCGAGTGCATCGCCGCCGAATTCGGGGAGACGGTGGCGGAACTGGTCGATGGCGTCACCAAGCTCGACAAGCTGCACTTCCGCGACCGCCAGGAGGCCGCCGCGGAAAGCTTCCGCAAGATGCTGCTGGCGATGTCGCGCGACCTGCGCGTAATTCTGATCAAGCTCGCCGACCGGTTGCACAACATGCGCACCCTCGGCGCAAAGAACGCCGAGTCGCGCAGGCGCATCGCCCGGGAGACGCTGGAGATCTACGCGCCGATCGCACAGCGGCTCGGCATGAACCTGGTCAAGGCCGAGCTGCAGGACCTGGGCTTCCGCGCGCTGCACCCCTGGCGCCACGCGGTGATCGAAAAACGCATCCGGTCCCAGCCGGTGGTCCGGCGCGAGGCGCTCGTCCAGATCGAGGCCAACCTGGCCCAGCGGCTGGCCAAGGACAAGCTGCAGCACCGCTTGATCAGCCGGGTGAAGTCGCCCTGGAGCATCTATTCGAAGATGCGCGCCGAGCACAAGAGCTTCAACCGGGTGATGGACGTGTTCGGTTTCCGGATCGTGCTGCGCTCGGTCACCGATTGCTACCACGCGCTGGGCGTGGTGCACGCCACCTACAAGCCACTGGACGCGCGATTCCGCGATTTCATCGCGATCCCGAAGGCTAACGGGTACCAGTCGCTGCACACGGTGCTGTTCGGCCCGTACGGCTCGCCCGTCGAGGTGCAGCTGCGCACCGAGGAGATGGACCTGATCGCCGAGCGCGGCATCGCCGCCCACTGGTCCTACAAGGACGGGGGCGAGGGGCCCAACAGCGCCCAGACACGCGCGCACTCGTGGATCACCGGGCTGGTGGAATCGCAACACGCCACCGGCTCGTCGCTGGAGTTCCTCGAGAACGTCAAGGTCGACCTGTTCCCCGATGAGGTCTACCTGTTCAGCCCCAAGGGGGACATCCTTTCCCTGCCACGCAACGCCTCCGCACTCGACTTCGCCTATGCGGTGCATACCGACGTCGGCAACCAGGCGGTCGCCGCGCGGGTGGACGACAAGCTGGTGCCCCTGCGTACGCGCCTGGCCAACGGGCAACGCGTGGAGATCATCACCGCCAAGTCGTCCGTTCCCAAGCCGCAATGGCTCGAGTTCGTGGTCTCCGGGAAGGCGCGGACCGCGATCCGCCAGCAGCTCAAGCAGATCGAACACGAGGATGCGGTGCAACTGGGGCACCGGATGCTGGACCGCGCGCTGGAGGCACGGGACAGCTCGCTGGAGCGGGTGCCGGCACCGCGGATGGAGAGCTACCTGCAGGAGCACCGGTATCCGCGGCTGGAGGCCCTGCTCGCCGACATCGCCCTGGGCAACCGCATGCCGGCCCAGGTGGCGCTGGTGCTGTCGGGAACGAGTGCCAGCGTATCCCCGGCCAGTTCCGACGGCCTGCCGCTGTCCCGGGACAAGATCCTCATCAACGGCAGCGAGCGCGGCGTCATCAGCTTCGCGCACTGCTGCCTGCCGGTGCCGGGCGACGACATCATGGGCTACCACACCGCCGGCAAGGGCATCGTGGTGCACCGCATGGATTGCCCGAACCTGGTGGACTACCGCAAGTCGCCCGAGCGCTGGGTGCCGATCGGCTGGGACCGCAAGGTGCGGGGCGACTTCGGCGCCGCCCTGCGCATCGAGGTGGACAACCGGCCGGGCGCGCTGGCCCGCGTGGCGGCGGCGATCGCCGAGGCCGAGTCCAACATCGACAAGGTCGAATACCTCGAACGCGACACCAACGTGGCGGTGCTGCGCTTCGGTATCGAGGTTGGCGATCGCAGGCACCTGGCGGCGGTGATCCGCAAGGTGCGAAAACTCGGCGTGGTGCTGGGCATCCAGCGCATCTGAGCGGACGTGGCATGGAACGGCGTGCATGCCGCTCCTACAATGCGGGCTGGCCTCCCACGACGGAATCCCCATGTCCCGCACCCCCATCCAGACCGAGCATGCCCCCGCCGCCATCGGCCCGTACTCCCAGGCCGTCCGCATGGGCGGCACGGTGTTCCTGTCGGGCCAGATTCCGCTCGATCCGGCAACCGGCGAACTGGTCACCGGCGACACCAGTGCCCAGGCGCGTCGCGCTTTCGACAACCTCAAGGCCGTGTGCGAAGCCGCCGGCGGCACGCTCGACCAGGTGGCAAGGCTGGGTCTCTACGTCACCGACCTGGGCGATTTCGCCGCGGTCAACAGCGTGATGGCCGAGTACTTCTCGAGCCCCTATCCGGCGCGTTCGACCATCGAGGTGTCCGCACTTCCCAAGGGTGCGGCTTTCGAGGTCGACGCGATCCTGGTCGTTGGCTAGACGCAGCCCGCTTCCCGCCCCCGCATTCTCGGCGGTGGGCGACGCCCCGCTGACCACGCTTTCCGGCTGCGGGCCCAAGGTGGCGGCCAAGCTGTCCGAGCGCGGCCTGTCCTGCCTGCAGGACCTGTGGCTGCAACTGCCGCGTCGATACGAGGACCGCACCCGGATCACCCCGATCGCAATGCTGCAGCCAGGGGTCGCGGCGCAGGTCGAAGGCCGGGTGGAGGCGGTCGAGCGTGGCTTCCGCTACCGGCCGGTCCTGCGGGTCGCCATCGGAGACGAGTCCCGCGGCACGCTCGTGCTGCGGTTCTTCCATTTCCGCGCCGCCCAGGCCGCCCAGTTCGTGCCCGGCACCCGGCTGCGCTGTTACGGCACGCCGCGCTCTGGCCAGAACGGGCTGGAGATGGTCCACCCCAGCTACCGGATGCTGGGGGAGGTGGATGAGGATCTTGGCGACCTGCTCGATCCGGTCTACCCCGCGATCGAAGGTGTTGGTCCCGCGACGCTGCGCCGCATGATCGGCCAAGCCTTGGACCGGTTGCCCCCGGACGATGCACTCGAGCTGTTACCCGCGCCGATGCTCGAGCCGCTCGGCCTGCCCCCGCTGCGCCAGGCCCTGCTTACCGTGCACCGTCCGCCGCGGGATGCCGATCTGGCCGCCTTGTTGGCCGGCATCCACCCGGCCCAGCGCCGGCTTGCGCTGGAGGAGTTGCTGGCCCATCACCTGAGCCTGCGACGGCAGCGCATCGCACAACAGGCCCACGCCGCCGCGCCACTTTGCGACGACCGGCTGGTCCACGAGTTGCTGCGGCAACTGCCGTTCGCATTGACGTCGGCGCAACAGCGGGTATTCGGGGAAATCCGCGTGGACCTGGCGCGGCCTTCGCCCATGTTGCGGCTGGTCCAGGGCGACGTGGGGAGCGGCAAGACCGTGGTCGCCGCACTGGCCGCGATGCTGGCCGTGGCCGCCGGCAAGCAGGCCGCGCTGATGGCGCCGACCGAGCTGCTCGCCGAGCAGCACCTTGCCAATCTTGCGGGCTGGCTGGCGCCGCTCGGAGTGCGGGTCGCGTGGCTGGCGGGCAAGGTCACCGGCCGCGCCCGGACCAGAGCGCTCGCCGAGGTCGCCTCCGGCGAGGCGCAGCTCGTGGTGGGCACCCACGCTTTGATGCAGGAGGGTGTGGCCTTCCACGACCTGGCACTGGCGATCATCGACGAACAGCACCGATTCGGCGTCCACCAGCGGCTGGCCTTGCGGGAGAAGGGCAGGGCCGGTGCGAGCGCGGCCGTGCCCCACCAGCTGGTCATGACCGCGACGCCCATTCCCAGGACGCTGGCGATGTCGGCCTATGCCGATCTCGACGTGTCGGCGATCGACGAGCTGCCGCCGGGCCGCACGCCGGTGCAGACGGTCGCACTGAGCGCGGAGCGGCGGCCGGAACTGGTCGAGCGGATCCGGGCGGCCTGCGCCGAGGGCCGGCAGGCCTATTGGGTCTGTACCCTCATCGAGGAGCCGGGCGAGGACACCGGGGCCGGCGCAGCGATGAAGGTCGAGGCCCAGGCCGCCGAAACCACGTTCGAATCACTGTCGAACCAACTTCCGGAGCTCAGCGTCGGCCTGGTGCATGGACGCATGAAGCCCGCGGAGAAGCAGGCGACGATGGCGGCGTTCAAGGCAGGTGCCATCGACCTGCTGGTGGCGACGACGGTCATCGAGGTCGGGGTGGACGTGCCCAATGCTTCGCTGATGATCATCGAGAACGCCGAGCGCCTCGGTCTGGCCCAGTTGCACCAGTTGCGTGGGCGGGTGGGGCGGGGCAGTGCCGTATCCAGTTGCGTGCTGCTGTACCGCTCGCCCCTGTCGCAGGTGGCGCGCGAACGCCTGCAGACGATGCGCGAGACCAACGATGGCTTCCTGATTGCCGAGCGCGACCTGTCCCTGCGCGGGCCCGGCGAGCTGCTGGGCACCCGCCAGACCGGTGTCGCCGAATTCCGCCTGGCCGATCTCGCACGCGATGCCGACCTGTTGCCGCAGGTGCACGACATGGCCGAGCGTCTGCTGTGCACGGATCCGGCCGTCGCCGATCGCCTCGTGCAGCGCTGGGTCGGCGGCGCGGTGCGTTTCGCCGGGGCTTGAGCGGGGCGGACCGTCGACCGGGACCGCTGCGGCTATGCTCTGGATCTGATCCACACGGAGCTTGCACATGCGGCGCCATCTGAATGTCCCGGTCGCTTTCCTCCTTGCCCTGCCGCTGGTCGCCTGGGGGGCGCCTGTCGAGGTGCCGCAGGCTTCCCAGCCGCTGCTGAAAGAGATCGGCACGGCACCTTCGGCGGAGCGGATCGAAGCGGACATCCGCACCCTGGTCGGGTTCGGTACCCGCCACACCCTGTCGGAGACGGAGTCGTCCACCCGCGGCATAGGCGCCGCGCGGCGCTGGATCAAGACCGAGTTCGAGCGCATCTCCGCCGAGTGCGGTGGATGCCTTGAAGTGCGCTATGTGTCGGACGTGGTGTCCGGGGAGACCCGCGTGCCGGACCCGGTCGAGATCACCAGCGTGATCGCGATCCAGCGCGGCACCGACGACCCCGATCGCGTGGTGATGATGAGTGGCGACATCGACTCGCGTGTCTCCGACGTCATGGACGCGACGTCCGATTCGCCCGGCGCCAATGACAACGCCTCCGGCGTCGCCGGCACGCTGGAGGCGGCCCGGGTGCTGTCCCGGCACCGCTTCGGAGGCACCATCGTCTACGCCGCCCTGGCCGGTGAGGAGCAGGGGCTCTTCGGCGGCAAGATCCTGGCCGGGCACGCCCAGCAGGAAGGGTGGCGGCTGGAGGCGGTGCTCAACAACGACATGATCGGCAACATCGCCGGTATCAACGGCGTGGTCGACAACACCACCGCCAGGGTGTTCGCCGAAGGCACGAGATTCACCGAGACGCCCGAGGAGGCACGGGCACGCCGCTTCACCGGCGGCGAGGTCGATTCACCTTCGCGCAACCTGGCGCGGTACATCGACCGCATGGCCGACCGCTACGTGCCCAACCTCGACGTGATGATGATCTACAGGCTCGACCGCTTCGGGCGCGGCGGGCACCACCGCCCGTTCAACGACATCGGCGCGCCGGCGGTACGCATCATGGAAACCAACGAGCACTACGACCGCCAGCACCAGGACCTGCGCACCGAGGATGGCATCGTCTATGGCGACACCATCGATGGCGTCGACTTCGATTACGCCGCCAAGCTCACCGCCCTCAATGCCGTGACGCTCGCCGGGCTGGCCAGCGCGCCACCACCACCGGCGGATGTCGGGATCTCAGGCGCGGTGACCGCCGATACCACGCTCAAGTGGCAGCGCCCCACCGGCAGCCAGGCGCGCGGGCTGGCCGGCTACCGCATCTACTGGCGCCTGACCACGGAGCCGCAGTGGTCCCGCAGCATCTACGTCGGGGATGTCGACGAATACACGCTTGAGAACGTGGTGATCGACAACTATTTCTTCGGCGTGGCGGCGGTCGGCCACGATGGCGCGGAGAGCCCGGTGGTGTTCCCGGGCGCGGCCGGCAGCTTCGGCGGCTACGATGCGGGTCCGTCTACACCTTGATGACCCGATGACTGCAACCAGGATCCCCTTGCTGATCGACACCGACCCCGGCGTCGACGATGCCCTCGCGCTGTTGATGGCTTTCAACGACCCCCGTCACGAGGTCGTCGGACTGACCGTGGCCGCCGGCAATGTCGGCCTCCACCACACCCTCGCCAATGCGCTCAAGTTGTGCGAAGTGGCGGGCGTGGAGGTGCCGGTGTTTCCCGGCTGCACGACGCCGCTGCTGCATGCGGCCGAGGATGCCGGCTACGTCCACGGCAACGATGGCTTTGGCGACACCGGATACACCCCCAGTGGGCGTAACGCCGAGGACGAGCACGCCGCACTCGCCATCCTGCGGCTCTCGCACCAGCACGCGGGGCGGCTCCTGCTCGTCGCGCTGGGGCCGCTCACCAACGTCGCGCTGGCGCTGAAGCTCGACCCGACCCTGCCCGAGCGCGTCGCGCGCCTGGTCGTCATGGGCGGGGCGGTCAACGGGCGCGGCAATACCAGTGCCGTGGCCGAGTTCAACATCGGCTTCGATCCCGAGGCGGCCCACATCGTCTTCGAGGCTTTCGGGCGATTCGACCTCGCCGACTGGGAGGCGACGCTCGCGCACGGGCTGTCGCACCACGACGTCGACCGGTGGCTGGCCTGCGGTTCGCCGCGCGCCCGGTTCTACGACAGCATCTCCGCGAAGACGCGGCAGTGGGCGGGCGATACCCGGGGGGATCGCTGGCATTCGGCCGATGCCCTGGCGATGGCCTATGCACTGGAACCCGATGGTGCGACGGAGGTGGCCGAGCGGCCGGTCGCGGTCGAGCTTTCCGGATCGCTCGCGCGCGGCGCCACGATCGTCGACTGGCAACGCCGCGAGGGCAGGCCCGACAATGCCCGCATCCTGCTGCGCTACGACCAGGAGCGGTTCCAGCGCCTGGTTGCCGATGCCCTCGCGGCGCAATAAATGTGGCGAGGAAGGGGCACTGGCTGGAGATGTAATCCGGGCTTGCGCGGTCGCCAGGACGGCCGCTATACTAGCGCGCTTCCCTCCGCATAATTGGTGAGTGCCAATGAAAGCCGGCATCCATCCCGAATACCGCGAAGTCGTGTTCCAGGACGTGACCAGCGACTTCCAGTTCCTGACCCGCTCGACCCTTGCTGATTCCAAGAACAAGGAGACGGTGAAGTGGGAAGACGGTAACGAGTATCCGCTGATCAAGATCGACATCTCGTCGGCTTCGCACCCGTTCTACACGGGCAAGCACAAGATCATGGATACCGGTGGCCGCGTGGACAAGTTCCGCAAGCGCTACGCCAAGTAATCCAACCGGTGGCGGCCTGGCCGCTCCCGGAAGTGAAGACGGCTGCCGGAAGGCGGCCGTTTTTGCGTTTTCCGCGCCCCCGTCGGGGCGTCGACCCTGCCCCCATGGCCGTTCCCACGGAACGCAGCGTCCGGCGACCATACGGGGGCGTTGTGCGATAATCGCGGTATCGCGCCCGCCGCGATTCCCGTTCCCCCCTCCGTGTCGCGCATGCCGCGGCACGCGACATGAGGAGTGCTACGTGTCCGATTCCCAGAACCCCGGCCTCTCCCAGGCCACCCTGTCCGCCGGTTCCAGCAGTGTCGAGCTGCCCGTGCACCAGCCCACCCTGGGCGCGCCGTGCATCGACATCGGCAAGCTGCCCAAGGCGACCGGGTGCTTCACCTATGATCCCGGCTTCACCGCCACGGCGAGCTGCAAGTCGGCGATCACCTACATCGACGGCGAAGAGGGCGTCCTGCTGTATCGGGGCTACCCGATCGAGCAACTGGCGGAGAAGTCCAGCTTCCTCGAAGTGGCGTCGCTGCTGATCAACGGCGAGTTGCCGACCAAGTCCGAGTTCGCCTCGTTCGAGCACGAGGTGACGCATCACACGATGATGCACGAAGCCTTCAAGAGCTTCCTTGGTGGCTTCCGCCACGACGCCCACCCGATGGCGATGCTGGTCGGCATGCTCGGCTCGATGGCGAGCTTCTACCACAACGACCTCGACCTCGAGGATCCCGAGCAGCGGCGCCTTGCGGCGGTCCGCCTGATCGCCAAGGTCCCGACCATCGCGGCCGCCTGCTACCGCCACTCCATTGGCTGGCCGCTGCGCTACCCGCGCAACAACCTCGACTACACCACGCGCTTCCTGCACATGCTGTACGAAGTGCCGAGCGAGCCGCTGGAACTGAATCCGGTCGCGGCCAAGGCGATGGACCTGCTGTTCATCCTGCACGCCGACCATGAGCAGAACGCCTCCACCTCCACCGTCAGGCTGGTCGGTTCCACCGGGGCCAACCCCTACGTGTGCGTCGCCTCCGGCGTCGCGGCGCTGTGGGGTCCGGCACATGGCGGCGCCAACGAGGCCGTGCTCAAGATGCTCAACCAGATCGGCCGTCCGGAGAACGTGCAGTCGGCGATCGACAAGGCCAAGGACAAGGAGTCCGGCTTCCGCCTGATGGGCTTCGGCCATCGCGTCTACAAGAACTACGACCCGCGTGCGGCGCTGGTGCGGAAGATGACCCACGAGGTCCTGGGCCAGCTCGGCGTCAACGACCCGCTGCTGGACGTGGCGATGAAGCTCGAGGAAGCGGCGCTGAAGGACGACTACTTCGTGCAGCGCAAGTTGTACCCGAACGTCGACTTCTACTCCGGCATCATCTACAAGGCGCTCGGCATTCCGGTGGAGATGTTCACCGTCATGTTCGCCATCGCCCGTACCGCGGGCTGGGTCGCGCACTGGCTGGAGCAGCAGGACGATCCGGAGAACAAGATCGGCCGGCCGCGGCAGGTCTACACCGGGCCGGCCAACCGCGACTACGTCTCGATGGACCAGCGATAGTCCCGGCAATCGCAATAGACATGGCCAGAACGCCCCGCCTCCGAGCGGGGCGTTCTGCTTTCAGTCGTTCTCGCCGGGATCGGCATCGGGAGATCCGGCGGACAGCAGCTCCTTCAGGCGCGATGTCGAGGCGCGGCGCATCGGCCGCTCGTCGATGGTCGACAGCGGCGCCTGCCGTAGCTGGGCCGTGGGCAGCACCGTCAATTCAAACGGCAGGTCATCGGCGACCAGCGACCAGGTCGGGAATTCCGAGCTGCGTTGGGCGTCCAGCCTCAATCGACGGGCGCCTGCCTCGGCCGGTATCCCGTGCTGTTCCAGATGGCGCGCCACGGCGTCGGGATCGTCGCTGTGCAGGTGCAGTGCCACGACACTGTGGGTATCCGCCGTGCCTTCCAGCACCGCTCCGACCAGCCGCGGATTGAACGGCTGGAAGAACTCCATTGCTGCCAGTGCGGCTTCGCGCCGGAGCCCAAGCTCATTGGCGGCGTCTGGCTGGAACAGGCGCTGGTGCTCGCGCAGCGCCTGCTCGACCTCGAAGTTCTGGGGTAGCAGGGCCAGGTCCCGTACGCCCAGGCGCTGTGCCGCCTTCACCTTCGCCTGGTGGTAGTCGCGGAAGCCGCCCTCGGCCATCAACCGCGCTGCCACCTGGGCGATGCGCAGGCGACGCTGCTCGCCACGGGGACCGAGCTTGCCGGCCTTGGGCGACGAAGAACCGCGCGGCGGGCGGGCGGGCTTGCGAACGTGGCGTGGCATGGTGGCTCCGGGGCTGGCACCGCGGCGACAACAGGGCGAGGGCGATCAGGCGACCGCCCGCTGCCACGAAGCTAGCACGATCAGAAGATGTCGAAAGTCTCCTCGGCGGCATCCGCGTCGAACGTGCTGTCGTATTCCGAGTGCGCCTGCATGCGCTCGAGATCCTCGACCTTGAGCCATTCCCGGATGCCGCCACTGCCGCCCGGCAGGAGCGTGCCATTGGCCGCGACCGACACTTCGACCATGCCGTCCGGCGGCGTGTTCGCGGTCACCGGACGATCCTCCAGCGCGACCCGCATGTAGTTGATCCAGATCGGCAGTGCGGCGCGGCCACCGTATTCGCCGCGGCCGAGTGACTGGAAATCGTCGCGGCCGACCCAGACGGTGGTCACCAGCCCGCCGCCGAAGCCGGAGAACCAGGCGTCACGGTAGTCGTTGGTCGAGCCGGTCTTGCCCCCGACGTCCTCGCGCTCGAGCTTGCGGGCCTGGGCGCCGGTGCCGCGCTGTACCACGTCGCGAAGCATCGATACCACCTGGTAGGCAATGCGCGAGTCGATGGCCCGCGGTGCCTTGACCATGTCTTCCGGCGGCTGGGCCGCGGGCGCCTCGGGTTCTTCCGATGCCGCGGGTTCGGCAGGTCGCGGTGCCTGCGCTGGACCGAGATCGAAGCCTCCGACCAGGCGGTCGCTGCGGGGAGCCGCGGTACTGCGGCCTGATCCGCCACATTGCGGACAGGCGGTCGGCGGGTTCTCCTCGAAGATCACGGCACCGTCGCGGTCGCGTACTTCGGCGATCAGCCACGGATCGATCCGGAACCCTCCATTGGCGAAGACGGCATAGCCCCGGGCCACGGACATCGGCGTCAGCGAGGGGGTACCAAGCGACATCGAAAGATTGGGCGGAAGATTGGCTTCCTCGAATCCGAAGTGGCTGATGTACTTGCGGGCGTAATCGACCCCGATGGCGTCGAGCAGCCGGACCGAGACCAGGTTGCGCGACTGGACCAGGGCCTCGCGCAGGCGCATCGGGCCGGCGAAGTTGCCGGTGCTGTTCTGTGGCCGCCAGGTGTGGCCGCGGCGATCCTGGAAGACCACGGGGGCGTCCAGCACGATCGAGGCGGGATTGAAGCCGCGCTCGAACGCCGCCGCATACAGGAACGGCTTGAAGCTGGAGCCGGGCTGCCTGCGTGCCTGGGTGGCGCGGTTGAACTTGCTTCCGGCGAAGCTGAAGCCACCGGCCAGGGCCCGCAGTGCGCCCGTGTCGGCCTCCATGGATACCAGCGCGGTCTGCGCCCGCGGGATCTGGGTCAACCTGTAACCGGGTGCGTCGGCATCCTCTTCACCAGTCGCTTCGTCTTCCGGCCCGGGCTCAGGGCGGAAGACGCGAACGAGGTCGCCGCGCTCGACGAGCTTGCCCGGCGCGCGTCCACCCCATCCGTCGTCCTTGCCCAGCACCACCTCGCGGCCACTGGGCAGGACCACCGTCGCCGAAGCATCCGAAGTGGATCGCACGATGGCCGGCAGCATGTTGGACTGCACCGGGACCGTCCGGAGGCGGGCGCGGATGGTTTCGACATCCTCGTCGGCGGCGAGCTCGAACTGCTGCTCGACGCCATGCCAGCCATGGCGCCGGTCGTACTCGACCAGGCCATCGCGGATCGACTGGTTGGCGGCCCGCTGCATCTCCGGGTCGATGGTGGTGGTGACGCGGTAACCCTTGGTCAGCGCTTCCGCGCCGAAGCGTTCGACCATCTGCTGCCGCACCATTTCCGCGACGTGGGGCGCGTACAGCTGGAGCGGCGGTTCGTGCGGGGCCGCATGCATCGGCGTTGCCTGTGCCCGCGCCATCTCGTCCTGGCTGATGAAGCCCAGCTCCGCCATCCGCTGCAGGATGTAGTCGCGGCGGATCCTGGCACGCTCGGGGTTGCTCAGTGGGTTGCCGCTGGACGGGAACTTGGGGATGCCGGCCAGCGAGGCCATCTCGTCCAGGTCGAGTTCGTCCAGCTTCTTGCCATAGTAGAACTCCGCGGCCGCGCCCACGCCGTAGGCGCGATTGCCGAAGAACCCCTTGTTGAGGTACAGCTCGAAGATCTCGTCCTTGCTGAGCTCGCGCTCCATCCGCAGTGCCAGCAACATCTCGGCGAGCTTGCGCGTGTAGCTGTACTCCGAACTCAGGAAGAACTGCCGCGCCACCTGCTGGGTGATGGTGGAGCCGCCGGCGACCCGCTCCTGGTCACTGGTGAGCAGGAGCCAGATGGCGCGGGACACGCCGCGGTAGTCGACGCCGTGGTGGTCGTAGAAGCGCGCATCCTCGATGGCGATGAACGCCTGCTTGAGCCGCTCCGGCACCTCGTCGATGTCCACGGGATAGCGGCGGGTCTCGCCGAAGACCGCGATCAACCGGCCGTCGCGCGAGTGCACGTACATCGGCTCCTGCAGCTCGATGTCGCGCAGCGTCTGCACATCCGGCAACTGGGGCGCGACGAGGTAGTAGACAGTGCCGAGCGCGATCACGCCCAGCAGGGCGAGGCCGGCCAGGGCGAACAGCGACCAGCGCAGGAAGCGTCGAAAACGGGGGGGCATCAAGCGGTTCCGCATTGCGAGTGTCGTGGCGGTGGAGTATAGAGGAGCCGGGGATGGCACCGGAGCCACGAGCGTGACACCCGGTTCGCCACCGGACGCCCAGGGTCAGAATGGGGCACTGGTGGGCAAATAACGGGAGAAGTGGTTGCGGTGCCGTAAAAAGTCCGTTATCTAGGACGGGGCCACGGGAAGCGCGTGCCAGTGCTGGTGGCAAGGGGAGAAATACTGTGGGTGTCATAACGAAGAGCCAGCCGGCGCTCGTCGGCGTGGATATCAGTTCGACTGCGGTCAAGCTTCTGCAGCTGTCGCGGGCGGGCAACCGCTATCGCGTGGAGCACTACGCGGTGGAGCCGTTGCCGCCGAATGCGGTGGTGGAGAAGAACATCGTCGAGCCCGAAGCGGTGGGCGAGGCCATCAAGCGCGCCGTCGGCCGGTCCGGCACGCGTGCCAGGCACGCCGCCGCGGCCGTGGCCGGCTCCGCGGTGATCACCAAGGTGATCCCGATGGCCGCCGACCTGGAAGGCGACGATCTCGAGGCGCAGGTGGAGCTCGAGGCGGTCAACTACGTGCCTTACCCGATCGAGGAAGTGAACCTCGATTTCGAGGTGCTCGGCCCCGTGCCTGGCAGCACCGAATCGGTCGAGGTGCTGCTGGCGGCATCGCGCGCCGAGAACGTCGAAGTCCGGGCCTCGGCGTTGGAAATGGGGGGACTGACCCCGAAGGTCATGGACGTGGAAGCGTTCGCGATCGAGAACGCGTTCGGCCTGCTCGCCGACCAGCTGAGCACGCCGCGTGACGGCCTGGTCGCGCTGATCGATGCCGGCGCCACCATGACCACGCTCAACGTGCTTCGCAACGGGCGCAGCCTGTACAGCCGCGAACAGGTGTTCGGTGGCAAGCAACTGACCGACGAGGTAATGCGCCGCTACGGCCTCAGTTATGAGGAAGCCGGTCTGGCCAAGCGCCAGGGCGGGCTGCCCGAGACCTACGAGACCGAGGTCCTGGACCCGTTCAAGGAGGCGATGGTGCAGCAGGTGAGCCGGCTGCTGCAGTTCTTCTACGCAGGCAGCGAGCACAACCGGGTCGACCAGATCGTGCTTGCCGGCGGCTGTGCCGCCATCGCCGGCATCGCGCCGATGGTGGAGGAGCAACTGGGCGTGCCGACCATGGTCGCCAACCCGCTTGCACACATGACCCTCGGGCCGCGCGTGCAGGCGCATGCATTGGCCCAGGATGCCCCCGCGTTGATGATCGCGTGCGGCCTCGCCTTGAGGAGCTTCGACTGATGGCGCGGATCAATCTCCTTCCGTGGCGCGCGGAGCGCCGCAAGCAGCGGCAGAAGGAAGCGATGGTGATGCTGGGGCTCTCCGCCCTGGGCGCCGTGCTGCTGTCGGTCCTGATCATCTTCTTCTACAACGCCCAGATCGACGGCCAGAACGAGCGCAACGCGTACCTGACCGCGCAGATCGAAGAGGTCAAGAAGCAGAACGTCGAGATCGACGAGCTCGATGAGAAGAAGGCCCGCCTGCTGGCGCGCAAGGAAGTCATCGAGCGCCTGCAGGCCAATCGCTCGCAGATGGTCCACCTGTTCGACTCGTTGGTGCGCACGATTCCCGATGGCGTGGTGCTCACCTCGATCAAGCAGGACAGCGAGACCCTCAGCCTCGAGGGGCGTTCACAGTCCAACGCCCGCGTCAGTACCTACCTGCGCAATCTCGAGGGCTCGGGCTGGATGAGCCGACCGGAGCTGTCGATCATCGAGGCCAAGGGCGACGACAAGGGATTGCCCTACGAGTTCAGGCTGACGGTCAAGCTCGCCAATCCCAACGCGCCCATCGACGAGGACGGCGACGGTATTCCCGATACCGTGCCCGCACCCGCCGAGGCGGTGACCACGCCGGTCGCCGTCGGTGAAGAAGCCGCCGCCGGGGCCGCCGATGCCGCGGCACCCGTCGATCCGGCAGATGCCGCCGATCCCGCGCCGACTGTCGTTGAAGATGCCGAGGCCGGGGAAGAACCCGTTGCCGCGCCTGCCGCAGGAGCCGCCTCGTGAGCCAGAAGAAGATCAATCTCAAAGAACTCGACTTCAACAACATCGGTGGATGGCCGCAGCAGGCCAAGATCGGCCTGTACGTGATCGTCGCCGCACTGATCCTGTTCCTGAGCTGGTGGCTGCTGGTACGCGACAAGCTCGACACGCTGGCCAGCCTGGAGCGCACCGAGGTCGAGCTGCGGGAGGAGTTCGAGACGGAGCAGGGCAAGGCCTCGAACTTGGAGCCGCTCAAGCTGCAACTGGCGCAGATGGAACAGCAACTGCAGCAGATGCTGCGCCAGCTGCCCAGCAAGACCGAGATGCCGGACCTGATCGTGGACATTTCGCAGACCGCGTTGGCCACCGGGATCAGCAACGAGCTGTTCCAGCCGGGCCCGGAGGAGCCGAAGGAGTTCTACGCCGAGAAGCCGATCGCCCTGCGCATGGTGGGCAGCTACCACCAGTTTGGTGCTTTCGTCAGCGGCGTGGCCTCGCTGCCGCGCGTGGTGATCATGACCATGCACGACATTTCCCTGAAGCCGCGCGGCGAAGGGACCAGCATCACGGCGAACTCCGCGCTTGAACTGGCGGGTACGGTCAAGACCTACCGCTACCTCGACGAAGACGAAATGGCCGAGCAGGCCGCCCAGGCCGAAGCCGCCGGGGAGGGGACCTGACATGCGGAACCTGATTTCCAAGCCGGTTTCCGGCCGGCGACTGCTGATGGCCGGGCTGGCCCTGCTGGTACTGGCCGGCTGCACGCGCGGTGTGACCAGTACCTACGATGACGCCCCGAACCTGGAAGACTGGGTGGCCGAGGTGAAGGCGCAACCCGCGCCGCCATTGCCGCCCTTGCCGGTGATGCAGCAGTTCGAGACCTTCGAATACGCTGCGCAGGGCATGCGGGATCCTTTCAGCACGGCCTTTACCGACCGCAACGCCGGTAGTGGCCCGCGTCCCGATTCCGATCGGCGCAAGCAGACCCTCGAGCAGTTCCCGCTGGACAGTCTCGACATGGTGGGCACGCTGGGCGAGGGTAGCGCGACCGTGGCATTGGTAATGGCGCCGGACAAGGTGACCTATCGGGTACGACCCGGTGCGTACATGGGGCAGAACGATGGTCGGGTGACCTCGGTGACCCAGGACCGCATCGAGTTGGTGGAACTGGTTCCGGACGGCGCCGGGGGCTGGCTTGAACGCCCGGCCACCGTCGCGCTGGAAGATCAATAAGGATTGGGGGATAGCACGATGACCGTATTCAAAGCCACACGAGAGCGGCCTGCCCGGCGCCCCATGACTGCCGCAAAGGCTGCCCGGGGCGCAGGCTACGGGTTGGTGCTTGGCGCGCTGGCCGCCTTCACCGCCGTGCACGCGGCTCCGCTGCCTGCGACTGGGCCGACCTCGGTCCTGGTGGGCCAGGCTGCGCTGGCATCCGACCCCGCCAAGCAGGTGCCGGGTGGCGTTTCCGTCGCGAACATCGACTTCAAGCGCGGCGACGGCGGCTCCGGCCGCCTGGTGCTGCGATTCGACGGCAACGGCGCAAGCCCGGATCTCCGGAACCAGGGAGGGCAGGTCGTCATCGACGTGGCCAACGCCCAATTGCCGGCGACCTTGCAACGCTCCATCGACGTGTCCGACTTCGCCACGCCGGTCGACCGCATCGAGCCACGCAGCAGCGGTGGTGGCACCACGGTGGTGCTGCAGACCGACGGCAACTTCGAGTCGATGGCCTACCAGACCGGCAACGAATACATCGTCGAGATCGTGCCGCGTGCCGCGGCCGTCGCATCGACGGCGAGCAACACCGGGACGGGTGTGGGCGCGACGACCTCGGTCTCGAGCAGCACCGATACCCCGCGCTACGGCGGCCGGCCGGTGACCTTCAACTTCCAGGACGTGCCGGTCCGCACGGTGCTGCAGCTGATCGCCGAGGAATCCAACCTCAACGTCGTCGCCGCCGATACCGTCCAGGGCAACGTGACCCTGCGGCTGGTCAACGTGCCGTGGGACCAGGCGCTCGACATCGTCTTGCAGGCCAAGGGACTGGACAAGCGTCGCAATGGCAACGTTGTCTGGATCGCGCCCCAGGCGGAGATCGCCCAGTACGAGCAGGACCGCGAGGACGCGCGCATCGCGATGTCGAACCGCGTGGAGCTGACCACCGAGTACATCCAGATCAACTACCACAACGCCACCCAGATCTATGAAGCCCTGACCGAGGCCAAGGGCGTCGGTGGCTCCGGCGGTGGCGGTGGCGGTTCGGGCGGTGGCTCCGGCAACGACGGTGACACCGGTTTTCTTTCGCCGCGTGGACGCCTGGTGGCGGACGAGCGCACCAATACCCTCATGATCAGCGACACCCCGAAGAAGGTCGCCGAAATGAAGGAGCTGATCGCGGTGATCGACCGTCCGGTCGACCAGGTCGTGATCGAGGCGCGGGTGGTGGTGGCTACCGAGAGCTTCATGCGTGAACTCGGTGCCCGGTTCGGCATCAGCGGCACCCGGGACAACGTCGGCTTCAGCGGCGATCTCGAGCAGAACATCGACAACCTCAACGACCGTACCCAGATCACCCGCGGGCTGATGACCGATCTTGCGGTCAGCAATCCCGCCGGCGCAGTCGCACTTTCGATCCTCAATGCCGGCTACCTGCTCGATGTCGAGCTGTCGGCCATGCAGGAGCAGGGTCGTGGCGAGGTGATCTCCAACCCGCGCATCGTGACCAGCAACCAGCGCGAGGCCATCATCAAGCAGGGTCAGGAAGTCGGCTACGTGACCATCCAGCCGGCCACCGCCGGCGGCGTGGCCACCCCCAGCGTCCAGTTCAAGGAAGTGGTGCTGGAGATGCAGGTCACCCCGACGATCACCAACGATGGCCGCGTGTTCCTCAATCTCAACGTGAAGAAGGACGAGATCGAGGGCTTCATCGATACCTCCATCGGTGACGTGCCGCAGATCAGCACCCGCCAGGTCAACACCGCGGTTCTGGTCGAAGATGGTCAGACTGTCGTGGTCGGCGGCGTCTACGAGTTCCGCGAGCGTGACGACGTGGCCAAGGTGCCGTTCCTCGGCGACATCCCGTTCCTCGGCAACCTGTTCAAGCGCAAGGGGCGCACGCAGGAAAAGGCGGAACTCCTGATCTTCGTTACCCCGAAGGTCCTGGAAGTCGCCCAGCGCAACCATCGCTGATCCGGACACCGCATGATCTTCGCAAACGGGGCCCTCGGGCCCCGTTTTTGTTGGCATGCGACAAATGCGCGGGAACCCCGCGTGAACATTCCGGTCGAACCCGATACGGCATCATGGGCCGCCGAGCTCTCGACAACCCAAGAGGACAGGATGGACCACACCCACAGCACGCATGTCGCCATGCCCGCGGCGGATGAGAGGGAGTCGGCGCGGCTGCACGATGTCTTCAAGGCATTGCGTGACGCGTTGTCGTCCGAGATCGTCGGCCAAGCGGCGCTGGTCGAGCGTCTCCTGATCGCCCTGCTTGCCGATGGGCACCTCCTGGTGGAAGGCGCCCCGGGACTGGCCAAGACCACGGCGGTGCGGGCGCTGGCGGCGCGCCTGGAAGCGGACTTCGCCCGCGTGCAGTTCACCCCGGACCTACTGCCCGCCGACCTCACCGGCACCGAGGTCTGGCGTCCCCAGGATGGCCGCTTCGAGTTCCAGCCCGGACCGGTGTTCCATCCGATCCTGCTGGCCGACGAGATCAACCGGGCCCCGGCCAAGGTGCAGTCGGCCCTGCTGGAGGCCATGGGGGAGCGGCAGGTGACCGTCGGCCGTGCGACCTACCCGCTGCCGCCGTTGTTCCTGGTCATGGCCACGCAGAATCCGATCGAGCAGGAAGGCACCTTCCCGCTGCCGGAGGCCCAGCTGGACCGCTTCCTGATGCACGTGCGCATCGGCTATCCGGACGCCGGCGCCGAGGTGGAGATCCTGAGGCTGGCGCGCGAGCGTGCGCGGGAAGTACTGCGGCCCCATGAAACCGAACAGCAACGGATTCCCCAGGCCGACGTGTTCGCGGCACGCGAGGCGGTGCTGGACTTGCATGTCGCCCCCGCCGTCGAGCGCTACCTGGTCGAGCTGGTGCTCGCCTCGAGGAACGCGTCGCGCTACGACGAGGCGCTGGGCCGTCGGATCGAGTGGGGCGCGAGCCCGCGCGGATCCATCGCGCTCGAACGCTGCGCGCGCGCGCACGCCTGGCTGGCGGGTCGTGACTTCGTTACGCCGGACGACGTGCGTGCGATCGCTCCGGAGGTGCTTCGCCACCGCGTGTTGCCGAGTTACGAGGCCACGGCTGAAGGGTGGGATGGCGACCGGCTCGTCGCGGAGCTGCTGGCCAAGGTGCCGCTGCCATGAGGCTGTCCTCCATTTCCCGCGGTGCCCCGACCGATGTCTGAGGGCATCGCGCCCACTCTCCCGGAGTTGCTGGCGCTACGGGCGGTGGCCACCGGCAGGCGCGGGGCCCGGCTCGGGCGGCATGGCCCGTCGGGACAGGCGCTGTCGCCCCTGCGGGGGCGGGGCATGGAGTACGCGGAGTCGAGGGAGTATGTCGCCGGAGACGACGCCCGGCACATCGACTGGCGACTGACCGCGCGCACCGGCAACGCGCACACCAAGCTGTACCAGGCGGAGCGGGAGCGGTTGACGCTGGTGGTGGCCGACACCGCCCCATCGATGTACTTCGGGACCCGGGTGCGGTTCAAATCGGTCCAGGCGGCAAGGGCGGGAGCGGTGGCCGCGTGGGCGGCAGCGCGCGATGGCGACCGCATCGCCGCGTTACGTGGCAGCTCCCGTGAAAAGCCGGTCAGCCCGGCAGGTGGAGCCCGTGGCGCCTTGCGCGTACTTGACGCGCTCGTGCGCTGGTATCGCACCGCACCGGAAGCTGATGAGGGGCTGGGGGTGGCGCTCGACCACGCCCAGCGACTGCTGCGTCCCGGCTCCCGGCTGGTCGTGCTCGCCGACGCCTTGGCGACTGCCGATATCCCGGGCCGCCGCTGGTCGTCGCTTGCCCGCCATCATGAGGTCGTGGTCCTCCTGGTGACCGACCCGCTCGAACTGTCGCCGCCACACGACACCGTCGCCTTCCGCAGCGGCGGAGAGCGGGTGGAGCTCGATCTCGGGAGCCGCACCCAGCGCGAGCGCTGGAACCGGCAATTCCGCCAGCCGGGGGACGAAGCCATCGCATCGTTGGCCGCCTGTGGCGTGCGGGCGGACCGGTTGCTGACCGACGCCGCCAGCGAATCCTGGCTGCCCTTGCTGGGCCGCGCCCGGCCCATGGTGGCGTGATGCAGGCCCCGTTGGCGCTGCGTGACATCCACCAACCGCCGGCGCCGCCCTGGTGGCCACCCGCGCCCGGTTGGTGGATGCTGCTCCTGCTGCTGGTCCTGGCCTCGTTGGCGTGGGGCTGGTGGAGCCGGCGCCGCCGTCTCAGGCGCGCACGGCTCGCCGCCCTGTTCGACGAGACGGTTGCGCAGGCCGCCACTCCGGCCGAAGAGGTGGCGCTGCTGTCCGAGCTCCTGCGTCGTGCCGCGCGCACGCGTGATCCGGGTGCCGACCGCTTGCAGGGGGATGACTGGCTGGCATTCCTCGATGGGCCTGGCGGCAAGCAGCAGGGGCCGGTGTTCTCGACCGGAGCAGGCCGGCTGCTTTTGGAAGGAGGTTGGCGCCGCAACGTCGAACCGTCGGAAGTGCAGGCCCTGCGGCCGCTGGCACGGGAACGTTTCCTGCGATGGATGCGTTGACGATGAACGCTACCTTCGCGGATACGGCGGCCTCGATCATGCCCGCCTGGCTGGATGGTTTCGCCTGGCCCTGGGCGCTGCTGTTGCTCCCCTTGCCCCTGCTGTTTCGATGGCTGCTGCCTGCCCGTCGCCATGGCTCCGCCTTGCGGGTGCCGTATGAAACCCGGCTTCGCGCCGTAGCCGAGGAAGGCAAGGGACTGGGCGGCCGGCGGATTCCGTGGCTGTTGTGGCTTGCATGGTTGCTGCTCTGCGTGGCGGCGGCGCGGCCACAGCAGGCCGGCGAGGCGATCCAGCCTCCACTGGCGGGGCGGGAGCTGATGCTGGCGCTGGACCTCTCGGGCAGCATGAGCGAGCCGGACATGCAGCTCGGCGGCCGACTGGTTGACCGGCTGACGGCGGCGAAGGCGGTGCTGGCGGATTTCCTCGACCGCCGCACCGGTGACCGCATCGGCCTGGTGGTGTTCGGTCGGCAGGCGTACGTGCTCGCGCCGCTGACGCTCGACCATGAAACCGTGCGCCAGCAACTGGCCGACAGCGTGGTGGGCATCGCGGGACAGGAAACGGCCATCGGCGATGCGGTGGGGCTGGCCGTGAAGCGGCTGCGCAGCCAGGAGGGGGGGCAGAAGGTACTCGTGCTGCTGACCGACGGCGTCAACACCGCCGGGCTTCTGGAACCTGCCAAGGCGGCCGAGCTCGCCGCCGACGAGGGCATCCGGGTCCACACCATCGCCTTCGGTGGCGAAGGATCTCTCTCGTTGTTCGGATTCCAGCTCCCGATGGCCGGTGCGGGCGACGAGATCGACGAGGAAACGCTCCAGCAGATGGCGGACATCACCGGAGGGCGATTCTTCCGCGCGCGCGACGCCGGGGAGCTTGCCGGCATCTATGCGGAGATCGACCGGCTGGAACCGATCGAACGACCGGGACAATCGATAAGACCGATGATCGAGCGTTACTCTTGGCCGCTTGCGGCGGCGTTGCTCGCCGGTCTGCTGGCTGTCGCGCGAACCGGCAGGAGGCGCCGATGAGCGTGCTCGCACTGCCCCTTCAGTTCGTGCGGCCGGAGTGGCTGTGGGCTTTGCTCGCGCTACCGGTGCTGGCGTGGTGGCTGTTGCGCCGCGAGCGCCGCGACGACCCGTGGCGCGACGCAGTCGATCCGCACCTGCTTGCGCACCTCGTCGACCGCGGCCGCAGCCGGGGCATGGCCTTCGCACTGGGGGGCGCGCTGGCCTACCTGTTGGCGGTGGTGGCACTCGCCGGGCCGGGCTGGAGACAGGTCGAACAGCCGCTCCGGCAGGATGCGGTGCCGCTGGTCGTCGCCCTCGACCTCTCCAGCCATGTGCTGGCCGGAGATCTTCCGCCCTCCCGGCTGGCCCACGCCCGCGCCAAGCTCTCGGCATTGCTGGAGCATCGCCAGGGCGGACAGGTGGGGCTCGTGGCCTGGGCCGGGGAAGCCTTCACCGTGGCCCCGCTGACCGCGGACCCCGCCAACGTCGCGGTGTTCCTCGACGCACTGCACCCGGCGATCATGCCGGTGGACGGCCAGCAGCCGGACCAGGCCATCGAGTGGTCGGTGCGCCTGCTGCACCAGGCGGGATTCGATCGCGGCCAGGTGCTGCTGGTCACCAACGATGCGGACGCGCGCGCTGTCGAGGCGGCACGCCAGGCCGCTGCGGACGGCTTCGAAGTGTCCCTCCTGGGGTTGGGTTCCGAGGCGGGGGCCACGCATGCCCGACCGGATGGCACCCAGGCCACCACCCGCCTGGAAACCGGCCGCTTGAGAGACGTGGCGGCTGCCGGCAATGGCGACTTCGCGCCATTGGCTGCCGACATGTCGGACCTCCGGGCCCTGGGCGTGCTGGATCCACAGACTTCGGGTGTCGCTGCGAAATCCCGGGACGGCGCCGGGGCCGGTCTTGCCTGGCAGGACGAGGGCTACTGGCTTCTGTTCCCGCTGATGGTGCTGGTCCTGTTCGGATTCCGGCGCGGCGCCGCGGTCGGGATCCTGTTGCTGGTGCCGTGGTTCCCGGCGGCGGAGCTGCACGCGGCGGAGCTGTGGAAGCGGCCGGACCAGGTGCAGCACCAACGCATGGCGGAAGCGGCCGAAGCCTATCGTGCGGAAGAGTACGACCGCGCCATCGGACTGTACGGCCAGGTCGAGGGGCCGGTGGCCGACTACAACCGCGGCAACGCGCTGGCCCGTGCCGGCGACTATGCCGGGGCCATCGAGGCCTATGACGAAGCATTGCGGCAGCGGCCCGGGATGGAGGATGCGGTTGCCAACAGGCAGGCGGTCGAGGCAGCCATGCGCAAGCAGGAATCCGAAGCATCGGAGGACGGGCAGGGCGAGGGCGGGCCCGGCGAGCCGGGACAGCCCGGGCAGCCTGACGCCGGGCAGCAGGAAGGCGAGTCGGGAGACCCGGATTCCGCGGGGCAGGGCGAACAGGGCAGTGCGGAGGCCGAAGGCGATCCGTCAGGCGAAGGTGGTGACCAGCAGCCTCCGGACGCGCGGCCGCCTGCTGGAGACGAGCAGGAACCGGCCGAGGACGCCGGGAATGGGGGCGGATCCACGCCTGCCGACCCGCAGGAGCAGCAGGAGGCGGACGAGGCCCAGCGCCAGCGCATGCAGCAGGCACTGGAGAATGCCCGTGCGGACGGACAGAGCGAGACGGAAGAGGCTGCGCAGGCGGTGCCATCGAACGAAACCCCGGAGCAGCGGGAGCGACGGCTCGCCAACGAGGCATGGCTCCGCCGGGTGCCCGATGACCCGGGCGGGCTGTTGCGGGAGAAGTTCCGTATCGAATACGAGCGCCGGCGCATGGGCGGCGGGTGGGAGGAATGAGCACGATGTCGCGAAAGTCCCTGCAGGTGGTCCTGCTGGTGTTGCTGTCGCTGTGGTGCATCGCGGCGGCCGCACAGCCGAGGGCCTGGCTGGATCGGGATCGCATCGCCGCTGGTGAAACCGTCACCTTGAACATCCTGGCCGAAGGCGGTGGCGCCCCCGACTACGCTCCACTCCAGGCCGACTTCGAGCTCAGTGGACGCACCAGCCGCCGCCAGGTTGAAATGAACAACGGCGAGGTGACCATCCGGACATTGCATGCCGTGGCATTGCGCCCCCGCCAGGACGGGGTAGTGACCGTCCCGGCCCTGCAGGTCGGGCGCGAGCGCACCCAGCCGCTTTCGCTGGTGGTTGCTCCGGCGAGCGCCAACACCCCGACGCGGGCGGGCGACGACGTGTTCCTCGAGAGCGAGGCCGACGACTCCGACCCGTACGTGCAGCAGGCGGTGGGCTGGGTGGTGCGGCTGTACTCGGCGGTTCCGCTGGTGTCGGGGAGCCTGGACCAGCCGTCACCCGATGGCGCCAGCCTGCGGCAGGTCGGCGACGACGCGCAGTTCGCGCGCGATATCCAGGGGCGGCGTTACACCGTCATCGAGCGCCGCTACCAGCTGATCCCCGAGTCCAGCGGGCCGCTCAGCATTCCGGG
Source organism: Lysobacter spongiicola DSM 21749 (assembly GCF_900167055.1). Classification (GTDB taxonomy): domain Bacteria; phylum Pseudomonadota; class Gammaproteobacteria; order Xanthomonadales; family Xanthomonadaceae; genus Novilysobacter; species Novilysobacter spongiicola. Next base: position 44,948 of record NZ_FUXP01000010.1, read on the forward strand.
CGCGAAGTTCCAGGGTCGCGGGGCCGCGGGGTTCTTCGACGATTTCCTCGGGCGCAGCGGTTCCCTGTCCGCCCAGGCCCCCGCGCGGACGCTGGACGTGCGACCGGTGCCCGCCGACGCCCCCCAACCCTGGCTGCCCCTGCACGACCTGCAGTTGCGCTACGCCGCGACCCCAGGGGATCTGCAGGCGGGCAGTGCCGCCACCGTCACCGTCGAGCTGGCGGCGGACGGTGCCAGTGCGGCGCAGTTGCCGGAGCTGCGCCTGCCACCGATCGATGGCGTGCAGGTGTTCGCCGAGCCGGTCCAGGCCGACGAGCGTTTCGTCGATGGCCGGCCCCGGGTGACGTTGACGCGGGCATTCTCGCTGGTGCCGGCTGGAGCGGGTGAGGTGACGCTGCCCGGGCTGGAGATCGAGTGGTGGGACGTGGCTGCCGGCGCCGTCCGGACAGCCCGGCTGCCGGCGCTGGACCTGGCGGTCGGCGCCGGAAGTGGCGCCGCCACGCTGCCGCCGCTCGCAACGCCTGCGCCAATGCCGCCGGTAGGTGCGACGGCATCCGGCGGCACCTCGATTGCCACGGACCCCGGTGCCGGATGGCTCGACTGGAGCAACAACCGCGTGTGGATCATTGCAACCGTCGTGTTCGCGCTGCTGTGGTTGTTGACCCTGGCGTGGGCCATGCACCGCCCCGACCCCAGTCCCGGGCTTGGAAAGCAGGACGCGGCGCCGGAAACAGTCGCCCCTGCGGATCGGGGAGGACTGGTCCGTGCACTGGACGTAGGCACCCTGTCGGATGTGGCCCATGCCCTGTGCGCGATGGCCCGGCCGCCGGTTGCCAACGTCGACCAGTTGCGGGACCGGCTGGCGGATCGCGCCCAGGTCGAAGCGGTCGATGCCATGGAGCGCGCGCGCTGGGGTGATGGCGACGGTGTGCAGGCGCGATCGCTCCTGCGCAGCGCCTTCGCCAACGGGCCGCGCTGGAAGGCCGAGCCGGCCCCGGCCGACGCCGGTCCCTTGCCCCCCCTGTATCCGTGAGCCCGGCGGCGTGCGTCGGGTCCCGGCGCGCGTTTGCTAAGCTCGCCGCCGACCTCGGGGAATGAATCAATGACGGCTTACGACAGCACGGACGGGACCAGGACCGGCCTGGCATTGCACACGCGGATGCTGATCGGCTTCGCCGTGGGCGTGGTCGCCGGTCTTGCCGCGAACATGCTGGTCGGCGAAGCCGCCTGGCTGGATGTGCTGGTGACCTACGTCGCCGACCCCATAGGTCAGTTGTTCCTGCGCCTGCTCTTCATGGTGGTGATACCGCTGGTGTTCTCGGCGCTGGTGCTGGGCGTGGTGGAGATCGGCGATCCGCGCTCGCTGGGCCGCATCGGCGGCAAGACCCTGCTCTGGATCCTGGTGGTCACGGCGATGGCGGTGACGATCGGCCTGGTGCTGGTCAACCTGCTCCAGCCGGGGCAGGGCCTGCCCCCCGATATCGCCCAGACGCTGCTGTCCGAGTCGTCCGCCCGCGCCACCGAGATCGCCGGCGGCCGGGAAGCCGTTTCCGGCATCGACGTCCTGCTCAACATCGTGCCGCGCAACCCGGTGGCCGCCGCCACCGACGGCGACCTGATCGCGGTGATGTTCTTCGCGCTGATGTTCGGCATCGCCGCGACCGTCCTCCAGTCCGAAGGCACCAAGACCTTCGTCGGTACCGTGCAGGGCATCTACGACATCTGCCTGAAGATCATCGGCTGGGTCATCGAACTGGCGCCCTACGCCGTCGCCGCCCTGCTGTTCTCCATCACGGCCCAGCTCGGCCTGGACGTGCTGGTGCAACTGGCGCGCTTTGTCGGGACGGTCCTGCTTGCGCTGGCGATCCACTTCTTCGTCGTGTTCCCGACGCTGCTGTGGGTCTTCGGCGGGATGTCGCCGATGCGCTTCTTCCGGGGCGCCCAGCCGGCGCTGCTCACCGCGTTCTCCACCTCGTCCTCCAGCGCGACCCTGCCGACCACCCTGAAGGTGTCGGTGGAGGAGCTGGGTGTGCCGCGGCGGGTGGCCCGTTTCGTGTGCACGCTGGGCGCGACCGCCAACATGAACGGCACGGCGCTGTTCGAGGGCATCACGGTGCTGTTCCTCGCGCAGTTCTTCGGGGTCGAGCTCGGGCTGCTGCAGCAGGGGCTGATCCTGGTGATGTGCATCCTGGGGTCGGTCGGCGCCGCCGGCGTTCCGGGTGGCTCGCTCCCGGTGATCGCGATGATCCTGGTGATGTTCGGGATCCCGCCGGAAGGCATCGGCCTGATCCTGGGCGTGGATCGCTTCCTCGACATGTGCCGGACGGTGGTGAACGTGGGCGGCGACATGGCCGGGTCGGTGGTGATCGGCCGCAGCGAGGAAGGGGCGGGCGCGGCGCCAGTCGCGCCCAGGACGGACGCGTAGCCAAAACGCTGCCTTGCCGCTGCCCCGACGGTCCTCGGCCGTCGGGGCGACACGGCCGCGGCGGGATGGGACAATGGGTGCTGATTCCACGCCAGCGCAGCCCATGCCCACGCCGACCCGCCGCGACCTCGCCAACGCCATCCGTTTCCTTGCCATCGACGCCGTGCAGGCGGCCAACTCCGGCCACCCGGGCATGCCGATGGGCATGGCCGACATCGCCGAGGTGCTGTGGAACGACTACCTGAGCCACAACCCGGCCAACCCGGGCTGGTTCAACCGCGACCGGTTCATCCTCTCAAACGGCCACGGCTCGATGCTGCAGTACGCACTGCTGCACCTGTCCGGCTACAACCTGTCGATCGACGACCTGAAGAACTTCCGCCAGCTCGAGTCCAAGACCCCGGGCCACCCGGAGAACTTCATGACCCCTGGCGTGGAGACCACCACCGGCCCGCTGGGGCAGGGCTTCGCCAACGCCGTCGGCATGGCGCTGGCAGAAAAGCTGCTGGCGCAGCGCTTCAACCGTCCGGGGCACGAGGTGGTCGACCACCGCACGTGGGTGTTCATGGGCGACGGCTGCCTGATGGAAGGCATCTCGCACGAGGCCGCGTCACTGGCCGGCACCTGGGGCCTGAACAAGCTGGTCGCGTTCTGGGACGACAACCACATCAGCATCGACGGCAACGTCGCCGGCTGGTTCACCGATGACACGCCGGCACGTTTCGAAGCCTACGGCTGGAACGTGGTGCGCGGCGTCGATGGCCACGACAGCGATGCGATCAAGGCGGCGATCGAGCAGGCGATTGCCTGCAACGACAAGCCGACCCTGGTCTGCTGCCGGACCACGATCGGCTATGGCTCGCCGAACAAGGCCGGCAAGGAATCCAGCCACGGCGCGCCGCTGGGCCTGGAGGAGATCACCGCCTGCCGGACCGGCCTGTGCTGGGACCACGAACCGTTCCACATCCCGCAGGAGGTCTACGACGGCTGGCGGGTCGGCGATGCCGGCGCGGCCCGCGAGGACGAGTGGAAGCGCGCATTCGACGCGTATGCCGCCGCGTTCCCGGAGGAGGCCGCCGAACTGGTGCGGCGGGCGCAGGGCCAGCTGCCAGAAGGCTTCTCCGCTGCCGCCGATGCGTACATCGCCAAACTGCAGGCCGATGGCCCGACGGTGGCTTCGCGCAAGGCATCGCAGATGGCGATCGAGGCCTTCGCGCCGTTGCTGCCGGAGCTGGTGGGCGGTTCCGCCGACCTCGCGCACTCCAACCTGACGCTGTGGAGCGGCAGCAAGTCGGTGACCCTGGAGGACCGCGACGCCAACTACATCTATTACGGCGTGCGCGAATTCGCGATGACCGCGATCGGCAACGGGCTCAGCCTGCACGGCGGGTTCGTGCCGTACGACGCGACCTTCCTGGTGTTCAGCGACTACGCCCGCAACGCCGTGCGCATGAGCGCGCTGATGGGCGCGCATGCCATCCACGTCTACACCCACGACTCCATCGGTCTGGGCGAGGACGGTCCGACCCACCAGCCGATCGAGCACATGGCCAGCCTGCGCTACATCCCGCACAACGACGTCTGGCGTCCCTGCGATGCCGTCGAGTCGGCGGTGTCGTGGAAGGCCGCGATCGAACGCCGCGACGGGCCGAGCTGCCTGGTCTTCTCGCGCCAGAACCTCGACCACCAGCAGCGCAGCGATGCGCAAGTCGCGGATATCGCGCGTGGTGGCTACGTGCTGAAGGACTCGAAGGGTGAGCCCGAGACCATCCTGATCGCGACCGGCTCGGAAGTCGGTCTCGCCATGCAGGCGGCCGCGGCACTGGGTGACAACGTTCGCGTGGTCTCCATGCCTTCGACCGATGTCTTTGACCGTCAGCCCGCCGACTATCGCGATTCGGTGCTGCCCAGGGCTTGCCGCAAGCGGGTGGCGATCGAAGCCGGTGTTTCGGACTTCTGGCGCAAGTACGTCGGGTTGGACGGCGTCGTGGTGGGCATCGATACCTTCGGTGCATCGGCCCCCGCTGGCAAGCTGTTCCCGCACTTCGGGTTTACGGTCGAACGCGTCGTCGAGGCGGCGAGCGCGCTCGGTTGACGGAAACTCTGACGGCTGGCGCTGCAGGGAGGCAGTGGATATGCGACCTGCGCACGCGTCACCGGACCCGGTGAGTCGGCTTCTGCTTCGCATTGTGCTGGGGGCGATGCTGGCGCTCGCCTCGACAGCGTGCTCCACCCGGGCGGTGCGGACCGATGTCGATTACGCCATGGTGCTGCCGCCGTTCGCTGAGCGGACCCGGCTACAGCAGGACGATGTCTTCCTGATGGCGGCGCCCATCGAAAGTCCCCTCCCGCTATTTCCCGGCGACGTTGATCCACACGAATTGGCGGGGGCGGTGAGCGTGTGCATCGAGCTGGTGGTGGACGAGCATGGCGAGGTGTCATCGATTGAACCCCTCGACATCGGTTCTTCGTGCACCGACGTTTCGGGTTATCCAGGGAGCAGCTTCCTCCGGGAAGTGACGGGTGCAGTTGCCCGGTGGTCCTTCATCGCTGCAGCGATCTGCACCCCTGCTGAAAACGATGGGGAAGATTGCGAGTCTCCGGAGGCCATGGTGCGGGCGATTCCGGTGAAGCTGTCCTACATGTTTGCATTCACCCGGGATGGCGAGGTCGGCGGCGTAACCTCGCCCCGGAGTGTCATGCGATGATCGAGGGTGGGGCTGAGGTATCAGGGGACGGGGCTTGATCGAACTGCAGCAGGTGCGCCGCACCTACCGGATGAGCGGACAAGCGCTACACGCGCTCGATGGCGTGGATCTGAGTATCGGAGCGGGGGAGTTCGTGGCGATCACCGGGCCGTCCGGCTCGGGCAAGTCAAGCCTGCTCAATATTCTGGGTTGCCTGGACCGGCCCGACAGCGGTCGTTACCTGATCGAGGGCGAGGACGTCGCCGGTTTCGACGATGAGGCGACCAGCGACATCCGCAACCGCCGGATCGGCTTCGTGTTCCAGAGTTTCCACCTGCTGCCGCGCCTGAGCGTGCTGGAGAACGTACTGCTGCCGCTGCGCTTCCACCGCGACCCGCCGGCGTCGGCGCACGAGCATGCGCGCGAACTGCTGCAGCGGGTCGGCTTGGCCGACCGCAGCAGCCACCGTCCCAATGAACTGTCTGGCGGACAGGTGCAGCGTGCCGCGATCGCCCGGGCGCTGCTGCTCAGGCCGGCGCTGCTGCTGGCCGACGAGCCGACCGGCAACCTCGATTCGCGCAGCGCGGCGGACGTGCTGGGCTTGCTCGACGAAGTGCATCGCAGCGGTCAGACGGTGGTGCTAGTAACGCACGACAACGACGTCGCCGCCCGCGCCCTGCGCGGCATCCGCCTGCGCGATGGTCGGATCGAACAAGATGTCGCGCACTGACCTGCGCGCCGGCGTCATGGTGCTCGGCCTGCTGCTGGCGCCGGCCGCGGGCGCGGTGGTGCTGACCGGTGAGGTGCAGGCGGTCGACGCGCAGCCGATCTACACCCCGCAAGCGAACTCTTCGCCGGTCGTGCTGCGGTACTTCGTGCCGGAGGGCGCCCGGGTGGAGCCCGGTGACGTGGTGCTGCGGGTCGATCCGGGCGGTTCCGCCGGACAGATCCGCGACCTCGAGGCCCAGATCGAGCAGGCGCGGGTGCGGATGGACAAGGAGCTGGCCGGGCTGCGGGTCGAGGTGGTCGATGCCGAGCTGGCGCTGGTGGACGCCGACGCGGCGCGTGAGGTTGCCGCGATCGATGCCGGGATTCCGGCCGGGCTGATCGCAGCGCTCGATCACGACCGCTACCAGGGCGAGCTCGACCGGACCAGCCGCGAGTACGCGCTCAAGCAGAAGGAGCTGGCGGCCGCACTCGCCGCGATAGGCCGCCGGCAGCAGGACGGGACCCTGGAGATCGACAAGCTGGTCGCCCAGCGTGACTACCACGCCGCGCGGGTGCGGATGTCCGAGGTGCGTGCCGAGCAGGCGGGCGTGGTGGTGCATGGCTTCAACAACAACTGGATCGGCGGCCGCATCGACGAGGGCAGCTCCACCCTGCCGGGCAGCAAGGCCGGCGAGGTGGTCAGCGGGGGTGCCATGCGCGTTCGAGCGTGGGCGCTGGAGCCGGACCGCCGCGGGCTCATGGTCGGGCAGGCGGTGGGGCTCGCCTTCGATGCACTGCCGGGGCGGCTGACGCCCGGCCGCATCAGCGCGATTGCCGGCGTCCCCGAGGACAGGCCAGAGTGGGGCGAAGGGCGTTACTTCACCATCGACATTGAAATCCCGGCACAAGGCGAGCTCAAGCTGCTGCCGGGGATGAGCGTAAGAGTCGATGCCGGAGCGGTGCCATGAAGCGGGTACACGTGGCCGCCATAGTGCTGCTGGCGATGTGTGCGTCGCCGGTGGTTGCAGCGGTGCTGTCGATCGATGGCGAGGTCTATGCGGGCGAATCCAAAGCCCTCATGCCGCCGAGCATCGATGGTGTGTGGATGCTCAACATCACCCGGATCGCGCCGGACGGATCGCCGGTGAAGGTGGGCGAGGTCGTGCTCGGCTTCGACGGCAATAGCCTGATGCAGGATTTGAACTCGAAGAACAGCAAGTTGGGCGAGAAGCAGCGCGAGCTGGAAACACTGCTGCTCGACCTCGCCGAGCGAGAGCGTACCGAACGCCTGGCGACCGCGGAGGCGCGCGCGGACGTCGACAAGGCCCGGCGCAAGACAGGGCAGCCGCAGGCGCTGATCCCTGGCACCGAATATCGGAAATTGATCATTGCCCGGGAAAGAGCCGAGCGGCGACTGTCGTTGGCGGAGGAGCGCGAGCGGCTCTCCGCCGAGCAGCGCCGGCAGGAGCGACGGCTGGTCGAGGCCGAGATCGCGCAATTGCAGGGCGAGGTCGCACATCTGCAGGACGCGCTGGCATCGCTCGAGGTGAAGGCGCCGCGCGAGGGGCTGATGATGCACAAGAGCAGCTGGAGCGGTGACAAGTTCGATGTGGGGTCGCAGGTGTTCCGCGGCCAGGCGGTCGCAGAGATCCCCGATACCGGGACCCTGGCGGTGCGCGGCGATCTACCCGAACGCGACCTGTCGCGCGTCCGCATCGGCATGCCGGTGCGGGTGGTGGTCGAAGGCGGCGCCGGCATTGCGGTTGCCGGTCGTATCGAGGCGGTTGGCCGGGCGGTGCGCAGCAAATCGCGAGTGCAGCCGGTGCCGGTGCTGGACCTGGAAATCGCGCTGGGCGACGCGGCCGACCTGCTGAAGCCAGGGCAATCGGTGCGGGTGGAGGTGCAAGTGGCCGACGAACAGGCGCGATCGGCGGGAGCGCCGCGGTGATTCCGGCCAGGACAGGGCGACTGGTCGTCTGCCTGCTGTTGGCGCTTGCCGCTGCCATGCTCGCCGGCTGCGGCGACGACGTCGCGCCACCGACGGTGGAGACGGTCACGCGCGTGCCGCTGGTGCTGGACGTCATCGGCGAGGGCCCGCTGCAGTCGGCCAAGGCCACCCCGCTGCTGGTGCCGGGCCAGGGCTGGGCGCAACGGCAGCTGGTCTGGATGCGGGACGAGGGCAGCCGGGTGGAGGAGGGCGAGGTGCTGGCACGCTTCAGCACCGAACGCGGCGAGCTCGACCTGGCCGAGGCGCGGGTGGATCTGGAGCGCAATGCCCTGGCGCGCGCGGCCAAGCAGGCCGAGCTCACGACCGGCCAGGGCCGGGTGGCGGTCGACCTGTCCAAGGTCGCGATGGACCTGTCGATCGCCGAGCGCTACGCCGGCGCCGACCTGTCCACGATGGCCCGCAACGACGTACTCGACGCCATCCAGGACGTCGACTACCTCGGTGCCAAGCGCGACACCCTGCGCTGGAAGCAGGGCCAGTCCAGCGAGCGGGGCGCCGCCGAACTCGCGGTGCTCGATGCCCAGCGGGCGACGGTGGCGATCGAGGCCGAGCGCAGCCGCAAGGACCTCGAGGCGCTGGAGCTGCGCGCCCCGCACGCCGGGGTGATGATGCTCACCGCCGACTGGAGCGGCGAGAAGCCGACCATCGGCAGCAGCCTGCGGCCAGGCTCCGAACTCGGCCGCCTGCCCGACACGAGCACGCTGGAAGTCGAGCTGGCGATGCCGCAGATCCAGGCGCAGGGCGTCGCCGTCGGCAATATGGTCGAGCTGTCGCCGGTCGGCCGCCCCGGGCAGCAGGTGACCAGCACCATCAGCTGGGTGGCCAGCGCGGCCAAGGTCATGAGCCGCAACAGCCCGGTGAAGTACCTGACGATGAAGGCGACGGTGCCGGCCGAAGCCGCCCGCAAGCACGGCTGGGTTCCCGGTCAGAAGCTGCGCGCGCGGGTGGTGCTGTTCGAGGGTCAGGCGATGAGCGTGGCCAACATCGCGCTGCGCAGCGAAGCAGGAAGGCACTACGTGCAGGTCCGCGGCGGCGAAGGCTTCGCGCGCCGCCAGGTGGAAATCGGCGTGCGCGGTAGCGCCCGCTCCCAAGTGCTGGAGGGGTTGTCACCGGGCGACGAGGTGCTGCTGGTCGACGGCGGCACGGCCGCCGATGCGATCGGCGCGATAGATCCGGAGGCCTCGCCAGGAACTGATCCGGCCGGTGGCAACAACAACAGCGATGACAGCAAGGAGCCGGGGTCGTGAATCGATGGCTGCACGCATTGCCGCCGATCTGGCGCGAGGCGATCGAGGAGTTGTGGCGCCGTCGCCTGCGCACCGGTTTGACCCTGCTCGGGCTGATCTTCGGCGTCGGCGCGATCGTGGCGATGCAGGCAGTCGGTGAAGGCAGCCGGCGCGAGGCGCTACGGATGGTCGAGAGCCTCGGCCTGCACAACCTGATCGTGGAGACCGTCCACCAGGACGAGGACACCCGCAAGGAAAACCGCGAACGCAGCCTCGGCCTCAGCGTCGCCGACGGTCGGGCCGCGCTGGCGGTGGTACCGGGCGCCGAGGCCTATGCGGTCGAGAAGGAGGTCCGCACCCACTCGGTCTTCAGCGACAGCGGCCGCAGCGATGCGCGGGCCAGTGGTGTCAGTGACGGCTTCTTTCAGCTGTCGTCGCTGCAGGTTGGTGCCGGCCGTGCGCTGAACGACGACGACGCCGCGGCGCTATCGCCCGTTGCCGTGCTTGGCAGCCAGGCCGCGGCCGACCTGTTCCCGGCCGGCGATGCGGTCGGCCGACACGTCAAAGTCAACCACGTCTGGCTCGAGGTGGTCGGCGTGCTCGCCGACCGCGATCTGGGCGAGGCGAAGTTCGAGGGGATGCAACTGGGGCTGGAGAGCAACCGGATCTACGTGCCGTTGCCCAGCGCCCGCGCACGCTTTCGTTTCGAGCCGCTGGAGGACGAGGTCGACCGGGTGCTGCTGAAACTGGCCGACCCGGGACAACTGATGGCGGGCGCGCGGGTGTTCGCGGCAGTGCTCGACCAGCGCCACGCCGGCGCCGGCGATTACCGGCTGGTGGTGCCGCAGCAATTGTTCCGCCAGCATCAACAGACGCAGCGGATTTTCCGGGTGGTGATGGGCGCGATTGCGGGTGTCAGCCTGTTGGTCGGTGGCATCGGCATCATGAACATCATGCTCGCCAACGTGCTGGAGCGGCGGCGTGAGATCGGCCTGCTGCGCGCGCTGGGAGCGCGCCAGCACGACGTCATCGCCCAGTTCCTTCGCGAGGCGGCGGTGATCTGCGTCGCCGGCGCACTACTCGGCCTACTGTTCGGGGTGCTGCTGGCCTATTCGATCGCGCTGTTCGCTGACTGGCAGGTGGCTTGGGCACCCATGCCGATCGTGCTGTCGGTCGCCTTCTGTGCACTGGTCGGGCTCGGCTTCGGCGTGTATCCGGCGCGGCAGGCGGCGCGGCTGAACCCGATCGCCGCACTCCGCCACGATTAGGCCTGATCTCTCAGTCGGCCGTATCCTTCCTGCCGCCCAACTGCCGGGTGATATTCGCCAAGTCAAACCGAACCTATCCCCGTGTCCTCACGAATAACCGAGTCAGGTCGAGATGGGCCATTGCACAGGTCTTCGCTCCTCAGACCGCCGCTACTCCCGGGTCTCGCGCAATGCCAGCGCGAGCAACCGGGCCTGCAGCCGTTCTGCCAGGCCCTTCGGTTGTTGCAGGTCCATGCGGACGAGCAGCTCGGAAGGAGCTGCCTCCCGGTACACCAGCGCCCGCACGATGGTCGTCAGCTTTCCGCTCCGCCCCGCAGTGGCGGACTGCAGCCAGGCCAAGGCCGCGACCAGTCGTTCTTCTTCCCGGGTGAAATCGCTACCCAGCGGGTAATCGGGCAGGGTGCCGTCGCGGCGCAGGGGGGCGAGCGCTTCGCGCAACCGTTGTGGGGTATTCAATGCCGTGGTCGCGACCATGCTCTTGCCTTGCGGCACCTTCCCGGCGGCTTTGGCCTCCTCCAGCAGCGGCTGCTGGAAACGCGCGTCGCAGATGCGCAGCATCTCCGTAACGCAGTCCGCATCGCGCTTTCCGCGCAGGTCGGCGACGCCGTATTCGGTGATGTAGATATCGCGCAGGTGGCGCGGAATGGTGGCGTGCCCGTAGTTCCAGAGGATGTTGGAGGTGATGTGGCCGGCGCTTTCGCGCGTGGCCCGCAGCATCAGCACCGAGCGTGCGCCGGGTAGCGCGTGCGCCATCGCGACGAAGTTGTACTGGCCGCCGACCCCGGAGACCACCCGACCGTCCTCCAGCGCATCCGATACGGCGGCGCCCAGGGCGGTCGCCATCATGCAACTGTTGAAGAAGCGTGCGTCGCGGCGTTGCAGCCGCTCCAGACGTTCATTGCCGCCGTACAGTTCGTTGACCGAACTGACGCGGCGCATGTCGATCGCGCGCCGGGTGTCTTCGTCGAGGTTGCGCAGCCAGTCGTAGAACTCGGGCGAGCCGAGGTAGAAGGCGCCATGCAGGAACTGGCCTTCGCGCTCGAGGCGAGCGTGGTCCGTTTCATCCGCGCTGCCATCGGCCAGGCGCTGCATGGCCGCTTCGTCCTCGAGCACCTTGCGCCGGATCACCCCCACCTGGACCAGGCGCCGGAAGCCTTCGTTGAGCATCTCGCTGCAGCCGTACAGGCCCTCCGCGAACGGCGCCAGCGACGGGTCGCCGGCCGCGGGCGATCCCAATGCGTGGAGCACGCGGTGGTAGGCATCGTTGTGGACTTGGCGCAGCGCGAGCGCGTGGCACAGAGCGTCTGCCAACGCTCCGATCCCGATCTGCAGGGTACCGCCGTCCGCCACCAGCGTGCTGGCATGGAAGCCGATGGCATAGTCGACAGCCGCCACCGGCTGGCGGGGGAGCGCAAAGAGCCTGGGGTGGGGGCCCGGGGGCGCCACCACGGCATCGAAGAAGCCCGGATCGACCGCCGCGGTGCCGTCCAGCCACGGCAACTGCGGATCGATTTCGGCGACGAGCAGTGGCCTCGGGCGCCCGCTCGCGACGATCGCATCGATCGCGTCGAAGGTGAGGTCGGTATTGCACGACAGTGATAGCCGGTTCCCTCCCGGCTCGCGCGCGACCCGCTGTACGATCAAGCCGACCCCGCGATCGGCCAGGGCCCGGGCGACGTGGGTGTAGTTCAGGCTGGCGTAGTCCTGCTGCGCCTGTGGAACGCCGAGCAAGGCGCCGGACTGGAGGTAGAACTCCTCCACCCGGATGTGGCGCGGCAAGGTGCCGCGCTTGAGCGCGGGGACGTACTCGAGCCGCGGGAAGTCATCGCCAAAGTGTCGGGCCAGGAATGGCCCCAGCAGGCGCGCCGCCAGGCCCTTGCCGGCGGCGGGGGGATCCAGCGACAGCGCCGTATAGAGCGTGAGCGGCCTTGAAGCATCCGCGGCGATCCGGCGGAACAGGGCGTTCAACAGCAGGTGCGGTTTGCCCAGGCCCAGCGGCGCCGCGACGTGCAGTTCGCCCCCGTAGCGCGCCAGGATGAAGTCGACGGCTTCGTCGATGGTTGCAAGCATTACGGGTCCGGCCATTCCCCGATTATCGCACCGCCCTGCGGGCGACCTGCGGCGGCTCAGCGGTTCTGCGGCTCCAGCGAGGCCACGAAATCGGCGGCAGGCTGCGGCCTGCGGATGTGGTAGCCCTGTGCCCGGTCGCACCCCATGCGGGTGAGCAGTTCGAGGGTGGTGGCGTCCTCGACGCCCTCGGCGACCACGTGCATCTGCAGGTGGTGCCCCAGGTCGATCATCGACCGGACCAGTTGCACCGATCGCGCATCGCTCTGCATGTCCATCACGAAGCTGCGGTCGATCTTGAGCTCGGTGGCCGGGAACTGCTTCAGGTAGGCGAGGGAGGAATAGCCGGACCCGAAGTCGTCGATCGAGATGCCGAAACCGCGGTCGCGCAGGCTGGTGAGCAGCCGCAGGCTGAGCGCAGGGTCCTCCATCAGCGCGTTCTCCGTCACTTCCAGCGTCACGGCTTCCGGCGAGGCATCCCAGACGTCGAGGGCGGAAGCGATCTGCACGGCGATGTCGCGCTCGGCGAACATCCGCGGCGACAGGTTCACCGACAGGTTCATGTCGGGCACCTGCCTGCGCGCCCGCGCGAGGTGGCGCAGGCTCGCGTTGAGGTTCCAGCGGGTGAGGTCGGAGATCAGGCCGGTGTCCTCGGCCAGGCCAATGAAGTTGTCGGGTGAGACCTGCCCCAGTTGCGGGTCATGCCAGCGCGACAGGGCCTCGGCGCCGGTGAGGCGGTGCTGGCGCAGGTCCAGGATCGGCTGCAGGTAGACCTCGAGCTGGTTGCCGGTGATCGCGTCGCGCAGCAGTTCGTATGGGACCAGTACCGGTTCGTTCTCGGCCGAATAGACGACACTGCGTTCGGTGTGGCGGGCGGCCTCGCCGTACGCGAGTTCGGCCCGGCGCAGCAGCGATTCGGCATCCACTCCGTGTTCCGGACTGATGCTGATGCCGACCGCCACCGACGCAAGCGCGGCCCGGTGCCCCAGTTGCAGGGGGGCCTCGAATGCCCGCACCACGCGACTGCCGGCCAGTGCGGCGTGGTTGCGGCCGCGCAGGCAGGGCAGGAGAACCGCGAACTCGTCTTCGCTGATCCGGTGGATCTCGTCGGAGGGGCGCAGGGCCTCGCGCATCGCCTCGCATGCGGCCGACGACACGGCATCGCCTGCGGCAAAACCGTACACCAGGCGGAACTCCCGCAGGCGTTGCAGCCGGACCAGCATTACGCCAATCGTCCGGCCCTCTTCGCAGGGATTCGCTTCCAGCAACTCATCCAGCCGGGTCGCCAACGTGCCGCGGTTCACAGGTACAGCTCCGCCGGGTCCAGCCCGTGCGCGCCGATCGGCAGGGGTTTGGTGATGTTGATCTGCTTCGACAGGGGCAGTCCCTCGACCTGCGCCATCAGGTCCAGTGACACGAACGGGTCCCGGAGCACCTTCTTGGCATCGGTCAGCACCATGACCCGTGGCCGCAGGCGCCGCGCGGGATTCTGGGTCATCACCACCGCGACCTCACCCGTGCTCAGTTCGACCAGCGAACCGGTCGGGTAGACGCCGAGGCAGCCGATGAACTGCTCGACGAGCTCGCCCTGGTAGAGGACGTCGCGCTGCTGGTAGATCTGCTGGAGGGCGTCGTGGCGCGCCATGGCGGGCGCGTGCGGGCGCTGGCTGGTCATCGCGTCGAAACTGTCGATGATCGCCGCCATCCGTCCGTAGAGCGGGATCATCGTACCCATCAGCTGGTCGGGGTAGCCCGAGCCGTCCCAGCGCTCATGGTGGGTCCGCACGACTTCCATCGCTTCGGCCGCGTACTCCTGGGAGCCGTCGAGGATTCGCGCCCCGAGCTCGACATGGCTGCGCGCCCGGAGCATGCCTTCGCGGTCCAGCGGGCCGGGATGGCACAGCAGCGATTCCGGCAGGCGGGTCTTGCCGATGTCCAGCAACAGCCCCCCGCTGGCCAGCCCCACCAGCAGCTCCGCAGGCAGGCCGAGGTGGCGACCGAAGGCGGCGAGCAGGGCGCTGCAGTTGATGGCATGGCTGTAGGCGTAGCCGTCGAGCTTCTGCAGCGCGTTCACCCAGAACATCGTGTCGGCGTTGCGCAGCACGCTCTGCACCACCGGCACCACGGCTTCCCGAACTTCGGCGATGGACAGCTTTCCGCCATCGCGCACGTCGTCGAGGATGCGCGAGGTCAGCCGGGCGGCATCGTCCATGGCCCTTCGCGCGGCCGGGAGCTCTTCGTCGAAGGTGGCGGTGTCGACGTGGCGCACGCTGCCCAGCAGCTTCTGCGCCTGCGTGGAAGGGCTTTCCGCCGGCCGTCCGCGGGGCTTGGCGTCGGCAGGGCCCAGGCCGCGCTCGAGGTCGATCCAGACCAGGTGGCAGTTCTCGCGCAACCAGGTCAGTTGCTCCCCCGAGTGGACCAGGAAACCCTGCAGCGAGAACGGCGCGCCTTCCCAAGGCCGGTCCAGCCGGCACACGTACATGCCCGGGGTCAGCTGGTCGACGCGAATCTCGTGTTCTTCAAGTCCCATCAGCGGCCTCGGCTCCAAAGCAGCATACCGGTAGCCGGTGACGGGCCATAGATGCCGATCTGTCGGTTCACGCTACGGCCTCCTGCGATTCGCACACCACGCGGTCGCGGCCCCGCGCCTTGGCGAGGTAGAGCAGCCGGTCCGCTTCGGTGACCAGGGCGTGCAGGTCGCCATCGCCGCGGTGGCAGACGCCGATGCTGATGGTCAGTTGCAGGGTGTGGTTCCGTAGCGGGATCCGCAATGCGGCTATGGCCTGGCGAAGGCGCTCGAAGCCCGTTTCGGCCTCCTCGGCGGACAGGCCGGGCGCGAGCAGGCAGAACTCCTCTCCGCCGAAACGCGCCGCCACGTCGTTCGGCCGGGCATGGGCGGCAATGGTGGCCGCGACGGCGCGAAGTGCTTCATCGCCGGCCTCGTGGCCGTGGGTGTCATTGACGTGCTTGAAGTGGTCGACGTCCAGCATTGCCATTGCCACGGCCCCCTTGTCCTCCCGCAGCATCCGCTCCGCCCTGTCGAGGAAGTGTCGGCGGTTCGGCAGGCCGGTCAGGTAGTCTTTTGTCGCGAGGTCCTGCAGCGTGCCGATGAGCTCGAGGTTGTCGATGTTCTGGGATATCCGGCAGAAGAACTCCTCCCGCGAGAAGGGCTTTTCGAGGAAGTCGTTGGCACCGTTCTTGAGGAAACGCGCGACGCTGGACGGATCGGCCGAAGACGAAGTGCCGATGATCGAGAGGGTGCCCCGGGGGTGCGTGCGGCGCGCCTGGCGGATGAAGCCGATGCCGCCCGCGTCGCCTTCGGCCTCGAGGTCCTGGTCGAGGATGACCAGCCGGATCGCGGGATCCTCCTCCAGGGCAAGCAGGCCGCTCGCCGCATCATCGGCCTGCAGCACCCTGAAGCCGTACAGCTTCAACTGGGCGGCGATGCGCGCGCGGGCCGACAGGGAGTGGTCGACCACCATGGCGGTGATGGTGCGGTTGCGATGCAGCCTGCGGACCAGCCACACGAGGTAGTCGATGGTGCCCGGGGCTTCCTTCAGGACGTAGTCGATGATCGGCAGGTCCGCCATGCTCGAGCGGATGGCCTCGTCGTAGACGCCGGTGGCCACGACCATAGGGATGCCTGCACGGGCCAGGGTATCGGTGATCAGCTCCGCACCCGCGTCCGGGAGCACCAGCCCGGTGAGCGCCAGGAAGTAGTCATCGTCCTCGGCCAGGCGTTGCTGCGCTTCCCGCAGCGAGGCCGCGATGACCACCCCGATCCCGAGTTGCTCGCGCAGTTCCGCTGCCAGCAGGGCCGCGTAGGAACGGGAGTTCTCGATCAGCAGTACGCGACCGTCGGCAGGCGCGATGGTCGGCTGGAAGCGGATCGCAAGCGGGTCGGGAGTCATGCGGGCGGGACAGGCCGGGCGGAGGGAGCATCCGTCGTATCGGCAGGAACGCGCCCGTCTTGAGCGGCCGGTCGCTTGACAGCTTCGATTACAGGTGTAACCTGGAGATGAAACTACAGGTGTAAACATGCAGATCAGTGAAGCCGAATCCGTCGTGATGCAGGTCTTGTGGACCCGGAGCCCGATGTCCGCCGAGGAGGTGGTCGCCGCGCTGGAAGGCGAGCGCGAATGGCAAGCCGCCACCATCAAGACCCTGCTCGGCCGGCTGCTGAACAAGGGGGCGATCCAGGCCGAGCGGCAGGGACGGCGCTACCTGTACTCGCCCGTCCTGGAGCGCAGTCAATGGATGCTGGGTGAGAGCGAGGGCCTGCTGCAGCGGCTGTTCGACGGCCGCGTGGCGCCGCTGGTCGCGCACTTCAGTTCGCACCGGAAGCTGAGCCGGGCGGATGTCGCCGAGCTGCGCAGGCTGGTCGAGGAGCTCGACGATGGACGCGAGTGAGCTGCTGGGAGTCCTGGTTGAGCTGACCCTCTCGTCGAGCGCGGCGCTCGCGCTGGTGATGCTGGCGCGACGCCCGCTCCGGGCCGCGTTCGGTGCCGGCGTGGCTTACCTGTCATGGCTGCTGGTACCGGTCGCGATGCTGGCGGTGCTGCTGCCGGCGGCGACGGTGGAGGTGGGTTCGCTGGCGGTGGTGCCCGATGTCAGGCAGCAGGCGCTCGCCAGCGTCGGAGCTACCGGCGATGACGGGTTGCTGACCATCGCGCTTCTGGCCGGTTGGGCTGCCGGGATGCTGGCGACGATGTGTGCCTTTGCGGCGCTGCAGCGGCGGTTCCGACGGGGCCTCGGCCGGCTGCAGCCGCTCGCGCCGGGCGTAGTGAAGGCCGAGGCCTGTCGTGGCTTGCCAGCCGCCATCGGCCTGTGGCGGCCACTCATCGTGTTTCCGGCGGACTTCCAGGAGCGCTACAGCGCGGAACAACTGGAACTGCTGCGGCAGCACGAGCGCATCCACCTGGCACGCGGCGACCTGCAGGCCAACGCGCTGGTGGCGCTGCTCAGGTGCCTGTTCTGGTTCAACCCGCTGGTCCACCTCGGTTCGCGCTGCTTCCGGCAGGACCAGGAGATGTCCTGCGACCTGCGCGTACTTGCCGGACAACCGGCTTCGCGTCGCGCCTATGGCGAGGCGATGTTGAAGACCCAACTGGCGGCGCAGCCGCTGCCGGTGGGATGTCACTGGGGCCATGGCCACCCGATGAAGGAGAGACTCGAGATGCTCAGGAAACCTGCTCCAAAGCGGTATCGCTGGATCGGAGGCAGCGCGGTGGTCTGTGCGCTGTCGCTGTCCATGGGCTACGCGGCGTGGGCGGCCCAGCCGCCCGTCGGTGGCGGGGGCGCAACCATCGGGCTGGACGCCCCGTCGAAGCCGCCTGCACCCCCGGCTCCGCCCACACCCCCGGTACCCCGTGCTCCCGCGGACATGCCCGCACCACCGACGCCAGCGGCACCACCCGCGCCGCCACCACCGTATCCCGGTGCTCCGCCGGCCTATCCGGAGAGTGCGTACCAGGCCGGTATCGAAGGCCGGGTGGTGCTGGTGGTGGACATCCAGCCCGATGGCAAGCCGGGACGGGTGGTGGTGGAGAGTGCGACGCCGGAGGGTGTGTTCGAACAGACCGCGCTCGATGCCGCTTCACGCTGGCGCTTCAATCCGCCGATGGAGGACGGCAAGGCGGTTCCGGGGCGGGTGCGGGTGCCGGTGGATTTCCGGATTCCGCCCGGCCAGGAAGCGAAGCAGGACTGACTTCCCCGAATGGGGCCGGACGGGCGATCAGCCCTGCGGGTCGTCCGCCTGTGCCCCCAGCGCCTGGTTCAGCACCTCGGCCAGGTGGCTCCCTCCGCGGCGCAGTTGCGCCTGGGCGACAGGTAGCCAGGTCGTGACGTAGTCGCCGTCGATCCGTGGCCCGGCCGGGTAGAAGCCCGGCTCGAGCACAACCCGGCACGATGCCTCGGCCCAGGCCGCCGGACCCTCCCCGGCAGAGACCGCCAGCGGCATGTCCTGCAGGCGCGACATCCAGGCGTCGTCGTCGAGGCCTGCCGTGTTGAGCAGCCCGCTGTCCCACAGGCGGTGCAGGTTGCTGCCGTCGCCGTCCAGGTTCACCTGGAAGGTATTGCCGCCCTTGTCGTGGGCATGCCCGGCGTGGAGCGGCTGGTGGACATCGCCGACGAAGTGCACCACGAACTTCAGGGCCTGGCGCCGCTCCGCCGCGGGGCGTGAGGTGTCGGCGAGGATCCCGGTCTGCTGGCGGATCGCTTCCACCACGCAATCGTCCTGCGGGCAATCACGGGCAGTGTCGTAGCTGCAGTCGTGCTCGCCGATGTTCACGTAGTGCCACTTGGTGCTGCGCCGTCCCAGGTCGGGATCGTGCTCGCGCAACTGGTCGGCCCAGTTGGCGATGCCGTGCAGGGTCGGGTCGGATTCTCCGGCCAGCAGTTGCCGCACCTGCGCGCGCGCGGCGGGATCGAGTTCGGTCCAGGCCAGGCGGGCGACGAGGCGGTGGCCCTGCGGCCCCCATGCGGAGGCGACGGAAGGGACCAGCAGGAGGGCGGCCAACACGGGCCGCATCATTGGACGTGACATGCCCGGCAGGATAGCCGGGCAATGTCGTCGCCGTCAGTAGCGGCTCAGAGCTGGAACACGTAGGCCAGGCCGTAGACCATCGGGTCGATGTTGGCGGTGCCGATCGCGGCGCCATTCAGCTCGACGTCGCTGTCGATGTCGATCCAGCGGGCGTCGAGGCGGATCGCGCCGTTCCCGCCGACCTTGAAGTCGATGCCGGCATGCGCCGCCAGGCCCCAGGACCCGTCGAGCTCGAGGCGGCTACCCGCCAACGCGCCGCTGGCTTCCTCTTCGAAGAAGTGCGTGTAGTTGACGCCGGCGCCCACGAACGGGCGGACCCGGTCGCTGCCGAAGTGGTACTGCAGCGAGACCACCGGCGGCAGGTGCCGGGTGGAACCGACCGTGCCGAGACCGTCGATCGAGATGTCGTGCTCGAAGGGAAGCGCGGCGAGCACCTCGATGCCGAGGTTGTCGCGGATGAAGTACTCGGCGGTGATGGTCGGCCGTGCATCGGCCTCGACCGACAGGTCCAGGGTGCCGTTCACAAGCGAGCCATTGCCGGATTTTGGATCGACCTGGTGGGCACCCAGGCCGATGGTCCAGTCGCCTGCGGACTGTGCCAGGGCGGGAGCGGAGAATCCGCCGAGGAGGGCGGCCAGGGCGATCAGGGTGGTGCGGGACTTCATGGATGCCTCGTGTCTTGGAGGGGGAACAGGGACAGTCTCCGCCTGCCCCCGACGCCTGTCCTTGAGCCGGATCAATACGGGCGGGAACGGATTCACGTTGTGGCGGCGGGGCAACCCCGGCGTCGCCGTTGGGCTAAAATGGCGGTCTTTCACCCACGCCCGTCAGGAGCCCTGCAATGGCGATCAAGGTTGGTATCAACGGTTTCGGCCGCATCGGACGCAACGTCCTGCGTTCGGCCGTCCAGAATTTCGGCAACGACATCGAAGTGGTCGCGATCAACGACCTGCTGGAGCCGGATTACCTGGCCTACATGCTGCAGTACGACTCCGTGCACGGCCGCTTCAAGGGCGACGTCTCGGTCGAAGGTGGCAACCTCGTCGTCAACGGCAGGAAGATCCGCCTGACCCAGGAGCGCGACCCGGCCAACCTGAAGTGGGACGAGGTCGGCGCCGACGTAGTGATCGAATCCACCGGCCTGTTCCTGACCAAGGAAACCGCGCAGAAGCACATCGACGCGGGCGCTAAGAAGGTGATCCTGTCGGCGCCGTCGAAGGACGACACCCCGATGTTCGTGTTCGGCGTCAACCACGACAAGTACGCCGGCGAGGCGATCGTCTCCAATGCCTCCTGCACCACCAATTGCCTGGCACCGGTGGCCAAGGTGCTGAACGACAAGTGGGGCATCAAGCGCGGCCTGATGACCACCGTGCACGCCGCCACCGCCACCCAGAAGACCGTCGACGGCCCGTCCAACAAGGACTGGCGCGGCGGCCGCGGCATCCTGGAGAACATCATCCCGTCGAGCACCGGTGCGGCCAAGGCGGTCGGCAAGGTGATCCCCGAGCTCGACAAGAAGCTGACCGGCATGAGTTTCCGCGTGCCGACCTCCGACGTCTCGGTGGTCGACCTGACCGTGGAGCTGGTGAAGGAGGCGAGCTACGCCGAGATCTGCGCGGAGATGAAGGCGCAGTCCGAAGGCGCGCTCAAGGGCATCCTGGGCTACACCGAGGACAAGGTCGTGGCGACTGATTTCCGCGGCGACGCTCGCACATCGATCTTCGATGCGGAAGCCGGCATCGCGCTCGACGGCACCTTCGTCAAACTGGTGAGCTGGTACGACAACGAGTGGGGCTACTCCAACAAGTGCCTGGAGCTGGCCCGGGTGATCGCAAAGTAGGCGCCCATCCACTTGCATGTAGAAAGGCCGGGAGATCCCCGGCCTTTTTCATGGGTGCGCGTTTTCCCGGATCGACCGCTCTTCAACGGCGTGTACCGGTGTGCTCAGCGCTCCAGCAGCTTCAGCTTGTCCGGGACGCCGTCCCACTCTGCGGCGTCGGGCAGTGCGGGTTTGCGCTTGTCCAGCACGGGCCACTGCGGTGCCAGCTCGGCGTTGAGGGCGAGGAATGGCTCCTGGCCCGCCGGCACGTCATCCTCGGCATAGATCGCGCCAACCGGACATTCGTCGACACACAAGGTGCAGTCGATGCACTCCACCGGGTCGATCACCAGGAAGTTCGGCCCTTCGTGGAAACAGTCGACCGGGCACACCTCCACGCAGTCGGTGTGCTTGCACTTGATGCAGTTCTCGGTGACGACGTGGGTCATTCGGTTTCCTCCAGGGCGGTGCTGGACACGTGCATCTTGCGTTCAGCTCCACGGCCCGATCACTGATCTGGATCAAGGCGGACCCCGCCCCCGGTGAGCAGAATGACCCCCGAAGAAAACCCCAATGGAGCCAACCAAGATGATCCGCCAACTGTCCGCCATCGCCCTGCTCGGCATCGCCGGCGCCTTCGCAGCCCCCGCCATGGCGGCCGAATGCAAGGCCACCGTCGAAAGCACCGACGCCATGCAGTTCACCACCAAGAGCATGACGATTCCTGCCTCCTGCAAGGAATACACCGTCACCCTGAAGCACACCGGCAAGCTGGCCAAGAACGTGATGGGCCACAACTTCGTGGTCACCAAGACGTCCGACGTCAACGCGGTGAATGCCGACGGCATGAAGGCCGGCGCCGACGCCAACTACGTCAAGGCGGGCGATGCCCGCGTCATCGCCGCCAGCAAGCTGATCGGCGGCGGCGAGTCCACTACCGTCACCATTCCGGTGTCCAAGCTGAAGGCGGGCGAAGACTACACCTTCTTCTGCTCGTTCCCGGGCCACGTGGCACTGATGAAGGGCAGCTTGACCCTCGGCAAGTAAGCCTCCATGTCGAAGGGGCGGCCAGTGGCCGCCCCTTTTCTTTTGGATTCCCCATGACCGACCAGCCCCCGCCAACGGACCCACTCGACCAGCAGCAGATCGCGCGGCTGGTGGACCGCTTCTACGAAAAGGTACGGAGGGACCAGATGCTGGGGCCGGTGTTCAACCCGGCGGTGGACGACTGGGACGAGCACAAACAACTGCTGACTTCGTTCTGGTCGTCGGTCGCACTGGGTACCCGCAGCTATCGCGGCAATCCAATGGGCAAGCACCGTGGCCACCCCATCCGGGCCGAACACTTCGAACACTGGCTGGCGCTCTGGAAGCAGACCGCGCACGAGGTGCTGCCGGCGACCCAGGCCGATCGCATGGGCGACTATGCAGACCGCATCGGCGCCAGCCTGCGCTACGGCCTGGGCCTGAACGACGGCAGCCGTGGCCTTGGCCTGCCGGTCGTCGGGGAATAGGCCCGCCCCGGTTCAGAAGGCGGCATCGAAGGCCACCTCGCCCTGTACCCCCACCTGGTAGGCCGATACGCGGCGCTCGAAGAAGTTGGTCACTTCCTGCACGTCCTGCAGGTCCATGAAGCCGAAGGGATTGGTCGAGCCGAAGTGGCGCTGCATGCCCAGGCGGACCAGGCGCTGGTCGGCGCAGTACTGCAGGTACTGGCGCATGTCCCGGGGGGACAGTCCGGCAACGCCGCCGGACAGCACGTCTTCGGCGAAGGCCATCTCGCACTCCACCGCGTCCTCGATCATGCGCACGATGTCCGCCTGGAGCTCGTCGTCGAACAGGTCCGGCTCCTCCTTGCGCACGGTGGCGATGACTTCGAAGGCGAAGGCCATGTGACAACTCTCGTCGCGGAATACCCAGTTGGTGCCCGCCGCCAGCCCATGCAACAGGCCGCGCGAACGCAGGTAATACACGTAGGCAAAGGCGGCGAAGAAGAACAGGCCCTCGATGCAGGCCGCGAAGCAGACCAGGTTGAGCAGGAACTGCCGGCGGTCTTCGCGCGTCTCCACCCGGCGCAGGTGCTGGATCGAGTCCATCCAGCGGAAGCAGAAGTCCGCCTTCGCGCGGATCGAAGGGATATTCTCCACCGCCGCGAAGGCCTTGGCCCGCTCGACCGGGTCGGGCAGGTAGGTGTCGAGCAGGGTGAGGTAGAACTGCACGTGCAGCGCTTCCTCGTAGAGCTGCCGCGACAGGTACATGCGCGCTTCGGGCGCATTGATGTGCTGGTAGAGGTTGAGCACCAGGTTGTTGGCGACGATGGAATCGCCGGTGGCGAAGAAGGCGACCAGCCGTTCGACCAGGTGGCGCTCGGCGGGGCCGAGCTTGCGTGAAAGATCGTTGAGGTCGCTGGAGAAGTCGACCTCCTCCACCGTCCAGGTATTGCGGATCGCGTCGCGGTACATGTCGTAGAACTGCGGGTAGCGCATCGGCCGCAGGGTGAGGTCGAAGCCGGGGTCGAGCAGGTGGGTGTTCATGTCGGTTCCTTGTATCGGGGCGGGTACCCGCCACGGGACTTCCTGCGGGTGTAGGAGCGACGTGAGTCGCGACCGCGCAGGCATTACCGATCTCTGCGGTCGCGACTCACGTCGCTCCTACAGGGATCGGTGTCGCGCGGCGGCTACTGGCAGGCTTCGCAGCTTTCGGGGTTTTCCAGCGAACAGGCGATGGCCTCGGCGGGAGACGTCGCCGCCGGAGCCGGGGCGCTGGCGGCGGCTTCGCCGACCGTGGCCTTGGCGATGCGGGTCGCCGGTCGCGAGCGCAGGTAGTACGTCGTCTTCAGGCCCTTCTTCCACGCGTACATGTACATCGACGACAGCTGGCCGATGTTCGGGTTCTCGATGAACAGGTTGAGCGACTGGCTCTGGTCGATGAAGGCACCACGGTCGGCCGCCATGTCGATCAGCGCCCGCATCGGCAGCTCCCAGGCCGTGCGGTAGATCCCGCGCAGGGTCTCCGGCACCTCGTCGATGCCCTGGATGGAGCCGTCGGCCCGCTTGATCGCGTCGCGCAGCTCCGGTGTCCACAGTCCCAGCGTCTTGAGCTCTTCCACCAGGTAGCGGTTGACCACCAGGAAATCGCCGGACAGGGTTTCGCGCTTGAACAGGTTGCTGACCTGCGGCTCGATGCACTCGTAGCAGCCGGCGATGGAGGCGATGGTGGCGGTGGGTGCGATCGCCACCAGCAGGGAGTTGCGCAGCCCGTGATCCATGATGCGCGCCCGCAGTTCGTCCCATCGGTCGGGGTCGTTGGGCTCCACGCCCCACGCCTGGAACTGCAGCTCGCCGTGGGAGGCGCGCGTGTCTTCGAAAGCGGGGTGGCGTCCCTGTTCGATCGCCAGCTCCACCGAGGCCGACAGCGCATGGAAGTAGATCGCCTCGGCGATGTCGCGCGACAGCTGGCGCGCGGGTTCGGAATCGAAGGGCATGCGCAGCTTGAAGAACACGTCCTGCAGGCCCATCGCGCCCAGCCCCACCGGCCGCCAGCGCAGGTTGCCGCGCCGCGCGCTCTCGATCGGGTAGAAGTTGAGGTCGATGACGCGGTCGAGCTGCCTGACTGCAAGCCGGACCGTTTCCGCCAGCCGCTCGAAGTCGAACCGGCCCGGCTGGCCGTGCAGCGGGCCGTCGGCGAACATCTCCACGTGGTGGGACAGGTTGATCGAGCCGAGGTTGCAGACCGCGGTCTCGTCGGCGGAGGTCACCTCCACGATCTCGGTGCACAGGTTTGACAGATGCACCACGTTGCCGTCGCGCGCGGTCTGGTTGCAGGCCAGGTTGCACTTGTCCTTGAAGTTCATCCAGCCGTTGCCGGTCTGGGCCAGGGTGCGCATCATGCGGGCGTAGAGGTCGCGTGCCGGCACCTGGCGCGTCGCCAGGCCGG
Organism: Lysobacter spongiicola DSM 21749; assembly: GCF_900167055.1. Classification (GTDB taxonomy): domain Bacteria; phylum Pseudomonadota; class Gammaproteobacteria; order Xanthomonadales; family Xanthomonadaceae; genus Novilysobacter; species Novilysobacter spongiicola. The sequence goes on from NZ_FUXP01000010.1 coordinate 69,639, forward strand.
CGGCTTCGGCAGCGGCGTAGGCGCGATCGAATGCCGGGCCGAACAGGTCGGTCAATTGCGGCACCCGGTGCGGATCGAACAGCGACCACGGTGCATCCGCCTCCACCCGGCGCATGAACTCGTCCGGGATCCAGTTGGCCAGGTTGAGGTTGTGGGTGCGGCTGGCTTCGTCGCCGGTGTTGTCGCGCAGTTCCAGGAAGGCCTCCACGTCGGCGTGCCATGGCTCCAGGTACACGCATGCCGCGCCCTTGCGCTTGCCGCCCTGGTTCACGGCGGCGACTGATGCATCCAGCGTCTTCAGCCACGGCACGATGCCGTTGGACAGGCCGTTGGTCGAGCGGATCAGCGATCCGCGCGAACGGATGCGGGTGTAGGCCAGGCCGATGCCGCCGCTGAACTTGCTCAGCTTGGCGACGTCCATGTAGCGCTGGTAGATCCCCTCCAGCGAGTCCTCCGGCGAGTCCAGGAGGAAGCAGCTCGAGAGCTGCTCGTGAGTGGTGCCGGCGTTGAACAGGGTGGGGGAGCTGGGCAGGTAATCGAGTTGCGCCATGCGCCGGTAGAGCGCCAGGGCATCGGCAACGTCGGGGCTCAGCGCGCAGGCGATGCGCATGAAGAACTGCTGCGGGGTCTCGATGACGGTGCGGGCCGTCGGGTGGCGCAGCAGGTAGCGGTCGTAGAGCGTGCGCAGGCCGAAGTAGTCGAAGCGATGGTTGAGTCCGTTGTCGATGGCATCGTTGAGCTTGCGCGCGTTGGATTGCACGAACCCCACCAGGCGCTCGTTGATCAGGCCGAGGTCGTACCCGCGCTGGACAGACTGCGAGAAGGCGTTGACGTCGCTCGCCACCACCTCCTTGTCGATCACGCCAGCCAGCAACCGCGCGGCCAGCCGGCCGTACTCCGGCTCCTCCGCCGTCAACAGCGCGGCGGTCCGGATCGAAAGTTCGTCGAGCTCGCGGGTGCTGGCGCCGTCGTAAAGGCCGGAGATGGTGCGGGTGGCGACGCGCATCGGGTCGATGGCATGCAGGTCGCCGCTGCAGCGCGTGATCGCGCGGACGATCTTGTCGAGGTCGACCGGCTCCCTTCCGCCGTTGCGCTTGGTGACCGTCATGCCCAGCGTGGCGGCAGGCGGAGTGAGCTTGAAGGTGATCGCTTCGCCGGGCGCGGCAAGGTCGGGTGGAGTGGCCGCGGCGGTGCCGCTGGTGTCGTCCTGGCGGGCAACGGGCGTGGCGGTGGTGGTCCGCGAAGGTGCGGCGGGGGTCTGGGTGGTCATGTCGACTCCGGTGCGATGGCGCACGTTTCGCCGTCCTCCCCTCGAAGGCGGCGCACGGGTACGCGCGCACCGACGCCTGCCGCAATGGCGGCTTCGACGGTACGGCCACGCCCCCGCGGGCGCGGGAGCCTTGCGACTCCCTTGGCCGTTCGCCGCGCGGTGTGCTTCGCGCGGGTGTCGGCAGGTCTTCGGGCTCCGGACGCGGACCATGGACCGGTCCTCCTACTGGCCGTCGCTTCCCGGGTGGTTGGACCCAGTGCAATGACGGCGATCGTTTCCGCTACCGCTGCGGGGCAGCGCCGGCATTGGACATGGTCCGCACCGGCTTCCCTTTCAAAGCCAACCGGGTGGTTGGCACCGACGGACACAACATAGGGTGGTTCTGATGGTTCGTCAACGCCATATATGGGGTTGCGTGGGTGCAGGCCGCCAAATTACGAGCGCGAGTGCTGTAGTCTTCCGCGCAGACAGGGGGAGTCGGGGACAGCCGTATGGAAAGCGTGTTCGTTCTGGTGCTGCTCGCGGTGCTGGCGGTGCCGGTGCTGGCGATCGTCGCACTGGTGATGGTCAGCAGCCTGAAGGGCCGCGTGGCCGAACTCGAGTCGCAGGTCGCGAAGCTGGCGGCCGCCTCCGCTGCACGGCAGGAGCCGGCGCGACAGCCGGCGCCCGCGCCACAGGCACGTCCGGCGCAAGCCCCGGAGGTGGACGCGGCGCGGCCGGCTCCACCCCCGCCGGCGGCACACCCGCCTGCAGACCGGCCGGTGCCGCACACATCCCCGTCTCCGTCTCCGTCTCCGTCGCCGGCTGCGCCCGTCGCGGCCAGGTCGGCATCCGCCGCGCCATCCGCCTTCGCGAAGCCCGGTCCCGTCCGGCCATCGCCGCTGGAGGTGGCAGCTGGCACGGTGCGTCGCTGGTTCACGGAGGGCAACGTGCCGGTCAAGGTGGGGATGCTGGTGTTGTTCGCCGGTGTCGCCGCACTGCTGAAGCACGCATCCGACCAGGGTTGGATGACCTTTCCGATCGAGCTGCGCCTGGCGGGTGTCGCGCTGGCGGCGATCGCTGGGCTGGTGCTCGGCTGGCGCCAGCGCATCCCCCGGCGCAACTTTGCACTCGCGTTGCAGGGTGGCGCCGTCGGCGTACTGCTTCTGGTGGTCTTCGCGGCGGCGAAGATGTACGGCCTGATGCCGATCGGTGCGGCATTCGGCCTGAGCGTGGTGCTCGTGGCCGGGCTGGGTGTGCTGGCGGTACGGCAGGACGCCATCGCACTGGCGGTGCTCGGCATCCTCGCCGGCTTCCTGGCGCCCATCTGGTTGTCCACCGGCAGCGGCAACCACGTCGCCCTGTTCGGCTACTACGCGCTGCTCAACCTGGGCATCTTCGCGGTTGCGTGGTGGCGGCCGTGGCGCGTGCTGAACCTGATGGGTTTCGGCTTCACCTTCGGCATCGGCGCCGCGTGGGGCGCTGCGCGCTATGACAGCGCGGACTTCGCGACGACACAGCCGTTCCTCGCACTGTTCTTCGTGCTCTACCTGTTGATCCCGATCCTTTACGCGTGGCGCCGCGGCGGCGCGAAGCGGGGCGTGGTCGATGGTTCGCTGGTGTTCGGCACGCCGCTGGTCGCGTTCTCGCTCCAGGCGGGGCTGCTGGAAGGCGACCGCATGCCGCTGGCCTTCTGCGCGCTCGGCCTCGGGGCCCTCTACGCCGCATTGGCATGGTGGCTGCGCGGACGCGAACGCTTTGGCCTGCTCGCCACGTCGCACGCGGTGCTCGCAGTCGGCTTCGCGACCCTCGCAGTGCCGCTGGCGTTGTCGGCCAAGGCGACCGCCAGCGTGTTCGCGCTTGAGGGCGCGGCGCTGGTCTGGCTCGGATTGCGCCAGGAGAGGCGCCTGCCGCAACTGGCGGGCGCTGTGCTGCAGGTGATGGCGGCAGTCGCCTTCTTCATCGGGCTGGATGAGCCTTCGGCTCTGGCGGCCCGGCCGGTGGCCAATGCGTGGGCGATGGGGGCGGCGCTGATCTCGCTAGCCGGCTTTGCGACCGCCTGGAGCTACCAGCGCAACGGCTCGACCCGGCTGGCGCTCGGCTTCTATGCGTGGGCTTTGGCGTGGTGGCTGGGCAATGCGGGGGCGGAGATCGAATCGTTCGTGCCGTTGGCCTCGGGTGCCCATGCATGGCTGGCATTCCTCGGCCTGACGGCGGCGATCGCGGCCCATGCGCATCGTCGCTGGCCGGCGCCTGCACTGGCATGGACGGTGGCAGCCACCCTCGCACTCGCCCTGCCGCTGGCGTGGATGCAGGCGGTCGACGCCGGACATCCCTTCGCCGGCTACGGCGTGTTCGCCTGGGGTGCCTATGCGCTTGCTGGCTGGTACGGCCTGGCGTCGCTCCGCCGGGATCCGTCCAACGTTCTGACGCTGGCACATGGCGCTTGGCTGTGGGCCTGGACGGCAGCGGCGGCGTTCGGCCTGTCCTACCTCACCACGCAGGCAGGGCTCGCGCATGGCTGGCGCATTGCGGCGTTCGCGCTGCCGGTGCTGGCAATGATGGCGCTGGTCCAGTGGCACCCCGCCCGCGTGGGGGCTCCGGTTGCCGCCCGTTTCGGCGACTGGCGCCAGCTGCTGCAGGGCAGTGTCGTCGTGGTGCTCGCAGGCGGGTGGTTGCTTGCCCTCTTCGCCGAAGGCGGCAGCGCGCCCCTGCCGTGGATTCCGGTGCTGAACCCGCTGGAGCTGGTGCAACTGGCGGCGGTGGTCCTGCTCGGCCTCTGGGCCGCTTCGACGCTGGCGCCGGATGCCCTGCGCACGCACCGGCCGGTCTGGTTGGCCGGCGCCGGGTTCCTGCTGGCCAGCGCCGTGACACTGCGGGCCACCCATCAGTGGGGTCAGGTGCCCTGGGACGCGATGATGTTCCGCGAGAGCGTGGTGCAGACCAGCCTGACGGTGCTGTGGAGCGTGCTGGGGGTGATCGGCTGGATCATCGGCTCCCGGCGTGGCCATCGCGCGCTGTGGCTGGCAGGCGCGGTGCTGATGGCGGTGGTGCTGGCCAAGCTGGTGCTCATCGACCGCCAACACCTTGGCAACCTGTTCGGCATCCTGTCCTTCCTGGCCTATGGCGTGCTGTGCACCGTCGTGGGCTACATCGCCCCGGCACCGCCCAAGGCGGCAGGCGCCGACACGGAGCCGCCGGCGGCCACACCGGTGGGGGAGTCGGCATGAAGCCGTGGCTGATCGTGCCGGCGCTGCTGCTGGCCTGCCTGCCGGCGCTGGCGGAACTTCCGCGCGAGGCCACCGCCCAGTACGCGATGGAGTGGCCCGTGAAGCTGCCGGTCGGCGAGACCGGCGGCGCCTATCGGGTGGAGCTGCCGGAGGAGGTGTACGAACAGGTCACGCGGCACGATGCACGCGACCTGGAAATCCTGGACAGTGACGGCAGCCCGGTGCCCTCGGCACTGTTCGCGACGGAGGCAGTGCCGGCCCGGGAGCCGGGCCGTCTCGACATTCCCTTTTTCGATCTGGGGCCGGTTGATTTCTCCGGTGGGCAGCCGTCGCTGGATGGCCTGCGTGTACGCGCCCGGCGAGACGGTGCCGGCGACGTGGTCGAGCTGCTGGTGGGAGAGGTGCAGTCGCCAGGCGATGGCAGCAGTGCGTGGCTGCTGGATGCCAGGCTGCCGGGACAGGACCCTCGGGCCCCGGACGTGGCCGCACTGGAACTGGAGTGGGATGCCCACGAGGGGCCGCTCGACTCGCCCTACCGGGTCGAAGGCAGCGACGACCTCAACCATTGGGAGGTGCTGGTGCCGAGCGTCCGGCTGCTGGACCTCCAGCGCGATGGGCGGCGACTGCAACAGCGCCGGATCGATCTCCCGCGCTCGATGGATTACCTGCGGCTGGTACCGCTGGCAGCCGGGCCCGGGCTGGAACTGTCGGGCGTCAAGGCGGTGCCGGCCACGAATGTCGCCAGCCCCCCCGCGCGCTGGATGTCGCTTTCGCCTGCCGCGGGCACCGAAGGCGAGTGGCTCTACACATTGCCCGCGCGAATTCCGGCGTCGCTCGCCGACTTGTCGCTGGAAGGCGCCCATGCCGCGCACTGGCGCCTGGAAAGCCGGGAGCAGGGCGATGCGCCGTGGCGCCTGCGGGCCGGCCCGTGGCTGGCCTACCGCGTCGATGCCGGGGACATGTCCGCGCCACGGGTACTGGGCCAGTCCGTGCGCGACCGGTCATGGCGGCTTTCCAGCGAAGACGGCACCGGTGAACCACCGGCGCTGCGCCTCGGCTACCGGCCCGAATCCATCGTGTTCGTCGCCCAGGGCACGCCGCCGTACCGGCTGGTCGCCGGCAGCGCCCGCACGCGGCGCGCTGAGTATCCGGTGCGGGCCCTGGTGGACGCATTGAGGGCGCGCCATGGTGAGGACTGGCAACCGGCGGCCGCGTCACTGGGCGAGGCACGGGAGCTGGCCGGCGACGCGGCGCTGCAGCCGGCGCCGCCGGAGCGGGACTGGCGTTCCTGGTCGCTGTGGTTCGTACTGGTGCTGGGTGCGCTGGTGGTGGGAGGCCTCGCCCTGTCGCTGCTCCGGCGCACCCCCGTAGGGGGCTGACCCACCCGGCCGGCTCCCATGGCGGTTCCACTGGAGCCCGGGGCCGGGGACAATGTCGGGGCCGGCTGATCCGTCGGCCGTCCCCCTTTCGACATTCCAGGAGCCACCACCGTGCCCATCCTCCGCATGACCGATCTCGACCTCAAGGGCAAGCGCGTACTGATCCGCGAGGACCTGAACGTGCCGATCGAGCGGACCGGCGGCGGTGCGCGCATCACCTCCAGCCAGCGCATCGATGCCGCGCTGCCGACGCTCAAGCTGGCGCTGGAGCAGGGCGCCGCGGTGATGGTGATGTCGCACCTGGGCCGCCCCAGCGAGGGCGTCTGGAACGAGCACGATTCGCTGCAGCCGGTGGCTGATCGCCTGTCGGAACTGCTCGGCATCGAAGTGCCGCTGGTCAAGGACTGGGTCGGCGGCGTCGACGTGGCCCCCGGCCAGCTGGTGCTGCTGGAGAACTGCCGCATGAACGCGGGCGAGAAGAAGGACGACGAGGCGCTCGCCAAGGCCTACGCCGCATTGTGCGACGTGTTCGTCATGGATGCCTTCGGCACCGCGCACCGTGCACAGGCATCGACCCACGGCGTGATCCGGCAGGCCAAGGTCGCCGCGGGCGGCCCGCTGCTGATGGCCGAGCTCGATGCGCTGGGCAAGGCCCTGCACGAGCCGGCACGCCCGCTGCTGGCGATCGTCGCCGGGTCCAAGGTCAGCACCAAGCTGGAGCTGTTGTCCTCGCTGGCGGGCAAGGTCGACCAGCTGATCGTCGGCGGCGGCATCGCCAACACCTTCATCGCCGCGATGGGCCACGGCGTCGGCAAGTCGCTGGTGGAGGCCGACCTGGTCGACACCGCGCGCAAGATCATGGCCGAGGCCAAGGCGCGTGGCGCCGACATCCCGGTGCCGACCGACGTGGTGGTGGCGCCGGCCTTCGCCGCGGATGCACCGGCGACGGTGAAGCCGGTCGATGCGGTGGGCGCGGACGACATGATCCTCGACATCGGTCCGGAGACGGCGGCGCGTTATGCCGATCTCGTGCGCAGCGCGGGAACCGTGGTCTGGAACGGGCCGGTCGGCGTGTTCGAGTTCGATGCCTTCGGCAAGGGTACCGAGGTGCTCGCCCGGGCGATCGCCGACAGCGACGCCTTCTCCATCGCCGGTGGTGGCGACACCCTCGCAGCGGTCGACAAGTACGGCATCGCCGACCGGGTGTCCTACATCTCGACCGGTGGCGGCGCGTTCCTGGAGTTCCTGGAAGGCAAGGAGTTGCCGGCCGTCGCCGCACTCGCTGCCCGCGGCTGATCCGCCAACACGTAACCAGCGTAACGACCGGCTGTGTAGGAGCGACGTCAGTCGCGACCCGCCAGCCGGTCCCTCCTCTGGTTTCCCGGTCGCGACTGACGTCGCTCCTACAGCTCCTACACAGCTAGCGCCAGTCGCGGGCGAGCAAGCCGTAGAGCGCGGTGTCGGAGATCTCGCCGCCAACGCACCAGCGCTCGCGGAGCATGCCTTCGCGGATGAAGCCCAGCCGCTCGGCGAGGCGGCAGGATCCGGTATTGCGCGGATCGATGTCGGCTTCGATGCGGCGCAGCCCGAGCTTGCGGAAGCCATGGTCGACCACCAGCCGCGTGGCCTCGAAGGCCAGACCCTGGCCCCAGTACGGAACCGCCAATGCATAGCCCAGCTCGGCCCGACCCTGGGCGCGGTCGATCGAGCACAGCGTCGTGGTCCCGATCAGCCGGTCCTCGCCCGCCAGGGTAATCACCCAGCACAGCATGCGGTCGGGATCGCGCGCGGCCAGTGCGTCGGCGAAGTAGCCCGCCGCCTGCCTGATGTCGGTCCAGGGCGGGAAGCTCCAGTGCCGCATCGCCACCGGGTCGCTGTGCAGCTCGTAAAGGGCGGGGAGGTCGTCTTCGCGGAACCCACGGATCACCACGCGCTCGCCCGTCAACAGCGGTGGCTGTGGCGCCGTGCCGCGGGTGGCGGCAGGGGCAGGGCGGATGGGCAAATCGGCTTTGGTCGGGGCGGACATCGTGATGCCATCCGGAGCGTGGGCGGGCTGTGCTAGCGTCGCGGAATCGTCTCACACGAGGAAACCCGGCATGGCAGCTGCGCTACGTCGCACCAAGATCCTGGCCACCCTCGGGCCCGCCAGCGACCCGCCCGGCGTACTCGATGCGCTGCTGCTGGCAGGGGTGGACGTGGTCCGGCTGAACTTCTCCCATGGCGATGCCGCGTCCCATGAGGTGCGGGCCGAGGCGGTGCGCGAGGCCGGCCGCCGGGTGGGGCGTGAAGTCGGCATCCTCGCCGACCTGCCGGGGCCGAAGATCCGCATCGAGCGTTTTGAACAGGGCAAGGTCCAGTTGCGCATGGGCGAGCGCTTCGACCTGCTCGCCCGTGCCGACGCCCCGATGGGCACGCAGACGCAGGTCGGTGTCAGCTACCTCGGGCTGCCCGGCGACGTCGGCGAAGGCGACGTGCTACTGCTGGACGACGGCATGGTGCAACTGAAGGTCGAATCAGTGGAGGGCGAGCGCATCTCCACGCGCGTGCTCAACGATGGCGAGCTGTCCGACCGCAAGGGGCTGAACAAGCAGGGCGGCGGCCTGTCGCTCGGCGCGCTGACCGGGCACGACCGCGAGCTGATCAAGCTCGCTGCCCGGCTGGACGCGGACTTCATCGCGGTGTCGTTCTGCCGCACCGCCGATGACATGAACGAGGCGCGCCGCGTCGCGCGCGAGGCCGGCAGCAATGCCGCGCTGGTGTCAAAGATCGAACGTGCCGAGGCGATCGAGAACCTGGCCGAGATCGTCGACGCCAGCGACGTGGTGATGGTGGCGCGCGGCGACCTCGGCGTGGAAATCGGTGATGCCGAACTGCCGGGCCTGCAGAAGAAGATCATCCGCGAGGCGCTGGCGCGGAACCGGGTGGTGATTACCGCCACCCAGATGCTGCAGTCGATGGTGGAAAGCCCGATCCCGACGCGTGCCGAGGTGCTGGACGTCGCCAACGCCGTGATCGACGGCACCGACGCAGTGATGCTGTCGGCCGAATCCGCGGCCGGTCGCTACCCGGTGAAAGCGGTCGAGGCGATGGCCCGCATCTGCCTGGGCGCCGAGCGCCAGTTCGACCACGACACCGATTTCGAGAAGGCCCCGCGCGACCTGCAGCGCGCCGACCAGGCGATCGCCATGGCGGCGATGTTCCTGTCCGAGCACATCGGCGTGCGGGCCATCGTCGCGCTCACCGAATCGGGTGGCACCGCCCGGTTCCTGTCGCGCTTCCGGTCCCCCGCGCCGGTGTTCGCACTGTCGCGGCACGCGGGGGCGCGCAGGCAGATGGCCCTGATGCGCAGCGTGGTGCCGATGGACTTCGACAGCCGCGGCCTCGGCAACCAGGACGCCGCGCGCGACGTGATCCGCCACCTGTTCGAATCCGGCTGGCTGGAACAGGGCGAGCGGCTGGTCTTTACCAGCGGAGACAACATGGACCAGCTCGGCGCCACCAACACCCTGCGGCTGCTGCAGGTCGGCGCCGGCGGAGCCGCCCAGGGGCTCGGGGAGCTGTAGGAGCCCCGGCGGGGGCCGCCGAAGCCGCGCTCCACGTCGCCTGCACGTGTGCCCGCGGCTATAATCAGCGGCTCCCTCTCGCTCCCGCAGGACGTATCCATGAGCATCGAACAGCTTGCCGAAACCGCCCAGGCCATGGTGGCCGCTGGCAAGGGCATCATCGCGATCGACGAGTCCAATGCGACCATCAAGAAGCGTTTCGACGGCGTCGGCATCGAGTGCACCGAAGAGAACCGGCGCGCCTACCGCGAGATGCTGCTGACGACGCCGAAGCTGGGCGAGCACATCTCCGGCGCGATCCTGTTCGACGAGACCCTCCGCCAGTCCACCGCCGGCGGCGTGCCCTTCACGAAGGTCATGACCGAGAGCGGCATCATCCCGGGCATCAAGGTCGACAAGGGCACCCATGCGCTCGCCGGCTTCCCGGGTGAGGTGGTGACCGAAGGCCTCGATGGCCTGCGCGCCCGCCTGGAGGAGTACTACAAGCTCGGCGCCCGCTTCGCCAAGTGGCGCGCGGTGATCAACATCAGCGACGACACCCCGTCGGGCACCTGCATCGATGCCAACGCCCATGCGCTGGCCCGCTATGCGGCGCTGTGCCAGGAGCAGGGCCTGGTGCCGATGGTCGAGCCGGAAGTCATCATGGACGGCAACCACGACATCGACACCTGCTATGAGGTCACCGAAGTCACGCTGCGCTCTCTTTTCGCCTCGCTGTACGAGCACAACGTGATGCTGGAAGGCACGATCCTGAAGGCTTCGATGGTGCTGCCGGGTTCCACCAGCGGCGAGAAGGCTTCGGTCGAGGAGGTTGCCGCGGCAACCCTGCAGTGCCTGAAGGCGACCGTGCCGGCGACCCTGCCGGGCATCGTGTTCCTGTCCGGTGGCCAGTCCGACGAGGACGCGACCGCCCACCTCGACGCGATGAACCGCATGGGCGCCAAGCCGTGGCCGCTGTCCTTCTCCTACGGTCGCGCCATGCAGTCCGCCGCGCTGAAGCTGTGGTCGGAAGACCTGGTCGGCAACGTCGGCAAGGCGCAGGACACGGTGTTCGCCCGCGCCCGCGACAACGGCCTGGCGGCGCTCGGCCAGTGGAAGGCCAACGGCTGATGTACGAAATGTCCGGCTGATCGCCGGGCAAGTGGTAGATCGATCGCGACGCCGGTCCAGCAGGGCCGGCGTCGTCCGTTCCGGGACAGGGGCGTGCGCTACGGCAGGCCCGCCAGCCATTCGTCGTCGGAACCTTCAGGCACATCCTCCAGCAGGAAGGTGCTGAGGTAGCGTTCGCCGGTGTCGGGCAGCATCGCCAGTATCACGGCGCCATCCGCGGCCGAGCGCGCGACTTCAAGCGCGGCGGCCACCGTGGCGCCGGCGGAGATGCCGGCGAAGATGCCTTCCTCCGCCGCCAGCCGGCGGGCGGTGTCGCGGGCGAGGGTTTCATCGACCGGCAGGATCCGGTCCACCACGTCGCGGTTGAGCACCTCGGGTACGAAGTCCGGGGTCCAGCCCTGGATCTTGTGCGGGGCCCATTCTTTGCCCGCCAGCAGCGAAGCGCCTGCCGGCTCGCAGGCGACCACCTCCACCCGTGGGCGTGCCAGCTTCAGCACCTCGCCGACGCCGGTGACGGTGCCGCCGGTGCCCCAGCCGCTGACGAAGTGGTCCAGCCGGCGCCCGGCGAAGTCCTGCAGGATCTCCGCGGCGGTGGTATTGCGATGGAATGCGGGGTTTGCCGGGTTGGCGAACTGGTTGGCCAGGAACCAGCCATGCTTCTCCGCGAGCTCGGCGGCCTTGCGCACCATGCCGGTGCCGCGCTCGGCGGCCGGGGTGAGGATCACCCGTGCCCCGTAGGCGCGCATCAGCTTGCGGCGCTCGATCGAGAAGGTCTCGGTCATCACCGCCACGAAGCCGTAGCCGCGCGCGGCGCAGACCATGGCCAGGGCCACGCCCGTATTGCCGGAAGTGGCTTCGACCACCGTGTCCCCCGGCTTCAATGCCCCGCGCCTTTCGGCATCGAGGATGATCGCCAGGGCCAAGCGGTCCTTCACCGAACCCCCGGGGTTGAACGACTCGACCTTGCCGTACAGCTGCACGCCCTCGGGCGCGAGCCGCTGGAGGCGCACCACCGGCGTGCGGCCGATGGTCTCGAGGATGCTGTCGTGGATCATGCGACCTCCCGGCGGTTACGCGAAATGGGGTGTGGAACTTTGCCATAACGGCCGGAACATCCCGTGAGGTTGGCGCTTTCGCCTCGCAAAGCCCTGATCCGCGCCCAGGCGCGCTTCCGCGGTCAACCAATGGCCCACGCGGCCGTTACCTCCTCCTCGGTACCATCGCCGATTCGCTTCCGGAGCCCAGAACGCATGCACCTCCACGCCCGCCGCGCCTTCGTCCTGATGATCACGCTGGCCCTGGCCGCGTGCGGCGGTGAAGCCCCGGAGCGTGGAGGCGAAAGCGCGGCGGCCGTGACCACCGCGGTGGTGTCGATGCAGCCATGGAGCGACACGGTGCGGGGACTGGGCACCGCCAGTGCACGCGAATCGGTAGTGGTCACCGCCAAGGTCACCGAGACCGTCGAGAAGGTGCACTTCGACAGCGGCGACGAGGTCGAGGCCGGGGCGCCGCTGGTGACGCTCAGCGGCACGCAGCAGCGTGCCTCCCTGCAGGAAGCGCAGGCGGCGGCCAACGAGGCCGACCAGCTCTACCGGCGCCAGGCCGAGCTTGCCGGCCAGCAGTTGATCGCGCGCTCCACCCTCGACAGCCAGCGGGCCATGCGCGATGCCGCCAATGCCCGCGTCGGGCAGATTCGCGCCCAACTCGGCGATCGGGTCATCCGCGCGCCGTTCTCCGGCGTGCTGGGGCTGCGCCAGGTCAGCCCGGGTGCGCTGGTGACGCCGGGTACGGCCATCGCCACGCTGGACGACACCTCCCGCATGTACGTGGACTTCAACGTGCCCGAGTCGAGCCTGTCGCACGTCGCGGCCGGCCAGACGCTCACCGCCACCAGTGCTGCGTGGCCCGGCCGGGTGTTCGAGGGCACGGTGGAGACGGTGACCTCCCGCATCGATCCCTCTACGCGATCCGTCGCCGTGCGCGGCGACTTCCCCAATCCCGATGGCGCGCTGCGTCCGGGCATGCTGCTGCAGGTCACCCTGATCCGCCCGGAGCGCGAGGCGCTGGTGGTGCCGGAGATTTCCATCGTCCAGGTCGGCAACAGCTCCTATGTGTTCCGTGTGCGCGAGGACGAGACGGTCGAACGTGCCGACGTGCAGGTCGGCGAGCGCCGGGAAGGCGTGGCGGAGGTCGTCTCGGGGCTGGAGCCCGGCGACCGCATCGTAGTGGACGGGACGGGCAAGCTCAGGCCCGGATCGGCTATCGACGATGCCGGCCGGCGCGGCCGGGTGGCGGATGACGGAACGGCTGCCGGCGAGACCGTCGAAGCGGCTGGCGGCGACACTGCCGGGCCCGCCGCCGAATGATCATCTCCGACCTCTCCATCCGCCGGCCGGTCGCGGCTACGGTGATGAGCCTGCTGCTCATCGTGCTGGGCATCATGGCGTTCTCGCGGCTGACCCTCCGTGAGCTGCCCGCCATCGACCCGCCGATCGTCTCGGTGGACGTCAACTACCCGGGCGCCTCGGCCGCGGTGGTGGAGACCCGCGTCACCCAGGTGCTGGAGGACGCGCTGTCGGGCATCGAGGGCATCGAGACCATCCAGTCGCGCAGCGTCAACGGGCGCTCCGCGGTAACGATCGAGTTCACCCTGGAGCGTGACATCGAAGCGGCCGCGAACGACGTGCGCGATGCGATCAGCGACGTCGCCGACCGCATGCCCGACGAGGCCGATCCGCCCGAGGTCGAGAAGGCCGACAGCGACTCGGACACCGTCATCTGGCTCAACATGAGCGCGGAAGGCATGGACACGCTGCAGCTGTCGGACTACGCCGACCGGTACATCGTCGACCGGCTCTCCAGCCTGGACGGCGTGGCCCAGGTCCGCATCGGCGGGCGCCAGCGCTATGCCATGCGGATCTGGCTCGACAATGCCGCGATGGCCGCGCGCAACATCGCCGTCAGCGACGTCGAGAGCGCACTGCGGGCGGAGAACGTCGAACTGCCGGCCGGCCGCATCGAGTCCGGCACCCGCGACTTCACCCTGCGGCTGGCGCGCGAGTACGAGGATGCGGCCGACTTCGCCGAAATCCCGTTAGTGGAGGGCGAGGACGGCTACGTGGTGCGCCTGGGCGATGTCGCGCGGGTCGAGCTGGCATCGGCCGAGCGCCGTGCCTACTACCGCAGCAACGGCCAGCCCAACATCGGCCTGGGCATCGTCAAGACCTCCACCGCCAATGCGCTGGACGTGACCCGCGCCGCGCGCGCGGAAGCCGAGCAGATCCAGAAGACCCTGCCGGAAGGCATGAACATCTTCGTCGCCTACGACGATACGGTGTTCATCGACGCTTCCATCAAGCGCGTCTACTGGACGCTCGCCGAAGCCATCGCGCTGGTGTTGCTGGTGATCTGGCTGTTCCTGGGCAGCTTCCGCGCGGCGCTGATCCCGGCGCTGACGGTGCCGGTGTGCCTGGTGGCGGCCTTCATCCCGCTGTACGCGTTCGGCTACTCGATCAACCTGCTCACCCTGCTGGCGCTGGTGCTGTCGATCGGCCTGGTGGTCGACGATGCCATCGTGGTGCTGGAGAACATCCAGCGTCGCGCCGACCTGGGCGAGCCGCGACTGGTCGCCGCCAACCGCGGCACCAAGCAGGTGGCTTTCGCGGTGATCGCCACCACCACCGTGCTGGTGGCGGTGTTCCTGCCGGTCGGCTTCATGGAAGGCAACACCGGCCGCCTGTTCCGCGAGTTGTCCGTCGCGCTGGCGGGCGCGGTGGCGATCTCCGCCTTCGTCGCGTTGACGCTGACCCCGATGATGTCCTCCAAGCTGTTGCGCCCGCACAGCGAGGAGAAGACCACGCGCGTGCACCGCTGGGTCAACAGCGGCCTCGACCGCGTCGGGCGCGGGTACCGGAACGTGCTGGACCGTCATGTCGACAGGACCTGGTTGTTCGTGGTGCTGATGCTGGCGGCTGTCGCGGCGAGCTACGCCCTCGTCAAGCTGGTGCCGTCCGAGCTGGCACCTGCCGAAGACCGTGGCGCTTTCTTCGTGTCCATCGAAGGCCCGGAAGGTGCGGGTTTCGACTACACCGTCGAGCAGATCAAGCAGGTCGAGGAAGTGTTCGCCCGCCACAGCGGCGAGGACGAGTCCATCCGCCGCTACAACACCCGCGTGCCGGGTGGCTGGGGTGCGAGCGAGGAGATGCACACCGGCAACGTCATCGTGTTCCTGCAGGACTGGGACCAGCGGGAGATGCACACCAGCGAAGTCGCCGATTCCCTGCGCGAGGATCTGAACGCACTGACCGGCGTGCGCGCCAACCCGCGCGTCGGTGGTGGCCTGGTCGGCAGCCGTGGCCAGCCGATCCAGATCGTGCTCGGCGGCCCGGAATATGCCGAGATCGCCCAATGGCGCGACATCATGATCCAGCGCATGGAGGATAACCCCGGCCTGTTCTCGGTGGACTCGGACTACAAGGAAACGCGTCCGCAGATGCGCGTCCAGATCAACCGCCAGCGGGCAGCCGACCTGGGCGTCAGCGTCACCGACATCGGCCAGGCACTGGAAACGATGATGGGCAGCCGGCGGGTCACCACCTTCGTGCAGGAGGGTGAGGAATACGACGTCATCGTGCAGGCCGACCGCGAGAACCGCGCTTCGCCCGCCGACCTGGACGCGATCCGCGTGCGCTCGAGCAGCGGCGAGCTGGTGCAGCTCTCCAACCTGGTCACCCTCACCGAGCTGGCCGAAGCCGGCAGCCTCAACCGCTTCAACCGCCTGCGTGCCATCACCATCACCGCCGGCCTGGCGCCGGGCTACACCATGGGCGAGGCGCTCGAGTTCCTGCAGGGCGTGGTCGACACCGAGCTGCCGGAGTACGCGCAGATCGACTGGAAGGGCGAATCGCGCGAGTACCAGAAGGCCGGCGGCGCGGTGTTGCTGACGTTCGCAATGGCCCTGCTGGTGGTCTACCTGGTGCTTGCCGCGCAGTTCGAGAGCTTCATCCATCCCTTCGTGATCATGCTGACCGTACCGCTGGGCGTGCTCGGCGCGCTGATCGGCCTGGCGGTGACCGGCAGCAGCCTCAACCTGTTCAGCCAGATCGGCATCGTGATGCTGGTGGGCCTGGCGGCCAAGAACGGCATCCTGATCGTGGAGTTCGCGAACCAGTTGCGTGACGAGGGGCGCAGCATCCACCAGGCCATCGTGGAGTCTGCCGGAGTGCGCCTGCGGCCGATCCTGATGACCTCGATCGCCACCGTCATGGGCGCGCTGCCGCTGGTGCTGGCCGGCGGCCCGGGCTCGGCCAGCCGCGCCACCATCGGCGTGGTGGTGATCTTCGGCGTGTCGTTCTCGACCCTGTTGTCGCTGTTCGTGGTTCCGGCGTTCTACGTGCTGCTGGCGCGGTTCACCCGCTCTCCGCACGCGGTATCGCAGGAGCTGGACCGGCTGGAAGCGGAGTCCCCGGAGGTCGGCGGCCACGCCTGAGTCGCGGGGCGTCGGGGGGGGCGGATTTTCGCCCCTGCCGAATCCGGTTATGGTGCGGTCTTGCCGCCGGGCGAGCCGGCGGCCCAAGCCCAGGGGACAGCGCCACGTGGAAGACCTGATCAACGGACTCAACAACATCATCTGGAGCCGCGCACTGATCGTGCTGTGCCTGGGTGCCGGCCTGTACTTCTCCATCCGCACGCGCTTCATGCAGGTGCGCGGCTTCCGCGAAATGATCCGCCTGATGCTGACCAACACGAGTTCGGCGGCGGGCGTGTCCTCGTTCCAGGCCTTGGCGATCTCGCTGTCGGGCCGCATCGGCATCGGCAACATCGCAGGCGTCGCCACGGCCATCGCCTTCGGCGGGCCCGGTGCGGTGTTCTGGATGTGGGTGATGGCCTTCCTGGGTGCCTCCACCGCCTACGTCGAGTCCACGCTCGCCCAGATCTACAAGGAGAAGGACGACCAGGGGCGCTATCGCGGTGGCCCGGCGTACTACATCGAGAAGGCGATGGGCCAGAAGTGGTACGCCTGGCTGTTCGCCGCCGTCACCATCGTCGCCACCGGTTTCCTGCTGCCCGGCGTGCAGGCCAACGGCATCGCCCAGGGCATGACCAACGCCTTCGGCACGCCCCCGGCAATGACCGCCGCGGTGGTGGTGGCGCTGGGCTTCATCATCTTCGGTGGCGTCAAGCGCATCGCCAAGTTTGCGGAGGTGGTGGTGCCGTTCATGGCGCTGGCCTACATGCTGGTCGCGCTGGTGATCATGTTCCTCAACTACGAGCAGCTGCCGGCGATGTTCATGCTGGTGTTCGAGAGCGCGTTCGGCCTGCATGCAGGCTTCGGTGCGATGCTCGGGCTGGCGGTGGAGTGGGGCGTCAAGCGCGGCATCTATTCCAACGAGGCAGGGCAGGGCACCGGTCCGCACGCGGCCGCGGCCGCCGAGGTGGCCCACCCGGCCCAGCAGGGTTACGTGCAGGCGTTCTCGGTCTACGTGGACACGTTGCTGGTGTGCTCGGCCACCGCTTTCATGATCCTCTCCACCGGCATGTACAACGTGGTCGGCATCGGCGGGGAGATGCTGGCCGAGGCGCTGCCGGGGATCGAGGCCGGTCCGGGCTTTGCCCAGAACGCGGTGGAATCGGTGCTGCCCGGCTACGGCGCGGGCTTCGTCGCCATCGCGCTGCTGTTCTTCGCCTTCACCACCACGCTCGCCTACTACTACATGGCCGAGACCAACGTGGCCTACATCAACCGCAAGGTGCATCGTCCATGGTTGATCTTCGTGCTGCGCATCGTGCTGCTGGCGGCGGTGACCTTCGGCGCGGTGCGCAGTTCGGGCATGGCGTGGACGCTGGGCGACATCGGCGTGGGCCTGATGGCCTGGTTGAACCTGATCGCGATCCTGATCCTGCAGAAGCCGGCGCTGGCGGCACTGCGGGACTACGAGGCGCAGAAGAAGTCGGGCGTGGAGGACTTCACGTTCGATCCCGAAGCGCTGGGCATCAAGAACGCGCGGTTCTGGCTGCGCCGGCAGGATGGCCTCGAGCCGGTCCTGCCCGATCCCGATGCCTCCGTCCTGCGGCCAGGCAAAGATGACGGCTGATCCCTACGGTCGCTTCCGCGGTGCACGCCCGCCGTCGGGTGGCGGGCGCGATGCACCGCGGAATACAGCGCGCGCTGCGTCGACGCCTCCCGCCGAATCGACGGGGGCGCGCGAGCTGCGCCTGCATGGACTGAACGCCGTGCAGGCGGTGTTCGCCCGCCGTCCCGCCGCCATCCGCAAGCTGTACCTCGCCGAGTCCCGCATCCCCACCCTGCAACCACTGTTGAAGTGGTGCGCGGCGAACCGGGTGGGCTATCGGGTGGTGGGCGAAGAAGACCTGCGCAAGCTCGCGGCGAGCTCGCACCACGAGGGCGTGGTGGCCGACGTGCTGCGCGAGGAGCCGATTGCGTTGGCCGACTGGCTGGCCGAGGTGGGCGGCGGCGATTGCTGCGCGATCTGGCTGGATGGCGTCGGCAATCCGCACAACTTCGGCGCCATCCTGCGGTCGGCCGCGCACTTCGGCGCGCAGGCGATCCTGTTGCCACCGGACTCCACGCTGGCACTGTCCGGTGCCGCCGCGCGCGTGGCCGAGGGCGGTGCCGAGGCGGTGAGGCTGGTGCGCCTGCCGGAAGCGGAAGAAGCTGCCGGGCAGCTGCGGGACGCAGGATTCACCCTGGCGGCGACGCTGGTCGGAGGCGGCAGGGACCTGTTCTCCGCCCCGCTGCCGGAGCGGCTGGTCTACGTGATGGGGGCCGAAGGCGAGGGCATGGATCGCGGATTCGCAGCGTCATGCGATGACCGCCTGTCGATCCCCGGTACCGGCGCAGTGGAAAGCCTCAATGTGGCGGCCGCCACCGCGGTGCTGCTTGCGGCATGGCGCAGGTCAGCGGGCGTCAACCACGCCTGATCCGGTCGCGGCGGCCTGCATCGGCAGGCTTGCCCGCACGCAGGTGCCGGCACCCACGCGGGTGTCGACCTCCAGCTGGCCGCCCAACTGCTGGGCCCGCTCGCGCATGGTGACCATACCCAGGCCATGGGTGCGTCCATGGTCGAAGCCGCGCCCGTCGTCCTCCACTTCGAGGTAAAGCAGGCGGCCGTCGCAGGCCAACGTCAGCACCACGTTCTCCGCGCCGGAGTGGCGCAGCGCGTTGGTCAGTGCCTCCTGTGCGATGCGGAAGCAGGCGACCTCCACTGCCGGGTCGGGCCGACGGGGCAGGGCAGCCAGTTGCAGGTCGAGCCGCGGCCCTCCGCTGCGCAGCAGGACGCCCGCCTGCCAGCGCAGTGCCGATTCCAGCCCCAGCGCATCCAGCTGCGGCGGGCGCAGCAACAGCGAGATGTTGCGCAGCTTCACCACGGTGTCATCGGCGATGCGTCCGATCTCGGCGATCGTCGCGCCACGGCGCACCGGATCCTCGTCGGCCAGCGCCATCGTCGAGAGCTTGATTGCAGTGATGTCCTGTCCGATATCGTCGTGCAACTCCCTGGAGAGCGCGCTCCGCTCGTCTTCCTGCAGGGTGATGATGCGGCGCGCCAATGCCCGCAGCTCCTCGCGCTGCCGGGTCAGGTCCTGCTCGTGGCGGGAGAGGTCCGCGGCGCCACCGTTGTCGCGCGCCAGGACATAACCGATCGCAATCCCGGCCAGTACCGCCAACGCCATGCCCGCGGACGCCAGCGCCGGGAGCTCGAACCATGCGATGGCGAACGCCGCGAGCAGCGCCAGCACGAGCGCCAGCGCCGCGAGGGGCCAGCGGCCGCGGAATACCGGTGAACGGGCGAGGGCGGGGCTGTCGGGGATGTCGGACGCCATGCGCGCAGTGTGCTTCGGCGCGGGTCTGGGGGCGATGACGACCCGCACAGTTTCCGGTCAGCCGGCCCGGCCGCGGCATCATGTTGCTGAACGGAAAAGGCCCCGCTGCTGGCGGGGCCTTGTGTTCCGGGGGTGCCGGGCGTGTGGTTCAGAAGAGCTCGACGCTGCCGGCATCCATCGACTGCTGCATCACCGGTTTGTGCGGCGGCCGCTCCCATTCGCCGCGCATCTGGGCGATCCGCTGCAGCAGTTGCGTCAGGGCCCGCTGCATCTCGCCGTCGTGGTGGCCGCGCTGCAGCAACTCCTGCAGGGCGGTGGCCTCGCGGTTGATCTCGCCCAGCCGCTCCAGGTGGAGCGTCGCCGCGCCCAGCGCCTGGGTGGCGATGTCCTCGAACTGCAGCGATCGCACGGCTTCGGCAACGGAGCCGTCGATGGCGCGGCCGCACTCGGCGATCTCGCGCATGCCGTTGCCGAGCCCGCGGTTCATGCCGTCGACGCGCTCCAGCATCGCCGCCGCCTCGACCCGTGCACCGCGGGAGCGGTCCAGGTCGCGCGAGGCCATCCGGGTGACGGTGTCGCGGACCTTGGCGATCGCGTCCTTGGAGCTGTGGGCGAGCTTGCGGATCTGCTCGTTGAACGCGGTGGAGCGCTCGGACAGGTTGCGCACCTCGTCGGCGACGACCGCGAATCCGCGGCCCGCCTCGCCGGCACGGGCCGCTTCGATGGCGGCGTTCAGCGCCAGCAGGTTGGTCTGGTCGGCGATCGACTTCACGTCCTCGAGCAGCGCGAAGATGCCGTCCAGGTGCTCGGCCATCGCGTCGATGTGGGTCACGGTGTTGCCGCTCTGGCCGCTGACCTCTTCCAGCGCCTCGACCAGCTGCTCCATCTTCTGGCTGGCCTGCAGCGCGAACTGGTGCACGTCCATGCCGCCGTCTTCGCCGGTGCGGTCGATGATGCGGGTGACGATCTCGCTCTGCTGGCGGGACTTGCGGTTCACCGCCTCGAAGCTGCCGCCCAGCTTGCCGACGGATTCGCGGATCAGCTCCCGGGTGCGCTCGATCTCGGTGCGCGAGCCCTGGATCTCGGAATTGACGAAGGTGCGAAGCTCGTTCAACAGCTTGGTCTGTTCACGCACCATGGCACTGTTGCCGGGGCGGTATGCGTACCAAGCGAACACCAGCCAGGCCGCGACCATCGCGACGGTGGCGCCAAGCGTGGCGGCGGTCGGCCAGCCGAGCAGCTGCGCGGCCAGTACTAGGATGGTGAGCGCCACGGGCGCTGCAAGGCGTACTACTACTCGGGAATCCATCGCTGCTCTCGTCGGGGGCGGTCTATGTGAGGTATCGGCAGCCGGTCCGCGTGCTTTAGGTCCGGGGTGGTGCAAGGCGTGATCAGCGTCCGTTTTCGCCGCCGCCGATCAGGCGCTCGGCGATGTGGTCCAGTGGCACCACCTCGCGTGCCGCGCCCAGCGACACCGCCGCGCGCGGCATGCCCCAGACCACGCTGCTGGGCTGGTCCTGGGCGACGGTGAAACCGCCCGCATCGCGCACGCGCAACATGCCGCGGGCACCGTCGCTGCCCATGCCGGTCAGCAGCGCGGCGCTGCCATCCCGGCCCACGTGTTCGGCCATCGACTCGAACATGATGTCGACGCTCGGCTTGTGGCCGTTCTCGGAACTTTCGGTGGTCGTCCTGCAGCGCCAGCCACTTCCATTGCGATAGACGCGCAACTGGCGCCCACCCGGGGCCACCCAGGCCTGCCCGGGCAGCAGTGGCTGGTCGGTTCCGGCCTCCTGCACCGACAGGGCGCTGTAGCGGTCCAGCCGCTCGGCGAAGGCGGTGCTGAAGGCGGCGGGGATGTGCTGGGCAATCACCACCGGTGGGCAGCCGGCGGGAAGCACCGACAACACCTGGCGGATCGCTTCGGTACCGCCGGTCGAGGCGCCAATGGCCAGCACCCGGCGCGCGTTGCGGCGCGGATCGAGCAGCTCCGACAGGTTGCCGCGGGGCGGATGTGCGACGGTCTCTGCAAGCCGCGCCACCGGTGTCGATGCGGCGTTGTGGATCTTGGTGCGCAGCTCCACGCCGTATGCTTCGAGCCCGCCCTCCACGTCGACCCGCGGTTTGGCGACGAAGTCCACCGCGCCCGCTGCCAGCGCGTCCAGTGTCACGCCCGCACCCTGTTCGGTCAGCGAAGACACCATCACCACCGGCATCGGCCGCAGGCGCATCAGGTTGCGCAGGAAGCTGACGCCGTCCATGCGCGGCATCTCCACGTCCAGCGTGAGCACGTCCGGTGCCAGCTTCTTGATCTTGTCACGGGCGATAAAGGGATCGGCGGCGGTACCGACCACCTCGATGAGGGGGTCGGCTTCGAGCAGGCCGCTCACCAGGCGTCGCATGGTGGCGGAGTCGTCGACGATCAGGACCCGGACGGGGCGGGAGCGGGACGGGGGTCCCGGGGAAATGCTGCCCATGTCAGAACAACTCGACTCCGCCGGAAACCGGCTCGCGGGTGAGCGTGCCGTAGTAGGCGCGCTCGGCCCGCACGATCTCGTCGTCGCGCGTGGACGGCAGGCGACGCACCAGGGTGCGGCCGCTCTGGACGAAGAAGCACACCTTGCGCGGTTGCGTATCACCCAGGTCCTGGGCGACCACCTGGATGCCCTCGGCGGACAGGTACTCCAGCACGAACCGCGCATTGCGGGTGCCGATGGGATCGGTATGGAACCCGCTGAGCACGTTGCCGCCGCCGAACACCTTGGCCTGCAGCCGGCTGCGCCGCGCGCCGCGCTTGAGCAGGTCGTTGATCACCAGTTCCATCGCATGCGCACCGTATCGGGCGCTGATGTCGGGAACGCCGCTCGGGGAGCGGGTGTTGTCGGAGGTGCCCGGCAGCATGAAGTGGTTCATGCCGCCGATGCCAAGCATCGGATCGTAAATGCACGCCGCCACGCAGGAGCCCAGCAGGGTCACGAGCGCCAGCGGTTCCGCGCTGACGCGGTACTCGGCCGGCAACAGGCGGATCGCGGGGGTCTGCAGCACGCTGTCGTAGTAGAGGCCGGGTTCGGCCGGTGCGGTGACCGCGTTCATGCCGAGGCACCCGGGGTGCAGGCGCGATAGGTCGTGCGGCCACAGGACACCACCACGTCCTGCGCATGGGTGAAGCTTTCGGAGTGGCCGGCATACATCACGCCGCCGGGGCCAAGCAGCGGTGCGATCCGGGACAGCACCCGGTACTGCGTCGGCTTGTCGAAATAGATCATCACGTTGCGGCAGAACACGGCGGTGAAGCCGCCCTGCAGGCGGTAGTCGTCGTCGAGCAGGTTCAGCTGCCGGAACGCCAGCAGGGACTGCAGTTCCTTGCGGACCCGGCACATCCCCGCATTGGGGCCACTGCCGCGCTGGAAATACGTTTGCCTGCGCGTGGCCGACAGGTCCTCGATCCGCTCGACTGCGTAGACACCGCGCGCGGCGGTTTCCAGCACCTGGGTGTCGATGTCGGTGCCAAGGATGCGCACGGGCGGGGTGAGCGTGCCGAAGGCCTCGCAGGCGGTGATCGCGATCGAGTAGGGCTCCTCGCCGGTGGAGGCGGCGCAGCACCAGATCTTGAGCGGCGCACGACGATCGGCGCGGCCTTCATATGCGGCGACCAGGTGCTCGGCGAGCGCATCGAAGTGATGGGCCTCGCGGAAGAACGAGGTCAGGTTGGTGGTCAACGCGTTGGTGAAGTCCTGCCACTCTTCGCCGTCGCCGCTCTCCAGCGCATCGAGGTAGTCGGAAAAGCGGTGCAGCCCGAAGGCCCGCACGCGCCGGGCAAGCCGGCTGTAGACCATGTCACGCTTGTGCGGGCTCAGGTTGATGCCGGCGCGGGCATGGATCAGTGCCGCTATCCGGCGGAAGTCGCGGTCATTGAACTCGAACTCACGCGTGCGCGCATCGCCGGAGTGCGCCTCGCTACCTGCTTCGTCGACCACCAGTGCGTCAGCCACGGCAATCGCTCCGGGCCCGGCCGATGGCGGGCGAGGGACGAGGGGTGAAGACACTCACGGGTATGAACATGTTCTGGTTCCGGCGGTCGAAACGATGCGGCCAAGGGCAGGGGCGCCGGACAGTGGCAGGCGGTTGCTCCATCCCCGTTATCGGCCACCGGCTGGTGGCCTTGAGGTGCCCGGGTGCCTGCCCGGGCATCGCAGGCTGAGGTCGGCGCCTAGATGTGTAAACCCAGCACGTTGTTCAGCGGGATGCGGGTAATGGGCGGCTTGTAGCCAAGACTGGCGTGTAGCCGATGCCAGTTGTAGTGGTGCAGCCAGCCCGGGAGGGCGCCTGCGCGCTGTTCGGAGTTGGCATAGGAGCGTGCGTAGGCCCATTCGCGCAGGCAGGTCTGGACCAGCCGCTCGGCCTTGCCGTTGGTACGCGGGGTATAGGGGCGCGTGCGCAGGTGGCGCATGCCGAGCCGGTGGACCAGGCGGCGGAAGCTGCGCGATCTGTAGCAGGCACCGTTGTCGGTCAGGACACGCTCGAAGCGCACACCCAGGCC
>NZ_FUXP01000011.1 GCF_900167055.1 Lysobacter spongiicola DSM 21749
TGCTCCAGCACCTGATCCACGATCCGTGGCGCTGTCGCGTGGGGACAGTGCCGCGGTCTCGAGGATCGATCGGTTAACCCGCCCGAACCTTCTTCCTTGAACCGTTTCAGCCACTTGTACGCTGTTCGAACGCTCACGCCGGCGGCGTGTGCGGCTTCTTCCACGCGCAGGCCCTGAATCAAGATGCGGTCCACGAGCAGGGCTCGACCGCGAGGGCTAAGGCGGGCATGTTTATGCAGGTTCATCCGGGGCTCCTGGAGGGGTGGCTGATTCGCACCTCCAGTCTTCCGGGACCACCCCGGATGAACAACCTACTGAGAGATCACATCTAGGGGTTCAAACATGTCCGCTAC
Source organism: Lysobacter spongiicola DSM 21749 (assembly GCF_900167055.1). Lineage (GTDB taxonomy): Bacteria > Pseudomonadota > Gammaproteobacteria > Xanthomonadales > Xanthomonadaceae > Novilysobacter > Novilysobacter spongiicola. The sequence continues at coordinate 354 of NZ_FUXP01000011.1, forward strand.
CCGATCCGCTGCCAAGCCGACCACTCCCGTGCGCCGTGCCGAGGCCGCGACGATGTACGTCTGGGAGGGCACCGACAAGCGCGGTGTCGTGATGAAGGGCGAACAGCCGGCGAAAAACGCGAACTTCGTTCGTGCCGAGCTTCGCCGGCAAGGCATCACCCCGAAAATCGTGAAGGTCAAGCCGAAGCCGCTGTTCGGCAGTGCGGGCAAGCGCGTTACGCCGCTCGACATCGCCATCTTCAGCCGGCAGATCGCCACGATGATGAAGGCAGGCGTCCCGATCGTGGGGGCTCTCGAAATCATCGGAAGCGGTAACAAGAATCCGAAGATGCAGCAGTTGGTCAATGCCATCCGCAGTGATGTAGAGAGCGGATCGTCGCTTAGCGAAGCGATCAGTAAGCATCCCGTCCAGTTCGACGAGCTTTACCGCAATCTGGTACGTGCGGGTGAGTCGGCTGGCGTGCTGGAGACAGTGCTCGATACCGTTGCCACATACAAAGAGAACCTCGAGGCACTAAAAGGCAAGATCAAGAAGGCGCTGTTCTATCCGGCAGCCGTTGTGGCGGTGGCGCTAATTGTTAGCGCCATTCTGCTGATCTTCGTGGTTCCGACGTTTGAAGAAGTGTTCAACGGCTTCGGTGCAGAACTGCCGGCCTTCACCAAGATGGTCATCGCGCTCAGCGATTTCATGGTCGCGTGGTGGTGGTTGATCCTGTTCGGTCTGGTCGCCGCCGGAATCGCCATCGTTATGGCGTTCAAGCGTTCACCAGCGTTCCAGCACTTTTTCGACCGGATGATCCTTAAGGTGCCGGTGATCGGGCAGATCATGCACAACTCAGCGATTGCGCGCTTTTCACGCACGTTGGCGGTGACGTTCAAAGCGGGCGTCCCGTTGGTGGAGGCGCTGGACACGGTCGCAGGGGCAACAGGCAACACGGTCTACGAGAAGGCGGTATTCCGAATCAGGGATGACGTCGCCGTCGGCTACCCGGTGAACATGGCAATGAAGCAGACCAACCTCTTCCCACACATGGTGGTACAGATGACGGCCATTGGTGAAGAAGCCGGCGCGCTGGATACCATGCTGTTCAAGGTGGCCGAGTTCTACGAGCAGGAAGTCAACAATGCAGTCGACTCGCTGTCCAGCCTGCTCGAGCCGATGATCATGGTCTTCCTGGGCGTCGTGGTCGGCGGTATGGTCGTTGCCATGTACCTGCCGATCTTCAAGCTCGGCGCGGTGGTCGGCTAAGCTCCGCGGATGGCATTCCTCGATCAGAACCCCGAAATCGGCTATCCACTGGTGGCCGGTTTCGGCCTCCTGTTGGGCAGCTTCCTCAACGTGGTCATCCTGCGCCTGCCCAAGCGGCTGGAGTGGGAGTGGCAGCGCGACAGCCGGGAGGTGCTGGGCGAGCCGGACACCTACGATCCGCCTCCACCCGGCATTGTGGTGGAGCGGTCGCACTGCCCGCACTGCAAGCACCAGCTGTCGTGGTACGAGAACATCCCGGTCTTCAGCTGGCTGGCGCTGCGCGGCAAGTGCCGTAACTGCAAGGCGCCGATCTCGCCCCAGTACCCGCTGGTCGAGCTGCTGACCATGGTGTTGATGGTGGCATGCGTGTGGCGCTTCGGCTTCGGCTGGCAGGGCTTCGGGGCGATGGTGTTCACCGGGTTCCTGATCTCGCTGTCCGGTATCGACCTGCGCACGCATCTGCTACCGGATCAGCTGACCCTGCCGCTGATGTGGCTAGGGTTGATCGCCGCCGTCGACAATCTGTACATGCCCGCGAAGCCAGCGTTGATTGGCGCGGTGGTGGGCTATCTGAGCCTGTGGGTGGTCTGGTGGGTGTTCAAGCAGATCACCGGCAAGGAAGGCATGGGCCACGGCGACTTCAAGCTGCTGGCGGCCATCGGTGCCTGGACGGGGCTGATGGGGATTCTGCCCACGATCCTGTTCTCGTCGCTGGTTGGGGCCATCATCGGTTCGGTGTGGCTGGCGATGAAGGGGCGGGACCGGGCTACGCCGATTCCGTTCGGGCCTTACCTGGCGATCGCCGGTTGGATCACCTTTTTCTGGGGTGAGCAGATCGTCGGTGGCTATATGCGGTACTCGGGGCTGGGCTGAGGCCGGTCCCTTCGCGACGACTCGGGCTCTTTGTCCCCAAGGGGACTTCCTTCGGGGCGTGGGAGCGGCTTCAGCCGCGATCGGGACCTGGCGGGCGCGAACAATCATCTGATCGCGGCTGAAGCCGCTCCTACAGGGGCGATGGGTCGCGACTTACGTCGCTCCTACAGGTGGTAGGTGCCGCGGGGTTGGCCGGGCGTGGCATCCTGCGCGGCATGAGTGATTACATCATTGGCGTGACTGGCGGCGTGGCCTCCGGGAAGAGCGAGGTCACGCGCCGGTTCGAGGCGTTGGGCGTGTTGGTGGCCGACGCCGATATTGCGGCACGGCAGGCGGTGGCGCCCGGCTCGGAAGGGCTGGCCGAGCTGGTGCGTGTTTTCGGGGCGGAATCGCTGGATGCCACCGGGGGGCTTGATCGCGCGGCGATGAGGCGGCGGGTGTTCGCTGATCCCGCAGCCCGGTCCGCGCTTGAGGCGATCATCCATCCGCGGGTCCGGTCCTTGCTGCGTGCGCAGTGCGAGGCGGCCAGCGGAGCCTATGCGATCGCGGCGATCCCTCTACTGGCCGAAGGCGGCGGGCGCAGCGCCTATCCGTGGCTGGACCGGATACTGGTGGTGGATGTACCGGAGGCGGTGCAGCGCGAGCGGTTGATGCGCCGGGATGGCGTGGACCTGGCCCTGGCAGAGTCGATGATCGCGGCACAGGCGACGAGGGCCGAGCGGCTGGCGGTGGCGGATGACGTGCTGGTCAATGATGGGCCGCTGGAGGCGCTGGATGCGCACGTGGCGGCGTTGGATCGGCGGTGGCGGGTGTTGGCGGAGATGGCGGTTGGCTGACGGCTCGTTGAGCTGTTGTAGGAGCGACGTGAGTCGCGACCGCCCGAGATCGAGAAGAAGGTGCGGGTCGCGACTTACGTCGCTCCTACAGGGGTGGCGGGCTTGCGTCGGGTATGTGGGTTTGGGTCGCGGCTGAAGCCGCTCCTACAGGGGAGGCGTCTCACCGGGCTGGGGTCATCAGGTGGCCCGGGGACCGGCGGAAGTCACTCCGGCCAGAGGGCGCGGATGGCGGCGATGCCTTGGGCGCCTTGTTGACGGGCTGCGGGGATGTCTTCGGGGGTGAGTCCGCCGATGGCGTAGAGGGGGATCGAGACGTGTTCGCGCATCCTGGCGAAGGCGTCCCAGCCGATGCCATTCTGGCCGGGGTGGCTCGGGGTTTCGCGGATGGCGCCGACCACGGCGAAATCGCAGCCCAGGGCTTCCGCGGCTCGGAGTTCTTGCACGCTGTGGCAGGACGCGGCCAAGGGGACCCCAGCCGGGACTGGGCGCTCGCCCTGCCCCGCCAGCTGTAAAGCGGTCAGGTGCACGCCGATACGGTGCTCGTTCGCAAGCTCCGTGTCGGCATTCACCAACACCTCGGCGCCGGCACGGCGACAACGGTCCACGGCTTCTTCCACCAAGCTGCGCCAGTTGCCGAGTTGGGCTTCCGCCGCCACTTGGCCGTCTCCGCCACCGGTTGGATTTGCACCTGCAGCGCGCAGCTGGACCCGCCGCACACCTGCCGCCAAGGCTCGGTCCAGAGCATCCAGCCACGCGTCTTCCTCGCCGTGCCGGGGAGCGGGCGTCACCAGGTACCGGTCGGGCTGCAGCAATGCCGCCACCACCGGCACGTCGGCCGGCGGCATCGAGTAGTTCGGCAGCTTCTGCATCGGCACCCAGGCGAGTGCCTGGTTCTCGCGGCCACGGGCGGGGCCGCGCCAATGCCGGATGTCCCGCACGTCCAGCCGCAGGCGCTTGCCCGGGTAGTCCTGGGGCACGGAGATCAGCGGCTCGCCAATCTCGACGGTAATACCGAGCTCCTCATGCAGCTCGCGCGCCAGTGCCGCCTCGGGCGACTCCCCCGGCTCGACCTTGCCGCCGGGGAATTCCCAGCGGCCGGCCAGGTCACGGCCCTCGGTCCGGCGGGCCAGCAGCACCCGCCCCCGGTTGTCGCGGATCACTCCGGCGACGACGTGGACGGGGCGACTCGGAGGTTCGTCACTCATCGGTGGGGCGCGGGGCTCCTCAGGCCAGCTGGCCGTGGCAGTGCTTGTACTTCTTGCCACTGCCGCACGGGCACGGGTCGTTGCGGCCGACGTTCGCGAACGCCTGCCTGTCGGCCTGCGCCGCCTGGGCCGCCTGGGCCTGTTCGGCTTCCTCGTCGGCGCCGTAGCCGCCAGCATTGGCATGCTGGAACTGCATCTGCCGGGCCTGGGCCTCGGCCTGCGCGCGCTCCTGCGCTTCCAGTGCGGCGACCTCTTCCTCGCTGCGAATGCGCACCCGCGCCAGCATCGTCACCACCTGGTGCTTGACCTTGTCGAGCATGCCGCTGAACAGTTCGAAGGCCTCCTTCTTGTACTCCTGCTTGGGCTGCTTCTGGGCGTAGCCGCGCAGGTGGATGCCCTGGCGCAGGTAGTCCATCTGGGCCAGGTGCTCCTTCCAGGACTGGTCGAGCACGTTGAGCATGATGTGCTTCTCGAGCGTGCGCATGGTCTCCGGGCCGACGTTCTGCTCGCGGGCCTCGACGTGGCGTTGGACCTCGGCCTCCACGTGCTCGGCGATGCCCTCGGCATCGATCTCCTGCCGCCCGGCGACCAGGCCCTGCAGGTCGAGCTGCAGCCCGAAATCGGAGGCCATCGCGGTTTCCAGGCCAGGCAGGTCCCACTGCTCGTCGATCGAGTTCGGCGGCACGAAGCGGGCCACCGTCTCCATCACCACGTCCTCGCGGATGCCGTCGATGTTGTCCTTGACGTCGTCCGCCTCGAGCAGCTCGTTGCGCTGGCCGTAGACCACCTTGCGCTGGTCATTGTTGACGTCGTCGAAGTCCAGCAGGTTCTTGCGGATGTCGAAGTTGTGGGCCTCGACCTTGCGCTGCGCGTTGGCGATCTGCTTGCTGACCAGCGGGCTCTCGATGATGTCGTCTTCCTTCAGGCCCATGCGCTCCATCACCTTCTGCACCCAGTCGGCGGCGAAGATGCGCATCAGGTTGTCTTCCAGCGACAGGTAGAAGCGCGAGGAGCCCGGATCGCCCTGGCGGCCGGCACGGCCGCGCAGCTGGTTGTCGATGCGGCGGCTCTCGTGGCGCTCGGTGCCGACGATGTGCAGGCCGCCGGCAGCCTTCACCGCGTCGTGGCGCTCACGCCACTCGGCCTTCAACCGCTCGCGGGTGGCGTCGTCGACCGGCTCGCCGGTGGACGCCTCGAGCTGCTCGACCTCGTTCTCCCACGAACCGCCCAGCACGATGTCGGTACCGCGGCCGGCCATGTTGGTGGCGATGGTGATCGCCCCCGGACGGCCGGCCTGCGCGATGATGGTCGCCTCGCGCTCGTGCTGCTTGGCGTTCAGCACCTCGTGGGCGATGCCGGCTTCGGTCAGCTGCTGGCTGAGCATCTCGGACACTTCGATCGAGGTGGTGCCGACCAGCACCGGCTGGCCCTTCTCGTTCGCTTCCTTGATCTCGCCCAGCACCGCGCGGTATTTGCCGGCGCGGTTGAGGAACACGGCGTCCGGGTGGTCCTTGCGCTGCACCGGACGGTTGGGCGGGATCACCACCACCTCGAGCGAGTAGATGCTCTGGAACTCGAACGCCTCGGTGTCCGCCGTGCCGGTCATGCCGGCCAGCTTGTTGTACATGCGGAACAGGTTCTGGAAGGTGATGCTGGCCAGCGTCTGGTTCTCGCGCTGGACCGGCACGCCTTCCTTGGCCTCGACCGCCTGGTGCAGACCGTCGGACCAGCGCCGCCCCGCCAGGGTGCGGCCGGTGAACTCGTCGACGATGATGACCTCGCCGTCGCGCACGATGTAGTCGACGTCGCGCTGGTAGATCGCGTGGGCACGCAGCGCGGCATTGAGATGGTGCACGACGCTGAGGTTCTGCGGGGCGTACAGGTCGTCGTCCTCGGACTGCAGGATGCCGGCCTTGCGCAACAGTTCCTCGGCGTGCTCCTGGCCGGCCTCGGAGAGGTGGACCTGCTTGCCCTTCTCGTCGACCCAGTAATCACCGACACCATCCTCGACCTGCTGGCGGGTCAGCGACGGCACGATGCGGTTGACCTTGATGTACAGGTCCGGCGATTCGTCGGCCGGGCCCGAGATGATCAGCGGGGTGCGCGCCTCGTCGATCAGGATCGAGTCGACCTCGTCGACGATCGCGTAGTTCAGGCCGCGCTGGTGGCGGTCCTCCTTCGACAGCGCCATGTTGTCGCGCAGGTAGTCGAAGCCGAACTCGTTGTTGGTGCCGTAGGTGATGTCGCTGGCGTAGGCGGCCTTCTTGTCGCCGTGCGGCATGCCCGGGTAGACCACGCCGACCGACAGGCCCAGCCAGTTGTACAGCTTGCCCATCCAGGCGGCGTCGCGGCGGGCGAGGTAGTCGTTCACGGTGATCACGTGGACGCCCTTGCCCTCGAGCGCATTGAGGTAGACCGGGAGCGTGGCGACGAGGGTCTTGCCCTCGCCGGTGCGCATCTCGGCGATCTTGCCCAGGTGCAGCACCATGCCGCCGATCAGCTGCACGTCGTAGTGGCGCATGCCGAGCACGCGGCGGCTGGCCTCGCGGCAGACGGCGAACGCCTCCGGCAGGATCTGGTCGAGGGTCGCGCCATCCTTCAGGCGCTGCTGCAGCTCCGGCGTCTTGGCCTGCAACTCGGCGTCGCCGAGCTTCTCCATCTCCGGTTCCAGCTCGTTGATCCTGGTGACGGAGCGTTGCAACTGGCGCAGCAGGCGGTCGTTGCGGCTGCCGAAGACACGGGTAAGCAGGTTGTTGAGCATGTGCGGTCCGAAAGAGGGTCCGAAGATCGGTCGCCAACGAAAACGGGGCGCCAGGCGCCCCGTCGTGGCGAAACGTTCATTGTAGCGTGGGGGGGCTGGAGGCGCCTATCAAGGGGGGCGGCGTCGGATGCGGGCTGTTGTAGGAGCGGCTTCAGCCGCGATCGGGACTCGGCGCGGGCAGACGATCATCCGATCGCGGCTGAAGCCGCTCCTACGCCCCGAAGGAAGTCCCCCCGGGGGACAAAGAGCCGGGAAACGAAGCGACGGGGCAGATCGCCACAAACGAAAAAGGCCCGCGATTCGCGGGCCTTCGGGCAACTCCAGGCTCAACCGTACAGCGGCGAGCGCTGGGCGAGGAACTTGCGCGGGTCGACCACCTTGCCTTCCTGCCACACCTCGAAGTGCACGTGGGCACCGGTGGAGCGACCGGTCGAACCGGCCTTGGCGATCTCCTGCCCGGCACGGACCAGCGAACCGACCTTCAGGGTCAGCCGCGAGTTGTGCGCGTAGCGGGTTACGAAGCCGTTGCCGTGGTCGATCTCGACGGTCTTGCCGTAGCCCGAGCGGCTGCCGGCATAGCTGACCACGCCGTCGGCAACCGCCAGCACCGGATCGCCGGTACGGGCCTTGAAGTCGATGCCCTTGTGCATCGCCCGGCCACCACGGAACGGATCGGCGCGGTAGCCGAAGTTCGAGGTGATGTAGCTGTCGATCGGCTCGCGCGAAGGCACCGAGTTCATGTCGAGCTGGCGGTTGAACAGCAGCGATTCGAGTACCGAGAGCTGCTCGCCGGACGCTTTGAACCGCGCATCGAGCTCGGACATGTCGCGGGTGAGCTCCCCGTGCGGCATGTCTTCCACCAGCCCGCCGCCACCGACGCCGACCGGCTTGTTGAAGTCGAACTCGCCGTCCTGCAACTGGCCGATCCGGGTGAGCCGCTCGCCCAGGGCGTTGAGCCGGTTGGCTTCGGCCTGGAGTTCGCCCAACCGGGCGGCAAGTGCGTTGATTTCGCGCTGGGCGTCGGCGCGGGTGGCGTCGATGCTGGCCTGCTGCTCGGCTACCTTGGCCTGCAGCGAGAGGTTGGCAACGATGCCGCCGCCGGCGCCCGCCGCCAGACCCGCGCCCAGCAGGAGGCTGGCGGCGATGCCCGGACGTTGCACGCCCTTCTGGAGCATCCGGTGCAGCAGTGAAGCGAACCTGCCCCGGGAATTGTTTACGATGTCTTGATAGGTCATGTGTACGATGTCTGATTTCAGGTCCAACCCGCCGCGCCGCCCTTCGGCCCCCACCGCCGCGCTCGATGCGCTGCTGGCGGAGCCTGCTGGCGACCCGATTCGTCGTGCCCTCTGGCTCGACGAGCTGGACCGTCGGTTACGCCCCCTCCTGCCGTTCCCGCTTGCCGCGCATGCGCGGCTGGCGAACTACGAGCGCGGCAGGCTCGTGTATGTCGTCGACGCTCCGGTCTGGCGGGCCAGGTTGCGCCTGCTTGCCCCGGAACTGCTCGACGCCACCCGGTCCATCGGGTTGGTCGTGGCCGAATTCGTCATCAAGACGAGCGTGGATCCCATCGCGCCCCCAAGGGAGGCGCCGCGGAAACCGGTGACCATGTCGCCGGCTGCGAAGGAAGCCCTCGAAGCCGCGCTGGCATCACTGAAACCCTCTGGAACGACCGGATCCGGCGACGCCAAGTGACCGCTTGGAATGCCCTTCCGCGTTATCCGCGTGAAGGCCGAGTGATCACCGACGGGGCATCCTAAGACGCACCATGCGGCCGTTTGTTAAGAATCAGGAAGCATTTCGTAAATAAAACGTTACGAGCTCACGGAGGATTCACATCCGTGACGAGGCGCACACTGCCTGTTTTTGACGCCAATGATGTGGTTGTGCCCCGGCGGGGCACCCCCCAAGGGCTTTCAGGCAGCCGGCACCGGAAGATAGCCGACAGGCGCCGGCGTGGCTTCGTCGCCGCTGAAGCTCACCAGCTCCCAGGCGGACTGCTCCGCCATCAGCGCACGCACGAGCTTGTTGTTGAGGGCGTGGCCGGATTTGTAGCCCTCGTAGGCGCCAATGATGGCGTGGCCGGCGAGGTACAGGTCGCCCACGGCGTCGAGGATCTTGTGCCGCACGAACTCGTCGGCATAGCGCAGGCCATCCTCGTTGAGGACGCGGAACTCGTCCAGGACGATGGCATTGTCCATCGAACCGCCGAGGCCGAGGTTGCGCTCGCGCATGTATTCCAGGTCACGCATGAACCCGAAGGTGCGCGCCCGGCTGACTTCCTTGATGTAGTTCGCGGTGGAGAACTCCACCTCGGCCCGGGACTGCGACTCCGGGAAGGCCGGGTGGTCGAACTGCACGGTGAAACCCAGGCGGTAACCGTCATAGGGTTCGAACCGGGCGACCTTGTCGCCGTCGCGCACTTCCACAGGATGCTTGATGCGGATGAACCGCTTGGGTGCCTCCTGCTCGGCGATGCCCGCAGATTGCAGCAGGAACACGAAGGGACCGGCGGAGCCGTCCATGATCGGCACTTCCGGCGCCGACAGTTCTATATAAGCGTTGTCGATGCCCAGGCCGGCCAGCGCCGACAGCAGGTGCTCGACCGTCTGCACCTTGGCCGGGCCGCAACTGAGGCCGGTACACAGGGTGGTCTCGGTGACCAGATCGGCGCGCGCATCGACCTCCACGACCGGATCCAGATCGACGCGTCGGAACACGATGCCGGTATCGGCCGGGGCCGGCCGCATCGTGAGGAAGACCTTTTCGCCGCTGTGCAGCCCCACACCGGTGGCGCGGATGACGTTTTTCAATGTGCGCTGGCGCAGCATGGGCTATTGAAAGGCCTATCGGAAAATCGGCGCAAGATTACCACGCAAGCACCTGAACCTGAACGGAAAACGATTATCCACCGGCGCTACCGGCAGGGATCGTGAAAGCCGGCCGGCCGCCTGCCCCTGAGGGCAGGCACCGGCCGAAACGTGCTCCCCGAAAGGGCCGGGGAGCAAAAGGGACATGGTGGCGCAGCGTCGGGAGGGCCTCAGTCGGCCTGGCGACGCAGGAACGCCGGGATGTCCAGGTAGCTGCTGTCGTTGCCGAAATCAGCCGCAGCCGGTGCGGCCGTTTCCGCGGCGGTGCTCGCGCTGGCGCGCAGGCTGCCTCCGAAGCTCGGGGCCGACGGGGCGACGGCGTCGTCCATCGGGAACTCGGGCTGGCCGGTGGTGGCGTTGCGCACCAGCTGGATCGGGGCGCGCTGGCCCTGCTCGTTCGGCGCACCCTTGCGCACCGCCGCCCGGTTGAGGCCGGTGGCCACCACGGTGACCTTGACCTCGTCCTGCATGTCCGGATCGAGCACGGTGCCGAGCACGACCGTCGCGTCCTCGGAGGCGAAGGCTTCGATGGTGCGGCCGACTTCGTCGAACTCGGCCATCGTGAAGTCCGGACCAGCGGTGATGTTGACCAGGATGCCATTGGCGCCGGAGAGGTTGACGTCGTCGAGCAGCGGGTTCTGGATCGCCGCTTCCGCCGCGGCCTGGGCGCGGTCATCGCCGCGTGCCGAGCCGGTACCCATCATCGCCAGGCCCATCTCGCTCATCACGGTGCGCACGTCCGCGAAATCGACGTTGATCAGGCCCGGGCGCACGATCAGGTCGGCGATGCCCTGCACGGCGCCGAGCAGCACGTCGTTGGCGGCGCGGAAGGCCTGGATCATGGTCGCGTTGCGGCCCAGTACGGTGATCAGCTTCTCGTTGGGGATGGTGATCAGCGAGTCGCAGTGGTGGCTGAGTTCCTCGATGCCCTTGAGCGCGACCTGCATGCGCCGGCGGCCTTCGAACGGAAACGGCTTGGTGACCACGGCCACGGTCAGGATGCCCATCTCCTTGGCCAGCTGTGCCACCACCGGCGCCGCGCCGGTCCCGGTGCCGCCGCCCATGCCGGCGGTGATGAACACCATGTCGGCGCCCTCCATCGCATCCATCAGGCGCTCGCGGTCCTCGAGCGCGGCCTGGCGGCCGACCTCGGGGTTCGCGCCCGCGCCCAGGCCCTTGGTGACGTTGCTGCCCAGTTGCAGCTGCAGCTTGGCGCCGCAGTTCTTGATCGCCTGCGAGTCCGTGTTCGCGGTGATGAACTCCACCCCGTCGACGTTGCCGCTGACCATGTGTGCCACGGCGTTGCCGCCGCCGCCGCCGACGCCGATCACCTTGATGATCGCGTTGGGGGCCATGCTCTCTACCAGTTCGAAATGCGCCATGTCCGTGTCCTCGATGTCTAGTTATGTGGTGCTGTGTTGATGCTTGTCGCTGCCGTCTTGTCGCGTGTCGCGTGTTGCCGCCCCCAATGCGTCACCCGGACATCGTCGTCCGGGCTGTTTCCCCTTCCGTCCCGCGCGGTCCATCAGAATTCCCCGCGGTACCAGTTCTTGAGCTTGTTGAAGAACGAACCCGCGCGGCCGGTGGAGATCACCGGGCGCCGCGGGTTCTCGATCTGGCTGCCCATCAGCAGCAGGCCGACACCGGTGGCGTGCACCGGGTTGCCGACCACTTCGCCCAGGCCGGTGACGTGCTGGGGGATACCCACCCGCACCGGCATGTGCAGCATTTCCTCGGCCAGTTCGACCACGCCTTCCATCTTCGAGGCGCCGCCGGTCAGGACCATGCCCGCCCGCACGTGCTGCTCGAATCCGCTGCGCCGCAGCTCGGCCTGGACCATCTCGAAGATCTCCTCGTAGCGGGCCTGCACCGCCTGCGCGAGCGATGCGCGCGGCATGCGCCGCGGTGGCCGGTCGCCGACGCTCGGCACCTGGATGCTTTCCTCGGCGGTGGCCATCTGGGCCAGCGCGCAGGCGTAGCGCACCTTGATCTGCTCGGCCTCTGGCGTGGGGGTGCGTAGCATGTGCGCGATGTCCTCGGTGACCTTGTCGCCGGCGATGCCGAGGCTGGCCGAATGGGCGATCGCGCCATTGACGAACACCGCGATGTCGGTGGTGCCGGCGCCGATGTCGACCAGCACCACGCCGAGCTCGCGCTCGTCGGAGGTCAGCACCGCGTGGCTGGAAGCGAGCACGCCCAGGATCAGATCGTCCACCTGCAGGCCGCAGCGCTGCACGCACTTGCTGACGTTGGTCGCCGCCGACTGCGCGCAGACCACCAGGTGCGCGTGCACCTCCAGCCGCACGCCGCTCATGCCGACCGGGTTGCGGATGCCTTCCTGCGAGTCGTCGAGCACGTAGTCGCGCGGGATCGCATGCAGGATCTTCTGGTCGGCCGGGATCGCGACCGCCTTGGCCGCCTCCAGCACCCGGTCGAGGTCGCCGAAGGTGACCTCGCCATCGCGGATCGGTGCGATGCCCTGCGAGTTCCGGCACTGCACGTGGCTGCCGGAGATGGAGGCGTAGACCGAGCGGATCTCGCAGCCGGCCATCAGTTCGGCCTCTTCGATCGCCCGCTGGATCGACTGCACCGTGGACTCTATATCCACCACCACGCCGCGGCGCAGGCCGCGCGATTCGTGCGAGCCGATGCCGATCACCTCGATCGGGTTGCCCGAGCGGTTGTCTTCGGCCGTGTACTCGCCGACCAGTGCCACCACCTTCGACGTACCGATGTCGAGGCCGACGATCAACGATTTGTCACCCTTGCGATTCATGACTGTCCTTGCGTGTTCACTGGCGGGGCCTCCGGGAGCGGGGCCCAGCTCAGTGCGAAACCATTGGTGTAGCGCAGGTCGGCGCGTACCAGCCGCTGGACCTGCTGCGCCAGCAGTTGCGGCATCAGCCGGACGAAGCGGCCCATGCGTGCGCGTGCGGCGCTGCGTCCCACCACCACCTCGGCGCCGTTGTCCAGGCCGAGCGTCCAGCTGCCGCGTGCGTCCAGCTTCACCGCGCGCACGCCGACGCCGATCGGCTGGAACATGGACCGGGCCTCGTTGTAGATCTCGACGACTTCACCGGTCCGGGTATCGGGGCCGTCGAGCAGCGGCAGCCCTTCCGGCACTTCGATGCCCTGCGCCGGGAACAGCCGCCCGTGTTCGGACAGCAGCCGGTCCTCACCCCAGCGTGCGAACGGCACGTGCTCGACCACCACCACTTCCAGCACGTCCGGCCAGCGCTTGCGCACTTCGGCACTCTCGACCCAGGGCAGGCGGGCGACGGCGGCCTGCGCATCGTCCAGCCGGATCGCGAAGAAGCCGGAACGGGCGTGCGGCAGCAGGGTCTCGCGCAGCAGCGCCTCGTCGACACGGTCGAACTGCCCGGTCGCGCGCAGCTTGGTCAGCGGCCAGTGGTTCGCGCCGACCCAGCCGTTGAGCACGGCCACGACCGGCAGCACGACCAGCCCGACCGCGAGCAACCAACCCAGCAGGCGCAGGAGTGGCATCACGGCGTGAGGCCCTCCCCCGTGGTCCCTTCAAGTACCCGCCAGCACAGCTCCTCGAAGCCGATGCCGACCTGCGCCGCAGCCTTCGGCACCAGCGAGTGGCTGGTCATGCCGGGGGCGGTGTTGATCTCCAGCAGCAGGAAGGCGCCGCTGGTGCGATCGCGCATCACGTCGACCCGGCCCCAGCCGCTGCATGCGGCCGTTTCGAAGGCGGCCAGCGCCAGCCGGCGGATCTCGTCCTCGGCACGCCCCTCCAGCCCTGGGCAGAGATACTGGTTATCGTCTGCAACGTACTTGGCGTTGTAGTCGTACCACTCGCCCGCCGGCACGATCCGGATCGACGGCAACGTGTGGTGGGTGGTGCCGTCGGCCAGTATGGCGACGGTGAATTCATCGCCCACCACCATCTGTTCCATCAGCAGTTCGCCGGGATAGCTGGTGGCAACCTCCACCGCGTCGTCGAGGTCGGCTTCGGTCAGTACGCGCGAGACCGCCACGCTGGAGCCCTCGCAGGAAGGCTTCACGAATACCGGCAGGCCGAGCTCACGCGCCGCATTGCGGATGTCCTCCGGACCACGGTCGTCACCACCGGGCAGACGTACGTAGCGCGGCGTCGGCAGACCGGCCGCCATCCACACCTGCTTGGTGCGGATCTTGTCCAGCGTCAGCGCCGAACCCAGAACTCCGGGGCCGGTATAGGGCACGCCCAGCGCCTGCAGCAGGCCCTGCAATACGCCGTTCTCGCCGTCACCGCCGTGGAGGATGTTGAACACACGGTCGACCCGGCCCTTGCCGATCAACTCGACGAGCGCGGGCACACCGTCGACCCCGAAGGCATCGACGTCGCGCGAGCGCAGTGCTTCCAGCACGTTGCCGCCAGATGCGAGCGACACCTCGCGCTCGGCGCTGGTGCCGCCCATCAGCACGGCCACGCGGCCGAACACGGCGGGATCGCTCACCCTGCAGGGGCCCGGCATGGTGCTCATTCGGCGCCCTCCCGTGCAGTGAAGCCTTGTGTCGCCACCTGCTGCGCCGCCTGTCCGATGTCGCCGGCGCCCATCATCAGCAGCAGGTCGCCGTCCTCGAGCACGTCGGCGAGGACGGATTGCAGTTCCTCGGCGCCACCGACCACCACCGGATCGACCCGGCCACGGGTACGGATTGCGCGGGCGAGCGCCTTGGCGTCGGCACCGGCGATGGGCGCCTCACCGGCGGCATAGACCTCGGTCAGCACCAGCGCATCGACGGTCGACAGCACGCCGGCGAAATCATCGAACAGGTCGCGGGTGCGGCTGTAACGGTGCGGCTGGAACGCGACGACGACACGCTTGTCCGGCCAGCCGCCACGGGCCGCCGCGAACACCGCCTCCAGCTCCTTGGGGTGGTGGCCGTAATCGTCGACCACCGTCACCATGCCGCCGCGCGGCAACGGCGTCTGCGAGAGCAGGTTGAAGCGGCGACCGATGCCGGCGAAACCTTCCAGCGCGCGCGCAATCACTTCCGGCTCGACGCCGAGCTGCCAGCCCACGGCGGCCGCGGCCAGCGCGTTCTGCACGTTGTGGCGGCCTGGAAGCGCAAGGGTGACGCGGCAGCTGGCGTCGTCGGGCAGGCGCAGGGTGAACTGCATGCGTCCGCCCTGCTGGGTCACGTCCTCCGCGCGCACGTCGGCCTTGGGATCGAAACCGTAGGTCATGACGTGGCGGGGCGTCCGGTCGGCCAGCTCGGCGACTTCCGGATCGTCGATGCAGAGCACTGCGAGTCCGTAGAACGGCAGGCGATGCATGAACTCGGTGAATGCCGCCTGGACCTTGGCGAAGTCGCCTTCGTAGTTGTCCAGATGGTCGGCGTCGATGTTGGTGACGATGGCGATCTGCGGGTTCAGCCGCAGGAAGCTGCCATCGCTCTCGTCGGCCTCGGCCACCAGCCACTCGCCGCCGCCCAGCCTGGCGTTCGCGCCGGCCGCAAGCAGCTGGCCGCCGATGACGAAGGTCGGGTCGATGCCGCCCTCGGCCAGCACGCTCGCCGCCAGCGAAGTAGTGGTGGTTTTGCCGTGGGTACCGGCGACCGCGATGCCGCGCTTGAAGCGCATGAGCTCGGCCAGCATTTCCGCGCGCGGCACCACCGGGATGCGCTGCGCGCGCGCCTCGGCCAGCTCCGGGTTGTCGGGCTTGATCGCGCTGGAAACCACGACGCAATCGGTCCCCAGCACGTTGCCGGGCGCGTGCTCGCGATGCACGGTCACGCCCAGCTTCGCCAGCCGGCGGGTGACGGCGTTGTCGGCCTTGTCCGAGCCGGAAACCTGGTAGCCCAGCGTGCACATCACCTCGGCGATGCCGCTCATGCCGGTGCCGCCGATGCCGACGAAGTGCACCCTCGGGAATGCCTTGGCGAGGTCACCGCTGTGTTGCAGGCGGCGGCGCACGGTACTGCTCATGCAGCCTGCTCCTTGTCTGATTGGGTATCGGGGGATGCGCACTGCAGGACGGCATCGGCAACCCGCGCCGCGGCGTCGGGGCGTGCCAGGGCGCGTGCGGCGCTTGCGAACTGCAGCAGGTCGATGCGCTCGGCAAGGATCTCGAGCGTCGCCGACAGCCGTTCGGCGAGTTCGCCCGTCGAACCGCCTTCGGCGATGAGCTGGGCGGCACCGCGGTCGACCAGGTACTGCGCGTTGCGGGTCTGGTGGTCATCGACGGCCTGCGGGAACGGCACCAGCAGGCTGCCCACGCCCACGGCGCACAGCTCCGCCAGCGTCAACGCGCCCGCGCGGCACACCACGACATCGGCCCAGCCATAGGCTTGCGCCATGTCGGCAATGAAGGGTTCCACGCTGGCGGAGATGCCGGCCTTGCCGTATTCGGCAATGGCGTGCTCCCGATGGCGCTCGCCACACTGGTGGCGCACCTCCACCCCGGCGATGCGCCCGCGCAGGCCTGCCAATGCCATCGGCAGGGCGATATTCAACGACCGCGCGCCCTGGCTGCCACCGAGCACGAGGATTCGCAACGGTCCTTCGCGTCCAGCGAAGCGCTGCTCGGGCGGCGGCACCGCGGAGATTTCTGTCCGGACAGGATTGCCGACCACCACTTCGCCCGGGAAAGTGTCCGGGAAACCGGTCAGCACTTCATCGGCCAGTCTTGCCAGGACCCGGTTGGTCAGGCCGGCGGCCCTGTTCTGCTCGTGCACCACCAGCGGGATCCCCGCCAGTCGCGCGGCCAGCCCGCCGGGCCCCGCCGCGTAGCCACCAAAGCTGATCACCGCCCTCGGCCTGCGCCGGCGCAGCACCGCGCGGGCCGCCTGCACGGCGCCGACGAGCCGGAACGGCGTCATCGCGAGGGCGGCAAGGCCTTTGCCACGCATCGCCTTGATCGAGATGGTATCGATCTCGATGCCATGCTGCGGCACCAGCCGCGTTTCCATGCCCCCGTCCGCGCCCAACCACGTGACCGGGATGCCGCGATCGAGCAGCTCCCGCGCCACGGCCAGGCCCGGGAAAATATGGCCGCCAGTGCCGCCGGCGAGGATGGTCACGGGGCGGCTCATGCCAAGCCTCCGAGGGTCGGTTCGACGCGCTGGCGCAGCCGGCTGGTGCCACGACGTGATGGCGTGGCTGCAGTCGACGGCGTCGCGGCGGCGCCCGCGACCTGGGCACGCGCGGCCGCCGGCGCGACGGGCGCGACAGGAGACGGCGTTTCGCGAACGGCCTCACCACGCAGCCTTGCCACCTGGCGCTGCGCCCGGTCGAGCTCGTAGGACACACGCAGCAGCAGGCCAATGGCGGCGCAGGTCATCAGCACGCTGGAGCCACCGGAAGAGATCAGCGGCAGGGTCAGGCCCTTGGTCGGCAGCAGCCCCAGGTTCACGCCGATCGACACGAAGCTCTGCAGGCCGATCCACAGCGCGATGCCGAAAGCGCAATAGCCGGAGAAGTGCCGGCGCATGTCCACGCACTTCAGGCCGATCCACAGCGCGCGTCCCACCAGCAATCCGTACAGCGCGATGACCACGCAGACCCCCACGAATCCCAGCTCCTCGCCGATGACGGCCAGGATGAAGTCGGTATGCGCTTCCGGGAGGTAGGACAGCTTCTGCACCGAGCCGCCCAGGCCGACGCCCAGCCACTCGCCACGGCCCACGGCCATCAGGGCGTTGGTCAGCTGGTAGCCGGAATTGAAGGGGTCCGCCCAGGGATCCAGGAAGGAGGTGAGTCGCCGCACCCGGTAGGGTTCCGCGATGGCAACCACCGCCAGTGCCGGCAGCAGCACCATCACCGGGCCGAACATCCGCGGCATGTTGACCCCGCCGAGCACCAGCATGCCGCCGGTGATCGCCAGGATCAGCGAGGCGGAGCCGAAATCGGGTTGCAGCAGCATCAATGCCACCAGCGCGACCGCCACGCCCAGCGGCTTGAGCATCGCCGGCCAATTGGCGCTGACCTCCTCGCTGTAGCGCTTGAGGTAGCTGGCGAGCCAGACGATGTAGAGCAGCTTTACCGCCTCGACCGCCTGGAAGTTCGACACGCCCAGGTTGATCCAGCGACGCGCGCCGTTGACCTCGTGGCCGATACCGGGCACGAAGACCGCAACCAGCAGACCGAAGCAGCCCAGCAGCAGCCATTGGCTGTGCTGCTCGATGGTCTTCAGGTCCGTGCGCATCAACCAGATGGCCAGGCCGATGCCGCCGACCAGGAACAACACGTGGCGGACCAGGTAGTGGAACGGCCCGAGGTCGTAGTCGATCGCGATGGCAATCGAGCTGGACCCGACCATCACCACGCCCAGGCACGCGAGCACGCCCGCCACGCCCAGCACCCACGGGTCGAAGCGCCCCGTGATGGCATCAAGTCGTGTCGCCTGGCGTACCGATTCGCTCATCAGCGCACCTTCAACGTGGCCAGGCCGACCAGCACGAGCACGACGGAGATGATCCAGAAGCGCACGATCACGCGCGGCTCCGGCCAGCCCTTGAGCTCGAAGTGGTGGTGGATCGGCGCCATCCGGAACACGCGCTTGCCGGTGAGCTTGAACGAGGCCACCTGGATCATCACCGAGAGCGTCTCGATCACGAACACACCGCCCATCACCACCAGCACCAGCTCCTGGCGCACGATTACCGCGATCGTGCCCAGCACCGCGCCCAGCGCGAGCGCACCGATGTCGCCCATGAACACCATCGCGGGGTAGGTGTTGAACCACAGGAACCCGAGCCCCGCGCCGGCAATCGCGGCGCAGATGATGACCAGCTCGCCGGCGCCCGGCACGCGTGGGATCTGCAGGTATTCGGAGAACTGTGCATGGCCGGAGGCGTAGGCGAACACGCCCAGCGCGCATGCGACCAGCACGGTCGGCATGATCGCCAACCCATCGAGGCCATCGGTGAGGTTGACCGCGTTGGAAAAGCCGACGATCCAGAAGTACGCGACCACGATCAGCCCGGCGCCGATCGGCAGGGCCAGGTCCTTGAACAGCGGCACGTAGAAGGTCGTCAGCGCCGGTACGTCGGCGGTCATGTACAGGTAGACGCCGGCGGCGAGTCCGAACAGCGACTGCAGCGCGTACTTGGTGCGCGACTTCATGCCGTTGGGGTCGCGCCGGACGATCTTGATCCAGTCGTCCCACCAGCCGATCACGCCGAACGCCACCATCACCGCCAGCACCACCCACACATACTTGTTGCGCAGGTCACCCCACAGCAGCACCGAAGCCAGCACCGTGAACAGGATCAGCGCACCGCCCATGGTCGGGGTGCCGGCCTTGGAGAAGTGGCTCTGCGGCCCATCGGTGCGGATCGGCTGGCCGCCCTTGTACTGGGCCAGCTTGCGGATCACGGCTGGCCCCCACCACAGTGAAAGCGCAAGCGCCGTCAGCGCGCTGAGGATCCCGCGGAAGGTGAGGTAGTTGAACAGCCCGAACAGGCTGTCCAGTTGTTCGAGCCAACGGGCCAGCTCAAGCAGCATCGGTGTCGCCCTCCTGCCCCTTCGGGCCCTGTGCCGGCAGGAGCGCCGCCACGATCCTGTCCATCGCGCTGCCGCGCGAACCCTTCACCAGCACCCGGACGGCAGCGCCGTTGTCCCCGGCTTCTGTAGGAGGGGCTTCAGCCCCGATCGACAACCGGTTTCCAACCGGCGCTGAAGCCCCTCCTACGCCCCGAAGGAAGTCCCCTTGGGGGACAAGGGCGAGCGCTTCGCGCAGCGCGGCGATCAGCGCGTCGTGGCTTCCGAACTTGCGGCCGCCCTCGCCAAAAGCCTCCGCAGCGGCAGCGCTGAGCGGCCCGAGCGCAAACAGGCGCTTGATGCCCGCGGCCTTGGCGCGCCGGCCGGCTTCGGCGTGCATCGCTTCCCCGTCCGGGCCGAGTTCGCGCATGTCGCCCAGCACCAGCCAGCCCTCGGCGTTCGCCTGCGCCAGCGTGTCGATGGCAGCGGCGAGCGACCCGGGGTTGGCGTTGTAGCTGTCGTCCACCAGCACGACGCCGTTGCCGAGCTCGTGCGAGGCCAACCGCCCGGCGACCGGCACGGCGGCGTTGAGTCCACGGGCGATGGTTTCGATTCCCACCCCAAGACCCAGCGCCAGGCCAGCGGCCGCCATCGCGTTGCTGACGTTGTGCCGCCCCGCGAGCGCCAGCTGGACCGGCGCCTCGCCCTGCTCGCAGACCAGGGTGAAGCGGGTGCCATCGGCAGTGGCGGCGATGTCGCGCGCGGTGACGTCGGCCGTAGCCTCGAGACCGAAACGGATCAGGCGCCGCCCGTGTGCGCGCTCGGCGAAGAACGGGGCGAAGGCGTCGTCGGCATTGATGACCGCCACGCCGCGCGGCGGCAGTGCGTCGTAGACCGCTGCCTTGGTATCGGCGACGGACAGCAGGCTGCCCATACGTTCCAGGTGCGCCGGCGCCACGTTGTTCACCAGCGCGACGTCGGGGCGGGCCACTGCGGTCAGGTAGGCGATGTCGCCCGGTTTTCCGGTGCCCATCTCGTAGATGGAGAACTCGGCATCCTCCGGCGCGTCCAACACCGCCAGCGGCAAACCGATTTCGTTGTTGCGGTTGCCGGGCGTGGCGTAGGTCTTGCCGGCGAGCCCGAGGATCGCCTGCAGCAGCGACTTCACCGTGGTCTTGCCGTTGCTGCCGGTGATCGCAGCCACCTTGCCGCCGCGTTCGCGCTGCACGGCCGCCGCGAACAGCGCCAGCGCGCGCTCGGTGTCGGCGACGAGGACCTGCGGCAGGTCAACCTTGAGCTGGCGCGACACCAGCGCGGCTGCGACGCCGCTGATCGCCGCAGCCGCCACGTGTTCGTGTCCATCGAAATTCGCACCCTTGAGGGCGACGAACAGCACGCCTTCCCCAACAGGGAGCGCGCGCGTATCGGTCGCCACGGTGTCGACCATGATGTCGGCGCCGACCAGCCGGCCGCCACACATCCGTGCGACATCGGACAGCTTCATCCGCCTCATGGCCGCTGCTCCAGGGCTTCGCACGCCACCTGGGTGTCATCGAAGGGATGGCGCACGCCATTGATCTCCTGGTACGGCTCGTGCCCCTTGCCGGCGATCAGCACCACGTCGCCGGGACTTGCTTCGGCGATCGCGTGGCGGATCGCCCTGGCACGGTCGCGCTGCACCGTCACCGCGTCGGCGCGCATGAAGCCGGCGACGATCTCGGCAATGATGCCGTCGCCATCTTCGGCGCGCGGATTGTCGTCGGTGACGATCACCACGTCGGCGTGGCTCTGCGCGACCGATGCCATCTGCGGACGCTTGCCACGGTCGCGCTCGCCGCCGCATCCGAACACGCAGAACAGACGGCTTTCGACATGCGCTCGCAACGAAACCAGCGCCTGCTCGAGTGCGTCGGGCGTGTGCGCGTAGTCGACCACCACCAGCGGCGCACCGTCGCCACCACCCAGCCGGTTCATCCGGCCGTGGATCGGCTGCAGCTGCGACAACACGCCGGCGATGGTGGCCGGCGCCTGCTCCAGCGCCAACAACGCACCGGCCACGGCCAGCAGGTTGTCGATGTTGAACCGGCCCAGCAGCGGGGACTGCACCGCATGGCGCTCCTCTCCCGCCACCAGCTCGAAGCCCAGCCCCGAACCATCCAGCCTCAGCGACTCGGCACACAACGCGGCACCCTCGGCACCGCGCGATGAAATCCCGAGGACACGCACATCCTCCGGTATCACATCGGGCAGGGAGCGTCCGAACGCATCGTCCAGGTTCACCACCGCCGCCTTCAGGCCGGGCCACGCGAACAGCTTCGCCTTGGCGGCGCCGTAGCCGGCCATGTCGCCGTGGTAGTCGAGATGGTCGCGGCTGAGGTTGGTGAACACCGCCACATCGAAATGCACGCCGTCCACCCGCCCCTGGTCGAGCGCATGAGAGGAAACCTCCATGGCCACGGCGCGGGCGCCGGCCCCTTGGAGCTCGGCCAGCAACGCGTGCAACTGGAGCACCAGCGGGGTGGTGAAGCCGGTCGGCACCACCTGGCCGTCCATGCCGACCCCCAGGGTGCCGATGGTCGCGCCGCGTACGCCGAGCAATTGCCAGGCCTGGGCCAGCAACTGCACCGTGGATGTCTTGCCGTTGGTACCGGTAACGCCCACGACGTCCATCCCGCGCGTGATGCCGCCATGGAAGCGGTCGGCAAGCACGCCCATGCGCGCGCGCAGGTTCGGGACGGCGATCGCGTCCGCGGGCGCGTCGAGCCCTGCCGGTGCCGGCGGTTCGAACAGGATCGCGGCTGCTCCCGCGGCGCGGGCCTGCTCCACGAAATGCAGGCCGTGGGTGCCGAAACCACCGATCGCCACGAAAGCGTCGCCCGGCCCGACCATGCGGCTGTCCTGCACCAGGCCATGGATCACCAGGTCCGGCGCGATACCGTGCACATCAGGGAGCAGCTCGGCCAGGTGGACCACGCCGCCGCGCGGATCACTGCTCATGGCGCGCCTCCCGCCATGACCGGATCCGGAAGCTGCGGGCCTGTCGCGATCGGCGCGGGCGGCAACACGGGCATGGCATCGTCGCGCTTGCCACCGTTGGCCTTCAGCCGTTTTTCCTGGGCTTCCGCCTGCGCTGCCAGCCAGGTCTCGATGTCGTCCGGCGGCACGTCCATGAGCCGCAGCGCGCCGTCCATGACGTTCTTGAAGACCGGTGCAGCCACCGCGCCGCCGCCGTAGCCGTGGCCCTTGCTGGCATCGGGCTCGTCGACCACCACCACCATCGCGAAGCGGGGATTTTCCACCGGCACCACGCCGGCGAACAATGCGATGTACTTGTCCGAGTAGCCGCCACGGCCGCTGAACTTGCGCGCGGTGCCGGTCTTGCCGGCCACGTGGTAGCCAAGGATCGCCGCACCGGTCGCGGTGCCGCCGGTTTCGGTCACCGTCTGCATCATGCGCAGCACGGCACTCGCAATTCCGGCGTCGACCACCTGCTCGGCCTCGTTGGACTGCCCCTTGACGAAGGTCGGCGCCCTCAGCTTTCCGCCATTGGCCAGTGCCGCGTAGGCGGTCGCGATCTGCAGCGGCGTCGCAGACAGGCTGTAGCCGTAGGACAGCGCGGCCTTGTCGGTGCCCGACCAGCGCGAGGGCGGCGCCAGCAGGCCCGACGCCTCGCCAGGGAAGCCGCTGCCGGGCTTCTCGCCGTAACCGAAGCCGTGCACGAAGTCGTAGAAGTAGTCGTCGGGCAGGTTCAATGCCAGCTTCGCCGACCCCACGTTCGAACTCTTGGCGATCACCCCCGCCACCGTCAGGACGCCATAGTTGCGGAAGTCGTTGATCGTGTACCGGCCATTGCGCATGTAGCCGGGGTTGGTATCGACAATGGTGTCCGGCCGCACCTGCCCCGACGCCAGCGCGGCAGCCACGGTGATCGGCTTCATGGTGGAGCCGGGTTCGACCACGTCGGTGACGGCGCGATTGCGGCGCGCGTCCATGCCCTGGCCGCGCAGGTCGTTGGGGTTGTAGCTGGGCAGGTTCGCCATGGCCAGCACCTCACCGGTGTCGACGTCCAGCACCACCGCCGAGCCCGCCGACGCCTTGTGCTCCTGCAGCGCCTTGCGAAGCTCGCGGAACGCCAGGTACTGGATCCGGCGGTCGATCGTGAGGGTCAGGTCGCGACCGGGTTCGGCGGCGCGGATCAGGTCGACGTTGCCGATGAAGCGGCCCTCGCCGTCGCGGATCACCCGCTTGGCACCCGGCTTGCCGCGCAGCCATTCGTCGAAGGCCAGCTCCAGTCCCTCCTGGCCGCGGTCGTCGATGTTGGTGAAGCCGAGCACGTGCGCGAGCGCCTCGCCCTGCGGATAGAAGCGGCGGAACTCGCGTTGGGAAAACACGCCCGGGATGTCGTGCGCGAGGATCCGGCGCGCCTGTCCCGGGCTGATCCGCCGCTGCAGGTACATGAACTCCTTGTCCGCACGTTGGCTCAGGCGCCGCGACAGCTCCTCCAGCGGCACGCCAAGTGCCTCGGCCAGCTCCGGCAGCCGGTCGGGGTGCTTGAGCAACTCGATCGGATTGGCCCACACCGATTCAACCGGGGTGGACACCGCCAGCGGCTCGCCGTTGCGGTCGGTGATCATGCCGCGCGAGGTGGCGATGGGGATCTCCCGCAGCGCTCGGGCGTCGCCCTGGCGCAGGTAGAACTCGCTGTCCAGCACCTGCACGTCGAACGCGCGGCCGACCAGCGCCACCGAGCACAGCGCCAGCGTGCCGCCGACGAGGGCCAGGCGCTGGCGCACGTTGTAGCGCATGCGGCCGCGCGCCGGCTTGCCGTCGCCACGGGTGAACAGCCCCTTCAGCATCGCCCGGGGTGAACGCTCGGCACCGCGGGAAGGTCCGCTGCGACGGTTCATGGGCGGATCACCACGATGTCCTCGCCTTCGGGGAACTTCATCCCCAGGCGTTCACGCGCGACCTGGTCGATGCGGTTGCTCTCGGCCCAGGTCGCCTGCTCCAGCTGCAGGCGGCCGAAATCGATGTTGAGCTCGTCGCGCGCCTTCTCCAGCCGGCTCAGCTCGACGAACAGCACGCGATGGCTGTGCCGCGCGTGCACGACCGCCAGCGCCGACACGATGTTCGCCGCGACCAACACCGTCAGCAGCAGGCGCAGCGTCATGCGGCCACCCCGTCGGCTTCCAGCTTCTCGGCGATCCGGAGCACCGCACTGCGGGCACGCGGGTTGGACGCGGTCTCGTCGTACTCGGCCTTGATCGCACCACCGATGGCACGCAGGGTCGGGGTGAACTCGACCTCCACCGGCATGCGGCGGTTGGCCGGAGGCGCCTTGGCGTGCAGGTTGATGAACTGCTTGGTGATCCTGTCTTCGAGTGAATGGAAGCTGATCACCGCCAGCCGGCCGCCCGGCTTCAAGCGCGCATGGGCGGCGTCCAGTCCGGCCTCGAGGTCGGCCAGTTCGCGGTTAATGAAGATGCGGATGCCCTGGAAGCTGCGGGTGGCGGGATGGATCCGGCTCTTGTCCGAGCCCGGCTTGCCGCGTGGCATGACCGCCGCGATCAGCTCGGCCAGCTGCGCGGTGCGGGTGATCGGCTGTTCGGCCCGGCGCGCCACCACGGCACGTGCGATGCGCCGGCTCTGGCGTTCCTCGCCGTAGGTCCACAGTACGTCGGCGATCTCGCGCTCTTCCGCACTCGCCAACCACTCCGCCGCACTCTGGCCGGTGTCCGGGTCCATGCGCATGTCCAGCGGACCATCCTTGCTGAAACTGAAGCCGCGCTCGGCCACGTCCAACTGCGGCGAGGAAACGCCCAGGTCCAGCAGCACGCCATCGAGGCCGGCAGTGGTGGCCGGCCAGCGGGCGAGTTCGGCGAAGCTGCCACGGAAGATGGACACGCGCGGATCCGCGCCGAACGCTTGCTCGGCGACCGCGATCGCGTCGGGGTCCTTGTCCATCAGCAGCAGCCGTCCTCCCGGTCCGAGTTGATCGAGCACGCCGCGTGCATGGCCGCCACGCCCGAACGTGCCGTCCAGGTAGGTTCCGTCCCCACGCACCCGAAGGCCTTCCAGGACCTGCCGGTACATCACGGGAAGGTGGCCGGAAGGCGCCGAGCGCTCCATGCCACCGCCCGTCATAGCTGCAGGTCGAGCAGGTCCTCGCTCAGATCCTCGTCAGACACGGTCTGGCGGATCTGCGCGTGGTGCGCCTGCTCGCTCCAAAGTTCGAACTTGTCGCCCATCCCAAGCAGCACCGCCTTCTTCTCGATGCCGACCGCGGCGCGGTGGCTGCCGGGCACGGTGATCCGGCCGTTGCCGTCGAGCTCGACGAAGGTGGCGGCGCCGACCAGCTTCAACTGCAGGTTGCGGTTGACCTTCTTGGCCTTGGGCAGCTTGTTGACCTGGTCGCGCACGCGCTCCCAGACGGCCATCGGGTACAGGTAGAGGGAACCGGACTCGAAGGGGTTGTAGGTGATGACCAGCTGGTTGCCGCATTCACGCGCAACGAGGTCACGGTGCGCGGTGGGAACCGCCAGCCGTCCCTTGTCGTCGATGGTGATGGCGGTCTCGCCCTGGAACATTGCGCACCTGTTGTTGGCCCGCCTCTCCGGACGGTTCGCCTTCGGGACAACGGCCGATTCAGCCCGTTGCGGCCACTGGAAACCACGAAAACCCCGGATTTCCCTCTGATGCCCACCTTAGGCACGCCCTTTGGGGTTGTCAACAAGTTCTCCGGCGCAATTTCATCAGGCACATCAATGGCTTGCGAGACACTTGAGAGTCTTATTCAAGACTTATCCACTAAGCGTTGATCCGTCTCATGTTTTGAGATCGAAGGTGTCGCCGATCACGTTGGGACATGAATTGGGCGTGACGGATCCGCCGCGTCGCTTTTGATGTTGCGCCGCAACATCAGCGTGGCATGACCCGACCCCGCCCGTGGATCAGCGCGGGCGATGAAGAAGGAAAAGGTGGCGGAGCCGGCCGATAAGCCGGGTTCTGTCGTGGACAGTCATTCCTCTAGGCGCATCGTCACCGATACGCTCGAGCAACCTACCCGGACCCGACGCGGGCAGCGCCATGAGGTCCCTATTTGGTCTTGCTCCCGGTGGGGTTTGCCGTGCCGGTCTGTTGCCAGACTCGCGGTGCGCTCTTACCGCACCGTTTCACCCTTGCCACGCATCCCCGGAGGGACCGTTCGGCGGTCTGCTCTCTGTTGCACTTTCCGTCGGCTCGCGCCGCCCAGGTGTTACCTGGCACCGTGCCCTGTGGAGCCCGGACTTTCCTCGGCACCCGTCACCACCGAAGTGGATCAAGGTGACGCGACTGCCTGGCCGACTCCGCCACGGGCATTCTATCCGTTGTGGCCGGCTCCCGGTGGTCCGCTTGCAGGTATCAGCTCTGTTCGCCAAAGCAACCTCGTCCAGCATGTAGGAGCGGCTTCAGCCGCGACCGTGGAGTCGGCGCGGACGGTCATGCATCCGATCGCGGCTGAAGCCGCTCCTACAAGTGCTGCCGCAGCCTCGGCCGACTCGGGGCGGACAGTTCGCGACTCGCGTCGCTCCTACGGGGCAGTGTCGGCCGGCCGTGGTCAGCCGCTGCCGTAGAGCGATTTGCGGTGGGCGCCGCTGAGCTCGGCGGCGAGCTTGGCGGCGGTCGACGGTGGCAGGTGCCCGGCCAGCTTCTGGTAGAGCCGGCGGCCTTCCACCAGCCGCGCATCCGTATCGTCACCGGCGCCCTGCACCACCAGGACGAATTCGCCCTTGCGCTGGTTGGCATCGGCCGCCACCTGTTCGCCCAGGCTGGCGAGGGTGCCGTCGAGCACGGTCTCGAACAGCTTGGTCAGCTCGCGGGCAAGCACCGCCGGACGTTCACCTCCGAATGCGGCGCCGAGGTCGGCCAGCGATTCCTCGATGCGGTGCGCGGACTCGTAGAAGATCAGCGTCCGTGCTTCGGCGGCGAGGTGGGACAGCCGCTCGCGTCGCGCCCCGCCCTTCGCGGGCAGGAAGCCTTCGAAGACGAACCGGTCCGAAGCGATGCCGGCGACGCTCAGCGCCGCGATGGCCGCGCATGCACCGGGCACGGGGGACACCCGGACCCCGGCAGCCCGCGCGGCCGCGACGAGGCGGAAGCCCGGGTCACTGACCAGGGGCGTGCCGGCATCGGACACCAGCGCCAGTTGATCGCCGGCCAGCATGCGCGCGACCAGTTGCTCCGACTGCGCCTCCTCGTTGTGCTGGTGCAGCGCCAGCAAGGGCCGCTCCACACCGAAGTGCGACAGCAACTGCCGGGTGTGGCGTGTGTCCTCGGCACATATCGCGTCGACGCCCTTGAGGGTGTCGAGCGCCCGTGGCGAGAGGTCGCCAAGGTTGCCGATCGGGGTTGCAACGACGTGCAGCGTGCCGGGCTTTTGCATGCGGGGATGGTAGAGCCCGCAACCGGCGATGTCGCGCAACGGGGCGATCATCGCTGGCGTAGCGGGCCGGACGCCCACCGCCGGGCCGGTTAGAATCGGTGGGGTCCCCATACACGCCCTGCGCGGCGCCTCCAGATGCCCATGAGCCGACCCGTCCGCCACTCCAGGATCCACTGGTTGCTTGTCCTTGCGCTGGCCACCGTCTTCATCGGCGGCTGCACGATGGTGCAGCCGCGTTCGGAGGTCGACCGCACCGCCCGAACCCAGCACCCGCTGGTCGCGCAGGCGAGCGCCCTGGCGCAGTCGCCGCAGGCGGCCGATGCCGCCGCGATCCAGGCGCTGCTCGCGCAGCTGGACGACGCCACCCTGTCCAGCGAAGCGGCCGCCCTTGCCCAGGGCGACCCGCTGTACAACCACATGGGTCGCGAGCTGTTGCGCCGCGGCATCGCCCTGCCCCGCCCGCTCGAGCGGGCCGCCTGGCAGTTCGATGCCGGCAGCCGCCCGCCCGCTGACAACGACGGCTACCGGCCGCCCATGAAGGTGGCGGTCCTGCTGCCGTTGTCGGGTGATCTCGCCCGCGCCGCCGAACCGGTCCGGGATGGCTTCCTGGCGGGTTACTTCCATGAGCACCGCCGCCGCCCGGAGGTCTCCTTCATCGACACCCATGGCACGTCCGGCGGCGCCCTGGCCGCCTACGACGAGGCGGTGGCCGCCGCCAGCGACTTCATCGTGGGGCCCCTGGGCCGGGATGAAGTGGACGCGCTGTTCCGTCGCGGCAACCTGTCGGTGCCGGTGCTCGCGCTCAACCGCGGCGATGTGGACCCGCCCGCGGGCAACGCGAGCTTCGCGTTGTCGCCGGAGGACGAAGGCAGCGCCGCAGCCGACTTCCTGGCCCAGCAAGGCGCCCGGCGCGTACTGGTGGTCAGTGGGGGGGATGCGGTGCAGCGACGCTCGGTGGATGCATTCCGTACGCGCCTGACCGAACTGGGTGGCGAAGTCACCGACGTGGCCACGTCCGGCATCGCCGACCTCACCCCATTCGCCACGCGGGAGGGCGGCATCGATGCCGTCTTCCTCGCCATCCGCGGCAACACCGCCCGCGAGCTGATGCCACGGCTGGCGATGGCCGGCCTGGCCGGCAAGCCGCGCGTCGCGACGTCCCACCTGTTGCAGGGCACCGGTGAGCCTGCCGAGGACCGCGTGCTCGACGGCACCGCCTTCCCGGGCGAGCACTGGACCAGCGGCGGCCACATCCCGGGCCTGCCCTCGGCCGACAGCGCCGCGCAGACGCTGCCGACGGCGCGTGGTGGCGCGGCCCGCCTGTTCGCTTTTGGCCACGATGCCTGGCTGCTGACCGCATACCTCGAAAAGCTGGCCTTCTCCGCCGCCAGTGAAGTGCGTGGCGCCACCGGGATGCTGAGCATCGACGAGCTCGGGCACGTGCGTCGCAACCCGGCATGGTCGACCTTCAGCGCCGGGGTTCCGGTCACGCTGGACAATGCCGGCCGCTATTGACCGCCGCGCGCGCGGCACGGCCGTCGAGGCCGCCGCGCGCGACCAACTGGCGGCGGCCGGCCTGCGCCCGGTCGCCGCCAACGCCAACTTCCGGCTGGGCGAGCTCGACCTGGTCATGCTCGATGGCGACACCCTGGTCTTCATCGAGGTGCGCTACCGCCGCGACGATCGCTTCGGTGGCGGCGCCGCTTCGGTGGATTGGCGCAAACAGCGCAAGCTGGTGCGCGCCGCGCAGTTGTTCCTGCAGCGACATCCGCGCTATGCCGATGGCCCCTGCCGGTTCGATGTGGTGCAGGCCGAGGGCGATGCCGACGCCCCGGAGCTGACGTGGTTGCGCGACGCCTTCCGCGCCGACGATTGCTGAATCACCCGACGACGAGCCGTGGACCTGCCCGCATCCCTGCTGAGTGAGCTGGCCGAGACGCTCGGCAACGCCGTGTTGCTGGACCCGTCCGAGCGCCTCGCCTACGCCTACGACAACTCCCGCCGCCAGGCACTACCCGATGCCGTGGCGCTGCCGACCAGCGCCGAGCAGGTCGTCGCCCTGGTCAAGGCATGCCGCGCGCACCGCGTCCCCGTCGTCCCCCGGGGCCGGGGCACCAACACCACCGGCGCGGCGGTGCCGGTGGCCGGTGGCGTCGTGGTCTCCTTCGAGCGCATGGACCGCATCCTGCAGGTCCGGCCGGGCGACCGCTGCGCCGTCGTCGAGCCGGGCGTGCTCAATGGCGACCTCCAGGCGGCGCTCGCACCGCACGGACTGTTCTGGCCGCCCGACCCCACCAGCGCTGCGTTCAGCACGGTCGGCGGCAATCTCGCCTGCAACGCGGGTGGTCCGCGGGCGGTGAAGTACGGGGCCAGCCGCGACAACGTGCTCGCCCTCACCGCGGTCACCGGCACCGGCGAGGTGATCCATTGCGGCACCGAGACGACAAAGGGTGCGACCGGCTACGACCTGCAGCGGCTGCTGGTCGGCAGCGAGGGCACCCTGGCGCTGATCGTGCAGGCATCGCTCCGGCTGGTGCCCGCGCCCACCGCGAGACGGGCGCTGAGGGCGATCTATCGCGACGTTTCCAGCGCCGCATTGGCAGTGGCTCGCCTGATGGCGCAGCCGGTGACGCCTTCCATGCTGGAGTTCATGGACGGGCAGGCGGTAAGGCTGGCGCGTGAAGTCGGTGGTGCCGACCTCCCACCGGAGGCCGGTGCACTGTTGATGATCGAGGCCGATGGCGACGAGGCGATCCTGGCGCACGACATCGACGCGTTGAAGCGCGCCGCCACGGGCGAAGGACTGCTGGCACTCGACGATGCCGCCGACGAAGCCGCGCGCCAGCGCCTGTGGGCGGCGCGCAAGGCGTTGTCTCCGGCATTGCGCACGCTGGCTCCCGGCAAGATCAACGAAGACGTAGTGGTGCCGGTATCGCGCATCCCCGAACTGGTGGGAGGCGTCCAGGAGCTGGCGCTGGCCTGCGCATTGCCGATCGTCTGCTTCGGCCATGCCGGCAACGGCAACCTGCACGTCAACCTGATGTATGACCCGGCTGATGAGCTGCAGGCGGCACGGGCCAGCGCCGCGATGTCGCAGGTCTTCGCGCTCGCGATCCGGCTGGGCGGAACGCTGTCCGGCGAACATGGCATCGGCATGGCCAAGCGCGATTTCATGACGGAGGCCGTCGACCCGGCCACGCTCATGCTGATGCGCCAGATCAAGTCGGTGTTCGACCCCGATGGCATCCTCAACCCGGGCAAGCTGCTGCCCCCGTGAGCGATGCGCTCGACCGGCTGCTGGTGGAGATCCGCGCCTGCCGCGCCTGCGAGGCGTGCCTGCCGCTCGGCCCGCGCCCGGTACTCAGTGCCGGCGCCGACGCCCGACTGATGGTGGTGGGCCAGGCCCCAGGCAGGAAGGTCCACGAGAGCGGCATCCCCTGGGACGACGCCAGCGGCCGCCGGCTGCGCGAGTGGATGGGCATCGACAGCGACACCTTCTACGATCCGCGACGCGTGGCGATCGTGCCGATGGGCTTCTGCTATCCGGGCAGGGCGGCCTCCGGCGATGCGCCTCCGCGTCCCGAGTGCCGGTCGCTCTGGCATCCGCGGCTCATGCCGCTGCTGCCCAACATTGGGCTGACCCTTCTGATCGGGCAGTACGCGCAGGCGCACTTCCTGGGCGCACGGCGCAAGCGCAGCCTGACCGACACCGTGCGCAGCTGGCAGGACTACCTGCCGACCCACCTGCCGCTACCGCACCCCAGTCCGCGCAACGTCGGCTGGTTCAAGGCCAACCCGTGGTTCGAAGGCGAGGTGCTGCCGACCCTGCGGGGGCGCGTCGCGGCGCTGGTCGCCGACGATGGAGCTCCCGCCGACGTTTGTAGGAGCGGCTTCAGCCGCGATCGGTGATCCGTTGGCCTGGGGCGGTTCGGATCGCGGCTGAAGCCGCTCCTACAAGGGCTCGCAAGGGCCCGGAGGCGGGCGCGGTCAATCCTGGAAGTGGGTGTAACCGGTCCGCGGTGGCACCCAATCCTGCCCATCGGGCTGGAGGGCACGTACGCGATCGCCCGGCACGATCCGGCCGATCCGGGTAATCGGCACCCCGGCATCGGCGGCGATCGTCTCGATTCGCCCGGCCATTTTCGGCGGCGCGGTGAAGCACAGTTCGTAGTCGTCGCCACCGATGGCCTGCAGCGCATGACGGCGCGGGGGCTGGAAGGCATCGCGCAGTGCCGCCGAAGCCGGCAGCGCATCGAGATCCACTTCCGCGCCCAGACCGCTGGCGGCGCAGATGTGCCCGAGGTCGGACAGCAGGCCATCGGACAGGTCGATGGCCGCGTGTGCGATGCCTTGCAGGGTGCGGCCGATCGCCACCCGCGGCACGGGACGGTCCAGGCGCGCCTGCAACTGCTCGTGCAAGGCTCTCGCCGCGGACTCCTGCCCGGCAGCTGCTGGCAGCATCGGCCCCGCTTCGCAGACCATCGCCAACGCGGGTGTGTGGCGCTCCTGCAGCAGCGCCAGGGCCGCGGCCGCGTCACCGAGGGTGCCGGTCACCCAGACATCGTCACCCGCCTTCGCAGCGTCGCGCCGGAGCGCCCGTCCCGGCTCGACCAGCCCATGTAAGGTCACGCTGATCGACAACGGTCCGCGGGTGGTGTCGCCGCCTACCAGCGCAAGCCCGTGCAAGGTGGCCAGCTCGCCAAAACCGTCAAGGAAACCATCCAGCCATTGCTCGTCCGGCTCGGGCAGCGAGAGCGACAGCGTGCACCACGCGGGCTCCGCGCCCATCGCGGCCAGGTCGGACAGGTTCACCGCGAGCGCCTTCCAGCCGATGTCCGCCGGCGCCGTATCGACCGGGAAATGCACGCCGCTGTTGAGGGTGTCGGTGGCCACCACCAGTTGCCGGCCGGGGGGCACCTGCAGCACCGCGCCGTCGTCACCGATGCCGAGTACCACGTCATCGCGCACCACCGCGCGGGCGCGGATGCGATCGATGAGGTCGAACTCGGCCAAAGGAAGCTACCGGTCCCGCGGCGCCTGGGCTTCGACCGAGCGCCACTCGGCGGCGGCATGGTCGAGCACGCCGTTGACGTAGGTGTGGCCGTGCTCGGCGCCAAAGCGCTTGACGCCTTCGATCGCCTCGTTGATCACTACCCGGTACGGCACGTCGGGGCGATGCATCAGTTCGTAGGCGGCGATGCGCAGGGCCGCCAGCTCGATCGCGTCGACCTGCGCGATTTCGCGGTCCAGGAAGGGCACCAGCGCCTTGTCGAGCTCGGCCCGGTGCTTGTCGACCCCGAGCACGAGATCCTCGAAGTAAGCCAGGTCGGCGACCTCGCGGGCCTGCTCATAGGCGAACTGCGCCACGACCTCGCGGGCCTGGCTGCCGGAAAGCTGCCATGCGTAGACGGCCTGCAACGCACGACGGCGCGCGCGCGAACGGGCAACGGGATCGACCCCATCGGGGCGGCGACGGTTCATGGCAGTTGCTCCAGCAGGTGTGACATTTCCAGCGCGACCAGCGCCGCTTCCTCGCCCTTGTTGCCGTGGCTGCCGCCGGCACGCGCCTCGGCATCCTCGAAGCGCTCGACCGCGAGCACGCCGTTGCAGACGGGCACGCCGGAGTCCAGCGCGACCCGCATCAGGCCGTCGGAGCAGCCGTCAGCCACCTGCTCGTAGTGGCGGGTATCACCGCGCACGACACAGCCAAGCGCCACCACGGCAGCATGCTCGCCGGCGGCGGCGATGCGGGCGGCCGCCAAGGGAATCTCCCATGCACCGGGCACCCGGATCACGTCGACCATGTCCTCGTCGACGCCATTGTCGGCAAAGGTCTTGCGCGCGGCGGCGACCAGGGTGTCGGTGATGCGGGGGTTCCAGCGGCTTGCGATGATCGCGAAACGCGCGCCTTGGGGGCTGCGCAGGTCGCCTTCGATGTGGGGCATCAGTCAGAACCTGTGAGGGACCGGAGCGCCAGAGTGGTCCCGGCGCGAACGGCCAGTTTAGCGTGCGGCCGGGGGCTCGACGTATTCGACCACTTCAAGGCCGAACCCGGCCAGGCCGATCTGGCGGCGCGGCGTGCCCAGCACGCGAAGCTTGCCGAGCCCGAGGTCGGCCAGGATCTGGCTGCCGACACCGTTGCGCCGCCATTCGCTCAGCGCCTGTCCGCGGGCGGGCGCGGTTTCGACTTCCGGCTCCTCGCGCAGGCGCGCCAGCAGGCGATCGACCGGGGCGTGGTCGCTGAGGACCACGAGGGCTCCGCTCCCCTCGGCTTCGATCGCCGCCAGCACGTCGCCCAGCGCAGGACCGAAGTCCGGCCGGCGCCAGCGCAGGGTGTCGGCGAGCGGGTTCTGCACGTGGACACGCACCAGGGTCGGCGTCGCCGGGTCCGGCTGCCCGCGCACGAGTGCGAAGTGCAGCGCGTGGCTGAGCCGGTCGCGATAGGTGAGCAGGCGGAACGGGCCGTGTTCGGTCTCGATCTCGCGGCTGTCGACGCGCTCGACTGTGTGCTCGTTGTCGAGCCGGTGCCGGATCAGGTCCTCGATCGAGCCGATCTTCAGACCGTGCTCGGCGGCGAACTTCTCCAGCTCCGGGCGGCGGGCCATGGTCCCGTCCGGATTGAGGATCTCCACCAGCACCCCGGCCGGTTCCAGGCCGGCCATCAGCGCCAGGTCCGCCGCCGCCTCGGTGTGGCCGGCGCGGTTGAGCACGCCGCCGGGCTGGGCCTGCAGGGGGAAGATGTGGCCGGGCTGGTTGAGGTCGTCCGGCGAGGCGTCCGGGCGTACCGCGGTGCGTACCGTATGCGCGCGGTCGTAGGCGGAGATGCCGGTGGTCACGCCCTCGGCGGCCTCGATGCTGACGGTGAAGTTGGTGTGGTGCTGGGAGGTGTTGTCGCGCACCATCGGCGGCAGGCCGAGCTGCTGGCAGCGCTCGCGCGTCAGCGACAGGCAGACCAGTCCGCGGGCATGGGTGACCATGAAGTTGATGTCGCTGGGCTTGACCAGCTCGGCGGCCATGATGAGATCGCCTTCGTTCTCGCGGTCTTCGTCGTCGACGATCACGACCATGCGGCCGGCGCGGATCTCTTCCAGCAGTTCGGGGACGGGGGCGAAGCTCATCGGGTCGGTTCCTGTGGGAGGGGGGCCGGCGCGGAGGCCGGGATGGCCGCGGCTTCGCGGCCCTGCAACAACCGCTCGACATAGCGGGCGACGAGATCGACTTCGAGGTTCACTGCATCGCCTGTCCGGGTGGCGGCGAAGGCGGTGTGGGCAACGGTATGCGGCACAAGCGCCACTTCGAAGCCCGTTTCGTCCACCTGGTTGACGGTGAGGCTCACGCCGTCGACGCAGATCGAACCCTTCATCGCGACGTAGCGCAGTACGGCGGCCGGGGCCTTGAAGCGCCAACGCTGGGCACGTGCATCCTCCCTGACCGACTCGACCGTTCCGACGCCATCGACGTGCCCGCTGACCAGGTGGCCACCCAGGCGATCGTCCGGACGCATCGCCCGCTCGAGGTTGACCGGCGAGCCAGCCGCAAGCTGGCCCAGCGTGGTGAGGCCGAGGGTTTCCGTGGAGGCGTCGGCATGGAACGAGGTGGCGTCGAACTCCACCACCGTCAGGCAGACGCCGTTGACCGCGATGCTCTCGCCCTGGCTGACGGCGTCGAACGGCAGCGTGCCGACTTCGATCCGCAGGCGGGCGTCGCCACCGCGCGCTTCACGTTCGGCCAGCCGGCCGACGCCTTCGATGATGCCGGTGAACATCAGCGCACCTCCCGCGTTACGCCGAAGCGGGCGCACGGAGGCCGGCCGGAAGAAGACTCTCTGGTATTGGACATGGAACGTTTCCCGCAAGGATGGACCGCGAAAAACGCCACAAGGCAGTGGCAGGCACGGGCAGGCCCGCACCAACCGTCTTCTTTCATCCGGACTGTGACCGTCGGCTCCGGCATCGGACCGGATCTGCTGACCCTTCGCGGCCTGGGCCACGGAGGCGCTCGCGGGCTCGTCGCATCGCGACCTACCGC
This sequence comes from Lysobacter spongiicola DSM 21749, assembly GCF_900167055.1. GTDB lineage: Bacteria > Pseudomonadota > Gammaproteobacteria > Xanthomonadales > Xanthomonadaceae > Novilysobacter > Novilysobacter spongiicola. The sequence continues at coordinate 36,028 of NZ_FUXP01000011.1, forward strand.
CGGTGGGGAGTTTCGCCCCGCCCTGAAGACGTTACGTATTGTTGCCGCCTGGGCGGCGCGTGGATTCTAGCACCCGGCCCCTGCGCGCTCCGCCGCAATGGTGGAACGCAGCGTTGGTGGCGCTCCCCTTACCCGCCGGGCTCGGTGCTCCCGGTAAAACCCGGTGCTGTTGTAGGAGCGGCTTCAGCCGCGATCGGATGGTGTTTCGCTAGTAACAACTCCACGATCGCGGCTGAAGCCGCTCCTACAACGGCGGTGGAACCCTGGCTGCAGCGTGGCAGCCCGCCTCAGGCCGCCCCGCCCTTCGGCCGCAGCAGCACCCGGATGTCCTCGCCCAGGCGCCGCGTCTCCACCACGTCCAGTTGCATGCGCTCGGTCATGTGTTGGATGTCGAGGCCGTCAAACAACGGCCGGGCATGCGAGCCCAGCAGGACGGGAGCGACGTAGAGCAACAGCTCATCGACCAGCCCCGCCTCGAGGAACGCCGCCGCAAGCGTCGCGCCGGCCTCCACCTGCACCTCGTTGATGCCGCGCTGGGCCAGCAGCCGCAGCACGGCCTGCAGGTCGAACCGGCCCTTCTCCACCGCCACCACCGCCAGCTGTGCATCGATCGAACGGCTCAGCTTGGTCTGCGGCGCATGGACGTAAAGCGTGGGCGCATCGCCTTCGCGCACCCTGCCGCGGGCGATGGTCGCCAGGCCCGGATCCAGCACGACCCGCAGCGGCGGTTCGAACGGGGTGTCGTCGCCCAGACGCACGGTCAGCGACGGATCGTCGACCAGTACGGTGCCGGCACCGGTGATGATCGCCCCGGCCCGGGCGCGCCAGCGCTGGACGTCATAGCGCGAGGCCTCGCCGCTGATCCACTTGGATTCGCCGTTGGCCAGCGCGCTGCGGCCATCGAGACTGGTGGCCAGCTTGACCCGCACCCACGGGCGGCCCCGCACCATCCGGGAGAGGTAGCCGCGGTTGAGCGCCCGCGATTGCGCTTCCATCAGGCCGCTGGCGACTTCGATACCGGCGGCACGCAGGCGGTCGAAGCCGGCGCCGTCGACTTCGGGGAACGGATCGCGCATGGCCGCCACCACCCGCGACACCCCGGCCTCGAGCAGCGCATCGGTGCAAGGTCCGGTCCGGCCGGTATGCGCGCAGGGTTCCAGCGTCACGTACGCGGTGGCGCCCTTGGCCTCCGCGCCGGCGGCCTGCAGGGCCACCACCTCGGCATGGGCCTCGCCGGCGCGCTGGTGGAAGCCTTCGCCAACCACTTCTTCGCTCTTGGCGATCACGCAGCCAACCATCGGATTGGGACGGGTGGTGAAGGCCCCTCGCTCGGCCAGGCGCAAAGCCCGGGCCATCAGGGTGTGGTCGCTCGGGGAGAAATCAGCCATCGGGTCGCCTCAGCGCTTGCGTGTCTTGGGCGGCGGCGCCGCATCGCCGCCGAGCAGGGGCAACTGGCCCTCGGCGGCATTGTCGTTTTCCAGCCGGTCCAGCTCCTCGCGGAAGTCGGCGACGTCCTCGAACGAGCGGTACACCGAGGCGAAGCGTACGTAGCCGACATGGTCCAGCTTGCGCAGCTCCGCCATCACGAACTCGCCGACCCGCATCGAAGGCAGCTCGCGCTCGGTGGTCCGGCGCAGCTGGTGCACCACCGAGCGCATGGCGGCTTCGATCTGTTCCTCCGAGACTGGCCGCTTCTGCAGCGCGCGGTCGAAGCCCGCGCGCAACTTGCGGGCGTCGAAGGCTTCGCGACGGCCGTCGGACTTGCAGATCACCGGCAGCTTCAGCTCGACCGTTTCCATCGTGCTGAAACGCTCGCCGCAGGCCTCGCAGACGCGCCGGCGGCGGATGGTGGCGCCGTCATCGGACACCCGCGAGTCGATGACCCGCGTGTCCACGTGCTGGCAGAAGGGGCAGTACAAGGCTCAGCCGTAGACCGGGAACTTGGCACACTGGGCGGTGACGCTCTCGCGCACCCGGCTGATGACGTCATCGTCGCCAAGGTTGTCGAGCACGTCGCACATCCAGTTCGCCAGGTCGACGCAATCCTGCTCGCCATAGCCGCGCGTGGTGACCGCCGGGGTACCGATGCGCAGGCCCGAGGTAACGAACGGCTTCTGCGGGTCGCCGGGCACGGCGTTCTTGTTGACGGTGATGTGGGCGCGGCCCAGCGCGGCCTCGGCATCCTTGCCGGTGACACCCTTGGCGATCATGTCGACCAGCACCAGGTGGTTCTCGGTGCCGCCGGAGACGACCTTGTAGCCACGCTCGACGATGGTGCGTGCCATGGCCTGCGCGTTCTTCACCACCTGCTGCTGGTAGGCCTTGAACGAGGGGTCCAGGGCTTCCTTGAAGGCGACGGCCTTGGCGGCGATCACGTGCATCAGCGGCCCACCCTGGATACCCGGGAAGACGATGCTCTGCAGCTTCTTGACCAGGTCGTCGGACGGATCCTTCGCCACGATGATGCCGCCGCGCGGGCCGCGCAGGGTCTTGTGGGTGGTGGAGGTGACGACGTGCGCGTGCGGCAGCGGGTTCGGGTAGACGCCCGCCGCCACCAGGCCGGCAACGTGGGCCATGTCCACGAAGAAGATCGCGCCGACGGAATCGGCGATGCGGCGCATGCGCTCCCAGTCCACGACCCGCGAGTAGGCGCTGAAACCGGCGACCAGCATCTTCGGCTTGTGCTCGTCGGCCAGGCGCTGGACTTCGTCGTAGTCGATCAGGCCTTCGTCGTTGACGCCGTACTGGATGGCGTTGAACAGCTTGCCGCTGATGTTGACCTTGGCGCCGTGGGTGAGGTGGCCACCGTGCGCGAGGCTCATGCCGAGGATGGTGTCGCCGGGCTGCAGCAGCGAGAGGTAGACGGCCTGGTTGGCCTGGGAGCCGGAATGCGGCTGGACGTTGGCGTAGTCGGCGCCGAACAGCTGCTTGAGGCGGTCGATGGCGAGCTTCTCGGCGACGTCCACGTACTCGCAGCCGCCGTAGTAGCGCTTGCCCGGATAGCCTTCGGCGTACTTGTTGGTGAGCACGCTGCCCTGGGCTTCCATCACCCGCGGGCTGGCGTAGTTCTCCGAGGCGATCAGTTCGACGTGGTCTTCCTGGCGCTGGCGCTCGTCGGCGATGGCCTGGGCGAGTTCGGGGTCATAACCTTCGATACGGGCATCGCGCGGGAACATTGCCGCTCCGGGATAGTAGGTGGGAGAACCGCGAGTTTAGCGCCGCGGCAGGGGTGGGAGCCATGGCGCGGGTCTGGATCTCGGGTGGATCAACAGCGAAGAGCTGGCGGGAAGTGGTCTCGCGCTGCGGGAGGCGGGGTGGCGGGGATGGCTCTTCCGCTCGGTAGGACGTCCTGTCCTACTCGCGGCCGCAGGCCATCCATGGCCTGCTCTACGCCATCCCCGCCACCCCGCCTCCCACGTACCGATTCGTGCCATGTTTGGGGGGAGACAGCGGGATACGCTGTGGGCGGGCCGCCCCTGCGCTTAACCGGAGACGTGAAGCCCCTACGGCGACACTTCCGCGTGGTTGTCGGCCCAGGAATGGGCCCGGCTCGAGATATCGAAGGTGTTGAGGGGAGAGCTTCCCGGTTCATCGCGTGGCAGGTGGTACAGGACCTCAAGCTTCGCCGGTGCAACCCAGCGGATACCGACCGGTCCCGATCCGGGCGCGAATCTGTCGACCTGGTGAAGCACTTCGCCGGTGACGGGGTCCCAGATTGCCACTCGATTGGGTCCATAGCCGGCATCAATGTCGTACGAAACCGTCGCAAAGACGCTGCCGTCCGGCGAGAAGAGGGGGCGATTGTCGATCCGGTGCTTGCGACCAGCTCCGGGGTCCAGCAGTAGGACTTCGAAGCCTTCCTGATCGAAGACTTCAACTACAACGTAATGGCCGCCGACGCGCTCCAGGAATGCGTAAGCCAAGCGGTCGTGCGCGGGAAGGCACGCTTCTCCGATCGAACTGGCCAGGCAGAACGCGCGGGCAGTCCGGGAGAGCTCTATTCCGTGTTGGGCAGCTGCCGACGCCTCATGCTGTCGAAGGCAACCCGAAACGCCCGTCCCGGCTTCACAACCGAGACCTTCGGTCGGATCGGATGACTGGAAGCTCCCGGCATTCATCGCCGCCTGTTCTCGGCCGACGGCGCCAACAACAGAAATACACGCGACCAGAACCACCCCGATCAACATCGAACAGAACACTTGCTTCATCGAACTGCCTCCATCCGTGGGACGCGTGGGCAAACTGCGACCTCGCGAACATGGCGCCCAGAACGACCACGTCTCCCCTATTACCTTAAGCCTGTCTCCCCCCAATCGCCGAAGCGGCGTCCTGCTTGGGCCATGCGTAGAGCGGACATGGATGTCCGCGGCGGCGAGTCAGCCATGGATGGCTGACCGAGCCGAGGAGCATCGCCCAGGCAGGGCGCCGCTCCACCCGAAGCCCGCGCTTCCGTGCAGCTTTTGCTTTCCGGCCGGTCCTTGGACCCCGGCTCTGCCATGGCACATGCCATTCAGCCGCACTGATGGCAGCCGCACCCCATATCCGCGATAATGGGCGGTCCCCATTTCCCCCGGCCCTGCCCCGTCGCAGGTCGCCGCCGTACGCCTGCGGAGCATCGAATGTCGCAATACATCTACACCATGAACGGGGTCAGCAAGACCGTTCCTCCCAAGCGCCAGATCATCAAGGACATCTCCCTGTCCTTCTTCCCGGGCGCCAAGATCGGCCTGCTCGGGCTCAACGGCGCCGGCAAGTCGACCGTGCTCAAGATCATGGCCGGCGTCGATACCGACTACTCCGGCGAAGCCCGCGCCGCCAAGGACATCAAGGTCGGTTACCTCGCCCAGGAGCCGCAGCTCGACCCCGAACAGACCGTGCGCGAAGCCGTCGAAGAAGGCGTCGGCGAAGTCCTCCAGGCCCAGGCGCAGCTCGAGAAGGTCTATGCCGCCTATGCCGAAGACGGTGCCGATTTCGACGCCCTCGCCAAGGAACAGGAGCGGCTGGAGGCCATCCTCGCCGCCGGCGATGCCCATACCCTGGAGAACCAGCTCGAAGTGGCCGCCGACGCACTGCGCCTGCCGCCGTGGGACGCCGTGATCGGTAAGCTGTCGGGTGGCGAGAAGCGCCGCGTCGCGCTGTGCCAGCTGCTGCTGCAAAAGCCCGACATGCTGCTGCTCGACGAACCCACCAACCACCTCGACGCCGAGTCGGTGGAATGGCTGGAACAATTCCTCGCCCGCTACACCGGCACCGTCGTGGCCGTCACCCATGACCGCTACTTCCTCGACAACGCCGCCGAGTGGATCCTCGAGCTCGATCGCGGCCGCGGCATCCCGTGGAAGGGCAACTACACCGACTGGCTGACCCAGAAGGAAGAGCGCCTCAAGCAGGAAGAGAGCCAGGAGAAGGCGCGCCAGAAGGCGATCACCAAGGAGCTCGAGTGGGCGCGCCAGAACGCCAAGGGCGGCCGCTCGAAGGGCAAGGCCCGCCTCTCGCGCATCGAGGAGCTGCAGGCGGTCGACTACCAGAAGCGCAACGAGACCAACGAGATCTTCATCCCGCCGGGCGAGCGCCTGGGCGCCAAGGTGGTGGAGTTCAAGGGCGTGACCAAGCGCTTCGGCGACCGCGTCCTGATCGACGATCTCAGCTTCGCCGTGCCTCATGGCGCGATCGTCGGCATCATCGGCCCCAACGGCGCCGGCAAGTCGACGCTGTTCAAGATGATCACCGGGCAGGAGAAGCCGGACTCCGGCGAGATCGACCTCGGCCCGACCGTCAAGCTGGCCTACGTCGACCAGAGCCGCGACAAGCTGGAGGGCGACCACAACGTCTTCCACGAGATCTCCGGTGGCCTCGACATCCTCAACATCAACGGCATCGAGATCCAGTCGCGCGCCTACATCGGCCGCTTCAACTTCAAGGGGCAGGACCAGCAGAAGCTGGTGGGCACGCTGTCGGGCGGTGAGCGTGGCCGCCTGCACATGGCCAAGACCCTGCTGCAGGGCGGCAACGTGCTGCTGCTCGACGAACCGTCCAACGATCTGGACATCGAGACCCTGCGTGCGCTTGAAGACGCGTTGCTGGAGTTCCCGGGCAACGTGTTCGTGATCAGCCATGACCGCTGGTTCCTGGACCGCATCGCCACCCACATCCTCGCCTTCGAGGGCGACTCGCACGTGGAGTTCTTCCAGGGCAACTACCGCGAGTACGAGGAAGACAAGAAGCGCCGCCTCGGCGACGACGCGGGTCCGAAGCGCCTGCGGTTCAAGGCGCTGAAGTAGGTCGCGTCACACGCCGCCCCGACCCGGCTCCCGTCGGGTGGGCGCGGTGACGTGCGGCTTCAGTCGTACTCGATGGTGAAGGTCGCGCGGGCGTTCGCCTTGCCCGGCCCGACGGGCCCGCTGGCGGTCTGGATGTAGCGCGCGCGCAGCGGCAGTTCGAATGTCTGGTTGCCCGGCTGGGTACGGCCCAGCGGGAGCCCATGGCCGAACGACACCGGCGTTTCCGCCGCCCCGTCCACCCTCACCACCTCCACTCCGATACGGGTGGCGGCGTCGGCACCGCCGTCGATCGCGATCACGCCGGGTTGGGACGCCAGTGCCGACGAGCTGTCCAGGCGCACCGCGATATCGTTTTGCTGGCCCTCGACGTTGCTGCCCTGGCAGGTCAGCCGGATCGAGAAGTCACGGGCGTCGGCGCGGGTGCCCGGGCCGCTGAAACGGCTGCTGGGCACCTGGCCGAAGTTCACCACGATGTTCTTGCTGCCCGCATCCACTTTGCAGGTCGGGTAGACGATCGTGGTGCCGCGGCCCTTGAAGGTCGACGTGAGCACCGGGCGCCCGGGCTCTTCTGCGACGTAGTAGGTGGTGAACGGCCCGTTGTTGGCGATGGAACCGGAGCCGGTATTGGCCGCCGTCTTGACAAGCTCGACGATGAACTGGCCGCCGTCCAGACGCCACCGCTTGGTAGAAAACCAGGACCAGTTGATGAGCTCGAAATCATGCGGGTAGAAGGTTGCGACCGTGCTGCCCTGCCGGAACACGCGGATTCCCACGCCTTCCACTTTGGTGGGATACACGTTGTCGAACGTCGTCGAACCAGTGGCTTGCTCCGCCTGCTCGAATCGCCCACGCGCAACAGAGAAGCTCAGCGGCTCGCAGTAGATCGCGTTTTCCCGCTCGTTGATCGGGACCTCGATCCGCTTGATCACCGCGCCAATCGGCAGCTCAGGCGCTATCACGACCTGCCCCATGTCCATCTGGACGTCCTGAGCAACGAGACCCCGCGCCACGCCGCACTTCGCCAAGGCATCGGGCGCGATACTCAGCAGCGCCGCGGCCAGAAAGCCGTAGGCAAGTAGCCCGCCGGGCCAGGACCGGCCAATCACGCGTCTCATCGGCACGCCGCCTCCAGTCGGGTGAATGCCACCGGCACCTCGCCATCGCGCTCCGGCACGGCGTAGTCGATCCGGCATCGGCCGGTATCGCCATCGCTCCACTGCACGAGCAGGCTGCCGGCGTTGTCCTCGGTGCGCACGTACGCCAATCCGCCCTGTCCCACCATGCCGAGCACCTGTCCGTCCCCGTCGAGCACCCGGGCGCCGAAGGGCAGCGGCTCGCCCGACGGACGCGAAGCGTGGATCAGCAGCGCACGGCCCTGGCGGGTCTCGAAGCGCAGCCGGCTGATCGCGCCGGCGTAGGGGGCGATCGTCGCGCTGGTGCTCTGCAGTTCGATGTCGTGCGGCATGTCGTACGGATCCAGGGTGACGGTATTGAGCCGGTAGGGCGAGACGTACGGCACCAGCGCGAATCCGTTGCCGTCCACCCGCACGCCCGGGGCGTTCTGGACCCGCGCGCCCTCCGCGCCGGGAGCCTCGACCAGCACCATCGTGTCGCCACGCTGGGGCGCGAAGGTCGCGCCGCCGGAATGGACCACCACCGTACCCGAGACGCCGGCCGTGGCCTGCCGGTAGTCCGCGGCGTGGCTGTAGGAGCCGCTCAGCGCGGCCACCGGGGTGCGGTAGTCGGCCGTGCCCGAGACGCTGGTGCCGCCCTGCCCGGACTCCGACACCGCGACACCGTAGTTGAACGCATAATCCGGACCGGCCGAGCCGGTGATGCCGATGCGGCTGCTCGACCTGCCATCGCTGCCGGTGCCCACGTCCCCGGTAAGCGAGACCGGATTCACCGACCGCCCCAATGGCACGCTGAAGCTGAGCAGGTACTGCGTGTCCGCCTCGCCACCCGGTTCGAAGCTGCGCACCGCCGAGACCCCGTAGTTCAACCGCTTCCACGCGTTGTTGTAGCCGAACTGGAACTGGCGTGCGCGCTCCCGGTCACCCCAGAACTCGCGCACCGAGCCGGTGAGGTACAGCGCGCCGCGGCCTGGGCCGAGCGGCTGGTTGAGCGTCAGCTGGAACTGGCTGCGCTGGCGCAGCAGCTGGTCGGAGTCGACGCCGCGCTGGACCAGGTCGCGCGCCAGGATCGCATCTTGCAGGCCGAGGAAGTCCCGGGTGGAATACCGGTAAGCGGCGAGCGCGATGTTGGTGCCGGTCGCGCCGACCAGGTTGCTGTAGCCGACCCGGATGCTGCGGCCGCTGCGGCTCTCCGCCTCCTGCAGCGACGCGCGCGCGTGGGTGACGTCCACCGCGAACGCGCCCGCCGGCGTGGAGACGCCGGCGCCGTACAGCACCGATTCGTAGTCCTCGCTGGCCGCGGCGCCGCCGTAGAGCGTAAGCCGGTTGGCGATGCCGCGCTGGTAGGTGGCCTGCGCGACGGCGGGGGGATCCAGCAGGTTCGGGTTGCGTGCGCGGCCCACTGTGATCGCGTACCGCGAGCTGCCCGGCCGCAACATCTGCGCGACCGAACCGTAGGGGACGTTGAAGCCGCGACGGCGCCCGTCCGCTTCGACCACGGTCACCTCCAGGTCGCCGCCGTAACCGGTGGGATAGAGGTCGTCGATGACGAAGCTGCCAGGTGCCACGCTGACCGAATGGATCAGCTGGCCGTTCTGGCGGATCTCCACCTGGGCGCTGGTCTCGGCGATGCCGCGCACCACCGGGGCGTAGCCGCGCAGGGAGTCGGGCAGCATCCGATCGTCGCTGACGAGGCTGGCGCCGCGGTAGGCGATGGAGTCGAACAGCTCGCCGCTGGTGTGGGCATCGCCCAGGGTCAACACCCCGCGCAGCGCCGGCAGCGGCCGCCGCAGGTAGGTGGCGATGTTCTCCCAGTCGCTGCCGTCGCGCTCGGACCAGGACAGGCTGGCGTCGTGGCGCAGTTGCCAACCGGCCAGGTTGAGGCCGCCGTTGAGCCCGAGGTAGGCGGTGCGGTGGTCGCGCCAGGCGCCTTCGCCCCGGCTGCGGCTGTCGATGGCGCTGAACTGGTACCCGAGATAGCCGGCGCTGATGCCCGGGTCCCACAGTGCCGGGCTGACGTAGCCGCGAGGGGTGCGGCGCATGAAGGCCTGGGGGATCTCCAGGTCGTAGCGCAGGTCGGCGGAGTCGAAACGTGCGCCTGCGTCCGGGATCCAGTCCGCCAGCGGCCGGCATGCCTCGCCGTCGGCCGCTACGTCCAGCACCGCGGTCGAATCGACGCCAAGCTCCTCCAGCACCGGCAACGTCAGGCACGCGGCGGCCGCGCCATCCGCGCCCGCCTTGAACTCCAGGTCCCGCCGTCCCGTCCAGCGGCCGTTGACGTACACGTCAACACGGTACATGCCGGCGACCACCGGGTTGCCGCGCGAGAATGCGGTGAGGTCGATTCCCGCCGCGGCGCCCGACAGGAAGGCCGGGTTGAACCGGGCTGCTTCGGGCGCATCGGCGCGTCCGGGATCACCGGTGGGGCCCGACGCCATCGCGGGAAACGCCACCGCCACGAAAATGGCGGCGGCCAACATGCGCGGGGAATGCCGCATTGCCCGTCCGGCCGTCCGCGTGGAGAGGCCGTTGTTCAATCGATCTTCCAAGCCGCCCCCCTTGAACACACCGCTCAGTTCACGGTCCCACTGCCGAGGTGTACTCGGCGCGTCCGCCGTAATCGTTGACCGTCGTGAACGCGACCTGCCGGACCGCCCCGTCCACCGCCCAGCGGGCCTTCTCCCCCGGCGCCAGCATCCGCCCGCGCTCCTCCAGCGTCGCCAGCGCGGTGCCGTCGGCGCCGAGCGCCCGCAGTTCCACCACGGTGACGTGGAACGGGGTCGGGTTGCTGACCTGCAGGGCGCCGCCTTCGCGGCGCCACTGCAACGCTGCCGGCGCCTCGTTCGCGGTGCCGGGCAGACCTTGGGGCCGGTAGAACAGCTTGACCCGCGAACGGAACGCGACCTGCAGGTAGTTCTGCTCCGCGCCGGCCTCGGGCGCCGGCGGCACCTCCAGCACGTTGAGCCAGTACACCGACTCGCGCTGCGGCGGCAGCGCCTCGCCGGCGAAGATGATGCGCAATGCCTGCCCGCGGGCCGGTTCGATCCGGCTGATCGGCGGCGTGATCAGGAACGGCGCGGCGCTGTCTTCCGGCGCCTGGTCCGGGTCGCCGCTGTCGATCCATGCCTGTACCAGCGCCGGGCTGTCGCCGGTGTTGGTCAGCTGCACGGTCACCTCGCGCGCCTGCGCGGGGTAGACCACCCGGGTGCCGTTGATGATCACCCCGGCCAACGCCGGCGCGATGCAGGTCAACAGGAGCGTCGCGGCAAGCAGCGCCCGGGCGGGGAAATGGGTCATCGGGTGCTGTCCGGCGTCGCGCCGGGCGGCACGGCGTCCAGGGACACCGCACCGCCCCGCGCCGCGAATCAGTTGTAGATGATGGTGTAGGCGACGCTGGTGGTGACGCCACCCGCGGTGGCCGCACCGGTGGCGTAGTACTCGGCGGCATAGTCGAGGTTCGCCGAGCCGTCGCCGGCCACGGTGACCCACTGCGAGTTCGCCTGCGCGGTGCCCGACGCCTGCACCGGGATCAGCTGGCCGTTGTCGCCCAGCAGCTGGACCTGCACGTTGCCGGCCGTACCCTGGTTGTTCAGGCGGCCGCTGTCGTTGTCGACGGTGGCGCCGGGCTCGAAGTACGTGGCGACATCGCCACCGGTCGGGCAGTTCGCCAGGGTGATCGCAAACCCGGTGCGACCGGCGGTCTGGCCCGCTGTCGCCAGCGCGCTGCTGGCCACCGTCGGCAGGGTGACGGTGAAATCTTCGCCGCCCGGCGTGGTGATATCGCAGGTCTGGGCGGTGACTTCGCCGTTGAAGGTGATGGTGCCGTCTGCAGCGCTTGCCGAAAGCGGCGCGAGGACAGCAGCAGTAAGGCCAGCGGCCAGGACAATCGACTTACGCATTGGAATTCCCCATTACGGATGATGTGCGATGGCTTCTCCGGCAAGGCGCACTTCGAGCATGCCGGCAGCGAAGGTGAAACTGATCACAGTTCGCCCGGGCAATTGTCACACAAGAAACGTGCCAACGCGCGCAACTTGCCCCACTGGGCTTCGCCAACCCCTCTTTGCTCAAATATGTCAGGAAGTGACGCAATCCGCTGACGCGACTCGTCCCATGCCTTGCGTCACCCGGGCATCGTGCCAAGGGTCACAGATCAACGATCCCGTCCTCCAGCGAAGCACGCCCCGGCCGTCAACCCGGACGACTGACGGAGAGACGCGATGCGAGGTACTGCACTTCTGGTGGGGCTGCTGGCTGCGCTTGCCGTTCCCGCGCCGGTCCTGGCAGACGGCCTGATACGGTTCAGCGGCCGGATCGTTGAAGCGCCCTGTGTCGCCAGCATCTCCGCGGCGAACGAAGTGATGCTCAGCAACTGCCCCATGGCGGCCGCTGGTTCCACACTGGAAATCAGCTCGCTCAGCGGACAGGGGCCAGCCCGGTTGGTGGATCCCGCTTCCGGTGCGGGCGCGGGCGAAGTGCCGGTGGCCGCCGAAACCATCGTCGACAACAAGCGCAACTTCTCGTCGCGCTATCACATCGAACCGGCCGCACAGGCTGCCGGGGGCACGTACATGTTGAGGATCGACTATCTCTGACGGCCACCGGCCGGGATAATGCAGCCCTCGGGGCAGACGGAGTGGTCGATGGAATTCATGCAGGCGCTCAGGCTGAGGTGGAGCGAGGCCGATTCGCTGGTATGCGTCGGGCTCGACCCGGAGCCGGCCCGTTTCCCGGTCGCGCTGGCCGACCACCCCGACGCGGTGTTCGAGTTCTGCCGCGCGATCATCGATGCGACGGCACCGTTCGTCTGCAGCTTCAAGCCGCAGATCGCGCACTTTGCCGCGCTGGGTGAAGAGGATGCGCTGGCGCGGCTGATCGCCCACGTGCACGACGCCCATCCCGGCGTCCCGGTCATCCTGGACTCCAAGCGCAGCGACATCGGCAGCACCGCGCGCCACTACGCGACCGAAGCCTTCGATCGCTACGGCGCCGATGCGGTCACCGCCAATCCGTACCTGGGGCGGGACTCGGTGCAGCCGTTCCTCGACCGGGCCGATCGCGGCGTCGTGATCCTGTGCCGCACCTCCAACCCCGGCGCTTCCGACCTGCAGGACCTCACCGTGCAATCAGGCGGCGGTCCGGGCCGCCCGCTCTACCAGCAGGTCGCCGAAACCATCGCGCAGGATTGGAACGGCAATGGCAACTGCGCGCTGGTGGTCGGCGCGACCTGGCCGGTGCAGTTGCGCGAGGTCCGGGCCATCGTCGGCGACATGCCCTTCCTGGTGCCCGGCGTCGGCGCCCAGGGCGGCGATGTTGAGGCCGTGGTCCGCAATGCCAGGACCGCGGACGGGACCGGGCTGGTGGTGAGCTCGTCGCGTGCGGTGCTGTATGCGTCCAATGGCAGCGACTTCGCACAGGCCGCCGCCGATGCGGCGCGCGAGCTGCGCGACCGGATCAACCGCTTCCGCTGAACTCGCCAGCACCCCGCCTTGTGTAGGAGCGGCTTCAGCCGCGGCTACCGGGCCCCAGGGGATCAGGCGCGGCTACCGGGCCCCAGGGGATCAGGCGCGGCTGCGCCAACGGGCACGGACTGCGGCAATCGGGAAGCGCAGCCATATGGCGAGGAATACCGCCGTGGCGACCCAGGCCCCGCGGCGCTGCGCTTCGAACTTTCGGAAGTAGCGCCAAAGTCCGCGGTGCTTGTGCCATTCGACGAACAGCGGCCGGGAGCGGCTGGACACGCCTCGCACGTGCACGACCCGCACCCGGTTGGCCACGGCGATGTTCGCGCCTGCCTGCGTGGCGCGCCGGCAGAGGTCGAGATCCTCGGCGTGGAGGCGATAGCCTTCGTCGAAGCCTTCGATCCGTTCGAACAACGGACGGGGCATGAACATCAGTGCGCCGGAGATGGCCTCGACCGGCTGCAGTTCCACGCGGTCATCGGCGGGAATCGCCATGCCGGTACGCGCGTCACCGCCCACGCGGCCCACACGCCCGGCGATGGCGCCCAGCATGGCGCCGAAATCGGGATGTCGGCGACGCGCCGCCGGATCCCGCACGCCGTCCTCCCCCACCAGGTCCGCGCCCAGCAGGAAATCGCCGGTGTCACCCGCCAACGTCCGCAACCGCGAGAGCGTGTCGGCGTCGACCAGGCAATCCGGATTCACGAAGGCCAGCCAACGGCAATCCGCGGCGGTCACCGCTACGTCGGTCGCCCCCTGGTTGCAGGCGACCGCAAAACCCGGGTTGTCGGGGTTGCCGATGAAGCGCACGCGCGGATCGGCGCTGGCATGCCGGTGGAGGATCTCCAGGCTGCCGTCGTTGGACTGGTTGTCCACCACCCGGATCGCGCCCATGCCGGTCGCCGCCCGCAGCCGCAGCAGACACGCATCCAGCGTCGATGCACTCTGGTGGCTGACCACCACCGCCGCGATCGCCCCGAGGTCATCGGCGGCGACGTGCTGCCGGCAGTCGTCCGATGGGCTGCCGTTCGGCCGATTGCCGCTCGGCCGGGCCTGGTTTTGCTGGTGCTGGTTTTGCTGGTGCTGGTTTTGCTGGTGCTGGTTTTGCTGGTGCTTGTCCTGCCGGGTCATGGCGCCGCCCCGCCAGGACGATCCGTGCCGTTTCGCGGACCCGGTTCCGGCTCGTCCGGGAACAGTTCCGCCTGCGGCTCCGGCGGACCGGTGGTCGCCAGAAGCTCGGAGAGCCGATCACGCGCGGCACCGAGCGGATCGCGCATCAGGAAGCCGGCGACGCGGGCGTGCCAGTCCGGCCAGCGCACGGCCAGCCGTTCACCGTCGCCCTCGAATGCACTGCCTTCGCCACGCCGGACGACGAAAGCCGATTCGCACAGCGCATTGCGCCAGCCCAGCCCGGACAGCCGCAATGACAGGTCGATCAGCGCGGCATACCAGGAACCATAGCTGGCAGCGTCCAGCCCCTTGGCACGCAGGCGGGCGCTACCGCGCAACAGCACTGCGTGGGCCACGGCGGCGGGCAACTCGGGGTACGACAGGGGCATGCGCGCAGCGGCGCGAGCCAGCCGCTCGACGTCTTCGGGCGGGGCATTGATCTCCCCGATGCGCGGCCAGGCGACGGCTTCTCCTGCATTGCTCCAGGGGGTGGCCGTCGCAATCGCACCGTCAGCGGCCAGGCAGGCCGACAGGCGGACCAGCCACCCCGGCAGCGGCACCGAATCGCATGCGAGCACCGCCACGTCGGCATCGCCACAGGCGGCAAGCACCTCGTCCAGGTGCGCGACCTCGCCAATGCTGCGTTGCCGCCGGGTGTAGTCGGCCTGCAACGGAGTCCGGGCCATCCAGCGCTCGATGATGGCGAACCCACGCGGGCCGGCCTGGCCGTCGTCGGCCAGCCAGACACGCGTCCCTGCCGGCGTGGACGCGTCCAGCGCCGCCAAGCATGCGTCCAGCGCCTCGTCGTCCGCACCCACCGGCACCACCACGATCGGCCGCTCAGCCATGACCACTCCTGCCCCCCATGCCAGGCGTTGCCACGTCTAGGGCTGGCGGTTGAGCGGCTCCAGCGCGCGGAAGCGGCGGCCGTATTCGTCGGTCAGGTCCCGCGCTTCCATCGGGTTGCGCACGATGGTCGGGGTCAGCAACACGATGGTTTCCTCGCGGCGGGTGCTCGATCGCTGGGTACCGAACAGGCCGCCGATGACCGGGATCCTGCTCAGGCCAGGGAAACCGGAAGAGCCGCGCGTCACCGAATCGCGGATCAGGCCGGCAAGCATGACCGTCTCGCCGCTCTGGATCGCCGCCTCGGTCTTGAGCTTGCGGGTATCGATGCGCACGTTGCCGAAGCGGTCCGGCTCGCCGCCCGGCGCACTCACTTCCTGCACCACGTCCAGGAACACCATGCCGTCCTGGGTCACGCGCGGGCGCACCTTCAGGATCACGCCGGTGTCCAGGTACTGCACCTGGCTGTAGCTGGTGTCGTTGCCGATGCCGGGATTGACGGTGACCGACGACACCGGAATCCGGCTGCCGACGTTGAAGGTCGCCTCGGCGTTGTTGCGCACCACCACCGAAGGGGTCTGCAGCATGTTGACGTCGGTCACCTCGTCCAGCGCGCTGATCACCGCTGCGGCATTGCGACCGAGGAAAGTCCAGGCCAAGCCAGCCGGGTCGCCGGCGGCCGACTGGACGCTGCCTGCGATGGTGCTCCAGGTATCGCGGTCCACCGCGTTCGGCAGCCCGGCGTCGGTTACCGCGCGCTCGAAGAACCAGTTGACGCCGTACTCCAGTGCGCCGCCCAGTTGCACTTCGACCACCTGCGCCTCGATGTGCACCTGCATCGGCATCACGTCGAGCTGCTCGATCACGTCCATGATCGACTGCCAGGCACGCGGGCTGGACCGCACCAGCAGCGCATTGGTTTCCTCGACCGCCGAGACGCCGACCCGGTCGCCTTCGATCTCGAGGCTGACGCTTGCGTTGCCGCTCTCCGCGGCACCCAGCGTCATCTCGCCACCCGAGCCGGCGCTGCCGCCGCTGCTGCTGGAACCCCCTGCGCCCTTGCCACCGATGCTGGCGGTGCTCTCGCCATCGCGCCCCGACTCGATCTCCACCGAATCCAGACCCGGCATGAGCGAGGGCGAACGGTCGCCCTCGTCGCTGCCACGACCCGCGGAGCCACCGAACACCTCCGACAGTCGATCGGCCAGATCACGCGCCTTGATGTACTTGAGCTGGTAGGAATACAGCCGCACGCCATCGCCGGCGCCGTCGATGCGCCCGAGCCATTGTTCGATGTCGTCGAGGTAGTCGGCCTGGGTGGTGATCACCATCACCGCGTTGGCGCCCTCCAGCGGCATGAAGCGGAACATGCCGGCCACGGGCGATTCGCTGGTTTCACCGAAGACCTTCTCCAGGTCCGCGACCACGCGCGTCGCCTTGCCCGACTGCAGCGGATAGACACCCACGGACATGCCGGACAGCCAGTCCACGTCGAACACCTCGATGGTGCGCAGGTAGTTCTGCAACTCCGCGCGGGTGCCGCCGACACTGATCACGTTGCGCGACGGATCCACCCCAACGATCGCGTTCGGACGGGCGTAGGGCTCCAGGATCTTCTCCATCTCCGTCGCCGAGACGTAGCGCAGTGGGACCGTGCGCACCTCGAATCCCCGGGCATTGCTGGCGCTGCCGGTGCGCGGGGCGACGTTGCCGCCCAGGGCCTGGTCGGCGGGGACGATGTTGTAGCGGCCATCGGCGTAGATCATGCGGGCGTTGTTCCAGCCCAGCACCTGGTCGAGCAGGCTGATCGCCTCGGCCGGGCTCACCGGCTTGGGCGTGGCCAGGGTGACGGTGCCCTGCACGCCCGGTGCGATGACGTAGTTCTGGCCGAGCATGTCGCCCAGGATCGCCTTGGCCACCGCATGCAGGGACTCGCCCTCGAAGTTGAAGCTCGCTTCGCCGGTGGTGCCGCCCAGTCCGGGCGGCGGCGCACTGGCTGCGGCGCGATTGATGACCTGGCCGGTGCCACGGCGGACCTGCGGGCGCGGACCGGCATCGTCCTGCAAGGGCTGCGTCGCAACGCCGTCGACCACTGTCACCGCGCCCTCAGTGCCTTCGGTCTGCATGCGCACGCCGGCAGAACCGGCCTGGCCGGCAGGATTGAAGGCACCCTCCCGTCGGATGTCGGGCTTGGGCGTACTGGCGCAGGCGGCCAGCATGCCGGCCATCGCACCTGCAAGCAGCAGGCGCGCGAGGTGGCGGCGACGGGCGGCCGCGGGGGCGGCGCCGCTCGGGGTCGGGAGCGAGGGGCGTTGCTTCATTCCATACACTCTATCGGCTGTTGGCCGGCGGTGGGGGTGGCGGCTCCCCGCGCAGCTGGGCGCGGCGGGCCTGGATCCGGCGGCGGATTTCTTCCATCTGCTCCGCCTTGGGTGGCGGCGGGGGCGGATCGGCGCGCTGTTCCGGCTCGGCGGCATCGCGGGCCGTGGCTGGAGAGCCGGTTTCATCGCGAACGGGCGCGGGTGTCGCCGACTCCGCCGCGGCGGGCTGTCCACCACCTGAAGCCGCGCGGCCATCGCGCCTCTGTGCACCGGCATCGGCCGACTGCTGCGGTGTCGGCGCGGCGCCGCCCTCGCCGTCGAACACGCGCAGCACCAGGTTGCGCTGGCCTTCGGGACCTTCGAATACCGCGCTTCGCGGGCTGATGCCGATCAACCGCCAAGCCGGATGCGACTCCGGCGCCTGGTCGAGCCGGACCCGGACGGACTCGCTGCCGTCGGGCGGCTGGATGATCGCCAGCTTGGTGCCAGGCGTGATGAGCACGCTGGTCAGGACGTAATCGAAGGCGGTATCGTCGGCCTGCTCACCCTCTCCCTGCAGGAAGAATGGCTGCGGCTGGCGGTCCGGCGAGAACAACGGACGCGCGGCGATTTCGGCGAACTGGTCCAGCGGGCCGAGCCGGGAGGCGGATGCCGGCGCCGCGGCCGGAAGCGGCTTCAGCAACGACGGATCGTCGGGCAGCGGCTCGATCCGCCCGCCCATGCCGGCGGCTGCCAGCAGCCAGGCCAGCAGCGCCCAGCCCGCCACGCCCGCGAGCAGCCAGGTCGGAGCCCCCGCGTTTTCAAGGCGCATCGGCGGCCTCCGTACGGGTGGGCAGGTAGCCATAAAGGTCGAAGGAGACATCGAGCCCGCCGTTGCCGGTGGGCGCTTCCCGGCCAGGGCTGAAGTACATGCGCTGGGCGAGGATGTTGAGGTTGTCCACGAACAGCCGCGGCGCGCCGCTCTCCAGCGAGTGCAGCACGCTGGCGAGCTCCGGGGTGCCGCAGCGCAGGCGGACCTGCACCACCACCCGTGTGAACTGTTCGCGGCTGCTCGGGTCGAGCGGCGACCGGTTGGTGATGGCGCAGCTGCGGTTGCCGGGGCTGGCCTGCCCGACCACCGTCTCGAGCCGCTGGATCAGGCTGGCGGTCGCGAGCTCGGGGTTCGCCTCTGGCAGGAATCCGGGGCGCTCGGCCTGGGTGGCGCGCACCTGCTCCAGCCGTTGGCTGACCGCGGGAGCCTGTTGCAATTGCATGCGTAGCCGCAACTCGCGCTCCTGCAATGCCTCCACCCGCTCACCGGCCTCGAGCATCGGCACCGTCCACCACGGATGTACCAGCACGGCATAGGCGAGCAACAGCAGGGCCAGCAGCAGCCCCAGTGCCAGCCAGCGGTCCCGCGAAGTCACCGCTTCAGGCGCCCGGGTCGTCATTGTCGACCTCCGGTCCGGGTTTGGCGGCAGCCGGGACTGGCGCAAGGCTGGCGGTCAGGGTGAAGCGGTCACGCCCGCTGGAGGGGTCCGGCTGCAGCGCGCCGGCCAACGCCGGCGACCGCCACAGCTCCGCCCCCTGCAGGCGTCCGATCAACCCGGCGGCCTCGCCGCTCAGGCCGATCAGCATGAGCTGGCGGTCGTCGAGCGAAATCTTCTCCAGATAGGTGCCGTCGGGGATGCGCCGAGTGAGTTCGTCGATGACTTCGGTAGCCGCCGGCCGTTGCGCCCGGGCGTTGTCGAGGAACGCCTGCCCGGCGATCAGGGTCGCCAGCTCCTGGCGTTGCGCACTGGCCTGTCGCCCGGCCCGGGCCTGCGTTGCGATCTCCTGCTCGAAGCGCTCGGCAGCAGCGCGCCGGTTGTCCAGCAACTGCCACATGCACGCCCCGACGCCAGCCAGCGCGACCGTCGCCAGCACCAGGTTCCAGCGCATCCACGGGTCGCGGGTGCGGCTGCGCCGGGCCGCGGGAAGCAGGTTGACCCCGAGCGGCATCCCGTCGGCAGCGGCGACATCGACCCCCGCCAGGGTGGGCGCGATCCGGCCGACGCGCTCCAGTTGGGGCTCCAGCACCTGCCGGGGCACCGCCACCAGTTCGGCATCGAGCTGGCCGTCGTTGTCGCGCCGTGCCAGCACGCGCGCATCGAAGGCGACATCGCCGGCGGTGAACGGCGTCTGGCGATCGATTTCGAAGCCGACCACGTCGCGCAGCCGGTCGCCGGCCGCGGCGGGCAGGCTGATGCGGCGGCGCAGGCTGTGGGCAGGCGCCAGCAGCAGCCACCGGGGCAGCTCGGACAGCCGGGCATCCAGAAGTGACGCCAGCGGGTCCGCGGGAAGGGGAGCGGCGGCGGCATCGTCGATGGCGTTGCCCGCGGCGAGCGGGACCACCGCGAGGTCACGCAATTCGCCTTCCTGCTGCAGGCGCAGGTGGACGGTGTCGCCATCGACCTGCAACAACAGCCTGCCGCGCCCGATGCCCAGCAGGCGCCGCCAGCCGCGCGGCAACAAGGACGCAAGCGAGCGACCCCACCAGGACAGGAAGTCGCCCGTCCGCGGGACGAGCCGCGCACCGATACGTCCCGGACGCGCGCCCGGGCTGGACCCCAACAGACTCATCGTGGTGAAGCTCCCTCCTCCCAGTGCAACGCGGAGTACGCCATCCCGGAACCGGCGAAGCCGCCCGCGCGCACCACGGCCCTCAACATCGACTGGCGACCATCAGCCAGCCGAGCGTGGCTGTCGATACTATACGTACCGCTGTGGCTCGCACCCTGAACCCCCGCACCGGTGGCGTCTTCGCGTCCACGCTGCTCGACCAGCGCCGCGCCATCCAGGCCGATGGCGTCCAGCACCGGGGCGGATGCGAAGGCCGGCTGCGGTCGCGGCAGCTTGCTGTGCACGGTGACGTGCGGCGCCACCAGGGCGTAGATCTCCGGGGTGAAGCCGAGCACCTGTTCCAGTTCGGCAATGCCTTCGAACGGCGCATCCTTGGCCCCGTACGGGCGACCCGCCGAGGCATAGTCGGCATCCTCGGCGCCGCCGGCAGCCTGGGTCAGCGGGTCGGTGTCGCGCCAGTCGACCACCGCCGCCGCCAACCGCGCCGCTTCCACCTGCTCGATGCCGACGGCGCGGAACAGTTCACCCAGCAGGCCCGGGTCCGCCTCGTTGAGGTCGACCTTGCCGCTCTCGTCGACGATGCGCACCTCGACCGTGGCACCGTTGTACTGCCATTGGTAGGGCCGCCCGTCGGGCTGCCAACGCGCCTGCGGGTCGGGCAACTGGAGCTGGGACACCGCGTATTCGAGCCCGGCGCGCGCGGCGTTGTCGGCCATCACGCCGCGCACCAGCACCAGGCCCTGCAGCCGCTCGATCCGCGCAACCATGGCGAAACCACCCACCAGCGCGGTGAGCAGCACGATCAGCCACAGCACCAGCAGCAGCGCCGCGCCTCGATGCCGCTTGCGCACCTGGGTGCCTTTCATCGCAGCCCCCCCATGCCCGGCGGCGCACCCGCGCCCTGCGGCAGCGCCACCACCAAGGGCGGCCATTCACGGCCGTCGACGTCGGCGAAGGTCACCTCGACCAGCATCGGCAACTGGTCGGCCTGCACCCACTCGTCCTGCCATTCGCCGAGCTCGCGTTCCGGAGTAAGCCCGCGATAGCGGAACCTGGCGAACTCCAGTCCTTCGACCAGCGGTTCGGGGGGGCGGGCATCACTGTCTTCCACGGTTTCCCCCGCCAGCACCATCGACAGCCCCAGCACCATGCGCACGCCCTCGCCGTGCCGCTCCACCTGCAGGTCATGCAGGTAGGGGCCGCCCTGGCCGAGGTAGTTCGGCAGGTCGGCGACGAAGCGCACCCGGTCCGCGCTGCCGACGAAGCGCTGCGGTACGAGGTTGACCTGCTCGGTCTCGTAGGCGAGTGGGCGGGCGGCAGCGAGACGCTTGCGCAGGAAGCCCTCCACCGCGCGCATGCGCTCGCCCCGTGTCGCCATCGCCTCGCCGCGGGTAGCGGTCTGGCTGGCGGCCGACAGGGTCGCGAACGCCAACGCCAGCCCGGCCGAAAGCAGCACCGTGGCCAGCAGCACTTCGATCAGGGTGAACCCGCGCGGCTTCATCGCGGCAGCCCCTGCATGTCGGCGGGTGCCAATCGCAACGACCGCAACTGCAGGCGCTCGCGCGGACCACCGTCGCCCCAGGTCACGTCCAGCGCCACCTCGTACAGTGAGTCGCCCGCCGGCTGGAGCGGCGCATCCACGCGAGCCGGGTCGCGCCAGGGCGCCACCTGCAGGGTCCAGCGATAGCGCCCGTCTTCGAACTCGCCAGTGCTCTGGCCCGGGCTCAGCGGCTCGCCGACGCCGACGGTGGCGATCAGTGACTGCGCGTGCAGTGCCGCCACGCCCGCATCGCCGGCCCAGCGCACCTGCCGCGTCGCGCCCGACAGCGTGCCCAGCAGCAGCGTGAGCGCCAACGCCAGCAGGGCGAACGCGACGATCACCTCGATCAGCGAATAGCCGCGTTGGGCGTGGCGCAGCGGCTTCATGGCGCTGCATCCGCGCGCGCCAGGCGGACCTCGCCGGTGAGCCAGGCAACATCGATGTTCCACGCCGCGCCCTCCCGCGACAGTTGCACGCGGCCACCGGTCGAGGCGCCATCGGCGAAGAACATCACCGCGCCCTCGCCCTGGCTGGGCTGGACCTGGCGGGCGCCGATGAACTTCACTTCGAGGTCGCCCGGGATCTCACCGGCATGGTCGCCGAGCGCCGTCCACGTGCGCGCCTGCGGGTCGATCACGAAGCGCTGTGGCTCCCCGGTCGAAATCGCGCGGGTACGGGTGTAGCGGAGTTCGGCGGCGATCTCCTTGGCCGCCGAGCGCAGCTGCATGCCCTTGGTGCCACCGGTGAAGGCCGCGGCCGCCAACAGGCTGGCGGCGGCGATCAGCCCCACCACCAGCAGCATCTCCAGCAGGGAGACGCCGGCCATCTTCCGGCTGGCGCCGCGCATGGTCGTCACTCGTACCGGATGTCACCGTCGACGCTGCTACCGCCGACCTTGCCGTCCTTGCCGAGGATCACCAGGTCGAACGGGCCGCTCTCTCCGGGCGCGCGGTACTCGACCGGATGGCCCCAGGGGTCGCTGAGTTCGGCGGTCTTGGCATACGGGCCGAGCCAGCCGGGGGCATCGCCAGGTTCGGTCACCAGCTCGTCCAGCGCGGTCGGCAGGCGGCCGGTATCCATCTGGAAGGCTTCGACCTTCTGCGCCAGCGTCGTCACCTGCGACTTGGCCAGGTTGGCCTTGGCCCGGTCGGCGCCGCCGAGCACGCGGCTGCCGACGAAGGTCAGCACCGCGCCGATCAGCACGATGACGATGATGATCTCGATCAGGCTCATGCCGGCCTGGGCGGAGGGTGCGGGCGAGCGGGTCAGTGAACGTCGGTTTCGCATGGGTCGGGTGTTTCGCATGGGTCGGGCTTCCGTTTTTGCTTCGGGGGATCGGTTCATGGCCAGGCGGCGGTCAGCCGATGGCGTTGGTCAGGTCGTACAGCGGCGTCAGCACGGCCATCACCACCACGCCGACCACGCCGGCCAGCACCACGGTGACGATCGGCACCAGCGCCGCCAGCATGCGGTCGAGCGCGACCGAGGTCTGGTGCTCGAAGGTCTCGGCGGTCTTCACCAGCATCGCATCCAGCTCGCCGGATTCCTCGCCGACCTGGATCATCTGCAGCGCCAGCCGCGGGAAGCGCTTGCCGCGGGCGAGCGCAGTCGACAGGGCGACGCCATTCTTGACCTCGTCGGCCGCGGCGGCGACATCGGCCGCCAGCACGCGGTTGTCCATCACCTTCTGGGCAATGCCGAGCGCGGCCATCAGCGGCACGCCGTTGCGCACCAGCGTGCCGAGCGTTCGGGACACGCGGGCAGTCTCGACCTTGGCGACCAGCCCACCGAAGAACCGCCGCTTGAGGATCCACGCATCGAGCACTTCGCGGAAGGCGGGATCGCGCCGCTTGCGATCGATCCACAGCAGCGCAAGCGCCGGCACCACCACCAGCACGATCCACCAGTCGCGCACGAACAGGCCGATCCACAGCACCACCTGGGTGAATGCCGGCAGCTCCGCCTCCAGGCTGTCGTACATCTGGGCGAACTGCGGCACCACGTAGCCGAGCAGGAACAGCAGGCTGAGGCCGACCATCACCAGCAGGATCGCCGGATAGATCAGCGCGTTGACCACCCGCCCCTGCATCGCGCGTGAGCGCTCCAGGTAATCGGCCAGCCGCGACAGCGTTTCGTGCAGGCTGCCACCGGCCTCGCCGGCACGCACCATGTTGATATACAGCCGCGAGAACGTACCGTGCTGGCGTTCCAGCGCCACCGACAGCGAAGTGCCGCCACGCACCGCGTCGCGCACGTCGCTCACCACCCGGCGCGCCGCCTCGTCCTCTGGCAGCTCCAGCAGGATGGTCAGCGCGCGGTCCAGCGGCTGGCCGGCGCCGAGCAGCGTCGCCAGTTGCTGGGTGAACTGCACCAGCCGCTCCCCGGCGAACGGCCGCGGCTTGAACAGGCTCCGCCACGTCGATGCGCCACCACCTTCGCTCGCCAGGCGTGCTTCCACTGGCAGGTGGCCCTGCTCCTGCAGGCGCGCGGCGACCTCGACATCGGTGGCCGCCTCCATCTGGCCATCCAGCATCTCGCCGCGGGCATTCAGCGCCTTGTAGGTGTAGAGCGGCATGGTCAGCGGTCGCGTCGCCCTTGATGATCGCGTGCCGGCACGTTACGCATCCTCGGTCACCCGCAGCACTTCCTCGATGGTGGTCAGCCCGGCGAGCGCCTTGGTGATGCCGTCCTCGTACATCGTGCGCATGCCGGCGTCGCGCGCGATGCGCTCGATCTCGCCCATGCCGGCGTGGCGCATCACCGCCCGACGGAGCTCGTCGTTCATCACCATGAACTCCATGATGGTGGTCCGGCCCTGGTAGCCGGTCGGCGCGGACGGGGAGCTGCCGGGGCGGTACAGCATGATCTCGCCCTCGGGCTGGTAGCGCCGCAGCGAGAACTTCTCGATCTCTTCGGGCGATGCCGGGTAGCGCTGGGCCAGCGTCGGCTCCAGCCGGCGCACCAGCCGCTGGGCCAGGATGCCGTTGACGGTGGAGGTCAGCAGGTAGTCCTCCACGCCCATGTCGAGCAGGCGGGTGATGCCGCCGGCGGCGTTGTTGGTGTGCAGGGTGCTGAGCACGAGGTGGCCGGTCAGCGCGGACTGGATCGCGATGCGCGCGGTCTCCAGGTCGCGCATCTCGCCGATCATGATGATGTCCGGGTCCTGGCGCACGATCGACCGCAGCGCGTGCGAGAAGTCGAGCCCGATCTGCGGCTTGGCCTGGATCTGGTTGATGCCTTCGATCTGGTATTCGACCGGGTCCTCGACGGTAATGATCTTGACGTCCGGCGTGTTGAGCTGGCTCAGCGCCGTGTACAGCGTGGTGGTCTTGCCCGAGCCGGTGGGACCGGTGACCAGCAGGATGCCGTGCGGCTGCTCCAGCACCTTGCGGAACTGCGGCAGGAATTCGTCGGTGAAGCCGAGTCGTTCAAAGTCGAGCACCACCGATTCGCGGTCGAGCAGTCGCATGACCACCGATTCGCCGTGCGCGGTGGGCACCGTGCTGACGCGCAGGTCGAGCTCCTTGCCCTGCACCCGCAGCATGATGCGGCCGTCCTGCGGCAGGCGGCGCTCGGCGATGTTGAGCTTGGCCATGATCTTGATGCGGCTGATCACCGCGGCGGTCAGGTTCACCGGCGGGCTCTCGCCCTCCACCAGCACGCCGTCGACGCGGTAACGCACCTTCAGGCGATTCTCGAAGGGCTCGATGTGGATGTCGGAGGCGCGTAGCTCCACCGCGCGCTGGATCACCAGGTTGACCAGCCGGATCACCGGCGCCTCGGAGGCGAGGTCGCGCAGGTGCTCGACGTCGTCCAGGTCGCTGCCTTCGCCCTCGGCGGTGTCGATGATCGCGCCCATCGCACTGCGGCCCTGGCCGTGCCAGCGCTCGATCAGCTCGTCGATTTCCGAGCGCAGCGCGACACTGGCGTGGACGTCGCGGCCGGTGGCCAGGCGCACGGCATCGAGGGTGTAGGGATCCTGCGGATCGGCGGCGAGCACTTCGACCAGCGTTTCGGTCTCGGCGACGGGGCAGACCGCGAACTGCTTCATGAAGCGAGGCGACAGGACCACGCCCTCGGGTGGCAGCTCCGGGGCGTCCTTCGCGCTGACCAGCGGCAGGTCCATCACTTGGGCAACGGTCTCCGCGTGGTCGCGCTCCGACACCAGCCCCAGCCGGCCCAGCAGCGCAAGGAGGCTGCCGCCGGTTTCGGCCTGCAGGCGCCGCGCACGGCCGAGGTCGGCCTCCTTCAGCCGGCCCTTGGCGAGCAGCGCATCGACGATGCCCTCCTCCACGCCGCGGTCCACTTCCGGGTGTCCCGCAATGCTGTCTGCTGTGGCGTCCACACCGCCCTCCCAAGCCGTGAGCGCCCGACTTTAGCAGGTTGATCCGCGGTCATATTCGCCCGCGGTTCAGCCGCGCGGGCGGCTCTCCCAGCACGACAGGCTCGCCCAGGGTGGCTTTGTCCGGCCGGACTTCCAGCGGTTGTAGGAGCGGCTTCAGCCGCGATCCGGCGATGGGTCGCCCGTCCGGTTTCCGATCGCGGCTGAAGCCGCTCCTACAGGGGCGCTGCATTCCCACCTCGTAGGAGCGACGTGAGTCGCGACCGCGCAACTCCGGTGCCCGGGGGGTCTCGACTTACGTCGCTCCTACAACCGCCGGAGCTCCAGTTGGAGCGTAGAGCGGGCCACGGACCGTACCGGACCCGCCGCCCCTCGGCCCTCGGCCCGGCCTCAGCCGACGAACACCCGTGCGTTGCGGAACAGCCGCATCCATGGCGAATCCTCGCCCCACTCGCTTGGTGCCCAGCTCAGGTTGGCGGTGCGGGGGGTGCGCTCGGGGTGCGGCATCAGGATGGTGACCCGACCGTCGTCGCTGGTGAGGCCGGCGACCGAGCCGGTGGAACCGTTCGGGTTGGCGGGATACTCGGTGGCCGGGTTGCCGTCGCCATCGACGTAGCGCAGTGGTGCGTGCACGGCGGTCTGGTCCAGGCTGCTGGCGAACTCGGCGCGGCCTTCACCGTGCGAGACCACCACCGGGATGCGTGAGCCCGCCATGCCCCGCAGCAGGATCGAGGGCGACTCGACCACTTCCAGCAGGCCCAGGCGAGCCTCGAACTGCTCGCTGCGGTTGCGCTGGAAACTCGGCCAGTGGCCGGCGCCGGGGATGATCGGCTTGAGCTGGCTGAGCATCTGGCAACCGTTGCAGGCACCCAGCGTGAAGCTGTCGTCGCGCTCGAAGAATGCGTGGAACTGGTCGCGCAGCGCATTGCGCTCGAGGATGCTCGTCGCCCAGCCGCGCCCGGCCCCAAGCACGTCGCCGTAGCTGAAGCCGCCACAGGCTGCCAGGCCCTTGAAGCCATCGAGCGTGGTGCGGCCCGCGATCAGGTCGCTCATGTGGACATCGAAGGCTTCGAATCCGGCGCGGTCGAATGCAGCCGCCATCTCGACGTGGCCGTTGACGCCCTGCTCGCGCAGGATCGCCACCTTCGGCCGTGCCCCGGTGTTGACGAACGGAGCGGCGACATCCTCGACGGGATCAAAGGTCAGCTTCGGCCGCAGCCCCGGCGCATTGAAGTCGCGCGCGGCGAAGCGCTCCTCGTCGGCGCAGTCCGGGTTGTCGCGCAGCTTCTGCATGGCGTGGGTGGTCGACCACCAGGCATCGAACAGCTCCTCCCAGCGCCATTCCGCCAGCGTCTCGCCGTCCTCCATCACCCGGATCACCGGCGCCGTGGTCGGGCGGGCGATGCGCTGGGCGCAGTCGATCAGGCCATAGCGCGCCACCAGGTCGGCGAAGTCGGCACGGTCCTCGTCGGCCACCTGCACCACCGCGCCGAGTTCCTCGTTGAACAGGGTGCGGAACGGATCCTCGCCCCAACCGCTGAGGTTGATGTCGAGGCCAAGGTGCGAGCAGAAAGCCATTTCGCACAGGGCGGCGAAGGCGCCACCGTCGGAACGGTCGTGGTAGGCCTGCAGCAGGCCGGCTTCGCGGGCGTCGCGGATGAGCTCGAAGAAATCACGCAGGCGGGCCGGGTTGTCGAGGTCCGGGGTGCCGGCGTTGCGGCGGCCATCTTCCGACGGCTGCCCGGCGAAGGCCGGCAGGTCGGTCGCACCCGCCTCGGGATGGACCTGGGCCAGCACCGAACCACCCAGGCGCTGCTTGCCGGCGCCCAGCCCGATCAGCCACAACTCCGATTCGCCCTCGCGCTCCAGCAGCGGCGTGAGCTGCTGGCGAACGTCCACCACCGGGGCGAAAGCCGTCACCACCAGCGACACCGGCGAGACCGACTTCTGCGGGCCGTCCTCGTCCTGCCACTGCGCCTGCATGGACAGCGAGTCCTTGCCGACCGGGATGCTCAGGTCGACCTCGGGGCACAGCTCCATGCCGACCGCACGCACGGCGTCGAACAGCAGCGCGTCCTCGCCATCATGGCCGGCAGCGGCCATCCAGTTGGCCGACAGCTTCACCCGATCCAACGATTCCACCGGCGCGGCGCACAGGTTGGTGATCGCCTCGCCAACAGCCATGCGCGCCGCAGCGGCGGCATCCAGCAGCGCCAGCGGCGTGCGCTCGCCGATCGCCATGGCCTCACCGGTGAAGCCGTCGAAGCCGGCGAAGGTGATCGCGCAGTCGGCCAGCGGCAGCTGCCAGGGGCCCACCATCTGGTCGCGCGCGGTCAGGCCGCCGACGCTGCGGTCGCCGATGGTCACCAGGAACTGCTTGGCGCCCACGGTCGGGTGGGCAAGCACGCGCTTCGCCGCCTGCTGCAGGTCCAGCCCGCTCCAGTCCAGCGACGGCCACGGCGCATCGCCGGGCCGCGTGGTGTCGCGGTGCATCTTCGGCGGCTTGCCGAACAGCACGTCCATCGGCAGGTCGATCGGCCAGTCGCGGGGGCCGCGGTCGTCGCCATAGACCACCTCGACCGTCGCGCCCTCGCCCACCACCAGCCGTTCCTCGGCGGTCGCATGGCCAACCACCGCGAACGGGCAGCGCTCGCGCTCGCAGATCGCGGTGAACTCCTCCACCCGGTCGGGCGGCAGGCCGATGACATAACGCTCCTGCGATTCATTGCTCCACAACTGCATCGGTGACAGTGACGGGTCGTCGCTGGGCACGCGGGACAGGTCGATCACGCCGCCCAGGCCGGAATCGTGCAGCAGCTCGGGAATGGCATTGGACAGCCCGCCTGCGCCGACGTCGTGGGCGCTGGAGATCGGATTGGCATCGCCGAGGGCCACGCAGCGGTCGATGACCTCCTGGCAGCGGCGCTCCATCTCAGGGTTGTCGCGCTGCACGCTGGCGAAGTCCAGCGCCTCGTGGCTGTCGCCGGATGCCACCGAACTGGCGGCACCACCGCCCAGGCCGATCAGCATGGCCGGCCCGCCCAGCACCACCACCGCGTAACCGGGCCGGAGGCCGAGCTTTTCGACCTGGTTGCGGTCGATCGCCCCCAGGCCGCCAGCGAGCATGATCGGCTTGTCATAGGCGCGCGCGTGCGCACCCTCGGACAGCTCGAAGCTGCGGAAGTAGCCGGTCAGGTTGGGGCGGCCGAACTCGTTGTTGAACGCCGCGGAGCCCAGCGGGCCATCGAGCATGATCTCCAGCGCCGGCGCCATGCGCGGGTTCAGCGCGCGCGGCGCCTCCCACGGCTGCGGCAGGGTCGGGATGCGCAGGTGCGACACCGAGAACCCGGCCAGCCCGGCCTTGGGCTTGCCGCCGCGGCCAGTGGCACCTTCGTCGCGGATCTCGCCGCCGGCACCGGTGGACGCACCCGGGAACGGCGCGATGGCAGTCGGATGATTGTGGGTTTCGACCTTGATGCAGAACGCGGATTCCACCGGCGGCTCCGCCCGGTAGGCCTGGCTGTGCGGATCCGGACGGAAACGCTGGCTGGTGTATCCGGCGACCACGGCGGCGTTGTCGCTGTACGCCGAAAGCGTGTGCTCCGACGTGGCCGCGTGGGTGTGCTTGATCATCTTGAACAGCGACACCGGCCCGCCACCCGCCTGCATGTCGTGGCCGTCGATGGTCCAGGACGCGTTGAAGATCTTGTGCCGGCAGTGCTCGGAGTTCGCCTGGGCGAACATCATCAGTTCGATGTCGGAGGGATCGCGCCCCAGCGCGCCGTAGCGTTCGCGCAGGTAGCCGATCTCGTCATCGGCCAGCGCCAGTCCCAGCCGGCTGTTCGCGGTCTCGAGCTCACCGAGCGGAATACGCTCCAGCTCGCCGCGTGCCGGGACCTGGAACAGGGCGATCGCGTCCTCGCGCGCCTCCAGCAGCGACTGGGTCATCGGATCGTGCAGGACCTTCGCCAATGCGCCCTGGGTGGCGGCGTCCGTGGGCCAGCCGGACAGGTCGTAGCGGGTGCCATGCTCGACCCGCTTCACCGACAGGCGTGCGCCGTGCAGCAACTCGGTCGCCTTGCTCGACCACGGCGACAGCGTCCCCAGGCGCGGGGTGACGTAGCGGGAAACGGCACCGTCGGCCCGCGGCGCAGCGGCCGGCTCCGCCTGCAGGATGCGGCGCAGCACGGCTTCATCGGGGGTGGTGCCGGTCTCGACTTCCACCCAATACACCGGCCATGCATCGAGCAGGCGGACCTGGGAGTGGATGGACTGGAGGCGGGCTTGCAGGCGGTCGCGACGGAACGCTGAAAGGGCGGAAGCGCCCTCGAGGACGATCATGTCCGGGGAACCCTGGGGTCGACGGGGCCCGCTATTGTAGGGCAGTCGCCCCTGCGCTTCCGACCCCGTGCTCCTGTAGGAGCGGCTTCAGCCGCGACCGGAAGGTGCAGGCCCGCGCCGGCTCCTGATCGCGGCTGAAGCCGCTCCTACAAAGGCAGGGGGTTCCGGCGATCGCCCGCGCGAACTCAGGCGCCGACTTCGGCCGGCTCGCGGTTGGCGGCGAGCTTGTCCAACGCCTCGCGAAGGGCGGCCGGGGGCACGTAGCCACCGAGTTGGGTACCGTCCTCGGCGATGATCATCGGCGTACCGGTCAGGCCGGCGCGCTGGCCGATGCTGTACTGCATCGCCACGGTGTTCTTGCAGTCCTTCGGCGTCACCTTGCCGGTGGTCTTGGCCTGGGTGAGCGCGGCCTTGCGGTCGTCGGCGCACCACACCGAGATCATCTTGGTGAAGTCCTCGCTGCCCATGCCCATGCGCGGAAAGGCCAGGTACTCCACCGCGATGCCCTGCGCGTTGTACTGCTCGATCTCGCTGTGCATCTTCCGGCAGTAGCCGCACTCGACATCGGTGAAGACGGTAACGGTGTGGTCCGGATTCTCCGGGGCAAACACGATGCGCTCGCCTTCCGGGATCGTCGCCAGCAGCTCGTTGCGCATGCGTCCCAGCGCCGCCTCGCTCAGGTTCTTCTCGGCGTGGGCGTCGTACAGCGCGCCGCCGGC
The DNA here is from genome assembly GCF_900167055.1 of Lysobacter spongiicola DSM 21749. GTDB lineage: Bacteria > Pseudomonadota > Gammaproteobacteria > Xanthomonadales > Xanthomonadaceae > Novilysobacter > Novilysobacter spongiicola. The sequence goes on from NZ_FUXP01000011.1 coordinate 66,784, forward strand.
ACCGGCGAGGAACATGTAGCGGCCGTCGTCGCTGACATAGACCACCTGCCCGCCCACGATCAGCTCGCGGAACCCCGGCATGGGCGCTTCGCCGATGTGGTCGACCTTGATGTTCGGGTTGAGGGTGGCGATCGCCTCCAGTGCCCGCGCCTCGGCGGACCCCGGCTCTGCCGTGACCGAAGGCCCCGAAGGAGCGGCCACGACAGCAGGCGCCGCCCCGGAAGCCGGCGCGGGCGACTCCGCACAGGCGGAAAGACTGATGGCGCCAAGGGCGGCGACCAGGAGGATGCGCTTCATCTATGGTCCTTTCTGCGGGGATGCCCGGAAGCGGACACGCCCGATGGGGAAGCCGTGATTGTGGCACGGGCCCGGCCGGCGGCGCTGGCAGGCAGCCTTGATCGTTCAGCCTCTCGGATGGTGCCTGGCATGCAGTTGCTTGAGTTGCTCGCGCGCCACCAGGGTGTAGATCTGGGTGGTCGAGAGCGAGCTGTGGCCAAGCAGCATCTGCAGCGCGCGCAAGTCGGCGCCGTGGTTGAGCAGGTGGGTGGCGAAGCTGTGCCGGAGGCCATGGGGGCTGATGCGAGCAGGATCGATCCCGGCCGCCGCGGCGTACCGTTTCACCAGTCCCCACAGGTGCTGCCGGGTCGGAGCCTCGCCGTTGCTGCCGATGAACAGGGGCGCCAGCGCACGGCTCCCGGCCAGCCGCGGCCTTGCCGTCGCCAGGTAGCGCTCCAGCCAGTGGCGCGCCTCCTCGCCGAGCGGCACCAGGCGCTCGCGGCCGCCCTTGCCGCTGACACGCAACACGCCCTGCCGAAGGTTCAGGGCGGTCGCGGGCAGGTTCGCCAGCTCGCTGACGCGCAGGCCGCAGGCGTACATGAGTTCCAGCATGGCGCGATCACGCAAGCCCAGCGGCTCGCTGTCGTCGGGCGCGGACAACAGCGCTTCCACCTGGCTCTCCGCCAAGACCTTTGGCAGCGAACGCGGCAACCGGGGAGGATCCAACAGCGCCGTGGGATCATCCTCGCGCTCGCCCCGACGGACCCGCCAGCCGAAGAACGCCCGCAGCGCCGACAGCAGGCGGGCGTTGCTGCGGGGCGAGTAACCCTCGCGCATGCGCCAGGCCAGGAACTCGAACAATGCACCCCGGTCGGCGCCGGCGAGACCACCACCACGACCGGCGCGCCAACGGGCATAGCCTTCGAGATCCCGCCTGTAGCTGTCGAGCGTGGGGCGGGCGAGGCCCTTTTCCGCCCAGGTCGCGTCGAGGAAGGCGGCGATCACGTCGGCGTCCGCATCGGGCAGCGGCGGCTGCGCCATCGCCAGCTGGCGGCGTTCGGCCGGGGTTCGCGAAGTCATCGGCGCAGCTTAACCGAGCCACCGGGGGCCACGGCTGCCCTAGACTTGCCGCGCCATGAACCACGCCGACAACAATCCCGCCGAACCGCATCCGCCCGCGCACCCCCGCGCACCGTCACACATCGGTTGGCGCCTGCTGGCGCTGTTCTACGACCTGTGGCCGGCCCTGGCTATGTGGATGCTGGCCGGCGCTGCGTTCTCCGCCGCGCACTACTTTGCCGGCCATGACGCGCGGGAGAACATCCAGCCCTTCAGCGCATGGCAGCTTGCGCTCTGGGCGGTGTGCTGGCTGCTCGCCGGTGCCTATGCAGTTGTCAGCTGGCACCGCGGCGGCCAGACACTGGGCATGCGGCCATGGCGGCTGCGGGTGCTTGCCGCCGACGGCGGATGCGCCCCACGGAGGGCACTGGTGGTGCGCTATGCGGTCGGGACCTTGTCGCTCGCCGTCGGCGGAGCAGGATTCTGGTGGGCCTGGGTCGACCGCGACGGCCTCACCTGGCATGACCGCGCCAGCGGCACCCGCCTGCGTCGCGAGCCACGGCGGGAGCGCTGACGGCGCGGTCCTAGCCCGAGCGCTTCCTGAAGAGCACGTAGGAAACCCCGACCATGATCAGCGTCGGCAGCAGATAGGCCAGCCGGAAGTCGAAATCGAAGGCGCTGGCCATCTTCACGAACTGGGTCTGCACCAGCCAGAAGCCCAGCGCGAAGACCACGCCGATGAACAGGCGCTTGCCGAGCCCGCCGCTGCGCAGGCTGCCGAAGGCGAACGGGATGGCGGCCAGGCACAGCGCCAGTACGTTGAGCGGGTAGAACCAGCGGCCCCAGTAGTGCTCCTCGTATTCGCCGGCATCCAGCGCGTTGCGCTTGCGGTACTGGACCGCCTTGCGCAGCTCGATCGCGCTGAGATAGCGCGGTCGATCAATGTCGGCGCTCAGGGCGGTGGCATCCAGGTTGGACTCCCAGCGCTCCTCGGGGATCTCTTCCCGGACCACCGAGTCCGCGCCGAAGGTGGTGCGGGTCACGTCGCGCAGCAGCCATCCACCCGGCCGGTGCTCGGCCACCTTCGCCACCGCCAGCGACTCCAGCCGGCCGTCGTCGTCGAACTCGTACAGGCGCACGTCGGTCAGCTCCAGCCACTGGTCCTGGCCGTTGTCGCGCTCCTCGCCACCTTCGGCATTGAGGATGACCGCACCCTCGCGTGCCCAGACACCGGAGTACTGGGCCACGATGAGATCGTCTGAACGCGAGGATGCCTTCAGGGCATCGGCACGGCGCTGGCCCCAGGGGCCGGCCGTCTCGCCGGCGACCACCATCAGCAGGGTCAGCAGCGCCAGCGCCGCGACCACGGTGATGGTCAGGCGGCGGCGCGAAAGGCCAATGGCACGCAGCGCGGTCAGCTCGGAAGTGGCCGCCAGCTGCCCCAGGGCCATCAGGGAGCCGATGACGGCCGCGGTCGGGAACATGGTGTAAGCGCGCCGGGGCACGGTATACGCGGTGTACGCCAGGGCTTCGACGGCGCCGTAGCGGCCTTCGCCGACGTCGCCGAACTCCCCGACCAGGCTGAGCATCACGTCCAGTCCCAGCAGTACCGCCCAGGTCAGCGCGACGGTGCCGATCACCACCTTGCCGACGTAGATGTCGTGGATCTTCGGGAACGGGGTCATGCCGCCGCCTCCCGCTTGCGCAGCGGACGCGGGCGGCGCATCCGGCCATCGGTGAAGTACAGCCACAGTGCCGCCGCCACCAGCGGCAGGACCAGCCACCACAGCCCCAGCGCCGCGGGCATGCGCCCTACTTCCAGCCACTCGGTACCCATCAGCATCAGCTGCATGCCGACCAGGTAGGCGAGGAAGCCCATGATGACCCGGCCATAACGCGCCTGCCGCGGCGTGCTGCGCGCCAGCGGCACCGCCATGATCGCGAAGGCGAAGGTCAGCAGCGGCGGCGCCAGCCGGAAGTGCAGCTGTGCATTGGCGGCGCGGCGCGGATCGTCCAGCAACTGCGAGGTCGGGAGGATCTCCGGGTCGTTCGGGTCATGCTGCCTGTCGCCGCCAGGCAGCCGCACCTCGTTGCTGGCGTAGCGCATCAGCCGGTAGTCGAGCCCGGCCTCGCGCGGCCCTTCGACCTGGAACCCGTCGAGCAGGGTGAGATAGCGGTCGCCACCGTCCTCGACCGCCAGCTCGCCGGAATTGGCGGTCGTGACGTCTATGCGGCCTTCGGACTGGCGGTAGATGAAGATGCGCCGGAACTGGCTGCCGTCACCCGACATCGCCCCCACGTACACCACGCCTCCACCACCCGGGAGCTCGGTGAAACTGCCCGGCTGCAGGCCCGACACCACCAGGTTGCGGTTGGCCTCGTTGATCATCTCGCGGGAGATGCGCTCGGCCATCGGCCCCAGCCACAGCGAACACACGCCAACCACCAGCACCACCGGCAACACCAGCATCAGCACCGGCTTGAGCAGGCGCGGCGGGCCGACACCGATCGCTGCGATCACCGGCATTTCCGAATCGCGATACATGCGCCCCACGCCCAGCATCACGCCCAGCATCAGCGCCAGCGGCAGGATCAGCGGCAGCCAGTTCAACAGCACCAAGCCCAGCTGGGCCAGCATCAGACCCGCCGGCAGCCGCCCCGAGGCGATGTCCTTGAGCACGTCGGTGATCACGCCGCCGACGCTGACGATCAGCAGCACCACCAGGGCGGCGAAGGTGGACTGGGCGAGTTCGCCGAGCAGGTAACGGTCGAGCTTGGGCATCAGTGGGATTCGGGGGCTCGTGTGCGGCGGGCGGAATGGCGGTACGACGGCGGATGGATCACGGGCGCGGGTTCGGAAAGCCGGGGCGCTTGCTTTAGACTCAAGGGCTCGATTCGACCGTCCCGACCGGCTCCGCCGGCCGCGGCCCGACCCGCATTGTCACCCGGATCGGCGGTTTTCGCTGCCGATCCGGCGCTGCGACTTTACGGATCGTTGCGCGAACGTCCCTTTCACTCTTCCAGGGAACCTGCTGCATGGCTCTTCAATTCGACCTGAACCAGGACGCCGCCACCACCGCCAAGGTGGATTGCGTCGTCGTTGGCGCCTTCTCCGACAACACCCTCACCGACGCCGGCAAGGCCATCGACCAGGCCAGCAACGGACGCCTGACCGCGCTGCTCGAGCGCGGCGACGCCAGCGGCAAGACCGGCAAGACCGCGCTCCTGCACGACCTCCCCGGCGTCTCGGCCCCGCGGGTGCTGGTGGTGGGCCTGGGCGAGCCGGCCAAGTTCGGCGTGCCGCAGTACCTCAAGGCGATCGGTGATGCCGCCCGCGCCCTGAAGTCCGGCGCCTCGACGCATGCGCTGATGACGCTGAGCCAGGTTCCGGTCGAGGGCCGGGACAGTGCCTGGACGATCCGCCAGGCCGCGATCGCCGCCGACCACGCCTGTTACCGCTACACCGCCACCCTGGGCGACAAGAACCAGAAGAAGACCCCGGAACCGGGCCTGCGCCGCCTGTCGATCAGTGGCGACGACCAGGCTGCGCTGGCGCAGGGCCAGGCCATCGCCGCCGGCGTCGCCTTCGCCCGCGAGCTGGGCAACCTGCCGCCCAATGTCTGCAACCCGGGCTACCTGGCGCAGCAGGCCCAGGAATTCGCCGGCCGCTTCGACAACACCTCCTGCGAGGTGCTGGACGTGGCGGCGATGGAGAAGCTCGGCATGGGCTCGCTGCTGGCCGTGGGCCGCGGCTCGGCCAACCCGCCGCGCCTGATCGCGCTGAAGTACGACGGCGGCGGCGACGCCAAGCCCTACGTGCTGGTCGGCAAGGGCATCACCTTCGATACCGGCGGCATCAACCTCAAGGTGCAGGGCGGCATCGAGGAGATGAAGTTCGACATGTGCGGTGGTGCCACCGTCATGGGCACCTTCGTGGCCGCCGTTGGCATGAAGCTGCCGATCAACCTGGTGGTGGTGGTGCCGGCGGTCGAGAACATGCCCGACGCCGATGCGTACCGTCCGTCCGACGTGCTCACCAGCATGTCCGGCAAGACCATCGAGGTCGGCAACACCGACGCAGAAGGCCGCCTGATCCTGTGCGACGCCCTGACCTGGGCGCAGAAGTTCGAGCCGCGCGCGCTGGTGGACGTCGCCACCCTGACCGGTGCCTGCATGGTCGCGCTGGGCAAGTACGCCTCCGGCCTGATGAGCAAGCACGACGACCTTGCGAACGAGCTGCTGGCGGCCGGCGAGCACTCCTTCGACCGTGCCTGGCGCCTGCCGCTGTGGGACGAGTACCAGCCGATGATCGACTCCACCTATGCCGACGTCTCCAATGTCGGTGGCCGCTGGGCCGGTGCGATCACCGCCGGCTGCTTCCTCTCGCGCTTCACCGAGGGCCAGCGATGGGCGCACATCGACATCGCCGGCAGCGGCAGCGACGACGGCAAGCACGGCATGGCCACCGGCCGGCCGGTTGGGCTGCTGAGCCAGTGGCTGCTCGACCAGGCTGGCGCGAAAGCCTGACGGATGCGCGCCGACTTCTACCTGGTGCAGAAGGCGCGGTTCCGCGAGGAGCCGCTCCTGCTGGTGTGCGAACTGGCGCGCAAGGCGCACGAACGCGGACTGCCCTCGCTGGTGCTCGCGCGCGATGCCGCGCAGGCCGAAAAGCTCGATGACCTGCTGTGGTCGTTCGATCCGGACGCCTTCATCCCGCACCAGATCGCCGGCGCGGACCTCGACGAGGAAGAAGCCGACGTGCTGATCGCACCGCCCGATGCCGACGTGCCGCTGCGCCCGCTGGTGATCAACCTGCGCGACGCCGCCGTGGAGGGCGAGTTCGAGCGCGTGCTCGAGGTGGTGCCGGCCGACGACAGCGCACGCGGACCGCTGCGCGAACGCTGGAAGCAGTACCAGGCCCGCGGCTTCCAACTCAACAAGCACGACATGTAACCCCGTCGCCAGGCGCGCGACCACAAGCCCAGACCATGACCGACACCCTCGCCTCCAGCTACGACCCGACCCGCTTCGAATCGCGCCTGTACCAGCAATGGGAGGCGAGCGGCGTATTCAATCCGCGTGGCGAGGGAAAACCGTATTCGATCCTGCTGCCGCCGCCGAACGTCACCGGCACCCTGCACATGGGCCACGCCTTCCAGCACACCCTGCAGGACGCGCTGATCCGCTACCACCGCATGCGCGGTTTCGACACGCTGTGGCAGATGGGCAGCGACCACGCCGGCATCGCCACCGAGATGGTGGTCGCGCGCAACCTCGACCGCGAGGGCAAGGGCGAGACCCGCGATTCGCTCGGCCGCGATGGCTTCATCGGCAAGGTCTGGGAGTGGAAGCAGCATTCGGGCGACACCATCGAGCGCCAGATGCGCCGCATGGGCACGTCCGGCGACTGGTCGCGCAGCGTCTTCACCATGGACCCGATGGCCGCCGAGGCGGTGGTCGAGGCCTTCGTGAAGCTGCACGAGGAAGGCCTGATCTACCGCGGCAAGCGGCTGGTCAACTGGGACCCGGTGCTGAAGACCGCCATTTCCGACCTGGAGGTCGAGAACCGCGAAGTCCCCGGCCACATGTGGCACTTCAAGTACCCGCTGGCCGGCGGCGAAACCTACGAGTACATCGAGCGCGACGCCGACGGCAACGTCATCCTGCAGGAAACGCGCGACTACATCTCGATCGCCACCACCCGCCCCGAAACCATGCTGGGCGACGGCGCGGTCGCGGTACACCCGTCGGATGCGCGTTATGCGCCGATCGTCGGCAAGCTCTGCGAGATCCCGGTCGGACCCAAGGAGCATCGCCGCCTCATTCCGATCATCACCGACAGCCACCCCGATCCGGACTTCGGCTCCGGCGCGGTGAAGATCACCGGCGCCCACGACTTCAACGACTACGCGGTCGCCGCCCGCAACGGCATCCCGCTGTACGCGCTGATGGACGACGGTGCACGGATGCGCACCGACGGCCTTCCCTACGAGCAGAGCGCCCGCATCGCCGGAGAGATCGCCCGCGGCGAACGTCCGGCCGGGGACGTCAGCGAGATCAACCTGGTGCCGGAGGAACTGCGCGGGCTGGACCGATACGAGGCACGCGAACGCGTCATCGCGGCGATCACCGGCGAGAACCTCGCCGTGACCGACGCCGACGGAAACCCGGTCGTCGACTCGAAGGCGATCATGCAGCCCTTCGGCGACCGCTCGGGCACAGTGATCGAGCCCTACCTGACCGACCAGTGGTTCGTGAAGATGGACACGCTCGGGGCGAGGGGCCTCGCGCTCGCCGAGCAGGGCAACGTCAGGTTCGTGCCCGGTAACTGGATCAACACCTACCGGCACTGGATGGAGAACATCCAGGACTGGTGCATCAGCCGCCAGCTCTGGTGGGGCCACCGCATCCCCGCCTGGTACGACGAGGCCGGCAACATCTTCGTGGGCCGCGACGAGGCCGAGGTCCGGGCGAGACATTCACTGGGTGCCGATGTCGCCCTGTCGCAGGACAGCGACGTGCTGGAGACCTGGTTCTCCTCGGCCCTGTGGCCGTTCAGCACCCTGGGCTGGCCCGATGCGGATGCGATGGCCAAGCGCGGCTATGAGCGCTTCCTGCCGTCCAGCGTGCTGGTGACCGGCTTCGACATCATCTTCTTCTGGGTCGCCCGGATGATCATGATGAGCGACCACCTCACCGGCCAGGTGCCGTTCCACGACGTCTACATCACCGGCCTGGTCCGCGACAAGGACGGCCAGAAGATGTCCAAGTCGAAGGGCAACATCCTCGACCCGCTGGACCTCATCGACGGCATCAGCCTGGACGACCTGCTGGCCAAGCGCACCACCGGGCTGATGCAGCCGAAGATGGCCGAGAAGATCGCCAAGGCCACCCGCCGCGAGTTCCCCGACGGCATCCCGGCTTTCGGCGCCGACGCGCTGCGCTTCACCATCGCCGCGCTGGCAACGCATGGCCGCGACATCCGCTTCGACCTGGGCCGCGCCGAAGGCTACAAGAACTTCTGCAACAAACTGTGGAACGCCTCGCGCTTCGTGCTGATGAACACCGAGGGCGCGCGCTTCGAGGGCGCGCCGCAGCCGCGGACCGACGCCGAGCGCTGGATCCTCGCGCGGCTGGACGTGGCGTCCGCCGAAGCCGCGCAGCACTTCGCCGCCTACCGCTTCGACCTGCTCGCACAGTCCCTGTACGAGTTCGCCTGGAACGACTTCTGCGACTGGTTCGTCGAGCTCGCCAAGCCCGCCCTCAACGGCGAAGATGCAGAGGCCGCCAACAGCACCCGCCACACCCTGCTGCACGTGCTCGAGCGCCTGTTGTCGCTGCTGCATCCGTTGATTCCCTTCGTGACCGAAGAGCTGTGGCAGCAGGTCGCGCCGCGCCTGGGCATCGATGGCGACACCATCATGCTGCGGGCATACCCGGTCGCCGGCGAAGTCGCATTCGAGGCGGGCCATGCCGAAGCTGACGTCGAGTGGCTGAAGAGCATGGTGAGCGCCCTGCGCCGGGTGCGGAGCGAATTGAACGTCGCGCCGTCGAAGCACGTCAGCCTGTTGTTGGCCGGCGCCAGCGACAGCGACCGCAAGCGGACCGAGCGCTTCGCCTCGTCGCTGCGGTTCCTGACCCGGCTGGACCGCATCGAGTTCATCGACGACGCCGCCAGCGCGCCCGCCGCCGCCACCGCGGTCGTCGGCGAGCTCAAGCTGCTGGTACCGCTGGAAGGCCTGGTCGACATGGGCGCCGAACGCGCTCGTCTGGACAAGGAACTCAAGCGCGTGGAAGTCGAAATCGGCAAGTGCAAGGGCAAGCTCGCCAGCGAGACCTTCGTCAACAACGCCCCGCCGGCGGTGGTCGAACAGGAACGCAAGCGCCTGGTCGACTGGAACGTACAGCGCGAGGCCCTGGCGGCCCAGCGCGCCAAGCTTGGCTGAGGGCGCGGCACCGAGGCATGGCTCCGGACGGCGCGGCCGGCCAGGACCCATCATGTGTAGGAGCGACGTAAGTCGCGACCCGCCGACCCCATGGCCCGATGTACCGGTCGCGACTCACGTCGCTCCTACAGCAGAGCCGCAGCGTGGGCGCCTTCGAGAAGCTCGATGCATTTGTAGGAGCGGCTTCAGCCGCGATCGTGGAGTCGGCGCAGGTAGCCCGTCATCCGATCGCGGCTGAAGCCGCTCCTACACCCGAAAAGGAATCCCCGTGGGACACGAGCCGCGGGTTTACGACCCCTGCTCCTCGGGCAACATCTCCAGCGCCATCACCAGCGCATCCTCCCGGCCCTGTCGCGCGGGGTAATAGCGTGGGCGCCGCCCGATCTCGTTGAAGCCTTCGCTCTCGTACAACTGGATGGCGCCCGGGTTGCTCGGCCTCACCTCGAGGAAGACGCGATCGACCCGCCGCGCCTTCGCCACGCGAACCAATGAACGCAGCAGCGTCCGCCCCAGACCCCGTCCCTGGTACTCCGGCGCGATGCAGATGTTCAGCACATGCGCCTCGCCGGCCGCGACGCTGAGCAGGAAATATCCGTGGATGCGGCCCTCGCCCATCAGCAGCCAGGCGGGGTAGTTGGCGCGCAGGCAATCGCGAAAAATGCCCTGGGTCCATGGAAACTCGTAGGCGCGGATCTCGATGGCGTGCACCGCAGGCACGTCCGCTTCCTTCATGGCCCGCAGCACCAGCTCCGGCAATGGCGCCTCCGACACCCGGGCACTCATTTCCGCGCGTCCTTGCGGATCTGCCGCAGGCGCGTCCACAGCGCGCGCTTGGCCGTGGGATCGCTACGCAACGCCAGCGGGTCCGCACCCAGTTCGCGCAGCCGGCGGGCGCCAGCCCCCGGTCCGAGGCCGGTGGCCCGCACCAGCGCCTCGCGCAGCGCTTCTGCCGCGGCGCGCTCGTTGGCAACGCGGCGGGCAGCAGCAAGCGCGGCCGCCTTGGTGGCAGTGTCTGTTCGCACCGCCGCAGGCGTGGCGGCCTGGGGCTCGGGAACCCGGGGCGCAGCGGGGCGATCCGTTTCCCGGTCGACCTCGCGTCCGCGTGCCGCCGGCGCAGGGTGCGGGCGCTCCGCAGGTCCGGGCGCAGCCGGATCCGCCGGTGCCGCCCCCCCCTGCAGCCGTGCCGTCTCCACTGGCCCGCCATGCATATCCGGCCGTCGTCGCTCCACCTCCTGCGCCGCAGCGGGCTCTCCGACCTCCGCATCCGAAGCGCCGGTTTCATTCCCGGCCAGCACCAGCACGGGGTGGCCCAGCGCGCGCAGCCACTCCCTTTGCAATGGGCTCCAGCCGCTCATGATCGATCGCCCTGCCGCCGCAGCCGCCTCCACACCGCCGCCAGCGGCCCCGAGCTGGCGTACAGCAGGGTTGCCGCCAACAGCACCACCGGTGGATTGATGGCGATGGCCGCCAGCACCGCCAGCACCCCCACCACAGCCAGGAACGGCATGCGGTCGTGCCGGTGGCCGCCGCCCTTGAAGCTGAAATAGCGCACCCGGCTGACCATCAGCAATGCCGCAACCGCGGTGGCAGCGAGTGCGAGGTACCGCAGCTCCACGCCGTCGTAACCCAGCTTGAAGCAGGTCCAGACCAGGCTGGCGAGCAGCCCGGCAGCGGCGGGGCTGGCCAGGCCGATGAACCAGCGCTTGTCGACCTGGGCCACCTGCGAGTTGAAACGCGCCAGGCGCAACGCGGCGCAGGCGGCGTACAGGAAGGCCACCACCCAACCCACCTTGCGCGCGGTCGGCCCGTCGATGCCCATCGACACCAGCGACCAGTGGTACATCACCAGCGCAGGCGCCAGCCCGAAGCTCACCAGGTCGGCCAGCGAGTCGTACTGCACCCCGAATTCGCTCTGGGTATTGGTCAGCCGCGCGACCCGACCGTCGACGCCGTCGAGGATCGCGGCGATGAAGATCGCGATGCAGGCGTCGTCGAACCGGCCCTGGGTGGCGGCAATGATCGCGAAAAATCCCGCGAACAGGCCGCCGGTGGTGAACAGGTTGGGCAGGAGGTAGATACCCCGCCCACGCCTGGGCGGAGGGGGCGAAGGCGCGTGCGTGGATTCCATTTCCGCAGTTTAGCGCTTGCCTGCGGGGCGGCGGAGTGCTGCAATCGCGCCCTGACCAAGCATTCGTTGCTGGGGAGTCCCTGCATGTCCGGATCCATCCGCGTCTCCGACACCCGTCTTCCGCGCCTGTTCGCCGCGGCCCTGCTCGTCCTGGCACTGCCCGTGGCGGCCGGCGAGCTGTACCAGTGGAAGGATGCCAACGGCGTCACCCATTACTCCGACTCCCCGCCGCCGGCGGGCGAATACGAGAACCGGATCATCGGCAACAGCGGCTCGGCCGGCACGGCGGCCAAGCCGGAAGAGGCCGCGGTCGAGAACGAGCAGTGCACGATGGCGCGGGCCAACCTGGAGCTGCTGGCGGGTGACGCACCGGTCGGCAAGGACAGCGACGGCGACGGCAAGCCCGACGTCGAGATGACCCCCGCCGAACGCGACAACCAGAAGCGACTCGCCGAAGCCGCGATGGCAGTGCACTGCCCCCACGCGGCAGACAGCGCCAGCCGCTGATCGCCCTGCCCCGGCCGAGCCAAGCGCCGGGGCGAAACAACTGGAAGCGGGAAACTCGCGCGGGCGTCGGCATGTCAGAATGCCGGCTGTCCCCGCACGATGCCTGCCCATGCGCCTGTCGCAATTCCATCTCCATACCAGCAAGGAAATCCCCGCAGAGGCCGAACTCGTCAGCCACAAGCTGATGTTGAAGGCCGGCATGATCCGCAAGCTCGCCTCCGGCCTCTATACCTGGACGCCGCTGGGCCTTCGCGTGCTGCGCAAGGTCGAACGCATCGTGCGCGAGGAAATGGACGCCGCCGGCGCCATCGAGATGCTGATGCCGACGGTGCAACCGCGGGAGCTGTGGGAGGAATCCGGCCGTTGGGAGAAATTCGGCGGCCAGCTGCTGAAAATGCAGGACCGCAAGGAAGCCTGGTACTGCTACGGGCCGACCCACGAGGAGGTCATCACCGACTTCGCGCGCAATGAGCTGGCCAGCTACAAGCAACTGCCGATCGTCTTCTACCAGGTGCAGGCCAAGTTCCGCGACGAGATCCGGCCGCGTTTCGGGGTGATGCGCGCGCGCGAGTTCCTGATGAAGGACGCGTACTCCTTCCACCTGGATGAAGCCGACCTCGATCGCCAGTACGGCGTCATGCATGACGCCTACAGCCGCATATTCACCCGGCTCGGCCTGCGCTTCCGCGCGGTTTTCGCCGATACCGGCGCGATCGGCGGCAGTGCCTCGCATGAATTCCACGTACTGGCCGATTCAGGCGAGGACGCGATCGCTTTCTCCGACGGTTCCGGATATGCGGCCAACGTCGAACTGGCCGAGGCGGTCGCGCCGCATTCGCGACCGGCCGCGAGCGAAGACATGCGGGAGGTCGAAACACCGGTCCAGAAGACGTGCGAGGACGTGGCGGCACTGCTCGGCCTCGAGCTCTCCCGCACAGTCAAGTCGATCGCGCTGGTCGGCGCGGACGGTTTTGTTCTCGCACTGGTGCGTGGGGACCACACCCTCAACGAGATCAAGCTGGCGAAAGTGGAGGGGCTGGGGGAATACCGCTTCGCCACCGAAGCCGAGATCCTCGAGCACCTCGGCAGCCGCCCCGGTTTCCTGGGTCCGGTGCGCCCCGCCAAAACCATCCGCATCATCGCCGACCGGAGCGTCGCGGCCATGGCCGACTTCGTGGTCGGTGCCAACCGTGATGGATTCCACCTCGCCGGCGTCAACTGGGGCCGCGACCTGCCCGAGCCGGTCGTGGTTGCCGATATCCGCAATGTATCGGCGGGAGATCCTTCTCCCGACGGCAGCGGCACCCTGGCGATCGCGCGTGGCATCGAAGTGGGCCATATATTCCAGCTGGGGCGGCAATATGCCCAGGCCCTGGGATGCTCGGTACTGGATGCGAACGGCAAGGCCGCCACGCCGACGATGGGCTGCTACGGAATCGGCGTCTCGCGCATCGTCGCGGCGGCGATCGAGCAGAACCACGACGACAACGGCATCGCCTGGCCCGAAGCCATGGCGCCCTGGCAGGCGGTGGTGTGCGTGATCAATCCCAAGAAGGATCCGGGTGTCGCCGAGGCGGCCGACGCGCTCCACCGGGAGCTCAACGGGCGCGGCGTCGAAACAGCGATGGACGACCGGGGCCTGCGTCCGGGAGCGATGTTTGCCGACATGGAACTGATCGGCATTCCGCACCGGATCGTGGTGTCGGAACGTGGCGTCGCCGCCGGCACCTTCGAATACCGGCACCGGCGTGCGGCGGAAGCGGAAAACCTTGACCGGGCGACGCTGTTGGACAGGATCGGCACACCGGCCTGATCCACGGAGCAAAACCACCCGCGGTGGGTGATGCACCGCGACAAGAATAACTCCTTCATTTACGTGCGCGGGGCTAGGGATTACCATTGAAGCCGTTGGCCAGGGATTTTGGCCGGTTTACCATCCCTTCCATCGGAGACACCCCCCATGTCCATCGACATCAACACCCTTTCGGCGAAAGAGCTTGAATCGCTGATCAGCAAGGCCAAGAAGCGCAAGACCACGCTGAGCAAGCGCAAGCCGATCGGCCAGGTCCGCAAGAAGCTCGCCCAGCAGGCCAAGAACGAGGGTTACACCCTTGAAGAACTGTTCGGCGCGGGCGCCGGTACTTCCAGCGCCACCCGCGCCCCGCGCGGCACGGCCAAGAAGGCCCGCAAGTCGCTCGGCAAGGTGCCGCCGAAGTACCGCAACCCGGCCAATCCGGAGGAGACCTGGACCGGTCGGGGCAAGCAGCCGCGCTGGCTGGCAGCCTATACCAGCGAAGGCCGCAACGTGGACGAGTTCCTGATCAAGTAACCCGCTCCGCTTGCAGGCGAAACGCCGGCCCCTGGGTCGGCGTTTTGTTTTCCGGAGGCCGAAATCAGAGATTCCGGCGCGCCGGCAACAGCAGGTTGCCGAAAAGCAGCCCGGCGATCAGCGCCAGCAGGATATTCAGTACCGCCAGCAGCGCGATCTGGCCGGCGTTCACGTCCTGCTGCTGTATCAGGTTCAGCAGGCCACGCAGGCTGGCACTACCGGGCACCAGCAGGATGATGCCGGGAACGCGCACGATCGCGCCCGGTCGATGGAACCAGCGCGCGTAGGCATTGCCCGCCGCGGTCATGACCAGGGCCGCGAGGAATATGCCGGCCGGACTGCCCCAGGCCATTCCCCCGAAACGCGAGATCAGGTAACCACCTGCCGCAGCGGCCATGACCAGGGGGTAATCACGCAGTTCCGCACGGAACAGCACCGCGAATGCCAGCGAGGCCGCCGCCAGCGCGGCCCATTCCATCCACGCCGGTTGCGGACGCAGGGCACGCACCGCCGGCTCCAGGCCGATGAGGTTGGCCAGGTAGAGCGCGATCGCTGTGCCCACCGCCAGCTTCAGCACGGTCATGATCGCCCCGGAGAACCGCGCCGTGCCTGCCACGAGGTGCTGGCTGGCCAGCTCGTTGACCGCGTTGGTCAGCGCCATGCCCGGCAGCAGCACGATCAGGGACGCGATGATCACGGTGTTCTGGTTCAGCGGTGCGATGAAACTCGCCACCAGTACCGCCACCGAAGACGCCAGCAGCGCGAGCAGTGCGTCGGATGCTTCCTTCAGGCGCGGCCTGGTCTCCGCCAGTTGCGTCAGCATTCCGATGGCAAGCCCGTTGAACCCCGCCACCCCGATGTCCAGCCATGGCAGTCGCAGCAGGCCGGCCACCGCGGCTGCCACCAGCCCGAAACCCAGCACCTGCGCAGCCCTCCAGAACAGCGTCGGCGGCTTGTCGAGCGCGTTCATCGCTTCGAATGCCCCGGCCAGGTCCATCTCGCCGGCGATCAACGCCTCGGCAATGCGATCGGTCTCCGCCAACCGGTACAGGTCGTTGTCGCCGGGCGGCAGGCGGATCACGCGGGTGGTGTCACTCGCACCCGGAAGGCGCTGCGGATCGCTGAAGCTCAGGATCAGTGCGGTGGGGCTCGACCACGGCTCGCATTCCAGCCGCAGGCGCTCGGCCACCAGCAGCAACGCGGCCTCCAGGCGCTGCGCCGTGGTTCCGTACAGGTGCAGGCGCTCGGCGAGCTCGACCATGAAGGCGATCCGGTCCGAATAGCTCGCGCTGGTCAGCGGTATGGGGTTGGACATTGGGCGTAGCGGGGTCGGCGGTGCGGCTAGCATCGCATGCGCACCACACCCCCAGGCAGTATCCTGCGGCAAGCACCCATGACCGATTCCAGCCCACACCCGCCACGTCTCGAGACCGACGAGCGTCGACCCCGACGGTTGCGACTGTCCGGCCAATGGACGCTTGCGCACGCCACCGACATCGGCCGCCAGCTCGACCAGGCGCCGGATGGTGTCGAAGGCATCGACGCCAGCGGGGTGGATCGGCTGGATTCGCTGGGCGTGCTGCAACTGCTCCGATTCGCGCGCCGGCGCGAACTCGCGTTCGAGGAGATTGCCTTCAGCGACGACCATCGCGCGCTGGTCTCGGCGATCGACGATGTCGCCGACGACCGGCCGCCGAAGAAGCGCGAGTTCGGCGTCTACGCCGCGCTGTCGCGGCTGGGCTTCGCGGTGGCCGACAACTGGAAGGAGTTCCTCGCCCTGCTGGCGTTCTTCGGCGAGGTGCTGGTCAAGGGCCTGCGCACGCTGAAGGAGCCGCGCCGGTTCCGGCCGACCGCCACTGTCTACCACATGGAACAGGTGGGCCTGGACGCCGTCCCGCTGGTCGCGCTGCTGTGCTTCCTGGTGGGTGCGGTGGTCGCCTTCCTGGGGGCGAACGTCCTGCGCGACTTCGGTGCCGAGATCTTCGTGGTGGAACTGGTCAGCATCTCGTTCCTGCGCGAGTTCGGCGTGCTGCTCACGGCGATCATCCTCGCCGGCCGCACCGCCAGCGCGTTCACCGCGCAGATCGGCGCGATGGTCAGCCGCGAGGAGGTGGACGCGATGCGCACCCTGGGACTGGACCCGGTCGACCTGCTGGTGATCCCGCGCGTGGTCGCGCTGCTGGTGATGCTGCCGCTGTTGACTTTCGTGGCGATGATGGCGGGCCTGCTGGGTGGTCTCACGGTCGGCGCGTTCGCGCTCGACATCCCCCCGCAGCAGTACCTGGCACGCATGCAGGACACGCTGGACCTGAAGCACTTCTGGGTCGGCCTGTCGAAGGCACCGGTATTCGCGTTGGTCATCAGCCTGATCGGCTGCCTGGAAGGCCTGCAGGTGAAGGGCACAGCGCAGTCGGTCGGCGAGCGCACCACCTCCAGCGTGGTGCAGGCGATTTCGCTGGTCATCGTGCTCGATGCCTTCGCCGCGATGTGGTTCATGGAGATGGGCATCTGATGGACGGCGAAAACGTCATCCGCGTCCGCGGGCTGGTGAACCGGTTCGGTTCGCAGGTCGTGCACGAAGACCTGGACCTGGACGTGCGCCGGGGCGAGATCATCGGTGTGGTCGGCGGCTCCGGCAGCGGCAAATCGGTGCTGATGCGGTCGATCATCGGCCTGCGCCGACCCGATGCCGGCGAAGTCGAGGTGCTGGGTATCGATGCCCGCAGCGATGACGAAGAAGCCCATCGGCGCATCGAGCGCAGCACCGGTGTGCTGTTCCAGGATGGCGCCCTGTTCTCTTCGCTGACAGTGGGCGAGAACGTGCAGGTCCCGCTCAAGGAGCACCACCGGGAGCTGCCGGCATCGCTGCTGTACGAGCTTGCGCTGCTGAAGGTGAAGCTGGCCGGGCTGCCGGGGGAGGCGATCGACAAACTGCCTTCGCAGCTCTCCGGCGGCATGCGCAAGCGCGCCGGTGTTGCGAGGGCGCTGGCGCTGGATCCGCCGCTGCTGTTCCTGGACGAACCGACGGCTGGCCTGGACCCGATCGGCGCCGCCGCCTTCGACCGCCTGATCCAGACCCTGCAGCAGGCGCTGGGTCTCACGGTCTTCCTCATCACACACGACCTCGACACCCTTTACGCTATCTGCGACAGGGTGGCGGTGCTGGCTGATCGCAAGGTCATCGCCTGTGCGCCCCTGCCCGAGGTCGAAAAGCTGGACCATCCGTGGGTGCAGGAGTACTTCCACGGTCCGCGCGCACGCGCCGCGCAACACGCGCGCGACCGCAACATGGAGACGAGCACCTGATGGAAACCAAGGCCAACTACGTCCTGATCGGCGCCTTCACGATCCTCGTTTCGGTGTTCCTGCTGCTGTTCGCGCTGTGGGCCGCCAACTACTCCTCCGAGAAGAGCTGGCAGCAGTACATGGTGATCTTCAACGAGCCGGTCACCGGCCTGTCCGAAGGCAGCAGCGTGCAGTACAACGGCATCTCGGTGGGCACGGTGGAACGGCTGAGCCTGGCGCCGGACGACCCGCGACGGGTGCGGGCGCTGCTGCGGATCCAGGCGCGGGCCCCGGTCAAGACCGATACGCGGGCGAAGATGTCGATGACCGGCATCACCGGCAGCCCGATCATCCAGCTCACCGGCGGCAGCCCCGAGCAACCGCGCCTGGCCGATGTCGACCAGCGCGAGATCCCGGTCATCCAAACCGAGCCGTCGGCCCTGCAGAACATCGCCGACACCGCCAACCGCCTCGTGGCGCGCCTCGACCAGGTGCTGAGCGAGGAGAATGTCGAGCGGGTGGCCAATACGCTGGAGAACATCGAGACCATGACGGCGACGGTGGCCGACCAGCGCGAGGACCTGCGCGCCATCATCGTCAATGCGCGCGAATCCAGCGAGCAACTGCAGCTGGCACTCGCCAACACCAACCGCGCGGTCGAGGACTTCGATCGCGAACTGGTCGACAAGCTGCCCGGCCTGGTGGCCAAGCTGGACAACACGCTGACCGAGCTGGACTCGGCCGCCCAGGGCGCCAACGGCATCATCAACGAGAACCGCGCTGCGGTGAGCAGCTTCGCCAACGACGGCCTCGCCCAGCTCGGCCCGACCCTGGGCGAACTGCGCGGCCTGGTCCGCGACCTGCGCCGCATCAGCGACCGCCTCGAGAACAACCCCACCCGCTACCTGCTGGGACGGGACAGTCCGAAGGAGTTCGAACCCGAATGAAGCCGATCCTGTCCCACACCCCCGTGCGGCGCCCAGCACGTGCGTCCCTGCCCCTGCTGGCCGGTGTGCTCGTCCTGGCCCTGCTTCCAGGCTGTTCGATCCTGGGCGGCAAGGAGCGCACGCCAACCACCATCTACACCTTGAATCCGCAGGTCGCCGCCGAGCCCTCCTGGCCGCAGGTTGACTGGCAGCTTGCCCTGCCCGCGGCCACCGCCTCTGCGATGGTCGACAGCATGCGGGTCGTGGTGCGCCCGCGGCCGAACGAGCTGCAGGTCTACAAGGGTGCACGCTGGTCCGACGTGCCGCCGAACATGGTCGAGGAGGCGATCCTGCACACGCTGGAGCGCTCCGGCCGCATCGGCGCGGTAGCCCGGCAGGGCAGCGGCGTCGGCGGCGACTACCGGCTGGTGCTGGACGTGCGGCGGTTCGAGTCCGAATACGCCGGCGCGGCCGTGCCCTCGGCCGTGGTCGAGGTCAATGCCAAGCTGCTGCACGCCCCGGACCAGCAGATCGTCGCCGGCCACACCTTCAGCCACGCCACCCCCGCGACCGGCACCGAGGTGGATGCGGTAGTGCAGGCCTTCGAACAGAGCCTGGAAGCGGTGACCGCCGAGATGGCCGGCTGGATCCTCACCAACGGCGACACCCACGAAGCCGAGCACCGCTAAGCCCGCCCCGATCTGCGCGCCCCTGTAGGAGCGGCTTCAGCCGCGATCCGCCCCCCACCCACCTGCGCCACCCCCCGTAGGAGCGACGTAAGTCGCGACCCGAACCGCCGGGATTTCCGGTCGCGACTTACGTCGCTCCTACAACAGCTGGCCCATCCCATCCGCCGGCGTTTGGCGGACCCGGCCAAACCCGCGACAATGCCCGTCTAGCAAGCAGGAGCCCGCCAGATGACCGATGCCGCCGCCACCGCACCCGAGACCGAACGCGACGTCATGGAATACGACGTCGTTGCCGTCGGTGCCGGCCCCGCCGGGCTGTCGTTCGCGATCCGCCTCAAACAACTGAATCCCGAGATCTCGATCTGCGTGATCGAGAAGTCCTCGACCATCGGTGCCCAGATCCTGTCAGGCGCGGTAATTGAAACCGGCCCGCTGGACGCCTTGCTGCCAGACTGGCGCGACAACCCGCCGCCGATCTGCGTACCGGCCACCGAGGACGAGTTCTGGCTGCTCTCGCGCGACGGCGGGCGCAAGCTGCCGGTGCCTCCGGGCATGAACAACCACGGCAACGTGATCGTCAGCCTGGGCGCGATGTGCGCCTGGCTGGCGCCGCAGGCCGAGGCACTGGGCGTGGAGGTGTTCCCGGGCTTTGCCGCCTCCGAAACGCTGCACGACCCGGACACCGGCGCGGTCACCGGCGTGCGCATCGGCGACATGGGCGTGGCCAAGGACGGATCGCACAAGCCCGGCTACACCCAGGGCATCGACATCAAGGCCAAGGTCACCGTGCTGGCCGAAGGCGCCCGCGGCCACCTGACAAAGCGCCTGCTCAAGCGCTTCGACCTCACCGCCGACAGCGACCCGCAGGGCTATTCGATCGGCATCAAGGAGCTCTGGCAGGTCCCGGAGGAGCGCGTCACCCCCGGCAGGATCGTGCACAGCTTCGGATGGCCGGCCGACAACAGCACCTACGGCGGCAGCTTCATCTATCACCTGGACAAGGGCCGCATCGCCATCGGTTACGTCAGCGGCCTGGACTACAGCGACCCGCACTACAAGCCGTGGGAGGCCTTCCAGCAGTTCAAGCACCACCCGATGGTGAAGCCCCTCCTAGAGGGCGGCGAGATCGTATCGGCCGGCGCCCGCGCCATCGTCACCGGCGGTTACCAGTCGCTGCCCCGCACCGAGATGCCCGGCGCCCTGCTGATCGGCGATACCGCGGGCCTGCTCAACGTGCCCAAGGTGAAGGGCACGCACCAGGCCATCCGCAGCGGCATGCTCGCCGCCGAGCACCTGGTAGCAAGCGCGCTGTCACCGGAAGGCTTCGATGCCAAGCTGCGCGCCTCCCCGGCGATGGAAGAGCTGCGGAAGGTGCGCAACATCAAGCCCGGCTTCAAGCGCGGGCTGTGGATGGGCATGCTCAACGCCGCGTGGGAGACCGCCGTCGGCGGCCGTTCGCCCTGGACCCTGAAGAACAAGCCCGACTGGTGCAGCCTGGACAAGGTCGGCGAGCACGAATCGCCCAAGCGCGACTACGTCGACCGCGACCTCGCCCCGCGCGACAGGCTGGCTGGCGTGTACTTCGCCGCCACCGAGCACGACGAAGACCAGCCCGTGCACCTGCAGGTGGCCGACACCTCGATCTGCATCGAGCGCTGCACCGTCGAGTACGACAACCCCTGCACCCGCTTCTGCCCGGCCAACGTCTACGAGATCGTCGAAGACGAAACGCAGGGCAAGCGCCTGCAGATCAACGCCGCCAACTGCGTGCACTGCAAGACCTGCGACATCAAGGACCCCTACGAGATCATCAACTGGGTGACCCCGGAAGGTGGCTCGGGGCCGAACTACCAGAATCTTTAGCCGACAGGCGCGGCAGCTCGCCGATAGAATTCATTCCCCCATGGAGCGCTGGCAACGTTGCGGCGTAAACAGGACATCAAATGACGCAGAAAACCTGGCTTGTGACCGGCGGCGCCGGCTTCATCGGCGGCAACTTCGTACTCGACGCCGTTGCGGCGGGTATCAAGGTGGTCAATCTCGACCTGCTCACCTATGCCGGCAACCTCGACACACTCAAGCCCCTGGAGGGCGATTCGGGCCATGTTTTCGTACCGGGCGACATCGGCGACCGGGAGCTGGTCGCGCGGCTGTTGAGCGAACATCGCCCCGATGCAGTGGTGAATTTCGCCGCTGAGAGTCACGTCGATCGCTCCATCGATGGCCCGGCCGCGTTTGTCCAGACCAATGTCGTGGGGACACTGGGGCTGCTGGAATGCGTGCGGGACCATTGGCGCGAGCTGCCGGACGAGGACAAGGAGGATTTCCGCTTCCTCCATGTGTCGACGGACGAGGTGTACGGCTCACTTGGCGATGAAGGGAAGTTCACCGAGACCACGCCCTATGCACCGAACTCCCCGTACTCGGCCAGCAAAGCCGCGTCCGACCATCTGGTGCGCGCCTTCCACCACACTTATGGCCTGCCGGTGGTGACCACGAACTGCTCCAACAACTACGGCCCGCACCAGTTCCCCGAGAAGCTCGTCCCACTGGTAATCGCCAAGGCGGTCGCCGGGGAGCCGCTGCCGGTCTACGGCGACGGCAAGAACGTCCGTGACTGGCTCTACGTGAAGGATCACTGCAGCGCGATCCGGCGCGTGCTGGAAGCCGGGCGTCTGGGGGAGACCTACAACATCGGCGGCAATGCCGAGCGCGAGAACATCGTGGTGGTCGAGACGATCTGTCGCCTGCTCGACGAGCGCCGCCCCCGTGAGGACGGCCAGCCGCGAGCGAGCCAGATCACCTTCGTACGCGACCGTCCCGGCCACGACCGGCGCTACGCGATCGATGCCGACAAGATCAAGGCCGAACTCGGCTGGACCCCTTCCGTCGGCTTCAATGAAGGCATGGCGCAGACGGTCGACTGGTACCTCGCAAACCATGATTGGACGCAGCGGATCCTGGACGGCGACTACCGTCTGCAGCGTCTGGGCGAGGAGGGCTGAGGCATGGCACGCAAAGGCATCATCCTTGCCGGGGGCTCCGGCACCCGCCTTTATCCGATCACCCAGTGCATCAGCAAGCAGCTGCTGCCGGTGTACGACAAGCCGATGATCTACTACCCGCTGAGCGTATTGATGCTCGCGGGGATCCGCGATGTGCTGATCATCAACACCCCGCATGAGCAGGTGCTGTTCCAGCGCTTGCTGGGTGACGGCTCCCAGTGGGGGCTAAACATCGAGTACGCGGTGCAGCCCAGCCCCGACGGCCTGGCCCAGGCGTTCACCATCGGGCGCGATTTCATCGGCGCCGATCCCAGTTGCCTCGTACTCGGCGACAACATCTTCTACGGCCACGGCCTGACCCAGACGTTGCAACGGGCAGATGCACGTGAACAAGGCGCTACCGTGTTCGGCTACTACGTCAGCGATCCGGAGCGCTACGGCGTCGCCGAGCTGGACGACTCCGGCAAGGTCGTCAATATCGAGGAAAAGCCGGCCAAGCCGCGATCGAACTATGCGGTCACGGGCCTCTACTTCTACGACAACACCGTCAGCGACCGCGCGGCTTCGCTGACTCCATCACCGCGTGGAGAACTGGAGATCACCGACCTCAACCGGCTCTATCTCGAGGACGGCCTCCTGAACATGGAAGCGCTGGGGCGGGGCTCTGCGTGGCTGGATACCGGCACCCATCAGTCGCTGCTCCAGGCCGCGGCCTTCATCGAGACCATCGAAGCCCGGCAGGGCCTGCGGATCTGCTGCCCGGAGGAGATTTCATGGCAGCAGGGATGGATAGGTGACGAGGACCTGCTGAAGCTCGCCGAGCCACTGAAAAAGAACGGCTACGGCCAATACCTGGCCGCTCTGCTGGAACGGGGGAAAGTTCCATGAAGGTGACGGAGACGTCGCTGCCGGGTTGCCTGGTGATCGAGCCAAAGGTTTTCGGCGATGCCCGGGGCTTCTTCCTGGAAACCTGGAACCGCGAGCGCTACGCCGGTCACGGCATCGGCCCCGATTTCGTACAGTCCAACCTTTCCCGCTCGGCCCAGGGCGTACTGCGGGGGCTGCACTACCAGTGGCCGAACCCCCAGGGAAAGCTGGTCAGCGTCCAGGAGGGCGAGGTGTTTGACGTGGCGGTCGACATCCGCAGGGGCTCGCCGACGTTTGGGCAGTGGACGGGGGTCATCCTGTCGGCCGAGAACAAACGGCAGTTCTGGATTCCGGAGGGCTTCGCACACGGTTTCGTGGTCACCAGCGATGCAGCGCAGTTCTCGTATCTGTGCACGGCTCCGTACGACGCCAGTGCGGATGCTGGGGTCGCCTGGAACGACGCGGAGATCGCGATCGATTGGCCGGTGACGGATCCGTCTTTGTCGGCCAAGGACGCTGCAGCACCCTGCCTTGGTGATATTGCGACCGGAAGGTTGCCTATCTTCCCGGGACTGGGCTGATGCGTATCCTCCTGATAGGCGCCAATGGACAGGTGGGGTATGAGTTGCACCGCAGCCTCGTCGGAGTGGGTGAGATAGTTCCAACCACCCGCAGCGGCCAGCTTCCCGGCAGCCGCGCAGCCTGCGAAACGGCGGATCTCGACCAACCCGGGGCCATGGAGGATCTGGTGTCGCGGGTCGCTCCCGACATCGTGGTGAACGCGGCGGCCTACACAGCTGTCGACAAAGCAGAGTCGGACCGGGATGGCGCCTATAGGGCAAATGCTGAGTCAGTTGAGGCACTGGCACATGCTTGCGCGAAACGCGGCGCATCGTTGCTGCACTATTCCACCGATTACGTGTTCCCTGGCGACGGCAGCCGGCCGTGGCGCGAGGACGATGCCACGGCCCCCCTCGGAATATACGGGGCCAGTAAACTTGCGGGTGAAGAGGCGATCCGAGCCAGCGGTTGCCGCCACATCATCGTCCGCACCGCGTGGGTCTTTGGTTCGCGCGGCAATAACTTCCTGCGGACCATGTTGCGCCTGGCGGGGGAGCGCGAAGAGCTTCGCGTGGTGGCGGACCAGGTCGGATCCCCCACACCCGCCCCATGGATCGCCCTTGGAACAGCGCGGATCCTGTCACAACTGCCGACAGACCACCGATCGGGAACCTGGCATCTGGTCGCTGGAGGAGAGACTTCCTGGCAAGGGTTTGCTGAGGCAATTGTCGATGATGCCGCTCGCGCGGGCCTGATAGACGCTCCACCACGAGTGACCGGTATCGAAACAAAAGAGTTTCCTACACCGGCCCGTCGCCCGGCCTACTCGCGCTTGGACACTACACGCCTGTCAAGGGACTTCGGGATTTCGCTGCCGAACTGGCGATCGGGCGTGACCGAGGTTATTGCCGATCTCGCAACCGGTCCGTAGAACCTGTCAACACATCCAATACGTCTGCTGGAGTCACCACCGATGCAGACGCCTCTGCGTCCGCCGCAGCATCGAAGCGAAATATTCTTGCGTTGGGGACGTCTCCAGCGACCTTGGAAATCCACGCTTCCGCTGCCGCGGAACCATCACCAATCACCACGCCGACCTGGTGACCCTTCTTGAGTAGAACCCAACGCGCGGTTTCCCTCCACTCGTACGTCCAGCAGCAAACTCCGCTGAATCGTAGCTGCCGCAATGAGCTTTCGTCCGGCGTTTCCAGCAAGTGGAGGTCGACTGCGATCCCTTGCCGCACCAGGGATTCAAGCAGGTCGTAGAACGCCGGCGAGCGCCCGTCGATCTGATTTCCGCACACGGCGACGACGCTGTCTGCAGGCGAAGGGCGAGCGGCCAGATCAGGATCGGTCCCCGGCCGCCAGTGCGCGATCTGCAGCTCCCTCGCCCAGCGCTGCTGGAATTTGATTGCGTTGGCGGATTGGTGGGCTTTCATTCCAGAGGAGAGATCCCTACCAGCGCTAACACCCTCGAGATGGACGATCGCGACCGAAGGTTCATACAGCACTCGACCACCCGCAGCACGAACCTTCATGGCGAGGTCAGTATCTTCATAGTAGCCAGGCGCATATCGCGAATCGAACCCGCCCAGCGACACAAAGCGTTCGCGCAAGATCGCAAGTGCGGCGCCCGAACAATAGTCGACGTCACGCCTGTACAGATAGCGGGGATCGTTCGGATTCCCCCCCCGACCGTAGTTCCAGCCTGATCCATCGGAGAACACGATCCCGCCTGCCTCCTGCAACGTACCATCGGGGTACTGCAAGAGGACTCCGAGCAACTCGACGCCCGGCTCGGACAACCCGCCCCTAATGCCCTCCAACCAGGCCGGCGCCACGATCGTGTCGCTATTGAGGAAAACGATGGTCTGTCCCTTCGCAACCGCTGCACCGGCGTTGCAGGAAGCGACGAAACCTTGGTTTTCCGAGTGTCGGAGATACACCGCTCCGGGGATGTCGCCCAAACACGTCGCATCGGCGTCAGTGGACGCATCGTCCACGACGATGACTTCAAATGTTTCGGATGTGGCTGCAGTTGCTATCGACTTGAGGCAGTTCAGGGCGACTGCCACGTGGTTGAAAACCGGGATGACGATAGAGAAGAGCGGATCGCTGGGCCGCACGAATGCGATCTGGCCTCCTCCTGAGAGTTCTGGAACGGTCGGTTTTTCGATCAGATGGCGGCGAGACTCCCGCCTCATACGCACCCATTGGTTGAGAAGCGTGAACCCCCGACCGGGCGACCGCCTGAGTGCCCGGACTAGTTGTGATCTCTCAGTAGGTTGTTCATCCGGGGTGGTCCCGGAAGACTGGAGGTGCGAATCAGCCACCCCTCCAGGAGCCCCGGATGAACCTGCATAAACATGCCCGCCTTAGCCCTCGCGGTCGAGCCCTGCTCGTGGACCGCATCTTGATTCAGGGCCTGCGCGTGGAAGAAGCCGCACACGCCGCCGGCGTGAGCGTTCGAACAGCGTACAAGTGGCTGAAACGGTTCAAGGAAGAAGGTTCGGGCGGGTTAACCGATCGATCCTCGAGACCGCGGCACTGTCCCCACGCGACAGCGCCACGGATCGTGGATCAGGTGCTGGAGCAGCGTCGCGCCCGGCAGACTTATCG
>NZ_FUXP01000020.1 GCF_900167055.1 Lysobacter spongiicola DSM 21749
GGCCTGGGTGTGCGCTTCGAGCGTGTCCTGACCGACAACGGTGCCTGCTACAGATCGCGCAGCTTCCGCCGCCTGGTCCACCGGCTCGGCATGCGCCACCTGCGCACGCGCCCCTATACCCCGCGTACCAACGGCAAGGCCGAGCGGCTGGTCCAGACCTGCCTGCGCGAATGGGCCTACGCACGCTCCTATGCCAACTCCGAACAGCGCGCAGGCGCCCTCCCGGGCTGGCTGCACCACTACAACTGGCATCGGCTACACGCCAGTCTTGGCTACAAGCCGCCCATTACCCGCATCCCGCTGAACAACGTGCTGGGTTTACACATCTAGCGCCCGCCGGGACGTGGCGCTGGGTCGACGAATTGCAGCAGAGATACGTAGGCGCGCGCCGCATGGTGGGCATGCTCCCGGTGGGCACGCGTCCGGATGATCCGACGCCGCGGCTGAGCTTCTTCTGGAGCCTGCCGGTCGCGGAGCTGGACCGGGCGGCGGCCGACGAACATGCGTGGCGCGGCAGTGTCGGAGAGGTTTGGCCCGAGGCCATGGAGTGCCTGGCGGGCACCGCCGTGCCCGGAGGGCTGGCACAGGCCCGCTACCGCGACACCGTGCACTCGGCCTGGCATCGCGGCCGTGCGGTGTTGCTGGGTGATGCCGCACACGCCATGAGTCCGCAACTGGGACAGGGCGTCAACATGGCGCTGCTCGACGCCCGGGCATTGCGCGACGCGCTGCGCGCGCATGGATCGCTGGGCATGGCGCTGGAGCAATACGCGCGCGGACGCCGTTCGCACATCGGCATCTACCACTTCTGGAGCCGCTGGCTGACGCCGCTGTTCCAGTCCGAGCGGGACCGTCTCGCCCGGGTACGCGACCTGGTCTTCCACCCGATGTCGCGGGTCCCCGGGGGGCGTGGCCAGATGCTGCGCGTGCTCACCGGCACACGCCGGGGATGGCTGGGGACCATGCCGCTGCCAGACGCCTTCCTGGAGGCACTCGATGGCTGCCGCGCCCGCCAGGGGGCGCCTTCCGGCACGGTACAACTCGCCCCGGATCGGTGATCTACTCCTGCTTCGGGTCCACCTTCCTGCCTGACCCCTGGAGACGAACATGGAAAAGCCGTTGATCCCCGTTGCAGGCCTGATCCTCGCGATGTCGATTTCGTCCGCGCTGGCGCAGACGCCGCCGACCGCCGCGGACCGCATCGCCGACACCGAACTCATTTCCCGGGAAGCGCTGTTCGGCAACCCGGAGCGCGCGCTGGTGATGATCAGCCCCGATGGCAAGACGCTCAGCTGGATCGCGCCGGTCGATGGCGTGATGAATGTCTGGGTGGCGCCCGCCGATGACCCGTCGCAGGCGCGCGCGGTCACCGACGACGAAGCGCGTGGCATCCGCCGCTATTTCTGGTCCTACCTGCCCGACACCCTGCTGTACCTGCGCGACACCGGTGGAGACGAGGACTTCCACCTCTACAGCGTGAACATCGCGACCGGCGAGACGCGTGACCTCACCCCGTTCCCGAAGACCACCGCGCAGGTGGTCGGCGCGAGCCACGCGCAGCCGGGCACGATCCTGGTCGGCATGAACGACCGCGATCCCAAGTGGCACGACCTGTACAAGGTCGACCTGGCCACCGGCGAACGCACCCTGGTGGAGAAGAACGACGATGAGATCGGCGGCTACCTGGCCGACGACAGCTTCACCGTGCGCTACGCCACCCGCGCACGCCCCGATGGCGGCCAGGACATCCTGAAGCCGGACGGCGAGGGCGGTTGGGAGAAGTACTCTGACATTCCGTTCGAGGATTCGCTCACCACCTCGCCCGGCGGCCTGACCACCGACGGCCGGACGCTGTACATGCTCGATTCGCGCGGCCGCGATACCGCGGCGCTGTATGCGGTGGACGTGGAGAGCGGTGAACGCGAACTGGTGCGCGAGGACGCACGCGCCGACGTCGGCAACACCCTGGCGCATCCGCAAACGGGTGAAGTGCAGGCCGTCGCGGTCAACTACCTGCGCGAGGAGTGGGAGGCGGTCGATCCCTCGATCGCCGCGGACCTCGAGAAGCTGGAGGCGATCGGCCCGGGCGAGGTCGGCATCAACGCCCGCACCCATGACGACAGCACCTGGATCGTCACCTACTCCGCCGCCGAGACCCCGGTGGTCTATTACCGCTACGACCGCGCCAATGGTGGAAAGCTGACCAGACTGTTTTCGGCACGGCCGGAACTGGAAGGCAAGCCGCTGGTGCCGCAGTGGCCGCAGGAGATCACCTCGCGCGACGGCAAGACGCTGGTCAGCTACCTGACACTGCCCCGCAGCGCGGACACCGACAACGACGGCAAGGCCGACGCCGCGGTGCCGATGGTGCTCTTCGTGCACGGCGGCCCGTGGGCGCGCGACAGCTACGGCTACAGTCCGTATGCGCAATGGCTGGCCAACCGTGGCTATGCGGCGTTGTCGGTGAACTTCCGCGGCTCCACCGGCTTCGGCAAGGCGTTCACCAACGCCGGCAACGGCGAGTGGGCGGGCAAGATGCACGACGACCTGCTGGACGCGGTGGAGTGGGCGGTCGAGCAGGGCGTCACCACGGCCGACCAGGTGGCGATCATGGGCGGCAGCTACGGCGGTTACGCGACGCTTGCCGGCCTGACCTTCACCCCCGACGCCTTCGCCTGCGGCGTCGACATCGTCGGCCCCTCCAACCTCAATACGCTGCTCAGCACCGTGCCGCCGTACTGGGCCAGCTTCTACGAGCAACTGACCAAGCGCATGGGCGACCCGCGCACCGAGGAGGGCCGGCAGTGGCTGACCGAGCGCTCGCCGCTGACCCACGCCGAGCGCATCAGGAAGCCGCTGCTGATCGGACAGGGCGCGAACGATCCGCGCGTGAAGCAGGCCGAGTCCGACCAGATCGTCGATGCGATGACCGCCAACAACATCCCGGTGACCTACGTGCTGTTCCCGGACGAAGGCCATGGCTTTGCCCGGCCGGAGAACAGCAAGGCCTTCAACGCGGTGGCCGAAGGCTTCCTGAGCGCGTGCCTGGGTGGACGAGCGGAGCCGATCGCCGACGACTTCGAAGGTTCCAGCATCAGCGTGCCGACCGGTGCCAAAGAAGTGCCCGGCCTGGCGCAGGCGCTGGAAGGCCACGAGCAGGCGATCCGCAAGTAGGCAACCCCGGCGGCGGGCCGCGACGCCCGCCGCTTGGCTTTACGGCGAGGAGGTCGTCATGATCGAGCTGGTAATCGATGCGCGGCGCCGCAGCCTCGGCGGTTTCGAGGTGGGCCGGGTGCTGCCGTTCCACAAACGCCGCATGGTCGGCCCCTTCATCTTCTTCGACCACATGGGGCCGGTGGACCTGCCCGCCGGCATCCCGGACGACGTCGACGTGCGGCCGCATCCGCACATCGGCCTGTCGACGCTCACGTACCTGTTCGACGGCGAGATCATGCACCGCGACAGCGTCGGCTCGGTGCAGCCGATCGAGCCGGGCGAGGTCAACTGGATGACCGCCGGCAGCGGCATCACCCACTCCGAGCGCTTCGAACGCGCGCGTCGCGAAGGCGGAAGGCTCGACGGGATCCAGGCCTGGGTGGCATTGCCTGATGGCGAGGAGGAGTGCGAGCCGGCGTTCGACCACATCGGAAAAGATGGCCTGCCAAGCCTCCTGCAGGATGGCGCCGAGGGGCACCTGATTGCGGGTGCGGCATTCGGAGAAGCCTCGTCGGTACCGGTGCGCTCGCCCCTGTTCTACATCCACTGGACGATGGCCGCGGGCGCCCGCGTGGCGATGCCGGCGGACTATCCCGAGCGGGCCGCCTATGTTGCACGCGGCGTGGTGGAGGTGGATGGGCGCGAGTTCACCACCGGCCAGATGATCGTGTTCGCGGCCGGAACGTCAGCCGTGATTGCCGCGAAGGCACCCTCGCTGGTGATGGCCCTCGGCGGCGAGCCGATCGGCCCGCGCTTCATCGACTGGAACTTCGTCTCCTCCAGCAAGGAGCGCATCGAGCAGGCAAAGGCCGACTGGCGCGCGCAGCGCATGAAGCTCCCCGACTTCGACGACCGCGAATTCATCCCGCTGCCACCCGATCCCAAGGCGCCCCCGAACCCGATGTCGTGAGGCCGCGGCAGCACCAACATGCCCACGGAGGGACAATGCTCGACAAGGAACAAGCACGAAAGGCAATCCTGGCGTTGCTACTGGTGGCGGCCAGCGGCTGCAGCACCATGGGCCGGGTGGAATCCCCGGTGACCTGGAGCGACAGCTACGGCATGGATTCCGTACCTGCGCCGGATGCGGAAGACTGGACGCGGTGGATGGCGCAGCCATGGCAGGTCGACGGTGAGCCGCGGGTTTCGATTGTGCTGGATGATGATGGCAACGAAGTCGAGGTGCGGTCGTGCGAGGAGCTGTTCCGCGCTGATGAACGCGGCTGGACCGGTAGCTATCTCGATGGGCGGATCCAGCGCGCCTGGGCTTCCACCTGTTACGGGGCGCGTGCCATCGCCGGCGCCGTCCCTGCCGCGCGTTCCCATCTGGAGGGCTTCGTTCTGGACGAGTCGTCCGTGCGGGCGCTGCCGGTCCTGCTCGGCACGATCATCAGCGGCGACAATGAGCGGACGGTGCGGCAACTGCATGCGGCGGTTGGCACTCTGGGGGACTACATCGGAGAGGCCGTGGTCGTCACGCGCCCCGATGGAGGGGCAACGATCGAGAACGACTGGGGCGGCAGGCAAGGCCTGACGATCAAGGCGCGCGGTGACTTCAACCACGACGGCGTCGCCGACCTGCTGCTGTCCACTTCGAGTTGGATCCCGGGCGCGAGCCACTGGTCCCATGGCCTGTGGATCATCACCCGCGACGCACCCGGCGCACCGCTGCGGGTGGTCGAGGAAATCCCGGTGATGGGCCTCCTGTAGGAGCGGCTTCAGCCGCGACCATGGATCCGGCGCAGGCTCAAAAACATCCGATCGCGACTGTAGGAGCGACGTCAGTCGCGACCGCAGCCCGGCCGGAGTTGCGCGGTCGCGACTCAGGTCGCTCCTACGGGTACACACGGTCTGGGCGATCATGGGGTGTGCGCCGGAGGCCGTGATGCTGGATGTCGAAGACCTGTACAAGAGTTACCCGACCCCGCAGGGGCCGCTGCCCGTGCTGCAGGGCGTGGATCTGCGGCTGGAGCGTGGTGGCAGCCTCGCCCTGATGGGCGAATCCGGCAGCGGCAAGAGCACGCTGCTGCACCTGGTGGCGGGGCTGGACGGCGTCGACCGCGGGCGCATCCATGCCGATGGCAAGGCGCTGCATGCGATGGGCGAGCGCGAGCTGGCCGAGTGGCGCCGCTGCGGGATCGGGCTGATCTTCCAGCAGTTCAACCTGGTCGGCAGCCTGACGGTCGCCGACAACCTGGCGTTCCAGGCGCGCCTGGCCGGCCGGCATGATGCCGGATGGCAGGCACGACTGGTGGAGCAGCTCGGGTTGGGCGAGCTGTTGCACCGCTATCCCGAACAGCTTTCCGGGGGCCAGCAGCAGCGCGTGGCACTGGGCCGTGCGCTGGCGGCGCGGCCGGCGCTGGTGCTGGCCGACGAGCCCACCGGCAACCTCGACGAGGCCACCGCCGAACAGGTGCTGCAGTTGTTGCTGGAGTTGGTGGCGGGCAGCGGCAGCACGCTGTTGATGGTCACCCACAGCCCGCAGGTCGCGGCGCGGCTGCAGCGCACCGTGGTGCTGCGGAAGGGGCGGGTGCATCCGGGGGTGGAAGCATCGGCATGAGCATCGTGCGCTGGACGCTGCGTGCCCTGCTGAGCCATTGGCGGCGGCACCCGGTGCAGTTCTTCAGCCTGTTCACCGGACTGTGGCTGGCGACCGCACTGCTGACTGGCGTGCAGGCAATCAACGGGCAGGCACGCGAGAGCTACGCGCGCGCGAATGACCTGATCGGCGGAACGCCGCACGCGAACCTGCAGCCGGTGGATGGACAGCCATTGCCGCAGGAAGCTTTCACCCAGTTGCGGCGGCAGGGGTGGCCGGTATCGCCGGTGCTGGAAGGCACGGTGCAACTCGCCGATGGCAGCGGGCGCCTGCGGGTGATGGGCATCGAGCCGTTGAGCCTGCCGCCTGGCAGCAGGATGGCCGGTGCGCCCGCGCAGCCGGGCGGGCTGATCGACTTCATCGGTCCCCCCGGCCAGGGATGGATTGCGGGAGAGACGATGCAGGCCCTGGATCTGACTGAAGGCGCGACGCAGCCGCTGGCCAACGGCGAAGCGCTGCCGCCGCTGCATGCGCGCGGGGGCATGGCGCCCGGCGTGCTGATGGTCGACATCGGCGTCGCCCAGCGCCTGCTGCAGACGCCTGGCGAGATCAGCCGGCTGGTGGTGCCGGCCGCGGTGCAGAGCACGCTGCCGCCGCCATGGGATACACGGCTGCGACGCGACGACGGCGCCGACACCGGCCTCGACGGCCTCACCGACAGCTTCCACCTCAACCTCACCGCGCTGGGACTGCTGGCATTCGCAGTGGGGCTGTTCATCGTGCACGCGGCGATCGGCCTGGCACTGGAGCAGCGCCGCCCGCTGCTCCGCACTTTGCGCGCGAGCGGCGTCGGCGTGCGTGAGCTGTTGTTGGCCCTGGTCATCGAGCTCGGCGTGCTGGCGCTGCTGGGCGGGACCGCCGGCGTGGCGAGTGGTTACCTGCTCGCCAGCCTGCTGTTGCCGGATGTCGCCGCAAGCTTGCGCGGCCTGTACGGCGCCGAGATCGGCGGGCAACTGACGCTCAGCCCGGCGTGGTGGCTCAGCGGGCTTGGCCTGGCGCTGGTGGGCGCGCTGCTTGCCGGCGCCAGCAGTCTCTGGCGCGCGGCCCGGCTACCGCTGCTCGCCGTCGCCGGCGGCGAGGCCTGGATGCAGGCGCACCGGCTCTGGCTGCGGCGGCAGGGCATCGTCGCCGCGATCGCCGCAGTGGTCGCACTGGTGGCGTGGCAGTGGGGCGACAGCCTGGTCAGCGGCTTCGTCATGCTCGGCGGCATGCTGCTTGCCGCGGCGCTCGGACTGCCACTGCTGCTGAGTGGCATGTTGCGATTGATCCCGACCACCGGCCGCTCACCACTCGCCGGGTGGTTCATCGCGGACGCACGCCAGCAGTTGCCGGCACTGAGCCTGGCTTTGATGGCGCTGCTGCTGGCATTGGCTGCCAATGTCGGCGCCGGCAGCATGACCGAGGGCTTCCGCCATACCTTCACCGCCTGGCTGGACCAGCGGCTGGCGGCAGAGCTGTACATACGGCCCAACGACGACGCACAGGCGCGCGCGCTGCAGGAGTGGCTGCCGCGCCAGACCGAGGTGGAACACCACGTGGTGGTGCGGGGACTGGATATCGAAGTCGACGGTTATCCGGTCGAGCTTTCGGGCATCACCGACGACTCGCTCTACCGCGAGCACTGGCCGTTGCTGGAATCAGTGGACGAGCCATGGGATGCGTTGTTCGACGGAAGCGCCGTGATGTTGAGCGAACAACTGGCGCGCCGGCTCGACGTACGGGCCGGCGATGCCATCACGTTGCCCACGAGCGGTTCCAATTGGCAGCCGAGGGTCGCGGCGATCTACGCGGACTACGGCAACCCGCGCGGGCACGTACTCGTGGCCAACCAGGAACTGCTCCGCCATTGGCCCGGGGCGCCGGTGGACAGCTTCGCGGTACGTGTCGCACCCGATGACGCCGAAGCACTGGCGTCGCGGCTGCAGGAGGAATTCGACCTCGGCAGCGACCGCGTGGTCGACCAGGCGCGCCTGAAGGGCTGGGCCAGGCAGGTGTTCGAGCGCACCTTCAGTGCCACCGCCGCGCTCAACAGCCTGACCCTGGGCGTGGCCGGGGTGGCCC
The DNA here is from genome assembly GCF_900167055.1 of Lysobacter spongiicola DSM 21749. Taxonomy (GTDB): domain Bacteria; phylum Pseudomonadota; class Gammaproteobacteria; order Xanthomonadales; family Xanthomonadaceae; genus Novilysobacter; species Novilysobacter spongiicola. The sequence goes on from NZ_FUXP01000020.1 coordinate 7,877, forward strand.
TCTTCATCGCGTTGCTGACCCAGGGGCAGGGCCGTCTCGGGCAACTCGCGCCGCTGTGGGCGACCGGTGTCAGCCGCGCTCGGTTGATGCAGCTCAACGCGGCGCAGGCCTGGCTGTTGTCCGCCCTGACCCTGTTGCTCGCGCTGCCGCTGGGCATCCTGCTGGCATGGGCACTGGTGGCGGTGATCAACGTGCAGGCCTTCGGCTGGCGCCTGCCGTTGCAGGTGTTCCCTGGACAGTTGCTGCAGCTGGCGGGCTGGGCGATGGCGGCGACCGCGTTGGCTTCGGCTTGGCCGCTGTGGAAGCTCTGGCGCAGCCGCCCGGTCGATCTGCTGAGGGCGTTTTCCGATGAGCGCTAGGTTCCTGCTTCCGTGGTTGCTGCTCGCCCTGCTGGCGGGGTGCGGCGAACGGGCCTCCGCGCCGACGGAAGGCTTCGCCGGTCTCGGCCGAGAGAGCAAAGGTTTTGCGCAGGTGGTTCCGGGCAAAACGTTCGAGTTCCCGGACGACCATGGCGCCCACACCGGATTCCGCATCGAGTGGTGGTACGTCACCGCCAACCTGCGCGACGCGCAAGGCAATCACTACGGCGTGCAATGGACGCTGTTCCGCAACGCGCTGCGTCCGCGGGCCGACGGGCCGGGCTGGGGCAACGGCAACCTGTGGATGGGCCACGCCGGCATGACCACCGAGGACCGGCACTGGTCGGCGCAGTTGATGGCGCGCGGCGGCGTGGGGCAGGCGGGCGTGGTGGCGGAACCCTTCGAAGCGTGGATCGACGACTGGTCGCTGGCCGGTGATCCCGCAGGCACGCTGGTGGCCCGGGCGAACGGCGAGGGCTTCGGCTATCGGCTGAAGCTGGAGGCCGAAGGTCCATTGGTGCTGCAGGGCGAGCAGGGCTTCAGCCGCAAGTCCGGCGGCGGACAGGCTTCCTACTACTACAGCCAACCGTTCTTCCGGGCCGAAGGCGTGTTGGACATCGAAGGCCGCGAAGTTGAAGTCAGCGGCACCGCGTGGATGGACCGGGAGTGGAGCAGCCAGCCGGTCGCGGCCGACCAGGTGGGGTGGGACTGGTTCTCCCTGCACCTGGACGACGGCCGCCGGTTGATGCTGTTCCGGGTGCGCCACGCCGACGGCGGCTTCTACCTCAGCGGCAACTGGATCGGCGCTGATGGCGGTACCCGGCCGCTGCGCGAAGGCGACGTCGAACTCCGGCCGCTTTCCAGCACCCGCGTGGCCGGCCGGAAGGTGCCGACGCGCTGGTCACTGGCCATCCTCGACGACGGCCTTCAGGTGGAGGTCGGCGCCATCAACCCCGACGCCTGGATGGATCTGGATACCGCGTATTGGGAAGGGCCTGTAAGGGTCACCGGCAGCCACGCCGGCATCGGCTACCTGGAGATGACCGGCTACTGAGGCCAGCTGCCGTACGGCTGGCGATTACGCTCCCGGTTGCTGGCAGCGGTAGTGCCCGCGGTAGCCGACCTCAAGGCCTTCATCGAGGATCAATTGGCCGTCGGCCTCCGATGAAGTGCCGCCGCTCGCCGCCTCCGCAGGCCTGTCGATGACCAGCTCGATGCCGTCGGCCGCCAGCGTCAACGCACCATCCGGTGCCGGGGCGGAAGAGGCCAGCTCCACCAGCATCCCGTGCAGCTTCAGCACGCCGCGGCCTGCGCCGTTCCGGTCCACGCGCATCGCGGCCACGGGGCCGGATTCGGCGGAGTAGTGGAAACCGCAATAGGTGTCGCCGCCCAGGACCTTGGTGATCTCCGCTTCCTGCAGTTCTTCCAGGTCGATGGTGGCGATGGTGGCACTGTGGATGGCCTCGGCGGCGGGTACGACCCGCGGCTGGGTCGACGGTTCGTGCAGGGCGTCGACCTCGCCGGCACCGGATTCGATGTGGGCGACGAGGTACTTCATCTCCGCGATCTCGCGCCGTTGGGCCGCGACGATCTCGTCGGCCAGCTTGCGCACGCGCGGATCGCTGATCTGCGCGCGGGTGCTGGTCATGATCGCGATCGAATGGTGCGGGATCATCGCCTCCATGTATTCGCTGTCATCGATGGTGGCCTGGCTGCGCACCAGCCACAGCGACAGCGCGAACACCGCGATGCTGCCGACGAAGATCGCGATGTTCACCGCGCGCTTCTTGTACATGGACAGCATGAAGGCGAGCATGATGAAGGCCATCGTCGCGCCCATCATCAAGGCCATCCACGCACGGGTCTCGCTCCAGTGCACGTGGTCGAGCACGTAGGTGTTGAGGTACATCAGCACGAACATCACCAGCGTGGACGTGGCGATCATCGCGGCGAAGCGCCAGTAGGACATCTTCATGGTCGTGCCTCCCCGTGCGGCTCTTGTCCGTGGTGCCCCGCTCCGGAATCGCCTCCGCCGTGCGAGTGGGCGGTGCCGTAGGCGTCGTACTGTTCCTGCGTCATGCCGGGCAACCGGGTCACGAAGCTGGCGATGTTCCAGAGCGTGGCGTCGTCATGGTCCTCGCCGAACGACGGCATGCCGGTGAACTTCAGGCCGTTACTGGCGATCCAGAACACCTCGCCGGTCTCCCATTCCGCCGCCGCTTCGGTGAGGTGGGGTGGGCGCGGCAACATGCCCCGGCTCCAGCCGGCCGGCTCGGTGCCGGGGCCACCGTGGCAGTGCTCGCACATCGCCTTGTACTCGCGTGCGCCTGCTGCAATCTCCTGCGGCCCGGGGGCCTGGTCCGGATCGTCCGGTGCCCGGGCCTGGACCGAGCTGCGCATGGTGCTGTCGGTCAGCCAACGCGCACCGGATGTGTGTCCGCTGCTCGCGCCGATGTCGTAGATGCCGCCATAGGCGACCAGCAGCGCGATGAGGAACAAGGCGACGAGCGTCGCCACCACGCCCCCGACCAGCCCGGTCAGCAGCCGTTTCCGTGCGGTGTCCATAGCGTCTCCCGATGAGCCAAGACGCGGCCACCCTACGCCCGGGGCCGTGGACGGGACATCACGGGCCCGCTGCCACTGGCACGGCCGCATCCGGGACGTTGGCCGTTGAGATCCGGCCTCCAACCCCCATCACAGCCTTTCCCACCGCCCCTTCCGCAGGTGACCGCCATGCCGCAATACAGGAAAGACCCCGACGCCATCGCCCGGCTCGACCCGGAGCAGTTCCGGGTGACCCAGCAGAGCGGTACCGAAGCCCCCGGCACCGGCGAGTACCTGGGCAACAAGGAGCCGGGGATCTACGTCGACGTGGTGTCCGGGGAGCCGTTGTTTGCTTCGTCGGACAAATACGAGTCCGGGTGCGGCTGGCCCAGCTTCACCAAGCCGATCGAACCCGCGCACGTCAGCGAGCTGCGCGATACCTCACACGGGATGGTCCGTATCGAGGTGCGCTCCACCCACGGCGACAGCCACCTGGGCCATGTGTTTCCGGATGGGCCCCCGGACCGCGGCGGGCTGCGCTACTGCATCAACTCGGCATCGCTCCGCTTCATCCATCGTGACGAGATGGAAGCGCAGGGCTATGGCGCCTACCTGGACCAGGTGGAGGACGTACGATGACCACCGAGCGTGCGGTGCTGGCGGGCGGTTGCTTCTGGGGCATGCAGGACCTGATCCGCAAGCAGGAGGGCGTGGTCTCCACCCGCGTCGGCTATACCGGCGGCGAGGTGCCGAACGCGACCTATCGCAACCATGGCAACCACGCCGAGGCGATCGAGATCATCTTCGATCCCGAGCGGACCAGCTATCGGCGGATGCTGGAGTTCTTCTTCCAGATCCACGACCCGACCACGCGCGACCGCCAGGGCAACGACGTCGGCGCGTCATACCGTTCGGCGATTTTTTACGTGTCCGATGAGCAACGGCGGATCGCCGAGGACACCATTGCCGATGTCGAGGCCTCCGGGCTGTGGCCGGGCAAGGTGGTCACCGAAGTCGCACCCGCCGGGGATTTCTGGGAGGCCGAGCCGGAGCACCAGGATTACCTCGAGCGCTATCCGCAGGGCTACACCTGCCACTTCATCCGGCCGGACTGGGTGCTGCCGCGGCGACACGCGGGCGAGTAGAACCGGACTGCCGGAGGCAGCCGTACTTCAGTCGCGCTGCCCCAGGGCGGCGAGCACGGCTTCGGTGTCGACCACGGTGCCGAACTCCGCGTGCAGGGTGGCAAGGTGGGCGCGATGGATCTCCCGCGCTGGCACCCGCGTGCCATCCGCGTCCACCAGGTCGAAACAGGCGGCGGCATCACCGACCACGATGGTGCGGTAGCCGAGGTTCGACGCCACCCGCGCGCTGGTGGAGACGCACATGTCGGTGGTCATGCCGAACAGCACCACCTGTTGCACGCCGAGCCGGCGCAGCCGCAGGTCCAGGTCGGTGCCGATGAAGGCGGCGTTGACCGACTTGGTAACCAGTGGCTCGTCGCCCCGGGGTTCGAAACCGGGTCGCAGGGGGTGGCCCGGCTGCCCGGGGCGGAACGGCGAACCCGGCTGCACCGAATCGTGCCGGACGTGGATGAGTGGCAGCTCGGCCGATTGGCTGGCACGGCGCCACGCAGCCAGCAGCCGCAAACCGTTGGGTTCCATGGCTGGATTGCTGCTGGCGGCCATGTCGAAGGCACGCTGCACATCGATCGGGATGAGGGCGGTCGGGACGTCGAGGGCGATGGTCATGGCGGTGGGCGGGAACGGGTGGCGGGGGCGCCACGATGCGGCCATGCGCGCGCCGGTCACAACCCGGCACAATGACGGCCACGCCATCGCATCGCAGGTTCCCTGGACCCTTGAAGCCCCTCGACGCCATCGACCGCAAGCTGATCGCGCTGCTGCAGGACAACGCACGCCTGTCCACCGTGGCGCTTGCGCGCGCAGTCGGACTGTCGCGCAGCAGTGTGCAGGAACGCCTGCAGCGGCTGGAGAAGGGCGGGGTGATCTCGCAGTACACGGTGCGGCTCGGCAGCGGCGGCGATCCGCTGCAGGCGTGGCTGTTCCTGCGCTACGCGGAAGGTTTCAGCTGCGACGACGTGATGCCGCTGCTGGTGGCCTTGCCGGCGGTGAGGGCATGCCACAGCGTCGCCGGGGAGATCGACATGCTGGTGCTGGTGCAGGCCGACACGCCGGCGATGCTGTCGGAAGTGCGCGAACAGGTCGCGGCGTTCAAGGGCATCGACGACGTCACCACCATTCCGGTGCTGCGGGTGATGCTCGACCGCGGGTGAGCCGGGATGCGCCGGTTGGCTCCGGCGCCCGGCTTCGAGCAGGCGTGCCCGACGAGCGTGGCGACGGTCAGCGCTTGGCTGTGGTGTCCTCGGCCTGGTCGCGGGCGAGGAACTGGTGCATCAGGCTCTGCTGGTGTTCCAGCAGCCACGCGGCCATCGCCTCTTCCTCCGGGAGGATGTCTCGGCACAGCTGCACGGTTGCGGTGTCGCCGGCGGCCTCGGCGGCGAACATCAGGTTGCGGTAGCTGGCGATCTCCATGTGCTCGAAGGCGTAGCTGATGCCCAGGCCCTTCACCACTTCGTCGCTCATCATGGCGTTGCCGCCGGCATGCATGGCTGCCATCACGTTGGCCATCATGTCCTTGGCTGCGGACGGGCTGCTGTCGAGCGCCTTCAGGCGCGCCTCGATGCGTTGGGCCTGGCCGCGGGTTTCCTCGATGTGGCGATCGATGCGCTGCTTGAGGTCCGGGTAGTGCTCGATGCGGGACGACATCGCCTTCAGCATCGTCTCGGCCTCGGTTTCCATCGTGTGCGCATCGCGCAGCCACTGGATGATCCGTTCGGTGGGGGTCTTCGACATCGTGTCGCTCCTTCTATCCGGTGGTTGGAAAGAGGAGGGCGCGATCTTGGCCGCGCCCTCCGTGGAGTTACTGTGCAGGCGGGGTGCCTTCAGTCGGATCCTGGTATTCCGGATCCAGTCGCTCCTGGTCCAGCTCGTCGTTGCCCAGTGCGTCATCCTCGGGGACGAGCGCCGGGTCACGCGTCATCGGATCGCCATACGGATCGCCCGCGTCGCCCATGGTGGTGGTGTCGTCGACAGGATCATTGGTGAGCGGATCGTCGACGCCGATGCGATCGCGGTCCGCACCGAGGGTGTCGGTGGCCGCGGTGGTGTCGGGCACGTCGGTGGTGGTGTCGGCGGTCTCGACGTTGTTGTCGCAGGCGGCCAGTGCCAGGGTGCCCAGCAGGGCCAGGGACAGGGTGGAGATGCGGGTACGGTTCATGGCTGTACTCCTCTGGTTCGGCCTCTCGAGGGGGCGGGCCGGACGGGAGCATCCCATCGGCCTTCGAGGCTCGCGGCGAGGTTCGCAGCGAAGTCGTTAAACCGGTGGCACGTGGCCGTGAATCAATCGCGCCCCGTCAACTTCTGGGGGCGCAGGGTCGGAAACAGTTCAGTTTTCGCAGTCGGGTCCACGTACATCCTCATGTGCGCTGACGCACAGATGGAAGTCCTGCAGGCCCGTGATCTGTTGTTGGCTGCCGACCGCCAGTGCGAACTCCCTGAGCGGCGACGGATCGCAGGCGGAGGCGTTTCCAGCCGGGTCGCAGGTGTCGGAGTAAACCGCGTAATAGCAGTGGCCACTTTCGCTGCCACGGCATTCGAAACGGGCCACGCCATCGCGCGCGGTCGACATGCTGTAAAGCGTGTCACTGCCGTCGACGATGGTCCGGGTGAGGTGGACGTTGGTCGCCGTGGAGCAGCCGAACAGCGACAGGACGAAGTAGAACAGGGCACTGAGTTTCATGGAACCTCCGGTACGGGGCGGCCAGTGCATGGCCGATTCCTACATGTGCTTGAACAACGTCATGAACGGGGCGCTGACGGCCAGCGTCTCTGGGCGCGACTTGAGGCGCACAGTGCCGCGGCCGCTGTCATCGCGCACCACCCCCGCCACCGCCTTCAGGTTGACGATGGTAGAGCGGTGGATCTGCTTGAACGTGCAGGCGTCCAGCACCGTCAGCAGCTCCTTGATCGGCGTGCGCAGCAGCGCCTCGCCTTCGGCGGTGACCACGGTCGTGTACTTGTTGTCGGCGCGGAAATAGGCGACGTCGTCGACCAGGATCAGGCGCGTTTCGCGGCCGGCACTCGCGGTGATCCAGGTCAGCGGTTCGGGGGCATCGCCCTTCAGGGCGGCGGGGCCAAGCCGCTCCAGCAGTGCCGCCAGCGCCGCGGCGTCGTTGCTCCCGCCCCGGGCCTGCAGGCGTTGCACGGTCGCCATCAGGCGGTCGGGCTTGATGGGCTTGAGCAGGTAGTCGACCGCGCCGCGCTCGAAGGCATCGATGGCGTACTGGTCATAGGCGGTGACGAAGACGATGCGCGTGCCCGGGCTGGCCTGCGCTGCGCCCGCGGCGACTTCCAGGCCGGTCAGGCCGGGCATGCGGATGTCGAGGAAGGCCACTTCGGGCTGGTGCTCGGCCAGGGCCTCCAGCGCGCTGGCGCCGTCTTCGCACTCGGCCACGATCCGCAGCTTGGGCCAGGCCCGCGAGAGCTGGTCCACCAGGGCCTGGCGCAGCAGCGGCTCGTCCTCGGCAATGACGCAGGTGGCGGTCGGCTCAGACATGGGCCGGCTCCATACGGTCGGTGGGAGGCACCGAGATGGTCGCGGCGACGCCGGTCGGGAAGTTCGCGATCACTGAAAGCGACGCGTTGCCGGCGTAGACCAGCCGCAGGCGCTCGCGCACGTTCTTCAGGCCGATGCCGGTGCCACTGGTGCGGGTGTTGAAGCCGTCGCCGTCATCGGCCACGGTCACCGCGACCACGCCGTCGGTCAGCCGTGCGCGGATCCACACCGTGCCGCCGCTGGTGCGCGGCTCCAGGCCATGCTTGATCGCGTTCTCCACCAGCGTCTGCAACATCATCGGCGGCAGCGGGGTATCGCGCAGGTTCTCCGGCACGTCCACCTGGACGGACAGGCGCGGGCCCATGCGGATCTTGAGGATCTCGAGGTAGGCAATGGCGCGTTCCAGCTCGGCACCGAGGGTGGAGGTTTCCTCCTCGGTGCGTGGCAGCGAATGGCGCAGGTACTGGATCAGGTGGCCGAGCATCTCGTCGGCGCGGGCCGGATCGCTGCGGGTCAGCAACTGCGCGCTGGCGAGCGTGTTGTAGAGGAAGTGCGGCTCGACCTGTGCGTGCAGCAGGCTCAGCTTGGCGACGGTGAGCTCCTTCTCCGTCTCGGTCTGGGCGGCGGCGGCGCGCTCGCCACGGCGATGGGCGGCGACGCGCCGGGTAATCGCACGGGTGATGGCTTCGGCGTTCTCGAAGTTGGTGCCGTCGTCGACCAGGAACCAGTCGCTCCATGCCGGGGACTCGGGCTCGCAGATCAGCGTGACGCTGCCGCTGTCATGCCCGGGCGTCACCGTGGCGCTGATCTGGTTGCGCGGGATGCCGAACCACAGCAGCGGATTCCAGCGCCCCAGCGGATGCTCGCCGTAGGTACGCGGCCGCTCCACCTTGGCCCGCACCTGCAGGCTGTCGCGGGCGCTCTCGACCTGCTCGACGCCGGGCAGTTCGCGGATGGCGGCATCGACCAGGTCGAATGCCTCGCCCGCTTCCAGCGGAATCTCCACCTGCCGGCGCTGCCGGTTGGCCAGCGTGGCCTTGTCGATTCGCCCGGCGACCAGGCGGACCCGGCCGAGGTGGGAAATCGCCCCGGCCACCACCAGCGCCATCACCAGCATGCCGCCCAGCACGATCGGCCATTCCAGGCGGCCCAGCAGCGGCAACTCGGACCAGAGGGCGCCGAATATGAAGATCGCCAGCAACCAGGCCGCCGCGAGGCGCAGGACGAAAAAGGTGCTCTTGATCATGGGATCCACCGGCGGTTCGATTGCGGTGGAGCATAGCCAGCCCGATGGCCCCGGGGAGGGGGTGGTGCGACGGGCGAGGGAATACGCCGACGAAACGGGGCGGAGCGCGAATCAGCCGTTTGCCCGGACGGGCATGCAAAAGAAAACCCCGCCAGAGCGGGGCTTTCAAGGGATCCGGGATGGGATCAGTAACCCAACGCTTCCGCGATGAGGCCGGTGGCGGCCTCGATCAGCAGGTAGCGGTCATCCACCGGCTTTACCCAACGATGTCCCGGCGGCGGGGGCGGCAGGCGGTACGCACGATAGTCCTCGACGTAGTAGACCGGCTCCAGGTACTCCATCGGGATGCGGTCACCGCGCTTCCAGGCCTGCTTCTGCCAGCCCAGGTGGCGGCCGTTGTCGTGGCGGCCCTGCGGCTTGGGCGCGTTGCCCGGGTGGTGGGCATGCGCCTGGGCGGCCGCGGGGTGGCCGTGACCCTTGTTCTTGCCCTGTCCTTTCCCGTTGTCCCCGGCGATAACCGGGGCGGAGGCCATGGCGAGCAGGACCAGCGATGTTGAGAGCGTTCGGATAAGCATGGGTAGCTCCTTCAGGGTGGTCGACTTCGCGAGGTTAGCTGGGGCCGGATGAACAGGATGCCCAGTTGCGGTGAACGGGTGACAACAGTTCAGCCGCGCTGCCGGGCTTCTGTCGTCCAGATATCAGTCGTTTGCGGGGTGCTAAGTGATACCGCCCCGGTTGTGAAGCATTTACCGGGGGCTGCAGCTCCGGTCCGGTGAGGGCGGAGCGGCTATGCTGTTGGCAGGGCAGGGGAATTCGCCGATTGACGGGCGGACGTCGTGCCGACGAAGATTGAATACCGCCCCGTTTCGGGGATCTACTAAGTGTTAGCCCGCAGGAGCAACTATCGTGCACTTCTTCTATCTTGACGAATCAGGCGATACGGGCGCGAACCTTGCTGACCCAAACCAGCCGATCTTCGTAATCGGTGGCGTAAGTGTGCGGGACGAGGGGTAATCCCCCCACCCGTTAGCAGACGCCAGAAGTGGAATTTTCTCGTACTCTGAACCGAGGAGGTTCCATGAGGAAGTCCCGCTTCACCGACAGCCAGATCATTGCCGTGCTCAAGCAGGCGGAGGTCGGGACGCCGGTGCCGGAGCTGTGTCGCGAGCACGGCATCAGTTCGGCAACGTTCTACAAGTGGCGCAGCCGGTTCGGCGGCATGGATGCGTCGCTGATGTCCCAGCTCAAGGAGCTGCAGGACGAGAACCGGCGACTGAAGAAGATGTATGCCGACGCGCAGCTCAGCGCCGACCTGCTGAAGGAGGCGTTGGGAAAAAAATGGTGAGGCCATCTCAACGCCGGGAGATGGCCCGAGGGGCGGTGGAAGGCGGACGCACGAGCATCCGGCATGCGTGCCGGACGTTCGAGGTCAGCGAGACCTGCTACCGCTACCAGGCGAAAGCGTGCGAAGACAACTCGCGGATCGCGGACTGGCTGGTGCGGCTGACGACGGCGTATCGCGACTGGGGGTTCGGGCTGTGCTTCCTGCACCTGCGCAACGTCAAGGGCTTCGGCTGGAACCACAAGCGCGTCTACCGGATCTACCGGGAGCTGGAGTTGAACCTGCGGATCAAGCCGAGAAAGCGCCTGGTGCGCGCGCGTCCCGAGCCGTTGGCGGTGCCCGACGCGATCAACGAGGTCTGGTCGATGGACTTCATGCACGACCAGCTCAGCGACGGCCGCAGCTTCCGCCTGTTCAACGTGCTGGACGACTTCAACCGCGAAGGGCTGGCAATCGAGGTCGACCTGTCGCTGCCGTCGGCGCGGGTGATCCGGGCGCTGGAGCAGGTCATCGAATGGCGAGGCAGGCCAAAGGTGATCCGCTGCGACAACGGCCCCGAGTACATCAGTGGCGCCTTGCTGGGCTGGGCGGAGCGACGGGGAATCCGGGTCGAGCACATCCAGCCGGGCAAGCCGCAGCAGAACGCCTATGTCGAACGCTACAACCGCACCGTGCGTTATGCCTGGCTTGCACGGACGCTGTTCGACTCGATCGAGCAGGTGCAGGACACCGCCACCCGCTGGCTATGGACGTACAACCACGAGCGCCCGAACATGGCACTCGGCGGCATCACCCCGATGCAGAAACTGGCACTCGCTGCCTAGCTCCACTTCTGCGGTCCGCTAAAAGCGGGGGGATTACCGAGGGATGGAACACGACGCAGGAACACCTAGCTCAGATAATCTCCAACTACTTCGGTGGTAATGTCCCTGATGGCTTCGAGCTGCACTCGAAAGAGCTACTTTGCCCAAACGGGGCAGGCCCATTCGTAGGCCATGACATGCAGCCCCGTTGTGAGCTCGCTCTCAGCTTGCTTGGCTTGCTTGCAGAACGCGCGCATGGAGTTCATTACCTTGCCATTGATAAGCGATCGCTGGCCGCAGCCAATCATGACGCACCAGTTCCCTACGGATCGGACCAACCCTACCCCATTGGCTTCGACTACTTAATCACCTACATCAACTGGTATGTCCGTAACCGACTAGGAGTTTCAGCCCGTGGCATGGTGATTCTTGACCAGAAGGACCAACATCACGGTCTTATTGAGCAGCTAATGCATGAGCGCCGCTTCGGCGGAGCAGTAGCTCACCGTGTTAAGTGGGTAGTGGAATTCAGCTACTCCGTGGACTCTCAAAAGAACCCAATGGTTCAGTTGTCGGATCTTGTAATCTACTGCACTAAGCGGTTCATTGAGATTGAGAGAGGGCACAGAAATGCTTGGTCGCAAGATGCCAAGAACTTTCATGCAAGGTGCTACTCAATTATCCGCGACCGAGTAGCTCGCGCCGCAATCGTTGAGCGTAATGGGCGCCACATGGATCGCCTGAATAGCTTCATATCGTCCGTAAGAGCAGAGCCAAGAGCCCAGTGGCGCAGACACTATGACCTGGCTGCGGGCTAACAATTCGTTCAAGCCGAACTTGCTTCGCTACACCAACAACGCGGCAGGTAAAGCTTGCCACGTTGTCGGCTACGCTACGCAAGTCGGCTTAACTCAGGTGTTAGGCGGCACTGCTCAAGCTGTTCTGCGGCCACCTCTTCGGGCAGAGGCATCTGGGCTGGAAGCGCGACTCGCGCTCGTCCAACGCTAGCTCCGGCGGGTCTCCTTCGGCAACCACGTCGCGCCGGGGGGCCGTCGCTCCGGCAGGTCGGCTCAATCATTGCGGAGCCATCTTCGGCTACATGTCGCCGTGGCGTTTCCGGGTAAGGCGCCGGTCCGCCTGGGCTGGTACTGTTTCGGCGGGTGGCGGAGCTGTGGGGTGTGGTGTTGGCGGGTCTGCCGGCATCCAAGGCAGCATCGCCTAACTGGTCATTCAAGCCGAACCCACTTCGTCTTAGTTGCAGGCATGTTCGCTGCTGGGGCTTCGGTTCAACTCCCGGCTCATGCGTTGTGGGTCGGCTTAATTCCGGTGTTAGGCGGCTGCTGCTGGAAAGTTCTGCCACGCTCGCTTCTTCGGGCAATGGCGTCGCTGCTGGCGGCGTGACTCGTGCTCATCCGACGCTGGCTCCGGCTGGTCTCCTTCGGCAACCACGTCGTGCCAGGCGGTCTCGTTGCTCCGGCTGTTCGGCTCAATCATTTCGGAGCCATCTTCGGCCGCATGTCGCCGTGGGGTTTCCGGGTAAGGCATCGGTCCGCCTGGGCTGGTACTGTTTCGGCGGGTGGCCGAGCTGTGGGGTGTGGTGTTGGCGGGTCTGCCGGCATCCAAGGCAGCATCGCCTAACAGGTCATTCAAGCCGAACCCACTTCGTCCCATTTGCAGGCATGTTCGCTGCTGGAGCTTTGGTTCAACTTCCGGCTCACGCGTTGTGGGTCGGCTTAATTCCGGTGTTAGGCCGCAGGTTGTAGAGCGTCACCTCGGTTTGTTGTTCGGCGTTCGAGCGTCATGGTTTCTTACGCATTCGTGTCATCGCTTCGGACGCATGCCAGCGCGTGTCGTCCGCAACTTCTGCCGCGAAGGCTTCGTGCATCGCGCCGGCACCTCCTGGTGTCCGGTGAACAGCACCGGCTCCCGGTTTTCGGGCTGCTTCCTGCTGGTCTCACGGTGCTTCGGGCATGGCTTCGTCGAGCGTCCGGTGGGCATCTTCGCGGGTGCCACTGAGGCATTTGGCAAGCAGCCTCCGGGTGAGTACGCTGCGCCTAACGATTCGTTC
>NZ_FUXP01000023.1 GCF_900167055.1 Lysobacter spongiicola DSM 21749
ACATGCCTGCAACTAAGACGAAGTGGGTTCGGCTTGAATGACCTGTTAGGCGGTGCTGCCTTGGGTGCTGGCGGACCCGCCAACACCACACCCCACAGCCCCGCAACCAGCTGAAACAGTACCAGCGCGCGAGGACCGGCGCCTTACCCGGAAACACCAAGGCGACATGCAGCCGAAGATGGCTCCGAAATGATTGAGCCGACCAGCCGGAGCTACGGAGCCCGGGGAGCGAAGGCCTGGCCGAAGGAGACCAGGCGGAGCCAGCGTTGCGCGAGCGCGAGTCGCACTTCCAGCCCAGCTGCCGCTGCCCGAAGAAGCGACAGCAGAACAGCTTGAGCAGTACCGTCTAACACCAGAATTAAGCCGACCCGCGAAGCGGGTTCGGCTTGAATGATTTGTTAGGCATCGCACACCTTGAAAGTAGGCTGCGATGCCCTCTCGGTGTAGAGAACCTTCCCGCACGTGCAGCTGAAAGTGTATGGCCGCACGATGTTGTTCTGAGTTGAGACGTTGCTGGAGCGGCCGCAGTCCGGACATGCGGCCGCGAAATGCACGCGTGCCCACGTTGGCACCGGAGAAGAGATGCGGGACGGATACTTCTTATCTTTGACCTGTTGGTACTGATAGGACAAGGGAATCACGCAGCGATAGCTCTTATGCCAAAGACCGTGGGTCGTGACTCGCTTGTGGCCAATCTCTCCATCAAAGAGATGCCCATCGGGTGTGCAGCGTCCGGGCTGACCAAGCGCGTCAAACACGACCGTCCTGTGGGTCCTGCCGCAGGTGGAGCAGTCAAGCGAGATCTCGAGGCCAGAATCGAATGTAACGATAACGCCCCTCGAAGTGGAAAGCGTTACCTCAACGTCTAGCTCAACTTTCATGTGATGCCTAACGCCTGAATTAAGCCGACCCGCGAAGCGGGTTCGGCTTGAATGAACTGTTAGGGCTCACTCACGGACCCCAATAGTCAAAATTGAACACCACGCCCTCCGGAATCACAAAGCGAATCTCGCCACCGTAGCACTCTATCTTGTGCTCGCCAGGCTCGATTGGTTTGGGAGTGCCAACCGGAACTGTCCAGGCTTGTCCGTCAACTTTGATCGGGCAGCCATTGTGATCATCCGCGATGGACAGATAAGTCTTTCCGTCAGGGCTATTTGTCAAGTGCCCGCGCAGATGACCGTCATCGCCACAAGCAGCAATGGTGGTAGTTAGCCCGGCCGTAAGAGTGCCCTTGAGAAGGGTGAGCCAGAGTCTTCGCATGTGGGCCCTAACACCGGAATTAAGCCGACCCACAACGCGTGAGTCGGGATCGAAGTTTAGCTGCAGCAACGACTATGCCTGCAAATGGGACGAAGTGGGTTCGGCTTGAATGACTTGTTAGGACTCAGGTGGCAAGCGCCACGGCCGCCGCTGCGAGTACAAGCACAACGCCTGATGCCAGGAGAGTCATGCTTGTTGCCCCGAGATGCGCCGGTGTAACTGCTTTGGGCGATAGGTCCAGGAGGTTGTGGCGAAATGCGAAGAATCCCATTAGCAACATCCCCGCGCCCAGCAAGACATGGTGCAGCGTACCGTCGCTGTAGCCCCCCACGAGCCGCAGCACGCCAACAAGAAGCAGTGGAACGGCCCAGAGCCGGTAGAGTCTGTTCTGTCGGGTGGCTGAGATTTCTGACATGAGTCCTAACACCGGAATTAAGCCGACCCACAACGCGTGAGCCGGGAGTTGAATTGACGCCCCAGCAGCGAACATGCCTGCAGCTAAGACGAAGTGGGTTCGGCTTGAATGACCTGTTAGGCGGTGCTGCCTTGGGTGCCGACAGGCCGCCAACACCACACCCCACAGCCCCGTCAACAGCCGAAACAGTACCAGCCCGCGAGCGCCGGCGCCTTACCTCGAAACGCCAAGGCGACATGCAGCCGAAGATGGCTTCGAAATGATTGAGCCGACCAGCCAGAGCAGCAACACCCGGACAGCGACGGTGTTGCCGAAGAAGACCAGACGGAGCCAGCGTTGGGCGAGCGCGAGTCGCGCTTCCAGCCCAGGTGCCCCCTTACCGAAGAGGCGACCGCAGAACAGCTTGAGCAGTGCCGTCTAACACTTGAATTAAGCCGCGCCGCGAAGCGGCGTCGGCTTGAATGAATTGTTAGCCCCCGCCTGCGGTTGCCCAGAGATAATGCTTTCAATCCAATCGCTGTAATGGCTTAAACGGACATTACAACTGATTTGACCATACCGCCCGGGCGTCCTAATAGCACTTTGAGGGTCTGACCATGAAGTCGGTCCGGCAAGTATCCAATCTTTCTCAGTCTGAATAAGGATTGGTCCGCCACTGTCGCCGCTTCCAGACCCTCCCTCAAGTGGCAGGGCATCCGACGGCTTGTCGAAGATGTAGCAGAGCCATCGGCCATCGGCGCTTGTGATTTTGTTGTACGCACGGCGAAGCTCGGTGCGGTGGGAATCACTGAATTCGTACCCGGTGACGCCGTTACCGGTGGCACCTTTTCCCATGATCTTGACGACCTGATCAAACTCGTCGCCGCTCTTGTTGATTGCAGCGGGGGCAACATCGGTAACAGGCTCTGTCAATTCAATAAGCGCGATGTCGTCCGAAGAGGCAAGCAGCACGCGGAACAACGTCCAGTCCCATGTGGCCAACGCCTGATCGAGAAGCCTCTGCGATGGCATTTTGTGCCCCGGATGCAGGACCAGACGTTTGACATCCCTGGGTATCCCATTGATGGTGATTTGCCTGATTTGAGCCGCATGTGCTGCGGTGACGACCCAGCGCGGCGCAATTAGTACGCCATGCCCTTCGCCGTGGAGGTCAGCGAGCGCGGGAAATTCGGACGCCGGAACCCGATACTTCGCGTCATCGACATCATCGCGAATGACGATCGCGCTTGCACCGAAGGACACAGCAAGCAGCGTGAGCAATAAGAACCGGGACATTGTGATTCCTTCGGAAATGTTTCAAGGGGGCTAACACCGGAATTAAGCCGACCCACAACGCGTGAGCCGGGAGTTGAACCGAAGCCCCAGCAGCGAACATGCCTGCAACTAAGACGAAGTGGGTTCGGCTTGAATGACCTGTTAGGCGGTGCTGCCTTGGGTGCCGACAGACCTCCCGACACCACACCCCACAGCCGCGCCAACAGCCGAAACAGTACCAGCCCGGGCCGACCGGCGCCTTACCTCGGAACCCCATGGTGACATGCGGCCGAAGATGGCTCCGCAATGATTGCGCCGACCAGCCGAAGCAACAAAACCCAAGAAGCGGCGGTCTAGCCGAAGGAGACCGGGCGGAGCCAGCGTCGAGCGAACGCGAGTCACGCTTTCAGCCCAGGTGCAACCTACCGAAGAGGCGACCGCAGAAAAGCTTGAGCAGTGCCGTCTAACGCCTGAATTAAGCCGACCCGCGAAGCGGGTTCGGCTTGAATGAATTGTTAGGCATCTGCCCGAGAGAACTGAGTTGCCCCTCTAGCCATGCCAGGAATTCCTGCTCTGAGAGGGGATTGGGGCAATGGCCCCACTCGTTCCAGCGCCGGTCAACCATAGCGGACCAATCGCCAGCGACCTGAGCAAGTGCGGGGTGACCACCCCAGAACTTTGCGGCTGTAGCGAGCCCACTCACGTGACCATTGAGCTCTTGGATGGAACACGTCCCTGCCAAGTAGCGCCGGCCGGCCTCAAGCATTTGGCGGAACTCTCGGATCTCAGTGGTCATTCTGCTGATGCCTAACACTTGAATTAAGCCGACCCGCAACGCGCGAACCGGGAGTGGAAGGAACACCAGCAGCGACATATTTCGACGAAGCGACGAAGCGGGTTCGGCTTGAATGAATTGTTAGATCTCACCGGTTGGCAGTCCGGCCGATCTTGCCAGTTGCAGCAGAATTTCCCTGCAAGTTTCAATTAGCGGCATAGCCGTTTCTGGGTGCAGGTATGTGCACTCATGGACGAGAAGGTGACGGTATTGAACTGCGTGCTGGAACTGCTCCCAGCGCTCTTGGCCAAAGAAGTGGAGAGCCGATCCTGATCCGATGGAGGTGAAATATGCCTCCAACAATGCTTCCGGGCCGGTCAAGCGATAGCGGGCATACACTTTTTCTATGTTCTCGCCAGCAGCCGCGATGCGATGAACTAGCAAGGAGCGTGCAAGCGCCTCGACGGCCGAGACCCGCGTAATTAGCAAGTTCGGCTCATGCGTGGGATAGCCGAGGCGATCCAAGGCAACCTTGAGTCGTTGCCCAGGCGAAGACCCGACGTATGTCGCTCGAAGGCCTGTTCGATGATCTTCGAGCGAGGTGGTCATGGCTGTGAGATCTAACACCTGAATTAAGCCGACCCACAACGCGTGAGTCGGGAGCTGACGATGCCCCAGCAGGGAACGAGCCTGCAACTGAGACGAAGTGGGTTCGGCTTGAATGATCTGTTAGGCGCCGCCGCGCTCACGCAGGGACTCGGCGAACAGCGGGACGAAACCTGAGACTGCTTCATACGATAACGATAGATCGAAACTGCAGACTTGGCTGGCGTAACGCTTAAGGAATTGTTCCGGGGCGAGAATGACGGTAACGAATTCACTGTAGTTTAGGTACTTGCTCTCGCTTGCCATGAACTCCGCTCTACGGCGGTAGTTCAGGTACTGGCTTGGGGTAAACTTGCCGTGGGGAGGCTTGTTTTCGATATGCAGCGCGCACCGCTTCTGCGTTTGGCCTAACTCGAAGACAAGAAAGATATCGGTTTCCGACTCAGTTGAGTCATCGAGCGCGCACCACCAGTGGCGCCACCAGTTTGCGGGAGCCACCTTCGGCCGCGCATGAATTTGTTCATTGCGTAAAAGAATAGCCGTCCTGGCCGACTCCCTAAATGGTGTTTGTGCCAGCACCCATTGCCGAAAGTCGGCGGACGTGGCCACGGCATCCGCAAATGCGCGATCTAATTCGGATTCTTTTATCATCGTGACCTAGCTACCGGGTGGCGAAGAGGCTTGTTAAGGCGTCTAACACCGGAATTAAGCCGACCCACCACGCGTGAGCCGGAGTTGAACTGATGTCCCAGCGGCGGCTATGCCTGCACATGGGACGAAGTGGGTTCGGCTTGAATGACCTGTTAGGCGCCGCGCCACTAGTCCCCGTCGACAGAGTCGGAACCCCGCGGAACCACGTCCCATTGTGCATCCGCCGGATGGAAATTGGGATCTCTAGTCCGGTCACCGGCGGGGCCTTGTCTGGCGTGGACCAGCAGGCAGATGATCGCCCCGACGACCGGAACGAGCCAAACCAGTAGCACCTGAAGCACTCGTTGCTGCGGCGCCAGGAGATCTGCGCGGAACACTCTGATTGTTGCTAGGAGGTTAAAGCCGAAGAGGATGATAAGGCTGAGAACGTGCCAGCTCATTCTGCCTCCGAGGCGTCTAACACCGGAATTAAGCCGACCCACAACGCGTGAGCCGGGAGTTGAACCGAAGCCCCAGCAGCGAACATGCCTGCAACTAAGACGAAGTGGGTTCGGCTTGAATGACCTGTTAGGCGGTGCTGCCTTGGGTGCTGGCGGACCCGCCAACACCACACCCCAGAGCCCGCCACCAGCCGAAACAGTACCAGCCCGCGGCGACCGGCGCCTTACCCTGAAAGCCCAAGGCGACGTGCAGCCGAAGATGGCTCCGCAATGATTGAGTCGACCAGCCGGAGCAACTTAACCCGGCAAGCGACGGTCTAGCCGAAGGAGACCAGCCGGAGCCAGCGTTGGGCGAGCGCGAGTCGCGCTTCCAGCCCAGGTACAACCTACCGAAGAGGCGGCCACAGAACAGCTTGAGCAGTGCCGTCTAACACCGGAATTAAGCCGACCCACAACGCGTGGGCCGGAAGTTGAACTGACGCCCCAGCAGCGAACATGCTTGCAGCTAAGACGAAGTGGGGTCGGCTTGAATGACCTGTTAGGCGGTGCTGCCTTGGGTGCCTACAGACCTGCCGACACCACACCCCACAGCCCCACCACCGACCGAAACAGTACCAGCCTGCGGGGACCGGCGCTTTACCCCGAAACCCTACGGCGACATGCAGCCGAAGATGGCTCCGAAATCATTGAGCCGACCTGCCGGAGCAACACAACCCGGGAAGCAACGGTCTAGCCGAAGCAGACCAGGCGGAGCCAGCGGCGGGCGAGCGCGAGTCACGCTTTCAGCCCAGGTGCAACCTACCGAAGAGGCGACCGCAGAATTGGGTAAGCAGTACCGGCTAACACCGGAATTAAGCCGACCCACAACGCGTGAGCCGGACGTTGAACTGACGCCCCAGCAGCGAACATGCCTGCAGCTAAGACGAAGTGGGGTCGGCTTGAATGACCTGTTAGGCGGTGCTGCCTTGGGTGCCGACAGACCTGCCAACACCACACCCCGCAACCCCGCCACCAGCCGAAACAGTACCAGCCCGGGCGGACCGATGCCTTACCTTGGGACCCCACGGCGACATGCAGCCGGAGATGGCTCCCCAAGAATTGAGCCGGATAGCCAGAGCTCCGGTTTCCATGATGCGGAGGTCTTCCCGGAGGAGACCAGCCGGAGCCAGCGTCGGGCGAGCGCGAGTCGCGCTTCCAGCCCAGGTGCAACCTACCGAAGAGGCGACCGCAGAACAGCTTGAGCAGTGCCGTCTAACACCGGAATTAAGCCGACCCACAACGCGTGAGTCGGGAGTTGAGCCAAGCCCCGGCAGCGACTATGCCTGCAAATGGTACGAAGTGGGTTCGGCTTGAATGACCTGTTAGGCGATGCTGCCTTGGGTGCTGGCAGACCTGCCAAGACCACACCCCGCAGCCCCGCCACCAGCCGAAACGTTACCAGCCCGCGAGGACCGGCGCTCTACCCGGGACCCCCATGACGACATGCAGCCGAAGATGGCTCCGCAATGATTGAGCCGACCAGCCAAAGCGACAGAAGCCGGATGCAGCGAGCCTGCCGGAGGAGACCAGCCGAAGCCAGCGTCGGATGAGCACGAGTCGCGCTGTCAGCCGCAACGCGAGTGTCCGAAGAAGCGAGCCGATGCAGAGCTCACCAGCAGCAGCCGCCTAACACCGGAGTTAAGCCGACCCACAACGCGTGAGTCGGGAGCTGAGCCGAAGCCCCAGCAGCGAACATGCCTGCAAATGGGACGAAGTGGGTTCGGCTTGAATGACTCGTTAGGCCGTGACCGCCGGCCTGACCATAGCGACTACCTGCAGCCGACGCGACACGTAGCTTGCCAGACGCGCAGCTAGTGCTGGCGGTAGGTGGTTGCGAGCCTGCTGAAAGTCCGCCTGTTGATAGAAGCCGACCAAATGGCTGTACGGGAGGCAGCAGCACCTGCGGCCGCCAATCTCCTGACCCAGCGTGTGCAAGATGCGGGTGCCGACTCCTAATCTCTGGGACCGGGGCTCCACCTGCATCCCGCGCAGCCACAGCAGATCCTGCTCTTGGCACAGGCGGCCGACGCCTACGATCCTCTCCTGACGCTTGGCGAGCACCACGAAGTCCGAGGCCTCAATGGCCGCGCCACCGTAGCCGCGGCTCTCATAGAACGCCTGAGCTGCTGGGAGCTCGTCCGCATTAGCAACAACTACGTCGATAGATGCCATCACGGCCTAACACCGGAATTAAGCCGACCCACAACGCGTGAGCCGGGAGTTGAGCAAAGCCCCAGCGGCGAACATGCCTGCAACTGGGACGAAGTGGGTTCGGCTTGAATGACCTGTTAGGCGGTGCTGCCTTGGGTGCCGACAGGCCGGCCGACACCACACCCCAGAGCCCCGCCACTCGCCGAAACAGTACCAGCCCGGGCGGACCGGCGCCTTACCTCGGAGCCCCACGGCGACATGTGTCCGGAGATGGCTCCAGAATCATTGAGCCGACCAGCCAAAGCAGCAGGACTGGGGAAAGCGACGGCCTAGCCGAAGGAGACCAGCCGGAGCCAGCGTTGGGCGAGCGCGAGTCGCGCTTCCAGCCCGGGTGCAACTTACCGAAGAGGCGACCGCAGAACAGCTTGAGCAGTGCCGGCTAACCCCGGAATTAAGCCGAGCCACGAAGTGGCTTCGGCTTGAATGAATTGTTAGGCCTTGGCTAGAGTGCCATGTCTGAGGAGCTTGAGGCCGAAGTAAAGGCCGACGCAACTAAGGAACAGGCCAAGTGAAACATGAACCAAGATGCCGGTTAATGCAGCAGTCGGATCGCTTGCTGCAGAAAAGTACTTAAGGTGCCGAGATAACGAGACGCCTTGTCCGGAAATGTAGGGAAAGACGCCGAGGCAGAATACAGCCCATTGACCCAGGCCGCAGCAAAACAGAATTAGACCGAGCCCGCGGGCACGCGGCATATCCCTCTTTCTCGTCTTCTGGATGATCGCCAATACAAAGACGTATGAGAAGCCAAAGATTGCAAGTGCGGTCGAGAATTTGGCCAGCCAGACCATTTTTCCCCCAAGGCCTAACGCCTGAGTTAAGCCGAACCGCGTAGTGGAGCCAAAGGCATGGCAAGCTTTTTCTGCCATGCCTTTGGTGTAACGAAGCGGTTTCGGCTTGAACGAATTGTTAGAGCCCGCGAACCGCGAACTCTCAGTCACTGTCTTTGTCGAGGCCGCGCCGACTGCGCTCCTCCCTGGCTAAGGCAGCAGCAAGAGCCGCAAGCTCAAAGAAGTGCATGTCGTACTCGTCAGGGCGACCGGACGCTTGCCAGTCTTCAATGGCGCCAAGTAGATCCATTACGACGCCGTGCTCACAAGCGGCCTCTTCAAGTCGCTTGATGGTTTTTGCGTCGTCGCCGTTCAAGGTTGCCATTAGATCGCCTTTGATTTGAATTGGCCGAGTGGGCTCTAACGCCTGAGTTAAGCCGACCCGCAGCGGGGTGGCGACTGGGTGCTAGCGTAGCGGAAAAGCACCCAGGCGACGCCACGATGCGGGTTCGGCTTGAACGAATTGTTAGGCCGCGCGTCTAGAAGCACGCGCCTGCCCACGAACAGCCGATGAAGATAACCGCGAACACCGCTAACCCAAGACCCAAAATCAAATAACCGGCCGCAAGCAGTAGCCGAGCCGTAAGTGTGGATTGCTTGTGGCGGGCAATGCCAACTGCACCGACCAAGGGCAACGCCAGAAGAGCAAGAAGCGTGAACCTCTCGGCGAGCGTTGCATAGAGATTGAAGCGGGGTAGCACCAAAACTGCTGCGGTCAAGAGAATTGGGCAGGTAAACAGCCATGCGGCGAGAGTGATTTTATTTGAGCTTGCGACCATGTCCATGAGCGGCCTAACACCGGAATTAAGCCGACCCACAACGCGTGAGCCGGCAGTTGAACTGCGATCCCAGCAGCCACTATGCCTGCAAATGGGCCGAAGTGGGTTCGGCTTGAATGACCTGTTAGGTGCTCACGCCACGGCCTTCTTCCGTGAGCAGCGACCCATTGCGGGCGACCCGCGCTCCACATGCTGCGCAGTGCCATCCGCCGCGCATTGCGTCGCGTGCTCCCGAAGGTTTGCGAAATCGCGGCAGGGGCTCGGCGCACCTAGGACAAGGCTTCTTGGGTAGAAGGAAAGCCATAGCAAGTGCACCGAGCGCACCACCGATTGCACCGATCACGCCTGAGATTAAGATCACGCGTTCTTCCTCATAGGTAGCGCGCCTAACACCGAAATTAAGCCGGCCCGCAACGCGCGGACCGGATGCCGAAACAGCTTCACCAACGACACATTTGGTCGAAAAGACGAAGCGGGCTCGGCTTGAATGACCAGTTAGGTTGCAACCGTAGCCGAGAACACACGCTTGCGAAAGACCAGGCTTGCAGCAGCGCCGAAAACCGTACCTGCGCCCGATGACCTGCACTGCCGGAACGAACCCGATGGCCGTAATGCAGCCGAGCGAGAACGCCGTGGCGCAGGCCACCAATTGCCTCCCCAAACCCCAGCCGTGCCATAAACACACTTGCTGCGAAACCAGAAACCCCGGTGAAGCGAATCAGGTAAGAACTGCGGAAGCCCATTGCCACGAAAGACGCTTTTACTGCGACCTAACACCTAAGTTAAGCCGAGACGCGTAGTGGAGCCAACCACGTGGCAGGCTCTATCTGCCATGTGGTTGGCGGAACGAAGCGGCTTCGGCTTGAACGCATTGTTAGGCGCACATGCGGATGCGCTCCAAGCGGCCAGGCATTTCATTGCGGACTGACACCCAAGTGTCATCACGATAGACCTCGTAGTTGTCAAAGCTGCAAGGTACGCCCGAGGCGGAGCGAGGATCAGGAGCATCCATGAGATGAAAGTGCAGATGAGGGGCTGTGGAATTGCCAGAATGTCCTACCTCCCCAAGCAAGTGACCAGCAACTACCTTATCTCCCTTCTTGACCGTGATGGATCCGGTCTTAAGGTGCGCGAGGAAGGCGAAACAGTTATCTCCCTCTAGAATCAGGTAGTTGCCCGCGACCGGCCTCAGGTCTTTGTGCTTCTTTTCGTTGAAGAGCAAACCATTCTTCAACGCTATGAAAACGTCTCTTGCCAAATGGACCGTTCGTCTTTCCGGCCATCCATCTGCAGCATGTACGACTGTTCCTGCAAATGGGGCGATGACGGGCTGCGACCACCCGTAACAATCGTGGAGTTTCACGCGACCCAACAGGTATCCGATGTTCTTCTTGCCGTGGAAATCGTCGACCTTCCCATCTATCCAGCTCAATCGGGCGAAATCGTAGGCGTATGTTTGGGCCAGGTAGTCCGTGCCATGGCTGGGCACCTTGTGTGCAGGCGTATTGAGAGCAGACCACTCACCGCGCAAAGGAAATCCGACTGAAATGGGTGAGGCTTCCATGAACTCTCCTGTGCGCCTAACGCCTGAGTTAAGCCGAACCGCGTAGTGGAACCAAAGGCATGGCAAGCTTTTTCTGCCATGCCTTTGGTGTAACGAAGCGGTTTCGGCTTGAACGAATTGTTAGGCTAGGTTCGATGTTGGCGAGCTCGCAGATCATTGAGAGTCTTAATCGGGCATGCTCCGAGACGGACGACCAATCGCATAGTGGCCGCAAGTTCTTTGCCGCCCCGCTTGCGGGCAGCCCTATCCAGCCGCTCGCAGTCACCGCAGAAGCGATGACGCTTGCTAGTACCGGCAAGCCAACGGAAGCACCATTCGTCAATGGCACGCGCGCAGTAGGAGCACTTCCGGGTGTAGGGTCGGTTCGCCAGGTGGAGCCTCAAAGCTGCGATAGCTAAGCGCTTGGTGGGAATTCAACAGCTAAAAGTAGCATTCTTGTCTTCCCCAGTTCACGGTGGTTAATTCCACAGCGTACTGCATCTGGCCCTGCGGAGAAATGCGTTGAATTTCATTGCCAGTAGCAGTTGCGATAAAATCTCTTGCCTCGCCGGGTGGGATGGACACATTGCGCGCGAAGTAGTTGCCCCGGCCAACGACAGAACATCCGGACCCTATGCAGTCACTCGCTGCTACGTTAAAGACTGCTTCTCCATAAACATGAGAATGGGAATTGTTGGAAAGTCTCCCGCTAATGGATGGGCCCCGTATCATCAAATTGCCGATAACAAGATGGGGCAAAAGCTCATTGGACTCTTGCTCTAGGGCGGCGCAGCGATCCTGCTGCGCTTTCTCAAAGTGATTTTCAAGCAGGGTTCCCCCTACTAAATATACTACGAAAAGAACAACCAGTATCTTAAGTGTGGTTTTCAGTGCAGCCATAGCATCCCCTCCAATTATTCCGCCCCAAGGTGGATCGATTGCATGATGAGCCTAACACCGGAATTAAGCCGACCCACAACGCGTGAGCCGGGAGTTGAACTGACGCCCCAGCAGCGAACATGCCTGCAGCTAAGACGAAGTGGGGTCGGCTTGAATGACCTGTTAGGCGGTGCTGCCTTGGGTGCC
>NZ_FUXP01000008.1 GCF_900167055.1 Lysobacter spongiicola DSM 21749
GCCGGTGCGCTCACCACTTTTTTCGAAGGACGTCCTTGATGACCTCGTTCTCGAGAACCTGCTCGGCCAGCAGCTTCTTCAGCCGGCCGTTCTCGGTCTCAAGCTCCTTCAGGCGCTTGGCATCGGGCACGCTCATGCCGCCGAACTTGCTCCGCCACAGGTAGTACGACGCCTCGCTGAAGCCGTGCTTGCGGCACAGCTCCTTGACCGGCAGTCCGGCCTCGGCCTCGCGCAGGAAGCCGATGATCTGCTCTTCGGAAAAGCGCTTCTTCACGTCCAATCTCCTCGCTTTGGGGAATTGGACTCCAGTTCGCCGTGCTACTCAAAACCGGGGGGACGTCGCCCCACTCCCAGGGCGGAGATCGCGGAACTTGCCTGGGTGCCGTTGGGCGGGCCTCTTCCGGTCAAGGTGGCTCCACTGAGTACCAAGCACATCCTCCCTGCAGCGGCCTCATCGCTCGCGATATCGCGTAGCTGACAATGAGTCCCGGACACGCCCGGGCCCTGCCTGTCGAGGAGAGAAGATGTCCGACCTTAAGCCAGTGTTCGGGGCGCTACGCTCGGTCATGGCCCCGTATGGCTCTCGCCTCGCGGTGAAACGGGACACCGGGGACGAGTACTACGTCGAATCCGCCAATGCAGCCAGCAACGGTAAGCCGGAGTTCTTTGGCGCCGTCCAGATCAAGAAGGGCTACGTGAGCTACCACCTCATGCCGGTGTACACCCACCCGGAGCTGCTGGACGGCCTGTCGTCCGGGCTGAAAGCACGGATGCAGGGCAAGTCGTGCTTCAACTTCAAGGGCATCGACCCCGCCCTCTTCGACGAGCTCTCGACACTCACCAAGCGCGGCTACGCTGTCTTTGAAGCACAGCGCTAGCGGCAGTTCACCGATCATCGGGCGCGGCGCCGGTGAGGCCACGCCACCACAGGGGCACGAGGGCAATGCCTGCGATGACCAGAACGATGGGCAACGCTGACGGGCCGCCCGGCAGCGGCAACAGCAAGCGCCCCAGCCCGACCAGCAATGCGAACAGCGACGCAGCGCACGCTGCCACCAGGCCCAGCTGCCCCAGAAGCATTCGCCATGGCGCGCGCGGCTCATCCCCCGAGCGCCCCGCACTCCGCGGCCACCACCCCGACGGCAGCACCCGCTTATAGAAGGCGTCCAACACGGCAGGGTCGGTCGGCGGGGTGAGGAGGGTCACCAGCACGGCGGCAAGGGTTGGCACCAGCGCCATCAGCCCCAGCCGTATCCACTCCAGGTCCGGGTCGGTGCCAAACCGCCACAGCAGCACGGGCGCGGTCAGCAGCGAGACCACCATTGCGGTCAGTTCGGTGTACATGCTGGCGCGCTCCCACAGCCAGCGCAGCAGCAGGGCCGGCCCCAGCCCTGCCCCGAACATGAGCGAGATGAACCACGCGGTCTGGATGGAGCCCAGCTGCGCCATCACCGCGATGGCGAGCACCAGGACCAGCACGTTGGACAGCCGGGCGACCAGGACCAGCTCGCGGTCGCGGGGTGCCCGCCGCAACCAGTGCCTGCAGACGAGGCGATCGTAGATGTCGTTGCTCCAGTACGACGCCCCCCAGTTGAGGTGGGTGTCGATGGTCGAGGCGAGCGCGGCGAGCAGGCCGACCAGCATCAGCCCACGCGCGCCGGGCGGCATCAGCTCATCGATGCCGAGCACGAAGGTCAGCTCGCGGGCGGCGACGAAGCCCTCCTGCCCTGCTTCGGCCGCGTCGAACGGATAGATCGCCAGCAAGCCGACGCAGATCACCAGCCACAACAGGCTCCTCAGCAGGATCTGCACCCAGGTGAACACTACGCCCGCCACCTGCGCATCCCGATCGCTGCGGCAGGCCATGGTGCGCTGGGCGAGGTAGCCAGTACCGTCGGCGTACATCTGAAACAGCCACTGCATGCCGACCACGACCAGGAACGGCAACAGCACCTCGGACGCATGGGCCGGTGGCGCGAAAGACAGCATCTCCCTCACCCTTTGCTCCCCGTAGAGCTCGACCAGCCGCTGGCCCAGTCCCGCGATGCCGCCGGTGGCATCCAGCACGAACCAGGCGTAGGCGGCGGTGCCGAGCAGCGCCAGGACCAGCTGCATGACATCCGTCTGCATGACGGCGCGCAGTCCACCGGTGATCGAATAGCTCGCGGCGAAGGCCACGATGACGAAGATCGAGATCAGGTTGTTGGCGTCGGCCACGGCAGCAGGCAGGCCGGTTACGCCGCCGCCGAGGGACAGGCCGCTGCCCTGGACCAGCGTCACGACCGACTGGTGCAGCTCCTCCGGCAGCCACGCGTGCCAGGGGAGGAAGACCTCGGCGATGCGCACCGCGGCGACCAGCACCATCGCCATCACCACGCAGTTGATCAGCGTGCCGTAGTACAAGGCCTTCGCCACGCGCAGGGCCAGCACCCCGCGTCCGCTGTAACGCAGTTCGGTGAGTTCGGCATCGGTGAGTGCACCGGCACGGCGCCAGCGGATGGCCAGCACGAATGCGAGCAGCAGGAAGGCGAGCGCGTAGATCCACAACCGCCACAGTGCGAAGACGCCGGCGCTCGCCACCAGCCCGGCCACCAGCAGCGGCGTGTCGGCGGCGAATTGGGTAGCCGCCATCGAGAGCCCGGATTTCCAGCCCGGCATGCTGCGGCCGGCGAGGAAATACTCGCCGAGATTGCGGGACGCCGCCCTGCGTGCGCGCAGACCCGAAGTCAGCGCCCATGCCATGAATCCGAGAACGACCAGCAAGTCGAGCAAGGCCGGATCCTCCTGCCCCTGTCCCCAGAGACCGATATCGCCGGACCTTAGCAGCCGCGGGTGTGGGCGCCGTCACGGCGGCGGGTGCTTGGCGGGGCCGCGCCGGGAAGCTACCCTCCACCCGCGGCGGGCCAGGACGGCCGGCAGCACAACTCCAAACTCAAGGAAGAGACCATGCACCTGCGCCTGTTCTGCGCCCTCCTGTTGTCGTGCCTGCTGGCCGCGCCACTCGACGCGCGCGGACCCAATCCCCCTTCCCTCATGTTGGCCACCGACTACGCACCTGGCGTGGAGGTCGGCGACTACTGGGTGAGCGAGAAGCTCGATGGCGTCCGTGGCCACTGGGACGGACAGGTGCTGTGGACGCGTGGCGGCCATCGCGTCGATCCACCCGGCTGGTTCACTGCCGCCTGGCCGGCGACACCGATGGATGGCGAACTTTGGCTCGGCCGTGGTCGCTTCGACGAGGTCAGTGGCATCGTCCGCTCGCAAAGCGCCGATGACGCAGCGTGGCGCGAGGTGCGCTTCATGGTGTTCGACCTGCCGGGGGCGAAAGGTGGCTTCGGCCAGCGCCTCGCGCGCATGCGGGAGCTGGTCGATGCTGCCGGCGTCGGCTGGTTGAGGGTGGTCGACCAGCAGCGCGGCACGAGCGCAGCACGGCTGGACGAGCGGCTGGAGGCGGTGGTGGCCGCCGGTGGCGAAGGCCTGATGCTGCACCACCGCGACTCGCCGTACCGGGCCGGCCGCAGCGAGCGTCTGGTGAAGTACAAGCCCTACCGGGATGCCGAGGCGCGCGTGGTGGCGCATACCGCCGGCCGCGGCAAGTACACCGGAATGATGGGTGCGCTGGTGGTGGAGCGGAC
The DNA here is from genome assembly GCF_900167055.1 of Lysobacter spongiicola DSM 21749. Taxonomy (GTDB): domain Bacteria; phylum Pseudomonadota; class Gammaproteobacteria; order Xanthomonadales; family Xanthomonadaceae; genus Novilysobacter; species Novilysobacter spongiicola. The sequence goes on from NZ_FUXP01000008.1 coordinate 3,636, forward strand.
GGACGGAGTGCGCTTCCGGATCGGCAGCGGGTTCAGCGATGCACAGCGGTCCGACCCGCCGCGCATCGGCAGCCATGTCACCTACCGCTACAACGGATTCACCTCGAAAGGGTTGCCGCGATTTGCGCGGTTCCTGCGGGTGCGCGAGGTGCTGCCGCCGCCGGATCCGGATTGAGCGGGACAGCCGGCAGCAAGTCCGGCGCGTCAGGCGCGGAGGAGTTGCTCCAGCACGGCCATGCGAATGGCCACGCCATTGCGCACCTGGGCCAGTACCAGCGAGCGCGGTCCGTCAGCCACCTCGTCGGTGATCTCCACGCCGCGGTTGATCGGGCCGGGGTGCATGACCACCGCATCGGGCGCGGCATGGCGCAGCCGCCCCACCGTCAGGCCGAAATCACGGTGGTAATCATCCAGCGATGCCACCAGCCCCTCCTCCATGCGTTCGCGCTGGAGGCGCAGCATCATCACCGCGTCGACGCCTTCCAGTGCCTGCTCGAAATCCTCCGTCACCACGCAGCCGGCCAGCGTTCCGTCGTCCGGCAGCAGCATGCGCGGGCCGCAGACGCGGATCTCACCGGTGCCCAGCGCGCGCAACGCGTGGAGATCGGACCGTGCGACACGCGAATGCATCACGTCACCGACGATCAGCACCTTCAGGCTGCTGAAGTCGGCGCCCTTGGCCTGGCGCAGGGTCAGCATGTCGAGCAGGCCTTGGGTGGGATGCGCGCTGCGGCCATCGCCAGCATTGACCAGTGCAGTGCCCGGCGCGGCGGCGTTGGCCAGTGCAGCGACGGCGCCATCGTCTTGGTGGCGCACGATGAAGCCGCGCACGCCCATCGCCTCGATGGTCTTCAGAGTGTCGCGCGCCGTCTCGCCCTTGCGTGCGGACGAGGTCGACACATCGAAGTTGAGTACGTCGGCGCCCAGCCGCTGCGCGGCCAGCTGGAAGCTGAGGCGGGTGCGGGTGGACGGTTCGAAGAACAGGGTGCACACCGCCGTGCCCGCCAGCGCGCCGCGGTCGTCGGCGCCGTCGGCAAAGTGCTGGGCGCGATCGAGCAATGCTTCGATCCGCTCCCGCGGGAGACCATCAAGGGTGAGCAGGTGATCCATCCGGGCAGGCGACGCGTGACTCATGCAGGATTCCGGGGCGGGGTTTCGATAGTGGGGGTCAGTGAATCGATGTCGACCGCGTCGCCGGGCGCCGCGAGCCAGCGTTCGACGATCACCGCGGCAGCGACGGCATCGAGCGCTTCGGCATCGCGCCGCCGTTTGCGCCCACCGGCGCGGTCGGCGGCGAATCGCTGGGCGGCCTCGATCGAGCTGGAACGCTCGTCCACCAGCACCACCGGCAATCTCCAGCGCGCGCGCAATTTCCGCGCGAAGCAGTGGGCGCGGTCGCGCGCGGGCTGGTTGCCGTCCTCCAGGGTCAGCGGATCACCGACCACCAGCCCATCCGGGCGCCACTCCTTTTGCAGGCGGTCGAGCGCGGTCCAGTCGGGGCCATGGTCATGCACGTCGACCACTGCCAGCGCGCGTCCGCCATGGCCGAACGCGCTGCCGACCGCCACCCCGATGCGCCGGGACCCCACGTCGAAGCCAAGCACCGTCGCGTCGCTGCGTATCGGCGAGGGCGCGCGATCAGGGGCTGGCCCGGTGCCGGTCATGCGTGGCCGGAATAGTCGGCCAGGTGGGCGAAGTCGACGCCGATGCGACCGGCCGCGGCTTCCCAGCGGGCTTCCAGGGGCAGGTCGAACAACAATTCGGTGTCGGCTGGCGCGGTCAGCCAGTCGTTGTCGGCCAGCTCCTGTTCGAGCTGACCGGCATCCCAGCCCGCGCAGCCGAGCGCAACCAGCGCGTTGGCTGGGCCTTCCCCGCGCCCCATTGCTTCCAGGATCTCGCGGGAAGTGGTGAGGAACAACCCTTCGGTGATGGCGAGGGTGGAATCCCACTGCATGCCACCGTCATGCAGCACGAAGCCGCGCTCGGGATGCACCGGGCCTCCGGCCAGCACCACCTGGCCGCGCAATGCTTCGCTGGCGCCTTCCACGTTCATCTGCCCCAGCACGTCGCCAAGGGTGTACTCGGAAGGCCGGTTGACGATGATGCCCATCGCACCGTCTTCGTCGTGCTGGCAGACCAGCGCGACACTGCGCGAGAAACCGGTCTCAGCCAGCGAGGGCAGCGCGATCAGCAGCTGGTTGGACAGGGGCGTTGCGACGACGGTCGTGGGGGTATTCGGCATGCCGGCATTCTATCGTGCAGGCCCGGCATGCGGACCGTGAGGGCGGGGTAGGATTGAGGGCTGGTAACCACAGGAGCCCACCCATGCCCGCCCTCCCCGACCCGATGCGCGCCCTGCGCCCGCTCGTCCTGGCCTGCCTGGCTCCGCTCGCGCTGGCCGCCTGCCAGCCCGAGCCCGTCCCGACAGGCGAGGCACCTGCCACGGATGCCTCCGCTTCCTTCGGGCAGAGCTATGCGCAGGCCCATGCGGGCGACTACGCGGTGGTCCCGCTGACGGCGGACCTGTCGGCCTTCGATGCGCGTGGCAAGCAGATGATCGGCAAACTGGTAGAGGCGGCCGACGTGATGAACGACATCTTCTGGCAGCAGTCCTGGGATGGCGACCGCGAGGCGCTGATCGAGCGCGCGCCGGACGAGGCCACCGCCGAGCTCATCCGGATCAACTACGGCCCCTGGGACCGCCTCAACGAGGACACCCCCTTCATCGAAGGCATCCCGCCGCGGCCGCCGGGCGCGAACTTTTATCCAGTGGACATGAGCAAGGCCTCGTTCGAGGCGGCCGACCTCCCGGCCAAGACCTCGCCCTACACCTTGCTGCGTCGCAAGGAGGGCGAGCTGGTGACGGTGCCCTACCACGAGGCCTATGCCGCCGATCTCGAGCGCGCCGCGACCCTGCTGCGGGAAGCGGCCGACCTGAGCGACAACGAAGCCTTCGCCAACTACCTGACCATGCGCGCGGACGCGCTGCTGGACGACGACTTTCGGCCCAGCGACATGGCCTGGATGGAGATGAAGGACAACCCGGTCGACATCGTCATCGGCCCGATCGAGACCTACCAGGACCAGCTGTTCGGCTACAAGGCGGCCTACGAGGGGCTGGTGCTGGTCAAGAACATCGAGTGGAGCGAGCGGCTGGCGCGCTTCGCCGAGTTCCTGCCGGAACTGCAGCGCGGGTTGCCGGTGGATGAAGACTACAAGGCGGAGATGCCCGGCTCGGATGCCGACCTCGGCGCCTACCAGGCGGTCTACTACGCGGGCGATGCCAACGTCGGCGCCAAGACCATCGCCATCAACCTGCCCAACGACGAGGCGGTGCAGTTGGCCAAGGGCACGCGCCGGTTGCAGCTGGAGAACGTCATGAAGGCGAAATTCGACGAGATCCTGATGCCAATCGCGCGGCAGCTGATCGCCGAGGACCAGCAGCAACACGTCACCTTCGATGCGTTCTTCGGCAACACCATGTTCCACGAGGTGGCGCATGGCCTGGGCATCAAGAACACGCTCGATGGCAGTGGCACCGTCGGGGATGCGCTGAAGGAGTACGCCTCCAGCTTCGAGGAGGGCAAGGCCGACGTGCTGGGCCTGTACATGGTCGACGCGCTCAGCCGGCAGGGCGAGCTCGGCGGCGACAAGCCGGCCGAGGAACAACTGCGCGACAGCTACGTGACCTTCCTGGCCGGCATCCTGCGCTCGGTGCGCTTCGGCGCGGCCGACGCCCACGGCAAGGCCAACATGGTGCGCTTCAACTACTTCGCCGACGCCGGTGCCTTCAGCCGCGACCCGGACACCGGCCGTTACCGCGTGGACTTCGAGCGCATGCGCGAGGCCATGAATGAACTCGGCGGCACCCTGCTGACGATCCAGGGCGACGGCGACTACGCCGAGGCGAAGTCGATGACCGAGCGGCTCGGGGTGATCGAGCCGGAGCTGCAGGGCGACCTGGAAAAGCTGTCGGCGGCAGGTATCCCGATCGACATCCGCTTCGAGCAGGGGCTGGATGTGCTGGGGCTGGAGCGCTGAGGTAGGCGGTTGCCCCACGCCTGCATGCCGGCACTTGTAGGAGCGGCTTCAGCCGCGATGTGGAACCGGCGCGGGCGAACCGATTATCCGATCGCGGCTGAAGCCGCTCCTACAGGGGCTCCCCCTCTACACAACCGCTGCACGCGGCGGGCGCAAGGCTCGGCGCATGACGATCCGCATCGGTATCTCCGGGTGGCGCTACGGGCCCTGGCGCGGGGTGTTCTATCCGCCGGGGCTGGTGCAACGGCGTGAGCTTGAATACGCGGCCGGCTGTTTCCGCAGCGTCGAGCTCAACGGTTCTTTCTATTCGCTGCAGTCGCCCGACAGCTACCAGGCCTGGCACGACGCCACCCCGGATGACTTCGTGTTCGCGGTAAAGGGGCCGCGCTTCATCACCCACATGCTGCGCCTGCGGGACGAGCGCAATGCGATGGCGAACTTCTTCGCGTCCGGGTTGCTCCGGTTGGGGCCGAAGCTCGGGCCGGTGCTGTGGCAACTGCCGCCGACCCTGCAGTTCGACGAAGCGTTGTTCGAGGAATTCCTGGCCTCGCAGCCGCGCGACACCGAAGCCGCGCTGTCGCTGGCACGCCGGCGCGACGTCGGCCTGATGAAGGGTCGCAGCGCGCTTTCGATTGATGAGAACCGGCCGCTGCGCCATGCGATCGAGGTGCGGCACCCCAGCTTCTGCTGCGAGCGTTTCGTCCGGCTGTTGCGGCAACACGGGGTCGCGCTGGTGATGGCCGACACCGTCGGGAAGTGGCCCTACATGGAAGACGTCACCGCCGATTTCCTGTACCTGCGACTGCATGGCGACGCCGAGCTGTACGTCAGCGGCTATTCGGCGGAGGCGATGGACTGGTGGGCGGCGCGGGTGGCGACCTGGAGCGATGGCCGGGAGCCCGATGATGCAGTGCGGACTGGCGGGCCGGCGCCGAAGCGAAAGGCGCGCGACGTCTACTGCTATTTCGACAACGACGCGAAGGTGCACGCGCCGTTCGATGCGCAGGTGCTGTTGGGCAAGCTGGGGCTGCCGGTGCCGTGTCCGCCGCGTGGCGAGGTGCCGCTGGCTGGCAAGAACGTGTAGGAGCGGCTTCAGCCGCGATCGGATAGCCGGTCGCCCGCGCCGGTTCCACATCGCGGCTGAAGCCGCTCCTACAAGGCCTCGCAGCGCCGGCGGACGGTTGTAGGAGCGACGTGAGTCGCGACCGGGTATGGGGAGCCCGGTAATTCGGTTGCCGACGGCGCAGGCTCCCGGGGTGCGTGGTCGCGACTCACGTCACTCCTACAGGTTCTACGATGCCGCCGGACGGGTGTGGGAGCGACGTGGGTCGCGACCCCTCCGCCCCCGGCGTCAGCGCAGCTCGGCGACTTCGATGCCGTCCATGCCGGCGGACAGGCTCTTGGCGTCGCCGCCCTGGGCCAGTTTGATGCGCAGGCGCACTTCGTTCTGCGAGTCGGCGTAGCGCAGGGCGTCCTCGTAGCTGATCTCGCCGGCCTGATAGAGCTCGAACAGGGCCTGATCGAAGGTCTTCATGCCCAGCTGGGTGGACTCCTTCATCACTTCCTTGAGCTTGTGGATCTCGCCGTCGCGGATGTAGTCCTGCACCAGCGGCGTGCCCAGCATGATTTCCATCGCCACGCGGCGGGCCTTGCCGTCGGGGGTCGGGATCAGCTGCTGCGCAACCACGCCCTTGAGGTTCAGCGACAGGTCCATCAGCAACTGGCTGCGGCGGTCCTCGGGGAAGAAGTTGATGATGCGGTCCATCGCCTGGTTGGCGTTGTTGGCGTGCAGCGTGCACAGCACCAGGTGGCCGGTTTCGGCGAAAGCGATGGCGTGGTCCATGCCCTCGCGGGTGCGCACCTCGCCGATCATGATCACGTCCGGCGCCTGGCGCAGGGTGTTCTTGAGCGCGTTCTCCCAGCTGTCGGTATCGATGCCGACTTCGCGCTGGGTGATGATGCAGCCCTCGTGCTTGTGCACGAACTCGATCGGGTCCTCGATGGTGATGATGTGCCCGGTGGAGTTCTGGTTGCGGTAGCCGATCATCGCCGCCAGCGAGGTCGACTTACCGGTGCCGGTGGCACCGACGAAGATGATGATGCCGCGCTTGGTCATCGCCAGCGTCTTGATCACCGGCGGCAGGTTGAGCTCCTCGATCGAGGGGATCTTGGTCTCGATCCGGCGCAGCACCATGCCGACCTGGTTGCGCTGGTAGAAGCAGCTGACGCGGAAGCGGCCGACGCCGGCCAGGCCGATGGCGAAGTTCGCCTCGTGCGTCTTCTCGAACTCCTCGCGCTGCATCGGGTTCATGACGTTGAGCACGAGGTCGCGGCTCTGTTGCGGCGTGAGCGGGTTCTGGGTGATCGGCGACAGCTTGCCGTTCACCTTCATCGACGGCGGCATGCCGGCGGTGATGAACAGGTCGGAGGCCTTCTGGTGCGCCATCAGCTTCAGGAACGAGGTGAAGTCGATCGGGCTGCTGCCGGTGGTCGCGCTGGTCGTGGTGGTGCTCATTGCGGTTTCCCCTTGCCGCGGGGCTGCACCCCGCCGGCCGAAAGTCGGTGGGCGTGCGTCAGTCGAACAGGCGCTTGTCCTTGGCGTACTCGCGGGCCTGCGGCTTGAGGATCAGGCCGCGCTTGACCAGGTCCTGCAGGTGCTGGTCGAGCGTCATCATTCCCGAGTTCTGGCCGGTCTGGATCGCCGAATACATCTGGGCGACCTTGTCTTCGCGGATCAGATTGCGGATGGCCGGGGTGCCGACCATGATTTCCCAGGCCGCGGTACGGCCGCCGCCGACCTTCTTGAGCAGCGCCTGCGAGATCACCGCCCGCAGCGACTCCGACAGCATCGAGCGCACCATCGGCTTCTCGCCGGCGGGGAACACGTCGATGATGCGGTCGACGGTCTTGGCCGCCGACGAGGTATGCAGGGTGCCGAACACCAGGTGGCCGGTTTCCGCGGCGGTCAGCGCCAGGCGGATGGTCTCGAGGTCGCGCAACTCGCCGACCAGGATGTAGTCGGGGTCTTCACGCAGGGCGGAGCGCAGCGCCTCGTTGAAGCCGTGGGTGTCGCGGTGCACTTCGCGCTGGTTGATCAGGCACTTCTGCGAGGTGTGCACGAACTCGATCGGATCCTCGACCGACAGGATGTGCGCGTATTCCTGCTTGTTGATGTGGTCGATCATCGCCGCCAGCGTGGTCGACTTGCCCGAGCCGGTCGGGCCGGTGACCAGGATCAGGCCCTGCGGCTGGTCGATCAGCTCCTTGAAGATTCGCGGCGTGCCGAGGTCTTCGAGCGTGAGCACTTCCGACGGAATGGTACGGAACACCGCGCCGGCGCCACGGTTCTGGTTGAACGCGTTGACGCGGAAGCGGGCCAGGCCGGGAATCTCGAATGAGAAGTCGACCTCGAGGAACTCTTCGTAGTCGCGCCGCTGCTTGTCCGACATGATGTCGTAGACCAGCGTGTGCACGGCCTTGTGGTCCAGCGCCGGGATGTTGATCCGGCGGACGTCGCCATCGACGCGGATCATCGGCGGCATGCCGGCCGACAGATGGAGGTCGGATGCTTTGTTCTTGACCGAGAACGCCAGAAGTTCGGCGATATCCATTGCGTGCTCCCCCGCACTGCGATGATGTGCAATCGGTCCCGGCATTGCCGAAACCGCCGTGGCTGGTATGCCATGGCCCCTGCGCGGCAGTATAGCCCCGGACCCGCGCCGTCGATCCAGCCCTGGATCACAGGATCAGAAGCCGTGCCGAGCCACAACCTGAACGAGACCATCGCCCAGTTGGAGAACGCCGCCAGCGCCGCCGGCCGGCCGCCGCCACGGCTGCTGGCGGTCAGCAAGACGCGCCCCGCGGCCGACCTTGCCGCCCTGGCCGAGCAGGGTCAACGCGCGTTCGGCGAGAACTACGTGCAGGAAGCCGCCGCCAAACAGGCGGAGATGGGGGCGCTGGCAGGCACCCTGGAGTGGCACCTGATCGGTCACCTGCAGTCCAACAAGGCCCGCGAGGCGGCAACCCTGTTCGACTGGGTGCAGACCGTGGACCGGTTGAAGCTGGTCAGCGCCCTCGCCCGCCACCGGGATCCGGCCCGCGGGGCCCTGAACGTGCTGATCCAGGTGAACATCGATGACGAGGCCAGCAAGCACGGCTGCCAGCCGGAGGAGATCGATTCGCTGGCCGCCGCGATCGCGTTGGAAGAGCGGCTGTGCCTGCGCGGGCTGATGGTCATCCCGACGCCGCATGACGATCCGGAGCTGGGCCGGCCGGCGTTCCGACGCACCCGCGGGTTGTTCGAGCGCCTGCAGGCGGCCCATCCGCAGGTGGACACCCTGTCGATGGGCATGAGTGCGGATGCGGCGGTGGCGATATCGGAAGGCGCGACGATGGTGCGCATCGGGACCGCGCTGTTCGGGCCGCGGCCGCGGAAGTAGGCGGGATCGTGTGGCTTCTTTGTTTGTAGGAGCGGCTTCAGCCGCGATCCTGGAGTCGGCGCGGGCGAACCGATGTCCGATCGCGGCTGAAGCCGCTCCTACATCCGGGGCCGGGTTACATCCGCTGCACGGGCCGCGGGACGCGCGAGTGCCAGGCCGCTTTTGCGGCAACGTCGCGGCGGGGCTCTTACACTGGGGGCTGATCCGCATCGAGGTATCCCCATGAGCAATCCTTCCCCCAGCCCTTCCGCAGCCCCCGTGGTCGCCTTCATCGGCGGCGGCAACATGGCGCGGAGCCTGATCGGCGGGATGATCGCGCGCGGTGCGGAACCTTCCAGCGTGCGCGTGGCCGAGCCGGTGGATGCGCTGCGCGAATCCCTGCAGGCGGATTTCGGCGTGCGCTGCTTCGCCACCGCGGAGGAGGCCGTCGAAGGCGCTTCGGTCTGGCTGCTGGCGGTCAAGCCGCAGGTCATGCGCAGCGTCTGCAACACCCTGGCGCCGGTGGCGCAGGCCACCCGTCCGGTCGCCATCTCGGTGGCGGCCGGCATCACCGCGACCCAGCTGGCCGGCTGGCTGGGCGGCGACGTGCCGGTGGTCCGGGCGATGCCGAACACCCCCGCCCTGCTGGGCGCGGGCATCACCGGGCTGTACCCCAACGAACACGTCGACAAGGACCAGCGCAAGCAGTCGGGCGAGCTGATCGAAGCGGTCGGACCGGTGGTCTGGATCGACGACGAGGCACAGATGGATGCGGTTACCGCGGTGTCGGGCAGCGGGCCGGCCTATGTGTTCCTGTTGGCCGAGGCGATGCAGGCCGCGGGCGAGAAGCAGGGCCTCCCCGCCGAAACCGCGCGCAAGCTGGCCACCCAGACGCTGCTGGGCGCCTCGCGCATGCTGACCGAGCTCGGCGAGCCGGCCGCCGAACTGCGCCGCAAGGTCACTTCCCCCAACGGCACCACCCACGCCGCGATCGAGACCTTCGAGAAGGGCGGCCTGCGTGAGCTGGTGGACCGCGCCGTGACGGCCGCGGCCGATCGCGGTCGCGAGCTCTCGGCGGCCAACGGGGACTGACCGGATGGGCAGCGCGACGACCCGGATGACTTTTATTGCACGGACGGCAGGGGCGCTGCTTGGCCTCGCCATGCTCGCGGGCTGCGACGGGGGCCTCCCCCCGGTATCCACCCCGGTGGACGCACCGACGGAAGCGGTGTCCACGGTCGGCGACGCCACCGTGCGCGCGAGCGTGGTGACTACCGGCTCCCTGGGCCAGGCGGTCGCTGATCGCTACGGCATCGAACGCGGGGATGACATCGTCATGCTGCTGGTCGGCCTGCGCCGCGGCGAGGGTGCCGACGAGGTATCGGTGCCGGCACGGATAACCGCAACCGCCAGCGATCTGCGCGGGCAGCGCCACTCCATCGAGATGCGCGAGCTGCAGAGCGGCGAGCTGCTGGACTACGTCGGCACGTTGCAGGTCGACATGCCGGAGACCCTGCGTTTCGAGGTGCAGATCGTCCGCGAGGACGGCAGCAGCGAGCGCATGGAGTTCACCCGCGAGTTCAGCCGCCGGTAGCTCCGCCTGCTCCTGTAGGAGCGGCTTCAGCCGCGATCGGATGGTACGACCTTGCGCCGACTCCCTGATCGCGGCTGAAGCCGCTCCTACATGTCGGCGGATCAGGCGTGGCGTATGGCCCAGTCGCGGATGATCGCGGAGATGGCGCCGATGCCGTCGGTGAGGGCAGCCGGGCCCGGCTGCAGGATCATCGGCGACTTGATCTCGTGCAGCTCGCCGTCGCGGACCGCGGGGATCGCATCCCAGCCGGGGCGTGCCGCCACCTTCTCCGGCCGGAACTTCTTGCCGCACCACGAGCCCATGATGATGTCGGGTGCACGGCGCACCACTTCCATGGGGTCCTCGAGGATGCGCTGCTTTGCCAGCGACTCGGCGGCGCGTTCGGGAAAGATGTCGTCGCCGCCGGCGATGCGCACCAGCTCGGCCACCCAGCGGATACCGGTGATGGGCGGCTCGTCCCATTCCTCGAAGTAGACCTTCGGCCGGCGCGGCAGGCGCGCGGCGGCATCCTCGATGGCATCGAGCCCGGCCTCCAGCTGGCCGGCCCACTCGTCCGCGCGCGCAGACGCCCCCACCAGTGCACCCAGCCTGCGGATGTAATCGAGGATGCCATCCACGCTGCGGTGGTTGCTGATCCAGACCTCGACGCCGTGGCGCACCAGCTCGGCGGCGATATCGGCCTGCATGTCCGAGAAGCCGACCACGAAGTCCGGCTCCAGCTTCAGGATTTCGCCGATCTTCGCGCTCGTGAAGGCGCTGACCTTCGGCTTTTCCTTGCGCGCGATCGGCGGGCGCACGGTGAAACCGCTGATGCCGACAATCCGGTCCTGCTCGCCCAGCGCGTAGAGCACCTCGGTGGGCTCCTCGGTGAGGCAGACGATGCGTCGGGGGCCGCGGGTCACGGATAGAGCATCCGCTTGGACCATTCGCCGGCCGCATCCGACTGGTACAGCACGCGCTCGTGCAGCCGGAAGCCGGCGCCGTACCAGAACTCGATCGCCTCCAACCTCACGCGCAGGCCGGTCCAGCGGGCCGGGCGCGGGACGTCACGTCCGTCGAACTCCTGCTCGACCTGGGCGACGCGCTGCTCGAACCGCTCGCGCGATTCCAGCGTCTCCGATTGTTTCGATGCCCAAGCGCCGACCTGGCTGCCGCGCGGGCGGGAGGCGAAGTAGGCGTCGGCCTCCTCGTCGGCCACGATCTCGACGGGCCCTTCGATGCGCACCTGTACGCCCTCCTTCACCCGCGGCCAGTGGAACAGCAGCGCCGCGTGCGGGTTGGCCTGCAACTCGCGCCCCTTCCGCCCGTCCAGATGGGTGTAGAACACGAAGCCGCGCTCGTCGTGGGCCTTCAACAGCACGGTACGCACGGACGGACGCGCGTCCAGGGTCGCAGTGGCCACGGCCATGGCAGTGGGGTCGGGCTCACCCGCGACCCGCGCCTGCTGGAAGAGTTCGGCGAAGGTGGCGAGTGCTTCGGTCAGCAAATCATCGGTCTGGTTCATGGCTGCATTGTGGGGCGAACCACGGCGTCGCGCATCCCGCGACCGGTTGGACGCCCCGCCCTACAATTGCCCCATGAATCCTGCCGCCAACCTGATCCTGGTGGGCCCCACCGGCGCCGGAAAGTCCTGCATCGGCCGACGGCTCGCGGAGCACTACGGCCTGCGCCTGGTCGACCTGGACCGGGCGATCGAGCAATGCACCGGTGCTGCCATCCCCGTGATTTTCGATTGCGAGGGCGAGGCGGGGTTCCGCGTCCGCGAAAGCGCTGCACTGGCCGATGCGTTGTCGGAAAAAGGACCGGCGAAGAGCGGCATGGTGCTGGCCGTCGGCGCCGGCGCCGTACTGGACCAGGACAACCGGCGGATGATGCGCAAAGGCGGTTTCGTGGTGCACCTGCAGGCAACGCCCGACCAGCAACTGTCGCGCCTCGCACACGACACCACGCGCCCCTTGCTGCAGCGCGAGGATCGGGAGGCGGTACTGCAGGCGATGGCGGTGGAGCGTGGACCGCTGTACGCGGAGATGGCCGACCTGGCCTTCGATACCGGCGGACTCGACAGCGGCGCTGCCACGAAGGCCCTGTTGAAACGCCTCGACGAGGAATGGAAAAGGATGGAACCGGCATGACGGTAAGACGGGTGGAAGTCTCCGGCACCGTGCCCTATGCGGTCGAGGCTGGACCCGGTCTGCTTGCAGACGGCGAACGCCTGGCCCGGCATGTACGCGGCCGGCATGTGCTGCTGGTGAGCGACGGCAACGTGGCGCCGCTGTATGCCGACGGTGTGGAGGCGGCGCTGCTGGCCGCCCGGCCGCAACTGCAGATGGCCCGGATCGTGCTGCCACCGGGGGAGCAGGAGAAGACGCTGTCGCGGTTCGGCGAAGTGATCGACGCACTGGCCGGACTCGGCGCCACGCGCGATGCCACCGTGCTGGCACTGGGCGGCGGCGTCGTCGGTGACCTGGCGGGCTTCGCGGCGGCGTGCTGGATGCGGGGTGTCGACATCGTGCAGTTGCCGACCACCCTGCTGGCGATGGTGGATTCCTCGGTCGGCGGCAAGACCGCGGTGGACCTGCCCGCCGGCAAGAACCTGGTCGGGGCTTTCCATCCGCCGCGTGCGGTGATCGCCGATACCGCCACCCTGCGCACCCTGCCCGATCGTGAGCTGCGGGCGGGACTGGCCGAGGTGGTCAAGTACGGCGCGATCATGGATGCGGACTTCCTCGGCTGGCTGGAGGCCCACGCGGAGCGCCTGCTCGCGCGTGATAACGCCGCGCTGGCCGAAGCGATCGTGCATTCCTGCGCCTGCAAGGCTGCGGTGGTGGCGCGCGATCCACTGGAGCACGGCGAGCGGGCCCTGCTCAATTTCGGCCATACCTTCGGCCATGCCATCGAAACTGAGCAGGGATACGCGGGCGCCGGCGGCGGTCTGAACCACGGCGAAGCGGTGGCCGTCGGCATGGTGCTGGCCGCCCGGCTTTCCGCTCGGCTGGGGATGGCGCCCGATGCCGACGCCGACCGCTTGCAGCGACTGCTGGAGCGGCTGGGGCTGCCGGTGTCGTTGCCGCATGGCCTCGACGGTGGCGCCCTGCTGGCACGAATGCGCCTGGACAAGAAGGCGTCAGGCAGCGGGATCCGGTTGGTGCTGTGGGATCGCGCCGGCGCCGCGCGGCTGGTGGGCGATGTGTCGGACGAAGCCATCCTGACGGTGCTTTCGTAGGAGCGGCTTCAGCCGCGATCGTGGAACCGATGCGGGCGAGCAGGCATTCGATCGCGGCTGAAGCCGCTCCTACAGGGGCCTGGCGGCAGGCCTTACAATCTGCGGCATGCGATTGCTCCTTCAACAACGCCCCGAAGGGCCCGAGGCGCCTCGCTTCGTCCAGCTGATGCTGCAGCCGGACCTGCTGGGCGGCTGGGCGCTGGTCAAGGAAAGCGGTCAGATCGGCGGGCGCAGCCAGGTGCGCCGCGAGCAGTTCCTCGACCAGGAGAGCGCCCTGGTGGCCCTGGAGAAGGCACGCGACCAGCAGATCAAGCGCGGCTTCCAATTGATGTTCAGCCAGGGTACCAACGCCCGGCGCTGACGTGGCACCGGGCATCCACGCCCCGCCGCGGACAGTCTGTCCCGCACGCTGCCCGGCCCGACGCGCCCGGAAGCTTTAACATGCGCGCCGGGCGCCCCGAGGCGCAGCCCCCACCGCATCGAGGAACCCGCTTTGTCCAGCCAGCCCCGCAACGACCGTTTCCTGCGCGCCCTGCGTCGCGAGCCCGTGGACTGCACGCCGGTCTGGCTGATGCGCCAGGCCGGGCGCTACCTGCCCGAGTACCGCGCCACCCGCAAGCAGGCCGGCAGCTTCCTGGCGATGGCGAAGAATCCGGAGCTGGCCTGCGAGGTCACGCTGCAGCCGCTGCGCCGGTTTCCGCTGGATGCGGCGATCCTGTTCTCCGACATCCTGACCATCCCCGATGCGATGGGGCTGGGCCTGTACTTCGTCGAAGGCGAAGGCCCCAAGTTCGAGCGCCCGGTCCGCAACGCCGGGGACATCGCCAAGCTGGCGGTCCCCGACATGGGTTCGGAACTGCGCTACGTCATGGACGCCGTGTCGACCATCCGCCGCGAGCTCGACAACTCGGTTCCGTTGATCGGCTTCTCCGGCAGCCCGTGGACGCTGGCGTGCTACATGGTCGAGGGCGGCGGCAGCAAGGATTTCGCCCGGGTCAAGGCACTGGCGCTCAACGATCCGGCGGCCATGCACCAGTTGCTGGGGGTGGTCACCGACGCGGTCATCGCCTATCTCTCCGCGCAACGCGCAGCCGGCGCGCAGGTGCTGCAGGTGTTCGATACCTGGGGCGGCGTGCTGTCGCCTGCGATGTACCGCGAATTCTCGCTGCGCTACCTGCAGCGCATTGCCAGGGAGCTGGAGCGCGGTGATGGTGTGGAGCGCGCACCGCTGATCCTGTTCGGCAAGGGCAACGGCGCCTACGTGGCGGAGCTTGCCGACACCGGGACCGATGCGGTCGGCGTGGACTGGACCATCGAGCTGGGCGAGGCCGCGCGGCGCAGCGGTGGCAAGGTCGCGCTGCAGGGCAACCTCGACCCGGTGACACTGTATGCGAGCCCGGATGCCATCCGCCGCGAAGTCGGCCGCGCACTGGACAGCTACCGCGACGGCAATGGCGGCTCACGCGAGGGCCACGTGTTCAACCTCGGCCACGGCATGTCCCCGGACATGGATCCCGAGCACGTTGCGGTGCTGGTGCAGGCTGTTCACGAGCTCAGCGCCCGCTGACGACGGCCGTCGCCGCAGGTCCGCCCTGCAGCGACACGCAGGTTACGGAGCCTCGGCGACCACGGGAGTGGCCGCCTGCTCCGACAACCGCCGCATCAGGCTGCGCAGGGTGGCCCCGGTAACGGGCTTGCGCAGGAAGTGGTCGAAGCCTGCTGCCATGGCCTCCGGCTCCGCGTCGGCGTCGGCCCGCGCGGTGATCGCGACAAGTGGGGCCATGAATCCCAGCGTCCGCAGTTGACGCGCCAGCGCCACGCCGTCCAGGCCGGGCAGGTCGAGGTCGAGCAGTGCGAGGTCGAAGGCCGCGGTAGACGCCTCCGCCAGTGCGGCCAGTCCATGACCGGCATGGACCACCCGATGCCCCTGGGCGCGCAGCAGCCCGGCAATGACCTCGGCGACGGTGCGGTCGTCCTCCACCAGCAGGATCACGTGTGTCCGTGCCGAAGGTAGCGGTTCCGATTGCTCGGTGACCGTTTCGACGGGGCGCTCCGGCAGCGGCACATGGGCGAGTGGCAACCGCACCTCGAACCGCGTCCCCACCCCGGGGCTGCTCTCCACGCCGATCTCTCCACCCATTGCCGCGGCCAGCTCCTGGCAAATCGCCAGTCCCAGTCCGCTGCCCCCGTAGCGGGCTGCCGTGCGCGCGCCGTCCGCCTGCTCGAAGCGCTGGAACAGCCGGGTCAGTTGCTCCTCGTTGAGACCGGGGCCGGAATCGATCACCCGCAGGCGCAAGCCGTGCGGCACCGGGATACCTTCGCCGTCGACGGAAGGCCGGCAACCTGACACCTCGAGCCGCACGTGCCCGCGTTCCGTGAACTTGATGGCATTGCCAAGCAGGTTGAGCAGGATCTGGCGCAGCCGCACCGGGTCGCCGCGCAGGCCGTGCGGGGCGTCGTCCAGGTCCACCTCGAACGCCAGCCCCTGCGCCCGGGCAAGCGGCGACATCAGCGCCACCACCTCATCCAGCAGCAAGCGCAGGTCGAACGCTTCATCGGCCAGGTCGAGCTTTCCGGATTCGATCCGTGCCAGATCCAGGGCGTCGTTCACCAGCCGGAGCAGGTGCTCTCCGGCACCACGGACGGCATCGGCGTAGCTGCGCTGCAGCGAGTCAAGCGGCGTGCCCAGCAGCAGTTCGGTCATGCCCAGCACGCCTGTCATCGGCGTGCGCACTTCGTGGCCAAGCGTCGCCAGGAATCGGGTCTTGGCCAACGAGGCTTCGCGCTCGACCTCGCGCTCGTGCTCGATCCGTTGCCACGCCTGCCGCCTCGCAAGCCGCGCGCGATAGAGGTCCGCGGCCCACCACAGCAGCAGGGCCAGCGCGGCGAGGAATCCCATCAGCGCGGCCTGCGACCGCCACCAGGGTGGCTGCACTTCGAAGTGGAGCACCTGCTCGGCGGCCGCGTTGCCTGCCGCATCGACGCCGCGCGCATGCAGCGTGTAGCGACCGGGCGCCAGACCGGTGAACACCCGCTCCCCTTGCGCGCCATGGGCGACCCAGCCCGGGTCGTAGCCCTCCATGCGGGTGTAGTAGCGGATGCCGCCTGGATCCTCGAACGCCAGCAGGCGCAGGCCGACGCGCAACTCGCGATCCTCCGGCGAGAGGCTCGCCGCGAGCGGGTCGAGCGGCTCCCAGCGACCGCCCCGGCGGACCTCGATGCGATCCCAGTGCATTGCCGGCTGGCGCGCCGGCGGGTCGTCGGCCAGCGTGTCCAGCAGCAGGAGCCCGCCGTCGGCAAGCGCGGCCGCCAGCACCCCGTCGCTGCCGATCGCCAGCGCGTTGTGCACGAACTCCTGGCTGCCGAGGCCATCGGCGAGGCCGAAGCGCCGCAACCGTGTGGTCGCCGGATCCCATCGGTAAAGACCGCGAAGGCTGGCGAGCCAGACCCGATGGCGGGGGTCGACCACCAGTCCGGACCCTTCCACCGCCGGGATGCCCGCGCCGTGCCCGACGACCGCGTCGGACACCCAGCCGTCCCCGCTCCGCCGATAGCCGTGCAGGCCGGACAGCGTCTGGAGCCAGAGCGCGTCCGGCCCATCGAAGGCCAGGCCGAATACCCGGTCATCGATATCGATACCCGCCACCGGGACGAACCGGTCCAGCGAGGCGTGCCAGCGCGCGACGCCGTGGCCACCCGCGACCCACGGCCTGCCAGCTCCGTCGAACGCGATCGCTTCCAGGTCGCCCAGGCCGAGCCCTTGGCCCGCCCCGGCCAGGATGGTGCGAAGCACCCGGCCGTCCTCCGGATCACGCTGCTGGAGGCCGGCGCCGGCGCTCGACAGCCAGAGAGTGCCATCGGGCGCCAAGGCCATCAGGTCGACCTGCCCGCCGAGGGTGGCATCCCAGGGGCTGGTCGCGGTCCATTCGCGCACTTCGGTGGTGGCGGGATCCAGCCTCAGCAGCTCGCCGCGGCCGCCGGTGCCGATCCACAGTCGGCCTTGAGCGTCCTCCGCCGCGGAAAGGGTCGACCGCCCATCCATCCGCGCGGCCAACGCCTCGTCCATCGGCCGGATGTCGCCGGAGGCGTCCATGAAGTCCAGTTCGCCGCGGCCACCCAACAACCAGCGGCCACCCGCGCCGGCATTGGCGATGCCGCGGTAGAGGTCGCTGGTCAGGCCGCCCTGCCCGCGCTTGAACCGGGCCAGGCGGCGCCAGTCCGGCCGCAGGTAGCCCGCCCCGACCCCGCCCACCGGTACCCACAGCGCACCATTGTCCTGGCGCAGGATCTGCTGCAGGGCCAGCACCGGCCCATCCGCGCCGAGCGACACCGGGAAAGGAACCCGTCCCGGCTCCGCGCGCCAAAGGTGGCGCTGGCTGGCGAGCCAGTAGGCGTCGCCATCGGCCACCACCGAGAACACGGCGTTGCCCGCGGCGAACATGTCCGACCACGGCGGCTGGCTCCACGCCCCCCCGCCCGAGCGACGGAACAGGCCGGTGCGCGATCCGACCCATACGCCGTCGCCTTCGACGCTGATCGAATAGACCATCGGCGCCGGCGCCTCGCCCGGCAGCGGCACCCGGTCGAACGCCCTGCCGTTCCACATCGCCAGCCCCGCCGTGGTGCCGGCCCAGAGTCGGTCGCGGCTGTCGCAGGCCAGCGCGAGCACGGTGGTCGCGGGCAGGCTCGAAGCATCGCCCTCCACCGGCCCGAAGCGCTCGATCTCGTCGCCTTCGGGTCCCGGCCCGGGAAGCAGGCGGTGCAGGCCGCCGCCGAAGGTGCCGAACCAGAGCGCGCCGCCACAACTGGTGATCGCCCATACCTCGTCGCTGCCCATTCCGGGGTGGGAGTCGGTGCGGTAGTGCCGGAAGCCGTTGCGGCGGTCGTCCATCACGCTCAGGCCGCGCGCTTCGGTGGCGACCCAGATCCGGTTCCGTGGGTCGACATGTACCGCGGTGACGACGTTTCCCGGCAGGGCGGAGGGGTCGGCCGGGTCGTGGCGCCACGACATGATCTCAGCGCCGTCATGCCGCGCCAGTCCGTCGGTCGTCGCCAGCCAGACGTAGCCATCGCGGTCTTCAACGATGCCGTTGACGGTGCTCGAAGGCAGCCCGTGGGCAACGCCGACATGGCGCACGCTCGGCAACTCGGGCACGCCGGCAAACGCCACGCCGATACCCAGCATCAACGGCAACGCGCCCATGGCACACCACCTGGCGAACCTCGATCCTTCCCTGGTCACAACGCTCCTCCCTCCAGGCGCCGCGCGGGCGCTGGTGCGCGCAAGGCTCGGTGATCCGGCCGCGAGAGGCAAGTCGACCCACCCCACCCTTGCAACGCGGCGTTGCGGCCCATGCGGCCGTAACCGGCACGGATGGGCCTAGAATCGACCCGATGACCGCTGACCGTTCACGCTCCTTCGCCAGCCATCGGTTCGCCTGGCCCACCGTGCTGGCGGCCATGCTGCTGGCATCGCCCTGCGCGCCTGCCGTGGCCGGCGATCCGGTGGCGTGGCGGCTGGATCCGGTGCATACGCGGGTGATGTTCGCCGTCTCCCACGCAGGCTTCTCCAACGCCATCGGCACGATCTCGGGCAGCGAAGGCACTTTGCTGTTCGACCCGGAAGACCTCTCCTCGGCACGGCTCGAAGTGTCGGTGCCGCTGGACCGGCTGGACCTGGGAGACGATGCCTGGAACCGCGCGGCGCTCGGCAGCCGCCTGCTCGACGCCGTCGATCACCCGCGGGCTGAGTTCCGATCCAGCACCGTCCAGCCCCACGACGACTCGAGCGCGACCCTGTGTGGCGAACTCACGCTTCGCGGCATCTCGGCGCCGCTGTGCCTGGAGGTGAAGGTCAACGATGTGCGCCGCCATCCGATGCCGCCGTTCCGCCGCACTGCCGGCTTCTCCGCCGCCGGCGTGCTCAGCCGCAGCGACCACGGCGTGGACGGGTGGGGCTCGATGATCGGCGACGAGGTCGAGCTGCGCATCGAGGCCGAAGCGGTGCGGAGCCGGGGCGCGGCAGCGGCTTTCGAACCTGATGCTTCCGAACCCGGTGCTCCCGAACCCGGCGCTCCCGAAGCCGATGTGCCGACTGCCGAACAGCCCACCGACGTGGAGTCCGGCATGCGGTCGGACGAACCCACACCACCAGAGGCGACGCCAGACCCATGAGCCTGAAGAACCCGGGCGACCGCTGGGGCCCTGTCAGCCAACTGCTGCACTGGTTGATCGTCCTGCTGCTCGTCGCCGTCGCCACCATCGGGCTATTGCTGGACAGCCTGCCGCGGTCGCCCTCTTCGTTCTGGGTGTATGACCTGCACAAATCACTGGGACTGACCCTGCTGCTGCTCGCGGCGCTGCGACTGGGCTGGCGCTGGTTCGCGGGGGCACCGCGGCCGCTGCCGGGCACGCCGCGCTGGCAGGCGAGGATCGCCTCGACCACGCACGCGCTGCTCTACGCGATGATCTTCGCCATGCCGCTGTCAGGCTGGCTGTACGATTCGGCGAACGGTCTGCGGCCCTTGCGCTGGTTCGGCGTGGTGCGAATGCCCAAGCTCACCTCGCCCGACCAGGACCTGGCGGAACTGGCGATCAGCGCCCACGAGTGGCTGTTCTGGGTCCTCGTTCTGCTGGTCACCGCGCACGTGGCCGCGGCGCTCTACCACCATGTGTTCCTGCAGGACGCGACGCTGCGGCGCATGCTGCCCGGCCGCGGCCGCACTTCCGGAGATGTGCCATGAAGCCTGTCCTGCCCCTGTCCGCGTGCCTGCTTGCGCTGGCGATGTCGCACGTCCATGCCGCCGATTACGTGCAGGCGCCGGGTTCCACCCTCGCGTTCGCCACCAGCTACGAGGGCGAAGTCTTCAGCGGCCACTTCGGCCGGTTCACCACGACGGTCAGCTTCGACCCGGCTCGCCCTGCCGATGGAAAGCTGGACGTGGTCATCCCGCTTGCCAGCGCCAGCACCGCCAACCCGGACCGCGACGAGACCCTGCAGGGGCCGGACTTCTTCGACAGCGAAAGATTCCCGCAGGCGCGATACACCGCAAGTGGCTTCCGCGACCTGGGCGATGGCCGCTACGCCACCGACGGCATGCTGACGCTGCGCGGGGTCAGCGAGCCGGTGACGCTCACCTTCAACTGGACGGACGGCGCGACCCCGGTGCTGGAGGGCAAGGCAACCGTGCAGCGGCTGCGCTTCAATGTTGGCGGTGGCGACTGGGCCGACGTGTCGCTCATTCCCGATCCGGTGGCCGTCAGCACCCGCGTCAACCTGCGCCCCAAGTAGCGCCTGCTCCCGGGCGCGGCAGCGCGCGACTCAGCTGCGCTTCGAGATGAATCCACGAACCGCCGCGGCATCGAAGGGCCAATCCAGCTCGAGGCCGAGCGTCGGGTCGCTCAGCACCGGCACCCGGATGCCATAGCGCTCCTCAAGCGCCTCGTCGCCGTCGATGAACACGCTCTCGAACTCCGGCGTGCGCACCTCGGCCAGCACCTCCAGGGCCAGGTCGCACAGGTGGCAATCGTCACGCTGGAACAGGACCAGGCGGCTGTCGCCGACGGCGTTGATGGCGGGTTCATCCATGTGCTGCAAAAGCCCTGAAGGCGAACGCGTGGCCCCGTAGAATACGCCGCAGCCGCGCGGGCCCGCGCGCAGATCATCAATAGCCGACACGGTCGGTGGGAGTCGTGCCTGGTGGCCGTGAGTTGTTTCGACCTGTTCAAGATCGGCATCGGGCCGAGTTCCTCTCATACCGTGGGGCCGATGCGTGCGGCCGCGCGCTTCGTCGAGCGCTGGCTGGTGGAGGGCGGCGACGGCAATGGCAGCGACCTGGCCTGTACCACCCGTGTCCGCGCGGAGGTGTTCGGCTCGCTGGCCTTGACCGGCCGCGGGCACGGCACCGACAAGGCTGTGCTGATGGGGCTGGAAGGCCATTGGCCGGACCGGATCGACCCCGACATCATCCCGGCGTCGCTGGAGCGAATCCGCTCGGAGAAACGCATCCGCCTGCTGGGACGCCACGAGATCGGCTTCGACGAGAAGCACGACCTCATCATGAACAAGCGCCAGAAACTGCCGTTCCACACCAACGGCATGCGCTTCACCGCTTTCGATGCCGCGGGCGAAGTGGTCGCTACGCGCGACTACTACTCCGTCGGCGGCGGCTTCGTGGTCAACCAGGACGAGGCCGCCGAGGACCGGATCGTCGCCGACACCACCGAGGTGCCCTACCCCTTCATGTCGGGCGATGAACTGCTGCGCCAGGTGGCCGACCACGGCATCACCATCGCCGAGCTGATGTACGCCAACGAACAGGTCTGGCGCACCCGCGAACAGATCGACGCCGGACTGGATGAGATCTGGGTGGCGATGAAGCAGTGCGTCGAGCGTGGCATCCAGTCCGGCGGCACGCTGCCCGGGGGCCTGCACGTGACCCGCCGCGCGCCCTTGTTGCACGCCGAACTGGTGGAGCGCCCCGGCGCCGAGGACCCGCTGACCATGCTGGACTGGGTCAACCTGTTCGCACTGGCGGTGAACGAGGAAAACGCGGCCGGCGGACGCGTGGTGACGGCTCCGACCAATGGCGCGGCCGGCATCATCCCGGCGGTGCTGCACTACTACGACCGCTTCATCCCCGGCGCGAGCGCGCAGGGCGTGCGCGACTTCCTGCTGACAGCCGCCGCGGTCGGGATCCTCTACAAGGAGAACGCCAGCATCTCCGGCGCCGAGGTCGGCTGCCAGGGCGAGGTGGGCGTGGCCTGCTCGATGGCGGCCGCCGGGCTCACCGCGGCACTGGGCGGCAGCCCTAGCCGGATCGAGAACGCCGCCGAGATCGGCATGGAGCACAACCTGGGGCTGACCTGCGACCCGATCGGCGGACTGGTGCAGATCCCGTGCATCGAGCGTAACGCCATGGGCTCGGTCAAGGCCATCAACGCCAGCCGGATGGCCATGCGGGGCGATGGCAAGCACAAGGTCAGCCTGGACAAGGTCATCAAGACCATGCGCGACACCGGCAACGACATGAAGGACAAGTACAAGGAGACCAGCCGGGGTGGGCTGGCGGTCAACGTCATTGAATGTTGACGGTTTTGTGGCACGGTAGTTGCACGGGCAGGGGGGATCGAGCGAAACCCGGAGCCCCCATTGCGAATCCTTGCCGCCCTGCTGGTCCTGTCCTGCGCCCTGTGGCCGTGGGCTGCCCACGCCCTGGAGCCTGACAAGGCATTCCACCACTACGTCCGCACCGACCGCTCCATCCAGCATGGCCTGCCGCAGATCAGCGTGCAGGCGATCACCCAGGGCGGCGATGGCTACCTGTGGGTGGGCACGCAGGCCGGGCTGGCCCGCTTCGACGGCGTCCGCTTCACCTCCTTCACCCCCGACAACAACGACCAGTTGCCGGGCGCATGGATCCGGGCCCTGCACACCGCGCGCGACGGGCGGGTCTGGGTCGGCAGCTACAAGGGCGCGGCCGTACACGACGGTACTGGCCTGAAGGCCGTTCTGGCAGCCGATCCCGCCGCCTGGCCGTCGCTCGACATCTACGACATCACCGACGATGCGGCCGGCAACCTGTGGGTGGCCACCACCTCGGGGCTGTTCCAGCTGCGCAACGAACGTTTGCACCTGGTCGAAGAATCTTCCGCTGCGACATTCTCGCTGCTGGCCCACGACTCCGACCTCTGGGTCGGCGTCCAGGGCGGGGTGCGCCGGTTGTCCGGCGGCCGCTGGACAGACCGGCCGCTGCCGGCCGGCGTGGATTCGGCGGTGCGGCGGCTGGTCTATGCGCAGGGACGCCTTTGGGCAGCCACTGGCGTGGGTCTGTTCACATTGGAAGACAGCGGCTGGGTGGCGTTCGATTCGCCGTCGCCGCTACGGGACACGCCGGTGGAGATGCTCTTCACCGACCGCGACGGCAACCTCTGGGCCGGCGGTGACAGCGGCCTCATCCGGATCCGCGAGCGGCAGCTGGTGGAGTCGATCGCGCCCGGTGACCCGGGCGCCCTGGCGGGATTGCGCTCGGCCTACGAAGACCGCGAAGGAAACCTGTGGCTGGGCAGCCAGTGGGACGGCCTGGTCCGCTTTTCCGACAGCTGGACCCGCCGCTACAGCTCGGCCGAAGGGCTCAACGATCCGATCGTCTGGTCGGTCGCACCCGATCCCGACGGCCAGCGCGCCTGGGTTGGCGGCAACGACGGCGTCAGCATCCTGGAGGACGGGCGCTTCAACCTGTCGGTCCCCGGCAGCGCCCTGCCCCATCCCCAGGGTTACAACCTGCTGGCCGAGGAAGACCGTCTATGGATCGGCACCCGGCACGGGCTGGTGTTCGTCGACCACCGTGGTCCACGCGCCGGGCAGGTGCAGCAGCCGCCGCTGCTTGCGCCAATGGCGGATACGCAGATCAACGGCATCGTCCGCGACGACGACGGCCGGCTCTGGGTCGCCACCACCCGCGGGCTCTTCACCGAGATCGACGGCAGGTTCGTAGCCTACGGCGAGCCCGAAGGCCTGGCCGACCCGCGCGTGCGCTTTTTCCTGCGAGGCGCGGACGGCACCGTCCACGCCGGCACCCAGGGCGGGCTGTTCAGCCTGCGCGGCGGCAGGTTCGTGGAGCGGGGCCGGGATACCGGTTTGCCGCCGGGCCAGGACATCACCGCGATCCTCGAACGCGACGATGGCTCGCTGGTCGTCGGCACCCTGGCCGACCGCATCTATTTCCAGCATGACGGACGTTGGGTCCGGCTGGACGAATCGGTGGGCATGCCCGCCAACTCTCCGTTCTTCATGAGCGAGGACAGCGGCTACCTGTGGGTGGCGGGCATCCGCGGGATCAGCCGGGTTCCCGCGCAGGACCTCGCGGCGCTGGCCACGGGACGCATCGACAAGGTGCGCGGCGAGATGTTGCTCAACGAGCGCGGCGATCCGATGAGTGGCCAGCAGGGCTATTGCTGCAACGGCGCGGGCAACTCCAAGGGATTCGTTCGCGATGGCACCCTGTGGCTGCCCACGCGCGACGGCGTGGTGGCGATGGAGGAGGCGTCCATCGAAACCAACACCGTGCCGCCGCAGATGGCGATCGAGCGCGTGCAGGTTGGCGAGCAATGGCACCCGGCCTCCACCCTGGAAGGCCACGAGTTCGAGGCCAATGAGCGCGACCTGGCCTTCGAATTCACCGTGCTCAGCTTCCGCGACCCCAAGAGCACGCAGCTGGAATACCGCCTGGTGGGGTACGACGACGCGTGGCGTGCGGTGGATCCGCTCAACCGGAGCACCCGCTTCACCAATCTACCGCCCGGGGACTACGTGCTCGAGGTGCGTGGTCGCAACGATGCCGGCATCGCCGCGGCCGACGTTGCCAGCCTGTCCTTCGGCATCCTGCCCCGCTTCCACGAGACCCTGGTGTTCGCCCTGCTGCTGGTGCTGCTCGCACTCCTGCTCGCCTATGGTGCCTATCGCTACCTGCAGCGGCGATACCGTTTGCAGCGCGAGGCACTCGAGCAACTGGTGCAGCAGCGCACCCGTGCCCTGGCCGCGGCCAACGCGCGCCTGCAGGAGGCCAGCCAGACCGATCCGTTGACCGGCCTGCGCAACCGCCGCTACATGGCCAGCCAACTGCCGGTGGACCTGGCCTTCTACGACCGCGAGACCGCGCAGAACGGCGACCGCGGGGAGGTCATGGTGTTCGCCCTGGTCGACATCGACCATTTCAAGCCGGTCAACGACGAGCATGGCCACCACGTCGGCGATCGCGTCCTGCAACAGTTCGCGCAGGTGCTGACCGGGCTGGTGCGGACCGGCGACTACGTGGTGCGCTGGGGTGGCGAGGAGTTCCTGCTGGTGTTCCGGCCGATGCCACCCGAGCACCTGGCGACGCTCGGCGAACGCATCCGCGCAGCCGCGGCCAACCACGTCTTCGAGATCGGCGGCGACCGCACGCTGCGGCTGACCTGCTCGGTGGGCCTGGCCGAATACCCGCTGTTCCGTGGCCAGGGCCAGGGACAAAGGCCGAGCTGGGAAATGATGGTGGACCTTGCGGACAAGGCGCTCTACTACGTCAAGACCCGCGGGCGCGATGGCTGGGCGGCGTTCCGCCCGACCGCGAAAACCAATGCGGACACGCTGCTGCGCGACCTGCAGGGCGGGCCGGAGCCGCTGTTGGCCGAGGGGCGGCTGCAGGTGCTGGGCAGCATGGATCCGCCGGATATCGGCTGACCCCCGCGGTTTTCTTCAATGGTGCGATGCCGGTCCGCGGATGATGCGGAGCATGTCGTCGACCAGGGCCGCCGCCGTGACCGCCGCGCCCGCGCCCGGACCCTGGATCACCAGGGGCTGCCCCCGGTAACGGTCGGCCTCGATGGCCAGCCGGTTGTCGGTGCCGGCTCCGGCAGCAAGCGGATCGTCCGCGGCCAGCGCCTCCAGTCCGACGCGGGCACAGCTTTGATCCAAGCGCGCCACGAAGCGCAGGCTGCAGCCGCTTTTGCGCGCATCGGCGAATCGCGCACGCATGTCCCCATCGAGCATCGCCAGCGATGCGTCGACCTCGCCCTGTGCAAGTCGCGCCAGCGCCTGCGGCACCAGCGACTCCACCCGGACGTCGTGCTCCTCCAACTCGTGGCCGGCGCTGCGGGCGAGGATCAGGATTTTCCGCCTCACGTCCTCGCCGGAGAGGTCCTCCCGCGGGTCCGGCTCGGTGTAGCCGGCGTGCCGCGCCTGGCGGACGAATCCGGAAAAGGGGCGCAGCCCGTCGTAATGGTTGAACAGCCAGGCGAGGGAACCCGACAGCACGCCGGCGATGCCAAGGATGCGGTCGCCACCTGCGACGAGCTCCCGGATGCTGCGGATCAATGGCAAGCCCGCACCGACGGTCGCTGCGTCTCCATAGACCGCGCCGCCGCGATCGGCCGCCGCGCGGATCGACCGCCAGCGCTCCAGCGAGGTGCCCTGCCCCAGCTTGCACGCGGTGACCACGTGGATGCCCGCGGCAAGCCACTCCGCGTGCCGGGCCGCGATCGCGTCGCTGGCGGTTGCATCGATGATGATGCGCAACCCGTCGTGCCCGAGCGCTTCCGGTACCTCCGGCAGTGCGCCCGCCGCGATCGCCTGCCCCCGAACCCGTTCGCCTGCGTCGGTCGGCCGCAGTCCGGCGCGGTCGCTGATGCACGCCCGCGAATTGCGGACATGGACGAGCGACCACCCACCTCCGGGTACCCGCCCGAGTTGCTCCAGCCGGGCCAGCACTTCGCCGCCTACGTTGCCGGTACCCAACAGCGCCAGCCGCGCCGGGGGTGCAGCGGCGCTCGATGTCCGTGGCACGGCTTGGACGGCGACGTTCAACGTGGTGTCCCCGGCACGCGCGACCGGGCCATCGCGGCGCGCTGAAGCGCATCGGACAGGTCATCGAGCAGGTCCGATACATGCTCGATGCCAACCGACAACCGCAGCAGGCCATCGCCGATGCCGGCTGCGGCCCGCGCATCCGGTGACATCGCGGCATGGGTCATGGTCGCCGGGTGCGCCACCAGGCTTTCCACGCCTCCCAGCGACTCGGCCAGGGTGAAGCAGCGCAGGCCGTCCAGGAAGGCACGGACCGCCCGCTCGCCACCGTCGATCTCCACGCTCAGCATCGCGCCGAAGCCGCTCTGCTGGCGCGCCGCGATGACGTGTCCGGGGTGGTCGGGCAGCCCTGGATAATGCAGGGCACGCACCGCCGGATGCCCGTCGAGCAGCCCGGTGATCGCCAACGTGTTCTCCTGGTGCACGCGCAACCGGGCGTCGAGCGTACGCAGCCCACGCAGGGTCATGAAGCTGTCGAACGGCGCGCCGGTGATACCCAGGCAGTTCGCCCACCAGCCCAACCGCTCTTGCAGTTCGGGCCGCCGCGCCACCACCGCTCCGCCCACCACGTCGCTGTGGCCGTTGATGTACTTGGTGGTGGAGTGCACCACCACGTCGGCACCGAACGTGATCGGCTGCTGCAAGGCCGGCGACAGGAACGTGTTGTCGACCACGGCAACGGCACCGGCCGCGTGCGTGGCCTGGATGACGGCGTGCAGGTCGGTGATGCGGAGCAGTGGATTGGAGGGCGTCTCGATCCACACCACCGCGGGGCGCCGCGCCAGCGCTCCAGCCAGCGCATCGGGATCGGTCAGGTCGACGGTGTCCAGCTCGAACGCACCCTTGGCGGCCAGCGCATTGAACAGGCGCCAGCTTCCGCCATAGCCATCGTGCGGGACGACCAGGCGGTCCCCCGGTTGCAGCAGTGCATGCAGCACGAGGGAGATCGCCGCCATGCCGGTGGCGGTCACTACGCCGCCGCATCCGCCCTCCAGTTCGGCCAGCGCCTCCGCCAGCAGGTCTCGGGTGGGGTTGCCGCTGCGGGTGTAGTCGTAGGTCCGCTTCCGGTCGAAGCCGGCGAAGCTGAAGTTGGACGACAGCACCAGGGGCGGAGTGACCGCACCGAAAGCGGAGTCGCGGTCGATACCGGCGCGCACCGCGACGGTGGATCGATGCCGATCGGCAGCGGGCGGGTGACCGGCACGGGGATCCCGGTCGGCGCGGCTCACGGGAGGGACGACAGCGCTCATGCCACCTCCTCCGCGCCCGGTGCGCCGGCCAGCGACTCCACGAGCACGTCGGCGACGGCGGCATGTTCCTTCAGGAACGCGTCGTGGCCGAAGCGCGAATGCAGGATCCGCAGGCGGGCGCCCGATGGCAGGTCCTCCACCAGCTCGCAGGCATCGGCGAGCGGCACGATCCGGTCATCCGCCACCGCCACCACCGTCACCGGAACGTCGATCTGTCGGGGATCCACGTCCTGCAGGTCGATGGACTCCGACAGGCGGGTGAAGGCGACCGGATGGACCTTGTCGGCATAGATGGCGCCGCAGTGGTCGAGGTAGTCCTCGGCGTCGACCCGCACCGCACCGTTGACCACGGTCGCGCCGCCGAACCGCAGCTGGAACTCCTCGGGGGTGCGGTAGCCGAGCATCGCCAGTTGCCGCGCGAGCGCCAGCCCGTGCGAACCGTCGCACTGCAGGGCACCCAGCGCCACCGCCCTTCGCTGCAAAGCGCGCGCCGCGCTCGCGTAGGGATGTGGCCGGTGGCAGCCGCTGATCGCGACCAGGCGCCGCAGCCGCGCCGGGTGCAGCGCTGCGAACTGAAGGCCTACCATCGCTCCATACGAACACCCGACGAACGCGTCCAGCCGGTGCACGCCGAGGTGGTCAAGCAAGGCGGCGACCGCCTCGGCCTGGTCCGCCGGGTCGATCGGCAGGTCGAGTGACCCATCGCTTCCGATCCAGTCGAAAGACAGCACGCAACGATGCCGTGGATCCAGCGCGCGCCCCGGGCCGCATTGGGCATCCCACCAGCCGGCCTGTGGGAACGCACGGGAACCGGCCACGTGGCGGTCTGCGGAGATGCCGCCGGCGACGAGGACGACCGGTGCGGACAAGGTCCCGATGAACTCGTAGTGCAGCGCCAGGGTGCGGCTGCCGCCATGGCGCAGGGTCAGCGTCAGGTCCATCACGCCGCGTCGTGCGTCCGCCTCCGCCGGCTCCGGATCGATGCTGACGCCGGTGGGGGAAGCGGGCACGTCGCTGTCGACAAAGCCGTCGAGCACGATGCCGGCGGGGGTGTGGCAGGTGGGGGAGGGAATCTGAAGGCTCATGTCGGGCGTCCGGTAGTGGCGGGAGCCATCGAGCCAACGGATGCGCACGCACGCCTGGAGCGCGCACGGACACCCATCTTCCGGAGACCGGCGCACCGGTCATCCGCAGGAATTGGCACCTTCGCACCGCTTGCGCGGTGCTGGGTTGCCCCGGCTTCAAAGGGCCTGTCCCTCAGCCGGTCTCGATGGATGGCCGCAGTCTGCACGAGCCTTTCCGGTGGTGTCAATCGCTTGATGCGGATAAAGCGATTGATTGATCCCGGCAAGGCCGGATTGCCGGGGCCGCACTAGACTGCACGGATGAATCCTCGCCTCCCGCTTGCCGCACTGGCCATCGCACTGCTTCCCGCGTGTGCCGGGCTCTCCGAAACCACCACAACCGTGCCTTCCCGCACCTCCCCGGCGGGCGGATCCGGCGACAGCGGCGCCCTTGCGGTCGCCGAGCGCTACCTATCCGAAGCGGACGGCAGCGACGAACTCGACTCCCTTGCGACATGGCCCCGCCCCGAGGGCGGCACCTGGCTGATCGCCAGCGCGAAAGCGACCGATCGCCTGGTGGTGTTCGACGCGGACAGCGGCGAGAGACTGCGAGTGGTTGGCGGCCCAGGGTCCGGCCACGGCCGCTTCGACCGCCCCAACGGACTGGCGGTGCATGGCGACCTGCTGTTCGTGGTGGAGCGCGACAATGCCCGGGTGCAGGTCCTGTCGTTGCCGGGGTTCGAGCCGTTGGGGAGCTTCGGGGAAGCGCAGCTTCGCAGCCCGTACGGTCTCTGGGTGCACGAGACCGAGCCGGGCGAGATGGCGGTCTACGTCACCGACAGTTTCATGTACGGCGACCGCCATGAGCGGGTACCGCCGCTGGATGAGCTCGACCAGCGGGTACGACGTTTCCGGATCGCTTTCGACCAGGCGGGGCGCCTGCGCGCGCACCACGCCGGCCACTTCGGGGCCACCGGAACGGAGGATGCGCTGCACGTGGTCGAGTCCATCGCCGGCGACACCGCCCACGACCGGCTGCTGATCGCCGATGAGCGCGTGCCGCGTGCCGACGGCACCTCCTTCTCGACCCTCCGCGAATACACCCTGGCCGGAGTGCCCACCGGCACCAGCCTGCCGCCGGAGACCTTCGCCGCGGAGGCCGAGGGCGTGGTGCTGTGGCCGTGCGGCCCTTCCAGTGGCTATTGGGTCGCGGTGGACCAGCTGGCGCCGTTGACGCGTTTCCACCTGTTCGACCGGGAGACCTTGCGCGCGGCCGGCAGTTTCCACGGCACGCTCACGGCCTTCACCGATGGCGTGGCACTGCACGCGGCGGCCACGCCGACTTTCCCCGCAGGTGCCCTGTTCGCGGTGCACGATGACCAGGCCGTGGTCGCCTTCGACCTGGGCGAGGTCGCCCGCGCGCTCGGGCTGTCGCCGGAGTGTGGCGGCTGAGCATGGCGGTCCGGGCTGTCCTGGTGGTGGCGCTGTGGCTACTGGCCTGCTGCATGCCGGTACAGGCGGGACAGGTCTATCGGTGGAAGGACGCGGAGGGCGTCACCCACTACGGCGACCAGCTGCCGCCCGGTACCTCCGCGGAGAGGCTCGTGATACCGGCCACGGAGGATCCGCCCCCGGTCGCCGCACTGCGGGTGGAGGACACCGGGCGCGGCTTGTTCGTCTGGGCCGACAACCGGCTGGCCGGGCCGATCGAGGTGATGCTCCATTTCGAGCACCACGACAACGTCCACAGCGACCCCGCCCTGCCAGCGCGCGCAACCGTGGCGGCAAGCGCCAGCGGCCTGGTGGCGGTGCTGTCCGCGGCCGACCCCGGACGACCTTTCAAGTTCCAGTTGCGCATCGACAGCCTGCCCGGCCATCCCAGTGCCTCCCCACGCGACGTGCAATATCGGATGCCGGTGGCGGGCGATGCGCGCGTTGAACAGGGTTTCGGCGGGGGTTTCAGCCACCAGGATCCGGAGAACCGCTATGCGGTGGATTTCGCCGTTCCCAGCGGTACGACGGTGCTGGCCGCGCGGGCCGGCGTCGTGATGCAGGCGGAAGCGGGCTTCGAACACGGCGGTCTGGATCGGGCCGCTCTGGCTGGCCGTGCCAACTTCGTCAGGGTGCTGCACGATGACGGCACCATGGCGCTGTACGCCCACCTCCAGCCCGGTGGAGTACTGGTGCGGGTCGGCCAGCATGTCGAAGTGGGACAGCCGCTCGGCCTGTCCGGTGCAACGGGTTTCGCCAGCGGGCCCCACCTGCACTTCGCGGTGCAGGTCAACCGTGGGATGCGCCTGGTGTCGCTGCCCTTCCGGATGGAGCACCTGCCGGACGCGGGTGAAGCGACCGGCTTCGCGCCGAACCGGTGATGCCCTCCCGGCGAACGCTCAGGCAGCGTCCAGCAACTGCTCGCTGAGCGAGCGCCACTTCGGCAGCTTGTCGAGTTGTCCCACTGCGCGCAGATAGTGTTCGTCCACGTCATCACCCGACAGCAGGGCGGAAGCGACATGCACCGCGCCCGCCACCCAGAAGCCCGTGGTCCGCATGCGTCCCGGCCGGTGGTGGTTCGCCACCGCTTCGACGATCGGCATCGGCAGCCCCCACAGTCCGAGCAGGTACGCTCCCGCTTCCGCGTAATGGGGCCCTTCCGGGTTCTGCACGGTGCCGTCGGGAAGTTTGAAGCGCACGCCCGGAAGCAGCTTGCCGACCTCGGCGAGCAGCCCGGCGGTGGCGGCCAGCTCGGCGCTGGGACCGCCCAGCAGCTGCGCGGCAAGGCGCGAAGTCTTCAGCGCGCGCTCCTGCATCGCCTCGCGGTCCACGCCTTCCACCTCGGTGTCGGCCGCGAACGCTTCCGTGGCCAGCACCAGCCGCTGGATGTTCTGGAGCCCCAGCCTGGTCACGGCGGCACGGATATCCGTCACCACCCGCCCGGCGGAAAAGTACGCCGAGTTGCACAGGCGCAGCACCTTCGCCGCCAGCACAGGGTCCTGCCCCAGCAGCTCCGCCACGTCATTGCTGGTGGTGTCGGCATCCCTCATCAGCTGCGTCAGGTCGATGTACAGCTTGGGCGGCGGCGGCAGCGATCCGATCCGGCCGATCGCCTGGTTGAGCGCTTCGTTGTCGAGCAGTTCGCGCAGCTCGATCACGCTCTCCACCGCCTCGATCAGCTCGCCGGCGTCGAGCGGCTTGCGAAGCAGGCGGTGAGCGCAATCCAGGGCCTGCAACGCGTCGGCGTCCTGGCCCTCCTCCAGCAGCAGGATCCTGACGGCATCGGGGTGCTGGGCGCGAAGCTGGGACAGCAACAACGGCCCCGGCTGGGGTCCGCCCTCCAGTTCGCAGGCCAGCACGTCGAAGCCATCGGCGGCCGCCGCGGCGACCGCACCCGCCTGCTGCACCCAGCGCACCTGCCATGACAGATCGAAATCGGCCAGCGTCTGTTCCAGCTCGGCAGCATGGCTGCCCTCTTCTCCCACCACCAGGATGCGCAACTTCGATCTCCCTCAGGTTCCGCAGGCCCACTACCCGCCTCCATGCACAGTATCGGCCGCTGCCCGGAGCCACTGAACCACTGCTTGTGTGACCCCGCCTCCAGTTTGGGAGGCCAAACCGCCTGACCGCTATAATTGCCGGCTTCCCCTGACCCCCGGGTGCGCTGCCGCGCGCCTACGCCATGTCCGAAGTCGCAGAACAAGCCCTCCGCCGCCGTACGTTCGCGATCATTTCGCACCCCGACGCCGGCAAGACCACGTTGACCGAAAAGCTGCTGCTGTTCGGCGGCGCCATCCAGATGGCCGGATCGGTCAAGGGCCGCAAGGCCGCACGCCATGCGACGTCCGACTGGATGGCCCTGGAGAAGGAGCGCGGCATCTCGGTGACGTCGTCGGTGATGCAGTTCCCCTACGAGAACCGCATCGTCAACCTGCTCGACACCCCCGGCCACGCGGACTTCGGCGAGGACACCTACCGCGTGCTGACCGCGGTGGATTCCGCCTTGATGGTGATCGACGTCGCCAAGGGCGTGGAGGAGCGGACCATCAAGCTGATGGAAGTCTGCCGGCTGCGCGACACGCCGATCATGACCTTCATCAACAAGCTCGACCGCGAGGGCAAGGACCCGATCGAGCTGCTCGACGAAGTCGAGAGCGTGCTCGGCATCCAGTGCGCCCCCATCACCTGGCCGATCGGCATGGGCAAGCGCCTGAAGGGCGTGGTCCACCTGGTCAGCGGAGAGGTGCACCTGTACGAACAGGGACGCAACTTCACCCGCCAGGACTCCACCATCTTCGGGTCGATCGACGACCCCGGCCTGGAGGAGCGGCTGGGGGCGCAGGTGCTGGCCGAGCTCCGGGATGAACTGGAACTGGTCCAGGGCGCCAGCCACCCGTTCGATGTCGGGAGATACCTGGCGGGCGAGCAGACCCCGGTGTTCTTTGGCTCGGCGGTCAACAACTTCGGCGTGCAGCTGCTGCTGGATTTCTTCGTGCGCCACGCGCCATCGCCCCGGCCCCGCGAGACCACCAGCCGCCCGGTGGACCCCACCGAGGAAAAGCTCACCGGCTTCGTGTTCAAGATCCAGGCCAACATGGACCCTCAGCACCGGGATCGCGTTGCGTTCATGCGCGTGTGCTCCGGCAAGTTCACCGCCGGCATGAAGGCCTTCCACGTCCGCAGCGGCAAGGAGATGAAGCTGGCCAACGCACTCACCTTCATGGCCTCCGACCGCGAGATCGCCGAATCCGCCTTCTCCGGCGACGTCATCGGCATCCACAACCACGGCACCATCTCGATCGGCGACAGCTTCACAGAAGGCGAGGCATTGTCGTTCACGGGCATCCCCAACTTCGCCCCGGAACTATTCCGCCGCGCGCGCCTGCGCGATCCGCTGAAGCTCAAGCAGTTGCAGAAGGGCTTGGCCCAGCTCAGCGAGGAAGGCGCGACACAGTTCTTCAAGCCGCTGATGAGCAACGACCTGATCCTGGGTGCCGTGGGCGTGCTGCAGTTCGACGTGGTGGCCTACCGGCTGAAGGACGAATACGGCGTGGATGCGATCTTCGAACAAGTCAATGTATCGACCGCCCGCTGGGTGCGCTGCGACAACGAGAAGAAGCTCGAGGACTTCCGCGACAAGAACGCCACCAATCTGGCGATCGACGCGGCAGGACACCTGGTGTACCTCGCGCCGACACGGGTGAACCTGCAACTGGCCCAGGAGCGGGCGCCGGACGTCGAGTTCCTGGCAACCCGGGAGCATGGACACGCCGCTCCGGTCGAGTAATCGAGGCTTGCCCCACCGCGACCTGAACCGGCCGCGGTGCATTCACCACCGCTTGACCGGGGGGTGCCGATGGTTGCGCCATGGATACCTCCAGGCCTACCAGGCGCCAGTGGTCGGGCTGGCCCGCACGCCACCCCTGGCTGACGACGCTTGCGCTGGCAGTGGTGGCGTTGCTGGTTCTCGTCCTGCTCTGGGACTGGAACTGGTTCAAGGGTCCGCTCGAGCGCCAGGTCGAAGCCGGGACCGGCCGCGAGTTCGACATCGGTGGTGACCTCGATGTGGACCTGGGCTGGACGCCGGTCGTACGCGGAGAGGACCTGAGCTTCGGCAACGCGGACTGGTCGGACGAGCCCACCATGGCGGCCGCGCGCCACGCGGGGATCGCCATCGAACTGCTCCCCCTGCTACGGGGACAGGTCCGGATACCGCGCATCGACCTGGATCACCCGGTGCTTCGCCTGGAGACCCGGCCCGAGGGCGGAGGCAACTGGCAGTTCGGGGACAGCGATGGCGATAGCGACGTCGAGTTCCGGAGGCTTGTAGTCAACCGCGGGCAGCTGCGCTTCCTCGATGCGGCCAATGACACGGACATCAAGGTGGGCCTCCACAGCGCCCCCGCCACGGAAGGGCCATCGTCCTTGATCGCGGTCGACGGCGCCGGACGATGGGAAGGCAGCGACTTCACCGCGCAAGGCACGGCGGAATCACCGCTGGGACTGGCCGACCCTGACACCCCTTACCGCATCGACCTGCGCGCACAGGCAGGCCGTACCCGCGCCCACGCCACGGGCACGCTGCTCGACCCGCTCCGATTGGCGGATTTCGACCTGCAGTTGGAGCTGTCCGGACAGAACCTCGAGGACCTCTATCCCCTGCTTGGCCTGGCGCTGCCACCGACACCGCCGTACTCGGTGGAGGGTCGCCTCACGCGGGACATCGAAGGACCGTTGACCACCTGGCACTACGACGGCTTCTCCGGGCAGGTGGGCGACAGCGACCTGGGCGGCGACGTGGCGATCACCACCGGCGGCGAGCGCCCGATGTTCCGTGGTGACCTGCACTCCGACCATCTGGATTTCGACGACCTCGCAGGATTCGTCGGCGCCGCACCCGACGCAGGCAACGGCGACACCACCAATCCGGAGCTTGCAGCGCAGGCCCGCGAGGAAGCAGTCGAGGCGACGGTCCTGCCCGACACGCCCTACAAGCTGGAAAAGCTGCGTTCGATGGATGCCGATGTCCGGCTGAGGGCGGCGACGATCGAAGCGCCGTCCCTGCCCCTGAACGACATGGACGCCCACCTGAAGCTCGAGGGCGGTCTGCTGCGGCTGGATCCGCT
The DNA here is from genome assembly GCF_900167055.1 of Lysobacter spongiicola DSM 21749. Taxonomy (GTDB): domain Bacteria; phylum Pseudomonadota; class Gammaproteobacteria; order Xanthomonadales; family Xanthomonadaceae; genus Novilysobacter; species Novilysobacter spongiicola. Next base: position 39,185 of record NZ_FUXP01000008.1, read on the forward strand.
GGACTTCGGTGTCGCGGGGGGCAACATCCGCTCCACCATCCGCATGGATGCCCGCCAGGACACTATCGCCACCACCGCCGACATCAACGCGCGCGGGCTCGACATCTCGAGCCTCCTGCCGGAAGTGGAGCTCGCGCAGAACGCGGTGGGCAAGGCCGCGGGGGATGCACGGCTATCCGGTACCGGAAACTCCATCGCAGCCATCCTCGGCAGCAGCGATGGTGAGGTCGTGATCGGCATGGGCCACGGCCGCATCAGCAACCTGCTGATGGAGATGGCCGGCATCGACCTGGCCGAGATCATCAAGTTCAAGCTGACCGAGGACCGCATGATCCCGGTGCGCTGCGCCTTCGGCGACTTCGAGGTCACCCGGGGCGTGATGAATACCCGCTCCTTTGCCTTCGATACCACCGACACCATCCTGATCGGCGAAGGCACGATCGATCTTGGCGAGGAGCGGCTCGACCTGGTCATCAAGCCACGACCCAAGGACCGCAGCCTGCTGTCGCTGCGCTCGCCCCTGTTGGTGGACGGCACCTTCAAGCAACCGGACCTGCGCCCGGATCTCGGGCGAGTGGGGCTGAGGGCCGCGATCGCGCTGACGCTGGGCAGCATCGCACCGCCGGCGGCCTTGCTTGGCACGCTGGAGCTGGGTCCCGGGGAGGACGCCGGATGCGGTGGGAAATACGCCGAATGAGGCCGGGCAGCTCCAGTAAGACCGCTCAGCTGGTGATGTAGCGCTGCAGTTGCTCGAGCTCGACCTGCTGGTCCTCGATCACCGCCTTCACCAGGTCGCCGATCGACACCACGCCGAGCACTTCCTGCCCCCTCACCACCGGCAGGTGGCGGATGCGGCGGTGGGTGACCAGTTGCATGCACTGGTCACAGGTGTCCTCGAGACCGACCGTGATCACTTCCGCGGTCATGATCTCGCGGACGGGCGTGGACGACGAGGCCCGTCCCTGCAGCACCACCTTCCGGGCGTAGTCGCGTTCGGACATGATGCCGACAAGCCGGTCCGACTCCATCACCAGTACCGCACCCACGTGCTTCTCGGCCATCAGCCGGATGGCGTCGACCACGGGCGCGTCGGGCCCTATCGAGAAGATCTCAGGCGCTTTCGCTTCTAGCAGGTGCTGCACGGTTCGCATGGCCGCCTCCCTGGACGAGCTGGACCTGCCCCGAGCATACCCCTGCTGCCGGTTGCCACGTGTCGACGAGGTACAACGGCCGCTGCTTGGACTCCTCGTACAGCCGTCCGAGGTACTCGCCAATCAGGCCGAGGGCGATCAACTGCACGCCGCCGAGGAACAGGATCACCGACATCATGGTCGGCCAGCCCTGCACCGGATCACCCCAGAACAGCGCCTTGGCGATCACCACGCAGCCGTAGCCGAAGGCCACCAGTGCGGTCAGCAGCCCCAGGTAGGTCGCCAGGCGCAGCGGCGCGGTCGAGAAACTGGTGACGCCTTCCAGCGCAAGGTTCCACAGCCGCCAGAAGCTGAACTTGCTGCGTCCGGCGGAGCGCGGCGCACGGTGGTACGGCACGGACACGCTGTTGAAGCCGACCCACCCGAACAGGCCCTTCATGAAGCGATGGCGCTCGCGCAACTGGCCGAGCGCGGCGAGTGCGCGCGGGGACAGCAGGCGGAAATCGCCGGTATCAGCGGGAATCGGGGTTTTCGACAGCCGTCCCATGACGCGATAGAAGGCGTGGGCGGTGGCGCGTTTGAACCAGCCCTCGCCCTCCCGTTCCAGGCGCGTGCCATAGACGTCGTCGTGACCCTGCCGCCACTTGTCGACGAACTGCGGGATCAGCTCCGGCGGATCCTGCCCGTCGGCGTCGAGGATCAGCGCGGCACCGGCTTCGACATGGTCGAGGCCGGCGGTCAGCGCCAGTTCCTTGCCGAAGTTGCGCGACAGCCGCAGCAGCCCCACCCGCGCATCGCCGGCCGCGATGCCCTGCAGCACCGCCCAAGTGTCGTCGCGGCTGCCGTCGTCGACATACAGCACCCGGCATTCGATGCCGTAGGCCGACCCCACTTCATCGAGCGCGACGCCGATGCGCGGATGCAACAGCGGCAGGCTCTCGGCCTCGTTGAAGGCGGCGATGACGACAGTCAGGCGATCTTGCTGGGGGTTCGCGCTCATGGGGCCATGGTAGCCGCCCGCCCCGCCCTTGTAGGAGCGGCTTCAGCCGCGATCGGATGATCGTGCGCCCGTGCCGCCTTGACGATCGCGGCTGAAGCCGCTCCTACAAGTGCCCGGGTGTTGCAATGCCCGCGACGATCGCTCAGTCGAGCTGGTCGAGGTAGGAGGTTCCGCCGATCTGCCGCATCTGCCGCTGGATCGCCGCGGTACGGCGCTGCACGTAGGGGCCAGGTCGCTCCGCGCTGTAGCGTTTCGGGCTGGGCAGCACCGCCGCCAGCCTCGCCGCCTCCGCGGGCTGCAGTGCGCTTGCATCCTTGCCGAAATAGCGGGTCGCGGCTGCCTGCGCGCCGTATACGCCATCACCGAATTCGGCCACGTTGACGTAGACCTCGAGGATGCGGGACTTCGGCCACATCAGTTCGATCAGGGCCGTATACCAGGCCTCAAGCCCCTTGCGCACCCAGCTGCGGCCACTCCAGAGGAACAGGTTCTTCGCCGTCTGCTGGCTGATCGTGCTTGCGCCCCGCACCTTCCCGCCGCGTTCGTTGTTCCTGCGGGCCTTGCGTATGGCCTCGATGTCGAAGCCGTGGTGCCCGGCGAATTTCTGGTCTTCGGCGGCGACCACGGCCAGGGGGAGATGCGCTGAAACATCCTCGCGGTCGCGCCAGTCGTAGGCCAGGTTGAAGTCCTGCTCACCGGAGGTGATCGCCTGCAACTGCCGCGCCGCCATGAACGCGGAGAACGGCGGATCGATGAACCTCAGCGACGCCACCTGCAGCACCGTGAACAACGCCAGGACGAGCGGCAGCGCCAGCAGGCGGCGCAGCCAGCGACGACGCGGTCGTGGTGACGCATCATGGACAGCGGGATCGTTAACTTGTTGCACCGGCGGACCAGCGCCCCCATCTGTGGCTGGATCCAATCGACCCGCCGCCATTATCGCGGCACAGGCACCCCTCCGCACGAGCACCCCATGACCTCTCCCCAGCCTTCCAGCCCGACCCCGTCCGAAGCCGCCGGCCCCGACACGCTCACGCGGTTCCTGATCGATGGCGCCGGTGTCCGTGGCGTGCGGGTCCACCTCCAGGACAGTTGGCAACACATCCGCAGCCTGATGCAGGACGTCGAAGCGCAGGCACCGGCAGCCCTGGAGCTGCTCGGTGAAGCGCTTGCCGCCTCCGCGCTCTTCACCGGCCACGCCAAGGTGGACGGGCGCCTGTCGGTCCAGCTGAAGGGCACCGGCACGCTGCGCACCCTTTTCGCCGAGTGCACGGCGGCCGGCGACCTCAGGGGCATCGTGCGTCTGGCGGAGGATGGCGGTGCGGTTCCGCGGGATCTCAGGCACATGGGCCCGGGCTCAATGCTGGCCATCACCATCGAAAACCCGGGACTGAGCGGCCGCGAGCCGAACCGCTACCAGGGTCTGGTGTCGCTGGAGTCGGAGTCGCTCGCCGGCGCCTTCGAGGACTACTTCCGCCAGTCGGAACAACTGCCGACCCGCCTGCTGCTGGCGGGCGACCACGAGAAGGTGGCGGGCCTGATGCTGCAGAAACTCCCCGGCGATGAAGGCGACGACGATGGCTGGGCGCGTGCAGGGGTGCTGTTCGATACGCTCACCAGCCAGGAGCTGCTCGAACTTTCCGCCGACACCCTGCTCACCCGGCTGTTCCACGAGGACGGGGTGCGGACCCTGGGCGACAAGGCCCTGCGTTTCGCCTGCTCCTGCTCGAAGGCGCGGGTGGAATCGATGCTGGTGTCGCTGGGGGAGGAAGAGGCGATGGGGGCGGTCATCGACGGCGAGGCGCGCATCCGCTGCGAGTTCTGCGGCCAGCGCTACAGCTTCTCCGCCGGGGACGTCCGGGCACTGCTGGACGCGCCTGCGCCGGGCATGGAGGCCCCGGACACCCTGCAGTAACGACTTCACGCCGCGTTGATTGTTAAACAATCATAAACATCCTAGTATCGAGTCCCAGCCAGAGGGGAACTACGCCGGAGCTTTCCGGTCGTAAGGACAACCATGCAATCGCGCCTTCTCAGACTGCCGCTCGCCCTGTTGCTCGCCCTTGGCGTGGCTACGGGCGCACACGCCCAGTCGAAGGCACGCGACGACTCCACCGTGCTCCCGGTCTGGAACCAGTCCAGTGGCAAGCTGGAGGCGGTCCTGCTTCTGGAGCCGACCGGAGCGTCCGCCAATGGCGCACGGTGGCGGGTCGGCAGCACCTCGCTGGATGCCGCTTTTGGCTTGGGCGCGGGCAATACGCTGGGCCTGGTCTGCGACCGCAAGTCCGGACTGTCCAGCACCATCGGCAACCTCGCCAACCACTGCCTGCTCGCTTCGCTCGACCAGGAGCGTGGCAACGGTCGCGGCAGCGTGGGTGCCAGCGTCGCCCGCTCCGGTAGCAGGATCGGCCTGTCGCTCGGCCGCGCCCGCGATGCACTGCCCGCATGGCTGAGCCCGAACAACCAGCCCGGCCGCCTGGACCAGAATGCGCTGACCGTCTATGGCGAGCAGAACATCGGCAGCGAAGCCACCGTGTCCATCGCCGGGACTTGGGCACGTGCGCGCCTGATCCCCGCAGGCGACGTCCCTGCCCTCGCCGATCGCTGGAACACCCACTCCATCACCCTCGGCGCGGACTACGGCGATTTTGGCGCCGACATCATCGGCCGCGTCGTGGAAACCCCCAGCGACCCCGGCCGCTGGGAAGGCCTGGGTGTCGGGTTGACGTGGCGCACCCCCTGGAGCGGCAAGCTCACCGTGGGTGCCGAGAACGTCGTGACCCGTGGCCGGAACCCCTTCGCCCCCGGCGATGCGGACGTCGACGAAGGCACCGTGCCCTACGTCCGGTACGAGCAGGATCTCTGATCATTCTCGGGGAATCGGATTTTCCGTTAGCCGGCAAGTAGGATTGGGCGCCCCATCCTTTTCCAGCCTGCCAATGCAAAGATCCGACACGGTCGCGCAAGCCGAATCTATGTTCCGGCGTGGTGAAACCCTCCGCGCTGAACAAGTCCTCGAAAGCCATGTGATGCATCAACCGTCGGATGCGGATGCGCATCGGCTGCTCGGCGTAATTGCGCTGCAGGCACGGCGAATGGAGGCGGCAGTGGCCCACCTGCAGCGGGCCAGCGAACTCTTGCCCCGCAATCCCGTACTTCGATGCGAACTGGGCAAGGTGCTGGCGCAGACGGGTCGAATGGAGCTGGCGCTGCCTTGCTTCGAACAGGCCACCGAAGCCGCGCCCGACGACGTCGAGCCTTGGCTCCTGGTCGGGGTCACCGCGGGACGCATGGGGCGCACCGGTGACGCCATCCACGCTCTGCGGAAGGCGCATTCTCTTTCCCCGTCGCACCCCATGGTCCAGCGTGAGCTGGCGGAACTCCTCTTCGAGGCAGGCGATGCTCCTGGGTCGCTCCCGCTGTGGACACGCATTGCGAAGGCGGCCCCATCCGATGTACACGCAAGGCTGCGGCTGGGAGAAACACTGAGCCGGCTCGGGATGCACCGCGATGCGGTATCGAACTACCGGGACGCGGTGTCGACCTCTCCAGACGCTGCAAACCTCTGGCTTGCACTTGGACAGGCACTGGAGGACGACGGCGACCGTGATGGAGCCCGCCGGGCGTACCAGACCGCGCTCGACTTGAAACCGGACTGGGCGCTTCCACTGAGTGCGCTGCTGGGCCTCGGGCAAGGCGATGGCAGCAGCCAGTTGGTGGCGCAGGCCCAGCGCCTCCAAGCCGGCGCAGCACTTGGAGACACCGACCGTGCCTTGATCGGTTACGAATTGGGCAAGGTGCTGGATTCGCTCGGCGATCACGCTGCTGCCTTTGCAAGCTGGGCCGATGCCAACCGGGCGCGTCGGCGGACGGCGGGACCGATGGACCGGGAAGCGCTCGAGCAGTGGGTCGCCGACGCGCTTGCCTCCTCCCCAGCGGAAGCCGAGGGACCGGATTTCGCGGCTGGAGAAGACGAATCGCTGGTGTTCATCGTGGGAATGCCCCGAAGCGGGACCACCCTCACCGAGCAGATCATCGCAGCCCATCCGCTAGCGATTGGCTGCGGCGAGTTACCCGACATGGCGCTGATAGCCCAGCGGGCAGACGCCGCGGGCAAACCGCCGTACCCCTCAGGGCTGTTACGCGAATGGGCGGACAGCTACATGTCCTCAGTCCGCCGCCACGCTGAAGGTACCGCGAAGACGCGTTTCGTCGACAAGGCGCCGCTGAACTTCTTCCACCTGCCACTGATCGCCTCGATGTTTCCCCGGGCCCGGGTCATCTGGATGAGGCGCGACCCTCGCGACATCGGCCTTTCGATTTACAGCCAGAACTTCTCGCCCGACGCCCGGTTTGCCACCGACCTGCGTGACCTCGGCCACTACATCAACGCGCACGTCCGGTTGATGCGCCACTGGACGAAGACCCTCCCGATCAGCCTGCTCGAAATGGACTACCACTCACTGGCACAAGAACCGGAGACACAGGCCAGGAGGCTCCTGGAGTTCATCGGACTGGACTGGGATGAGCGCTGTCTGGACTTCCATCGCAGCAAGCGCGGCGTGCAGACGCCCAGTCGCTGGCAGGTAAAGGAGCCTGTTCATACCCGCTCGCTGGGACGCTGGCATCGCCATGAAGTATCACTGCAGCCCCTCATTGAAGTGCTTTCACCATCGGCTTACGTGTAAGTGATTGTCTCCAAAGGACAATTCAAACTTCCTTGGGATCTCGCACGCCAACAATTAACGACACTTTAATTTTGCCTGAGGAAGGGCTAGTATCGGCCGACCTTGCTGTTTTTGGCGCATCGGTTTCGACGCTTGCAACAAGGTCCCCATGGGCAAACAAGTCACACTTGGAGAGAGAGAGCATGACCTTGAAGACCACCAAGCTCCGCGACGCGATTGGTTTCGCGATCGCCATGAGCGCAACCGGCTTCATCGGAATGGGCAGCGCACTTGCCCAGGACACTGGCGACAGCCAGTCCGAAGAAGCCACCACCCTTGATCGCGTCGAAGTCACCGGCTCGCGCCTGACCCGTGCCACCGTCGAGGGCGCGCTCCCGGTGGTCGTCATCGACCGCCAGGAAATCGAAGCCAGCGGTGAAGCATCCGTCGCCGACTACCTGCGCACCACCAACTTCAGCTCCACCGGCCAGTTCCGCCCGCAGTCGGGCAGCTCGGCACAGGCCGGCGCGTTCGCCGACCTGCGCGGCCTGGGTTCGAACCGCACCCTGGTGCTGATCGACGGCCACCGCGCACCGAAGGCTCCGTTCTCGGCGTCCTCGCAGGATCTCAACGTCATCCCGATGGCCGCCGTTGAGCGCATCGAAGTCCTGACCGACGGTGCATCGGCGATCTACGGCGCCGACGCCGTCGGCGGCGTGATCAACATCATCACCCGCAAGGACTACAACGGCGCGAGCATCATGGTCGGCAAGTCGATCCCCGAGTGGGGCGCGACCGACGAAGCCGCCGCCATCGTGGGCATCAGCGGCGACCGCGGCAACACCGTGGCCGGCTTCTCGCACAACCGCCGCGAGATGATCTATACCCGCGACCGTCCCTGGGGCGCCCAGTTGGGTTCCAGCATCTACGGCAACAACTATGTAGCGGTTGATCCTGACACCGGTGCAGCCCTGCGCGACCCCTCCCGCGACGATGACGTCTATTGGCCGGTGCCGGGTGGTTGCGAAAACACGAACTTCTATATCCAGGAAGGTACCGGTCGCTGCGTCTACGACTTCAACCGCGTTGCCGCGGACGAAGCCAGCTACAACAACAAGTCGTTCTTCTCGAACAGCACGTTCGACATCAACGACGACTGGTCGATGTACCTGCGCACCTGCGTGGCCAACACCAAGTCGTTCGGCCGCTACGCGCCGACCCCGGGCGTCGTCGTGCTGGATCCGGACTCGGCAAGCAACCCCGCGCCTGGGAACATCACGTACCTGTACCACCGCTTCGCGGCCGCGGGTAACCGTGACAACAACACCAACGCCAACGTCTACGACATCAACCTTGGTTTCGATGGCCGTCTGAGCGACAACGCCGACCTGCGCGCCGGCGTGCGCTACAACACGTACGACTACAATGAGTTCGGCCAGAACTACATCGTGCAGTCATTGGCGGAGCAGGCCATCAACGATGGTCTCTACGACATCTACGATCCGGCGTCCACGCCCGAAGACGTGCTGAACTCCATCAAGGCGACGATCACCCGCCAGAGCGAGTTCACCACCAAGGAAGCGTACTTCAACCTGACGATGTACGACCTGTTCCAGATGGGTGGCGGCGGCTCCGGTATCGCTGTCGGCGGTGAGTTCCGCAAGGAAGACTTCGCTGATATCTACGACTCGCTCTCGGCCGCCGGCGTGGTGCTGGGCAGCTCGGGTGCCTCGGCAGGCGATTCGCGCGAAGTGTCGGCGCTCTATGGTGAGTGGCAGCTGCCGATCACCTCGACCTTCGAGGTCAACCTGGCCGGCCGTTGGGAGGACTACTCCGACTACGGCAGCAACTTCGCCCCGAAGGCATCGTTCCGTTGGCAGCCGCTGGAGAACCTGACGCTGCGTGGCTCCGTGGGCCAGGGCTTCGTGGCTCCGACGCTCGACATCATCTCGCAGGCGACCGCGTTCTCCGCCGATACGGTTTACGACCCGGCAACCTGCCTGGCGTTCCAGGACTACACTGCTGCCCAGGTGGCGGAGTATGGCTCGGCTGAAGCGTACTGCAACGCGGAAGGCGGCAACCTCGGCGTCCAGCGTGACGCGTTCCGTGAAAAGGCCGAAGGCCTGGGCGCGGAAGAGTCCGATCAGTACCAGTTCGGCGTGGTGTGGGATGCGACCGATTGGCTGAACGTGTCGGTGGATTACTGGAACATCGAGATCTCCGACCGTATCGCGTACTACAGCTCGCAGAAGCTGATCAACATCGACATCGGCGACGACCCGACCCCGATGCCGGGCGCACCGTGCTCGATCCAGCGCAATCCGGACCTGGGGAACGCCATCTCCGAGATCCACAACTGCTACTTCAACGAAGGTGAAGTGGAAACCGACGGTATCGACCTGTCGCTCCGCACCAACTTCGACATGGGTGGCTGGGGTGAGCTGAACAACGAGCTCCGTGCTTCGTTCCAGAACAGCTACACGATCGATGGTGGCGAAGAGCAGGTCGGCCTGCAGGGCTTCCCGGAACTGCGTGCAACCATGAACAACCGCCTGGTCGCAGGCGATTTCACCTACGGCTACAACATCCGCTTCATCGGCGACAACGGTGAGGATGGCAGCGCCACCGGTTCGTACACGACCCACGATGTCTACGTTCAGGCGGCCCTGCCGTGGAACGCGAACGTCACCCTGGGCGTGAACAACGTCGGCGACAAGATGCCGCAGATGATTTCGTACGACGGCCGTCCGTTCAACTTCTACCTGTACGACGCTTACGGCTCCTCGCCGTACTTCCGCTACGAGCAGAATTTCTGATTCCTGCCTCATAGTGTTTTTCGGGAGGGACCCTTCGGGGTCCCTCTTTTTTTTGGTGGGAGCACGCGGCCACCCGATACACTGTCGCCATGGCCGATTACACCAACCGCCGCCGAGCGTGGAACCAGTACTGGGCGACGGGCGCGATGCACTCCCTGAAGGGCTCGCTACCTGATCACTACCAGGGAGCCGTCCGCGCTTTCTGGCAAAGGGTCTTCGCGGGACTTGACCACGAAAAGCGCGTCCTCGAGGTTGGCACCGGGAACGGCGCACTGCCCGCCCTCATCTGCCAACTGTGCGCCCAGGATATGCCCCGGGTGGACGCCGTCGACTACGCGGATATCGACCCGACCTGGGTCCGGCAGGCGCCGGACGCGTGCCGCGATGCCATCGTCTTCCACCCGAACCAGCTGATCGAAGCGTTGCCCTTCGCGGACGAAACGTTCGACCTCGTCGTCGGGCAGTTCGCGTTCGAATACGCCGAACGCCCCGCAGCCATCAAGGAACTACTGCGGGTGCTGAAACCGGACGGTAACGTCGGACTCCTGCTCCATGCCAGCGATTCCCGATTGGCCGAGGTCGCCCGCGCGGAGGCGCCAATGGCGGAGTGGCTTCTGGAAATCGATGGTTTCATGGAGGCCACCGGAGACATCTACCGGCACGCAGCACTCGCGTCGACCGCAGAAGGCAGGCGGCGGTTGCAGGGAGATCCCGAAGCCACACACGCGAAGAAACGCTATAACGAGGCGATGCAGCGACTCTCGCAGGCCGCACGCGCGACGCCGGTCCCCGACCTCCTGCTTGAGGCCCGGGAGTTCGTCGCTACCCAGGTCGCCGCGGCGGCCAGCTCCGGTCGATGCGAGCAATCGCTCCACCTGCATGCCGAGTATGCTCGCTCGCTTGCCGACGCGGCGCTCAGGTCGAAGGAGCTGTTGGCCCACGCGCTCGACGGGGAAGCTGCTGGAATCCTGGTTGCGGACATGCTTCATCAAGGGCTCGCTGATGCGCGGGTCGCGCCGTTCCACCATGAAAACGGCGCTCTGATTGGCTGGTCCCTCCTCGGCCGAAAGACCTAGGTGGCGCAGGCCCGACCATGCGTCGCAGATCGCCATTAGAGATCCAGCCGTAGCCTGGCATCCCCCGAAAAGGTCTCGATCCGGATTTCCCCCTCTCCAGCACCATAGCGGTGTTCGAAGCTCGAGCCGGGTCCGTGCCGCGGGCGCTCGATCTCCGCCCCGGGCGCGGACAGGTCGCCACTGAAGCTCTCGCCCGAGACGTCTGCAGACAGGTCAGGTGGCAGACGCAGCGAAATATCCCCGCTGACGCTCTCTGCGCTGATCGAACCACCGCTGGACAATCCGCTGGCAAAGGCCATGTCGCCGGAAACGCTCTCGCCCTCCAGCTCCCGTATGCGCGACTCGTGCGCCCGGACGTCCACGTCGCCGGACACGGTGGCGACCCTGACGCGACCGCCCAGGCGTCCGCGCAGGTCGATATCGCCGCTCACGCTCTCCAGATCCACATCCGTCGAATTGATGGTGAGGCGCATGTCGCCACTCACGCTGTCGATGCCGACCTCTCCCGGGGCACCGACCACGGCGACGTTGCCGCTGACGCTGTCGATGGACAGCGCGCGAGCTGCAGTTCCCTGGACGTCGATATCGGCCGAGACGCCGTCGATATCGAGCTCCGCCCGCAGGGGCACCATCAACCGCAGCTCACTGGGTTCGCTGTTGTCGCCGGACAGGAACCCGAGCCGGCCCTGGTTGGGGTATTTGACCTTGATCGAGAGGCGCCGCGAGTCCCCGTCCACCTCAAGCTTTTCCACCCCCTCGCCGAGGTGGCCGCGGAGCTGCACCAGGGGACGATCCCAAACCTCGACATCAATGCGTCCCTTGATGTTCTCGATCTCCAACCTGCCCTCGGGGTCCAGGCGGTGCTCCTGGTTGATGGGAGTCCTTGCGGACGCGCCCAAGGCCATGAGCAACAGGCCGCTACCCAGGATCGCAGCTCGTGCGGCATTACGCGGTGTCGGTTTCATGCAGGTCTCCGTTCAGCTGAATGCGGCGCGCCGGGCCAAGGCCAGGCGCTGTTTGTGGGTCCGATGGAGTTGCTCCAGCAACAGTCGGGATCCGGGATCGCGGGCTAGGGCCTGCTGGATGATTTCCAGGTTGCGGTCCAGCTCCTGGTAGGCCGGTTGCAGCGGTGCCGGGACACCGGCGGCCACTCGAGTCTCAAGCAGGGCTGCGTCGTATTGCCGCGACAGCCCTTCGGCCTCCACCTGCACTTGCGCCCGGGCCGGATCCGGCTGTGGGTGCGGCCCCTGCATGATGCTCCACCAACCTGCCGAGCCGACAACCAAAGCCAGTGCGGCAGCGACAGAGAACAGTGGACGCCAGTGCGGCCTCTTCGACCTTGCCGGCTGCTCCGCGGGTCGCGGGCCCAGTCGATCCTGAATGCCGGGCCACAGGTCCCGCCGGGGTATCGCCTCGCACCGGAGCGCCCGCAGGCGCAACCGCAGGTCCTGATCGTCCGGATGTTCCACTCTGTTCATGACGAGCCTCCCAAACGTTGTCGCAGCAGCCCTCGCGCCCGGTGCAGCTGCGCCTTGGAACTCCCGATCGCCATGCCGAGCTCGCTGGCGATCTCCTCGTGTGTCCAGCCTTCGATGTCGTAGAGCACGAGTACGGCGCGCGCACGTGGCGGCAACGACGCCACTGTCCGCTCCAGATCCATGGTCAGGGCAGTGCCATCGCCGGCCGAATCGGGTACGCCGACCAGCCACAGCCCGTCGTCGCCGCCGCCGTCCTGCGGCCGGGCGCGGCCGCGGCGCATCTCCATCAGTGCGGTCGTGACAGCCAGCCGATGCAGCCAGGTGGACAGCGCCGCCTCGAACCGGAAGCCCGGCAGCGCCTGCCAAGCCCGGACGAACGCTTCCTGCGTCAGGTCGTCGGCCCGGCTACCATGGCCGCCGACCAGGCGGAGGATGACTCCGCGCACGCGCCCGACATGTTGGCGGTAGATAGCCTCGAACGCTGCCACGTCGCCTGACATCGCGGCACGCACCAAGGCGCGCTCCGATATCGGTTCCGATGTGTCGGCTTCGACGAGGCCAGGCGGCTCGATCACGGCAGTGAGCATGCCATTGGGATGCCAGGGCGGCCGAAAAGGTTTAAGGCGGCCCGGGGCGGCAATGCCGCACCGGGCTCCCGGTCGCGGCTGAAGCCGCTCCTACAGCGGGCCGGAAGCGGCCCCGCTGGCGCTACGCGCCCTGGTCCAGGCGGGCAGCGATGCGCTGTTGCTCGTCCTTCAGGGCCTGCGGCATGCGCGGGCCGAACCCGTCGAGATACTCGCCGATGCCTTCGAACTCGGCCTGCCAGCCCTCGCGGTCGAAACCGAAGAGCTTGGCGCGAGCCTCCTGGTCGAGCTCGACACCGTCGAGATCCAGGTCCGCCGGGTCGGGCAGCAGCCCGACCGGGGTCTCCTTGGCACCGACGGTGCCTTTCACGCGCTGGATCATCCATTCCAGCACCCGCAGGTTGTCGCCAAAGCCCGGCCAGAGGAACTTGCCGTCATCGCCCTTGCGGAACCAGTTGACGTGGAAGATCTTCGGCAGCTTATTGCCGCCGTTGTCGAACGACAGCCAGTGGTTGAAGTAGTCGGCGAAGTTGTAGCCGCAGAACGGCTTCATCGCCATCGGGTCGCGGCGCATCACGCCCACCGCGCCGGTCGCGGCGGCCGTGGTTTCCGAACCCATCGCTGCCCCGACCAGCACGCCGTGGGTCCAGTCGCGGGCTTCGAACACCAGCGGGACGAGCGAGGCGCGGCGGCCGCCGAAGACGATCGCGCTGATCGGCACGCCCTCGGGATTTTCCGCCTCCGGTGACCAGCTGGGGCACTGCTTGGCCGATACCGTGAAGCGGGCATTGGGATGGGCCGCCGGCCGCTTGTCGGCATCGTAGGGCTCGCCGCGCCAGTCGATTGCCGGCTCGCCCTCTCCCAGCCCCTCCCACCACGGCTGGTTGTCGCCGGTGACGCCGACATTGGTGAAGATGGTGTTGCGGCGGATCGACGCCAACGCATTGGGGTTCGACTTCGCTGAAGTACCCGGCGCCACGCCGAAGAAACCCGCCTCCGGGTTGATCGCGTACAGGCGCCCGTCCTTGCCCGGGCGCATCCAGCAGATGTCGTCGCCGATGGTGGAGATCTTCCAGCCGTCCTTGAGGTAACCCTCCGGCGGGATCAGCATCGCCAGGTTGGTCTTGCCGCAGGCGGACGGGAAAGCGGCGGCGATGTAGTGGGTCTCGCCCTGCGGATCCTGCAGGCCGAGGATCAACATGTGCTCCGCCAGCCAACCCTCGCTGCGGGCCTGGTGGCTGGCAATGCGGAGGGCGTGGCACTTCTTGCCCAGCAGCGCGTTGCCGCCGTAGCCAGAGCCGTAGGACTTGATCGCCAGCTCTTCCGGGAAGTGCATGATGAAACGACGATCCGGGTCCAGCTCGCCAATGGAGTGCAGACCCTTCACGAAGGCACCGCCGCGCTCACCCTCGCGTTCGATACGCGCCAGTGCCGGCGCGCCCATGCGGGTCATGATCCGCATGTTAGCGACCACGTACGGGCTGTCGGTGATCTCGACGCCGCAGCGCGAGAGCGGCGAGTCGATCGGTCCCATGCAGTAGGGCACCACGTACAGGGTCCGGCCCTGCATGCAGCCGTCGAACAGCGCGTCCATTTTCGCGTGCGCTTCGGCGGGCGCCATCCAGTGGTTGTTCGGGCCGGCATCTTCCCGCTCGCTGGTGCACACGAAGGTCAGGTGCTCCACGCGCGCGACGTCGTCGGGATCGGACCGGTGCAACCAGCTGCCCGGGTGGGTCTGCTCGTTGAGCTTCACCATGGTGCCGTCGGCTTCCATCTGCCGGACCAGTTCCGCATTCTCCGCGTCGCTGCCATCACACCAGTGCACCCGATCCGGGCGGGTCAATGCGGCGACTTCGGCCACCCACTGGTTGAGCGACGCCAGGCGGCTGCCTGGATGGGTAGAAGCGGAAACATCCTGGGTGATTGCGTTCACGACGGCGGCCTCCAGCCGAAAAGGTTCATGACGAGGACCCGCGGCGGCGGGCCGATGCGGAAATCAGGCGCCCGGGATGAGCGTGGCCATCACGTGCTCGACGTAGGCCTCGAACTCTTCGTGCTGCAGCCGGGCGTGGTGCAACTGCAGGTTGAGCTGCAGGAAGCCGACATAGGCGGCGTACGCCAGGCGGGCGCGGTGCTGGGCTTCGGTGCGTGGCAGACCCGCCTGCCGGAACGATGCGGTGAGGTAATCGAATCGGCGCTGCGACACGCGCCCGATGACCGGCTGCACCACCGGGTGGTCCAGCGCCTTGAGCAGCTCGGAGTACACCACGTGCGACTTGTATTCGTGCGCGACCAGGTCGAACAGCGCGCGCAGCCGGGCCCGGGGATCGGCAATGACCTCCAGCTGCCCGAATACCTGCTCCTGCTCGACCTTCTCCCAGCGCTCGAGTGCGGCCACCAGCAACGCCTCGCGGGACGGAAAGTGCCAGTAGAAGCTGCCCTTGGTGACGCCCAGCCGACGTGCCAGCGGTTCAACCGCGACGGCGGCCACGCCCTGTTCGGCGATCAGGTCCAGCGCCGCCTGTGCCCAGTCCTCGGCGCTCAGGCGGGCGTTTCGATCGGACTTGGCAGGGGACTTGGTGACGGCCATGAACCGGAGATTGTAGCAACCATACGGGCCCGGCAGGGAACGTACGTCGCCTGTTGACAGCAGGCACTCCCGTTTCCATACTCGAGCGTATGTTGATGCGGGGTCGAGTGTGGGGAATCGTGCACCGGTTTCCCGCGACATCAACACGACCGCGCCTATCCTGTCCTTCCCAGCGCCACACCGTTTGCCGGAGTGCCTTGCATGAGTATCGCCGCACCGTTCCTCGTCCTTCTCCTGGTGGGCGCCTTCGCTGCCTACCACCGGATGCGCCTGGCTACCTGGACGGCCTTGACCGCCGTCGCGCTGGTGGCTGCATGGCTGCTGGGGGCCCATCCGGTGGCCACCATCGTCGCCGCGGTCATCACCGCGCTCATCGCCGTGCCGCTGCTTGTGCCGGCGATCCGCCTGCCGACCATCACCGCGCCGCTGCTCGGCTTCTACACCAAGATCCTCCCGCCACTGTCGGAAACCGAGCGGGTCGCGCTGGAGGCCGGCACCGTCGGCTTCGAAGGCGAGCTGTTCTCGGGAAAACCGGACTGGCAGGTGCTGCTCGACCAGCCGGCGCCGACACTGACTGCCGAGGAGCAGGCCTTCATCGACGGCCCGGTCGAAGAGCTGTGCCGGATGACCAACGACTGGGATATCACCCACGTGCGCGCCGACCTGCCGCCGGAAATGTGGGAGTTCATCAAGAAGAACAAGTTCTTCGGGATGATCGTGCCGAAGGAATACGGCGGCCTGGGCTTCAGCGCACTGGGTAACCACAAGGTCATCCAGAAGCTGGCCTCGGTTTCCTCCGTGGTGAGTTCCACCGTCGGCGTGCCCAACTCCCTCGGGCCGGCCGAGTTGCTGATGCATTACGGCACGCAGGAACAGAAGGACCACTACCTGCCCCGCCTGGCCGACGGCCGCGAAGTGCCCTGCTTCGCCCTCACCGGCCCTTGGGCGGGTTCGGATGCGACCTCGATCCCGGACTTCGGCATCGTCTGCATGGGCGACTGGAACGGCGCCAACGTGGTAGGCGTCAAGCTGACCTTCGACAAGCGCTACATCACCCTGGCGCCGGTTGCCTCGCTGATCGGGATGGCGTTCCGCATGTACGACCCGGACGGCATCCTCGGCGACAAGCGCGACATCGGCATCAGCCTCGCGCTGCTGCCACGCGAGACGCCCGGGATCGACATCGGCCGCCGCCACTTCCCGCTCAACAGCCCGTTCCAGAACGGCCCGCTCAGCGGCCGTGAGGTCTTCATCCCGCTGAGCCAGCTGATCGGTGGCGAAGCGTATGCCGGCAAGGGCTGGCAGATGCTGGTGGAGTGCCTGTCGATTGGTCGTTCCATCACCCTGCCCTCCACCGCGAGCGGCGGTGCCAAGCTGGCCGCCGTCGCGACCGGTTCCTATGCCCGGATCCGCAAGCAGTTCGGCCTGTCGATCGGCCGTTTCGAAGGCGTGCAGGAGGCGCTGGCGCGCATCGCCGGCAACGCCTACACGATCAGCGCGCTGTCGGAGGCTTCGGCCGCCGCCGTGGCGCGCGGTGAACTGCCCGCGGTGCCCTCGACGATCTCCAAGTACCACTGCACCGAGATGGGCCGGCAGGTCGCCCAGGACGCGATGGACATCCACGGCGGCAAGGGCATCATCCTGGGCCCGAAGAATTATCTGGGCCGCGCGTGGCAGGCTTCGCCGATCGCGATCACCGTGGAAGGCGCAAACATCATGACGCGCTCGCTGATGATCTTCGGCCAGGGCGCGATCCTCTGCCATCCGTGGGTGCTCAAGGAGATGAAGGCGGCCACGCTGGAGGACGAGGACGAGCGGCTGCGCGAGTTCGACCGCAACCTGTTCGGCCACATCGGCTTCGCGATTTCCAATGCGGTGCGTTCGCTGTGGTTCGGCTTGACCGGCGCCCGTTTCGGAAAGGCGCCGGGCGATGCCTACACCCGCCGCTTCTATCGCAAGCTCAACCGCTACTCGGCGGCGCTGGCGCTCTGCGCGGATACCTCGATGCTGCTGCTGGGCGGGAAGTTGAAGTTCAAGGAGTCGCTGTCGGGCCGCTTGGGCGACGTGCTCAGCCAGCTCTACATCACCAGCGCGCTGCTCAAGCGCTATGAGGATTGGGGCCGCCCGGAGGCCGACCAGCCGCTGTTGGCCTGGTCGTTCCACGACGCCGTCCACAAGATGGAGGTCTCGCTTTCGGCTGCCCTGCGCAACTTCCCGGTGCGTCCGGTCGGCTGGTTGCTGTGGGCACTGATCTTCCCGCTGGGTCGCCGGGCACAGGCACCGAGTGACCGCCTGGGCCGCCGCGCCGCATCGTTGCTGATGACCCCGAACGAGGCGCGGGACCGGCTGGCCGAAGGCGTGTTCACCACGCCCACCGCCACCAACCCGGCAGGCCGCATCGACAGCTACCTGCCGGCGGTGGTCCTGGCCGAGCCGGTCGAGCGCAAGTTCCTCAAGGCGCTCAAGAGCAGCGGCATCGAGTCACTCACTTTCGCCGAGCAACTCGAGGAAGGGGTGCGCGAGGGGTGGATCACGGCCGACGAGCGCCGCCAGCTCGAAGAGCTGCGGGAGATGACGGTGGACGCGATCAGCGTCGACGATTTCGACCCGGCGGAGTTGCGTTCGGCGGGCTACCGGGAAGATGACCAACCGCAGCGCGACGTCGCCTGATCAACGGCTGGCGGGTGACGGCTCTTTGCCCTCGCCCGCCGGCCGGTCGCTGTCCTGTGCATCGGGCAATGCCCGCTGCGCACGCACCACGCTCCATGCGCCAGCCGTCATCCCCAGGGCAATGAAGAATCCGGTGGCGAACACCACGCTCGACCCGAAGATGGCCAGGCCCTTGTGCAGCCACACGAAGGTAAGGTCGCTCCCGCGGTAGATCGCGGTGTCGATCGCCGCCTTCGCCTTGTAGCGGGCTTCGCGGTCGACGCGGGTATACAAGGTTTCGCGTCCGGGCTTGGCCAGCGAGAACTCCCCTGCGCGAGTGGCCACCTGGACCATCGCCACGAGGATGGGAAGCGGCGACGCCGCGAGCATGCAGTAGCCGACCAGGATGGCCGCCGCCGGCACCAGCAGTGCCGGCGCCACGCCATGTCGCCGCAGCAGCCAGCGGGTGACGAACAGCTGCACCAGCAGGGTCAGCCCGTTCACCGCCCAGTCCACGGTGGCGTAGTAGCGCGTCCCTGCCTCCGGACCCGGATAGAACTCCCGGACGATCTGGGCCTGCTCGTTGTAGAGCAGCGTCCCGACCCCTACCCCGAAGAAGCCGGTGATCGCCAGCGCACGCAGCAGCGGCTGTTCCCATACAAGCTTCAGGCCCGCCAGCACCGAACCACCCATCGCCTCTTCGCCGCCATGCGCGCCCGCCTTGCGCTCGCGCCGCAACGCCCACGGGCGCAGTTTGACGATGCACAACAGGCACACTGCGAGGCACCCGGCGGAGACGAGCAACAGGTTGGCCAGCCCCAGCGGCCCTACCAGCACGCGGGTAATGCCCGGACCGACCAGTGCACCGATCGTGCCGCCCGCCCCGATATAGCCGTAGACCCGCTTGGCGTGCTCGTTGTCGAACACATCGGCCATGAAGCTCCAGAACACAGTCACGGCGAACAGGTTGAACACCGCGGTCCAGACGAAGAAGGCCGCGCCGCGACCGGGCATCGTCGTGTGGAACAGCCAGTAGAAGCCGGCAAGGCAGGCGATGAAGAACAGGTACACCGCCGGCAGGAACACCCGGCGCGGAAAGCGCGCGACCAGGGCGCCGTAGACGGGTTGCGCCAGCACCATGGCGACGAAGGTCATGCTGAAGAGCACCTGCAGGGTGTATTCGCCCAGGGCGAACCCCGCATCCCCGCTCCAGTCCACCAGCCAGCGCGGGAACACGGCCGCGGCGTCTCCCGACGCTCCCATCGCATCACGCACCGGGCGCAACACGTAGTAGCCGCACAGCAAACTGAAGAAATACAGCAACGCCCACCACAGTGGTGGCGAGGCCGCCAGCTCGGTACGCAGACGACGGAACCGTCCGGCAATGGCGATAGGACTCACGCGGAGGTCGGCATCGGT
Organism: Lysobacter spongiicola DSM 21749; assembly: GCF_900167055.1. GTDB lineage: Bacteria > Pseudomonadota > Gammaproteobacteria > Xanthomonadales > Xanthomonadaceae > Novilysobacter > Novilysobacter spongiicola. The sequence goes on from NZ_FUXP01000008.1 coordinate 58,615, forward strand.
GGCAACGGACAATGCAACACGCCGCAGATGGTGCGCAGCAGCTCCGCCTCGGCGACATTGACCCGCCCGTCATGGCCGATCGAAGTCGTGACCGCTTCCACCAGCATCTGCTTGGCGATGGGATCCAGGCTGTCCAGCGGCATCCACGCGTCCTCCAGCGCAAGGACACCGCGCCGGGGTGGGTGGTAGCGCACGTGCTCATCGGGCAGCACGCTGCGCATTCCGGCGATGAACGCGTGTTGCGCCTGACGGGCATCGGCATGCCCGCTATGGGCGACAACGGCAAGCAGGGTCGCGATCGCGTCGCGCACCTGGGAAGGACGCTTCCGGCCGAACGACAAGTGCCGGGAAGGATCGAGCGACTCGCGCAACTGGACCGTCAACAGCCGGCCGAGGCAGTACTCGAACAGCGAAACGTCTCCATCCGCCAGCACGGCCGCGTTGACCGCATCCAGGAACGCCTCCAGTTGCGGCCGCGGGCGGCGACGCAGCACCGGGAAGCACAGGTTCGCCAGCGGAAGGCGAAGCATTGGATGGAGCGCCGCGAGGTGCTGGCGCCTGAGGTGTGCCGCTTCGAACGCGACTTCCTTCCCCAGCCGCACGCCGATGGCTGCGACCTGCTGTTCGGCGACGTCCTCGCGGTGGTCGACCAGCAATCCCAACAGCAACGGCATCACGCGTTCGCGGTCGATCGCGATTGCGCGCAACTCGGCGGGCAGCGCCGCCATGATGGTATCGGCGCTGAGGTAGTCGCCCGCGTCCGGATGGCCCACGTGCTCGGCGACCATCGGGCCGGTGAGGACGTGGTCGCCGGCAACGGCCGGCAAGGCGCCGACACTGTGCAGGCCGAGGTGCATGTCCTCTTCCAGGCCCCGGGGCGGGGCTTCCAGCCACCGCCGGGAGAGTGACTCCAGCCTGTCGCTCGAAAAGCCCGGCTCGAGCGCCTGGATGCGCTCCACCAAAGGCGGATGGGTGGCGAGCCAACGACCGAAGACCCCGTTGAAGGCGAGCCCCTCGCCGAACAGCATGTGGCTGACCTCCTCGGCGTCGGCGCGCTGGCTGAGGTGCGAACCGTCGGCGAGGCCTCCGATCTTCTTCAGCGCCCCTGCAAGACCCGCGGTCTGGCGGGTGAACTGCACGGCGCTGGCGTCGGCCAGCCGCTCCCGGCTACGGCTGACGCCTGCACGGATCATGCGTGCGAAGAACAGGCCGATGTAGCCGATCACCAGCGCGGCGATCGCCGCCACCAGGATCGGCGCGCCGGCGCCACCCCCGCGCCCCCGGCCGCGGCCACTGAACGCGCCGAACCGGAGCACCTTGCTGCCGATGAGCGAGATCATCGCGATCCCGAACAGCACCCCCACCAGCCGCAGGTTCAGTCGCATGTCGCCGTTGAGCACGTGGCTGAACTCGTGGGCGACGACGCCCTGGAGCTCGTCGCGGTTGAGGCGGTCCAGCGCCCCGCGCGTGACCGCGATGACAGCGTCGGAGGTGGAGTAGCCGGCGGCGAAGGCGTTGATGCCGGCATCGTGCTCGAGCACGAACAGCGCCGGCATCGGTACGCCCGACGCAATGGAGACTTCCTCCACGACGTTGCGCAGCCGCTTCAGGTCGAGGTCCTGCGGATCATCCGGTACCGGGGTACCGCCCAGTTGCAGCGCGACGGCCTCGCCTCCACCACCCAGCGTGGCCATCCGATAGAGCGAACCGAGCCCGACCACCGCTACCGTCGCCACGGCGGCGAAGATCAGCGCCTGCGGATCCGGCCCGACGACGAACCACACGGCAGCGTCCACCGCCAGCACCAGCCCAACCACGGCAAGGGCGAAGAGCAGGACCAGCCGGTTGGAAGCGCGGCGGGCGGCGGCCTGTTGTTCAAAGAAGTTCATCTACGCAGCACCTGCGGGATGCGCGAACACCGGAGCCGGCATCGACGCCGGCCCATGGGGTCGGTGGATCAGAACTGGACCTGTGGCGCCTGGCGCATCTCGGGCTGGTCGGCCGGAATCTCGAGCAGGGCCGCCGGTTCAAAGCCGAAGTTGCCCGCCACGAGGCTGGAGGGGAAGACCTCGCGCTTGTTGTTGTAGGCCATTACCGAGTCGTTGTACGCCTGCCGGGCGAACGCGACCTTGTTCTCGGTGCTAGTGAGCTCTTCGGTGAGCTGCATCATGTTCTGGTTGGCTTTCAGGTCCGGATAGGCTTCCGACACCATCAGCAACCGGCCGAGCGCCCCTTCGAGCATGCCCTCGCTCGCACCCAGCTGCTTCATCGCCGCCGGATCACCCGCGCGCCCCTTCGCCGCGGAGAGACCGGACATCGCCGCCGCGCGTGCGCTCATCACCGCCTCGAGCGTCTCCTTCTCGTGCGCCATGTAGCCCTTGGCTGTCTCCACCAGGTTGGGGATCAGCTCGAAGCGGCGCTGCAATTGCACGTCGATCTGGGCGAACGCATTCTTGTAGGCGTTTCGGGAAGTCACCAGGCCGTTGTAGATACCCACGCCCCAGAAGATGAACAGGGCCACTAAACCCAACAGAATCAGGAAGCTGAACGTCATTGTTCGCGAACCTCTGGATAACGGCGCTATGATCGGATACACGCAGCATACGCAGGGGCAGCGACCTATGAAAGACGACGTCAATCGGCGCTCGCGGGCCAAGGGGCGGCTGGCGGCACTCGCCCTCCTCCTTCCGCTCACGCTCGGATCCACCGCGCAGACGGTGCTGCACGTGGAGGAATCCGGGGTCGCTGCCGCAGGGCCGGAACAGATCGCTTCGCTGCCCGAGACCGTTGTCGACGGTGTTGCCGCGGACTTCGCACCGGCTCCCCTGCCGCCTGCCGGCCCACCGCTGCCGGCGGGCTTCGACGTTCGCATGTTCGAAGCCATGGCCCAGCAGGTGGTCGCCGACCAGCGCGTGCCTGGCCTGGCGATGGCCATCGTGCATGACGGCAAGGTGCTTAGCGCACGCGGTTATGGCATCACCGATGTAAGCGATGCCGAGCCGGTGGATTCCCATACCGTTTTCCGCCTCGCCTCCCTGTCAAAGGGCTTCGCCGGCACGATGGCCGGGCTGCTGGTCAACGAGGGGGCGCTGCGATGGGACAGCCGCCTCACCGACTACGTCCCCAACTTCCAATTGAGCCGCCCCGGCGCGGCACAGCAGGTGACCGTCGCCGACATCCTGAGCCACCGTGTCGGCCTGTCCCGGAACTACTACGACCGCGACCTCGAGCGCTACGTTGATTACCGCACGCTCAGCCGCAAGTTGGCCGATGCCCCGCTCACCTGTGATCCGGGTACCTGCTATGCCTACCAGAACGTCGCCTTCAGCCTGATCGGCGACATCGTGTTCGCGGCCACGGGCGACTTCTACAGCCAGGAAGTCCAGCGTCGCCTGCTCAAGCCGCTGGGCATGAACGACGCCAGCCTCGGGCTGGAAGGTATTGAATCCAGTGCGCGCTGGGCCAAGCCCCACGTGCGCGGTCGTGGCGGTTGGGTGTCGGTAATGCCCAAGCCCACGTATTACGAAGTAGCCCCGGCAGCAGGCGTCAACGCCAGTGCCAGCGACATGGCCCAGTGGCTGATCGCCCAGAGTGGCCATCGTCCGGACGTGATCCCGGCACCGCTGCTGGCCACCCTGCACCAGCCGCTCGTGGACACGCCCTACCAGACGCGTTCCTCGGCGTGGCGCAGGGCACGGCTGGGCTCGGCCGGCTATGGGCTCGGCTGGCGGGTGTATGACTACTCGGGGCATCGCGTGGTCTACCACGCCGGTGCGGTGCAGGGTTATCGCGGCATGATCGCCTTGCTGCCCGACAGCGACATCGGCATTGCGATGATGTGGAACGGCGAAAGCGCCCTGCCGGCCGGGCTGTTGCCGACGATGCTGGACCGCGCCCTCGACATCCCCTCGGACCTCACCGCCTGGATCGACATCGATTTCCAGCAGCCGACCTATTATGCCGAGCGTGATACACCCGCCGCCGGCAGCAACGCAGCCGCCGCGACGGCTGCGCCGCGGTAGCAACAAGTCCAGCGCACATAAAAAAGCTCCCTCCCGCCTGGGCTGCGGGAGGGAGCTGCTTGCGTGTTGCGGTATCGGGTAGCGCGGCCTAGATCATCGGCGCCGGGGTTGCCGGCATCGCAGTCGGAGCCGCCTGCTTCTTGGCCGAACGGCGCGATGCCTTCTTCGCGGCCGGCTTCTTGCTTGCGGCCTTCTTGGCTGCCGGCTTCTTCACCGCCGCCTTCTTGGCGGTCTTCTTGGCGGCAGGCTTGCGCGCCGTCGACTTCTTGGCAGCTGACTTGCGGGCGGTGGCCTTCTTGGCCGTCGCCTTCTTCGCAGTCTTCTTTGCGGCCTTCTTGGCTGCCGGCTTCTTGGCAGTTGCCTTCTTCGCGGTCTTCCGGGTCGCCGTCTTCTTGCTGGCGGACTTCTTGCTGGCGGACTTCTTGGCGGCCGACTTCTTGGCCGTCGCCTTCTTCGCGGTCTTCTTGGTCGCGGACTTCTTCACCGCCTTCTTGGCGGCCGGCTTCTTCACTGCCTTCTTGGCGGCGGGCTTCTTGGCCGCGGACTTCTTGGCGACCTTCTTGGCTGCCGGCTTCTTGGCGGCAACCTTCTTGGTCGCCTTCTTCGCGGCAGGCTTCTTTTTCGCAGCTTTCTTAGTGGCCATGTGATGGCTCCTCGTCAGTGGTCTATCGGGGTGTACAGCCCAGTACCAAGTGCGTCGCGGGGGGCGACCCCGCGACCAGCCGCCGGAGCAAGACGCTCCAGAACGGATGGGTGGAAACCCGACGCGCCGTCATGTCGAACCGCTACCGCGGACAAACAAAAACCCGATCCGCCGTTTGCGAACCGGGTTGCATGCATCGGGTTGTTCTGCGATCGCGTGGGGTACTCCGCCAGTGACGGGGAGGCCACCTCCACCTTGTCGACTGCAAGTGCGAAGGTTTGGCGTGTACGGCACGTTGTCGCGTTGGCTCTGCTCACTCGCTTCCGTTGGAAACGTCTGCTGGGCGAAACCTAATCACGGTTTTTACAGGTGTCAACAATTACCGAAGCTGCATGCGATGCCTGATCACCGGTCGTCCCGACATCGAGCAACGCATGTACTGCTGCCGATACGCGAACTCGCCTGCGATATGGACCCGATGGTTTTCTGAAGCCATCCCGCAAAGCCAAGCCGGGCGCGGGCTGCGGCATGCAGCGTCATGCCTGTGTTGGATCCAGCAACGAACGGCAGCGTTTCCGGCGACCCATACCGGATGGCTAAAATTTAGCCACGTCATCCTGGATGGCAGGTGTTTGGCCTTTGCCGCTTTTCGCGTTGCACAAACTGGTTTTGCGCCGATATGCGCAGCCCCCGAACAAAAAAAATCCGCGCCATGGGGCGCGGATTTCTTCACCGGGTTCGCGATCCGCGATACGGATGCGGCCGTGCGCGGCGCTGCGAACTCAGTGGTCGTCTTCCTCGAGCAACTCGGCATAGGCGTCGGGGTCGAGCAGGTCGTTGAGCTGCGAAGCGTCCTCGGCTTCGATCACGAAGATCCAGCCCTCGCCAAACGCATCCTCGTTGATCGTCTCCGGCTTGTCGCCGAGCGCATCGTTGATGGCGACAACGGTGCCGCTGACCGGTGCGTAGATGTCGGAAGCCGCCTTCACCGACTCGACCACCGCGCAGGCATTGCCGGCATCGACGTGGTCGCCGACGTTGGGCAGCTCGACATAGACGAGGTCGCCCAGCAGGCCCTGGGCGTGGTCGGAAATGCCGACCGTCACCTTGCCGTCGCCTTCGACGCGGGCCCACTCGTGGGACTTCATGAACTTCAGGTCGCCGGGAATCTCACTCATGGGGTGCTCCGCTGCTACGGGGTGGGTGGCTGGAAGGGGCATTAGTGTAACCACGCCGGGCCTGCCCCGGTCGAGCGTGGGGAAGGGTCATTCCAGTACGCCCGGCTGCACCTGGCCTTCGCGCACGAACGGGAACCTGACCACGCGCACCGGCACTTCCCGGCCACGGATGTCGACCCTTGCAACGCCTGCCTGCCCGAGCGCGAGCTCTCCGGCCGGAACGCGGGCCAGCGCGATCGCCTTGCCAAGGGTGGGCGAAAAGGTCCCCGAGAGGATTTCGCCCTCGCCGTGTTCGGTCAGCACCTTCTGCCCATGGCGGAGGACGCCGCGCTCATCCATCACCAGCCCGATCATCTGCCGCGGTGCGCCCGCTGCCTTCTGCTGTTCGATCACGTCCCGGCCGATGAACCCGCGCCCTTCGTCGAGAGCGACGGTCCATCCCAGCGCGGCTTCATACGGCGACACCTCCTCGTCCATGTCCTGGCCATAGAGGTTCAGTCCTGCTTCCAGGCGCAGGGTGTCGCGGGCGCCCAGGCCGGCCGGCCCAACGCCGGCTTCCAGCAGCGCATCCCAGAGCGGGACCGTGGCACCCCGGGGCACGACAATCTCGAAGCCGTCCTCGCCGGTGTAGCCGGTACGTGCGATGAAGACTTCGGTGCCGTTTGGCAAAGAGGCGGTGCGAGCCGCGAACCTGCCCAGCTTGCCGATGCGCTCGCGATCCTCCTCGCGCAGCAGGGAGACCACCTTCTCCCGCGCCGTCGGCCCTTGCACCGCGATCATCCCGAAGTCGTCGCGCTCGGTGACCTCCACCTCGAACGGCAGGGCCTGCTCGCGGATCCAGGCGAGGTCCTTCTCGCGGGTAGCGGCATTGACCACCAGCCGGAAGAAGGTCTCGTCCATGAAGTAGACGATCAGGTCATCGATCACGCCGCCACGCGGGTTGAGCATGCAGGTGTAGAGCGCCTTGCCGGGCTTGGAGAGCTTGTCGACCGAGTTGGCGACGAGCCTGCGCAGGAATTCGCGCACCCGCCCGCCGCGCAGGTCGACGACGGTCATGTGGCTGACGTCGAACATGCCGGCATCCTTCCGCACCATGTGGTGCTCGTCGATCTGCGATCCGTAGTGGATCGGCATGTCCCAGCCGCCGAAGTCGACCATCTTCGCGCCCAGGGCGCGGTGGCTTTCGTTGAGGATGGTCTTCTGCGTCATCAGGGTCGGCCCGGAAGGAGTTGGCCGGCCATTATCCCAGAGGGACGCGGCGCGTGTTGTTCGGCCCGTCGCTGGACCGCAGCCGCGGCATCATGCGCGCAACCCGGCTACTTGGTCAGGATCAGCTTGTCGTTGCGGGTGTGCCGCAGGCGGTAGGTCTCGCCTCCGTGCCGGATCAGCACCTCCCGGCACCCACGCAGCAGGGCGTCGCTGTCCAGCGGGAGGACCATGGGCGTGCGGTCCGGCGAGGTCGGGGCAGGTCGGCCGGAAAGCGGGCGGCGGAGGGTGAGCGGTGCGGACGTCATCATCTGGGCGGACATGTTCGCGAGCCTCTCTCGAAGGGAGAGTTGATGATAATGATTCTCATTACCTATGCAACCACGCTGACTTAGCCGACCGCCGCCCTCACCTGCTGCCATGCCGCATCATCCAGCCCGTCGGACAGCTCCACTGCCTTCAGGTTCTGGAGCAGTTGCTCCGGATGGCTGGCACCCAGGATGACGCTCGAGACGTGCGGGTTCCGCAGGCACCATGCGATGGCCAGTGGCGCGGGCGCAACGCCCAGGCGCCCGGCGGTGGCGGTGAAGCGCCGCACCCTCTCCAGCCGTTGTGCTTCCGCGTCCCCCAGCACCATGCGCTTCAGCCAGCCGTGGCCTTCGTGTCCCAGACGCGTCTGCTCGGGAATGCCGTCGTTGTACTTGCCCGTGAGCAACCCCGAGGACAACGGCGACCACGTGGTGGTACCCAGCCCGAACTCGGCATACAGCGGCGCGTACTCCAGCTCGACCCGCTCCCGATGCAGCAGGTTGTACTGCGGCTGCTCCATCGTCGGTGGGTGCAGGTGATGGTGGCGGGCAATCCTGTGCGCCTCCCTGATCTGCGTCGCCGACCACTCCGACGTGCCCCAGTACAGCACCTTGCCCTGTCGGACCAGGGCGTCCATCGCCCACACCGTTTCCTCGATGGGTGTATCGGGGTCGGGGCGATGACAGTAGTAGAGATCGAGATAGTCGACCCGGAGTCGCTGCAGCGCGCCATGGCAGGCATCGGTGACGTGCTTGCGCGAGAGCCCTTTCTGGGTCGGACGCGGGTCGCTGGCGGAGCCGAAGAAGACCTTGCTGGACACGCAGTAGCCATCGCGCGGCAGGCGCAGGTCGGCGATCACGTCACCCATCATGCTTTCCGCCTGGCCGTTGGCGTAGCCCTCGGCGTTGTCGAAGAAGTTGATGCCGTTGTCCCAGGCCGTGGCGATCAGATCGCGTGCGACCGACCGTCCCACCTGGCTGGCGAAAGTGACCCATGCGCCGAACGACAGCGCGGACAACTGAAGGCCGGACGAACCAAGGCGACGGTACTGCATGGATCGCTCCATTGACGGGGACGCAAGCAGTGTAAGCCGCCATGCAGTCGATGCAGGCGCGTCGGCCCCGGCCGCCGCTGCGCTACAATGGAGCGGTTCCTCCTCCGGGGAGTAGCCACCCGCGTCGCCTGGCGATGCGGGCCGTGCGTCAACATGCTTGGCCCCACCGGCCATGGCGTACGGCGGACCAGAGCGGTCCGAAGCAAGACCGAAGGCAGGCGTAGCGCGAATGACCCTGGCGCCGGGCGGCGATGCCGTGCCGGTCGCGGGGCCGGGCCGCGCGACGTCTGCTGCCTTCGCGCCTTGCCCGGCCCCGGACCGTTGATGGACGAACTTCCCCTGCAGGCCCTGTTGCTGTCGACCGGTACCGTGGCGGTCGCCGAGATCGGAGACAAGACCCAGCTGCTCGCCCTGCTCCTGGCCGCGCGGTTCCGCAAGCCCTGGCCGATCATGGCCGGCATCCTGGTGGCGACGCTGCTCAACCACGCGCTCGCCGCGTGGGTGGGCGCACTTGCGGCCCAATGGCTGCACCCGGAAACCATGCGATGGATCGTGGCGGCGAGTTTCCTGGCAGTCGCGACCTGGGCGTTGAAGCCCGACACGCTCGACGATACCGGCAGGTTGCCCGCTCGCGGCGCCTTCGTGGCCACGGCCATCGCCTTCTTCCTTGCCGAGATCGGTGACAAGACCCAGGTCGCTACGGTGCTGCTGTCCGCCAAGTACGCGCCCTTCTGGGAGGTGGTGGCGGGCACCACCGCCGGCATGATGCTGGCGAACGTCCCGGTCGTCCTTCTCGGCGCACGTTTCGCGGACCGGCTGCCATTGCACCTCGCGCGATACGTGGCCGCCGCGGTATTCGCCACGCTCGGCGCCTGGGTGGCCTGGCGCGGGCTCGCCTGACCGCGCGCGCGGCCGCGGGCGCGCCGACCTCCGGCTCCGCGCTATCCTCCGCCCCTGGGGACGGGGAGCGGGAGACCATGAGCAACCGCAGCATCGGCGAGGTCCTGGGTGCAGTGACCTCCCGGCCGGACGAGATCCTGCTGGAAATGGGCGCCGGCGGCGAGCTGCTGGTCGCTCGCCTGCGCGCGATCCTCGCCGCGCTGCTCCTGCTGCTCCCGCTGTTCAACGCCATCGGTGGCGGGTCCACCCGCGAAACCCTCAGCGGCCTGGCCGGCGCCATCCTCGTCAATGTGTTCTCGCAGGTCTGGCTGTACCTGGCGCACCGGCCCCGGCGCCATCGCTGGTTGCCGTTCGCGACCGCCGCCTTCGATGTCACCACCACCACCCTCGTCCTCGCACTGCTCGCCTCCCACCACCTGCCGGCGGGGCTCAACAGCATGGTGGTGTGGGCCTTCTACCTCGTCGCCATCGTGCTCACTTCGCTGCGCAGCGACGGCCGCACGACCCTGCTCGCCGGTGCACTCGCGTTGGTGGAGTACGGGGTATTGGTCGCCGCGGTTTTCATGACGGTGGACTCACCCGAGCAACTGATCTCCAGCGATTACGGCTCGGTAAACGTCGCGACCCAGGCCCAGCGGCTGGTGCTGCTGGCAATGGTGACGGCGGTGACCCTGATGGTGGTCTACCGCATGCAGAGGGTGGTCGAACTGTCCGGCACCGACGGACTGACCCGGCTCCCGAACCGCACCTGGTTGATGCACGGCATGCCACGCCTGCTCGAGGCGACGGGCCGCGACGGCGGCAGCGTGAGCGTGGCCCTGCTCGACGTCGACCATTTCCGCCGCATCAACGAGGACGCTGGCGAACATGCCGGCGACCGCGCATTGCTGCACGTGGTGGCGGTGCTGCGGGCCATGCTCGAGCCGGGCGAGTGGCTGGTGCGGCTGGGCGGCGAGGAATTCGCGCTGGTGATGCCGCAGCCTCTGGGCACAGCCTGGGAGCGCGTGGATGCGATGAGGCGGCTGCTCGAGCAACGCCCGTTCGATCCCGAGCGGGGGCATCCCGAACCGATGCGGCTGACCTTCAGTGCCGGCGTGGCGGCCAGCCCGCACGACGGCCACGACCTGTCGCACCTGCTCCGCCGCGCCGACCAGCGCCTGCGCACCGCCAAGCAGGAAGGTGGGAACAAGGTCATCGCCCGCGAAGGCTGACTTGGCTGAATGCGCGGGAAGTTGCCGGACGCGCCGGCCTGCCATACGCTGCGCGGTCGCACGGCTGGCGCCGAAGGGGATAGTAGATGGATGGTCTGGCACGGGTCGCCTTCGGCCTGTTTGGCTTGTCGGTGCTCATCGGCATCGCGTGGCTGTTCTCCAACCACAAGAAGGCCGTCGACTGGCGCCTCGTCATCACCGGCATCGCGCTGCAGATAGGTTTCGCCGCGGTGGTGCTGCTCGTTCCGGGCGGCCGCGACGTGTTCGACGCGCTGGGCAACGGCTTCGTGCGCCTGTTGTCGTTCGTCAATGCCGGGTCGGAGTTCATATTCGGCGGCCTGATGAACGTGGAGACCTACGGGTTCATCTTCGCGTTCCAGGTGCTGCCGACCATCATCTTCTTCGCCGCGTTGATGGGCGTGCTCTACCACCTGGGCGTCATGCAGCTGGTCGTGCGCGCCATGGCCTGGGCGATCATGAAGGTGATGCGCGTCTCCGGCGCCGAGACCACCAGCGTGTCCGCCAGCGTCTTCATCGGGCAGACCGAGGCGCCGCTGACCGTCCGCCGTATATCAGCAAGATGACCGAGTCCGAGCTGATCACGATGATGATCGGCGGCATGGCCCACATCGCCGGCGGCGTACTGGCCGCGTACGTCGGGATGCTCGGCGGCGGCGATCCGGTGCAGCAGGCGTTCTACGCCAAGCACCTGCTCGCGGCATCGATCATGGCGGCGCCTGCGACCATGGTGGTGGCCAAGCTCCTGGTTCCGGAAACCGGCACGCCGTTGACCCGCGGCACCATCAAGATGGAGGTCGAGAAGACCACCAGCAACGTCATCGATGCCGCCGCGGCGGGCGCGGGCGATGGCCTGAAGCTGGCGCTGAACATCGGCGCGATGCTGCTGGCCTTCATCGCACTGATCGCGCTGATCAACTGGCCGCTGACCTGGATCGGCGAGGTCACCGGGCTGTCGGCACTGCTGGGCAAGCCGACGGACATGGCGACGCTGCTGGGCTACGTGCTGTCGCCGGTGGCCTGGCTGATCGGCGTGCCCTGGCAGGATGCGAACACCATCGGCGGGCTGATCGGCGAGAAGATCGTGCTCAACGAGTTCGTCGCCTACCTGCACCTCGCGGAAATCGTGAACGGCAATGCCCCGGGCGTCACCCTCACCGACCAGGGCCGCCTGATCGCGACCTATGCCCTGTGCGGCTTCGCCAACTTCAGCTCGATCGCGATCCAGATCGGCGGCATCGGCGGTCTCGCGCCCGATCGCCGGCAGGACCTGGCACGTTTTGGACTTCGCGCCGTCCTCGGCGGGACCATCGCGACCCTGATGACCGCGACCATTGCCGGCGTGCTCACCTCCTTCGGCGCCTGATCGCGGAGATTGCGCATGGGCGTCGTCGTCATCGGTTCGTTCAACATCGACCATGTGTGGTCGCTGCCGGAGTTGCCGCGTCCTGGCGAGACCCGCTCCGGGACCTACCGCACCGGCCCCGGCGGCAAGGGCTTCAACCAGGCCACGGCAGCGGCACGTGCCGGCGCGGCGACCACCTTCATCTGCGCGCTGGGGAGTGATGCGGGCGGCACGCTGGCCCGCAGCCTGGCGACGGGAGATGGCATCGACCTGCGCGCCGAGACCGTCGACGCCCCGACCGGCACGGCCGGGATCTATGTGGACCATGGCGGGCTCAACAGCATCGTGATCGGCCCCGGCGCCAACGCACACTTGTCGCCACGACACATCCAGGCGCAGACGGATGCGCTCTCGACGGCCGGTGTCGTCCTGGCGCAGATGGAATCGCCGCTGGATGCGGTCGCGGCCGGTTTCACCGCGGCGAACGCTGCAGGGGCGCTGGCGATGCTCAACCCGGCGCCCGCCGATGCACTGGTGCCGGCGTCCCTGCTGGCCCGGTGCGACCTGATCACCCCCAATGAATCGGAATTCTGCGCACAGCTCGCGCGCCACTGCGGCGAACACGTAGAGGCCGACGGCCTCGCAGGCTTGGACGACGATCGCCTCCACGCACTGTGCCGCCGGCTCCTGCCGCACGGCACCGTGGTGATCACCCTGGGGGCGGCGGGCTGCTTCGCATCCCATGCCGATCCCGGCCGGCACGGCGACGACCTGCCGTTCCGCCGCGTCCCCGCATTCCCGGCACAAGCCATCGACACCACCGGCGCCGGCGATGCATTCAGCGGCGCCCTCGCCGCGTCGATTGCCGCGGGCGGAGCCCGCTTTTCCGATCATCTCGAATTCGCGTCCCGCTACGCCGGGAAGGCGACGGAAAAGCCGGGCGCCGCGGAAGCCATGCCCCGGCGCGAAGAACTCGCCGACTGAAGCCCTGCGGCGCCTCGTCTTCCGATCCTTCCGATGGGACTGGTGCAGCCGCGGCGCATGCAGCTGCGGCCTATGAAGTGAGATTGATTCGCATTAACATGCGCCGTCCCCGATCGACGGAATTCCCATGCACCGCCACGTTCCAGCCGTTGCCCTGACCGCTGTCCTCTTCAGCTCCGCCCTGCACGCACAGCAGGCCACGGACCTCGACAGGGTGGTGGTGTCCGAAAGCACCAGTCGGATCCCGAACTCCGAGGCGGCCTTGCCGAACACCATCACGGTGATCGACCAGGTGGAGCTCCAACAGCAACTGGCGGTTACCCAGGACCTGTCGCAGGTGCTTGCCAACCTGATCCCGGCGTTCTCTCCGCCCCGTCAGAAGATGACCAGTTCGGGCGAATCGGTACGCGGTCGCCAGTCGCTGTACATGGTCGACGGCGTGCCGCAGTCGACCCCGTTGCGTGACGGTGCGCGCGACGCCCACACCATCGACCCCGCGATGATCGAGCGGATCGAAGTGATCCACGGTGCGAACGCGCTGCAGGGTATCGGCGCCTCGGGCGGCATCATCAACATCATCACCAAGCGCGCCCCCCGCAAGCAGGGCGAAACCTTCCACGAGGTCATCCTCGGCGCCAGCACCGCGATGCCGGGCGAAGAAGACGGCACCGGCTACCGCGGCTCCTACCTGTTCGGGAGCAACGCCGGGGCGTGGGACTTCGTCGGCGGTCTGTCCTACGCGCAGGAAGGCCTGTACTACGACGCCGAGGGCAACTCGATCGCGCCCGAGCCGGTCCAGGGCGACCTGATGGACGCCAACAGCCGCAACATGTTCGCCAAGGCCGGCTGGGCGATCGACGACCAGCGCCGGCTCCAGCTGAGCGCCAACCACTATCGCCTCGAAGGCGAAGGCCACTACGCGGTGGTCGACGGCGACTACCGGCTGGGCATCCCGGCCAGCGCGACCCCCGGCGACCAGCCGCTGGAGCCACCGCAGAACGAGTCGAGTTCGGCAAGCCTCGATTACCGCGACAACGACCTCGCGGGCGGCCAGTTCCAGGGCCAACTGTTCTGGACCCGCTTCGAAGGCAGATACGGCAGCAACGCCTATGTCGACTTCTTCAATACCGGCAGCGACGAGATCTGGTACGACCAGTCGCAGATCAATGCCGAGAAGCTCGGCGGCAAGTTCACCTGGTCCCGTGGCTGGATCGCCGACCTTCCGCTGCGGCTGACCCTGGGCCTGGACCTGATCCGGGACACCACCGAGCAGCGCCAGCTCGCCAGCGGCCTGGGCTGGGTACCGCCGACCACCTACCAGAGCGTCTCGCCGCTGGTGCAGGCCGAGTATCGCCTCGGGCCGGTGCTGGTTACCGGTGGCGTGCGGCACGAGCGCGCCAAGCTCGACGTCGATGACTTCGTGACCCTGCCGCAGTACGGCACCCAGTTCGTCGAAGGCGGCAGCCCCGAATTCAGCGAAACCTTGCCGAACCTGGGGGTCGTCTGGGAGGCGGGGAGCGCGCTCAAGTTCTACGCCTCCTACGCAGAGGGCTACAGCGTTGCCGATATCGGCCGGGTACTGCGCGCGGTCGACGAGCCGGGACAGCGTGTCGAAACGCTGGTGTCGCTGACTCCGGTGATCGCCGACAACCGCGAGATCGGCCTCGACTACGACGACGGCCGCTGGCTGGTCCACCTGGCCGCTTACCGGTCCGATTCCGACTTCGGTTCGCGGCTGGCGTTCAACACTGCCACCGGCAGCTACGAGGTCAAGCGCGAGGCCACCGAGATCGAGGGTTTCGAGGGCAGCCTCGGCTTCCAGCTCAACGAGGCCGCGAGGCTGGGCGTCGCCTACGCCGAGGCTGACGGACGCTACGACAGCAATGCCGACGGCATCCTGGACAGCGACCTGCCCGGCGCGAACATCTCTCCCGACCGCGCGACCGCCTACTGGCAACACCAGTGGCTGCCGAACCTCTCCACCCGCGTGCAGGCCAGCCATTCGGACGACCGCGAGTTCAAAACGCGCGGCGTGGTCGACAGCCGCTTCAAGGGCTATACCACCTTCGATCTGCAGGCCACCGTCGGCCTGCCGGTGGGCACCCTGGCGCTCGGCATCGAAAACCTGTTCGACCGGCAATACATCCACTACAGCTCGCAGGTCCGACCGAGCGACGAGGATTACTTCGCCGGTCGTGGCCGGGTGTTCAGCGCGAGCTGGTCGCACCGGTTCTAGGCAAGGCCGATGGAAACGCGCGCCAGTCTCCCGGCCGGGCCTGTCACCCCCGGATTCGAAAGCCGGGTGAAGGCCACGTCGCGACGACGCGGCTTGCGCGCCGCGCTGTCCTGGCTGCACCTCTGGGTGGGGCTCGTGGCCGGGACGGTGTTCTCGCTGGTGGGCCTGTCGGGCAGCGTGCTGGTGTTCCATGACGACCTGCTGCAATGGCAGCACCCTGAACTGGGCGGCCACGAAGCCCGGGCCGATGGCGACGTGCTGGCCGGCATCCTGCGGCGCTGGACGCCCGAGGGCCTCGGCAGCCTGCACCTGCCCGAGCCAGGCGGCGTCCCTACCTGGCAGGGCTATTTCGGCGACGGGCGCCGCGGCTACTTCGATCCGGCGAGCGGCGAACTGCTCCTGATGCGCAGCGCCGACAACGACTGGCTGATGTGGCTGCACGAATTCCACGTCGAACTGCTGGGCGGTGCGCTCGGCGAGGAAGTGCTCGGAGTGGTCGGCTGGATCGCGGTCGGGCTGCTCCTGACCGGGTTGTACCTGTGGTGGCCGAAGGCCGGGCGGATGCTCACGCAACTGAAGATGCATCGCGGACCCCCGGTTCGACGCTGGCTGACGTGGCACCGCAGCAGCGGTGTCCTGTTGCTGCCGCTCCTGCTGCTGGCGACGCTGACCGGGGTCGGGATGATCTACCACGCCGGCTTCCGTGCAGCGCTCACCGGCGCCTTCGGCGGCGACGGGCCCCCGGCCGCCCCGCAGCGCATGGCCAGCGCCGATGCCCCGGTCGATTGGCCCCGGGTCCTGGATCTCGCCGGCACCGCACTGCCTGGCGGCCGCCTGACCCGCACCAGTGCACCCGCGCCAGGCAGCGACGTCGTCGCTTTCCGCGCGCGCAACGATGGCGAGTGGCATCCCAACGGCCGCAGCCTGGTCTACGTCGATCGCGCCGGCACCCGACTGCTGACGGCACACGACGCGACCGCCCAAAAGCCGGGCGCCCGGATGACCGAGGCGATCTATCCGCTGCACGTGGGATCGGTCGGCGGCGCCGCCTACAAATGGGCCACAGCCGGTGCAGGCCTGCTGCCGGCATTCCTGCTGGTGACCGGATTCCTGTTCTGGAGGCGTCGTCGCGGCAAGCGATGACCAGCCCCGGCGGGGCGCCCCCGGCTTCCGTAGAATGCCGCCATGCGCATCGGCCCCCACACCATCGAACCGCGCGTGGTGCTCGCCCCGATGGCGGGCGTCACCGACAAGCCGTTCCGGGTGCTCTGCAAGCGCCTGGGCGCCGGGCTCTGCGTATCGGAGATGACCACCTCGGATCCGCGCTTCTGGAATACCGCCAAGTCGCGCCACCGCATGGACCACGCCGGTGAGCCCGCTCCGATCAGCGTGCAGATCGCCGGCACCGTGCCATCGGTGATGGCGGAGGCGGCGCGGCACAACGTCACGCTGGGTGCCCAGATCATCGACATCAACATGGGTTGCCCGGCGAAGAAGGTCTGCAATGCGTGGGCCGGCTCGGCCCTGATGCGGGAGCCCGCGCTGGTGGCCCGGATCCTCGAGGCCGTGGTGGCCGCGGTCGACGTGCCGGTCACGCTCAAGATCCGCACCGGCTGGGCAGAGGGCCACCGCAACGCGCTGGAGATCGCCCGTATCGCCGAAGGCTGCGGGATCGCGGCATTGGCGGTGCATGGCCGCACGCGCGACCAGCAGTACAAGGGCGTGGCGGAATACGACACCATCGCCGAGGTCAAGGCGGCCCTGTCGATCCCGGTGATGGCCAATGGCGATATCGATTCCCCGCAGAAGGCGGCGGCGGTCCTGCAGTACACCGGCTGCGATGCCATCCTCGTCGGCCGCGCCGCGCAGGGCCGGCCCTGGATCTTCCGGGAGATCGCCCACTACCTCTCCACCGGGGAGCTCCTGCCCGAACCGCCGCTGGAAGAAGTGCGCGACATCCTGCTCGGGCACCTGGCGGGCCTGCACGCGTTCTACGGGGAAGAATCCGGCGTCCGCATCGCGCGCAAGCACCTGGGCTGGTACGCGAAGGACCGGCCGGAAAACGGCGCCTTCCGCGCCGTGGTGAACCGCGCGGAATCGGCCGGTGAACAGATGCTGCTGACGCGCCGCTACTTCGACGCGTTGATCGCGGGCGAACCGCCGGCGCTGTCGGCCGCTGCCTGAGCGGTCGGGCGCGCGGGCTCCGGCGTCCAGATCCGCCGCCACATCGCCGCCAACCGGTCGCTGGCCTCCCACGGCCACTCCATCTGGGTCGGGGCCACTTCCCGCCAGGCCGAGCCATCGTGCTCGGCCACCACGAAGCGGAACGAATAGTCCGGCTCCGCGCCCATCCTGAGGTCGCTCAGCACCAGCAGTCCATCGCGGCGTTCGGCTTTCATGAAGCCGCGGTTGAACCAGCGCAGGCGCCGCACCGCCGGATAGTCGAAGACCTCGCCGAGGGCCTGCACGTCGGAGGGATATTCACGGAACCGCATCGGCCCCTCGTCGGCCACCAGCGAGCGCTCGCCCTCGACGAAGCCCTCCGGCGTCATCGCCACCACCCGCCACAGCAGGATGTTGAACGGCATGGGGACGGAGAACCTCGGTGCGTCCTGCAGGTTCAACGCGGCCAGGGAGCGCTCCGCCTCCCGCTCCACCTGGAACTTCGCCAGCTGCGAAGCCCCCAGGTAGAGGGTGCTCGCCGCCAGCCCCGCCAGTAGTGCCTGCCTGCCCCAGCGCCGCTCGCGCGCCAACCAGGCGGCGACGCAACCCAGCAACAGCCAGACCGTGTAGAGCGGATCGATGATGAAGACGCTCGACCACATCACGGGCTTGGCCGAAAACGGCCACAGCAGCTGGGTGCCGTAGACGGTGAAGGCGTCCAGCAGGGGGTGTGTGAGCAGGGCGAGCTGGATCGCCCAGAACCAGCGCGCGGGGGACTCGGCGACCCGCTTGCCGCGGCTGCGGCACCACGCCCAGATCGCCCACGCAAGGAACGGCAGCACCAGCAGCGAATGGCTGACGCCCCGGTGCCAGGTCATGCGGTCGATCGGGTCGTCGGTCAACAGGCTGATGGGGATGACGTCGAGGTCGGGCAGCGTCCCCAACGCCGCCCCGGCGAGCAAGGCGGCGCGTCGATGGCCGGCGGGCGCGATGGCGGCGGCTACGGCGCCTCCAAGCAGTATCTGGGACAGGGAATCCATCGGCGCATGCTACCCGCGCCGCCACCACGTCGGCATGTGCTGCTTGTCCCGGAAAACGTCTTGACCGTGAACACACCCTGGCGGCTGCACAATCCGGCCTGCACGTTGCTGTATCATGCGTGCCCATCCTTTTATCCGAATGCAAGGATATAGCCTCGATGTCCAGCTATCTCTTCACCTCCGAATCCGTTTCCGAAGGCCACCCCGACAAGATCGCCGACCAGATCTCCGATGCCGTCCTGGACGCGATCCTGGCCCAGGACAAGCGGGCGCGGGTCGCCTGCGAGACCATGGTGAAGACCGGTGCGGCCATCGTCGCCGGTGAGATCACCACCAACGCGTGGGTCGATATCGAGGATCTCGCCCGCCGGGTGATCAACGACATCGGCTACAACCGTTCAGACGTCGGCTTCGACGGCCATACCTGCGCGATCATCAACATGATCGGCAAGCAGTCGCTCGACATCGCCGCCGGCGTCGATGGCAGCCTGAAGAAGCAGAAGAAGCCGGAGGAGCAAGGCGCCGGCGACCAGGGCCTGATGTTCGGCTACGCCTGCAACGAGGCGCCGGAGTTCATGCCTGCGCCCATCTACTACAGCCACCGGCTGGTCGAGCAGCAGGCGAAGATCCGCAAGAAGAAGAATTCGCCCCTGCCCTGGCTGCGCCCCGATGCGAAGTCGCAGGTCACCCTGCGCTACGACAGCGACAACCGCATCGTCGGCATCGACGCCGTCGTCCTGTCGACCCAGCACGATCCGGGCGTGAAGCAGAAGGACCTGGTCGAGGCGGTGCGCGAGCACATCCTGCGCCCGGTGCTGCCCAAGGGCTGGCTGGATTCGCTGCCCAAGAACAAGGTGCACATCAACCCGACCGGCATCTTCGTGGTCGGTGGACCCGTGGGCGACTGCGGCCTCACCGGTCGCAAGATCATCGTCGACACCTACGGCGGCATGGCCCGCCATGGTGGTGGTGCGTTCTCGGGCAAGGACCCGTCCAAGGTCGACCGCTCGGCCGCCTACGCCGCGCGGTACGTGGCCAAGAATGTCGTGGCCGCCGGCCTGGCCGACAAGTGCGAAGTGCAGCTCAGCTACGCCATCGGCGTGGCCGAGCCGACCTCCGTGTCCGTCACCACCTTCGGCACCGGCCGGCTGCCGGATGAAAAGATCGAGAAGCTGATCCGCAAGCACTTCGACCTGCGCCCGTACGGCATCGTCAAGATGCTCGACCTGATCCATCCGGTGTACCAGGCCACCGCGGCGTACGGGCACTTCGGGCGCAAGCCGAAGGAGATCAGCTACACCGATTCCGCCGGCGTGTCGCACCAGGCCACGGCTTTCTCCTGGGAGAAGGTCGATCGCGCGGACGAGCTGCGCAAGGCCGCCAAGCTGTAAACGGGGAACCCGGCAGCTCCGAACCTGCCCCGCTCCACCCCGAAGAAAAAGGGCCGCGATTGCGGCCCTTTTTTTGTTTGACCCCGTGCCTGCTATCGCTCCACCGGCGGCGCATTCTTCACGTGCGTGTCCAGCCAGGCATCCTCCTCGGCCAGCATGTGCAGGACCGATTCGCGGGCGCGGTAGCCATGCGACTCCCTGGGCAGCATCACCAGCCGCGCCGTCCCGCCCAGCCCCTTCATCGCCGCGTACATGCGCTCGCTCTGCATGGGATAGGTACCGGAGTTGTTGTCCTCCTCGCCGTGGATCATCAGCATCGGCTCGTTGATGCGGCCGGCATGGTTGAACGGCGACATCGCCAGGTAGGTGCCGGTGGCATCCCAGTAATTGCGCTCCTCCGCCTGGAAGCCGAACGGCGTCAGGGTGCGGTTGTAGGCACCGCTGCGCGCGATGCCCGCGCGGAACAGGTCGCTGTGGGCCAGCAGGTTGGCCGTCATGAATGCACCATACGAATGCCCGCCGATCGCGATCCGGTGCCGGTCGGCGACGCCGCGACGCACCACCTCTTCGACCGCCGCCTCGGCACTGGCAACGAGCTGCTCGATATAGGTGTCGTTGGGTTCTGCATCGCCCTCGCCGACGATGGGCATGCTCGGCCCGTCGAGTACCGCGTAGCCACGGGCGAGGAACCCGAGCGGTCCCCAATAGCTGATCGCGTTGAACCGGTGCGGCGAGCCGATGACCTGGCTGGCGGCATCGGCGGATTTGAACTCGCGCGGATAGGCCCACATCAGCATCGGCAGCGGCCCGTCGCGCTCGCGATCATAGCCGGCAGGCAGGTAGAGGTCGGCGGTGAGCTCGACACCGTCCGCACGGGTGTAGCGGATCTGCTCCTTGGTCACGTCGCGCAGCTGTGGCGTGGGGTGCTCGAAGGACGTCAATGCACGGACCGCCGAATCTCCCCCGGCGGCGAGGTCGCGCACATGGAAGTTCGGCACCTCGGTCGGGCTTTCCCGCGTGGTCAGCAGTCGCCGCCCTTCGTCATCCAGCATTGCGCGGACCGATTCGTAGGTCGGCGCCTGCGACTGGAACAGGCGGGTGGCTTCGCCGCTAGCGAGGTCGTACCGGTCCAGGAACGGACGATCGCCCTCCGGTGAAGCGCCGGCTCCGTCCAGATAGATGCCCTCGCCGTCAGGGGTGAAGATCAACCGGGATCGGCCGTTGGCATCCAGCGCCGTGACCGGCTGGCCCGGGTCGCTGTAGCGGTCCTCGTAGGAGCGGTCGAACACGATCTGCTGGCCTTCGCCGGGGCGATCAGGGGCGATGCGCCAGGTCCGCGTGCCGCGATCCTTCCACCACCGCTCGTCGATCAGCGCCAGGTCGCCGTTGCCCCAGGTGGCGCCGCGGTAGCGCATCGAGAGGTCGGCCAGCACCACCGGCTCATCCTTGAACGGCGCGGCGAGTGCGAACACGCGGTCGCGCACCTCGGTTTCGACCGAGGGATCACCGCCGTCCTGCGCCTCCGCCCATACCAGCGTGGCGGGTGCATCGCTCCGCCACGTCACCGAGCGCACGCCGGTGGGGACCGAGTCGTTGCCGACCGGCAGGCCCTCGACCAGCGGCAACCGCGCGAGCTCGTGGACCGGGCGGCCGCTGGTGTCGACGACTTCGATCCGGCGCGGGAAGCGATAGAACGGCACCAGGTAGGAGAAGGGCCTTTCCAGCGTCTGGACCAGCAGGTGCTTCCCGTCCGGTGCCGGCGAGGCACCGACGTGCAGGCCCGGCGACCCGAAGGTCCGCACGCTGCCTTGGACGCTCACCATCGCCAGTTGTGAACGCAGGTAGTGCTCGAACACCCTGGCGTCGGCTTCGCTGCCGAGTAGGTCCTGGTAGGTGCGGATCTGCTGGACGGCGCCGCCGCCGGTCTGCTGGATGTTCGGACCGGTGGGAACGCCCGCCGCCTCCATCGCCGCTGCGCCCTCCGGACGCAGTGTCACCAGCAGGCTGCGGCTGTCGGGCATCCAGGTGAATCCATCACCGGCGACCGCATTGAGCGGCATGTCGGTCAAACGCCGCGCAGTCGCCGCCTGCACGTCGACCAGCCACAACTGGACCTCCCCGGCGGCGTTGTCGACGTGGCTGAAGGCGATGTAGCGCTGGTCCGGCGACCAGTTCATCGACGCCAGCGCGAGGTTCGCCGGCAGCCCCTGGATCCGGCGCTCCCGCCCATTGGCGATGTCCTGCAGCCACAGATTGCTGCCGAACGAGAACGCGCTGCGCGACCAGGTCTGCGGGTGGATGCGCAGGCCCGCCAGCCGCAACTCCGGTTGTGCGACCACCTCGATGCCGGGAAGCGACGGGGTCTGCACCATCGCGAGGGTGTCACGGCGCGGGCTCAGCGATACCTGCGGCGGCCGCGGTGCATCCACCAGCGCCTGCAATGCGGGGACCGGCAGGTGGTAGCCGGATGCGTCCTCCAGCGGAACGGCAGGCTGCGCGGCGAGCTGCAAGGGCAGCATCGCGGCGACGATGGCGGTGGCGCAGGCGCGCCGGAACATCTGGTTCATTCGGTTCCCTCGGGACAGGTCGAGTGCCGGCCGCTCCGGCGCTGTCCACCCTCCCACGGGCCGCCCCTGCCATGCAGTGACGAAAGTCGGGGATGGCGCGAGTCGCCGGCATCGGCAAAAGCGCGTTGGCGGTTCAGGCGTGGCGCGGGCCGCCGGTTACAATATCCCGCTTCGCCGAGGGGCGCTGCGACCGCCATGATCAAGTGCGGCCAGGCTCGGCGCGGCTTCACGTACAACGGCGCCCGGTTGTTTCCACCGCCCCCGATGATGGCGGGCACATGACCGGAGCTTTGAAGATGAATGCTGTAGCCAAGACATTTTCCATGGACGGCGACTACAAGATCGCCGACATCTCGCTGGCCGACTACGGCCGCAAGGAAATCGACATCGCCGAGCACGAGATGCCGGGGCTGATGTCGATCCGCCGCAAGTACGCGTCCGATGCGCCGCTCAAGGGCGTTCGCGTGACCGGCTCGCTGCACATGACCATCCAGACCGCGGTGCTGATCGAGACGCTGAAGGACATCGGCGGCGACGTGCGCTGGGCCTCCTGCAACATCTTCTCGACCCAGGACCACGCCGCCGCGGCCATCGCTGCCACCGGCACCCCGGTGTTCGCCTGGAAGGGCGAGACGCTGGAGGAGTACTGGGACTGCACGCTGGAGGCGCTGAGCTTCCCCGACGGCAAGGGCGGCTATCTCGGCCCGCAGCTGGTGGTCGACGACGGCGGCGACGTGACCCTGTTGATCCACAAGGGCTACGAGCTGGAGCAGGGTGACGAGGCCTGGGTCAACAGCCCCTCTGGCAGCCACGAGGAGCAGGTGATCAAGAACCTGCTCAAGCGCGTGCACGCCGAGCGCCGCGGCTTCTGGACCACGGTCGTGCGCGACTGGAAGGGCGTCTCCGAGGAGACCACCACTGGCGTGCACCGCCTCTACCAGCTGGCCGAGCAGGGCAAGCTGCTGATCCCCGCCATCAACGTCAACGACTCGGTCACCAAGTCCAAGTTCGACAACCTGTACGGCTGCCGCGAGTCGCTGGCCGACGGCCTCAAGCGCGCGATGGACGTGATGCTGGCCGGCAAGGTCGTCGTGGTCTGTGGTTACGGCGACGTCGGCAAGGGCTGCGCCGCCTCCATGCGCGCCTACGGCGCCCGCGTGGTGGTCACCGAGATCGATCCCATCTGCGCGCTGCAGGCCGCGATGGAGGGCTTCGAGGTCAACACCATCGAGAGCACCCTGGGCCGCGGCGACATCTATGTCACCACCACCGGCAACAAGGACATCATCACCGTGCAGCACATGCAGGAGATGAAGGACCAGGCGATCGTCTGCAACATCGGCCACTTCGACAACGAGATCCAGGTCGATGCGCTGTACCAGCTGTCGGGCGTGGAGCGGACCAACATCAAGCCGCAGGTCGACAAGTTCACCTTCGCCAACGGCAACTCGATCTTCCTGCTCGCCGAGGGACGGCTGGTGAACCTGGGTTGCGCCACCGGCCACCCCAGCTTCGTGATGTCGAACTCGTTCGCCAACCAGACACTGGCCCAGATCGACCTGTGGGCCAACAAGGACAGCTACGGAAAGCAGGTGTACCTGTTGCCCAAGAAGCTCGACGAAGAGGTCGCGCGGCTGCACCTGGAGAAGATCGGCGTGAAGCTGACCACGCTGACGCAGGAACAGGCCGACTACCTCGGCGTCGCCGTGGAAGGTCCGTTCAAGCCGGATCACTACCGCTACTGACCGGGTGGACCCACTCGACCGAAAACGGGCGCCTCGGCGCCCGTTTTTTGTTGCAGCGTTGCATCGGGAGGCGATGGCGCATGGCACTGCCGGCCTCGTGTAGGAGCGGCTTCAGCCGCGATCCGCAGTTCGTCAGGGGCACCAACTCCACGATCGCGGCTGAAGCCGCTCCTACGCCCCGAAGGGAGCCCCCTTGGGGGACCAGAGCTGGGGCTTCTGGATGTATATTTCCATCCATCCCGATGAAGCGATATATTGCGGTCACCTTCATTGCTGCCGCGCGCCATGATCCCGATCAGTTTCGAGTTCTACCCGCCCAAGACCGATGACCAGCGCGCGCAGCTGGACCGCACCGCCACCCGGCTGCGGGAACGCGCTCCGGAATACGTCAGTGTCACCTTCGGTGCCGGTGGCTCGACGCTCAGCCATACGCCGCAGACCATCCAGCGCCTGCGCGGCACGCTCGAACTCGATGCCGCGCCCCACATCACCTGTATGGGCGGCTCGCGAGAGGAGATCCGCGGGCTGCTCAAGCTGTACCGGGCGATCGGTGCCCGACGCCTGGTCACACTCCGCGGGGACCTGCCGTCCGGCATGGTCAGCCCCGGCGACCTGCGCTATGCCAGCGAGCTGGTGGAGTTCATCCGCGCCGAAACCGGCGACCATTTCCACATCGAAGTGGCCGCGTACCCGGAAACGCACCCCCAGGCACGGGACGCGCGAATGGACCTGGAGCATTTCATCCGCAAGGTCCGTGCTGGCGCGGACGGTGCGATCACGCAGTACTTCTACAACGCGGACGCCTATTTCCGCTTCGTCGACGACCTGCGCAAGGCCGGCATCGACATCCCCGTCGTTCCCGGCGTCATGCCGATCTCGAACTTCAGCCAGATCCGCCGCTTCTCCGAGATGTGCGGCGCGGAAATCCCGCGATGGGTGGCCCAGCGGATGCTGTCGTACGTCGACGATGCGGAGAGCGTGCGCGCATTCGGCGCGGAGGTCGTGGCGGAACTGTGCCAGCGGCTGGTACAGGGCGGTGCACCCGGCCTGCACTTCTACACTTTGAACCTGGCGAAACCGACACTGAACGTCCTCTCCCGGTTGGAGTGAGTTCAGCGCGGGTTGCGGCGCGGTTCAGTCCCGGGGCCGTTTGGAAACAGGTTGTTGACGGCCCGCGGCGGACCATCCCCGCATCCCCCACCCCCGGTGTCCGTCATGTACAAGTCCGCCCTGCTTCCAGGCGCCGCTGCCGCGCTGCTGGCTGCCACCGCGTCGCCCCTGTCGGCTCCGGCACATGCGCAGGGCGGCGGTATCCAGCGCTGCGAGGCGCCTGATGGCACGGCCATCTATACCGACAAGGCCTGCGCGGCTTTCGGCGCTTCGAGCACGCCTCTTTCCAATGACCTGGTGCGCCGCATCTCCACTGGTGGCGAGCCGGGGATGGCCGGCGCGATGCGGGCACCTGTCCCCGGCTCGGCGCGACGTTCCGCCGCGGCCGGCTGCGCACGCTCGACCACCCAACTGGCGATGGACCTGGAAGGCGCCTGGTCGCTGGGGGATGTCAACAGGATCGCCGAGAGCTATCACTGGGCGGGCTTGGACAGCAACCGCGCCCACGCGATCATGGAACGCCTCGAAACCCTCTCCGACCTGCCGCTGTGGGAAGCCCACTTCCTCGACGCGCGCATCGGCGGTGCCGCGGTGATGGCGTCGGCCGGAGGCCCGGCGGATGGCGCACAGGCCGGGATCATGCAGCTGGTGCTGGGCGAGGGTGCGGGCAGCCGCATGCAGGACCTGACGGTGCGTCACTACCGGGGCTGCTACTTCGTGCAGTTCTAGCCGAGGACGCGGCGGGGTCAGCGGGATCCCGGGGCTTCACGCAACCTTCACGCAGCGGTAGGCTTGGGCGATGCCGATGCCACGCTCCCGTCCCCTGCTCCCGCTCTCGTTGGCGGTTGTACTGCTGACAACTCCGCACTTCGCCACTCCCGCGGGGGCAGAGGTGCGCAGGTGCGAAGCCGGCGACGGAACCGCCGTGTTCACCGATCAGCGATGTGCCGCGGTCGGCGCGACCGCAGCCGCGACCTCGACGGGTGGCACCGGTGCGCGCCTGCACCGAAGCGGATGCGCCCGGACCGTGCAGGACCTGATGTTTGAAGTTTCCTTGGCCATAGATGCGCGCGATGCCAACCACCTGGCGAGCGTTTACCACTGGGCCGGCATGTCGGGCCGGTCCGCCAATGCCGTGATGGACCGGCTCGGACGGCTGGTGCGGCGCCCGCTGGTGGACGTCGTGCCGGTCATGGCGCAACCGTTGGCGCGACATGCCGTGCTGGGGGACGAGCCGGCTCCCCGCTCGGGTCCCAGCGACGATCAGGATTCCGATGCCGCGGCACTGGCCGCCGGCGCCACCCGGTACGCATCCCATGGCGGGTTCGACCGACGTCCCCCGGTGGGACTGCGGATCGTCCAGACTACCGATGACGGCATCACCCCATCGGAAACCTCGTTCCAGTTGCACGAACACTTCGGCTGCGTCTGGCTGCGCGGCTGAGCGCCGGCCCCCCGCGCGCCGAGGCACAATGGACGCTCCCCGGCCTGGATGAAGCACGAATGCAGTATCCCGAATGGATCTGGCACAACGGCGCCATCAAGCGCTGGGAAGAAGCAACGACCCACGTGATGGCGCATGCGCTGCACTACGGCTCTTCGGTATTCGAGGGCATCCGCAGCTACGACACCCCGTCCGGACCCGCGATCTTCCGCCTGATCGACCACAACACCCGCATGTATGCCTCGGCGCGCATCTATGACATGCAGATGCCTTACGGGCTGGATGTCATCAACGCCGCCTGCCGGGAAGTGATCCGCCGAAACGGGCTGACGCAGGCGTACCTGCGCCCCTTCGCGTTCCGGGGCCTGGGCGGCTTCGGCCTCTCCGCCGATACGCCCGTGGAGATGTCGGTGGCGAGCTGGTTCATGGGCCCCTACTTGGGGCCGGGCGTGCTTGAAACCGGCATCGACGCCTGTGTCTCCAGCTGGCAACGCTGCGCGCCCAACACCATCCCGTCCGGCGCCAAGGCGGGCGGAAACTACCTGTCCGGCCAGCTGATCGCGCGGGAAGCCCGTCGCCTCGGATTCGGCGAAGGCATCGCTCTGGCCTCCACCGGGCTTCTGTCGGAGGGGGCCGGCGAAAATCTGTTCCTGGTGTTTGACGGTGCCCTGCACACGACGCCGGTCAGCGCCGCGTTGCTCAACGGCATCACCCGGCACACGATCATCACCCTAGCGCGGGAAGCCGGCATCGACGTGGTGGAGCGCGACCTGCCCCGCGAATATCTGTACCTGTGCGACGAGCTCTTCATGTGCGGCACTGCCGCCGAGATCACGCCGATCCGGTCTGTCGACGGCCGCCAGGTGGGCGCGGGCAAGCCCGGGCCGGTGACCCGCCGGATGCAGGAGCTGTTCTTCGGTCTGTTCGATGGCAGCACGCCGGACCGCCACGGGTGGCTGGAGTACGTGTAGGGCGCTATTCCGCCTCGGGGCCCGCAGGTCCGGAATCCGCTTCCGCGGAAACCACCCGGCCGAAGGTGAGCGTCGCCACCACGCCCTTCGGCTTCCCCGGCTGGACGCGCACATCCCAGTAGTACAACGCGCACAACCGACGCACGATGGACAGGCCGATGCCGCCGCCCTGCGAATGGCCGGCGTGCGTGCCGCGATAGCCGCGCTCGAACAGTTTGGCGGCATCTTCCGGGCTCAGGCCGGGGCCCGAATCGATCACTTCCACCGCATTGGGCAGCATCCGGACGATCACCTCGCCGGAGGTGGTGTACTTGACCGCGTTGCCGATCAGGTTGCCCAGCGCCACGGACACCGCCGCCTCCGGCGCATCAACCACAAGGTCGTCGCCACCTTCCAGCCGGAGTTCCAGCGGCTTGCCCGCGAGCTGGGTGCGGTGCACGTCCAGCAACTGCTCTGCAATCCTCGCCACGTTGGTATTCCCGTGCCCGCGCTCGTTGCGCGACAGCAGCAGCAACGCGCTGATCAGGTCGGTGCACTGCTGCTCGGCGCGCTGGATGCGTGACAGGCGGTTGCGGGTCTTCTCGTCCACGTCTGGTCGCGACAGCAGCAACTCCACCGCGCCGCGGATCACTGCCAGCGGCGTGCGCAGCTCGTGGCTGACGTCGGCGTTGAACTCCCGGTCGCGCTGCACCACCTCGGTCAATCGTTCCGCATAGTCATCCAGTGCTTCGGCGAGCTGGCCCACTTCATCGTCCGGGAAGTGCGTCGCGAGCGACTCCGGTTCCACGCTGCGACCGGATGCCTTCAGGCGCCGCGCAAGCTCGGAGACCGGGCTCATCACCCTCGAGGCCGCCCACCACCCCACGAACAGGGACAACAGCGTGAAAAGCACGACCGAGCCGTAGATCGCGCGATTGAACTGACGCTCGCCGCGAATCGCCTGCGTCATGTCGTAGGCAAGGAAGAACCACGCGCCGGGCGCCTTCCGCACCGCCAGCTTGTAGGAGAACGGATTGCCCTCCTCATCGGTGCCGGACACGTTGTGGATGCCGTCTGGCAGCTCATACCATTCAGGCCGGTTGATGCGGACCGAGTCGAAGCGGTCGGGCGTGTAGACGAAGGCGCGGATCTGGTCGACCGGGAATTGTGGATTCTCGGGGTCCAACTCGAACTGCCGTGCGTACTCGTCGATGTTGCGGCTCATCAGGTCGACGATCAGCTGCTCCTCGACCCGGTTCCTCGTCCAGTTGGTCGCAAACGCGAACAGGGCCGTCAGGCCAAAGCCCAACAACACGAAGGACAGGATGATGCGGCTTCGCAGTTGCCGCCGGTAACGCAGCCTGCGCCGGGGCCGGGGCCGGGGCCCGCCGGTGGACTCCGCTTCAGTTGGCCGCATCGAGCTCGGCGATCCGGTAGCCGATACCGTGGCGCGTGTGGATCAGCGGCTTGTCGAAAGGCTTGTCGACCACGGCCCGCAAGCCATGGATGTGCACGCGCAGCGAGTCGGAGTCGGGCAACTCCTCGCCCCACACGCGCGTCTCCAGCTCCTGGCGGGTGACCACCGCCGGGGACGCCTCCATCAGGGCCTGCAGGATCTTCAGCGCGGTCGGGTTGAGCTGCAGCAGCTTGCCCCTGCGCCGCACTTCCAGCGTGTCGAGGTTGTATTCCAGGTCGGCGGCGTTGAGCACCCGCGTCTGCACGCCCTTCCCGCGACGGGACAGTGCGTTGAGACGGACCTCGACCTCCTGCAGTGCGAACGGCTTGATCAGGTAGTCATCGGCACCCGAATCGAAACCGGCCAGCTTGTTGTCCAGCGAGTCGCGCGCGGTGAGCATCAGCACCGGGGTCTGCTTGCGCGCCTCGTTGCGCAGCTTGCGGCAGACTTCCAGGCCATCCAGCCCCGGCAGGTTGAGATCGAGCACGATGGCATCGAAGTCGTGCACCACGGCCAGGTGCAGGCCGGTGATGCCGTCGGCCGCGAAATCCACCGTGTGCCCGCGGTCCTCCAGGAAGTCCCCCAGGTTGGCGGCGATGTCCTGGTTGTCTTCGATGACGAGTATGCGCATTCGGATCTTCCTGTTGGGTGCGTGTTGGACCGGTGGCGCGAGTGGATTCTGCCAGAGCACGCCACGCACCAGCATGCCCCGACGGTACGTGATGGACCCGTCAGGCGTCGCCGTGCGCGTGGAACCACAAAAAACCCAGGCGCGAGCCACCGCGCCTGGGCCAAGGTGTTGCCCCGATACCGTAACCGCGGATGCCTCGTCGCCGGCTGGCGCCTGCGGCGGGAAACCCGGCAGAGCTGCGGTTTGTCGAAGGCTACCCCCGGCAGGATTAAACCCCTGTTAAGCCAGCGCGCCCGGGTCACGAACAGGCCATTATGTCTTTGCAATCAGTCGCTTGGATGACTCCTTGGACGCCGCCTTCTTCGAGACCCGGCGCTTGTGCCGCTCGGCCACGTACTCGACGATCGCCCCTGCCACGTCCACGCCACTGGCGTCCTCGATGCCCTCCAGCCCGGGCGATGCGTTCACTTCCAGCACCAGCGGACCTCGCCGCGAGCGGATCAGGTCGACGCCGGCCACCCCCAGCCCGAGCACCCGGGCGGCGCGGATCGCCGCGTCCTGCTCGGCCAGGGTCGCCTTCGCGCCTCGCGCGCTGCCACCCCGGTGCAGGTTGGACCTGAAATCCCCCTTGGGTGCCTGGCGCTTCATGGCCGCCACCACCTTGCCGCCCACCACGAAGCATCGCAGGTCGGCGCCCTTCGCCTCCGGGATGAACTCCTGCACCAGGAACTGCGCGTACAGGCCGCGCAGCGCCTCGATGACGCCGCGCGATGCCGACAGCTTCTCGGTGAGCATCACGCCGGCACCCTGGGTGCCCTCGTTGAGCTTGATCACGTGCGGCGGTGGCCCGAGCATCGACAGCAGGTCGGCGGTGTCGTCGGGGTTGTCGCCGAACACCGTCGCCGGCATGCCGATGCCCTGCGCCGCCAGCAACTGGTGGCTGCGCAGCTTGTCGCGCGCCCTGAGGATGGCGTCGGACGAGTTCGGGGTGAACGTGCCCATCAGCTCGAACTGGCGCAGCACCGCACTGCCGTAGCGGGTCACCGAAGCGCCGATGCGCGGGATGACCGCGTGGTAGCCGGAGATCGACTTGCCCTTGTAATGCATCGCGAAGCCGTCGCTGGCGATGCGCATGTAGCAGCGCAGCGGGTCGAGGGTCCGCACGGTGTGCCCCTGCTCGCGGGCGGCTTCCGCCAGCCTGCGGGTCGAGTACAGCTTGGTGTTGCGCGACAGGATCGCCAGCTTCATGTGTCTTGGGTCCAGGAGGGGTCGCCGGGGGCGTGTTCGGGGATGAGCGGCCAACCGTCCTGCGATGGGCGGCCATGGACGAAGGACAATGCGGGGTCGACGGTGAAGGCGCCGGCCATCGCGGTCCGCCCCAGCAACATCGGGAACAGCATGCCGCGCCGGTCTGTCAGGTTGATGTCGGCGTCGCGCTGTATGCCCGCCAGCGCCAGGGGGGTGCGGACGAAGGCGCGGCGGGTGCGGTGGCCACCGGAATCGGTTACGTCGCGTTCGTCGACCAGCGGGGCCGCGCATTCGATCACGCCGAATCCCGGTGCGCCCGGCGTCAGCCGGAATCCCACCCACGGCGCTCCGCCCTCGGTGAAACGCCACTGCACGTCGACGTGCAGCGCGGAGCTGCGCGCGCCGGTGTCCACCTTTGCCCGTACGGCGCGAATGCCCAGCCCGGGCAGCGCCACCCATTCGCGCCAGCCCAGCACCACCCGCGGGGTCACCGAATCAGATTGCCGGGTACTCATCCTTGCCTCGGACGTAAACGGTCGGGGCCTGCTCCGCCCGCGGCCGGCGCGAAGAAAAACGGCGGCCCCGTCGCTTCGGTCGGGGCCGCCGTGGA
This sequence comes from Lysobacter spongiicola DSM 21749, assembly GCF_900167055.1. Lineage (GTDB taxonomy): Bacteria > Pseudomonadota > Gammaproteobacteria > Xanthomonadales > Xanthomonadaceae > Novilysobacter > Novilysobacter spongiicola. The sequence goes on from NZ_FUXP01000008.1 coordinate 90,076, forward strand.
TCAACATCTACGAAAACTGGAGCGGGTGATGGGAATCGAACCCACAACCTACTTTTCCTGCTCAATCAATGACTTACCAATCGATTGGGCCCAAAAAACGATACCTGAAACGATACCTGTGTTCAGCTGACAATCTAGCGCATGTCCGGGACTTTGGGCAACTGGCAAATTACCGGGCTCTGGTGCTGATGGAGCGCTTTACGGAGGCTTTGCATGTCGCCGTCCGTCTTGGGGTGGCCGAAGTCGCCTTGGCCAAGACTTGTGCCCATAGATACCTCGCTACTCTTCCGTTAGCAGCCTTATAACGTCCTCGTAGTTGGCATCAACCAGCCTGTGCAAGTCGTTGTGATAGAGCGCGTCTTCTCTTATGAGGTAATACCCACGGTTGAGGCTAAAGTAGCCTTCTAGTGGGGTTCCTTGCCTAGCCGCGACTTGTTTCAGATACGGAGCGCGCGTGAAAGTTGCAAGGAACTTGTCCCCTCGGTAGCCGCGTAGCGAATCGCGCTTCAGACATCCATCTCGCAGGGCGCAGAATTCTCCGCTCGTGGAGAACGGAACGCTGAAACGGGTCTTGATCTGTGCCCCCACGATGCATTCTCCGACGTGGCACCGCACGACTCTCCACACCATGGTCCCGTCCATCGTGTCGGAATATTTGTCGTAGCGAACGTCTACCAGCTCCGCAGTAGCGATGATGTCAGCGGAGCGGGCGGCGGCCGCTACTTCCTCTCCGGAGATGCCATGTTCAACAGGGGGAGAAGGCCGCGTGGATTGGCTACAAGCCACAACGCCTACCACTACCGCCACGAGGAGTGCCTGGCTCAAAGTGCGGCGCATAGATGCGTGCAATTCCATCTCTTCCGTCCTCCGTGAGTGTCGAAGATCTTCCTGATTAGTTGTTAGCCACTGGCGAAAGCCACTGGCACCGAACGGACATCAGAGTTGCAGACACGGCTCGTCAATTCCTACCCGGTCCACAAGATCTACATGCCGGTCCGCTACATTGAGCGGCATGTGGTCTCGACCTAATGGTGAAACAGGGATGCGCTGCTTTCATGCTGGCCTCTGGGTAGCAGTGGGTTGTTTGGCGTCTGCCTGCGGTGTGCAGCAAAACGACCCAATCATCGTCACGATCAAAGACCCGCCCCAAGGCGAGGTCGTGCACGGGACCGCGCTCCTCAAGAATGCGCAGTTGTCAGTTGTGGACGGGTGTTTGCGGATCATTCCGTCCACGGGTAGCGGGCCTGGCTATCTCGCAGTCTTTCCCTATGGCTTCTCCCTTCGTGAAGCCGAGGACGGTTTTGTGGTCATAGACGATCAAGGCAACGTCTGGGGTCGAACTACGGCGCCTAAAAACATTGGCGGAGGAGTGGGAGCTGCCCCAGCCGAAGTATTCACTCCCATGGGCCACTGCGAAGGCCCTCAATGGATAGTTGGACTGTAGTCCCGGCTCTCCATAAACGCTCTTAGATGCTCAAGGCGAGAGGCGCCCACCATTTGGATCGCAATGGTAATGCGATCCCTATTCAGAATTGAGACGCTTGCCCACTTGCGCTGAACGCAAATGCTGCTTGCATGGAAGTCATCTCAACAGCGCAAGGAGCGCCCATGCACCAGCAAGACCAGAGGCTTGAAATCGCAAGCCGTTTGCTTAGTGGCATCATCAGCCAGGATCGGAACCGGAGGCTGTCCGAGCGGCTCGATGATATCGAGCACTCACTTGAAGTAGCCGCCGAGTTGATCCGGCGATCCGTGGATGGCCAGAGCCCTCCGATGGCCGAGCACACGCTTGAACCTCGTCCCTCCACAAAGACTCGTGAGCGAGTGATCCAGCGTGACGCCATGCCCTTCGGTGATCGCCTCCAGGTCAAACGAGGAGGCAGCCCGAACCGACCGCCCAGGGGTCCTACCCTGCACTAGTGATTGCCAGCCTGTAGCACTACCCACCACGCGATGCCCCGGACTTCCGGGGCATCTTCGTGTCAGCCGGGCCTGACGACCTTGGGTGTATCCGCGCTGGGTTCCGCTGCTCCTTGCCCTTGGACCTCAATCGCTTTGGCCTCGGCGGGCTTCTCCTGGTCGCTTGGGACGGGGTAGCGGGTAAGCATGCGCCTGCTCAACGCCTCTAATTGCTCGGCAGAAGCCCTTGCCGCCGCTTCGTAGTCGCGCTGTGCCTCGGGCTCAGTCGCCATGCGGGCACGACGGTAGCCGTCTCGCCGTGACTGGACGGCACGCAGGCGCCGGGCGCGACGCTTGGACCACTCGGGGCGCGACCACATGGCTGGTCTCGGGTGCTCGCCCTCGAATTGCTCCAGTGCGAATTCCGCCTGGTGCAACAGATGCTTCGCTCGAGCCTCGGCCGCCATCCGCCGCTTGAACCGCAGGGCGTCGTGCTTGACGCGCTTGAGGTGCTTCACCAGCGAACTCATGTCCGCGCGAAACGAGGAGACGTGGACAAATCTCGCGAGCCGCTCTGCACCATGCGCCAGCAGTTGGGTGGTGGCTTTGAAGCTGGCATCGATGCCGGCCACGAAGTTCTCGCGCCAAAGGGCGATCGCCTCTGCCAAGGCAGTGCGAGTGGCCTGGTGCTTCTCCCCGGTGGTTGCCTTGGGCTTGGCAGAGCCGAGTCCACGCACTACGCGGATGTGGCCATCGCCTTGAACCGGCGCTAGGACCAGAGCGGCTCGATCGCGTTTGGCCTGCCCGTGGCTGTGGCCGGCACTTGTCGGCTGCAGCCTGCCCTCCCCTTCGAGCTGCGCCAGGGCCTCGTCCCACTGGGTTTCGTTGTCGATAGCGATTTCCTGGTTTGCCTTCGTCCGGTCGCAGTCCACGCCCTTCCGGTGCAGGGCCGTCGCATCTTTTCCCACGTGCTCAGTGGGCTCACGGGATAGAGACAAGGCGGCCGCCTCGTCGCCGTTCGCGGCAGCCTCGGCTGCCTGCGCTTTAAGGCTCCGGTGGTCGACCCGTGCCTGGACCTGTGCGGCGGCAAGGTGCTCATTGGTGGTCCGGGCGACCATCTCCCGGATCCACTCGACTTCTCCGCGGCCCGATGGCCCGCCGTCGAGCTCGCGGGTTTTGTCAGCAAGCCCTGCGTCGCCGACGCGTCTTGTCGTGGCCAGCAGGTGCGCGTGGTAGTTCAACCCATCTGGTGTCTGCGGCTCATGGATGCTCGCCTGGATCGCGAAGCGGTAACGCTCTACCAAGGCACGGGCGATGGCAGCCGTGAGATCGGACCGTTCTTCATCGGTCAGCTCATGGGGCAGCGCGATCTCGAACTCGCGCGCCACAGTGGCGTCCTTCCGCTTCTCAGAAGCTTCAGCGGCCGACCATAGCTCGCACGGATCGAAGGCCCAGTCGGGTGCTTCGTCCGGAGCGATGCAGCGCGTCTCGACCACGCCACCGCGCCTGCGGTAGTCGTGCTTGAGCCCGGTGCGCGTATCGATGATCAGCAGGCCGGCGCGGTAAGCGGCCGCTGCGGTGGATGCGTGCCCCTGCGAGCGGGAGAAGGTTTTGACTCGGGTGTGGTAGATCGCCATCGCATGTTCCTTTTGCCAGTGCTCCTTCCTTTATGAAGCGGATCGCGGAATTGGCAAGGCGATCGGCGTTGCAGTTTTGCTTTGCTGTTGGACGCGTAGCGTCGGGTCCAAGGGGGCTTGCCCCTTTGCGCACGCGTTGTCCGAAGGGCAATGCCTAAGTGCGCTCTTGCTCTGGTCTTTGAATCACGTTTTTGCGCGTTCTTCGGGTTTTTGAAGCGCAACATTTTTTCGCGATGGAGCGAACTTGACGGAACCGGTTTCTTTGCTTGACTCAGAAGAACCCCGCAGGAGAAACGACCATGAGCGGCACAACCCACTACCACGAGCGAATCCAGCGAGCCACACAGCAGCTCGCCCAGCTTCAAGCCCGGCAGCTACTTGCGAAGCAACGGGCAGCAGCTAGGGAGAAGCAAAAGGAGCGACGCCAGGAAGCGGTCCGGCGCCGGCAGGTTGCTGATCTCGTATTCCTGGCAGGAGCCGAAATCCTTGACGATGCCGAACTCGTCGGCGCTTTGCTCAGGTATCAGGAGGACCGGAACCACCCTGAGGTGCGCGAGGAGGCGCGGTCACGAGGAGCGGCCCGGATGGATACTCGGCACTAGTGGCCCTCGGATGAGCCGGCTCACTTGCTCGAGTTAATGCACACCGTGCACAGCGACCTGGCTCATCCAAGCAGCGAACTAGCAGAACTGGCACCGGTGGAATTCACCCCGCTCGAACTCGGCATGGGCCACGGCTCGCGCCTGGCGCTCATCGGCCACCGTGAACCATCCGCCGTCACGCCCCAATTCGCCCACTGGCTTGTATTGCGTCCCCACAGGTTTGGGGATGCGATTGCAGTCGTCAGCGTGGAGAGTTGCGCTTCGGAGAGGTCTATCGATGTTCAGCAGCATGGCGCCTCCTAGGCAGCTATACGGTGCTCATAGTAGGGGTGCTGCTTGTCATCTAGGATTGCATACAGCGCATCCAGGTTCCCTTGCTCGGGATTGAGCCAAGCGTCGATGTGCTCCGGCTTGATGTTGATGATGGTGCGGTCGTGGCCGGCTGCCGCGACCTCTTCTTCCGGCTCGTCGGTGATGGCTGCGAAGGACCACAGATCCGGTTCTTCCCCTTTAGGATCCGTCCACCGCGACCAAAGGCAGGCAATGAGCATCGGTTCGCCAGTGCGCGGCACAAACTCCAGAACAGCATTGCCGTCGGGTGTTTCGACGTTCTCGTAGAAGCGTTCGGCAACCATCAGGCCTTGAGTGCGCCCGAACTGGCTTTTCCAGAAGCCTTCGAGGTTATCCCTGCGAGCGTTGTAGGTCCCGGGGAACTTGCGGTCGTTGATCGCTGGCTTTCCCTGTGCTCGGCACTGATAGCGCATGGGCTTGACCACGCGCTTGCCATCTTCCCAGACCATCACAGGCGCATACATCCCGGGGTAGATCCGGCTGTCGCTTGGCTGATCGTCAACGCGCTGGAGGTTGCGCAATCGGCCCTTCATCTGCTCGATCTTGTTGCCTGCGATCCGTTGTTCTTCCAACGCCTTCTTCGTCTGCTTTGTCAAAAGACTACGAGTCGCGTCTGCCAGTCGCTTGGTCTGCTTGAACAGCTCGCGTTCCAAGTCGGAAATCTCCGCAGCATGGATGTCGCGCACCATTGCCGAAATCTGGGATTCAAGCTGGGACTGACCTCCGCGAAACGCGAGGTCCATGCTCTTGGGGGTCTTAAGCTTCTCGCCTTGGCGTCGGCGGACATACAGGTCATAGAAGACATCGATCGCAATCTCTGCGCCGTAGACCCGCACGTATCGGTGGTAGTCCGCCCAGACTTGCGCTGAGTAGCACATGAGCAATTCCAATCGTCGGTGTTGAGCCGAACCCTACAACTACCTGGCGACGCGTGCAGTCAGGGCTCATCAGCGACCGCCTGACAGCGATAGGCGTCAGGCGGTCTTGGGGCCGGCGGCACCCGTGTTTGTCCAGCATTTCGTCAATGCGCTGATGGACGAAGGTGCAATGCTCGCCGGCCCGATCTTCGATGTTGTCGGCTTCTCCGGCGAACGCTGACCAGAAGTCGCCTTCTTCGGCATGGTCCTCGATCAACTGGGGCAGCTTGGCCTCGAGCTCATCAAGTAGCGCAGTCAATGTGGCAAGCGCGGGCATAGGGTCGGTCTCCCGAGCTAGGCAAACGCCGCTTCAGCGCATGCCTTCACTTGCGGTCGCCTCGGTCGCCCTGCCCCGGCTTTGACTCGTTCTCCGCCTGCTTACGCACGTCTTGACTCAGCGATCGGCTCACGTCGTCGCTTTCCTTGAACTGTCCGTCTTCGTCACGACGGACATAGCGTTTGTCGCCCTTGTGCGGCTCGATCAGCTCTCGCTTGCTCGAAGTCATCTCGCTTCTCCTGGTGGGGGTAGTGCTGCACTGGATAACGCCGACCCGATGAAACCGGCGCGAAGCCGTGCGGGACGACCTTAGACCTGTTCAGGCAAATACTAATGGCGACAACCCCCGCAGCGTTCCTAAGCTATTGTCCCCAGAGGCTTCTCGCTGGGTGAGACTCCTCCCTTCGATGCTGCCCACCATGTCTGAAGCACACGCCCTTTATCGCCCCTCCTCCGGAGAGCCCCCAGGGTTCCTTGGGCCTGCATCCTCCCACCCGCTGCGTCTGCGCTTACCAATGCTGCCCTTCCGCGCGACGTGCGGGTTCCCATCGCCGGCTGAGGACTTTTACGGCCAAGGGGATGAGCTCGATCTCAACGAGCGTTGCATCGCCCGACCTGCGGCCACCTTTTTCGTCGAAGCGGATACCGGGACCTCAATGGTCGATTTCGGCATCCATCCGGGCGACACCCTGGTGGTGGATCGCTCGCTGACGGCCAATCACGGGGACATCGTCATGGTTCTTTGGGATGGTGGGTTCATGGTTAAGCAGTGGTGGCTCCATAGGGGCCAGCTACAGCTGCGCTCGGGCAACCCGGAGCATGCACCGATCGAAGTGGGGCCGGAAGACCAGGTAGAGGTATGGGGCGTGGTGACGTGGTCTTTCAGAAGGCAGTTCCGGCGGTGACGACCATCGCACTAGATCACCCTGTCCCGTCCGGGCTTGCGTGGGGGGCAACGTTTGCCTGTCATTCCGCAGCAAATCACGTGGCGCTCTACCCAGGCCTTTTCTTCAGGCGTCATGGATCGATCCTCCTGCTTTGCCTTGAACCACCTACAAGTAAGTGGGTCCAGCTTCGTCCACGGCGCATTCTTGCTCATCTCGTCCCCTCGTGTTCGGCCTAATCGACGGTAACGCTTTCTACTGCTCCGTGGAGCGGGTGTTCAACCCTGCCCTGCACGGCGAACCGGTCGCTGTCTTGAGTTCGAACGACGGGTGCGCGATCGCTCGATCCGCAGAGTGCAAGGCACTCGGGGTCAAGATGGGCCAGCCGATCCACGAGGTGTCCCCGGAAGTGCGACGGCGCCTCAAAATCCTGTCGGCCAACTTCGCCTTGTATGGCGATATGTCCGGACGGGTCGTCAGCGTTCTACGGGACTTGTTTCCGTCGGTGGAGGTCTATTCGATCGATGAGAGCTTTGTGGATATGACGCGTGTGCCCGATCGCTTGGAAGCCGGACGGGAAGCCCGCTCTCGAGTGCTGCAGTGGACCGGTATTCCAACCTGCGTGGGCATCGGTCCCACCAAGACGCTGGCCAAACTAGCAAACAAGCTAGCCAAGTCCACTCCGCAAGGCGTAGTTCAAGCGCTGCCAGAGTCTTCCGAAGTGGCAGCCTTCCCAGTTGAAGACGTGTGGGGCGTGGGAAGGAAATGGGCTAGTCGACTTGGCGCGGAAGGGATCCTGACTGCTGGGGATCTGGTCGAGGCAGATCCAGAGACCTTGCGCGCCCGGTATGGCGTGGTGCTGGCTCGCACGCAACGCGAGCTCCAAGGAGTGGTGTGCGCGGAACTGGAAGAGACGGAGCCCCAGCGCAAGCAGATTGTGGTGTCACGGTCCTTTGGCCGGGAAGTGGCCAGTCAAGAAGACTTGGCCCAAGCCGTGGCCACCTTCGCCGTGCGCGCGTGCGAGAAGCTTCGTGCCAGATCCCTGCAAGCCGGCGGTGTGTGGGTCTGGCTCCACACCAATCCCTTTAAGACCGGGGCCAAGCAATACCACCCGTCCAAGGCCATGCAACTGATCCACCCGTCGAGCGACACGCGTGAGGTATTGGCCGTGGCCCGTTCCCTCGTGCGCTCCATGTATCGCCAGGGCTACGCCTACAAGAAGGCCGGCGTGGGTCTGCTGGATCTATCGCACGGTGACGTGCATCAGGCTGATCTGTTTTCCGGCATGGACCCCAGATCAGCCAAGCTCATGGCAGTCATGGACCAGGCCAACCGCCGCTTCGGGAGAGGTTCGATGAGCCTGGCATCGGCTGCTCGACGGCCCGGTCAGTCTCCGAAGTGGGCGATGCGCCAGGAGAGCCTGTCGCCGGCTTACACCACGCGTTGGGATCAATTGTTGAAGGTGCGCTAGTCGGGCGCAGCCGCGTCAAGTAGGTTGGCAAGACCAGCAAAGTGGCGGTATAACGTTTCCGCCGGCTCGGCTAAAGCCCCGGTGTGTTGCCTGCATAGCCTTTAGGCGCCAGGTGCCCGTTCGTTCTCTACAAAGACGGCGGGACTTCCCTAGCAGATGCCAAAAGACGTCCTATGCCCAGCCACCGAACCCTCCGAGCCCATCGCATTCGTGCCTTCGAGGCCCAGCAGGGCCGCTGCTGCTACTGCGGCCTGCCGATGTGGCAGTCGTCTCCTGAAGAACTGAAGCATCACGGCCTCCGAGCCAGAACGATCGTCCCTCTTCGCTGCACTGCAGAGCACCTGCTGGCGAAGCAAGATGGGGGCAGCGACGCCGCCTACAACATCGCTGCCGCGTGCTGGCTGTGCAACTCGCGCCGGCACAAGCGCAAATCGCCCCCTGCCCCAGACGTCTACCGCGAAATCGTGCTTGGGCGTTTGGGCAAAGGGAAGTGGCATTCCAGCGCAGTGCTTGGCGCACTGGGCGCACCCTTCAATCGCAATAGGCGCCCCGGTCCCACGAGCGATAGCGCCAGGGGACAACGTCCTCCAGGTGGGTGATGCGCACCGGTGGAAGGGCGGCGAGGCCAGCTACGCTCGCCCTTAGTTTGTCAGCATGGACCTGCGGGACGAACAGCCATGGGCGGGCGGTCCAGTCCAGTGGTATCCCGCTGTCTCGCGCCAGTGCCCGCCTCATCCCCTCCCAGTGCTCATTCCATGCCCGCAGGCGCGCAAGAAGCGATGGCGCACGGGCTGCATAGGTGATTTCGCACAGGTAGACCGCTTGCTCCTTGAAGCTGACCGCAAGAGCATCGCAATACCAGTGGGGGCCGCTGGTGTCCGGATTGGCCCCCTCATTGAGCTGGATGCAGCACTGACTGTTGACGAACAGGGCGCGATCCGCGCGGAGGTAGTCCAGCACAACGCCTTCAAAGTGGTCCATTTGTCATCGCTCATGCAAAGGCCGGCCCCTAGGGGCCGGCCTGATCGTCGGGAACGCCTACTTCTTTTTCTTGCCCTTGTCGGGAGCCTGGCTCAACGCGGAGCCTGCAGCCGTTTTTGACTTTGCTCCGGTCCGGCCATCACGCATTACATCACTGGCGGCCTTCGCTGCTTTCGGTCCGGTCTTCTCGTTCTTCGCCATTGCGCTTCTCCTCGCCACCGAATGGTGGCGCCCCGAGCATAAGGCGCTCTGCGGGCCTAAAGCGAGCAGCAGCAGCCACGGCTAGCGGAGCTTCAGCAGCGGCCCTCAGTGCATGTTCTTCAGCCCCGCCCAGGTCTTGATCCGGGCATACCACTCGTCGCGCTCGTGCGAGTTGCGGTTGCTTCCCTTGAGCCGGCTTTCGGAGTGGCGGTCGAACCACACATGCCAGACCGGATGCTCCAGATCGTGGATCTGGAACTCGATGCGCTGGTGCACCCTCCCGCCCCTCACGCTCTCAAGCCCCGTTCGGATGGTGCTGATGTCCCCCGGCTCCAGGTAGCGCTGGCCACGTGCCGGATCTCGGATCCACAGCCTGCGATTGGTGGTGTCGAGCGCAATGTGGTCGTGCTCGAATGCCGTCTGGAATCCCGGATCAAGGTTCTTTTTGTAGCGGGCCATCTGCGCCGGCAGCACCCAAAGCAGGATGGCCGCCAGCGTGAAGAGCAGCGCGGCGAAGTAGAAAGTGACACCTTGCAGCTGCAGCAGGATCACCACCATCGCGGCGGTGGCGACCAGCTTCAGGATCATTTTGGTTCCCATGAGTCTCTCTTTGCTGCGGGCCGCTGGCCCGCGTAGTGGTGCATCCGGTTAGCGCTGACCCACAACCCGCCAGTGGCCATCCACTTCGTCAAAGACGAAGGTTCCGACCAAGTCGTCGGTCTGAGTTCGCCGGCCCATGGCAACCGTGAGCTTTCCAGTCACCGAGCACGCATAACCCGGACTGGCCTCCTCGCACTTCCCCACCTCGAGATCCTCGAAGACCGGATCCGCACCGCCCGCTTCCTCCACATACCGACCCAGCGCATCTTCGACATCGGCGTTGCCAGGGCCGGCCGCGCACGCGGACAACAACACTGCCGCCGTGGCGGCCATCAAGATCTTCTTCATAGGGTTCCTCACTGGATCAGGTTGCAGTGGCCGGCTGCCGGCTCGGCATTGCCGGGCTGCAGCTCGAGGTTGGAGACAGTGCCGCTGGCGTCGACCAGGAACACCAGTTCGCTTGGCGAGGCCGAGGAGTCGTGGGAGCGCTCGACGAGGTAGGCCAGGGCCACCTGATCATCGATGGCGTAGACCTTTCCGTAGCGGACCAAGCCGGCGTGCTCCGGCGGAAGCGCGATGAGCTCACCGTTCAAGGTGATGGCTGTGGTGAAGCCCGGGCCTTCGGTCTGCCCGATGACGCCGATCGCGGTCGGGATCGTGTCCGGCCCCTCGGCCTCGCCATGGGCATGGCTCCAGGAGAAAGCCACTCCTTCTTGTGCGCGCTCCTTGATCTGGCACGACAGCGACTGGCCGGCTTGCGCGGTGCCCACCATCAGAAGTCCAGCCACCAGCACGGTGATCTTTCGTTTCATCCTTACCCCCTCTCTCTATTTGCGTTCACCGCAAATGACGGGGTAACCTTACGCAGGCAAACTTCGCGGAGTCAACGTCTCGTGTCTCCCGGATGCCCGCAGCCCTTCCCACCCCCAGCGCCTTGGGTCGCCGCCTCCGGGCTGCGCGTTTGGCGAAGGAGTGGACGCAGGCCCAGCTCGGCCAGCGCTTGCTGGGGCTGGACGAGGACGACCCAGGCACCGCCGCGCCCAGGATCAGCCGCTACGAGCGTGGCATGCACACGCCTGACCTAGACACCATTGAGCGCTTGGCCAAGCTGTTGGATTTGCCGGCGGCCTACTTCGTCGCGTCGTCAGACACGGTTGCGGAAGCCATTTTGGTCATCTCGCAGCTGCCCCCGCGCAAGCAAAAAGAAGCGCTGGCGCTCCTGAAAGAACTCCAAGGCAGCGATAAGTCGCGCTAAAAAGTGAAGCCCCCAACCGGGGGCTTCTGTCGCTGAGGCGCTTGGTGGCGGTGGTATCCCTGCCGCCAGCCCCCTTCCAGGTGCCGGCCGTCTTGTGTCGGCCTGACATGGTCCTTTCTGATTTCGCTCTAAGCGGGTGCGATGGCTTCGGCGACAAATGCAGCTTCGCTCACGCGCCCCAGCTTAGAAGTAGGGTCCTCACGGAACGGGTTGTAGGAAATCTCCTCTGGTGGGGCGCATACCCACCAGAGGAGCTGGGTCGTTAGACCCAGCCTCGAGCGGCGAGGCTCGTGAAGCCTTCGCTGCTCACCACGAAGTGGTCCAGCAGCCGGATTTCGACGAGTGCCAGTGCCTGCTTCAGGCGGGCCGTCACCGCCCGGTCGGCCGCGGAGGGCTCAAGGTTGCCCGAAGGGTGGTTGTGGAAGGCCACGATGGCCGATGCGTTGATCAGCAGTGCGCGCCGGACGACCTCGCGGGGATGCACCTCGGTGCCGTCGATCGTGCCGTAGAAGAGATCATCCACCGCCAGGATCTTGTGGCGGTTGTCGAGGAACAGGCATCCAAAGACTTCGCGGGCGTGGTGGCCGCAGTGGGCACGGAGGTAGTGTCCTGCTTCACTAGGCTCTGCGACCTTGCCTAGGCGCTTCAGGCGGCGCAGGTGGATGGCTTCGGCGGCGGCGAGGATCTGGTCTTCTTCGGTCTTGCTGGTCTTGGTTCGCATGGTTCCGTCTCCCAAGGCGACATGCCTCGTGGGAGCCAGTCAGCGACCCGTCGGCCTGGCTGACACCCGTAAGCGAGCACCGCGACAGCGGCGCGCAGCGTGGGTCGAAACGAAGTGGAGAAGGGCTTGCCCCTTGTCTGACTGGCAGGGGCGCTAGGGTCCCAATCAAGAGGCCCAAGCCGTGGGAGTGCCGTGCGAGCTACCGGGATTCCGCTGGACCTACAGCACAGGTCAGCGCTGCTGCCCTCGCCTGTCTACCTCCAATAGAGTGCCGAGGCTGACAAACGGTCGAGACTCGTGGAACAACTCGGCGGACCATTGCTCATAGCGGCGCACGCGATGGGGGCCGTCTACCTCCTGGCCAACACCGCAGATCGCAGGCCCTGCTTCCGTGAGCATCAGTGTCGACGTAAGAAGTGCATCGGTTGTCGGGGTTTCGTCCTCGACCAGGGGGAACCAGCCAAACGCCGGCACAATCGCAATCACCGCAGACATACCTGCCGCGATTTCATGCACCCAGCCAGCACGCTCGCCGCTCAGCATCAAGAAGCCTTGGGTGGCTTCTCGATAGGTCACGCGCAGCGCCCAGCCGCCCCGGAACTTGAAAAGCTGCCCAGGCAGGACGTCCATGGGGGATATCTCAGCGAATGCATGAGCTGGCAACTTCATTTGACCTCCTGATGTTCATGTGTCGCCGTCGCAACAACTAGCGATCGGTGGCCTTCCACCTACGCCTCAGCAGAGCTACGAGATCTTCTGCAATGCGCTGCGTGTCCATTGCCAAGGCCGCGCGAGGTGCATGGGCCGGCTGGAGCATCACTGGCCGCTCGCGCTCCTCCTCGCGACCGAGCGAGTCGAATGAACCACCATTCGGGCTGGCGGCTTGCTCAGCGCGGGTTCTCCAACCCATTCCACCCTGCCCTGTCACGGCCGCGCACAGGGCGACGTGGGTGATGCGTTGAGTTGAGTCAATGTGCTCCAGCAGCCAGCCACCGAATGCCAGCCCGGCAGGCAGCCGATCGGCGACCTCCTCCTCAATCACCGCTGAGAAGCCGGCGCCATGCGATTCGGTAAGTGGCAACAGAAGCTGGATATCCCCTGTTGGCCACAAAACGACTTCCGCACGCGTGCCGCCTCTGGCCTCTTGGAACACCACCAACGCATCAGAACGGAGTTGACTGTCGGCGCCATGGCGAGTGTCAAAGATCGGACGGGGTCCGAACATGGTCTGCTGCTGGATGGCTTGACGGAGCGATGGGCCTTCAAGCTCAGTTGGCCGAAGAATGCTGGCTTCAGGACCGGCAGCAACTACCAAGTGCAAGGCGTTGTCGGAAGAGTAGTGTCCTCGAGAAGGCTTCGGCATGAGCGCTTTGGCCCTGCGTGCGAGTGCTTCGGGATCCAAAGGGGCTGCGGCGTGCGCCAAGACATGTCGATGAAGCGCGCGGGTCACGTTCCTGTGTAGATCTTCCGCCGTTGAAAAGTTGTCTCGAAAGAACCCGCCTTCCCATGACCCGGTCTCAGCGATGAGATCCGCTTGGTCCGCCTCGACCTCCCCGTCTTGAACGAAGACAAGGATGGGCTTGCTGCCACGCGCCTCCCGATACTCTTCGTGGGTTGCCGAAAGCCCGGACGGCTGCCTGGCTCCATACCGCGCTCCCAGCACCAGCACCACCAAATCTGCACTGCGCACGGCCTGCAGGCAAGCCACTTGTGGGGAACTGGCCTTGGCGCCGAAATCCTCGGCAATGATTGGCTCATGCCCCAAGTTATCGATCGCAAGCTTGGCAGCCGCCCGCTCGTCCTCCATGCCGGTGATCAGGGAACTGATAAAGACCTTCATGCGTCGTTCCTAAAGGAGCCCCGAAAGCAGTCTACGGCTCCTAGCAGCAATCACGGACAGGACCCGCTACCAGCCAAGGCGATACTGAGGCATTGTCTAGCCAACGCCCGCAGATGGGTCCACTTCCGATGTCACGTAGCAATGAAGCTCACGCTCCGGCTTGCCACTGACGAAGAACGCGAGTTCTGTGAGGCTCTTAGCCGCAACAACATGCATGGATACCTCGCCAAAAGAGGTATCGCTTGGGACTCGACTCGCTTCCATGTGAGCTGGAAGGACTTTGAGAACCGTATGATTGTGGCGGGGGCCGACGTAGTCGGCCTTATGAGACTCCTGCCTGAGCAAGATGCCTTGGGCCTCAGGGATCTCCAGGTGCTTCCCCAGCACCAAGTCATGGGGATCGGCACTTGGGCTGTGCATCAGGCTCAACTGGCTGCTACCCATCGAGCGTTCAAGCGGCTACAGCTCCGCGTCTACGAGGAAAACCCAGCTAGAGCCTTCTACGCTCGTATGGGGTTCCGTGAAGTGTCGGTAGTCGGCGGCAGGGTCCATATGGTTTGGGCAGTGCCTCTTGGCGCACTTAAAACAAGGCTCTGTTCGCGTTGCGTGTTGGTGCGGTAGCCTAAATAAGAAAAAGGGCCCGGTTAAGGGCCCTTTTAAATTCAAGCAGTTTAGATCTACTGATCTAGCTTTTAAGTAGCCTTTTTGGCTTTGCAGCCAGTGGCTGGCGAAGGCCAACAAGCCAGGTCTCCATCAAAGCATCAGCCATCTTCCGGATCTCATCGACGATCACGCCACGCTTTATGGCGTCCGCCTCCTTATGGGCGACTTCTACCTTGTCGGCAAGGTCCAGATGATCCTGGTCTGTTTGGTCAAAGCGAGGCAGCCGCATGTGCTTGAAGATGTTGCCGACCTGGATGGCCACGTTGTGGCTCTCAACGAACTCAGCAACCGTTGTCGAGTTAAGGATGCCGCAGAGGTAATGCGCTTCGGCTTTGTTATCCAGTGCCACAAAGAAGATCTTGTGATCCGGAACGTAGGGGCGTTTGCCAATCAAGGGGACATTGGCGCTACCGGCAACGGCGGCACTGAACTTCCCGGACATTTCCGCCCAGATGACTTTCCATGGCTTGAAGGAAAATTCGCCAACATTGTAAATGGCGTAATACGGAGCGCCCATTGACGACATTCGACCTCGGTATGTGGAGCGCCGTTCTAGTAGCTCATTGCCCTTTTTATTGAAGTGGTTGAGATAGGCCCTGGTGTTCTTCAAAGACTGGAACTCAATCGCTGCCTTCTCAAAGTCTGCTTTCTTGATCCCCTTGTTAGGGACGATAGCAAACAGTTCATCGGCGGGCTGTAAGTAGCACGGCTGGAAATCAGCGGCGCCCTTGATCAGGGGATGGAGCCAGTTGGGCTCGATCCAAGCTCGGCGAGCAGGGCCAATGTCAGTCCTGCCAGCTTCTGACCTGGATTCGATCTGGACAAGCTTATCGGTCTTGTTCTCGTCTAACACCTTGACGAAGTAGATGCCGTTTAGGTCAACCGTAATGCCCTTGCGACCCTCAACCCAAGTCGTCTCTTCGACCTGCGCCATTGGTTGCAATAGGGCAAACCTCCCTGTGGGTAAGATTGCCCACGGAGAGCCGCCGCCTGAAATAGGGTCTGCATCCATAGCAATGCGAACCGTGAGGCTCAGAACCTTCTCGAGCGACAACGCAGGATTGATAGACCGGCTTTCACGCTTTTTGCGGCCATGCTTGTCTAGCTCTTGCTTCTCTTTTGCATCCCAAAGTCGATACGGGACGGGATATTTGGGCGGCCGTGTCGTCTTCTCGAATACAGCAACAGCAGTCTTGTTGGCAGCATCCGGAAAGGGCTTTAATGCCTTCATGTCATCGACGCTCACAGGCACGAGGTTGCCGCTGTCATTGATGCGGAAATTGCGAAATCCGGAAGATGACGGGTTTTGGAATACGGACTGGGTGATCACGAACGCCAACTTGCCGCCTTCCTTCAGCCACTTGTCGCCCGCGGTGTAAGTGATCATCGCGGAAATATCTAACTCGTTGCCGCCGTGATGCTTGGTCTTGGAGAAGATGTCATATCCATTACAGACGTCCTTGACGCGATCACGATAAGCCTCCGGAAGACTGGACCATCGGACCCACGGTGGATTGCCAACGATTGCGTCGAATTTCCCAGCAGTGGCAGACCAGAAGAAGTTGCGAACAATCCGAAACCAGATGCCATTCCAGTTTTTGCGGTGAAGATTGAGCACTTGATCGTAGGTTTCGTGCAGCGGGAGCGCCCAGTCTTTTCCTTCCTCTTCTGAGACAAGGTCCGATGTAAGCAGCAAGGCCTGGACCGTATGGAATTCTTGGTCTAGCTCAACTTGTTCGCCCATGGCTTCAAGCACGGCATCCAAGCGCTCACGATTGAACGCCAAGGGAGCCGGGAGCTTGATCTTCAAGTTGGCCTGGTTACTTCCAATCTCGTAAGGAACCATCTTTTGACCTTCAACCGGATCGGGAGCAGGTGAATAGATGGCGTCCGCGAGTAAGACGGGGATCTCAATCGTGGTGCCTGGTGCTTCTTTCAGTAGATCGGCAATCTCCATGAGAAAATTGACGCGTGCGGTCTGGACCGCCAGCGGGTTTAGATCGAACCCCCACACTTCACTACATAGCGCCTTGATAGTTTCCTCTGCGCCAAGCCCGTTGGCCTTGGCTTCCTTTTTCTTGTGCCTCAATAAGGCAATGAGGAAGGCTCCCGACCCGCAGGTTGGATCAAGATAGCGCTTGCCCAGCCAAGGCCCGTCTTTGACTTGATCAACGGTGAAGTCAACCAGCCAATCAGGGGTGTAGAACTCACCCAGGCTCTTGCGCAAGGTTTCTGGCACCAGGTCTTGATAGAAGTCGCGGAGGGTGTCGCGCTGGCGGTCTAAATGATCGGTGCGATACAGCGCCAACTTGCCAAGCAAGGCCTTGAGCGACTGCACAAGATCCGCTTGATACCGCTTGTCTTTGCCCGCTTCCAGATACCAACTGAAAATTGCCTCCTCAACGAACCCGTTGATGTTTGACCCACTGAAAAGGCGTCCACCCTCGATATCTGTTTCGAGCTTTTGGAGCAACTGGTCTGGCGTAAGCAGCGCGCACATCGCTTCTGCCGGCGCTTTCTCCGCAGTCAAGTTGTGAGCAGATACAATTTCTGCAGCAAGCAATTTGATCAACAGCGAATTGTAGGAATGGATGACGAACAGTCGGCCAGACAAGCTTTGTTTGGCGGGGCCAATCCATGCAAAGTTGAGCACCTTATCGATGGCTGCTTTTTGATCAGCGGTAAGGTCTGCCACTTGGCCGTAGAGGCTCTTCCACTCCTCGTAAAGCATCTTGATCTTGGAGCTTTCTGGATCATTCAATGCAGCGGAGAGCGCATCAGAGAACACCTGCATAACGCCGGTCGCCACCTGCGAGCCGTGGCCAAAGTCCCGGATCAGGTTGGAAGATTCAACTGCCGGCCTTGTGCTATCGAGGCAAGCATTTATCACCAAGCCAACCGATTCAACCGAGAAAGGAAGAAGGTGGCCAGAATGGATAGTCCCGTCCCGCACCTGGGTGAAACAAAGGTGCTCACCGTCAATGGCGATGCCAATGAAGTCTGCCTGGGGGAGACCCTGCTGCTCGGCTAATGACTTGATGTAGGGCAGCAGGCGCTTATCCGTTGCTTCTGTAAACTTGGCGCTCTTATCGCTGCCCCTGAAGAGACCAGGCCCCTTGAACTCAATGACGACATTGTTGTAGCTGCTGTCGCGTCTCTGCCGCTCGGCCTCGAAATCAAAGCCGGTGGCCTGCTCCAAAGCACTAATCCAGGCGACGCGGACTTCTTCTTCCCCCTGCCATAGCTTGCGCCTCTTGCGATCAATCGCCTTGAAGGCTTGCAAGACGACGGCAGGATCGGCTACAGGTGGGACAACAGGTTTTGCAGCCATTGGGCGACTCCGGAAAGTTAACTCTCCTTTTTCTACCCTAAAAATGGCCAGTGTCAATGGCCAGGTTAGTCGCCCAGTGCTCCGGTCAAGAACTTCTTCGGCGTAGGACGAGTTTTCGGCACATCGAGATAGCGATGCCAGCCCAGGTAGTTCGGCAGGTTCTTGGTGGCCACACCGCGAAACCGGAACATCCAGCCAGCGACTGTCGTAAGCATTGACATTTTGGATGTGGTAGACCTCGCCCTTGCCCTTCTTCTTGGGGTTGGCGGGCACGCAACGCAGTTCGATGCCTGCGGCCTTGGAAAGCGTGCGGTAGGCGCTGGCGTTGTCAGAACAGAGCACCGCATCCGCGGTCAGCGCAGGCACCAGCACCACGCCGATATCCCGCCCCGTGCGTGAGGGCAACACTTGGGTCAGGGTCTTGCCGGTGGAGCGATCACGAGCCACCAGAACGGGGATCTACTCTCGCGACAACCCGCGCTGGCTCGCAGGTTCTCCCGGGCTCTTGGACTTGCGGGGCATGCCCTTCTTCCGGCCCTTAACGCTCTCTCGGAAGAACGTTTCATCCGCTTCCACGATGCCGGACAAGTCGACCGGGTTCATTTCGCTCATGGCTTCCAGGACCGATGCCGCCAGCGAAACGCGGTAGCAACGGTTACGCCCGATGCTTCTGCTGTCTCCCGCACGGTCATGCCCGCGACCATGTATTTGGCATCCCTCCTTCCATCGGCAATATGACCGCGGAAAAGTGCGAGTTCCGATGCCTAAGAGGTCCGGCGGAATGTCGCTGCGAAACCAGACGCCCATCACAAATCAGAGATGTTCTTTAAACCGATTTTCCCCGATGCCTAGACGTCTGAAAAATGACTAATAAACACTATGGTATGTTATCCAGACATACGAGCGCTGCAGCCGACATTTTCTTTTTACAACAATAGCTTGCCCACTGGTCGCAGCCACAATTCACAAGTCGATTACGACCACATTTAATCACCTACAACCCAACGCCTAAGGCAACAATATCCCTGCCTTTGGCAGTCATTTTTGCTGTTGACGGTTTTTCGGGCTGGCCTATCACAGTTGTAGTTGCCCGCCACGAGAAACCAGATGAACCTGAAACCTGACAGCAAGTTGGACACCTACATCGACCAGCCCTTCGGATCGCTGCGCATGCGCCGGGTTCGTATCGGTCGGATTGAATTCGAGGATATCGAGATCGCAGGGCGGGAAGCGGCGATCAACCTGCAGGAGCTCTTCCACACCGCAGTTGAGCGAACCGGGCGCCGGCGGGTCGGCAAGGACGGCACGCGCTACCCCGAGCCGCTGCCAATGGGAGCGCCCGCCAGGCTCCTCTCAGTCGAGGTCTCCGACTACCTTTCGGACATGGTCCGCCGCAATCTTCAGCCGCACACGGTCAAGGCGGCGGGACGCACCCTGCAGATCCTCACGATGGCCTGTGGCGACATCCCGGTGTCGAGGATCGACCACAAGCACATCTACACCCTGTGGGATCTTCTGCGCTGGGCACCACCGAACCTCACTTCCGATGACGCCTACCGCGGCATGTCAGTGGAGTCGATCATCATGCTTGGCCAGAAGGCACGAGTGGTCAGCCCGGCGCACTCAACGTTCGAGCTGCATCGCCGGTTCCTGACCACTTTCTTCACCCGCCTGGTGAAGGCACGTGCCATCGCCTTCTCGCCCATGGATGCATTCGGCGAGTCAAAGAAGGACTTGGTGGAGGACCCGAACAAGCCTGAGCGGCTCTTCAGCGATGAGGACCTGCAACGCATCTTCAACCCAGACATCTTTGTGCCCTGGGCGATCAAGTTCCCGCACCGCTGGTGGGGACCGATCTTGGGCTTGTATACCGGCGCCCGCATCAATGAAGTCGCGCAGCTGAAGGTCGCCGACATCCTGCAGGAGCGGGGCGTGTGGTGCCTGGCTATCCGAAAGACGATGGACGAGGACCTAGTGGGTAGCAGTGGACCCAAGAGCCGACAGCGCCTGAAGGGCAAGTCATCGGTGCGGCGGATCCCCATCCCCCAGCCGGTGCTCGACGCCGGACTGCTGGACTTCCTGGCTGACATGCAGGCGTTCGGGCACCCTCGCCTGTTCCCGCATCTATCGGCCGGGGTGAACCGGACGACGGGTGAGACCAATGCGCGCTACAGCCAAGGTCTGCTCAACCAGTTCGGAAGCTACCTCAAAGAGCTGGGATTTCCGAAGGGCGTGGCCTTCCATGCTTTCCGCCACACCTTGTCCACCGAGCTCGACAACCAGGGCGTGCCTGCGGAGGAGATCGCTTTGATCACGGGGCACTCAGTGATCAAGCGGGTTCCGGTGCTGCAAGACAACTACTACCACCGCAAGCCCGATGCTGTGCGGGTGAGGCAGGCGAACGCGCTTGCGCTATACAGGCCAGCGGTCGAGCTGCCGGTGTATCGGCGCGGACAGTTCGCCAGTCGCTTGTCGCCTGACGCAAAGGTGTATCCGTAGCAACGGGCGGGGAGTAGGCCCGCCAGAATTCTATTACGGTGCGGCAGATAGCCGACATGCGTTATTTGCCCAAACGCCGCGTTATCACTAACCCTCAAGCCCGCCGACTGCCAACCCAGATTACTCTCCCACCTCTAACCCAGAAGTGAGAGCGGCATCCGACGTTCCTCCAAACTGAGGGATGCAAAGTCGGCTTACGGCGGCTTCCGCGCAAGTCCCAACGTGGCTTCACGTCTCGGGACAGTGTCAACTCGATGACCTCACCACAGCCGCATGGACATAGCATAGCGGCGGACCACTCCATCCCTTCATCCATCATGCGAACGAGCGTCTTCTTTTCGATCAATGCAGGCAGCTCATCCCCGTTGACCTCAACAATCTTAAGGTCATAGCGCCACCAACCGGTGATCCATATGCAAGCGCGGCGCAAAGCAGTCAGGATGTGCATCGGAGATCCTCGAGTGCTGGTAAGCCCAGCAACGGCGAGCCCAAGCCTGTGGCGTAGTCTGAAGAACGAACTGCTACAAACGTGTCTTCCGACAGAACCGTGAGTTCGCCATCCACGAGGTCAAACTCAATGCGCGCATACTGTTGGCTTGGTTCGGACCGATACGGATATGCCCTAGCCACAAATTCCTGCACGGCAAAGCTCGCAGCAATCATGTTGACGGTGATGACCGAAGGTGCCTGTTCCTGCGTGCCTGGCATGTAACCCTCCCCGACCTGCCCCGCATGTGCCTCCGGATCGACCTCGCGCAGATACTCAGCGGCTAGGAGAGCGGGGGTATAGACCCCGCGATCAGACAGTGTTGAGCCCAAAGGTTGGACGTAGTCCACTCGTCCGCAGATGTTAGAAATAATCGCCCCCCTTGGCGGGTGGCGGACCGGTATAAGCACTCCCACATCAAATAGAGGCTGGATTGCGCAAGTTGCCAGCCGATCCGCCAAATGGCGGCCGTCATAGCTATCAACGCAGCCAAAAAGAATGTCCGCTTGGGCCGCCAGTTCTATTGCCTCGGTGTCGCCAAGGCGTTTCGCGCACGCAACGACTTCGGTGTCGGGATGGCTCAATGCGGCGGAAGCCTTGAACACCTCGACCTTGGCACGTCCATCGCGTGCATCCTGCAGTGTGGTGTTCAGAATTCTATTGAGGTTGCGGTGCTCAACTTTGTCATGATCGATCACGATCAACTTGCCGACGCCCAACCGCAAAAGCTGTTCGGCCACGATACTCCCGGTGCCGGAAATTCCTATCACAGCAATCGATAGCTTCTTCAGTTCGTCACGCATCTCCTCGGTGAACGCCATGGGGCGCGGACCGCTACTTGTCTGATCTCCCCAGAAAAACCGGATGTCGTCGCCGTAGACTGCGACCAAGTCGACGGGGCACGAAGTGTTGGCGCGGTCATAGAGTCGCGCTCGCATCGCGCCGTCAGGCGTCATGACGGCGCTGCCGTGCCACAGACCTTCTCCCGCATCGGGACGTCCAAACGGGAAGAGGTAAGGCATTACGCCTTGATCGGCTTCGTCATCCGTGTCCGAGAACCCTAAGTAGCCACCAGGATGCGAATGCACAAGGATCAGCGAAAGGCCTTCGATCTCTGCTCGCTCCTGCCATACGTCCAGAACATCCGCCGGCCAAGTAATGCGAATTGAGCTTCGCGCGCAATCCTCATGGGGGACTAGGGCCACCTCGCGCACAAGCAACTTGAGATGCCCGCCCTGCACCCGGGTGCACGCCAAGACGGCGGCGGCTTCCTTGCCGTCGCCAGGAAACAGATGTTCGAACAGGCGGACGTGATCCGCCCCAGCCATTACCAATGTGCTAGCTCGGTTCATGCACCCACCTCACGGCCGATCGAATGCTCGATCAAGGCAAAGTGGCTTGCGAGATTGTCCACGCCCGGGCACCAGGCGCTTCCGGCGCCTCGATGACGTGACCAACGCTGAAATACCACTCCGTTGATGGGCTGACGGTGCCCTGTCTGGGGCGGTGACACCCCGTTGATCTGCAGAGCCGGATCACAGAAGAACATGTCCAACTGCGCGGCCGGATAATTCAGTGGCATGTCTACTGCGAGCCGGCAGGTAGAAGTGTTATAGCCGGCAGGCAACGGATAGTTGTCCACGATCAACCAGCGTTGGCCGTCGACAATGGTGTGCCACTGATACCCCGAGGTGGCGAGGAACGTAGCATCGGCGGCTAAGAGACTGAAATCGCGGCGCGGTTCCTTCGAACCATCACCGTTGTCCACGTGCGAGGGGCGAACACGGAGACGCTCCACACCAGGCTCGCTCAGGTCGATGGTATCCATCTGCTGGACGTCGCGTATCGGCGCACCCTTGACCTTGAACTTGATCGTCCAAGCCTTGCTGGGATCAAAACCGGCCTTGATGATCGCGTCGCGCACGAGCACGCGCGGGTTGTCCCACTGAGTCGTCTCACCTTGAACTTCCAGTGTCCATACGCGCTTGCGGGTGTAGAAGCGCTCCACGCCCTCTCGATCTAGATCGACGCGCGTTCCTTCAAGCACCCGTCGATCCGGTTCATCATGGCGTTCTTGCCAGAGCTCCACTGCGCTGTCGACTCTCCCGACCCGCATCAGAGTGTCGAGATCCAACGGACCGGCCCAGGCATAGCGCTCCTCGTCCAGCACGAAATACGACACTCCATCGGCACGGATCGCGAAGTATTCGAGCACCTGCCCCGCTCTGGGCAAGGCGAGCACCTCTTCCAGCCCAATCTCCCGAGTTGGCCCCCTGGTCGGCCAGTGCAGTAGCGCGTATGCCGAGGCCGGTCGCAGTCCGGCAGCGTTGAGAACTTGTTCACCCGTGGGGGTGCGATCCAGAAGAGCAACCAACTCGCCATTGAGTCGAACGGTGGGGGTATGCTTCGCCACATCAGGCGGACGCGACATCTCGTTCATGTTCACTCCTTAAAGGCACAGTTTCGTTCGGGATATCGAACTTGGCCCCAGCGTGACAGCGTCGAGGTTGTCTTGTCAACCGGTATTTTTTTGTTCGTTATAGCGTATAGTGACCGACTGCTAACGGAGACGTCATGCCCTCAGTGTTAGGCGAGAAGATACGTGCGCGTCGCACGGAGATGGGTTTGAGCTTGGACGATCTGGCCGAGGCCACCGGCTCTAGTAAAGGCTACCTATGGGAGATCGAGAACCGAGAGAGTCCTAATCCTTCGGCGGACAAGCTGATCAAGATTGCAGCTGCCCTGGGACTGACTGTGGACTTTTTGCTAGAGACCAACCTCGCGCCGCCGGACGAGCAGATCCTGTGTCAACGCCGACTCAAATCTGACCCACTTGCTCCCGTTATCGCCGATTGAAATCTGACCCACCCTGGGCCTTCAAGTAGTGCCCTGCGGCCGCACTGTTCCGGCCTTGCGCTTGTCCTTCAGCCGATAGCTGTCGCCGCTGATCTGCACGATGTGGGCGTGGTGCAGCAGCCGGTCCAGCAGGGCCGCGGTCAGGGTTGCGTCGTCGGCCAATGCGCCGGCCCACTGCGGGAACGGCAGGTTGCTGGTCAGGATCATGCTGCCGCGCTCGTAGCGTTTGGCGACGACATTGAAGAACAGGCTGGCTTCCTCCCGGCCGAACGGCAGGTAGCCCAACTCGTCGACGATCAGCAGCCGCGGGCCCAGCACCGCGCGGTTGAAGTACTCGCGCAGCCGCCCTTGGGCGTTGGCCGATGCCAGCTGCAGCATCAGGTCGGCCGCCGACAGGAACCGCGTCTTGATACCCGCGTGGACGGCGCGCATCGCCAAGGCGATCGCCAGGTGCGTCTTGCCCACGCCCGATGGCCCCAGCAGCACCACATTCTCGGCGCGCTCGATGAAGGCCAGCGTCGCCAGCTCCATCACCTGCGGCTTGGACACGCCCGCAGCAAAGCCGAAGTCGAACGCCTCCAGCGTCTTCACCGACGGCAGCGTGGCCAGCTTCTGCAGGGTCTGGCGGGTGCGCTCGGTGCGGGCGGCCATCTCCGCCTGCAACGCCTGCTCCAGAAACTCGCCGTAGCTGGTCTCGGTCGCGACCGCGTGCTGGGCCAAGGCCGGCCACTGGGCGGCGATCGCCGGCAGGCGCAGCTGCTCGCACAGCGCCTGCACCCGGTCGTGCTGCAGGTTCATGCCGTCGCCTCCATCAACTCGCCGTACACCGACAGCGGATGCTGGATCGACGGGAACGGCAGCACCCGGGCGGCCAGGGCGGGTGGCATCCCCCGCATCATCACGCCGCCCGGCAGCGGCTGCAGGTGCT
The DNA here is from genome assembly GCF_900167055.1 of Lysobacter spongiicola DSM 21749. Classification (GTDB taxonomy): domain Bacteria; phylum Pseudomonadota; class Gammaproteobacteria; order Xanthomonadales; family Xanthomonadaceae; genus Novilysobacter; species Novilysobacter spongiicola. Next base: position 114,476 of record NZ_FUXP01000008.1, read on the forward strand.
GGCGCTCATGCACCAGCAGGTCGCAGGGGCGGGCCTTGGTGGTGCCGTGCGTGCGCCGGTTCGCCACCTGGTCCAGCCAGCGGCGGACCTCGCGGTTGGCGGTCTGCACATCCAGCACCAGCCCGCCGCTGCGCAGGGTCGTTGCCAGCGGCACCACGAAGCTGCCTTTCAGGTAGCTGTTGAAGCGCTCCACCTTGCCCTTGGTACGTGCCCGGTACGGGCGGCACACCCGCGGGGTGAAGGCGCACTGCTCGGCCAAGGCCAGCATCTGCGGGTTCCACCGGTGCCGACCCGGGCCGTACACGTCGCGGTCCAGCAGCACCGGCTTGGCATTGTCGAACAACACGTGCTGCGGCACGCCGCCGAAGTAATCGAACGCGCCGACCAGCCCGGCCTCCCATGCCGGAAAGCTCTCGTCATCGCCAAAGCGCACGTAGGTCGTGCGGCTGTAGCCCAGCGTCGCCACGAAGGCGACCAGCCGGTCACGGCCGCGCCGCACCGTCGTGAAGTCCGCCTGCATCTGCTCACCCGGCGCCGTCTCGAAGCGCACCACCGGATCGGACGGCGCCCGGCGCAGCGGCGCCATGAAAGCCTTGAGCTGACTGATGCCGCCGGTGTAGCCCTGCTCGGACAGCTCGCGCAGCAGCACTGTGGCCGGAATCACGTCCGGGTGCGCCGCCGCCAGCCGCGCCCGGATGTAGTCCTCGTACGGCGCGAGCTTGGTTGCCCGTTTCGGTCGGGGCGCGTACTGCGCCTCAGCCCCGCGCAGGTACCGCCGCACCGTGTTGCGTGAGATCCCCAGATCCCGCGCGATCTCCCGTACTCCCTTGCCCTGTCGGGCCAACACTCTGACTTCCATCGCTTCCTCCTGGGTCAACATCCAGGCGGCCTCCAAAAGACCGCCATCCTCGCCCGGGTGGGTCAGTTTTCAGTCGGCGTGGGTGGGTCAGTTTTGCGTCGGCGCTAACACC
>NZ_FUXP01000015.1 GCF_900167055.1 Lysobacter spongiicola DSM 21749
GCTCGCGTCGAGCCGGTGCGCTCACCACTTTTTTCGAAGGACGTCCTTGATGACCTCGTTCTCGAGAACCTGCTCGGCCAGCAGCTTCTTCAGCCGGCCGTTCTCGGTCTCAAGCTCCTTCAGGCGCTTGGCATCGGGCACGCTCATGCCGCCGAACTTGCTCCGCCACAGGTAGTACGACGCCTCGCTGAAGCCGTGCTTGCGGCACAGCTCCTTGACCGGCAGTCCGGCCTCGGCCTCGCGCAGGAAGCCGATGATCTGCTCTTCGGAAAAGCGCTTCTTCACGTCCAATCTCCTCGCTTTGGGGAATTGGACTCCAGATCGCCGTGCTACTCAAAACCGGGGGGACGTCGCCAGCTCCGAACTGAGGACAATCGCCCGTGGCCAATCCTAAACCATTACCTTTGGTGCCGAGAGCCGTGTGCCCTGAACGAAACGTCTGCTTTGGGTCGGAAGCGGACGTGGCAAATGCGCAATCCTACTCACACCCAACCCCATCCCCATCCCGATCCAGATGCCGCCCATACCCCGGCTCCCCCGCCCTCACCGGCGCGGCACCTGCCGCCCTCGCTTCCGAACAGTTGGCATACGCACCGCCTGAAGCCGCGCGCGATGGCGCATAGCCGGACGACAGCGAAGATGCAGGCGCAGGCGCGCTAGGCGCGCGGTGACAGTGGTAGTCGCCCGTCTTCCGGTTGGTGTGGCAGCCTTGGGCGTTCAAGCCGCCCCCATGCGCCAACGCCGTGACTGGCACTGCAAGCAATGCCAGCAGCAGAACGCTGGCAACGATCGTCTTCATATAGCCCCCTGTATGAAGCCCTCCCGGATCACGGGGAGGTATGGACCCAAACGGCACCGGGTCCAATGAGGGGCCAGCATGCACCTGTTGGCATCCCGAGATCGCGCTGCGCCCATTGAACCGTTTCCCCGCTCCCGCGCACCTAACATGCAAAGGGGTACACAGGGCGGCAGCCATTGAACCGGGACAGCGAGCGGCTCTTCGACGAATACCTGGTCACGGCCGCGGCGACGGGCGATCGACAGGCGTACGTCCGGCTGGTGGAGCGTTGGCAGCCGCGGCTGCTGCGCCATGCGTGGCGGGTGCTCGGCGATGCGGAGCGTGCGCGGGACATGGTGCAGGAGGCATGGGTCGAGATCCTGCGCGGGCTGGGCCGGCTGGATGACGCGGCGGCCTTCCCCGCATGGGCGTTCCGCATCGTGACGCGTCGCTGCCAGCGCCAGTTCCATCGCAATGCCCGCGAGCCCTTCGAGCCCGAGGAGGCCGGCGAAGGCATGGAGCCCGAGCTCCCCCGGCACCACTCCGCCGAATTCGCCGCCGAGCTCGCCATCGTGATGCAGGCGGTCGGCGCGTTGCTGGCACCGCAGCGCGCGGCACTCGCGCTGTTCTACATCGAAGACCTGAGCGTGGCGGAGATCGCCGTCGCACTCGACGTTCCACCGGGAACGGTCAAGACCCGGCTCATGCATGCGCGGCGCAAGGTCCGCGCGCTACTTGAAGGATGCAGCGATGAACAACGTTGATGATCTGATCGGCCGCGCTCTCACCGACGAGGACCGGGCGCTGCTCGCCCGCCACGGCGAGCCCGGCTATGTTGCACAGGCCTTCGGGCTGTTCCGCGGCCCGATGGGCTGGGCCGTGTGGGTGGCCTACATCGTAGGGGTGCTGGCTTTCCTGGCGGGTGCCTACGCGGTATGGCAGATGGTGGCCACGGCCGATCTGCTCTCGGCCGTGAAGTGGGGCGTCGGGGCAGTGCTGCTGTTCCAGCTCACCACGATGACCAAGGGCTTCATGGGCAGCCACATGGAGGCCAACCGCATGCTGCGCGAGCTCAAGCGCGTGGAGTTGCAGTTGTCGCTACTGCGGGCGGACAGGGCTGGGGAGCAGGGGCGCTAGCCTCTGGCGCTATGCTTGTTGCCGTCAATCCACTCTGCAGGGATACACCACGATGCAAAGCACCGGACGCCTGATTGCCCTCGTTACAGCCGCCCTGTTGGGCGCGTGCCAGAACCCCGGCGAAGCGCCATCATCGCAGGGGGCGGAAGCCATGAGCGCCGATCCGCCATCATCGACCTCGACCGCCCAGGCAGTAGGTGCCACGGAGGCCGCAACGACGGCGCCAGGAATCACCCCGATCGTCGCACTCGATTCGATTGGCGCGACGAAGGAGTTCCTTGAGCGCACCCTCGGCGAGTCGACATACGAGACACCGGACGAGGCGCGCTACACGGTCGACGGATGCGATGTCAGCGTGGGATTCCACGACCGCGCCGTTTCGATGATCAGTATCGACCTTCAAGAAGGCTGCCGATTCGATGTGTCCGGACTGACGGGCACGCAAAGCGACGTAGTGATCGACGGACCGTTGACCTTCGGGGAGTTCGAGCAGCTGTTCGGTGAGGCTGACTACCGTGCGCCCTGCCTCGCCAGTTGCGGGAATGCATACGACCCCTACGTGGACGCGGTCGTCGGGGGCTCACGGGCGAACGGCGTCATCGACGTGTCCGCACACTCCGTATTCGTGAACGATTCGGTGATCCAGGCAGCCAACGAATGGCGCGATGAGCTGACAGCGGAACGCGGCGAAGACTACGTGTTCGAGACGCAGTTCAACTGCACGCGGGAGCACAACGCCGTCGCGCGAAGGATCTTCGCCCGGATCGAGGTCCACAGCTTGCAGTTCGGCCGGGAGCTGGGCACCTACGAGTGCGGATGACCGTCGCACGTATGTAACTTGGCGTAACGCGTCAACCTGCCAGCGCACCCACGAACACCCGCGCCAGCTCTTCAGGCGATCGACGCAGGAGCGACGTATTGACCATCAGCGGCAATTCGTCGGTGCCGGACATGGCGTGGGGCAGGTCGACACCCTGCTCCGCCACCCGCTGCACCCACGCACGGGGTTCTACGCCCGGGACCTTCATCACCAGGCGGCAGGTACCCCCTGGCGGCTTGCGGAACTGGAAGCGGCCGTCGGCGCGTAGCCGTTCCGCCAGCTCGTCGGCGGTTTGCCATGCCTTGGCGTAGTCGGTTTCGTAGCTCGTGGCGTAATGGCTCGCCACTGCCGCCTGCGGCCAGGCGTAGGGCATGCCGCCGCCGAACATGCGCCGGGTGTGGAACAGGCCTTCGATGACGCTGGCGTCGCCGGCGAGGATGGCGCCGGCGCCAGCATTGAAGTGCTTCCACAGCGAGACGTAGACGGTGTCGAACAGAGCCGCATGCTCCCGCACGCTGCGTCCGGAGTGCTGGGGCAGGTTGAACATGCGGGCGCCGTCCAGGTGCAGCCGGATGCCTTGCTCACGGGCGCGCTCGCAGACGCGCACCAGCTCGTCGAACTCGACCATCTGGTGCCCCCGTCGCCGCACCGGGTTTTCGATCGAGATCACGCCTACCCCTGTTTCCACCCGGCCACTGGCCGAGCGCCCGAGCCACTGCTCCACTTCCACCAGTTCGATCGTGCTTCGACCGGCAGCCAGCGGGATCAGGTTCAACCCGCTGAGGGTGCTGGCCGCATCGCCGCTGTCGTTGTAGAGGTGGCTTTCGGCCTGCACCAGCACGCGGCGCTCTTCCCCCGCCAGGGTGCGGACGGCGATGTGGTTGGCCAGGGTGCCGGTGGGCAGGAATATCGCGGCCTCCTTTCCGAGCAGCCCCGCGAAGGTCCGCTCCAGCGACTCGATATTCCCGCCCAACGAGTAGTAGTCGGCTTCGAAGTCGGGCGCCGAGACCACGTCGCGAAGCAGCGTCGCGTACTCCAGCGGGCTCAGGTTCAAGCCGTCCCAGGTGAAGTTGACGCGCTGGAACAGCTCATTCGCGCTGTTGCTGGCAACTGACGCAGCACTGAAAGCAGCGGCAGGACCGGTCATGTGACCCACCAGCGGCAAAGCGGCGGCCAGTCCACTCGTGGCCAGGAAATGTCGGCGATCCATCGGTGTGCTCCGCGGTTGGGCTACGGGTTGGTCAGGCGGATCCCTTCTTCGGCGAGACCCACATCGAGATGATGGCGCGGAACACCCGCTCACCGTGGGTATCGGTCACCACCACCTCGACATCGTAGTTCCCTGCGCGGCCCCAGTCGGGCGTGCCTTCGACCGGACGGGCGATGGCCACCACCGACGTCGTCGCCTTTTTCAGGTATTCGACCGTCATCCCCTTCGGGATCCATCGGTGGGTCGGCGGGATGGTGACTTCGGTCATCGTCCCGCCGGCCAGTTCGGCCATGTTGCACATCGCAATCGCGTGGACGGTGCCGATGTGGTTGAGCACCTTGCGCCGCTTGCGCACCGCTACTTCGCAATACCCGGGCCGCAACTGCAGGAACCGGGGGCTGACGCTGCTGAAGTAGGGTGCCTTCAGGCACAACAGCACGCCGAAGAGCCACTTGCCACCGGGCATCGAGGCGAGGCTGGTCCAGATGTCGATCGTCCTGCGCTTGCCCATGCGGTTGGCCCTTCACTCGCCCCGGTTGAAGGCGGGGCTGACCATACCATGGTGTATGGGCGCGCCGGACGCACAAAGCTGCGGCTCTAGGGCCGATGCCGCCGATGGATACGGGCGCGTGCAATGCCCAACCCGATGATCACCAGCGAGTACCCCGCCGACACACCCAGCAGCCTGGCCTGTGACCAGTCGCCGTGCTTCGACCAGAACAGCATGCCGACGAAGCTGGCCATCACTGCGGCATAAACGATGCCATGGCGCAGCAGCGCCGTGCGCTCGGACGGGCTGCGGGCACGGCGCATGGCGCGCCGCACGTCGATGACGACGGCGCCGACCACCACCGCGAGTGCTGCCAGCACGGTACCAACGGCTCCCAGCGCCCATTTGCCGGCAGTGGCCGTGGCTGCCGTTGCGGCGGCGGCATCGCGTGGCCCCAGCGAGCCGACCACCAGGGCCGCGAACGCCAGGCCGGGGGCACTGTGGCGTGCCACGTCCGCCACCTGCGCCAGCAACTCCGACTGCAGGCCCTCGCGCGCACGCTGCAACCGTTTGCGCACGGCGCCATCGCTCAGCCCCAGCAGGCTTGCCACCTGCTGACTGCTCTGGCCCTCGCGGTAGAACAGCAGCAGTACTTCGCGGCTGTCGTCCGGCACCGCGTCCAGCGCACGCGCCAGTTGCTCGGATCGCTGCCTGTCCTGCATCCAGGCCTCGGGATCCGGACCGGTGGCGGCCGCCCCCGCAATGCGCGAGTCCTCGGTATCGAGCGCGACCTCCTGGTGGCGGCGACGCCGCAGGTGGTCGATTGCCTCGTTCCGCGTGACCTGCCGCAACCACGGCAGCAGGCTTTCCGGGTTCTGCATCGACGCCAGCCGCTGCCAGGCTTTTACATAGGTGTTCTGGGCGATGTCCTCGCTCAGCTGCACGTCGCGGGTGACGGCCAGCGCAATAGTGGCCACCGTCTTCTGCGTCGCCAGCACCAACCGTGCAAAGGCATTGCGGTCACCCCGCTGCGCGGCGAGGAAGTCCGCGGGGGCGACCGGGCTGGTGGTGGGGTTGGCAGTGTTCATCGTCGACCAATGATGGGAGGTTGCCTCGAATAACGAGCGGGCACGGCGGATGTGACAGGCGCCAACGGGGTAATGGGCACTAAGGCCGCGGAGCGGCTCCATCCTTCGCGAACCGGATGATCAGCCCTGCCCGGTCGTCCGTGGCCCAGATGGCCCCATCGTGCGCGACGGCCAGTCCCACCGGCGAGCCCTGGGGTCGTCGCCCTTTGCGCAGCCCCCAGCCGGGCGTCAGCGTCACCGGTGTCGCGGCGGGGCCTGCGCCGTATGCGCGCGACCCGCCGCCGTAGTAGTGGAAGCGGGCGTTCCGGTCCGCGATCGGCACCCCGTCCCCGTCTACCGCGAACGATACGATGCGGCCGCCAACGGAGCGGTGCCCGTGGAAGGTCATGAGCATGCGGCCGTGCAGTGCGGGGAACATCGCGCCGTCGTACCAGAGCAGATCAAGCGGCGCTGCGTGCGGAGGCAGGAGGACGCGCGGCGCGGTGTGCGCGCTCCCGCGGCAGTCCATGGCCGTGCCCGAACGCCAGGCGGGCGCGGGCGTGGCGATGTCCATGCAGTAGGGCCACCCGTAGTGCCGCCCCGCTTCGATGACGTTGAGCTCTTCGAAGGGCGACCACCGCGTGGGCAGGTCGAAACTGTTCTCGGCCTGTACGACGGTGCCGGATGGATGCACTGCAAGCGCGACCGAGTTCCGCAGCCCCTTCGCATGCACGGTGTAGTCCGGGCTCCATTGGCCCGGGCCGACGGCTTCATAGCGACGGATGCTGGCGGCGTGTTCGCCGGTCTCGCTTTCCGTGCAACGGGGGCCGGCAGCATTCCCCTGCTCGTCCGCGCACTGATCCGACAACGCCCCTACGTTGACCAGGAGCGCACCGTCGGGCGCGAACACGAACTTCGACAGCGGGTGGCGATGCAGGTGGAGCGCATTGTCGGGCAGTCCGGAAATGACTACCTCGACGCTGGCCGCCGGGTCCGGTGAAGCAGGATCGAACCGGATGATCCGGCTCATCTCCCCGACATAGACCAGCCCTTCGGGTCCACGTGCCAGTGCATGCGGCACATGCAGGTCGCCCAGCAGGCGTTCTACCTCGGGTGCCCGCCCCGGTTGCAGCGTCAGCTTCCAGACGGCACCGCGCGGCCGGTCCCACGCGCCGAGATCGCTGACCAGCCATTCGGTCTCGCTCAACTGCAGCAGGGAGCGCGGCAATCTGATCGGGCGTGTCCGGTCCTGCCTGGTGGGACCCAGTACCAAGCCCGCGCACATGCCGTGGACGGTGCCGATGTCCAGGCGCGGCAGTCCGCCGCATTCCCCTTCCAGACCGGTGTGGAACTCTCGCGCGTGCAACGGCTGGACAAACAGCACCGCCGCCAGCAGCGCCGCGAACCTGCCTGTTGCCCCTGTCATGGTTGCGATCTTCAAAGCAGCCGGGTTCCCAACGGCACCGGCCGATCGGGCACGCAGAGCGCGACCTCACCCTGCTCGTTGTCGAAGCCGGTCACCAGGCATTCCGACATCAGCGGGCCGATCTGCTTGCGCGGGAAGTTGACGACCGCGACCACCAGTTTCCCCACCAGCTCCTCCGGCGTGTAAAGCGCAGTGATCTGCGCGCTGCTCTTCCTGGTGCCGATGGCCTCGCCGAAGTCCACCTGCAGGACATAGGCCGGCTTCCTGGCCTCCTTGAACAAGGACGCGCTGGTGATGCGCCCGACGCGGAGCTCGACTTTGAGGAAGTCTTCGAAGGTGATGTCGTCCATCGGGAATGGCGGTACGGGAGGGGCGGTCGGGCGATTATCGGGCCGTCCCGTACCCCGCGCGAGTTCAACGCCCTCGACCCTAGCATTCACGGCGCCGGCACCGTCGCTCTGCGAAAACTCCGGCTTCTTCTACATGAGCCAAGCCCATGAACCGATCCATCGAAAATGCAGGCTCCTCCGCCGCGCACCAGGTCGCAGGCTGGGTGCCGCCGGTGGCACGGGCCGGCTACGCCGCCAAGGGCGTGGTCTACGTGTTGCTGGGATATATCGCTTTCACTGCCGCCATGGCGTCCGGCCAGCCCGAGGGCGCCAGTGGCGCACTGCAGTCCCTGGTGGATGAAAGCGGCGGCCATCTGATGCTGATGCTGATTGCGGTGGGCCTGCTTGCCCACGTCATCTGGCGCATGGTGCAGGCGGTGCTGGACCCGGAGCATCGCGAGCATGGTGCAAAGCGCGTCTTCATGCGGCTGTTCTACGCGCTGAGCGCGGTGATCTATGGATCGCTGGCCTATACCGCCTGGCAGCTGTCGCGACAGGGCCAGACCGATGGCGGGAACGGCACCGAGATCTGGATCGCCCGGCTGTTGGACAAGCCCTTCGGCACCTGGCTGGTGATGGCGGCCGGGGTGGGCATCATCGGGTACGGCATCCATCAGCTGATCAAGGCAGCGCGCGGAGACGTCAATCGCCGCATGACGACGAGCAACGCCACGACGTCCCGGGCGGTGCGCGCGATCGGTCGCATCGGCACTGCCGCGCGCGGGGTGGTGCTGCTCCCGATCGGCTGGTTCGTGTTCAAGGCGGGCCGGTCCTACAGCGCAGCCACCGCTGCCGATACGGGCGAGGTGCTGCAGATGCTCGAGCGTGGCGGACTGCTGGCCGCCGTCGGACTGGGTCTGCTGGCCTACGGCGTGCACCAGATTGCCAAGGCGGTGTATCGCCGGATCGAGCGGCCGGACTGACCGGGGCGCTCGCCCGGCGCGGCTCCTCCGTCGGTAAGATGCGCCGACCAGGGGGAGCCCAATGAAGCAGCCGGGATTGTCGTTCCACCGCCCCGCCGCGTTCTGGCTGGGCTGCGCGCTGATCGCCGGTGGCGTGCTGTCGCACGGGCCGATGTTCATGATGGGCCAGCACACGCACTGGCAGATGGTGGGCATGCCGATGACGACCGCGATGTGGGTCGGCATGGCGATCATCCCGCTTGGCCTCGCGCTGTCGGCGTACGGCATGCTGCCGCGGGCACCGGCTTACGCCGGCAGCGATGGCGCCCCGCTGAACTTCCACGTGGCCGACGGCGCCCCGCTCAACCGTGCGCACTGGGCACTGGTGACGGTGCTGGTGATCACGCTGGCGATCGATGTCATGAAGCCGGCGACGCTGGGTTTCGTCATGCCGGGAATGACGGCCGAGTACGGCATGGGGACTTCGCTGGCCAGCCTGCTGGCCCTGTTCGCGCTGACCGGGACCGCGATCGGGTCGGTGGTATGGGGCCGCATCGCCGATCGCTTCGGCCGGCGCTCGGCGATCCTGCTGTCAGCACTGATGTTCATCGGTACGGCCATCTGCGGGGCGATGCCGACGTTCGGCTGGAACCTGGCGATGTGCTTCCTGATGGGCGCGTCGGCGGGTGGGCTGCTGCCGATCACCTTCACGCTGATGACCGAAACGGTGCCGGCGGCGCACCGCGGGTGGTTGCTGGTGGCGCTGGGTGGCCTCGGCACCTCCGGTGGCTACCTGCTCGCGGCGGGCGCGGCGGCCATCCTGGAACCGATGTTCAGTTGGCGGGTGTTGTGGCTGCTTGGCCTGCCGACAGGCGCCCTGATCATTGTGCTGAACCGGTTCATCCCGGAGTCTCCGCGGTTCCTTTCGAGCATGGGATTGCACGGGCAGGCCCGCGCCCTGCTGGAGCGGTTCGCCGGGCGACGCGGCGGGATCGAGCGCGATGACGAAACACATCCGGGCGCGCCTGTCATCGACGAGAGCCATCCCGTCACCGGGGTCCGCCAGCTCCTGCGCGGGCGCCACGCCGCCGTTTCCTGGAGCCTGCTGGTGGCGGGAACCGCATGGGGGCTGGTCAACTTCGGCTTCCTGCTGTGGTTGCCGGTCAACCTGCGCGTGCTCGGCGTCGACCCTGCAGGCGCGAGTGCGCTGCTGGCCTGGTCGGCGGTCTATGCGCTGCCGGGCATCGCCCTGGTGATCTGGATCTACCACCGCTGGAGCAGCTTCAAGTCACTGGTGCTGTTCCTGGCGTTGACCGCGGCATCGCTGCTGGCGTTCGGCGCGCTGGATGCACTGGCCGTGCGTTCGGTGGTGGTGACCACGCTGGCGACCGCCGCGCTGCTGGTCAGTGTCAGCGGTGTCATCGCGATGCTGATTCCCTATGCGGCGGAGATCTATCCGCTGCACTTGCGCGGCACCGGCTCGGGCGTGGTTGCCGCCAGTTCCAAGTTCGGCGGCATCCTGGGTGCCGGACTGGGCGTGGCGGGGTTCTTCGATCACTTCGCCGTGTCCGCGGTGTTACTGGCGCTGCCGATGGCGGCCGCCGCATTGATGCTATGGCGCAGCGGCGTGGAGACGCGCGGGCGCCGGCTCGAGGAGATCGAAACCTGTTTCAGCCGCTCGTGAAAGCACTCTGGCGTCCAGGCCCCATCCAGGCGTGCAAGCTGCTCAACGCCTGCGGGTACGTACCGCTGGTGCCGCAGCCGTTACCTTAACTGAGCTATCGCGCCTGCTCCGGAGTCCGTCGATGAAGCGCAACCTGATGCTCGCCGCCGTCGCCTGCCTGGTCCTGGCCGCCATGGCCTGGGGGTGGGTGAAGATGCGGGGGCCTGAGCTGCCCGGCTACGAAGTGGTCTCGCGCCCGCTGGTGCAGACGGTGGTGGCGACGGGCCGGGTGGTCGCGGTGTCACGTGCCCAGGTGGGCAGCGCCATCACCGGCGTGGTGGTCGAACGCCGGGTCCAGGAAGGCGACGCGGTAGAGCCTGGCGACGTACTGGCGGTACTGCGCGCCGATGACCTGGAGGCCGCCGTAAGGGAAGCCGAGGCCGCCATGGCGCAGCTGCGGGAATCGACGCGTCCACGGGCGCAGGCCGCATTGCGCGAAGCCGAGGCACGGCTCACCCAGGCCAGCCGTGAGGTGCAACGCCGGAGGGACCTCCTGCAGCGCCAGCTGATCGCCCGCGAAACCATGGAGCAGGCGGTGCAGGCCGAGACGGTCGCCAGGACCGCTGCCGAACAGGCGCGGCTGGCCGTGCGTTCGCTGGCGGCCGGCCACCCGGACGAGGCCGCCGCCAGCGCCCGGCTCGCGAACGCCAGGGCGCAACTCGACAAGACAATCGTCCGCGCCGAAGTCGCCGGCACCGTGCTCACCCGGGATGTCGAGCCGGGCGACCTGGTGCAACCCGGCCGCGTGCTTTTCGAGATCGCGCGTGCCGGCGCCACCGAAGTGCTGGTGCCGCTGGATGAAAAGAACCTGGAGGTACTTGCCATGGGCCAACCTGCCATGTGCATCGCCGATGCCTACCCTGCGCGCCCCTTCCCCGCGGAGGTCACCTTCATCGCACCCAGCGTGGACCCACAACGCGGCTCGGTCGATATCCGCCTGACGGTGGATCCGGTGCCCGACTTCGTGCGCCAGGACATGACGGTTTCGGTGAACGTCGAAACCGGACGCCGCGAGAGCGCACTGGTGGTGCCCAACGACGCGCTGGATGCGGTCTCCGGCCACCGGGGCGAGGTGTGGCTGGTCGACGACGGCCGCGCCATCAGGCGCGAAGTGCAACTGGGACTGCGCGGCCTGACGTCCACCGAGGTCACCGGGGGACTGCAGGCCGGCGACTGGGTCCTGGCCGATGCCCGCGCGGAGATCGAGGAAGGCGATCGCCTGCGGGTGGCCGCCACCGAACTGCCCGTGGACGCGACGGACTCCGGCACGCGAAAAGAGCTGCCGATGGCGCTCGACTGACCACGATGTGGATCGAATGGACCATCGCCACCAAATTCCTGCGCGAGGGCAAGGCGCAGAGCGTGCTGATCCTGGTGGGGATCGCGGTCGGGGTGGCGGTAATCGTTTTCCTGACTGCGTTGATCACCGGCCTGCAAGGCAACATCATCGAACGCACATTGGGCACGCAGGCCCATATCAAGGTCGAGCCGGCCGATGAGGCCAACCGGATCCTCGCGCCCGCCGAAGGCACGGTGCAACTGGTGCTGGAGAGCAGGCGGGCACAGCGGCTGCGCTCGATCAACAACTGGCAGCAGGTCCGCGACGTGCTGGACACGCTGCCGCGCATAACCGCAGTGTCGCCGGTGATATCGGGGCCGGCATTTGCACGCCGCGGCGAGGCGCTGGAATCAGTGGCCCTGGTGGGCATCGACGCCGAACGCTACCAGCGGATCATCCCGATCCAGGACGACATCGTCGAGGGCGAGTTCCGCATCGGTGCCGGTGACGTGGTGGTCGGCAGGCAGCTGGCGATCGAGCTGGGCATGCGCGCGGGCGACAAGATGCGGATCGACGGTGGCCAGGGCCGCGAGAGCGTGGTGAACGTGGCGGGTGTCTTCGAGCTGGGCGTGCGTGAGCTGGATGCGCGCTACGTCTACCTGGACATGAAGCAGGCCCAGTCGCTGCTCAACCTGCCGGGTGCGGCCACGATCATCGATGTCACCGTCGACGACATCTTCGCCGCGAAATCGATGGCTTCCCGCATCGCAAGGCTCACCGGCCTCAAGGCCGAAAGCTGGATGGAGACCAACGCCCAGCTGATGAATGCACTGCGCTCGCAAAGCCTGTCCACCCAGATGATCAGCGTGTTCGTGGCGCTGAGCGTGGCGCTTGGCATCGCCAGCGTATTGTCGGTGAGCGTCGTGCAGCGCACGCGCGAGATCGGCATCCTGCGTGCGATGGGTACCACGCGTCGACAGATGCTGGGGGTATTCCTGATCCAGGGTGCGCTGTTCGGCCTGGCAGGATCGCTGCTTGGTGGCGCGGCCGGTTACGGGCTGGTGGCCGCGTTCAACACTTTCGGCCCCAAACTGTTCTACATCCCGGTGGACCAGACGCTGCTGATGGGCGCCACGTTGCTGGCCACCCTTACCGGAATCGTGTCCGCGGCATTGCCGGCACGTCGAGCATCGCGCCTTGATCCGGTCGAGGCGATCCGGCATGTCTGAGCACGATGCCGGACAGGAAGTGCTGCGCCTGCAGTCTCTGAAGAAGAGCTACAACGTCGGAAGGCCGACCGAGATCGAGGTGCTGCACGGACTCGACCTGCGCCTGTTGCGCAGTGACTTCGCCGCACTGGTGGGGGCTTCGGGTTCGGGCAAGAGCACGCTGCTGAACGTGATCGGCCTGCTTGACCAGCCCACGTCGGGCGAGTTGTACCTGCTGGGCGAACCCACCCGTGGCATGGACGACGCCCGGCGCACGGCACTTCGCGGCAGCGCGATCGGCTTCGTCTTCCAGTTCCACCACCTCATCCAGGCCTTCACCGCACTGGAGAACGTGTTGATGCCGCTGATGGTGGCGAGCGGCAAGCCCACGCAAGACCAGCTGGAGCAGGGCCGCGGGCTGCTCGCACAGGTCGGGCTGGAAGGGCTGGAGAACCGCAAGCCCGACCAGCTCTCGGGCGGCCAGCAACAGCGCGTCGCTGTCGCCCGCGCGCTGGTCACCCGCCCCGCGCTGCTACTGGCCGACGAACCCACGGGCAACCTGGACAGCAAGTCCGCCGCCGAAGTGTTCGAACTGTTTCGCAAGTTCAACCGCGAGTTCGGTTGCGCGGTGTTGCTGGTGACCCACGACCCGCGGATGTCAGAGCAATGCGACCGCACCGTGACCCTGGTCGACGGGAACATCGAGAGCGACACGTTGTCGGAGCGTGGATGAAGCCGCCTTCAAAGGCGCTCGACGGCGGTGGCGCGCAACAGGATCTCTTCCTGCTCAAAGCGTGCCTCCAGGGTCTTGCGATACCCCTGCCACCACTCGCGGTCGAGGGTGTCGGCCATCACTTCGTAGAGGATGACGTCGTCGCGGCAGACGTCGCCGTCGTCGTCCTCCCAGGCACCGACGGCCGGCGAGTGCGCAAAAGCGGTGGCACCGCCGAACTCTTCGGTGAGCTCGTCGCGCACCGCATCGAACATGGCCCTGGGGAACGCCTTGCCGTCGTTGCCGTAGACCGGCAGAAACAGCTGGACCAGCGCCTGGCAGGAGTTGGTGCTCATGGCTGGATGGCAGGCAGGCGAACGATGAACTCTGCGCCCTCGCCCGGAATACCGGTGCTGAAGGCGCTGACACTGCCGCCGTGGCGCTGCACCATCTGGTGCACGATGCTGAGCCCAACCCCGAGCCCGCCTCCATCGGCCCGCACCGGTCCCTGGTCGTCCTGGGCGAACAGCTTGAACACGTAGGCGAGGTTCTCGGGCGCAATGCCGGGGCCGTTGTCGCGCACGCTCAGCTCGACGTCCGGACCCGCCTGCGAAAGCCGGGCTTGGATCCGACCCTCCTCCGGTGTGAACTTGACTGCGTTGTGCAGCAGGTTGGCCGCCACCTGGACCAGGCGGACCTTGTCTCCCTGCACGCGGATGTCATGTTCGGGCATCTCGACCTCGAGCAGCTGGCGCTTCTCCCGGCTTGCCGGCATCACCGCTTCGACGGCCTCCTCCAGCACCTGGCGCATGTGCACGGGCTCGTTCTCGAGGTGGATCTTCCCGCTGACGATGCGGCCGACGTCCAGCAGATCGTCCACCAGCCGCGTCAGGTTCCCGACCTGCCGACCGAGGATCTCGCGGGTCATCCTGGTCTGTTCGGTCGGGTCCGGATCCAGCTGCATGATCGCCACCGCATTGGCGATGGGCGCCAGCGGATTGCGCAACTCGTGGCCCAGCATGGCGAGGAACTGATGGAGGTGGCGCTCGTGGTGCTCGAGCGTCCTGATGCGTCGGCGCTCGGTGAGGTCGCGCGTCACCTTGGCGAACCCGTAGTGGCGGCCCTCGTCGTCATGCAACGCGGTGATCACCACGCTGGCCCAGAACCGGCTGCCGTCCTTGCGCAGGCGCCAGCCCTGGTCTTCGAAGCGACCGTCGCGCAGCGCCATCGCCAGCTCCTGCTCCGGCCACTTTTCATCGAGCTTGTTCTGGGGATAGAAGATGGAGAAGTGGCGACCGATGATCTCCTCGGCGGTGTAGCCCTTGTTGAGCTGGGCGCCAAGATTCCAGCTGGCGATGTTGCCGGACGGGTCCAGCATGAAGATCGCATAGTCCCGCACGCCCTCCACCAGCAGCCTGAAGCGCTCCTCGCTTTGGCGGAGCAGTTCCTCGTGCTGTCGGCGGGCGCTGAAGTCCCGGGTGACCTTGGCAAAGCCGCGGTGGGTGCCGTCCTGGTCGAACAGCGCGGTCAATACCACGTTGGCCCAGAACCGGCTGCCGTCCTTGCGCAGGCGCCAGCCCTCGTCCTCCACCCTGCCCGAGCGCAGGGCCTCTTCCAGCTTGGCGCGCGGCAGCCCGAGGCGAACCTGCTCCGGGGTGTAGAAGATCTCGATGCTGCGGCCGATGGCTTCTTCGGGGGTGTAGCCCTTCAGCGCCTGTGCGCCAGCGCTCCAGCTGCGGATACGGCCGTCGGTATCGACCAGGAAGATCGCGTAGTCGCGTACCGCCTCGACCATGAGGCGGTAGTCGGCATCGGCGACCTCACGGGGCATGTCAGGCCCAGGGATCCTGCAGGACGATGTTGGCGTCGCGGTCCGGGCCGGTGCTGACCATGGCCAGCGGGCAGCCCGACAGCTCTTCCAGCGCGCGCAGGTAGGCGCGTGCGGCCGGTGGGAGCTTGTCCCACTCGGTGATGCCGTGGGTGCTCTCTTCCCAGCCCGGGAACTCCAGGTAGACCGGCACGCACTCGTCCCAGCCCTGGGCATCCAGCGGGGCGTACTCGGTCTGCTTGCCGCGGTACTGGTAGCCGATGCACATCTTCAGCGTCGGCATGCCGTCGAGGATGTCGAGCTTGGTGATGCACAGCCCACTGATGCCGTTGATCGCCACGGCACGCTTGAGCGCGACGATGTCGATCCAGCCACAGCGGCGCGGGCGGCCGGTGGTGGCGCCGTATTCCTGGCCCCGGTCGCGGATGCCCTGCCCGACTTCGTCATGCAGCTCGGTCGGGAACGGGCCACCACCGACGCGGGTGGCATAGGCCTTGGCGATGCCGAGCACGTAGTCGATCGAGTCCGCGCCGACACCGGTGCCGGCCAGCGCGCCGCCGACGGTGGTGTTGGAGCTGGTGACGTAGGGATAGGTGCCGTGGTCGATGTCGAGCAGCGAACCCTGAGCACCTTCGTACAGCACGCGCTTACCCTGCTTGCGCAGGTCGTGCAGGATGCCGGCGACGTCGGACTTCATCGGCTCGACGTAGTCGCCGAAGGCCAACGCTTCGTCCAGGGTCTGCTGGAAGTCGACCGGCTCGACCTTGAGGTACTGGGTGAGCACGAAGTTGTGGTAATCCAGCGCGGCGCGCAGCTTCTCGGCCAGTTGCTCGGGGTAGTGCAGGTCCGCGACGCGGATGCTTCGGCGGGCCACCTTGTCCTCGTAGGCAGGGCCGATGCCGCGGCCGGTGGTGCCGATGGCCTTGCCGCCGGCGGCCTTCTCGCGCGCCTGGTCCAGAGCGATGTGGTACGGCATGATCAGCGGCGTGGCCGGGCTGATCTTCAGGCGCGAGCGCACTTCCACGCCGTTGCCTTCCAGCTCGGCGATCTCCTTCTGCAGGGCGCCCGGGTGCAGCACCACGCCGTTGCCGATCAGGCACAGCGCACCCTCGCGGAGGATGCCGGACGGAATCAGGTGCAGCACGGTCTTCTTGCCGGCGATCACCAGCGTGTGGCCGGCGTTGTGGCCGCCCTGGAAGCGGACCACCGCGCCGATGTCCTGCGTCAGCAGGTCGACGATCTTGCCCTTGCCTTCATCGCCCCACTGGGCACCGAGAACGACGACTGACTGACCCATTGCACTTGCTCCTGAGGCATTTTGGGGCCGGTTTGTGGCCGGCCGGGCGGAGAGGCTCCGCACACAGAAAAAGCCGGAAGGGCGAGGGCCCCTGCCGGCTTTTGTGCATTATCCGGGTTTCCAGCCCCCGCGGCCAGTACCCGTTACAGGAACTGCCGGGTCAGCCACAGGGCCAACAACCCCGCGCCGAGAATCACGCCGCCGAGCACCCGGAGCTCGCGATCTCCCAGCGCGCGCGCCTGGTCGATGGCGCGCCGCCAGCTTCCCGGCGCGACGAACAGGAACAGCCCTTCGAGCACGGCGGCCAGGCACAGGGCCGACAACAGCTCCGTCACCATGGCCGGCTCAGCGGTCGTCCTTCAGGTACTGGAGGAACTCGTCGTCCTCGTCCAGGACGATCACGCCCTGACCATCGTCGAATGACTTCCGGTAAGCCTCCAGGCTGCGCTGGAACGCGAAGAAGCCCGGGTCACGCCCCGCCGCCTCGGCATACAGTGCCGCGGCGCGGGCATCGCCCTCACCGCGCAGGCGCTGGGCATCACGCTCGGCCTCGGCGACGATCACCGCCTGCTCCTTGTCCGCCTGCGAGCGCACCGTCTGCGCCTGCTCGGCGCCCTCGGCGCGCAGTGCGCTGGCCACCTGGTGGCGCTGCGCGCTCATGCGACGGTAGACGTCCTGGATCACCTGGCTGTCGGTGGGCAGGTCGATCTGCTTGATGCGCAGGTCCACGATCGACATGCCGACGGTCGCGGCACCCCGGTTGATGGCCTCCAGCTGGCGGTCGATGATCTCGGAACGGTTGCCGGAAACGACCTCCTGCAGGGTGCGCGAGTTGATCTCGTTGCGCAGCGCATCCTTGATGATCGGAGCGAGGCGCTCGGAAGCCACGCTTTCGTCGCCACCGGTGGCCCGGTAGAACGCGCGGACGTCCTCGATCATGCCCACGGCGAAGAAGTCGACGCTGACGTCCTTGCGCTCGGAGGTCAGGTAGCGCTCGGGCTCGGCATCCAGCACTTGCAGGCGGCGGTCGAACACCAGCGCCGTCTCGACCAGCGGCACCTTGAAGTGCAGGCCCGGTTCGACGCCGGTACGGGCGACGCGGCCGAGGTTCAGCACCATCGCCACCTGCCCTTCGCGCACCACGTAGGTGGACCCCATCAGGGCCAGCAGGACGGCGACCGCGGTCGCGATCCAGAACGGGTACTTCATCGGGTCACCTCATCGCGGCCGGTCGGTCGGGCCGCGCGGTCGTCGCGGTTGGAAGCGGGCGCCGTGCCGGACGGGCTGGAGTTGACCTCCGGTCCCAGCAACTGCGGGGTCAGCATCGGCGGGGTGATGTCGGATCCGGGGCCGGTCGCCGAACCACCGCTGCCGCCCTGCCCCGACATCGGCACGTAGATCAGCTGTCGCGAGTCGCCACCGACCACCTTGCGGTTGCCGGCCATCACCTGCTCGACGGTCTCCAGCCACAGGCGCTTGCGGGTCACCTCGGGCGCGTCCTGGTAGGCGTCGACCAGCATCGAGAAGCGGTCGGCGTCACCCTCGGCGCGCGAGACCACCGCGGCGTTGTAGCCCTCGGCGACGTTGCGGATGCGGGCGGCATGGCCGCGGGCCTCCGGCACCACCTGGGCGGCATAGGCTTCGGCTTCGCTGATCAGGCGGTCCTTGTCCTGCTGGGCGCTGTTGACGTCGTCGAATGCCGGCTTCACTTCTTCCGGCGGACGCGCGTTGGGCAGGTTGAGCTCGGTCACGACCAGGCCTGTCCGGTACGCGTCCAGGGAGGCCTGCAGTTGCTCGCGCGCCGATACCGCCAGCGCGCCACGGGCACCCAGCACGGTATCCAGGGTCGAGCGGCCGACCTGCTCGCGCACGGTGCTCAGCACGGCCTGGCCCAGCATGGCGTCTGCGTCGCGCGTCCCGAACAGGTACTGCTGCGGCTCGCCAACGCGGTACTGCACGTTGATCTCCACGCGGACGATGTTCTCGTCGCTGGTCAGCACCGGCACGGTGGTGCTGAAGGTCTTGATCGCGGTGGCGTTGACCTTGGTCACCCGCTCCAGCGGCCAGGGCAGCTTGAGGTGCGGACCCGGCTGCAGGACACGTGCGTACTGGCCGAAGCGCAGCACCACGCCGCGCTCCTGCTCGGTCACCAGTACGAAGGTGTTGAACACGAGCCAGAGCGCCACCACCAGCAGGACCCAACGGCCGATGTTCGGGCCGCCGCTGCCGCTGCCGCCAAACAGGCCGCGCAGCCGGTCGAGCACGTCTTCAAGGCCGCCATTGCCGGGGCGTCGCTGCCGCGGCGGGCGACCGTCGGGGCCGCCGGAGTTGCCGCTGCCAGGGGTATTCCAGGCCATGCCTGCTCCTACAAGGGTGGGTGACGCCTGTGCAGGCGATCGGTGATTCTAGGTCTGGGGGGCCGGTCGCCTCAAGCGAAGTGGTCGGCGTCGGGGTCGGGGTGCTGGTCGAGCAGGGGCTGCAGTGCGTCGCCATGGGGCTGGGCGTGCAGGCGCTGGGCATCGGCGCGGACCAGGTCGAGATCCATGGTCCAGCCGTCGTCGCTGGCGCTTTCGGCAACCACCGCGCCCAGTTCGTGCAGGCGGGCGCGCAGCCGGCCGGCATCGGGAGGCAGCGCCACGGTGCCTACCAGGTGCCGCAGGTCGAGCGCTTCGCCCAGGGCGGACCGGAGCAGGTCGAGCCCGCCGCCATCGCGCGCCGACAGCCAGACCCTGGGGTGCCCCTCCGCCGGCGTGTCCACGCGCGCAACGGCCCCTTCCACCAGGTCGATCTTGTTGTAGGCCAGCACCTGCGGGATGTCGCCGGCTCCGATTTCCGCCAGCACCTCGTCCACCTGCCGCATGCGCTCGTCACGCAGCGGATCGGCGGCATCGACGACGTGCAGAAGCAGGTCGGCCTCGCGCGCTTCGGACAGGGTCGACCGGAACGCGGCGACCAGCTCGTGTGGCAGGTCGCGCACGAAGCCCACCGTGTCGGCCAGCATCAACCCGCCGCCCGGCAGGTCCATGCGCCGCACCGTGGGGTCCAGGGTGGCGAACAGCTGGTCGGCGGCGTAGGCCTCGGCGCCGGTCAGGATATTGAACAGCGTCGACTTGCCGGCGTTGGTATAGCCGACCAGCGCAACGCGCGGCATTTCGCTACGTACCCGGGCCCTGCGCATCTGCGTGCGCTGGACCTCCACCTTGTCCAGGCGCTTCTGCAACTGCTCCAGCCGCTTCTGCAACAGGCGCCGGTCGGTTTCCAGCTGGGTTTCACCCGGACCCCGGAGTCCGATCGAGCCGCCGCGCTGCCGCTCCAAGTGGGTCCAGCCACGGACCAGCCGGGTCGACATGTGGCGCAGCTGCGCCAGCTCGACCTGCAGCTTGCCTTCGTGGCTGCGGGCCCGCTGGGCGAAGATGTCCAGGATCAGGCCGGTGCGATCCACCACGCGGCGCTCCAGGGCGCGCTCGAGGTTGCGCTCCTGGCCCGGCGTGAGGGGATGGTTGACCAGCACCAGGTCGGCACCGGTGGCGTCGGCCGCGGCCCTGACCTCTTCCAGTTTGCCGCTGCCGATGAGCATGGCGGCGTTGGGACGATCGATGCGTGCGGTCAGGGTCGCCACCACGCTGGCGCCGGCCGAACGCGCCAGCTCGGCGAACTCCTCGGCAAGCCCCTCGTCCGGCGGACCGCCGGCATGGGGCTGGATCAGCAGCGCGTTTTCGCCCTTGCGGGAACGTTCAAACAAGGATGGCAGTCTCTGGAAACCGGATTGGCGTGGTCACCAGATGGATGCGGCCCGGGGAGAAAACAAGGCCCGGGACCGGGCAGGCGCACACGCGCCTACTCTTCCTCGCCGGCGCCATCGTCCTGCGTGTGGCCGGGACCTTCGCTGCCCTGGACATACCCGCCCCCCGGCCCGACGCGTACGTTCCGCGCCGGCACCACGGTGGAGATCGCGTGCTTGTAGACCATCTGGCTGACGGTGTTGCGCAGCAGGACCACGAACTGGTCGAACGATTCGATGGTGCCCTGCAACTTGATGCCGTTGACCAGGTACACGGACACCGGCACGCGCTCGCGCCGCAGCGCGTTCAGGAAAGGATCCTGCAAAGATTGCCCCTTGGACATCGAACTCCCCCGGTTTTGATCTTCTAGTTATTGGGCGGCGCCCGCATGGGCGGGCCGCATCGTCGACAGTTGTCCCCACGGCGACGATGCGGCCGATGGTAGCGCAACTGGGGGCTGCGGTGCCTTCCGGAGCACTGCCAGGCGTGTGTACCCCACCGGGCTGTGACGGGGTCGGCGCTTTCAGTGGTCAGCGGCCGCCGGCGGCGCCGCAGGAGGCCCATTCAGGAACAGCGCCAGCGCGGTTTCCAGTTCCGGGCGCGCCCTCAGCGGATCGAACCAGCGCGCGTCCAGCTGGCCGCGCAGCCAGGTGAACTGCCGCTTGGCCAGTTGACGGGTGGCGAATATCGCGCGGTCGCGGAAGGTGGCCGGGTCGGTATGTCCCTCCAGGTGCTCCCATGCCTGGCGATACCCCACCGCGCGCAGCGCCGGCAGCTCCAGCGGCGCCGGGTGCGCCTGCAGTTGCGGCAATTCGCGCAGGCGCCGCACCTCGTCGAGGAAGCCTGCCTCGAGCATGAGGTCGAACCGGCGTTCTATGCGCTCGTGCAGCGTGCTTCGCTCGCACGGCGCCAGGACCAGCTTGAGTACGCGGAACGGCGGGCGCGGCGGGCCGGGCCGGCGGCGCCATTCGGTCATGCTGCGTCCGGACAGGCGGAACACCTCCAACGCCCGCTGGATGCGCTGGGCATCGGTGGCGTGAATGCGGGCCGCCGCGACGGGGTCCACGTGAGCCAGCTCGGCATGCAGCGCCGCCCACCCCTTTGCTTCCGCTTCGACGGCCAGTTCCGCGCGCAGGCCGGCATCCGCCCGCGGCATGTCCGACAGGCCCTGCAGCAGTGCGTGGAAGTACAGGCCCGTCCCACCGGTCAGGATCGGCAACCGGCCGCGCGCCGCGATCGCCGCCATCGCCTCGCGCGCGTCGTTGGCGAACTCCGCAGCCGAGTACGGCTGCCACGGGTCGCGGATGTCGATCAGGTGGTGCGGAACGCTGTCCAGCTCGGCGCGGGAAGGTTTCGCCGCGCCGATGTCGAGTCCGCGATACACCAGGGCGGAGTCGACGCTGACGATCTCACCTCCGATCCGGGCGGCCCACTCCAGCGCCAGGGCGGTCTTGCCGGAGGCGGTCGGGCCCATCAGCGCGATGGCGAGCGGGCGCGAATCGTGTTGGTCCATGTCGCCCTCCCGAATCGTGTGGGGTTATTCACAAGCGCTGTGGACAAGCGCGGTGACCAAGCTGTGGACAAGTGCCGCCGAAGCCCGCGCGGCGGGCCTGCCCATCACTCTGGTCAGTTTTTGCCCACCGCTGCCACGGCCGCCCACACCTTCAGCGCATCCACTGTCGCGCCGACGTCGTGGACACGCAGCAGCAGCACACCGCGCTGCGCCGCGATCAGGTGTGCCGCGACCGAGCCGTGCACGCGATCGGCGGGAACCTCGCGTCCGGTCAGGGCGCCGATGGTGCGCTTGCGTGACAGCCCTGCCATCACCGGCACCCCGAGCTCACGGAACCGCTCCAGCCGCGCAAGCAACGTCATGTTGTGCGTTCCGTTCTTGCCGAAACCGAAACCGGGGTCGACGACGAGGTTGCGCTTGGGGATTCCCGCCATTTCCGCCGCGAAGATGCGCTCGGCGAGGTAACGGTGCACCTCGGCCACCACGTCGTCGTAGCGCGGATCATCCTGCATCCCACCGGGCTCGTCGGCCATGTGCATCAGGACCACCGGCACACCCAGCCCGGCGGCTGCGTCCAGCGCGCCTTCGGCCCGCAATGCGCGCACGTCGTTGAGCATGCCGGCACCGGCAGCAACGGCCGCGCGCATCACCTCCGGCTTGCTCGTGTCGACGCTGATCGGGACGCCTACTTCCCGCGCGAGCCGTTCGATCACCGGCACCACGCGACGCAGCTCCTCCTCGAGCGGCACCGGGGCCGCGCCTGGCCGGGTCGACTCGCCCCCGATATCTAGGATGTCGGCGCCCTCCTCCACCAGCCGCAGCGCATGGGCAACCGCTGCATCCGCGCTCTCGTGCAGGCCTCCATCGGAGAACGAGTCCGGCGTGGTGTTGACGATGCCCATCACCCGCGGGCGGTCCAACACCAGGGGCCGCCCGTTGCAGTCGAGCGTGGGGGAAACATCGAACATGGGAAGCGCACCACGAAAAAAGGCCAGAGCGAACTCTGGCCTTTCGAGGTCGGCGCGGCAAGCGGGCCGTCAGGTCTGCGGCGCGGGCTCCACCATCGGGCCCGGACGGCCGCTGTCCGGCGGCGGCTTCTTGCCGGAGGTGTCCCAGTCCGCCGGCGGGCCCGGCTCGCGTCCATTCATGATGTCGTCGATCTGGTGCGCATCGATGGTTTCGTACTGCAACAGCAGCTCGGCCATGATGTGCAGCTTGTCGAGGTTCTCCTTCAGGATGGTCGTGGTCCGCTGGTAGGCCTTGTCGAGGATGCCGCGGACCACTTCGTCGATCTTGCGCGCGGTGTCGTCGGACACGCTCTTGTGCTGCGTGACCGAGCGGCCCAGGAACACCTCGTCGTCCTCCTCGCTGTAGGCGATCGGGCCCATCTCGTCGCTCAGGCCCCACTTGGTGACCATGTTGCGGGCCATCTTGGTCGCCCGCTCGATGTCGTTCGAAGCGCCGGTGGTGACCTTGTCGTTGCCGAAGACCAGCTCCTCGGCGACGCGGCCGCCGTACAGCGAGCACAACTGGGATTCGATGGCGGTACGGTTGTAGCTGTACTTGTCGCCTTCGGGCAGGTACATGGTCACGCCCAGCGCCCGGCCACGCGGAATGATCGTCACCTTGTAGACCGGGTCGTGCTCGGGTACCACTCGGCCCACGATGGCGTGGCCGGCCTCGTGGTAGGCGGTGAGCTTCTTCTCGTCCTCGCTCATCGCCATCGAACGGCGCTCGGCGCCCATCATGATCTTGTCGCGGGCCTTGTCGAAGTGCTCCATGCGCACTTCCTTGGCATTGCCGCGGGCGGCGAACAGCGCAGCCTCGTTGACCAGGTTGGCCAGGTCGGCACCACTGAAGCCCGGGGTACCGCGCGCCACCACCATCGGCTCGACATCGTCGGCCACCGGCACCTTGCGCATGTGCACGCGCAGGATCTGCTCGCGACCCTTGACGTCGGGCAGGCCGACCACGACCTGGCGATCGAAACGGCCCGGGCGCAGCAGCGCGGGGTCGAGCACGTCCGGCCGGTTGGTCGCGGCGATGACGATCACGCCCTCGCCACCTTCGAACCCGTCCATCTCGACCAGCAACTGGTTGAGCGTCTGCTCGCGCTCGTCATGCCCGCCGCCGAGGCCGGCGCCGCGATGGCGGCCGACGGCATCGATTTCGTCGATGAAGATGATGCAGGGGGCGTGCTTCTTGGCCTGGTCGAACATGTCGCGCACGCGGCTGGCGCCGACGCCGACGAACATCTCGACGAAGTCCGAGCCGGAGATGCTGAAGAACGGGACCTTGGCCTCGCCGGCGATGGCACGCGCAAGCAGCGTCTTGCCGGTGCCGGGAGGGCCGACCATCAGCACGCCGCGCGGGATCTTGCCGCCGAGCTTCTGGAAGCGGCTCGGATCGCGCAGGAACTCGACCAGCTCGCCCACCTCTTCCTTGGCCTCGTCGCAGCCGGCGACGTCGGCCAGCGTGACCTTGACCTGGTCCTCGCCCTGCAACTTGGCCTTGGACTTGCCGAAGCTCATCGCGCCCTTGCTGCCGCCCTGCTGCATCTGGCGCATGAAATAGATCCAGATGCCGATGAACAGCAGCCAGGGCAGGATGTTGATCAGGATGTAGACCAGCGACGGGCCGGTGTCCGGGGGCACGCGCGTGATGTCCACGTTCTCACGGACCAGCACGTTCACCAGCGCATCGTCCGGCGGGCCGTTGGTAATGCCCTTGCCACCGTCCTTGCGCACGAACTCCAGCGTATTGCCCGATAGGCCACTCTTCTCGGTGTATTCCACCGACTGGATCTCGCCGGACTCGACGTCGTCGAGGAACTGCGAGTAGGTCACTTCGGTGGGGGCGGCGCTGCCGGCGGTGCGCGGCCCGAAGGCCTGGAACACCACCATCAGCACGACGGCGACGACCACCCACAGCATCAGATTCTTGGCCAAGTCGTTCATTTGATTCCTTGTGCGCGTCCGTTCGCGTGCAGGCCGCACGCCCTGTGCGGTTGTGTCGTTCCGGGACCCGCGAAGGCGGGAGACGGGATTCGGGTTGGATGCGGGACCATCATTTCATTTCCGCCCGCTTTCCCCGGGCCAGTGCGTAAACCTCGGGTGAACGCTTGCGCGACGCCTGCGGCTTGCGGATCGACACCTTCGCATAGCGACGGCGCAGCTCCCGTACGTAATCGTCGAACCCGACCCCCTGGAACAGCTTGATCAGGAAGTCGCCCTCGACCTTGAGGTGCCTGTCGGCGAAATCCATGGCCAGCTCCGAGAGGTACATCGCCCGGGGCATGTCCACGGCATCCACACCACTCTTATTGGGGGCCATGTCCGACAGTACAAGGTCCACCGGCCGCCCGCCGAGGCTGGCCTCCAGACGTGATAGGACCTCATCCTCCCTGAAATCCCCATGAAGGAATTCCACGCCGGCCAGCGGCGGCATCTCCAGGATGTCCAGGGCGATGACCCGGCCGCTGCCGCCAAGTTCCTGCCGGACCCACTGGGACCAGCCCCCGGGGGCGGCGCCGAGGTCCACCACCACCATGCCCGGCTTCAGCAGCCCGTCGCGCTCCACCAGCTCTTCCAGCTTGTAGGCGGCACGCGAGCGCAGCCCTTCGGCCCTCGCCTTCTTCACGAACGGGTCCGAATGGTGCTCTTTGAGCCATCGCTGGCTGCTCTTGCTGCGGGTGGCCATCAGGCGTGGCGGGCTCGGGAGCGGGGGCCGCCATGATAACCTGCGAACCCTTCCTGCCCTGTCCCGTCCCCATGCCCACTGCCCTCACCGCCGCCCAGACCCGCTTCCTGCGCGGCCAGGCCCATGACCTCAAGGCGATGCTGCAGGTGGGTGGCAAGGGGCTTACCGATCCGGTAGTCGCCGAGGTCGCACTGGCGCTGGAACACCACGAGCTGATCAAGGTGAAGGTAGCCGCGACCGATCGCGAAGAGCGCGATGCGATGATCGCCGAGCTGGCCAGCCGGACCGGAGCGGCGCTGGTACAGCGCATCGGCCACACGGCGGTGCTGTACCGCGAGAGCACCGAGAAGCGCCAGATCGTCCTGCCCCGCGCCTGACGCGGTCCAGGGAGCCGGCGTCGTCCATGCCTTCGAGTCTCCGGCCATGCAACTGACCCTCGAAAAACCCGATTACGACTATTCGCTCCGGGCCGCCGATGGCTCCAGGGCGCTGGTCAACGACCGCACACTGACCCGCAGCTTCGTCCTTGCCCCGGACCACCTGGGCGAGGACTGGCCGGTGCGGGACGCCCGGGGGATGACGCCGGCGGACCTTGCACCCGTGCTGGCGCTGGAGCCGGAACTGATCCTGCTCGGCAGCGGCGAGGGCATGGTGTTCCCGCCTGCTGCAGTCATGGGCGCCGGGCTCTCGCGCGGCATCGGCATCGAAGTGATGACCAATGCCGCGGCGGCGCGAACCTTCAACGTGCTGGCCGGTGAAGGCCGCAAGGTGGCAGCGGCGTTCATCCTGTCCGGAGCCGACTGAGCGACCCCGCTCCCGTCACCTCGCCGGCAGGTAGCCGAGCGGATCGACCGGCTTGCCGTTGTAGCGGATCTCGAAATGCAGCATGTCGCGCGAAGCGCCGGTGCGCCCCATTTCGGCGATCTGCTGGCCCGCCTTGACCACCGCGCCCTCGTTGACCATCCGGTTGCGGTTGTGCCCGTACGCCGACAGCCACTGGTCGTTGTGCTTGATGATGATCAGCTCGCCGTACCCGACCAGGCCCGAGCCCGAGTACACCACGGTGCCATCGCCGGCCGCGCGGACCGGCGAACCGCCACTACCGGAGATGTCGATGCCCTGTTTGGTCGGCTCGCCCGCCTGGAACCGGCTCAGCAGTTGGCCATCCGCCGGCCAGCGCCAGGCGACGCCGCTCTTGAGCGGGGGCGCCGAGGGCGCCGGGGTGGCTGGCGTCGAGGGACGCTGGGCGCCGGTCGATGGCTTTGCCCCGCCGGCAGGCGGCCTGGACGATGGCGTCCTGGCGACGGGCGCGCCGCCCGGGTAGAGCTTCAGGCGCTGCCCCGGATAGATGGTGTACGGGGGAGACAAGCCGTTCCACGCCGCCAGGTCCCGCACCGCGATGCGGTTGCCGGTGGCGATGCGGTAGAGGGTGTCGCCGCGTTTCACGACCGTCGTCACCCCGTGCTTCGGTGTTGAGCCGCCGTCGCGGATGACCGTGCTGGAACAGGCGGCCAGCAGCGCGATTGCGGCGGCTGCAATGATCGTTCGGGCTGTACTCATGCGCGTCTTCAAGATTCCTCCGGCTCGTATCGCGGCGCCCTGCTCACGCCGCGCCTCCACGTAGTTCCATCCAGGCCAGCGCGATCGCCACCAGCGCGGCCACGATCCAGCCGAGTGCTTCGATGTAGCGCCGCAGCAGGTGCTCGAAGCGTCGGCCGCCCCAGGCCACCAGCCCGGCCACGAGGAAGAAGCGTGCCCCTCTTCCGATCAGCGAGCCGAGCAGGAACGGCAGGAACGCGATACCCGTTGCTCCGGACGCTATGGTGAACACTTTGTATGGAATGGGAGTGAACGCAGCTACAAAGACGATCCAGAACCCGTAGCGATTGAACAGCTCCTGGACGTGCTGGAAGGTGTCGTCCCAGCCGATCCTCACCATCCACGGCCATATCGCATCCAGCGCGACGCTGCCCAGCAGGTAGCCCAGCAGTCCGCCGAGGACGGAGCCGATGGTGCATAGCGCCGCCAGCCTGATCCAGCGCTGCGGACTGGCCAGCGCCATCGGCGCCAGCATCACGTCCACCGGGATCGGGAAGAACACCGACTCGGCGACGCTCATCCCGAACAGGTAGCGCGGGGCGTGGTGGTGCGCCGCCCACACCAGGCAGCGGTCGTAGATGGGTCCGAACAGCTTCATCGGGTCCTGCCCCGCCGCTCGGAAGTCAATCGATCATCCCCGACAGCAGCGGAACGAACACCACCGGTCCCAGCATCTTCTGGGTCAGCGCGCCGTGCTCATCCTTCTCGAGCACGAGGAGCGACTGGGCGCTGGCCGAGCCGACCGGAGCGATCAGCGTGCCGCCCGGTGCCAGTTGGCCGGTCAATTCATCGACCAGGGCCGGCGCCGCCGCAGTGACGATAATGGCATCGAAGGCCGCATTCTCGGGCCAGCCGATGCGGCCGTCGTCATGCTTGCTCCGCACATTGAACCCGAGTTGCCTCAGCCGCTTGCGGGCGCTGCGCAGCAGGTCGCCGATGCGCTCTACGGTATGCACTTCCAGGCCCAGCGCCGCAAGGATCGCAGCCTGGTATCCGGAGCCGGTACCGACCTCCAACACTTTCGAGGGGTTGTTGCGCAGCAGTATCTCGGTCATGCGCGCCACGACCCACGGCTGCGAGATGGTCTGTCCGTGGCCGATGGGCAGGGCGGTGTCCTCGTAGGCGCGGGTGGCCAGGGCCTCGTCCACGAACAGATGGCGCGGCACGGTCCTGATCGCCTCCAGCACGCGCTCGTCCGCGATGCCATTGGCACGCAGGCGCTCGACCAGCCGGTCGCGCACCCGTTGCGAGGTCATTCCCGAGCCGATAGCCTCGGACTTCAGCCGCATCCGCAGGCTCATTCCGCCACCTCCACCGGCTCGTGACGGGAAGTCGCGAGGGAGCTCTCGAGCCCTTCGACCCAGCTCGCAACCTGCTCGAGGGCCTGGTAGCGGGTCAGGTCCACCTGTATCGGGGTAATGGAGATGTGCCCGGTGCGCACGGCATGGAAATCGGTGCCCGGCCCCGCATCCTGCTCCGGTCCCGCCGCTCCGATCCACCACCACTGGCGGCCACGAGGGTCGGTCTGCGGCACGCAGGCTTCGGCGCGGTGGCGGTTGCCCAGCCGGCTGACTTCGAAGCCTGCAAGCTCCTCCCAGGGCAGGTCGGGCACGTTGACGTTGAGCATGGTGTCGGCGGGCAGGGGGTCGGTGCGCAACCTGGCGATGATCTCGGCAGCAGCGCGGGCGGCAGTCTCGTAATGGCGACCCACGTGGTCGACCGTTGCCAGCGACACCGCGACGGCGGGCAATCCCAGGAAGCGCCCTTCCATCGCGGCGGCGACGGTGCCGGAATAGATGACGTCATCGCCCAGGTTGGCGGTGTTGTTGATGCCCGATACGACGATGTCCGGCTCCTGCTCCAGCATGCCGGTGATCGCCACGTGCACGCTGTCGGTCGGGGTGCCGTAGACGCGCCAACTGGAGCCGTCGATCTGGACCACGCGCACCGGCATGTCGAGTGTCAGCGAGTTGCTGGCGCCGGAGCGGTCCCGGTCGGGAGCGACCACCAGCACCTCATGGCCGGCAGCGCGCAGGCCCGCGGCCAGGATCCTGATACCGGGGGCGTCGACACCGTCGTCGTTGCTGACCAGAACTCGCATGGGCTCCCTTGCTGGTGGCACGCCCGGGGCGCGCGTGGTGGGCGCCCATGATAGCCGATGCATCGGCGCGGCCGACCTCGCGGCGCACCCCACCAGCATCCGTTGCACACTCGGTGCGGCGCGCTACGCTGGCAGCGGCAGAATGGCGGCGGCAACGGGTGCACACCGATGGGCGACAAGGACAAAGAGGACGAGAGCGAGCTGTTCCTCGCGGCGATCGGCCCGGTGCGCAAGCTGCCGGAAAAGCCGCTGCCGCCAGCGACGCCCCGCCCGCGCCCGAGGGCCCGCATGGCCGAAGTCGACGAGGCCAATGCGCGCGAAGCATTCCGGCTGGGCCTGGACGATGCAGCGCTGGAAGCCGAAGACGCCCTCGCGTGGCGCAGCGATGCCTTGCCCGTGGGCGTCTACAAGCGGTTGCGCCGTGGCGAGATCGCCGCGCAGGAGGAGCTCGACCTGCATGGGGCCGACGCGCGGACGGCGGAGACCCTGGTGCGCGCGTTCCTGGCGGACGCCCAGCGGCACGGCGTCGGCTGCGTGCGGATCATCCACGGCAAGGGCCGCAGCAGCCCGGGCAGCGACGTCGGCAGCCGCGGCGCACCGGTGCTCAAGAACCTGGTGGACCGTATGCTGCGGCAGCGTGCCAGCGTACTGGGCTTCCATTCCGCCCCCCGTGCCCAGGGCGGGACGGGGGCGGTACTGGTGTTGATCGCGCCGTTCAACCGGCGCTGATGCGGGTCAGGGGCTGGTAGCCACCAGTTGCGCCTCTTCAAAGCGCGGCGGGTTGACCCACGTGACCTGGACACCGCGTCGCCATGCGATGCGTTCCACCTCGGCCATGTAGCGGTCCCGCTCGGTCATGCTTTCCGAACCGACCGATCCCATGCCTCCGAGCCTCTGTTCATCCATGCTGGCGCAGGCGCCCAGCGACAGCACCAGCAGCGTCAGCGCCAAAGCAGAAAAGGATGCTTTCATGACGGCATCTCCTGAGACGTTGAGGGGCGATGGCCCCGGCCCGCACACGCGGGCTGTCTCCCGGTATACGCCGCCGCACGGTGGGCGCCAGTGCCGGGAATGGGTTTCCGACGAACGGAACCTGCGGCTCCTATGTGCCTCGCGCAGCAGGCTCGACCGTCTCGCCCAGCTCGGCGAGGACGCTGGTGGCATAGGTGCCTGGCGGAAGCGCGAAGCGGATCTCCAGCACGTTGCCGTCGGACCATGACCATTCAAGGTCGGCAGGCCGCAGCCGCAGGGCACGGCGTTCCTGTTTCAGGCCGGCCCGTTCGAGGCCGTCGCGCAACAGCGGGCTCTCCTCGCCTTCAAGCAGGGACATCTCCAGGTCCCGGGCCGCCCCGCCGCTGCGCAGCTCGCCGCGACCCCACAACGGCGCACTGGGGTGGATGTCGAAAGCAGCCAACCTCGCCGCCAGCGTGTCATCGAATGGTTCCGGTCCGAACACGCTCCGGCTGCCATCGAGGATCCAGGCTTCGCCCTCCAGGGGCCGGTCCCAGCAACCCGCTTCCACCCGCCCCGCCAGCACCCGGTTGAACAACTGCGAGCGTGCCGCCGAGAGCAGGACGCTGCGCTGCTCGCGACGTACGCGGCGCCCGCTGAACATGGCCAAGGCTTCACGCACGTTTCCGCCACCGCGACCAAAGCGCTGCGCGCCGAAATAGTTCGGCACTCCGCGATCGAGCACGGTTTGCAGCCGCTCCTCGATGGCTGGCCGATCACCCTCGACGCCACGCAGCACCAGCACGAAGCGATTACCGGCCAACGCGCCGCGGGGAATCTTGCGCGCATGCCGGGTGTGGTCGAGCAGGCGCAGGTATTCGTTTTCGCCTTCGATCCCGAGGCCCTCGAGCGCGGGCATCGGGCGGCCCGGAAGGTGCACGCTGAAGCGCTGACGGGTCACCGCATGGCGATCCTTGAGCCCCGCGTAGCCGACCGCGACCTCACCCACCCCTGCCCAGCGGGCGATGTGGCTGGCGGCGAAAGCGGTGTTCATCCCGCGCATTTCCACGCTCAGCAACAGGTGCTCGCCGCTCCCGCTGGCTTCGAAGCCATCCAGCTCCTCGACCCGGAAGTCCTCGGGCGTCTCGCGCAACCTGGCACGGAGTACCGACGTTCCGTGCGCGGGTACGCGCCCAGCCGGCGCCGCTGTCACTGCCGGACCAGCAGGCACACCGCCATCGCCGCGATGCCTTCGCCGCGACCGGTGAAGCCCAGGGTTTCGCTGGTGGTCGCCTTGACGCTGACCGCATCGATGCCGACACCGAGATCCGAAGACAGCGCTTCCCGCATCGCCTCGACGTGCGGCCCCACCTTCGGGCGCTCGCAGATGACGGTCACGTCGGCATTGCCCAACTGCCAGCCCTGCCCGGCGGCCAGTGCGCGGCAGTGCCTCAGGAAGGCGCGGCTGTCGGCGTCCTTCCAGCGTGGATCGCTGGGGGGGAAATGACGGCCGATGTCACCCAGCGACAGCGCCCCCAGCATGGCGTCGCACAGCGCATGGATGGCCACGTCACCATCGGAGTGCGCGAGCACGCCATGCGAGTGCGGAACCCTCACGCCCCCCAGCATCACGTGATCGCCGTCGCCGAACGCGTGCACATCGAAGCCCTGGCCGATGCGGATGTTCATGGATACTCCGTAGTCGATCCGGCGCCCTTGCGCCGCGTCAGGAGATGGGCCGCAAGAGCAAGGTCGGCGGGCGTGGTGACCTTGATGTTGTCTTCCCGTCCTTCCACCAGCCGCGGGTGGGCTCCCACGTGCTCCATGGCCATCGCCTCGTCGGTGACTGCGAGACCCGAGGCTTCGGCCTGCCGCAGCGCCTGTGCCAGCGCACCCAGCCTGAACGCCTGCGGAGTAAGCGCACGCCAGAGGTGCTCGCGAGGCTCGGTAGAGGCGATGCGATCCCCGGCGCCAGCCCTCTTCAGGGTGTCGCGCACCGGTGCGGCAAGGATGGCACCGTCGCCACTGGAAGCCGCGGCCTCCAGCAATGTGCCGATGTCGCGGGTATCCAGGTTGGGACGCGCCGCATCGTGCACCAGCACCAGAATGTCGTCGTCCACGCCCTCGCCCGACAGCGTCTCGAGCGCGGCCAGCACCGAGTGGGCGCGCTCGCTTCCCCCGGTACAGCGCAACACGGGCTTGCCCATGCGCGTGCTCCAACCGGGCCACCGCTCATCGCCGGCCGCCAGCGCCACCACCACGCCGGTCACGCCGGGGTGGGAAAGCAGCGCATCTATCGCGTGGAACAACAGCGGCTGGCCATCCAGTTCGAGGTACTGCTTCGGCACCTCACCGCCGAACCGGGCGCCGCGACCCGCTGCGGGAACCACTGCCCACGCGCCCGCCGCGCTCACTCGCCTTCCCCCTCGACAACCGGGGCGGGCACCCGCCCTTCCGGCTCGACCACCCGGTAGAAGGTCTCCCCCGGCTTGATCATGCCCAGTTCGCTGCGTGCGCGCTCCTCGACCGCAGCCTCGCCCGACTTCAAGTCCTCGACCTCGGCGGCGAGGGCATCGTTGCGTTGCTGCAGGCCCTCGTTTTCGCGGGCCTGCTGCTCCACGCCGTGCTGGAGCCCGGCAACCGAACGGCGACCACCCTCGCCCATCCACAGGCGGTACTGCAGCAACACCAGCAGGGCGGCCAGCAGGACCAGCACCACGCTCAGCCAGCGTCGCGGCATGGGCGGTCAGCGCTTCAGCGAGACGAACGCATCGCGGCCGGCATAACGGGCGGCCTTGCCCAGTTGTTCCTCGATGCGCAGCAGCTGGTTGTACTTGGCGACGCGGTCACTCCGGCACAGCGAGCCGGTCTTGATCTGGGTCGCCGTGGTCGCCACCGCGATGTCGGCGATGGTGGTGTCCTCGGTCTCGCCCGAGCGGTGGGACACGACGGCCGCGTACCCGGCCTTGTCGGCCATGGCGATCGCCTCGAGCGTCTCGGTGAGAGTGCCGATCTGGTTGACCTTGATCAGGATGGCATTGGCCACCTCGCGGTCGATGCCTTCGCGGAAGATCTTCGGATTGGTCACGAACAGGTCGTCACCGACCAGCTGCACCTTGCGCCCGAGGGTGTCGGTGAGCTGCTTCCAGCCGTCCCAGTCGCCTTCGTCCATGCCGTCCTCGATCGTGATGATCGGATACTGGCTGCACCAGTTGGCCAGGAAGTCGACGAACTGCTCGCTGGTCAGGCGCTTGCCCTCGCCGGTGAGGTTGTACTTGCCGTTGTCGAAGAACTCGCTGGACGCGACGTCCAGGCCGAGCAGGATGTCCTCGCCGGCGTGGTACCCGGCCTTGCCGATCGCCTCCAGGATGGTTTCCAGCGCTTCCTCGTTGCTGCGCAGGTCCGGGGCGAAGCCGCCTTCGTCGCCTACGGCCGTGCTCAGGCCGCGGCCCTTGAGCACCGACTTCAACGCGTGGAACACCTCCGTACCGGCACGCAGGCTTTCGGAAAAGCTGTCGAAGCCGGTCGGCAGGATCATGAACTCCTGAAGGTCGACGTTGTTGTCGGCATGCGCGCCGCCGTTGATGATGTTCATCATCGGCACCGGGAGCGATACCGCACCGTCGCCACCGTTGGCGCCGGACGCCAGGTGCCGCCACAGCGGAACCCTCCTGGACATGGCCACCGCGTGGGCATTGGCCATCGACACGCCCAGCAGGGCATTGGCGCCCAGCCGGCCCTTGTTCTCGGTGCCATCGAGGTCGACCAGGCGGCGGTCCAGCGCGGCCTGGTCCGCGCCGTCCATGCCGGTGACCGCCTGGGCGATTGCCTGGTTCACGTTTTCCACCGCGGTGCGCACGCCCTTGCCCATGTAGCGGGTGCGGTCGCCGTCACGCAGCTCCACCGCCTCCTTGGTGCCGGTGGAGGCGCCCGAGGGCACCATCGCGCGGCCGAAGCTGCCGTCGGCCAGGGTGACCTCGGCCTCAAGGGTCGGGTTGCCTCGGCTGTCGAGGATCTCGCGGGCGTGGACTTTGGCGATCTGGGTCATGTCGGGTTCTTTGCAGGTCTCAGGATTGGGATTCGAGGAAGCCGTTGCGCTTGGTCACTTCGTCGATGGCCATCAGCGTCTCCAGCAGCGCGCGCATCTTCGGCAGCGGCCAGGCATTGGGGCCATCCGACAATGCCTTTTCCGGCTCCGGATGGGTCTCCATGAAGATGCCGGAAATACCGACCGCCATCGCCGCGCGCGACAGCACCGGCACGAACTCGCGCTGGCCGCCGCTCTTGCCCCCGGCACCGCCGGGCAGCTGCACCGAATGGGTCGCGTCGAACACCACCGGGCAGCCGGTGTCGCGCATCACCGCCAGCGATCGCATGTCGCTGACCAGGTTGTTGTAACCGAAGCTGGCGCCGCGCTCGCAGACCATGATGTCCTTGTTGCCGGTCGCCAGCGCCTTGTCGGCGACGTGCTTCATCTCCCAGGGGGAGAGGAACTGGCCCTTCTTGACGTTCACCGGCTTGCCGGCGCTCGCGACCTTCTGGATGAAGTCAGTCTGCCGGCACAGGAAAGCCGGGGTCTGCAGCACGTCGACGACGGAAGCCACCTCGTCCATCGGCGTGTACTCGTGCACGTCGGTCAGCACCGGCACGCCAAGCTGCTTCTTCACTTCCGAGAGCACCTTCAGCCCTTCTTCCATGCCCGGGCCGCGGAAGCCGGACACCGAGGTCCGGTTGGCCTTGTCGAAACTGGACTTGAAGATGAAGGGGATGCCGAGCTCGCTGGTGATTTCCTTCAGCGTACCGGCGGTGTCGAGCTGCAACTGCATCGACTCGATCACGCACGGCCCGGCGATCAGGAAGAACGGCTGGTCGAGCCCGATCTCGAATCCGCAAAGTTTCATGCCCTCGCCTCCTCCGTAGGAGCGGCTTCAGCCGCGATCGGATAGATGGTCGCCCGCGTCGATTCCGGGTCGCGGCTGAAGCCGCTCCTACAGGAGTGGCTCCTCATGCCGTGGCCTCCTTGAGCAAGCCGCCCGTCTGGCCCTGGTTGGCCCGGCCTTCATTGTGCTTGCGCTCGCGGGCGGCGCGGATGAAGCCCACGAACAGCGGATGCCCGTCCCGCGGCGTCGACAGGAACTCCGGGTGCGCCTGGCAGGCCAGGAACCAGGGGTGCTTGTCGCGCGGCAGCTCGACCATCTCCACCAGCAGGTCGTCCATCGACTTGGCGCTGATCACCAGGCCGGCGTCCTTCAGCTGGGTCCGGTAGCGGTTGTTGAACTCGTAGCGGTGGCGGTGACGCTCGCCGACGACATCCTTGCCGTACATCTCGTGGGCCAGCGTGCCAGGCTTGATGCGCTGGTCCTGCAGGCCCAGGCGCATGGTGCCGCCCAGGTCGCTGAGCTCGCTCCGCCGTTCCACCTCGCCCGCCGCGGTGCGCCACTCGGTGATCAGGCCGATCACCGGGTGCGGGCTGGCCTTGTCGTTCTCGGTGCTGTTGGCGCCTTCCAGGCCGGCGACGTTGCGCGCGTAGTCCACCACCGCGGCCTGCATGCCGTAGCAGATGCCGAAATACGGGATGCCGGTCTCGCGCGCATACCGCGAGCTGTCGACCTTGCCCTCGAAACCGCGGTCGCCGAAGCCGCCCGGCACCAGGATGCCGTCGACGCCCGCCAGGGCCTTTTCCGCGCCGTCGCGCTCGACATCGCTGGACTCCAGCCACTTCAGGTTGACCCGGGTGCGCTGGCGCAGGCCGCCGTGCTTGAGCGCCTCGGCCACCGACTTGTAGGCGTCCTGGTGGTCGATGTACTTGCCGACGACACCGATGGTGACCTCGTCGTCCGGGTTCTCGGTGGCGTCCAGCACCGCGTTCCACTCGGAAAGGTCGGCCGGGCCGGCGGGGAGCCTGAGCCGCTCGATGATCAGGTCGTCCAGCCCCTGCTCATGGAAGCGCGCGGGCATCCGGTAGATGTTGTCCAGGTCGACCGCCGACACCACGGCGCGTTCGGAGACGTTGGTGAACAGCGCGATCTTGCGGCGCTCGCTGTCGGGCAGCGGCTGCTCGGAGCGGCACAGCAGGATGTCGGGCTGGATGCCGATGGAGCGCAGCTCCTTCACGGAGTGCTGGGTCGGCTTGGTCTTGAGCTCGCCGGCGGCTGCGATCCAGGGCACCAGGGTGAGGTGCATGAACAGCGCCTTCTCGGGGCCGCGCTCGGTCCGGATCTGGCGGATCGCCTCCAGGAACGGCAACGACTCGATGTCGCCGACGGTGCCGCCGATCTCCACCAGGCCGATGTCGAAGCCTTCGGTGGCCTCGACGATGCAGCGCTTGATCTCGTCGGTGATGTGCGGGATCACCTGCACGGTGCCGCCCAGGTAGTCGCCCCGGCGCTCCTTGCGGATCACGTTCTCGTAGATGCGGCCGGTGGTGATGGAATTCTTGCGGCCCAGGCGGGTGCGCACGTAGCGCTCGTAGTGGCCCAGGTCGAGGTCGGTCTCCGCGCCGTCGTCGGTCACGTACACCTCGCCGTGCTGGAACGGGCTCATGGTGCCGGGATCGACGTTGATGTAGGGGTCGAGCTTCATCATCGTCACGCGCAGGCCGCGCGATTCGAGGATGGCCGCCAGCGAGGCCGCCGCAATGCCCTTGCCGAGCGAGGACACAACGCCGCCAGTGACGAAGATCAGGGGGGTCATGGATTTGCTGCCGCTGGAAAGCCGTAGTTTACCGGCTGGGAGGCCGCGCTGCGACCGCTTGACGTCCGGGCCTGTTGCTGCGCTGCTCGTGCGGACGCGGGGGCCTGAAAAGCAGGACGCCCCGGCAAGCCGGGGCGTCCCAGGGAAAGAACCGGCGGGATTACTGCCCGTCGATATCCTCCTCCTCTTCTTCCTCTTCCTCGACCGGCTCCTCGCCGCCATAGATCTCGGCGTTGCTGGCGTCGGCCTCGGTCACGGTACCGGTCTCGTACTGCGCACCCTCGACCGCGTCGGCATGGACGGCGGCATCGGCCTGGACCTCGGCCTGCTGCTCCTGCGCGAGCGCCTCGTGCTCTTCCTGGGTCATGGCCTCCTGGCCGAACGCCACCGGGGCGGCGATCAGGGCCGCAATGAAGGCCGGGAGCAGAAGCTTGCGGGTATTGGTCATGATCGGTCTCCAAAAAAGTTCGTCAAAAGGATCTGGCTTGAAGCGCCGCTCCCCTCAGCGACGGGGCTGACGCTAGCGCCCCTCCCCCTTCCTGCAACTGAACAACGGGACCTTAACGGGCGGCGTCACTGTTCCTGCGACGCGCTCGCTTGACCGCCCCGGTCGCCGTCGCCATCCTCGCCGCTCCTGCCCGGCCGGCCTCGACACCCTCTGATGAACAACCGCTACAGCGCTGCAGATATCGAAGTCCTTTCCGGGCTGGACCCGGTCAAGCGTCGCCCCGGCATGTACACCGACACCACCCGCCCCAACCACCTAGCGCAGGAGGTGATCGACAACTCGGTCGACGAGGCGCTGGCCGGCCACGCGAAGGTGATCGAGGTCACCCTGCATGCCGATGGCAGCTGCGAGGTCTCCGACGACGGCCGCGGCATGCCGGTGGACATCCATCCAGAGGAAGGCATCCCGGGCGTCGAGCTGATCCTGACCCGGTTGCATGCCGGCGGTAAGTTCAGCAACAAGAACTACACCTTCTCCGGCGGCCTGCATGGCGTCGGTGTCAGCGTGGTCAACGCGCTTTCGACCCTGGTCGAGCTGCACATCAAGCGCGACGGCAACGAATACCGCCTGAGCTTCCGCGATGGCGACCCGGCTTCGCCGCTGGAAGTGGTCGGCAGCGTCGGGAAGAAGAACACGGGTACCCGCCTGCAGTTCTGGCCGGACCCGAAGTACTTCGATACCGCGAAGTTCAACCTGCGCTCGCTCAAGCACCTGTTGCGCGCCAAGGCGGTGCTGTGCCCGGGGCTGACGGTCCGGCTGCACGACGTCGCGAGCGGTGAAAAACTGGAGTGGTTCTACCAGGACGGCCTGCGCGACTACCTGCACGGCGAGCTCAGCGACCGCGAGCTGCTGCCCCCGGAGCTTTTCGTCGGCCAGCACACCCGGGAGACGGAAACCGTCGACTGGGCGGTGGCCTGGGTGCCGGAGGGCGAGCTGGTGCAGGAAAGCTACGTCAACCTGATCCCGACCGCCCAGCACGGCACCCACGTCAACGGCCTGCGCACCGGGTTCACCGACGCACTGCGCGAGTTCTGCGACTTCCGCAACCTGCTGCCACGCGGGGTCAAGCTGGCGCCGGAGGACGTCTGGGACCGGGTGTCCTTCGTGCTCAGCCTGAAGATGACCGATCCGCAGTTCAGCGGCCAGACCAAGGAGCGCCTCAGCTCCCGCCAGGCCGCGGGCGTGGTCGAGGGCGCTGCGCACGATGCCTTCTCGCTGTACCTCAACCAGCACGTCGAGATGGGCGAACGCATTGCGCAGCTGGCGATCGAGCGCGCCAGTGCGCGCCTGAAGACCGAGAAGCAGGTCACCCGCAAGAAGGTGACCCAGGGTCCTGCCCTGCCCGGCAAGCTGGCCGACTGCACCAGCCAGGACCTCTCGCGCACCGAGCTGTTCCTGGTTGAGGGCGACTCGGCCGGCGGCAGCGCCAAGCAGGCCCGCGACAAGGACTTCCAGGCGATCCTTCCGCTGCGCGGCAAGATCCTCAATACCTGGGAGGTCGCGTCCGGCAGCGTGCTCGCCTCGCAGGAAGTGCACGACCTCGCCGTGGCGATCGGCTGCGATCCCGGCAAGGACGACCTGTCAGGCCTGCGCTACGGCAAGGTGATCATCCTGGCCGACGCGGATTCCGACGGTCTGCACATCGCCACCCTGCTGACGGCGCTGTTCCTGCAGCATTTCCCGTCGCTGGTCGCCGCCGGCCACGTGTTCGTGGCGATGCCGCCGCTGTTCCGCGTCGACCTGGGCAAGCAGGTGTTCTACGCGCTGGACGAGGAAGAGAAGCGCATCCTGCTGGAGAAGATCGAGCGCGAGAAGGCGGAGAAGAAAAAGGGCTCCAGCGGCGCAGTGAACGTCACACGGTTCAAGGGCCTGGGCGAGATGAACCCCTCGCAGCTGCGCGAATCCACCATCCATCCCGACACCCGCCGGCTGGTGCAGCTGACCGTCGACGATGCCGACCTGACCCGCGGCCTGATGGACATGCTGCTGGGCAAGAAGCGCGCGTCCGACCGCAAGGCGTGGCTGGAAACCAAGGGCGACCTGGCAACGCTGGAGGTGTAGCGGCCGCCAGGGTCCTCATTCAACTGGACTCCTTATCGTTTGTAGGAGCGGCTTCAGCCGCGATCGGGAAACATCAGACGACGAAACATCCGATCGCGGCTGAAGCCGCTCCTACAGGGGCAGGTTCATTCCAACGTCGCGCGGAGCAGTTGCTCGAGCACGGGCTGGAGGCGGGCGGCACGTGCTTCGTCGTACTCGAACGTCTCCTCGTCCATGTAGCAGCGCTGGCTGGTCTCCAGTTGCACCGCCTCGATCCCACGCTCCGGTTCGCCATAGTGGCGGGTGATGTGTCCGCCCTTGAAGCGGCCGTTGGCCACCCAGTCGTAAGCCTTCTGCCCGGCCAGTACGCCCTCCAGGCGCTGCTGCAACGTGGCGCTGCAGCTGAGACCGGCGGCGGTGCCGAGGTTGAGGTCCGGCAGCCGGCCCTCGAACAGGAAAGGCAGGCCGCTGCCCCGTATCGAGTGGCCTTCCCACAGCACTACCCGGCCGTGGCGTTGCAGCAGGCGTTCGAGCTCCGTGTGCAGCGCTTCGTGGTACGGACGCCAGTAGCGCTCGACCCGCTGCGCAACCTCGCCCTCGGCCGGCGCCTGCCCTTCCAGGTACACCGGCTCCCCGCTGAACTGCACCGCCGGGCACAGGCCGGTGGTGTTCTGGCCCGGGTACAGCGAGGTGTCGTCCGGTGGCCGGTTGAGGTCGACCACGTAGCGCGAATGCGTCGGGACCAGCATCGATGCGCCCAGGCCGCGGGCGAAGCCATAGAGCTTCGACACGTGCCAGTCGGTGTCGGGTGCGAGCCGCGCCCGCTCGACCATTCGCGCCGCAATGCCGGCGGGGATGTGGCTGCCGTCGTGCGGCAGGCTGACCAGCAGCGGCGCGTCGCCGCGGTGGAGGGTGCAGATATCCATGCGCCCATTGTCGCGCACCCGGCCGCTCGGCTCACCCCATCAGCACGAGCTCTTCCGCGCTGGTCGGGTGGATGGCCACCGTGTCGTGCAGCTGGTCCAGCGTCACGCCCAGCTTCAGCGCCACCGCGAACCCCTGCAGGATCTCGTCGGCGGCCTCGCCGAGCAGGTGGATGCCGACCACCCGCCGCTCGCTGCCAACGCAGACCAGCTTGAACAGGCTGCGCTGCGGCGAGTCCGCCAACGCATGCAGCATCGGGCGGAAGCTCGCCCGGCTCACATGCACGTCGTCGCCATGCAGCGCCCGCGCGCGCTCCTCGGTCAGCCCCACCATGCCCAGCGGCGGGTGGCTGAACACCACGCTGGGAATGTTGTCCGGATCCAGCGGCGCGTCCCTGCCGCCGTAGAGCCGGTCCATCAGCCGGCGGGCGGCGGCGATGGCGACCGGCGTCAGCGGCAGGTCGGCGGTGACGTCGCCGACGGCATGGATGCCGTCGACATTGGTGGAATGGCGCCGGTCGACGATGACGTGGCCACGCCGGTCCATGGCGACACCGGCAGTGTCCAATGCCAGCGATGCGGTATTGGGGGTGCGTCCGGTCGCGAACAGCACGCGGTCGAACGGCTCCTCCGGGGCGCCCTCGCCATGCACCCTCAGCCCGTCACCCGCCTGCTCGACCGTCGTCACGTCACACCCGAAGTGCAGGTGTACGCCCGCTTGTCGGTAGTCCTCGGCCAGCTGGTCGGCCAGCTCTGCATCGAAGGGATTGAGCAGGCGCTCGCCGCGCACGAACAGGTGGACCTGGCTGCCCAGCGCCTGAAGCAGGCCGGCCAGTTCGGTGCCGATGTAGCCGCCACCGACCAGCGCCACGCGGGCCGGGGCAGCCGTCCAGTGGAAGAAATCGTCCGACGTGCCGCCCAGCTCCGCACCCGGGATCGGGGGTCGCACCGGGTGGCCACCAGTGGCGATCAGCAGGTTGCGCGCCGACAGCCGCACGCCGTCCTCGCACTCGATGGCATTGGCGCCGACGAAATGGCCCCGCATCGGCAGGACGGCGATGCCGGCCTTGTCCAGCCGACTGCGGTAGCTCTGGTGGATGTTGCCGATGTAGCGCTGGCGATGGGCGATGAAGGTCTCCCAGTCCAGGGCGCCATCGTGCGGACTGAAGCCCAGCGTGCCGGCGCCCGCCAGCTTGCGCGCCACCTCGGCGGCGAGCCACATGGCCTTCTTGGGCACGCACCCGGCATTGACGCAGGTGCCGCCGAGCGCTGCTGGTTCCAGCAGTGCCACGCGAGCGCCGTGGGAGGCGGCGCGGAAAGCTCCGGCCAGCCCGCCGGATCCGCCGCCGATGACGATCAGGTCGAAGTCTTGCTGCATGGATCGCTCCGCTGGGAATGCCCGGCCATGGTGGCGCAAACGGTGTCGGCGCGCCGTGCCCGCGCCGGGACCGTCAAGCGAAGCGCGAAGGACTGAAGGGTGCCGGGTCCACTGAAGGCGTGCGTTCGGAGAGGAGGTCGGCAAGCAGTTGCCCGGTACCCGCGCTCATGCCCACCCCCATCATGCCGTGGCCCGTTGCCAGCCACAGATGTGAATGTCCGGGAGC
Source organism: Lysobacter spongiicola DSM 21749 (assembly GCF_900167055.1). GTDB lineage: Bacteria > Pseudomonadota > Gammaproteobacteria > Xanthomonadales > Xanthomonadaceae > Novilysobacter > Novilysobacter spongiicola. The sequence goes on from NZ_FUXP01000015.1 coordinate 41,680, forward strand.
ACGGCCGATGATCGGGATGTCGTCGCAGCTCATCGGACGCCATCCGAACCAGCGCTCGCGCAGTTCCGTGCCCACCGGGTGGTGCAGGTACTCGGCCGCCCCCCGCTCCAGCGCACCCAGCCGTCGCTGGTTCAGGGTTTCATCGAAGCCGGAGAATTCCATCGTGCTGCCCAAGCGGAACGCGCTGCCCCAGGCGGTGACGCAGACGGATCGCTCACGCAGCACCAGCGGCCGCTTCGGTACCAGCGGCGGCGCCGACCAGGTGGTGGAGTAGCCCTTGCCCGGCTGCATCGCACGCCGCAGCCACGGCAGGCCGATGACGTTTGCCAGCCGCGGCGACCACGCCCCCGACGCGATCACCACGTCCCGCGCGCGCTGCCGGCCGGTTCCGCTGTCGAGCTCGATACCGTCGTCGGCAGGCCGCAAAGATTGCAGGGCATCGTGCTCGACCACCGTGCCACCGCGCTCGACCACCGCCCGCGCCAGTTCGGCCACGTAGCGGTCAGGGCGCAGCGCCGCATCGCCAGAGAACCGGATGGCCCCCGCAACGCCCGGCTTCAGGGCCGGCTCGGTGGCTTCGTACGCCGCACCGTCCAGCACTTCCACGTCGATGCCCAGCTCGCGCAGCAGGTGCAGGTCGTGCTGCTCGCGTTCGAACACGCGCGGGTCGCGGAACACATAGTCCTCACCGCTCTCGCTGAACTCGCAGTCCAGTGCGTATTGCCCGATCCAGCCGGCGAGGCGGCGCCGCGAGTCGTCGAGCAACGTGAACTTGGCGCGGGCGCTGGCTTCCCAGTCACGCCGGTTGCAGCGCCTGGCGAAGCGCCACATCCATTGCCACAGCACCGGATCCAGCCGCGGCCGCACGTACAGCGGGGCATCGGGCGTCAACATCATGCGCAGTGCATGGGCGACCATGCCGGGAGCGGCGAGCGGAGGCGCGTGGCTGGGCGTGATCGTGCCGCAATTGCCGTGGGAGCTGCCGCCCCCGACCCTGCCGGCATCGATCACCCTGACACTGCGCCCGCTTTCCAGCAGGGCCAGCGCGCACGCCAGCCCCACCACGCCGGCGCCGACCACCACCACGTCTTCGCTTTTTCCCATGGCGCCCAGTCTAAGCGGCGGCAGTGCGTCCCGGCCGCTCGAACCGCAGGTAGGTGAAGCCGCGCCACAACCACTCCAGTGGTCCCTGGCTGAAGCGGGCGAGCCACCAGCGACTCAGCAGTACCTGCACGATGAAGAACAGCACGACTCCGAGCACCTGCCAGCCGCGTGCCACCTCGCCCCACATGCCCAGGCCGTAGCCATAGAACACCAGCGTCCCGACCACCGATTGCAGCAGGTAGTTGGTCAGGGCCATGCGGCCGGCCGGCGCCACCAGGCGCAGCCACCGCACGCCGCGTTGCAGGGCCAGCACCACGATCGACAGGTAGGCCAACGACATCAACGGCGACCCGAGCATGTGCAGGCTCAGCGCCAGCATGTCGGCGGCCGTGGCATCGGTCCCGGGTGCCGGGTCCACCTCGACCATCAGCGACAGCGCGGTCAGGAGCGCCCCGCCCAGACCTGCGATCCAGGCCATCCGGACGAACAGGGCGCGGTGTGCGTCCACCGCGGCCATGGCGCCGCTGCGCACCAGCCATGCACCGACCAGGAACATCCCGACCACCAGTGGCACCAGGAACAGGTTGTTGCCCAGCATCATGGTGAAGAAGCGTATGCGCACCGCGACCGCCTCTGCGTAGCTGCCACCGGTGTAGGCGGCGATCTCGGCGGCACGCATCGCCTCGCCCCCGGCCAGCTGAGCCGGCCCCGCGGCTTCCGGGTCCATGGTGGCCGCCAGGCCCATGAGTGCCACGCCCAGCAACATCATCCCGAGCAGGACGGCCCAGATGCCCGCGCCCCACTTCCACAGCCGGCTGACCGGCGTGTTGCGGAACAACAGCAGCAATACGATCGCCCCCAGTGCGTAGGAGACGAGGATGTCGCCCGCCCAGATCAGCCATGCGTGCATCAAGCCGAACGCCAGCAACCCCGCGGTGCGCCTCAGATAGACCGGAACGAAAGGTCGGCCGGCCGCCTGTGCGCGCTGGAGCATCACCGCGAAGCCCATGCCGAACAGCATCGAGAACAGGGTCCAGAACTTGCCGCTGACGAAAACGTGCACGAACGCATCCGCCAGCCAGTGCACGCCGCCCTGCCCGGCGTCGATGCCGGACGACATGTCCACCAGCGGCGCGGTGAAGTACTCGACGTTCATCAGCGCGATGCCGAGCAGCGCGAGCCCGCGCAGCACGTCGAGGTTGTCGAGCCGCTCGTTCCCGGATACGGGAGAAAGGGTGGTACTGGTCATTCCGGCCTCCTGGCCTGCGTTGTCCCCGGCGACATCATCGCGGCGGCCGCGGGCGGCCACAGCCGCCACAAGTCATGCCGCCCGCAGGCGGATCGCGACTACAAAAAACGAACGGCCCGCTCTCGCGGGCCGTTCGTCGGGTCTGGCGCCGATGTCCCGGCGTCAGTGCTGGTGGCCGCCCTCGCCGTGCACGTGGCCGTGCTCGACTTCCTCGGCGCTGGCCTCGCGCACCTCGACGATCTCGATCTCGAAGCTCAGGTCCTTGCCCGCCATCGGATGGTTGAGATCCACGTCGACCACGCTCATGCCGACCTTCTGCACCGTCACCGCGCGCGGGCCGAAATTGGTCGGCAGCACGGCCTGCATGCCCGGCACCAGGCGCACGTCCTTGAAGTACTTCTTCGGGACCCGCTGGGTGAGGTTGGGCTGGATCTCGCCGTACGCTTCGGCGGCGGCCACGTCGGCAGTGAACTTCTCACCGGCCTCGCGGCCTTCCATCGCCTTCTCCAAGCCCGGAATGATGTTGCCGTGGCCGATCAGGATCGCCAGCGGCCCCCTCCCTTCCGAGCTCTCGAGCGGTTCGCCGCCCTGTTCGGCGACGGAATAGTGGAAGAGCACGACGCGGTCTTTTTCGATTTTCATTGGGGAACTCGTTGGGGGGCCTGGCGGGCGCGCTGCGCGTGAATCGCCGCGATGTGGCCGGATTGGGGTTGCCGTCGGCGGCGGGAGCGGCGAAGCTTGCGGCCGTGACGACCACGGCCGCGCATTATCCCGGCAACACCGCCCCCGCGCCAGTTCGGCATCGGGCGGCACGGGCGTCGCTGCTCCTCGCGCTTGCGTGTGCGCTGGCAGCCTGTGGCGGAGGGTCTTCGGTGCGAGGTGATGCACCTGCGTCGCCGCGCGGCTGGGCGACCCTGCCTCCGGGCGATCCCGCTGCCGCCAATGCGGTGCTGATGAGGGCGATCAGCCTGGTGGGTACGCCCTACCTCTACGGTGGCAACACGCCGCAGTCCGGGTTCGACTGCAGTGGCCTGGTCAACTACGTCTACCGCGACATGCTGGACCTGAAGCTGCCCCGGACCTCCACCGAGCTTTCGCGTTTCCAGGGGCCCCGGATCGAGCCGCGCCAGCTTTCACCCGCGGACCTGGTGTTCTTCGGTAGCGGCGGTCGGGTCACCCATGTCGGCATTTACGTTGGCGAAGGCCGCTTCGTGCACGCGCCCAGTTCCGGCGGCACGGTCCGACTGGACCACCTCGATGGGCACTACTGGCGCGACCACTACAGCGGCGCCAAGCGCGTGCTCTGACCTGACTCGTTCCAGAACTGGGACGCTGTCGTTGCGTTTTTAACGCCAATTTAACGAGAATTGAACCTACTGGCGCCTGTTCAAGGTCATCATCGCCGCGTGATTTCCAGTGATGAGCGCGTGAAGACCTTGAAGAACCAGAAGAGCACGACGGGCCACGGCCCGATCCGCCCCCGATTCCGCCTTGGCCTTGCCTGCCTCCTTTGCTTCATCACCGCCCCGGCACTCGCACAGCAAGCCGCGGCACCCGAAGTGTCCGCCATGCAGGGTGCGATGAGCCTGCCGGACCGCGCCATGATGTTCGCCAACGACGTCAACGGCCTGCTGGTGTCCGGCAAGACGGCCGCCGTGGCCGAAGACTACAAGCCGGTCGACGCCAAGGTCAGGACCGTCCTGCAGCGCGCGCTGACCCTGCTCGGCACCCCGTACCGCTGGGGCGGCACCACGCCGGACGGCTTCGACTGCAGCGGCCTGGTCAGCTACGTGTTCAAGAACGCCCTGGGCGTGGAGCTGCCGCGTGTATCGCGGGACCAGGCCAACGCCGGCGAACTGATCGCCGACAAGTCCGAGCTCGCCGAGGGCGACCTGGTGTTCTTTGGCCGTCGCGGCCGGGTCGACCATGTCGGCATCTACGTCGGCGAAGGCCGCTTCGTGCATGCGCCGAGCAAGGGCAAGGACGTGATGGTGTCCAGCCTGGAAAGCGGCTACTGGAGCGGCAAGTACATGCAGGCCCGCCGCGTCGCCGGCATCTGATCCGTCGCCGCGTGGCGGCTACAGGCCGCCCGCCACCCGATAGCGCTCCACCGTCTGCTCGATGCCCTTGCTGAGGGCCATCACCTGCATCGCGTACTCGGCGAGGTTGGCGTCCTCCTCGGTGGCCGGTTCCCAGCTGGGGACCGGCGTCGGCTTGCCCTCGATCCCGTCCATCGCGACGAACACGATCACGCAGTGCGTGCACAGGCGCGGCTCGCCTCCCATGGGGTCGCGGGCGCTGACATCCACCGCGAAATGCATGCTGGTGGTACCGGTGTGCACCAGCTTGGTCCGCACCGTCACCAGGTCGCTGGTATGGACGGGGGCGACGAAGCGGATCCCGCCGACGGCCACGGTCACGCTGTAGGTTCCGCTCCAGCCGACGGCCGCGGCATAGCCCGCCTGGTCGATCCATTTCATGACCACGCCGCCGTGGACCTTGCCGCCGTAGTTGACGTCGGTGGGTTCGGCGAGGAATCGCATCGTCAGCTCGCGCTGGCGTCCACTTGAAGCCATGGGCATCTCCCGTGTCGAGGGCGGCAGTATGGCGTGGCGAGCGTGGTTGCGGATTGAAGGCGCGACCGTGGAGACTGTGCCCCCGCCCGCCAATCCCGAGCCGATGAACCCGATGATGCCGGCGCGCCTGTTCGCGCTCACCTGTTGCCTGGCCGCGCCTGTCGCGATGTCCGCCGAAGCCGTGCTGCCCCAGTTGAAGGCCTACGAGACGCGCGAGAGCTGGCGCACGCCGGTGGCGCCATTCCGCATCGCCGACAACACCTGGTACATCGGAACCGAGGGGCTGAGCGCCCTGTTGGTGACCACGCCAGATGGCGCCGTGCTCGTCGACGGCGGCATGCCGCAGGCCGCGGACATGCTGCTGGCCCACATGCGTCGCGTCGGCGTGGCCCCCTCCGACGTCCGCCTGATCCTCCCCAGCCACGCCCACGGCGACCACGCCGGCCCGCTGGCGGCGGTCAAGCGCGCCACCGGTGCGAAGGTGGTGGCGAACGCCGAGACCGCCGTGCTGCTCGCCCGCGGCGGCAGCGACGACATCCATTACGGCGATGCGATCCTCTACCCCCCGGTGCAGGTGGACCGGCTGGTGCAGGACGGCGAGAAGGTGGAGTTGGGCAGGGTCACCTTCACCACCCACCTCACGCCGGCGCACACCCCGGGCTCGACCAGTTGGACCTGGACCGACCAGCGCGACGGGAAACCGGTCCGCATCGCCTATGTCGACAGCCTCAGCGCCCCGGATTACCGGCTGGTCGACAACCCCCGGTTCCCCGGCATCGTCGCCGCCTATCGCCGCGGTTTCGCGGCAGTCCGCGCGCTGCCGTGCGACCTGCTGATCGCGCCGCACCCCGACGGTGTCGGCTGGACACCCGCCGCCACCGAAGATCGGCAACCGCGACCCATGAGCTGCAGCGACTACGCCGACAGGGCCGAGCGCGCGCTTGACGCGGCTCTGGCGGAACAGCGCGCGGGCAACGACTGATGCCCTACACCCCGATCGTCGCCACGCTGGGCTACGTGCTCTCGCCGGACCGCAGCCAGGTGCTGCTGGTGCACCGCAACGCCCGCGCCGACGACCAGCACCTGGGCAAGTACAACGGCCTCGGCGGCAAGCTTGAAGCCGACGAGGACGTGGTTGCCGGGACGCGCCGCGAGATCACCGAGGAGGCGGGGATCGAGTGCCCGGAGCTCAGCCTGCGCGGCACCATCAGCTGGCCGGGCTTCGGCCGCGATGGCGAGGATTGGCTGGGCTTCATCTTCCTGGTCACGCGATTCAGCGGGACGCCGTTCACCAGCAATCCCGAGGGCACGCTCGAATGGGTGCCGCTTGAACGGCTGCCGTCATTGCCCATGTGGGAAGGCGACCGCAACTTCCTGCCGCTGGTGTTCGACGAAGACCCGCGTGCCTTCCATGGCGTCATGCCCTATCGCGACGGCCGCATGGTGTCGTGGCGCTACTCGCGCGCCTGACCTGTGACGTGCTGTCCCGCCGGTGAAACAGTCGCCGGGCATAATCCGTCCCTTCCCCGATATCCCCCGAGCCGCTCGATGTCCCGACTCCGCAAGGCCTGCTTCGTCCTCGTTCCCACCTTGCTGGCCGCCGCCTGCGCGACCACCGCACCGCCCCCGGAAGGGCCGGTGGCGACCGCGCACGTCGAGGTGCCGGAGATCGCGCATCCGGCAGGAGAAACCGCGGCATGGTGGTTCCGCGACGGCGCCGCCCAGGCGGCCGAACGCGGCGCAATGGACGGCAAGGCACGCAACGTGATCCTGTTCGTCGGCGACGGCATGAGCCTGGCGACGGTGGCGGCGGCGCGGATCCTGGACGGCCAGAACAAGGGCGGCCCCGGGGAAGAAAACCGCCTGTCCTGGGAGCACTTCCCGGCCACCGCGCTGAGCAAGACCTACAACACCGACCAGCAGACGCCCGACTCCGCCGGCACCATGTCGGCAATGGCGACGGGAGCGAAGACGCGCGCCGGCATGATCAGCGTCGGCCAGGCGGTGCGCTTCGGCCAGTGCGACGGAGCCGCCGAGGCTTCCCTTCCGACCCTGTGGGAACTGGCCGCCGCCGAAGGCCTTGCCACCGGCGTGGTGACCACCGCCCGCCTCACCCATGCCACCCCTGCGGCCACGTTGGCACACTCGCCCAGCCGGAACTGGGAGAACGATGCCTGGATGCCGGAGGACGCCCGCGCGGCGGGTTGCACCGACATCGCCCGCCAGATGATCGAGGCCGTGCATGGCGACGGGCCGCGTGTCCTCATGGGCGGCGGCCGCACCCAGTTCATGCCAGCCGACCAGGCCGACCCCGAGTATCCGGACCGCACCGGCCAGCGCGGCGATGGGCGCGACCTGATCGCCGATTGGCGGCAGCGGCACCCGACCGGCGCTTATGTCTGGAACGCGGAGCAGCTCTCGGCCGCCCCAGTCGATGCGCCCCTGCTCGGCCTGTTCGAGCCCGGCCACATGCAATACGAGCACGACCGGGCCGGGGACGGCGCAGGTGAGCCGAGCCTGGCGGAGATGACCCGCGCCGCCATCGCCCGCCTGCAGTCGGACCCGGAGGGCTTCGTGCTGCTGATCGAGGCCGGGCGTATCGACCACGCCCACCACGACGGCAATGCCTATCGGGCGCTGACCGACACCATCGCCCTGTCCGAGGCGGTGCGGGTGGCGACGGAGATGACCTCGGCCGATGACACGCTGGTCCTGGTGACCGCCGACCACGCCCACACCCTCAGCTTCGTGGGCTATCCGGCGCGCGGCAATCCGATCCTGGGCAAGGTGCGCGAGGAGAACGAACAGGGCGAATTTGAGCTGGCGACCGACGCGCTCGGCCTGCCCTACACGACGTTGAGCTACAGCAACGGCCCCGGCTACACCGGTGCCAGCGCCTCGCAGCCCGAAGGCCCGAAGACCTTCCCTCACAAGCCGCGCGACACTCGTGCGATGACCGGCCGCCCCGACCTGACCCGGATCGACACCACCGGCCCGGACTACATGCAGGAAGCGCTGGTGCCCACCGGCAGCGAATCACACGGTGGCGACGACGTCGGCATCTGGGCGATCGGCCCCGGCAGCAACGCCGTGCGCGGCAGCGTCGAGCAGAACGTCCTGTTCCACTTCATGCTGCAGTCCACCCCCCGCCTGCGCGAAGCGGTATGCAAGCGTGGCGGCTGCAACGCCGACGGCGTGCCGGTGGAGATGCCCGCGCCCTGACAAGCGTCGGATCGCTGGTCCTGTAGGAGCGGCTTCAGCCGCGATCGTGAAGTCGGCGCGGGCGCCCGAGTGGCGGATCGCGGCTGAAGCCGCTCCTACAACCCGCAAGAAGTCCCCTTGCCCGGGTGCGCTGGCGCCCCCCGCCTCAGAACGGCTTGGCCAGCACCAGCCAGATGATCAGCACCAGGGCGAGCAGCGGCAGTTCGTTGAACCAGCGCAGACCACGCGGCGATGGCAGGGCCCGCCCCGCCGCCACGCCCTTCAACCAGCGTCCGCAGACGATGTAGAAGGCCAGCGTCAGCGCCACCAGCAGCAGCTTGGCATGCAGCCAGCCGGTGCCGGCGGCGACCATGGTCGGGAATTCCGGAATCACCCGGTAGCCCAGCCACAGCACCAGTCCCAGCACCACCGCCAGCCCCATCATCACGTGGCCGAAGCCGTACAGGCGCTTGCCCATCAGCAGCAGCCGCTCGCGCACGGCCGGCTGGTCCCCGGCTTCGGCCAGGTTCACCAGGATCCTCGGCAGGTAGAAGACCGCCGCCATCCAGGCGATGACGAACACCAGGTGGAAGGTCTTGGTCCAGAGATAGGCGGTCATGCGGGCGGCGGCTCCGTTGGCTGGAAGGGGCGGGGTCATCGAGGGACGCGCTAGCATCGCACGCTGCCGGCGCGGCCGCGCCCACCCGGGGATCCCATGAGCAAGCAGTACGACAAGGCCTACTTCGATCACTGGTACCGGAAGCCGGGCACGGCGGGCGCACCCATTGGCGGCGCCGCGCGGCTGGCGCGCAAGGTGGCCATGGCGGTGGCCACCGCGGAGTACCACCTCGAACGTCCGCTGCACACGGTGCTCGACATCGGCTGCGGCGAGGGTGCGTGGCGCGCCCCGCTGCTGAAGCTGCGCCCGACAGTGCAATACCTGGGTTTCGACAACAGCGAGTACGCGGTGGGCCGGTTCGGCGGCCGTCGCAACCTCCATTTCGCCCGCTTTTCCGATTTCCAGCACCTGCGCCCGTGCCCACCCGTGGACCTGCTGGTCTGCAGCGACGTGCTGCATTACCTGCCGACCCGTGAGCTGGACCGTGGGCTGCCGGCGCTGGGCGAACTGTGCGCCGGCGTGGCCTTCCTTGAAACCTTCACCCGGGCCGACGGCGTCGACGGCGACACCGAGGGGTTCGTCTCCAGGCCCGCCTCCTTCTACCGAGAGCGCTTCGCTCGCGCTGGACTCACGGCCCTGGGTTCCCACCTGTGGCTGTCACCTGCTTTGAGTGACGGTGCAGCGGCGCTGGAGCTTCCCCCGGAGCCCGCCGCGTGACGGTCGCTTGCCGTATCCGGAACCCGGTTCACGTTCCGGCCACCGCGATGGGCTACGCTGCAGCGCAGCATTTCCGTATCAGGGGACGGTCCGAATGATGCTCTACCAGATGCACGAACTCGGCCGCGCATGGATGGCACCGATGACCTACTGGGCCGAAGCCGGCGCCAGGATGTTCAGCGCCAACGGCAGCTGGCTTTCGAGCGTGCCGGGCGCCAACCGTATCGCCGCCGGCTATGAGTTGTTCTACCGGGTCGGCAAGGATTACGAGAAACCCGAATTCGACATCCATTCGCTGGAGGTGGATGGCAGCGTCTATCCGGTGATCGAGCGCGAGGTGATGGTCAAGCCGTTCTGCCGGCTGCTGCGCTTCAAGCGCTACACCGATGACGCCGGCAACCTGCACGGGATGAAGGGCCAGCCACCGGTGCTGGTGGTTGCCCCGCTCTCCGGCCACCACAGCACCCTGCTGCGCGACACCGTCAAGACGCTGCTGCGCGACCACAAGGTCTACATCACCGATTGGGTCGACGCACGCATGGTGCCGACATCCGCCGGTCCGTTCTCGCTCGACGACTATGTCGGCTATGTCGAGGACTTCATCCGCGAGATCGGCGCCGAGGACCTGCACGTGATCAGCGTCTGCCAGCCGACCGTGCCGGTGCTCGCCGCGGTGTCGCTGATGGCGGCGCGTGGCGAGAAGACGCCCCGATCCCTGGTGATGATGGGGGGCCCGATCGACACCCGCGAAAGCCCCACCCAGGTCAACGACCTCGCCGTCGACCGCCCCATGTGGTGGTTCGAGGCCAACCTGGTGCACCCGGTGCCGGCCAACTATCCCGGCCACGGCCGCCGCGTCTATCCCGGCTTCCTGCAGCACGGCGGTTTCGTGGCGATGAACCCGGAGCGCCACGCGCAGTCACACTGGGACTTCTACCAGCACCTGGTGCAGGGCGACATGGAGGACGCGGCCTCTCACCGCCGCTTCTATGACGAGTACAACGCCGTGCTGGACATGGCCGCCGAGTACTACCTCGACACCGTGCGGGTAGTGTTCAAGGAGCACCTGCTCCCGCGCGGCCTGTGGGACGTCAAGGGTGAGCGCGTGGACCCGTCGGCGATCAGCGGCACCGCGCTGCTGACGATCGAAGGCGAGTTCGACGACATCTCCGGCCAGGGCCAGACCCGTGCCGCGCACGCGCTGTGCACCGGCGTCGACGCCGCGAGCCGCCAGCACATCACCGTCGACGGCGCCGGCCACTACGGCATCTTCAGCGGCCGCCGCTGGCGTGAGAAGGTCTACCCCCAGGTCCGCGACTTCATCGCCCGCTACGCCGACTGACGCCGGCTGCAGGACCGGGCCCGCACGCTTTTGTAGGAGCGGCTTCAGCCGCGATTGATGCGACGGTGAGCGACCGGCTCCACGATCGCGGCTGAAGCCGCTCCTACAGGAGATTCTGGCCGCAGTCCGGCCACGGTGGCCGCGGCGTGCGCCTTCGGACAGAATCGGGCGTCGACCCTCCGGAGCCACCCCCGTGCCCAACCCGTGCCTGCCCACCTTCGCGTTGCTCGCCCTGCTCGCTTCCAGCGCCATTGCGCAGGAGCCACCCGCCGAGGAGGCCGCCCCCGCCCCGTCCATGCAGGAGATCCTCGACGCCTCCCCGGCAGCGCATTGGCGGACTCCTGATCCGGGACAGACGCTCTACATGGACCTCGACGCGGGCACGGTGATCATCGAGCTGGCGCCGCGGTTCGCGCCTGCCCACGTGGCCAACGTCCGCGCGCTGGCGAAGGAAGGGTTCTGGGATGGCCTGAGCATCTACCGGTCCCAGGACAACTTCGTGGTCCAGTTCGGCGATCCCACCGAAGAGGAAGCGGATCGCAAGACACTGGGTTCCGCCGAGCCGCACTTGCCGGCCGAATTCGAGCGACCCGCCCGTGGCCTGGAATTCACCACCCTGCCCGACCACGACGGCTGGGCGCCGGAGGTGGGCTTCGTCGAGGGATTCCCGGCGGCGCGTGACCCGGACGCGGGCCTTGCCTGGATGGCGCACTGCTACGGAGCGCTGGGTGCCGGGCGCGACATGGCGGCCGACTCCAGCAACGGCGCAGAGCTGTACGTGGTGACCGGTCAATCGCCGCGTCAGCTCGACCGCAACATCACCCTGGTCGGGCGCGTGGTCCGGGACATGGAGCTGCTGTCGGTGATCCCGCGGGGGCCCGAGCCGATGGGCATGTACGAAGACGCCTCCGCACGCACCCCGATCCGTTCGATCCGCCTGGCCAGCGAGGTCCCGGAGGACAAACGCATCGCCCTGGAGCTGCTGCGTACCGACAGCCCCACCTTCGAGGCCGTGGTCGAAGCGCGCCGCAACCGTCGTGATGGCTGGTACAAGCGGCCGGCCGGGCACATCGACCTGTGCAACGTGCCGCTTCCGGTGCGGACGCCTTCGGACGGGCCGGCTAGCTGATCGGCGCCTGGATCGCGTCCAGTGCCTCGTGCTGGAAGATGCACATGCGGATGACGCTGCGGTAGCGGCCGTCGCTGAAGAACTCGTCGACCAGCACGCCCTCCTTGCGGAACCCGGCGCCCTCGTACACCTGGATCGCCGCGGCGTTGTCCACGTCCACCAGCAGGTAGAGCTTGTAGAGGTTGAGCACCTTGAAGGCGTAGTTGATCGCCCGCCGCGTCGCTGCCTTTGCGTAGCCGCGGTGCTGGTGTTCCGGCGAGATCATGATCAGGAATTCCGCGCGCCGGTGCAGGTGGTCGATCTCCACCAGCTCGACCAGTCCGACGCGCTCGTGGGCCTGCGTCTCCGCGGATTCGTGCTCGACGATGAAGCGCCGCTCCGACTGGTCGTGGATGTGCTTGCTGTAGAGCTCTTCGAGCTCGACGAAAGACTCGTAGGGCTCTTCGAACCAGTAGCCCATCATGCTGCGGTTGTTGTTGAGCACGTGCACGAAGTGCAGGTCGCTGCGCTCCAGTGGGCGCAGGGTCACGACGGGCAGGCTGGCGGCTGGCTGGGCGATGGTTGCTGGGTCGGTAGGCATGGCGCAAGCCTACCGGAGGCGGGGTCGATCCAGCGCGATGGCCGGCCATCCATCACGCCGCGTTTGCCGCTGGCCGCCTAGCCTGCATCCACCCTGGAAACCCGACAAGAAGAGGCAGCGACATGCCCCAGATGCGTATCCGTATTACCGGTAGCGAAGACGCCGCGCGAGCCATCGGCAACCTGCTGACCAGCCTGCAGGGCGTGGAACACGTGGAGGAGATCTCCGACCTGATGCCCCACATGGATGACCCCGACTCTTCCTCCGCCGGGCTGCCGGACGACGAGGGCCCGGGCATGCACCTGCTGGAAGTGGAAGCCGGCAATGACAACACCGCCACCAAGGTGCGCGAAGCGGTGGAGGCATTGGCTTTCGACCTCGACGTGATGGTGGAATTCGAGAGCCGGGAATACGAATAGGGCGACGGCGCCACTTCGCCATGAATGCCCCCGACCTGTTCGACGTGCCCGCGCCGGCCCCCGATGCCTCCGGCGGCGCGATCGATGGAGTCCGCGTCGGTGTCGGCGGCTGGACCTTCGCACCCTGGCGGGGGAGCTTCTATCCGCAAGGCCTCGTGCAGCGTCGCGAGCTGGAGTACGCCAGCCGGCAACTCGGCGCCATCGAAATCAACGGGACCTACTACGGCACCCAGAAACCGGCCACGTATGAGCGCTGGGCGGCCGAGACCCCGGCCGGCTTCATCTTCTCCGCCAAGGCGCCGCGGCGCATCATGCAGTCGCGCGTGCTCTCCGGCACCTGGCGCCAGGTGGAGGACTTCCTCGGCGGCCTCGTGGCGTTGGGCGATCGCCTGGGGCCGATCGTATGGCAGTTCGACCAGGGCCAGCGAATCGAGCGCGGCGAGTTCGAGGCCTTCCTGGAGCTGCTGCCGCGCAAGTTCGAAGGCCGCCGGCTGCGCCACGTGCTCGATGTACGCGACCCGGCATTCACCGACGCCAGGTACATCGAACTCGCCAGGCGCCACGCCATGGCGACCGTATACACCGACTCGAGCGAGCATCCTTCTTTCGCCGACCTGACCACCGACTTCGTCTATGCGCGGCTGATGCGGTCACGCAGTGACGTCGCCACCGGCTACCCGGCCGCGGAACTGGCCGAATGGGCACGCCGGGCCCGTCTCTGGGCTGCCGGCGACGAGCCGGAGGACCTGCCCCGCCTGGCACCACCCGACGGCGCGGCCACCGGCAAACCGCGCGACGTATTCGTCTACTTCATCAGCGCGGCCAAGGAACGCAATCCCGCCGCTGCCATCGCGCTGATGGATCGCCTTCGCGGCTGAAGCCTTCGGCTACTTCTTCGCCGCGTTCTGGCTGATCGCCACGCTGCCCAGGATCAACAGGCCGGCCACGCCCATCGAGAGCGTCAGCGGCTCATCCAGCAGCCACCACGCCCAGCCCACCGCGAACAACGGCACCAGGTAGGTCACCGTGACCGCTCGGCTCGCGCCGATGCGCTGTACCAGCCGGTAATAGATCGCGTAGGCCAGTCCGGTACAGACCACGCCCAACAGTCCGGCCGAAAGCCATGCCTCCATCGATACTGGCGTCGTTGGCCACTGCACGATCGCGAAGGGCAGCATCAGCAACGCGGAAGTACCCAGGGTCGCGGCCGCCAGCGCCGCCTGCGGCAAACCGGCGAAATACCGTCGCAACAAGTGCACGCCCACTCCATAGAGGAATGCCGCGGCGCACCCGGCCGCCACCGCCCAGCCCAGGCTGGCACCGGCCGTCTTGCCGCTGGCCAGCACCACCACGCCCGCGAAGCCCACCAGCAGCGCGCCTGCCCTGCGGATCCCGATGCGCTCGCCGAAGAACATGAAGCCCACCAGCGCGGTGAACAGGACCGCCATCGCGTTGGTGATCGCACTGATGCCGGCCGGCGCGTTCTGCGCCGCCCAGGCGAACAACGCGAATGGCACCGCCGAATTGATCGCCCCGACCATCACGACCTTGGGCCATATGCCGGGCGGGAAAGCGCGGCGCTGCCGCCACAGGAACGGCAGCAGCACGATGGCGCCGAACGCCAACCGCAGCTCCGACAGCGGCGCGGTGCCGAATTCGGGCGCCGCGACGCGCTGGAACATGAAGGAGATTCCCCAGACAGCCGCCAGGAGCACCAGTTCCAGCGGAGTCAGCCAGGCGGCACGGGGAGCGGCTTCGGCGGCGGGCATGTCGGCGGCAAGGGCCTCGGCGGGGCGCATGGGTCGGGCTCGGTCGGGGGAACCCGTCATTGTCCGCCGATGCACGCCCGCGACAAGTGCTGATCCATGGCCGCTGTGTCCCACCGGCGGCCCTGGCGGCCGTAAAAGCGGCCGCCCCGGACTGCCAGTGCGCACCTACATCATCGCCAGCTCGGTATTCGACAGCGTCCGGTTGTAGTGGTCGCGCAGGCGCACCTTCCGCTCCAGGTCGCGGATGATGAAGCCGCTGAAGTCGATCCCGGTCAGGTCCTCGATGTCGTTGATGCCGCCGGGGGTGTCGACGTTGATCTCCATCATCTTGTCGCCGACGATGTCCAGGCCGGCGAAGTACATGCCGTCGCGCATGAGCTTCGGGCCAACGATCTCGGCCAGCCGCAGCGCATCCTCGTCGGGCTCGATGTACTTGGTCTTGCCGCCCGCGCTGATGTTGCTGCGCGCGTCGCCACTGTCGTTGTAGCGGCGGATGCAGGCATATTTCCCGTCGACGCACAGCGGCCGGCCATTGAGCGTCAGCAGCCGCAGGTCGCCGTCGACCGCCTTGGGCAGGTACTCCTGCACGATCGCGTAGCCATCGCGGGTGACGGCATCGATCATCTGGTTGAGGTTGCCGCCGCTGTCGGGCGTGACCACGAACACGCTCTGTCCGCCCGAACCCTGCAGCGGCTTGATGACTCCGTACCCGTCATGGGCACTGATGAATGCCTTGATCTCGTCCGCATCCAGAGTGATGCAGGTGACCGGCCGGACCTCTTCGGGGAAATGCTGGAAGTAGGTCTTGTTGGAGGCGTCGGTCAGGTGGGTCGGATCGTTGAGCACGATCACGTGCCGCAGGGCGGCGAGCTGGGCGAACAACAGGCCGCTGTTGGGTGCCCACGGCCGCTCGGCGAGCTCGTCGGCCGGGTCGCTGCGCAACATCAGCACGTCCAGGTCCTCCACCGAAATGCGCCGGGTCTCCGCGTCCGCGCCCTGCAGGTCCGCCAGCATGGCCGCATCGTCGGCGTACTCCTCCAGCCGCGGCACGTGGGCCCAGGCCCGGACCGTGCCGTTGGCGTCGTAGATGAAGTTGCCCAGCCCGATCAAGGCGACCTCGTGGCCCCGCCGGACCGCGGCGCGGGCGAGGCGGATGGTGGTGAAGTTTTCCTTTTCGGTCTCGATGTCATTGATCACGAAACCAAGCTTGATGGGTCGGGAGGTCATGCGTCAGGGTCCTTGTGGAATAGCCGGTCGACCGGCGTGGTCCTGCAGTGGGCGAGGCGGGCCTGCGCCCGGGGGTCGGTGAAATAGCGGGGAAGCAGCTCTGGGCCGGCGGCCCAGCCCTCTTCGATCAGCTGGTCGAGCACCACCCGGTGGGTCAGCGCGAACTTGCCCAGGAACAACGGCTCGAATTCGCCGTCCGCATGGAGGTACTCCACCAGGTCACGGAGCCCGCGCAGGTAGACGGCATCCTTGGTGAGGCCGCCGCCGCGCAGGGCCCGCACCGCCACGTCGAAAGCATCGTCGCTGGGCATCTCGTGGGTGCGATGCAGCAGGTCGAAGATCGCCGGCACGCCCTCGCCATGCAGCGCCATGTCGGTGGCCACCACCCGGGCAGCCAGGACCCGCAGCCGCTCACCCGGCAGGTAACCCGACAGGTACTCGGACAGCACGCCCAGCCCTTCCTGCAGCGGGTCGTAATGGGCCAGTCCGACCTCAAGCTGCTTGAGTGGCTGCCGGGCACCGTTGTGGCGGGTGACCACGTGGGTGCCGATCTCATGCTGGATCAGGGGCTGCACGCGCGCGCGCGGCAGCCGTATGTCGCCATCCACATAGAACGTGCCGTGCGACACCATCATCAGCGAGTTCAGGTCGGTGTCGACCACCACGTCCGCGTGGAAGTCCGGCGACTGTTCGCGGTACCACGCCATCTCCTCCTCGACCGCGGCCATCACTTCGTCGATGCCGGCCTCGGCCTTGAGCGGCGCGCTGGGCTGGACGTCGCGCATGATGCCGTTGGCCAGGTTGAGCAGGCCCGGCTCGACGCCGCCGAACAGGTCCAGGCTGGCATTGATGAAGCCGTCTGTGCCGCGCATGCGCACGAGTTCAAGCTGCCGTTCCAGCTCGCGCTGCTTCTCGGATAGCAGCCCCGAAAGCAACGGCGATTCGATGTCTTCCATCGGCAGGGCCAGCAGCCGCTCGCGCTCGGCGTGCAGGTCGACCTCCAGGTCGATGTACTCCAGCTCGGGAATGCTGGTGTGGCCGCTGGCCTCGAATCCGGCCCAGAGCTCGTCGTTCTTGATCGGTGAGAGCGCCAGCAGCCAGTCGAGTTCGCAATCGATCTTGACCAGCTCGGCGTCGATCCGGGCCGCGACCGGTGGCAGCGGCTTCAAGCGGGGTTCCGGTGCGGCCACCAGGCTCATCGGGCAAGCATCCCCCGCACCTCGGCCACCGCATGGCGGAGCCCGGCACGCAGGTCTTCGACCACGCCGATGTCGGCCTGCGCGGTCCATTCGTCCATGTAGATCTTCTTGTACTCGACGGAGATGGCGCACATGCGCTCGCCCCACCGGGAGTACGCCCACTCGGGGAAGTGGCCGCCGCCGGGGTAGCGGATGTTCTCGCGCACATCCAGCTGGCGGCCGCCCGCCGGCACCTCGGCCAGCGCTTCGGCGAACCGGTCGGCCACCGCACCCCAACGCGCCCTGTCCAGGGTGGTCGCGCCCAGGTCGATGTCGGGATTGCCCTCCAGCGCCGCGGGTTCCGCGTGCGCACCGTCGCGGCGGTGGTTGTAGCTGTGGATGTCCAGCAGGAACACATGGCCGTGGCGCTCGATCACCCGCTCGACCAGTTCTTCGAACATGGCGTAGAAGCGGTCATGTGCCGCCAGGGACTGCTCCAGCTCCTCCCGGGGCAGCGGGCCCTTCCAGAAGCGGATGCCCCAGGTGTCGGCCGGGTCGGTCGACAGGGCCTTGTCGCGTGGCCGGTTGAGGTCGACCTGGAACCGCGAGCTGCGCACGCGCACCCGCACATCGCCGACCTCGGTCATCAGCCCGGTCAACGGGTCTTCGTCGCGGCGCCGCTCCTGCTCGCTGATGTGGAGGTGGGGCACCAGCGACGGCCGCATCGCGTGGCCATCGTGGATCGCCGTCGCGACCACCGGGCCATCACCGACGATGACATCCCAGTCATCGCAGGAATCCGTCAGCACCAGTCGTTCCTCGGACTGGAAGAATTGCGGGGGCGGGGTTTGGGATCGACTTGAATTGAGCATGGCCGAAATGCTCCCAAACGCGGCATGAGGCACCCGTGAGCGAGCTGAATGGCGGCTGCATCCTCCTTTCGCCAGCAAAGGACTCGTCAGCATCGGCGGGTTTCCGCACACTGTGCGGATGACCAAGACTCCCGTCGGCAGGGCGTACCTGCAGATCCACTTCTGCGTCCTGCTGTGGGGCTTCACCGCCATCCTCGGCAAGCTCATCACCCTGCCCGCGTTGCCGCTGGTGTGGACGCGCATGTTGATCGTGGTGGTGGCGCTGGCGCTGCTGCCGCGGGTCTGGCGTTCCCTGCGGGCGATGCCGGCGCGGCTGTTGTGGTCCTACGCCGGCATCGGCGTGCTGGTGGCGCTGCACTGGCTGACCTTCTACGGCGCGATCAAGCTGGCAAACGCCTCGGTCGCCGCCACCTGCATCGCACTGGCCACCGTGTTCACCGCGCTGGTGGAGCCATGGCTGGCCAAGTCCCGTTTTTCGCGGCGGGACCTGGCGCTGGGCATCGCGGTGCTGCCCGGGGTCGCGCTGGTCGCGGGCGGAGTGCCGCCGGAGATGCGCATCGGAATCGCGGTGGGCGCACTCTCGGCGCTGTTCGTGGCGATGTTCGGCTCGCTCAACAAGCGGCTGGTCACGGAAGGCGACCCGTTGACGGTCACCGCGCTGGAGCTGGGGGCCGGCACCCTGGCGCTGACGCTCCTGGCGCCCATGATGCCGTGGGTCTTCCCCGCATTCGCCGGGGAACTGCTGGTGATGCCTTCCACCCGCGACATCGTGCTGTTGCTGGTGTTGTCGCTGGGCTGCACGCTGCTGCCGTTCGCGCTTTCGCTGGTCGCGCTGCGCCACATGAGCGCCTTCGCCGCGCAGCTGGCAGTCAACCTGGAGCCGGTCTACGCCATCGTGCTGGCCATCCTGCTGCTGGGCGAACAGCACGAGTTGAGTGGGCGCTTCTACATCGGCGTCGCGGTGATCCTCGCTGCCGTGTTCGTGCACCCCCTGCTGGGCAAGCGCGGTGTGATGGCGCACCCGGAGGTACTGGCGACCGCCGAATCCAAGGCGGCCATCGGCGGCGGGGACGGCGCGGAGAGGGAGACGTGACCGGACGCGATCCCCGCGGCTATGCTTCCCGCTGCCCCGATCGGATACCACGATGAACCCGGCCCTCCAGCAAGACATCGCCAAGCTCCTGCTCCGCTTTGCCCTCGGCGCCCTGGTGCTGCTGCACGGCATCGCCAAGCTCAACGGCGGCCTGTCCGGCATCGTCGGCATGGTCGAGGCGCATGGCCTGCCCGGCGCGTTCGGCTATGCCGTCCTGCTGGGCGAGATCGTCGGGCCGCTGTTGGTGCTCGCGGGCTTCCATGCACGCATCGGCGCTTTGCTCGTTGCGATCAACATGGTGGTCGCGATCGCGCTGGTGCACATGGGGCAGCTCGGCAGCCTCAATGGCCAGGGCGGCTGGGCGCTCGAGCTGCAGGGCATGTTCCTGGCCACCGCGGTGGCGCTGGCGCTGCTGGGGCCGGGGCGTTTCAGCGTCAACGGACGCTGAGCCCCACCCTCACAACCGGTTGATGCGGAAACGCCGGCCCTTGATCTTGCCTTCGCGCAACCGGGCCAGCGCGACCCCTGCCTTGTCACGCGCGATGGCCACGTAGGAACGCGTCGGGAAGACGTCGATCTTCCCGACCACCGCCACCGGCAGCCCGGCGTCGCCGGTCAATGCACCCACGATGTCGCCCGGACGGAGTTTGTCGGTGCGCCCGGCGTCGATGCGCAAGGTCACCATCGGCGCCTGCGGCACGCCACTGGCCTTGCCCGCCAGCGGCGTGACACGCCGCCATGTGGGGGCCACGCCGGTGCGCCCGGTGATCGCTTCGACCCTGCCCTTCTCGCGCGGCGTGCACAGGCTGAGCGCAAGGCCGCCCTTGCCGGCCCGCCCGGTGCGGCCGATCCGGTGCACGTAGACATCGGGATCGGTCGGCAGCTCGTAGTTCACCACCGCCGCAAGGTCGGCGACGTCCAGGCCGCGCGCGGCCACGTCGCTCGCCACCAGCACGTTGCAACTGCGGTTGGCGAAGCGCACCAGCACCTCGTCGCGGTCCCGCTGCTCCATGTCGCCGTGGAGCGCCAGCGCGGTGAACCCATAGTGCGTCAGCGACCCCGCGACCTCGTCCGCGTCCCTGCGCATGTTGCAGAACACCACGCAGGACTCCGGCCGGTGCTCGAGGAGCAACGCGGCCAGCGCCGGCGTCCTGCTCCCTGCGTCCACCTCGTGGAACAATTCCTCGACCACTGCTCCGGCATCGACGCCTGCAACGGTGACTTCCACCGGGTCCCTCAGCATCGCGCCGGCCAGGGTCCGGATCGCATCCGGGTAGGTCGCCGAGAACAGCAGCGTCTGGTGCCCCTTCGGCAGCTTGCCCATGATCTCGCGGATGGGCTCTTCGAAACCCATGTCCAGCATCCGGTCGGCTTCGTCGAGTACGGCCACGGACACGCCACGCAGGTGCAGGGCCTTCTTGCGCAGCAGCTCCTGGATCCGCCCCGGCGTGCCCACAACGACGTGCGGGTCGTGCTCCAGCGAAGCCAGCTGCGGCCCGAGCGGCATGCCGCCGCACAGCACGGAGAGCTTCAGGTTCGGGATGCCCACCGCCAGCCGGCGAAGTTGTCGCCCCACCTGGTCGGCCAGTTCCCGCGTCGGGCACAGCACCAGCGCCTGGGTCTGCACGCGGCCCACGTCGATGCGGTGCAGCACCCCGACACCGAACGCGGCCGTCTTGCCGCTGCCGGTCGGCGCCTGCGCCAACACGTCACGCCCCTGCAGCAGCGCCGGAATGGACTGTGCCTGGACAGGCGTGGGCTGCGCGTAGCCGAGCGCGGAAATGCCCTGCAGCAACTCCGGCGTGAGCGGGAGGGAGGAAAAACCGGGAAGCGCGTCGTCGTCAGCCATGTCCCATGATCGCAGCTTCGCCGGCATCGGCCTATGATCGCGGTCCTGCCGCCACCGGGAGCTCCATGGAACGCGTCCAGTTCGAACTCGATCCCCGCCACGACCACGTCGAGCTCAACCAGCTGTTGAAGCTGGTGGGCGCTTGCGACAGTGGCGGCGCGGGCAAGGCGCTGGTGGCCAGCGGCGTGGTGACCGTGGACGGCGCGGTCGAATTGCGCAAGACCTGCAAGATCAGGAGCGGCCAACGCGTGAGCCTCGGGGATGTCGAGATCTATGTGTCCTAGCACACCCAGCGTGGTGACGGAGCTTTAACCGCAGCCTCGCCATCATCGTCCGCATGAGCCATGAGACAGCGCAAGCAAGGAAGAGGCATCCGGAGACCAGGGCTTTCGGCGGATTGATAGGCGAATGCGAGGCCGTTCGCGGGGTACAGGAGGATCTCGGCAAGATCGCCCCGACGGCGGCGTCCGTGCTCATCACCGGCGAAAGCGGCACCGGGAAAGAACTGGTGGCCCGGGGGCTGCACGAACACAGTGGACGCGACGGCGGCTTCATCGCGGTCAATTGCGGGGGCATCGCGCCCGACCTGCTGGCCAGCCACCTGTTCGGGCACGAGCGGGGCAGCTTTACCGGTGCGGCCACCCGCCATATCGGCTTTTTCGAGCAGGCCAACCGGGGGACGCTGTTCCTCGACGAGGTGACCGAGATGCCGGCGGCCCTGCAGGTGTACCTGCTGCGCGCGCTCGAGACCGGCACGATCATGCGCGTGGGCGGGACGGAGGAGATCCGCTTCGACGCCCGCATCGTCGCCGCCACCAACCGGGACCCGGTGATCGCGATCGAGGAAGGCGTCCTGCGCGAGGACCTGTTCTATCGCCTGGCGGATTTCGTGGTCGAGCTGCCTCCACTTCGCGAACGCGCCGGTGACGTGCTCCTGCTGGCGCGGCACTTCCTCGAGCGGCTGAACGCTGAACACGGCACGCGGAAGCGGTTCGCCTCCAATGTGGCAGATGAGCTGTCCGGGTACGACTGGCCGGGCAACGTACGCGAACTGCGCAGCGCCATCCGACGCTCCTTCATCCTGAGTGACGGCGACGAGGTGCCCTTGCAGAATTCCCCGCTGGCGAGGCGCGGCAGCCAATGCGCGGAAGACGAAGGCACCGTCACCTTCAGCGTGGGCATGAGCTATGCGGAGGTGGAGCACCAGATGCTGCTGAAAACGCTGGAGCGCTTCAACCACGACAAGACGCGCGCAGCGCGAGCCTTGGGCGTCAGCGTCCGTACGATCCACAACCAGCTGAACCGTTTCGGGGAGGGTGCGTCGACGCCAGGACCGGACAATCGCCGGGACAGGAGTGGTGACACGGCGCGGGCGATGAACGGCTGAGGGCCTCGATCGCCTGCAACCCCGGCGGCGTGCACGGCTCCACGCTCCTGATCCAGCACCAGGCCCCGGCGAATTCCGCCGGGGGCCTTCGTGATCCCGCGGCTCCCGCCTAGTTGTGATCTCTCAGTAGGTTGTTCATCCGGGGTGGTCCCGGAAGACTGGAGGTGCGAATCAGCCACCCCTCCAGGAGCCCCGGATGAACCTGCATAAACATGCCCGCCTTAGCCCTCGCGGTCGAGCCCTGCTCGTGGACCGCATCTTGATTCAGGGCCTGCGCGTGGAAGAAGCCGCACACGCCGCCGGCGTGAGCGTTCGAACAGCGTACAAGTGGCTGAAACGGTTCAAGGAAGAAGGTTCGGGCGGGTTAACCGATCGATCCTCGAGACCGCGGCACTGTCCCCACGCGACAGCGCCACGGATCGTGGATCAGGTGCTGGAGCAGCGTCGCGCCCGGCAGACTTATCG
>NZ_FUXP01000024.1 GCF_900167055.1 Lysobacter spongiicola DSM 21749
GGTCTGGAATGTCGTCGACGTATCGTCGAGTCCAAGGCCACTTGAGGTTATATGGTCAAGCCACACGGATCATTAGTACTGGTTAGCTCAACGCATTGCTGCGCTTACACACCCAGCCTATCAACCACCTGGTCTTGATGGTTCCTTCAGGGGAGTCAAGCTCCCGGGAGATCTCATCTTGAGGCGCGCTTCCCGCTTAGATGCTTTCAGCGGTTATCGCTTCCGAACATAGCTACCCGGCAATGCCACTGGCGTGACAACCGGAACACCAGAGGTTCGTCCACTCCGGTCCTCTCGTACTAGGAGCAGCCCCTCTCAAATCTCCAACGCCCATGGCAGATAGGGACCGAACTGTCTCACGACGTTCTGAACCCAGCTCGCGTACCACTTTAAATGGCGAACAGCCATACCCTTGGGACCGACTACAGCCCCAGGATGTGATGAGCCGACATCGAGGTGCCAAACACCGCCGTCGATATGAACTCTTGGGCGGTATCAGCCTGTTATCCCCGGAGTACCTTTTATCCGTTGAGCGATGGCCCTTCCATACAGAACCACCGGATCACTAAGACCTACTTTCGTACCTGCTTGATCCGTCGATCTTGCAGTCAAGCACGCTTATGCCTTTGCACACAGTGCGCGATGTCCGACCGCGCTGAGCGTACCTTCGTGCTCCTCCGTTACTCTTTGGGAGGAGACCGCCCCAGTCAAACTACCCACCATACACGGTCCCCGACCCGGATTACGGGCCCAGGTTAGAACGTCAAGCACGACAGGGTGGTATTTCAAGGATGGCTCCACCCAAGCTGGCGCCTGGGTTTCAAAGCCTCCCACCTATCCTACACAGACGAACTCAACGTTCAGTGTAAAGCTATAGTAAAGGTTCACGGGGTCTTTCCGTCTTGCCACGGGAACGCTGCATCTTCACAGCGATTTCAATTTCACTGAGTCTCGGGTGGAGACAGCGCCGCTGTCGTTACGCCATTCGTGCAGGTCGGAACTTACCCGACAAGGAATTTCGCTACCTTAGGACCGTTATAGTTACGGCCGCCGTTTACCGGGGCTTCGATCAAGAGCTTCGCCTTGCGGCTGACCCCATCAATTAACCTTCCGGCACCGGGCAGGCGTCACACCCTATACGTCCACTTTCGTGTTTGCAGAGTGCTGTGTTTTTGATAAACAGTCGCAGCGGCCTGGTCACTGCGACCCCCGACAGCTATAGCCCGCATGGGCCACCATCAGGGGTGCACCTTCTCCCGAAGTTACGGTGCCATGTTGCCTAGTTCCTTCACCCGAGTTCTCTCAAGCGCCTGAGAATTCTCATCCTGCCCACCTGTGTCGGTTTACGGTACGGTCTGCGTAAGCTGAAGCTTAGGAGCTTTTCCTGGAAGCGTGGTATCAGTCACTTCGTCCTAATGGACTCGTCTCGCTGCTCGGTGTTGATGGGATCCCGGATTTGCCTAAGATCCCCACCTACCTGCTTTCCCCGGGACAACCAACGCCCGGTAGACCTAACCTTCTCCGTCCCTCCATCGCACTTACGCGAGGTGCTGGAATATTAACCAGCTTCCCATCGACTACGCATTTCTGCCTCGCCTTAGGGGCCGACTCACCCTGCGTCGATTAACGTTGCGCAAGGAAACCTTGGGCTTTCGGCGTGCGGGCTTTTCACCCGCATTATCGTTACTCATGTCAGCATTCGCACTTCCGATACCTCCAGCAGACTTCTCAATCCACCTTCAACGGCTTACGGAACGCTCCTCTACCGCGCATACAAAGTATGCACCCCAAGCTTCGGTTCAGTACTTAGCCCCGTTAAATCTTCCGCGCAGACCGACTCGACCAGTGAGCTATTACGCTTTCTTTAAAGGGTGGCTGCTTCTAAGCCAACCTCCTGGCTGTCTGTGCCTTTCCACATCGTTTTCCACTCAGCACTGATTTGGGACCTTAGCTGTGGGTCTGGGTTGTTTCCCTTTTCACGACGGACGTTAGCACCCGCCGTGTGTCTCCCGGATAGTACGTGCTGGTATTCGGAGTTTGCCATGGTTTGGTAAGTCGCAATGACCCCCTAGCCATAACAGTGCTCTACCCCCAGCAGTATTCGTCCGAGGCGCTACCTAAATAGCTTTCGAGGAGAACCAGCTATCTCCGGGTTCGATTAGCTTTTCACTCCTAATCACACCTCATCCCCTACCTTTGCAACGGGAGTGGGTTCGGGCCTCCAGTCAGTGTTACCTGACCTTCACCCTGGGCATGACTAGATCACCCGGTTTCGGGTCTACTGCCCGCGACTATGCGCCCTTATCAGACTCGGTTTCCCTTCGCCTCCCCTATACGGTTAAGCTTGCCACGAACAGTAAGTCGCTGACCCATTATACAAAAGGTACGCAGTCACTCCGAAGAGCTCCTACTGCTTGTACGCACACGGTTTCAGGGTCTATTTCACTCCCTTCACCAGGGTTCTTTTCGCCTTTCCCTCACGGTACTGGTTCACTATCGGTCGGTCAGGAGTATTTAGCCTTGGAGGATGGTCCCCCCATGTTCAGACAGGGTTTCTCGTGCCCCGCCCTACTCGATTTCACTGAAAGGGATCTTTCGCATACCGGGCTGTCACCGTCTATGGCCAACCTTTCCAGGTTGTTTTGCTAGATCCCAACCAGCTTAAGGGCTGTTCCCCGTTCGCTCGTCACTACTCAGGGAATCTCGGTTGATTTCTTTTCCTCCGGTTACTTAGATATTTCAGTTCACCGGGTTCGCCTTGCATGGCTATGTATTCACCATGCAATACTGCTCGCGCAGTGGGTTTCCCCATTCGGACATCGCGGGATCAATGCTTGTTGCCAGCTCCCCCACGCTTTTCGCAGGCTGCCACGTCCTTCATCGCCTCTGACCGCCAAGGCATCCACCGTGTGCGCTTATTCACTTGACCATATAACCCCAAGTCGCCTCAGAGTCATACGTTGCGTGAACACAACGTCTCACTTCAAATATTAGGGACTCGCAGTCCCCGCCTTAGCCTCTACGACACGTCATGGACATTCCGTCTCAAAACGCTCGCTACGTCCCAGTTTTCAAAGAACACCCACGGGCCACAATGCCCGCAAGCTTCAAATCTTGAGTGTGCGCAGAATCATTCAGAAGTTCGTCGGGAGCCGTGCTGCGGTTTTGCCGCGGCTTTCGTGTGGATCAAGGCGCGGAAAGGTGATGTTGGCATGAGCCAATGAGCCTTTTCGCAACGCCGAGCCACGCGAAAGTGGTGGGTCTGGGAGGACTCGAACCACCGGCCTCACCCTTATCAGGGGTGCGCTCTAACCACCTGAGCTACAGACCCAATGTGTCTTGCCCTGGCTGGTATGGTGGAGCTTGTCGGGATCGAACCGACGACCCCCTGCTTGCAAAGCAGGTGCTCTCCCAGCTGAGCTAAAGCCCCGTGCTTCTTCGGCCATGCCAGCGGCATCGCCAAAACAGGACGCTCCCGCATCGGCCTCTCGGCCAACCGGAACTCTGAATGCAGGTCACTTGTGCGGACGCCTGACTGGCAATTAGCCGTCTTTAGTCTCTAAAGGAGGTGATCCAGCCGCACCTTCCGATACGGCTACCTTGTTACGACTTCACCCCAGTCATGAATCACTCCGTGGTAACCGTCCCCCCGAAGGTTAGACTAGCTACTTCTGGAGCAACCCACTCCCATGGTGTGACGGGCGGTGTGTACAAGGCCCGGGAACGTATTCACCGCAGCAATGCTGATCTGCGATTACTAGCGATTCCGACTTCATGGAGTCGAGTTGCAGACTCCAATCCGGACTGAGATGGGGTTTCTGGGATTGGCTTGCCCTCGCGGGTTTGCAGCCCTCTGTCCCCACCATTGTAGTACGTGTGTAGCCCTGGCCGTAAGGGCCATGATGACTTGACGTCATCCCCACCTTCCTCCGGTTTGTCACCGGCGGTCTCCTTAGAGTTCCCACCATTACGTGCTGGCAACTAAGGACAAGGGTTGCGCTCGTTGCGGGACTTAACCCAACATCTCACGACACGAGCTGACGACAGCCATGCAGCACCTGTGTTCCGGTTCCCGAAGGCACCCCTCGATCTCTCAAGGGTTCCGGACATGTCAAGGCCAGGTAAGGTTCTTCGCGTTGCATCGAATTAAACCACATACTCCACCGCTTGTGCGGGCCCCCGTCAATTCCTTTGAGTTTCAGTCTTGCGACCGTACTTCCCAGGCGGCGAACTTAACGCGTTAGCTTCGATACTGAGGACCTAAGTGTCCCCAACATCCAGTTCGCATCGTTTAGGGCGTGGACTACCAGGGTATCTAATCCTGTTTGCTCCCCACGCTTTCGTGCCTCAGTGTCAGTGCTGGTCCAGGTAGCCGCCTTCGCCACGGATGTTCCTCCCGATATCTACGCATTTCACTGCTACACCGGGAATTCCGCTACCCTCTACCGCACTCTAGACTGCCAGTATCCAATGCAATTCCCAGGTTGAGCCCAGGGCTTTCACATCAGACTTAACAAACCACCTACGCACGCTTTACGCCCAGTAATTCCGAGTAACGCTTGCACCCTTCGTATTACCGCGGCTGCTGGCACGAAGTTAGCCGGTGCTTATTCTTACGGTACCGTCATGACTCCCGGGTATTAACCGGAAGCTTTTCTTCCCGTACAAAAGTGCTTTACAACCCGAAGGCCTTCTTCACACACGCGGCATGGCTGGATCAGGCTTGCGCCCATTGTCCAATATTCCCCACTGCTGCCTCCCGTAGGAGTCTGGACCGTGTCTCAGTTCCAGTGTGGCTGATCATCCTCTCAGACCAGCTACGGATCGTCGCCTTGGTGGGCCATTACCCCTCCAACTAGCTAATCCGACGTCGGCTCATCTTTCCGCGCCAGGCCCGAAGGTCCCCGGCTTTCACCCGTAGGTCGTATGCGGTATTAGCGTAAGTTTCCCTACGTTATCCCCCACGAAAAGGCAGATTCCGACGTATTCCTCACCCGTCCGCCACTCGCCACCCAGGGAGCAAGCTCCCCTGTGCTGCCGTTCGACTTGCATGTGTTAGGCCTGCCGCCAGCGTTCACTCTGAGCCAGGATCAAACTCTTCACTTGAAGTTTCCGGCTCGGACCGAAGTCCTCGCCAATGCTTTGAGTGCAGTGTCGTCCCAGCCCAAATTACTCTTCACGCGCATCTTGCGATGCTTGTTCTTGATTCATTTGGACTGTGTCGAACATCTGCGATGGACAACCATCCACCCGCCAGACGTCCGCACAAGTCACCTGCGCACACTGTCAAAGATCCTTGGAACCGGCCTCAGCGCCTGATCCCGTACCCGTCACCGAAGTGCCCGAGTGAGCCGCACATCATACAGCAGATTTCGTGGCCGTCAACACCTCAAC
>NZ_FUXP01000009.1 GCF_900167055.1 Lysobacter spongiicola DSM 21749
TCCGTGGCGCTGTCGCGTGGGGACAGTGCCGCGGTCTCGAGGATCGATCGGTTAACCCGCCCGAACCTTCTTCCTTGAACCGTTTCAGCCACTTGTACGCTGTTCGAACGCTCACGCCGGCGGCGTGTGCGGCTTCTTCCACGCGCAGGCCCTGAATCAAGATGCGGTCCACGAGCAGGGCTCGACCGCGAGGGCTAAGGCGGGCATGTTTATGCAGGTTCATCCGGGGCTCCTGGAGGGGTGGCTGATTCGCACCTCCAGTCTTCCGGGACCACCCCGGATGAACAACCTACTGAGAGATCACAGCTAGACACCACTGCGCGCCCCACGGATACGGTCGATCCAGCCGTGCCGGGGCGACCTGCGCGCGCAGCGAAGACGCCGCACCGTCGGCCACGACGACCAGGTCGAACCCTTCGTACCGGCGCCCGTGCTGATCGACCACCGCACCGGCCTCGTGGTCCACGTGGGTGACGCGCACGCCGCAATGCAGCGTGCGGTGTTCCGTCCAGGCCGCGTCCAGCAGCGAGAACAGCGCGCCGCGCTGCACGCCCAGCCCGAACAGGCGCCGGTCGAGCTCGGTGTAGCGCATGTCCATCACCGGCCGTCCAGCCGCAGTTTCGCCGTACAGCCGCGAGACCGGTGCGCCGTACTGCAGTACCGCATCCAGCAGGCCGAGCTCCCACAACACCATCTGGCCCACCGGCTGCAGCAGGAAGCCCGCACCGACCGGACCCAGCGTCGCGGCCTGCTCGAACACCTCGACATCGTGGCCATCGCGCGACAGCAGGATCGCCGTCGCCTGGCCGCCGGTGCCGTAGCCGACGATGGCAATCCGCAACCGCTTGTGCATCCATCCCCCCGAAGTGGGCGACCCCATTTCGCCCCGGTCGATTCTACCCAGCCATGTTCGCCTGCCATTGATCGCGTCCAGCGCAGTATTCGTACACATGGCTAACCAACGCGAGCAACAACCTGCCAAGCACGGCGCGCTGCGCCGCTTCGTGAGCGACAGGGACGGTCGCATCGTCATCGCACAGCCACCGAATATCCCCATCTCGGGCTGGGCGATCACCGGCCTTGCCGCGTGGCTACTGCCCGATGGACGGCTGCAAGCACTACTGTCGTTCTTCAGCAGTGCGTTCCTGTTCCTGTGGGCCTACCTGGAGCTCACCGATGGCGACAGCCCGTTCCGCCGGGTGATGGGCGGCGTGGTACTGGCCGCCATGGTTGCCTGGCGCTGGCTCGCCTGAGCCAACGCCTCCCGGGCCGGACTCAGTGCGCGGCCTTGGCGTCCCCGCCGCCGCGCATCTTCTTGAACAGCATCACCGCTGCGACCACCACGGCGCCCACGGCCATCCCTACCGCCGCGTTGGCAGCCGCGGACAGCACGGTGCCCAGGGCACCTTCCGGCACCACGCCCTCCACCCAGTGCGCCAGCACCGGGATCGAGTGCACCAGGATGCCGCCACCCACCAGGAACATCGCGGCGGTGCCTGCAATGGACAGGAACTTCATCAGCCACGGCGCGGTGTAGACCAGCCCACGCCCCAGCGCCGCCTGCACGCCCCCCTTCTCGGCCAGGTGCAGGCCGGCGTCGTCCATCTTCACGATGCCGGCGACCAGCCCGTAGACGCCCACGGTGATGCCGACCGCGATGGCGACCAGCACCAGCGCCTGCTGCGCGAACGGCCGGCCATCCACCACGCCCAGCGACAACACGATGATCTCGGCCGACAGGATGAAGTCGGTGCGGATGGCGCCCTTGATCTTGTCCTTCTCGAAGGCGACCAGGTCGATCTTCTCGTCGGCCACCGCCTGGACCAGCTCGCCGTGCTTCTTCGCATCCTCTTCCTTCGAGTGCAGGAAGCGGTGCGCCAGCTTCTCCATGCCCTCGTACACGAGGTAGGTGCCACCGATCATCATCAACGGCGTGATCAGCACCGGCAGCCAGGCGCTGATCGCCAGCGCCGCCGGGACCAGGATGGCCTTGTTCTTGAACGAGCCCTTCGCCACCGCCCACACCACCGGCAGCTCGCGGACCGCTTTCACGCCGGTCACCTGCTGGGCATTCAGGGCCAGGTCGTCACCGAGCACGCCAGCGGTTTTCTTGGCCGCCAGCTTGGTCAGGATGGCGACGTCGTCCAGCAGGACGGAGATGTCGTCGAGGAGCGTAAAGAGGGTGGCGCCGGCCATGCGTTGTCCGTTGCGTCTGGAAGGAGGCGGCCATTGTCGCCAATTGCGGCGTGGCCGGGGTGCGATGGCGCCACCCGCCCGCGGCGATGCCGGTCGGGCGGGTGGCGTGCAGCCGTCGTCAGCGGGTGCGCGTCACGCGCCACACCGTATTGGACAGGTCATCGGCCACGATCAGCGCGCCGGCGGGATCCACCGTCACGCCAACGGGGCGACCACGTGTCTTGCCGTCTTCACCAAAGAAGCCGGTGACGAAATCGACCGCCTCGCCGGCGGGCCTGCCGTTCCGGAACGGCACGAAGATCACCTTGTAGCCGACCGGCTCGCTGCGGTTCCAGCTGCCGTGCTCGCCGATGAACACACCCTCGGCGAACTGCGCGCCCATGGCCGGTGTCGAGAAGTCCAGGCCCAGTGCGGCCACGTGTGAGCCCAGGCTGTAATCCGGGACGACGGTGGAGGCGACCTTTTCCTGGTCCTGCGGCCGCACGCGGGGGTCCGGGTTGGGGCCCCAGTAGGCGTAGGGCCAGCCGTAGAACGCGCCTTCCTGCACCGAGGTCAGGTAATCCGGCACCAGGTTCGGCCCCAGCTCGTCGCGCTCGTTCACCACCGCCCACAACTGGCCGCTGCCGGGCTGGATGGCCAGGGCGGTGGGGTTGCGCAGGCCGGTGGCGTACTGCCGGTGCATGCCGGACTCCACGTCGATCTCCCACACCACTGCGCGGTCCTGCTCGGCCATCATCCCGCGCTCGGTGATGTTGCTGTTGGAGCCGATACCGACGTAGACGAAGCGGCCGTCGGCGCTGGCGGTAAGCGCCTTGGTCCAGTGGTGGTTGATCTCCGACGGCAGCTTGGTGACCTCCTCCGGCGGACCGCTGGCCCGGGTCTGGCCCTCGCTCCAGGCGAAGCGCACCAGCGCATCCTGGTTGGCCACGTAGATCTGCCCGTCGATGAACGCCAGGCCGTAGGGCGCGTTCAGATCGTCGGCAAACACCGTCTGCAGCTCATAGGTGCCGTCGCGGTTGGCGTCGCGCAGCAGGGTCAGCCGGTCGCCGCTTTCCACCTGCGTGTTGCCCTGCGCCTTGATGTAACCGGCGATGACGTCCTTCGGCGTCAGCTTGGCCGCGTTGCCACCGCGCCCTTCGGCCACCAGGATGTCGCCGTTGGGCAGCAGCAGGGTCTGGCGTGGGATCTTCAGGTCGGTCGCGATCGGCGTGATCGAGAAGCCGGCCGGCACCACCGGGCGCTGGTCGCCCCAGATCGCCGGGTCGGCGATCTTCATCTTCGGCAGCAGGCCGCGCTGCTGGTCCGGCAGGGTGGGGGTCGGACCCATTTCGATCGGAGCCGGGTCGCCACCGCAGGCAGTCAGCATGGAAGCCAGGGCGATCGCGGAGAACAGGCTGGAGCGCTTCATTTCGCACCTCCCAGGCGCCGGCCGGAGAACCCGATCCAGGTCGCGATGCAGGCCAGCAGGGTCACGATCACCGACAGCCACAGGCCGCTGGGCATGGCGGCCCAGGCGTCCTTGGCGTGCACGAGTGAATTGATGAAGCCGATGATGAAGGTGGCCAGCACCACCAGGAAGTACAGCACCTGGTGGCCGTCACGCGGGCCCCGGATCAGTCCGATCAGCGCCAGCAGCAAGGTGATGCCGGTGAAGACCATGCCGCCGGCGAGCAGCCAGGAGGCGAAGTTGGTCCATTGCACGTGGTAGGTCGATGCATAGGCCCAGTCCGCGAGGACGGCGCCCAAAAACAGCGGGATCGTGCTGGCGAGTATCACTGCGTGGAACGGATGCAGCAGCAGGGCGCGGGATCTGTGGAGCGTGGCAGCCATGACCGGCTCTCCTCCTTGTTGGATCGCGCCAGCGGACCACACTGCGGGTGGACGCGGGGCGAAGGGCCACGGCCACTGCCCGACACCATGCAACCAGCGGAGTGGCCGGCTGGGCGGGTGCTGGCCCCAGCCCAGGACCAGCGACAGGGTGGTCCTGAACGACCGGCTGGCGTGAGGCTGCCGTGGAGCTTCAGCCGGCGGTTGCTTCGTCCCGTTCGGTTTCGACGCGATCCCTGCCCCCGTCCTTCGCCCGGTAGAGGGCTTCGTCCGCGCGCCGGGTCACCGCATCCAGGCCTTCATCGCCCATGTGCCACTGCGCCACCCCGAGGCTGATGGTGACCCGAAGCCCGTCGCGCAGGTGGTCGAACGGCAGCGCCGCCACGCACGCCCTCAACCGCTCGGCGACCCTGGCGGCCTGATCGAGGCTGGCATGGGAGTCCTGCAAGACGCGTGCCTACCTGCGACCAGCCTCCATCCACGGCTGGCCGCAACAATGCATTCCACCCGCAACAGCGGCACCATCAGCTCTCGCGCAACGAGTGGAGTCCCATCATGGAAGTCAAAAGAATCGTTGCCAACATCAAAACCCCTGATCCCGCGGCGGCCGATGCCTTCTATGGCGACGTGTTGGGGCTGGAACTGGCGATGGACCACGGCTGGCTTCGGACCTATGTCTCCGGCCAACCGATGACGACGCAGGTGAGCTTCGCCAGCCAGGGCGGTTCAGACACGCCGGTGCCCGATCTCTCGATAGAAGTCGATGACCTCGAGGAGGCGCAACGCCGGATCGAAGCCGCGGGCATCGCGTTCGAGTACGGACCGACCACCGAACCGTGGGGCGTGCGCCGGTTCCATGTGCGCGACCCGCTGGGCAGGCTGGTCAATATCCTGCAGCACGAGGCATGACCTCGTCGCCCCGCTTCCGCACGCTCATCATCGGGGCGTATGGGCAGTTTGGCCGCCGCATCGCGGAAGCGCTGTCGAAGGATCCGGGGTTCGAGCTGTTGCTGGCCGGCCGCAACCGCGACTCCGCCGACGCCCTCGCAGCACAGCTCATCCAGCAAGGCGCATCGGCGGCCATGGCCACGGCGGCGATCGACGTCGAGGGCCCCGACCTGGTGCGGGATTTGGCGCAACTGAACGTGCAACTGGTGATCCACACCGCAGGACCGTTCCAGCAGCGCGACTACCGGGTGGCGGAGGCGGCGCTGGAGTGCGGCGCGCACTACATCGACCTGGCGGACGGACGCGACTTCGTCATGGGTATCGGTCGCCTCGATCAACGCGCGCGGGCCGGCGGCCGGTGGGTGGTGTCAGGAGCGAGCAGCCTGCCCGGTCTTTCTGCCGCGGTGATCGAAGCCCATCGCCACCTGTTCAGCCGGATGCAACGGGTCGAGGCGGCGATCAGCCCGGGCAACCGCACCGCGCGCGGACTCGCCACCACCCAGGCCATCCTCGGCTATGTCGGCCACGCGTTCCCCGCCCTGATCAACGGACATTGGCAGGACGTGCACGGCTGGCAATCGCTCCGGCGGATCCGTGTGCCCGGCGCCGGGACCCGCTGGGTGGCGCGCTGCGACGTGCCGGACCTGGGCGTACTGCCGACGAGGTATCCGGAGCTGCGCCACTGTGATTTTCGCGCCGGGCTGGAGCTGCGTCGAATGCACTTCGGTCTGTGGCTGGCCAGCTGGCTGGTACGCGGGAAGGTGTTGAAGACACTCGCCCGCTGGTCGGTGCCACTGCTGCGTGCAAGCGAGTGGTGGTTACGGTCGGGCAGCGACACCGGCCTCATGACGGTCCACATGGACGGCCTGGATCACACCGGTTCGCCGCTGCGCGTCCAGTGGCACATCATCGCCAATGAAGGCAGCGGTCCGCAGATCCCCGCCACCGCCGCGGTGGTGCTGGCCCGTAAGCTTGCGCATGGCCTTCTCGATGGCGGCGGTGCGCGGCCGTGTCTCGATCTGTTCACCCTCGACGACTTCATGCATGAACTCGAGCGCTTCCCGATCCATGCATCGGCCACGGTGACGCCTAATCGAGGAAGCGCGAACGCTCCCCCGGCGCAGGCACCAGGCACTGCGCATGGCGACCGAACCAGCGATAGCGATTCCGTGCAATAAGCCGATAGGCCCGGTCCCGCAGGAGCGCCGGCACCAGCCCCAGCGCCGCGGCTGCCCAACGCCAGCGGCCGCCCAGCCCCGCCAGAACACGCCGGATGGCGGCGGTATCCGTCCATGCGCCGGCACCATCGATCAGCAGGAAGGACGTCGGGTCAGCCGGGTCCAGCCCGTTGCGGGCCAACAACTTCTGGCCCGACTCCGACTGCATCGATGCGAATCGATAGCGTCCCCGGCGGTCATGCTTCAGCAGGAAACCGACCCAGCCGTTGCAGAGCACGCAGATCCCATCGAAGACGATGATTGCCGTATCAGTCCGGGTCGACATGCAGCCACCCCCGGTAACGCACCAGTGGTCCCGCGAAGGGGAGCGCGGCGGACACGTCGAACAGGTAGCGCCCTGCCTCTTCGGATTCCCGTGCGGCCACCCCTGCGAACAGCCACGACGGCAACGGCAGGCCCAGCGCGCGCACGCGGACGACACGCCACACCAGGCAGCCCTGCTCGACCGTGATGCGGAAGCCGAAGGTCACCAGTCCCAGCCGCTCGCACAACAGACCATCGGCCGCCCGCAGGCGTGATGGCATCGCGTGCCCACCCATGTGCCGCACCCAGGTTTCCCCGCGGCCGTCGGCATCGATGTGGACGGTCACCGGGCCGCGGCCCGACGGCGGCAGGCGTGTGGCCCGGCCGCACAGGCGCGACAGCAGCCCGGTGCCCCGCTCCACCTCCACCTCGCCGGAGTAGACGGCCAGCCCGTTTTGCAGATGGAGGTGGCGAACCCGGGGTGGCAATGATCCGAAGGTCGAGCCCAACAACCCTTGGAACAGTGGCTCGTCCGCGGTCGATGCGGATTCAAGGGCGAGATCGGTCACCTGGTCTTCCATCCTCACGGTCGATTCCAGTCGCCATGATCCGGGTATTGGGCTGGAGATGCACCGACCACGGACGCGGACCGCCGACGTCCCGAATCGCCAGACACCCGCCCATAGCCCCGTAGCCGGGCTTCGCACATGTCCGATTCCCCGGATTCGTACCTCCCTGCGTCCGGTTCCGCCGCCCGGGACGACTTGATAGATCCCACACGCGACGCTGGCTCCCGGTTCATCGCTCCGGGAGCAGCAACATGTTCGAGTGGCTGGGTAAGTCCGTCTGGTGGTTCGCCCGCGCGGTGTTCGCGCTGTCCTGCGTGGCGGTGGCGGGCTACGCCTTCGCATACCTGTACGGGGAATTCCGCACGGATGATCCGTTCGCCGCGCAGTTCGCGGTGTCCGGTTGGGACGTGCCAGCGCACTTCTTCGCGGCGGGGCTGGCGCTTTTGCTGGTGCCGTTGCAGCTCAGCGCCACGGTTCGCCGGCGCCTGCCCGGGCTGCACCGGTTGGGCGGCTGGCTGTATGTCGCCGCGGTGGCGATCGGTGCGGTGTCCGGGCTCTTCCTGGCCCAGAGCGCCCAGGGTGGGTCCATCAGCCAAGCCGGCTTCACGGTCCTGTCGCTGCTATGGCCGCTGACCACGGCCCTCGGGATCCGCCATGCCATTGCCAGGGACATCGCGGCCCACCGCCGCTGGATGTGCCGCAGCATCGCCCTCACCACTGGCGCCATCACGCTCCGGATGATGCTGGCCTTCGGCATCGTGCTGGAACTTCCGTTCATGCCGGTCTACGTTGCCGCGGCCTGGCTGTCGTGGATGTTCAACCTTGCGGTGTGCGAGTTGATCCTTCGCTGGCCGGCGATCCAGCGCCGGATCGGTCGGCCCGGTCGCGCCGCCAGGCGCTTGGCGTCACCCCCAGCTGGCGCTTGAACGCGGCATTGAAGGTGGACTTGGAAGTGAAGCCGCAGGCGTAGGCGATGTCGAGGATGGTGCGCGTGTCGCCCGGGTCGGTGAGGCGTGCCGCGGCCGCATCGATGCGCTGCCGGTTGATGTACTCCCAGAAGTTGCCGCCAAAGCGCCGGTTGATGACCGCCGACACCAGGTACTCCGGGTAACCGCTGCGCTTGGCGAGCTGGCCGATGGTCAGCGCCGGCTCCCGGTAGAGCTGCTCTTCGCGCATCAGTCGTGACAGTCGCGACTCGACCTCGTCGAAGCGGGGGTCGTCGTCGCCGGCAGCCCTGTCGTCGCTGACCGGGGTCGCCGCTTCCGGCGGCAGCTCCACCACCACCGGCGGCTGGCCCAGGCTCAGGTAGCCGATCACGCAGACCCATGCCGCCACGGCGCCATAGATCAGGTAGTAGTCCAGCCACGGGGCGCGCACCAGCCACTGCAAGGTGGCGATGCCCCAGATCACCAGTTGCCCGATCGCCACCACCGTGATCCAGCGCAGCGACTGGCGATCGGCATCCGAGCGGCGCGCGCGGACCTGCCGGCGGTAGCGATGCACCCGCACCAGCGCGGCGGCGATGTAGGAGAACGCATAGCCGTACAGCAAAGGATCGAACCACGGCGGCAACCAGTGCGCCTCGCCCGCCTGCCACCGTGCGAACGCGGCTTCGGTCTCCTCTCGACCCAGCAGGAACACCGGCGCCGCCCAAGCCAGCACCAGCGCGAAGCCGGCGAAGTGCACCAGGTCGCGCAACCCCAGCCCGCGCCCGGTGGTCAGCACCCGCACATACAAATAGAACAGGCTGGCGTACATGAAGGGGAGCAGCGCAACGAAGCGCGTCGGCTTGAACAGCCCTGCCGTCGGCTCGGCCAGATACATCGCCTTGATCGCCAGGTCGATGCCCACCACCGCGATCCATCCGGCCAGCACCCGGTTCGCCTGCGGGTTGGCCCGGCGCCGCGCCAACGCGACCGCCAGCATCACCGCTTGCGCGGCGCCGATGGCGTAGATGACGACCCAGTGGTCCATCGTGTCGAGTTGCGTCCAGTCGAGTCCCCTGTCCGCATGGTGCCTGACGCGGACCGGACAGCAAAAGGCCCGGGGGTTGCCCGGGCCTTCCGTTTCGCTGTCAGGCCGGTATCAGGCCCGCTTTTCTTCCGCGATCCACTGGTCGATCTTGCGCTCCAGCAGCGTCAGCGGCAGGGCGCCGCCGCCGAGGATGGCGTCGTGGAAGCCGCGGATGTCGAAGTCATCCCCGAGCTCGGCTTCGGCCTTGGCGCGCAGTTCCTGGATCTTGATCATGCCGATCTTGTAGGCCGTCGCCTGGCCCGGCCAGGTGATGTAGCGGCGCACCTCGGCCTCGATCGCTTCCTGCGGGATCGAGCTGTTCTCGGCGAAGTAGTCCACCGCCTGCTGCTGGGTCCAGCCCTTGGCGTGCAGGCCGGTGTCGACCACCAGGCGGATCGCGCGCCACATCTCGGAGGTCAGGCGGCCGTACTCGGAGTACGGGTCGGTGTAGGTGCCCGGCATCTCGCGCGCCAGCCACTCCGAGTACAGGCCCCAGCCTTCGGCGTAGGCGGTGAAGCCGGCCTGCTTGCGGAACTCCGGCACGCCCTCCAGCTCCTGCGCGATGGCGATCTGCATGTGGTGGCCCGGCAGGCCCTCGTGGTAGGCAATGACCTCCAGCTCGGTCTTGGGCATCGCATCCATGTCCGAGAGGTGGGCGTAGTACACGCCCGGGCGCGAGCCGTCCGGCGTGCTCGGGTAGTAGTGCTGGGCGGCGCCGTCGACCTCACGGAACGGCTCGACGCGCTTGACCACGATGTCGGCCTTCGGCAACAGGCCGAAGTAGTTCGGCAGTTGCTGCTTGATCGTGGCGATCGCCTTGCTGGCGTCGTCGATGTAGGCCTGGCGGCCGGCATCGGTGTTGGGGTACTTGAACTGCGGATCGGTGCGGATGAAGTGGAAGAACGCCTGCAGGTCGCCGTCGAACCCGACGCGCTCCTTCAGTGCTTCCATCTCGCCGCGGATGCGCGCCACTTCGTCCAGGCCGATCTGGTGCACCTGGTCCGGTGTCAGGTTGGTGGTGGTCGATGCCTGCAGGCGCTGGGCGTAGTAGGCCTTGCCGTTGGGATGGGTGGACCCGACGCCGGTCGGGTTCTCCTGGGCGTTGGGCAGGTCGGCCATGAACCAGGTGATCACTTCGTCATACGCCGGCTTCACCGCCTCGACCAGCGCCGCGCGGGCCTCGGCCTTCAGCTCGTCGGCACGTGCCTGGTCGATCTCGCCGGCCTTCACCAGCGCATCGGCCTTGGCTTGCGCGTCGGCCCAGAGCGCGCTGTCCTCGCCCTTGGTGAACGGGGCCCCGGTGACGACCTTGCCGCCCTGCTCGATTACGCCCTGGTGGGCGAAGCGCGGCGGCCGGATGCCCTTCTCGGCGGAGAGCCGCACGTGGTCCATCAACTGCCCGAACGCCCGCGGCACCTCGCGCAGGCGGGAGACGTAGGCCTCGTAGTCGGACTCGGTCTCGACCTTGTGGAAGTTGATCATGAAGGTCGGCATCTGCGCCTGCATGCCACCCATCTGCTCGAACGGATACTGGTGCTCGACGAACCGGTGCGCTGCCTGGGCCTGCTCCACCTGGTACTCGAACAGGTCCCACGACAGTTGCGTCGCGTCGCTGAGGGCGTCGTAGTCGAAGCTCGACTTCATTTCCTCGAGTGCTGCCACCTGCCAAGCGAGCTGACGCTCACCGGCCTCGCGGGACATGTCGTCGAGCTCGGAGTAGCGATCCTTGCGGCCGAGGAAGGTCATCTGGATCGGGCTGAACTGCAACTGCTCTTCGTACTTGCGCTCGAACCACGCATTGATGCGCGCGTCCTCGCTGGTTTCGCCGGCCTGGGCCGACGTGGCCGCGGGGGCCGAGGCGGTGGTGCTGGTCGGCGCGGTGGACGCACAGGCGGCCAACAGGGCCACTGACAGGGCGGATACGACGAGGGTGCGGCGCATGGCGGCTCCGGTGGTGTGGGAGCGCGGCTCCCGGAACTCCCGATGATGCCCGAAGCCGACGACCGGCAGCACCCAACCGATGGCCTAGGCCCTGCCGGGCCAATCTGTTGCCGCTTCGGCAGGACGACCGCCTCTACCGCCGCGGCAGGTCCAGCGGCACCACGTAGAAGTCGCTCGGCATGCCGATGTCCTTGGCGAAGAACAGCAGGTTGCGGTTCCACATCACGGTGGGATGGAACTCATCCCACTCGGTGTTGACGCAGGGCCCGAGGTTCACCGGCTCACTGAAGCCGCCGGCGCCGAGGCGGCTGACGTAGATGTCGCCGAAGCCGTAGCCCTGGTCGGGGAGCGAATCCGGGAAGTCGAGCCGGACGAACAGCAGCGTGCGGCCGTCGGGGGAGATCTCCGGGTTGAACTCCCAGCGCGCGGCGGTGTTCACCA
This sequence comes from Lysobacter spongiicola DSM 21749, assembly GCF_900167055.1. Classification (GTDB taxonomy): domain Bacteria; phylum Pseudomonadota; class Gammaproteobacteria; order Xanthomonadales; family Xanthomonadaceae; genus Novilysobacter; species Novilysobacter spongiicola. The sequence continues at coordinate 11,417 of NZ_FUXP01000009.1, forward strand.
GGCCCGGGATCTTCTGCGCCTGGGCGTAGTGGCCGTTGCGCAGGCGCTTGCTCCGATAGATGTCGAACTCGCCGTCGCGGTTGCTGGCGAAGTACAGCGTGCCGGCGCGGTCGACGCTGGCGTACAGCTCGTCGCCGTCGCTGTTGACGGCACCGCCCAGGTGCACGGGCTGGCCCCAGCCCCGGCCCTTGCGCTCCACCAGCCACAGGTCCATCAGGGCGGCGCGGCCGTCGGGGCGTGGGCGCTCGGACGAGAACACCATGTAGCGGCCATTGGGCGACAGTGCCGGGTCCATGTCGCTGTGGATGCCGGAGAACGCGGCCACCTGCGGCGCGGCCCAGCCGTGCAGGGTGCGGCGCGAGGTCAGGATGGTCGCCTGCTCGCGCGTCGCCGGCCAGAAGGTGTCGGTGCGTGCCCAGTACATCTGCCGGGCGGACGGCGTGAACGTCAGGCGCCACTCCCAGGCATCGGTGGAGGCGATGCCTTCGGCGAACTTCTCAGGCGCCGGGCAGCTTCCCGTCGCGGATGCGGCGTGGGAGGCGGCCATCAAGCATGCGGCCGCAGCCAAGGCGGTCAGGGTGGCTGTTTTCATCGGCGTATCTCCGTTGTTGGAGCCGGCACCGTCCCTCCGCGCGGGCACGCCTGGCACATGGTTGGGACCAACACGCCGGAACCGGGGACGAACGCCCCGCCCGCGGTTGCCAAGCCCGGGGCCGGGGGCTAGCTTGCCGGCACATGCGCACAATCCCTTGGCTCGTCGTGGTCGCCGTGGTCGCCTGGTGGGGGCTCAACGGGCTGATCTGGGCCGCGCAGGTGATCACCATGCAGTCCTCCCTCGGCGAGCCGGTCGACGTGCGCCAGGTGCTGCGGCTCCAGATGGTCAGCGCCGCGCTGTGGGTGCCCTGCACGCTGTGGCTGTTGTGGGCGACCGCCCGTGCCCCGATCGAACGCGAGCGCTGGCTCGCACCCACTGCATGGCTGCTGTTGGCCGTGCTGGCGGTGGTGGTGTTCCGCGCCGTGGCGGTGATGGTGCTGGACCCGTGGATCGGCTGGTACGCCGCGCCGCCCACATGGGGCGATGTGCTGGTGACCAGCGTGCTCAACAACACCTTGATGGGCTGCCTGATCGTCGGCGTCGGCCACGCGTTGGTCTATGCCACGCGTTCGCGCGCACGCGAGCGGCAGACCCGGATCCTGCAGGAGCGCCTGACGCAGGCCCGGCTGGATGCACTGTCCGCCCAGCTCAACCCGCACTTCCTGTTCAACGCGCTCAACTCGATCGCCGAGATGGTGCACCACGATGCCGACGCCGCCGACCGCATGCTGGTGCAGCTCGGCGGGCTGCTGCGCCACAGCCTGGAATCCAGCCGAGACCAGCACAGCACCCTCGAAGAAGAGATGGCCGCGATCGACTACTACATCGGCATCGAGCGGGTGCGGCTGGGCGAGCGCCTGCGGTTCCGGCGCAGCATCGATGCCGACACCCTGCGCGCGCAGGTACCGCGCCTGATGCTGCAGCCACTGGTGGAGAACGCGGTTGCCCATGCCGTCGCCCAGCGCGACACGCCCAGCACGGTGGAGGTGCGCGCAGCGCGCGATGGCGGCCGCCTGGTGTTCGAAGTACATGACGAGGGTGCCGGCACGCAGGCCCGGCCCGGCTTCGGCATGGGGCTGTCCAATACACGCGCACGGCTGGAGTGCCTGTATGCCGGCGCGCACTCGCTGGACATCACGCCCCTGCGCGGCGGTGGCACCCGTGTACGTGTGTCGTTGCCGCTGACGTTGGGACAGGTGCCGTGAACGAAGCACCGCTGCGCGTACTGGTGGTCGACGACGAGCCTATGGCGCGCGCACGGCTGCGACGCATGCTCGGCGCCGAGCATGGCGTGCACATCCTGGGCGAATGCAGCAACGGCGAGGAGGCCGCCACGGCCCTGCAGGACATGAAGCCCGACCTGGTGTTCCTGGACATCCAGATGCCGGGCGTCGACGGCTTCGGCGCACTGCACCTGGCCGAGGCGGCGTGGCGGCCGAGCGTGGTGTTCGTCACCGCGTTCGCCGTACACGCGCTGGATGCCTTCGAGCACGGCGCGATCGACTACCTGCTCAAGCCCTACTCGCGCGAACGCCTGCGCATTGCACTTGATCGCGCCCGCACGCGCCGGCCAAACACGCGCGCCACGCCGGGCGAGCATTCACCCGAACGCCTGCCGGTCCCGGTCGGGCACCGGCTGCGCATGGTCCCGGTGCAGCAGATCGAGTGCATCGTCGCGCAGTTGAACTACGTGGAACTGCACGTCGGCCAGGAGCGCCTGGTGCTGCGCGAAACCATGACCGCAATGGAAGCGCAGCTCGACCCCCGGCACTTCGCCCGCATCCACCGCTCGCGCATCGTGCGCATCGATGCGGTGGCCGACATCGAGAACCTCGGCTCCGGGCAGTACCTGTTCCGGCTGTCGTCCGGCACCCGCCTGACCAGCGGCCCCAACTATCGGGAACGCGTGCGGGAGGCGTTTTCGCTGCGAGGGGCGGGCTGACACGCCCGAACACCTGGCGATGGATTGATGTCCCCGCCTGCACTAAACGTCCAGCCGCTGCGCCAAGTCACGCGCCGGCAAGAAGATGAAGGCTTTCCCACGTCGATCCTGTCGCAGCAGGTCGAGCTCCACCAGACCCAGCAGGTCGGCACGGGCAGTGGGGTAGGTGACGCGGTGCGCCGCTTGATGACCGGCAATCTCGTAGACGCTGTCCGGATGCCGGATCGCGTGCAGCAAGATGGAACGCTGGCGGTGGTTCAAGCGAGCACCCAGCGGAGATCCGGGGCGCAACAGCGCCTCCGCCTGGTTGCGCTCCCGACCTTTGCGGGCCAAATAGCCGCGTAACCCTTCAACTGCCGCGATGATGACGTCCAACTGGTGCGCAACGAAATAGCTGAGGTCCGTTCCATCACTCTCGGTGTGCAGATAGGCCCGCACGTACTGCTGAGGCGCCTTCTTCAGGACGCTCGAAATTGAAACATATTCGCTGAGCCAGTAGCCCGAACGCAGCATCGACCAGTAGAACAGTGCGCGCGCCGTACGACCGTTGCCATCGCAGAACGGATGGTCATAGCCAATCTGGAAATGGATCGCGATGGCACGGACGATGGGGTGCAGGAACTCACCGCTGTCGCCGCCGTTGGCGAAGTCGCACAGCGCCTGCAACCGCTCAGGCAATTCCGCAGCGGGCGGTGGCACGTGGAGGGTAATCGTTGGGTCAGCGCGGTCCTGGATCACCACGTTGTCCTCGGCGGTACGCAGGCGGCCCGCCTGCCCGGGATCGTCAAGCGCATCCACCATCAGCAACCGGTGCATCTTGAGGATGAGCTCCACACTGAGCGCCTGGTCACCCAAGCTACGCAATGACTGCATCATCGCGTAGTTGTTGAAGATCATCTGTTCGCTGCGGTCTCTCGGGGCGCGACCGGTACTGAGCAATTCCTTGGCGACACGCCGGGTAGTGGAAGCGCCTTCCAATTGGGAAGACGTCATTGCCTCCTCTATCAGCGATCGCATCAGGTAGTGCTTCCGCGCCGTCTGGTCATCGACCAGCGCAGCGGCCTGGATGGCACCGGCGGCTTCGCGATCGAGGAAGTGCAGCTTCCGGTGCATCGTTCCGGTGATCGAGACGGTAAACGGTTTGCCGCTCTTGTCGTTCAGCGGCAAGGGCCGTGCGAGGCTCCGACGTGCGAGTTTGAGCGCTGTCCACCAACCTTCCGAACTCAGACCATGGGGGGGCTCGAGATGACGTAACCGATCCCAGTGCTCGTAGACGCCCCCCACTTCCGGCCCGATGCCAAGCTGCAGAACCCCCTCCACATCGACTTGACGGCTGTTCAGCAGATCCGCGAGTTGTGGCGCAGGAGGCGGGAGCTTCATAGGGCAACTATCAATTTGGTATAAATATTTAGAACATTTATAGCAAATTTAGTGGATTGAAACAGATTCCGCCGCCGCAAGCCTCACGCACGAGCGGCCGCCCGAATTGCTACCGCCTACCCCAGCACCATCTGCCTCAACGGATTCCCCGGCTCCGACAGCAGCTTCACCGTCAGCGCCAGCGCCATGACCACCAGCAGCGGGCGGATGACCCGGCTGCCGATGCGTACCGCCAGGTGTGCGCCGACCTGCGCGCCGGCGATGCTCGATACCGCCATCAGCAGGCCGAGCAGCCACAGTACGTGGCCGCCGATCACCAGCGTGATCAGGGCGGCGACGTTGCTCGACAGGTTGAGGAACTTGGTATGCGCCGTGGCGGAGACCAGGCCCATCCCGAACAGCGCCACCAGCGCGGTGGTCAGGAACGAGCCCGTGCCCGGCCCGAAGAAGCCATCGTAGAAGCCGATCGCGGCGGCCATCCCGACCAGCGCGCCGGCGCCGAAGCGGCTGTGGCGGTCCTCCTCCGAGGCCTTCGGCGCGACAGTGAAATAGACCACCATCAGGATCAGCAGCACCGGGATCAGACCGGCCAGGAACGTCGGGTCGATGCGCTGCAGCGTCCACGCGCCCAATGCCGAGCCGACAAATGCGCCGATGGCTGGCTTGGCGAAGCGCCTGAAGTCGATGCGCCCCTTGCGTGCGAACGCCACCACCGCGCTCGCCGTGCCGAAGCTGCTCTGCAACTTGTTGGTGGCGATCGCCTGCACCGGTGGCACGCCCGCCGCCATCAGCGCCGGGATGGTCAGCAGCCCCCCACCGCCCGCGATCGCGTCGATGACGCCCGCCACGAAAGCCACGGCCATCAGCAGGGCGATGACGTCAAAGCCGAGTTCCATGGGGATCCTTCTGGTGGAAGCCTTTCGGCTAGGGATGGAGACCTTCGGCTATGCAACACGGGTCGCCAGCTGGAACCGAATTGCGCCACAAAGAAGTGAAATCGCGCCAATCGGACGCAAATCGCGCCAAATTCTGGCGCAATTGTCGGTCCAACTGTTGACGCTGACTATCCGGCGCGAGTTGATGCTTCCTCTCAAGTCGGTGAAATCACCATTCAACCGCCCCTCGCTAGCATGGTCGCCTGCCGCCTCCCTTGGCGCATCCACTGACAGGCGCTGACCGTGAAACTTCTTGAAAAACTGCTGGGGCGCATCCGTCCGGGCTCGTCGCATGCCGGCAACCCGCCCACCGATGGCGCCGCCCGCAATGCACAGATCGCCGAGACCATCGACCGCGCGTTGAACAGCGCCGGACTTACCCAGCAGGGCGGGGCCAGCGGACAGGTACGCGCCACCATCGACCAGTCCCTGGCACGCGCCGGGCTGGTGCGCCCCATGGAGCAGATGCCGTCCGACGCCGCCGCCCCGCAGGCGCGCGAAGTGACCACCGCCCCCGACGCGCCGCCGGAAGCCAGCGGCCAATGGCTCGCCCGCAGCTACAGCGGCGACGCCGGCAGCCTCGACTACAAGCTGTACGTGCCCAGCGGGACGACGCTGGACCAAAGCACCCCGATGCCGCTGGTGGTGATGCTCCACGGCTGCACGCAATCGCCGGACGACTTCGCCGCGGGCACCGGCATGAACGCACTGGCGGACGAGCACGGCTTCCTGGTGGCGTACCCGGCGCAGACCGCGCGGGCCAATGGCAACAAGTGCTGGAACTGGTTCCGCCCCGGCGACCAGGTGCAGGGCCGCGGCGAGCCGGCCATGATCGCCGGCATCGTCGGCCACGTGGCGGCCGACCACCGCGTCGACCGCAAGCGCGTGTTCGTCGCCGGCCTGTCCGCGGGCGCGGCGATGGCGGTCATCCTGGGCGAGACCTACCCGGACGTGTTCGCCGCCGTCGGCGCACATTCCGGCCTGCCCTTCGGCGCCGCCAGCGACGTGGGCTCCGCCTTCAGCGCGATGTCACAGGGCGCGCAGCGGAACGCCGGCGGACGCGGCGCGGGCGCCACTACCCACGCGGTGCCGACGATTGTTTTCCACGGCGATGCCGACCGCACCGTCGCGGCCAGCAACAGCGAAGCGATCGTCCGCGACGCCACCGCGGGTGCGACGCAGTCGGTCGTGCAGGACGGCATCGCCCCCGGCGGACGCAGCTACAAGCAGGAAGTGTTCGAAGGCCCCGATGGCCGGCCACGGGTGGAACACTGGACCGTGCAGGGCGCCGGCCATGCCTGGAGCGGCGGCAGCGCGCGCGGCACCTACACGGATCCAGCGGGGCCGGATGCCTCGGCCGAGATGGTGCGGTTCTTCCTTCAGCAGACCAGCGCTGCCAAGTAACCGCACCGCATCGCTACAGTGACCGCGCCGGCATGCGCGGTGCATCCGCGACCGAGCCCTCCACCGGCCGCCGCCACGGCAGCAGCATCGGCACGCGGAGCTGGTACTCGCGATAGGTATCGCCGAACTGGGCGACCAGGTCGCGCTCCTCCAGGTATTTCACCGCCACCAGGATGTAACCGGTAGTCACGCCTGCGAACAGAAGGTGTCCGACCGTCATCGTGGGCGTGGCCCAGAAGGCGATGAGGAAGCCGAGCATGATCGGATGGCGGACGATCCGGTACAGCGCGCGGGTGACGAACGGCGCCGATGGCGTCGGCCCGCGCCCGAGTGCGGCGCGCCAGGACTGGCGCACGCCGAACAGGTCGAAGTGATCGATCAGGAAGGTGCTGGCCAGCACCAGCAGCCAGCCCACCGCCGCCAGCCCATGGAGCAGCCAGCGCGCGGCCTCGGCCTCGGCGTTCCACACCACCATCGGCAGCGGGCGCCATTGCCAGTACAGCAGCACCAGCACGAGGTTGGTGGCGAGCACGAAGGTGCTGCGCTCCAGCGGCGCCGGCACGATGCGGGTGAACCAGCGCTTGAACGCCGGCCGCGCCATGCCGCTGTGCTGCACGGCGAACAGCGACAGCAGGACCAGGTTGATCGCCAGCGCCGCCGGCCACGGAGTCGGCACCCCGTTGTCGACATGCCAAGGCACGCCCACGCCGGAGACGAAGCCGATTGCGTACAGGAACACCAGCAGGAACATCGCGTAGTTCGCGGTGCCGTAGAAGAAGGCGAATGAGCGGAACATCGACGTGACTCCGTTGAGCGGTACGTCGAGCCTGCGCCGCGCCAGCCGGTGCGGCGATGGGAACCTTGTCCCGGACATTGCGGGCGGTGCGGGGGGAAACCGGGACAATTGTCCCGGGCGCGCTACCGGCCCTTGTCGCCGGCGTCGCTCCGTTTCAGTCCGGCTCGCGCCGCCCGACCACCCGCACGATCGCCTCGGCCCGGCTGCGCACCCCGAGCTTCCGGTACAGCCCCGAGAGGTGGTTGCGCGCGGTCTTCTCGGCGATGCCCAACTCCCAGCCGATCTGCGCATTGCTGCTGCCGGCGCACAACAGGGCCAGCACCTCGCGCTCGCGCACCGTCAACGCCGGCCCGCGCGCCGGGTCCTCGCGCGCCTCCGGCCGCGTCACGCCGGTGAAGGCCAACACCTCCTCCTGGAAGTCGCGCCACGCGGGTTCGTGTTCCAGCAGCACATGGTTGCAGGACTCCAGCTGCACGAAGCGCGCACCCGGGATGCGGCTGGCCAGCAATCGCCCCTGCGCCAGCGGCGCGATTTGGTCGCGGTTGGCGTGCAGCACCAGGGTCGGCACCCGGACCTGCTCAAGAAGGTCGCTGACATCGGCGTTTCCCCGCGCCTGCAGCAGCGCCACCGCGTTGGCCGGCGATGTGGTCTGCCGGCACAGCTCGTTGAACCAGGCCAGTTGTTCGTCCGTGCCCTCCGGGGCGAAGCGCTCGGTAAACAGGCGACGGAACGCCGGGTTGTCGCTGCCCCAGCCGAGCCCGACTACCTCCATCACCGCCCGGTACAACGCCGCGCGCCGCGGATCATCACTGCGCAGCCCACCGACCGCGTAACCGCCATACAGGATCAGGTGCGAAACGCGCCGCGGGTGCCGCACCGCATACCGGATCGCCGTGGCCGCACCCTGGCTCATGCCGAGCAGCGCAAACGGGCGATCGATACCAGACGCATCGACCACCGCCTCAAGGTCCTCCACCCAGCGCTGCAGTGTCAGGTCGCCGACATTCCAGTCCGACATCCCGCAGCCGCGCTCATCGAAGCGGATGTAGCGGTAGTGCCCGCACAGGAAGCGCACCCAGTGGGACCAGACCGGGCTCTCGCGGTCGTGCTGCAGATGGGTCAACCAGGTGGCCGTCTTGACCAGCGGCGGCCCACGGCCGGTCTCGGCCCACGCCAGCTGGACGTGGTCGGCGGTTTCGACGTAATGCACCTGCTGCTTCATTGGATCCAGCCGTTGCGGGGACGGATGGTTCAGACCAACGCGGTCGGGTGGATGGAGCGGCCGCGACTGGCTTCGTCGATGCCTACTACCCCAACGAGTACGTCACCTTCGTACCGTCCACCTTGATCTTCTTGCGGTCGGCGAGGCTCTGGATAATCGCATCCACATCCTTGATCGCCAGCGCCGGCTTGAACCAGGCGAGCATGGAGGATTGCAGGGTCTTGAGCTTCGCCGGCTTGGCCGCCTTCATGCCCTTCAGGCGCGCTACTACGTCATCCACTCCAACCGGCGCGCGGGGCGTGGCTTCCAGCTCCACGCCTGGTTTGGCTTCGCTTTCCGGCAGCAGCGTAAAAACGACCTTCTTCGGCTTTGCCGGAACCTTTTTCGCGGCTGCTACCGCCTTCTTGGCTTTCGGCCGGGTCGCGACAGGACCGTTAGTCGACTTGGGGGCAGCGGGCAGCGCTGCAACGCGTTTGCAAGCGATCCCCAGCGTCCCGAGATGCTTCACCAGCGGGTCGAATCCGCCGTCCTTGGATACGATCGTAAAGCGCGCGCCGGGGTGCTCGTGGGCGAGACAGCCGATGTAGAACGCAATGTGGAAGTCGAGCGCGTTCTTTCCGTTTCCGGCGATCCGCGTGTAACAGGCATCCGGACCAAACGGCTGCAGCGCCTGTGAAAGCTCCACCGGCACGCTCTTCTGACTTTGCCCGACGAAAACATGAATCCGGCACGCGCCCGGCTTGAGCAAACCAATGCTCGTCGGCTGTACGTTCTCGAAATCGATCAGGAATATATCGCCGCTCAAGCCGTTTCCCCAGACGCCGCGGTGGCGGGTCGAGTTTAGCCTTCCGTGCTGCCCTGCCCGCAAGGGCGCGGCGAAACTTTCAGCGAACCCACTCCGGTATCGGACCGCGCAGCGCCATGCCAGGCACCGCGCTACGGATGTCGAGCAGGACGATTTCCGCACCGGAACCCGCCGCAGCCGTCTTGACCCTGTCGCCATGCTCGGGCAGGCCGACAAAGGTGACGCGTATGCCCTTCATCCCCCTTGGCTCTACTGAACGCAACTGCTCCTCAAGCAAGCGGGCAAGTGCTTCCGGCGAAGGAGACGCGAAAACGAAGTGGCTGCCAAACGACAGCCGCACGCCGCCGACATCGTCCAGCATGCCCTTGATCCACTCTTCCTGGTCGGCGAACTCCGCGTCACCTGGTGCCGGCAGCACCCGTCCTGCATGCTGCTTGCCGCTCGACTCGGTGAGCCGCTCGCGAAGCTCGACCAGGTAGTCGCGCCATTCCTCGGCGTCGTCGCCACGCGGCGCATGCAGTGGTTGGGCGCGCAACGTCCGCAGCTCACGCCATCGCTTCTGGCGCTCCTCATCCAGTTCCCGCACCTTGGCCATCGCTCCGGTCCAGGCGGGCCCCTCGTGGGGGAGCACCTTTCCGTCGCGTAGGCGGATGCGCACCTCCACGAGGGCGCTTGGCTGATGGGCTCCGCTACCGGGTTGTCTGACCTGTAGTACCAGATCACCGGCCTGCTCATCGAGGTAGTGGTCCCGCCCCCACCAGATCGAACTGACGCTTTTGGGCAGGAACGCGATGTACGCCTCCGGAAGAAAATCCTCCAGAGCAAACTGCCGGATAAGTTTTCCGTCTTGGCCGTAGATCACCACGACGTCCGAGCCGTAGCCCATGGAATGCCAGTTGTCGAAGGTGACGAGACGCTTCCCGTCATTGGTGACCAGCGCATCCACGGGTGCCACGTCGTTGACCAGCGGCGCGTTCCACACCGTATCCCATGAACCGTTCGAATCCCGCCGCATTAGCATGGCGAACGGCTGCGTCTGGTCTTCACCAACCCGCTGTCCAGCCGGCTCCGTGCCGTCCACCTTGTCGGAGAAATAGTTCAACGCACCACCCAAGGGGCGAGGCGTGATCGTGACCCTGGCAAGCCCGTTCGCCGACGTGTACCGGGCCACTTCAGCTGGCGCCCAACTATCGGCCGACGCAAGGCTGCTGACCAACAGCAACACCAGTCCCACGTATCCCCGTAGATCGAGCCGCATGTCTTGATCCCTGACTTGGCGCCCATGGCGTGCAAGGTCACTCAACTACGGCTGGAGCGACTGCGCAAGAGGGCAAATCACACCCGGGTCTTTCTCACGCCCTGACACGCCGCGCGCTTACACTGCCCGCTTCGACACCATGGAACCGCCCCCATGTACTACTCGGCGCAAACAATGCTATGGGGGGCTCGCAGTTGGGGCCGGACCGAAACGGGAAAAGATCCTGTGCTAAAGATAAAAATCCTCACCGACGAGACATAAATATCACAGCCGATACCTACATAATCTACCCCAAGCATTCACGAGCTATGCCGGTTCGTTGCAGGTGACTATGACCCATATTCCTTCTACTCAACCTTCAAGCATATAGTCCACACGCCGCGACCGCTTTAATGCTGGCGCGCCCTTTAGACTGGCCCACATCTTCTGAGCAAAACTCGGCTCAACATCGTGCGCAAATCCCAGCAGGCCAATTAACTCGTTTTGACCCCGCAGATCAAGCAACCCTCGGATGTGCCGATGGACCATGGCGCGAATTAGCCTCTTCCTATCTCGTCCAATGGAGAGCTCACCTGTTGGCGTTATATTAACTCCGGTAACGGTCCTTCGCTGCTTTCGCGAGATGTGAATCGTCTTGTCTGGATTGATTCTAAGCCGCGGATGTACCGTCTCCCCGACTATTCGTGAGACCGCGCCCTCTACCTCCCCCAATATCCCCTCCTCTCCACAAGAGAACGTCAAATCATCCGCATAGCGTGTATAAGTAACTGCGTTTAATCTACAGTTTTCAGTAATTCTGGAGTCGATCGCGTACATAAGATAGTTCGATATTGACGGAGAGCTCGGTGCTCCAATGCACATGCGAAGTGTCCGCTCCCCCCTCTTAAGCCAGAAAAGAAGCAGCTCGAGCTGTCGGGCTTCAATGTCGTCGTAGCGATCGGGTAAAGACTCACGCAAGTGCGCCCTGAAATCCACAGGTTTGATGGAAGGGAAGAAGTCCGCAAAGTCCATCTTTAGAATAAATCTACCCTTACGGTGAGCGGCGGCGTTGGACTTGATGCCTCGCCCGATCACATACCCGTGCACGCAATCATGGATCGGCAGGTGCGGCTTCAATTCTTCCACAACGGCCTTCTGCAGGATCTTAAGCTCGCGACTTGGCTGTGCTATATCACGGAAGCCGGATCCACTTCTCTTCCTTATCTTGAACTCCTTATACCTCCGAGGAGCCGAAGAAATTATCCTCTCGATGTCCCCTGCCGGCAGCCCAACTTGCTGGGAAAGTCTGTTTACGAGGCGCGTCGTCATACCTGCGCCGCCTTACGAAAAGCCAAGATCGCCTTATGCCGCCGATTGTCAGTTTCAGCGAAAAATTCGATCGCAGTCGCCTTAAAGCGAAGCTGATCAAAGATCTTTGACCCACTTGAAATGCTGGGTCTAAGCATAAGCAGTGGCGAGGCGGCAAGTGAGAAGAAAAAATCCTCGTGCCCATATGGGACTCGCTTAATAATCGAAAACTGCTCGAGCATGCGAGTAATTTTCCGCAGCTGCTTTGTAGACACATCGACACCAAATCGCCTGATGGCCTCGTGCAGCTCCCCAAGCTTCAATGCAACGAATAAGTCGACCGTTGCTGCGACGACCACCATCTTGTGGGGTAACGAAGCGGCATTGAGCGGAGCCTCGGGTATTGGCCGACGGATCGACTCGACGACGGACTCTTCAATGAACTGCCAACAGTCATCCAACTTTGTGGAATCTGCCGCAGTACTGCCGTCTTTAAAGATCGGAAATACTTGTACAGAATTGACGCGGATCCGCCTTAGATTCGCCACCGGCCCCATAAAAATGAAAGAAGGTTGTAAGGCCGAGTCCATTCGTTGCTCGCAAACAACTAGGAGCTTGCTCGTCAGATGCGGCATCACAGCGAAGCTGCCAAGCTCTGCTATGGATCCAGGACTTTCTACGAATATGAGGACGCAAGCACTTAGAGCCGCAATGTGCTCCTCGAACTCCAGCAAATCATGGAAATCGTCGCCATGAAGCAGAGATGTCAGTTTTTCGGCAATCATGACGCGGTGGCCGGCAATGCAGCCGTTCTCGTCCATGCGCGTTAGTGCGTACTGACGTGCCGACTCTATGACTCCGGGCGCGGAATCTATGGTGCCCCCGCACAGGAATATGTAGCCATCAAAGGGCTTTACGGTGACCCGATCTCGATCAATTTCAGAGAACAATTGATCGATAAGTTCTGAAGCCAAAGCTCTTTACCCTAAATAGGCGGAAAACGCCGCGGGGACTTACCGGGGGAGCAACGCGGAGGAGGTGAGGCCCCGCGGTGTTTTCCGCCGATAAGTGAAGACAATCCTCATCCAGTCTGGCGAATCGCCCGACATAACGATCAGCCCTGATCGCACGCGTAAAGAGTGGTACAGGCTCCACTGCACCAGTGCCGAAATCTAGCGCTTCTCCGACCAATAGGCAACGGCTCGCTGCTCGCCCCCTTCACTACTCTTCTCTAACTCGGGTCCATGCTATTCGAGCCGCGTCAACTTCAAACCCCGATCGGATTGGGCTTCTCCACATCAATCCCATACTCCTTGATCGCCCGCCCCACGTCCTTGGCGGTCATCTTCCCTTCCGCCGCCAGTGCCGCGATCGCGGCATGGGCGATGTGGAAGCGGTCCACCTCGAAGTGCTTGCGCAGGTTGGCGCGGGTGTCGCTGCGGCCAAAGCCGTCGGTGCCCAGCACGGTGTAGTGCATCGGCACGAAGGCGCGGACCTGTTCGGGGTAGGCGCGGATGTAGTCGGTGGCGCAGATGGCCGGGCCCTGGCGGCCTTCCAGCAGGCTGGTGATGTACGCCTTGCGCGGCGCCTTCGACTCCGGGTTCATGCGGTTGTAGCGCTCGGCGTCCTGGCCGTCGCGGGCGAGTTCGTTGAAGCTCGGGCATGACCAGATGTCCGCGGTCACGCCGAAGTCCTTTTCCAGCAGCTTGGCCGCTTCGATGCCTTCGCGCAGGATGGTGCCGCTGCCCATCAGCTGCACGCGCAGTTCGCCCTTCTTGGGCTTGCCGGCGTCGGTCAGCAGGTACATGCCCTTGATGATCCCCTCGGCGCTGCCCTCGGGCATGTCCGGGTGGGTGTAGTTCTCGTTCATCAGGGTCAGGTACCAGTACTCGTCCACCTGTTCCTCGAGCATGCGCTTCATGCCGTGCTGCAGCAGGGTGACCACCTCGTAGCTGAAGGTCGGGTCGTAGCTGCGCACGTTGGGGATCAGCCCGGCCTGCACCATGGAGTGGCCGTCTTCGTGCTGCAGGCCTTCGCCGTTGAGCGTTGTGCGGCCGGCGGTGGCGCCCAGCAGGAAGCCGCGCGCGCGCATGTCGGCGGCCTGCCAGGCGGAGTCGCCGATGCGCTGGAAGCCGAACATCGAGTAGTAGATGTAGAACGGCAGCATCTGCAAATCGTTGGTGCTGTAGCTGGTGGCGCAGGCCATCCAGCTGGCGAAGGCGCCGGCCTCGGTGATGCCTTCTTCCAGCACCTGCCCGGCGGCGTCCTCGCGGTAGTACATCAGCTGGTCGCGGTCGACCGGCTTGTACTTCTGCCCCTTCGGCGAGTAGATGCCGAGCTGGCGGAACATGCCCTCCATGCCGAAGGTGCGGGCCTCGTCGGCGACGATCGGCACGCAGCGCGGGCCTACCTGCTTGTCGCGCAGGGTGATGTTAAGCGCCTGCACGAACGCCATGGTGGTGCTGATCTCGCGCTCGCCGGTGGACTTGAGCAGGCGCTCGAAGGTCTCCAGCTTGGGCGCGGTGAGGGTGTCGGTGGCCTTGCGGCGGCGCTGCGGAAGGAAGCCGCCCAGCTGGGCGCGGCGCTCCTTCATGTACTGCACTTCCTCCGAGTCCTCGCCCGGGTGGAAGAACGGGATGTCGCCCTTGGCCAGCTGCTCGTCGGTCACCGGCACGTTGAAGCGGTCGCGGAAGATGCGGATCGCTTCGTCGTCCATCTTCTTGGTGCCGTGGGTCGGGTTGAGCGACTCGCCCGCCTCGCCCATGCCGTAGCCCTTGACCGTCTTGGCCAGGATCACGGTCGGCATGCCCTTGGTGTGCACCGCCTCGTGGTAGGCGGCGTAGACCTTGTGCGGATCGTGGCCGCCGCGGTTCAGGCGCCAGACGTCCTCGTCGGACATGTTGGCGACCAGCTGGGCGGTCTCGGGGTACTTGCCGAAGAAGTTCTCGCGCGTGTACTTGCCGCCGAAGGCCTTGCAGTTCTGGTATTCGCCGTCGACGGTTTCCATCATCAGCTGGCGCAGCTTGCCGGTGGTGTCGCGCGCCAGGAGCGGATCCCAGTAGCTGCCCCAGATGTTCTTGATGACGTTCCAGCCGGCGCCGCGGAACACGCCTTCCAGCTCCTGGATGATCTTGCCGTTGCCGCGCACCGGGCCATCCAGGCGCTGCAGGTTGCAGTTGACGACGAACACCAGGTTGTCCAGGCCTTCGCGGCCGGCCACGGAGATGGCGCCGAGGGATTCGGGCTCGTCCGTCTCGCCATCGCCCAGGAAGCACCAGACCTTGCGGTCGGTCTTGGGCATCAGGCCGCGGCCTTCCAGGTACTTCCAGTTGCGCGCCTGGTAGATCGCCGCCAGCGGGCCCAGGCCCATGGAGACGGTCGGGGTCTGCCAGTAGTCCGGCATCAGCCAGGGGTGCGGGTAGGAGCTCAGGCCCTTGCCGCCGGTCTCCATGCGGAAACAGTCGAGCTGGCTTTCGGTCAGGCGGCCCTCGAGGAACGAGCGCGCGTAGATGCCCGGGGAGCTGTGGCCCTGGATGTAGAGCAAGTCGCCGGGGTGGTCCTCGTTTGGTGCGCGCCAGAAGTGGTTGAAGCCGACGTCGTACAGCGTCGCGCCGGAGGCGAAGCTGGCGATGTGGCCGCCCAGGTCGCCCGGCTTGCGGTTGGCGCGCACCACCATCGCCATCGCGTTCCAGCGGATGATCGAGCGGATCCGCCATTCCAGCGCGTGGTCACCTGGGCTCTTGGCCTCCAGGTGCGGCGGGATGGTGTTGATGTATTCGGTGGTAGGCGCGAACGGCAGGTGCACCCCCGCCCGGCGGGTGACCTCCACCATGCCCTGCAGCAACTGGTGCGCACGCTCCGGGCCATCGCGATCGATGACCGCGCTGACCGATTCCACCCACTCCTGGGTCTCGGTGGGGTCCGGATCATCCTGGAACAGGGCGGTGAACGGGCTTTCGTAAGTGGGGGTCATGCGCCTCGCGGCCCCATGGCCGCGCCTCGTTGAATGGGGTGGATAGGGTTGCGCCCGATTCTATCAGTGGGTGCCGGCGCGGGAGGCTGATGTGGGTCACGCGTGGTGGCCGTGCGTGGGCGTATGGGGAGCGTGGTCGCTGACCGGATGCCGCTGTAGGAGCGACGTAAGTCGCGACCCCACGCCGTCCCAACCCACCACCCAATCCGCCACCCCCACGCACCACCCCAACACGGCATTCCCCCACCCCTCGATCCACCCTCCCCCGACACCCCCGCGCCGCGCCCTCGCGCAACCTCCCCGCATGGGCCACCTCTCCCCCATCCGCCGCGGCCACGCCGCCCTGCGCCGTGGCCGCACGTCGCTGCCGAACCAGGTCTACCTGGTGACCTTCACCACGCACCTGCGGCAATCCGTGTTCACCGACGACGCCTGCGCCTGCGCGATGTCCCGGGCCGTCACCGACCCGCGGCTGTGGCCGTCCTCGGAACTGCTGGCATGGGTGCTGATGCCGGACCACTGGCACGGGCTGCTGGCGCTAGGGGAGCGCGACTACCTGCCATCACTGGTGCAACGGGTGAAGACCAACACCGCACGGCACGTCCGGCAGGTGGACCCGACCATCGAGCGTGTGTGGTCCAAGGCGTACCACGACCGCGCCTTGCGAGCGGAGGACGACATCGTCGTAGCCGCGAGGTACGTGGTGATGAACCCGGTACGCGCCGGCCTGGTGCAGCGCGTAGGCCAGTACCCCTACTGGAATGCCATATGGCTCTAGGCGCCACGAACCACATTTGTAGGAGCGTGTAGGAGCGACGTAAGTCGCGACCCACTGACCCCAAAACCGCCCCACAGCCGACCCCACCGGTCGCGACTCACGTCGCTCCTACAAGGGCTCCAACGAGCGCGAAGGTCCGGGCCCCGGCGTCACCACTCCGAAGCCACAACCCCACCGGCAACAAAATGCCCGCCCGGGCATCCGCGCAGCGGAAGCCCGGGCGACCTGGCTCTTACCTCTCCCGCGAAGCCCGGATCTGCGCATCCACCGCGGCAATCGCGGTCAAATTCACCACCCGCCGCGACGTCGAATCCGGGGTCAGGATGTGCGCCGGCTTGTCCAGGCCCATCAAAATCGGACCCAGTGCAACGCCGTCGGTCGCCACGCGGAACATGTTGTAGGTGATGTTCGCCGCGTCGAGGTTCGGCAGCACGAACAGATTGGCGCGGCCGTGCAGCGTGGTGTTCGGGAAGATGCGCTTGCGCAGGGCATCGTTCCACGCGGTGTCGGCCATCATCTCGCCGTCGACCTCCAGCCTTGGCGCGCGCTTGGCGAGGATCTCGCGAACCCGGCGCATCTTGGCGGCGGACGGGTTGTCGTGGCTGCCGAAGTTGGAGTGCGACAGCAGTGCGACCTTCGGGTCGACGCCGAACAGCTTGAGCCGGTAGGTGGCCTGCATGGTCGCCTCGGCGATCTGCTCGGCGGTCGGGTCCAGCTGCACGTGGGTGTCGAGGAAGAACCAGGCGCCGGCTTCGTTGATCACCCCGGTCATCGCGGCGGTGCCGGTGACGCCGGGATCAAAGTCGAACACGCTGCGCAGGTAGCCGAGCTTCTTGTGGAAACGTCCGACCAGCCCGCAGATCATCGCGTCGGCCTCGCCACGCTCGATCATCAGCGCGGCGATCAGCGACGGCCGTGAGCGGATCAGGCTCTTGGCGGCATCGATGGTGACGCCGCGGCGCTCGGTCAGCGCGTGGTACTGCTGCCAGTACTCGTGGAAGCGCGGGTCGTCGTGGATGTTGGTCAGCTCGAAGTCGACGCCCTCGCGCATGCGCAGGCCGAGCTTCTCGATGCGGCTGTTGATGACGTCCGGGCGGCCGATCAGGATCGGCCTGGCCAGCTTTTCGTCGATCACGGTCTGCACCGCGCGCAGCACCACCGGCTCCTCGCCCTCGGCGTAGACCACGCGCTTGCAATCGGCGCGGGCGCGGTCGTACACCGGCTTCATCAGCAGGCCGGTGCGGTGGATGAACTGCAGCAGGGTTTCCTCGTAGGTCTCCATGTCCGCGATCGGCCGGCTGGCCACGCCGGAATCCATCGCAGCGCGCGCCACCGCCGAGGACAGCATCACCATCAGGCGCGGGTCGAACGGGCGCGGGATCAGGTACTCGGGGCCGAAGGTCGGGGCGTCGCCGCCGTAGGCCGCGGCGAGGTCACCGGCTTCCATGCGCGCCAGCTGGGCGATGGCGTGCACGCAGGCGAGCTTCATCGGCTCGTTGATCACGGTGGCGCCCACGTCCAGCGCACCGCGGAAGATGTACGGGAAGCAGACGGCGTTGTTGACCTGGTTCGGGTAGTCCGAGCGGCCGGTGGCGATGATCGCGTCCGGGCGCACTGCCTTGGCGTCCTCCGGCATGATCTCCGGGTACGGGTTGGCCAGCGCCAGGATGATCGGGCGCTCGGCCATGGTGGCGACCATCTCCGGCTTCAGGATGCCGCCGGCCGACAGGCCCAGGAAGACATCCGCGCCGGCGACGATGTCCGCCAGTTCGCGCTTGTCGGTATCGCTGGCGTAGCGCGCCTTGTCCGGGTCCAGCCCGGGGCGGCCGCTGTAGATGACGCCGTCGCGGTCGAACGCGGTGATGTTCTCCTTGCGCACGCCCAGCGCGACCAGCATGTCCAGGCAGGCGATGCCCGCGGCGCCCGCGCCGGTGGTGGCCACGCGCACGTCTTCGATCTTCTTGCCCGCCACTTCCAGCGCGTTGAGCACGGCGGCGCCGACGATGATCGCGGTGCCGTGCTGGTCGTCGTGGAACACCGGGATCTTCATGCGCTCGCGCAGCTTGCGCTCGACGATGAAGCACTCCGGCGCCTTGATGTCCTCAAGGTTGATGCCGCCGAAGGTCGGCTCGAGGCTGGCGATGATGTCGACCAGCTTGTCCGGGTCGCGCTCGTCGATCTCGATGTCGAACACGTCGATGCCGGCGAACTTCTGGAACAGCACGCCCTTGCCTTCCATGACCGGCTTGCCGGCCAGCGGGCCGATGTCGCCCAGCCCGAGCACCGCGGTGCCGTTGGAGACCACCGCCACCAGGTTGCCGCGCGCGGTGTAGTCGCGGGCGCAGGTGGGGTCGGCGACGATTGCTTCGCAGGCGTAGGCCACGCCGGGCGAGTACGCCAGCGCCAGGTCGCGCTGGGTCACCATCGCCTTGGTCGGCGTCACCCGGATCTTTCCCGGGGGATTCTGGCGGTGGTAGTCGAGCGCGGCTTGCTTGAAATCGTCGATATCGGACATCAGGAGGGGCACTGCCGGGTGGGCCCCCGATTCTAACCGCGCCGGCGACGGCGGCCACCGGGCCCCTGCGCCCGGTTCAGTCGCGCCCGTGGCCGTGGTGCGGACGCTGGTTCGGGACCGGGCTGCCGCCCTTGCCCGGCGCGCGCGCCCCCGGCTTGCCCGGTGCCTTGCCGGCCACCTTGGTGTCGGTGTTCTCGGCGCGGCGATGGGCCAGGCGGTCGGCGGCGCCGGCCACTTCGTCGCCCAGCTTCAGGTAGTTGGCGAAGCGCTGCGGGTCCAGCTTGCCGCCTTCGATGGCGGTGCGCACGGCGCAGCCGGGTTCCTTCAGATGCTTGCAGTCGCGGAACTTGCAGTGGTCGGCCAGCTCTTCGATGTCGCTGAAGTTCTCGGCGATGTCTTCCTCGCCGGTGGGTTTGAGCTCGCGCATGCCGGGGGTGTCGATCAGGCAGGCGCCGGTCGGCAGCGGGATCAGCGCGCGATGGGTGGTGGTGTGGCGGCCGCGCGCGTCGCTCTCGCGCACGGTATTGGTCTTCATGCGCTCGATGCCGAGCAGGGTGTTGGTCAGCGTCGACTTGCCGGCGCCGGAGCTGCCGACCAGCACCGCGGTGCGGCCCGGCTGCAACCACTGCTTGAGGGCGGCGACGCTGTCGGGGTCGCGGGCGTTGACCGCGCGCACCGGAATGTCCTGCGCGGCCAGTTCGATCAGTGCGGCGAGCGAGCCCGGCACGTCGGTGGCTTCGTCGGCCTTGGTCAGCACCACCACCGGTTCGGCGCCGCTGCCCTGGATGAGCAGCAGGTAGCGCTCGATGCGGCGCGGGTTGAAGTCGGCGTCCAGGCCGCAGACCACGAACACGGTGTCGATGTTGGCCGCGATCATCTGCTGCTTGTAGTGTTCGCCGGCGGCGGCCCGCTTGATGGCGCTGCGGCGCGGCAGCAGGGCGACGATCTGGTCCTTCTCGATCGCGTCCTCGATCAGCACCCAGTCACCGACCGCGGCGCGCTGCTCGGGCGGGGTGCCGCCCTTCTTGTAGCTCGGCGCGCGCTGCCACTCGGGCAGGGACTCGACCGGGAAGCTGTTGTCCGGCCCGTCGGCGACCACGTACCCGCTGCGGTGCTGCTCGACCACCCGTACCGGGCGCGCCTCGGGATGCTCGGCCATGACCTCGCGCCACTCGGCGACCGCGGGCTGGCCGTCGGAATCGAGCAGCCAGCCGATCGCCTGCAGGGCGAGGTCCGGGGTCACGGGTTGCGCGGGGTGCTGGGCATGGGGGCGATTCTACTGTGGTGGGCCCGCGGTGCATGACGACGGGTGAGGGGTTTTGTCCCATGGGGACTTCCTTCGGGCGTAGGAGCGGCTTCAGCCGCGATCGGATGGTGGGTCGCCTGCGCCGGTTCCATGATCGCGGCTGAAGCCGCTCCTACAAGGGACGGGGGATGCGGATGTGCCGGGGGCGAAGGGCTTTGTGTAGGAGCGACGTAAGTCGCGACCCGCCGAACCCCCGGACGATGCGCAGGTCGCGACTTACGTCGCTCCTACAAATGCGGGCGGGGCTGTTGGGGGCGACGCGGCCATCGCGGGTTTCGGGGGTATCGGCTACGCTGGCGGCTCCTTCGCGCCGTACCGCCACGATGTCCCATCCCACGCTCGCCACCCGCGCCCGCCTGTCGGAAGTCCGTTACGAAATCCGCGGTGAGCTCGCCCGCCGGGCGCGTGAGCTGGAGGCGCAGGGGCGGGAGCTGATCAAGCTCAACATCGGCAACCCGGGGGCTTTCGGGTTCCGGGCACCGGAGCACCTGCAGCGCGCGATCACCGGGCGCATCGCCGACACCGATCCCTACACCCACCAGCAGGGCCTGCCGGCCGCGCGCGAGGCCATCGCCGCCTTCCACCGTGCACGCGGCACGCCCAATGCGACGCCGGAGCGGGTGTTCATCGGCAACGGCGTCAGCGAGCTGATCGACCTCTCGCTGCGCGCACTGCTCAACCCGGGCGACGAGGTGCTGCTGCCCTCGCCCG
This sequence comes from Lysobacter spongiicola DSM 21749, assembly GCF_900167055.1. GTDB lineage: Bacteria > Pseudomonadota > Gammaproteobacteria > Xanthomonadales > Xanthomonadaceae > Novilysobacter > Novilysobacter spongiicola. The sequence continues at coordinate 32,324 of NZ_FUXP01000009.1, forward strand.
ACTATCCGCTGTGGTCGGCGGCGACCATCCTCAACGACGGCCGCCCGGTGTACTACGCCTGCCGCCCGGAGAACGGCTTCCTGCCGGACCCGGACGAGATCGAGGCGCTGGTGACCCCGCGCACGCGCGCCATCGTGCTGATCAACCCCAATAACCCTACCGGCGCCGCCTATCCGCGCGAGCTGCTGGAGCGCGTGGTCGACATCGCCGCGCGCCACGGTCTGCTGCTGATGAGCGACGAGATCTACGACTCGATCCTCTACGACGGCGCGCCGTTCCACCCGTTGGCGCCACTGGCCGGCGACGTGCCCTGCCTGTCGTTCGGCGGGCTGTCGAAGGTGCACCGCGCCTGCGGCTGGCGGGTCGGCTGGGCGGTACTGTCGGGCGACCCGCTGGCCAGTGGCGAATTGCACCACGCGATGGACCTGCTGGGCGCGCTGCGCCTGTGCGCCAACGTGCCGGGGCAGTTCGCCATCGAGGCCGCGCTGCACGGCGAGGACACCATCGCGCCGCTGTGCGCGCCCGGTGGACGGCTGCACGAAGCGCGGCGCGCGGTGGTGGAAAGCGTCGCTGCGAGCGAGCACCTGGACCTGGTCGCGCCGGCCGGGGCGCTGTACGCCTTCCCGTCCGTCGTCGGCGCCGCGGGGGTCGGTTTCGACGACCACGCTTTCGCGCTGGAACTGATGGAAACCGAAGACGTACTGGTGGTGCCGGGCTCGAGCTTCAACGTGCCGTGGCGCAATCATTTCCGGGTGACGCTGCTGCCCGAGCCGGACCAGCTGCGCGAGGTGTTCGCGCGCATCGGCCGGGTGCTGCAGCGGCGTGTCGAGGCAGGAGCGAAGCCCCGTGCTGCGACGGCCTGACCCTCCCTTCTTCGTGGCACTGGCGGCGGCGGTCGTGCTGCTGGCCTCGGCCTTCTTCACCGCCGGTGGTGGCTCCATCGCCGGCAGCCCCCCATCGGAGGACGACGGCATGGATTACCTGGCACTGGGTGACAGCTACACCATTGGCGAAGGTGTGGCCGAAGACGGCCGCTGGCCGGTGCAACTCGCGCGCACGCTGCGGGCCGGCGGGATCGAGCTGGACGATCCGCGCATCATCGCCACCACCGGCTGGACCACCGACGAGCTGTCGCAGGCGATGGACGCGGCCGAGCCGCTGGGCACGCACGACTTCGTGACCCTGCTGATCGGCGTCAACAACCAGTACCGCGAGCGCAGCGAAGCCGAATACCGCGGCGACTTCCACGACCTGCTGAAGCGCGCGATCGCGCTGGCCGGCGGCCGCAACGACCGGGTCATGGTGCTGTCGATCCCGGATTGGGGGGTGACCCCGTTCGCCATCGCGCAGGGCCGCGACCCGGCGAAGATTGCCCGCGAGCTGGACGCCTACAACGCCATCGCCGAGGAGTTGAGCGAGCGCCTTGGCGTGGCCTTCGTCGACATCACCGGGATCAGCCGCGAGCGCGGAGCGGAGAAGGCGATGCTGGTCGAGGATGGCCTGCACCCTTCCGCGGCGATGTACGAGCTGTGGATGCGCGAGGCATTGCCGGTCGCCGAGCGGCTGCTGGGCGAGCACTGATGGAACCGGCCACGCGCCCGCTGGCACGCGAGCGCATCGACGCGATCTCCACCGCGTTCCTGCCCGACCGCCTGCTCGGCAACCGTTGGGACTACTACTACAGCCGCGGCAAGCTTGGCAGCGATCCGTTGTACCCGGGTGTGTGCGATGCATTGCGCGGCACCACCGCACCGCTGCTCGACCTGGGCTGCGGGCTTGGGCTGCTGGCCCACGCGCTGCGTGCCGACGTCATCGACCTGCCCTACCGCGGGGTCGACAACGATGCCGGCAAGATCGAGCGCGCCCGCCGCGCCAGCCAGCGCCGGGGGCTGGCCGATGTCGGCTTCGACTGCATCGACCTGGCCGCGCCGGAATTCTCATGGGACAGCCTCGGCCACCACGGCAGCGTCGCGATCCTCGACGTGCTGCAGTTCGTCCCGCCCGATGCGCAGGACCGCATGCTCGAGGCCGCCATCGCAATGCTCGCGCCCGGCGGCAAGCTGGTGATCCGCACCGGCCTGGAAGACGGCGGCCGCCGCGCCCGAGTGACCCGCGCCGTGGACGTATTCTCGAAACTGCTCGGCTGGATGAACGCCGGCCCGCGCCAGTACCCCTCCGAAGCCGCCCTGCGCGCCCGCTTCGACGGCGCCGGCCTGGCCAGCGAGTTCACCCCCCTGTACGGCAACACCCCGTTCAACAACTGGCGCGTGGTGGCCAGCCGGCCCGGATGACTTCCAATCGCTGGGCGTCTGCTTGCCGGGCATTTGTAGGAGCGGCTTCAGCCGCGATCGGATGATTGTTCGCCCGCGCCGATTCCACGATCGCGGCTGAAGCCGCTCCTACAGGGGCCCGGACCTGCGGCGGCTGTAGGAGCGACGTCAGTCGCGACCCACTGACAATCGTCCTGCCTCGCATCTCCGGATTCTGCCGGACCTGCCAGCCTTTCACCGGCGCCCTCGGGAAAATCGCGTTGAACGCCGGCTTCGATCCGGGGTCGGCGGGTCGCGACTGACGTCGCTCCTACAGGTCCGGCTCCCGCTCCGGCAGCACGGCGCGGTAGCCGAGCGCCTGCAAACGCTGCAGCAGCAGCGCCAGCACCTCCACGTTGCGGCCATGCTTCGCGCCCTCGTGCAGCAGGATGATCGCGCCCGGCGCCAGGTCGCGCTCGATCCTCGCCACCACGGCGGTGGGGTCGGCGGCGACGGCGTCGAAGCCGCGGGCGGTCCAGGCGACGCGGGTCAGGCTCTGGTCTCGCAGGGGGGCGTGCACGAACGGGTTGGCCATGCCGACCACGGCACGGAACCAGCGCGGCGGCGATCCGGTGATGCCCGCCAGTTGCGCCTGGGTCTGTTCGATCTCGCAGCGCATCCGCCGCGGCCCCAGCGCCCAGAACCAGACCTGCGGGTGCGAGCGGCTGTGGTTGCCCAGCGTGTGCCCACGGCGGACCATCTCCCGCACCAGCTCCGGCCGCGCCGCGGCGCGATCACCGACCACGAAAAAGGTGGCGCGGGCGCCGGCGGCGTCGAGCAGGTCCAGCATCGCCGGCGTGTCATCCGAGGGGCCATCGTCGATCGTCAGCCAGACCACTTTCTCCGCGGTTGGCAGGCGCGACAGCACCGGGCCGAACATGCGCGAATCCGGCTTCATCACGCCCCACCAGAACAGCGCGTGGGTGGCCAGCATCACCGGCAGGCCGACCCGCCAGCCCAGCGACCACCACAGCAACGCGACCGCCCCCTGCGACGCCAGCAGCACCACCAGCCAGGCATGCGGATGGCGGGGAATACGGTGCGGGACGCGATGCGGGAGCGGGGTCGACATGACGTGGATCATGCCAGCCTCAGGTGGCGCTCGTTACACTGCGCGCCCTGTCCCCGCTTCACGGAATGCCGTTATGTCGCTCGACCCCGCCCTGCGTTCGCGCATCGAGTCCCTGTTGACCAACAACAAGGTGGTCCTGTTCATGAAGGGCGAGCCGCGTGCGCCGCAGTGCGGTTTCTCCGCCAAGGCGGTCGGCGCGCTGTCCTCGACCGGCGTCGAGTACCAGCACGTCGACGTGCTGTCGGATCCGGAGATCCGCGACGGCATCAAGGTCTACGGCGAATGGCCGACCATCCCGCAGCTGTACATCGGCGGCGAGTTGGTGGGCGGCAGCGACATCATCGAGCAGATGGCCAACTCCGGCGAACTGCATGCCGCGCTCGGCGTACCCGCCCCTGACCGCACCCCGCCGGACATCACCATCACCCCGGACGCAGCAAAGATGCTGCGCGAGTCCGTGGCCAACGCCGGCGAGGGTTACGTGCTGCAGGTCGAGGTCGACCCGCGCTTCAACGCCCGCCTGCAGCTGGCGCCGGTCAGCGCCGCCGCGATCACCAGTGAATCCGAAGGCCTGAAGGTGCAGTTCGACCTCGCCAGCGCCCAGCGCGCGCGCGGCCTGAAGATCGACTGGGTGGACGACGAGCGCGGCCGCGGCCTGGTCATCGACAACCCCAATGCCCCGCCGAAGGTGGCCGCGCTTTCGGTGGAGGACACCGCCGCCCGCGTTGGCGACGGCAGCCTGATCCTGGTCGACGTGCGCCCGGCGCCGGAACGCGAGATGGCTTCGGTGCGCGTGCCGTTCCGTACCTTGGACGGCAACGGATCGAGCGAGCTGGAAGCGCTGCCGAAGGACACCGAAGTCGCCTTCCTTTGCCACACCGGCCAGCGCAGCGCGCAGGTTGCCGAGCGCTTCCGCGGGCTGGGCTTCACCCGACTGTACAACGTCACGGGCGGGATCGAGGCGTGGAGCGAGAAGGTCGACGGCGAGGTGCCGCGGTACTGAGGGAAGCGGCGCCTGCGCGATGGCGGGTGCGCGTCTGTGGCGTCCGCGGCGTTACGTTCTCCACCGGTTGCGTCAGATGCACGTCGTGGCTCCGGATGCACGTTCTGCCTCAGGCTGTACTGCTGGACTTCCCGCATTTGTAGGAGCGACGTCAGTCGCGACCCGTCGAACGTCCGGATGATGTACAGGTCGCGACTGACGTCGCTCCTACGTTCTTGGTGGCGGATCGTTCCGGATCCGACGCCCTTGTAGGAGCGGCTTCAGCCGCGATCGCGGAACCGGCGTGGGCGGCCCATCATCCGATCGCGGCTGAAGCCGCTCCTACAGAAAGCCGGACATTGCCGCGGGGAGTCCGGTGGCGCGCGTGACAACGCGCATGCTGGGCGCCCCCGAGGCGGCGAATACAGGGCGCTCGGAGCGCCCCCTCAACTCCCGAACCCACCCTCCTCCAGCCAGGCCTGTTCGGCGGGTGTGCTCGCGCGGCCGAACAGGGGGTTGCGGTGCGGGAAGCGGCCGAAGCGCTCGATGATGCCCTGGTGGTGCAGCGCCCATTTGTCGGCGCCGGGGGAGGTCATCGACTGGTACAGCTCGACCGAGCGCTGCTGGTCGACCGGGTCCTCGGAGTGCATGAACGGCAGGTAGAAGAAGGTGCGCAGCTCCGGGTCGACCTGCATGTCGAAGCCGTGGCCGACGGCGCGGATCGCCACCGAGCGGGCCATCGGGTCGGTGGCATAGGCATGGGCGCTGCCCCGGAAGATGTTGCGCGGGGCCTGGTCCAGCAGTAGCACCAGCGCCAGCGCGGTGTCGGCATCGCGGTTCCAGTCGGCCAGCTCGCCGCGCGCAGCGGCCATGTGCGGATCCAGCAGGTGTTCGCGGCAACGCTCATCGAATTCGGGGCCGCCCTGGAACCATTTGTCGGGCCCGGCCTCTCGCCAGAATTGCACTACTGCGGCGGCTCTGTCGTCCATCGGTGCACCATCTCTCCGGAAGATCGCTCACCCTACCAAGCGCGGTGTGTCCGGCAGTTCATCGTCCAGCTCGTCGCCGTCCGGGTCCGCATCGGCATCGGCATCGGCCTCCCCGTCGCCGAGCTGGGTCTCCAGCTCCGATACCCAGGCCGCGGTGATGCTCTCCAGCGTCACCGCGTGGATCAACGGCTGGATGTTGCCGGCCGAGTAGGTCTCGGCGATGAAGCGGGCGTAGCGCTCGCGGTACGACAGCCATGCCATGTGCACCGACTGGAACACCACCAGTCCCTTGCCGTCGAGCTCCCGGCACAGGCGCCCGACCAGCTCGTCGAGCCGGGCGTCGACGCGCTGGAACGAATCGATCGCGCGCAGGTTGAGTGCCTCCTCGTCCAGCTCCGGCTCGTCGCTCTCGCGGGCGACCAGCTCGGCCTGGCTGACGTAGCGGTCGGCGATGCGCAGCGCGGTCTCGGCCTTGTCGATCAGACGGCCTTCGAAGCGCCGCAGTTCGTCCAGGCTGGTATTGGCGCCTTCCAGGTCCTTCTTCAGGGCGAGCAGCTTCTGGTTGCGCTCGATCGCGTCGACGGTGCCGCGGCGCTCGACCCGGCGCTGGACGAAGTAGAACGCCCAGGTGAGCGCGGCTCCGAGCAGCAGGTAGATGGTCTGTTCCATGGTGTTTCCTCCCAGGCAGGCAGTGTGGCCCCGGGGGGTCGCACCGGCTGCGATGTCCGCTACCGCAAGCTGAACATATACAGCCTGAAACGTGCCCGCCGTCACCCCTTCCATGACCATCGTCAGGGTTGGCACCCCCCGGTTCGCGCGGCTACGGTTGCAGGCAGGCTGCCGACCCTGGCAGCAGACGCATCCATCAGGGGACACCCATGCCTTCACCCAGAACCGCCGCCCTCGCGGCCGCCCTCGGCTTCGCCCTGTGCGGCGGCGCCCAGGCGGCCGACAAGCCGTCGTATTTCGCCCAGGACCCGTACCCCAGCACGTATGAGCGCATCGCCGCGCCGCCGGTGCTGATCGAGAATGCCACCGTGCTCGACGGCAACGGCGCGCGCATCGACGGCGCCGACGTGCTCATGGCCGACGGCCGCATCGTCGGGGTCGGCGTCGACCTCGCGCTGCCGGCCGGCGCCACCCGCGTGGACGGCACCGGCAAGTGGGTCACCCCCGGCATCATCGACGTGCACTCGCACCTGGGCGTCTACCCCAGCCCGGGCATGCACGCCCACAGCGACGGCAACGAGGCCACCGCGCCGGTCACCGCGCACGTATGGGCCGAGCATTCGGTCTGGCCGCAGGACCCGGGCTTCGGCGCGGCCCTGGCCGGTGGCGTCACCGCGCTGCAGATCCTGCCCGGCTCGGCCAACCTGGTCGGCGGGCGCGGCGTCACGCTGAAGAACGTGCCGGCCGCGACCTACCAGGCCATGAAGTTCCCCGGCGCACCCTGGGGCATGAAGATGGCCTGCGGCGAGAACCCCAAGCGCGTGTATGGCGAGAAGGGCGGCCCCTCGACCCGCATGGGCAACGTCGCCGGCTACCGCGCCGCCTTCATCGAGGCGGCCGAATACCTGCAAAAGAACGGCGGCAAGAGCAAGCAGGCCGAGCCGGAGAAGCGCAGCTGGTGGCGTTCGTCGAAGTCCGAGGACAACGGCGACAACGGCAACGGGGGCAAGCGCGACCTCAAGCTCGACACCCTGGCCGGCGTCATCAACGGCGACATCCTGGTGCACATCCACTGCTACCGCGCCGACGAGATGGCGACGATGCTCGACCTCGCCGACGAGTTCGGTTTCAAGGTCGCCGCCTTCCACCACGGCGTGGAGGCCTACAAGCTGGCCGACCGGCTGGCCGAGGAAGGCACCTGCGGCGCGCTCTGGGCCGACTGGTGGGGCTTCAAGATGGAGGCCTTCGACGGCATCCAGGAAAACATCGCCCTGGTCGACCGGCCGGCCGGCAGCTGCGCCATCGTGCACAGCGATTCGGAGGAAGGCATCCAGCGGCTCAACCAGGAGGCGGCCAAGGTGATGGGACACGCGAAGCTCGTCGGCATGGACATTGCGCCGGAGCACGCCATCCGCTGGATCACCACCAATCCGGCCAAGTCGATGGGCATCCTCGACCAGACCGGCAGCCTCGAGGCCGGCAAGATGGCCGACGTGGTGCTGTGGAACGGCAACCCCTTCAGCGTCTACGCGCAGGCCGAGCAGGTCTACGTCGACGGCGCGCGCGTCTACGACCGCAACGACCGCTCCAGGCAGCCCACCAGCGACTTCATGCTGGGCCAGCCGGCCAGTGCGGATGCGCGCGCGGGAGGTGTGCTGTGAGCCGCCCCGTTATGAAGGCGCTGGCCGCCGCCACGCTGTCGCTGCTGGCGCTGTCGGCCGGCGCCCAGGAGCTGCTGATCCGCAACGCCACCGTGCATACCGGCGGTGCCCAGGGCACGCTGGAGGGTGCCGACGTACTGGTTTCGGGCGGCACCATCCGCGCGGTCGGCACCGGCCTGTCCGCACCGGCGGATGCGCAGGTGATCGACGCGCAGGGCCGGCCGGTGACGCCGACACTGTTCGGTGGCATCACCGGCATCGGCATCGAGGAGGTCTCGGGCGAACGCGCCACCGTCGACAACCGCCTCGGGCTGGGGGCGGAGACGCACCAGATGACGGTGCGGCCCGAGTTCGACGTCACCCTCGCCTACAACCCCGAATCGCTGCTGGTGCCGGTCAGCCGGATCGAAGGCATCGGCTGGACCATGCTCGGCGCCGGCAGCGGTGATGGCGGCTCGATCATCGGCGGCCAGGGCGCCGTGGTGCGGCTGGATGGCAGCGCCGACCCGGCCGGGCCGAAGGTGCTGTTCATCGACCTGGGCAGCGACGCGGCCGGCCTCAGCGGCCGCTCGCGCGCGGCGCAGTGGATGATCCTCGACCAACTGGTCAGCGAGGCCCGCGGTGGCATCGCGGCCGACTCGCACGCCGCGCTGCTGACGCCGGCCGGGCGCAAGACGCTGTCGCGCTACCTCGATGGCGGTGGCCGGGTGATGGTGGGCGTGGACCGCGCCGCCGACATCCGCCAGTTGCTGCGCTGGGCCGACCGCCACGGTGTCGACATCGCCATCTCCGGTGGTGCCGAGGCCTGGAAGCTGGGGCCGGAGCTGGCCCGGGCCGGCGTGCCGGTGTTCGTGGATCCGCTGGCGAACCTGCCCAGTGGCTTCGACACCATCGGCTCGACCATGGAGAACGCGGCACGGCTGGAAGCGGCCGGCGTCGACGTCGGCTTCAGCCAGCTCGGCGATGCATCGCACAACGCCCGCAAGGTGCGGCAGCTGGCCGGCAATGCCGTCGCCAACGGGCTGCCGTGGGACGAGGCCCTGGCCGGCCTGACCTCGGTGCCGGCGCGGGCATTCGGGGTGGCAGATACGTTGGGCAGCATCGCCCCGGGCAAGCGTGCCGACCTGGTGCTGTGGACCGGCGACCCGCTGGAGGTCAGCACCGTCGCCGCGCAGGTCTGGTTCGAAGGCCGCCCGATCGAAATGCGCAGCCGCCAGACCGAACTGCGCGACCGCTACCTGCGGCCGGCGGTGCCGGCAGCGAATGGCGGACTGCCGAGGGCGTACCCGACCGGCGATACCCGCTGACGAAGCAGCGTCCCCCCACCCAGGGGACGCTCCCTTCCGTTGTAGGAGCATTTGTAGGAGCGGCTTCAGCCGCGATCGGATCGCCCACCGTGCGACCGGTTCCAGATCGCGGCTGAAGCCGCTCCTACAACAGCCATCCCCTGCGATCCCGCGGGGGATGCCCCCGACGCTAAGCTGCGGCGACCCCCAAGGGAGCCGCACCATGCGCTGGTACTTCGATTTCATCTCACCCTTCTCCTACCTGCAGTGGCAGAAGGTGAAACGGCTCGACAACCCCGCGGTCACGCCGGTGCCGATCGCATTCGGCGCCGTGCTGGCCGCGCATGGCCAGAAGGGACCGGCGGAGATCCCGGGCAAGCGCGAGTTCACCTATCGCCACGTGCTGTGGCAGGCGCGCGCCGAGGGCGTGCCGCTGGTCTTCCCGCCGGCGCATCCGTTCAACCCGCTGGCCGCACTGCGGCTGTGCATCGCCGCCAGCACCACCCCCGCCGCGGTCGACGCCATCTTCGACTGGATCTGGCGGGACGGCCGCGCCGGCGACAGCACCACGACCCTGGCACCGCTGGCGAACGCGCTCGGCATCGACCCGCTGCTGATCGAGGACGCCCCCACCAAGACCGCCCTGCGTGCGAACACCGAGGCCGCCATCAGCGCCGGCGTCCACGGCGTGCCCACATTGGAGGTCCGGGGCGAGTTGTTCTGGGGCAACGACGCACACGCATTCGCGATGGCGGCGCTGGCCGACCCAAGCGTGCTTGCGGACCCCGAGATGCAGCGCCTCGGCGGGCTCCCGGTCGGGATCCAACGCAGGAGCTGACGCCACTTCCGCAGGTGCGACAGCCGTCACGCCGGGGTATGCTCCGCGTCACAAAACGGGCACACGCGCCCGGGATCGGGGGATGCCCATGCGTATTGGACTGGTTGTCGACTCGGCGTGCGACCTGCCGCTGGAATACCTGCAGCAGCACGACGTCACCGTGCTGCCGATCACCGTGCGCATCGGCGAGGCGGTGCTGGCCGACCATCGCGACGAGGAAGACACGCTGGAGTTCCTGCATGCGCATGTCGCCGAACGCGGCGCCGAGGCCGAGACCACGCCGTTCTCCGTGCAGCAGATCCAGCAGTTGTTCCTCGAACGGCTGGTGATCGATTACGACTACGTGTTCTGCATGACCATCGCCAGGACCCGCAGCGCAGTGCACGAGAACGCGCAGCAGGCCAGCTTCGCCATCCTCAACGACTACAAGTCCACGCGTGCGGCGGCCGGCAACAACACGCCGTTCGCGCTGCGGGTGGTCGATACCCAGAACCTGTTCTCCGCCCAGGGCATCACCGCGGTGGAAGCGGTGCGGCTGCGCGATGCCGGCGAGGGCGCACCGAAGATCCGCGCGCGGCTGGAGAACCTGGCCCTGCACACCCACGGCTACATGATCCCGCGCGACCTCTACTACCTGCGCGCCCGCGCCCGGACCAAGGGCGACCGCAGTGTTGGCCTGCTGAGCGCCGCGCTGGGCAGTGCGCTCGACATCAAGCCGGTCCTGCACTGCAACCGCGGCGAGACCGGCCCGGTCGCCAAGATCAAGGGTTTCGAACCGGCGGTGCAGAAGCTGTTCGAGTTCACCTGCAAGCGCATCGCCGCCGGCCTGATGACCCCGACCCTGTGCCTGAGCTACGGCGGCGAGCTCGACGAGCTGCGTGCCCTGCCCGGCTACGACGCCCTGCGCGCCTGCTGCAGCGAACACAACATCGAAGTGTTCGAGAGCGTGATGAGCCTCACCGGCATGGTCAACGTCGGCAAGGGCGCCGTGGTGGTCGGCTTCGCCGCCGAGGGCACCGCGAAGTTCGAGGGCTGAGTCGCAGTCGCGACTGACGTCGCTCCTACAGGTGGATGCAGCAGCGACCCACGCGCCCTTGTAGGAGCGGCTTCAGCCGCGATCGTGAGCCGGCGCGGGCGAACGGTTCCACGATCGCGGCTGAAGCCGCTCCTACAAACCGCAAAAGGTTCCGCCGGGTGATCGCCGCGGGCAGCGATCACAGCTTGATCGACCACCCCCCCCATGCAGGACTTCCAGCCTACGACCGGACCGCCGATGCGGGCTAGGCTGGAGGATCGTCCGCAACACGTGCCTGCCATGACCCGTCGCCTGCTTGTCCTTGCGCTGTCCAGCGCGCTGTCCGCTTCCTTCGCCCTGCCCGCCCTGGCCCAGGATCCGCCCACGCCGCCCCCCGCGCCGGTCGACCAGGACCAGGACGAAGACCAGGACGACGACATCCAGCTCGAGCAGGAGGCGCTGGACCCGGTCGGCACCGACGCGGTGCCGCCGCCGCTGGATGCCTCCGGCGGTGCCCGCAGGCCCGGCGACAAGGACGACGCCGACGAAGCCAAATGGGACGTCAGCGCTCCGCACGGCCCGACCAAGCAAGTGGCGTTCGAGACCGACGAAGGCACCTGGATGGACGTCGACGTCTCGCCTGATGGCCGGCAGCTGGTGTTCTCGCTGCTCGGCGACCTCTACCGCATGCCGATCGATGGTGGCGCCGCGACCCGCATCACTTCCGGCCCGGCCTGGGAAGTGCAGCCGCGCTGGTCGCCCGATGGCAGCCGCATCGCCTTCACCTCCGACCGCGGCGGCGGCAACAACCTGTGGACCGTCGATGCCAATGGCAGCGACCCGGTGCAGGTGACGAAGGAGGACTTCCGCCTGCTCAACAACCCGGCCTGGACGCCGGACGGCCGCTTCATCATCGGCCGCAAGCATTTCACCTCCGAACGCTCGCTGGGCGCAGGCGAGCTGTGGATGTACCACGCCAGCGGCGCCGGTGGCGGTGGCTTGCAACTCACCGAGAAGAAGAACGACCAGCAGGACCTGGGCGAGCCGGCGGTTTCGCCGGACGGCCGCTACGTCTACTACTCGGAAGACGTCAGCGGCGGCGAGAACTTCGAGTACAACAAGAACCCGCACGGCCTGATCTACGCCATCAAACGGCTGGACCGTGAGACCGGCAAGAGCGAAACCATCATCGCCACCCCCGGCGGCGCCGTGCGCCCGCAGCCCTCGCCCGACGGCAAGACGCTGGCCTTCGTCAAGCGCATCCGCGACAAGTCGGTGCTGCACCGCATGGACCTCGCCAGCGGCGAGGTGCGGCCGGTCTGGGACGGCCTGAGCCACGACCAGCAGGAAGCGTGGGCGATCTTCGGGCCCTATACCGGCTTCGACTGGACGCCGGATTCGAAGTCCGTGGTGGTCTGGGCACAGGGCAAGCTGTGGCGCGTGGACATGGCCGGCGGCGATGCGCGCGAGATCCCGTTCACCGCAAGCGTCGAGCAGACCGTGACGGCGCCGTTGCGCTTCGAGCAGCAGATCGACGAAGGCAGCTTCGCGCCGAAGATGATTCGCGACGTTGCCACCAGCGCCGATGGCGACACCATGGTGTTCCACGCGGTTGGCAAGCTGTGGCGCAAGCGCCTGCCGGGCGGCCAGCCCGAGCGCCTGACCGGCAACGAGGGCCTGTACGAATACGAGCCGAGCTTCAGCCCGGACGGCCGCCAGTTGCTCTACACCACCTGGTCGGACGAGGCCCTGGGCGCGATCTACGTGCGCAGCGCCAGCGGTGGTGGCACCGGCCGCCGGCTCACCAGCGACCCCGGCTTCTACTACCACCCGCGCTTCTCCCCGGACGGCCGCCGCATCGTCTACAGCAAGTCCGCCGGCGGCGGGCTCACCGGCAGCCTGTGGTCCGGCGACCGTGGCATCTACGTGATGCCGGCCGGCGGCGGCGGCGAGGCGGTGCGCGTGGCCGACAGCGGGCAGTCGCCGCAGTTCAGCGCCGATGGCACGCGCATCTACTACCTCACCGGCGGCGGGCTGGAAAAGAAGCTGATGTCGGTCGGCCTGCACGGCGAAGACCCGCGCGAAGTGTTCGACCTGAAGTACGTGGATTCGGTCGCCATCAGCCCGGACGGTAACTGGGTGGCCTTTACCGAGCTGTTCAACGCCTATGTGGCGCCGATGGTCGGGACCGGCCGTTCGGTCGAACTCAACAAGGACAGCAAGGCGGTGCCGGTCAGCCAGGTCAGCGCCGACACCGGCAGCTACCTGCACTGGGCAGCGGATTCGAAGTCGCTGCACTGGATGGTCGGCGACCGCTACCACTCGCGCCCGCTGGAGCAGAGCTTCGCCTTCCTGCCGGGTGCGCCCGCGGAGATCGCCGAGCCGGTGCACGGCGGCGGCACGCCGGTCGGACTGACGGTACCGGTGGACGCACCCGATGACGTGGTCGCCTTCACCAACGCCCGCATCGTCACCATGCGCGATGCGGAGAACGCCGAGGAAGTGATCGAGAACGGCACCATCGTGCTGCGTGGCGACGAGATCGCCGCGGTCGGTGCGAGCGGCTCGGTACAGGTGCCGGCGGGCGCGCGTGTGATCGATGCCACCGGCAAGACCATCCTGCCCGGCTACGTCGACGTGCACGCGCATGCCGCGCACTTCGGCCGCGGCGTGGTGCCGCAGGAGAACTGGGCCTACTACGCCAACCTCGCGTTCGGCTTCACCACCCTGCACGACCCGTCTGCCACCACCGAGTTCGTGTTCTCCGAGGCCGAGCTGCAGAAGGCCGGCGGGATGGTCGGCCCGCGCATCTTCTCGACCGGCACGATCCTCTACGGCGCCGATGGCGACTTCAAGGCGGAGGTCGACTCGATCGACGACGCCCGCAGCCACCTGCGCCGGATGAAGGCCAACGGCGCGTTCTCGGTGAAGAGCTACAACCAGCCACGCCGCGACCAGCGCCAGCAGATCAACCAGGCCGCGCGCGAGCTGGACATGCTGGTGGTGGAGGAAGGCGGCAGCACCTTCCACCACAACATGACGATGATCCTGGACGGTGCCACCGGCATCGAGCACAACATCCCGGTCGCACCGCTGTACAAGGACGTCATCGGGCTGTGGTCGCAGACCGACGTGCGCAACACCCCGACCCTGGTGGTGAGCTACGGCGGCCTGTCCGGCGAATACTGGTGGTACGCGCGCGACAACGTCTGGGAGGACGAGAAGCTCAACCGCTTCTTCCCGCGGGAGACGCTGGACGCGCGCAGCATCCGCCGCGAGACCGCGCCGGACTGGGACTACTGGCACATCGAGGTGGCCAAGGCGACCAAGGCGCTGCGGGATGCCGGGGTCAAGATCCAGGTCGGCGGCCACGGCCAGCTGCAGGGCCTGAGCCCGAACTGGGAGACCTGGATGCTGACCCAGGGCGGCTTCAGCAACTTCGAGGCGCTGCGTGCGGCGACCATCGACGGCGCCGACTACCTCGGGCTGGCCGATCAGATCGGTTCGCTGGAAGTGGGCAAGCAGGCCGACCTGGTGGTGCTCAACTCCAACCCGCTGGAGGAGATCCGCAGCACCATCGACACCCGCTATGTGATGGTCGACGGCCGACTGTTCGACGTGGACGCCGACATGGCCGAGATCGGCAACGACGCCGTGGCGGCGCCGGAGTTCTACTGGCAGCGCCACGGCGACGGCCAGACCTTCGGCCTGGAGTTCGGCCCCACCGCCGTCTGCCACTGTCCGAAAGGCCACCACGGCCACGTTCACCTGGATTGAGTGTTCGCGGGCGGCGACCCACGTCGCCGCCCGCTGCCTTCGGCCTTTCCGCCTTTCCGCCTTTGTAGGAGCGGCTTCAGCCGCGATCGTGAACCCGGCGCGGGCAACCTACCATCCGATCGCGGCTGAAGCCGCTCCTACAGTTGCATCGGAAACACACGCACACGCCCGCGGCCCCGGCCGTTAACGCAATCGAGATGCCGGCACGCCTAAGCTGCCGGCGGACCCAGCGAGGACAACAGATGGCCACCCGCTACTACATCAGCCTGCCCGACGGCGCCCGCGCACGCGGCAGCGATCCGGAACTCTCCTTCACCGCGCAGAGCGGCGCCGCATTCGCCGGCGAGCTGCAGGATGCGCTGCGCACCGACACGCTGTTCGAGCGCTGGCGGATGAAGCAGGACGAGCCCGACGAGGTCGATCCGTCCCTGGGCGCGACCGACCCCAACGCCACCGTGCAGGGCGAACAGCGCGACCTGCACATCGACCTGGTGGTGACGTCGACCATCCCCGGTTCCGTACTCAAGCAGCGCCTGCGCCTGCTGGCCGGCAACGAATGGGAGCTGCGCAACGTCACCGCAGCCTGAGCGCCTCCCGCCTTGCGCTCGCCCTGTAGGAGCGACGTCAGTCGCGACCCGCCATCCCGCCCCGCAGCGGGACAGGGCCTTTGTAGGAGCGGCTTCAGCCGCGATCGTGGAACCGGCGCGGGCAGCCGTCCATCCGATCGCGGCTGAAGCCGCTCCTACAAGTGCTGAGGTCCGGCCATACCAGCGGGCCGCATCGGCCCGGGCTCCACTCGCCTGCCTACAATGGCGGCCATGACACAGAAGATCCTGCTCGCATGGAGCGGCGGCAAGGACGCAGCGTGGACCCTGCACGTGCTGCGGCAGCGCGCCGACGTCGAGGTGGTCGGCCTGCTGACCACCGTCACCGCGGACTACGACCGCATCGCCATGCACGGCATCCGCCGCGACGTGCTGCATGCGCAGGCGGCGGCTACCGGGCTGCCGTTGCTGGAGTCGGTGATCCCGAGCCGCTGCGACAACGACACCTATGAGCACGCCTTCGCCGCCACCCTGGCCGAGGCCCGCACACGCTGGCCTTCACTGGACACCATCGCCTTCGGCGACCTCCTGCTGGCGGATGTGCGGGCCTGGCGCGAGGCGTTGTGCGATCGATACGGCTGGAAGATCCTGACGCCGCTGTTCGGGATGGATACCACCGCGCTGGCCGATGAGATGGTCGCGGCCGGGCTTGAGGCGCAACTGTGCTGCGTCGATACGCAGCAACTCGATGGTGGTTTCAGCGGCGGGACGTTCGATCGCTCATTGCTGGATGCGCTGCCCGAGGGGTGTGATCCGTGCGGGGAGAACGGCGAATTCCACACCCTGCTCACCAGGGGCCCGATGCTCGACCGTCCACTGCAGGTGGTGCGGGGGGAAACGGTTCTGCGCGACGGCCGCTTCGCCTTTACCGACTTCCTGCTGGCCGGCGCCCCCCACACCGCCGGGTGAGGCTCGCACTCAGTCGCGCTTGCGGTGCCATTCGCCCAGCGGCGTCAGCACCGCCGGTTCGCGCGGGCGTTGCAGCAGGTCGGGCAACTTCGCGTCGTACGCCTGGCGGTAGGGCTTGTCCTGGTGCTGCAGGAAAGCCTCCAGCGACGGTTCGCTCCACCGCTCGTACAGGGTGAACAGCTCCGGGATCGCCGTGTCCTGGTGCAGGTAGCAGGAAACGAAGGTCTCCTCGCGCGACATCTGCTCGATCACCTTGCCGACCTCTTCCTTCCAGGCATCGATGCACTCGGGGCGGACGTGGCACTTCACGTAGAAGACGAGGTCGCTGTCGGCCATGGGGATCTCCTGTGCCGCCGCTCAGGCCTTGAGCGCGGCGGCGTGGTGGGCGATGTGGTCGCCGATGAAGCTGGCGATGAAGTAGTAGCTGTGGTCGTACCCGGATTGCATGCGCAGTTCCAGCGGGTGCCCGCTCGCGGCGCAGGCCGCCTGCAGCAGGTCGGGCCGCAGTTCGGACGCCATGAACTCGTCCGCTTCGCCCTGGTCGACCAGCAGCGGCAGCCGTTCGGTGGCGGCCGGTATCAATGCGGTCGCGTCCCACTGGCGCCACGCCTCGCGGTCGGGGCCGAGATAGCTGATGAAGGCCTTCTCGCCCCACGGCACCTGCGAAGGCGCGACGATCGGGGAGAACGCGGAAACGCTGCGATAGCGGCCGGGATTGCGCAGCGCCGCGACCAGCGCGCCATGCCCGCCCATCGAATGGCCACTGATCGCGCGGGCGGTGGTGGTCTGGAAATGGGCATCCACCAGCGCCGGCAGCTCCTGCACCACGTAGTCGTGCATCTGGTAGTGCCGCGACCACGGGTCGACGGTGGCGTTGATGTAGAAGCCGGCGCCCTGGCCGAGGTCGTAGCCCTCGTCGTCGGCGACGTCCTTGCCGCGCGGGCTGGTGTCGGGCGCGACCAGGATGATCCCGTGCTCGGCGGCATAGCGCTGGGCACCGGCCTTGGTGATGAAGTTCTGCTCGGTGCAGGTCAGGCCGCTGAGCCAGTAGAGCACCGGGCACGCGCCCTGCCGCGCCTGCGGCGGCAGGTAGACCCCGAAGCGCATGTCGCAGTCGAGCGTGCTGGAGAAGTGCTGCCAGACTTCCTGGCTGCCGCCGAAGCAGGCGTGTTGTTCGATACGTTCCATGGATCTCCCTCGTGGTGCGTACCAACCTGTAGGAGCGGCTTCAGCCGCGATCGTGGAGTCGGCGCGGGTAACGGGACATCGGATCGTGGCTGAAGCCGCTCCTACAGTTCCAGGCCAGGATTCTGGATCCCGGCGGGTGACGGCTCAGTAGCGGATGACGGTGCGGATCGACTTGCCCTCGTGCATCAGGTCGAACGCTTCGTTGATGCGCTCCAGCGGCATTTCGTGGGTGATGAAAGGATCCAGGTCGATCTCGCCCGACATCGCCTGCTCGACCATGCCGGGGAGCTGGCTGCGGCCCTTCACGCCGCCGAAGGCCGAGCCGCGCCAGACGCGGCCGGTGACCAGCTGGAACGGACGGGTGCTGATCTCCTGCCCGGCGCCGGCGACGCCGATGATCACCGATTCGCCCCAGCCCTTGTGGCAGCACTCCAGCGCGGCGCGCATGACGTTGACGTTGCCGATGCACTCGAAGCTGAAGTCGACGCCGCCGTCGGTCATCTCGACGATGACCTCCTGGATCGGCTTGTCATGGTCCTTCGGGTTGACGCAGTCGGTCGCCCCCATCGACTTCGCCAGCTCGAATTTGCCGGGGTTGGTGTCGATCGCAATGATGCGGCCGGCCTTCGCCTGCACCGCGCCCTGGATCACCGCCAGGCCGATCCCGCCGAGTCCGAACACGGCGACGGTGTCGCCCTCCTTGACCTTGGCGGTGTTGTGCACGGCGCCGATGCCGGTGGTGACGCCGCAGCCGAGCAGGCAGACCTTCTCCGACGGCGCCTCGGGGTTGATCTTCGCCAGCGAAACTTCCGCGACCACCGTGTACTCGCTGAAGGTGCTGGTGCCCATGTAGTGGTAGATGGGCTGGCCGTTGTAGCTGAAGCGGGTGGTGCCGTCGGGCATCAGGCCCTTGCCCTGGGTGGCGCGCACCGACGAGCACAGGTTGGTCTTGCCGGATTTGCAGAACTTGCACTCGCCGCATTCGGCCGTGTACAGCGGGATGACGTGGTCGCCCGGCTTGAGGCTGGTGACGCCTTCGCCGACCTCGACCACCACGCCGGCCCCCTCGTGACCAAGCACGGCCGGGAACACGCCTTCCGGATCGTCGCCCGACAGGGTGAACGCATCGGTGTGGCAGACGCCGGTGGCATCGATCTTCACCAGCACCTCGCCGGCGCGCGGCGGCTCGACATCGATCTCCACGACCTGCAGGGGTTGTCCGGCTTCGAAAGCGACGGCGGCACGGGATTTCATCGATGCAACTCCGGTGTGTGGGGGACGGTCCCAATGATAGGCCCCGCTGCCGGAGCGCGCCCGGCGGAGTCTGGCCGGAGCCGTGCGTGGTCGTCCGTACACATGGCCCGATGCCACGTGGTCGTCCGTACCGTGGCCCAATCCCACGTGTAGGAGCGACGTGAGTCGCGACCTGTACGTCGGGTGCCAGGCTTCGCGTCGCGACTGACGTCGCTCCTACAGGGGCGGGTGCCGCTTTTGTCCGCGCGACGGACTGTAGGAGCGGCTTCAGCCGCGATCGTGGAACCGGCGCGGCGTTCATGCATCCGATCGCGGCTGAAGCCGCTCCTACAGGGGTTTCGGCAAACGCTGTCGACCGCCGCCCTAACCGGTGTTCTGGATCCCCGCGGCGATCCCGTTCACGGTGGCGAACAGGGTGTGCAGCAGCTCGCCGTCGGGCGAGCCCTCCCGGCGCCAGCGGGCCAGCAGGTCGACCTGCAGCAGGCTGATGGGGTCGACGTAGGGGTTGCGCAGGCGGATCGACTGGCGCAATCGAGGGTCGCCCGCGAGCAACTCCTCCTCATCCTTGATCGCGAGGATGGTCTCGCGGGTGCGCTCGAACTCGGCGGCGATGCCGGGGTGCATCTTCGCGTGCAGGTCGCCCTCGGGCAGGTCCCGGGCCAGGCGCGAGTAGCACTCGAAGATGCCGGTGTCGGACTTGGCCAGCACCATCTCGACGTCGTCGACCAGGGTGCCGAAGAACGGCCAGTCGCGCGCCATCTCCGCCAGTCTGTCGCGGCCGTGCAGGTCCAGCGCCGTGCCGACGCCATACCAGGCGGTCAGCCCCGAGCGGTTCTGCGCCCAGGAGAACACCCACGGGATCGCGCGCAGCGATTCCACACCGCCCTTGTTGCCGCGCTTGCTCGGGCGCGAACCGATGCGCAGCCGCTCGATAACGTCGATCGGGGTGGCCGAGCGGAAGTAGGCGGCGAAGTCGGGGTGTTCATGCACCAGCGCGCGGTAGTGGGTGCGTGCATCGGCGGCCAGCACGGCGGCGATGTCCCGCCATTCGCGCTCACGCGGCTCCGGCGGACGCGGGCGCAGGGTCGCGCGCAGCACCGCGCCGGTGGTCTGCTCGAGGTTGCGCAGGGCGAGCGCACGGATGCCGTACTTGCGGTGGATCACCTCGCCCTGCTCGGTCAGGCGCAGGTAGCCATCGACCGAGCCACGCGGCGCCGCGATCACGGCGCGCTCGGTCTTGCCGCCGCCGCGGCTGATCGAGCCACCGCGGCCATGGAAGAAGGCGATGCGTACACCGCTCTCGCGGGCCAGTGCCTGCAGTGCGACCTGGGTCTGCTGCAGCGCCCAGCGCGAAGCGACGATGCCGCCGTCCTTGGCGCTGTCGGAGTAACCGAGCATCACCACCTGCCGATTGCCGCGCGCCTCCAGGTGCGCGCGGTAGACCGGGTCCGCGAACAGCTCCCGCAGGGTGGCGGCGGCGGCATCGAGGTCGGCGACGGTCTCGAACAGCGGCGCCACGTCCAGCGGCACCTGTCCGCTTTCGACGCAACCGGCGATGCGCGCCAGTGCCAGCACCGCCAGCGCGTCCGCGGCGCTGCGGCTCATGCTGACGATATAAGGGCCGAAGACGCGCTCGCCATAGCGGGGGCGCAACCTGGCGACGGTGCGGAAGACGTCGAGGGTCTGAACCGCGGTGGCGTCGTCGTTGACCTTGACCGAGCCGGCGTCGGCGATGACGTCGTGCAGGCGCCCGGCTCGTTCGGATGCGTCGCGCGACTCCCACTGCCCATCGTCGAGCAGGCTGGCCAGCGCGGCATCATGGATCGCCGAATCCTGCCGCAGGTCGAGGCTGGCGAGGTGGAAACCGAAGCAGCGGGCACGTCGCTGCAGGCGCGCTACCGCGAACCCGCCGGCGTGGCGGCCGTGGTGGCGCGCGAGGCTGGCGGCGATGAGGTCGATGTCCGCCACGAAGGCCGCGGCATCGGGGTAGCCGCCCTCCTCGTCGTCCTGGGTCGCCGCCAGGCGTTCGCCGATCAGCACCAGCAGGTTGCGATACGGCATGTCGGCGTGGCGCGGGTGGAGCCTGGCGCTGCCCTCGGGCACCAGCCCGCGATACTCATTGAGCCGGTCGACCACCGCCTGGTCGACGCCGACCCGCCCCTGCGACTGGCTCAGCATTTCGGCCAGCTTGTCGACGTCGCGGCGATAGGCGGCCAGCACCATCGCGCGCTGCCCGGCCAGGGTCGCGGCGATGGTCGCCGCGCCGACGTTGGGGTTGCCATCCATGTCGCCACCGACCCAGCTGCCGAAGCCGAGCACGTCGGGGAGCTCCGGCGCATCCTCGCCGAACTGCTCGCGCAGCGCGTGGGCGAAGGTTTCGTGGTAGACCGGCAGCACCCGGTACAGCACCTCGGACAGATAGAACCCGACGTGTTCGAACTCGTCGCCGACGCTGGGCTTGGCGGTCGGCGTCTCCGCGGTCTGCCAGCTGGTGGTCAGGGCCAGGCGGATCCGCTCGCGGTCGGCGTTGCGTTCCGCCGGCGTACGCGAGCGATCGATGTCGCGCACCAGCGCGGACACGATCTGGCGCTCCTTGTGCAGGAGCACCCTGCGCACCGCTTCGGTCGGGTGGGCGGTAAAGACCGGTTCGATGCGCAACCGCGGCAGCAGCGCCGCCACCTCGTCGGCGTCGACGCCATCATTCGCCAGGCCCGCCAGCACGGCACGCAATCCGCCCGGCTGCGCGCCATCGCCGGCGCGCTCGTGGTCTCGACGGCGGCGGATGCGATGCACGCGCTCGGCGAGGTTCACCGCCTGGAAGTAGGTGGAAAACGCCCGCACCAGGTCGTTGGCGTGTTCGAGCGTGTCGGCGGAGAGGATGTCGGTCAGTGCCTGCGCGAGGTCGGCGACCGGCGCACCGGATTCGCGCCGCTCGATCGCCGCCCGCCGCAGGCGTTCGACCTCGGCCAGGAAATCTTCGCCACGCTGCTCGGCGAGGATCTCGCCCACCAGGGCGCCGAGGGTTTTGACGTCCTCGCGCAGCAGGGCGTCGGTGGGCTGGAAGTCGAAAGTGCGCAGTGGTTCATCGGTGATATCTGTCATCCGACAAGGCTACCGCAGCGGGTGTCGACGGGTCGCGCGAACACTCGCGCCCGCACCGCCAGCCATTGTAGGAGCGGCTTCAGCCGCGATCGTGGAACCGGCGCGGGTGGACGACCGTCCGATCGCGGCTGAAGCCGCTCCTACAGGGCATCATCAGAAGGGGCGGGGATCAGCACGTCGCCTCCCTCAGTACTCGAACTCCTTGAACACCGGATCCACGCTGCCGCCCCAGGCGCCGTGGAACAGCTCGAGCTTGCGCTCGGCCGGGGTGACGCCCGCCTCCACCAGCTCCATCAGCGGGCCGAGGAAGATGCTCTCGTCGCTGCCGTTCTCGTTCACCCGGTTGCGGCGGGCCAGGCCGTGCGCGGAGATCTGCAGCGCGCGGCGCGCGAGGTCGAGCACGGTGCCATCGCGGAACGGCAGCTTGAACGCATGTTTCGGCACGCCGTCGCGCAGGGCGTGGATCTCTTCGACGCTGAAGTCGCGGACCAGGTCCCAGGCGGCGTCCAGCGCGGCATCGTCGTACAGCAGGCCGGTCCAGAACGCGGGCAGTGCGCAGATGCGGTTCCACGGACCGGAGTCGGCGCCACGCATCTCCAGGTACTTCTTGAGCCGGACCTCGGGGAAGGCGGTGGTCATGTGGTCGGCCCAGTCCACCAGTGTCGGCGTGTGCCCCGGGTAGGCCGGCAGCTTGCCGGCCAGGTAGTCGCGGAACGACTGGCCGGCAGCATCGATGTAGCGGCCGTCGCGGTAGACGAAGTACATCGGGACGTCGAGCAGGTAGTCGACATAGCGCTCATAGCCGAAGCCGTCCTCGAACACGAAGTCGAGCAGCCCGGTGCGGTCGGCGTCGGTATCGGTCCAGATGTGCGACCGGTAGCTCAGGTAGCCGTTGGGCTTGCCTTCGGTGAACGGTGAATCGGCGAACAGGGCGGTCGCGATCGGCTGCAGCGCGAGCGACACCCGGAACTTCCTGACCATGTCGGCTTCCGACGACACGTCCAGGTTGACCTGCACGGTGGAGGTGCGGGTCATCATGTCCAGGCCGAGCGAGCCGACCTTGGGCATGTACTCGCGCATGATCTTGTAGCGGCCCTTGGGCATCCACGGCATCTCGTCGCGACGCCACTTGGGCTGGAAGCCCATGCCGAGGAAGCCCAAGCCGAGCGGCCCGGCGACGCTGCGCATCTCATGCAGGTGGGTCGCCGCCTCGCGGCAGGTCTGGTGCAGGTTGTCGAGCGGCGCGCCGGAGAGCTCCAGCTGTCCGGCCGGTTCCAACGAAACCGATGCACCGTCGCGGCTCAGCGCGATGACGCGGCCATGTTCCTCGACCGGCTCCCAGCCGAACTGCACCAGCCCCTTGAGCAGGGCCTCGATACCGCGCTCGCCATCGAACGGCGGCGGCCGCAGGTCGTCGGTGCGGAAGCCGAACTTCTCGTGCTCGGTGCCGATCTTCCAATCATCCGCCGGCCTGGCACCGGAGGACAGGAACTCCACCAACTGCGCGCGTCCGGCAGCGCCGGCTTCGATCGGGACATCCTTGAGCTGGCTGGGACCGGACACGCACACCTCGCAGGCAGGAAACGGGCGACATGCGGGTGGACCGGGAGGTCGCACGCCGGCCATCGCAGGATGCGGCAGTTTAACGAGCGCCCGCGTCACCGACGCGTCGCCGCATGCAACGCTCTGCCCCACCGGTGGGACTGTGGCGTGGGCCGGCCGCCGGCGGGCCTTCATTCTTTTGTAGGAGCGGCTTCAGCCGCGATCTGGAACCGGCGCGGGCCAACGGCTCCAGATCGCGGCTGAAGCCGCTCCTACAGAGGGAGACACCCTGACCGCCGCTACAGCTCGAGCCAGCCGCCAATCACCGCGCGGGCCTCGTCGACCCCCTGCTTGGACTCGCCGGAAAACAGCTGCACGCTCACCGCGTCTCGGTATTCAGCCTGCATCTCCTTGCGCACCGCCAGCAGTGCGTTGCCCTGTGCCCCACGGCCCAGCTTGTCGGCCTTGGTCAGGATCGCGTGTGCCGGCAACCCGCGGCTGACCGCGTAGCCGAGCATCTGCTTGTCGTAATCCTTCAGCGGATGCCGGATATCCATCACCACCACCAGCCCTTTCAGGGCTTCGCGGGTGCGGAAGTACTTGTCGATGAAGGCCTGCCAGTGCGCCTGCAGGTCCTTGGGCACCTTCGCGTATCCGTAACCCGGCAGGTCGACCAGGAAACGGTCGGTGGTCGGCGGGATGTCGAAGAACACCAGCTGCTGGGTGCGCCCGGGGGTCTTGGACACCCGGGCGAGCGCGTTCTGCTGGCAGATCGCGTTGAGTGCGCTGGACTTGCCGGCATTTGAGCGCCCGGCGAAAGCGACTTCGAAGCCGCCGTCGGGCGGGAGCTGTCCGGTGTTGTGCGCCGCCAGCATGTACTGGGCGCGTGCGAGGGGATTGGCCATGCGGCTAGGATCGCACGGCGGGCACCCCGGCGGCGGCCCCGGACTGCCCGCAGGGACGTCCGGACTACGGCCGGACAGGCGCGCGCGTTGACCCGGTTGCGCCCGGCAACGATAATTCCGCGGTTCCGACGGTCATTTTCAGATCGTCGCCCCGCGTTTTCCGGAGCCCAGCCCAATGAGCCACGCCCGCGTCCTCGGCATCGTCGGCCTCACTGCCCTCGCGGCAGCCGCCGTCGCCTACGCCCAGACCACGGTCACCCCGATTCCCGAGAACGCGCCGGTCGAGACCGCGCCGCTGGAGCAGGTCGCGCCGGCCCCGGAAGTGACTTCGTGGGGGGATGCCCAGAACGGTGCCACCATCGCCGGCACCTGCGCGGCCTGCCACGGGCTGGACGGAAACCCGACCGACCTGCAGTACCCGCGCCTGGCGGGCCAGAGCGAGCGTTACATCGCGCACCAGATCGCACTGTTCAAGAGCGGTCAGCGCAACGACGGCATGGCCGCGGTCATGAAGCCGTTTGCCGACATGCTGAGCGCGCAGGACGCCCGCGACGTCGGCGCCTACTACGCCACCCAGCAGTCCGGCGCAGGCGTGGCCGACGACGGCCTGGTCACCGAAGGCCCGTACGAGGGCATGCGCTTCTTCGAGGTCGGCCAGCAGCTGTACCTGAGCGGCGACGCCGAACGCGGCATTCCGTCCTGCATGGCCTGCCATGGCCCTGCCGGCGCCGGCAACCCCGGCCCCGCCTATCCGCGCGTTGCCGGGCAGGTATCCGATTACACCCAGCGCCGACTGGAGTACTTCCGCAGCGGCGATCCCGAGAACGACTCACGCCTGTACAGGATCATGGCGGACGTGGCTGCCGAGCTGACCGACCAGGAGATCGGCGCCCTGTCCAGCTACCTCGAAGGCCTGCATCCCGCGGCCGACGACCTGGTCGCCTCCGCTGCCGGCGCCGCGCCCGTGGCTGCCCCGGCTGCAGCGGCGCCGGTCGACACCGGTGAGGAAGAGATCGCGCAGACCGGCGAAGGCGAGGCCGAAAGCGTCGATGCCGATGTCGCTGGGCCCGATGAAGTGGCCACCGAAGTCGACGCCACCCCGGACGCACAGGATCCGGTGACGCCGCCCGAGCAGGAGTGATCCTGGCGCCAGGCCTGCCACGCATGGCCCGACCCGGCTATCCCGGTATTCACTGCGCCGGCCGTATCCTACGGCCGGCGTTTTTGTTTGTGCCCCACCCGAATTGAACGAGGACCGACGATGACCTCCCATGCTGCCGCCCGGCCTTCGCGCCGCACGTCCCTGCTGGCCAGGCTTTCGATGTTTGCCGCGCTTGTCCTGATGCCTATCGTGGCCTTCTCCGCGGAGCTCGTCGCCGGCGAGGACTACGTCGAGATTCCCGGCGGCGCCCCCTTCAGCACCGGCGCCGGAAAGGTGGAGGTGGCTGACGTCTTCGGCTACACCTGCCCGCATTGCGCGAATTTCGAGCCGGCACTGAGCGCCTGGCGCAAGCGCCTGCCACGCGACGTGGAGGTGGTCAGCGTTCCCGCCCCGTTCGGTGGCTACTGGATGCCGTATGCGCGGGCCTATTACGCGGCGCAGTCGCTTGGGCTGGCCGAGCGCACGCACTCGGCGGTGTTCCGCGCGCTGCACCAGGATCGCAGCCTGCCGATTTCCGGTGCGACCCCGGCCGAGATCTCGACCTTCTACGCGGGACACGGCGCCGACCCCGAGGCATTCGCGTCGGCCATGGCCAGCCCCGAAGTCGAGGAGAAGCTGCAAGAGGCACGCGACTTCCTGCGCCGGTCCGGGGTGGAAGGCACGCCGGCGTTGGTCGTGGCCGGCAAGTACCGCGTGCTGGGCAACAGCGCGAGCGAGATCCTCGAGAATGCACGGGCACTGGTCGAGCGCGAGCGCGCACGGAAGTAACGCACGCCGCGCTGACGCGTCCAATGCGGGGAATTCCAATATTGGAATTGAGATTGCAGTCGCTGCACTCCCTGCCCACGCCCCTGCTGGTTATCCTTGGTCCATCGTTGCCGCGCGGAAACCTCCGCCGGCCCGCCCCATAGCTGGAGATCCGCCCATGACTTCGCGCCCGGTCCTGCTGTCCCGCCTCGGCACCACGTTGGCTGCCGTGGTATTGCTCGCCGCCTGCTCCTCGGAGGCCCCGACACCGTCCACGCCGGCCGGCCCCGCCACCAGCGGCGCCGCCGCCGCGCCAGGTGCCGCCGCCGCGGCCCCGGAGATCACGCAGCGTGAACGCCGCCCCGGCCCGGTGGTACCGCCGACCGGTCCGGCCCCGGTGGAGGGCGAGCACTACGAGCGCATCCCCAATGGCCAACCCTTCAACCGCGGGACGAACAAGATCGAGGTGGTCGAGGCTTTCGGCTATACCTGCCCCGCCTGCGCCAGCTTCGAGCCGGTGGTCGCCTCCTGGGCCGCGACCGCCCCGGCGGACGTCGAGTTCACCCCGGTGCCGGCGCCGTTCGGCGGGTTCTGGATTCCGTATGCCAAGGCGTTCTATGCCGCCGAGGCGCTGGACGTGCTGCCGCAGACTCATGAGGCGATGTTCCATGCCTTCCACGTCGAGCGTGCGCTCAACCACGAGTCCAGCGACGAGGAGATCGCCCAGTACTACGCCCGTTTCGGCGTCGATCCCGAAGAGTTCGCCCGGACCATGTCCAGCTTCTCGGTGACCACCAAGCTCAACCGTGCCAAGTCCTTCCTGCAGGAAAGCGGCGTGGACTCCACCCCGACCATGGTCGTGAACGGCAAGTACCGGGTGATCGGTGGCCGTGCATGGGATGAGGTGATCAACACCACCGAGCACCTGATCGCGATGGAGCGCGCCGCTGCCGGCAATGCGGCGACCGCGCCCGCCGCCGACCCGGCCCCGGTTGGGACGGACGCCGAAGCCACTGCCGACAGCGAGAGCTGACAGCCGGAGCATGTCGCTTTCCGGCGGACAGCACGTATCGACCCCCGCGCCAGGCGCGGACGCCACGTCGCGCACGCGCCGGCTGCGGCTGCTCAGCGCCAACATCCAGGCGGGATCCAGCACGCGCGGCTACAGTGACTACGTCGCGCGCAGCTGGTCGCACGTGCTGCCTGCCGGCAACAAGCGCGGCAGCCTGGACCTGATCGCCAAGCTGGCCGGCGCATACGACATCGTCGGCCTCAACGAGAGTGACCCCGGCAGCCTGCGTTCCGGGTTCACCAACCAGACGCATTACCTGGCTCAGCGCGCGGGCTTCGACTACTGGAGCCACCAGCCCAACCGGCGGGTCGGCGGCGTGGCATCCAGCGCCAACGGCCTGCTGAGCAAGCTGGAGCCGCGGGAGGTCAACGACCACTCCCTGCCCGGCCGCATCAGCGGACGCGGCGTGCTGCTGGCGAAGTTCGGCGACGGCGACGAGGGCCTGCTGGTGGCCGTGGCGCACCTTGCGCTAGGGGCGAGCTCGCGGGCGAGCCAGCTCGCCTTCATCGCCGAGCTGTTGCACGACCACCCGCACGCGGTGCTGATGGGTGACTTCAACTGCGCGGTGGACCGGCCGGAGATGCAGACGCTGTTCCGCAACACCCGGCTGCAGCCACCGGCGTGCAACGTGCCAACCTTCCCCAGCTGGCGGCCGCAGCGCGCGATCGACCACATTTTGATCGGCGATGGCCTGAAGTGCTCCGACGCCTGCGCGATGCCGGCGGCCCAGTCCGACCATCTGGCCCTGTCGCTGGAACTGGACGTGCCCGAGTCGGCGCTCAGCTGACGGCCCGGCGCCCCAGCCCCTGTAGGAGCGGCTTCAGCCGCGATCTTGAAGTCGGCGCAAGCGATCGCTGCCCCGATCGCGGCTGAAGCCGCTCCTACACACAAGCAAGAAAAAGGGCGGCTGGTGGTGTCACCAGCCGCCCCATCATCAAACGATCAAACAACCATCAGAACCGCAGGTTGGCCCGCATGTAGAAGTAGCGCCCGCCCGGGATGTCGTAGGTCGACGCGTCGTAGCCGTTGAGCGAGCACGACAGGCAGATCGGCGGATCGTCGTCGAGCGCGTTGTTCACGCCCGCCGTCAGTTGCAGCCCCTGCAACATGTCGAAGCGGTAGCCCACCTGGAGATCGTGGTAGGTCATCGCCTCGAGTGTGTTGGTACCTTCGGTCGGGTTGCTGCAGACCGGGAAGGTGACGGCGTCGCCGCACTGCTCTTCCAGCTCGCTGATGTGGCGCACCGTCCAGGACGCATTCCAGTTGTCCCGGCGCCAGTCCAGCGTGGCGTTGGAGGTCCACTCCGGGATCGCGCTGTCGGTGACCTCGATACCCACGCCGAGCGGCTGGCGCTGTCCCGCCGCACCCAGTGCTTCGTAGCGGGTGACGATGGTGTTCTGCCAGATCAGCTTGAACTGGCCTGCATCGGTCGCCGGCAGCGTCCAGAAGATGTCGGCATCCCAGCCGTCGGTCTTGATCGAACCCAGATTGGTCAGGCGATTGTTGAAGCCATTGATGCTGCCGACCGAAGAGCGCGAGATGCCCTCGCAGTACAGCGGGTCGAGGGTTTCCACGCACAGGTTCAACTGGGTCTGCGCATCGATCGCCTGCACCGCACCCTCGAGGCTGTGGCGGTAGAAGGTCAGCTCGAAGTCCAGGCGCTCGGACCAGCCCGTACCCACGGCGAAGGCAGGGCTGAAGACCAGGCCTGCGGTAAAGCTGCGCGCCGTCTCCGGCTCCAGGTCCTCGTTGCCGCCGGTGGTGACCGAGATCTGGCCGTTGGTCTGCACCGCTCCGTCGGGCACCCCCAGCGCGTCGCAGTTCGCCGGATCACCGTCGGGCGGGCTGCCATCCAGGCCGACCAGGCACGGATCGTCGATCTGCAGGTCGGCGCGGCTGGCCGAGCCAAACAGCTCGCCGATCGACGGGGCCCGGAAGCCCTCCGCGTAGGTGGCGCGGATCAGCAACTCGTCGGCGACCTGCCAGCGCAGGCCGTACTTCGGGGTGAACTGGCTGCCGAAGGTCGAGTAGTCGGAATAACGTCCCGCCAGGCTCAGGTCGAGCCCCTGGCCGAACGAGCCTTCCGGGATCAACGGCAGGTCGAATTCGACATAGGCTTCGCTGACGTCGTACTCGCCCGAGGTCGGCAGCGACGGCACGCCGTTGTAGAAGCCGGCGACGGTCAACGGGTCGGGCTGGTACGAACCCTCGTAGCGCCGGTGTTCCAGGCCACCGGCGAACGACAGCGGGCCGGCCCACAGGTCGAGCAGCTCGCCGGACATGTTGGCGGTGAACACATCGAGCGTCTGCTCGCTGCGGTCGCGCACCACGGGCTGGATCCAGGCCAGCATCTCGTCGGTGATCGTGCCGGGGCCGCCGAACACGTTCAGCGGCACGCAGCCGCTGGTGGCGGCACAGACGTCCGGGTCACCCAGCGCCAGCGCGATGTTGCGGATGTTGTAGCTGCCGTAGTTGGTCTGCTCCGCCTCGTTCTTGCTGGTGGCGAAGTTGACGTCCCAGAACCAGCTGCGCTCGGCGGCCTCGAAGCTGCCCTCCAAGCCGGCGGCGAAGTACTGCGTGTCGACCTGCTGCTCGAACACGCGTGCGCCGCCTTCCACCGGGCGCCGGCCGATCAGGATCAGGTTGGCCTCGTTTTCCGCCGTATCGGGATCGTCGACCGAGACCAAATCGAAACCGAACGGGTTGTACGGGTTGTCGGCCGAAATGAAGATGTCGTCCGCGTACGGGTTGCCGGTACCTGCGTCGGGGCCGAGGAAGATCGGCTCGGGCGCGGCCTGGTTGACCGACTCGCGGCGGTTGAACAGCGCCTTGGCGTAGGCGTGCACGTTGTCGTTGAAGTAGAAGCGGTACTGGCCGAAGGCCCCGGTCCGCTCGGACGGCGTCAACAGCATGTTGTACTGCGAGAAGTTGAAGCGGTCCGGCGTGCCGAAGCAGTGGTATCCGTCAGTCCGGTCGCAGGTCTGGGTCGGATCGTAGGTCGGGTCGCTGTTGCCTTCGTTCGGCGTGATGTCCTGGGTGATCCCGGTGTTCGGGTCGGTGAAGATGAAGCGTCCGCGCGGCGTACCCGAGCTGCCGAAGGTCAGGCCGGTGCCCGGGATCGGGAAGCTCGCCTGCTCGCGGGTGTTGGAGTAGATCTCCTCCTGGTCGACATGGCTGACACCGAGGAACAGGTTGCTGCGGTCGGTGTTCATGCCCCAGGCGACATCGATGCCGGTCTGGGCACCGTCTCCCTCGCCGTACT
The DNA here is from genome assembly GCF_900167055.1 of Lysobacter spongiicola DSM 21749. Classification (GTDB taxonomy): domain Bacteria; phylum Pseudomonadota; class Gammaproteobacteria; order Xanthomonadales; family Xanthomonadaceae; genus Novilysobacter; species Novilysobacter spongiicola. The sequence goes on from NZ_FUXP01000009.1 coordinate 62,670, forward strand.
CGCCGTAGTTGAGCGTGACCTGCCCGCCTTCGAAGTTGCGGCGGGTGATGATGTTGACCACGCCGGCGATGGCGTCGGAACCGTACAGCGACGACGCACCGTCCTCTAGCACGTCGATGCGCTCGACGATGGCCAGCGGGATGGTGTTGAGGTCGGTGGTGGCGCCCACGCCGGAGGCGGAGGACTCGTTGACCCAGCGCATGCCGTCCACCAGCACCAGGACGCGCTTGGCGCCCAGGTTGCGCAGGTCGACCTGGGCGGAACCGGCACCGACGCCGTCGCCGTTGGGCGAGAAGCCGAAGTTGCCCGAGGAATTGAACTTGGTGTTGAGCGCGGAACCGGAGCCGGTGAGCTCCTGCAGGATGTCGCCGATCGAGGTCAGGCCGGTGCGCTCGATGTCCTCGCGCGTGAGCGTCTGGACCGGCACCTCGGTTTCGATCTCGGCCTTCTTGATGCGCGTGCCGGTGACCTGGACGCTGTCGAGCGTGGTGGCCTGCTGGGCCGGGGGTGGACTGTCCTGCGCGACGGCCAGCCCGGGGGCGGCAACCAGCAAGGACAACGAGACAGCTAACGCCAACCGGTGGCGGGGGGGTACGTTCATCGACTTCTCTCTCCCTAAGAAATGTAGCGAAGCGCCGCACCCCTGTATGCGGCGGTCAGACGGTTGTAAACAAAATGTGATCCGGCCACAACCGGCAAAGGACCCTCTCGGGGGTCCCAGGTCGCTGGTTCTCTATTTCACGGGCCCTGCCGGCCCGTCGCCTAGGCTGGGCCGGCGAAGGCCGGCGCCCGGACCGGGGCGGTATCCGGAGCGTTGACCGGTCGCGGCGCCTGCCTGGCAGCAACCGGGGGCGAGGCCGTGTATCCGAGGTACCAGTCCGCGAAGCCCGCGACACCTTCCTCGATGGAAATCCGCGGAACATGGCCGGTGGCGGCTTCCAGCGCCGACTCGTCGCACACGGTGTCGGGCATGTCACCGGGCTGCATTGGCAGGAATTCCATCTTCGCCTTTCTCCCCAGGCGCGATTCAAGCAACTGGATGAACCGCATGAGCTCTACCGGCCGGCCGTTGCCGATGTTGTAGAGCCGGTAGGGCGCCACCGGGCTGCTCGCCGGATCGGGGGCTGCCGGATCCCAGTGCGCATCGGGCGTCGGCAGGTGATCCAGTGCCCGGAGCACGCCTTCCACGATGTCGTCGATGTAGGTGAAGCTGCGGGTGTGCCTGCCGTGGTTGAACACGCTGATCGGGTCGCCACCCATGATCGCGCGGGCGAACAGCATCGGCGACATGTCCGGGCGGCCCCAAGGGCCGTACACGGTAAAGAACCGCAACCCGGTCGCGGGCAGCCCGTAGAGGTGGGCATAGGAATGCGCCATCACCTCGTTGGCTTTCTTGGTCGCCGCGTACAGGCTCAGTGGATGGTCCGTGCCCTGGTGTTCGGCAAACGGAAGCTGTCGGCCCGCACCGTAGACCGAGCTCGATGACGCGAACACCAGGTGCTCGGCCCCGTGGTTCCTGCACCCCTCGAGCACGTGCAGGAATCCCACGAGGTTGCTGGAGACATAGGCATGCGGATCCACCGACGCGTGCCTGACACCGGCCTGCGCGGCCAGGTGCACCACGCGGGCCGGACGGTGGAGCGCGAAGAGCCGTTCCATCGCGTCACGATCCGCCACGTCCATCCGCACGTGCCGGTAGCCGGCCCGGCCGATGATCCGCGCCACGCGCGCTTCCTTCAGGGCCGGGTCGTAGTAGTCATTGTGGTTGTCCACGCCAACCACCTCGTCTCCGCGCTCGAGCAACCGCGCGGCGACCGCATGGCCGATGAAGCCTGCCGCGCCAGTGACCAGGACCTTCACCGCGCACCCGCCGAAGAAACGATCTCCATCGCCGGGCGGGTGACACGGTGGACCGGTACCACCCGGCTCCGGCGCATCAGCCAGGCAACGCCAAAGAGATCGGCGATGCCGACCCGCGCGCGCGCGATGTTCGTGTAGTTCGACTTTCCGCTCCGGCGCTCGCGATGGCGTACCGGCACGCTCATCGTCTCCCAGCCGACACGCTGCACGAGGGCCGGCAGGTAGCGATGCATGTGGTCGAAGTACGGCAGATCCAGGAACGCCTCACGCTGGAACAGCTTGATGCCGCATCCCGTGTCCGGGGTGCCATCGGCAAGCAGCCACCGGCGCAATTCATTGGCGAACCGGGACCCGGCGCGTTTGCTCCAGCTGTCGCGGCGATCCGTGCGCCAGCCACCGACAAGCTTGACGGTGGCGGGTGCCGCCCTGAGCGCGGCAAGCATCGCGGGAAGATCGGCCGGGTCGTTCTGGCCGTCGCCATCGAGGGTCGCGACCCAGGCGCCACGAGCCGCCTTCACGCCGTTGCGCAGCGCGGTGCTCTGTCCGGCCTGTCGCTGGTGGGCCAGCACCGTGAGCGAGGGATGCGCCAGGGCCAGGTCCTTCAATACCTCGAGGCTGGAGTCGGTGCTGGCGTCATCGACACAGACGATCTCGAAATGCTCGGTTTGCCCGAGCACGGCAACCACTTCCTCGATGAGCGGCGCGATGTTGCCGCCTTCGTTGTGCACGGGGATGACGACCGAAAGCGCCGGCCGCCCCCGTCCCATGTCGGTGGCGGAGTGCGGGGGCCTGGAGTGCGTGGCAGTCGAGTACATGGCATCGGACCTGTGAGGTTCATTGCCATGCTCCGCCGGCGCCTGTCGGAGAACCGTTGGAGGATCCGGCCCCTCAGGACGGCGGGACGGACGAACCCAGGTCGAGTGTGGCGCGGGTACCCCGCCCGTCCTCCCTGGGAACGATCCGCAGGCGCCACCCGAGGTGGCTGCAGAGACGCGCCACCAGGTCCAGGCCGATCCCGCCGCCGGGACTCCTGGACCGCGCGCCACGCCCGTACAACGCCGCGATCTGTTCCGGTGACATGCCGTGCCCCGGATCTTCGACCACGACCCGCGCACCTGCCTGGAGTTCAATGGTGATGACGCCCGTGTCGCTGTTCTCGATCGCGTTCCGGAGCAGGTTGCCGACCGCCACTTGCACGATGGTGATCGGTGCGACCACCTTGCAGGGCGCAAGGGTGGGGATCTCCAGCGAGAGCGCCTTGTCTTCGCAAAGGTGCCGATGGTCGGCGACGATGTCCGGCAGCAACTGGTCGAGCTCGATCAGGTCACTGGTCCGCGCCAGCTTTTCGGGATCCTTCGCCAGGACCAGCAGCGCCGAGGTCAGCTCCTCGATGTTCCGGGCAGTGCGTTGGATCCGTTGTACCTGTGCCCGGGCGGGCGGCGGCATGTCGGACTCGAGTGCGAGCTCGCTTGCGCCCAGGATGACCGCCACCGGGGTGCGCAGCTCATGGCTGGTGCTGTCGATGAAGCCGCGCTCGCGCTCGACGAACTGGTCGTGCCGGTCCAGGTAGAGGTTCAGTGCATCGGCAATGACGGCGAGTTCGGCGCTGGCCCCATCCGGCACCACCACTTCCTGCCCGGGAAGGTCCGGGCGCAACCGGGCTATCCGCTGCGCCAGGTCCCGCAGTGGCGCCATCATGCGCGCTACACCCCAGGCCACCACGACCCCGAGCAACGCGACGGCCACCAGGCTGGTCAGGGCGAGCAGCCTGAGTTGCTCGTGTTCCGTACGCTCGAAGTCGGTGATGTCCAGCGTCAGTACGAACCGGCGCCCCTCACTGACGCGGACCAGCGCGACCACTTCGCGGCCTTCGACCCGGACTTCGTCGTGGAGGCCGGGCCCCAGGCCCTGCAGTGCTGGCGGCGCCTGTGGCCCGTCGCCTTCGGTGAAGAAATCCATGGCTCCCGAATCGCGGGGGGTCCACCCGGGGTCGCGGGCACGGTCGATGAAGTAGTCCATCTCGATCGCGAGCAGTGACTCCCAGGCCAGCCTCTCTGCCCGTTCATTGATCAACCAGCCCTGGCCGATGACCACGAGGCTGAGCAGGACGACGTAGACCAGCACGCCAACCGTCAAGGATCTCTGCAGCCGCGGCCGGACCTTCACTGCATGCCTCCATTGGATTCGGTCGGGTCCAGTGCCGCAAGACGGTATCCGACCCGCGGCAGCGTATGGATCAGCTTGAGCGAAAACCCGGAATCCACGCTGCGCCGGAGTTCATAGATGTGGGAGCGCAGCATGTCCCCGTCGGGTGGCTCGTCCCCCCATAGCACGTGCTCCAGTCGCTCGCGCGTCACTGCCGCCGGGCTCGCCTGCATCAGCTCCTGCAGCAAGCGGCGACACGCGGGATACAGGTGCAGCAGGCGCCCGCCCCGGGTCACCTCCAGCGTGGCCAGGTCGAAGCGCAGGTCGGCTACCTCCAGCACCCGGGTACGCCCCCGTCCCTGCGCGCGAGCCACCAGCGCCTCCAGACGCACTTCCAGCTCGGGGAGGGCGAACGGTTTGGTCAGGTAGTCGTCGGCCCCGGCGCGGAAACCGGCGATCTTGTCGGGCAGCTCATCGCGGGCGGTGAGCATAATCACCGGCACGTCGCTTCCGGATTCGCTGCGCAGCGCGGCGAGCACGCCCGGCCCATCCAGGCGCGGAAGCATCCAGTCCAGGATGATCACGTCATACGTCTGCGTGCTTGCGAGGTGCAGCCCTGTGCGCCCGTCCGGTGCGGCGTCCACCACATGGCCGCGCGGCTCCAGGTAGTCGAACAGGTTCGCGACCAGGTTCTGGTTGTCTTCGATCAGGAGCAGGCGCATGGATCGTCCAGGCTGGTGGTCCACAGGCAGGCTGGCCCCCGGAGCGTCGGAGCCGTGTCGGAGGCTTGCGACAAATTTCCGATGCCTGTCTCCCCATGATGCACCCATCGAACGTGCTGCCGGTGAGCAAGTGTGTCCCGTCTCCAACTCCGTACCACCCCCTGGGCGATGCTTGCCTTGGCCGCCATCGCACTCGCTGCGGGATTGGGGCTGCGGGATCCATCCCCACCCGACGAACCGCGCTTCGTGCTGGCCGCCACGCAGATGGTGGAGTCGGGCGATTGGCTGATCCCGCGTCGCGGGAGCGAGCTGTATGCCCACAAGCCACCGGTGTTCATGTGGCTGCAGGCCCTCGCCTACCAGGGGACGGGCAACTGGCGGGTCGCATTCCTGCTGCCATCGCTGCTTGCTTCGCTGGGCACGCTCTGGCTGACCTGGGATCTGGCCCGGCGTCTCTGGAACCGCCAGGTGGCGGGTTACGCCGCTTTCGCCCTGCTGGCGACGCTGCAGTTCGGACTGCAGGCGAAGCGCGGGCAGATCGACATGGTGCTGGTGTTCTGCACGACCCTCGCTCTTTGGGGATTGATGCGTTACCTGCTCTGCGATGGCGGACGCAACGCACTGCTGTGGGGCGGGTTCGCCGCCGGCCTCGGCACGGTGACGAAGGGGGTGGGCTTCCTGCCGCTGCTGCTCTTGCTGCCATGGTGGCTCGACCGGAGCAGGATCCGGCGCGATGCCGGCGCGGCCACCCTGGCGCCGGGTCTCTGGCCGTGGTTGCCCGTCGCATTCCTGGCCGGCGTCGCGGTCTGGTTGTTGCCCATGTTGCTGGCGGTGGCGGGAAGCAATGACCCGATGCTGCATCGATACGCGTCGGACATCCTCTTCAGGCAGACCGGCACCCGCTACGTCGACGCATGGCACCACGTCCGCCCGGCCTGGTACTACCTGCAGGTCATCGCGACGCTCTGGCTGCCCGGCGCATTGCTGCTGCCCTGGCTCCTGCCCGCGTGGTGGAGGCGGATCCGCCGCGGGGACCGCAGGATCCTGTACCTGGTGGCTTGGTCGATGCTTGTTCTGGCCTTCTTCACCCTGAGCCCGGGCAAGCGCGAGGTCTATCTCTTCCCCGCTTTGCCGGCCATGTGCATTGCAGCCGCCCCGCTGCTGCCGGGCCTGCTGCGCAAGGCGGGTGTCCAGCGCACCCTGATCGGCTACGTGGTGGCACTGGGGCTGCTGCTGGCCGGCGCGGGCACCAGCGCACTGGCGGATGCCGGATGGGCCAACCGCATCGCTCTGGAGCGCGGCCTGGACGCCCCCGTGTTGCAGTCGCTGGCGACCTGGCTCGTGGTGCTGGGGTGCGTGCTCGTGCTGCTCGCGTGCTGGGCGCGGGTGAAGCGGGCCGCGATCGCCGTGGTCGGTGCGAGCCTGCTGTTGTGGACGATCCATGGCCTGGCACTGGGACCGGCGCTGGATGCGGACAGCTCGGCACGGAAACTCATGCAGGACGTGCGCACCCGGATCGGGAAGGACGCGGAACTGGGGCTGGTCGCCTGGCGGGAGCAGCATCTCCTGCAGGCAGCGCCACCGGTGTTCGAGTTCGGGTTCGAGAAGGACTTCGATGCCCAGTGGCGCGACGCCGTGGCGTGGCTGGCGGAGGCGCCGCGGGAACGCTGGTTGTTCGCACTGGAAGGTGTCGCGCGCGAGTGCGTGGATCCGGCACGCTTGATCCCGCTGGGCCGTTCCAGCCGCCGCGAATGGGTGCTGGTGCCGGGATCCGCCCTTCTTCCAGGCTGCGTACCCGGTGTCCCTGAGGCAAACGTCCATGAACCATAGGGCTGCCTGGCAGCGGTATGCACTGATCGCGCTGAGTATCGTGCTGGCGTTCGCGTTCCTCGGCAGTCGCGGCCTGTGGGATCCGGACGAAGGGCGCTATACCAATGTCGCCGTCAACATGCTCGACAGTGGCGACTGGCTCAATCCACACCGCAGCGGCCATGTCGGCCACTGGACCAAGCCGCCGCTGACGTACTGGGCCATCGCCTCGAGCCTGGGTGCCTTCGGAAAGACGCCGTTCGCGGCCAGGGTGCCAGTCGCGCTGTCCTACCTGGTGTGCGTGCTGCTGACATGGCGGATCGCGAAGCGGCTGGCGCCGGGAACGGAGTCCACCGCCGCCCTGGTCTTCGCGACGATGCTGTTGCCTTTTGGCGCCTCGCACCTGGTCACGACAGACTTCATCCTCGCGGCGAGCGAGACCTTGGCGGTGTGGGCGTTCGTCGAGGCGCGCAGCGGTAGCCGGCAACCGCTCGCCTGGTTCGCGCTGATGTGGGTGGGGTTCGCCCTGGCCTTCCTGGCGAAGGGCCCCCCGGGACTGCTGCCGCTCGTGGTGCTGCTGGCCTACGACCACCGGTCCTGGCGCCGCCACCTCGGCTTCCAGCTGGCCGGCGCCGCCCTGTTCTGCACGCTGGCGCTTCCGTGGTATGCCGCAGTGATCGCCGGCAATCCCGGATTGTTCGAATACTTCATCGGCGACGAGGTCATCAACCGGGTGACGACCGACGAGTTCGGCCGACACGGCGAATGGTATGGATGGATCACGGTCTACGTTCCGACGCTGGTGCTTGGAACGGTTCCGTGGACTGCCACTGCATGGCGCTGGGCGAAGGCGTTGCCCGCCGACATCAGGCGATGGCGAAGCCGTGACGCACGCCGTGGAGACAAGGCTGCCGTGTTCCTGGCCCTCTGGGTGCTGGTACCTCTGCTGGTCTTCATCCTGTCGCGGTCACGCATGCCGCTCTACCTGCTACCGCTCTTCGTTCCCTTGGCGATCATCATCGCGATGCAGCGCAGGAAGGAGCAGCGCGCGTCGCCCAGGTGGTCCTGGCTGGCCGGGTGGGTCCTTGCCCTGCTGGGCCTGAGCTTGGCGACGGCCTTCTGGCCAACTCACAAGGACGCCTCCAGATGGGCGATGGCCATCCGGGAGCGCACGGACACACCCGTCACGGAGGTGGTGTTCGTGGAAGACATGGCACGTTATGGCCTGCGCCTGCACCTGGATGCGGAGATCGAGAAGATCAGCCTCGACCCGGTCCCGGCAGGCCTGCAGGCGCACTTCAATCCGAGGAATGACGAGGACCTCGCGACCGAGCTGATTGAAGCGGTCAACGAGCCGGGGGCGGTCTGGATCTGCAAGGAGGCACGATGGCCGGAAATCCAGGCGCGCATCGCCGCGCTGGGGCACACCACGACCGTCCTTGGCAGCCCCTACCGGGGGCGCATCATATTCAGGACGCGGGCTGCTCCAGAGCCCGCTTCGCCTCCAGCAACCGGGATGCCCGAACGATGACCTTCATGGATACTCCGCTTCCGTTCCTGGCCTGGACCGGGCTGCACCTTTCGATCTGGAAACTCATCGGTTGGACCGGTGCGCTGATGTTCGGGTCCCGGTGGCTGGTCCAGTTCCTGGCGTCGAGGCGCGCCGGGAGGCCGGTGATCCCCCGCCTGTTCTGGGTCATGAGCCTGCTGGGCAGCGGGATGACACTTTCGTATTTCGTCTTCTCGCACAACCAGGACTCGGTCGGGGTGATCCAGAACCTGTTTCCCGCGTTCACGGCCGCCTACAGCCTCCGGCTGGACATCCTCCACGACCGGCGGGCGCGGGACGAACACGCCAGTCCCGGCCATGCACCCTAGGCGGAGACCAGCAGGCTCACCGCCACCGCCAGCAGGAACAGCGCGAACACCCGCTTGAGGGTGTCGCCGTGCAGGCGGTGCGCCAGCTTCGTCCCCAAGGGTGCGGACAGCACCGAGGCCAGTGCCACCCCGATGGCCGCCGGCAGGTACACATACCCCACGGCATGCTCGGGCAACGCGCCGGCGGGTGCGTGCAGCGCGTAGCCGAGTGCGCTGGCCAGACCGATGGCGACGCCGCAGGCGGACGAGGTGCCCACGGCCCGCACCGGAGCAACGCCGCGCCAGACCAGCAATGGCACGGTCATGCTGCCGCCACCGATGCCGACCACCGCCGAGAGGGCGCCGATGCCGGTCCCCGCCGCGCTCATGGGCCAGCCGGCGGGTGCGGGCGCCTCGCCACCCGGATGCAGGCGCGGCTTGCCGAACTGCAGTTGCGCGGCCGCCAGCAGGCAGTAGCCCGCCACCAGGTAGCGCAGGACCGCATCGTCCATGCGGACCGCCAGCCCGCTGCCGAGCCAGCCGCCGATCAACAGGCCCGGCACCATCCACGCCACCGTCGGCCACAGCACGCTGCCGCGGCTTGCGTGCGCGCGCGCCGACGCCGCCGCAGTCAACACGATGCTCGCCAGCGAACTTGCGAGCGCGGCATGCATGGCCGCTTCCGGAGGCACACCCATCAACGGCAGCAGCCACGCCAGCGCTGCGACCAGCACCAACCCGCCGCCCACACCCAGCAGGCCCGCCAGGACGCCGGCGACCACGCCGAGCAGCGGAAACAGCAACCACGCCAGTGACATCGATCTCTCCTCGCGGCCATCGTTGCCGCCGCCGATACCATACCGGCCGAGGGACGCCTACCGCGGCGTGAAAGATATGCAGCGGGATGTTCATTCCACCGTCGCTATAGTCCGGCGAATGCGATCACGACCCCTCTCCGTCCTCTGTGCCGCGCTCGCGATGACCTGCGCCAGCGCCGCGTGTGCCCAATCCACCCCCGGCCAGCCGGCGGCTGCGCAGACCGCGCCGGCGGCCGCCGTGCCGCGCCCGGCCGACAACCGGTTCGAGCCGATGGTCGACCCGGCCCTGCCCCGCATCGACGAAGCCATCCGCCAGGCCGAGCTGGGCCGGCATGACGCCAGCGGGCACGGCGACATCGCCGCCCACCCGCTCTACCGGTGGGTCGAATACGCGGCGCTGAAGCGGGACATCGACACCTTGCCGCCGGCGCGGGCGCAGGCCTTCCTGCAGCGCTACCAGGGCGACGCGGTTGCCGCCGAATTCCGCCAGGCATGGCTCACCGCCACAGCGCGCCGCGAGGATGCTGCCGCTTTCCTTGCGGCATGGGATGACGGCATCGATGACATCCGCCTGCGCTGCGGCAAGCTGGATGCACAGCGGCGCCTCGGCCGCACCGGCGCCGAGTGGACCCGCGAGGCACAGGACATCTGGCGCGGCAGCGGCGAGTCCAGGCCCGATCAGTGCGACCCGGTATTCGCGGCCCTGGCCGATGCCGGCCACCTGCCCCCGGCGCTGTCGTGGGAACGCATCGAGAAGGCGGCGGCCGAGTGGCAGCCGGGCGTGATGCGCGTGGCCGCGCGCAACCTGCCGCCGGCCGAACGTGCACTTGCGGAGGACTACGCGGCTTTCATCGACTCCCCACACCCGCGCGCGCTGGAATGGCCGAAGACCGATCGCAGCCGGCTGGTGGCCTCGCACGGGCTCGCGAAGCTGGGCAAGGACGATCCCGATCGCGCCGAGTCGCTGCTGCCCCAGTACGCGCGCGCCCTGGGTTTCAGCGAGGCCGACCGCGGCCGTGCCATGTACCGGATCGCGCTGTGGTCGGTCGCCTCGTACCTGCCCGACTCCGAGCGCCGGCTCAACCTGGTGCCGGAGTCCAGCTACGACGAGCGCCTGCACGAGTGGCGGGTGCGCGAAGCCCTGTCGCGTTCGGACTGGCCGGCGGCGCTGGCGGCGATCCGCAAGATGGGGCCGGACCAGCGCAACGATTCGCGCTATGCGTACTTCGAGGCGCGACTCGCGGAGCTGACGGGTGATGCCGCGACTGCGCAGGCCAAGTACCGAGCCGCGGCGCTGGTTCCGGAGTTCCATGGTTTCCTCGCCGCTGACCGCATCGACCAGCCGTATGCGCTGTGCCCGCGTGAGCCTTCGGCGGACGCCGCGTTGCGCGCCTCGGTCTCGGCCAATCCGGCACTGCGCCGCGCGATGGGCCTGCACCAGTTGGGCCGCGCGGGGTGGGCGGTGAAGGAGTGGCACGATGCGATGGACGATTTCGACGACAGCCGCCGCCACCTCGCCGTGGAGATGGCCCAGGCGAACGGCTGGTACGACCGGGCGGTGTTTTCGCTGGGTCGCGGCAAGCCCGAAGAGCTGCGCTTCTATTCGCTACGCTTCCCGCTGTCGCACGATGCCGTCATCCGCCGGGAGGCGGCGCGCAACAACATCGATCCGGCGTGGGTCGCGGCGGAGATCCGCGCCGAGAGCATCTTCAATCCGAAGGCGCGCTCGGGGGCGAATGCGCTGGGGCTGATGCAGGTGCTGCCGGCGACGGGTGCCTCGGTCGCGCGCCGGATCGGGGAGCCTTGGGGCGGTGCGGCGAGCCTGTACCAGCCGGAGACCAACATCGTGCTGGGCACGGCGTATCTGCGGCAGATGATGGACGAGTACGGTGGCAAACCCTACTTCGCGATCGCGGGATACAACGCGGGGCCGACGCCACTGCAGCGCTGGCAGTCGCAGCGGCCGGGGATGGATGCGGATTTCTGGATCGAGACGATCAGCTACAAGGAGACGCGCGAGTACGTGGCGCGGGTGTTCGCGTTCAGCGTGATCTACGACTGGCGGCTGGATGGGGACGCGCTGCGGTTGAGTGACCGGATGGAGGGTCGGACGCAGGGGCCACGGAAGCAGTTCCGGTGCCCTGCTTCGCCGGCAGCTTGAGGCCGGCAGTCTTACGAGCAACACGCCTCCGGAGGGGCTGAGGAGGAGTGGCGCCCGCGGCCAGGTCGGGGCCGGGGCTGGCTGCGCCCTCCGGACGGCTGTCCTGCCTTTAGTCGGGCCGCGCGCCATCCATGGCGCGCTCTCCGCCAGCCCCGGCCCCGCCCCGTCCGCTACGTCCCCGTCTGCTGGTGGCGGTATCTATCCACTGAAGCGGGCATCATTGCGACGCATGAAGACCTATCTCGTCGGCGGTGCGGTACGTGACCGGTTGCTGGGGCTGGAACCCGGCGACCGCGATTGGGTGGTGGTCGGCGAGACCCAGGCCTCGATGGAGGCGGCGGGGTTCAAGCCGGTGGGGCGGGATTTCCCGGTGTTCCTGCATCCGGAGACGGGCGAGGAGCATGCGCTGGCGCGGACGGAGCGAAAGTCCGGGCGGGGCTACCGCGGCTTCGTGGTGGATGCGGATCCGTCGGTGACGCTGGAAGAGGACCTCGGCCGGCGCGACTTCACCATCAATGCGATCGCGCAGGACACGGAGGGCCGGCTGGTGGATCCGTATGGCGGCGCCCGCGACATCGAGCAGCGGGTGTTGCGCCATGTCGGCGATGCATTCGTGGAGGATCCCCTGAGGGTGCTGCGGGCGGCGCGGTTCATGGCGCGCTTCTCCGAACACGGGTTCGTCGTCGCGGAAGAGACGAAATCGCTCATGCGGGCGATGGTCGAGAGCGGGGAGCTGGCCGAGCTGGTGTCGGAGCGCGTGTGGCAGGAATTGCGGCGTGCATTGGCCAGCACCCGGCCTTCGGCGTTCCTTCGCACCCTGCACGACTGCGGTGCGCTGGCGGTGGTGTTGCCGGAGGTGGAGGCGCTGTACGGCGTGCCGCAGCGCGCGGAGTACCACCCGGAGGTCGATGCCGGCGTGCACGTGGAGCTGGTCTGCGACATGGCGGCCAGGCTGGCGCCGGGTGACGACCTGATCGGCTTTGCCGCGCTGGTGCATGATCTCGGCAAGGCGCTGACGCCGGAGGATGTGCTGCCCAAGCACATTGGGCACGAGCAGGGCGGGATCGAGCCGGTGCGGGCGGTGAGTGATCGGCTGAAGGTGCCGACCGGGCACCGGCAACTGGCGGTGACGTGCTGCCGGGAACATCTGAACGTGCACCGTTTCGATGAGTTGCGCGCGAGTACCGCGGTGAAACTGATCGAGCGCTGCGACGGCTTCCGCAAACCCGAGCGCATCGACCAGCTCGCCACCGTGTGCGAGGCCGACAAACGCGGGCGGGCGGGATTGCAGGACGAGCCGTACCCGCAGGGCGAACTGCTGCGGAAAGCCCATGCAGCGGCCCGCCGGGTGCAGGCATCCGACCTGCCGCCCGGGCTGGAGGGCCCGGCGATCGGCGAGGCGATGCGCAAGGCGCGCATCCGCGCGGTGATGGAGGCGACGGGGAAGAAGCCGTAGGCAGACACGCCGCCATCCGCTTTTGTAGGAGCGGCTTCAGCCGCGATCGGACGACCGTACGCCCGCGCCTACTTCACGATCGCGGCTGAAGCCGCTCCTACAGTTGCGGGGAGGCCGGCGCTGCGGGGTCGCGACTTACGTCGCTCCTACATGCGCCGGGGCGGTGCGTCGGCCGGGCGGCGCTCGGGCCGCCCGGCTGCATGGCTCAGAACCGGTAGTCGGCGCGCACGTACCAGCTGCCGCCGTTCATGCCGAAGGGCATGGTCTCCCAGCCGTACTTGAAGCCCATCTGCGGGAACGGGGCACCGGTGTCGCGGTCCCACTCGTCGGGGTACTCGTCGAAGATGTTGTTGCCGCCGACGGTGACGTGCAGGTCCTCGGACACGGAATAGCGCACCCCGAGGTCGAACAGGGCCTTGCCGCCCCAGGTGTGTTTCACGCCGGGGGTGAAACCCTCGCCGCTGACCGAGCCGTAGTAGTTGCCTCGGGCGGTCCAGCGCCATGGGCCGTCTGCGTAGACCGCCTGCAGCACGTGGTGCACGCGTGGCTGGCCCTCTTCCACCAGGGTCACCTGGGTGTCGTCGAACAGCTGCTCCGGCGACAGGATCGGCGATTGCGAGCGGCGGTCCTTCACCTCGGTCTTGTTGAAGTGCAGCAGCGCGGTCAGGTCGAGCCGGGCGCCGCCGGCGAACTCGGTGCCGTGGTTGGCGACCACGTCCAGCCCGGTGGTACGGGTGTCGATCGCGTTGGTGAAGAACAACACCTGGCCGACGCCGATCGGGTCGAGGATCCCGCGGATGGGGCAGTTGGCGTTGTCGGGCGCACAGGGCTGGCCATTGCCGCCGACGCTTTCCGGCTGGATGTTGCTGGAGAAGATGATCCGGTCATCGATGTCGATGCGGAACACGTCCATGGTCAGCGAGAAGCGATCGCCCGGCGAGAACACGAAGCCGAGGGTCCCGCTGGCCGAGGTCTCCTCCTGCAGCGGCTCGATGCCGAAGGCGCGGGTGACGTTGCTGTCCTGCCGCGCCGTCAGGGTATCGGTGAGCACACCTTCGGCGTTGAGGTTGGTCGAGCGCTGGCTGTAGAACAGCTGCTGCACGCCGGGCGCGCGGAAGCCGGTGGCGACGGTGCCGCGAATGGCGAACGACTCGTTGGCGTCGAAGCGCGCCGACAGCTTGCCGGTGGTGGTGTTGCCGAAGTCGGAGTAGTCCTCGAAGCGCACCGCGCCGCCCACGAGGAAACGCTCGCTCAGGTGGGTCTCGGCATCGAAGTACACCGCGGCGCTGTGGCGGCCGTCGTCGACTTCCTCGTTGGGCGAGAAGCCGGGGAAGCCCTGGATGCCCGGTTGCGCCACCTCGCCGGTCTGCCCGGTGATCGGGATGTCGCGGTCGTTGCTGCGGCCGTACATGTACGAGACCGGGTCGCCCGCCTCGATGCGGTAGTTGTCCTGCCGCCATTCGAGACCGGTGGCGAGGTACAGCAGGTGGTCGCCCAGGCCTTCGACGCTGCCCCGGAAGTCCAGGTTGAACGTGGTCTGGTCGAACTCGAGCGTGCCGGTATCCGCCGAGGTCGGCGAGGACGCATAAATGGGCCCCGTCGGGTCGGCCGGGTCGATCGGCTCGTACCACCAGCTGACGTTCACCGAGTTGCTCTCGTCGAAGCCGAAGCGGCTGCGGCCGTGGTTGATCGACACGTCCCAGTCCCAGCTGCTGTCGCCGATGGGTGCCTTGTAGCCCACTGCGAGCGAAGCATCCTCGACCGTGCTGAGGATCCGGGGCAGGAACCCGTCGGGGTACAGCTCGGGCACGGTGCGGTTGTCGCCGGGCGAGCGGAAGAAGCCGCCCGACTCGCCCTGCCGCCGGGACAGGCCGCCGAAGGCGTAGAGCTCGCCGGCGCCGGCGGACATGCCGCTGTTGAGCCAGAGGTAGGCGTCGCTGGCGTCGGCATCGCCGAGGCCCTGCGTCACCCGTGGCGGATCCACCCGCAGGCTGTCCGGCCCGGCGCGGTTGGTCGCATTGCGGTTGCGGTACTCGGCACTGAGGTTGGCGAAGCCGTCGGCCCCGAAGTTCCAGCCGGTGTTGACCGAGCCGTGCATGATCTCGCCGTCGCCGGCGAAGTACTGCCCGCCCATCAGCGAGACGTCGGTGTGTTCGGTCTGGCGCTTGAGGATGATGTTGATGACGCCGGCGATGGCATCGGAGCCGTACTGCGCCGCGGCGCCGTCGCGCAGCACCTCGATGCGCTCGATGGCGGAGATCGGGATCGCGTTGATGTCGGTGCCCGCCGAGCCACGCCCGATGGTCTGCTGCACGTTGACCAGCGCCTGTTGGTGGCGGCGCTTGCCGTTGACCAGCACCAGCACCTGGTCCGGCCCCAGCGCGCGCAGCGTGGCGGGGCGGAGGATGTCGGTGCCGTCGGAGACGAAGGTGCGCGAGAAGTTGAACGAGGGTTCAAGCGTCTGCAGGACCTGGCCGATCTCCAGCGCGCCGCTGGCTTCGAGCTCCTCGCGGCCGATGATGTCGACCGGCGCGGCCGTGTCTTCTGCCGTTCGCCCGCGCACGCGCGAACCGGTGACCTGCACCGAGTCGAGCGTGGTGGTATCCGTTTGCGCGGTGGCGGTCGGGGCGTTCTGGACCGGCTGCGGGTCTGCTGCTGTCTGGGCCGTGGCAGGCGTCAACGCGCCGGCGGCGACGATGGCGGCCACGGCCGCCGCCAGGCGGGTGTGCTGGATGGACATGCGCTCTGTTCCTTGAGGTGGTGGGTGGACTTCCCCTGTCTAGCCCGCGCCAAGCGTCGGACAACGGGTGAACCCACGCAAGACCTGCGGTGACGCTTGTCACAATTCGTCCCGATCCCACTTTGCCTGGCCGGATACCTGGCGCGAATACCGCCCCGTCAATCCCGTTCCGGGCGCTGCCGGGGCGGGAACAGGCGCCCGTCGAGGCGCTGCAGCCACGGGGCCACCGGCGTCGATGCCAGCAGCAAGCCCGCGAGCGCGCCCAGCGCATTGGCCATCGCGTCCGCGGCTTCGGGATTGCGGTCGGCGGTCACTGCACCCTGGGCCCACTCCACTCCGACGCCGAAAGCCACCACCAGCGCCGCCGCCAGGGCCTGCGGTCGCATCCGGCCGAACAGCATCACGCCGTACGCGGAGAGCGTCGCATAGCCCAGGAAGTGCTGGAGCTTGTCGAGCCCCGGCACCGGCATGGAAGGCACGTTGCTGGCCGGCAACAGCGAGCCGGTGGCGACCAGCGCGAACAGCACCGCCCAACCCGAGCACCAGAGGGCAGGCCGACGGAACGGCCGCAGCCAGTGGGCGGGGTCCCCGGCAGGCACGCTCACAGACGGTAACTGAGGTCGCCGGCCAGGAAGGCCGCACCGAACTCGACGTCCTTCTCGAAGCCCATCACCTGGAAGCGTTCGCCCATCTCGCTGGGCAGCGTCAGGCGCTTGACCTCGTTGTGGCGCTTCTGGCGCTCCTGGGGATCGGCCACCTGTTCGATGCGCTCCAGCACGCCGGCCAGGCCGTTGCCGAGCAGGAAGTTGGCCTGGTTGCAGTAGCCGGCGAAGTCGAACCCTGCGGCGACGCCCGCCTCGGCCAGCGCGGTGAAGTCGACCGAGGCGGTGATGTCCTGCAGGCCCGGCCACAACAGCGGCTCGGCATGCATGCGGTGGCGGTAGTAGGCGCGCAGGGTGCCGTCGGTGCGGTCGTGCTGGTAGTACTCCGAGCGCACGTGGCCGTAGTCGACGAACAGCATTGCGCCGCGCCTGAGGCCGCCGGCCACCGCCTGCACCCAGTACGGGAGCTGGGGCAGTACCTCGCTGCGGTAGCCGTCCGGCAGGGCGTGGCCCGTCCGCGCTTCGATGTGCCGCACTGCGTTGGTGAGGAAGGCGTCGGCCGGGCGCAGCGCGCGTGACAGCCGGCCGTCCTCGACGACGACATGCTCCTCGAGCACCTGCCCGGCTTCGATGGCGAACCGCGGCGTCGGCAGGGCGTCGATGACCTCGTTGGCGAACAGCACGCCGTTCCAGTCGTCGGCGAACGGCGCATCCAGCCACTCCACCAGGTCGAACACCGGCGGCACCAGCCGCCGCTGCAGGCGTTCACGCTGGCGCGCGCGCAGCTCGGCGCTGGGCTCGAGGATGGCGTAGCGGTCCGGCAGGGCATCGAGCTCGAGCAGCCGTTTGAGTGCGACCTCGGCGAAGGCACCGGTACCACCACCCAGCTCCAGGAAGCGTGCCTGCGGCCCGATCTGCTGCATCACCGGGGCCACGCCTTCGGCCACGCATGCGGCGAACACCGGCCCCAGTTCGGGAGCGGTGACGAAATCGCCCTCCTCGCCGAACTTGGTGGCGCCGGCGCTGTAGTAGCCCAGTCCCGGCGCGTAGAGCGCCAGCTCCATGAACCTGGAGAACGGGATCGCGCCGTCGGCGGCCTCGATCTGTTCGCGGATGAAGGCGTCGAGGCGCGCGCTGTGTTCGAGCGCATCGGCCCCGGGCGTGGGGAGCTGGAAGTCGGTCACGTTGGCATCCTGGCGGGTCCTCGCGCAGGATACCGTGCCCCTCTGTACCGTCCGTGTAGGAGACCCGCATGTCCGCACGTCCCGTCGCACTGGTCACCGGCTCCGCCAGGCGCATCGGCGCCGCCATCGCGCGCACGCTGCACGGCGCCGGCTTCGACCTCGCCCTGCACTACCGCAGCTCCGGCAGCGAGGCCGGTGCGCTGGCGGCGGAACTGGAGGCATCACGTCCCGGCAGCGCGATGCTGCTGCAGGCGGAACTGGCCGACTTCGACCGCCTGCCATCGATGGTCGAATCCGTGGTCCAGCGCTTCGGCCGGCTGGACGCGCTGGTGAACAACGCCTCCACCTTCAAGCCGACGCCGCTGGGTGGCATCGACCCCGCGCAGTGGGACGAGCTGTTCGACAGCAACGCGCGCGGTCCGTTCTTCCTGGCCCAGGCGGCGGCGCCGCACCTGCAGCGGTCCGGCGCCGGCGCGATCGTCAACATCGCCGACATCTACGGCGAACGCCCGTTGCCGGGGCACGCGGTGTACTGCATGGCCAAGGCATCGCTGTTGATGATGACCCGGGCGCTGGCGATCGACCTGGGGCCGGCGGTGCGGGTGAACGCGGTGTCGCCCGGCGCCATCCTGTGGCCGGAAGGCGACAGCGGCGAGGACCGGCAGGCGATGCTGGCGCGCACGCCGCTGGGGCGCACCGGCGAGCCCGGCGAGGTGGCCGAGGCGGTGCGGTGGCTGTTGCAGGACGCGCGCTACACAACCGGGCAGGTGCTGCACCTGGATGGCGGACGGATGCTGGCGGTGTGATGCGCGGGGCGCGTGCGTGCTGGCGGGCGTGGACGCGGATGGATGCGGGTGGCGCGGGGATAGGAAGGTGGGTGGTCGCTGCTGAAGCCGCTCCTACAAAGGAACGGTGATGTAGGAGCGACGTAAGTCGCGACCTGTACATTCCATCACCGGCGCCATGGTCGCGACTGACGTCGCTCCTACGGGGTGGGCGTCGACATCGGTGCGGGCGAGAGGTCCACAGTTTCGAAGGGTTTGTCGCGGTCGGGATGCACCGACCAGAGCTGTGCCAGGGTGCGGCCATCGGTCGGCACCACTGCGTCGGGGGCGATGTCGGCGAGCGGCTTGAGCACGAACGCATGCTGCAACTCCGGCCGCGGAATGCGCAGGTGGCCGGGGCCGTCGAGCATGCGTTCGTCGTAGAGCACGATGTCCAGGTCCAGGGTGCGGTCGCCGTAGCGCGGGCCACTGCGGTCGCGGCCGTTGGCGTCTTCCAGCGCGTGCAGCCAGTCGTTGAGCGCTTCCGGGTCGAGGTCGGTGTCGATCACGGCGGCTGCATTGCAGAAGGCGTTGCCCTGGAATCCCACCGCCTCGGTCCGGTACACCGGCGAGAGCAGGATGTCGCCGAAGCGCTGGCGCAGCGCCGCCACCGCGATGCGCAGGTGGTGCTCGGGCCGCAGGTTGCTGCCGAGGCTGAGATAGGCGCGACTCATTCGCCCTTCCCTGCCCCGGTCCGCGACGCGCCACCGGGGGCTGCCGTCGTCGAGGATCCAACCCCGGGCCTGGCTGCGGCCGCGGACACATCGGTGGCCGAGGCATCCACGGCGGCAGTGGTTTCGTCGTTGTTTCCACCGGTGTCCTGCAGGCGCGCCAGTGCGCCGGCGACGTCGGCGCCGCCCGGTGCCTGGTACAGCCGCAGCCCGAACTCGGGCAGCATCGCGATCAGGTGGTCGAAGATGTCGGACTGGATGCCCTCGTACTCGACCCAGTCGACGGTCGCGGTGAAGCAGTACACCTCCAGCGGCAGGCCGGTCGGGCCCGGCTCCAGCTGGCGCACCATCAGCGTCATCTGCTGGGCGATGCGCGGGTGCGCGCGCAGGTAATGCTGCACGTAGGCGCGGAAGGTGCCGATGTTGGTGACCCGACGCGTGTTGACGGGGTCCTTGCCGGCCGACAGCAGCTTCTGGTTGAACGCTTCCAGCTCCTGCCGCTTGGCGTCCAGGTATTCGTCGATCAGGGCGATGCGGCGCATCCGGTCGCGCTCCTCCGGCTCGAGGAAACGCACCGAGCCCTGGTCGATCAGCAGCGGCCGCTTGATCCGCCGGCCACCCGACTCCTGCATGCCGCGCCAGTTCTTGAAGCTGTCGCTGATCAGCCGGTAGGTCGGGATGGTGGTGATGGTCTTGTCCCAGTTCTGGACCTTGACCGTGTTCAGCGCCATGTCGATGACGTCGCCATCGGCTTCCAGCGACGGCATCTCGATCCAGTCACCCACCCGCAGCATGTCGTTGCCGGTCAGCTGCACGCTCGCCACCAGCGACAGGATGGTGTCCTTGAACACCAGCAGCAGCACCGCGCTCATCGCGCCGAAGCCCGACAGCAGCAACAGCGGCGAGCGGTCGATCAGGGTGGCGATCATGATCACGATCGCCAGCACGAACACCACGATCTTGACCAGCTGCAGGTAGCCTTTGATCGGCCGCTGGTTGGCGCGCGTGCTCCGGCTCACGTAGATGTCGTTGAGCGCGTCGAGCAGGTTGCTGATCGCGATCGCGATGGTCAGGGCGACGTAGGCCAGTGCGACGTTGCGCACCACCAGCACCAGCCCTTCGGGCAGGCCCGCGACCAGCGGCACGCCGGTGGCGATGATCAGCGCCGGCACCACGTGCACCAGCCGCGACAGCACCCCGCGCGACAGCAGAGCGTCGTCCCATTTCAACGACGAGGCCATCGCCATGCGCTCGACGATGCGCAGCACGATCCTGCGCACCACCCAGTTGGCCAGCCAGGCCACCAGCACCAGTCCGGCAAGTGCCAGTACCGGCCCGGCGTAGGGCACCCCGGAGACTGTTTCGCGTATTCCGTTCAATCGATTCATCGTCACAGGGTAGCGGCGGAACGCTCGATGACCACCCCGACCGATCGCGCGCCGCGCACCGCGCCCGGCTTGGCCAGCCGCAGCTTGACGTGCGCCACGCCGAATTCTTCCAGGATCAGCGCCGCGACCCGTTCGGCCAGCGTCTCCACCAGCCCGAAGCCGGTTTCGGAGACGTAGCCGATGATGCGCTTGCTCACTGCCTTGTAGTTCAGCGTGTCCTCGATGGCATCGCTGGCAGCGGGGATGCGGTTGTCGAACGCCATCTCGATGTCGAACACCAGCGGCTGGCGGATGCGACGCTCCCAGTCGTAGATGCCGATCAGGGCGTCGATCTGCAGCCCTTCGATGAATACCTTGTCCATGGGGCTCCCGTGGGTTGCGGTCACAGCGCCGGCAGCGCGGCCATGTCCCAGCGCGGCGCCACCCGGACCGAGGCGTCCTCGTACTGGCCGGCCTGCAGCCGCAGGGCGCCGGCGAAGGCGATCATGGCGCCATTGTCGGTGCAGAAGGCCGGCCGCGGAAAGCTGACGCGACCGCCACGGTCGACTGCCATCTTCCGCAGCCGCTCGCGCAGCCGCCGGTTGGCGCCCACGCCGCCCGCCACCACCAGCGTGTCGCAACCGGCTTCGTCCAAGGCGCGCTCGCACTTGATCGCCAGCGTGTCGACGACCGCGTCCTCAAAGCCCCGCGCGATGTCGGCGCGGTCGCTGTCGGTCTTGCCGCTGTCGCGCCACGCGAGCAGCACCTGGGTCTTCAGGCCGCTGAAGCTGAAGTCCAGACCGGGCCTGTTGGTCATCGGCCGCGGAAACCTGAACACGCCGGGGCGGCCGCGCTCCGCCTGCGCCGCCAGCTCGGGGCCTCCCGGATAGGGCAGACCCATCAGTTTCGCGGTCTTGTCGAAGGCCTCGCCGGCGGCGTCGTCCAGGGTCTCCCCCAGCAGCCGGTAGCGTCCGACCGCTTCCACCGCGACCAGCTGGGTATGGCCACCGGAGACCAGCAGGGCCACGAAAGGCGGCTGCGGGGGCCCCCGGCCCGGATCCTCCGGGTCGTCCTCCATCAGTGGTGCCAGCAGATGGCCCTCCATGTGGTGGACCGCGATCGCCGGCCGATCCAGTGCCCAGGCCAATGAACGCGCGACGCCCGCACCCACCAGCAGCGCGCCCACCAGGCCGGGGCCGGCGGTATAGGCCAACCCGTCGATGTCGCCGACCTCCATGCCGGACTCCTGCAGGGTCTGCCGGATCAGCGGCAACAGCTTGCGCACGTGGTCGCGGCTGGCCAGCTCGGGCACCACGCCCCCGTACTCGGCGTGCAGGGCCACCTGGCTGTATAGCGCGTGGGCACGCAGGCTGCCGGCGTCGGTGTCGTAGACGGCCACGCCGGTTTCATCGCAACTGGTTTCGATGCCGAGGACTTTCATCAGGTGGTAGGTGGGGGCAGGCGGGTGGAAAGCCTAGCGCGGATGCGGGTGCGCGGCCGCCTGCACGCGCCCGCGGCGGCCGGTCGGCACCCTTCCGCGGGGGCGGCTTGCACTCGCTCCGCTGGTCCCGCTAAAATACGCGGCTCGCCCGGCGGAACCGGGCCGACCACCCGAACCGAGATACCGTATGCCCAGCGTCAAAGTCCGCGAGAACGAGCCTTTCGAGTTTGCCCTGCGTCGCTTCAAGCGCACCTGCGAGAAGGCCGGCGTGCTCGCCGAGACCCGCAAGCGCGAGTACTACGAGAAGCCGACCCAGGAGCGCAAGCGCAAGGCCGCCGCTGCGGTGAAGCGCCAGTCCCGTCGTGCTTCGCGCGACGTGACCAAGCGCCAGCGCCTGTACTGATCGCGCACTGGCCCGTGCCGCCGCAAGGTGGTGACGGGCTGGCAGCACCAAGCCGGCCGCGCCTCGATGCGCCGCCGGCTTTTTGCGTTTCCCTTACACCGCTCAGCCCCCGCTGAGACACCCCTGAAATACCAAGGAAGCAAGCCCATGTCCATGAAGCAGCGACTCAACGAAGACATGAAGGCCGCCATGAAGCGCGGCGACAAGCAGTCCCTCGGCGTGATCCGGCTCGTCAACGCGGCCATCAAGCAACGCGAAGTCGACGAGCGCGTTGAGCTGGACGATACCCAGGTGATCGCGGTGCTGGACAAGATGGTCAAGCAGCGGCGGGACTCGGTCGCCCAGTACGAGGCGGCCGGCCGCGAGGACCTGGCGCAGGTCGAGCGCGACGAGATCGTGGTGATCGAGCGCTACCTGCCTGCCAAGCTGGGCGAGGCGGAGATCACCGCCGCCATCGACGCGGCCATCGCGGAAACCGGGGCTTCGTCGCCGGCCGACATGGGCAAGCTGATGGCGGTGCTGAAGCCGAAGCTTGCCGGCCAGGCCGACATGGGCCTGGTGTCGAAGCTGGTCAAGCAGCGCCTCGCCGGCTGAAACCTCGCGTGCGGCCCGACGGCCCACGCGACCCTAACCTGGTCCGCTCCATACTGCCGATGGTCTGAACACCACCGACAGGAACCGCATGCCGACGGACACGGGCAAGGACACGAGAAACAGCGCCGCCACGGGCGGGACCGGCCTGCGGGCGCGCCTGCAGGCCCTGCAGGCGCGCGCCGCCGGAAGCTGGCCGGCACAGGTGGCTTCGCGCTTCTTCGAATACGACATCCTGGCGCTGGCCGCGGCCCTCGCCTTCTACACCATGCTGTCGCTTGCGCCGCTGGTCGTACTCCTGCTCTGGCTCACGACATCGCTGTACCCCTCCGCCCAGGAAGAGTTCTTCCGGCAGATCGCCATGCTGGTCGGGCCACAGGTCGAGAGCACCGCACGGATGATCGTGGCCAACGCCGAGAGCCAGCCCGGTACCGGCTCGATGGCCGCGCTGGTGGGTACCGGTGCGCTGCTGTTCGGTGCGTCCATCGTGTTCGCCCACCTGCAGACCTCGCTCAACCGGGTATTCCACTCCGACGCCGAGCAACTGGGCGGCATGCTGGCGTGGCTGCGCAAGCGCCTGCTCTCGTTCGGCATGGCGATCGCCATCGGTTTCCTGCTGGTGGTGTCGATGGTCGTGCAGGCAGGGCTGGCGATGCTGGCGGCCTGGCTGCCGGACCTGCTGCCGGTGATCATCTCGCTGTTTTCTTTCGTGCTGTATTCGGCGGTGTTTGCGGCCATGTACCGGCTCCTGCCGGACTGCCCGGTCGACCGCCACATGGCGCTGGTGGGCGGCGCCCTGACCGCTGGCATGTTCATGTTCGGCCGCTGGGCGATCGGCCTCTACCTCGGCCAGGCCAGCCTCGGCAGCGCCTATGGTCCGGCTGGCGGACTGGTGGTCATGCTGGTGTGGATGTACTACAGCGCGGTGGTGTTCCTGGCGGGTGCGCTGATCACGTCGGTGCTGGATGAGCGCAGGCAGGCCGGGAAGGAGGAATCGGCAGGGAATGGATCCGGGAAGCAGGCCCCGGGCGTGGCATCCTAGCGGACCCGCTCCCGACCGGATCCAGGTGCCCTGGCGGCACGACGCATGGCCCGTATTCCCGACGCTTTCATCGACGACCTCCTCGCCCGCGCCGACATCGTCGAGCTGATCGGCGCGCGCGTTCCGTTGAAGCGGCAGGGCAAGGAATATTCCGCGCGGTGTCCGTTCCACGACGAGCGCTCGCCCAGCTTCACCGTGTCGCCGACCAAGCAGTTCTACCACTGCTTCGGCTGTGGCGCCCACGGCACTGCGCTGAAGTTCCTGATGGAGTACGACCGCCTGGAGTTCCTCGACGCGGTCGAGGAGCTCGCGCGGCGCACCGGGATGGAGGTGCCGCGCGATACCCGGCAGCAGAACAGCAATCCCGACAGCCAGGCGCTGTACGACATCGTGCAGGAGGCGGAGCGCTTCTTCCGTCAGCAACTGGCAGCCAGCGAAGCCGCGCGCGGCTACCTGGACGAACGCGGGGTCGATGCCGCCACCCGGACCCGCTTCGGCATCGGCTATGCACCGGACGGGTTCAACGCGCTGCGCGATGCGCTGGGGACCGACCCGCGCCGCATGCAGTTGCTGGAGCGCGCCGGGATGTTCTCGAAGAACGACAGCGGCCGGGTGTACGACAAGTTCCGTGGCCGGGTGATGTTCCCGATCCACGACCGCCGCGGCCGCCCGATCGCCTTCGGTGGCCGCATCATCGCCGCGCCCGCCGACGGCCGCGATCCCGGCCCCAAATACCTGAACTCCCCCGAGACCGCGCTGTTCCACAAGGGCCGGGAGCTGTACGGCCTGTGGCAGGTCCGGCAGGCCCACAACAGGATCCCGCGGCTGATCGTGGTCGAGGGTTACATGGACGTGGTCGCGCTGTTCCAGCATGGCGTGGACACTGCCGTGGCGACGCTGGGCACGGCCACCACGCCGGACCATGCCGAGCTGCTGTTCCGCAACGCACCCGACGTCTACTTCTGTTTCGACGGCGACCGCGCCGGGCGCGCTGCCGCGTGGAAGGCGGTGGAGTCGGTGTTGCCCCGGATGAAGGATGGCCGCCAGGCGTTCTTCCTGTTCCTGCCCGAAGGCGAGGACCCCGACTCGATCGTACGCACCGAGGGCGCCGAGGGTTTCGACCGGCGCCTGCAGAACGCCACGCCGCTCTCGCGGTTCCTGTTCGATTCGCTCGGTGCCGACGTCAACCTCGGGACGCTCGAGGGCAAGGGACGGCTGGCCGAGCGCGCCAAGCCGCTGCTGGCGCAGATTCCCGACGGCGCTTTCGCCGACCTGATGCGCCAGCGGCTCACCGAGCTGACCGGAGTCGGTGCCCGCGCCAGCACCGCTGAAACTCACGTGCCGGTCCAGCGTGCGCGCGCCGCCGGCCATGGCACCCCCGCGCCCAAGCGCAGCCTCGTGCGCGGTGCGATCTCGCTGTTGTTGCAGCAGCCGTCGCTCGCGCTGGAACTGGAGCCGCCCTTCCGGTTCGCCGCGCTGCGCCAGCCCGGCGTCGACCTGCTGGTCGACCTGTTGCAGGTGATCTACGAACGGCCGGACATCAGTACCGGCTCGCTGATCGAACACTTCTCGGGGCGCGAGGAACAGGCGGCCCTGCAGAAGCTGGCGGTGTCTTCCCTGCCCGGTGACGAAATCCACTGGCGGCGCGAACTGCTCGACGTCATCGCCCAACTCGACCGGCAGACCCTGCAGCAACGCATCGACGAACTGCAGGCCAAGCAGCGCGAAGCCGGTCTGGACGACGAGGACAAGACGGAGCTGCGTGGCCTGCTGATGGCCCGCCTGGCCTGAACAGGGCGCTCCTCGAATACACCAGGCCGTGACGGCATCGGCGCTAGCGTAACGGCGTCCGATGGAGCATGCCGATGAACCCCCCTACCCTGCCCCGCCCGATCCACGCGACGCCCCTCAACCGGGCTTTGATGCTGGCCGGAGTCACCGCCGGCTGCCTGCTGCTGGCCGCCTGCCAGCACCAGGACGGTGCCGCCCAGTCCAGCGCCATCCGTGACCCGCAGCCGGCTCCCTTGGAGCGTCCCGACCCTGTAACCAGCGCCCGCGCGGCCCTGGCGGAGTTTGTGGAGTCCGAAGGCGGCGCCGGCGTGCCGGAGTATCGCGAAGCGTGGGTCGACCTTGATGCCGATGGCACCGAGGACGTCCTGATGCTGCTGGACGATCCGGCGTGGTGCAGTGCTGGTGGCTGCCCGCTGCTTGTGTTCCATGGAGAAGCGGACGGCAGCTATCGGCTGGTCACCCGGGCCGACCACACCCGCGCACCGATTGCGGCCACCGGCAAGCGCAGCAGTGGCTGGCAGGACCTCATCGTGGGAATCGACGATGGCGGCGCCCCGGGCAGCGTCGCCCTGCAGTTCAACGGCGAAGGCTATCCCAGCGATCCGACCCTGAGCGCCACGCTCTCCGCCAGCCCTTCGAGCGCGACGACGCTGCTGCAGTAGCCGCGTCGGACGGTTGGCAGGATCACCCGATCCGCTGCAGTTCCATCACCGGTGAGGGCTGCATGTAGGGCAGCAGCCAGTGGTCGACCAGCAGGAAGGCGAACAGCGCCATCAGGTACACGATCGAGTAGCGGAAGACCTCCATCGCGTACAGCTCGTCGGGCGGATCCATGAGCCGCCATGCGTAGTACAGGAACACCAGCCCCAGGACGAGGGCGCCGCCGAGGTAGAACAACCCGCTCATGCCGGTCGCCCACGGCAGTACCGTCACCGCGACCAACAGCACCGTGTAAAACAGGATCTGCCAGCGGGTGTACTCGACCCCGTGGGTCACCGGGAGCATCGGGACCATGGCCTTGCGGTAGTCCTCCCGCCGGAAGATCGCCAGCGCCCAGAAGTGCGGCGGCGTCCAGACGAAGATGATCAGCACCAGCAGCAGGGCATGCGGGTCGAGCGTGCCGGTGATGGCGGCCCAGCCCAATGCGGGAGGAGCTGCGCCGGCGATGCCGCCGATGACGATGTTCTGCGGCGTCGCCCGCTTCAGGAAAACGGTGTAAATCACCGCATACCCGATCAGCGACGCGAAGGTGAGCAGCGCGGTCAGCACGTTCACCCACAGCACCAGGATCGTCATCGACAGCGCCGCCAACGCCAGCGCGAATACGAGTGCCTGCCGCGGGCTTACCTGCCCCGCGACAATGGGCCGCCACGAAGTGCGTGCCATCCGGGCGTCGATACGGGCATCGAGCAACTGGTTGATTGCTGCAGCGGACGCGGCCGCGAGCCAGATGCCGATGAAGCCCAGCACCGACTCCTGCAACGGCGGCAGCCCGGGCACGGCGAGGAACATGCCGATCGCGGCGGTGAACACGATCAACGCGACCACCCGGGGTTTGGTCAGGCTCCAGTACTGCCGCAGCGTCGGACGCAGGGTCGGCTCCATCAGGACTCCGGATTGCGCAGGCGGGCCAGCAGGGACACCAGCACGAACAGCAGCGCCACCGCACCCGCGTTATGCATCACCGCCGTCCACAGCGGCAGGGCCAGCTTCACGTTGGCGATGCCCAGGGCCACCTGTACCAGCGTCAGTGCACCCAGCAGGCTTGCCCAGCCGCGCACGCCCGGCATACGCGCCAGCTTGATGGCCAGCCAGAGCAGGTAGACGAACACCACCACCGCCATCATCCGGTGTGCCATCTGGATCGCGATGCGCGAGGCGCCGTCCAGGATCCCGCCTTCGTAGTCCACGCCGATCCCACGCCACAGCACGAAGCCTTCGCGGAAGTCCGTCGGCGGCCACCATCGCCCCACGCAGGTCGGGAAATCGGTACCGCAGGCGAGTGCCGCGTAGTTGGCGCTGGTCCAGCCACCCAGCGCGATCTGCACGCCCAGCAGGACCAGTCCGGCGATGAGCAGCTTCCGCAGGCGCGGGGCGTCAGCCAGGCGGATCGGCAGGTTGGTGGCGCGCCAGGCCATCCACAGCAGCAGCGACAGGGTCAGCAAGCCGCCCATGAGGTGGGCCATGACCACGATCGGCTTGAGCAGCCAGGTCACCGTCCACATGCCGAGCAGCGCCTGGAAGATGATCACGGCCAGGGTCAACGCCGCGGCACGCGACAGGTCAGCATTGCTCCAGCGCCAGGCAGCCCATAGCAGGATCGCTTCCGCTGTCAGGGCGAGCATTGAGGCGGTGACGTACCAGCCACCCATGTAGAGCGGAATGGCCAGGGCGACGAGCGCGGAAGCCCCCGCCACCTGCGCCAGGCCGAAGCGGCGACGGCGTGCCGCCCATAGCGCAAGTACCAGGGTGATGACGCCCAGTGCGCCGGCGATCATGCGATGGAACTGTTCACGCCAGGCCTTGTGGACCTCCACCGGCCGGATCGCAGTGGCGGCGTGGTCGGCCCCGTGGTGGGGCTCGGTCGGCCAGGCGGCCTGCCCGTAGCAGGTCGGCCAGTCAGGGCAGCTCAGCCCTGCGTGGGACAGTCTCACGAACGCGCCAAAGACGATCACCCCGAGCGCGAGCACGACCGCCAGCCACGCCAGGCGATGGAAGTTGCGTGGCGGTCGCCGGGCCGCGCCGACGGCAACGCCAGGCCTTGCCGTCGAGGCCGGGGATGCAGGTTGTGGGTTCGGGTCGTTGCTCATCTCGGTCCGGTTGGTGTGGTCGTGGCGGCCCCTGTTGCCTCCGGGGCGCACCTCAAATCAGCTTGAGCAGCCGGGCCACGTCCTCGCGCAGGCCGACGGGATCGAACCCGGGCGCATAGCGGAGGATGACGAACCCGTTGGGATCGATCACGTAGACCGGCACCCCGGAGGGGTCATCGACCCCGGGCAGCGCGTCGCGCAGGCGGGTGTCCGGCCGAACCTGCTGCAGCGTCGCCGGCTGCGGCGCCCCCGAGGGCGGCATGCAACCCTCGTCGGCGCAGATCCACAGCACATGGACGCGATCGGCCTTGGCACCGAACAGCTGCCACACCTTGTCGAGATCATTCGCCAGGCGTGCGCACTCGTCCCCGCATTGGGCAGGAGGGGCCACCGCGATCCGCCAGGTCCGCTCGCCGGGATTCCAGTCGTACTCGCCGCCGTCCACAAGTACCGGCACCTGCTCCCGCAGGTCCACCGGCGGTTCGAGCAGCTCGCCGTTGTTCTTCCGGCCCTCCGGCTGCCATCCCGAGAAGCGCAGGACACCGGCGAGCAGCAGGCTACCGAAGAACAGCACGGCAACGGCGACCAGCATCGTCCGGTTGCGCCCGCGGGCGCGGGGGTCGACGGGGCGCTGCCCGTCCTGGTGGTCTGCGTTCATGGAATGCTCCGCTTGGAGGGTCCGCCTGGCCGGCGGAAGGTGAGCACCAGGGCGATCACCAGTGCGGTCAAGGCCAGCCCGAACCACTGCAGCGCGTAACCGCGATGCTTCTCGGGGGGCAGGGTGTTTGCCAGTACCTCGAGGTCGCGGTCGTAGCCCATCGGCAGCGCCGGGTCCAGCCGCAGCACCCGCGGCGCGAGCTCGCCTTCGATTCGGATGGCCCGGGTGATCGCCGGGGCGTCGACGCGCGTGAGCAACCAGTGGGTGTCCTTGCGATGTATGCCTTCGCCCATCGGGATGCCTGCGGACGGGGGCGGGGCCAGCAGGCCCGAGAGGGTGACCTCCCCTTCTGGACGCGCGATCGCCGGCATCTCCCGGTCCGGCGGCAGAGGCAGCCAACCCAGGTCGACCAGCAGCGGCCCGCCCGATACCGGCGTGAAAACCCGATAGGCCCTGACGCCGACCCTGCCACCACGCTGCTGGTTGTCCAGCAGCAGCGCCGGGACGTCGACGAATACCCCGGGGCCGGCAGCCCACTCGATGCGGCCGGCCCGGCCCGGATCGGATGCGGCCGACAATGGCTGTGCAGCGCGGCCGGCAACGGTTGATGCCGTCTCGGCCAGCACCGCCTCCTTCTCCAGGGCGCGCCGTGATTGCCACAGGCCCAGCGCGACAAACAGCGCGACCCCCACGATCGCCAGGGTCCAGCCCAGCACGAGCGTTGTCCGCCGGCTCATGCGGACGCCCCCGCGGGCTGCGATAATGCGCAGTCACCGGCCGCCGTGCCGGAGGGCGCAGGCCGCTGCTGGAGCATGTTGATGAAGACCCTGTTGATCGTCGGTTTCCTGGTTCTGATCCTCTGGAACCTTGGCGCCGGCCTCTACTACATGCTGGTCGACAAGGGCGGTAGCAAGCGCACCGTCAACGCGCTCACCCGCCGCATCGGGTTGTCCATCGCGCTGATCGTCCTGGTGGTCCTCGCCGCGAAGATGGGCTGGATCGAGTTCCACGGCGTCGGCGCCTGAAAAACACGGCAACCGCGCCGTGCGCGGTTGCCGGTATTCCTGCGGGGGCGCTCGGCGGCCGTGGCCGCCTGGTCGCTACACCACGTAGACGAACAGGAACAGGCCCAGCCAGACCACGTCAACGAAGTGCCAGTACCAGGCCACCGCCTCGAAGGCGAAGTGGTTGTCGCGGTCGAAATGGCCCTTGAGGCAGCGGAACCAGATCACCGCCAGCATGATGGTGCCCAGCGTCACGTGCAGGCCGTGGAAGCCGGTCAGCATGAAGAACGTGGATCCATAGATGCCCGAACCCAGCGTCAGGTTGAGGTCGCGGTAGGCGTGGATGTATTCCTCGGCCTGGAAGAACAGGAACACGCAACCCAGCAGCACCGTGATGCCGAGCCACACGAGCAGCTGCTTGCGGTG
Organism: Lysobacter spongiicola DSM 21749; assembly: GCF_900167055.1. Classification (GTDB taxonomy): domain Bacteria; phylum Pseudomonadota; class Gammaproteobacteria; order Xanthomonadales; family Xanthomonadaceae; genus Novilysobacter; species Novilysobacter spongiicola. The sequence continues at coordinate 93,052 of NZ_FUXP01000009.1, forward strand.
GCCGGCCTTGATGGCGTGGTGGGCAGCCGTGACGGTGGCGCCGGACGTCAGCAGGATCAGGGTGTTCAGCAGCGGCAGGCCCCAGGCCGGAATGGTCTGGAAGGCGCCGCCGACCTGGCCCGGGCCATTGGTCGGCCACGCGGCGCTGAAGCCTTCCCACAGGAGGTTGTTGGTGGCCACGCCGTCGCCCTCGCCGCCCAGCCACGGCAACGCGTACTGGCGGGCATAGAAGAGTGCGCCGAAGAACGCGGCGAAGAACATCACCTCCGAGAAGATGAACCAAATCATGCCCATCCGGAAGGACACGTCGACCTGGTTGTTGTAGCTGCCGCGCACGGACTCGCCGATGACGTCGCCGAACCAGCCGAACAGCACCGCGATCATCAGGGCGGCACCGACCAGGAAGGTCCACATGCCCCAGCTGGCGTCGTTCATCCAGCTGGCGGCGCCCACCATGGTGATGAACAGCGCGATCGAGCCGAGGAACGGCCAGCGGCTGCTGTGCGGCACGAAGTAGGTGTTGGCGTCTGGCGTGTGGGCTTGGGCCATGGCGGCGTTTCCAAATGCAGTGGTTGCGGGCGAGCGCGCGGGCTCAGGGAGCGGAGGCGGGATGGGCGGCCACCGGATGGGCAGTGGCTGCCTGCTGCGCCGTCAGCGCGTCGTTCTTGAAGAATGTATAGGACAGGGTAATGGTGTTCACGTCGTCTGGCAGCGCCGGGTCGACGATGAAGCGCACCGGCATGTCGCGCGCCTCCCCTGCCAGCAGCGTCTGCGCGGTGAAGCAGAAGCACTCGGTCTTGCTGAAGTACCCCGAGGCCCTCGCGGGTGCGACCGACGGGACCGCGCTACCGACGATGTCACGGTCGGAGGTATTCCGTGCCAGGTAGGTGGTTTCGTACTGCTCGCCCGGCTGGACCCTCATGGTGAGCTGGTTCGGGTGGAACTCCCACGGCAGCTTGGAATTGACGCCGCCGTCGAACTGCACGGTGACCCAGCGCTCTTCGCCTTCGGCGGCGCCCGCGGCCGGCGTCGCGACGGCAGTGTTGTCCAGCCGGATCCCGAACACCTGCTCGCACGCGATGCGGTACAGCGGCACCAGCGAGAAGCTGAAGCCGAACGCCAGGATCGCCACCACCACCATCTTGGCGATGCCGCTGGTCGACTTCCGGGGGGATCCGGCGCCGCTCATTGCGCCACCACGCCGCTCAGGATGAACACGACGTAGATCCCGACGGCCACCGCCGCGATCCACGCAGCGGTACGACGGGCGCGCCGGCGGCGTGCGTCGATGTCGCTGCGTGGCTCGTGGGCAGGAGTCATGGCGTGGTCGGTCCGGCCGTCAGTGGCTGATGTCGCCGTGGGCCAGGTCGCCGTCGCGGATCACCGGCGGCGTGCTGAAGGTGTGGTGCGGCGCCGGGCTCGGCACGGTCCATTCCAGGCCACGTGCACCCTCCCAGGCGCGTTCGCCGGCGACCACGCCGACCTTCTTCGAACGCCACAGGATGAACGCCATCATGAACGGGGTGACGAACATGCCGAAGGCACCGATCGAGCTGATCATGTTCCAGTCGGCGAACACCACGTTGTAGTCCGGGATACGGCGCGGCATGCCCGCCAGGCCGAGGAAGTGCTGCGGGAAGAACAGCAGGTTGACGAAGATCATGGTCCACCAGAAGTGGATCTTCGCCAGCCCCTCGTTGTACATGCGGCCGGTCCACTTCGGCCACCAGTAGTAGACGGCGGCGATGATCGCGAACAGCGCGCCGGTCACCAGCACGTAGTGGAAGTGCGCCACCACGAAGTAGGTGTCGTGGTACTGGAAGTCGGCAGGCACGATGGCGAGCATCAGGCCGGAGAATCCGCCGATGGTGAACAGCAGCACGAAGGCGATCGACCAGAGCATGGGCGACTCGAACGTCAACGAGCCGCGCCACATCGTGGTGACCCAGTTGAACACCTTCACGCCGGTCGGGATCGAGATCAGCATGGTCGCGTACATGAAGTACAGCTCGCCGCCCAACGGCATGCCGACCGTGAACATGTGGTGGGCCCACACGATGAACGACAGGAAGGCGATGGCCGCGGTCGCGTAGACCATGGCCTGGTAACCGAACAACGGCTTGCGGCTGAAGGTCGGGATGATCTCCGACACGATGCCGAACGCCGGCAGGATCATGATGTAGACCTCGGGGTGCCCGAAGAACCAGAAGATGTGCTGGTACATCACCGGATCGCCGCCGCCGGCCGCGTTGAAGAACGAGGTGGCGAAGAACTTGTCGGTCAGCAGCATCGTCACCGCGCCGGCCAGCACCGGCATCACGGCGATCAGCAGGAACGCGGTGATCAGCCAGGTCCAGCAGAAGATCGGCATCTTCAGCAGGTCCATGCCGGGGGCGCGCATGTTGAGCACGGTGGCGATCACGTTGATCGCGCCCATGATCGAGCTGACGCCCATCATGTGGATGGCGAAGATCGTAAACGCCACGTTGCTGCCACCCTGCAGCGAGAGCGGCGGGTACAGCGTCCAGCCGCCGGCGGGGCCGCCGCCTGGCAGGAACAGCGTCAGCAGCAGCAGGGTGAACGCGAACGGCAGGATCCAGAACGACCAGTTGTTCATGCGCGGCAGCGCCATGTCCGGCGCACCGATCTGCAGCGGGATCATCCAGTTGGCGAGCCCGACGAACGCCGGCATCACGCCACCGAAGATCATCACCAGCGCGTGCATGGTGGTCATCTGGTTGAAGAACATCGGGTCCACGAGCTGCAGGCCCGGGACGAACAGCTCGGAGCGGATCACCACCGACATCGCCGCGCCGATGATGAACATCACGAAGCTGAAGATCAGGTAGAGAGTACCGATGTCCTTGTGGTTGGTCGAAAAGAACCAGCGGTCGATGAAGCCCTGCTTGTGGTCGTGGGCATCGTGGTGGTCAACAACGGGGTGCGTGGCAGCCATGGCCTACCTCTGAATACGTATTTTTGTTTCGACGGCCGACGCGGATCAGCCGGCAACCGCGACGGCAGGCGCGGCTTCGGTGTCATCGGAGGATTGTTCTGGGTCGACGGGAGCCGGCTGCTGCGCCACGGGGGCGTCGGCACCGGCCTTCTGTCCCGCGAGCCAGCGGTCGTACTCGGCCCGCGGCAGGGCCCGCACCACGATCGGCATGAACCCGTGGTCCTTGCCACACAGCTCGGCGCACTGGCCGCGATAGACACCCGGTACCGAGATGTCGGTCCAGGCCTCGTTGACGATGCCCGGGATCGCGTCCTGCTTCCAGCCAAGCGCCGGGACCCACCAGGCGTGGATGACGTCGTCGGCAGTGATGACGAAGCGGATCTTGGTGTCCGTCGGCAGCACCAGCTCGTTGTCGACGTTCAGGAGGTAGTGGTTGTGCTCGTCCATGTTCGGCGTGATGCCGCTCTGCCGGATGCGGTCGCTCTCGCGGTCCATGCGGCTGGTGAACTCGACGCCCTCGCCCAGGTATTCGTACTTCCACATCCACTGGTAGCCGGTGACCTTGATGGTCATCTCGGCATCGCGGGTGTCGTACATCTTGATCAGCTTGGTGGTGGCCGGGGCCGCCATGATCACCAGCAACACCACCGGGATCACGGTCCACAGGATCTCCAGCCGGGTGCTGTGGGTGAACTCCCGGTCGGGCACCGCACCCTTGGACTTGCGGAACTTGAACATCGCCACGGCCATCGCGCCGAAGACGAGCACGCCGATGCCGACGCATACCCACAACGCCACCATGTGGGCTTCGTAGGCGTTGTTGGACAGGTGCGTCACGCCACGGTTCATGTTGAGCTGCCAGCGCACCGGATCGGCATCCTGGGCGAAGGCGGCAACGGGCAGCGCCAGGGCGGCGATGCCGGTGGCCCACTGCTTCAAACGGCCGGCTTTCATCAATTCGAGTCCCGGAATCAGCTTGTTAATCATGCGGTTAGTTGTTCCTGCTCCACGCGCCGACCCTCCTGTGCCCCATGTTGACGACAGGCAGGGGTACAGGGTTGTCCGCGAGAGGTGGCTGGCGAGCCCGCCCCGGGGCCATTGGCGCCAGTTCGGCGCATACGGAATATCGCGCCAATGTTAGCCGCCGAGCCCACCTGCGGCAAGCGCGCAGCCCTCCCGGGGGGCGCGGCGTGCCCGGCGGGGCGCCCCCGCCCGCCCCGGCCCCGCCGCAGCCATCGTGACGCGGCGCTCATTACGCTGAATGCCCCGTCCGCCGGGGCTTCCAGACGCCTGCGTACTCACCCGCCGGGGACCGTTTTAACCCTAGACTATGCGCCCCTAGATGCGGTGCCCGCGGTCCTTGATGAACATCGAACTTTCTTCCCGCAACGAGGCGCCGCCGGCACGCTCGTTGATCACGCCCGACCTGCCCCCGCCGCCGGTGCCGCTGCGTGCGGCGATCACCGCGGCCTGGATCAGGGATGAAGCCGAGCATGTCCACCACCTGCTGGAACTGGCCCGCCTGCCGGATGCCGAGCGGACGGCCGCGCAGGCGACGGCGGCCGACCTGGTCAGGCGGGTGCGCGAACGCGCGGAGGACCAGGGCGCGATCGAGGCGTTCATGCGCCAGTACGACCTGGGCAGCGAAGAGGGCGTGCTGTTGATGTGCGTGGCCGAGGCCCTGCTGCGCATTCCCGACCAGGAGACCACGGACAAGCTGATCCGGGACAAGCTCGGCGATGCGGACTGGAAGCGGCACATGGGCCAGTCGCATTCCGTGCTGGTGAACGCTTCCACCTGGGGCCTGATGCTGACCGGCCACCTGGTCGAGCTTGCCGACGACACCAAGCGGGATGCGCACAATGCGTTCAAGCGCCTGGCCGGCCGCATGGGCGAACCGGTCATCCGCATGGCGGTGCGGCAGGCCATGAAGATCATGGGCCACCAGTTCGTGATGGGGCGTTCGATCGGTGAAGCGCTGGCCCGCGCCAAGAAGGGTGGCAACGCCAACTACCGCTACTCCTACGACATGCTCGGCGAAGCCGCGCTGACGGACGCCGATGCCCAGCGCTACATGCAGGCCTACCGCGACGCCATCACCGCGATCGGCGCCGAAGGCGGCCGGCCCGGGGACGACATCTTCGGCCGCGCCAGCATCTCGGTGAAGCTCTCGGCCCTGCATCCGCGCTACGAGCACGCAAAGCGCGAACGGGTGCTGGCGGAGCTGACCCCGCGCGTGCTCGAGCTCGCGCGGCTGGCCAAGTCCAGCGGGATCGGCTTCACCGTCGATGCCGAAGAGGCCGATCGCCTGGAGGTCTCGCTGGACGTCTTCGCAGGCGCCTATGCCGATCCCGCCCTGGAGGGCTGGGAGGGGTGTGGACTGGCGGTGCAGGCCTACCAGAAGCGCGCGCCGGAAGTGATCGCGTGGCTGGCCGACCTCGGTCGCCGCGTCGGGCGGCGCATTCCGGTTCGCCTGGTGAAGGGTGCCTACTGGGACAGCGAGATCAAGCGCGCCCAGGTCGACTGCCACCCCGGCTACCCGGTTTTCACGCGCAAGGCCAACACCGACGTGTCGTACCTCGCCTGCGCCCGGGCCATGCTCGATGCCGGCGATGCCATCTATCCGATGTTCGCCACCCACAACGCCCACACCATCGCCACCGTTCACCGGATGGCGGCGGGCCGACCGTTCGAGTTCCAGAAACTGCACGGCATGGGCGATGACCTCTATGCCGAAGTCATGCCCGCCGACCGGCTCGGCGCGCCCTGCCGGGTATATGCGCCGGTGGGCAGCCATGAAGACCTGCTGCCGTACCTGGTCCGGCGCCTGCTGGAAAACGGCGCCAACTCCAGCTTCGTGAACCGGATCACCGACGAGGACATCGCGGTCGAGGACCTCGTGCGCGATCCGGTCGATACCGTCCTTGCCTTCGACACCATCCAGCACCCGCGCATTCCGTTGCCGGTGGACGTCTACCGCAGCCATGCCACCTCAATGAAGTTTTGCGACAGGAACAACGCCATGGGTGTCAACCTCGCCGACGACGGCCAACTGCGTGCATTGGCCGAGACGGTCAACGGGTCGCTGAAGAACTGGTATGCCGAGCCCCTGGTACCTGGCGCGACACTGGGTGGCGAGCGCGTCCCGGTGACCAATCCCGCCGACCGACGCGAAGTCGTCGGCCACTGGCTGCCGGCGGATGCGGATACCGTGGAGAAGGCGCTGCAGAACGCGGTCGCTGCCCAGCCGCGCTGGGATGCGACGCCCGCGTCGACCCGCGCCGACATCCTCGACCGCGCCGCGGACATGCTGGAGTCGCGCATGGGCGAGTTCATCGCCATGTGCACCAAGGACGCCGGCAAGACCATTCCCGATGGCGTGGGCGAAGTGCGGGAGGCAGTGGACTTCCTGCGCTACTACGCATGCCAGGCGCGCGAGATCTTCAAGCCCGAGGAGCTTCCCGGCCCGACCGGCGAAACCAACGTGCTGCACCTGACCGGGCGCGGCGTGTTCGTCTGCATCAGCCCGTGGAACTTCCCGCTGGCGATCTACATCGGGCAGGTCGCTGCTGCGCTGGCGGCCGGCAACAGCGTGATCGCCAAGCCCGCCGAGCAGACCAACCTGGTCGGCTACGTCGCCACCCGCCTGATGCACGAGGCGGGCGTGCCCGAGGACGTGCTGCAGTTCGTGCCGGGCGACGGCGCGGTGGTGGGTGCGGCGCTGACCAAGGACCCGCGCGTGGCGGGCGTGGCGTTCACCGGTTCCAACGAAACCGCCAGCGCCATCAACCGGGCGCTCGCATCGCGCGACGGTGCCATCGGCGTGCTGATCGCGGAAACCGGCGGCCAGAACGCGCTCATCGCGGATTCCTCGGCACTGCCGGAACAGCTGGTGAAGGACGCGATCTCCTCTGCCTTCACCTCGGCCGGACAGCGATGCTCGGCGGCGCGCGTGCTGTTCGTGCAGGAAGACATCGCCGAGCGCGTCACCACGATGCTGGCCGGTGCGATGGCGGAGCTCAAGGTGGGCGACCCCGGCCTGTTGTCCACCGACGTCGGCCCGGTCATCGACGAAGATGCCCTGGAGACCCTGCACAAGCACGCCGAACGGATGGATCGCGAGGCAACGCCGATCGCTACGGTGGATTTGGGCGAAGACGCCGCCCACGGCAGCTTCTTCGCTCCCCGCGCATATGCGCTGGCATCGCTCGGCCAGTTGGAGAAGGAAGTTTTCGGCCCCGTGCTGCACGTCATCCGCTGGAAGGCGGGGCAACTCGACGGCGTGCTCGATGCCATCAACGGCACCGGCTACGGCCTGACCCTGGGTGTGCACTCCCGGATCGACGCCACCGTCGAGAAGATCGCCGCGAAGATCAAGGTCGGCAACTGCTACGTGAACCGCAACCAGATCGGTGCCGTGGTCGGCGTGCAGCCCTTCGGCGGGCAGGGATTGTCCGGCACCGGGCCCAAGGCTGGTGGCCCGCACTACCTGCCGCGCTTCACCACCGAAAAGACCATCACCATCAACACCACCGCGTCGGGCGGCAACGCCTCGTTGCTCACGCTCGGCGATTGATCGCGGGGCCGGCACCGTCCCACGAAAAAGCCCCGCCGAAGCGGGGCTTTTTCTTTACACGGTCAAAGCGGCATCAGAAACGGTACTGGGCGGAGACGCCGTACAGGTCGGCACCACCGTCGAACGCGCCGTCCAGCGTGTAGCTGCTGCCATCGATACCGATGTACGGGGTATCGGGCTCGAGGCGGGTGTAGGCGATGTTGAACTCCAGGCTGTCGCTGAAGTTCCAGGTCGCGCCGATCGAATACCACTGGCGATCCTCGTCCGGCAGGCGCGGAGTGCGGTGCGCATACGTGGTCGGGGTCTCGTCATACGCATAGCCGGCGCGCACGGTCCAGGCATCGTTCAGCACGTATTCGGCGCCGATCGAGGAGAACCGGGTGGTGTCCCACTCGAACGGCTCGACGCTGTCCGGATCCGGGTTGTCGAACTCGACGCGCACTTCCTGCAGCGACTCCCAGCTGGTCTCGGCGTAGGTCGCGGCCATCGAGAAGCGATCGGTGAACTGGTAGTTCACGTCGACCGTGGTCATCGCCGGCGTGGTGAGCTTGGCACCGGCGCCACCGTCCTGGAACAGCGGACCCATGCCGATCGCGTCGAAGGTGGCGCGCGCCGGGGCGGGCACGGTCCAGTCGGCATCGCCGCGCAGGTCGTACTTGACCTCCGAACGATGGTTGAGGCCGATGCTCAGCTTGTCGTTGGGACGGAAGTTGACGCCCGCGATCCAACCCATGCCGGTGTCGTCGCCCTGGATCTCGGCGAAGCCGTCGGCACCTTGCGGCAGGAAGCCGGGAACGCCGGCGCCGCCAAGGGCCGCACCGAAGTCGACCGCCTTGGAGAGCGTCACGTCCGCCTGGGAGAACGTCAGGCCAACGCCCACCGACAGGTGGTCGGGAATGATGTCGACGGCACCGGTCAGCGCCAGCTCGACCACCCGGACGTCGGACTCGACCGCGGAATAGCGGCCCATCCAGTCGTTGTCGTACTTGGTGGCCAGGCCGAACGGCGCGCTGACCATGGCGCCAACCGCGGTGCCGTTGTCGAACTTGTGCACCACCGAGAACGCCGGGATCGGGGTGAAGTCGCCGGCGTTGCCGCCGTCACCGCCGGTCAGCGGACGGCCGAGGGCGTCCCAGCCGTCGCCGGTGTATTCGTAGTTCAGGTCGATCATGGTCGCGTCGGCCTGGACCGTCGTGCCCTCGAACTGGGTCATCGTGGCGGGGTTGTTCACCACCACCGAGCTGTCACCGGTCTTCACGCCGGCGCCGGCAAAGGCGCTGCCCAGGCCCTTGACGCTGTTCTCCTTGAGCTGGAAGCCGGAAGCCTGGACCTGTCCCATGGCCAATGCACCAGCGATGCCGAGCGCGAGCGCCGACAGGCGGGTGATGCTGTGTGCGTGTTGCATGCGTGTAATCTCCGTTGGAGTCTTATTGATCTCGGTGGCGGCATCGGGGGGCGCCACGCGCCGCCATACGGCGCCGTCTGCACTATAACGCCACGATTAACCTTGTGCTAACAATGAACGCGGCCATTACGCCCTGCGCGCCGGGAACCGTTCAGCGGGCCCGGCTGCCGGCGGCGGCGCCTTCTGCAGACACCGGGGACTGATGATGTTCGTGGCGATTCCTTCCCGCCAGAAACCGCCCGTACGCTGGGCGACCCCGCTGATGTTCGCCGCTCTCTGGGGTTGCTTTACATGGGCCACGTTGCTGCCGCAGAGCGCTCAACGGCACCTCCTGCTGGAATGGGGCGCGCTGTCGGGCGGGCTGACCACGCCAGCCGACTGGTACGCGGCACTCTTCGACGACAGCCTGCTCCGCCTGATGAGCGCCCTGTTCCTGCACGCGGACTGGGCCCACCTGCTGGGCAACCTGGTGTTCCTGCTGATCTTCGGGCTGCCGGCCGAACGCACCATGGGCCCATGGCGGTTCCTGCTGCTGTTCCTGTTGGGAGGCGCCGTCGCCAACCTTGCCGCGGTGATCGCCATTGCCACGCCCGACCGCCTGATCATCGGCGCGAGCGGTGCGGTGTCGGCCTTGATCGGCGCCTACCTCGCGCTGTTCCCGGGGGCGAAGCTCGGGCTGGTCGTGCCGTTGGGCCTGTTCCTGCAGTTCGTGAAGGTTCCGGCTGCGCTGTTGATCGGCGTTTGGGCGCTGCTGCAGCTGGTCTTCACCTTCATCGGCCCGGCATTCGGCGCCGTCGCCTGGTCGGCACACCTCGCAGGATTTGCCTTCGGCGGGGCGTTCGCACTGATCGCGCGCGCCGGCATCGCCCGGCGCATGCGGCAGCGGCGGGGCTTCTGAGCCGGAGATCGGCAGTCAGCCGCTCGTCGCCCGCGCTCCTGCAGCCATGCGCTTGAGCTCGGCCAGGGCGGCATCGATGTGGATGTCACCATTGAGGACGTCCCCGGCATTGTCGCCGGGGCGGTCGCCCTCTTCCTCGCCCTGCAGGTGCCCCGGAAGGCTGGCCTCGGTGTAGGTGGGACGCGCCTCCGCCAGGTCCTCTTCGCCCTCGGCCGGACGCAACACGAGATCGGGTGTAATGCCCAGCGCCTGGATCGACTTGCCGCTGGGGGTGTAATAGCGCGCGGTGGTGAGCTTGACCGAATCGCCATTGTCGAGCGGCAGCAGCGTCTGCACCGAACCCTTGCCGAAGGTGCGGCTGCCAACAACTCGCGCCCGCTCGTTGTCGCGCAGGGCGCCGGCCAGTACTTCCGAAGCGCTGGCGGACCCGGCATCTACCATCACCACCACCGGCGCGCCATCGAGGCGGTCTCCGGGTGTGGCCCGGAACTCGGCATCGCTGATCGGGATGCGGCCGCGGGTGCTCACGATGCCCCCGTCTTCCAGCAGGGCATCGGCGATCTGTACCGCAGAGCTCAGCAGGCCACCCGGGTTGCTGCGCAGGTCGATGACCAGCCCCTCCAGGGCGCCGCCCGCTTCTTCGGCGAGGGTGCCCAGTTGCCGCTCGAATTCGGCGGCCGTGTCGGCCTGGAAGGCGCTGATCCGCACGTAGCCGAAGCCCGGCTCCAGCAAGCGGCTGCGGACGCTGGCGATGCGGATGGTTTCACGCTGCACTTCGATGGTGAGCGGTTCGGCGACGCCGTCTCGCACGATGGTCAGCTCGACACTGGTACCCGGCGCTCCACGCAGTGGCGCGGAACTGTCGAAATTGGTCTCGGTGAGCGGCTCACCGTCAATCCCGGTGATCAGGTCCCCGGCCATGACGCCCGCCCGGGCGGCCGGTGTGTCATCGATGGGGGAGATGACGCGCAGCATCCCGTCGGGCTGGCGAACGATCTCGACGCCGATGCCGTCGTAGTTGCCCCGGGACTGCTCGTCGAAGTTCTCCGCGGCGTCGCCTTCCAGGTAGGCACTGTGGGGATCCAGGTCGAGCAGCAGCCCGCGGATCGCCGACTGCATCAGCTCGCGGTCCTCGACCGGCTCGACGTAGGCCTGCTTCACCGCGCCGTAGACGGCGACGTAGCGGCGGATTTCGTCCAAGGGCACGCGCGAGGCGTCGACGGCGGCTTGCCCGTCGGCCGCCTCGACGCGCGGGTCCTGCTGGCCCGCCTGCTCCTGGGCCTGCAGTGGGGCGGCGCCAAGTGCGAGGGCGATGGCAAGTGGAACAACGAGCGGATGGCGAAGGTGCATGGAAGCTCCGGGTTGGTGCAGGTTGGACCACGCGCAGCGGCGCGGGTTCAGCACGGCAAACGCAGATCGCGGTATCACCGACAGTAGGCCCTGTCGTTGCAACGGTGCTTGAAGCCCATCAGCGCTTCAACCAGCCAGCGGGGTCGACCGGACTGCCATTGCGGCGCAGTTCGAAGTACAGGGCCGGACGGCCATGTCCGCCCGAGGTACCCACCGTGGCCACGGCATCGCCACGCCGCACCGGGTCCCCGGCATCCATCAGCACCGCGTCATTGTGTGCGTAGAGGCTCATGTAGCCATTGCCGTGGTCGACGATCAGGATCAGGCCGAAACCACTCATCCATTCGGCGTACACCACCGTGCCGTCAGCGACCGCCTTGACCTCCGTGCCGGCCTTGGCGCCGATCAGCAGCCCGTCGCTCTTGCGTCCGTCGGGCATGGAGGCGCCGTAGCCGGCGATCAGGTTGCCCGCCAACGGCCAGCCGGCTCCGCCCACTGCCGGCCCGCTGGCGACGGGGGCGGGCCTTGGCGCAGGCGCTGGCCGGCCCTGCCTTCGAGCAGCTTCGCGCGCCTCCCGCGCCTCACGTTCGGCACGCTCCGCGGCGGCCTTGCGCTCGGCCGCAGCGCGCGCAGCGGCAGCACGCAGCCTCTCCAGTACCTGCTCCAGGCCACGGGCATCCCGCCCCAACGCCTGCTCGCGCTGGCGTCTGTCCTGATACCGCTCGTCGAGGCGCGCGACCAGTGCCTTGCGCGCCGCCCGGTCTTCCTCGTGCTGGGACAACTGCGCACGCTGGCGTGCGCGCGCTTCCTCCAGTTCGGCGCGACGGGCAGCGACCTGGACCTCCAACGTGTCCAGCCTGGCCAGCTCGACGGACAGCGTCCGGATGCGCTCCACCCGCTCGCGTTGCAGGTAGCCGTGATAGGTCAGCAGGCGGTTGGCGTCCTCCACCCGATCCTGTGCCAACAGCAGCTTCAAGGGTGCGGCTTCGCCCTGGGCATAGGCGGCGCGCAGCAACTCCGCCAGCTCCCGGCGCTGGCCGCCGCGGCGCGATTCCAGTGCGTCGCGTTCTGTTTCGAGTGCCCGCAGGCGTTCCTGCAGCGCTTCCAGCGCCTGCTCGGTCTCGTGCAGCTGCCGCCCCGATGCGGCGACGCGTTCGTCCGCCTCGCGCAGCTGGCGGGTGGCGGCGCCGCGCTCGGATTCGACTTCCCGTCGCTCCGCTGCCACTGCCTCCAGCTCCTGCTTGACGGTCCGCAGCTTGCGTTCGGTGTCGCCAGTGTCCTGGGCCGGCACACCGGTGGCTACCAGCGCCCCCGCGGCCACCAGGCCCAATCCGAGCAGCCGTGTCGCGCGCCGGCGTGGCATCAGCGGGCCGGCTCGTCCAGCAGCAGGCTCTGTCCGGTCATCTCGTCCGGCTTCGGAATGCCCAGCAGGTCCAGCACGGTCGGGGCAACGTCCCGCAGCGAGCCGCCGCTGCGCAACAGCGCCTTGCGTGGGCCCACGTAGACGAACGGCACCGGGCCCACCGTGTGGGAGGTATGCGCCTGTCCGGTGGCGGCGTCGCGCATCATCTCGACATTGCCGTGGTCTGCCGTGACCAGCAGTGCCCCGCCGGTCTCGCGTACCGCGCCGGCAACGGCGCCGATCGCCACGTCGACCGCCTCGACGGCCTTGATGGCCGCTTCGATATTGCCGCTGTGGCCGACCATGTCCGGGTTGGCGATGTTGCAGATCGCCACGTCGACCTCGCCGGAACGGATGGCCGCGGTGAGCTTCCCGGTCACCTCCGGGCAGCTCATCTCGGGTTGCAGGTCGTAGGTGGCGACCTTCGGGCTGGGCACGAGCACGCGGGTCTCGCCCTCGTAGGTGTCCTCGCGTCCGCCGCTGAAGAAGAAGGTGACGTGGGCATACTTTTCGGTCTCGGCGATGCGCAGCTGACGCAGCTTGCGCGACGCCAGCACCTCGCCCAGGGTGTTGCGCAGGTCTTCGGGGCCGAAAGCCACTGGCGCCGGCAGCCGTGCGTCGTACTCGGTGAGGCAGGTGAAGCGGGCCAGGGCCGGGCGTCGCGCCTGGAACCCATCGAAACCGGGGTCGACGAAGGCGGCGGTCAGCTGCCGGGCACGATCGGCCCGGAAGTTCATGAAGACGACGGCATCGCCGTCCTGCATCGGCAGCGGCTCTCCGATGACGGTGGGCAGTACGAACTCGTCGTTTTCGCCACGGGCGTACGCGGCATCCAGCGCGGACAGTGCATCGTCGGACTGATGTTCCGCGCGCCCCTCGACCACGACATCCCAGGCCTGTCGCAGGCGGTCCCAGCGCTTGTCGCGGTCCATCGCGAAATAGCGCCCGCCAATGCTGGCGATGCGTGCGTTGCCCGCGCGCTCGCACGCCGCCTGCAGCTTCTCCAGGCTCTGGCGCGCCGAACGCGGTGGCATGTCCCGGCCGTCGAGGAAGGCATGCACCGCGACGCGCCCCACGCCTTCGCGGCGGGCCATCTCGATCATCGCGAAGATGTGCGCCTCGTGGCTGTGCACGCCACCGGGCGACAGCAGGCCCAACAGGTGCAGGGTGCCGTTGCCATCGCGTTCGGCGGTGCATGCCGCCAGCAGCTCGTCGTTGGCGAAGAAGCTGCCGTCCTCGATGGCGGCGTCGATCCGGGTGAGGTCCTGGTAGACCACGCGCCCGGCGCCCAGGTTCATGTGGCCGACCTCGGAGTTGCCCATCTGCCCGTCCGGCAGGCCGACATGCCTGCCTTCGGTATGGATCAGGGTATGCGGCGCCGCCTCCAGCAGGGCATGCCAGTTCGGCAGCGTGGCTTGGGCGAGTGCATTGTCTGCGGCTTCTTCGCGATGCCCCCAACCATCCAGTATGAGCAGGACGACGGGGCGGATGGCGGGCACTGGGGAGGCTGGCACGTCGATGGTTCCGGTGACTTCAGGCAGGTGACGATTGTAGCGAAGCGCGCCATCTATCCCGTGCAGGCCTGGATCAGCGGTCGCCGGCGCACGCGGACCTGGTTAAACCCCGGCGCTGCTTGCCGCATCCCAGCACGGCACCTTCCGAACCCGAGGACCACCCATGACCCGTCATCGCAATGCACTTTCGACCCTTGCGCTCGCCATCGCCCTCGCCGCCATCCCGCCGGCGTTCGCGGCACAGGACGACATCAGCAAGGTCAACGGCGCCATCCGCGTTGACGATGCCGGCCGTGCCGGCGACCTCGACACGGTCAACGGCAGCATCAAGGTCGGGACCGGGGCGCAGAGCGGCGATGCGGAAACCGTGAACGGAAGCATCACGGTGGCCGACGACGCGGTGGTCGGTGGCCTCTCCACCGTCAATGGCGGCATCAAGGTCGGCACCAACGTGCGCATGGGCGACGACGTCGGGACCGTGAACGGCAGCGTGTTCATCGACCGTGGTGGGCGCATCGACGGCGGGGTGGAAACGGTGAACGGCGCGATCGGCCTGGTCGCGACCGAAGTGACCGGCGACATCGAGACCGTGAACGGTGACCTGACCGTGGGGATCAATTCGCACGTCCGTGGCGGCATCCGCTATTCCAAGCCCAATGTCTCGTTCATCAGCTTCAGCCGCAAGCGCGAACCGCGGGTGGTCATCGGTCCGGATGCGCGCGTCGATGGGCCGCTGATGTTCGAACGGGACGTGAAACTGTACGTCCACGAGACCGCGACCATCGGCGCGGTCACCGGCGCCGAGGCCGTGTCCTACAGCGGCAGCCGGGCGCCCACCGGGGACTGACGCGGCCCAGCCGGGCCACTGCGGAGGGGTGCAAGCGACGCTGCTACCATCGGCTGTCTGACATCCATGGAGCCGCCATGAAACGCACCCCGTTCCTGCCCGCCATGACCATGGTCGCGGCCGCCATCGCCCTCGCCGCCTGCGACCGCGCGCCGTCGCCGCCCGCCGGATCCGCAGACTCCGCCGCCACCGCGCCGGCCGCGGCCGATTCCGACGCCGCCATCAACGTCGCCGACTTCGCCCGGCACGTGGAAACGCTCGCCTCCGACGAGTTCGCCGGCCGGGCACCCGGCAGCATCGGCGAAGACAAGACCACCGAGTACCTCGAGGCCGAGTTCAAGCGTCTCGGGCTGCAGCCGGGCAATGGCGACAGCTACTTCCAGACCGTGCCGATGGTGGAGACGACCGCCAGCGACGCCACCGTGATCAAACTGGACGTCGATGGCGAAGAGCGTGAGCTGGAGTTCGCCGCCGATATGGTCATCGGGACCCGCAGCGGCGAACCGCGGGTGCAGATCGAAGACAGCGAGCTGGTGTTCGTCGGCTACGGCGTGAATGCGCCGGAGCTGGGCTGGAACGACTACGCCGGCGTCGACGTCAAGGGCAAGACCGTGGTCATGTTCGTCAACGATCCCGGCTTCCATGCGCAGGATGCGGAACTGTTCGAAGGCCAGCGCATGACCTACTACGGGCGCTGGACCTACAAGTTCGAGGAGGCGGCCCGGCAGGGCGCCGCCGCGGCACTGATCATCCACGACAACGCCGGCGCCTCCTACGGCTGGGACGTGGTCCGCAACTCCTGGTCGGGCCCGCAGTTCGAGCTGCCGGCAGCCGACGATCCGCAGCCGCGGCTTCCAGCCGAGGGGTGGGTCACCGCCGACGCCGCGCGCAGCCTGCTGGACGACCTCGGCCACGACCTCGACCAGCTGTACACCGCGGCCAACAAGCCGGGGTTCGAGGCAATTCCGCTGGACGCCACGCTCTCGCTGGACCTGGAGAGCACCATCACCGAGAAGTCCTCGCAGAACGTGGTAGCACTGCTGCCCGGCACGGAGCGGCCGGAAGAAACGATCGTCTACCTCGCGCACTGGGACCACCTCGGCAGCCATGAGGGTGAAGGCGGCGACGCTCCGGCAGCCGACAGCATCTACAACGGCGCGATCGACAACGCGACCGGCGTTGCCGGCATCCTCGAAATCGCCGAAGCGTTTGCCGCCCAGGAGCCTGCACCGGAGCGCTCGGTGATGTTCCTGGCGGTGACACTGGAGGAGTCCGGCTTGCTGGGTTCCAAGTACTTCGTCGCACAGCCCACCATCGACCTGGACAAGACCGTGGCGGCGATCAACCTGGACGCGATGCCGGTTATCGGACGCTCCAAAGACATGACCGTGATCGGCCTGGGCAACTCCGAGCTGGAGGACATCCTCTCGGAAGTCGCCACCGGCCAGGGACGCACCCTCGTGGCAGAGGCGACGCCTCAGGACGGCTTCTACTTCCGCTCCGACCACTTCAACTTCGCCAAGGCCGGCGTGCCCGCGCTTTATGCGAAGGGCGGCGAGGACCTGGTCGAAGGCGGCGTGGAAGGTGGTCGCCAGGCGCAGATGGATTATCGCGACAACCGTTACCACCAGGCCGGCGACGAGTTCGATCCGGGCTGGAACATGGAAGGCGTCGTGCAGGACCTGGAAGCTCTGTACGCGGTCGGCCGGGAGCTCGCCGGCGGCGATACCTGGCCGAACTGGTACGAGGGCAACGCATTCCGCGCCGCCCGCGACGAGGCCCGCGCCGATAACATCAGCGAATAAACCTTCCGCGCTCTCCGGAGACGGCGCCTGCGGGCGCCGTCTTCGTTTTCGGCTAGGCTTGCACATCCCGACCGGAGCCCGAAGATGACCCTGTCCACTGCCTACTGGTGTGTGTTGATTGCCGCGTTGCTGCCATACGTCTGGACGGTGGTGGCGAAGTCGAGCGGCAAACGCTTCGACAACCGCAATCCCAGGGAATGGCTCGCCCGGCAGGACAACCCCAGGTCGATCCGGGCCAACGCGGCCCAGCTCAACGCTTTCGAAGCTTTTCCGGCGTTTGCGGTCGCCGTGGTACTTGCCCAATTGGCCGGGGTCGCCCACGACCGGATCGCGCTGCTCGCGGTGGTCTTCCTGGTCTTCCGCGTGCTCCATGGCCTGTTCTACGTAAGCAACCGGGACAAGCTGCGCAGCCTGAGCTGGTTCGCTGCACTTTCCTGCGTGCTGACGCTTCTGGTCCAGGCCGCGCTCAATGTCGACCGCGTCCTGCCCCTGGGCTGACGGGGGCTCTCCCACTCCGACAATCCTGACGGACATAAGCCCGGTGCCCGGCGAATCCTGCCTCGACGTTGCTGCCACTGTCCGGGCCGACGGCTTCGCGTTCGTCGAAGCCGCGCTGGCCGAGCCGCTACTGCTCCGTTGCGGCGGGCTGTCCGACTGGCAGACCTTCTCCGAGAGCTGGAACGACCTCGGCCAGGATCACTACCTGGCCGCCGTCGGCCGCCATCGTCGACGGCGACATGCGATTTTCCACCTGGGTGCCGGGGGCTTCGAGCTCCAACCCCACGGCCCGCACTACCAGCACATCCAGTACAACCCGCTGCAGGGCAGCATCCAGCGCTGGTTCGAGCCGATGGAGGCCAGGGTATGTGGCAGCGAGTCGATGCTTACGATCCTGGCATTCGCTGCAAAGACGTTCGGGGAGCTCGCCCCGGCGACGCGGGAATGGAAGATCGAAGCCCACCAGTTCCGTATCGAAGCCGCACCCGGCCGCGTCGGGGAACCCACGACGTCCCCCCGGTTTTGAGTAGCACGGCGAACTGGAGTCCAATTCCCCAAAGCGAGGAGATTGGACGTGAAGAAGCGCTTTTCCGAAGAGCAGATCATCGGCTTCCTGCGCGAGGCCGAGGCCGGACTGCCGGTCAAGGAGCTGTGCCGCAAGCACGGCTTCAGCGAGGCGTCGTACTACCTGTGGCGGAGCAAGTTCGGCGGCATGAGCGTGCCCGATGCCAAGCGCCTGAAGGAGCTTGAGACCGAGAACGGCCGGCTGAAGAAGCTGCTGGCCGAGCAGGTTCTCGAGAACGAGGTCATCAAGG
>NZ_FUXP01000006.1 GCF_900167055.1 Lysobacter spongiicola DSM 21749
GCAGCTTCCGCCGCCTGGTCCACCGGCTCGGCATGCGCCACCTGCGCACGCGCCCCTATACCCCGCGTACCAACGGCAAGGCCGAGCGGCTGGTCCAGACCTGCCTGCGCGAATGGGCCTACGCACGCTCCTATGCCAACTCCGAACAGCGCGCAGGCGCCCTCCCGGGCTGGCTGCACCACTACAACTGGCATCGGCTACACGCCAGTCTTGGCTACAAGCCGCCCATTACCCGCATCCCGCTGAACAACGTGCTGGGTTTACACACCTAGAACTTTTAGCCATTGCAGCAAATCGGCACGCAAAGACTGCGCACCTCCCCCGACGTCAGCCGTGGCTCCCCACCACGACGTCGCGGCCGCCGGACCAGGAGGCCCAACATGCCGCGTACCAGCATATCCTGCCCTTGCGTGTCGGGATAGCAACCGCGGTCACAGCTGCACCCTCCGCGCCGCGGCTCTCGGCCCATTCAGCCGGGGGTGCGATAGGCAGCTCCTTAGTCCTTGGTCACCCGGTTGATCTCTGCCAGGCTTGTTATGCCCCGCCGGACCTTCAAAAGGGCGGATTGCCGGAGGTCCCGAACACCAGCCCTCTGCGCGGCCTCGGCAATCTGCATGGCGTTGCCGCCGGCCAAGACAATTTCCTGAATCTCATCGCTCATCGGCATCACCTGATAGATGCCGGTGCGCCCTTTGTAACCTTCCGTGCAGTCCGGACACCCCACCGGCTCGTAGATGCGAAAGTCTGGAAGGGTAATCTCCTCCGCCGTGAATCCCTCGGCCAGCAGTGCGTGCTCCGGCAGTTGGATCTCCCGCTTGCAGTCATGGAGCCGCCGGGCTAAGCGCTGGGCGACGACCAGCGTCACAGAGGACGTGATGTTGAACGGAGCGACACCCATGTTCATCAGACGCGCGATGGTCTGCGGTGCGTCATTCGTGTGCAGCGTCGACAACACCATGTGCCCAGTCTGTGCCGCTTTGATTCCGATTTCCGCCGTTTCCAGATCGCGGATCTCGCCGACCATGATCACGTCCGGATCCTGTCGCAAAAAACTCCGTAGTGCAGCGGCAAACGTCATCCCGCGCTTGACGTTCATCTGCACCTGGTTGATGCCAGGGACGCGGATTTCCACTGGGTCTTCGACAGTGGAAATATTGCGCGTCTCGTCGTTGAGGATGTTCAATGCGGTGTACAGCGACACAGTCTTGCCTGAGCCGGTCGGCCCCGTGACCAACACCATGCCGTACGGCTTCGCGATGGCCTGCAGGTACAGCTCCTGCTGGTCATCCTCGTAGCCAAGCTTCTCAATGCCCAGCTTGGCGGCGCTGCTGTCCAGGATGCGGAGCACGATCTTTTCGCCGAACAGCGTTGGTAGCGTGCTCACGCGGAAGTCGATCTGCTTGGTCTTGCTGAGGTTGAGCTTGATGCGCCCATCTTGCGGTACGCGTTTCTCGGCGATATCCAGTTGCGCCATCACCTTCAGGCGCGCTGATATCCGCGGCTGCAGCTTCACTGGGACCTTGGCGGCCTGCTTCAGGAGGCCGTCGATACGTAAGCGCACCCGGTACTCGGTTTCATAAGGTTCGAAGTGAATGTCTGACGCGCCACGCCGGATGGCGTCGACAAGCACCTTGTTGACAAACTTGACGACGGGCGTGTCATCCGTCTTCGTATCGACACCACTGTCGCCGGAGCTGTCCTCTTCCTTACCGACATCGAGGTTCTCAAGCCCCTCGTCATCCGCGCCCATGCTGTCGCCCAAGGCGTCGGCAGATTCCAGCCAGCGATCGATGTGTCGCCGGATACTGTCCTCATCCACCAGAATGGCTTCAACCGCCAGGTTGGCCTGGAACTTGATCTCGTCCAACGCCTGGGTGTTAGTCGGGTCGCTGATGCCTACGAAGAGACGGTTGCCACGCTTGAAAAGTGGGAGCACGCAGTGCTTGCGGAGCAACTCCTCCTTGACGAGCTTGATGGCCGTCTGTTCCGGATCAAGCACAGACGGATCGAGCAATGGCACACCGAACTCGATGGAGTTCGCGGCGGCCAATTGCGCCGGAGTGACCAAGCGCTGGCTCACCAGATAACTTGCTATCGGCTTCTTTTCAGCCGCAGCGGCAGCCATGGCCTCCCGGGCCTTGCCTTCCTCAAGCGCCCCGTCGACCACCAGTCGACGGGCGATACCCGTGATGCCTACGAGGTTTGCGGAAACAACTGCGTTCATGGAGCGCCTCTTGCCGTTCACGCCTCAACTGCGGCGGACTGGACCGGAACAACGATGTTGACGGAACTGTTGCCGTAGGCAGCAGTTCCGTCGTGATTTTAGGATCTACAGGTAGATGGTACGTGCTTGTCTTCGCCTGAGATGTGTTGACAAGCCCATACAACGGGTCCGTTCACGCTGTATGACGGAGCCAAGGCCGTGTTACCGATCCTGCTTTGGCAGTGGTGGTCACGGTCAACACGCCCAATCCCCCGCAGCCGAAGCTCGCAACGTTCTTCGTCGCAGTGGCTAAAACGGGGACACCGCTGCAAGCGGCTGCTGTGAGTGCATTCGCGTTGTTGACGTTCTCGGTCACAGTCGCCTTCGCGCCGCTCGCCAAGACAATGGCTTCGGCGACCCTCGCCCTGACGGCGTAGTCCTGATAGGCGGGCAAGGCAATGGCCGCGAGAATGGCAATGATCGCCACAACGACCATGAGCTCGATCAACGTGAACCCCGAAGCGCGTTTCATCGTCACCCCCCCCCGGTTAGTGAATGATCAAACATAGTTCAGCAAAGATCATGCCAATTCCGTCCCCGATTCCGCGGCAATCCAGCGCGCACTTCACGAGGAAGTTGCGCAATGGCCGCGATTAGGAATTCAGGTCCTCCCGTTTCGCGGCGAGCCGTGGGCCTATGGCCCCGTGCGATACCTCGTGAGGGTGCAGAGGAGCGCCTTGATTAGAACTCTGCGGCGGAACTGATGCTTCATTGCTCAATCTGGGCACCAAAAATAAAAAAGCCCCGGCTATATTGCCGGGGCTTTCCACACAGCGAGCAAAAAGCAGCTGCTTAGTTGCGGCATTCGGCAGGACGATATTTCTGTGCCAAGGTGCCACCGGTCTTGCACTGCCACGTGACATTGGTAGCCGGGGGGGGTCCAGCCACCAGGGCCGGCGAAGGAGTGAAAACGATCGTGCCGTCGCCGGCGCGCGTGCTGGTATCCAGCGTGATGACTCCGTTTGCGGCAATGGCGACGGAATCCGTGTTCACGGTGGCGGTCGGCGCGATGTAGCCGCTCGCGAGCGGGTTTCCGGTGGAAGCGTTCTCCACCACAGTCACCTTGGCAGCGGACACCAGGCCCATACCCTCGGCAACGCGCGAGCGGACGGTGTAGTCCTGGTAAGCCGGCAGAGCAATGGCGGCCAGGATGGCGATGATCGCGACGACGATCATCAGTTCGATAAGCGTAAAGCCCTTCTGGTTCTTCATGGTGTTCCCCTAGGAGTGGTTGATCTCACGTGCCTTCGAGCCGGTTTTCCGGTCCTCGGGCTGCCGTGCTCGTGGCACGTGCCTGTAAGACTACGCATGACCCGTGCCAACTCCGGCCATCCTTGCCTCGCATCATCGGAGTGAAACCGGCGTCACGGTTCTTGGCGGGTACGGCAGCGAAGGGTGACGCAGAAGGTCGGTTGGGCTGTCGGCAGGGTGACGCTTCACGTCACTCCGGCGGCTTCAGTCGATGCCCAGCTTCTTCAACTTGTACCGCAGCGCCCGGAAGGTAATGCCCAAAGCCGCGGCGGTACGCGTCTTGTTGTAGCGGTTTTCCTGCAGCGCGTGCTGGATGGCCGCACGCTCGATCTCCTCGATGTACGAGGGCAGGGCGCTGGTGGCGGTGTCGCGGGGGTCGATAGTGCGTGGGTCGATGCCGTTGGCGGCAGCGGCGGCCTGCGGTGTCTGGGGTGCCGTGGAAGCCGTTGGCAGCGAGGGCACCACCATTTCCGGCAGGCGAAGATCGTCCGCGGTCAGCACGTCGCCATCAGCCATGGCCAAGGCGCGCTCCAGGATGTTCTCCAGCTCGCGCACGTTGCCGGGGAACGGGTAGTTGCGCAGGGCGGCCACGGCGTCCTCGCCCAGCGACGGGGCGGGGCGGGCCTGGTCCTTCGAGAGCCGGCCGAGGATCTTCTCAGAAAGGCCCGGCAGGTCCTCGAGGCGCTCGCGCAGCGGCGGCACGCGCAGCTCGATGACGTTGATGCGGTAGTACAGGTCCTGGCGGAAGCGGCCGTCGGCCACCATCGGGGCCAGGTCCTTGTGGGTGGCCGAGAGGATGCGCACGTCGACGCTGACCTCGGTGTTGGCGCCCACCGGCTTGATCGACTTCTCCTGGATGGCGCGCAGCAGCTTGACCTGCATCGGCAACGGCAGTTCGGCGACTTCATCGAGGAACAGGGTGCCGCCGTCCGCGCTCTGGAACAGCCCGGGCTTGTCGGCGTGGGCGCCGGTGAAGCTGCCCTTCTTGTGGCCGAAGAACTCGCTCTCCATCAGCTCGCTGGGGATGGCGCCGCAGTTGACCGGCACGAACGGCCCGCCTGCGCGGCCGCCCTCGGCGTGGATGGTGCGGGCGACCAGCTCCTTGCCGACGCCGGATTCGCCGGCGATGTATACCGGGGCCTGGCTGCGGGCGACCTTGGCAATGGTCTGGCGCAGCGACGTCATCGCCGGGGACTGGCCATACAGGCGCGATGCCACGGCGTCGGCCGCCGGTGTCTTCTCCGGTGAATCGCCGAGTTCCAGCGCGTGGCGCACAAGGTCGCGCAGCACGGAAAGCTCCACGGGCTTGGCGACGAAGTCGAATGCCCCGGCCTTGAGGGCTTCCACGGCGGCATCCACGTTGCCGAACGCAGTGATCATGGCGACCGGCGTGTCGGGGTGGTTCCGGGAGATCTCGGAGACCAGGTCGATGCCGGAGCCGTCCGGGAGGCGCATGTCGGTGAGGCAGAGATCGTACTGGTTGCGCTGCAGCAGGTTGCGCGCGTCCGAAAGGCTGGACGCGGTGTCGCACCGCAAGCCCATGCGCCCCAGGGTCATGACCAGCAACTCGCGGATATCCCGCTCGTCGTCGACCACGAGTGCGTTTCGGTTCTCAGCCATCCAATCCTCCAATGCGCACAATACCTTAAGGGATTGTGAAGAGCCACGGGCAGAAGCCCGGCTCGCGGTCGCTCCGCGCTGATTCCATAACGGCCGCCGACGCGGTACCTTGAGCGGGTCAAGGACAGACATCGAAAACGGCATGGACAGCCTCAACCCGGTCGCCACGGCGGCCCTCGCCGCGCTCGCGCGCCTGCGCGATTCCGAGCGGCTTTACTCGCTCCAGTTGCCCCGCATGCCGGCCGCCCGCCTCGTGGTGGACCGCTGGCAGGGGTGGGAATCACTATCGGCCGGCTATGAGTGGTGGGTCGACGCGCTTTCGACCGACGCCTGCCTGCCACTGGACGAACTGGTCGGGCAGAACGCGACCTTGTGGACTCGCACCAGTACCGGCGGGCGGTTGCGCCGCAGTGGTCTGGTGCGGGAGGCGGTCCAACTGGGCAGCGATGGTGGGCTCGCCCGGTACCGGCTCTGCCTGGTGCCGTGGACCTGGCTGCTGACCCAGGGGCGGCACAGCCGGGTGTTCCAGGAGCGCGGGGTGCTGGAGATCCTCGGCACGGTGTTCGGCGACTATGCGCCTTGGGCGGCTTGGCAGGTCTCGGATGATGTTGGCCCCTTCCTCGAAGGCGCGCCGCGCCGGAGCTACTGCGTGCAGTACCGCGAGAGCGACTTCGATTTCGTCAGCCGCCTGCTGGCGGAAGAGGGGCTGGGCTGGCGGATCGAGGAAGATCCCGATGCGGCCGCGGGTCATCGCATGGTGCTGTTTGCCCAGAGTGGCGCGAGTCCGGAGGATCCGACGGCAGCTTTGGGCGGTGGCATCCGCTTCCATCGGAGCGACGCCACCGAATCCAGCGACACGATCCAGGCGTTCGGGAGTGCCAGTGTCCTCGGGCCGACCGCGCTCACCCTGTTGAGCGATGACTACAAGAGCGGCCGGACCCGCGGTACCACGCTGCCGCTGGGGAATCCGGCGGTCGACGTCTCCCTCGAGGCGTACGACCCGGCGGGCCCCTATGCGTTTCCGAACCAGGCTGCGGCCGAACGGCAGGCGGGCTTGCTCGCCGACGCCCGTCGCGCTGCCGACGAGCGCTGGTTTGGTCGGGGCTGCGTGCGCAGCTTCCGCGCGGGCGAGTGGTTCCGCCTCCTGCAGGCGCCGATCGATACCGATGGCCATCCAGAGGCGCTGCTGGTTTCGGTGCGCCAGACGGGGGTGAATAACCTGCCTGATGCCGTGCGGGGAGCACTGGAGCACTTTCCCCCGGATCCGCCGCCGATGGCGACCGCGGGCGCGGATGGCATCTCACGGATGGCGTGGGAGACAACGCTCACCCAGGCGCAGACGGTGGGCTATGCGAATGCTTTTGTTGCCTTGCCGCGTGAGCTGCCGTGGCGGCCAGTGCTGGTGGACGACACCGGTGCACGCCTGAACCCGCGGCCGACCGCACCCGGCTACCAGACCGCCATCGTGGTGGGCGATGGCGAGTTGAGCAGCGATGCCCTGGGGCGGATCCGGGTGCGCTTCCACTTCCAGAACGACGAAGGCGCCGAAGGTACTGCCGACGACTCGTGTTGGCTGCGCGTCGCCCAGCGCTACGCCGGGCCGGGTGTCGGCAGTCAGTTCCTGCCGCGCGTGGGGCAGGAGGTGCTGGTCACGTTCCTGGAAGGCGACATCGACCGGCCGCTGGTCGTTGGCGCGCTGTACAACGGGCAAGGCGAGGGTGGGATACCGGCAACGCCAGGCGGCGCGGAAGCGGAAATCGAACCCTCGGCCTTCACGCGCGCGTCGGACCATCGTCCCAGTGCGCAGGGCAACCGCGCCGGCGGCAACGCGCCGCCGTGGCACGGCATGAGCCCCGACGCCGAGGGCCACCGCAACGCTGCCGCGATGAGCGGGTTCAAATCGAAGGAGTTCAACGGCGAGGGCCACAACCGGCTGGTGTTCGACGACAGCGACGGCCAATTGCGGATGCAACTCGCCACGACGCACGGCGCGAGCCAGCTCAACCTCGGCCACCTGATCCACCAGGCCGACAATTTCCGGGGCAGCTTCCGTGGCGAAGGCTTCGAGCTGCGCACCGATCAGTGGGGCGCGGTGCGGGGCGAGCGCGGCCTGTGGATCAGCGCCTACCCCGCGGATCCCGGCGCACCCGCCGGCGAACACATTCCAGAGCTCGCGCTGCTTCGCCAGGCCGAGCGGCTGGGTGCGACGTTCTCCGACATCGCCGGCACGCACCTGACGGTGCAACTGGCCGCACATCTCGGTGCCGACCGGGCGGGACACTCGCACCTGGCCGACGACCAGCCCCCGCTCGAGGCATTTGCTGCCAGCGCCGCGACCACCGTTGACGGCACCCGCTATGACGCGGCCATCGCCCAGGCCCCCGACGGCGCGACCCGCGCCGGCGATGGCCGCGTCCCCCATACCCGCGACGCCATCCTCGGCCTGTCCGCCCCCGCGGGCATCGCCCTGGTAGCAGGGCAGGCCCTGCATTGGAGCGCCGGCGAAACGCTGACGGTCATGAGTGGGGCCGACAGCAACCTGGCGGTCGCGGGGGATTTGCGTCTCCATGCCGGGCAGGCGATCGGTTGGCTGGCCGGCGCGGTCGAAAGTGCGAGCAGCGCGACGGGCCACAACTTAGCGCTGGTCACCGCGGAGGGCGAACTCGCCCTGCAAGCTCAGAATGGCGACGCAAACCTCAAGGCGCGGGACGGGCTAAAGGTGGTGAGTGCCAATGCCGAGGTCGAACTGGCCGCCGGCAAAACCGTGCACCTCGCCACGGCGGGCGGGGCGAGCATCACGATCGAAGGCGGCAACATGACTGTGGCGTGCCCCGGGGAGATACGGGTGCAGGCGGGGAAGAAGTCCTTCGTTGGGCCGGCGCAGTTGTCGCGGGAGATGAACTCGTGGCCGGAGTCGCGATTTGATGATCGCTACTTCGTCCAACTTCCGGATGGTTCTGTCGCGGCAGGCATGTCATACGAGATCATAAGGGCTGACGGGGCAGTGATTCGCGGTACAACGTGTGAGAAAGGAGGCCTAGCTCTCCAGCGGTCCATGGCGCGAGAGCGCGTCCAGATCCGGATTGCAGAAGCCCGTGGAGGTGCTGAGAATGGATAGCGAGATGCCTGTGGCAGGGCGACGGCTACAGAGCAGCTTCGACTCAGGCCGGGAGAGTTGGGTCGCAAGTACAACGCTCACGCCAACAGCGAACCAGGAGCCGGTCTCGATCATCATTGGGCAGCGATGCACGTGCTTTGACGAGCAGAAATTCCTCGATCTCTACCGCGACGAACACTCGCTGCACTTTGGCTGGTACGAGCGTGAGGGATCATCAAAATCCCGACTGCCTCCGCTCAACTCCGAATCACTATCCA
Organism: Lysobacter spongiicola DSM 21749; assembly: GCF_900167055.1. GTDB lineage: Bacteria > Pseudomonadota > Gammaproteobacteria > Xanthomonadales > Xanthomonadaceae > Novilysobacter > Novilysobacter spongiicola. Next base: position 8,510 of record NZ_FUXP01000006.1, read on the forward strand.
ACCTCGAGAAGCTGCTTGGGGGAATAAAGCAACACTTCGTTCCCGTTGCAGGTTGTCGACTCGATCAGATCGCTTACATGCTTGCTACGGTGCGTGTGGAGGCATATGACTTCATGCGGGGCGTGTTCTTTGGACCCACCATCGAACGGATCTCCTACGCGAGTGCTGAGGTCCATTACGGGGTAGGACCAACGGCCCGCAGGCCGACCTATGCGCGCAGGCATGGAAACATTGACGTGGGGGATGGATTCAAGTTCAGGGGGCGGGGCTTCATCCAGATCACTTGGCGTTCCAATTACGAAAGCTTCAGCTCTATCGCGGGCGTTGACCTGGTCGCCTCGCCGGATGCAGCAATGGAGTGGGAAACGGCGCTCAAGATCATGGTGATCGGCATGGTAGAGGGCCGATTCACTGGTCGGAAGTTGGACGACTACTTGGGCGACGGACAGAGCGATTTCTATGGAGCAAGAAGAATCATCAACGGACTAGATAAGGCCCACATCATTGCCGAGTATGCGGAGAAGTTCTTGGAACTCCTCCACAGCACGAGGTGCCCCGCGAGTGAATAGCTTCTCAAAGGCAATCCTCACAGCCACTCTTGTCGCCTCCGCCTTCTGTGGATGTACGTCGACGCCTCATTCTTCGTACGTAATTTCGGCTGACGGAGATCTGGTGCGTCTGGATGGAGGGAGGAGGACAACTGTGGCGTCTGGCGTGGACGACGGCGCCATGACCTATGACGTGTACCTAGACGAAAACCCATCTCTGGGCCCGTTGCTCGTGAGGGAGAGGTTTGGTGGCAGCAGGCAAATGGTGTTGGTGCCCGTCACTCCAGAGCTGGAGGCCCGCTGGGCTCTTAGCCTGTCCATAGATATGGCCGGTTCACTGGGAAAAGCAGAGCCGGTTTGGCGCGGAGTAGAGCTGAAGTTCGCCCGCCCTGCGTCGCTGAATGACAGCATCTGGGATGCTGTGTTCGCGGGCTTGGAACATGTCGAGGGTAACGCTCCAGACCCAGTGCCGCTGCACAATCCTGGGGGTGCGGGCGACGAGCTGGTTATTCCGACGTTGGTGTACTCGGGCGATCGCCTGATAGGAACTAAGACGTACCTTGCTCCCGGAGCCGTGGTCGACCCACGGACGCTCAGGCGAGCCGATCCTTGAGTTGCACTTCGGCTTTCCCCTCGCCCAGTCAGTTCAACGTTTATCGGGTGCGGTAGTGTTCAACACGGCCCCCGACAGCAACCCCCGCCGCTTGAACCACACCTCCAGCGGCCAGGTCACAGCGGCGGAATGGCGGCGAACAGCGCAAGCACGGCGGCCCACAACGGCCAGTTCAGGCCGTGGATTCCACGTGTTGGTTCTGGCGCATGGGCTCCGCACTTGACCGTTTTCAGCTTGAAGACAGCTCTCTCAGCCGCGAAGCCGATGCGCTATAGCTTGCTGTTGCTAATTGTCGCCACTTCGTGTTCCAGCACGGCGCAACAAGAGGGCATTGGCCCACGGGGTGAGCTGTCTCGGTACACCCTTGAAGTGCCGACAACCGTGCGCTTGTCCGCTACACGGACTGCAGAGCTATCGAGGCGGAATGACCAGGTGGAAGTCGCCGAGGCCGGTCGCACGCACCTGCTCTCGGCGCTCGATTTCCCTGACACTCATGTGCTGGCTGGTGATCTGACTGGCGATGGAGAGAGCGAGATCCTGGTCGAGCTGTTCTCTTCAGCGTCGGGCAGCTGCTATGAGCTGTGGTTGCCGAGAGGTGCGACCTATCACCAGTACGACGATGTGTTCTGCAACCCGGTTTCCGAGCCTGATGGGACGTTGCGGACCGTGCGACGTGACGGCCCCTTTTCGCACATAACAACTTACCTGCCCGATGAGGAGCGCGGCCTGCGAAAGTTAAGCCGGCAGGAGCCCTTGAACCGGGACTTCAGCAGGTTTAGTGAGTGGCGGCAGGACGGGGCGATGGAAGAGGCCATCATATTCCTTGGACTTCCAGAGTGTGGCGAGGCAAGAGTCGTAATCGACTCTGTTCGGTCGCTGCGTGAGTCGCCCCGCGGGGATACGACCGGAAGAGTTCAGGGCGAAGTGCGTGTGCTTTCGATCAGCGAGGAAGAGCCCTTCGATCAACACTGGGTGCAAGTGCAAGCTCCGGACGGCTCGGAGGGATGGCTGTTGCCCGAGGAGCTGGGTGACATTGGGGCTGCCGCGATGCGTCACTGCCGCGCTCGATCAACAATCTCGGGCGACGCCAAGAAACCGCTGAGGCAGAAACTGCAATGATTGCGTCCCGCCACCTGCTTGTCGGTATCGCTGTGGCGACAGCGGGGTGTAGTGGGAGTGTGCCCATGCACGATGAAGATGCCGCATTGGGTCGGACGCCGGCCGATGGCCTAGAAGAGGCTGTGGAGGCCGCGCCGGCTGGCCCCGACAAACGTGGAACCGTTATGTACGTGGGCGATGCGGATGGAAAGAAGCGCAGCGTCGAAATCTACTATGACAGGCGGCATGTCAGAACCATCGACCACAGCTTCGGCGAATTTCAGCAGGAGCTCCCAGCCTCGATGTCGAGCTCGGGCAACATCGTCCTGCTGCACCAGGTTGAGAGCGGCACATTGCACGTGTCACCTGAGGAGGTGCAGCGACATGAGCGCTACTACTGCAACTTCGTTGATCTGCGGACCGGCTGCCTTCTCGATAGGAGAACTGGTGAATTCTGTGCCGGAGAGTGGGCTGAGAACGATACGTGGCGGGGTTCTGATGGTCGAACAGTCAACCTTCTCGAAGAACGCATCACGGCCGCACAAGTTGTGGGGTCGAGCCAGCCGCCCGCAGATGGTCCGGTCTGGAGTTACCGGAACCTGCGGCATTGTGACCCCCCGGGCCGGCATAACCGCAGAAGCTACATAACCCTGCTTGAGGCGAACGTCTTCTCCCTTACTGCAGAACAGCTTGGAGCTGAGTGGGAAGACTCAGAGAACTGGTAACACGCGATGCACGCGAGGTGATTGTGCCGAGTTTGGAGCGTGATACGGCTCCGACACCTGAGTGATCTGGCCTACTCCGCGCAGCGCCAGTGTGGGCAATCTAGGAGAGGGTGACCCAAATGGAATTTCGGTGGAGCAATGCAAAGAAGATGGTCGGGATCACTGCGGTGATTCTTCCCGCTCTGACGTTGACTGGCTGCAGTGAGGGCCGGGCGACGACAGCAACTTGTTTGGACGAGCTGCAGGCCGCTCCGCGTGCAAGTTCTCTGACGCTCGACATCGAGCAAATTACCGGCGGCGGAACCGTCGAGCGTGGCGGGAGCAAGGATGAGTGGAGCGACATCCGCTCGATCTCAACCAGTTGCGAGCCGCCGGCGCGGCTGCCTGGCGAAAACATGTTTCTCAACGATTCCGGTATGCGGGATCCTCCCAAACCGGTGCAGGTGGTCAATCTTCCGGGCCTGTCGGGGGTGGTGTTCGCCTATTCCTCGCGCGGGGACGAAGAAATCATGACCGGTTACGCCGCGGCGCTGGTCGAGTATGGACCTGACGGTAAGCCACGCCGGTCCTACAGGGCGACCGAGATTCTCTGGGACGAAGGCTGGGGCCGGCATGTCACCAGTCTGCTGACGCCCGCGGGCATCCGACGCTGCTCGGTTGAACTCGAGTACTTCACCTATTCCGGCTCGGATATCGTGGGCGTGCTTGAAACGCCACGCCGCAGTCCGCCGTTTTGCGAAGATCTCGTGGCACTGCCTGTTGATGCTTGAAGCAGCTCAACCGCGACCGTGCGGACTGCTCTTCGCCGCCTTGTCCGACAGCAACCCCCTCCGCTTGAACCACACCTCCAGCGGCCAGGTCACAAGCGGCGGGATGGCGGCGAGCAACGCGAGCACGGCGGCCCACAGCGGCCACTTCAGGCGGTGGGCCACGCCCAGGGTCACCACCAGGTAGAACAGGAAGGCGGCACCGTGCAGCCGCCCGAACAGCCACACCCCCAGGTCGGTGGTGCCGGTGCCGTACTTGAGCACCATCCCGACCAGCAGGCCGGCCCAGGTGAAGGCTTCGATGAAGGCGGCGATGGCGAACCAGCGGCCGGCGCGGGTGAAGTGGTCGTTGTCCATGGAGTCCCTGGTGGCGCGGATGCGAGGCGGCACCCTACAGGTAGCCGGTCAGCGGCGCGAGCGTGCCGCAACGGGACGCCGCTCGTCCTCGCGCTCCGGGCGTGCCGCCGTCGCGGTCATCCTGACCCGGAAGCAACTGCCACCCCCCGGCAGCGGGATGAAGTCGAGCGTGGCCTGGTTGGCCCGACAGAGTTCGCGGGCGATGTAGAGCCCCAGGCCGGTACCGTGGCCGGAGGTGGTGAAGAAGGGGCGGAACAACTGTTGTGCGACCCGCTCCGGGATGCCCGGGCCCCGATCGATGACGTCGATCACCGGTTGCTGGTGTTCGTCGACATGTACGTTGAGCGTCACCTGGGCGGGCTCCCCGGGGAGGCGGCCGTAGGTGAGGGCGTTGTGCACCAGCACGGTGAGGATCTGGTGCAGCTGGCGCGGATCGATCAGCGTGGCGATCTGCGGTTTGCTGGCGGTGGAGCGCAGGCTGTCGTTTTCCAGCGGGTGGCCGGCGCGGTAGTCGTCGACGAAGTGCCGGGCCAGCGCGACCAGTTCCACGTATTCCGGCTTGGCGGTTTCGCGCCGGGCCAGGCCCAGCACGTTCTCGACGATGCCGTTCATCCGTGCGCCCTGTTGCCGCACGATCTCAAGCAGGCGGCGGTCGGCGGTGGGGATATCGTCGGACTCCTCCAGCAGTTGCACCGCGTAGTTGATGGCGGCCAACGGGTTGCGGATCTCGTGGGCGAGGCTGGCGGAAAATCGTCCCAGGGTCGCCAGCGTCATCGACTCGGCGCGGCGCGATACCAGCGAGGTGTCGTCCAGGAAGATCAGCGTCTGCTCGCTGCCGGCCAGCAGCCGGGTGAAGCGGGGCACCACTTCCGGCTGGTCCGGGGCGATCTGCAGTGGACTCTCGTCTGCTTTGCCGTCCTGCCGCCACGCGGCCAGACGGCGGGCCAGCTCGGGAATCGCGACCCCGAGGTCACGGTGTCCATCCCCGGCGTCTCCCAGCAACAGCGTCGCCGCCTCGTTCGCCAGCCGTACCCGGTTGTCGCCGTCCACCAGCAATACGCCCGTGCGCAGGCGGCGGATGATCAGCTCGTTGACCTCCACCAGGTGTGCGGTTTCGGCGCCGCGGCGTTCGGCCAGTTCATAGCTGGAACGCATCTGCCGGCCGAGGACGCTGGTCAGGGTCGCGATCGCCAAGAAGCCGATTGCGAACATGATCGGCTCGGCCAGCAACCGTCCGCTGTCGTCGACAACCATGCTCCATACGTGCTCCCCCACCAGCGCCAGCGCCGCGGCCACCGACACGCTGAGGCCGAAGCGCGCCGGCAGGAGCAGCGCGGCGGCCCCCACGTTGAACATCAGCATCAGGGCGATGCCGGCGCCCGCGGCGGGGATGGCATGGATGGCGAGGATGCCCGCCACGAGGTCCACCGCAACGCCGGCCAGGGCCTGGGTCCGTAGTTCGCCGCGCCGACCCAGGGCGAACAGCGCCGCGGCGAAGACGAAGTAGGAGACGGCGACGACGCGTGCCAGCAGGTCGTGGCGGGGCGGGCCGATGAGGTCGGCGACGGGACCGAACAGCACCAGCACCAGCATGGCTGCTTCGAGCAGGCGGTACAGGGTGAAGAAGTACAGCTCCCTGCGCAGGGCGGTGTCGGCGTCGTCCAGCGGAGCGGCGATGGTGGTCGGCAAGCGGTATCCCCGGGAAGTGGGCCCCGACCGGAGTATAGGCATCGATCCCCCCGCCTTTGTAGGAGCGGCTTCAGCCGCGATCATGGAACCGGCGCGGGCGTACCGCCTGTCGATCGCGGCTGAAGCCGCTCCTACAGAGCCACGTGTGACGTCTTCGGGGGCGGCGACAAAGGGCAATTTTGCCGGGGGGGCCGCAATGGGCGACAATGCCCGGCCCCCTCGCGCCCGCGCCGCTCGCCGGTCGCCTCCGCGTGGGACGTCTTCAACTCCCCTCGGTGACGCATGAATTTCCACGAATACCAGGCAAAGAAGCTGTTTGCCGACTATGGCATCGCAGTGCCGGCCGGGCGCATCGCCCGCACGCCGGAAGAGGCCGTCGAGGCCGCCAAGTCGATCCCCGGTGATCTCTGGGTGGTCAAGGCCCAGATCCACGCGGGCGGCCGCGGCAAGGCCGGCGGCGTCAAGCTGGCCAAGAACTTCGACGAAGTGAAGCAGTACGCCGCGGCCATGCTCGGCACGAAGATGGAGACCTACCAGTCCGCCGGCGTGGCGCTGCCGATCGACTCGGTGCTGATCTCCGAAGGCACCGACATCGACAAGGAGCTGTACCTGTCGGTGCTGGTGGATCGCGACACCCAGTCGGTGACGTTCATCGCGTCGGCCGAGGGTGGCGTGGAGATCGAGCAGGTCGCCAAGGACAACCCCGACGCGATCAAGACCATCAACGTCAACTACGTCGAGGGGCTGCAGCCCTACCAGTGCCGCGCGCTGGGCTTCGACCTGGGGCTCAACGCCAAGCAGGCGGGCCAGCTGACCAAGATCATGATGGGCCTGTTCAAGCTGTTCCACGAGAAGGACCTGGCCCTGGTCGAGCTCAACCCGCTGGCGATCCTGACCAACGGCAACCTGGCCGTGCTCGATGGCAAGGTCAACTCCGACGACAACGCCGCCTTCCGCCACCCGGACCTGGTCGCCATGCGCGACATCCGCCAGGAGGACGAAACCGAGGTCAAGGCCAGCCAGCACGACCTCAACTACGTCACGATGGACGGCAACATCGGCTGCATGGTCAACGGCGCCGGCCTGGCGATGGCGACCATGGACGTCATCCAGCTGGAGGGTGGCTCGCCGGCCAACTTCCTGGATGTCGGTGGCGGCGCCAACAAGGAGCGCGTGACCGAGGCCTTCAAGCTGATCCTGTCGAGCGACAAGGTGAAGGCGATCTTCGTCAACATCTTCGGCGGCATCGTGCGCTGCGACATGATCGCCGAGGGCATCATCGCCGCGGTGCAGGAAGTCGACGTCAAGGTTCCGGTGATCGTGCGCCTGGAAGGCACCAACGTGGATGCCGGCAAGGAGCTGCTGAAGAACTCCGGCCTGGCCATCACCCCGGCCGACGACATCAACGACGGCGCCCGCAAGGCCGTCGCCGCCGTTTCCGCCGCCTAACATTCGCTTTTGTAGGAGGGGCTTCAGCCCCGATCGTGAAACGGCCCGGGCGACCGGTCGTGATCGCGGCTGAAGCCGCTCCTACAGGACAAGGGATCCAATCTAATGAGCGTTCTGATCAACAAGAACACCAAGGTGATCGTGCAGGGCTTCACCGGCTCGCAGGGCACCTTCCACGCCGAGCAGATGCTCGACTACGGCACCAAGGTCGTGGGCGGCGTGACGCCGGGCAAGGGCGGCACCGAGCACCTCGGGCTGCCCGTGTTCAACACCGTGCGCGATGCGGTCGACGAGACCGGCGCCAACGCCTCGGTCATCTACGTGCCGCCGCCGTTCGCGGCTGACGCCATCCTCGAGGCGGCCGACGCCGGCATCACCGTCATCGTCTGCATCACCGAGGGCATCCCGGTGCTGGACATGCTGCGCGTGAAGAACGTGCTGCGCGACTACGACGACGTGGTCCTGATCGGGCCGAACTGCCCCGGCGTGATCACCCCGGGCGAGTGCAAGATCGGCATCATGCCGGGCCACATCCACCAGAAGGGCAGCATCGGCATCGTCTCGCGCTCCGGCACGCTGACCTATGAAGCCGTGAAGCAGACCACCGCGGCGGGCCTGGGTCAGTCGACGGTCATCGGCATCGGTGGCGACCCCATCAATGGCACCAGCTTCATCGATGCGCTCAAGCTGTTCCAGGACGACGAGCAGACCGAAGGCATCATCATGGTCGGCGAGATCGGTGGCGGCGCCGAGGAAGAGGCGGCCGAATTCATCAGCCAGTACGTCACCAAGCCGGTGGTCGGCTTCATCGCCGGCGCCAGCGCCCCGAAGGGCAAGCGCATGGGCCACGCCGGTGCGATCGCCTCGGCCGGTGCCGGTACCGCGGAAGGCAAGTTCGCCGCGATGGAAAAGGCGGGCGTGACCACCGTGAAGTCGCCCGGCGACCTGGGCGAAGCGATCGCCAAGCGCCTGGCGAAGTAATCCGGCCGGCGCCGCTGCGGCGGCGTGCAGTCGTGGAAAGGCCACCTCCGGGTGGCCTTTTTCACAGGCGGGGTGGAACAATGGCCATCCCCCGGCAATACAGGCCATGCCGACATGGCAGACCCCATCCGCATCGCCCTCGCCCAGTTCGACTTCCCCGTCGGCGCCGTCGAGCGCAACGCCGAAGCCATCATCGAGCTGATCGCCGAGGCGCGCGACGAATATGGCGCGGACCTGGTGCTGTTCCCGGAGCTCGCCCTCAGCGGTTATCCGCCCGAGGACCTGTTGCTGAGGCCGGGCTTCCTGCACGACTGTGAAAAGGCGATGCACCGCATCGCTGCCGCAACCACGGGCATCACCGCGATCGTCGGCTGGCCCGAAACCGCCGGGTCGGTGGTCTACAACGCGGCCAGCATCCTCTGCGACGGCCGTATCGAGCGCACCTACCGCAAGCGCGAGCTGCCCAACTACGCCGTGTTCGACGAGCGTCGCTACTTCGTGGTCGACCCCGACGGTGGCAACTGCATCTTCGAGTTCAAGGGTGTGCGCATGGGCCTGCTGATCTGCGAGGACATGTGGTTCGCCGAGCCGCTGCACGCCACGGTGGAAGAAGGCGCGGAACTGATCCTCTCGATCAATGCTTCGCCGTTCGAACGCGACAAGCACGCCCGCCGCGATGCCCTGATGGAAGATGCCACCCGCCAGTTCGGCGTGTCCATCGCCTACGTCAACTGCGTCGGTGGCCAGGATGCGGTGGTGTTCGACGGCAGCTCGCTGGTGGCTGAGCGGGGCGGCACGGTGCGTCCGGCTGCGGCGGCGTTTACCGAGCAGATGCTGGTGGTGGACTACGACCCCGAATCCCGCGGTTTCGCCTCCGTGCAGTGGATGGAGGATGGCGACGAGAGCCGTGATGCGCTGGCGTGGCGCGCCGTGGTCCGGGGCACCCGCGACTACTGCCAGAAGAACGGCTTCAAGAAGGCCTGGCTGGGACTGAGCGGCGGCCTCGATTCCGCGGTCTGCCTGGCCATCGCAGTGGACGCGCTGGGGGCGGAGAACGTCACCGCTGTCAGCATGCCCTCGCGCTACACCGCGGGCATCTCCAACGAGCTGGCCGCCGAGCAGTGCGCCGAAATGGGCGTGCGGCTGATCAATCTGCCGATCGAGAAGCCGTTCCAGGGTTATCTGGACACACTGGCCGAGGTGTTCGAAGGCCAGGAGGTCGATACCACCGAGGAGAACCTGCAGTCCCGCACGCGCGGTGCCATGTTGATGGCGTTGACCAACAAGTTCCACGGCCTGCTGCTGACCACCGGCAACAAGAGCGAGTACGCGGTGGGCTACGCCACCATCTATGGCGACATGGCCGGGGGCTACGCGCCACTCAAGGACCTCTACAAGACCGAGGTCTACGACCTGGCGCAGTGGCGCAACACGGTCGGCGATCCGGTGATCCCGGTGGGGGTGATCGAGCGTCCGCCGTCGGCCGAGCTGCGGGCCGACCAGAAGGACCAGGACTCCCTGCCGCCCTATGACGTGCTGGACGCCATCCTGTCGCGCTATGTCGACCAGGAGCAGTCGCACGAGGAGATTGTCGCTGCCGGCTTCGGCGAGGAAACGGTGTCGAGGGTGCTGCACCTGGTGCGCATCAGCGAGTGGAAGCGCCACCAGGCCGCGCCCGGGCCGAAGGTCTCGCGCCGTGCGTTCGGGCGCGAGCGCCGCTACCCGATCAGCAACGGCTACGAGGGCTGACCGTCAGCAGGTGGGCTGCCATTTCCCGGCGGTACCTTCGCCGGCGTGTAGGAGCGGCTTCAGCCGCGATCATGGAGTCGGCGCGGGCGGTTTGGCATCCAATCGCGGCTGAAGCCGCTCCTACAAAAGCGGGGATGCCGTAGCCCCAACGAAAAACGCCGCCCAGGGGGCGGCGTTTCCGATTCAGCGGGGCGGGCCGTTCAGCCCGCTTCCGCTCAATCCATGTCCAGCGCCGACTTCTCGGTCGCGAACGGGTTCAGCTTGCGCCAGTCGCTCGGGTAGTCCGGCCAGTCGCCGCTGAGGTAGGGGTGGCCCGGGGCATTCTGTTCCAGCACGCGGCGCGCATCGTTGGCCAGCGTCTCCTCGCCCAGACCCTCGTACGCGGCCGCGAGGGTCGCCACCGCATCGTTCTGGTGCTCGGTCCCCGGATACGTTTCGATCAGGTAACGGGCGCGGTCGGCGGCGGCCACGTAGGCGGTGCGGCGCAGGTAGTACAGCGCGGTCTCCAGCTCGTGGCGGGCGAACATGTTGCGCAGCTGCGCCATGCGGTTGAGGGCGTCTGCGGCGTAGCGGCTGTTCGGGTAGCGCTCGGTGACGATCTTGAAGTCGTTGAAGGCCTGCATCGGCGTCGCCAGGTCGCGGCGGCTGGCGTCCAGGCTCCAGACCTTCTGCAGGAACACCGTGTCGCGGTTGGAGTTCACCAGTCCGCGAAGGTAGTACATGTACGAGGCGAGGCGATGGGTCGGATAGGTGCGAAGGAAGCGGTCGATGCTGCTGATGGCCTCCTCGTGCTTGCCCGCCTTGTACTGGGCGTAGGCCGTTTCCACCATCGCCTGCTCGGTGTATGGACCGTACGGATACTGCGCCACCAGACGCTTGTAGGCGGTCTCGGCCTGCGACCAGTTGCCGCGCGTCATCGAGGTATGGCCCTTCTCGTACAACTGCTCGACCGGCACCCCTTCGATGGCCTCTTCATCCTTGAACATCTTGCCGAAGCGGGCGCAGCCGCTGGCGACGAGGACTACCGTCAGCAGCAGGCAGGTGAGGCGCAGGGCGTGGGAGCGTTGGGTCATGGTCGAAAAGGTCAGCGGGCGCCGGAGGCACGAAGCGACGATAATAGCAGTCCCGCGCCGCGAGCCCTTAACCGTGCCCCCTACATGACATCCGACCCCCAAACGCCCGCCGGAAGCGAATCGGCCACCCACCAGGCCACCGTGCCCGACACCGCCGCCGGCCGCCGGTTCGATGCCGTGATCGCCGAATTGTTCCCGCAGTACTCGCGCTCCCGGCTGGCAGCCTGGATCAAGTCCGGAGACGCCCTCCTGGACGGCCAGCAGGTGCGTCCCCGCGATCCGGTGCGGGGCGGGGAGACGGTGAGCCTGGAGGTGGTGCTCGAGGTGCAGACGCGCTCGGAGCCCGAGGACATCGCGCTGGACGTGCTGTTCGAGGACGAGCACCTGCTGGTGATCGACAAGCCGGCCGGGCTGGTGGTGCACCCGGGGGCCGGCAATCCTACGGGCACGCTGGTCAACGCACTGCTCCACCGCGACCCGGGCCTGAACGCGCTGCCTCGCGCGGGCATCGTGCACCGGCTCGACAAGGACACATCGGGGGTGATGGTGGTCGCCCGCACGCTGGTCGCGCACACCGCGTTGGTGGAGCAACTGTCGGCGCGTGCCGTGCATCGCCAGTACCTGGCCGTGGTGGCTGGACCGCTGGTGGCCGGCGGCACCGCCAACGCCCCCATCGACCGCCATCCTCGCGACCGCATCCGCATGGCGGTGCGCGACGATGGCCGCGAGGCGGTGACGCATTACCGCCTGCGCGAGCGTTTCCGCGCCCACACCCTGCTGGAGTGCCGGCTGGAAACGGGCCGGACCCACCAGATCCGCGTGCACATGCAGCACATCAAGCATCCGATCATCGGCGATCCGCTGTATGGCGGCTCGCTCAAGCTGCCCAAGGGCGCGACGCCGGAGCTGGTGGAGGCACTGCGCGGGTTCAAGCGCCAGGCGCTGCACGCGGAAACGCTGGAGTTCGTGCACCCGGTCACCGGCGAGCCGGTGCGATGCAGTGCGCAGGTGCCGGAGGACATGCAGGCGCTGGTCAAGGCGCTGCAGGACGACACCCGCATCGCCAACGAGAAGGCCCGCTGAGCGTGCATCCGGCCCTGCTCGCGGCGGACTGGCCGGCGCCGGCAGGGGTGCGGGCATTCACCACGCTGCGATCGGGTGCCGGGGTGTCGCAGGGCCCCTTCCAGCACTTCAACCTGGGTAGCCGCTGCGGCGACGATCCGGCTGCGGTGGCGTCGAACCGTGACGCGCTGGTCGACCTGGCGAAAATGCCAGCCACGCCGGTCTGGTTGCGGCAGGTCCACGGCACGGACATCCATCGCGCACGCCAGGCGAATGCCGGATCGAGCGAGCCGGAAGCCGACGCAGCCGTGTCCGGCGTGCCCGGCGTCGTACTGGCGGTGCTCACGGCCGACTGCCTGCCCGTGCTGCTGTGCTCGGTACGCGGTGACGAGGTTGCCGCCGCCCACGCCGGCTGGCGCGGGCTCGCCGCCGGAGTGCTGGAGGAGACGGTCCGGGCGATGGCGACGCCGGCGTCGAGCCTGATGGCCTGGCTCGGACCCGCTGCCGGGCCGGAAAATTACGAGATCGGTGAAGAAGTCTTCGCGGCTTTCGCAAAGCTCGATCCGGCTGCGGCGGAGGCCTTCGTCGCCACCCGCCCCGGACATTGGCGGGTGGACCTGTACGCCCTCACGCGGCAACGGCTCACCGCCGCCGGCCTACCCCCGACCAGCATCCATGGCGGCGACTACTGCACCATCGGCGATCCGGGCCGCTTCTACTCGCACCGGCGAGACGGGCACAGCGGCCGCATGGCATCGGTCATCTGGATCGATCCGGCAGGGTGAAGCTAGGCCCATGGCCCGACTGGCGCCGAATCAGACCGCCCTCAGCGCCTCGAGGTAGCTTCGGCGCCATGCGGTGATGTCGAATTCGCGCAGCCGCTTCATCATCCCTTCCCAGCGCTCCTGGCGTTCGCCCAGCGGCATTTCGATGGCCTGCGCCAGCGCGGCGGCGACGCCATCGAGGTCGTAGGGATTCACCTGCAGGGCGCCATCGAGCTCCCGCGCGGCACCGGCGAAGCTCGAAAGCACCAGGACGCCCGGATTGTCTTCATCCTGAGAGGCCACGAACTCCTTGGCGACCAGATTCATGCCGTCGCGAAGCGGCGTCACCACCCCGACCTGGGCCAGCCGGTAGAAGCCGGTGAGGGTGGAGTGCGGATAGTTCTGGTTGACGTAGCGCATCGGCGTCCAGTCCGGGTGTGCGTATCCGCCGTTGATGTGCCCGGCCAGTTGCTCAAGCTCGTTGCGCAGCGCCTGGTACTCGGGCACGCCGCCGCGCGAGACCGGTGCGATCTGCAGGAAGGTCAGGCGGTCGCGCTGCTCGGGGTACTGCTTGAGGTAGCACTCGAAGGCCTTGAAACGCTCGGGCAGGCCCTTGGAGTAGTCGAGCCGGTCGACACCGATCGCCAGTGATCCGCGCGGGATGCTGAGGGCCAGCTTGATGACACTCGACTGGTCCGCCGCGGCGGCGGCCTGCTCCGCGATGCGTGCGGTGTCGATGCTGATCGGGAAGGCCCCCGCGTGCAGCCGGTGGCCACCCGAGGTTTCCAGGACCCCGTCGGAAATCACCCGGCCGCGGCCGAACAGCCGCACGTAATCCTGGAACCGCTCCAGGTCGCGCTCGGTCTGGAAACCGATCAGGTCGTGCGACGAGAGCCCTTCGAACAGCCGGGCGTGGTGGGGCAGGGCGGCCAGCAGGTCCGAGGAGGGCATCGGCACGTGCAGGAAGAAGCCGAGCTTGCAGCGCACGCCACGCTCGCGCAGCAGCCGTGCCAGCGGGATGAGGTGGTAGTCGTGGATCCAGACGATGTCGTCGTCACGCAGCAACGGCGCCAGCTTGTCGGCGAACAGCGCGTTGACCCTGCGGTAGGCGTCGTAGGTTTCGCGGCTGTAGTCGACCAGGTCGACCCGGAAATGCAGCAGCGGCCACAGGGTCCGGTTGGCGAAGCCGTTGTAGTAATCGGCGTGGTCCTGGCGCGAGAGGTCCAGGGTGACGTATTCGATATTGCCGTCCTGCTGCTCGTGGACGTGGCCGGATTCTTTCGGGTGAATCTTGCCGCTCCAGCCGAACCAGAGTCCGCCGGTTTCTTCCAGGGCCGCCCGCAGCGCCACCGCGAGGCCGCCGGACATGGGCTGGTCCGGAAGGGCGACGCGGTTGGACACGACGACGAGTCGACTCATGTAGCCTCCTGCCAGGGTCGGCTCAGCCGCGTTGCCGCGATGATCAGGCCGACGTGTGAATAGGTCTGCGGAAAGTTGCCCCAGGCCTGTCCATCGTCGAACGCGAGGTCTTCCGACAGCAGGCCGAGGTGGTTGCGCTTGGCCAGCACGCGCTCGAACAGTGCGCGCGCCTCCTCGTGCCGGCCGATCGCCGCAAGCGCGTCGACGTACCAGAACGTGCAGATTGTGAAGCTGGTCTCCGGCACGCCGAAATCATCGGGTGCGATGTAGCGGAACAGGCCATCGCCACAGCGCAGGTCGCGGCCGATCGCCTCTACGGTGCCGATGAAGCGGGGGTCCTCCGCCGCCACGAAGCCGAGATCGGCGAGCAGCAGCAAGGAAGCATCCAGCCGATGCCCACCGAAGGTGTCCACGAAATGGCCGCGCTCTTCGTCGTAGGCCTCCTGCATGACCCGTTCGCGGATGATGTCCGCGCGCTCGCGCCAGTGGCGGACCTTCGCAGGCAGGTTCAGGTGGACGGCGATGCGCGCCAGCCGGTCGCAGGCGGCCCAGCACATCACGCTCGAATAGGTGTGCACCTCGGCGCGCCCGCGGAATTCCCACAGGCCCGCATCGGGCTGGTCGTACAGCGCGAAGGCCCGGTCGCCGACCGGCTCGAGCCGCTCGAAGGTGGTCACGTCGCCCTGGTGCTCCAGGCGCCGGTCGAAAAACAACTGGGTGGAGGCAAGGACGACGCTGCCGTAGACATCGTGCTGTTTCTGCAGCCAGGCCAGGTTGCCGCGGCGGACCGGGCCCATGCCGCGGTACCCATCCAGGCTTTCGACCGCGTCCTCCGCCAGTTCGGCCTCGAAACCGATCCCGTACAGCGGCTGCAGCCCTTCCTCGTCGGTGCTGGTGAGGTTGGACACGTAGCGCAGGTAGTCCTCCATCGTGCGGGTGGCGCCCAGCCGGTTCAGCGCCCGCACCACGAATGCCGAATCGCGCAGCCAGCAGTAGCGATAGTCCCAGTTGCGCTGGGTGTGGGGTGCTTCGGGAATGGACGTGGTGACGGCGGCGACGATCGCGCCGGTTTCCTCGTACTGGCACATCTTCAGGGTGATGGCGCTGCGGATCACGGCATCCTGCCAGTCCAGCGGTACGGACAGGTAACGTACCCATTCGCGCCAATACGCCTCGGTGCGCTCCCGCGCGTTGCGCGCGAAGGCGGCGACCGGCTGGGTCAGCGTCTCGTCGGGTCCCAGCACCAGGTTGAGTTCGCGGTCCAGCACGAACGGCACCTGCTCGCGCACCAGCCGGACCGGGGCGTCGGTGGTCAGGCGCAGGGTGAAGCCCGGCACCAGGTAGCGCAGGTGGTTGCTGCCCCATGTCACCTCCGGCTGTCGCGCACCGTAATCCGCCAATGGCCGGAGCCGGATCCGGATACGCGGCATGCCACTCAGTGGACGGACCTGCCGGATCACCATCACCGGCCGGTAGAAGCGGTCGAAGTGGTGCCAGCGCGGCGCAAAGTCGATGATTTCGATGGCGCCGCCGTGGACATCGCGCAGCACGGTACGCAGCACGGCGGTGTTGGGCAGGTACTGCTGCTCGGATGCGGCCTGGTCCTCCAGCTCGATGGCGTAGTCGCCACCGGGGTGCTGGCTGGGCCGCAGCAGCGCGCAGAAGGTGGGGTCGCCGTCGAACGCGGGGACGCAGCCCCATACGATGCGGGCATCGCGGTCGACCAGCGCCGCCAGGCTGCCGTTGCCGATCATTCCCAGTTGCAGTGACTCCTCGCAGTTGCTCATGCGGGGCTCCCGATAGCGGCTTGCAGCCATGAAATGACGTCGGTGGGATCCGCCAGGCGGTGGGCGGCCACGCTGGGCTGCCGGTTGCCCACCAGGACGGCCAGGCCGTCATGGTCGCGGACCACTTCGAAGCCGTGCTCGTCGGTGTGGTCATCGCCGACGAACACCGGCCGCCGCCCTGCGAAAGGCGGGCGGTCCATCATCTGTTCGATGGCCGACCCCTTGTTCGCGCCACCCGGGCGCAACTCGGCAACGTGGTCGCCGGACTGGATGCGGTAGCCCGGCAGGTCCGGCAGGGCGGCGTTCGCGAGCGCCATGAGGTCCTGGTGGGCCGCGGTATTGCCGCGCCAGTGCAGGGCCAGCGTCGACCCCTTGTCCTCCACCACCGCACCGGGATAGCGCTCCGCCACCCGACCGGCGTCTTCGCGCAGGTGCCCCAGGGCCGGGGGCGGTTCGGGCGCTTCCTCCTTCGAGCCGTCGATCCGCCGCTCCAACCCGTGCAGGCCGGCGGCCGGGAGATGGAGGGGCGCGAACAGCCGGTCGAGTACGTCGAGCGGACGCCCGCTGACCAGCGCAAGCGCCCCGTCCAGCCGCGCATGCAGGGCGCCGAGTACATTGACGAGGTCGGGGGGCAGCCGCACCTCGTCGGGCCTCTCCGCGAACTCAAGCAGGGTGCCGTCGACGTCGAGGAAGAGGGCCCAGTCGTCGGCGATGGCCGGAGGGCGTGGAAGTGATGCGGTGGCTACGATCATGAATGCGATTGTGGGGCGGCGCATGTAAGGATCGGGTGGACAGCTTGAAGCTGGAACCCGGGGGCCACATCTGAAAGACATCGCGGCCACAACGGCGGCCGCCATCGAGGATCCACCGATGCGAATGGACAAACTCACTTCCCGTTTCCAGCAGGCGCTGGCCGACGCCCAGTCGCTCGCTGTCGGCCGCGACCACAGCGTCATCGAGCCGGTGCACCTGATGACCGCGCTGATCGACCAGTCCGGGGGCAGCACCCGGCCGCTGCTGTCGCAGGCAGGCATCAACGTGCCCTTGCTGCGCGAGCGCATGGGCGAGGCGCTGGACCGGCTGCCGACCGTCTCCGGCCAGGCCGGCAACGTCAGCGTCGGCAACGACCTGTCGCGGCTGCTCAACGTGACCGACAAGCTGGCGCAGCAGCGCGGCGATGCCTTCATCGCGTCCGAGCTGTTCGTGCTGGCGGCGCTGGAAGACAGCGGCGAGCTCGGCCGCGCCTTGAAGGCCGCAGGTGCCGACAAGGCCCGGCTCGACGCCGCCATCGACAAGGTGCGCGGTGGCGAGAAGGTCCAGTCCGAGAACGCCGAGGACCAGCGCCAGGCGCTGGAAAAGTTCACCATCGACATGACCGCGCGCGCCGAGTCCGGCAAGCTCGACCCGGTGATCGGCCGCGACGAGGAGATCCGCCGCACCATCCAGGTGCTGCAGCGCCGGACCAAGAACAACCCGGTGCTGATCGGCGAGCCCGGCGTCGGCAAGACCGCGATCGTCGAGGGCCTGGCCCAGCGCATCATCAACAACGAAGTGCCCGAAGGCCTGCGCGGCAAGCGCCTGCTGTCGCTCGACATGGGCGCGCTGATCGCCGGCGCCAAGTTCCGTGGCGAGTTCGAGGAGCGCCTGAAGGGCGTGCTCAACGACCTGTCCAAGAACGAAGGCCAGATCATCCTGTTCATCGACGAGCTGCACACGATGGTCGGTGCCGGCAAGGCCGAAGGTTCGATGGATGCCGGCAACATGCTCAAGCCGGCGCTGGCCCGTGGCGAGCTGCACTGCATCGGGGCGACCACGCTGGACGAGTACCGCAAGTACGTCGAAAAGGATGCCGCGCTGGAGCGCCGGTTCCAGAAGGTCTTCGTGGGCGAGCCGACGGTGGAGGACACCATCGCCATCCTGCGCGGGCTCAAGGAGAAGTACGCGGTCCACCACGGGGTGGAGATCACCGATCCGGCCATCGTCGCCGCCGCCACGCTGTCGCACCGCTACATCGCCGACCGCCAGTTGCCCGACAAGGCCATCGACCTGATGGACGAGGCGGCCTCGCGCATCCGCATGGAAATCGACTCCAAGCCGGAGGAGCTTGATCGGAAGGAACGCCGGCTGATCCAGTTGAAGATCCAGCGCGAGGCCCTGAAGAAGGAGAAGGATGCCGAGTCGAAGCAGCGGCTGGCGGATCTCGAGGCCGAGATCGAGAAGCTCGGGCGCGAGTTCAATGACCTGGAGGAGGTCTGGAAGGCCGAGAAGGCGACGCTTCAGGGCGCGACCAGGATCAAGGAGCAGATCGAGGCCGCCAAGCTCGAGCTGGAGGCCGCCCAGCGCCGGCAGGACTACACGCGCATGAGCGAGATCCAGTACGGCCAGCTGCCGCAACTGGAGAACCAGCTCAAGGCCGCGCAGGAGGCGGAGACGCAGGGCTTCACGCTGCTGCAGGACCGCGTCACCGCCGAGGAGATCGCCGAGGTGGTCGCGCGCTGGACCGGCATCCCGGTCTCCAAGATGCTCGAAGGCGAGCGCGACAAGTTGCTCAAGATGGAGGACGCACTGCACGACCGCGTGGTCGGGCAGGAGGAGGCCATCAAGGTGGTCTCGGATTCGGTGCGGCGCTCGCGGGCCGGACTTTCCGACCCTAACCGGCCGAGTGGCTCCTTCCTGTTCCTCGGCCCGACCGGTGTCGGCAAGACCGAGCTGTGCAAGGCGCTGGCCGAGTTCCTGTTCGACTCCAGCGAGGCGATGGTGCGCATCGACATGAGCGAGTTCATGGAGAAGCACGCGGTCAGCCGGCTGGTGGGCGCGCCTCCGGGCTATGTCGGCTACGAGGAGGGCGGCTACCTCACCGAGGCGGTGCGGCGCCGGCCCTACAGCGTGATCCTGCTGGACGAGGTCGAGAAGGCGCACCCGGACGTGTTCAACATCCTGCTGCAGGTGCTGGACGACGGCCGCCTCACCGATGGGCAGGGTCGCACGGTGGACTTCCGCAACACCGTCATCGTGATGACCTCCAACCTCGGCAGCCAGATGATCCAGGAGATGGATTCGGACGACTCGCCCGCCGGCTACACCCAGATGAAGGCGGCGGTGATGGGCGTGGTGCAGTCGCACTTCCGCCCGGAGTTCATCAACCGGCTGGACGACATCGTCGTGTTCCACTCGCTGGACAAACCGCAGATCCGCCAGATTGCGCGGATCCAGATGAGCGGTCTGGAACGGCGCCTGGCCGAGCGGGGCCTGAAGCTGGAACTGTCCGATGCCGCGCTGTCGCTGCTCGCCAATGTCGGCTTCGACCCGGTCTACGGCGCCCGTCCACTCAAGCGTGCCATCCAGCACCAGCTGGAGAACCCGTTGGCGACGAAGATCTTGTCGGGCGAGTTCGGCAACGGCGATACCGTCCAGGTGGATGCGGAAGGCGGCGCGCTGGTGTTCCGCAAAGGCTGACTAAGGCCCCTCACCGTCGGCGCCACGAGCGGCGCCGCCAGCCATCTACCTGCAGGAGCGACGTAAGTCGCGACCCCCCGGCGGTAGGGGTCACCCCTGTAGGAGCGGCTTCAGCCGCGATCACCAACCGGACGGGCGCGCCGCTTCCCGATCGCGGCTGAAGCCGCTCCTACAAAGGCCGCCCGGCAGCTCACCCCACCGCCGGCGGCAGGTGGTGGTCGCCCCGGTACGGCGGCGTTGCCATCACCATCTCGGCCAGGCTGTGGGCGAGCTCGCGTTCGGCCATCACCGCGGCATCGGCACCGTGGTCCAGCAGGTGGCGGACTTCGCCGTCGGAGTGGGCGCGGGCGACGATGGTCAGCGCCGGATTCATCTCCCGCAGCCTGGCGATGATCTCCCCGGCCTCCAGCGTATTGGGGATCGCCAGCATCGCGGTGTGCGCGGTTTCGGGCCGCGCCTCGGACAGCACCTTCTCGTTGACGGCGTTGCCGCGGATGGCCGGTACGCCGGCGATCCGCGCGCGGTCGATCAGGTGGTCCTCGCCATCCACCACCACCATGGGCACACCGCGCGCCTGCAGCAGGCGCCCAGCTCGCTGCCCACCCGGCCGAAGCCGATCAGGATCACGTGATCGCGCAGGTCCGCGGGGATCGGCGGATCAACGACGTAGCGCACCGGCTCGACCTCGGCCACGCGCTTCTCGCGCCGGTCCAGCCACGCGAAAAGGAACGGATTTGTGATGATCGACAGCAGCGCGCCAGCGAGGATCAGGTCCTGGCCTTCCTGCGGCAGGATGTCCAACGCCAGCCCGAGGCCGGCGAGGATGAAGGAGAACTCGCCGATCTGCGCCAGGCTGGCGGAGATCAGCAGCGCACTCCCGCGGGGCTCCTTGAAGGCCCGCATGATGGCGTAGGCCGCGGCGGACTTGCCGACCACGATGATGATGAAGGTTGCCAGCACCTCGAACGGGTGCTCGATCAGGATCATCGGGTCGAACAGCATGCCGACCGAGACGAAGAACAGCACCGCGAAGGCATCGCGCAGCGGCAGGGTCTCGCTGGCGGCCTGGTGGCTGAACTCGGATTCGCTTAGCAGCATGCCGGCGAAGAACGCGCCCAGCGCGAATGACACGCCGAACAGCACGGCGGACCCGTACGCCACGCCCAGGGCGATGGCCAGCACGCACAACGTGAACAACTCCCGCGAGCCTGAGCCGGCGACGCGCTCGAGGATCCAGGGGATCACCCTGCGGCCGACCAGCAGCATCACCGCCATGAACGCGCCGACCTTGAGGAAGGTGGTCAGCAGCGCGCTGCCCACCGAGCCCGCGTCGGTCGCTTCTCCGTTGAGCAGCCCCGCCAGGGCCGGCAGCATCACCAGCGCCAGGACCGTGGCCAGGTCTTCGACGATCAGCCAGCCCACCGCGATGCGCCCGCGCTGGGTCTCCACCAGTCGCCGGTCCTCCAGCGCCCGGAGCAGGACGACCGTACTGGCCACCGACAGTGACAGGCCGAACACCACGCCGGCCCCGTTGGACCAGCCGAGCCAACGCGCCAGGCCCCAGCCCAGCAACGTGGCGACCGTGATCTGCACCACCGCGCCCGGCAGGGCGATCGCCTTCACCGACATCAGGTCGCGCCAGGAGAAGTGCAGGCCGACGCCGAACATCAGCAGAATCACGCCGATTTCCGCCAGCTGGGGCGCCAGCTCCATGTCCCCGACGAAGCCGGGGGTGAAGGGACCGGCGATGATGCCCGCGACCAGGTAGCCCACCAGCGGCGAGAGCCGCAAACGCTGCGCCAGCGCGCCGAATACGAACGCCAGCACGAAGCCGGCGACCAGCATGGTGATCAGTGACGTGGCGTGCGGCATCTGGCTTCCTGTCGATGGCCCTCCAGAATGGTGGCGTGCCCGGTCCCGTGCAAGGGGCGGTTCACCTGCCGATGGGGGTGGACAAGGGTGGCGCCCGTACAATGACGGCATGATTGCTTTCAGAGATTTCGCCCTCCGTCGCGGCGAACGCCTGCTGTTGTCCAACGTCGACCTGGTCCTGCAGACCGGCTGGCGCGTGGGCGTGATTGGCCGCAACGGCACCGGCAAGTCCTCGCTGTTTGCCGCGGTCCAGGGCGAGGTCGAGGCCGACCGTGGCGATATCGACGTGCCCAACCGCGTCCGCATCGCCAGCGTCGCCCAGGAAACGCCTGCGCTGGACGATCCGGCGCTGGATTTCGTGCTCTCCGGAGACGCCAGCGTGCACGCCGCCATCCAGGCCGAAGCCAATGCCTTCGCCGCCGAAGACTGGGAGGCCGTCGCCGAGGCCCACCACCGGCTGGAGGAGCTCAACGGTTACGACGCCAGCGCCCGCGCCGGCAAGCTGCTGCACGGGCTGGGGTTCTCCGCCGACACCCACGGCCGCCCGGTCAAGTCGTTCTCCGGTGGCTGGCGGGTGCGCCTGAACCTGGCGCGGGCGCTGATGACGCCCAGCGACCTGTTGCTGCTCGATGAGCCCACCAACCACCTCGACCTCGACGCCGTGCTGTGGCTGGAGCAGTGGCTGCTGCGCTATCCCGGCACCCTGCTGCTGATCAGCCACGACCGCGAATTCCTCGATGGCGTGTCCACCCACACGCTGCACCTGCACGACGGCAAGGCCAAGCTCTATACCGGTGACTACACCGCCTTCGAGCGTCAGCGCGCCGAACACCTGCGCCTGCAGCAGATCACCCACGAGAAGGTGCAGGCCGAGCGCGCCCACCTGCAGAGCTTCATCGACCGCTTCAGCGCGAGCGCAGCCAAGGCCAAGCAGGCACAGTCGCGGGTCAAGCGGCTGGCGAAGATGGCCGATACCGAAGCCGTACGGGCCGAGCGCGCGCTGCGCATCGAGTTCCCGGAGCCCGCCAAGCTGCCGCACGCCTTGCTGCGCGTGGTGGATGCCGATTGTGGCTACCGCGCCGCCGATGGCACGCAGACCGCCATCCTGCACGACGTCGACTTCATCCTGCAGGCGGGTGACCGGGTCGCGCTGCTGGGTCCCAACGGCGCCGGCAAGTCGACGCTGGTGAAGACGCTGGTGGGCGAGTTGCCGCTGTTGTCGGGCGAGCGGGGCGGGCACCCGGACCTGCGCATCGGCTACTTCGCCCAGCACACGGTGGAATCGCTGCGTGAAGGCGCCAGCCCGATCGACCACCTGTCCGACCTGGCGCCGGGCGTGGCGACCCAGCAACTGCGGGATTTCCTGGGCAAGTGGAACTTCCCCGGCGACCGCGCGTTCGAGTCGGTCGATACCTTCTCCGGCGGCGAGCGCGCCCGGCTGGCACTGGCGATGATCGCCTGGCTCAAGCCGAACGTGCTGCTGCTCGACGAGCCGACCAACCACCTCGACCTGGACATGCGCGAGGCATTGGCGGAAGCGCTGAGCATCTTCAACGGCGCCATCGTCATGGTCAGCCATGACCGTCACCTGATCGGCCTGGTCTGCGACACCTTCTGGCGCGTGGCCGACGGCGTGGCGAAGCCGTTCGACGGCGACCTGGACGAATACGCCAGCTGGCTGCGCAGCCGGGACAATTCCAACGACGGCAAGGGCACCACCCGCGCCGCACCCGCGGTCGAGCCACCGGCGCCGGCGCCTGCAGCGAAACCCCGCAAAGGCAAGGCCAACCCGCACAAGCTGGCAAAGGCGGAGGCCGCAGTGGCGGATCTGGAAGCCGAGCTGTCGGGCATCGAGAAGGCCCTGGCCGATCCGGCCGTCTACGCCGATGGCGGCGCCCGCGGTGTCGAGCTGGGCAAGCAGCAGGCGTCGCTCAAGGAGGCGCTGGAGGCCGCCGAGGCCGAGTTGCTCGAGCTGTACGAGGCCGACGCGGCCTGAGCCGGAGGTGGCGGGCGCTCAGGGCGCCCGCGTGCTTCCCGCCATCCCGATGTCGAGCGGGACGTGCGTGCCGATCACGGCATGGCCGGTGATCGCTACCGCCACCGGCTCGCCTTCGGCGGTGGTCACTTCGACGTCCATGAAGCCGCCCCGCCCGCCCGCGGCCTGCTGGCGGGCCCGGAACCGGACCGGGCCGGCAAGGGGGCCGGCGGCGAGCAGGCCGTGCCGCACCAGGTAGGCCCCCAGTGGCCCGTTGGCGTTGCCGGTCACCGGATCCTCGTCGATGCCGATGGCGGGCGCGAACATGCGGCCATGGCTGAAGGCATCGTCGTCGTCCTCGGTTTCCAGCGTGAATACGAAATAGCCGTTGCTGCCGATCTCCGGACTCAGGCGGGCCAATGCCCGGAAGTCGGGTGAGAGGGCATCCAGCCGTGCCCGGCTGTGCACGCCGAGCATGAGCTTGCCGTGGCCGGTGCCGACGACCTGCACCGGGCAGCGGAAGTCCAGGTCGGCATCCCCGACGCCGAGCGCGGCCATCACCGCCCGCACCAGGGCGGGCGAAAGGGGCGGGTCGAACACCGGTGGCCCCTGTTCGATCCGGACCACGAAATCGCCGCGCTGCGCCCGGGTGTCCACCACCTGCACGCCGGCACCGGACAATTGTCGGCGCACGCCCGGCCCTCCGCCCTCCAGCGCGAGCGCGTAGTGGGCGGCGACCGTCGCGTGGCCGCATACCGGCACCTCCGTGGTGGGGCTGAAGAAGCGCACGTGCAGGTCGTGGTCCGGCCCCCGGGGCGGCAGGACAAAGGCGGTTTCGGACCAGCCCAGCTCGGCCGCGATGCGCTGCATCTCGTCGTCGCCGAGTCCGTCCGCATTGGTCACCACGCCGGCAGGGTTGCCGCGTCCCGGCTCGGTGGTGAAGGCGTCGATGCGATAGACACGCAGCGGTTCCATCGGTTCGGCTCCGGCTTCAGTCCTTCAGGAAATACTCCACCGTGGTCACCACGCGCACCCGCTTGACCTGGGGGCTGCTCTGGTCGCGGTCGCTGATGCTGACCACCCCCTGGTTGGCGCTGCGGATGCCGCCCAGGCGGGCGCCGGAGTCCTTGGCGAACTGCTGGGCGGAATCGCGCGCTGCGGCCGTGGCCTCGGCGATGAGGGCGGGCTTGATGTCGTTGAGCCGGGTGTAATCGAAGTCGGGAGCGCTGCCTTCGCCGATCATCACCCCGCCGGCGACCAGTTCGCCGCTGCGGCGCAGCACCTCGAGGGCCTTGGCCACGTCATCGGTGCGCAGGCTCACGGTGGTGGAGTAGCGGTAGCGTTCCGGCGGACGGCTGTCGCCGTAGGCGTAGGCCCAGCGGTCCTCCAGCCGCGGCGGCGACACCACGATCTCCTCGGGCGCGAAGCCCGCGCCGGTGAAGAACCGGCGGATCGCGTCGGTATTGGCGTCGAGCTGGCGCTGGACTTCCGCCAGGTCGTTGCCCCCGACGGTATGTGGCAAGGGCCAGACCACGCGGTCGGCATCGACGATCTTCTCCGCCGAACCCTTGACGGTGACGTAGCGGTCGTCGGTGCGGAGCTTGGCCATGCCCTGCGCGGCGAACCAGCCGGCCAGCGCGAGACCCACGGCCACCAGGGCGGCAGCGACCAGCAGGGTAACGGTGCGGAAGGATGACATTCGCGATTCCACTTGTCGGAGACTGGGGCACAGCGTAGCGCCTGCGGCCGGCGCCGTGCTTGCCAGCCTACGCGCATGCACCGACCATGCCTGCAGACCGCCCCACCGGACCCTGCATGAGCAACGAACTGATCTACCTGCTGCTGATCTTCGGCCTGCTGGTCATCCCGCGCGCATTGCAGCGCTTCAAGCTGCCGGCACCGATCACCTGCCTGGCGCTGGGGCTGGCGGCGATGCTGGTCTATGGCGACCGGACCCACGATCCGGTCGTGGCGCTGCTCTCGACGCTGGGCATATCGTCGCTGTTCCTGTTCGCTGGCCTGGAAGTGGACGTGCCGGCGCTGCGCAAGGGGCTCGGGCGGCTGCTGGTGCACCTGCTGGTCCGCACCCTCGCACTGGTGGCGCTGGCATGGCTCACCTGGCGCTATGCCGGCTTCGGCTGGCAGGCCTCGGCACTCGTCGCGCTGGCGTTGCTGACGCCCTCCACCGGCTTCATCCTCGATACGCTCGAGCGCCTGGGGCTGGATCCCGAAGAACGGTTCTGGGTGACCAACAAGGCGATCGCGGGGGAGCTGCTGGCCCTGCTTGCGTTGTTCGTGGTGCTGCAGGCGACGGACCCGGTGCAACTGGGCATCTCGTCGCTCACGATGGTGGCGATGCTGGTCGGCCTGCCGCTGCTGTTCGTCGCGCTCGGGCGCTGGGTGGTGCCGCACGCGCCGGGTTCGGAGTTCTCGCTGCTGGTGATGGTGGGCCTGGTGGCGGCGTTCATCACCTACAAGCTGGGTGTCTACTACCTGGTCGGTGCGTTCGTGGCCGGCCTCGTGGCGCGCATGCTGCGCCTGCGCATGCCCTTGCTCGCCTCCGACGACAACATCCACGCACTGCGGCTGTTCGCGACCTTCTTCGTGCCGTTCTACTTCTTCCACGCCGGCACCGGCATCTCCCGCGATGCGCTGACCTGGGAGGCCGCCGGGCTTGGCGTGGTATTGACGCTGGTGATGGTGCCGATCCGCATCGGCGGCGTATGGATCCAGCGCCGGCTGATGTTCGGCGAGGAACGCGGCAGCAGCCTGAAGGTCGCGGTGTCGCTTGCCCCGACGCTGGTATTCACGCTGGTGCTGGCCAGCATCCTGCACACCCGCTTCGACCTGCCGGGCGTGTGGTTCGGCGGCCTGATCCTCTACACCACGCTCAACACCCTGCTGCCTTCGCTGGTGCTGCGGGCGCCGTTCAATGTTGACCCGCTGGCTGGCGGGGGGGGCTGGAAAGCTGGCAGCTCGCATCCCGAGGATCAGTTGGAAGCGGAAGAAGCCGCGCCTGCCGCGCCGCGTCCGGAGGTCAGTGACGCCGGCGCACGCGGCGCCTGAAGCTCAACGCTGATCGCGCGGAGCTTGCGCCGGCTCGGCCGGCTCGGCTTCGCCGGACTCGTGCGTTTCGGGCAGCAGTTCCAAAGCCGAGGGCGTGGTGCGCACCATGGGGTGGAACTGGCCGGGGTGTTCGCGGTCGCGATGGCGCACCAGCCGCCGGCCCAGCGCCACCACCGCCACCAGACCGAAAGAGGCGGCGAAGAACAGCGGCAGTGTCTCCGGTCCCCAGCGCTCCATCACCAGCCCGCCGACCGCCGGTCCGATGGCCGAGCCCACGCCATTGAGCAGCAAAAGACTGCTGCCGCCCGACAGGATGTCCCTGGGCGGCAGGTGGTCGAGCAGGTGGGCGACACAGATGGGATAGATCGAGAACACCAGGCCGCCGAAGCAGAAAAACAGCGCGTACAGCAGCGGCCGGCTGTCCCCGCCCTGCAGTGACAGTGCCAGCGCCACGCCGACCGCCAGCGCACTGACCAGGGCCATTGCGGTGCGGCGGTCGCCGCGGTCGGAGATCCTGCCGATGGGCAACTGCATGACGGCGCCGCCGATGATCGCGGCGGAAATCAGCGTCGCCACCTGGGATACGCCGAGCCCGAGGCGGGTCCCGTACAAGGCGGTCAGGCCCCAGAAGCCGCCCATGCCCACGCCCGCCAGCAGTGCCCCACTCGCGGCAGCCGGGGCGGTGCGGTAGATCGCCGCCAGCGCCAGCCGGGGGCTGTGTGGCAGCTCGGGCTGGGTCATCCGGCTGGCGGTGACGGGCAGCGCGGCCAGACAGATCAGCACCGCGACCAGGCTGAAAGGCACGTAGTGCGCGGGGTCCGACAACCCGAACAACAACTGCCCGATCGCCAGGGCGCCCAGGTTGACCACCATGTACAGCCCGAATACCCGACTGCGCTGCTCGACCGGCGCCTGCGCGTTGAGCCAGCTCTCGATGACCGTGTACAGGCCGACGAAGGCGATGCCGCTGAACAGCCGCAACACACCCCAGGCCCACGGGTTGGGCAGGATCGGGTGCAGCAGCACCGTGGCCGCGATCAGGGAGGTGTAGAACGCGAAGCAGCGGATGTGCCCGATGCGTCGGATGAGGTTGGGGGCGATGTAGGTGCCGACCAGGAAGCCGACGAAGTACAGCGACATCACCAGCCCGAAGGCGCGCGCGTCGAAGCCTTCCAGCTCGCTGCGCACCGCCAGCAGGCTGCCCAGCAGGCCGCTGCCCATCAGCAGGAGTGCAACGCCGGCGAACAGGGCCGACAGGGGCCGCGCGGCAGCGATCATGGCACCTCCGGGAGTCGAAGCCGGGCAAGCTAGCACAGCGCCGGGCCAGGCCTGTGGCGTCCGGGAGGCCCACGCGGATGGCGGCGACGCCTGCCGTCCACTTGATTAGTGGCGCCCAGGCCCCACAATCCGCGCACACCGACTGTTCCCCTGAATCCTCCCATGCCGATCTATGCCTTCGAGTGCGCCGCTTGCGGCCACAGCTTCGACCGCCTGCAGAAGTTGTCCGATGCCGATCCCGTGGAGTGCCCGGAGTGCGGGCAGCCCCGGATCCGGCGCCAGCTGACCGCGCCCCAGTTCCGCCTGGCCGGCGGCGGCTGGTACGAGACCGACTTCAAGAAGGATGGCGACAGGAAGCGCAACCTCGCCGGCGACGGTGGCGGCAAGCCGGGCGAGGGCAAGGGCGGGGAAGGCAAGGGTGGCGATGCCAAGCCGGCTGATGCCAAGCCGGCTGGCGGTTCCGACGCCAAGCCGGCCAAGACCGAAACGGCCGCGACGAAGCCGGCCAGCAAGCCCGCTGCCTGATCGACGACCTGCGCCCGTCCCATGCCTTTTGTAGGAGCGGCTTCAGCCGCGATCACGGAGCAGGCGCGGGCGAACGATTGGCGGATCGCGGCTGAAGCCGCTCCTACAACATCGCCGGCTCCGCGCGCGCATCCCAGCGAAGCCCCTCGGCCCCGGCTAAACTAGCCGGCTCCCGGCCCCGCGCCGGGTCGCCGGGCGCGCGGCGCCCGTCCCGAGCCATTCCGGAGCCCCCATGCGTACCCATTTCTGCGGCCTGATCGACGAATCCATGATCGGCCAGACCGTCACCCTCTGCGGCTGGGCCGACGTCGCCCGCGACCTCGGCGGCCTGTGCTTCATCGACCTACGTGACCACGAAGGGATCGTCCAGGTGGTCGCCGAGCCGAGCGCCGGTACCGCCGGCAATGCGGAGGTCATCGCCACCGCCGCCAAGGTGGGTTACGAGGACTGCCTGCGAATCACCGGCACCGTGCGCCGCCGCGAGTCGGTCAACACCCGCATCAGGACCGGGCAGGTGGAGGTCGTCGCGACCGAGATTGATGTGCTGAACAAGGCCGAGCCGCTGCCGTTCCACGCCCACGAGAACCCGGGCGAGGACATCCGTCTGGAATACCGCTACCTCGACCTGCGCACCCCGGAGATGCAGCGCCGCATGCGCACCCGGACCCGGCTGGTGCAGTCGCTGCGTCGCTGGCTGGATGCCCGCGGTTTCCAGGACATCGAGACCCCGATCCTGACCAAGGCCACGCCGGAAGGTGCACGCGACTTCCTGGTGCCGGCCCGCATGCATCCAGGCGAGTTCTACGCCCTGCCGCAGTCGCCGCAGCTGTTCAAGCAGATCCTGATGATGGCGGGCTTCGATCGCTACTACCAGATCGCGCGCTGCTTCCGCGACGAAGCCCTGCGCGCCGACCGCCAGCTGGAGTTCACCCAGCTCGATATCGAGTTCGCCTGGGTCGAGGAGCGTGATGTCCAGGACACCGTCGAGGCGATGGTGCGCGAGGTCTTCCGCGAGGTGATCGACGTGGAGCTCGGCGAGTTCCCGCGCATGACCTATGCCGAGGCGATGCGTCGCTACGGGTCGGACAAGCCGGACCTGCGCATCGAGATGGAACTGGTCGATATCGCCGATCTGGTGAAGGCGTGCGAGTTCAAGGTCTTCACCGATTGGGCGAACCATGAGGATGGCCGGGTGGTTGCACTGCGCGCGCCGGGCGCGGCCTCGCTGTCGCGCAAGCAGATCGACGAGCTGGGCGCGCATGCGGCCAAGTACGGCGCCAAGGGCGTGGCCTGGATGAAGGTGGAGGATCCGGGCAAGGGTCGCGAAGGCATCAACTCGCCGATCGCCAAGTTCCTGGACGATGCCACCCTGACCGCGATCGTCGACGCCACCGGCGCGCAAGCCGGCGACCTGCTGCTGTTCGGCGCGGCGACCCACAGCGTGGCCTCGGATTTCATGGGCGCACTGCGCCTGAAGCTGGGCCGTGACCTCGGCCTGGTGCAGGAAGGCTGGAAGCCCCTGTGGGTCACCGACTTCCCGATGTTCGAGTGGGACGAAGAAGCCAGCCGCTACGTCGCCCTGCATCACCCCTTCACCGCACCGGCGGTGGATGATGTCGAAGACCTGAAGGCGAATGCCCGCACCGCCGTGTCGCGCGGCTATGACATGGTGCTCAACGGCAACGAGATCGGCGGCGGTTCTATCCGTATCCACCGCTCCTCCATGCAGTCGGCCGTGTTCGAGCTGCTCGGCATCGGCGCCGAGGAGGCGCAGGCGAAGTTCGGTTTCCTGCTGGACGCACTCAAGTACGGCGCTCCGCCGCACGGTGGCATCGCCTTCGGCATCGACCGCATCGCGGCGCTGATGGCCGGCACCGAGTCGATCCGCGACGTGATTCCGTTCCCCAAGACCACCGGCGGCCAGTGCCTGATGACCGGCGCGCCTTCGCCGATTGCCGATGAGCAGTTGGCTGAAGTCCACGTGGCGGTGCGGCCGAAGGCGTGAAGCCGCGGATCCGGCGCGCAGGGTTGGAGGACGCGGGGACGCTCTCGCGCCTCGCCGCCCGCACGTTCACCGAGGCGTTCGGCCACCTGTATCCGGACGAGGACCTGCAGGCCTTCCTGTCGGAGAGCTATAGCGTCGAGCGCCAGCGGGTGATCCTCGGCCACCCGGACTACGCGGTGTGGTTGCTGGAGGCCGAGGGCGAGGCGGTTGGCCATGCCGCCGCGGGTCCGTGCGGCCTGCCGCACCCGGAGGTGGCCGAGGGCGACGGCGAGCTCAAGCGCCTGTACCTGCTCGAATCCTTCCAGAACCATGGCTGGGGCGGGCACCTGTTCAAGAGCGCACTGGACTGGTTGCAGCGGGACGGGCCGCGCACGCTGTGGATCGGCGTGTGGTCGGGCAACCTCGGCGCCCAGCGCTTCTACGCCCGCCACGGGTTCCGGCATGTCGGCGACTACGAGTTCATCGTGGGGCGGGTGCGTGACCACGAGTTCATCCTTCGGCGCGAGGCCGGCGCCACCGGGTCGGACGGGACGTCTTGAGTCGGCGCGTCATCCTGGTGCACGGGTTGTGGATGCCCAGGGCCTCCATGCGCTGGCACGCGCACGGGCTCCGGAAGGCCGGTTACCAGGCGACCCTGTTCGGCTACGCCACCGTCGGCGGTGGGCCGGAACAGGCGATTCCGGCGCTGCGGGCGTTGCTGCGCGAACCCTGCGACATCGTTGCCCACAGCCTGGGCGGTGTGCTGGCCCTGCGCGCCCTCCAGTCAGAGCCGGGATTGCCGGTCGGCCGCGTGGTCTGCCTGGGTTCACCCCTGTGCGGCAGTGCCGCTGCCAGCACCCTGGCACGGCTGCCGTTCGGTGCCCGGACGCTGGGTCGCAGCGCCTCGCTCCTGCGCGACGGCTGCGATCCCTGGCAGGGTGAGGCGCGCGTGGGCATGATCGCCGGCGATTCGGCACTTGGCCTGGGCCAGGTCTTCGGGCGGTTCAAGGGCCCCTGCGACGGTACGGTGTCGGTGGACGAGACCCGGATCGAGGGGCTGGCCGACCATATCGTGCTGCCGACCAGCCACAGCGGCATGCTGGTGTCGAAGCGGGTCTCCCGGCAGGTATTGGAGTTCCTCGCGCACGGCCGTTTCCTGCATTCCGATGCCGGGGCGAAATAGGCGTAAAATCCCGCGCTTGTCACAAGCACAACCGGACATCACATGGGCAGGGGACCGTCGATCGAAGGCCGCAAGAACGCTTCGGATGCGAAGCGCGGCAAGATCTTCACCAAGATCATCCGCGAGATCAGCGTCGCCGCGCGCTCCGGCGGCGGCGACCCGGCGGGCAATCCACGCCTGCGGACCGCGATCGACAAGGGCCTGGCGGCGAACATGTCCAAGGACGTGATCGAGCGCGCCATCAAGAAGGCCACCGGCGAACTGGAAGGGGTCGACTATGAGGAGATCCGCTACGAGGGCTACGCGCCCGGCGGCGTGGCGGTGATCGTGGATTGCCTGACCGACAACAAGGTGCGCACCGTCGCGGACGTCCGCCACGCCTTCGGCAAGTTCGGTGGCAACCTCGGCACCGACGGCTCGGTCGCCTTCATGTTCAACCGGGTGGGCGTGGTCACCTACGGCCCCGGCGCCGACGAGGATGCGATCACCGGCGCGGCCATCGAGGCCGGCGCGGACGATGTGGTGGTCTACCCGGATGACGGCTCGATCGACGTACTGACCCCGCCGGACGGTTTCGAGGCCGTGCGCGACGCCATGATCGCCGCCGGCCATCCGCCGGCCCACGCCGAAGTCACCTACCGCGCCGACAACGACATCGCGGTGGAAGGCGACACCGCCCAGCAGGTGGTGAAGCTACTGGACTGGCTCGAGGACCTTGACGACGTCCAGAACGTCTACTCCAACGCCGAGCTCGGGGCGGACGCGTACGCCTGATGGCGTAGGCTGGCGACGTGATCCGCATCCTGGGAATCGACCCCGGTTCGCAACGGACCGGCATCGGCGTGATCGATGTCGCCGCGGACGGGCGCTGCGCGTACGTCCACTGCGAGGCGCTCAAGCTGCTGGATGCCGAGGATTTCCCGTCGCGCCTGGGACTGTTGTGCGAAGGGCTGGAGCGCGTGCTCGACGACTGGCAGCCCACCCACGTCGCGATCGAGACCGTCTTCATGGACAAGTCCGCGACCTCCGCGCTCAAGCTGGGCCACGCACGTGGCGCCGCCCTGGCGACGGTGGTGCGCAGGAAGATCGGCATCAGCGAATACGCGCCGCGGGTGATCAAGCAGTCGCTGGTCGGGCGTGGTGCCGCCGACAAGACCCAGGTGCAGCACATGGTCCGGTTGCTGTTGAACCTGGCCGACATGAAACTGCAGGCCGACGCCGCCGATGCGCTGGCGGTGGCCCTGACCCACGCACACATGAGTGCCACCGCGGGCCGCACCGGCCTGGCGGTGCACCAGCTACGGAGGCGCGGCGCATGATCCGCAGGCAGGCATGATCGGCAGGCTCAAGGGCATCGTCATCCACAAGCAGCCACCGTGGCTGGTGGTGGACGTGAACGGGGTGGGGTACGAGCTGGAGGCGCCGATGAGCACCTTCTACGACCTGCCCGACCTCGGCCGCGAGGTGTCGCTGTTCACCCATTACGCGCAGAAGGAAGACAGCGTTTCGCTGTACGGCTTCCTGCGCGAAGCCGAGCGACGGTTGTTCCGCGACGTGCAGAAGGTCTCCGGGGTCGGCGCGAAGATTGCGCTGGCGGTGCTGTCGGGCGTCAGTGTGGATGACTTCGCGCGCATGGTGCAGAACAGCGATGTCACCGCGCTCACTCGCATCCCGGGCATCGGCAAGAAGACCGCCGAGCGCATGATCGTCGAACTGCGCGATCGCGCCGCGGCGCTGGGTGGCGATGGTGTCGCCCTGGACCCGAAAGGCATGCCCGGGGATCCGCAGAGCGAGGCGGTCATCGCCCTCCAGCAACTGGGCTACAAGCCCGCCGAGGCTGCGCGCATGGCGCGCGATGCCACCGCCGGTGGCGACGACGCTGCCACCATCATCCGCAAGGCGCTACAGTCCGCGCTTCGCTGAAGCGCCCGACGCTCCCGCCAGGGTCCACATGTCCAGTCCAAACAACCCACGCAACGGCCACGGGGCCGCGGGCGCCCATGGCAGGAAGGGCCTCGCCGGGCTCGTCGTCGCGGCGGTCGGTGTCGTGTTCGGCGACATCGGCACCAGCCCGCTGTATACGCTCAGGGAGGCCTTCAGCCCGCACTACGGACTGGTCGCCAACCACGACACCGTCTTGGGCATCCTGTCGCTGGTGTTCTGGGCCCTGATGATCGTGGTCACGCTGAAGTACGTGACCATCATCATGCGCGCCGACAACGAGGGCGAAGGCGGCATCATGGCACTGATGGCGCTGGCCCAGCGCACGCTGCCGAAGGGCTCGAAGTCGGCCTACGGCGTCGGCATCCTCGGCGTGTTCGGCGCGGCACTGTTTTTCGGCGACGGCGTGATCACCCCGGCGATCTCGGTGCTGTCGGCGCTGGAAGGCCTGGAGGTGGTCGCGCCGCAGCTGGGCCGCTGGGTGGTGCCATTGACGGTGGTGGTGCTGGTGGCGCTGTTCGCCGCCCAGCGCTTCGGTACCGAGAAGGTCGGCAAGGTGTTCGGGCCGATCACCGGGATCTGGTTCATCACCCTGGCCGTGCTCGGGGTGGTCAACATCCTGCACGAGCCCGAGGTGCTGAGCGCGATCAATCCATGGTGGGCGGTGAACTTCTTCGCCACGCACAGCTGGCACGGCATCTTCATCCTCGGTGCGGTGGTGCTGGCGGTGACCGGAGGCGAGGCGATCTACACCGACATGGGCCACTTCGGCGCCAAGCCGGTGCGCTACGGCTGGTACTACTTCGTGCTGCCTTCGCTGATGCTGAACTACCTGGGGCAGGGCGCGCTGGTGCTCGAGGATCCCGCCGCCATCGCCAATCCGTTCTACATCGGCGTTCCCGAGTGGGGACGCGTGCCGATGATCGTGCTGGCCACCGCGGCGACCGTGATCGCCTCTCAGGCCGTCATCACCGGCGCGTTCTCGGTGACCCGGCAGGCGATGCAGCTGGGGTACATCCCGCGCATGAGCACCAAGCACACCTCCAGCGACACCATCGGGCAGATCTACATCCCGAGCGTGAACTGGATGATGATGATCGTGGTCATCCTGCTGGTGCTGACCTTCGGCAGCTCCTCGGCCCTGGCCACCGCCTACGGCATCTCGGTCTCGGGCACCATGCTCATCGACACCCTGCTGCTGGCCCTCGTGGCGCGCGCCCTGTGGCCGCGCTGGCGCTGGTGGGTGCTGCCGCTGTGCGTGGTGTTCCTGGTCGGCGACATCGCCTTCGTGATCGCCAATGGCGCCAAGATCCTGCAGGGCGGCTGGTTCCCGCTGGTGCTGGGCATCGTGCTGTTCACGATGCTGCGGACCTGGCGCCGCGGCCGCAAGCTCCTGCGCGAGGAAGTGCAGAAGGGCGGTATCCAGCTCGACAGCTTCCTGCCGGGGCTGATGCTCGCGCCGCCGGTGCGGGTGCCGGGCACGGCCATCTTCATGACCGCCGACAAGGGCGTGGTCCCGCACGCGCTGATGCACAACCTCAAGCACAACAAGGTGCTGCACGAGCGCAACGTGTTCCTGACCGTGGAAACGCTGGCGGTCCCTTACGCACCGAGCGACAAGCGCCTCAAGATCAGCGAGATCGGCGACGACTTCTACCGCGTGCTGATCCGCTTCGGCTTCATGGAGACGCCGGACGTGCCGCTGGCGCTGATGCGCTCCTGCGATGCCGGCGGCGTTTACTTCGACCCGATGGAAACCACCTATTTCGCCAGCCGCGAGACGGTGGTGGCGATCGCCCATCGCGGCATGCCGTTCTGGCGCGACCGCCTGTTCGGGTTCATGCACCGCAATGCGGCGCCGGCGACCGGCTTCTTCAGGATCCCGGGCAACCGGCTGGTCGAACTGGGCGCCCAGGTCGAGATCTGACGGGAGGCCCGCCGCCTGTTTCACGCGGCGGAGTATGTAGGAGCGGCTTCAGCCGCGATCGGACCATCGGTAGCCCATCGGCATCCGATCGCGGCTGAAGCCGCTCCTACAAATGCACGGATCAACGGCGGCGGGCGGGCGCCCGCGCAAGGCGCCGATCCGCGCCCACCCATGCGAACATAGCCCGATGAACGAAGAGCGCATCATCGCCCCCGGCGCGACCCACGAGGACGACGCGGTCGAGGCGTCGATCCGGCCGAAATCGCTGGACGACTACCTCGGCCAGCAGCCGGTCCGCGACCAGATGAAGATCTTCATCGAGGCCGCCAAGGGCCGGGGCGAGGCGCTGGACCACGTGCTGATCTTCGGGCCGCCCGGCCTGGGCAAGACCACCCTGAGCCATGTGATCGCCAACGAGCTTGGAGTCAACCTGCGCACCACCTCGGGCCCGGTGATCGAGAAGGCCGGCGACCTCGCCGCGCTGCTGACCAACCTGCAGCCGCACGACGTGCTGTTCATCGACGAGATCCATCGCCTCTCGCCCGTGGTCGAGGAGGTGCTGTACCCGGCGATGGAGGACTACCAGATCGATATCATGATCGGCGAGGGCCCCGCCGCCCGCTCGATCAAGCTGGACCTGCCGCCCTTCACGTTGATCGGCGCCACCACCCGGGCCGGCCTGCTGACCGCGCCGCTGCGCGACCGCTTCGGCATCGTCCAGCGCCTGCAGTTCTACAGCCCGGCCGAGCTCACCCGGATCGTACGGCGCTCGGCCAGCATCCTTGGCATCAGCTGCGAGCCGGAGGGCGCCGGCGAGATCGCCCGACGCTCGCGCGGCACTCCGCGCATTGCCAACCGCTTGCTGCGCCGGGTGCGCGACTACGCGCAGGTCCGCGCCGGCGGCCGGATCGACCAGGCCACGGCCGATGCCGCCATGGCGATGCTGAAGGTGGACCCGGAGGGCTTCGACGAGCTCGACCGGCGCCTGCTGACCACCATCATCCAGTCCTTCGATGGCGGTCCGGTCGGGGTGGAGTCCCTCGCCGCGGCATTGAGCGAAGAGCGCGGCACGCTGGAGGACGTGATCGAGCCCTACCTGATCCAGCAGGGATACCTGGTGCGCAGCGCCCGCGGCCGGATGGCCACGCCCAAGGCGTATCGCCACGTGGGCCTGCAACCGCGCGGCGCCGACGAGGACCTGTTCGAGGGTCCCGGCCCCTCCGCCTGACCCCGCTTCTCCCTCCGATCCGTTACAGGTCTTTCGACAATGTTCAGTCTACCCGTCCGTGTTTACTGGGAAGATACCGACGCCGGCGGGGTGGTCTACCACGCCCGGTACCTGGGTTTCCTCGAGCGGGCGCGCAGCGAATGGATGCGCGGACTCGGGTATGCCCA
Source organism: Lysobacter spongiicola DSM 21749 (assembly GCF_900167055.1). Taxonomy (GTDB): domain Bacteria; phylum Pseudomonadota; class Gammaproteobacteria; order Xanthomonadales; family Xanthomonadaceae; genus Novilysobacter; species Novilysobacter spongiicola. Next base: position 45,193 of record NZ_FUXP01000006.1, read on the forward strand.
GGATGCACTGCGCGTCGAGCACGACCTGGTGTTCGCGGTCCGGTCGATGGAGATCGGCTTCGTGAAACCGGCGCGGCTCGACGACGAGGTGCAGGTCGGTGTCGACCTGCGCGAATGCCGCCGCGCGAGCGCGGTGTTCGCCCAGGAGATCCGGCGCGACGGGACGCTGCTGCTGAGCGCGACCGTGCGTGTCGCGGCACTGGATGCACAGGCTTTCCGGCCGCGGGCCATCCCGCAGCCCCTGCACGACCGGCTCATGGCGCTGGCGACACCTGCGCCCTGATCCGCAACCACTGACACCCGGCAGGCGCCGGACCGACCAACCGTCCGGAATGAACCGGGCACCGGAGACCACGCATGACATCGTTGCTGACCGCACTGCAGGCCGCCACCGTCGAACCGTTGCCGGAGGAGGCCGCCTCCGCGGCCGGCAACGCCGCGCTGGTGACCGCCGAGGGCACGCCGGTGGCCAGCAACCTGGACATGGTGCAGCTGATCCTCCATGCCAGCATCCCGGTGCAGCTGGTCATGATCCTGCTGTTGCTCGCCTCGATCGCCTCGTGGGTGATCATCTTTCGCAAGAAGAAAGTGCTCGACCGTGCCGAGCGCGAAGCCGAAGCCTTCGAGGAGCGCTTCTGGTCGGGCACCGAGCTGAGCAAGCTCTACACTGGTGCCAGCCAGCGCAACCGTGAACCGGGCGGCATGGAGTCGATCTTCGAAGCCGGCTTCCGCGAGTTCTCGCGCCAGCGGCGCGTAGCCGACAGCCGCCTGCAGCTGGAAGGTGCGCAGCGAGGCATGCGGGTGGCGGTCGCCCGTGAACTGGACGGCCTCGAGCACAACCTCGAGTTCCTCGCCAACGTCGGCTCGATCGCGCCGTACGTGGGCCTGTTCGGTACCGTCTGGGGCATCATGATTTCCTTCCAGGGCCTGGCGAACGTGCAGGAGGCGACCATCGCCACCGTCGCGCCGGGCATCTCGGAAGCCCTGATCGCGACCGCGATGGGCCTGTTCGCCGCGATCCCGGCGGTATGGGCGTACAACCGCTACGCCACCAAGGTCGAGCGCATCGCGGTGCGTTACGACGCCTTCACCGAGGAGTTCTCGTCGATCCTCGAGCGCCAGTCGCACCAGGACTGATCCGGCGACCTGCCGCCCCTCGAAGACGACTACGGAACCCACGCCATGGCCCCGACCGGACGCCGCATCCGCAAACGCAAGCTCAAGGCCGAGATCAACGTCGTGCCCTACATCGACGTGATGCTGGTCCTGCTGATCATCTTCATGGTCACCGCGCCACTGATGAACCTCGGCGTGGAGGTGGAACTGCCCCGCGCCGACGCCAAGTCGATCACCAGCGGCGACCAGGAACCGGTGGTGGTGAGCGTGGACGCCGCCGGCAACTACTTCCTGACCCTGCAGGGCGCGCCGCAGGAGGCGCTGACCCTCGACGACCTCGAAGCCCGCGTCGGCGCCTTCGCGCGCAACAATCCGGGGGTGCCGGTATACGTTGCCGGTGACGCCAACGCGCGCTACGAATCGGTGGTGCAGGCGATGGCACGCCTCAAGAACGCGGACGTGCCGCGGGTGAGCCTGATGAGCTCGACCCTGGAGGTCGAACAGCAGTGAGGGAGACCCGCGCCGATACCCGGCAGGCGCTGCTGCTCGCGATCGGGCTGCATCTGTTGCTGTTCGGGCTGATGTTCGCCGGGCTCTGGTGGGCCCGCGATGCCGCGCCGGTGTCCGCGGCCGGCTCGCCGGTCGAAGCCGAGCTGGTGGACGCCGATGCGCTCTCGCCCGCCATGCAGGAGGTGCTCAGCGATCGCCCGGAGCCGTTGCCCGAACCGCTGCCCGAGCCGGCGCCCGAGCCCGTCGAGGAGGTCGCCGCACCCCTGCCGCAGCCTGTTCCCGAGCCCGTGCCGGAGGACGCACCGACGCCGCCGCAGCAGCAGGCGCAGGAGTTCCTCCCCGAGCCGGACACCATCGAGCAGGACGAGGTGGTCGACGTGCCGACGCCGACCCCGTCCGATGAGGAGAAGCTCCAGGAGGAACGGCGCCGCCAGGCGCAGGTCGACCTGACCGAACGCAAGCGCCAGGAAGAGGCCGAGCGCCAGCGCCGGCTCGCCCGGGAGGCGCGGGAGCGCGAGGAGAAGCTGGCCGAAATCCGCCGGCGGATGGCGGAGGAGGCACGCAAGGCGGAGCTGGCGGAGCAGAAGCTGCGGCAGATCGCCGAGGCGCGCGAAAGTCGGTCCGGTTCCAGCGCGACCAGCCCGCCGCAGGGGAACAATGGCGTCGACCAGGATCTTTCGGCTCGGTATCAAGCCGCGTTGATCGAAGCTATCCGCGCCAAGTGGACGCGACCCGAGACTGTCCCGATTGGCGCGCGTTGCCGCCTGATCATCAAGCAGTTGCCCGGCGGCGAAGTGATGAGCGCCGAGGTCACCTCACCGTGTTCGTATGACGAAAGCGGGCGCCGATCGATCGAGGCCGCGGTCCTCAAGGCGCAGCCCCTGCCCTTTGCCGGTTTTGAGAAAGTGTTCTCGCGCACGTTGACGCTCAACTTCGAGGCCAGCGACCGCTGATACTTCGCTCCGCTGGGCCCGCGTTCAGCTTTGAGAAAGCGTTCACACGCATGCTGTTACACATTCAGCTTCCCCTTCAGGATGTGCCGATGAAAGGTTTTGCTTCATGGCTGGCCGCGCGTTGTGCGGTCCTCGTTCTGGCGCTGCTCGCGCCCGCCGTCGCTGTTGCCCAGCAGGGGCTCGAGCTCGACATCGTCGGTGGCCATGCCGCGGCATTGCCGGTCGCCGTCGTGCCGATGCCGTACCAGGGCAGTGGCACGGCGCCGGACACCGACGTGGCCGCCGTGATCACCGCCGACCTCAACCGGTCCGGCCAGTTCCGCGTGTTGTCCGAGCGTGACCTGGTCGAGCGGCCGACCCGCGGCAGCGAGGTGAACTATCCCACCTGGCGCGCGCTCAACCAGGACTACCTGGTCGTGGGGCGGGTCGTCGATGGCGGCAGCGGAAGCTACCGGGTCGAGTACGAGCTGTTCGACGTGGCCACCCAGGAGCGGCTGCTCGGATTTGCCATGACCGGACGCGCGAACGCGATGCGGGACGTCGCCCACCAGATCGCCGACGCCGTCTACGAGGAGATCCTGGGTGTGCCGGGTGCGTTCTTCACCCGTATCGCCTACGTGACCGCCACCGGGGTGGGGCAGGGCGCGAGCTACTCGCTGATGGTCGCCGACTCCGACGGCTTCAATCCCCAGACCGTCGTCAGCTCGCCCGAGCCGCTTCTGTCGCCCTCATGGAGCCCCGACGGCAACCGCCTGGCCTACGTGAGCTTCGAAGCCGGCAACTCCGAGATCTACATCCAGGACATCAGCTCGGGCAGCCGCCAGCTGATCTCCAAATTCCGCGGCATCAACGGTGCGCCGGCCTTCTCGCCGGACGGCAACCGCCTCGCGTTGACCCTCTCGCGCAGTGGCAATCCCGAGATCTACGTGATGGACCTGGGCAGCAAGGCGCTGCGTCAGATCACCAACCACTTCGGCATCGACACCGAGCCGACCTGGAGCGCGGACGGCAGCACGCTCTACTTCACCTCCGACCGTGGCGGCCAGCCCCAGATCTACCAGGTGCCGGCGGCCGGTGGCAGTGCCAGCAGGGTCACCTTCCAGGGCAACTACAACGCCAGCCCTTCTGTGTCCTTTGACGACAAGAAGATCGCAACGGCGCAGGGCGCGGGCAACACCTACCGGATCGCGCTGATGGATTCCACGCTGGGCGCGGCCCGCTGGAGCACGCTGTCGCCCGGGTCCCTCGATGAATCCCCGAGCTTCGCACCCAATGGCGCGATGATCATCTATGCTGCGCGCGAAGGCAGCCGCGGCGTCCTGTACGCCGTGTCCGCCGACGGCCGGGTGCGCCAGCGCCTGGTGCTGGCCGACGGCGACGTCCGCGAGCCGGCCTGGGGGCCCTTCCGTACACCACGCTGACGTCCTGATCAGGCGCCAGCGGTTCCACCACCGGTCCAACAACCGCTACACCCAGCCATGCCAAAGACGAGGAAAACCACGATGAACAGCACCACCCGTATTCTGGTTGCAACCCTGCTGTGCACCGCCGCCATCGGCTGCTCCAAGAAGGTGAAGGACGCTCCGCCGCCGGCCGAGACCACCCCGCCGCCGGTCGCAGGCCAGCCGACCACCCCCGGCGCCTACGGCCCGGAAGACCTGGACACCGACTCCTGCCTGCGCCAGCGCGTCGTCTACTTCGATCTGGACCAGGACGTGCTGCGTCCGGAGTTCCAGGCCCTGGTCGGCTGCCACGCCAAGTACCTTCGTGACCGTCCGAGCTCGCGCATGACGCTGGAAGGCCACGCCGACGAGCGCGGCAGCCGCGAGTACAACCTCGGCCTGGGCGAGCGCCGCGGCAACTCGGTCTCCTCGGCCATCCAGGCCAACGGTGGCTCGGGCAACCAGCAGACGGTCAACAGCTACGGCGAAGAGCGTCCGACCTGCACCGCTTCCAACGAAGAGTGCTGGGCCCGCAACCGCCGTGTAGAGATCATCTACACCGCCAAGTAAGGAAGAAAGACAGCCAATGATGCGCAAACTGTCCGTTTCAATTGCGACATCGCTGGTGGCAGCGGCGGCCCTCGTGGCCGCCGCTCCCGTCTCGGCCCAGCGCATGAGCCTGGCCGAACGGGTCGCCGTGCTGGAGCAGCAGGCCTCCAACAACCAGACCTCCGTCGACCTGCTGCGGCAGGTGAACATGCTCAAGGACGAAGTGGTCTCGCTGCGCTCGCAGATCGAGCAGATGGCGCACGACCAGGAGCAGGCCCAGAGGACGGCGCGCGCGCAGTACCTGGATCTCGATGGCCGGCTGTCACGGCTGGAAGGCACGGACCCGGCGTCGACGCCGGACCTCGGCGCTGCTCCGCCTGCCGATGCGGGCACGGTGGCGGCCCCGGTGGTCCCCCCGCCGTCCACTGCGCCGTCGGTGTACGGCGATCCCGGCAAACTGGACGAGATGGCCGGCGAGCGCGAAGCCTACGACGCCGCGTTCGATGTGCTGAAGGCCGGGCGCTACGACGAGTCGGCGACGATGTTCCGCGACTTCCTCGATGGTTTCCCGTCCGGCGCCTACGCGCCCAACGCGCTGTACTGGCTGGGCGAGAGCTATTACGTCACCCAGAACTACGAGCTGGCGATCGAACAGTTCGAGGCGCTGCTCGAGCGCTACCCGACCCATGACAAGGCGCCGGGTGCATTGCTGAAGGTGGGCCTGTCCCAACAGGGCCTGCAACAGGACGAGGCCGCCGAGCGCACCCTGGTCCAGGTCACCACCCGCTATCCCGGCACCGATGCCGCCCGCATCGCCAGCGACAGGCTGGGCGCGATGCAACTGGGCCGGCTGCGCTGAGTCCCCGGCCGGACCGGCCTCGCCCGGCCGATCCGCGGGTCGGCTAAAATGCGCGGATGAACGCCGTGACCCAAGAGGCGGCTGCAGCGTCGCCCGAGCGCCTGCGGCTGACCGAGATATTCCTATCGCTGCAGGGCGAATCCCGGAGCATCGGCTGGCCGACGGTTTTCGTGCGGCTGACGGGCTGTCCGTTGCGCTGCCAGTACTGCGACACCGCCTACGCCTTCCACGGCGGCGAATGGTGGGACTTCGACTCGATCCTCGCCGAGGTGGCCCGGCACGGTGTGCGGCACGTCTGCGTGACCGGCGGCGAACCGCTCGCCCAGAGGCGCTGCGTGGCGCTGCTCGAGCGCCTGTGCGATGCGGGCTATGAAGTGTCGCTGGAAACGTCCGGCGCGATCGACATCGGTCCGGTCGACACCCGGGTCTCGCGGGTGCTCGACATCAAGACGCCGGGGTCCGCGGAAGCCCACCGCAACCTGTGGAGCAACCTGCCGCTGCTGACCGCGCACGACCAGGTGAAGTTCGTCATCTGCTCGCGCGAGGACTACGACTGGGCGAAAGCGGTGGTCGCCGAGCATGGCCTGGTGGACACCTGCGACGTGCTGTTCTCGCCGAGCTTCAGCCAGATACAGCCCCGCGACCTCGCCGACTGGATCGTCGCCGACCGGCTGCCGGTGCGTTTCCAGCTGCAATTGCACAAGATCCTGTGGGACGACGCGCCCGGCCGGTAGCCGCGCGGCGCCCCTCTGTAGGAGCGGCTTCAGCCGCGATCGATATTCGGCGTTCCTCGTTGGTCCGATCGCGGCTGAAGCCGCTCCTACAGAAGAGCAACAGCCAATCTCCATCCATCACTCCCGATTCCAGAGACTCCCATGAAAAACGCCGTCGTCCTCGTATCCGGAGGCATGGACTCCGCGGTCGTCCTCGCCATCGCCCGCGAGCGCGGCTTCGCCGTCCATGCGCTGAGCGTGCGCTACGGGCAGCGGCATACCTCCGAGCTCGAAGCCGCGGCGCGGGTCGCCAGGGCCATGGGTGCGGTGGCGCACAAGACGGTCGGGGTGGACCTGGGCAGCATCGGCGGGTCGGCGTTGACCGATGCCGGGATCGACGTACCGATGGACCAGGCGCCGGGTGACGGGGAGATCCCGGTGACCTACGTCCCGGCGCGCAACACCATCATGTTGTCGATCGCGCTGGGTTGGGCCGAGGTGCTGGGGGCGGCCGACATTTTCTGCGGGGTCAATGCCGTGGATTATTCCGGTTACCCGGATTGCCGCCCGGAGTTCATCGAGGCCTTCGAGCGGCTCGCCAACCTCGCTACCCGTGCCGGCGTCGAGGGTGCAGGCATCCGTGTGCACGCGCCGCTGCAGCACCTGGGCAAGGACGACATCGTGCGCGAAGGCGTGCGGCTGGGGGTCGATTTCGCCGATACCGTCTCTTGTTATGCGGCCGATGCCGCGGGCAAGGCCTGTGGCCACTGCGATGCCTGCAGGTTGCGGGCAGCCGGCTTCGACGCCGCCGGCGTCGCAGACCCGACCCGCTACGCCTGAGGGCCGGGCGAACGCGGTTCGAAGGGAGGCGGGGCAGCGTAGGCCGGGTCCTGCCGGCGCTGCGCACGCTGCATCCATGCCGCCATCAGCCAGAGCCCGCCGACGAGGTAGGGCAGGCACGCAGGTACCCACATCACCAGGCCCGCCAGTTGCTGGTCCGCCAGCACGTCCAGTCCCAGTGCCGGCGCACGCTCGGCGTATACCTCGTACAGGGGGCGGCGGGAGAAGGTGAGCAGTGCGCCCATGAAGCCCATCGCCATCATCACCGCCACCACTGCAAGCAGCGCCGGCCCGGCGCCGGTGCTCGCGTCGCGCAAGCGGTGCAGCATCGCGGTCCAGAACCACAGGCCTGCCAGCAGGAAGCTGCCGTGCATCGCCCAGTGCACGCCCTCGCTGGCCAGTGCCGCGCCGGTTGCGGCGGGCAGGTGCCATAGCGCCATCACCCCGACATGCACCAGCGTGGCGAGGCCCAACCCCGCCACGACCTGCGACTTCAGGCCGGCCACCGCCCGGTGCACGCGTGGCGACCAGCGCGGAGGCAGTGCGTGCGCGACCACCCCCATCGGGCGCCCCGACAGCAGCAACGGAGGCGCGAGCGCGAGCAGCAGCATGTGCTGCGCCATGTGCGCGGAGAGCGACCATTCGCCATAGGCATCCAGCGGCCACACTGCCGCCAGGAACAGCGCCAGAATGCCCGCGCCGAACCCGCTGGCCTGCAGCCAGGACACGCCGCGGCCGATGCCGGCCTGCCGCCACAGCCTCGCCAGCCCCACCGTGTACAGGGCCAGCAGGACGGATGCCGGTAGCAGGAACCAGGGCGACAGCGTCCACGCCGTCGCGAGCGTCGGGACATGGTCGCCATGCGCCAAGGCGACAGCCGGTGCGCCCAGGCAGAGGGCGAATGCGAGAGCACGGCAGGACCAGGAGCTGGACATGGCACGCACGCTAGCAAACCCGTCGTTCCGTGCCCGTGGAGCCGGGGAGGCAGCCATGCGCCACGGGTCGACGATGTTGTCACTCCGTCTTGCGGCGGCTTCGCCTAGATTGCATGTCTACAGCAAGGTTTCGAGGACGGGCATGTACTTCTGGCTGAAGCTCCTGCACATCACCGCAATGAGCGTCTGGTTCACCGGCCTGTTCTTCCTGCCGCGACTGCTTGCCGCGCGCCATCGTCGCGAGCTCGACGCCGAATCATCGTTCTTCATCCCCGCCGCCGGCACGCTGTACTTCCGCGTGATGTCGCCTGCCGGCCTGCTGACGATCGGGCTCGGGATGGTCCTGATCGCCTACGGCCCGACCGGCGCCTGGCTGGTGATCAAGTTGCTGGTGGTGCTGATGGCGGTCGCCATCCACCTGTATCTGGGCGTGGTGATGTACGAGCTCGAACAGGGGCGCGAACGCCACGGCGTCGGGTTCTACCGCCTGGCGGGCGCGATCCCGCTGGTACTGCTGCTGGCGATCGCGGCGTTGACCGGGGCCAAGCCCGGGACGGTGCCGCCGCTTCCGGCGCCGCCCCCGCACTCGACCTGAGCCGACCCTGCCTGTCCAGGGCCTCGCTGGCTCACTCGGCTGCCCGTTCGTTGCCCTCCTCGTCGGGGCCGGGTGGCTTTTCGCCGTACACGCCGATGCCATGGCGGAAGGTCAGGGTTCCGCCCAGCCACCCGGCCACCACGACGGTGCCACCGGTCACCGTAGAGAGCAGCAGTCCCCACGGCCACACGGCCGCCTCCGGGTCCGGCCAGCGCAGCCACACCCCGGTGGCCGCCAGCGCCAGCAGCATCACTGCGGCGATGAAGTGGCTCCAGGCCGATACGTGGTTGCGGATCTCGCGCACGATCAGGAAGTCGCCGATGCCGAACACCGCGGCCAGCAGGCCCATGCCCAGCCCACCGACGTTGAGCCAGAGCGAGAGCACCGCCCAGACCTCTTCGCCCAGCCACGCATAGAGGATGTCGGTCACCACCATCGTTGCGAGGAAGGCGATCGGAAACGTCACCATCATCGGGTGGATCGGGTGCTTGTGGATCGCCATCACGCTCGGCACCTTGCGCGTGTACTTCTTCGGCGGAACGGGACGGTTGCGGCGACGGACCATGGGCTCCCTCAGCTGCACGAAGGCAGCATGAAGATGGGGGTGGCGGTGAAGACGATGGCGATGATCGAGAGCACTGCGAGGACCAGCGACACCCGGCCCATGAAGCGTTGGCGGCGCGCTGCGGTTGCCTGCTCCGCCGGCGCCGACCGTGCATCTCGCCAGGCTTTCGCGGCAAGCCACGCGACCGGCAGCAACGCCGCCACGGTGACGGCCAGCAGCACCCACGTCAGCGTGCTCAGACCGCCAAGGACGGACAGGTGCCACCCCTGCCGGCAACCGATGCCCGCCAGGCTGTAGACCACCACCAGGTGCAGCGCCCACGTCACCATCGGCGCCACGACTCCGGTCAGGGTCCGGCTGGGGTGCGCGCTCACTGCACCATCCTCGGGAACAGGTGGATCACCGCCCAGGTGACCAGCCCCTGGCCGACCACGTAGCGCCAGTAGCCGGTCGCAATCCGTGGCTCAAGCCGGCGGACGGCGTCCACCAGCCCGCGGCGGGACCGCGCCAGGACGAACAGACTGATCAGCACCCCTACCAAGAGGTGCACCGCGTGGAACCCGGCCAGCGTCCACACCACCGATGCATAGCCGTGGACCTGGGGCGGACCGACCGCGGCCAGTGCCAGTGCATGCAATGCCAGGAAGCCGACGCCCGCGGCCGCGCTCACGCCGAGGCCGAACTGGAGCCGCACCGGGCGCCCGGCGTCATTGGCGCGCAACGACCACTCCGCGACCACGGCACTCACGATCAGGGCGCCCAGCGCAAGCAAGGGCAGCATCCAGCCGCCGGTACCACTGGTCGGTGGCGGCCAGACAGGTGCGCCCAGCCACAGATAGAAATAGGCGTACACCAGCGAAGCGAACAGCGACCCGTCGATCAGCAACGAGATCACCAGCGCCCACCAGCCCGGTGCATTGCGGGCGCTTGCCTGGGTCGGCAACTCCAGTCCGGGGGCAGCTTTGCGCGTTGCAGGCGCGTGGCGATCGCCGGTGGTCCACAACCAGAACCCGAGCATGGCGATGATCGGCAACAGCGCGATCGCCGCCAGCAGGTAGAGCTTGGCAATGAAGCAGGCCAGCAGCGCCGCGATCGAAAGCGCCGTCAGCAACGGCGCCCAGCTTGAACTGGAGATGCGGATCACCTGCTCCGGTTTTGCCGACAGCAACCCGGTGCCGAGGAGTTCGCGATGGCCGTGCGAGGCATCCGAAAGCAGTCCATCGGCACGCGCGGTCTCGGCCCGGGTTTCAGGCCGGTCCCAGAGTGGGTAGCCGCTGTCCACCGTGGGGATGGAAGCGAAGTTGTATGGAGGCACGGGTACCGGGATCGCCCACTCCAGCGTGGAGGCGCCCCATGGATTGCCTTCGCCGCGCCGCCCGTGCCTGAAGCACAGGGCGATGTCGATCAGGATGGCGACGATGCCCACCGCCAGCAGGAAACCCGCCGCGGTGGACACCAGGTTGAGCCAGGAAACGCCCAGCTCCGGTGCGTAGCTGTACACCCGGCGGGGCAGACCCAGCATGCCGGTCAGGTGCATTGGCAGGAAGGTCAGGTTGAAGCCGATGAAGACCAGCCAGAAGCCGGTACGGCTGATGCTCTCCGAAGGCATGCGCCCGCTCACCAGCGGCAGCCAGTAGTACAGTCCGGCGAACAGGGGGAACATCATTCCGCCGATCAGCACGTAGTGCAGGTGGGCCACCACGAAGTGGGTGTCGTGCACCTGCCAGTCGAAGGGCACCAGCGCGACCATCACCCCGGTCAGCCCGCCCAGTACGAAGATGAAGAAGAACCCGACCAGGTACAGCATCGGGACCCGGAGCCACGGCTTGCCCGACCACAGCGTCGCCAGCCACGCGAATATCTGGATGCCGGTCGGAATGGCAACCGCCATGCTTGCCGCGCTGAAGAAGCTCAGCGACAGCAGCGGGATGCCGACCGCGAACATGTGGTGTACCCACAACCCGAAACTCAGGAATCCCATCGCGATGATGGCCAGCACGATCCAGGTGTAGCCCACCACCGGGTGCCGGGCGAAGGTGGGGATCAGCGTCGACACCACGCCTGCCGCGGGCAGGAAGATGATGTAGACCTCGGGGTGCCCGAACAGCCAGAACAGGTGTTGCCACAGCAGCGGATCGCCGCCGCGCGAGGGCTCAAAGAAGGCGAAGCCGAAGGCCCGCTCGATCTCCAGCAGGATGCTCGCCAGGATCAGCGGCGGGAAGCCGAAGGCGATCATGAAAGCCGTCACCAGCATGTACCAGGCGAACAGCGGCATGCGCTGGATGCCCATGCCCGGCGCACGGGTCAGCAGGATGGCCACGATCAGCTCCACCGCCCCCGTGACCGCCGCGATTTCGGCGAAGGTGATGCCGATCAGCCAGAAGTCCGGGCCCATGCCGGGGCTGAAGGTGGCGTTGGCCAACGGCACGTACATGAACCAGCCGCCGTCGGGCGCCTCGCCGAACAGGAAGCTGGAATACAGGAACAGCCCGCCGAACAGGTAACACCAGTAGCCGAACGCGCCCATGCGCGGGAACGGCAGGTCGCGCGCGCCGATCATCTTCGGCACCAGGTACATGCCGAAGCCTTCCATCACCGGCACCGCGAACAGGAACATCATCGTGGTGCCGTGCATCGTCACGAACTGGTTGTAGCGCTCCGGGCTGAGTACTTCATTGCCGGGCCACGCCAGTTGCAGGCGTATGAACATCGCCAGGATGCCGCCGACCAGCATGAAGGCCAGTCCGGTGAAGACGAAGCGCAAACCTACCGAGCTGTGGTTGACCGCGGTCAGTTGCCCCAGCAGGCCGGGGGCGTTGGCCCAGGTGCGGTGCATGCGGGCCAGCGGCGTCGAATTGTCCATGCCGGTCGCGCTCATTGCGTGGGGCCAACCATTGCCGTCGGATCACCGCCTTCCTGCAACCACTGCTCGAACCTCGATGGCGGCAGGACCACGACGTCGAAGCTCATGTGGGTGTGTTCCAGGCCGCAGAATTCCGCGCACTGTCCCCGGATGGGACTCGTGGAGTCGGCGCGCAGGCGGATGTGGTTGGTTCGTCCCGGGATGGCGTCGATCTTGCCGCCCAGTCGTGGGATCCAGAAGCTGTGGATGACATCGGCGCTGGTGACCTGGAATTCGACTGTCTCGCCGAGGGGCAGCACCAGCAGGTCACGGGTACTGATCCGGGCGGCGCCGTCGTCGTCGAGGTAGTCGAAGGTCCAGAACCACTGGCGCCCCTCCACCGCGACCACCTGGCCCACCTGTTCGTCGAGCGCCATGACGTTGCGTCCGGTTGCCGTCCCGTGGATGAGTAGCGCGATCAGCACAGTCACCGGCAGCACCAGGCCGCCGAGGATGATCAGCCGGGTGCCGTGCACGAAGGGCGGCCGGTCCGGACGACGGCTCAGCACCCGCCACAACAGGCCCATGACCAGTGCCAGCACCAGCGTTGCGCCGATCGCCATCAGCCACCAGGTGCGTGCAATGGCATCGGCTGCCGGGCCCGCCGGGTCCAGCATGGATTGCACGCCGCTGCAGCCGCCGCACGCGGTTGCCGCCAGCAGGGCCGCCGCGTACTTCGCGGAGCGGATACCCGGCATCGAGTGGATCGGATGAACCCTCACGGGATGTCTGTACTCCCCTGCTTCCCTGGCCGTGGCGGCAGTCATGGATGCCACGCGAATGCGCATTCATCCACACAGGGCGGTAAAGCCCGGTGAACGTACCTGCTGGTTGCCAGCGTTGCGGTGATGGGCGCAGGCCGGCAACCGTGGCACAATTGCGGCCCCGTCGGCCCAGCCGGCGGCGTCGAAGACCGGGTCGTTAGCTCAGTTGGTAGAGCATCGGACTTTTAATCCGCTGGTCGATGGTTCGAATCCATCACGACCCACCATTCCGGCAGTCCCACCCGCGGGTTCGTGCCGGTCCTGGCGCGCCCAGGCTGTCCCGCCCCCCGCATCGATCACCTGTCGTCTCGATCGGCTCACCGCCGGGCTGTTAACGTGCGCGCCCCCGCCTGGCGTCCGCTCCGGATGCAGGCTGATTGGAGCCCCGATTCAATGACCCCAGCCCTCGTCCGACTCCTCCCCGCCACGTTGCTGCTGACAGCAGCGCCTCTGGCCGCACCGGCGCAGGTGCCTCCACCGGATGCGGAAACCCTGGATGCCGTGGAGGTCGTCGGCCAGCGGGTGCCGCTGTCCCGGTTCCCGGGTGCGGTGGACGTGGTGGAAGGGCAGGACCTGCGCCGCGGGCAACGCCAGGTCGGGCTGTCCGAGACGCTGGCGCGGGTCCCGGGTGTCACCGTGCTGGAGCGCGGCAACTTCGCCCAGGACCTGCAGATCCAGAGCCGCGGTTTCGGTGCGCGTTCGACCTTCGGCATCCGCGGCATCCGGCTGGTGGTCGATGGCATCCCGTCTTCCGCGCTGGACGGGCAGGGCCAGGCGGCGAACTTCCCGCTGGGTGCGCTGGACCGGATCGAGGTCCTGCGCGGTCCACTGGCGCTGCAGTACGGCAACGCCGCCGGTGGCGCGATCGTCGGCCACACCGATCTCGGCGCCCCCGACGGTGCATCGATCGAGGCCTGGGCCGGCAGCTTCGGCAGCCACCGGGCGGCTGTGCGCTGGGATAGCAGCACGGCGCCGGGCGACTGGCAGTGGCGCGTGCTTGGCAGCCATTTCGCCACCGATGGCGAGCGGCCGCACAGCGCTGCGGAGCGCAGCCAGTTGTCGGCGGTGGCGGAGTGGAAAGCCGGCGATTCAGGCCGGCTGAGGCTGGCCATGAACAGCCTGGTGCAGCCCTTCACCCAGGATCCGCTTGGTCTCACGCGTGGCCAGTGGGAAGCGCAGCCCCACGGCACCGCCGCCGAAGCGCTGGAGTTCAACACGCGCAAGCGCATCGACAACCACCAGTTCGGCCTGCGCTGGGACTCCAGCTATGCGCCAGGCCGGGAGTACTGGCTGGGCGCGCACGGGATCGAGCGCGAGATCGTGCAGTTCCTGTCCATCCCGGTGGGCGCTCAGATGCCGCCGAGCAGTTCCGGTGGCGTGATCGACTCCGGCCGGCGTTCCGCGGGTCTGGAGGCGGGCCATCGCTGGTCCTGGGCGCGCGGCTCGCTGGCGGCCGGCGTGGAGCTGGGCCGGCTGGAGGAGGCCCGGCGCGGCTTTGAGAACTTCATGGGCGACGAAGTGGGAGTGCGCGGACGCTTGCGCCGTGACGAGGACAACGCCATCGACGCGCGCGAAGGGTTCCTGCTGGGCGAATACCACCTCACGCCGGAGTGGACGGCGCTCGGCGGCGTGCGCCATTCCTGGCTGGATTTCTCATCCGACGACCACTACCAGGCGCCCGGCAATGGCGATGACAGCGGCAGCATCGACTACAGCGAGACCGCGGCATCGGTGGGCATCGCGCGTGCCTTCGGCAACGGCGAGGTTTTCGCCAGCGCCGGCAGGGGCTTCGAAACTCCGACGGTCACCGAACTGGCGTACCGGCCCGACGGCGTGGCGGGGCTCAACTTCGACCTGCGGCCGGCACGGACGGACTCCATTGAACTCGGTGCGCGCTGGCGCCTGCAGGACGCGCAACTCGGAGTGACCGCGTGGCGGGTGGATGGCGACGGTGAAATCGTCTCGGCCACCAGCAGTGGCGGGCGGTCGAGCTACGCGAATGCCGGCAGCACGCGGCGCGAGGGCCTGGAGGCCAGCGTCGACGGTCGCCTTGGTGACCGGTGGCATTACACCGTGGCGGCGAACCTGATCCGTGCCCGCTTCACCGAGAGCTTCAGCTACAGCGTGACCCGCAGTGGCGAGACCGACATCCGGACCATCGAAGCCGGCAACCGCATGCCGGGGATCCCCAGCGCCAATGCCTTCGCCGAGCTCGGCTGGCGCACGGACTCGCGGAGGTCGGGGCTGGCCCTGGAGGCACGGCTGAGTGATCGCATCCCGGTCAATGATGCCAACAGCGACTACGCACCGGGCCACGCGGTCTTCGCCCTGCGTGCGGACTGGCGGGCACAAAGCGGCGGGTGGCACGGTTTCGCCCGCGTCGACAACCTGTTCGACCGTGAATACGCCGGGTCGGTGATCGTCAACGATGGCAACGGGCGCTTCTTCGAGCCCGGGGCCGGTCGCAGCTTTACGCTCGGCCTCGGCTGGAACGCCCGCCGCTGAGGGGCCGCCGGCCCGTCAGGCGGCGCAGTCCAGCAACTGTTGCAGCACCGCCTCTCCGTAGCGTTCCAGCTTGCTTGCGCCAATGCCCGGGATCCGGGCGAGCTCGTCGAGGTCGTCGGGTGCCGCCTCGGCAATCGTGCGCAGCGTCGCGTCGTGGAAGATCACGTAGGCCGGCACGTTCTGCTCGCGCGCCGTGGTCGCGCGCCACTCGCGCAGGGCATTGAACCGTGCCAGCGGCTCCGGTCCCAGGTCCAGCATCGGTCCCGCCCCCGGGCTCCTGCTGCCGCGACGGGCGGTGGAGCGGGGCGCCTCCTTGCGGAACATGAGGGACCGCTCTCCACGCAGCACCGGGCCGGACAGCGCCGTGAGCTGCAAGGCGCCGTGGCGTTCATGGTCCGCCTCCAGCAGGCCCAGCGCGACCAGCTGGCGGAACACGCCGCTCCACTGGCGGGCATCGAGGTCTTCGCCGATGCCCCAGGTGCTGAGCTGGTCATGGCCGAAACGCTGGACCTTGTCGCTCTGCACGCCTCGCAACACGTCGATCACATGGCCCGCGCCGAAGCGCTGTCCGGTGCGGTACACGCATGACAGCGCCTTGCGCGCGGCATCGGTGCCATCCCATGTCTGCGGTGGTTCCAGGCAATTGTCGCAGTTGCCGCAGGCGCCGTCGTGCGCTTCGCCGAACCAGCCCAGCAGCGCCTGCCGTCGGCACTCGGTGGATTCGCAATACCCGAGCAGCGCATCGAGCTTGCGCAGCTCGACCTGCTTGCGCTCCTCGCCGGCCTCCGACTGGTTGATCAGCATGCGCAGGTTGACCACGTCGCCCAGGCCGTAGCTGAGCCACGCTTCGGCAGGCGCACCGTCGCGGCCGGCGCGACCGGTCTCCTGGTAGTAACCCTCCACCGACTTGGGCAGGTCGACATGGGCGACGAAGCGCACGTCCGGTTTGTCGATGCCCATGCCGAAGGCGATCGTCGCCACCATCACCACGCCGTCGGTCTGCAGGAAACGCCGCTGGTTGGCGGCGCGTATGCCCGCGTCGATGCCGGCGTGGTAGGGCAGCGCATTGATGCCCGCGGCCTGCAACTGCTCGGCGATCTTCTCCACGCGCTTGCGGGAGAAGGCATAGACGATCCCGCTCTCGCCGCGGTGCGCATGCAGGAAGTCGAGCAGGGCCCGTTGGCCGCTGCCGTCCTTTTGCACCACCCGGTAGCGGATATTGGGGCGATCGAAGGAACTCACGAACCGGCGCGCCTGCTCCAGCCCCAACCGCTCGGCGATCTCGCGCCGGGTCGGCTCGTCGGCGGTGGCGGTCAATGCGATGCGCGGCACCTCCGGCCAGCGTTCGTGGAGCACGGTCAGTTCCCGATACTCGCGCCGGAAGTCATGGCCCCACTGCGAGACGCAATGCGCCTCGTCGATGGCGAACAGGGAGATGGATGCGCGATCCAGCAGGTTGAGGCAGCGCGGCGTCAGCAAGCGCTCGGGCGCCACGTAGAGCAGGTCGAGGTTTCCATCGAGCAGGTCGCGCTCGACCGTCGCAGCTTCCGCGGCATCGAGCGTGGAGTTCAGGTAGGCCGCGCGTACCCCGACCTGGCGCAAGGCTTCGACCTGGTCCTGCATCAGGGCGATCAGGGGCGAGATGACAATGCCGCAGCCGTCGCGCAGCAGGGCCGGGAGCTGGTAACACAGCGACTTGCCGCCGCCGGTCGGCATCAGGACGAGCGCATCGTTGCCGCTGGCGACGCACTCGACGATCTCCGCCTGTTCCCCCCGGAACCCGGCGTGGCCGAAGGTGGTCTGGAGGAGCTCCTGCGCGGCATCTTTCATGCCGCGCAGGATATCAAGCGGGGCTCGTTGCCGTATCGGACAACTCCCGCTGGAGGGGCAGGATTACTGCAGCAGCGAGCGCAGCATCCAGGCGTATTTCTCGTGGGTCTGCAGGCGCTGGGTCAGCAGGTCCACGCTGGGGTCATCACCGGCATCGTCGGCGGTCCGCAGCACCTTGCGGGCCGAGCGGCACACCGCTTCGTTGCCGACTACCAACTGGCGCACCATCTCGCGCCAGTCGGGAGCTTCCGAGAGTCCGGGCTCTTCGGCGATGGACGACAGCCGGATGAACTCGGCATAGGAGCCCGGCGCGTTGAAGCCCAGTGCGCGGATGCGCTCCGCGATGTCGTCCAGCGCCGTCCACTGCTCGGTGTACTGCTCCTCGAACATCACGTGAAGGGCGTTGAACATCGAGCCGGTCACGTTCCAGTGGAAGTTGTGGGTCTTGAGGTACAGCGTGTAGGCGTCCGCCAGGAAAACCGACAGGCCGTCGGCGATCGTCTTGCGATCCTTGCCACCGATCCCGATATCGATCTGCGGCGCGCTGGAACCGGGGCCCGGCGACGCCGCGGCATGTACCTTTCCGGTGCTGCCCTTGGTGCTCTTTCCGGTCTTGGGTTTCACTGCCTTGCTGGTCTTCGCCATCTGGTCGCTCCCTTCATGGTCGATGCGGCGACAATAGTCGCGCGGGGTTTCAGTTTGAAATCGTTCTTTTCTTTCCACCTGATCAACGGATCCTATGGCTGCCAGCGCTAAGAAGGCGTCACGACGCCGCGCCGCGGTCCCTGCACCGCTGCAGGAGGCACGGCGGTCGATCGATGGCGGACTGAGCCGGGATCGCGGCCGCCTGCAGGGGTTGTGGGCACGCTGGCGCGACAAGCCCGATGACCAGGCACTGCAGCACAAGTTCGAGCAGGCAGTGGCGACATCGGTCGCGCGCCGCACCGAACGCGCCGGCCGCCTGCCAGCCGCCCCGGTCGACCCGTCGCTGCCTATCGCCGCCGAGGCCGAGACGATCGTCGAGCTCATCCGCAAGCACCCGGTGGTGGTGATCGCCGGCGAGACCGGCTCGGGCAAGACCACCCAGATCCCCAAGCTGTGCCTGGCGGCGGGACGCGGCGCGGCCGGCATGATCGGCTGCACCCAGCCCCGGCGCATCGCCGCCCGCGCGGTGGCCAAGCGCGTGGCCGAGGAGCTGCAGGTGCCGCTGGGTGGCGCGGTCGGCTACCAGGTGCGCTTCAGCGAAAGTACCGGGGAAGACACCGCGATCAAGTTCATGACCGACGGCATCCTGCTGGCGGAGATCCAGTCCGACCGCTGGCTGTCGCGGTACGACACGATCCTGATCGACGAGGCGCACGAGCGCAGCCTCAACATCGACTTCCTGCTGGGCTATCTGAAACAGCTGCTGACGCGCCGCCGCGACCTCAAGGTCATCGTCACCTCGGCCACCATCGATACCGCCCGCTTCGCCGAGCACTTCTCCGATGCGCCGGTGGTCCAGGTCGAGGGGCGCAGCTTCCCGGTCGAGGTGCGCTACCGGCCGCTTGAAGGCGAGGGCGAGCGCGAGGGAGAGCGCACGGTCAACGACGGCATCGTCGCCGCCTGCGATGAAATCACCCGTGAGGATCCACGTGGCGACGTGCTGGTGTTCCTGCCGGGCGAGCGCGAGATCCGCGACGCCCACCAGGCGCTGGAGCGCCGCAAGTACCGCCATACCGAGGTGCTGCCGCTGTACGCGCGCCTGTCGGTGCGCGACCAGGACCGCGTATTCAACCCGGGGCCGCAGCGGCGCATCGTGCTGGCCACCAATGTCGCCGAAACCTCGCTGACGGTGCCGCGGATCCGCTACGTGGTGGATCCCGGGCTGGCGCGGGTGAAGCGCTACAGCCCGCGCGGCAAGCTCGACCGCCTGCACATCGAACCCATCCGCCAGGCCAGCGCCAACCAGCGCAAGGGCCGCTGCGGGCGCGTGTCCGAGGGCACCTGCTACCGCCTCTACAGCGAGCAGGATTTCGAGTCGCGGCCGGAGTACACCGATCCGGAGATCCGTCGGGCGGCGCTGGCCGGCGTGATCCTGCGCATGCTCTCGCTCGGGCTGGGCGACATCGAACGCTTTCCGTTCCTGGAGCCGCCCGATCCCCGTGCCATCGCCGATGGCTGGCAACACCTGGCCGAGCTGGGCGCGATCGAGGGGGCAGGCGGGGATGCGCGGAGCCTCACCGCTACCGGCAAGTTGATGGCGCGCATGCCGATCGACGTCAAGCTGGCCCGCATGCTGGTGGCCGCCAACGCCCGCGGTTGCCTGCGCGAGATGCTGGCGATCGCCGCCTTCCTCGGCATCCAGGATCCGCGCGAGCGTCCACCGGACCAGCGCGCCGCGGCCGACAATGCCCACGCCCAGTTCGTCGACTACACCTCCGAGTTCGTCGGCATCCTGAAGTTGTGGGCGGCCTACCAGCAGGCACACGAGGATTCGACGCAGTCGCAACTGCGGCGCTGGTGCGAGAAGAACTTCCTGGGCTTCCTGCGCATGCGCGAATGGCGCGAGCTGCACCGCCAGCTCAAGCTGATGGCCGACGAGCTGGGCTGGCAGCAGGGGCCGGTACTGGACGAGCTCGATGCGGGTGCCTACGCCAACCTGCACCGGGCGCTGATCACCGGCCTGCCGGCACAGATCGGGCACCGGATCCCGCCGGCGGACGGCAAGGCGGGCAAGACCGGCAAGAAGCCGGGCGAGCGCAGGCCGCCGGCGGTCTACGACGGTCCGCGCGGGCGCAAATTCGGGCTGTTCCCCGGTTCCTGGCTGATCCGCAAGCCGCCGCCGTGGGTGCTGTCGGCCACCCTGCTCGACACCGAGAAGGTCTGGGCGATGACCAACGCATCGATCGAGCCGCAGTGGGCGATCGACGAGCTCGGACATCTGCTGGCGCGTCGCCACTTCGACCCGCGCTGGTCACGCTCGCAGGGGCGGGTGCTGGGCAGCGAGCAGGTCAGCCTGTTCGGCCTGGTGCTGGCGCCCAAGCGGCCGGTGCACTACGGCGGCCTGTATCCGGAGGAGAGCCGGGCGATCTTCGTGCGCGACGCGCTGGTCACCGGCGAGATCGACACCCGCAGCGTGTTCCTCAAGCGCAATCTCGCCACGCTGGAAAAAGCCCGCGAGGAGGAGGCCAAGCAGCGCCGCGCCGGCATCGTCGTGGACGAGGACTGGATGGCGCGCTGGTACCTGGACCGGCTGCCGCCGGAGGTCCACAACACGCAGGCGCTGGATGCATGGTTCGGCAAGCTGCCACCACCGGCAAAGGCGTCGCTGGAGTGGTCGCTGGAGGACCTGCTGGTCGGTGACGAGACCGACGCCGATCGCTTCCCGCCGGTGATCGAGCTGGGAGAGGCCAGGCTCGCAGTGAAGTATCGGTTCGATCCCGGTGCCCCGGACGATGGCATGACGGTCGCGGTGCCGTTGCACCTGCTCAACGCGCTCGACCCGGCCCGGCTCAGCTGGCTCGCCCCGGGTTTCGTGGCCGACAAGGCGGCCGCGCTGATCAAGTCGTTACCCAAGGCCCTGCGGCGGAACTTCGTCCCGGCGCCGGATTTCGCCAGGGCCTTCCAGGAGGCGTACCCCGGGCCGGAGGCGGATGCCTTCACCGGCACGCTCGCGCGCTTCCTGCACAAGGTCACCGGGACAGCCGTGGCACCCGCCGATTTCGACGAGGCCGCGCTGGAGCCTCATCTGCGTGCCAACCTTCGCCTGCACGACCGCGACGGCCGCACCATCCTGGCCGAATCCAGGGACCTGGACGATTTGCGCGAACGATTCGGCGAACGGGCCGCGCGCGCCTTTGCTTCGCGCGCGGCTGAAGGCATGGGACGCAGCGGACTGACCGAATTCCCTGAGCAGCCGGTCCCCGAGCAGGTGCCCGGCGCGGCCGGGGTGCCGGCCTACCCGGCATTGCACGACGATGGCGATAGCGTATCGCTGCAGGTCCATGCGGAACGCGATGCGGCCGCCCACCACCACCCGCGCGGCGTGCGCAGGCTGCTGTGGCTGGCGCTGGCCGACAAGCGGAAGCAGGCTCGCAAGCAGTTGCCGGTCTCGCCGAAGACGGCGCTGCTCTATGCGGCGATCGAAGCCGCCGCGCCGCGACAGGGCGAACGCGAAGGCGACCGGCTGCGTGCCGACATCGTCGATGGCGCGTTCTCGGCGCTGGTGCGCGACGGGCTCGGGGACATTCGTGATCGGCCCGCCTTCGATCATCGTCGCGACGAGGTGTCGCGCCGACTCTTCCCGGAGGCGATGGAGCGCCTGCAGCAGGCCGAGGCGATCCTGCAGGCGGTGTCGGAGGCACGTTCGCGGCTGGAGTCGCCGCTGATGGGCTGGGCCACCGCGAACCTGGACGACATGCGGGCACAACTGGCGGCGCTGACGCCGCCCGGTTTCCTGCGCGACGTGCCGGCGGCAGCGCTGCGCGAATATCCGCGCTACCTGAAGGCGCTGGCATTGCGGGGTGAGCGCGCGCTGCGCGACCCGGTGCGCGACCAGGCCCGCATGCTGGAGATCAAGCCATTCTCCGATGCCCTGGACGCGGCAGCAGCGCGCGGGGACGCGGACACGCCGGAATGGGCCGCCTTCCGCTGGGAGCTCGAGGAGCTGCGGGTCTCGATGTTCGCCCAGGAACTTGGCAGCAAGGGCGTGTCGCCGAAGAAGCTGGCGACGCGCCTGGCGCGCCTGCAGGGTTGAGCAGGGGCGGGGTGGGCTGGACCCGCCCTCGCCGTGTTGTTACTTGACGCGCTCGACCTTGGCGCGGGTGTTGTAGCCCTCGACCTTCAGGTACCAGGCGCTGCCGATCAGGCTGGGCGTGATGCGGACCTGCGGGCTCTCCATGCTCGCGCCCGGAAGTGTCGCGCCATCCACCTGGCGCCAGACCTGTCCGTTGTCCAGCGTATAGCGGCGGCCCTGCGCGAAGCCTTCGAACGAGCCCTGCAGCCGCGCGGAGATCGGTTCGTCCGAGCCGGAGCCAAACAGTCCGCGGCTCTCGGTGCGGACCTTGTCCTCGGCCTGCCGCGCCGCCTTGTCGGTCTCCGTCACCAGCGTGCGGTTGAGCCAGGCATTCAGGATTTCCAGTTCGCCCGCTTCCAGCTTGTCCAGCCCGGCGGCGCGGAACTGTTCGGCCGTCATCTGCTGTTCGATGCGGTTGCCGTCCTGCGCCATCGCCAGCGGAGCGAGCAGCAGCGTCGCAGCCAGGACAAGGGGGCGAAGCCGGAGTACACGGGAGCTGGAGTTCATGCGCTGTTCCTCGGGTCGGTTGCTCGCTAGTGTAGACACTCCCCATGTCACCGAAGTACCCACCGTCGCCATGAGTGCGCCGCAGCCTATCGATCCGGGCACCCTGCTGGGCCAGGCGCCGGCGACCTCGATCGCCGCACCGCTGCTGGCCCGCCTGCGGGAGGCTGCCACTACAGGTGACGTGGCCGCGGACGCGCGTGATGCACCCGGAGTGGTCCAGGCGATGTTGCGGGCGCTGGAACGGTTGGGGGCCGACGGCGACACCATTGCCGCCGCCGTACTGCACAGCTGGCCACGGTTGCATGCGGCGGTGGCGCAGGATCTCCAGGCGAGCCATCGCGGCATCATCGCGCTGGTCGACGGCCAGCAGGCGGCAGGACAGGTCTGGGCCCTGCACGAGGAGCAGGGCGGCAGCGGAGGCAGCGAAGGCCTGCGCAGGCTGCTGCTGGCGATCGTCCGCGACATGCGCGTGGTGCCGATCCTGCTGGCGCGCCAACTCGCGCGGATGCAGCAGGCGGCGGTACTGCCTGAAGACCAGCGTCGCCGGCTGGCCGCGCTCACCCGGGACATCCACGCGCCCCTGGCCAACCGGCTCGGCATCTGGCAACTCAAGTGGGAGCTGGAGGACCTCGCCTTCCGCTACCTGCAACCCGACACCTATCGCCAGATCGCGCGCCTGCTGGACGAGAAGCGCGCGGACCGCGAACGCTACATCGAGCAGGTCAAACAGGTGCTGCGCGAGGCGATGGCCGCGCAGGGCATCGATGCCGACATCGCGGGGCGACCCAAGCACATCTACAGCATCTGGAAGAAGATGCAGCGCAAGGGCGTGCCGATCGGGGAGCTCTACGATCTCCGCGCGGTGCGGTTGCTGGTCGACGACGTCGCCGCCTGCTATGGCGCGCTCGGCGTGGTGCATGCGGCTTGGGCGCCCATCCCCAGCGAATTCGACGACTACATCGCCCGCCCCAAGCGCAACGACTACCGCTCGCTGCACACGGCCGTGGTCGGCCCCGAGGGCAAGACGCTGGAGGTGCAGATCCGGACGGTGGAGATGCACCGGCAGGCCGAGCTCGGTGTGGCGGCACACTGGAAGTACAAGGAAGGCGGCAGCGGCGGCGATGCAGCGTTCGATCGAAAGATCGCCTGGATGCGCAAGCTGCTGGAGCCGGCCGGTGACGGCGCGGACGCCGACGACGCGGCACTGGCGGGCGAGCTCGATACCGAGCTGGTGGAGGACCGGGTCTACGTCCTGACCCCGAAGGGCGAAGTCATCGACCTGCCTGCCGGATCCACGCCGCTCGACTTCGCCTACCGCGTCCACACCGAGGTCGGCCACCGATGCCGCGGCGCCAAGGTCGACGGGCGCATCGTGCCGCTCGACCACCGCCTGTCGAGCGGGGACCGGGTCGAGATCATGACCGCCAAGACCGGCGAGCCTAGACGAGACTGGCTGGTGCAATCGAATGGCTTCCTCGCCAGCAGCCGCTCCCGGGAGAAGGTGCGCAACTGGTTCCACAAGCTCGACCGCGGCCGGAACGAAGCGGCCGGCAAGGACCTGCTCGACCGCGAGCTGCGGCGGCTCGGCCTGCTGGGTGCGGACCTGGCGCCGGCACGCGAGCGTTTCAGCCTGGCCACCGATGGCGACCTGCACGTGCTGGTGGGCCTCGGCGACCTGGGTCCGCACCAGGTTGGGCGGGTGCTGCTGGAGCACGAGCGGGCGGAGCGCGCACCGGCGGCGGTGGAGGCGCCGCGCGCGGCACCGCGGTCGAAACCACCGCGCAAGCAGGGCGACTTCACCGTCGAGGGCGTCGGCAACCTGCTGGTGCAACTGGCGCGCTGCTGCCAACCGGTTCCCGGCGAAGCGATCACCGGCTACCTCACCCGCGGCCGCGGCGTGACCGTGCACCGCGACGGCTGCAGGACCTTCCAGCGCCTGGCGGCGGCCCAGCCGCAGCGCGCACTGCCGGTCGAGTGGGGCCGGCCGGCGAAGGGTTACGAAGTAGACGTGGAGCTGATCGCCGTCGACCGCAAATGGCTGTTGAAAGAGATCACCAATGTCATTGCCCAGGCCAACGTGCAAACCACCGGCATCCATGGCGAAAGCGGGCAGGAGGGCGGTCGGGTCCGGCTGCGAATGCGGCTGCGGGTCTCGGATTTCGGGGAGCTGTCACAACTGCTGGGCAAGCTGGCGGCCCAGCCGGGTGTCGAGCGGGTGAGGCGCGCCTGATGCCGGTGGCGCTGCCTCGATGGCGCGTCGCGCTCGCGATCGCGCTGGGCGCGGGTGGGTTGGTGGGCCTGCTGCTCGCCCGGGAGCCGCTGTCGCACTGGCTGTGGCCCGACACCCGCCTGGAGCGATTGCAGTCGGAGGCCGAACAGGCGCTGCGGCGCGGGGAGCTCACCCGCGAGGATGGCCGTGGCGCGCGTGAACTGTATGCGGCCGCGCTGGCCCTCGATCCCGACCGGGCGGGTGCCCGGGAGGGGCTGGCTTCGGTCGGTCGGGCCGCGCTGGAGCAGGCACGCGTGGCCCTCGCGAACGGACGTGACGACGATGCCCGGAAGGCGCTGGCCCTCGCCCGCGAGCTGGCGGTGCCGCGCGCGGACGTCCAGGCGCTGGAGCGGGAACTGCGGCGGGGGCGGCCGGACAGCGCCCGCCTGGAAGCCTTGCTGGCGGGCGCGCACCGCGCGCGTATCGAAGGCCGGCTGGACGGCGCCCCGGATGCCGCTTTGCCACTCTATCTGCGGGTGCTGGAGGCCTATCCGAACCACACTCCTGCATTGGAAGGGCGCGAAGACACACTGTCGGACCTCCTGCAGAGCGCTTCGGGTCATCTGGAAGCCGGTCGCCTGGCCGAGGCCGAGGCACTGGTGCGGCGGGTCCGGGAAGTGGACGGTGGCCATGTCGACCTGCCACGCCTGTTGGCCGTGCTGGCCGATGCCACCGAGGACCGGCTGGGCCGTGCCGATGCGGACCTGTCCGAAGGACAATTGTCGCGGGCGCTGGAGGGGTACCAGGTGGTCGAGCGGGTCGACCCGCTCGACCTGCATGCCGCCCGAGGCCGGATCGAAGTGGCGAACGCCTACGCGGCGCGAAGCGAACGCTACGCCACCGACATGCGTTTCGTCCCGGCCAGGGCGGACCTGCTGGAGGCACAGGCGATCGCCCCGGATGCTCCGGCGGTGGTGGCGGCGCGCAGGCATCTCGCGGGGGCGCGCCTCGCCCAGGCGACCGGACAGCCCCGGGGGGCGCTGCGACTGGAGGGCATCATGGAGGCGGCGACCGCGGCCGAAGCCCGCGGAAACATCTTTGCTCCACCCGGCGCCAGCGCCTACGACCACTGGCGGCAGGCACGTGCGCTGGCGCCGGATGCATCGCCGGTCCGCACGTTCGCGGCCAGACTGCTGCCGCAGGCGCGGCAGTGCTTCGAAGACGCATTGCGCGACAACCGGCTGGCCAGTGCCGGCGAATGCCTGGATGCATATGGGCAACTTGAGGTCGATCCGAACACCGTGCGGGCGGCGCGGCGGCGCCTGGCGCAGCGCTGGATCGCCGTGGGTGACGAGCGGCTGGGTGCGGGCGAGCTGGCGGTCGCGCGGCGGGCGCTCGATACGGCCCGCGCGCTGGACCCGGCCGCCCCCGGACTCGACGCATTCGGCGAGCGCGTGGGCACCGCATCCCGGGCGGTCCGCTAGCTCCCGTCGAGCCCCATCAATACGCGCCGCACCACGTGGCGTCCCGCATCCAGCGAGAAGTGGCGGGCGACGTTCTCGCGGCCGTGTTCCGCCAGGCGTCGCCACAGGTCGTCGTCCGCGTGCAGCCGCAGGACCGCATCGGCGAAGTCGGTCGGATCGTCGGCCACCAGCACGTCGCGATCGTGCTGCAGGTGCATGCCTTCCACCGCGCAGGAGGTAGCCACGACCGGCTGGCCGTGGGCCATGCTCTGGTTCACCTTGCCCTTGACCCCTGCCCCGTAGCGCAAGGGTGCGACTGCGAGCCGGGTGCTGCGGAACAAGGTGGCGAGGTCGGGTACGTGCCCGTGCACCACCACGCCGTGGTGCTTCGACAACGCAAGGATTTCGGCGGGCGCATCCCCGCCGACGCAGTGGAAGCGCATCTCCGGCGCTTGCGCGACCACCAGCGGCCAGACGTGCTCCACGAACCACTGCACGGCATCGACATTCGGTGGATGGCGGAAGCCGCCGACGAACATTACGTCACGGCGGCCCTCGGGGCCGGGGCCGCTATCCGGGACGCGGTGGAGGTTGGACAGCACCTCGACCCGGGCGGCGGGGGCGTCGGTGGCGAGCAACTCGCGCTCGGTCGCGCTGACCACCAGGGTGGCGTCGCTGCGGCGGATGACATCCAGCTCCAGTTCCCGGGTCCGTGCCGCCGCCTTCGCCATGGCGGCATCGCCGGACACCCGGGCACCCCGTGCCTCGCGCAGGTAGTGCAGGTCGACGGTGTCGAACACCAGTCGTGCCCGGGGCGCGTGGCGCCGCAGCAGCGGCAGCATCTCGCGCATCACATAGTGCCGGCACACCACCACGCTGTCGAAGCGGTGGCCGTGCACCCGCAGCCAGGCCGGCATCGCGGGCATGTAGGGCGCGTGCCAGACCTCCACGCCGAGGTGCTGCAGCGCTTCGGTATGGGCGCCGTCGTGACGGCGATCGGCCGGTACGAACACCACGTGCGCGCCTTCTTCGATCAGCAGGCGCATCAGGTTGACCAGCCGCAGCGAGCCGGAGTCGCGGTCGGGCCTGGGCGTCAGCGCATCGACCAGCAGCACCGTCTTCGCATAGAGCCTGTCGGTCAATGAGGCCGCCGGTGCTGAATGCCCCGGATGGCCGGCCAGTGCCTGCGCCCATCGCGACTGGAAGTGCGCCTGGTTGCGGACCTGGTAGGCCTTCACGCCGCGCCGGGTGTCGGTGCCCGCGGTTGCACCTTCGACATGCACCACCCGCGAAGCCGGCTGGCACAGCACCTCCAGCCCGCGTGCGCGCACCCGCATTGCCAGGTCCGTGTCTTCGTAGAACGCGGGCGAATAGCTTTCGTCGAAGCCGCCCAGATCGACCAGCAGTGCGCGTGGCGCCGCCAGCGCCGCCCCCGAGCAGTAATCCACGCGTCGCACGAAACCGAAGGCCGGGTGCGCGGCAGCCTGCAAGCGCCCGAGCTTCTCCGCCGAACCGTCGCTGCGCACCACGCCGCCGGCTTCCTGCAGCCGTCCGTCCGGGTACAGCAGTTGTGCGCCCGCCAACCCGGTGCCGGGATGGTCGCCGAACGTGTCCAGCAGCGCCTCCAGCCACCCGGGTTGCGGCACGGTGTCGTTGTTGAGGAACACCACGTATTCGCCGTGGGCCAGCGCGAGGCCGTCGTTGCAGGCGGCGATGAACCCGCCGTTGGTATCGCGGCGGTGGTAGCGCAGGCCTTGCAGTGCCGGCAAGGCCTCGCCGGTTTCGTCGCCGCTGCCGTCATCTACGACGATCACCTCCACCGGCACCGCCGGCGGGTGCTCCGCGAGCGCGCGCAGGCAGGACAAGGTGTGGGCGAACTGGCCGTAGACCGGGATGACGATGCTGGCCTGCGGTGCCCTGGACGAAGGCAGTGCGAAGGGCTCGAACGGCGCCTGCGCCGGCATGTAGAGCGTCGTACGGTCGGTGCCGGGGACGCGCGCGAGGTGGCGCGACAACCGCTCCCAGCTCCCGCGCCAGCCGCGCGTGCGTAGGCTGCTCAACGCGCGACGCAGCAGGCCGGCGCCACGGTCGAGCAGGAACCGCAGGTCTGCCGGGGATATCGGCATGCTTCGATAGCTCCGGTGGGGGTGCCGGGTGGCACCGCTGAACTTGAACTGCCGCCCAATCCGACCGAAGGAGCGGACGCGGACGGCCTCTGCTGCTGCGTTAGACTCGGGTCCACGAGGGCCGAGCCCTGTCATTGTCCCATGCCGTGCCCCGAATCGACCACGACGACAACTTCAACGCCACCGAGGAAGGCAGTCCCCGCTGGCGTCGCCGCCTCGTCACCTGGACCTTGGCGCTCATCGGCCTCGCACTGGGTTTCCTGGTGCCGTACTCGCTCTACCTCAACCATGAGGTCGGCGCACGGTTCGACCAGTTGCGCTGGCAACTGCCGACCCGGGTCTACGGACGGCCGCTCGAGCTGGTACCGGGCCTGGCGATCGATGCCGACACGCTGAAGACCGAGCTCGACGCGGCCGGCTACCACGAGGGCAACGGCACCCGCTCCGGGACCTATGCCAGGGACGGGCGCAACTGGCTGATTTCCAGCCGGGGCTTCAACGACGTCGACGGCGCGGTGGCGCCGCGCCGGCTGGAGGTGGCGCTGTCTGGCGGGCGGGTCGGGCGTCTTCGCGACGCCGCCGCCGGCGAGGACATCCCGGCCGCGCGCCTGGACCCGGCCCGCATCGCCACCCTCTACGGCCAGAAGCAGGAAGAGCGCCGGCTGGTGCAGCTGGACGAGGTCCCGGAGTTGCTGGTGACCGGCCTGCAGGCGGTGGAGGATCGCGATTTCGCGCACCACCACGGCATCGACCTGTCCGGCATCATGCGCGCCGCCTGGGTGAACCTGCGCTCCGGCGAAAAACGCCAGGGCGCGAGTACCCTCACCCAGCAGCTGGCCCGAAGCGGCCTGCTCGGCATCGGGCGTGAACAGACCTATACCCGCAAATTCAACGAAGCCATCTATGCGCTGCTGATCGAAGCGCGCTACGACAAGCAGGTGATCCTGGAGGCCTATTTCAACCAGGTGTACCTCGGCCAGCGCGGGGCGCAGGCGATCCATGGCGTCGCCGCCGCATCGGAATTCTGGTTCGGCCGGGACCTCGCGGACCTCAGCACGGAGCAGATCGCGCTGCTGGTCGGCATCGTCCGCGGGCCTTCGGCGTACGACCCGCGCCGCCACCCGGAGCGGGCCACGGAGCGGCGGAACTTCGTGCTGGGCGAGATGCACGAGACCGGGCTGATCGACGATGCCGAGTACAAGCGTGCAGTCGCGGCACCGCTGGGGGTGACCAGCACGCCCGGCAGCGTCGCCGCCAACCGGTTCCCCGCCTATGTCGACCTGGTGCGTCGGCAGCTCGCCGCGGACTACCCGGCCGACGCGCTCGCCGGTGCCGGCCTGAGCGTCATGACCGGCATGGCGCCCTCGGCCCAGGCCTATGCCGAAAGCGCCGTCACCGGCACCCTTGGCGACCTCGCCTCGGATAAGCGCCCGGCGCTGGAAGCGGGCCTGGTCCTGACCGACGTTCACCGCGGCGAAGTCCTGGCGGTGGTGGGCAGCGGCACGCCCGATACCCCAGGCTTCAACCGGGCGATCGAGGCCCAGCGGCCGGTGGGCTCGCTGCTGAAGCCGTTCGTCTACCTGCTCGCGCTGGCCCAGCCGGGTGAGTGGTCGCTGGCGAGCTGGGTCGACGACTCGCCGGTGGAGATCGCCCTGCCCAATGGCAAGCGCTGGGCACCGGGGAACTCGGACGGACGCAGCCACGGCACGGTGCGGCTGATCGACGCGCTCGCCCGCTCGTACAACCAGGCCACGGTGCGGGTCGGCATGCAGGTGGATCCGCGCAGGATTGCCGACCTGCTGCGCACGCTGGCGGGCATCGAGGCACCCGCCAATCCTTCGCTGATCCTGGGCTCCCTTGACCAGAGCCCCTATGCGATGGCCCAGCTTTACCAGTTCCTGGCGTCCGGAGGCGAGATCCAGCCATTGCGTGCGGTCCGCGGCGTGCTGGACGTGGAGGGCCGGGCGCTGAACCGCTACGACACCCAGCCGGCGCCGGCGCAGGAAGGCGACGCGATCGCCGCCCGGCTGGTGACGATCGCCCTGCAGCAGGCGGTGACCGGCGGTACCGGACGCCAGCTCATTGCGGACGGCCTGGCTTCGCTGAACCCGGCGGGCAAGACCGGCACCAGCAACGACAGCCGCGACAGCTGGTTCGCCGGATACACCGGCGACCATCTCGCGGTGGTCTGGGTCGGCAACGACCAGAACGAACCCACCGGCCTGTACGGCTCCACCGGCGGCATGCGGGTATGGTCGCGGCTGTTCAAGCGGATGCCCTCGGCGCCGCTGGAAGTCGGGAGCGAAGGGCTGGACTGGCAGTGGGTGGTCGGCTCCAATTCGAGTGATGCGGGTTGCGCCGGTGCGCGCAGGTTCGCCTTCGTTTCAGGTTTCGCTCCGCCCTACGCCAGTTGCCAGCCGCCCGAGCCGGAGGTGGATCCCGCCGATGAAGGGCGCAGCTGGCTGGACTGGTTCCGTCGCGGTGGAGGCGATCAGCCGACGGAGCAACCCAGATCTACCGATGGAGGTGCCCAATGAACCCGCGCGTTCCGGCCATGCTGCTGCCGGCCGTGCTGCTCGCGGCTTGCGCATCGGCGCCGCAGACCACCACATCCATGGCGCCGGGTTTCGACCCTGTCGGCGCGGTGACGGCCATTCGCGCGGCTGGCCGGCCCAGCGGTTCGGAACTGGTGGTGACGCCGGTGGCGGACCCGGGGGTCGCCGACCTGCGGGAAGACGCGCGCACGCTCGAGCAGCAAGGCCGCTACGAAGAGGCTGCGCAGGCGCTGGATGCGGCGCTGGCCCTGCGTCCCGACGACGCCGGGCTGTTGCAGGAGCGCGCGGAAGCGGCCCTGCTGCTGGGCGATCTGGAGGCTGCAGAACAACTTGCACGCCGGCTGACGGTGTCCGGCACCGGTGCCGGCCCGCAATGCCGCCGCCACTGGGAGACGCTGGCCCAGGTGATGGAGGCGACGCGGCCGGCCGTCGTCGACCCGGTCGCGGGCACGGCGGCGACACCCGCCGAGGCCGTCGATGCGCGTGCCCGGCGCGATGCGTGCACCGTCTCCGCCCCCGTACGTTACTGAGATGGGCGAGGCGGGTACCCGGCTGGGCAATGCCAGCCGTGCGGCATTGGACGAGGGCGGGGACCTGGCGCGCAACATCGCCGCCTTCGCCCCGCGCGTGGCCCAGCAGGACCTGGCCGCGGCCGTGGCCGCCGCATTCGACAGCCGTGGCGTGCTGCTGGCCGAGGCCGGTACCGGCACCGGCAAGACCTTCGCCTACCTGGTTCCCGCGATCCTCTCGGGGCTCAAGACGATCGTCTCCACAGGCACGCGAGCGCTCCAGGACCAGCTCTACCACCGCGACCTGCCACGCGTGCGCGATGCGCTCGGCATCGGCCTGAAGACGGCCCTGCTCAAGGGGCGGGCGAACTACCTCTGCCACTACCGGCTGCAGCAGGCCAAGGGCGAGCCGCGCTTCCACAGCCGTGACATGGCCGCGCAGTTCCAGCGGATCGTGGCGTGGGCGGGGCGCACCCGCATGGGCGACCTGGCAGAGCTGGAGACGCTGCCGGACGATTCACCGCTGGTACCGATGGTCACATCGACCGCCGACAACTGCCTGGGCAGCGAGTGCCCGTTCTTCTCGGAGTGTTTCGTGGTGCAGGCGCGCCAACGGGCGCAGTCGGCGGACTTGGTGGTGGTCAACCACCACCTGTTGCTGGCCGACCTGGCGCTGAAGCAGGAAGGGTTCGGCGAGATCCTGCCTGGCGCGCAGGCCTTCGTGGTCGACGAGGCCCATCAGTTGCCGGAGCTGGCGGCCCAGTTCTTCGGCGAGGCGCTGAGTGCGCGGCCGCTGGTCGAGCTGGCGCGGGATGCCCTGGCGGAATGCCGCCAGGCGCCCGGTGCGCTGGCGGTGTTGCAGGAACCCTGTCGCCAGCTGGAGCAGGCGGTGCGCGGGCTGCGTGCCGCCATGGACGAACTGCCGGTGCGCGGCACCCGTCGCCGGGCGGCCGAGGATGACAATGCCGAGCAGGCGCTCGACGTATTGCTGGAGGCCCTGCGCCAGCTGCACGCGGCCCTGTTGCCGCTGCGCGAGGCCGCACCGGGATTCGATGGCTGTACCGCACGTGCGCGCGAGTTCGAGATGCGCCTGCTGCGCTGGCGCGACGAGGGCGCGGACGATGAGGCGGCCGGGGACGGCGCTGCCAGCCACGATGCCGATCTCGATGGGGATGCGGAGCCGGTAGAGGACGACGATCGGGGGCCGCTGGGTGACGACGATGCACCGAGCGTGCTCTGGTACGAACTGACCGCGCGTGGCTTCCGCCTCAGCCGGACACCGCTGGATGTCGCCGGACCGCTCGCCCGGCACCGCGCCCGATCGCAGGCGGCGTGGGTATTCACCTCCGCGACCCTGGCCATCGGGGGGCGATTCGAGCACTACGCGATCAAGCTCGGGCTGGCCGAACCGACCACGCTGCTGGCGCCCAGCCCCTTCGACTGGCCGCGCCAGGCGCTGTGCTACCAGCCGCCCGGACTGCCCGAGCCGGCGTCGCGCGACTACACCGCTTCGATCGTCGCTGCCATCGAGCCGGTACTGCGCGCTTCGGGTGGCCGCGCATTCGTGCTGTTCGCCTCGCATCGCGCGTTGCGCGAGGCCGCCGTCCTGCTGCGCGATGGCCCGTGGCCCCTGTTCGTACAGGGCGAGGCGCCACGTTCATTGTTGCTGGAACGCTTCCGAGCGTCCGGCAACGGGGTGTTGCTGGGGGCGGCCAGCTTTCGCGAGGGGGTTGACGTGGCAGGCAGTGCGCTGAGCGTGGTGGTCATCGACAAGCTGCCGTTCGCGGCCCCCGACGATCCGGTCTTCGAGGCCAGGCTCGAGGCGATCCGTCGCGGCGGCGGGAATCCCTTCCGAGACGAGCAGTTGC
This sequence comes from Lysobacter spongiicola DSM 21749, assembly GCF_900167055.1. Taxonomy (GTDB): domain Bacteria; phylum Pseudomonadota; class Gammaproteobacteria; order Xanthomonadales; family Xanthomonadaceae; genus Novilysobacter; species Novilysobacter spongiicola. Next base: position 78,285 of record NZ_FUXP01000006.1, read on the forward strand.
CGCAGGCGGTGATTGCGCTCAAACAGGGCGCCGGCCGGCTGATCCGCAGCGAGACCGATACCGGCGTGCTGGTGCTGTGCGACCCGCGCCTGACCTCCAAGAGCTACGGCAGGGTGTTCATCGACTCGCTCCCGCCACTGCCGCGCACGCGCAGCATCGAGGACGTCCAGGCCTTTTTCGAGCGAGAATCGGCGTCCTTGGTTCCGCAGGAAAGCAGCGTCCATGGATAGCCCGGGAGAGCGGCCGGTCGGGAATGGCGACAAGCTGAGGCTGCTGGCCTTCGAGCTGGCGACCGAAGCCTGTTCGGTGGCGTTGTGGGTCGACGGCGAGGTGATCGAGCGTTTCGAGGTGGCCCCGCGCAGGCATGCGGAGCTGGCCCTGCCGTGGGCCGGGGAACTGCTGGCCGAAGCCGGCATCGCGCGCGGCCAACTGGATGCCATCGCCGTCGGTCGCGGCCCCGGCGCCTTCACCGGGGTCAGGCTGGCGATCGCCATCGGGCAGGGCATTGCGCTGGCACTGGGCCGGCCGATCGTGCCGGTATCGACGCTGGCGGTACTGGCGATGCGCGCATCGGCGGGTGGGCGGGTCCTCGCGGCCATCGATGCCCGGATGGGAGAGGTTTACGCGGGAACTTTCGAACTCACCGGCACGGGCGCGCATGCACTGGGCGAGGAGACGGTGGGTGCCCCGGATGGACTGCAAATCCCCGAAGGGCAATGGAACGGGGTAGGGACCGGCTTTGCCGCCGTGGACGGCGCGTTGTGCAAGCGGCTCGCCGGGCAACTGTCGACGGTGGACGAGCAGGCCCTGCCACGTGCCGGTGACCTCGCGCGCCTGGCGGCCGCGGCTTATCGACAGGGTGCGGCGGTCGCCCCCGAAGCGGTGGAACCTGCCTACCTGCGCAACAACGTCGCCCTGACTTCGCGACAACAGCAGGAACTCCGCGACGCGCGTCGCTAGGCCTCAGCGGTCCAGCATGCTGCCGCCGGCCAGGAACGCCCAGGTCCGCGTCACGTGCAGGATGTCCGGGTCCTCTTCGGTCTGCGGCAGCGGCGGGTAAGGCTCGGCCAGTTGCGCGATGCGCAACGCCGAGGCATCCAGCAGCGGGATGCCGCTGGACTCGACGATCCGGGCATCCTCGACGCTGCCATCGCGGCGGATGGCGACGCTGATGACCACTTGCCCGGCCAGCTTCCGGCGCCGGGCTTCATCGGGGTAGTTGAGGTTGCCGACCCGCTCGGCACGGTCCACCCATTCGCGCAGGTAGCCGGCCCAGGCGTATTCGGTGGTGCTGGCCGAGACGAACTTCCGGCTGGGGCGCTTGGCATAGGCTTCCGAGCGCAGGTGGATCTCGGCGGCGAGCCGCGCCATCTCCATGTCATGGTCGATTTTTTCGCGCCCCGGTGGCAGCGGCCGCTCGGAGCGTTGCGGTGTCGCCAGGGCGGTCGGCGTGGCCGTCTCGCCACGCAGGCTGGTCACCACGCGCTCGCGCGGGGGAGGCTGGGGTGCCGGCGACTGCGCGCGCAGTTCCCTTGGCGCCATGCCGCGTGCGGCCTGCGGCAGTGGTCCGGACTGGCTCTCGCGAGGGCGCGTGGTGGCCTCCTGCTCGCCACCGCCCTGGTTGTTGGCCTGGGCCAGGAAGTCCGCCTGCTCCGGCGTCAGTGTGCTGGTGGTCTGGGTCAGGATCACATCCAGCGTCGGCATCACCGGGGCGGCGCGTTCCAGCGCAAATCCGAACCCGAGCAGCAGCACCCCATGCACCAGCAGCGAGAGCGTCATCGTCGCGCCCAGCCGCTGGCCCTCGCCGATCTCGACCGGCTGCCTCGCGATGGCGCTCATGCCGCGGTCGCCGCGCGCGCCTCGATCGCGTCGAACAGGCCCGAACTGATGTTGAGGCCGAACTGCGCATCGATCTCGCGGATGCAGGTCGGGCTGGTGACGTTGACCTCGGTGAGGTAGTCGCCGATCACGTCCAGGCCCACCAGCACCATGCCCCGGCGCTTCATCTCCGGCCCGACCCGGGCGGCGATCCAGCGATCGCGTTCGCTGAGCGGCCTTGCCTCGCCGCGCCCCCCGACGGCGAGGTTGCCGCGGAATTCGTCGCCCTGCGGGATCCGGGCCAGACAGTAGTCCACCGGCTCGCCATCGACCAGCAGGATGCGCTTGTCGCCCTCGCTGATCTCCGGCAGGAACCGCTGCGCCATCGCCAGGCTGGTGCCGCCCTGGGTCAGGGTCTCCAGGATGACGTTGCTGTTGGCCTCGCCGTGGTCGACCAGGAAGATGGAGCGCCCGCCCATGCCGTCCAGCGGCTTGAGCACGGTGCGCCGGTGCTCGGCGACGAACGCCTTCAGGCTCGCCGGGTCCCGGGTCACCAGGGTGGGCGGACAGCATTCCGGGAACAACAGGGCCGCCAGCTTCTCGTTGTAGTCGCGCAGGCCCTGCGGGTCGTTCACCACCAGTGCGCCCGCGCGCTGCGCCAGCCCGAGGATCTGGGTGTCGTGGATGTACTCGGCATCCACCGGCGGGTCCTTGCGCATCAGCACCACGTGGCCGCGCCCCAGTGCCATCGGCGCCACCTCCCCGAGCTCGAACCAGCCGGCCGGGTCGTCCCGCACCGACAGCGGCGCCATGCGCGCGACCGCCTCGCCGCCGCGCAAAAACAGCCCGCCGGGCACCACGTACCACAACCTGTGGCCGCGCCGTTGCGCTTCCAGCAGCATCGCGAAGGTGCTGTCCTTGGCGATCCGGATCGATGCGATCGGATCCATCACGACGACGATATCGAGCGGCATGGCGGGCTGCAGGCGGGGGATACGCCGCGATGTTAGCAGGCGGACCAGCGTCGGCCGCGCGAACCCTGTCGCATTCATGTTCGCAGCTGCGACATGCGTGCTTGACAGTGCGCGCCGGGCTTGGAATAAAGGACGCCTACGCGACGCGCCGGGGGATTCCGCGTCGGCGCTTCGCAACAGGGGATATGGAAAAAATGCAGGACGAGGGTCGCAATGGCAGCCTGGACGGCTTGCGGGTCATGGTCATCGATGACTCCAAGACCATCCGCCGCACCGCTGAAACGCTGCTCAAACGCGAAGGCTGCGCCGTGGTCACGGCCACCGACGGCTTCGAGGCGTTGGCCAAGATCGCCGACCAGCAGCCACAGATCATCTTCGTGGATATCATGATGCCGCGCCTGGACGGCTACCAGACCTGCGCGCTGATCAAGAACAACCAGTTGTTCAAGAGCACGCCAGTGATCATGCTGTCATCCAAGGACGGCCTCTTCGACAAGGCCCGCGGACGGATCGTGGGTTCCGAGCAGTACCTGACCAAACCATTCACGCGCGAGGAACTCCTCGACGCGATACGCACGCACGTCAACGCCTGACCGGGGGGTAGGGCACCAATGGCACGTATTCTTCTGATCGAGGATTCGCCGACAGACACGGCGGTCCTGACCCAGTTGCTGGAGCGCAACGGGCACGATGTACTGGCATCCGGCAGCGCCGAGGACGGCATCGACATGTGCCGCCGGGAACAGCCGGACCTGGTCCTGATGGACGTGATCCTGCCGGGCATGAACGGCTTCCAGGCCACGCGGGCCCTCTCGCGCGGCGAGGACACCAAGGCCATCCCGGTGCTGATCGTCAGCACCAAGGGCATGGAGACGGACAAGGCCTGGGGGCTGCGCCAGGGTGCCAAGGACTACATCGTCAAGCCGCCGCGCGAAGCCGAGCTGATCGATCGCATCAACGCGCTGCTGGGGCCGTGAACGAGCGCCCGGAAATGGCACTTTCGCCCTTTGACGCGCTGGTCGACTACGAGCGTCGCAGCCTGGCCCATGTCACCGGCCTGCCCGAAGAGCTTGAGGCGCCGGGCTTGTGGCGCGGCGTCGGCTATCGCATCGGCAACCGCTGGCTGGCCTCGGAATTCGACCAGGTCATCGAGATCCTGCCGTTGCCACAGGTCACGCCCGTGCCCGGTGCGCAGGGCTGGATGCTCGGCCTGGCGAACGTGCGCGGCAACCTGCTGCCGATCGTCGACCTCAAGCAGTTCCTCGATGGCGAGCGCACCGTGCTGCATGACGGCCAGCGCATCCTGCTGATGCGCCAGCCCGGCGGCGACGTCGCCGTGCTGATCGACGAACTGTTCGGCCAGCGCAGCTTCACCGAGCAGGACCAGGCGGATGCCGCCGAGGTCGCCGGTGGGCTCGCCGAAGGCCGCTATGCCAACTTCGTCGACCGGGTGTATCTGCTCGACGGCCAGCCCTGGGTGGTGTTCAGCCTGGAGCGGCTGGCCCGCACCCCTGAATTCAGACAAGCCGCATCCGATACCGTGCGCCCCGAAGCGCGCGCCACCGAACGTCCTGCCGGCAGCACCGGCACCAGCTACGCACCCGAGGTTGAACATGAGCACTGAAATCAATTCCGTCGCAGGCAAGGCCCGCAACGTCGGGGTCAACACCTGGCTGGTCGTGCTTGGCCTGGCGGTGCTGGTCCTCGGCCTGAACATCGGTTACGCCACGTGGAAGGCGGGCCGCCTGAGCGGCGCCGGCGGCGCCGCATCGGACCTGCAGGTGCTGTCGCAGAAACTGGCCGTCCAGGGGCGCGAGGCGGTGGGTGGTGACGCAGAGGCCTTCGGCGAGTTCCGCGAGATCAAGACCGAGATCGACCAGAACGTGGCCGACCTCAACGCCGATTTCGGCACGACCCCGGGCGTCGCCGATCCGATCGCCGATGTCACCGCGATCTGGGCGCCGTTGGACAAGAGCGCCGAACAGGTGCTGGCGAGCCAGGAGGCGGTGCTGGGCCTGGCCGGCAACGCCGAGAGCTTCACCAACCGCGTGCCCGACCTGCAGGCGCAGCTCGACGAGGTGGTTCGCGCGATGTCCGCCGGCGGCGCACCGTCGTCGCAGGTTTACTACGCGCTGCGCCAGGTGGTGCTGTCGGGAACGATGGCGCGCCGGGTGACCGAGATCCAGGCCGGCGGCCCGGGTGCCGAGGCCGCCGGTGAAGGCCTGGCCCGCGACGCGGCGGTGTTCGGCAACGTCCTTGCCGGCCTGCGCGAAGGCGACGAGGCGGCCGGTATCAACCAGATCACCAATGCCGGCGCGCTCGCTGCCCTGAACCAGGCCGATGCGCTCTGGCAGGAGATGCGGGCCGACCTGGACCAGATCCTCGCGACCTCCCAGAACCTGTTCCGCGCGCAGGCCGCGGCCGATGCGATCACCGCCGGTTCGGATGAACTGGAGTCCGCCGGGCAGACGCTGTTCAACGCGTTCAACGCTTTCGGTTCGCTGAGCGACCGCAGCATCCTGGGCAACCTGTGGATCTCGATCATCTCCGGTGCCATCGCGCTGCTGGCCATCGTCGGCCTGCTGTTCTCCCTCAACAAGCAGCAGCAGGTGCGTTACGAGACCACCAAGGAACTCAACGACCGCAACCAGGAGGCGATCATGCGCCTGCTGGACGAAATGGGATCGCTCGCGGAAGGCGATCTGACCGTGAAGGCGACCGTGACCGAGGACATGACCGGTGCGATCGCGGACTCCATCAACTTCGCCGTCGAGCAGCTGCGCAGCCTGGTGCAGACCATTACCGACACCTCGGTGCAGGTCGCCTCCAGCGCGCAGGAGACCCAGGCCACCGCCATGCACCTGGCTGAAGCGGCCGAACACCAGGCCCAGGAGATCACCTCGGCCTCCAACCGCATCAGCGAGATCGCGGCCAGCATCGACCAGGTGTCGAAGAACTCCGCCGAGTCCGCCGACGTGGCGCAGCGCTCGGTGCAGATCGCAACCGCCGGTGCCGGCGTGGTGCGCCAGACGATCCAGGGCATGGACAACATCCGTGACCAGATCCAGGAGACCTCCAAGCGCATCAAGCGGCTGGGTGAAAGCTCCCAGGAAATCGGCTCGATCGTTGAACTGATCAACGACATCTCCGAGCAGACCAACATCCTGGCGCTGAACGCGGCCATCCAGGCGGCCTCGGCCGGTGAGGCCGGCCGCGGGTTCGCAGTGGTGGCCGACGAAGTGCAGCGCCTCGCGGAACGTTCCTCGAACGCGACCAAGCGGATCGAGTCGCTGGTGCAGACCATTCAGTCCGATACCAACGAGGCGGTCAGCTCGATGGAGCAGACGACCTCGGAAGTGGTCGCCGGTGCACGGTTGGCCGAGGACGCGGGTACCGCGCTGGGCGAGATCGAAAAGGTGTCGTCTGACCTGTCCGGCCTCATCCAGGGCATCTCGTCGGCCGCGCAGCAGCAGTCCGGCGCTGCGGCCAACATCACCCAGACGATGAACACCATCCAGCAGATCACCTCGCAGACTACCCAGGGCGCCAACCAGACCGCGCAGTCGATTGGAAACCTGGCGCAGCTGGCCGCGGACCTGCGCCGTTCGGTCGCCGACTTCAAGCTGCCGGCCTGACCCCTGTATTTGGACTCGTGATGAACAGCCCCACCCCCGGTCGAGCCTGCCTGACGCGCGCGCCCGCTGACCTGCGGAGCAAGCGATGACAGTCATGCGTGACGCGATCGACACCACCACGCTCGGCTGGATCAAGCCCGAGCTGGACGAGACCCTGACCCGGGCACGGCAGGACATCGAGGCGTTCGTCGATTCGCCCGGGGATGCCGGCCCGATGCGCAGCTGCGCCAGCCACCTGCACCAGGTGCACGGCACGCTGCGGATGATCGAGCTGTACGCCCCGGCGATGGTGGCCGAGGAGATGGAACGGCTGGCGCTGGCGCTGGTGCACGGCGAGATCGCCGACCGCGACGATGCGTGCGCAATGCTGATGCGCGGCGTGGTGCAGTTGCCGGACTACCTCGAGCGCCTGCAGGGCGGCCACCGCGACATCCCCATCGTCCTGCTGCCGCTGCTCAACGAGCTGCGCGCGACGCGCGGCGAGACCGGGCTGAACGAGAGTGTGCTGTTCGCGCCCAACCTCGACCGCCCATTGCCTGGCGACCTGCCGGCGCCTCCCGAGGCAGCCGCCGCCACCATCCGCACCGGCGTCCAGCCGGCCAGCCCCGGCCTGGCGGCACTGCGCGATGCGCTCGCCCAGTGGCCTGAAAACGGTGCGCCGGCCGACGCCGCGCAGCTGGCGCGCGTGGTCGACGGCCTGCTTGCCGAGGTATCGGTCGAGCCCCTGCGGCGCATGTTGTGGGTGGCTTCGTCGGTGGCCGGCGCGCTGCGCGACGGTGCCCTGCCACCCACGCGCGCACTGCGCCTGGCGTTCGGCGGCGTGGAGCGCGAAGCCCGCCAGATGCTGGACGACAACGGCTTCAGTGCGCCGAGCGGTGAGCCCAATGCGGAGCCCACCCGGCAGTTGCTTTACCACGTCGCCCACAGCCAGGGCGGCCATCCGGCGCTGGACAACCTGCGCCGGACCTTCGAGCTGGACACTCAGTTGCCCAGCGAGTCGGAGATCGAACACGCGCGCGGCAGCCTGAGCGGGCGCAACCGTGCGCTGCTGGACACCGTCTCGGCAGCGATCAAGGAAGACCTGTTGCGGGTAAAGGACTCGCTCGACCTGCACCTGCGTACCGGCAAGACCGACATCGATGACCTGCGTCCGCAGGTCGAGGCCCTCGGCCGGGTCAGCGACACCCTGGGCATGATGGGCCTGGGCATTGCCCGCGGCGTGGTGATGCAGCAGCGAGATGCGATGCACGAGATCGTCACCGGACAACGGCCCGCGGACGAATCGGCCCTGCTCGACGTTGCCGGCGCGCTGCTGTACGTGGACGCATCGCTCGACGAACAGGTGGCACGCCTGGGCCTGCCCGACGACCGCGCGGACGAGGACGTCCTGGCAAGCGAATCGCGCAAGGTGCTCGAAGTGGTGGTGCGCGAGGCGATCGCCAACTTCGGCGACGCACGCCAGTCGTTCGTCGCTTTCGTGGAAACCAACTGGGACCACGCCGAACTGGTGGAAGTCCCGCGCCTGCTGGACGAGGTGAGCGGCGCGCTGCGCATCCTCGACCTGCACCTGCCGGCCGACTACCTGCACGGCGTGAAGCGCTATACCGAGGTCGAACTGATCGGCCGCAAGCGCGTCCCCAACAGCAAGCAACTCGACACGATGGCCGACGCACTGGCCAGCGTGGAGTACTACCTCGAAGCCCTGCGCGAGCAGCGCCCCAACCGCGAGCGCATCCTCGAGATCGCGCGCCACAGCCTTGAAAGCCTGGGCTACTGGCCGCTTCCGGACGAAAGCACGGTCACTGCGACCGCGCCATCGCCGGTGTCGTTCGAAGACCAGGACAATGCCGCCGCCGCACTTGGCATGGGTCCGGCAAGCACCCCGGAGGCGAAGCGCGAAGAAGAAGCCGCGACGGCCCCGTCGGAACAGCCGACCACCGGGGTATCCACGCCCGGCGGGGAGTCGGACCGGAGCGAAGCGCCCGCGCCGGAAACCGCACCGACGCCCGCTCCAGCTCCCGCCCCGGCGCCGACCGGCGGCGCGGATGGTTTCGAGCACAGTGATGACATCGACGACGAGATCCGCGAGGTGTTCCTCGAGGAGCTCGAGGAGGAAATCACCAACCTCGGCAACCTCCTGGGTGCGTGGAAGCACGCGCCCGAGAGCATGGAGCAACTGCGCTCGATCCGCCGCGTCTTCCACACGCTGAAGGGCAGTGGCCGGCTGGTAGGTGCCAGGACCCTGGGCGAGTTCAGCTGGAAGATCGAGAACATGCTCAACCGGGTCCTGGACGGGACCCGTCCCGCCAGCCCGGCAGTGGTGTCGCTGGTGGAGCACGCGTACGGCGTGTTGCCGCAGTTGCACGCCGCCCTGCAGGGCTCGGGTGCGGTGCGCGCCGACCTCGCGGGCATCGAGGCCATCGCCGACCGCCTGGCGGCCGGCGAGGAAGCCAATTACGTTCCGCCTGCCGCCCTGGTCGAAGAGACGGTCGAGGAGCCGGAGACTGTCGACACCGCGCAGCCGCCAGAGGGCGATACGGAGCTCGACGCCGCCACCAGCGTCGACAGCGCCCCGGCCGAACCAGGCGCGCCGCAGGTGCTCGACGAGCCCGGCATCCCGGCGTCGGTCGATCCGGTGCTGCTGGAAATCCTCGGAACCGAAGTCACCGGCCATCTGGCCACCATCGAGACCTGGCTGCAGGCCAGCCGGGCCGAGCCAAGGCCGGCCGATGACCGCCTGCAGCGCGCCATCCATACCCTCAACGGCGCATTCGCGATGACCGAGGTCCCGGTCATCACCGACATCACCACGCCGGCCGAAGCGTACGTGAAGCGCCTGCTCGCCGCGGGCGAAACCCCGACGTCCGAAGGCGTGGATGCGCTCTCGGAGGTCTCCTCCGCCGTGTCCGCGACCCTGGCCGCGCTGCAGTCGGCGTCGCCACGCATCCCGGCCTTCAGCGGGCTGGCCGAGCGCATGAGCGCCCTGCGCGACACGCTGCCCGTCGCTCGCATGCCGCTGCCGAGCGAGGACGACATCGCACTGCCGTCGGTGCCGACGCGCGGTATTTCCGTGGTCGACCTCAGCGCCTATTCGGGTGATGAGAGCCTGGCCGCAGAAGTCGAAGAGACGGAACCGGTCGGGATCGACCCGTCGGAGGCGGAATCCGCGGAGAACGAGCGTCTGGAAGCCGAGCGGCTCGAGGCCGAGCGCCTCGAAGCAGAGCGCGTCGAGGCCGAACGTGCCGAAGCGGAGCGTCTCGAGGCCGAGCGTCTCGAAGCCGAACGTGTCGAGGCCGAGCGCCTGGAAGCAGAGCGCGTCGAGGCCGAACGTGCCGAAGCGGAGCGTCTCGAGGCCGAGCGTCTCGAAGCCGAACGTGTCGAGGCCGAACGTGTCGAGGCCGAGCGCCTTGAAGCAGAGCGCCTTGAAGCAGAGCGCCTCGAAGCAGAGCGCGCCGAAATGGAGCGTCTGGAAGCCGACCGGCTCGAAGCCGATCGTGTCGAAGCCGAGCGTGTCGAGGCCGAACGACTCGAAGCGGAACGCATCGAAACCGAACGACTCGAAGCAGAGCGTAAGGAAGCCGCACGTATCGAGGCGGAGCGCCACCAGGCCGAGCAGGAGGCGCTGGCCGCGGAGGCTGCCACCAGTGACGCCCGGGTGCCGGACGAAGAGGATTCTGCGGCCGAAATCGAGGCTGCGACCGCCGAAGCTGCGATCCTGGAGTCGGAGCGGCTGGAGGCCGAGCGCCTCGAAGCCGATCTCGCAGTTGCCGAGGCTGCAGACGCGGAGGCCAAGCATGCCGAAGCCGAGCGCGCGGAAGCCGAGCGTCTCGAAGCCGAGGCCATCGAGACGGCGCGCGCAGAGGCCGAACGGCTGGAAGCCGAACGCCTGGCCGAGGAGGAACGGGAGTACGCAAAGCTCGAAGCGGAATATGCGGAAGCCGACCGCATCGCGCGCGAACGTGCCGAAGCCGAAGCCGAAGCCGAAGCCGAAGCCGAAGCCGAAGCCGAAGCCGAAGCGCCCGTCGAGGCGGACGACGACGAGGTCCAGCCCGAGCCGGCCGACGCCGCACGCGATGAGGAAGACGCTACGGCCGAGCCGGTGGTGGAAACACTGCTGGCACTCGGCAACCTCGACGTGGAGGACCCGGACGAGGCGCTCGATCTCACCGATCTGGATCCGGAGCTCGTCGACATTTTCGTGGAAGAGGGTGGCGACCTGCTCGACCACTCCGATGGCCTGCTGGCGCAACTGCGTGAATCGCCGTCCGAGCGCGAGCCGCTGGTCGGCCTGCAGCGCGACCTGCACACCCTGAAGGGTGGTGCACGCATGGCCGGCATCATGGCCGTGGGCGAGCTGGGCCACGTCATGGAGTCGCTGCTGGAGGCCGTGGTCGAGCAGCACGTGGAGCTGGGCCGCGATGGCGTGCCGTTGCTGGAGCGAGGGTTCGATCGATTGCACGCGATGATCACCCGCGTTGGTGACCGTCGTGCCATCGCCATGCCCGAAGCCTTGGTCGCCGAGTTCGAAGCACGCTCGCGTGGCCGCACCACCGCCCGTGTCGAGACGCCGGCGGACGTGCCGGTCGAAGCAGCGCAGACGGCGCTCCCACCGGCTGCGAAGTCCGTGGAAGCGCCTGCACCTGCGTCCGCACCGGCCGCGCTCAAGCCGCTCTCGGCACCGATCGACGACACGGTGCCGGGCGATGACGAAGAAATCAGCGTCCGTGCACCTCAGGAACAGGTGCGTATCCGCGCCGACCTGCTCGACCGGCTGGTCAACTATGCCGGTGAGGTCGCGATCTACCGCGCCCGCCTCGAACAGCAGCTGGGTGCCTTCCGCGGCGCGATCGCGGAAATGGCCGCGACCAATACCCGAATGCGCGACCAGCTGCGCCGGCTGGAGATCGAGACCGAGGCCCAGATCGTCGCCCGCTATCAGCGCGAGACGGAAGAGGGCGAGCAGGTATTCGATCCGCTGGAGCTGGATCGCTTCTCGAACCTGCAGCAGCTGTCGCGCGCGCTGTCGGAGTCGGCGGCCGACCAGAACAGCCTGCAGGTCACGCTGGACGACCTGACGCGCCAGTACGAAACCCTGCTGCTGCAGCAGTCGCGCGTGAGCTCGGACCTGCAGGAAGGCCTGATGCGCACCCGCATGGTGCCGTTCGATGCGCTGTTGCCGCGCCTGCGCCGGGTCGTGCGCCAGGCCTCGGGCGAGCTGGGCAAGCAGGTCACGCTGAAGCTCGACGGTTCCCAGGGCGAACTCGACCGCAACGTGCTCGAGCGCATGACCGCCCCGCTGGAGCACATGCTCCGTAACGCAATCGCCCATGGCCTGGAAAGGCCGGAGGATCGCGATGCGGCAGGCAAGCCGGAAGAGGGCACGGTCCGCATCGCGATCCGTCGCGAGGGTTCGGAAGTGGTGCTGGAGGTCGGCGACGACGGTCGCGGCCTGGACCGCAACGCCATCCGCCGGCGCGGCGTCGAGCGCGGCCTTGTCCGCGAGGACGCGGTACTGGCCGATGCCGACCTGGACATGCTCATCCTCGAGCCGGGCTTCTCCACCGCCAGCGAAGTGAGCCGGCTCGCCGGCCGCGGCGTCGGCATGGACGTGGTCGCCAGCGAGGTCCGCCAGCTCGGCGGCACGCTGGACATCCACTCCCGGCCCGGACAGGGCACCACCTTCACCCTGCGCCTGCCGCAGACGCTGGCCGTCACCCAGGCGGTGTTCGTCAAGATCGGCGAGACCACCTACGCGGTTCCGATCGCATCGGTCCGCGGCGTGGGCCGGGTCGCGCGCGAAGAGCTGGTCGATGCCGATGGCCAGTCACGCGATGCGGTCTACAGCTACGGCGGCGATGATTACGCCATCCACGACCTGGGCCATCTGGTCGGCCTCGCACCCGCGAAGGCCGAAGGCCAGCTGCAGATGCCGGTGCTGCTGGTGCGATCGGGTGACCTGCATGCCGCGGTGACCGTCGACCAGGTCCTCGGCAACCGAGAGATCGTGGTCAAGCCGGTGGGCCCGCAGGTGGCATCGGTGCCGGGCATCTTCGGCGCGACCATCATGGGTGACGGGCGGGTCGTGGTGATCCTGGACGTTGCCCCGCTGGTGCGCCGCCAGGCCGCGCTGCCGCGCGACCACGTGCATGCACTGGCGCCGGTGGCCGAGAGCCGCCCGGTTCCACTGGTGATGGTGGTCGACGATTCGGTGACGATGCGCAAGGTCACCGGCCGCGTGCTGGAACGCCACAACTTCGAGGTGGCCACCGCGAAGGACGGCGTCGATGCGCTTGAGCGCATGGTGGACGTGGTCCCGGACCTGATGCTGCTCGACATCGAGATGCCGCGCATGGACGGTTACGAGCTGGCGACACAGATGAAGGCGGATCCGCGCCTGAAGGACGTGCCGATCGTGATGATCACCTCTCGTACCGGCGAGAAGCACCGCCAGCGCGCCATGGACATCGGCGTGGACCGGTACCTGGGCAAGCCGTACCAGGAGCCGGAGCTGATGCGGAACGTGCACGAGCTGCTCGGCACCGGGCGTCGCCATGACGGATGAGGCCCTGCGCGTAGCCCTGCTTGCGCGTCCGGGCCCGGCCCGTGACCGCCTGCTGGGCGTGATCGGGGAGTCCGGGGCGCAGCAGGTACTGGAAGCCGATCCGACCTCGCTGGAGCCGGCCGCGCTTGCCGGCGCGGCGCCGCAACTGGTACTGGTCGTGCTCGACACGGCCACCGAGGATGCGCTGGACCGCTTCGATGACGTCCTGTTCGACAGTGGCGTGGACGTCATCTACGAGGAGGCCGAACTGATCGCCGCCCGCGAAGGCTGGGAAGTGGCGCGCTGGCAGCGCCACCTGCTGGCCAAGCTGCAGCGGCACGGCGACGTGCTGCCGCCGGGTCGCGAGCCCGACGACGACGAGGAGGCTCCGTCGCCGGCTTCGGAGGACGCGGAAACCGGGGTGGCCGCGGATGCGGAACTGGCCCTGGACCTTATGGTCGACGACCCTGCAGACGCACCTCCTTCGCCCGATACGGTCGCCGCGCCGAGCGAAGAGGAAACCGTCTACGCCGGTCCAGCAGATCCCGGAATGGTTCCGGACGAACTTGATGTCGAGTGGGCGACCGACACGGGCAGCTCCGCGGAAAGCGGGGAGTCGGTCGAGCTGGTGCCGCCGGCGACGTTCGAGTCGACGCCTGCGCAGGCCAATCCTTTCGACCCGGTGATGGCGGAAGGCGGCGACGCCGAGCCTTTCGAAACCCTCGATGTCGATTTCAGTTTCAGCGAAGGTCCCGGCGAAACAGGACTGGATGCCAGCGACACCGACCCGGCTTTCGAGGTCCATGTCGAACAGTCCGAAGGGCTGTCATTCGATGACGGCGAGGCTGATTTCGGGGGCGACGCCGCTGGCGGCTTCGAAGAGTCCGCCGGGGCCGACGAGCCGGACACACGGGCCAGCGACGAGCCCGTGGCCGAGCGCCGGACGAGCAGCTTCGGCGAACTCAGCCTGCACGACCCGGAGACGGAAGCCGATGCCCCGGCGTTCTCCGCCGATGCCGGCGACGCGAAGAACCGTTTCCAGCGCGACCTGATGGAGCTCGAAAGCCGGATCTCCGGTCTCGAGCTGGTGGATGACAGCCCTGCCCGTGGCCCCGAGAAGGCCCGCGGCGCGGTGTTGGTGGTCGCTGGCATCGGCGGACCCGATGCGGTGCGGCAGCTGCTGGGAGCCATTCCAAACGATTTCCCGCGTCCGATCCTCATCCAGCAGCGGCTTGACGGTGGACGCCACGACAAGCTGGTCGCCCAGATGCAGCGGGCCACCAGCCTGCCGGTTCGGCTTGCGCAGGACGGGCAGCCGCTGGAAGCCGGCTGCGTGTACATCCTGCCGGCCTCGGTGGGAGTACGGGAGGAAGGCGGCGACCTGTTGTTCCGTGACGGTGCCGACGCGACCGAAGCGCTGCCCGCCGCCGACAGCGCGGTACTGCTGCTCAGCGGGAGTGATCCGGCACTGGTCGACATCGTCATGAAACAGGGCTGGGCCGGTGCGCTGGTCGCAGGACAGGCTGCCGATGGCTGCTACGACCCCGCCGCACCGAATGCGCTGGCCGCCCGTGGCGGTGATACGGCGCCGCCGGTCGAACTGGCACGACGCCTGGCCGAGCGCTGGGCCACCTGAGCTTCCCGGAGAGACCGATGTCCGACAACAACATGCGCCAGGCCAGCCAGAATGGTGGAAGTGGCGCCTCCGGCACCGCCGAAGGGCAGGACGTCCGGGGCGTGCTGATCCAGCTGTCGGGCGTGCGCCTGCTGCTGCCCAACGCCACCATCGCCGAGGTGCTGTCCTATGCCCCGCCCGAACCCGTAACGGACGCACCGGACTGGCTGCTCGGCCGGATCCGCTGGCGCGGCTGGCAGGTGCCACTGGTGGGGTTCTCGCAGCTGGCCGGGCTGTCGCCCGACGTCGGCGGGTTGGGTACCAAGATGCTGGTGCTGAAGGCACTCGGCGGGCGGGCCCGCACCCCCTTCTTCGCTATCCTCAGCCAGGGCTTCCCCCGGCTGGTGACGGTCACCCGGACCGGTCTGGTGGTCGAGGATGGCCAGGGCGATCTGCCGGACGTGCTGCAGGCGCGGGTGCGCCTGAACGAGGATGACGCGTTCGTCCCGAACCTCGAGGCGCTGGAACAGATGGTGGCGGAAGCCACTGCCGAAGCCGCCTGATTCCGTCGCCGGCTCCAGCTGTTCCCGAGGGCCGGTCAGTCCGGCACGACGCGCCGCTCAGCCCAGGTCGCCGTGCAGCGCCTGCAATGCCGCGATGGCCGCCAATCCGGCGGTCTCGGTGCGCAGGATGCGCGGGCCGAGCCTGAGGCCGCGGAAGCCTGCCGCCATCAGCTGGTCCCGGTCGAGCGGTGACCACCCCCCTTCCGGACCCACCGCCAGCACCACCATTCCGTCGATCTCCAGCGTCGGCAGGGCACAGTCGCCCATCGGGTCGAGGATCAGCCGGGTGCCGCCATCGGGCAGTCCGCCCAGCACCGCTGAAAGTGGCGCTGGGGGCGATACGTCCGGTACCCCCGCGCGGCCACATTGCCCGCAGGCCGATGCGACCACGTTTCGCCAGTGCGCCAAACGCTTCAGAGCGCGGGCTTCATCGAGCCGCACCTCGCTACGCTGGGACTCCAGCGGCCTCACCTCCGAGACGCCCAGCTCGGTCGCCTTCTGCAGGATCAGGTCCATCTTCTCGCCGCGGGCAATACCCTGCAGCAGCACGATGCGTAGCTCGGATTCCCGACGGACCTCGGTAGCGGCCCCGACACGAACCCTCGCCTCCCTCTTGGAGACGCTGCTCACCGTCCCGCTGTAGTCGTGGCCGTCGCCGTTGAACAGCACGCATGAATCGCCAACGCCGAGCCTGAGCACCCGGACCAGGTGACCCGCCGCGGCCTCCGGGAGCGTGATCTCGGCACCGGGTGCCAGTGGCGCTTCGACGTACAGCCGGGTCAGGCGCATCCGGCTTCCGCCAGCGCGATGTCGATGACCGCCGCAGTGGTCTCCGCCATCAGCACCAGGGCCTCTTCGTCGACGCAATACGGCGGCATCCAGTACAGGGTGTCGCCCAGCGGTCGCAGCAGGACACCACGATCCAGCGCGGCGCGGTAGGCATGCAATCCGACACGGGCCGCGGGATCGAACGGTGTGTCGCGCTGCCCGTGCCGGGTGAGCTCGAAGGCCACGATCATGCCGCGCTGGCGCACATCCGCCACGTGCGGGTGCCCGGACAGCGGTGCGGCCAGCTCCGCCATGCGTGCCGCGGTCGCCCGGTTGCGCACCAGGATGTCGTCCTCCTCGAAGATCCGCAGCGTCGCCAGCGCCGCCGCGCAGGCCAGCGGATTGCCGGTATAGCTGTGCGAGTGCAGGAAGGCGCGCTCGCGCGAGTCGTCCAGGAAGCCGTCGTAGAGCTCCTGCGTCGCCAGCACCGCCGAAAGTGGCAGCGTGCCCCCGGTCAGGCCTTTCGACAGGCACAACAGGTCCGGCGCGATGCCGGCCTGCTCGCAGGCGAACAGGGTGCCGGTCCGGCCGAACCCGACCGCGATTTCATCGGCGATGAGGAAGATGCCGTGCACGTCGCACAGTTCGCGCACGCGCTTGAGGTAGACCGGGTCGTGCATGCGCATGCCGCCGGCGCACTGCACCAGCGGCTCCAGGATCAGTGCGCAGACTTCGCCGGCATGGTGGTCGAGCAGTCGGGCCAGCGCATCCGCCGCTTCCTCGGCGCGACTGGCGGCGTCCTGGCCGGGGCGGGCCAGATAGGCATCCGGCGAGGGTGCGAACAGCGCCTCGGTGAGCAGCGGCGCATAGACACGGCGGTACAGCGGGATATCCCCGACCGCCAGCGCGCCCAGGGTTTCGCCGTGGTAGCCGCCCTCGAGCGCGACGAACTTGGTGCGGCGCTCCTCGCCCCGGTTGCGGAACCAGTGGAACGCCATCTTCAGCGCGACCTCGACGCCGGCCGAACCGTTGTCGGCATAGAAGACCTTCGTCAACGGCGCCCGTCCCGGCTCGCGCGGGGCCAGGGCCAGCAGTTGCTCGGCCAGCTCCACCGCCGGGGCGTGCGAACACCCTGCCAGGATGACGTGCTCCAGCGTCGAGGCCTGCGCCGAGATGGCCGCCGCCAGCCGCGGCTCGGCATGGCCGAAGAGGTTGGTCCACCAGCTGCTGACCGCATCGAGGTACCGGCGACCGTCGCGGCCGATCAGCCACGGGCCTTCGCCGCGCTCGATCGGCAACAGCGGCAAGGTGTGGGGGTGCTCGCGCATCTGCGTGCAGGGATGCCACAGCACCTCCAGGTCACGCTTGCGCCAGGCATCCATGGAGGCGGCGCCGACATCGGGCTCTGCTAGCATCGCTGCATCGTGAGTGTTCTTCTGCATCCCGCCATTATCCCCGCTTCGCCGCCGGACCCAAGCGCAGTCGTGCGCGGGTGGCTGCGATGAGCCGCACGCTGCCCGTCATCCACCGCATCGAGGAAGACGACAGTGGCATGTACCGGGTCGAGTACCTGGACCTGGAGTTCGGCAACGGCGAGCGCCGGAGGTTCCAGCGCCTGCATGGCCGCGGCCACGGCGCGGTGGTGGTGGTGCCGATGATCGACGAGGACACCGTGTTGCTGGTGCGCGAATACGCCGCCGGCGTCCACCGCTACGAGCTGGGCCTGGTGAAGGGGCGCATCGACGCTGGCGAATCACCGCTGGAGGCGGCCGGCCGGGAGCTGAAGGAGGAGGCCGGATATGGCGCCCGTTCGCTGGTCGAGTTGCGCGAGCTGACGCTGGCGCCGACCTACATGAGCCACTCGGCGCACCTGGTGCTGGCGCGTGAACTGTACCCGGAGCGCCTTCCGGGCGACGAGCCGGAGGAACTCGAGGTGGTGCCGTGGAAACTGGACGCGCTGCACGAACTGATCCTTCGGGAGGATTTTTCCGAAGGCCGCAGCATCGCCGCACTCTTCATTGCAAGGGAATGGCTCCGCAAGGAACAACGATGATCGACCAAACCCTGCGCGAAGGTGTCCTGGCCATCGCGCGTGCCGCCGCCGCGGAGATCCTGAAGGTCTACGACGGTGAATTCGCGGTGCACCACAAGCAGGACGAATCCCCGCTCACCGCCGCCGACATGGCTGCACACCATTGCATCGTCAATGGCCTGGCACGGCTGACGCCGGATATCCCGGTGCTCTCGGAGGAGTCCGCCGCCATACCGGTGGAGGAACGCCGCGGCTGGACACGCTCGTGGATGGTCGACCCGCTCGATGGCACCCGCGAGTTCGTCAAGCGCAACGGCGAATTCAGCGTGAACATCGCGCTGATCGAGGACGGCGTCGCGACCTATGGCGTGGTGCTGGCCCCCGTCACCGGTACCGCCTGGTACGGGGGGGCGGGCCTGGGTGCGTTCCGGTGCGAGTCCAATGGCAGCGAGCAGGCGATACGCGTGCGCACGCCCGCAGCATCGCCGTTGAGGATTGCCGCGAGTCGTTCCCACCGCAACGAGCGCACCAACGTGTTCATCGAGCGCATGGGCGCCGTGGAGCCAGTGGCGCTGGGCTCCTCGTTGAAGTTCTGTGCGATCGCCGACGGGCGCATCGATCTGTATCCGCGCTTCGGCCCCACCAGCGAGTGGGATACCGCGGCCGCGCAGGCGGTCCTGGAAGGCGCGGGTGGCTGCATCCTCGACTTAGACGGCCGGCCGTTCCGTTACAACCGCCGCGACACCGTCCTCAACGGCGAGTTCATCGCCCTGGGCGACACCACTTTGCCTTGGCGGGAGTGGGCCGCGCAGGCGGTATGAAGGGCTCGCCAGTGCAGCGGCTGCTGGAGATCATGGCGCGGCTGCGCGATCCCCGCGAAGGTTGTCCGTGGGACGTGCAGCAGACGTTCGCGACCATCGCGCCCTACACCATCGAAGAAGCCTACGAAGTCGCCGACGCGATCGAACGCGGCGACATGGACGGGTTGAAGGACGAACTGGGCGACCTGCTGCTCCAGGTCGTGTTCCATTCGCGCATGGCCGAGGAGCAGGGTGCCTTCGCCTTCCCCGATGTGGTGGAGGCGATCAGCGACAAGATGGAGCGGCGCCACCCGCACGTGTTCGGCGATGCCGCGCCTGCCGGGGAGGGCGGGCAAGCGACAGCGTGGGACGAGCACAAGCGGCGCGAGCGCGAGGCCGCGGGCGACCATGACCCCTCGGCACTGGCAGGCATCTCCAGGGGGCTGCCGGAGTGGCAGCGCGCGGTGAAGTTGCAGAAGCGGGCTGCACGGACTGGCTTCGACTGGCCAAGTCCCTTGCCCGTGCTCGCCAAGCTGCACGAGGAAGCCGGCGAAGTGGCGGCCGAGTTTGACGCGGTGGCGAGTGGCTCAGGCGATCCGGCACGCCTGGAAGAGGAGATCGGCGACCTGCTGTTCGTGGCCGCCAACCTGGCGCGGCACGCCAAGGTAGACGTCGGCAGTGCCCTGCGCCGCGCCAACAGCAAGTTCGAGCGCCGCTTCCGGGCGATGGAGGCGATGGCCCGGCAGCGCGGGGAGCGGTTCGACGAGCTCGACCTGGCTGCGCAGGAGCACCTCTGGCGCGAGGTCAAGCAGCAAGAATAGACCTGCCTGCCGGTGACGCCTTCACGGCGCGTCTACCTGGTTCCCGGCAGCCTTCACAAAACTGAAGGTGGAGAACATTTTATGCAGGGCACGCGTGACGGTGGTCTCGTTCTGATTGTTGAAGACAACCGCAATATTTCCGAGATGGTGGGCGAGTACCTGGAAAGCCGCGGCTTCGAGGTCGACTTCGCCGCCGATGGTCTGGACGGCTACCGGTTGGCTGCCGAGAACAGCTACGACGTGATCGTGCTGGACCTGATGCTGCCGCGCCTCG
This sequence comes from Lysobacter spongiicola DSM 21749, assembly GCF_900167055.1. Taxonomy (GTDB): domain Bacteria; phylum Pseudomonadota; class Gammaproteobacteria; order Xanthomonadales; family Xanthomonadaceae; genus Novilysobacter; species Novilysobacter spongiicola. The sequence continues at coordinate 98,126 of NZ_FUXP01000006.1, forward strand.
ACGGTGTCGAGGTGTGCAAGCGCCTGCGCGAGGAAGCGCGCAAGTCGACCCCGGTGCTGATGCTGACCGCGCGCGACACGCTGGATGAGAAGCTCAACGGCCTCTCGGCGGGCGCGGATGATTACCTGACCAAGCCGTTCGCCATCCAGGAGCTCGAGGCGCGACTGCGGGCGCTGATCCGCCGCGAGCGCCGCCAAGTCGGCGGCGAGGTGTTGAAGGTGGCCGACCTGGTGCTCGATCCGGCCAGCCTGCGCGTCACCCGCGGCGGTACCGAGCTCCAGTTGTCACCGATCGGCCTGCGGCTGCTGACCATCCTGATGCGCGAATCGCCGCGCGTGGTCAGCCGGCAGGAGATCGAACGCGAGATCTGGGGCAACGGCCTGCCGGACTCGGACACGCTGCGCAGCCATCTGTACAACCTGCGCAAGACCATCGACAAACCTTTCGACAAGCAGTTGCTGCACACCGTGCAGTCGGCCGGCTATCGCGTCGCGGACATCTCGCAGCCGCCGGAATGAGGGCATGAGTCAGGGCCTGCCCCGCCGGATCAAGCTCGCCTTCATCCTCCAGGCCGTGCTTGGCAGCATCGTCATCACTGCCGGCATTGCGCTGGCGGGACTGGCAGTGCGCCATGTCATCATCCAGGAGCGCATGGAACGCGAGGCCGGCATCTTCTGGAGCGGTCGTGCTGCGAGCCCGACCTATGCGTTGCCGCGGACATCGACGATGGTCGGATACCTCGAGCCGGCGGCTCCGGGCGACCGGCGGCCGCCCGGGTACCTGAGGGAACTGGGGCCCGGCTACCACCGCATCGATTCACCATCGGTGGAAGGCGCGCGTGACAACGTCCTCGTCGATGAGACGCCTGATGGCACGTTCTACCTGACCTTCGACGCCCGGCTCATCGACAGGGCGATCCTGCTGATGGGCATCGTCTCGCTGGTGCTTTCGCTGCTGGCGACCTATCTGCTGTCCTGGCTGACCTACCGCACCTCGAAGAGGCTGGTGGGACCGGTGAGCTGGCTGGCCGGAGTGGTGTCCAACTGGGACCCGCGCGACCCCGACGCCTCCTCGATCAAGCCGCGCAACCTGCCGGTCGATGCCGGCAGCGAAGTCCGTCACCTGTCGCGCGCGCTGGTCGGGCTGGCCGAACGGGTGGCCGACTTCGTGGAGCGCGAGCGCGACTTCACCCGCGACGCCAGCCATGAGCTGCGTACTCCGCTGACGGTGATCCGGGTGGCCACCGACATGATGCTGGCCGATGCCGACACCAGTGAACGCTCGATGCGCTCCCTGGCCCGTGTACAGCGGGCGGGCCGCGACATGGAAGCGGTGATCGACGCCTTCCTCATCCTGGCGCGCGAAGCCGACATCGCGCCGCAAAGCGCCGAGTTCGAAGCGCGCGACATCGCCCACGAGCAGGTCGAGCGGGTGCGCCCGTTGTTGCTGAACAAGCCGGTGTCGATCGAAGTCGTCGATAACGGCGCCCCACGCCTGTTCGGTCCGCCCCACGTCCTGTCGGTGATGTTGGCGAACCTGCTCAGCAATGCCGCCCAGTTCACCGACCACGGCAGCATCGAGGTGCGGCTGGAGCCCGACCGGATCGAAGTCAGGGATACCGGGATCGGCATGGACGAGCAGACGCTGGCCAAGGCATTCGAGCCGTTCTACCGCGCCGACATCGCCCGCGAGGAAGCCAAGGGCATGGGCCTGTCGATCGCCCGCCGGCTCGGGGAACGCATGGGATGGCCGGTCAGCCTGCAAAGCCGGCGCGGCGAAGGTACGGTGGCGACCATCCGCTTCATCGGTTAGTGCGTCAACCGGTCGGCGCGGGAAACGTTTGCCTCTCCATCACCTTCCGCAATGACCACCGATGACACCAGCCGCCCGTTCCGCCCGCCCCTCCCGCAAGCCTGGTCGACGCAACGCCATCGTCGCGGTCGTGGTCATCGCGGTCGTGCTGGTCGTCGCGGGATACGTCTGGATCTCCCGGGGAGGCGAGGGTGTCGCCGGCTATCGCACCACGACCGTTGAACGTCGCGACCTGCGCGAGACGATTTCCGCCACCGGTACGCTGGCCGCGATATCCACCGTCGAGGTCGGCAGCCAGATCTCCGGCCAGGTGACCGAGGTCCTGGCCGACTTCAACGATCAGGTGACCAAGGGGCAGGTGATCGCCCGCATCGACCCCAGCACCTACGACGCCCAGATCGCCCAGGGCAACGCGGCGGTGGCGTCGGCGCGCGCGGGCTTGGCGACCGCACGCGCCGCATTGCGCAATGCCGAAGCCGATTACGCGCGCAAGGCCGAGCTTGGCCAGCGCCAGCTGGTCGCCGCCAGTGACGTCGATCTCGCGCGTGCCGCGCTCGACCAGGCCCGCGCCCAGGTCCAGTCGGCCAACGCCCAGATCGAGCAGCAGAGCGCTTCCACCCGTACTTCCCGCCTGAACCTTGACCGCACCGTGATCAGGTCGCCGGTGGACGGTGTCGTCCTAACGCGCACGGTGGAGCCCGGCCAGACGGTGGCGGCCAGCCTGCAGGCACCGGTGCTGTTCGAGATCGCCGAGGACCTGTCCCAGATGGAGATCGTGCTGGCGATCGACGAGGCGGATATTGGCCAGGTCCAGGCCGGGCAGGGCGTGGCCTTCACGGTCGACGCGTTCCCCGACCGCCGGTTCCGGGGCGAGGTGCAGCAGGTGCGGCTGTCGGCGACCAACACCAACAACGTCATCACCTATCCGGTGGTGGTGGCCGTGGACAACAGCGACCAGGTCCTGCTGCCGGGCATGACCGCCAACGCCGAGATCGAGGTGAGCCGCCGGGATGACGTCTTGCGGGTGTCCAACGCCGCCTTGCGCTACAAGCCGGCGGATGGTGAAGCGGCACCCGCGTCCGCCGCGGCCCCGCCTCCGGGAGGCGGCGTCGCCGATGAGCTGGAGAGAGTTGCAGGTTCGCTTGATCTGGATGCGGACCAGCAGGCGATCTTCGACGCGTCGGTGGACGCGATACGCACCCGCGCCGCCGCCCGGGCCGCGCCGGCAGCGGCGGCGAACGGAGGCGCCAGTCTGTTCGGTGGCACCCGCGGCCCGCGGCCCAGCGGCGGTGGGTCGGATGGTGCTTCCCGCCAGCGGATGCAGGAGCGGATGAAGCAACAGTTCTCCGGCTTCCGCGAAAGCCTGTCGGCGCAACAGCAACAGCAATGGGACCAGGCCCTGTCGGAGTTGGCCAGTGCCCGGCGGGCGACTCTCTACAGGCTCGAGGACGGCCGGCCGCAGCCGGTGGCGGTCAGGCTCGGCGCCAGCGATGGCAGCTGGACCCAGGTGTCTGGCGGGGTCTCGGAGGGCGATGAAGTGGTGGTCGGCAGCGAGCGCCAGGCCGAATGAGCGGCCCCGTCACGCAGCGGCCGCCCGTCGTGGAGACACACGGGCTCGGCAAGGTGTACTCGGCGGGCACCCAGGCGGAGGTCGTGGCGCTTCGGGGCGTGGACCTGCGGATTGAGCGGGGCGCGTTCGTCGCCATCATGGGACCTTCCGGTTCCGGCAAGTCGACGCTGATGAACCTGCTCGGCTGCCTGGACACGCCGGACACCGGTACATACTGGTGCGACGGCGTGGATGTCGCGACGCTAGATGCCGAGGAACGCGCCGCGTTGCGGCTCGACAAGATCGGTTTCGTGTTCCAGGGCTTTAACCTGTTGCCGCGGATGAGTGCGCTGGAGAACGTCGCCATGCCGCTTGGTTACGCCAACGTACCCACTGCGGAACGGTTGCAGCGGGCCGCCGATGCGCTGGCCGCCGTGGGGCTGGACACGCGCGGGCACCACCGGCCCAGCGAGCTGTCCGGCGGCCAGCAGCAGCGTGTCGCGATCGCCCGTGCGTTGATCAACCAGCCGCCCATCCTGCTCGCGGACGAGCCCACTGGCGCGCTGGACAGCCGGACCGGCGAAGAGATCCTGGCGCTGTTCAAGCGCTTGCGCGACGACGACCACACCGTCGTGCTGATCACCCACGACGCCGAAGTCGCCGCACACGCGGACCGCACCTACGTCATGCATGACGGCGAGCTGCAACCGCAGGAGGGCACGCCATGAATTTCATGGAGGTGCTGCGGACGGCTGTGTTCGCCCTGCGCGGCAACTGGATGCGCAGCGCGCTGACCTCGCTGGGCGTGATCATCGGCATTGCCGCGGTCATCGTCATGGTCTCGGTCGGCCAGGGCACCCAGGCCGAGATCGACAAGCTGGTATCCGGGCTGGGCTCCAATCGGCTGGACATCAGCCCCAACGCCGGCCGGGGTGCGGGCGGCGTGCGCATGAGCGCCAGCAGCTTCTTCACCCTGGACGAAGACGATGCCGAGGCGATCCGGGACGAAATCCCCGAGGTGCAGTACGTGGCAGCGACGCTTCGCGGCAACACCCAGGTCGTCTATGCCGAGAACAACTGGTCGGCCTCCTGGTACGGCATCCAGCCGGATTACTTCGCTTTGGAGGACTGGCAACTCGCGGAGGGTACCGAGTTCGAGCCGCGCGACTATGGTGGCGCCACCAAGCCGGTGATCCTCGGCGAAACCGTGCGCCGCGAACTGTTCGGACAGGATGACCCGATCGGCCAGAGCGTGCGCATCGGGCGGGTGCCCTTCACCGTGGCCGGCGTGCTGGCGCCGAAGGGGCAGGGCGGCTTCGGGCAGGACCAGGACGACGTGTTGCTGGTGCCGCTGGAGACGGGACGCCGGCGGCTGATGGGCTCGATGGGGCTGCCACCCGGTGCGGTCCAACAGATCGCGGTCGGGGTGGCGCGCCCGGAGGACCTGTCCTACGTGCAGGAGCAGATCGAATCCCTGCTGCGCCAGCGCCACGATATCCAGCCGGGGGCGGAGGACGACTTCCGGGTCCGCAACATCGCCGAGATCGTGGCGACCCGCACCCAGGCCACCCGGCTGATGTCGTTGTTGCTCGGTGCGGTGGCCACCATTTCGCTGGTGGTCGGCGGCATCGGCATCATGAACATCATGCTGGTGTCGGTCACCGAACGGATCCGTGAGATCGGCCTGCGCATGGCGGTGGGGGCGGGACCGTCGGACATCCGGCGGCAGTTCCTGGCCGAGGCCATGCTGATCTCGTTGATCGGCGGCGCGCTGGGGATCGTGATCGGCATCGGCGGCGCCCTGCTGGTGGGCAGGTTCGGCTCGCTGCCTGTCGCGCTGGACGGACAGGTGGTGGCGCTGGCGGCGGGATTTTCCATCGCCACGGGCCTGTTCTTCGGTTACTACCCGGCGCGGAAGGCTTCGCAGCTGGATCCCATCGAGGCGCTCAGGCAGCAATAGGGTGGGCTGGTGGATGCGTCGGTTATCCTCGCCCGACACCTGACAGCGAGAGCCCGCCATGCGCCCGATCGTGTTTCTGCTCGCCCTTTCCGCCGCAGTTGCCGGGCCCGCTGGGGCCATCCCCGAAGACCCTGCGCTGGCGGAGACCAAGTCTCACGATGAGGCTGCGCGGACAGCGCTGGTGATCCATGGTGGGGCCGGCCATGTGCCGCGCGAGTCGCTGAGTGCCGAAGCCGAACGCGCCGCGCGTGCCGATCTGGAGCGCGCCCTGGATGCCGGACACGCGGTGCTGGCCAAGGGCGGCGCGGCCCTGGATGCGGTGCACGCGGCGATCGTGGTGCTGGAGGATTCGCCCCGCTTCAACGCCGGCAAGGGCGCGGTGTTCAACGCCGAGGGCGGTCACGAGCTGGACGCGTCGATCATGGAAGGCCACACCCGTCGGGCCGGTGCGGTCGCCGGCGTGACCACCGTGCGCAGTCCGGTGACGCTGGCACGTGCGGTGATGGAACACTCCCCGCACGTCATGCTGGCCGGGGACGGTGCCGAGGCGTTCGCCGACGAGCGTAGCGATATCGAGCGCGTGCCCAACGACTGGTTCGACACCGACAACCGGCGGCGGGCCCTCGAGGCCGCGCAGCGGCAGGCCAGCCTCGGGGTTCCCGCGCCCGGTGCCTATTTCGGCACCGTCGGTGCGGTCGCGCTGGACCGGAACGGCCACATCGCCGCGGCCACCAGCACCGGCGGCATGACCAACAAGAAGTGGGGCCGGATAGGCGATGCACCGGTGATCGGCGCCGGCACATGGGCGGACGATCGCTGCGGCGTCTCCGGCACCGGCTGGGGCGAGTACTACATCACCAACGCCGTGGCCCACGACATCTGCGCACGCGTCGCCTATCGCGGCGATTCGCTGGAGGCGGCCGCCGAAGAGGTCGTCAACCGGATCGTCCCGGAGGCCGGCGGCGATGGTGGCGCGATCGCACTGGACCGCGACGGCAACATCGCCATGCCGTTCAACACCGGGACCATGTACCGGGCCTGGATCAGGCCCGATGGCAGTCGCGGCGTGGCCATCTTCGAAGAGTGAAGATGCCGGGCTTCAGCCCGATTGCTGGGCCGACCACGCGTCCATCCGCCGCTTGAGCTCCTCCGGTGGTACGTCCTCCACGTGGGTCGCCAGCGTCCACTTGTGTCCGAACGGATCGACCACCGTACCCATGCGATCGCCCCAGAACTGGTCCTCGACCGGCTTGTCCGCCGTGGCGCCGGCATCCAGGGCCTGCTGGAACGCGTGGTCGGCGTTGTCGCAATAGATCATGAAGGTGGAGGTTGCGCCGCCACGCGCCTTCGGTCCGAGCGCCTGCATGTCGGGCCACTCGTCGGACAGCATGATGGTGCTGTCGCCGATGCGGATCTCGGCGTGGCCGACCACGTCGCGGCCGTTGGCGTCCTTCATCGGCAGCCGGTACAGCTCAGTGGCGCCCAGTGCGCGCTGGTAGAAATCGATCGCGGCCGCGGCGTCGTCGACGATCAGATAGGGCGTGACGGTGTGGTAGCCCTCCGGAATGGCTGCGGGGTTGGCCATGGCGACATCTCCTGTGGATGAACGGGGTGGGTTGGAACTCCAGATGTTACGGCTTGGCGGGGCCGGCGCGGCCATGGCCTCCTTGTGGCAAAATCGCGGGCTTCACGCGGTCGGACGCGTGCTCCGCCACTGCCGAGGCCCGCACCTCATGTCCCCGCATTTGAAGTCCCCGCACTCCATGCCCTGGACCCGGCCCGGGCGACCCGGCGAAGACGTGGCCCGCCCCGTGGCAACCACCGGTGCCCGCCGGGATGGCTGACGAGGTCGGACACCTGCCCCGGCGCCCCGGCCGCATGCTGAAGGCGGCGCGATGGTCGATCCAGGGCCTGGTCGCGGCTTGGCTGCACGAGTCGTCGTTCCGCCTGGAGGTGTACCTCTTCGTGTTGCTCGCCCCGCTTGCCGTGTGGTTGGGCGACACGCCGGTGGAGCGGGTACTGCTGCTGGGATCGATGATCCTGGTCCTGTCCGTGGAGCTGCTCAATTCATCCATCGAGGCGGTGATCGAGCGCTATGGCCCCGAGTTCCACGAGCTGGCCGGCCGTGCCAAGGACATGGGCTCGGCGGCGGTGTTCGTGCTGATGATCAACGTGCTGGCCACCTGGGGGCTGATCCTGATCCCCCGCCTGCTCTAGCGACCCTTCGATACATCCTTCCCGTAGTACCGCGACCTGGAATTGCCCGTGATTGAAATGCTGATGGATCCGGAAGTCTGGATCACCCTGGCCACGCTGAGTGCGATCGAGATCGTGCTGGGCATCGACAACCTGGTGTTCATCTCCATCGCGGTGAGCCGCCTGCCGGCCCAGACCCGCGAGAGGGCACGCAAGTTCGGCATTGCAGTGGCCTGCCTGAGCCGGATCGCCTTGCTGCTCACGCTGGCCTGGCTGGCCGGCCTCACCCACGATCTGTTCACGCTGTTCGGCGAAGGCATTTCGGTGCGCGACCTCGTGCTGATCCTGGGCGGCGCGTTCCTGCTGGTGAAGGGCTCGATGGAGATCCGCGACAGCATCATGGGCGAGGAGGATGCCGAAGACATCCACACCCGGCCGGCGGCTTCCTTCGGCATGGTGATCGCGCAGATCGCCGTGATCGACATCGTCTTTTCGCTGGACTCGGTGATCGCGGCCGTCGGCATGGCCGACCGCACGTGGATCATGGTCTGCGCGATCCTGCTGGCCGTGGCCGTGATGCTGTTGGCGGCGCGGCCACTGGGGCAGTTCATCGACCGCAACCCGACCGTGAAGATGCTGGCGCTGGCCTTCATCGTGTTGATCGGCGCCTTCCTGGTCGCCGATGGCTTCTCCGCCCACATCCCCAAGGGCTACATCTACGGGGCAATGGGCTTTGCCGCAATGGTGGAGGCGCTGAACCTGGCTGCCCGTCGTCGCGAAGCCCGCGCACGGGTGCCCGGCGACGGCTGAGCGGCTCGACCCGATCAATCGCATGCGTGGCGCCGGACGGGGGGGGCAGGCGCGCGCTGAAGGCGGGCGACGTGCGCGTCGCTCTGCCACAATGACGATTGCTCCGCAGCGGACTCCGCGAACCCGATGATCATCCTGCACCAGATCGACCCGATTGCCCTGGCCCTCGGGCCGCTGCAGATCCACTGGTACGGGATCATGTACCTGCTCGGTTTCGGAGTCGCGTGGTGGCTGGGCCGACGCCGGATCCGCCAGGGCCGGTTGCCGGGGGTGGACGAGCAGGCATTCGGGGACCTGTTGTTCTACGGGATGCTCGGCGTCGTCCTCGGCGGGCGGCTCGGCTACGTGTTCTTCTATGCCTTCGATGAGCTGCTGGGCGACCCCTTGATGCTGGTCCGCATCTGGGAAGGCGGGATGAGTTTCCATGGCGGCCTCCTCGGCGTGGTGGCCGCCGCCATATGGTGGGCCCGCAGGCATCAGTTGCACTTCTTCGACGTGGCCGATTTCATCGCGCCCCTCGTGCCGGCCGGCCTGGGTTTCGGACGGATCGGCAACTACATCGGTGGAGAGTTGTGGGGCAAGTTCACCGGGGCCGGATGGGGGGTGGTGTTCCCCGGTGCACCCGAGCTGTCGCGGATGTCGGCCGAACAGGTGAGCCAGCAGTTCGCCGCGGGCGCGCTCGACGGCTTCGCCCGCCACCCCTCGCAGCTGTACCAGGCGGCGCTGGAAGGGCTGGTCATGTTCGTGGTGCTGTGGTGGTTCTCCCGCCAGCCCCGGCCGCGCTATGCGGTGGCCGGGCTGTTCGCGCTGATGTATGGCGGCTTCCGGTTCCTGGTGGAGTTCGTGCGGGTGCCGGATGCGCAGCTGGGTTACCTGGCCTTCGGTTGGCTCACCATGGGCCAGTTGCTGAGCCTGCCCCTGATCGCGATCGGCCTGTACTGGCTGTGGCGGTCGCGGCGATCACCCGTCCTCCAACCCGCGCCTGCCGCGACGCCGGGAGCCTGAGACATGCGCCAGTACCTCGACCTCTTGCGACACGTGCTCGAAAACGGCACCGAGAAATCCGACCGGACAGGTACCGGTACCCGCAGCGTCTTCGGCTGGCAGATGCGCTTCGACCTGGCCGAAGGCTTCCCGCTGGTCACCACCAAGAAGCTGCACCTGCGCTCGATCATCCACGAGCTGCTGTGGTTCCTTCGCGGCGAAACCAACATCGGTTACCTGAAGGACCACAAGGTCGGCATCTGGGACGAGTGGGCCGATGCCGAGGGCGAGCTGGGGCCGGTCTATGGCAAGCAGTGGCGCCGCTGGTCGGGTGCCGACGGGGCCGAGATCGACCAGATCCGCTGGGTGGTGGAGGAGATCAGGCGCAACCCGGATTCCCGCCGCCTGGTGGTGTCGGCGTGGAACGTCGCCGACCTGCCCGACATGGCGCTGATGCCGTGCCACACGATGTTCCAGTTCTACGTGGTCGACGGCAAGCTCAGCTGCCAGCTTTACCAGCGCAGCGGCGACATCTTCCTGGGCGTGCCGTTCAACATCGCCAGCTATGCGCTGCTCACGCACATGGTGGCGCAGGTGTGCGGCCTGGGCGTGGGCGATTTCGTGCATACGCTCGGCGACGCCCACCTGTACACCAACCACTACGAGCAGGCCCGCGAGCAGCTCGCGCGTGAGCCCAGGCCTTTGCCAACGCTGAGGCTCAACCCGGAAGTGGATGACATCTTCGGCTTCCGCTTCGAAGACATCTCGATCGAAGGCTACGACCCGTGGCCGGCGATCAAGGCACCGGTGGCGGTGTGAGCGATCTGGTGCTGCTGGCGGCGCTGGGGCGCGACCGGGCGATTGGCCGCGATGGTGACCTGCCGTGGCGGCTGCCGGACGACTTGAAGCGGTTCAAGGCGCAGACCCTGGGCAAGCCGCTGTTGATGGGGCGCCGCACCGCCGAGTCCTTGGGCCGGGCGCTACCCGGCCGTCGCAACCTGGTGCTGACCCGGTCGGGGCGGGTGCCGTTCGAGCAGATGGAGGCCGTGGCCACGCTGGACCGGGCCGTGGAGCTGGCGACCGCCGATGGCGCCGACGAGCTGTGCGTGATCGGCGGTGGCGAGGTCTACGCCGTCTGCCTGCCGCAGGCCCGTCGCATGTACCTGACCCACGTGGATACCGTGGTCGAAGGGGCCGATGCATTCTTCCCGGCCTTCGATCCTGCCGACTGGCGCGTCGTGGCCCGGGAGTCGCATCCGGCGGACGCGCGGCACCGCCACGCCTTCGAGTTCGTCGAATACCAACGCGCCTGACCGGGCGCGCCCCGGCGGTTCAGCGGCGCTGCCTCGGCTTGGGCGGCGTGGCCGGCACGTCCCGGCCCGGCACCTGGACCACCCGCAGCTCGTCGGTATCCAATTGCAAGGCCGTCAACTTGCCTCCCCAGACCGCGCCGGTGTCGAGCGCATGCACGCCATGGCCAATGAACAGGCCCAGCGCCGACCAGTGGCCGCACGCGATCTTCAGGTCGCGCTCGGCGCGGCCGGGCACCGCGTACCACGGATAGAGCCCGGGGGGCTGGGTGCCGGGGACGCCCTTGTCTTCGTAGGAGATCCGCCCGCGCGGCGAGCAATAGCGCAGCCGGGTGACGATGTTGATGATCGCCCGGTGCCGGTCCAGGCCCGCCAGCCGCGGATTCCATGTCGGCCCGTCCCCGTACATGTTCTTCAGCAGCCGCCGGTACTGGTCGCCCTGCAACCGGTCCTCGATCTCCTTGCCGTGCTTCTCGGCCATCTGGGTGGTCCACTTGGGCGCGAGGCCCGCGTGCACCATCATCCAACCCAGCTCCCGGTCCACGTGCACGATCTTCTGCATGCGCAGCCAATCGAGCAGGGTGCGGGCATCTTCGGCCAGCACCACCCGTTGCAGGTCCGGGTTGACCTTGCGCTGCTCTTCCTCCCGGCGCTCACCAATGGCGAGCAGCGACAGGTCGTGGTTGCCGAGCACCACGGTGGCGTTGGCGCGTAGGGAGTGCACCAGCCGCAACGTCTCCAGCGACTGGCCGCCACGGTTGACCAGGTCGCCACAGAACCACAGCCGGTCGGTGGCCGGGTCGAAGCGGATCTTCTCCAGCAGCCGCTGGGTGACGTCGTAGCAACCCTGCAGGTCGCCGATGGCCCAAACGCTCATCTCCCGGCCTCAGTGCAGCGTGCGCGGCACGGTGAGGGTGAAGGCGGGGATCGGCGCCTGGAACAACGTGCCGTCGTCCGCTTCCAGGTCGTAGCTGCCTTCCATGGTGCCCAGGTCGGTGGCCAGCACCGCGCCCGACGTGTACTGGAAGCCCTCGCCCGGCCGCAGCCAGGGCTGCTCGCCCACGACCCCCTCGCCCTCGACTTCCTCCACGTTGCCGTGGGCGTCGGTGATGCGCCAGTGGCGGGACAGCAGCCGCGCCGGGACGTTGCCGCTGTTGCGGATGTGGATGGTGTAGGCGAAGACGTAGCGCTGCTGGTCCGGCTCGGACTGTTCGTCCAGATAGCGGGTGGCGACTTCGATGTCGAAGGTGTAATCGGTACTGCGTTCCATGGCGACAGTGTAAGTCGTGCACGGGTGAAGCGCGCATGCGGACCGCGGCCGGTCTGGCCACTGGACCGCCGGATGGTCAGGCGTCGGCCAGCGCGTTCGAAAGCCGGACGAAGTCGCCGACGGGAATCCGTTCGGCACGGGCACCCGGTGGAATGCCCGCGGATTCCAGGGCGGCTGCGTCGCACACCTTGGAAAGTGCATTGCGCAGGGTCTTGCGGCGCTGCCCGAACGCGTCGCGCACCACCCGCGCGAACATGCCGCGGTCCACCACCTCGATCTCGGATGCCGGACGGGGCACCAGGCGCACCACCGCCGAATCCACTTTCGGGGCCGGCCGGAATGCGCCGGGGGGAACGGTGAACAGCGGAATCACCGAGCAGTACGCCTGCAGCATCACGCTCAGGCGCCCGTACACCTTGCTGCCCGGGCCGGCGGCCATGCGCTCCACCACCTCCTTCTGCAGCATGAAGGTCATGTCGCTGATCGCTGGAGCGTGGTCGAGTGCGTGGAACAAAATCGGCGAGGACAGGTTGTAGGGCAGGTTGCCGACCAGGCGCAGACGGTGCGGGCCATCCGCGCTTTCGCGGGCATCTTCCGCAGCCAGGGTGGTGAAGTCGACCTGCAGTACGTCCCGGTGGATCAGCTTCAGGATTCCATGGGCGCGCGCGGCCTCGGCCAACGGGGCCACCAGGTCGCGGTCGAACTCGATCACCGTCATCTCGCCATGGCGCTCGAGCAGCGGGAACGTGATGGCACCCTGTCCCGGGCCTATCTCCACCAGGTGGTCGCCCGGCTTGGGATTGACCGCCTGGACGATCTTGTCGATGACGGAGCGGTCGTGCAGGAAGTTCTGCCCGAGGTGCTTCTTGGCGGGCTCGGTGAAGGAGTGCGAAGTCATCGAGACAGGGCCCCGGTTCGTGCCGTCGCCATCGCCGAGCAGGTCCGGACGGCGGCGAACAGGCTGGAGGGATCCGCCGTGCCCTTGCCCGCGATTTCCAGCGCGGTGCCGTGGTCGACGGCGACGCGGGGGTAGGGCAGGCCGAGGGTGATGTTGACCGCGTGTTCGAACCCGCTGTACTTGAGCACCGGCAATCCCTGGTCGTGGTACATCGCCAGCAACGCGTCGAAGCCAGCCAGCCGGGAGGGCAGGAATGCCGTATCGGCGGGCAGGGGGCCGACCAGGCGCATGCCTTCCTCGCGCAGCGTGTCCAGCACCGGTTCGATCACGTCGATCTCCTCCCGCCCGAGGTGACCCTCTTCCCCCGCGTGCGGGTTCAATCCCAGCACCGCGATGACAGGATCTGCGAGGCCGAAATCGTGGCGCAGTGAAGCGTGCAGGATCCGCAGCGTCTTCGTCAGACTTTCGCGGGTCAGTGCGATCGGCACTTCACGCAGCGGCAGGTGGGTGGTGGCGAGCGCGACCCTCATCGTCGGATTGGCCAGCATCATCACCACGTCGCGGCCGGCGTGCCGGGCGAGCAGTTCGGTGGTGCCGCTGTACTCGATGCCGCCATTGTTGATCACCGCCTTGTTGACCGGGCCGGTGACCAAGCCCGAACACGCGCCGGCCAGACACCGCGAGGCCGCGTCCCGCAGCGCGGCGATGACGGCGTGCGCATTGGCAGGGTCGGGCCGCCCGAACTGGGCACGCCGGGCGGATGGATGCTCGACCAGCGCGAGGCTGCCAGGCGCGTCGGCGTCGTCGGTGCCCGGGGCGCAGGTGCGAAGCGGCAAACGCAGTGCTTCGGCTGCACGATGCAGGCTCTCGGCATCGCCGAATGCGACCAGGGTGTGGTCGCCACGCGGCTGCTGGGCGAGCCGCACGCATAGCTCCGGCCCGACGCCGGCCGGCTCTCCCGGGACCAGCGCGAGCCGGGGCGTGTGCACTTCAGTCGTTGTCGGCCGGGGTTTCGGTGGCAGCACCGGGCTGCTCGCCTTCGCCGCGGAAATCGACGAACGCCTCACCGCGCATTTCCCGCAGGAAGCGATCCCATTCGTCTTCGAGCTTGCGCTGTCCGATCGATTCGCGCGCCTGCGCACGCAGGTTGTCGGTGCCGGCGTCGGACTGCCGTGTCCCCGTCCTGCGGACGATATGCCAGCCGGCCTGGGTGCGGAAGGGCGCGGACACCTCGCCGTCGGAAAGCGCGGCAACCTGGCCGCCGAAATCGGGGCCGAACTGGTCACGCGTGAACCAGCCGAGGTCGCCGCCGCGGGCGCTCGAGCTCGGGTCCTGCGAATGTTCCGCGGCCAGCGCGGCGAACTCCGCCCCACCCTGGAGGCGCGCGTGCAGCGTGTCGGCCCGGGCCTTGGCCTCGTCGGCGGAGGTCGTGTCGTCCACCCGGATCAGGATATGGCTGGCCTGGTACTGGGTCACCATGCCGCCCTCGGTGGCTTCGGCCGGGTCACGGACGTCGACCACCTGCAGGAGCTGGAACCCGCTCGGCCCGCGGATGGGATCGGAGATCTCGCCGGGCTGCATGTTGCGCACCAGCTGTGCGAACGCGGACGGAATTTCACCGGCCGAACGCCAGCCCAGGTCACCGCCGTCGAGGGCGTTCGGGCTGTCGGAGTAGCGCGCCGCGGCCGCCGCGAAGTCCATTTCACCGCGATCGATCAGCGACTTCACGCCCTCGATCTTGGATTGCGCCGTCTGGATCTGCTCGGGGGTCGCGGCCTCCGGCACGCCGACGAGGATGTGCGCGAGGCGGTATTGCCCGCCTGCGGCCTGCTGCGACTCGAGCGCTGCATCGACCTCGGCCTCCGTCACCGACACCTGGGTCTGCGCGAAGCGCTGGCGCAACCTCTGGACCAGCAATTCGTCGCGGATGGAATCGCGGAACTCGGAGAGCGAAGTGCCCTGGGATGCCAGCTGCCCGCTCAGTTGCTCAACGGTGGCGCCATTCTGCGCGGCGATCGCGGCCACGGTCTGGTCCACTTCCTGGTCGGAGACGCGGACGCCGGTGTCCCGGGCGCGCGCGACCTGCAGCTTGAGCAGGACCAGGCGCTCGGCGACCTGGCGCTCGAGCACGTTCTCAGGGGGCAGTTGCTGGCTGCTCTGCGCGTACTGGGCGCGGATGTTGGCCACGGCGCGATCGAGCTCGCTCTGCAGGATGACGTCCTCGTCGACCACCACGGCGATGCCGTCGATGGGCTGCACCTGCTGTGCCTGCACGGATACGGTCATCAGTGCGCCCGCGAGCACACACGCTAGTAGTTTCTTCATGGGATCGGATCGAGGGAGTTGTCGTAATCGCCGCCGTCGAACGTGGAGGGCGGCACAAGATAGAGATCTTCACGATCGTAGCCGACAATAGCACGGCTCAGGATCTCCTCGGATTTCTGCCCGGCCGAGCCCAGGCCCTTGAGTTCGAATTCCACGCGCAGGGAGTCATCCAGGTCGCCGTTGCGCTCGCGGATGTAGCGCCGCGCCACCAGCCGGACCGCCATGCAGCAGCTTTCCCACTGCACGCCACCGATCGACTCGATCAGCTTGTCGTCTTCCAGCGAGTAGTAGTAGCGGCCGACGACGCTCCAGTTGCGGTTGACCGGATACAGGAACGAGAAGTCCACCTGCTCGGTGAGGTCGCGCCGGAAGCGATAGCCGAGGTTGACCACGCCGGTGTCGCCAACGAGGTAGCGCGCGCGGATGCTCGCCAGGTCCTCTCGCCGGTACTTCGGATCCCATTGGTAGGCCGCGTTGATGGTCCAGCGATCCGATGGCGACAACGAGACATCGGCGATCCAGGCCGACTTCCCCTGTTCCAGCGGAGTTTCGCCAGGCACGGTGACCAGGCTGTCCTCGAAATAGCGGATCTGGCCGACGCTGGCCGACAGGCGCTCGCGGCCGTCCTCCCGGCTGATCAGGCGGGTGGTGAGGGCGGTGGTGAGCTGGTTGGCGTCGACCTGCCGGTCCGGGCCGGTGTAGCGGTTGTCGCGGAACAGCTGGCCCCAGCTGAACGTCATCGGCCGGGTATCGAAGCGGGGGAGCCCGTCCTGTTCCCGGTACGGCACGTTGAGGTAGTAGATACGCGGTTCCAGCGTCTGCAGGTACGCCTCGTCGCGGAACCGGAACTCGCGGTCGAAGAAGAGCCCCGCGTCCAGCGAAGTGATCGGAAGGCTGCGGGTGGGCGCGTCGTCGCCGCCGTTGGCCGCCGCCAGCCCGTCATCGAGCTGGTACGCCGTGTATCGCCACGCCACCCGGGGGGTCGCATACCAGCCTGCGCCTTCCAGCGGCATCGCGACGAACGGCTTCAGGTCGAGCCGGCTGCCCTCGTCGCGGACGTCGTGCTGGAACTTGACCGCCTCGGCGGTGATGCCGGCTTCGAACCAGTCCCCGACCGGCTGCGACCAGTTGAGGAAGGCGCGGGGCATGCGGTTGTACTGCAGGTTCCGCTCGCTGAGCGTGTAGTCGGCGAGCTGGTGGTGGTCGGCCATCAACCCCGCGTCCCAGTGGAGGCCACGCCCGTAGACACCCGCGGTGCTGGTGAGGTTCCACCTGGAGACGCCGTACTGGCTGTTGCTGAAATCCTCGAGGTAATGGGTGTCGCTGACCCAGCCTATGTTGGCGGTGGCGCGCCAGTTGCCGCCCAGCCGGTGCATGCCGGTGAACCGGAACTGGCCGCGGTTGTCCGGGTCGAAGTCGGGATCGTCGGCGTACCGGTCCGGCTCATCCTCGGGCAGCTTGTCTTCCGGCATCCACTCGCCCCACACCTCGCCCTGTCCGCGTTCGTAGAGCCAGCGGAACTCGCCCCCCAACTGGATGCCGCGCTCGGTCATGATGCGCGGGGTGATGGTGGCGTCGTAGTTCGGTGCCAGGTTGAGGTAGACCGGCTGACGGTAGTCAAAGCCGTTGCGGCTGGACATGCGCACCGCGGGCCAGAGCAGGCCAGTGCGGCGGCGGTCGTCGATCGGGAACATCAGCCACGGCACGTACAGCACCGGCACCCGGCCAATCCGGACCGTGGCGTTGCGGGCGACGCCCATGCCCTCGGCGGTATCGATGTCGATGCGGCGCGCCTGCAACTCCCACGAGCGCTCCGTCGGCGGGCAGGTGGAGTAGGTGGACCCGAGCAGGGCGCCATGGTCCCCTTCCAGCTCGATCGCTTCGGCACCGCCGTTGCCGCGCCGCTGGATCAGCTGGTAGCGCAGGTCCTCGATGGTGTGCCTGTCCGCTTCCTGGTCGCCGTGGGCGCGCTCGGCAACGATGCGCATGCCAGCATCCTGGTAGCGGACACTGCCCTCGGCCAGGTAGGTGCCGTTCTCGCTGTCGTAGGTGAGCTTGTCGGTTCCCAGGAACTGGTCGCCGCGGTTGAGCTCGACGTTGCCCTGGAAGATCGTGCTGTCGGACTCGCTGGCGTTCAGCGCGTCGCCGGCGATGTCCGTCGGCTGCCGCGTACGGTCGCCTTCCAGCGGGGCAGGTTCCGGTGCGTCCTCGAACGCGGGCACCGCGTCATCGATCGGGCACAGGCTCCAGTCTTCGGACTCGTCGGCGGCATAAGCCGGCAATGCCAGCGCGATGCACAACGAAAGGGGGAGCAGGCGGAAGCTTTTGCGCACGCGGCCATCCGGTGGGCGGAAACGGTCGCTAGCTTGCCCCATCCCCGGAAGCGCGGCAACGCGCGTGGCGTCGTCCCCGCGTGAAGGTTCATGTTGCCGCAATCGCGGAATCGGCCGTCCTGGAGCCACGCAAGGCATCGACATGGGCGACGCACGCTTCGGCGAGTGCCTCGAGGTTGTAGCCCCCTTCCAGCATGGAGACCAGTCGCCCCTCGGCATGGCGGTCCGCGATCGCCATCAGTTCCCGGGTGATCCAGCCGAAGTCGGCGGCCTCCAGTTCCATCTGCGCGAGGGGGTCGCGCCGGTGGCCGTCGAAACCGGCGGACACCAGCACAAGTTGTGGCCGGAACGCAGCCAGGGCCGGCAGCAGGTGGTCGCGCCAGGCACTTCTGAACGCGTCGCTACCGCTCCCTGGCGGCAGCGGGCGGTTGAGGATGTTGCCGACGCCACGCTCGCTGCTGTCGCCGGTGTCGGGGTAGAGCGGTGACTGGTGGGTCGACAGGTACATGACCTTCGGATCGGCCCGGAAGATGTCCTGGGTGCCGTTGCCGTGGTGGACGTCGAAATCGATGATCGCGACCCGCGCCAGCCCATGGGCCTGGCAGGCATGCCCGGCCGCCACGGCGATGTTGTTCAGCAGGCAGAAGCCCATTGGAATCGCCCGCGTCGCGTGATGGCCGGGAGGGCGGACGGCACAGAACGCCCGGTTGGCTCCGCCTTGGAGGGCTGCGTCAACCGCTGTGACCCCGGCGCCTGCCGCATGCACGGCCGCCACGGCGGATCCCGGGCCCAGGAAGGTGTCGGGATCGATCGCATGTGCCGGCGTGCCCGGGGGCACCGGCGTGTCCAGCACCAGTGCGACCAGTTCGGGCTCGTGGACGCGCAACAGTTGCTCGCGGGTGGCGGCGGGCGCCTCCAGCCAGTCGATGTCGGGCCACTCGCGCTCCAGCGCGGCATAGATCGATGCCAGGCGGGCGGGGCGTTCGGGATGATGGGCCCCGGGTTCGTGTCCGAGGCAGGCCGGGTGGCGGTAAAGGGCGAGGCCTTCCATCCGCTTCGCCCTGCCCGGTCAGGCCTTGCGGCGCTCGTGGTTCCAGACCACCTCGCCGTGCCCGCTGGCGCGCGCCAGGACCCGGCACAACACGAACAGCAGGTCGGAGAGCCGGTTGAGGTAGCGCACCGCCTGCGGGCGCACCTGTTCCTGCCGTGACAGTGCGACGGCTTCGCGCTCGGCGCGGCGCACTACGGTGCGTGCCACGTGGCAGCGTGCGCTGGCCTCTCCACCGCCGGGAAGGATGAATTCCTTCAGCGGCGGAAGGTCGGCATTGAAGGCGTCGAGCTGCTGCTCGAGGCGATCGATGTCTTCGTCGTTGATCGCGGCATGGCCGGGAATGCACAGCTCGCCGCCCAGGTCGAACAACTGGTGCTGGACCGCCGTCAGCAGGCGACGTACGTCTTCCGGTACGTCCACCGCCAGCACCATGCCGATCGCGCAGTTCGCCTCGTCGACCGTGCCGTAGGCGCCCACCCTTGCCGAGTCCTTCGCGACCCGGCTGCCGTCGCCGAGGCCGGTGGAGCCGTCGTCACCGGTGCGGGTGTAGATCTTCGAAAGGCGGTTGCCCACGGCCGCGGGTCAGGCCGTGTGGGCGCGCAGGGCCGGGACCTGGGCCCTCAACAGCGCGAAGCCGCCGAACAACGCGGCCGAATACACCAGCGTGCCCAGTACCGACCAGCGGAAGAAGGGAATGCCTGCGACATAGGAGGCCATCAGGCCGGCGCCGGTCTGCGGGTACATCGGGTTGCCCAGCCAGGCCACGAAGTTGGTGACCAGATAGAACAGCACCGCGCCCAGCAGTGAATAGCCGAGGACGGAGGCGCCGCCGACCTTGCCGCGCATGCGGAAGCCGATCACCGTCGTCAGCACGATGCAACCGTACACCGCCAGCATGTCGCGGCCACCGAACCAGCTCGCGTACAGCCCGCCATTGATGGAGGCCAGTACCAGGTCGGAGATGAGGAGCCCGACCAGCGGCACTGCCACCGCCCACCCGCGACTGGCGAACCAGGCGCCACCGAACAGCGCGATCGAAGCGACCGGCGAGAAGTTCGGCGGATGCGGCAACACCCGCGTCAGGGCGGCGAGCACGATCAGGCCCATGAGCACCAGCGGGCCGGCATTGAGGATGGAGGAAGCAGCGGAACGGTTCATCAGGAGAAGTGCTTGCCGACGGGAGCCGGTAGCATAGCGCAATGCATTCCGACGCCTCCCCTGTCTCCGCGCCCGTCCACGACGTATTGGTCGTGGGCGGTGGCCTGGTCGGTGCCAGCCTGGCGATTGCGCTGGACCGGATCGGTGTCGACGTCGGGCTGGTGGAAGCCACGCCGTCGGGTTCGCCACCGCCCGTGTTCGACCAGCGCAACCTCAGCTTTGCGGAGGCGACCGTCAATGCGTTGCATGCGTTGGGGGTGATGCAGAAGCTGGAGGCGCCTGTCGGCGTGATCAGGCGCATCCATGTCAGCCGTCGGGGAGATTTCGGTCGCGTATTGCTGCAAGCGCCGGCACATGGCCGGACCGAATTCGGTCGCGTCGTGGTGGCGCGCGATTTCGGGCGGGCCCTCGAAGCCCGGCTTGCGGAGCTGCCCGGGGTGGCGCGGTACCGCCCGATGCGGTTCCTGGGCGTCGGGCAGGCCGAGGCGGGGGCTCGATCGATTCGCGTGGCCGGGGAAGATGGCGAACGCCTGTTGCATGCGCGCCTGCTGGTGGGTGCCGACGGCACCCGCAGCGCGGTCCGGGAGGCGCTCGGCATTGCGAGCCAGGCACACGATTACGGCCAGACACTGTTCGTCGCCCGGATCCGGAGCGAACGCATGCCCGACGGCACGGCCTACGAGCGGTTCGGCGAAGACGGTCCGACGGCGCTGCTGCCGCGCGGCGACCGGCACTACGGGCTGGTCCACGGCGTCTCGCGCGCCGAGGCCGAAGAAGTCGAAGGACTGGATGAAGCCGGCTTCATCGCGCGGGTGCAGGAGGTCTTCGGCTGGCGGGCGGGACGCTTCACGGCATGCGGAGAACGAAGTGCGTACCCGATGACGCGGGTGCTGGCCGAGCGGACCACCGCGCCGCGGGCGGTGCTGGTCGGCAACGCGGCGCAGACGGTGCATCCGGTCGGCGCCCAGGGATTCAATCTCGGCTTGCGCGATGCGCTCACGCTGGCGGAACTGATCGAGCAGGCACGGCAAGCGGATCCGTCAGGGGACAGCGGCGCGCCAGAGCTGCTGGCCCGCCATGTGGAGCGGCGCGAACCGGATCGACGGCGGACGCTGGCGTTCTCCGATGGGCTTGCCCGCTTCACGGCCAACCCCGCGCCGCTGGCGACGCCGCTGCGGAGCCTCGGCCTCGCCGCAGTCGCCCGGGTGCCTTCGTTGCAGGCTTCGCTGGTCGCCGGGGCCATGGGCTATCGCGGCGATGTGCCCGCCCTGTGCCGTTCGACCCGGAGCGATGCATGAACCGTAGGAGTGTGAGCCGTACAACCAGCTTCGATGTCGCGGTGGTGGGGGCCGGCGTGGTCGGCGCGGCCACTGCACTTGCACTCGCCAGGGAAGGGCTGCGCGTGGTGCTGGTGGAAGGCCGCGAGCCGCCTTCCTGGGATGCAGCCACGCCGGACCTGCGTGTCTACGCCTTCGCCCCCGACAACGCCGCCTTGCTGGACCGGCTGGGCGTCTGGAGCGCCATCGAGTCCGCGCGCAGCCAGCCCTACAGGTGTATGCGGGTATGGGATGCCGCCGGTGGCGGTGAGCTGGCATTCGATGCCGACCGCCTGGGACGGCTCGAGCTGGGTTGGATTGTCGAGAACGCGCTGCTGGTCGACCGGTTGTGGAAGGCACTCCCGGCAGCCGGCGTGACCATCCTGTGTCCCGACCGCGTGCAGGAGTTCAGCCAGGACGACAGTGGCGCCAGTGTCGGCCTCGAATCCGGCACCCGCTTGCGCGCGCGCCTGGTCGTCGCGGCCGATGGTGCAGAATCGCAACTGCGGCAGCTCGCCAGGATAGACGCGCCCACCCGTGACTACGGACAGCGCGGCCTGGTCGCGTTCGTCGAACACGAGCGCCCGCACCAGTCCACCTGCTGGCAGCGCTTCCTGCCGACGGGGCCGCTGGCATTCCTGCCGTTCACGCCTGCCGCAGAAGGAAGGCACCGGAGTTCGATCGTCTGGACCCTGCCCGAGACGGAGGCGGAGCGCATGGCGGCGCTCGACGACAGCGCTTTCCTCGGCGAGCTGGACCGCGCGTTCGACGGGCCATTGGGGCCGCTGCTGGCGGTGTCGAGGCGGGCCGCGTTTCCGTTGCGCCGGCAACTCGCCTCCACGCAGCGGCAAGGCCGGCTGGTGCTGGTCGGGGATGCGGCCCACGTGGTGCACCCATTGGCCGGCCAGGGCGTCAACCTGGGCCTGCGTGACGTGGCCGCACTCCAGCAGGCGCTGGGCGCGGACGGAGGCGTGGGCGACCCGGGTGCGCCTGCGCGCCTACAACGCTGGGCCCGCGCCCGCAAGAGCGAAAGCGCGGTGGCTGCAGGGACCTTCGAGGCATTGAACGCCGCGTTCTCCAACGACCTGCTCGCGCCGACGTTGCTGCGCGGACACCTGCTCGGGCTGGCGGGACGCATGTCGATGCTGACCCGTGCGCTGTGGCGTCGCGCCGCCGGGCTGTAGGCACGGACTTCCCCGCTAGTTCCTGTCGCCCTTGGCTTTCGGGCGCGCGAACACGGTGATCTCCTCGCGGTCATGGAACAACTGGCGCGCCCGGATCTCGAGCGGCCGGTGCGCCTGCTGCTCGAATCCCTCAAGGCAGATGCGCGTTTCTTCCCAGCGCTTCTTCATCGGCAGCTTCAGGTTGAAGACCGCGTAGCGGCACCAGTCCTCGCGGAACCACGTCGCCATGCGTTCGGCGACACGGCGGGGTTGTTCGACCATGTCGCAGACCATCCAGTCGAGCCGGCGTCGCGGTTGCCACTGGAACCCGTCGGCGCGCAGGTGGTCGACGCGGCCGCCATCCAGCAACTGCTGGCGCATCGGGCCGTTGTCGACCGCGGTGACCTTCATGCCGTGCCGCACCAGCACCCAGGTCCAGCCGCCCGGCGCTGCGCCCAGGTCCGCGGCCTGCATGTTGTCGCGCAGCAGTTGTGATCGCTCTTCCTCGTCCAGCAGCGTGAGCAGCGCCTCTTCGAGCTTCAGCGCCGAGCGGCTGGGGGCATCGGGGTGGGCCTTCAGCCGCGGGATCCCGAGGGGCCAGGGCGAGCTGTCGCGCGGATCGCTGCTGGCGAGCACGACGTGGTGCCCGCCGAGGAAAGCCACGTGGAGGCGGGGCAGGCGTGTGTCTTCCTTCGAAGACAGGTATCCCGCCTTGCGCAGCACCGGGCGCAGGGCGTTGCCGAAGCTGCGGGCCAGACCCGCCAGCGGTTTGCCGGTGTCGGAATCCGGATGCTCCACCCACAAGTCGCCGTAGGGGCCGGTTGCGGCGTGCGACTCCAGTGCCTGCATGATCGGCGTGATGCGGTCGGTCGCATCGAGCCCCCGCAGGTCGGCGATGCGCAGCAGCTTCTGGCGGGCGAATACCAGCCGCTCGAGCGGCAGCGCCCGTGACAGTGCAACCGCGTCCTCGGCGATGAATTCGACGAAGCCTGAGCCGCGCTCGGCACGTGCATAGCCGGAGTGGCCGGCAAGCGCGGCCCGCTCGGTGAGTTCGGCGGCGAGTTCCGGTTCGAAGCCCGCCCGGCACCAGCAGAACAGTGCATCGGCCATGTCAGTAGGCACTCCCGCCATGCATGCCGTAGTCCTGCAGTACCGCCCGCGCCTGGTCCCGCTGGATGTCCCGCACCACCTCGATGCCGCGGTTGCGCAGCTCGCCGATCCAGTCCGCGGGCAGGGGGCCTTCGTCGAATTCGGTCAAGGATTCGACATCCTCGCTGCGGGCACCGATCAGCATGCGGTCGATGCCGGCCCAGAAGCTGGCGCCGTAACACTGGCAGCAGGGTTGCGCCGACGTGGCCAGGGTGACCGGCCCGGCCGATACCCCCGGCTCCAGCTCGTTGAGCCGTGGGCGCTGGGTGCGCTGCTGCGCAAGCATGAAGGCCATGGTCTCGGCATGGGCCACCGAACACGACTGCGGCAGCACCCGGTTCACGCCCACGGCGATGACGCGGTCGTCGGGTCCGAACACCACGGCCCCGAAAGGTCCGCCGCTGCGGGCTTCGACGTTGCGCCGCGCCAGGTCGATGGCCAGCGACATCTTCGCTTCGTCACCGGGCCAGGTGCGCGAGGTATCCACCGCCTCGTGTACCCACGCCGGCAGCGTCAGGTGGACCTGAGCATACAGCATTACGGGAGCAAGGCCTGGTTGCTGCCCTTGCACTCACCCTGCACGCACTGGCAGCTGGTGATCGCGGGGAAACCACAGGTCGACATGCGGCCGGTGCGCTCGCACTCGGCCTGCACCGCGGCCGGATCGGTCGGGCTGTCGACGTTGACGCAGGCGGGGTACTCGCCACAACAGTTGCCGACGTTCTTGACGGTGCAGTCGGCATCGCTGCCGCAGGACAGGTCGAGCTTCACCGGTGCGCCGGCGGGCTGCGGATCCGGCTGGGCGGGGGCAGTGTCTGATCCACCGGGCGCGGCAGGTTGGGCGACCGCGTCAGGCGCCGACTGGCCGTTGGTGGCCGACGGCGCGGCGCAGGCCGCCAGCGCCAGCAGCAGGCTCGTCGAGAGCATCAGGGCGAGCTGTCGGAGCGTGCGGGTGCGGGAGGTGTGGATGGGCATGGCCGGTCTCCGGGTAGTGGGCGGGTCGATCAAGTCTTGCTGGCCCAGGTGTCACGCAGGGTGACGCTGCGGTTGAACACCGGTGTGCCCGGTGCATGGTCGTGTCGGTCGGCGACGAAATAACCGAGGCGCTCGAACTGGTACGACGCCTCCGGTCGCGCCTCACGCAGCGACGGCTCCAGCCTGGCGGTGACGGTGCGCCGGGAATCGGGGTTCAGGTAGTCCTGGTAGGTCTTGCCCTCGTCCTCGCCACGGTCCGGATCGGGCACCGAGAACAGGCGGTCGTACAGCCGGACTTCGGCGGTGATGGCGTCGCGGGCGCTGACCCAGTGGATGGTGCCCTTGATCTTGCGGTTGGCGCCTTCCATGCCGGGACGGGATTCCGGATCGAGCGTGCCGCGCAGTTCGACGATGTTGCCGGCGTCGTCCTTGACCACCTCGTCGCAGCGCACAATGCCGGCACCGCGCAGCCGCACCTCACCGCCCGGCACCAGCCGCTTGAAGCCCTTCGGCGGCACTTCTGCGAAGTCGTCGCGTTCGATCCACAGCTGGTTGGAAAACGGCACCTCGCGCGTGCCCTGGTGCTCGTCCTTCGGGTGGTTCGGGAAGGTGAGCGACTCGGAGTGGTCGTCGGGCAGGTTGGTGATCACCAGCTTCAGCGGCTCGACCACGGCCATGCGCCGCGGGGCAACGGCGTCCAGATCTTCGCGCAGGCAGCCCTCCAGCACCGAGAAGTCGATCAGCGAGTTCTGCTTGCTCACGCCCAGCCGCTCGGCGAACAGCCGCAGCGACGCCGGCGTATAGCCGCGGCGGCGGATGCCCTGCAGGGTCGGCATGCGTGGGTCGTTCCAGCCATCCACCAGCCCGGCCTGCACCAGCGCCATCAGCTTGCGCTTGCTCATCACCGTGTAGTTGAGGTTGGCCCGCGAAAACTCGATCTGCCGCGGCTTGCTGGCCTCGAACGGCAGGCCCTTGCTGGTCAGCGGTTCCAGCAGCTCGGGAGAGTGCGCCAGATCCACCTTGTCCACGCACCAGTCGTACAGCGGGCGGTGGTCCTCGAACTCCAGCGTGCACAGCGAATGGGTGATGCCCTCGATCGCGTCGCTCAGCGAATGGGCGAAGTCGTACATCGGGTAGATCGGCCAGGCATCGCCGGTGTTCTGGTGCGGCACCTTCTTGACCCGGTACAGGGCGGGGTCGCGCAGGTTGATGTTGCCGCTCGCCATGTCGATCTTCGCGCGCAGCGTATGGCTGCCGTCGGCGAACTCGCCGGCACGCATGCGGCGGAACAGGTCGAGGTTCTCCTCGACGCTGCGGTCGCGGAACGGCGACGGGCGCCCGGGCTCGGTCAGCGTGCCGCGGTACTCGCGCACCTGCTCGGCGCTGAGGTCGCAGACGAAGGCATCGCCCTGCCGGATCAGCTTCTCGGCCGCCAGGTAGAACACCTCGAAGTAGTCCGATGCGTGGCGCAGCTCGTTCCACTCGAAGCCGAGCCAGCGCACGTCCTCCTGGATCGCCGCGACATACTCCGGGTCCTCCTTGGCCGGGTTGGTGTCGTCCAGCCGCAGGTTGCACACGCCGCCGAACTCGCGGGCGATGCCGAAGTCCAGGCAGATCGCCTTGGCGTGGCCGATGTGCAGGTAGCCGTTGGGCTCGGGCGGGAACCGGGTCTTGATCGCCCGGTGCCGGCCGCCGGCCAGGTCGTCGCGGACGATCTGGCGGATGAAATCCTGCCTGGCGGGTGCATCGGCCGGGGTTGCGACGGGGGCGGTCGGATCGGACATGCTGTGCGGCATCGCTGCGAATGGGGGAAAGGCGGCAGTTTAGCGGGTGTGGCGCGTTCTGCCCCGTTCGCGCGGCGTGCAGCAGCCGAGGGCTAAGCTGCACCCGTTTCCGGCATCGATCCCCTGCCGCCGCCGACCCGCTGCACCGTCGCCTGCAGCGCCAATAGTGGAGCGCCAATGAAAGTCGTCTACGAAGCCGCCAACATCATGGATGCGCACCTGATCCGGCATGCCCTGGAGGCCGCCGAAATACCGGTCTACCTGAAGGGCGAGGCCCTGGTGGGCGGGATGGGCGAGCTGCCGCTGTTCGGCGTGGTCCAGGTGTGCGTGCCGGAAATCGTCTGGCCGCAGGCGCGCGAGGTGGTGGAGTCGGTCGGGCTCGGGCCGGCGAGCGGAGCTGCGCCCGAAGAGGGCGCCGAAGGGGACGGTGAAGCGGGGATGGTGTTCGGCGCCTGATCCGGAGGGCCGCGATACACCGCTCGCGTCGAACCCGCACTGTAGGAGCGGCTTCAGCCGCGACCCGTGGAAATGTCGTGCGGTTGCGGGTCTGGATCGCGGCTGAAGCCGCTCCTACAAGAGCTGTGGCTTCAGGGAGCGGGGTGCGGAGGCTGCAGCAGGTCGGTCGGCAGCTTGCGGAACTCGGCGGCCAGCTGCTGCAGGAACGCATCCATCGCCGAGGTCTTGCGCCAGACCATCGCGATGCGGCGGTGCGGCGGGTCGCCCTGGAACGAAAGCAGTGACACGTCCTTGGAGGGCGGTACGGGTGGCTGCACCGACAGCACCGGCAACAGGGTGATGCCCACCCCGGCGGCGACCATCTGGCGCAACGTCTCCAGGCTGGTGGCACGGAAGCCGTCGCGCTCGTCGGCGCCGGCCAGCCGGCACACATCCAGCGCCTGGTCGCGCAGGCAATGGCCTTCTTCCAGCAGGAGGAGGTGCTGGTCGTCGAGCTGGTCCAGGCCGAGGCTCTCCTGTCCCGCCAATGCGTGGCCGGACGGCACCGCGAGCATGAACGGCTCGTCGAACAGCGGCTCGACGTGCAACTGGTCGTCATGCAGAGGCAGGGCGAGGATCCCGGCGTCCAGCCGTCCTTCCCGCAGCCGCGACAGGATGGCGTCCGTCTTCTCCTCGACCAGCAGCAGCTCGAGCCGCGGAAAGCGCTGCCGGACACCCGGGAGGACGTGCGGCAGCAGGTAGGGTGCGAGCGTGGGAAACACGCCGAGCCGCACGCTGCCGGCTTCGGGGTCCTGGCTGCGCCGCGCGATCTCCGCCATCTGCTCGACTTCCGCGATCACCCGGCGTGCGCGCTCGGCGATGTCCAGGCCGATCGGTGTCAGCATCACCCGGCGCGGGGCCCGCTCCACCAGCGAAACGCCCAGCTCTTCCTCGAGCTTCTTCACCTGCGTGGACAGCGTCGGCTGGCTGACGAAGCTTGCCTCCGCCGCCCGGCCGAAATGCTTGTGGTCGGCGAGGGCCACGAGGTACTTGAGATCGCGCAGGTTCAAGCGTCGCTCCTCCCCGTCGGGCACGATGCCCGGAAAACACCGGCATCCGTGAGGATGCCGGTGCCCTGGGCACTGGTCAGGCCGCGGCCTTCTCGGCCGGAGCCGAGCTGCGGATCAGGTGGTCGAAGGCGCTGAGGGCCGCGGTCGAGCCGGCACCCATCGCCACCACGATCTGCTTGTACGGCACCGTGGTGGCGTCGCCGGCGGCGAAAACCCCCGGCAGCGACGTCTGGCCACGGTCGTCGATCACGATCTCGCCGCGGTCGGAAAGCTCGATCGTTCCCTTCAGCCATTCGGTGTTGGGCAGCAGGCCGATCTGCACGAACACGCCTTCCAGCTCGACCGTGTGGCTGTCGCCGCTGTTGCGGTCCTTGTAGACCAGACCGTTGACGCGCTGGCCATCGCCGAGGATCTCGGTGGTCTGGGCGCTCACCACCACGGTGGCGTTGGGCAGGCTGCGCAGCTTGCGCTGCAGGACCTCGTCCGCACGCAGCTTCGAATCGAACTCCACCAGGGTGACGTGCTCGACGATGCCGGCCAGGTCGATGGCCGCCTCCACGCCGGAGTTGCCGCCGCCGATCACGGCCACGCGCTTGCCCTTGTAGAGCGGGCCGTCGCAGTGCGGGCAGTAGGCCACGCCCCGGTTGCGGTACTTGTCCTCACCCGGGACGTTGACCTGGCGCCAGCGGGCCCCGGTGGACAGCACCACCGTCCGCGAGCGCAGGGTCGCGCCGTTGGCCAGCTGCACCTCGACCAGCCCGCCGGTGGCGTCGCTCGCAGGCACCAGCTTCTGCGCGGTCTGCAGGTTCATGATGTCGACGTCGTAGTTGCGCACGTGCTGCTCGAGCGCCGCGGCCAACTTCGGGCCTTCGGTGTATTCCACCGAGATGAAATTCTCGATCGCCATGGTGTCGAGGACCTGGCCGCCGAAGCGCTCCGCGGCCACCCCGGTGCGAATGCCCTTGCGCGCGGCATAGATCGCCGCCGCGGCGCCGGCCGGGCCACCGCCGACCACCAACACGTCGAAGGCTTCCTTGGACTTGATCTGTTCGGCCTGGCGCGCCTCGGCGCCGGTGTCGAGCTTGGCGACCACCTGCTCGATGGTCATCCGGCCGGTGTCGAACATCTCGCCGTTGAGGAACACGGTGGGCACCGACATCACCTCGCGCGCCTCGACCTCGTCCTGGAACAGGGCGCCGTCGATCGCGACGTGGCTGATGTTGGAGTTCAGCACGCTCATCAGGTTCAGGGCCTGCACCGTGTCGGGGCAGCTCTGGCACGACAGCGACATGAACGTCTCGAAGCGGTAGTCACCCTCGAGGTTGCGGACCTGGTCGGCCAGCTCCTCGGTGATCTTTGCTGGGTGGCCGCCGACCTGCAGCAGTGCGAGCACCAGCGAGGTGAACTCGTGGCCCATCGGGATGCCGGCAAACGCGACGCTGATGTCGGTGCCCGGGCGGTTGATGGCGAAGGAAGGCCTGCGCGCATCTTCGCCGTCGTGGCGCAGGGTGATGCGCTCGGAGAGGGCGTCGATGTCGCGCAGCAGGCCGTCGAGCTCCCGCGACTTTTCACTGTCGTCGAGCGAGGCGACGAGCTCGATCGGCTGGGTGAGCTTCTCGAGATAGGCCGTCAGCTGGGTCTTGAGGTTGTCGTCGAGCATGTCGATGGCTCCGGACTGAAGGAATGGGGGAGGGGAGGAAGAAGGAAGGGCGCTTGCAGGAGCGGCCTGGGCCGGGGGAGAGGGAGCCGGGGTGGGAGGGGAGCCCGGAGAAACCGGCAACGGCGCAGGCCGCTGGTGCAAGCACCCGGCGGGGCCGGGATGCCCGGGCGGGCGATGCCGCCCGGGCGATGGCACAACGATCAGGGGGTGATCAGATCTTGCCGACCAGGTCGAGCGAAGGTGCGAGGGTCTTCTCGCCTTCCTTCCACTTGGCCGGGCAGACCTCGTTCGGGTGGGCGGCGACGTACTGGGCCGCCTTGACCTTGCGCAGCAGCTCGGAGGCATCGCGGCCGACGCCGCCGGCGTTGATCTCGACGATCTGGATCTTGCCGTCCGGGTCGATCACGAAAGTACCGCGGTCGGCCAGGCCCACGTCCTCGATCATCACCTCGAAGTTGCGGGTGATGGCGCCGGTGGGGTCGCCGATCATCGTGTACTTGATCTTCTTGATGGCTTCGGAGGTGTCGTGCCAGGCCTTGTGCGCGAAGTGGGTGTCGGTGGACACGCTGTAGATCTCCACGCCCAGCTTCTGGAATTCGTCGTACTTGTCGGCCAGGTCTTCCAGCTCGGTCGGGCAGACGAAGGTGAAGTCGGCCGGGTAGAAGAACACGACGGACCACTTGCCCTTCAGGTCGGCTTCCGAGACTTCCTTGAATTCGCCATTCTTGAAGGCCTGGGCCTTGAACGGCTTGATTTCGGTATTGATCAGAGACATGCAGTCGTCCTCTTGGGTTGGAGGGAGGGAAGAAAGTGAATACATCGTAGGACGGCCTATCGAATCATTCAAATCGATTGATGGAATGGATTTGATAGGCCTTGCCTATAACGGGTCGCTCTGGCCGCCGGCTGAGCGGCGGTCGCGACTGATCTGTGGTGGAACGCCGCTATATCAAGCCGGGGAGTCGCGAGGCGGAGAGTGGAGTCGCGGCATCGCCATGACCATCGTCATGGGTCCGTTGCGCCAGTGGGGCGCTAAGGTCGACGGGTTGCCCATCAAGGAAGTGCCCATGCTCCCGATTCGCCACCTGGCCTGCGCCGTTGCCTTCGTCCTGGCCACGGCATCCTGCCCCACGACCGCCGTCGCCCAGGACGCCGCAGGCGTCACGGCCTCCGCAGAGGTGCCGACCGGGCCACTGCCCCGGACGGTGGTCCCCAGCCTGGTGGAGCTGGAGCTGAAGCTCGATCCGGGCCAGCCGCGTTTCTCCGGATCCACGACGATCCACGCCGACATCGCCCGTCCGACCGATGTGGTCTGGATGCACGGCCGCGACCTCGACGTCTCCCGCGCCGAGGCGGTATTGCCCGCTGGCCGCCGGGTGCCCCTGGAGGCGAAGCAGGTGCATGTCTCCGGCGTGCTCAGGCTGACAGCCGCGGAGGCGCTGCCGGCCGGTCCTGCCACCATCGAGATCGACTTCGAGGCCCCCTACGGCAACCTGATGGGCGCCTACCGGGTCAACCCGGACGGCGAGGACTACGTGGTGACGCAGATGGAGCCGCTGGGTGCCCGCAGTACCTTCCCGGGGTTCGACGAACCCA
This sequence comes from Lysobacter spongiicola DSM 21749, assembly GCF_900167055.1. GTDB lineage: Bacteria > Pseudomonadota > Gammaproteobacteria > Xanthomonadales > Xanthomonadaceae > Novilysobacter > Novilysobacter spongiicola. The sequence continues at coordinate 128,930 of NZ_FUXP01000006.1, forward strand.
GCTTCAAGCAGCCATGGGACGTCACCCTGATCGTTCCGGAGGATGACGTCGCCCTTGCCAACGCGCCGGAGACATCCAGCGAGTCGCTGGGCGATGGCTGGAAGAAGGTCGCTTTCAGGCGCACCGAAGCGTTGCCGAGCTACCTGCTGGCCTTCGTGGTCGGCCCCTGGGACGTGCCCGTCGCACCGGACATCGCGCCCCACGGCCCGCGCAACACGCCGATTCCGCTGCGTGGAGTGGCCGCCAAGGGCCAGGGCGAGCGGATGCGCTATTCGCTCGAACACACCCCGGCGATCGTGCACGCACTGGAGGATTACTTCGGGGCGGCGTACCCGTTCGCCAAGCTGGACAACGTCGCCGCGCCCGATTTTGGTGCCGGCGCGATGGAGAACGCAGGGCTGGTCATTTACCGCGACACGCTGATGCTGCTCGACGAGGCGTCGCCCGTCGGCCAGCGGCAGGGATTCTGGGGCGTCAGTGCCCATGAACTCGCCCACCAGTGGTTCGGCAACCTGGTGACGATGGCCTGGTGGGACGATCTCTGGCTCAACGAGGCGTTCGCCACCTGGATGGGCAACAAAATCACCGGCCGGCTGCAGCCCGACTTCCACACCGACCGCAACATCCTGGAGGGGGGGCTGCGGGCGATGCGCGCGGACAGTCTCGCCTCCACGCGGCGCATCCACCAGCCGATCAACGACTTCACCGAAATTTCGTCGGCGTTCGATGGCATCACCTACCAGAAGGGCGGGGCGGTCCTGTCGATGTTCGAAAACTACGTCGGCGAAGAGCGCTTCCGCGACGGCGTGCGCCAGTACCTGCGCGCCAACGAGCGCGGCAACGCGACCAGCACCGACCTGATCGACGCCATCGCCGCGCAGAGCAACGAGCCGGAACGGGTCAAGGACGCCTTCCTCGATTTCATCGACCAGCCCGGGGTGCCGATGGTCAAGGTCGATGTCGATTGCGATGAGGGCGACAGCCCGGCGCTGGTGCTGCAACAGCAGCGATACCTGCCGATCGGCTCCTCGGCGGACGCCGCGCAGACGTGGGGTATCCCGATGTGCGTGCGCTATGCGGCCGATGGCGATGTTCAAGAGCAGTGCGGGCTGGTCGCGGGTGACCGGGCGAGGTTCGCGTTGGAGCAGGCGCAGTCGTGCCCGGCATGGGTGATGCCCAACGCCCACGGAGCCGGGTACTACCGCTTCGCACTGGCACCACAGTGGCAGGAGGCGGTCTCGGCCGCCTTTGAGCAACTCGACGAACGGGAGCAGCGCGTCTATGCCGACTCGGTCACCGCCGCCTATGGCTCGGGTGAACTGACCGTTTCGCAGATGCTCGCGGCACTGCCCCGTTTCGCCACCGCCGATGCACGCCAGACCGCCACCGCCGGCATGGGCGAGGTCGAGTGGATCGAAGAACACCTGCTGGCCGACGAAAGCGGACGTGCCGCCCTGCGGGCCCACGTTGCCGACGTCTACCGCCCGCGCCTGCAGGCGCTGGGCATGGTGCCGCGGCAAGGCGAGAGCGATGACGACCGCCTGTTGCGAAGCGGCCTGATCGGTTATTTCGCGGATACGCTGGGGGATGCGGCGGTGCGGTCGGTCCTGAAGGAACGCGGGGACGCGGTCCTGGGGCTGGGGACCGGCGGGGCACTGGATCCCGACGCGACCTCCCGGGACCAGCGTGGAACGGCGTTGTCGGTGGCGGTGCAAGAGGGCGGCCAGGCTGCCTTCGACCTTGCCGAGGAGCACCTGCGCGCCAGCCAGGACGCCGTGCTGCGGCGCGAGTTGCTCTCCGCGATGGGCAGCGTGACCGATCCGGCGCTTGCCGAGCGAGCGCGCGGTTTTGTTCTGGAGCCGGGCCTGCTGAGGCTCAACGAGATCTACTACGTGGTCTTCAGCCAGGCCGGGGAGTCGGGCAACCGGCCCGCCCTGCGCGACTGGCTGGAAACCAACTACGACGCGTTGCAGGCGAAGCTCGCACCCGGGGGGTCGGCCATCGCCAGTGCGTATGCCGCCGGCATGTGCAGCGTCGGGGAAGCCGAGGCGCTGCAGCAGCGGTTCGGCGAACGGATGTCGACCATCGAGGGCGGCCCGCTCGACCTGAAGCAGACCGCTGAAGCGATTGCGCTGTGCGCGGCAGCCAAGGATGCACGGCAGGGGCAACCGATCAGCTACTGACCGCCCTCCGGCATCACGGCGTAGGATGGCCGCCCCCGACTACCCATGCGATCCGATGCCGCGCCTGGATGCCCTTCTCCGTGATGCCCGCACCGGCCTCGATCCCGGCGAGGCGGAGCTGTTGCTGGCGCACGTGCTCGGTCGCCCGCGTAGTTGGCTGTACGCGCACGGCGACGACGAGATTGGCGAGGCGGTGGTAGCACGCTTCGCCCAGCTGCTGGCGCGCCGGAAGGCAGGCGAGCCGGTCGCCTACCTCACCGGCCGGCGCGGGTTCTGGCGCTTCGACCTGCAGGTGGAACCGGCGACGCTGATCCCGAGGCCCGAGACTGAATTGCTGGTCGAGCTGGCGCTTGGGCGACTTCCAGTCAGTGTCCCGTGCCGGGTGGCGGATCTCGGTACCGGCAGTGGCGCGATCGCCCTGGCGTTGGCCCACGAGCGTCCCGATGCCCACGTGGTCGCCACCGATGCCAGTGCAGGCGCTCTGGAGGTGGCGTCCGCCAATGCCCGGGCACTCGGGCTGGACAACGTCACCTTCCGCCTCGGCGACTGGCTCGCACCGCTTGCCGGAGAGCGATACGAGCTCATCGCCAGCAACCCGCCCTACATCCGGGACGACGACCCGCACCTTGGCCGGGGCGACCTTCGCTTCGAGCCCTCGAGCGCATTGGTTTCCGGCTGCGACGGTCTGGACGCGATCCGGGTGATCGCCCGCGAAGCGCCTGCGCATCTGTCGCCGCGTGGCTGGCTGCTGGTCGAACACGGATGGGACCAGGGCGAAGCCGTACGCGCGCTGTTCGAGGACGCAGGGCTGCATGAGGTGGAGACAGTGCGGGACCTCGAAGCCCGCGATCGCGTCACCCTCGGCCGGAACGGCGGCTGACCGCCGGCGGAGGCTGCGGGTTAACGGGTCGCTCGTTAGAATTTGCTGCTTTCCATCCGAGAGCCGCCATGCGCACCCTCTATCCCGAGATCGAGCCGTACGACACCGGCAGCATCGACGTCGACGAGCGCCACACGCTGTACTACGAGCAGTGCGGCAACCCCGACGGCAAGCCGGTGGTCCTGTTGCACGGCGGCCCCGGCGGCGGTTGCAGCAGCAAGATGCGTCGCTTCCACGACCCGGAGAAGTACCGCATCGTGCTGTTCGACCAGCGCGGCAGCGGCCGCTCCACGCCGCATGCCGACCTGGTCGACAACACCACCTGGCACCTGGTCGAGGACATCGAGAAGCTGCGCGTGAAGCTCGATATCGAGCAGTGGCAGGTATTCGGCGGCAGCTGGGGCTCCACGCTCGCGCTCGCCTACGCCGAATCGCACCCCCGGCGCGTGACGGAGCTGGTGCTGCGCGGCATCTTCATGCTGCGCCGATGGGAGCTGGAATGGTTCTACCAGGAGGGCGCCAACCGCCTGTTCCCGGAAGCCTGGGAGCACTACCTGAAGCCGATCCCGGTGACCGAGCGGCACGACCTCATCAGCGCCTTCCACCGCCGCCTCACCAGCGACGACGAAAACGAGCGCCTGGCGGCCGCCAAGGCCTGGAGCGTATGGGAAGGCGCGACCAGCTTCCTGCACATCGACGAGGACTTCGCCAGCAGCCACGAGGATCCCCGGTTCGCCCTGGCGTTCGCGCGTATCGAGAACCACTACTTCGTCAACAGCGGCTTCTTCGAGGTCGATGACCAGCTGTTGCGCGATGCCGAGCGCATCGCATCGATCCCGGGCGTGATCGTGCACGGGCGCTACGACGTGGTGTGTCCGGTGCAGAACGCGTGGGACCTGCACAAGGCCTGGCCGAAGGCCGAGCTGGCCATCACGCCGACGTCCGGCCACTCCGCGTTCGAGGCGGAGAACGTGGATGCGCTGGTGAGCGCGACCGATCGCTTCGCCTGAAGCCCTTCCTGCCGGGGCGCGTCGCCCGCGCCTCAGTAGCCCGGCGCGGGGGAGCCGTCCGGGTCGTGGTCGACCATCCACAGCCCCGCCCACAGCTTCAGGTCCATCTCGAAGCCCTCGCGCTGCTTCTGCATCAGCCAGGCAGGCGCCTGCTTGCGCGGCACGGTGTGGACCACGATCTCCTCGTTGTCCACGCCGCCGCCGTCGCCGACCTTGACCAGGTCCCGGGCCCGCACGAAGGCGATGCGCTCGCTGCTCATCCCCGAAGACGTCGGCCCGATCAGCAGTACGTCCACCCGCCCCGGTTTCCAGCCGGTCTCCTCAACCAGCTCTCGCCGGGCGGCGATCTCGAAGGTGTCCTCGGCGAGGTCGTCGCCGACCAGGCCGGCCGGCATTTCGATGGTGCGTGCCCCCAGCGGAACCCTGTACTGCTCGACGAACAGCACTTCGTCATCGGGCGTGACCGCGATGATGATCACGGCCATGCCATTGCCATGGGTGCGCTCGGCGTATTCCCATTGGCCGCGCCGGACCATGCGCAGCCAGTCGCCGTCGTAGAGGATCTCAGGGGTGTCGTCGTTCATGCGTGCCATCGTAACCGTGGGGCGTTGCAGGAGGCGGCAGGTCAAGCGGCCGGTGCGAACTCGAGACCGGCGGCGTTGAACAGCCGCCGGCGCGTCATCGGGCCGAAGCGCAGGCTGTCGCACAACCCTGCCAGTGCACCGCCATCCGCCGTGGAGCGGACGAAGTGGGTGTCGGCGCCGAGGAGCGGCACGTCGCAGGCGATCGTCGCGAGTTGCCGGCACAGCAGGGCCTGCTCGCGGTGCGCACGCAGCCTGGCCGCACACGCAGCCGCACCCCGCAGGCGCAGGTAGGGCACCTCTTCGACCCGTTCCAGTAGCGCGTCCAGGCTGCCGAAGTACGCCAGCAACGCAGCGGCCGTCTTGGCCCCGATACCAGGCACGCCGGGGATGTTGTCCACCGCGTCCCCGGTCAGCGCCAGGTAGTCGGCGATCTGTGTCGCCGCGACGCCGTGGCGGGCGGGTACGCCGGCGGCGCCCCAGCGCTGCCCACGGGCGAAATCCCATTGTTCATCGTGCTCGCCGAGCAACTGCGAGAGGTCCTTGTCGGCCGAGACGATGACCGCCTTGAAGCCGTGGCCGCGTGCGCCGATGCAGGCGCTGCCGATCAGGTCGTCGGCCTCGTATTCGCGATGCCCCAGCACGCACAGCCCGAGTGCGACGCACAAGGCACGGCAGTGCGCGAACTGGCGGCGCAGCTCATCGGGTGCAGGCTCGCGATTGGCCTTGTAGGCGGGATACAGCGCATTGCGGAAGCAGGAGTCGAGCGCTTCATCGAAGGCGATGGCGATGTGCTGGGGGCGGGTGCGGTCAAGCAGTTCCAGCAGGAACCGGGCGAAGCCATGCACCGCGTTGGTCGGCCACCCCTCGGCGTCGCGGAATTCGTCGGGCATCGAGTGCCATGCGCGGAACACGTAGAGGCTGGCATCGACCAGGTACAGCGTGCGGCGCGGGGCGTCGGGGTGGATGCCAGCCGGCGCCGGCATCATGGCGCCCATTCCGAGAGCAGGTTCGCCGGGTCCGGACGCTCACGTTCGGGCACCTCGATGCAGGGGGTCCCGAGATGGATGAAGCCGATGATGCGTTCGTCCTGCGCCAGCCCGAGCATCGATGCGACACCCGCATCGTATGCCGCCCAGCCGGTCAGCCAGCAGCCACCGTAGCCCAGCGCCTGGGCCGCCTGCAGCAAAGCGAAGCAGGTGCAGCCGGCCGTGAGCAGGCGCTCGGTTTCCGGAATCTTCGGATCGGCTCCCAAGCGGGCGATCGCCACGACCACCAGGGGCGCGTGGCGATAGCGGTCGCGATCTTTTTCGAGTGCCGAAGCCGAGGCATCGGGATCCGCCGCCTGGTGCAGGTTCGCAAGGCGCTCCCCGAACGCGCGCAGGGCGTCGCCACGGATGGCGATGAAGCGGAATGGTTCGCGGCGACCATGGTCAGGGACGCGGGTGGCGGAGCGGAGCAGCCGGGCCAGGGTCGGCTGGTCGGGAGCCGGCGCCTTCAGTTGCGTGTACGGCACCGAACGGCGCGTGTCGAGGCTGGAAAGGCCCGCGTTCGCGCGCGCAACGGAATCAATGGGAGACATCGGTCACAAGATGGAGAGCCTGCAGGAATGCTGACCCATCTTGCCACTATGCTGCGCTATGCGTCCCCTCGAGGGCGACATCACGTGACACCTGCCAGGTAGACAGACGTGCCCATCCAACCGCTCGGCACCGCCCAAGCCACACGCAAGGATCCCACCCGGGTCCTGGAGGAGATCAAGCGCCTCGCGCTCGAGCAACTCGGCGGGTTGCCGGGCAGCCTGTACCCGGCGGTTGAGCGGGCGCTGGAGGCCGCGGCCAACAGCAACATGGATCCGCGGGCTTCGCAGGTCCTGTACCAGAACCAGGCCGCGCTGTGGGTGCTGAAGCAGCATCACGCCGCCCACGTCATGCGCTTCCGCCAGAACGTCGGGTCCGGCTTCGACAGTTTCCGGCCACAAGGCGGCCGCGCCCGGCGTGAGCTGCCGCTCGGACTGGTGGACGAGGGACAACTGGACCTGCACCTGGCCGGGCAGACGCTGGTCCAGGTTTTCGAGAAGATCCACGCCGAGCCGCTGGAGGCCATGGCGGGCCGGTTGAAGGTGCTGTCGGCCGTGCTCGGGCTGGAGCCGCCGGAGAACCCGGTGGGCCCGGAGCGGCTGGTCTCGTCCTTCGTGGACACGCTCAGCGGCGAGCAGGTGCCGGAGGCCCTCCGCGGGCAGTTGTTCCGGCAATACGAGCAGGAACTGGCGAAGGTTCTCGGCAACCTCTACGAACAGGTGAACACGCTGCTGGCAAGCAGCGGATACGGCACCGCCGTGCCGGGTACGCAGGCACCCGCGCCGCGGCCGGAAGTGCCGCCGGTGTCCCATCACGAGCTGGTCGAGCCGCGCTTTCCGTCTGCCCCCGCGGACACCACGGGCCCGGCGGGTCCGGGCTGGAGCGGCGCGGACGCGGCCGGCGGCCATGGCCCTGCGGGTGGTGCCGGCGTTGGCCCGGGTGCGAGTGGCGCCGTGGCACCTGGCCACGGAAATGCCGCGGGTGATCAGCGTGGAGCTTCGGCGGCTGGAGCACCGGGCGGTGGTGATGCCGCCGCTCCGCAACAACCGGGCTTTGACTCCGCTCCCGGGGCTTCGGCTCCGACGCCTGCCGAACTGGTGGAGCTGCGCAACATGCTCCACGCGTGGCGGGAGGGCGTGTTGCGTGGTGCCGCCGGCCCGATGCCTGCTCCCGGCCAGGTCCCGCAACCTGTGTCCGCTGACCGACGCGAGATGCGCGTGGACGAGGTCGTCAGCGTCGCCTCGCTGCTGCAGGCGGAACCCTCCGACGTATTCGCACGGGCCCTGGCAGGCAGCGGCCGCCTGGCCGGGGTGATCCGCGAACAGCTCAGCGACGGCTCCCGCCGGCTCGGGCTCGATCCGGAAGGCATCCGCTTCAGCCTGGACGAGGAGGATGCGATCGACCTGGTCGCATTGCTGTTCGATTCCCTGTTCCAGAGCCACCAGCTGCAGGATCGGGCGCGACGCCTGTATGCGCGCCTGGTGCTGCCGATCGTCAAGGTGGCACTGACCGACCAGGACATGTTCGTCCGGCCGGCCCATCCGGCCCGGCGCCTGATCGATGCGATCACAGAGGCCTGCGCCGGCAACCGCGGCGAGACTTCGCAGGAGCGGGAACTGCTCGACCGCGCGGCCGCGGTCTCGCAACGGGTCGTGGCCGAGTACAACGAGGACCTTGCGATCTTCGAGACCGCGCATGCGGAGCTCGACGCGTTGCTGCAACAGCAGCGCCGGCGCATCGAGCTGCAGGCCGAGCGTGCCGCCAAGGCGACCTACGGGCGCGAACGCCTGAACCTCGCTCGCGACCAGGCCGACACGATGCTTGCCACGCGGCTGGCGGCACCGCCCCTGAGCCATGCGGTCGCCGATTTCCTGATGACCTCCTGGCGCCACCACCTGGTGCAGGTACTGCTGCGCGAAGGCGCCGACAGTCCCCGCCTGACCGAAGCCAAGGCGCTGGGCGACGCGATCGTCGCGGCGGACCGGGTCGCGGCCGAGGCCCGTGGTGGCGAGCTGGCGCGTCGTTTGCTGGCGCTCGAGCCGGCCATCGTCGCCTGCCTCGCCAGCTCGGGGCTGGACCACACCGCCGCAGAACATGGGCTGGCCGTGCTGGTGAAGGGGCTCGTTTATCCCGATGCGCCCCGCAAGCTATACGAGGCGCCGACTTCCGACACCTCCGATGAGGAGGAGGACGAGAAGGGCCTGTGGCTTGCCGGTGGTACCGACACGCTGCGCTTCGATCCGGCCGTGGCCGACCGCATGCGCGACCTGGAGGTCGGCGAGTGGTTGCAGCTCACGGATCTCGACGGTGAGACTTCCGCGGTGAAGGTGGCCTGGGCCAGTCCGCTGACTTCCCGCCGCTTGCTGGTCAACCGTCGCGGCGTGCGCGTGCTGGTTGCGTCGGCGGAGGAACTGGCCGTGCTCTCGGCGGCAGGACGCCTGCAGCTGGGCTGCGAGCCCACCCCGTTCGAGCAGGCGATGCAGCATGTGCGCGGGCAACTGGACCGTGCAGTGGGCCACCACTGAGCATCGCGTCGCATCCCGTGCGGTCATTCGCTAGGATGCATCCAACCCGGATCGGAGCGAGCGCATGGCGGCAACCATCATCGGTACTGCGCGCGAGACCGTGCCTGGCGAACGCCGGGTTGCACTGACGCCGGAGACGGCGCGCAAGTTCATCGCCGCCGGGGCCAGCGTCCGTGTCGAGCAGGGCGCAGGGCTGTCCGCCGGATTCACCGACGAGGCCTATGCCACGGCCGGTGCCGAAGTGGTCGATGCGGACGCGGTGTTGCAGTCGGACGTCATCCTGTGCGTACAGCCTCCCGTGCCCGAACGCCTGATGCAGTTGCGGCAGGGCACGGTGCTGGTCGGCCTGCTGTCCCCGCAGGCCGAGCCTGCCCGGGCCGCCGCGATCGAGTCACGGCAACTGGTGGCATTTCCGCTGGAGCGCCTGCCCCGGACCACGCGCGCCCAGGCGATGGACGTGCTGAGTTCGCAGGCGGGCATGGCCGGCTACAAGGCGGTGCTGCTGGCCGCGGGGCTTGCTCCGCGGTTCTTCCCGATGCTGACGACGGCAGCCGGCACCATTCGCCCGTCCCGGGTGCTGGTGGTCGGGGCGGGCGTCGCCGGCCTGCAGGCCATCGCCACCGCCAAGCGCCTGGGGGCCCAGGTCGAAGGTTTCGACGTGCGGCCCGAAACGCGCGAGCAGATCGAATCGCTGGGCGGGAAGTTCCTGGACCTGGGGGTAAGTGCGGCCGGCGAGGGCGGCTACGCGCGCCAGCTCAGCGATGAGGAGCGCGCCGAGCAGCAGCGGCGCCTGGCCGAGCACCTGAAGCAGGTGGACGTGGTGGTCTGCACGGCGGCAGTGCCCGGACGGCCCGCACCCAGGATCATCAGCGCCGACATGGTGGCCGGCATGAAGCCTTCCAGCGTGGTCGTGGACCTCGCGGCGGAGACGGGAGGCAACTGCGAGCTGACCCGTCCCGGCGAGACCTTCGAAAGCGGCGGCGTGACCGTGGCCGGGCCCTTGAACCTCGCCAGCAGCGGCGCGGTCCATGCCAGCGAGATGTATGCACGCAACCTGCTCAACTTCACCAGCCTGCTGTTGAAGGATGGTGCGCTCTCACTGGACTGGGATGACGAGTTGCTGGCGCGGACGGTCTGGCCTGAACGACAGCCGGGCTAGTCTCCGCGCTCCCGGGACCTGTGGGGTGCCGGATGCGCCTCTACCCAGGCCTCTCGCTCGGCGGCATCCATTCCGCGCCACTTCGCCTTCATCGCTTCGCGCGCGTCCGGCTCCAGTGTTCGCATGTGGTGGTAGAGCGCCCGCGCCTCTTCCCGCTGCTCGTCGGACATGTGGCTCCAGCGCTTCACGCCACGGCGGGCGTGTTGCCGCTCATCAGGCGTCATCTGCTGCCAGCGGCGGGCACGTTCAAGCATGGCTTCGCGCTGGCCGGGCTCCGCGTTCCAGCGCTCACGCACGGGCGCGATCAGGGTGGCACGCTGCGCTTCGGACAATTGCTCCCATTGCGGCAGGCCGGTCTCGCTCGCATGCAATGCAGGGCACCCGGCAGCGGTGCCGGACAGCAGGGCCGCGGCAAGGGCGACCTGGGTCAAACGGGACATCATCGTGAGAACTCCGCGGGGGGCAAGGCCTCGTCGTTAGCGGCGAGCCAGAGGTAGAAGTCGGGATTTTCGTCGAGTGTCGCCAGCATGGCGGCGACCTCCTCGTCGGCGATCTCCCGTGCCGAAGCCTCCGCCGGCATGGAGGCCATTTGCGGCTGCGAAAGGGCCGGTTCCGGGTCGATGGCGGGCTGCAACTGCAGCGTGGCCACCAGCGCCAGCGCCAGCGCGGCCGCGCTACCGGCCACCAGCCAGCCGAAGCCACGTCCACGGCGGGGCTCGGTCGCTGCACTGCGTGCGCGGCGCAACCGGGCCAGCACCGCGGGCGACAGGTGCTCTACCGATCGCGCATGGCTCGCGCGGGCCATCCGGTCGAACTGTCCGGAGGTCATGTCTTCGCGGTCCGGTGTCATCGCCAGTCCTCCAGTTGTTGCTGAAGCGCCTCGCGGGCCCGCGAAAGGTGCGTCTTCACCGACCCCTCGCTGCAACCCATGACCCGCGCGGTGGTTGCCACGTCGAGTTCTTCCAGGATCCGCAGGCTGAATGCCTCGCGCTGGCGCCGGGGCAGCCGGGCGACCGCATCGGACAGCCGGGCGTAGCCTTCCTTGCCGTCGTGGGTGCGGGACGGGTCCGGCCCGTCGTCGCTCCAGTCCGGCATGCTGCCGTCGTCGCGCTCCTGCGGCGACACCAGCCAGCGCAGCCGGAACGTGCGCCGACGCTGGATGTCGATGATGCGGCTGCGCAGGATGCTCCAGAACAGCGGCGTCCATTCCGCGGCTGGGCGATCACGATAGTTGATCATCTTCATCATCGCGTCCTGCACCGCGTCCAGTGCGTCATCGCGGTGTCGCAATCCAATCTCCGAGAAGCGATAGGCCCGTGGCCCGATGCCCGCCAGGAACTCGTCCAGCGATGCCGGCGCGCGCGGCGCGGCAGCCACGGCTTCGCCGGTGTCGGGCGCTGGTATGTCGGAATTGGGTTCGGCATGGCTCGTCACGGGTAGCAGCATAGGCGGTCGGCTTCGCTGGGGCGCGTAGCGTCCGCCCTCACAGGGGAGCAAACGCCCGCACGCTTTAGCGGTTGACACCCCGCGCCGACGCCGGGGCGGCATACGGTTCAGGCCGTGGTTATGATGCAGGCGACATCGCAGGGAGACGGAACGATGGGCGAGGGCTTCATGGCGCTGTACATCTTCATGCTGGCGGCGATCGCCGGGCACGTCATCATCTCGAGGGTGCCGGTGATCCTGCACACGCCGCTGATGTCGGGGTCCAACTTCATCCACGGCATCGTCCTGATCGGGGCCATGGTGGTGCTGGGCCACGCCGACACCACGCTGGAGAAGGCGATCGGGTTCGTGGCGGTGCTGTTGGGGGCCGGCAACGCCGCCGGCGGCTACGTGGTCACCGAGCGGATGCTGGAGATGTTCAAGTCCAGCAAGCCGCCTGGCGGGCGCGCATGAGCGGCTATGCGCAGGCGGCCTCCTGGGTCGCCGCGGTCAGTTACCTCGTCGCGGCGACGCTGTTCCTGCTCGGGCTGCAGCGCATGGCATCGCCCCGCACCGCGCGCAGCGGTATCCGCTGGGCGGGCGCGGGCATGCTCATCGCCACCGCCGCCACCTTCCTGCTGCCGGACCTGCACAACCTCGGGCTGATCGTGCTGGCGTTGCTGCTGGGGACAGTGCTGGCCTGGGTATCGGGCAAGAAGGTCGCGATTACCGACATGCCGCAGATGGTCGCGCTCTACAACGGCATGGGCGGCGGCTCGGCGGCCGCGATCGGCGCGGTGGAGCTGTTGAGGTTCTCGGCCCTTGCCGCCGGCGGAGTGGCGCTGGCGGGCGGGGCGGATCGGCCATCGTTGCTGGTCCTGGTGCTCGCGACGTTGGGTGCCGCGATCGGAGCGGTCTCCCTGTCGGGTTCGGTGGTCGCCTGGGCCAAGCTCGACGGCCGGCTCGACCGCCGCGTGGTGTTCCCGGCACAGCAGGTCCTCAACGCACTGGTGGCCATCGCCATGGTGGCCGCCGGTGCCTGGGCCGTGGCGACGCTGGAAGTGCCGGCGATCATCATCTTCTTCAGCCTCGCGCTGGCGCTGGGCGTATTGATGACCCTGCCCATCGGCGGAGCGGACATGCCGGTGGTGATCTCGCTCTACAACGCGCTCACCGGTCTTGCGGTCGCGTTCGAGGGCTACGTGCTGGGCAACCAGGCGCTGATCATCGCCGGCACCATGGTCGGCGCGGCGGGCATGTTGCTGACCCGCCTGATGGCCAGGGCAATGAACCGGCCGATCAGTGGCGTGCTGTTTTCCAACTTCGGCGGTGGCGGCGCAGCGCAGGAGATCGCCGGCAGCCAGAAACCGATCGAGGCCGGGGACGTCGCGGCGATGATGGCCTATGCCGAACGCGTGGTCATCGTGCCCGGTTACGGCATGGCGGTGGCCCAGGCGCAGCACAAGATCTGGGAGCTGGCGCAGAAACTGGGGGAGCGGGGCGTCAAGGTGCGGTTCGCCATCCACCCGGTTGCCGGCCGCATGCCGGGCCACATGAACGTGCTGCTGGCCGAGGCGGGGGTCCCCTACGACCTGATCGTAGACATGGACGACATCAATCCCGAGTTCCCGCAGACCGACGTGGCGCTGGTGATCGGTGCCAACGACGTGGTCAATCCCGTGGCACGGACCGACCCTTCCAGCCCGATCTTCGGGATGCCGATCCTCGACGTGGTGCAGGCGAAGAATGCGGTGGTGATCAAGCGCGGCAAGGGCACCGGCTTTGCGGGAATCGAGAACGCCCTGTTCTATGCCGACAACACCCGGATGCTCTACGGCGACGGTGCGGAGATGGCGAGCGCGCTGGTCAGCGAGTTGAAGGCGCTGGACGGGGGGCACTGACCTCAGCGGGCGGCCACCGCGGCCACCGGCAGCGAAAGGGCCAGCAGCGCCCAGTCCCAGCCGCCATTGGCCAGCTTCGCCAGTGTCCATGCATGCTCCGCGCCCAAGCGCGTCGATGATTCCCACGGAGACAGGCCCAGCATCAGGCCCAGTTGTCCCGCGATCAGGCCCCAATAGGCGAGGACGATGATGACGGCGGTGGCCAGCATCGCCAGCGTGGCCCGCCAGGGGCCCGGTCGCCAGCGGCCCAGCCTGAGCATCAGGGCCACGTCGAGAGCCGCAAGGACTGCCATCCAGCTGTTCTCGCGGCCGTTGAAGAAGCCCAGCGACAGCCACGCGGCCAGGAATCCGCAGGTGCCAAGTACCAGCAGTGCCCAGGGCATCCAGGTCTTTGCGGCGGCGGGACGCATCGGGCGGCGTGTCACGTGGCGGATCCGTGGGGGAGGGCAGGGGCGCGGCAGCATAGCCCGCGTGGGGTTCGGCGCATATTGGACTAGAATGGTCCTACTTCCCCGGACCCTGGTTGGCCGACAGCGATATGTACTCCCGCAGCAGTGAACCCGTACGCTTCGAGCGCGACTGTGCCGCCGTCCTGGTGCCGCAGGGCGATGCCGTCACCCTTCCGGCCGGCAGCGCCGGATACATCACCCAGGCGCTGGGCGGCAGCTACACCGTATTCGTGGACGGCAACCTGTTCCGGATCGCCGGCCCCGATGCCGACGCGATCGGCAAGGAGCCCCCGGAGCCGCTGGAACTCGCGGAAGGCGCCGACGACGACGCGGTAGAGCAACTGGTGTGGAAACAGTTGCGCACCTGTTTCGACCCCGAGATCCCGATCAACGTGGTGGACTTGGGGCTGGTGTACGAAGCGAGCATCAAGCCCCACCCGGTCGAGCCGGGCCTGCGCGTGGTGCGGGTCGAGATGACGCTGACCGCGCCGGGCTGCGGCATGGGCGACATCCTGGTCGAGGACGTCCGCAGCAAGCTGGAGATCATCCCGACCGTGTCCGAGGCCGATGTCGAGCTGGTGTTCGACCCGCCGTGGAACCGGAACATGATGTCCGAGGCCGCCCGGCTGGAAACCGGCATGTTGTAGCCGGTTGTCGAAGCGTGCGCTTAACGTCCAAAGGTGACGCAACAGGACACAACTTCGCGCGGGAATGTGTTGCGCTGCAGCAGTGACGATGGTCGCGGCATCTTCCTTCGCGACTCTTGGACCCCCGTGGTTGAAGGCCCGTGGCGGTTTTGGTTAAGCGTCCTTAACAGAGTTGCGTGACGGTTTGCACCGCGGGTTTGCCGTTGGTGCAGGAGGCCCCCTAGGTTCGTTGTCGGTCCGTTCAGAAGTGGATCGTTGAAGAACCAGTTTGCCGCGACTGCGGCTTATCCTTTCCGGGGGTTACACATGTCTCACCGCTTCCCGCGTGGAATCCGTCCCCACGCTCTTGCCGCAGCCACCGCGGCCGTCCTTTCCGCTTCCGTGCTGGCCGCGCCGGCCATGGCCGCCGGGCAGGGCACCGTCAACATCTCCAGCCTGCAATCGGCTGACACGCACGACCGGTTCATCGTGAAGTACAAGGAAGGCAGCGCCGAGCGGAGCAATCCGGCCGCGCTGAAGCGCTCGTTGAATGCCGCCGCCACCGCGACCCTGCACGGCAAGGCGCTGGGCCTGCAGAAGCTGCGCAGCACCGCGATCGGCGCCGAAGTGATCAGGACCGAGCGCAAGCTGGACCGTCGCGATGCCGAAGCGCTGATGCGCAGCCTCGCCGCCGACCCGAACGTCGAGTACGTCGAGGTCGACCAGCTGATGAAGCCGATCGCCTCGGCCAACGACACCTACTACACCAGCCACCAGTGGCACTACTGGGAAGCGGCCGGCGGCATCAAGGCCGACCAGGCGTGGGACACAACCACCGGCAGTGGCGTGGTGGTGGCGGTGATCGACACCGGCATCACCAACCACAGCGACCTGAACGGCAATGTGCTGCCGGGTTACGACTTCATCTCCGATGCCGGCATGGCGCGTGACGGAAACGGGCGTGACAGCAACGCCCAGGACGAGGGCGACTGGTATGCCGCCAACGAGTGCGCGGCCGGTTATCCCGCTTCCAACTCCAGCTGGCACGGTACCCACGTGGCGGGCACCGTCGCGGCAGTGACCAACAACAACTCCGGCGTGGCCGGCGTCGCCCACGGCGCCAAGGTGGTTCCGGTCCGCGTGCTCGGCAAGTGTGGTGGCTACACCTCCGACATCGTTGACGGCATCGTCTGGGCGTCGGGCGGCAGCGTGAGTGGCGTGCCGGCCAACGCGAACCCGGCCGAGGTCATCAACATGAGCCTGGGCGGCGGTGGTTCCTGCTCGTCGAGCTACCAGAACGCCATCAACAGCGCCGTCAGCCGCGGTTCCACGGTGGTGGTCGCCGCGGGCAACAGCAACGCCGACACCTCCGGCTTCACGCCGGCCAGCTGCAACAACGTCATCGCCGTGGCCTCGACGACCCGCACCGGCGCGCGCTCGAGCTTCTCCAACTACGGCAGCCTGATCGACGTGGCGGCACCGGGCAGCGACATCGCCTCGACCGTCAACAGCGGCACCACCACGCCGAGCAGCGAAGGCTACAGCCTGATGTCGGGCACCTCGATGGCCGCCCCGCACGTGGCCGGCGTTGCCGCCCTGATGCAGGCCGCGGCGGGTGGCAGCCTGACCCCGGCGCAGGTGGAGTCGACCCTGAAGTCCACGGTGCGTTCCTTCCCGTCGAGCCCGGACCGCAACATCGGCAACGGCATCATGAATGCCAAGGCCGCGGTCGATGCGGTCTCCGGAGGCGGTGGCGGTGGCGGTGGTGGCGGTGGCGACGGCGAACTGACCAAAGGCGTGCCTGAGACGGGCCTGTCTGCCGGCAGCGGCAGCTCGCTGTCCTACACCATCGAAGTGCCGGCCGGTGCCAGCAACCTGAGCATCGCCATCTCCGGTGGATCAGGCGATGCCGACCTGTACGTGCGCCGTGGCAGCGCCCCGACCGACAGCAGCTACGACTGCCGTCCGTACCGTTCGGGCAACGCCGAGACCTGCACCTTCGCCAGCCCGGCGGCCGGGACCTACCACGTCCGCGTCAAGGCCTATTCGAGCTTCAGCGGCGTCACCCTGCTCGGCGACTACAGCGCGGGCAGCGGCGGCGGTGGTGGCGGCACCAGCCAGACGTACAGCAACACTGGTGACTACACCATCCGTGACCGCGCAACCGTCGAGAGCCCCATCAGCGTGTCCGGACGCAGCGGCAACGCACCGTCGGCCACGCCGGTCGCCATCGACATCCGCCACACTTACAAAGGCGACCTGAAGGTCGACCTGGTGGCGCCCGATGGCAGTGCCTACACGCTGCACAACCGCTCCGGTGGCAGCGCCGACAACATCATCGGCACCGCAACGGTCGACCTGTCCAGCGAAGCCATCAATGGCACCTGGAAGCTGCGGGTGAACGATGCCTACTCCGGCGATACCGGGTACATCAACAGCTGGAGCATCACGTTCTGATCGGGCTTTCCCGATAGCGGTACGCAACAGCGGGATCCGGGCGAGTGCCCGGATCCCGTTTTCCGGGGCCGGACAGGGGCGGCCACGGGCGGGGCACGACGCCCGCCAGGACACGAGTGCTTCCGGCGCAGCCGCAGGCACCCAACAAGGAGAGTCCCCATGAAGAAGATTCCATTGCTTGCGGCATTGGCTTGCTGCACCACGTTTTCCGTTCTCGCTCCAGGCACGGTCCAGGCCCAGGACGAGCACGTGCAACCCCGGCCGCACACCACGGCTGCCACACCGGACCCGTTCGCTCCGGTCTACATCGTCAGCTCCCGCGAGAGCTTCCAGTCCGGCCTGTCGGCGATCGCCGATGCCCCGCGCGCTGCGCGCGACAGCACGGGTGCGGCGCTGGTCGTTTCGCGGGTGGAAGCACACGAGCTGCCGCTCGTCAGCCACCACATCCACGCCGGCGAACACCGCTGCGGCGGGTACTTCGCCTTCACCAGCGAAGAGGAGGCGCGCCGGTTCATCCAGGGTGAGCAGAGCGCGAGGGCGCTGACCGCCACCTTCGCCGACTATTCGGTCGACAACCAGGCGACGGTGGATTCCTGGCTGCCCCAGGTACAGGAAGCGGGCATCCGTTCGACGATCGAGCACCTCTCCACCGCGTGGCCCAACCGCTACTACGCCAGCAGCTCCGGACAGGCGGCCGCCGAGTGGATCCGCGATCGCTGGACCGGCCTGGCACAGGGCCGTGGGGATGTCGACGTCGAGCTGTTCGACTGCGCCAATTGCTCCACCCAGCCATCGGTGATCCTCACCGTCCAGGGTACCGACCTCGCCGACGAGGTCGTGGTGCTCGGCGGCCACCTGGACTCCATTTCCAACGCCGGTAGCGGGGACGGCATGGACGCCCCGGGGGCCGACGACGACGCCTCGGGCATCGCCACCCTCACCGAAGTGATCCGGATCGCGCTGGCCGACGGCTGGAAGCCGCGGCGCACGGTGAAGTTCATGGGATATGCGGCCGAGGAAGTCGGCCTGCGTGGCTCCAACGCCATCGCGCAGTCGTTCCAGCAGCAGGGCGTGGACGTGGTCGGTGTGCTGCAACTGGACATGACCAACTATGCGGCCGGCGCCAGCGTCGACATGCGCCTGTTGACCGACTACAGCAACGCCGGCCTGCAGCAGTTCCTGCGTGATGTATTCGATGAGTACCTCGCCCCGCTCGGCCTCACCCGCGGCACCTACACCTGCGGCTATGGCTGCTCCGACCATGCATCCTGGACCAGCGCCGGCTACCCCGCGGCAATGATGTTCGAAGCCACCTTCAACAACCGGCTCCACACCGTGGAGGACACGCTGCCGAGGATGGGTGGCAGTGCCGAAGCCAGCGTCAACTTCGCCAAGCTCGGGCTGGCGTTCCTTGGCGAACTGGCGAAGACCGAGGGCGGCGGCGACGGTGGTGATCCGCCGGATGGCGACACGCTGCAGAACGGCGTGCCGGTGACCGGGCTTTCCGCTGCCACCGGCGGCGAGTTGCACTACACGATGGAGGTGCCGGCCGGCGCTTCGGACCTGGAGTTCATCACCTCCGGCGGCAGCGGCGATGCCGACCTCTACGTGCGCCACGGCAGCGCGCCGACCGACGCGACCTACGACTGCCGGCCGTACCGGAGCGGCAACGGCGAGACCTGTTCCTTCTCCAATCCGCAACCGGGTACCTGGCACGTGAGGCTCAAGGCCTATTCCGCATTCAGCGCAGTCAGCCTGGTCGGAAGCTTCGCCACGGGTGACGGCGATGGTGGTGGCGGGGTGCAGACGTACGAGAACACGGACGACGTACAGATCCGCGACAACGCTACGGTGGAAAGCGTCATCACCGTGGCCGGCCGCAGCGGGAACGCACCGTCGAACGCATCCCTATCGGTGGATATCCGCCACAGCTATCGCGGCGATCTGCGGGTGGACCTGGTCGCCCCGGATGGCACCGCCTACAACCTCTCGAACCGGAGTGGCGGCAGCGCCGACGATATCGTCGGCACGTTCGAGCTCGACCTTTCCCCGGAGTCGCTCAACGGCGCCTGGAAGCTGCGCGTCAACGACAACTACACCTACGACACCGGCTACATCAATGGCTGGGGCATCACGTTCTAGCAGCCGCGTCGGAACCCTTTGCCATCTCTCCCGCCCCGGTTCGCCGGGGCAATTTTTTATGGGCCGTCAGACCGCTTCGAAGCGGTTGGCCTCGACGTTCTTGCGGACCTTGAGCGGGTCCCAGATGCGGCCGTTCATGGCGATGTACACACCGGGCGGCAACGACTGCACCGCACCCACGGCGGTGCCGATGTTGAACTCGGCATCCGAACCCCTGAAACGCGCGGGGTTGAGCGCGCCAGTCAAGACAATGGTCTTGCCCTCGATGCTCGATAGCACCCGCGCGGTCTCGACCATGGAGTCGGTGCCGTGGGTGACCAGCACGTGCCGGGCCTGCTGGGCGGCGATGGTCGCGCGCAGCAGGTCGCGGTCGCCATCGGTGATGTGCAGCGAGTCCTTGCGCAGGATCGGGATCACGTTGTAGCGGAACGCCACCCCCAGCTCCTCCAGGATCCGGCCGATCTGCGGCTCGCCGATCTGGAAATCCGACTTGTCGTCGAAGTAGATCTTGTCGATCGTGCCGCCGGTGGTGACGATGCAGAGCTGTTCCATTGACCGGTCGCGATTGCGGGGGAGCGCGGATTATACGTGGCGGGCAAGGACGGCCACGCCGGCTTCAGCCGCGCTTGCGCGAGAACCGCGCCTTCAGGCCCGCCATGCTGGCGCTGAACACGACGATCACTGCCAATGCGGTTTCCAGCAGCGCCTGCAGGCGATCGTCCGGCCGCTCCCAGGCGACCATCACGCCATGGCTGAACCATGCCAGTGCGATGACGGCGCTCCAGAAGCCCGCGGTGCGGGATCGACGCAGGACCGCAACGGCAAGCAGCGTCGGCGGCAGGGCGAACACGACCAGCGCCACCCACGGGTCGGGCTGGGTCCCGAACCAGGCCGCATACAGCACCGCCAGCGCGACGAGTGCCGCGACCAGCACCCGCTTGGAGGTCGGCAGCGGCACGCTCATGCCAGCCTCGCCGCCATGCTCGCCACGCGCCTGCCGAGGGCGCGCGCGAGGCGCGCCTCCTCCTCGCTCGGTTGCGGGTCGTTGTCCGGGCCTGCGACATGGCTGGCGCCATAGGGCGTGCCACCGGTCTTCGTGCTGCTCAGCAGCGGTTCCGTGTAGGGGATGCCGGCCAGCAGGCAGCCGTGGTGGAGCAGGGGGATCATCATCGTCAGAAGTGTCGCCTCCTGGCCGCCGTGCATCGAGGCGGTGGAGGTGAACACGCCTGCTGGCTTGTCGACCAGGGTGCCGCTGGCCCACTGCGCGCCCAGCCCGTCGAGCCAGTGCTTCAGCGGCGCGGCCATGTTGCCGAACCGGGTCGGGCTGCCGATCAGCAGGCCCGCGCACTCGTCCAGGTCACGCGGTTCCACGTAGGGCGCGCCTTCGTCGGGTACCGGCGGCTCGGCGATCGTGGTGACCGCCGCCACCGGCGGGACCGAGCGCAGCCGCGCCGACATGCCTTCGACTTCGCCGACGCCGCGCGCCACCTGGCGGGCAAGCCGTGCGACCGAGCCGCCGCGGCTGTAATAGAGGACGAGGATCTCGGCCATGTGGGTTTCCCGGGGAACAGATGTGCGGGAAGGATAGTGGAAGCGGGGTGGCCACAGGTCCGTCGACGCTCCGCCACGGCCTGCATCGGGTAACCTCCGGCCAATGGAGCCACTCGATACGCTGTACCAGTGGAGCGAACGCATGCGCGACCGGGCGCGCGCGGCAAGCTTCGGACGCTTCATCGGCCGCCGCGTGCTGGAGGACAACCTGTTCCAGGCCGCCGGTGCGTTGTCGTTCACCACGGTCTTCGCCCTGGTGCCGCTTTCGATGGTGGTATTCGGCGTGCTCTCCGCCTTTCCCGTGTTCTCGGAATGGAGCGAGCGCCTCAGCGACTACATCTTCTCCAACTTCGTGCCCTCCGCGGCGCGCTCGGTCGAGGATTACCTGCTGCAGTTCTCCACCAACGCGGGACAACTGACCAGCGCGGGCGTGGTGGCCCTCGTCGTGTCGCTGCTGATCACGCTCAACGGCGTGGAGGCGACCTTCAACCGGATCTGGCGGGTCAAGTCGCACCGGCCGAAGTTCGGCCGCTTCCTGGTGTACTGGACGGTCCTGACGCTGGGCGCGCTGCTTGCGGCGGCGAGCTTGGCGCTGTCGGCTCAGATCTTCGCGATGGCAATGTTCAGCACCCAGGCCGGGCACCTGTTGGAGGGCGCGATGATGCGAATCGCGCCCATGGCCGTGGAGCTGCTGGCGATCACGACGATCTACCGGGTGGTCCCGCATCGTACGGTGCAGTGGCGCCATGCACTGCTGGGCGGGCTGCTGGCGATGTTGTTGTTCGAACTGGTGAAGTGGGGCATCGGGGTCTACCTGGGCAACTTCGGCAACTACTCGCGGATCTACGGCACGTTGGCGTTCCTGCCGATCTTCCTGCTGTGGATATTCCTGAGCTGGGTGGCGGTGTTGCTTGGTGCCTCGCTCGCCGCTTCGGTCTCGGCATTCCGCTACCAGCCCGTCGCGATGCGGCTACCGGACGGCTACGAGCTGTACGGCCTGCTACGCCTGTTGGCGCGTTTCAACGAGGCCCGGGAGCGGGGAGAGGGGCTGCACAGCGACGACATCCAGCGACTCGAGCCGATCCTGACCGACAGCCTGGTACAGGAGATGCTTGCCCAGCTGGAGGAAATCAGGGTCGTCAAGCGGGCCGAGGGAGGGGAGTGGCTGCTGTCGCGTGACCTGGACGACCTTTCCATGGCCGAGCTCTACGAGGCCTGCGAACTCCGCATCCCCATCACCGAGGTGCACCTACCCTGCCGTGACGATGCGCTCGGCCCGTCGGCCGCCGGCGCACTGGACGAACTGAGACTGCCGCTCCGCGACCTGCTCAAGCGCAAGGTCTCGAGCATCCATGCCGAGGAGAAGTGAATGAGGTGTTCGAGCGCATTGCTGTTGCTGCCCTGCCTGTTGGCCCTGGTGGTGGGTGCGGGATGCGACCGCGCGGAGCTGCCGGAAGACGCGGCGGCCACGCCCGACGCCCCGCTTGTGCCCGATGGTGGCGAAGGTGCCGACGTTGCCGCGCCGGGTGCCACGGCTGATGCCGGTCCGGAAGACGAGGGCGCTTCGCAAAGCGTGCCCACGCTCCGCATCGCCACACTCGATGGCGGGACCTATGACCTGGCCGACCACCGCGGCAAATGGGTGGTGGTGAACTTCTGGGCCACCTGGTGCGCGCCCTGCCTCAAGGAGATGCCCGAGCTGTCCGCGCTGGACGCGATGCACGAGCACATCGAGGTGGTGGGTCTGGCCTACGAGGACATCGAGCCGGACGCGATGCGCGAGTTCCTGGCAGATCATCCGGTGGTGTATCCGATTGCGATCGTCGACACCTACGACCCACCTACCGATTTCGATACGCCGCGCGGATTGCCGATGACCTACCTGATCGCGCCCGACGGCACGGTCGCCAAGAAGGTGCTCGGTCCAGTGACCGCGAAGGACATCGAGGACGCGATTTCCGCCGGCGGCGGCCCGGCGCCCGTGGAAGGCGGGAGCGCCCCGGCATGAGCACCTTGCGCTTCATCGTCAGCGGGAGGGTGCAAGGCGTCAGTTTCCGCGCCGGTACCCGGGACAAGGCGCAGGAGCTTGGTGTGTGCGGGTATGCGCGCAATCTCACCGACGGCCGTGTGGAGGTGCTGGCGAGCGGTAGTGATGCCGCCCTGGAGGAGCTTGCGCTCTGGCTCCACCGTGGCCCACCGATGGCACGGGTCGACGGCCTGGAGCGGCTGGCGGCGGACGAAGAGAGCGGTCGCGACTTCGCCATCCGCTGAGCCGGCGCCGTACTAGTCGGTCGGGAAATCCGGGATCGGCTCGATCACGGTGAAACGCTCCTTCTTCGGCGCCTCTTCCAGCGGCGGCAGCCCGGCCACCGGCCCCGGCAAACGCGTGTCCGGCAAGCGATCGAGCAGGTTGCGGATGAGTGACAGCCGCCCGAGCTTCTGGTCGTTGAAGTCGACCAGGGTCCACGGCGCGTGGGCGGTGTGGGTCGCGCGCAACATCGCTTCGCGAGCGCGCGTGTAGTCCTCGTAACACTCGCGCGCCTTGAGGTCGATCGGCGACAGCTTCCAGCGCTTGAGCGGGTCCTCGCGGCGTTCGGCGAAGCGCTCTTCCTGCTTCTCCTGGTCGCAGCACAGCCAGTACTTGAACAGCAGGATGCCGTCGTCGACCAGTTGCTTCTCGAATACCGGTGCCTGGGCGAGGAACTGCTCGACCTCGTCCTCGCTGGCGTAGCCCATGACCTTCTCGACGCCGGCCCGGTTGTACCAGCTGCGATCGAACAGGACGATCTCGCCGGCGGCGGGCAGGTGGCACGCGTAGCGCTGGAAATACCACTGGCCGGACTCGCGATCGTTGGGCTTGGGCAGCGCGACCACCCGGCACTGGCGCGGATTGAGCCGCTTGCGCACCGCATCGATCGCGCCGCCCTTGCCCGCGGTGTCGCGGCCCTCGAACACCACGACCACCCGGGCGCCGGTCTCGCGCAGCCACCGCGCCATGGACACCAGCTCCAGCTCCATCGGCTTCAGCAGCGCCTTGTATGTCTTTTTCGAGAGCTGTCCCATCAACGACTTTCCCGGCTGGCAGCCATCGCACGTATGGCAGAGGCGAAGTCGGCGGCGAAACCCGCCATGTCGAACACATCGCTCCGGGCGCGGCGATCGGCCAACGCCCCGCGCACCTCGGCCAGTGCCTTCGGATCAAGGGCGAGGTGTACCGCCCGGGCGATGAACTCGTCGTCATTGCGGACGTTCATCGCCTGCATGCCGAGGTGGTGGTTGAGGCTACCGGCCACCCGGCCGGCAAAGGTCTCGCCTGGGCATGTCAGGACGGGGCAGCCGGCCCAGAGCGCATCCGAGGCGGTGGTGTGGGCGTTGTAGGGGTGGGTGTCGAGGAACAGATCGGCCAACTGCAGGCGCGACATGTACACGGCGTGCGGTTGCTTGGCCATGAAGACCAGGCGCCCCGGGTCGACGCCCCGGTCGCTGGCGAAGGCCCGCAGCCGCTCGTCCGCACGGCCCGGGCCGGACAACAGCCAGAGCACGCTGCCGGGTACCTGCCCGAGGATGTCCAGGGCGCGTCCCATGCTGCGCGGGTTGAGCTTGTAGCTGTTGTTGAAGCAGCAGAACACCACGCCTTCGTCGGGCAGTCCGACCGTTGCACGTGGTGGCGGCGGCTCGATCCCGCGGGTGGTGTCGGAGGGCTGGAAGCAGCGCGGCAGCCGCACCACCTCTTCACTGAAGTGCGGTGCCAGCCGCTCGGGGAGGACGAAGTCGTCGGCGAGCACGAAGTCGATCCACGGTGCTCCGGAGGTGCCCGGGTAGGCCAGCCAGTTCACCTGCACCGGCGCCGGCCGTCTCGCCAGTGCCTCCGGGACGCCGCCACCGCCCCAGCCGCGCAGGTCGAACAGCACGTCGATACCGGCGGCACGGATCGCGGTGGCGACCTGCACGTGGTCATGCGCGGCCAGGTCGTGCAGCCGGCCGGCCTGGCCAAGCCGCTGCCGGATCGCGCTGCCGTCGTCGCGATTGAGCGCAAACAGGTGGATCTCGAGATCCTGTTGCAGCGCCAGGTATTCGAGCATCGCTACGGTCAGCAGGCCGGTGGGGTGCGCCCCGAAGCCGTTCGACAGGAACCCGACCCGGGTCCCCGGGATACCCGGTGGCGACGATGGGGGTAGCGGCCGGGCAGGTGGCGCCACCTGCGCCGCCCGGAGCCGGGCGCACTGCAGTTGCTCGGCGGCACCGGCATCCTCACCGAGGAAGGCGAACGGCTCCACGGCGGCCTGCCGGCGGCGTACGGCCTGTCGCACCTGCAGCGACAGGGTGTCGAGGTCGCGCCAGTCGCACAGCTTTCGGCGCCAGGCGAGCAGGTACGCCGCCAATTGCGGTTCCGCCGGTGCCAGCGAATAGGCGTGTGCATATGCCTGGGATGCCGCCTCGGCCTCGCCGGTGTCCTCGAGCGCGTGCCCCAGCCAGACCGCGATGCCCGGGTGCCGGGGTGCGTTGCGGGCGGCCGCCTTCAGGCTTTCGACCGCCTCGTGCCGGTTACCCTGCATCCATTGCGCCCGACCAAGGCGTGCCAGTGCTTCCGGGTGCCCCACCCGCAATGCGAGCGCACGCCGGCACGCGGCCTCGCCCGCGGCGGCATCGCCGGCATCCAGTTCGGCTTCGGCCAGGACGATCCACGCCATTGCATCCTGCGGGCGATGGGCGGCTGCCTGACGAGCCTGTTGTCGCGGATCCACCGTCACGACGCAGGGGCGGCAGGGACGCCGCGCGTGCTCGCCTGGCGAGGGCCCGTCGCCGCCATCAGGTACCCCGCGTCAGCCGCGCGAGTTCGTCCGCCTGGTGTTCCTGCTGCAGGCGTTCCACCAGTGCGTCCATGTCGCCGGTCAGCACGTTGGGCAGGTCGTACAGGGTGAGGCCTTCCACCCGGTGGTCGGTGATGCGCCCCTGCGGATAGTTGTAGGTGCGGATGCGCTGGCTGCGGTCGCCACTGCCGACCTGCAGCTTGCGGTCCTCGGCCATCGCCGCGGCGGCCTTGGCGGCCTGCGCCTCGGCGAGTGTCGCGACCAGCCGCTTCATCGCCTTGTCGCGGTTGGCGTGCTGGCTGCGCTCGGTCTGGCTTTCCACCACCACGCCGCTGGGCAGGTGGGTGATGCGGATCGCCGAATCGGTCTTGTTGACGTGTTGCCCGCCAGCGCCGGAGGAGCGGAAGGTATCCACGCGCAGGTCGGCGGGGTTGATCTCGATCGGCTCGCCCTCCGGCTCCACGGCGATGATCGCCACGGTCGCGGCGGAGGTGTGGATGCGGCCTTGGGATTCGGTCTCCGGCACCCGCTGGACCCGGTGCGTGCCCGACTCGAACTTCAGCCGGGAGTACGCCCCGCGCCCTTCGACCCGGGCGATGACCTCCTTGAACCCGCCGTGCTCACCCGGGCTCGCCGACTCCACTTCCACCCGCCAGCCCTGGCGCTCCGCGTAACGCGTGTACATCCGGAACAGGTCCCCGGCGAAGATGGCCGCTTCGTCGCCGCCGGTGCCGGCGCGCACTTCCAGGTAGATGTCCCCCTCGTCGCGGGGATCCTTGGGGACCAGGTGTGCCAGCAGCTCGGCGTCGAGCTGCTCCAGCCGCTTGTTGGCGGCGTCGATCTCTTCTTCGGCCAGCTCCCCCAGCTCGGGATCGTTGCGCATGGCGAGCGCGGTGGCGAGGTCGGCCTTTGCGGCGGCCTCGTCGGCCAGTGCATTGGCCACCGGCTCGAGCTGGGCGAACTCGCGGGACAGCTGGCGGAACCGGCCGGCATCGGCTGCCGCCTCCGGATCGGCCAGGAGACGTTCGAGTTCCTCGCGCCGTTCGGCGAGTGCTTCCAGCTTACGGCGCAGGCTTGGGGTCATCGGTCGGGGTGTCGGCGGTGGGATCGGGAGTCTGCGGGAAAAGCTTCTCGGTCGCCCGGGCGAGGTCGGTGTTGCCGGTCAGCGCAGCCTCGCGCAGGGCGATGGTCGGCGCGTGCAGCAGCCGGTTGGTCAGGGTGTGGGCGAGGAAGTCCAGCACTGCCGCCGGGTCGGCGCCCGATGCCAGTTGCAGGCGCGCCTTGGCAAGGGCCTCCTCACGCGCCGCCTCACCGTGCGCCCGCAAGCGCTTGAGCGGTGCGGTGCGGGTGCGCGCGATGAAACCCTCCATGAACCGCGCCACCTGCAACTCGATGATGGCCTCCGCCTCGGCAGCGGCCTCCCGGCGGCTGCGACGGTTGTCCTCGATCGCGCGCTGGAGGTCATCGACGGTATAGAGGTAGACATCATCGATATCGGTCACGTCCGGAGCGATGTCGCGCGGCACCGCCAGGTCCAGCAGCAGCATCGGGCGGTGTTTGCGGGTGGCGAGCGCGGCGGCTACCTGTGCCCGGACCAGGACCGGCTCGCGCGACGCGGTTGCCGACAGCACGATGTCGGCCTCGCCCAGGTGCTTGTGCAGGTCCTCCAGCGGGAGGGCGAACCCACCGTGGCGGCTCGCCAACTCCTGGGCGTGCACCAGGGTGCGGTTGGCTACCAGCAGGCGCTTGGCCTTCGCCTGGACCAGGTGCCGGGCGGCGAGCTCCATGGTCTCGCCAGCGCCGATCAGCAGCACGGTGGAATCCTCCAGGCGCGCGAACGACTCCTGTGCCAGGCGCACCGCGGTGGAGGCGACCGACACCGGGTTGGCCCCGATGCGGGTATCGGTGCGGGCGCGCTTGGCGGTGGTGAAGGTGTGCTGGAACAATCCGTCGAGCTGGCTGCCCAGCGTGCCCGCGGCCCGCGCCGCCGCCCACGCCTGCTTCACCTGCCCCAGGATCTGCGGCTCGCCCAGCACCAGCGAATCCAGCCCGGTGGCCACGCGGAACAGGTGGCGCACCGCGTCGGCATCGGCGTGCCGGTACAGGTACGCGTGCAGGTCCCCGGTGTCAGCCGGATGCGTGGCCAGCCAGTCCGCCAGCGCAGCACCTTCATCGTCGGCGACGGCATAGACCTCGGTGCGGTTGCAGGTGGAGAGCAGGGCCGCCTCGCGCACCTGTGGCAACCCCCTCAATGCCGCCAGCGCGACCGGTACTGCGTCCGCGGCGAACGCCACCCGCTCGCGCAGGCTAACCGGCGCGGTCTGGTGGTTGATGCCGAGCACGAACAGGCGTGCCGGCGGACTGGAGGGGGCCGAACTCATGTGGCTTGGGAACTACCGGTTCAGGTGCTTGCGATAAGCTGCTGGCTGCCGAAGCCCGCCATTCTACCGGCCCCGCCGAACCCTTGGATCCGACAGCCGATGCCCGCAGCCGCGCGTTCATTCACCTTCGCCGCCCTCGTCGCGCTCACGTTCGCCCTGGCCACCCCGGCCGCGGGCGCCCGCGGTGGTGGCGACGTGGTGGTGGATTCGCTGGAGCCGCTGCTGGCTGCCGAGTTTTCGCTCCAGGCGGGCCGGCTGGATGATGCCGCGAAGTGGTCGCTGGAAGCGGCCCGGGCCGCCGGCGATGCCGGGCTCGCCGAACGTGCCACCCGGATCGCGCTGCTCGCCAAGGATGATGAGCGCGCCGCAGAGGCACTCGCGCTGTGGAAGCGGGAAGGAGGCGCGGGCACCAGCCTCTTGGCAGCCGAGGCCACGCTCGCCTTGCGCCGCGATGATCCCCGTGCCGCCCGCGACCATCTGGCGGAGCTGTTGCAGGTGCCTGGCACCGAGGGCTGGGGACAGGCGCTCAGCGTGCTGGCCTCCGGGTCGAGCGACCCCGAGCAGGCGGCCGATGTGCTGGATGCACTGGTCCGTGGCGGCCACGTGCCCGACCAGCTGCAGCCGTGGCTGGCGTTCGGCGGGCTGGCGCAGCGCCTGGGACGGCCGGACCTGGCCGAACAGATCGTGGCGGAAGTGGTGCGGCGGTTCCCGGGGGAGCCGCGCGTGGCCCTGCTGCATGCGAGCCAGCTGCGCGGGGCGGACAAGCAGGACCAGGCGCGTGATGTGCTGGCGTCGCTGGTCGACGGGGCTGCGGGCGATGCAGACCTTCGGCTCGCGATCGCCTATGAGTACGACGCCCTCGGAGATCTCGCCGAGGCCGCCGCGGTGCTCGGTCGCGGCCCCCAGGATGACCAGACCTACGCATTGCGTGCGTCGCTGCTGGCGCGCGCGGAAGACAAGGGCGAACTCGTCCGGCTTTACGAGGAGCTGGGCAGGGAGGGCAACCGGCCCGACCCCCAGAGGCGGCTGCTGCTGGGGCAGATGGCGGAGTTCCTGGAGCGCCACGAAGAGGCACTGGACTGGTACCGCGGCGTGCCAGGCGGGCAGCAGCGGTGGATCGCCCGCCTTCGCGCGGCCCACGTGCTGCATGAACTTGGCCGTGCCGCCGAGGC
This sequence comes from Lysobacter spongiicola DSM 21749, assembly GCF_900167055.1. Taxonomy (GTDB): domain Bacteria; phylum Pseudomonadota; class Gammaproteobacteria; order Xanthomonadales; family Xanthomonadaceae; genus Novilysobacter; species Novilysobacter spongiicola. Next base: position 157,763 of record NZ_FUXP01000006.1, read on the forward strand.
CCACGCTTCGCTCCACGAGCTGCAGGCCGACGCGTCCGCGCCCGACGGCGTCCGCCGCGACGCCTACCTGCTGGAGGCGGAGCTGCTCGCGCGTGGAGACGACCCCAAGGCCGAAATGGATGCCTATGCGCGTGGACTCGCGGCGTTTCCGGACGATCTCGAGATCCTCTACGCGCGCGCGCTGAGCTGGGAGCGCCAGGACGACATCGCCCGGGCCGAAGCCGACCTGCGCAGGTTGCTGGTAATCGAGCCGGAATCGGTCGCGGCGCTCAATGCACTGGGCTACACGCTCGCCGACCGCACCGACCGCTATCAGGAGGCACTGGAGCTGATCAACCGCGCCCGCGCCGCCGAACCCGACAACGCCGCCATCATCGACAGCTATGGCTGGGTGCTCTATCGCCTGGGCCGCCACGAGGAAGCCCTGGCGGAGTTGCGGCGGGCGCATGCGCTGCAGGAGGACGCCGAGATCGCCGCGCACGTGGCCGAGGTGCTCTGGGTCATGGGGCGGCGGGACGAAGCCCGGGAGTACTTCGAAGAGGCCCGTGAGCTGGACCCCGACAACCGCGCGCTGCAACGCGCGCTGGAAGAGACAGGCGCATGAACCTGCGCATGGCGGCCGCGACGGTGGTGGCGGGTGTGTTGTTGACGGCCTGCGGTGCCGCGCCTGTCCGGCCCGACCTCGGCCCTGCCGAGCGGGCGGCTGCCGAGGCTGCACAGGCCGAGCGGGAGCAGCGGCTGCGGGCGCAGGGCGAGTGGGGCCTGGTGGGCCGCATGGCGGTGTCGACCGACGGGCGCGGGGGGAGCGGCCGCCTGACCTGGCAACAACGGGCGCCTCATGAATTCGAGGTGGAGTTGAGTGCGCCGGTCACGCGCCAGAGCTGGCGCCTGTCCAACTCCCCGCGGGGGGCGCTGCTCGAAGGCCTGGAAGGCGGGCCCCGTAGCGGGATCGCCCCCGCGTTGTTGTTGCAGGAAGCCACCGGCTGGATGATTCCGGTGGATGCGCTGTCCGACTGGGTGCGCGGCGCGCGGGCCCCAGGCATGGGTCCCGCACGGGTCGAGTTCAATCACGAAGGCCGGCCGCTGCGGATCGAGCAGGGTGGTTGGGAAATCGACTATCGATGGCCCGATGCCGACGCGGCACAGACTGCCGCTGGCGTTGTGTTGCCGGAGCGTCTGGACGCCCGTAGTGGCGGTGCGCGGGTCAAGCTGGTGGTGGACGAATGGTTGTGACACCGGGCGAGGATGGCTGGAGCCACTGGCCGGCGCCGGCGAAGCTGAACCTGTTCCTGCGCATCCCCGGCCGCCGCGAGGACGGATACCACCTGCTGCAGACGGTCTTTCGCCTGCTGGAGTGGGGCGACACCGTCTCCCTGCGCGCCAGGGATGACGGGCAGGTGCTTCGGCACGGATCGCTGACCGGCGATATCGCCGCTGACCTCGCTGTCCGCGCCGCGATCCTGCTGAAAAAAGAGGCCAATGTCGGTGAAGGTGTCGACATCAGTGTCGAAAAGCGCATTCCCGTGGGGGGCGGGTTCGGCGGTGGATCATCCGACGCCGCCACCACGCTGGTGGCGCTGGATGCCTTGTGGGGGACCCGTCTCGGGCTGGAGCGCCTGGCGGAGCTCGGTCTGAGACTGGGCGCCGACGTGCCGGTCTTCGTCCTGGGTACCAATGCGTGGGGCGAAGGTGTCGGAGAGCAACTGACACCGCTCGACCTGCCTCCGGCCTGGTACCTGGTGGTCGACCCCCGCGTTCACGTGCCGACCACCGCACTGTTCGCCACGCCTGAATTGACGCGGGATGCGCCGGCCGTGACAATATCCGACTTCGTTTCGGGCGTACCGCTCGGGAACGCGTTCGAGCCGGTGCTGCGCGCCCGCGAACCTGCCGTAGAGGCTGTGTTTGCTGCGCTGTCGCGTGTCGGCACGCCGCACCTGACCGGTTCCGGCAGTGGTTGCTTCGTCGAATTCGCCAGTCGCGAATCCGCCGAGGCGGCGCTGGCGGGCTTGCCGCCGGGGTTGGATGCCCGGGTGGTGGCGGGTGCCGCGGTGTCCCCGCTGCATGTCGCCCTGCAGGACCGACAACCAGTTCCACAGGGGCGTCGCCAAGAGGCCTAAGGCACCAGGTTTTGATCCTGGCATTCGTAGGTTCGAATCCTACCGCCCCTGCCATATCCACCGATCACGGCTCCCCACGGTCAGAGCGAAGCGGAGAAGACCCACGTGCAAAACGATCGCAGCCTGCTGGTGTTCAGCGGCAATGCCAACCGTCCCCTCGCGCAGGCGGTCTGCAAGGAACTCGGCATCCGTCCGGGCAAGGCCCTGATCGGCCGTTTCTCCGATGGTGAGGTGCAGGTCGAGATCGAGGAGAACGTGCGGCGCCAGGAAGCGTTCGTGATCCAGCCGACCTGCGCGCCCAGCGCGGAGAACCTGGTGGAGCTGCTGGTGCTGATCGACGCGCTGAAGCGTGCCTCCGTCAGCAGCGTGACCGCGGTGGTGCCGTACTTCGGCTACGCCCGCCAGGATCGCCGTCCGCGCTCGTCGCGGGTTCCGATCACGGCCAAGGTCGCCGCCAAGATGTTCAGCGCCGCCGGCTGCGACCGGGTGCTGACGGTCGACCTGCATGCCGACCAGATCCAGGGCTTCTTCGATATCCCGGTCGACAACGTCTACGCGTCGCCGTTGCTGCTGGCCGACATCTGGCGCGCGCACGGCACCGACAACATGGTGGTGGTCAGCCCCGACGTCGGCGGCGTGGTCCGCGCCCGGGCGATTGCCAAGCGCCTCGACGACGCCGACCTGGCCATCATCGACAAGCGCCGGCCGCGCGCCAACGTCGCCACGGTGATGAACATCATCGGCGACGTGCGTGGCAAGACCTGCGTGCTGGTCGATGACATCGTCGACACCGCCGGCACGCTGTGTGCCGCCGCGGGCGCGCTGAAGGAGCACGGGGCGATCAAGGTCGTTGCCTACTGCACCCATCCGGTGCTGTCGGGCGCGGCGATCAGCAACATCAGCAAGTCCGGGCTGGACGAGCTGGTGGTGACCGATACCATCCCGCTGACCGACGCGGCGCGCGAGTGCGGCAAGGTCCGCCAGCTCAGCGTCGCCGAGCTCCTGGCCGAAACGATTCGCCGGATCGCGTTCGGCGAGTCGGTCAGTTCGCTCTACGTGGACTGACCCCGATTTCCCGGCTCACCTGGTCGCGGGTGAGCCACCCATGCCGTCGCGAGGCGGTTTTCAAGCAGCAATAGCGAGTAAACAAGCAATGTCCGAACACACCATCAAGGCCACTGGCCGCAGCGTCGAAGGGAAGGGTGCGAGCCGCCGCCTGCGTCGCGCCGCCAGCATCCCGGCCATCATCTACGGCGGAAAGTCCGAGCCGAAGGCGATCCAGCTCGACCACGAAGAAATCTGGTTGGCGAACAAGCACGAGTGGTTCTATTCGTCGATCCTGAACCTGGACGTCGACGGCAAGGTCGAGCAGGTGCTCCTGCGCGACATGCAGCGCCATCCGTACAAGCAGCTGATCATGCACTTGGATTTCCAGCGCGTTGATGCCAAGCAGGCCCTCAAGGCCGCCGTGCCGCTGCACTTCCTCAACGAGGACCAGTCCCCGGCCGGCAAGGCCGCCGACGTGGTGGTCACCCACGAGCTCAACGAGGTCCAGGTCAGCTGCCTGCCGAAGGACCTGCCGGAGTTCATCGAGGTCGACCTGGCCGAGCTGACCCTGGGGCAGACCATCCACCTGTCGGAGCTGAAGCTGCCCAAGGGCGTCGAGATCCCCGAGCTGCGCCTGGGCAAGGAGCATGACGTCGCGGTGGTCGTGGCCCGCCAGGGCCGCGTTGAAGTCTCCGACAGCGCCGAAGGCGACGCCGAGGGTGACGTTCCGGCAACCAACGTCGACAGCGAATAAGCAGGCCTGTTCCCGATGCGGCCATTCCGATGGCCGTATCGGGGCGTGCATGTTTCATCGAAATGGCTGGTTTGCGACTCATCGTCGGGCTGGGGAATCCCGGTCCCGAACATCTCCGGACCCGGCACAATGCCGGGTTCTGGTTTGTGGATGCCCTGGCCGAACGCCTGGGCGGCCGCTTCGCCGTGGATGCCAAGCTGTTCGGGCAGACATGCAAGGTCGACATCGGCGGCGAGCCGGTGTGGCTGCTGAAGCCGGCCACTTTCATGAACCTGTCCGGCAAGTCGGTCACCGCCGCGCTCAGGTACTGGAAGATCGAGCCGTCCGAGGCGCTGCTGGCGCATGACGAACTCGACCTCGCGCCCGGCACCGCGCGCCTCAAGTTCGACGGCGGCCATGGCGGGCAGAACGGCCTGCGGGACACGATGCGCCTGCTCGGCCATGGTGGCTTCCATCGGCTGCGCATCGGCATCGGCCACCCCGGGCACAAGGACCTGGTCACCCCGTGGGTGCTGGGACGTCCGCGTGGCGAAGACGAAACCCTCATCCTGCGCGCGATCGATGATGCCATCGACGTGCTGCCGCTCGCAGTCGCGGGCGACTTCAACGAGGCCATGAAGCGGCTGCACACGCCGCGGGCCTGACCCCTTTTCTACAGCGAGTAACGCGCCATGGGCATCAAATGCGGCATCGTCGGCCTGCCCAACGTCGGCAAGTCGACCCTCTTCAATGCCCTGACCAAGGCGGGAATCGCCGCGGCCAACTTCCCCTTCTGCACCATCGAGCCGAACGTCGGCGTGGTGCCGGTGCCGGATCCCCGGCTCAACGCGCTGGCCGAGATCGTCAAGCCGCAGAAGGTGCTGCCGACGGCGGTCGAGTTCGTCGACATCGCCGGGCTGGTCGCCGGTGCGGCGAGCGGCGAGGGCCTGGGCAACAAGTTCCTCGCGCACATCCGCGAAGTGGACGCGATCACCCACGTGGTGCGCTGCTTCGAGAACAGCGACGTCATCCACGTCAACAACAAGGTGGACCCGATCGCCGACATCGAAACCATCGATACCGAGCTGGCATTGGCCGACCTGGATTCGGTGGAAAAGGCGCTCCAGCGTGCCGAACGCAACGCCAAGACCGGCGACAAGGATGCCAAGGCCCGGGTCGAAGTGCTGGCGCGCGTGCGTGACGGCCTGGATGCCGGCAAGCCGGCGCGCGCGCTGGATCTGTCCGATGACGACCGGCTGGCGGTGCGCGATCTTTTCCTGCTCACGCTCAAGCCGGTGATGTACGTGGCCAACGTGCTCGAGGACGGATTCGAGGACAACCCGCACCTCGACGCCGTGCGTGCGCGGGCGGCAGGCGAGGGCGCCGAGGTGGTGCCGGTATCGGCCGCCATCGAGGAGGAGCTCAGCCAGCTGGAAGACGAGGACCGCGACGCGTTCCTGGCCGATCTCGGCCTCGACGAGCCAGGGCTCAACCGCGTGATCCGCGCCGCCTACAAGCTGCTGGGCCTGCAGACCTACTTCACTGCGGGCGTCAAGGAAGTGCGGGCCTGGACGGTCAAGGCGGGCTCGACCGCCCCCCAGGCCGCCGCGGTCATCCATACCGATTTCGAGAAAGGCTTCATCCGCGCCGAGACGATCGGCTACGACGACTTCATCAAGTACAGGGGCGAGTCGGGCGCGCGCGATGCGGGTCGGCTGCGCCTGGAAGGCAAGGAATACCGGGTGCAGGAGGGCGACGTTCTGCATTTCCGCTTCAACGTGTGAGTTTTTTCTGCACAATGCGTTGACTTCCTCGCCGACGCGCTCCAGAATTGCGGGCTCTTTGGAGGGATACCCAAGCGGCCAACGGGGGCAGACTGTAAATCTGCTGGCTTACGCCTTCGGTGGTTCGAATCCACCTCCCTCCACCAGATACAGTCGGCCCCGGTCGGCAAGTGGTAGAAAGTGCGACACCCGGCGGCCTTACCAGCCACCGGCGCAGTACCCAAGCAGGTTTCCGGCGCGGGAGTAGTTCAATGGTAGAACCTCAGCCTTCCAAGCTGATGGTGCGGGTTCGATCCCCGTCTCCCGCTCCATTGATGTCGCGACGCCTTGCCTGCTTGAACAACCTGCTCACGTAGCTCAGTCGGTAGAGCACCTCCTTGGTAAGGAGGAGGTCGCTGGTTCGATTCCAGTCGTGAGCACCAGATTCGAAAGTCGATTCGAAAGTCCGTTTCCTTCCAACGCAACCGCAAACCACCGAGATACAGCCATGGCCAAGGGTAAGTTCGAGCGCACCAAGCCGCACGTGAACGTCGGCACGATCGGTCACGTCGACCACGGCAAGACCACGTTGACCGCAGCGCTGACCAAGGTGGGCGCGGAGCGTTTCGGTGGCGAGTTCAGCGCGTACGACGCGATCGACCGCGCACCGGAAGAGAAGGCGCGTGGCATCACGATCTCGACCTCGCACGTGGAGTACGAATCCCCGACGCGCCACTACGCGCACGTGGATTGCCCGGGCCACGCCGACTACGTGAAGAACATGATCACGGGTGCGGCGCAGATGGACGGCGCGATCCTGGTGTGCTCGGCCGCTGACGGCCCGATGCCGCAGACCCGCGAGCACATCCTGCTGGCCCGCCAGGTGGGCGTGCCGTACATCGTGGTCTACCTGAACAAGGCGGACATGGTGGACGACGCCGAGCTGCTGGAGCTGGTGGAGATGGAAGTCCGCGAGCTGCTGAGCAAGTACGAGTTCCCGGGCGACGACACCCCGATCATCCACGGTTCGGCGCTGAAGGCGCTGGAAGGCGACGACAGCGAGATCGGCATTCCGTCGATCATCAAGCTGGTCGAGGCGCTGGACAGCTGGATCCCGGAGCCGGAGCGTGCGATCGACAAGCCGTTCCTGATGCCGGTGGAAGACGTGTTCTCGATCTCGGGCCGCGGCACCGTGGTGACCGGCCGCATCGAGCGCGGCATCATCAAGGTGGGCGACGAAATCGAGATCGTCGG
>NZ_FUXP01000005.1 GCF_900167055.1 Lysobacter spongiicola DSM 21749
CAGCGTTCACTCTGAGCCAGGATCAAACTCTTCACTTGAAGTTTCCGGCTCGGACCGAAGTCCTCGCCAATGCTTTGAGTGCAGTGTCGTCCCAGCCCAAATTACTCTTCACGCGCATCTTGCGATGCTTGTTCTTGATTCATTTGGACTGTGTCGAACATCTGCGATGGACAACCATCCACCCGCCAGACGTCCGCACAAGTCACCTGCGCACACTGTCAAAGATCCTTGGAACCGGCCTCAGCGCCTGATCCCGTACCCGTCACCGAAGTGCCCGAGTGAGCCGCACATCATACAGCAGATTTCGTGGCCGTCAACACCTCAACATCCACTTTTTCCTGCCGATCCCCGCCGTGGCCGACTGCTCCGTGGCGGGCCGCGCATTGTGCACGCCTTGTGACGGATTGGGAAGGGGGGATCGATGAAATTTTTTGCGTCCATTCACCGACGCGCACTTGACCGCCGCGCCTGCGTTGCGGATCGTCGCTGCATCGGTTCAAGGAGAAGGTCATGCGCTTCACGGACACACTGGCTGCAGTCGTACTCGCATTCGGATTGCTGTTGCCGGGTTGCGCATCCGGCAGTGGCTCCTGGGTGGAGCTGAAGGGCGAGCGGTTCGCAGTCGAGATCGCGGACGACGACCAGGAGCGCGCCCAGGGGCTGATGTTCCGTGAACACCTGGGCGATGGCCGCGGGATGCTCTTCATCCATGAGCGCGAGGAGCCCCGGTCCTACTGGATGAAGAACACGCGCATCCCCCTGGACATCCTGTACTTCGACGGGGAGCGCCGACTGGTTGCGCAGCAGCGTGAGGTCCCGCCCTGTCCGGACGGTACGGCCTGCCCTTCCTACCCCAGCCGCGCGCCTGCCCGGTACGTACTCGAACTCGATGCGGGCGAAGCGCTGCGCATGGAACTGCGGAACGGCGAACGGATCACTTTCGGCCCAGACATTGCCCGGCCCTGAGCGCGTCCAACCGGTCTACTGCTCCATCATCTCGAAATCGTCCTTGGTGACCCCGCAGTCCGGGCAGGTCCAAGTGTCCGGCACGTCGTCCCAGCGGGTGCCCGGCGCGATGCCTTCTTCCGGCAGGCCCTTCGCCTCGTCATAGACGAAACCGCAGACCACGCACATCCAGGTGCGGAACTCGGTGGTCGTGGCGGTATCGGACATGGCATGCAGGGATCGGACGAAAGGGCGACCATTGTCCCATCCCTCCTGCAGTGGCGAAAGCATCGACATGAACCGACACCCGCGCGGCCTGTACGCGATCACGCCCGACCTTGCGGACACAGCCCGCCTGCTTTCATGCGTGGAACCGGTGCTCGCGGCCGGCGCCTGCTGGCTCCAGTACCGGAATAAGCACGCCGACGCCGGATTGAGGGAGCAACAGGCGCTGGAACTGCTTTCGTTGTGCCGACGCCACGGGGTGCCTTTGCTGGTGAACGACGATTGGCGACTCGCCGCCCGTATCGGGGCCGATGGCGCCCACCTGGGTGAGGATGATGGGGGACTTCCAGCAGCGCGTCGCGCCCTGGGGCCGGACGCGTGGTTGGGCGCGTCCTGCTACGACAGCATCGAGCTCGCAAGCAAGGCCGTCGCCGATGGCGCCAGCTACGTCGCGTTCGGCGCCTTCTTTCCCTCCCCGACCAAGCCCGGCGCACGCCGCGCCACGGCGCCATTGCTGTCGGAAGCGAGCGCACTTGGGGTGCCCGTGGTGGCGATCGGCGGGATCAGCCCCGACAATGGCCGGCCCCTCGTTGAAGCGGGGGCAGACCTGCTTGCGGTCATCAGTGGCGTCTTCGATGCGCCCGATCCCCGAGCCGCCGTACGCGCGTTCGCAACCTGCTTCGACAGCCCCCATCCCGGAGAGTCCCGAGAATGAACCACGCCCGATCCCACGACCTGTTCTCCCGCGCCTGCGAGTTGCTGCCAGGCGGGGTGAACTCCCCGGTACGCGCGTTCAAGTCCGTGGGTGGAGAACCCTTCTTCGCCGAGCGCGCCGAAGGCCCGTTCCTGTTCGATGTGGACGGCAACCGCTACATCGACTACGTCGGCTCCTGGGGGCCGATGATCGCCGGCCATGCGCATCCCGACGTGCTCGATGCGGTGGCCACGACCATGCGCAATGGCCTGAGCTTCGGCGTACCCAATGCGCTGGAAGTCACCATGGCCGAGACCCTCACCCGGATCGTGCCGAGCTGCGAGATGGTGCGCATGGTGAATTCGGGTACCGAGGCGACGCTGTCGGCCATCCGCGTCGCCCGCGGCGCCACCGGCCGCAGCCGGATCGTGAAGTTCGAAGGCTGCTACCACGGCCACGGCGACAGTTTCCTGGTGAAAGCCGGCAGCGGCGCGCTCACCCTCGGGCTGCCGAACTCGCCGGGCGTGCCGACCGCGCTCGCCGACCTGACCCTGACGCTGCCGTACAACGATTTCGAAGCCGCGACCGAACTGTTCGACAAGGCCGGCAGCGAGATCGCGGGCCTGATCATCGAGCCCATCGTCGGCAACGCCAACTGCATCCTGCCGCGCGACGGCTACCTGCAGCACCTGCGGGAGCTGTGCACGCGCCATGGGGCACTGTTGATCTTCGACGAGGTGATGACCGGCTTCCGCGTGGCCCTTGGGGGTGCGCAGGAGCGCTACGGGGTCAAGCCCGACCTGAGCACCTTCGGCAAGATCATCGGCGGTGGCATGCCGGTGGGGGCGTTCGGTGGCCGCCGCGACCTGATGTCACAGGTGGCTCCAAGCGGCCCGATCTACCAGGCCGGGACGCTCAGCGGCAATCCGGTGGCGATGGCCGCGGGGCTGGCGACCCTGGAGCTCGTCCAGGTGGACGGCTTCCACGAGCGGCTGGAACAGAGCACCCATGCCCTCTGCGACGGCCTGGAAACAGCGGCCCGGGAAGCAGGTATCACCTTCCACACCACGCGCGCGCCCGGCATGTTCGGGCTCTACTTCCGCGAAGGTCCCGTACACGGCTTTGCCGATGCCATGGCGTCGGATGCCGCCATGTTCGGGCGCTTCTTCCAGGCCATGCTGGAGCGGGGCGTCTATCTCGCGCCATCGGCGTTCGAAGCCGGCTTCATGTCCAGCGCCCATGGCGAGGCGGAGATCACGGCGACGATCGAAGCGGCGCGCGGCGCGTTCGCCGCCTGCCGCGGGTAGCAGTCGCCGCGCTCAGTCGCGCCGGGCACCCAGGAAGCCGACCAGCGCCTCGCGCAGTCGCCGCAGGCCTTCGGAGATGTCGGCGTCGGTGATGTTCAGCGCTGGCACGAACCGCAGGACATCCGGCCCGGCCTGCAGCAACAGCAGGCCGTGGTCGATGCACAGGTCCAGGATGGCCCCGGCCTGCCCGGCATGCTCCGGCCTCAACTGTGCCCCGAGCATCAGGCCCCGGCCGCGGACTTCATCGAACAGGCCGAACTCCGTGTCGAGTGCCGCCAGTCCCTCGCGCAGCGCCGTTGATTGACGCGACACGTTGTCCAGCAGCGCCGGCGCCGACAACTCGCGCAGCGCCGCCCCGGCGACGGCGCAGGCCAACGGATTGCCACCGAAAGTCGTGCCGTGCTGGCCGAACCGCAACGCATCGTGGGCCGTTGGCCCGACCAGCATGGCGCCGATGGGAAAGCCGCTTCCCAATGCCTTCGCAAGGGTCACCACGTCGGGGACCACGCCGGCATCCTCGCAGGCGAACAGGCGCCCGGTCCGGCCCATGCCGCACTGGATCTCATCGAAGACCAGCAGCGCGCGGTGGCGATCGCAGAGCTCGCGCAGTCCCTCCAGGAAACCGGCGGTCGCCGGGGTCACCCCGCCCTCGCCCTGCATCGGCTCCACCAGCACCGCGCAGACGTCCCCACCCGCCATGGCCTGCGCCGCGGCATCCAGGTCGTTGAAGTCGCAGTAGCGGAAGCCCGGCGGGAGCGGCTCGAAGCCTTCGTGGTACTTCGGCTGCGCGGTGGCGGTCACCGCCGCGAGGGTGCGGCCGTGGAAGCTGCCACGGAAACTCAGGATCACGCGTTGCGCCGGCTCGCGGCCCTGCGACGTCGCCCACTGGCGCGCCAGCTTGATCGCCGCCTCGTTGGCTTCGGCCCCGGAATTGCAGAAGAACACCTGCGCATCGAACGGCGCCGCCTCTGACAGCGCCCGGGCCAGGCGCAGCGGCGGCCCGCTGACGAACACGTTGCTGGTGTGCCACAGCTTCCCAGCCTGTTCGTTGATGGCCGCCACCAGCGCCGGGTGGGCGTGGCCGAGCGCGTTGACCGCGATGCCGGCACCGAAATCGACGTACTCGCGGCCCTCGATGTCCCACAGCCGCGAGCCACGGCCATGGTCGAGCACGATGCGACGCGGCCGGTAGACAGGCAGGTAGTAGCGCTGGGCCAGCGCATGCAGGGCGGCGGTGTCTTCGCTCACGTCGGGAGGCTCCGGGAAACAGCCGCCATTGTCCCCGATCCGTGCCTACACGGATCGCTGCCGCGCTTGCTGCACAATGCCGGCCGGAGGATCCGCATGCGCTTCTTGTTCACGCCGCAACTCAATCCCGCCACCGAGACCGGCTGGCGCCGCCGCTGGTTCGACATCATCTTCCGGCACGACACTCCGCCGTCGCGGAATTTCGACCTGCTGTTGATCGTCGCGATCATCGCCAGCGTGATCGTGGTGATGCTGGACAGCGATCCGTGGTTGCACATCGATTACGCGCGCATCCTGTACGGGATCGAGTGGGGCTTCACGCTGCTGTTCACCGCCGAGTACCTGCTGCGGCTGTCGGTGGTCCGGCGACCCTGGCGCTACGCCTTCAGCCTGTGGGGGCTGATCGACCTGCTGTCGATCCTGCCCACCTACCTGTCGATCTTCTTCCCGGGCAGCCAGACGCTGCTGGTGGTGCGCATCCTGCGCATGCTGCGGCTGTTCCGCATCCTCAAACTGACCCAGTACGTCGAGGAAAGTGGCGTGTTGCTGGGGGCCCTATGGCGCAGCCGGCGCAAGATCCTGCTGTTCATCACCGTGGTGCTGACGATCGCGGTGATCTTCGGTGCGCTGATGTACGTGATCGAAGGCCCGCAGTACGGATTCAATACGATCCCGACCGGCATGTACTGGGCCATCGTCACCATCGGCACCGTCGGCTATGGCGACCTGTCACCGCATACCCCGGTCGGACGCTTCATCGCCTCGATCCTGATCCTGATCGGCTACAGCATCATCGCGGTGCCGACAGGCATCTACACCGCCGAGCTGGTCGGCAGCATGCGCGAGGCCTCGCACGGACAGGATCACCACGATCACCGCGGCTGTCCGTCATGCGGCCTGGAAGGCCACGACCCCGACGCCCTGCACTGCCGGGGTTGCGGTGGGCAATTGCCGGCGCCGATGGGTTGAACCAGCCGCGCGTTGCGCTACCAGCTGCCGGTGTTGGGCATCGACAACCAAGGCTCCACCGGCTCCAGTGCCTCGCCCTTCTGCAGCAGCTCGATGGAGATGCCGTCGGGCGAGCGCACAAAGGCCATCCGCCCGTCGCGAGGCGGGCGGTTGATGGTGACGCCCTTGGCTCGAAGGTCCGCGCAGGTCGCGTGGATGTCGTCGACCTCGAACGCCAGGTGCCCAAAGTTGCGGGCGTCGCCATAGTCTTCGTCGTCGTAGTTCCAGGTCAGTTCGACTTCGGCATCCGGACTTTCCGGTGCCGCCAGGTAGACCAGGGTGAAACGGCCCTGTGGCACATCCTTGCGCCGCGTCTCCACCAGCCCGAGGGCATCCCGGTAGAAGGCCAGCGAGCGGTCGAGGTCGCGGACCCGGACCATGGCGTGCAGGTAACGCATGTGTGTCTCCTTCAGAGGAACAGATCGGGCAGCAGGGGTTGCGAGGGATCGACCGCGTAGCGTGTGAAATCCTCGACGCCGGCTTCCCGCAATACATCTTCGTCGATCAGGAACTCGCCGCTGCGCCGCGAAGCCGGCTGCACCAGCACCGCGTGGGCGGCATCGGCGACGATGTCGGGCGTGCGGCAGCGCGAGGGATCGGTACCCGGGATCAGGTTCAACGCATCGGTCGCGATGATCGTGCGCGGCCACAGCGCGTTTACCGACACACCTTGCGGGCCGAACTCCGCCGCCAGTCCGAGAGTGACGAAACCCATGCCCATCTTCGCCAGCGTGTAGCCGGTATGGGGCCCCCACCATTTCGGGTCCAGGCTCGGCGGCGGCGCCAGCGTCAGGATGTGCGGCTCCGGCGCGCGCAGCAGCCAGGGCAGACAGGCCTGGGCGCACAGGAAGCTGCCGCGGGAATTGACCTGTTGCATCAGGTCGAAGCGCTTCATCGGTGTATCGAGCGTGCCGCGCAACCAGATCGCGCTGGCGTTGTTGACCAGGATGTCGATGCCTCCGAACGCATCCGCAGTCTCGGCGACGGCGGCCAGGACCTGCTCTTCCTCCCGGATGTCGCACTTCAGGGCGAGGGCACGACCCCCGGCCTGCTCGACTTCCCGGGCGACACTGTGGATGGTGCCCGGCAGCTTGGGATTGGGCGCAGAGGATTTGGAGGCGATGGCGACGTTGGCGCCATCCTGCGCGGCACGTAGCGCGATCGCACGGCCGATGCCACGCGATGCACCAGTGATGAAGAGGGTCTTTCCGGACAGGCTGGCCACGATTTCCACTCCAGGCGATCCCCGCTATCGGGGCGCCCTATTGTAGGAGCGACGTCAGTCGCGACCACCACTTCTCGGCGCAGCCGCAGGGGCAACCGCACCCGGCCCCATCAAGGCTTCGGCCCCTGCCCCTCGTTGTCCTCCCACTTGAGCAGCCGGCGGGTCACGAACCGGTAGACCGGCTTCCCGGTCGCGAACCACGCATCGCGCAACCACGAGTGGCGCTTGAGCACCCGCCGCTCGACCGGCGTGATGGTGTCGGGGCAGTACATCCGCTTGTGCTTGAGCAGGTGCCGCAGGTCCTCGCGTGCGAGCAACCGCATCCAGCGTGAACGTGCGTTGCCTATCACCGCCAGCTGGAAGTCGATGATGGCGGGGCTGCCATCGGCCAGCACCAGCCAGTTGGCCTCCTTGGCGAGATCGTTGTGGGCAAGCCCGCGCGCGTGCAGTTGCTGCAACAGGCGACGCGCATGCTGGAAGTACGCCAGGTCCCCCCGGGGCGGACGCTGGTACATGGCGGCGCCGTCAAGATAGCTGCGGTCCAGCTTGCGCCCATCCCATCCCAGCAGCTCGGGGGTGGCGCCCAGGCCCGCCACGCTTCGCAGCGCGCGCGCCTCACGCCGCGCCAGCCACCAGGCCGGCAGGCGCAACCACCACGGCACGTGCGCGAGGTCGCGCCGGATGAACAATCCGCTGGCACCCCGCATCAGGGAAATTCGGCCGAAGCTGTCGGCCTTGAGCGCGCTGATTTCGACGGCGTTGTCAGGAGGGGATATCGGCATGCGCAGAGTCTACGGAACCGCCACGCGCTGTCATAATTGCCGGCATGAATCCGGCCTGGCTCGACAGCGCTACCACGTGGATCAGCGCACACCCCACCGCGGCCGGCGCGCTGGTGTTCCTGATAGCGCTGTGTGACGCACTGCTGGTAGTGGGGATCGTGGTGCCGGCCCTTCCCATCCTGATCGCAGTGGGCGTTCTCGTCGGCCTGGGCCACGTGAATGGTCCGTACGCGATCATGTGTGCCGCGGCCGGCGCCTTTGCCGGCGATGCCCTGAGCTACTGGGTCGGGAGACGCCTCGGGCCCGGGCTGCGCCAGCGCTGGCCGTTCGTACGCTACCCGCAACTGCTCGACAACGGCGAGTCGCTGCTCCGCCGCCACGGCCTCAAGAGCATCGCGATCGCCCGTTTCGTGGGTGCGGTACGCCCGATCGTGCCGGCCATCGCAGGCATGGCTCGCATGCCCTTCCGTCGCTACGCGCTGGCCAGCGCGGTGGCGTGTGTCGTCTGGGCCGCTCTGTTCCTGGCACCCGGCTGGGTGCTGGGCGCCTCCTATGATGCCGTGGCGGCGGTGGCCGACCGGCTGGCGATGGCGCTCGGGGCGCTCGCGGTGGCCATTGGCCTGGTCTGGGCCATCGTGCTCTATACCTGGCGCTGGTTCGCGCGGCACGCCGACTCGTTGCTGGCCAGGATGCTGCGCTGGACCCGCACCCACCCACGGCTGGGGCGTTATGCGGGCGCACTGGTGGATCCCAACAGGCCGGAATCGGCGTCGCTGGTCATGCTGGCCGCGTCCCTGCTGGCCATCAGCTGGGGCTGGTTCACGCTGATGGCGATGCTGCTGGCCAGTGGCGGGCCGACAGCACTGGACCACCGGCTCCACGACCTGATGTGGACGCTGCGCAACCCGCTGGCGGATCGCCTGATGGCAGGGCTGGCGAGCCTTGGTGACTTCGCCGTGCTGGGCCCGGCAGCGGCCGCGGTGCTGGGCTACCTGCTGTGGCGGAAGCGCTGGATGGCGTCGGCGCACTGGCTGGCCGCGCTGGTGTTCGGCCTGGTGCTGACGACGCTGCTGGAGGCCGCCGTCGATATGCCACGCCCGCCCACCGCGCCTGCAGGGTTCGGCTTCCCCTCGGTCGCGATCACGATGTCGACCATCGTCTTCGGGTTCTTCGCGGTGCTGATCGCCCGCGAACTCCCCGGCCGCAAACGGGTGTGGCCGTACCTGCTCGCGGGCGTGCTTGTCACGCTGGTCGGCTTCTCCCGCCTCTACCTCGGTGCACACTGGCCCAGCGACCTCGCCGGCGGGACCCTGTTGGGCATGGCCTGGGTGCTGGTGCTGGGTATCGCCTACCGGTCCCACGTCGCCCGATCGTTCTGGATGCGGCCGCTGGCGGGGCTGTTCTACGGCGTATTCGCGCTTGCCGCGCTCTGGCATGCGCCGCGGGCGAGCGAACCCCTGCTGCGGCAGTTCGAAGCAGTGCCTTCCGCACACACGATCGAGACGTCGGCGTGGTGGCACTCTGGCTGGGCCGCCCTGCCGGCGCAGCGCAACGAGGACAACTCACGCCAGCGCTGGCCGCTGGACGTACAGGTCGCCGGGCCGCTGGCGCCGCTGCGTGCAGCGCTGGAGGCGCATGGCTGGCGCGCGCAGCCACAGGCGGAGTGGCGTGATGCCCTCGCACTGCTGGACGACGATATCCCCGAGCTGGACCAGGTGGTGCTGCCGGCCACTTTGGATGCCCATGCCGAAACACTGCTGTTGCTGCGTCCTGGCCCCGGCCCGGGCGAGCAGTTGGCGTTGCGGCTCTGGCCCGCACCCGCGGCATTGTCCGATGGAACGCCGCTGTGGCTTGCCACCACGCAGACGCTCGTCGTCACCAAGCCGCTGGGTGCCGCCGTGCTGTGGCGGCCGGCGGACCACGACGGCACGGCGCTGGGTGCCGTGGAGACCGCACTGGCCGCGTTCCCGCAGGTGCGCGAGCCCCATCCCGAAAGCGGCGTCCCGGTACTCCGGGTCAGGACCGAGCCGGAGCACTAGACCTGCAGTGCTAGCCGGCTTCTCCGGCGTCGGCAGCGTCCGGCAGCAATCCAAGCAGGGCATCGAGCCGCAGGTGTGGGTCGTCGATCTGCAGCAGTTGCTGGCGTTGCGCATCTTCCAGGGGAAGCATTTCCGCCAGTCGCCACCCGACCCAGGCCGCGTCGTCCAGACGCGCCCCGGCGGCCTTGGCATGTTCGCCGCCGACCTGGTCCAGCACGCCCTGCAGCAGGGTCGTCAGCAGCCCATGTTCGGGGCGCACCGGATCCACCGGATCGGGATCGCACCAGTCGACCTCGGCCACCTGCAGCCCGTTGTCGCGCACGCGCACCTTGCGCGCGTGGAAACGCCGATGGCCACGCACCTGCAGGGTCAGCAGGCCATCGTCGTCGGTGCCGAAGTCTTCTATCAGGGCTTCGGTGCCGAAGGCGGCGGCCGCGGCGGTCTGCTCGCCTTCGTCGGCGTCCATGATCAGGCAGATACCGAAACCGCACTGCCTGCGCCCGCAATCACGCACCAGGTCGAGGTAGCGCGGCTCGAAGACGCGCAGGCCCAAAGTCGCTCCGGGCAGGAGCACGGTCGGCAGCGGAAACAGGGACAGAGATTCGTTCTGCATCGACGACAGCCTAAACCAGCCGCGTCATCGGTTTGTGCAGCAGATCAGGCATCGGCCAGGGCGGCAAGGAACCGCCGGGGCGCGTTGTCGAACCCGCCATTCGACATGAACACCACGTGGTCTCCTGCCTCGGCCCGCTTGCTCAGCACGTCCACCAGCGCGTCGACGTCCGGCACCGCGATGCCTTCGCCGCGCAACGCTCCGACCACGGCGCCGGCGTCCCACCCCAGCTCCGGGCGGTGCAGGAATACCACCAGGTCCGCCCCGGCAAGCGATGGCGCCAATGCCCCGGCATGGGCCCCGAGCCGCATCGAGTTGCTGCGTGGTTCCATCGCCACCACGATGCGGGCGTCCGGTCCTACGCGCGCCCGGAGACCTTCAAGGGTGGTCGCGATGGCCGTGGGGTGGTGGGCGAAGTCATCGTAGACCCTCACGCCCCGGGCGGTGCCGACCTCTTCCATGCGTCGCTTGACGCTGCGGAACCTCGCCAGCGCGGGCAGCGCCGCTGCGGCATCGGCACCAGTGGCGTGCACGGCCGCGATGGCCGCGAGGGCATTCATCACGTTGTGCCGCCCCAGCAGCGACCACCGCACTTCGCCCAGCTCGATGCCTTCGTGGACGACGGCAAAGCGGCTGCCATCGGCCTCAAGCAGCCGGGCGTTCCAGTGGAAGTCGCCGTCGATGCCGAAGGTCTGCACCGGCGTCCAGCAGCCCATTTCAAGCACCTCGGCGAGGTTCGCGTCCTCACCGTTGACCAGCAGCGTCCCGCGCCGCGGAACCGTGCGCACCAGGTGGTGGAACTGCCGCTTGATGGCGGCCAGATCATCGAAGATGTCCGCGTGGTCGAATTCGAGGTTGTTGAGGATCGCCACCAGCGGCCGGTAGTGCACGAACTTGCTGCGCTTGTCGAAGAAGGCGGTGTCGTATTCGTCCGCCTCGACCACGAACTCGCGACCGCTGCCGATGCGTGCGGAGACGCCGAAATCCTCGGCCACGCCGCCGATCAGGAAGCCCGGCTCGCGACCGGCCGCCTGCAGCAGCCAGGCCAGGATGGTGGTGGTCGTGGTCTTGCCGTGGGTACCGGCGACGGCGATCGTGTCGCGCCCCGGCAAGACGTTCTCGGCCAGCCATTGGGCGCCGGAGGCATAGCTGCGTCCGTCGTCCAGCACCTGCTCGACCGCCGGGTTGCCCCGCGACAGCGCATTGCCGACCACCACCTGGTCGCAATCGGCGGAGATGTTGGCCGGGTCATAGCCCTGCGACAACGTGATCCCGAGGCGCTCGAGCTGGGTCGACATCGGCGGGTACACCGCCTGGTCGGATCCCTCCACCTGGTGGCCGAGTTCCCGCGCCAGCGCCGCGACGCCGCCCATGAAGGTGCCGGCGATGCCGAGGATATGCAGTTTCATGGCGCGCCGGCCTAGCCGATCGGCGGAACCGGGCGCAGCGCCTCGATGATCCGGGCGAACACTTCGTCCAGCAATCCGACGCCATCGACGACGCTGAGCTTTCCGCGCTGGCGGAAGAAATCCGCGACGGGCGAGGTCTGCTCTTCGTACACCTTCAAGCGCGTGCGCACCGAATCCGGGCTGTCATCGGCACGGCCCTCGGCCGCCGCGCGGCCGGCGATGCGCTCGACCAGCAGCTCGGTCGGCACTTCCAGTTGCACCACCGCGTCCATCGGTTGCCCGATGCGCTCCATCAAGGTGTTGAGCGCGTCGGCCTGGGCCAGGTTGCGCGGATAGCCGTCGAGGATGAAACCACCACGGGTGTCCTCGCGCGAGAAGCGCTCCTCGAGCATGCCGAGCAGGATCGCGTCGGAGACCAGCTCGCCGCGCGCCATGACTTCCTTCGCCTCCAGCCCCAGCTTGCTGCCGGCGGCCACTTCGGCGCGCAGCAGGTCGCCAGTGGAAATGTGCGGCACCTGCAGGTGCTCCTTGAGCCGCGCTGCCTGCGTGCCCTTGCCCGAGCCGGGCGCGCCAAGAAGAACCAATCGCATCGTGTCGCTCCTGGGATTGCAACTGTGTCGGAACATATGCCTCACGGCAGCGGCGCTACACTCAGCGCCCTGTCCACCTGCCGGGGCAAACGGCGCCCAGCTTACCGCATCCCGGCACCAACCCTGGAAAATTCATGGCTTCGGGAACCCTGCTCTACGCCCAGTCCGGTGGTGTCACCGCCGTCATCAATGCCACGGCTTCAGCCGTGATCCAGGCCGCACGCGCCCGGAAAGTACGCGTGCTGGCCGGCCGCAACGGCATCCTGGGGGCGCTGCGCGAGGAGCTCATCGACACGTCCAGGGAGTCGATTGCCTCCATCCGCAGCCTCGCCCACACGCCCGGCGGCGCCTTCGGCTCCTGTCGGGTCAAGCTGAAATCGCTGGACGAGGACCGCGCGAAATACGAGCGCCTGCTCGAGGTGTTCCGCGCCCACGACGTGCGCTGGTTCCTCTACAACGGCGGCAACGACTCGGCAGACACCGCGCTGAAGGTGTCGCGGCTGGCGAAGGAATTCGACTACCCGCTGACCTGCATCGGCGTGCCCAAGACTGTCGACAACGACCTGGCGGTCACCGACTGCTGCCCCGGATTCGGTTCGGCCGCCAAGTACACCGCCGTGTCGGTACGCGAGGCCGCGCTGGACGTGGCCGCGATGGCCGATACCTCGACCAAGGTGTTCGTGTACGAGGCCATGGGCCGCCACGCCGGGTGGCTGGCTGCCTCCGCGGGACTGGCGGGCAACGGGCCCGACGAGGCGCCCCACATCATCCTGTTCCCCGAGCGCCCCTTCGTCGAGAAGGACTTCTTCGCCAAGGTCAGGGCCACGGTGGAACGCGTCGGCTACTGCGTGGTGGTCGCCAGCGAAGGCATCCAGGACGGCAGCGGCCGTTTCGTAGCGGACGCCGGCGGCGGCAAGGACTCCTTCGGGCACACGCAGCTGGGCGGCGTCGCTTCCCACCTTGCCGGCCGGGTCAAGGACGAGCTGGGCTACAAGGTGCACTGGGCACTACCGGACTACCTGCAGCGCTCGGCCCGGCACGTCGCCTCCAAGACGGACCTGGATCAGGCGTCCGCGGTTGGCAAGGCGGCGGTGGACTACGCGCTGAAGGGCATGAACGCGGTGATGCCGGTGATCGTGCGGACCAGCGACACGCCCTACCGCTGGAAGATCGAAGCCGCGCCGCTGTCGAAGATCGCCAACAAGGAGAAGAAGATGCCGGCCGGCTTCATCCGCCGCGACGGCTATGGCATCACCGACAAGGCCCGGCGCTACATGGAGCCGCTGATCCGGGGCGAGGCGCCGCCGCCATACGGGCAGGATGGCCTGCCGCGCTATGTCTCCCTGAAGAACCTGGAAGTGGCCCGCAAGCTCCCGGACTGGGAGGGCTGAGGCCGGCCGGTCAACCGCAAGCTTGGCCCGTGAGGGCCACTTCCGCTGCGTAGACATCCACCTTCGGCAGCCGCTTGGCCTTGGCCGCTTCGGTCGAATCACCGAGGTAGATGCGGGCGCGCCCCTGGGCATCCAGTTCCGGCGTGGTGGCCTGTCCGGGCTTACGCCACACCTTGACCACGGCCTGCCGCGACGGACATTCCGCGCGCGGCACGGTGATCACGTCATTGAGGATCCAGCCATCGGCGGTGGCCGGGCCCGCGTCGGGGTCGACGAAGCGCGCCCTGGCCTGGCAGCCGGCACTGGTTCGCACGACCTTGAAGTCGTATTCGGACTCGGCGTTGCCCGTGAAACGACCTTCAAGCCGGGCGCAGGCCTCGGGAATGGTACGCAGGCTGTGGGCCGCTCCATCGGCTTGCGCCTTCCCGGTCGGTCGTTCGATCTCGGGCTTTGGATCGGCAGCCAATGCGGGCATGGCGACGGCGGCAATCACGAAGGGGATCAGCATCAGGCGCATGGTCGTTCCGGTGCATGGATTCGGCGGAAGGCTCGCACGACGCCGCTGAACAACCGATCACGCCGGCGGCCTGCCCCGCCCTGGCAGCCTCCGGGGCGCGAACCCACCGGCTCCCGCTCCTGTGCCATAGTCGCGGCGTCGCCCCCGCTTGGGGTCGATCACAACGAACGGTGCAGGATCGGAAATTCCACGTAGTCCACTCTTAATGATGGGGAGGGGTTCATGCTGGAGCAGTATGGTTTGGCCTTGGCGCTGGTGTGCGCCGTCATCGCGATCCTCTACGGGATCATCTCCGCGCGCTGGATCAGCGCGCAGCCCGCCGGAAACCCACGTATGCAGGAGATCGCCGGCGCGATCCAGGAAGGCGCGCGCGCCTACCTCAACCGGCAATACCTGACCATTTCAGTGGCCGGGGTGGTGCTTTTCATCGTCATCGGGTTCTTCCTGGGATGGTCCACGGCGGTCGGCTTCCTGCTCGGTGCGGTGCTGTCGGGGGCTGCCGGCTACATCGGCATGAACGTCTCGGTCCGCGCCAACGTGCGCACGGCCGAAGCCGCGCGCCGCGGCATGGGGCCGGCAATGGACGTCGCATTCCGCGGCGGCGCGATCACCGGCATGCTGGTGGTCGGGCTCGGCCTGCTGGGCGTCGCCGGCTACTGGTGGGTGCTGGGAATGATGGGCATCGTTGGCGAGGCCGCGCTGCATGCGCTGGTCGGGCTGGCGTTCGGCTCCTCGCTCATCTCGATCTTCGCCCGCCTGGGCGGTGGCATCTTCACCAAGGGCGCGGACGTTGGCGCCGATCTGGTCGGCAAGGTCGAGGCCGGAATCCCGGAAGACGACCCGCGCAACCCGGCGGTGATCGCCGACAACGTGGGAGACAACGTCGGCGACTGCGCCGGCATGGCGGCCGACCTGTTCGAGACCTACGCGGTCACCGTCATTGCGACCATGCTGCTGGGCTACCTGATGGCCGACGTGGTCGGCGCCAACGGCGCGCTCTATCCGCTGGTGCTGGGCGGGGTGTCGATCATCGCTTCGATCATCGGCGCGATGTTCGTCAAGGTTAAGGAAGGCGGCTCGATCATGGGCGCGCTGTACAAGGGCGTGATCGTATCCGCGGTACTCGCGGCGATCGCGTTCTACCCGGTCACCACGATGCTGATGGACGATTTCGCGACCGGGCCGCTCAACCTCTACTTCTGCGCCCTCGTGGGCCTGGCCCTGACCGGGGCGATCGTCTGGATCACCGAGTACTACACCGGCACCCAGTTCAAGCCGGTGCAGCACATCGCCGCGGCGTCGACCACCGGGCACGGCACCAACATCATCGCCGGCCTGGGGATCTCGATGAAGTCGACCGCGTGGCCGGTGATCGCGGTCTGTATCGCCATCTGGGGCTGCTTCGAACTCGGTGGCCTGTACGGCATCGCCATCGCCGCGACCGCAATGCTGTCCATGGCCGGAATGATCGTCGCCCTGGACGCCTACGGCCCGATCACCGACAACGCCGGCGGCATCGCCGAGATGGCCGAGCTGCCGCCCGAGGTGCGCAACGTCACCGATCCGCTCGATGCGGTGGGCAACACCACCAAGGCGGTGACCAAGGGCTATGCGATCGGTTCGGCGGCGCTTGCCGCACTCGTCCTGTTCGCCGACTACACCCACAACCTGCAGGCCAGCAACCCGGGCACTCTGTACGCGTTCGACCTGTCGGATCCGGAGGTGATCATCGGCCTGCTGATCGGCGGCCTGATCCCGTACCTGTTCGGGGCGATGGCGATGGAGGCCGTCGGGCGTGCCGCCGGTGCCGTGGTCGAGGAGGTGCGCCGCCAGTTCCGGGAAATCCCGGGGATCATGCAGGGCACCGGCAAACCGGATTACTCGCGCGCGGTCGACATGCTGACCCGATCGGCCATCAAGGAGATGATCATCCCCTCGCTGCTCCCGGTCGCCGTGCCGGTGGTGGTGGGCCTGCTGCTCGGGCCGCGTGCGCTGGGCGGCCTGCTGATCGGCACCATCGTGACCGGGCTGTTCGTGGCCATCTCGATGACCACCGGCGGCGGCGCCTGGGACAACGCCAAGAAGTACATCGAGGACGGCCACCACGGCGGCAAGGGCAGCGAAGCCCACAAGGCCGCGGTGACCGGCGACACCGTCGGCGATCCTTACAAGGACACCGCCGGCCCGGCCATCAACCCGCTGATCAAGATCATCAATATCGTCGCGCTCCTGATGGTGCCGCTCCTCTAGGACCCGGCCGTTGTCGGGCAGGAAAGGGCGGCCCGGCGGGTCGCCTTTTTCCTGTCCGGGGGTCGTCAGCCCGGAGCCTGGCCGAAGTGCTTGATCCGGATCAAAGATGCCCGTGCAGCCACGGCCCATGGTGGCTGCACACACCGTTGCAGCCGCAGGACACCGCCGTGACCAGACACCCCCCCCATCCGCCCCACCCTCCATTCGCCCGCCGCGTGCGGTAAACGGATGCCCGCCCGCGTGTTGGCGCTGGCCATCCTGCTGGCCACCGCGCCCGTGCTCGCTGCCGAACAAAACGGATGGGAGACGTCCGGCGACTTCCGCGGAGGATGGTTCGCCGGTGAAACCAGGGCACGCGATGGCGGCAAATCCGATAGCGATGCCTTCAACGCGCGGCTGCGGTTCGCCGTGGAGAACAGCTTCAGTAACCGCTGGGCGTTTCGCACCCGGGCCGCCGGCCGTTTCAGCAGCGAGCAGGACGGGACCCGGGCCTACCTGCGCGGCTACGCCGGCAACCGCACCGGCGCCGCCTTCGGGGACATCACCCTCGACGAAGCCTATTTTTCATACACGGCCCCGGATAACGGGCCGCGCATGCGCATTGGCCGGTTCCAGACCGTATTCAACCTGCCTGGCGTGGCCGCCAAGAGCCTGGACCGCGACGACAGCCCCAACACCGATGTCACCTGGACCGACGGCATCCATCTGGAGATGCCGCTGGCCGCGGGCTGGCGGGGGCATGCGATCGCCGAACATCGCCAGCGCCAAGGGACCGGCCTGGCCCGCTCGCCCCTGGACTTCGATGACGGCGACAGTCGGATTTCCGCGTTCCTCGGTGCGGAGAACAGGCAGGCATGGGGACCCTCACCCTCCGCATGGTGTCGCTGACCTGGATGCCCTCCAGCCTCGCTGTCGCGGGCACGGCCCAGCCCCAACGCGAGGACTACCTGACAGCCGACGCGCGCATCGCCGCGACGTGGCCGGTCGGCGACCGTGGGACGAAGCTGGTGGCCGGTACCGAGGTGGCCTACGCGTTCAACACCCCGCAGTCGGCCGTGGTCGGCACCGGGTCGGGCGGTGACGCCGACGGACTGGCCTGGCAGGTCGCCGCGAGCCTGTATGACATGGCTCCCGACCACAACCTGGGGATCGCCCATGGGGAAGTGGGTGCCGGCTGGCTGATATCGCCGGATTTCCGTCCCAACGATCGCCTGACCGAGATCCGCTACCAGTGGAAGTTCGCCGAGCGGACCTCGATGGAAGCCCGGATCCGGGAGCGGCGCGAGCTCGAACACCCGGCGGGCACCCGCGCGCGGGTCGACCACGACGTCTACGTGAGGCTGACGCACCGGTTCTGAGGCAGCGCGCCGCGGCGCGGCCGCCACAGCCGGGGGTTCGCCAAGCGCCCGGCTGCGTTACCCATGGCGGCAAGGTAAAATGGCCGGCTTTACGGGCCGCACCCACGCGACCTGCACCCCACACTGGAGCACCCCCATGGGCCTGGACCTCGTCAGCACCGGCAAGAACCCCCCCGATGAGATCAACGTCATCATCGAAATCCCGAAGGACGCCGAGCCGGTCAAGTACGAGGTCGACAAGGCGTCGGGTGCGATCTTCGTCGACCGCATCCTGTCCACGCCGATGCGCTATCCGTGCAACTACGGCTACGTCCCCCACACCCTGTGCGGTGACGGCGACCCGGCCGACGTGATGGTGATCCTGCCGTTGCCGCTGATCCCCGGCTCGGTGATCCGCTGCCGCCCGGTCGGCGTGCTCAAGATGTCCGACGAGGCTGGTTGTGACGAGAAGTTGCTGGCGGTGCCGGTGGACAAGGTCTTCGCCGGCTACGGCCACATCGACGACATCGACAAGGTCAGCCCGCACTGGTGCGAACGCATCGGCCACTTCTTCGAGCACTACAAGGACCTGGAGAAGGGCAAGTGGGTCAAGCTCGACGGCTGGGGCAACGCCGCCGAGGCCAAGCAGATCCTGGTGGATTCGATGAAGCGTTTCGAGGAGTCGGCGGACAAGCCCAACTTCTGATTCCCCCACCCGCTTCATTGCGATAGGCCGCCTCCGGGCGGCCTTCTTTCGTTTGGCCATACCGGTCGAGGGCCCACAAAAAAAGGCGGCCCCGTTTCGGGGGCCGCCTCCTGTTACTGCTTCGATCGATGGATCGATCAGAAGCGCTGCTGGTACTTCATGTACACGAAACGACCGATGTCGTAGCCACCGTAGTACGGATAGTTACTGCTCGGCTGGGTAAACATGACAGGTCCGCGATGATCGAACACGTTGTTGGCACCCACTGCCACCGTGGCGCCCCACGGCGTCTTCAAGCTGAGCTGGATGTCGTGGAATGTGTTGGAACCCTGTCGCCGGAGCGCGTCGGGTTCGCCATTGGCGTAGCGATCCGGGTCATTGCAGGGGCGTCCGGCAACGCACGACTCGTTCATGCCGGAGTAGTATCGGGCGTGATACGAAACGCTGAAATCATTCAGGTCCCAGTCCACTCCCAGATTGGAGCGGAGACGGAAAATACCTGGAGCGCCGACGGACCCGATGATGATCGATTCTCCATCAGCGTTCTCACCGACTTCGTCATATCGACTTGTGTAGGTATTTTGCCAGTCAACCGTGAATTGACCGATTGAAGTTTCCGGAAGACGGTAGCTTGCCCCCAGATCAAAGCCCGCGGTTTCCATCTGGCCGAGGTTCGCAAGGCCATAGAACAGGTTGGTGATGTGGCCGTCAGCCGCCCGTTCTATGCCTGCGCAACGACCACCGTCCCCGAGCACGTAGCAGTCACGCAGGATCCGATCGACACTGTCGGCGATGATCATGTTCTCGATCTTGTATTCGTACCAGTCGACCGTGATGTCCAGGCCATCTAGCCAGCCGGGGCTCCAGACCACTCCCATCGTGCGACTTTCAGAACTTTCCGGCACGAGGTTGGGATTCGAACCGGTAAAGAACTGATCGGGTGTCTGGCAAGGATATGTCGTGCAGGGGACCAGTCCCTGGCCGAGCTGGACGTATCCGATCTGCACGCCCGCAGCATTGCATGCGACATTGCCATTGACGCTGTTCACCGCCCCGGTGCCACAGGGATCCGTGTACTCCTCGAAGCTGCTGCCAATGCCACCGTAAAGGTTGTCGATCGAAGGAGCGCGGAAGCCCTCGGCGTAGGTGCCGCGGATCAGCAGCTCATCGAGTGGACGCCACGTAAAGCCGAGCTTGTTGTTGGTGGTGTCACCGAAGTTGCTGTAATCCGAGTACCGGCTCGCGACGTTGAATGTCAGCTCCTTTGCGAGGGCCATGTCGGCGAGTACCGGGACGTTCAGTTCCACATAGAACTCGTCCAAGGAATAGTCGCCCTGGGTGGTGGTTGCCGCCAGGCCGGTATATTCACCCGATTGCGCGAAAGCATCGGGTACGAAGCGGCCTTGTTCCTTGCGATGCTCGTAGCCGATCGCGAAGCCGAGGTCGCCAGCGGGCAGCTCCATCGCCGTCCCGCTCAGGTTGGCGGTGTAGCTGGTGGTGCGCGTGGTTCCGGTGTCCGTGAAGTACGGGAACAGGAGATTCTGGAGCTCTTCATCCGCAAGCGACCCTTGGCCCGCGACTCCGCTCGGCAACAGCGGGTTCCACGGGCGACAGGCATCCAGTGCTATCGGAGCAAGCGCGCTGCCGCACTGCACGATGCCGTCGTCGTTGACGAAGGAAGGCCCGAGGGCCTGCCGCGTCGCAATCAGGCTGGCATCGCCGTGGCCGGTTTTGCTCAGGCTGTTGCGGTTCAACAGTGCGCCGACGTCCCAGTCCCAGTAGTTCCCGCCAAGCTCGAAGAAGCCGCTGAAGCCGCCGGCGAATCGATAGGTTTGCAGCTCGCTTCGGGTCGTACGGGGCACTTCCCACAAGCGACGACGGAAATCGATGTCCTGGCCCACCGGGTTGAACGCGCTGTCTCCCGAGAGCTGGGTATCGAATGCAAGCGACTGGTATGGGTAACCCGCGACCTGCTGGTCCGTGACCCGCTGGTTGTAGAGGATGTCGGCATCGAACGCGATGTTGTCGCTGATCTCGTAGTTGGTGCTCGCGAAGACGGAACGCCGCTCGATGCCGGTGCGCAACATCATTTCGAGGTTCGGGTTGGCGTTGTCGGTGGCGACGTGTGGACGGTAGTCCGCCGCATTCGTGGGATCTCCGCCATCAACAAGGGTGCACCACGTATCAGCGCCGCCAGGACCACAGGGCCCAAACCAGGACCCGTTCTCGCTGACCGGGCTGAAGCCTGAACCGGGATAATCCGGGCCAGCGTTGCCCCATTTGCTGAACCACCGGTCTCCGGCGAACACCGGCTGTTCCCTCGAGTACTCGACCGACAGAGTAGTGCCCGCGCGCTCGCCCGACTGTCCAACAGTGAACGAGTACTGCTGCGTCCCGCCATCGCCCTCGCTGAACTGACCCACGTAAGCGTTCGCCTCCGCGCCCTGGAAACGCTTGCGCGTGATGACGTTGACGACTCCGGCGATGGCATCGGATCCATAGAGCGCCGAGGCGCCGTCCTTGAGTATTTCCATCCGGTCAATGGCGGACATCGGGATCTGGCTGAGGTCCTGCAAGCCCCCCGTGGTGGCGCCAAGGCGTTTGCCATTGACCAGCACAAGAGTGCGGGTAGCACCAAGGTTGCGGATGTCGATGTAGTAGCCGCCCACGTTCTCGCCCGAAGCGAGTGCTTCGGAGCGGCTGATCGCCGGGGAACCGGCGGAGGTCAGGTTCTGCAGCACGTCGGCTACGGAGCTGAACCCTTGCTGCTCGATGTCTTCACGGGACAGCGTCACGATCGGCTGCTGGGTTTCCATGGCGACACCGCGGATGCGTGAACCAGTCACCTGGATTCGATCGAGGGTGGTGGCCTGATCAGTGGGCGCGGCGTCCTGGGCACTGGCAAACGCCGGCACCAGAGCCAGGGCGATGCCGGTCGGCAAAAGGCCGAGCCGCAATTTGCGGTGATTCATCTATCTCTTCTCCAGATATTTGTTATTGGCGCGTTAAACGCCTCACCCACGCTACGTACCGGACACGATGGGTGCTTTGCCGTTACTGCCGCCTGGTTTTGCCGAATGTGTCGGTGATCCGGAGAGCGCAGTCCGTCGGTAGTGGCTGGCGGAAGTACCGAAGCGGGAACGGAAAGCACGGGCAAAACTGCAGCAGTTGTCGAATCCGCATGCGGCGGCGATTTCTCCGATCAACATCCCGCTGGTTCGCAACAGCAGCGCTGCGCGTTCGAGGCGCATGCGCACGGATGCACCTTGCGGGCTCTCCTCGTAGAGGCTTTGGAAGGCTCTGGAGAAGTACCAGGTCGAGAAGCTGGTCAGCCGGGCGAGCTCGGCGATCCTCACCACCCGGTCGCAGTTGCCCTCGATATAGAGCCGTGCACGCTGCAGGCGGCTGAATACCTGTCTCTTTCGGAGATGGGACCTTCCCGGGCAGCGTGCGATGTGCACCGCCATTTCCCGCTGCATGGCCCCGATGAACAGCAGGAGGGGACGCAGCGCGGCAAGCTGTCCGGCTCCATCCAGCGACACCTGATCGCTCAACCGCCTCTCGGCGCCGCGCCAGAGACGCACGAACAACCGGAGCTCATCGCGATCGACTCCTCCACGGCCGGCAAAAAGTCCCGTTTCGGTCAGCCGCGCGGCGGCCGCCGCCAGCCCCCCCCCAATGGCTAACCCCAGCGTGACGCCACGCCGATCCGACTGCACGAGGGGGCATGATTCCCTGTCCAGTACGATCCAGTCCCCTCGACGCAGCTGGAAACGCCCTTCAGCGGACTCCACCCAGGTCCGGCCTCTCAGCTGGACCCATATGGTGGAGGGACTAGAGGAGCACTGCGCACTGCCAAGACGGGTGACGGCCACGCATCGGGCACTGCCCGCCCGCCCGCCATCCCCGTCCACCTGCAGAAGTTGTCCACGATCCGCCCAGCTTTTCCTGTCCATGACTCACCCGTTGCCAACAAGGGGCTACCGGTTTGCCGGATGCGTGCAAAGGCTTCAGGAAATTGGTCGAAAAGTTATGCGAAAACATCGTGAATGGTGGTCCGAAAGATTGCCGAAGCTGACCTTTACCCGTGGAATCAGTGTGTTGCCGTCATCAGCTCCCTCGAGGAAGCGACCTGCAAACCCAGGCGCAAGCGACCGACTCGGCAAATAAATGCGGCACGCCTTGCCAGGCCCGAGGTGGCGCGGCCACCTACCTTGTCGGGGTGGTGGCGTCGCCAAGGTCTGGCGCTACACGATCAGGCACTCTCTCGCCGAAGACATACATATCCCCAAAGCATATTGCGCTCCTCACGGAGCGCATTTTTTTGGTCCGGGATCAGGGCACAGCAGCCATGAAGGCGATGTCCGTTCCGTCCATCGTGGCGATCGAGGCAAAGGTGTCCTGCCCACCGGCACTAAAGCCGTTGACGTGCGCAAGTCGCTGCGGTTGGAGGCAGCGCGGCTGCCCAGTGGTGGCGTGCCGTGTTTCCCCGCCGATGTGTTCCAGCGATGCGGAGCAGCGTGGACGGGGTACGAGCTGCAGCACATCTCCCGTAGCAGCGTCCACTGTCCACGCGTGCCTGCGCCACTGGCTGGGAGCTGCGGTGTCGATCCTGGCGACACTGCCAGGGGAAAGATCGAGATCTGCCTGCCATAGCCCCTTCTCATCAACCCTCGTGAAGAGCACTCGCTCGCGCGCCCGATCGACCCTGATCGTGGACACGTTTCCTATGTCCCCCAGCTCGCGCCACGGCTCGACTTCGCTATCGAGAAGGAGCAGGCGCGGAGGGCTGCCGGGACGCTCCGACACCACCAGGAGCCTTCGATCGTCCAAGGCAAAGGCCGCGCCAATCGGGTTTCCGCCTGGAACCTGCAGGCGCTTGATGGATCCGTCGCTGACGTCGATTTCGTGGAGTCCTTGGACGCCCCGTTCGCCCATCTTCCCGACCATCAGGATTCTCCGGCTGTCCTGCGACCATTGTGGAAACGAGTCTGCAGACGGAGTGAAGCCCTGGAAGAGTCGCAAGCTGTCCGGCTCGCTCGTTCGTGCCCACCACGCGGCATAGCGTCCGCTCCGATCCGACGTGAAGACCAGTTGCGTCCCGTCAGGCGCAAGTGAAGGCTGGGTGTCCCGGCCAGAAGACGGAAAGATGGCCTCGGCTGCCCCGACCGCGGATCCACGTCCGCCCTCATGCCCGAAGCGATAGATGCCAAAGCGGGACTGACGACGCTCGAAGGCCATGGCCCCGTCGGGCGAAACGTCGGGGTTCTGCGCGTCCAGGATACCGAGGCCGGTGGCCGGCCGGCCTGCACCCTCGAGCCGGAAAAGGCGCGTCCCGCTGCCCATTCGGCGACTGAAGACGATGGATCCATCCGGCATCCAGTCCCAACCGCGGATCTCCCCGCTCTCCTCCGTCAGCCGTTCAGGATCCCCGCCCTCGACGGCAATTCGCCATAGGTCACCCCGTTGGGGATTCCTTACAAAAACGATCGAAGCGCCGTCCGGCGAGTAACGCGGCACATGATCAAGGTCGCCGCTCTTTCGCCCGTACTGCAGGCGCCGCCACTGGCCGTTGGCCAGATCAAGTATCCGGACGCCCGCCATCTCCCCCCCGTCCATCATGCTGCCAAAAAGGAGGCCGCCCCCGTCGGGCGCCCAGCTGAAACTCAACAAATCATCACTGTGGCAGCGCGCGACGGCGCGATCGGCACCTCCGTCCACGGCGGCGATCCTGATCTCGCAATTGCCACCGACGTCACGGGCGTAGGCGATGTCGCGGCCGTCGGGGGACCAGGCGGGCAACCTGTCGGATACCGCCTGCGGCGGATACGTAAGTTGCCTTGGTGTTGCCTGGCCAGTGGCCTGCACCATGATTGCGGTGCCTCGAATACCGCGTCTCGTGGCGGAGTAGGCAACCAGGGAAGCATCCGGAGACAGGCTCGGTCCGAGCTCGTAACCCGGAGCGGAGGTAAGGAGCTCCAGAGGCGCCGCAGCGCCGGAAGAACCGGCCGCGGTTGGCTGTGGATCGCCCGCGTCACGGTCGATCCAGATGAACATCGCCGCGGCCACCACAGCGATGCCGGCAAGCCCGGCACTTCCCCGCTTGGCGAGCCTCCGCGCATTCATTCCCATGCGGCTGCGGCCAGGGCGCGCCGTTCCGGGATCTTCGCGCACCGATGGGCCGGGACCGACGCCTGGTGCCACGACAGGTGAGTGGGTCTCCCACTCGACGGGCGCCGCCAGCCGGTAGCCGGTCTTCGCGATGGTGTCGATGCAGGGCAGCGGGTCACCTCGCCCCGACAGCATCCTGCGCAGCTGAGTGACCGCCTGGGTGAGCACGTCGTCGGTGGGCATGGTGTCCGGCCATACGGCGGACAGTAAAGCTCCGCGCGTCACCACTTCTCCCGGCCTCGCCGCCAGCACTTCAAGCACCGCCAGGGACTTTGGCGTCAACCTTCCCGGAGGCCGACCCGGCACGCCCGTCACCTCCCTGCTCGCCAGGTCGACGGTCGCGCCGCCAACTCGCAGGCGGCCACCTGGCTCACGACCCGGCGAGGTGCCGCGTTGATGCTGGTCGACCATCTGAATCGGGGGCTCCATTATGGGCGGGGCGTCGGCGCGCTGGAGCGACTCCGACGCGCGCGACACTATACGACCGCTGCGCTTCCCCGGCGCGTCCCTCAGGCCTTGCGGTATACCTCCGCACCGGCGGCACGGAACTCCGCGGCCTTCATCGCCATGCCTTCATCCAGCGCGGCTTCCGCCTCCACTCCATGCTCGGCGGCGTAATCGCGCACGTCCTGGGTGATCTTCATCGAGCAGAAGTGCGGCCCGCACATCGAGCAGAAGTGGGCGGACTTGTGCGCGTCCTTGGGCAGGGTCTCGTCGTGGTATTCGGTGGCGCGTTCCGGGTCCAGCCCCAGGTTGAACTGGTCTTCCCAGCGGAACTCGAAGCGGGCCTTGCTCAGTGCGTTGTCGCGCACTTGTGCGCCGGGATGTCCCTTGGCGAGATCGGCGGCGTGGGCGGCGATGCGGTAGGCCATCAGGCCCTCGCGCACGTCGGCCTTGTTGGGCAGGCCCAGGTGCTCTTTCGGGGTCACGTAGCAGAGCATCGCGGTGCCGTACCAGCCGATCAGGGCCGCGCCGATCGCCGAGGTGATGTGGTCGTAGCCCGGTGCGATGTCGGTGGTCAGTGGCCCGAGGGTGTAGAACGGCGCCTCGCCACACACCTCCAGTTGCTTGTCCATGTTCTCTTTGATCAGGTGCATCGGCACGTGGCCGGGACCTTCGATCATGGTCTGGACATCGTGCTTCCAGGCGATCTTCGTCAGCTCGCCCAGTGTTTCCAGTTCGCCGAACTGGGCGGCATCGTTGGCGTCGGCGATGGAGCCCGGGCGCAGGCCATCGCCAAGACTGAAGGCGACGTCATAGGCCTTCATGATTTCGCAGATGTCCTCGAAGTGTTCGTAGAGGAAGCTCTCCTTGTGGTGGGCGAGGCACCACTTGGCCATGATCGAGCCGCCGCGGCTGACGATGCCGGTGACGCGCCCGGCGGTCAGCGGCACGTAGCGCAGCAGCACGCCGGCATGGATGGTGAAGTAGTCCACGCCCTGCTCGGCCTGCTCGATCAGGGTGTCGCGGAAGATCTCCCAGGTCAGCTCCTCGGCGCGGCCATCGACCTTCTCCAGCGCCTGGTAGATCGGCACCGTGCCGATCGGCACCGGCGAGTTGCGGATGATCCACTCCCGGGTCTCGTGGATGTGCTTGCCGGTGGACAGGTCCATGACGTTGTCCGCGCCCCAGCGGATCGACCACACCAGCTTCTCGACCTCCTCGGCAATGCCCGACGACACTGCCGAGTTGCCGATGTTGGCGTTGACCTTGGTGAGGAAGTTGCGGCCGATGATCATCGGCTCGCTCTCGGGATGGTTGATGTTGCACGGAATGATGGCGCGGCCGCGGGCCACCTCGTCGCGCACGAACTCCGGCGTGATCACCTGCGGGATGCTGGCGCCGAAGGACTGGCCCGGGTGCTGCTCGCGCAGGCGGGCGTCGCGCACCGCATCCAGCCGCTGGTTCTCGCGGATGGCGATGTACTCCATCTCCGGGGTGATGATGCCGCGGCGCGCGTAGTGCATCTGGGTGACGTTGGCGCCGGCGACGGCCCGGCGCGGCAGCGGCCGGTTGGCGAAGCGTACGGCGTCGAGCTTCGGGTCCTGCTCGCGCATGCGGCCGAACTCCGAGGAAAGGCCGGCGAGCTGCTCGGTATCGCCGCGCTCGGCGATCCAGGCCGCGCGCAGCGGCGCCAGCCCTCGGGCGAGATCAATCGTGGCCGCCGGGTCGGTATAGGGGCCGGAGGTGTCGTAGACCGCGAGCGCGGCATTCTCCTCGCCACCGAAGATGGTGGGGGTGCGCTGCAGGCGCACTTCGCGCATCGCGACCTGCATGTCGGGGCGCGAACCGGCGACGTGGATCTTGCCGGAGCCCGGGATCGGGCGGACGACGTCGGCCGAAAGACGATCGGCCTGCCGGGTCAGCTCACGCTGGCCATCGTTCGGTGCAACGGGCGGATGGGTGACTGCGTTCATGGCGTTCGTCCTGTCTTTGGATGGACGAAGCGGCGGCGCACGGATCCCGCAAACAGGGCGTCCGGCGAAGCTTCCCTACGGCGGTATCAACCGCGTCAGGTTCGAAGGGTCTGTCTCAACCACGCGCCCGGCGCGCGGTACCCCCGCTTCAGCGCGCATTGGAACACGGACCGTCGCGAACGGCCAATCACGCTGTTGCAGGGTCCGGCGCATTGGCGTCTGATGGGCGTCCCGGCCTAGAGACCGCGCCCTGGCCGGTACTGCCGCAAAATCCACGTGGAACGTCAATGAAACACAGTAACGGCGACGAAGGACGACAGGCGCGGGCCTTCTCGCCGGCGGGCGTCGGCAACATCGGGGTCGGCTTCGACCTGCTCGGCCACAGCATCGAAGGGCCCGGCGACCACGCCACGGTGAGGAGGATCGCCGCGCCGACGGTACGGATCAGCGCCGTCGAGGGCAGCAGCAATGGCGCGGGGTCGATTCCGCTGGAAGCACACCGCAATACCGCGGGCCGGGCATTGATCGCGATGCGGGAGGCGCATGGGATCGAGCACGGTTTCGAGCTGCGCCTGCACAAGGGCATCCCGCTGGGGTCCGGAATGGGCGGATCGGCGGCTTCGTGCGTGGCGGCGCTGGTCGCCGCCAACGCAGTGCTCGACGATCCGCTGACGCGGGAACAGCTGTATCCGCTGGCGATGATCGGCGAGTCGGTCTCCAGCGACAGCGTTCAGGGCGACAACGTCGGTCCGATGCTGCTGGGTGGCGTGGTGCTGGCCACCGAGGCCCGCGCCATCCGGTTGTCAGCGCCCGGTCTCCATTGCGCGGTCGTGCACCCGCACTTCACTCTGGAAACCCGGCAGGCCCGTGCCGTGCTCACGGATCCATACCCGCTCGCCGACTTCGTCAGGCAATCGAGATACCTCGCGCTGTTCCTGACCGGCCTGGCCGCGGGGATCGTGGGCTGATAGCTTCGGGCCTGCAGGATGCACTGGTCGAGCCCCGGCGCGCGCCACTGGTGCCCGGCTTCGCCGCCGTGAAGGCCGCGGCCATGGAATGCGGCGCGCTCGGCGCCAGCTTGTCGGGAGCCGGGCCCACCGTCTTCGGCTGGTTCAACAGCGAGGGCGAGGCGCGGATCGCGGCGCGGGCAATGCAGGCCGCGTTCGCCGGTGTCGGGCTGCACAGCGACGCCTACGTGTCGCCGGTGGAAGGGCCCCGGGCGCAATTGCTCCAGTAGCAGTGGCTCGCGGCGCACTTGCCGCGCCCGGCTGCCGGGATTACGGTCCACGCATGGAAAACACACTGAAACTGCCCGCCCTCGCCCTGCTGACGCTCGCCCTCGCCGCCTGCGACAGCGGATCGAACCTGTCCCCGGAAGTGGCCAGCCCGCAGCCCGCCCCACCGGCGCCGGCACCCGTTATCGAAGCCCACCCGGCCGATGCGTTCATGCAGAACGTGGCCGGGCTCTGTGGCAACGCCTACGCCGGTCGCGTCGTCGAGGACACCCCCGCGCCCACGGGCGATGATCCCTTCGGCGACAAGCCGCTGGTGATGCACGTGCGCGAATGCAGCGACGACGAGATCCGCATCCCGTTCCACGTCGGCGACGACCACTCGCGCACCTGGGTGCTCACTCGCACCGCCACCGGCCTGCGGCTCAAGCACGACCACCGCCACGAAGACGGCAGCGACGACGAAGTCACGATGTACGGTGGCGAGACATCGTCCACCGGC
This sequence comes from Lysobacter spongiicola DSM 21749, assembly GCF_900167055.1. Classification (GTDB taxonomy): domain Bacteria; phylum Pseudomonadota; class Gammaproteobacteria; order Xanthomonadales; family Xanthomonadaceae; genus Novilysobacter; species Novilysobacter spongiicola. The sequence continues at coordinate 28,609 of NZ_FUXP01000005.1, forward strand.
AGCGCCACCCGCCAGGAGTTCCCGGTCGACGCCGAGTCACGCGCGATGTTCTCGCGCAACGACATGGACGTGTCCAACACCAACACCTGGGCGATGGAGATCGAGCCCGGCGACATGTTCGCCTACGAGCTGTCGCGACCGGAACGCATGTTCCGGGTCGAGTTCGACCTCACCGAAACCGTGCCGTCGCCCCCGGCCCCCTGGGGAGCGGAGGATGCCGCCGACATGGAGCCGGCGGACCCGGAGCAGGAAGAGCCGGCAGCCGCGAACTAGCGGCGCTCAGGTATCCGCGGGCACCCGGACCCGGAACCACGCCGCATACAGCGCCGGCAGGAAAAACAGGGTCAGGGCGGTGGCCACCAGCAGGCCGCCCATGATGGCGACCGCCATCGGCCCGAAGAAGGCACTGCGCGACAGCGGGATCATCGCCAGGATCGCCGCCAGCGCGGTCAACACGATCGGACGGAAGCGACGCACCGTCGCTTCCACGACTGCCTGCCACGGCTCGCGGCCATCACTGCGGTCCTGCTCGATCTGGTCCACCAGGATCACCGAGTTGCGCATGATCATGCCGGCCAGCGCGATCGTGCCGAGCATCGCCACGAAACCGAACGGCACCCGGAACACCAGCAGGAACAGGGTCACGCCGATCAATCCCAGTGGCGCGGTCAGCAGCACCATGATGCTGCGCGAGGCACTGCGCAGTTGCAGCATCAGGAGGGTGAAGACCACGAACAGGAACAGGGGCACGCCGGCGGCGATGGAGTTCTGGCCGCGGGCGGAATCCTCGACGCTGCCACCGACCTCCACCGAATAGCCATGGCGCAGGCCGTCGCGGATGTCGTCGAGCGTCGGGGAAATCTGCGCGACCACCGTCGCCGGCTGGGTGCCGTCGTAGATGTCGGCGCGCACCGTCATCGTCGGCTTGCGGTCGCGGTGCCAGATGATGCCCTCCTCGAACCCGTATTCGAGCGTCGCGACCTGGGCCAGCGACACGCTGGTGCCACTGGCGGTCGGCACCATCAGGCTCCCCAGTTCGTCGAGCTCGACAGCGTCGCTCCCGCCGCCGCGCAGCATGATCTCGATCAGCTCGTCGCCCTCTCGAAAGGTGCTGACCCCGGTGCCCGAAAGCGAGCCGCGAAGCACCTGCGCGAGTTCCGCCGAACTGATGCCGATCGCGCGCGCCCGCGCCTGGTCGACATGCAGGCGCACCGTTTTCGATGGCTCGTCCCAGTCGAGGTTGACGTTGGTGACGTGCGGGTTCTCGCGGATCTTTTCGCGTACGGCGTACGCGACTTCGCGCACCTCGTCGATATGCTCGCCGGAGACCCGGAACTGCACCGGGTAGCCCACCGGTGGCCCGTTCTCCAGCCGCGTCACCCGCAACTGCAGCTCCGGGAACAGCGGCACCACCTCCTCGATCATCCAGCTGCGCACCCGCTCGCGCGCCTCGATGTCCTCCGGCATCAGCACGAACTGGGCGAAGTTGGCGGCCGGCAATTGCTGGTCCAGTGGCAGGTAGAAGCGCGGCGATCCGGTACCGACCCAGGCGGTGTAGTTGACCAGGTCCTCGCGCTTGGAAAGCAGCGCCTCCAATCGCGCCGCCTGTTCCGAAGTCGCCCGTAGCGAACTGCCTTCGGCCAGCTCCATGTCGACCATCAGCTCGGGACGGACCGAATCGGGAAAGAACTGCTGCGGCACGAAACGGAACAGCAGCACCGATCCGAAGAAGGCGGCAGCAGTCAGCCCGATCACCAGCCAGCGGCGACGCACGCACCAGACCAGCGCGCGGCGGAAGCGCTGGTAGAAGCGGGTGCCGTACGGATCGTGCACATGCCCCGCACCGTTGTCGGTCGGCACCGGAGCAAGCACATCGGCGAAGGCGGGAAATCGATCGGCCCAGCGCTCGCGCCTGGCACGCCAGCGCGCGGCCAGCGACTCCGGCTTCGGCGGCACATGGCCGTGGCCACCCATGTCGGGCAGCAACTTGTCACCCAGGTAGGGGATGAACACCACCGCCGCGACCCACGACACCAGCAGCGCGATGGTGACCACCTGGAACAGCGATCGGGTGTACTCGCCGGTGCTGGATGCGGCCGTGGCAATCGGCAGGAAGCCGGCCGCGGTGATCAGGGTCCCGGTCAGCATCGGGAAGGCCGTCGAATCCCAGGCGAAGGCCGCGGCGCGGAGCCGGTCGAAACCCTGCTCCATCTTGATGGCCATCATCTCCACCGCGATGATCGCATCGTCCACCAGCAGGCCCAGCGCCAGCACCAGGGCGCCCAGCGAGATCTTGTGCAGGCCGACGCCAAACAGGTCCATCACCGCGAAGGTCATCGCCAGCACCAGCGGGATCGACAGCGCCACCACCAGTCCGGTGCGCCAGCCCAGCGACAGGAAGCTCACCAGCAGCACGATGGCGACGGCCTCGGCGAGCACCTTGACGAACTCGCCGACCGAATCCTGCACCGCCGCCGGCTGGTCGGACACCTTGTGCAGCGACATGCCGACCGGGAGCGTCCTCTGGAGCTCGGCAAAGGTGCGCTCAAGTGACTCGCCCAGCTCGAGGATGTCGCCGCCATCGCGCATCGATACACCGATGCCGATCGCATCCTCGCCCATGAAGCGCATCGCCGGACCCGGTGGATCGGCGAAGCCGCGATGCACATCGGCCACGTCGTCGAGGGTGAAGGTGCGGTCGCCGACGCGGACCGGGAAGCGGCGGATGTCGTCGACGCTGTCGAACTGTCCGTCAACCCGGACCGGCACCCGGCTGCTGCCGGTCTCGAAGAACCCGGCCGGCACCAGCGCGTTCTGCTGTTCGAGCGCGGCCTGCACCGCCGCCGCGGACACGCCCAGCGTGGCGAGCTTGGTGTTGGACAGCTCGATCCAGATCTTCTCGTCCTGCACGCCGAACAGCTGGATCTTGCCCACGTCCGGCACCTGCTCCAGTGCCAGTTGCAGGCGCCGGGCGTGGTCGCGCATCAGGGCATAGTCGAAGCCCTCGCCGGTCAGCGCGTAGATGTTGCCGAAGGTGTCGCCGAACTCGTCGTTGAAAAACGGCCCGACGATGTCCGCCGGCAACTGCGGGCGCAGGTCGCCGATCTTCTTGCGGACCTGGTAGAACAGTTCGGGTATCTCGCCCGAGCGCATCGAGTCACGCGCAGCGAAAATCACCTGCGACTCGCCGGCGCGCGAGTAGGAGCGGACGAACTCGTACTCGCCGGTCTCCATCACCTTGCGCTCGATGCGCTCGGTCACCTGCGAGGCCACCTGCTCGGCCGTCGCCCCCGGCCACATCGTCTGCACCACCATGACCTTGAAGGTGAATTCCGGGTCCTCGCTGCGCCCCAGTGACAGGTATGAAGATGCACCGGCGATTGCCAGCACCAGCATCGCGTAGACCACCAGGCTGCGGTGGCGCAGGGCCCACTCGGAGAGGTTGAAGCGCATGGCGGTGCCGCCTCAGTCCAGCACTGGACGGTTCTGGCGGTCGACCCCGACCACCTGCTGCCCTTCGCGCAGAAGATGCCCGCCCGCGGCAACCACCCAGTCACCGCGCTCCAGCCCCGCGCTCACCGGCACCCGCTCGCTGCCGAACCGGCCGACCTCCACCGGTTGCAGGCGCAGCGTGGACTGCTCCGGATCCAGCACGAACACGGCGAAACCACCGTCGCCCTGCTCCTGGAGCGCCGCCAGTGGCACGCTCATGCCGCCGCCGGCGCTGTCGCGATCCACGAACACGCGGGCGCTCTGGCCAAGCTCGAGCGCATCGGCGGGTGCCTCCACCTCGGCGCGCGCCTGGAACGTGCGGGAGGCTGGATCGGCCAACGGTGACACCTCGCGGACCACTGCCGGCCAGCGCGCGCCGGGTTCGGCCCAGGCTTCGACCTCGACCGCGAGGCCGGGCTGGATGCCACCGACCTCTCCCTCGGGAATGGCGAAGACCACTTCACGTGCACCATCGGCGGCGAGGGTGAACACCGGCTGCCCCGCCGAAACCACCTGCCCCGCTTCGGCATGTCTCGCGGCCACCACGCCGTCCACCGGCGCACGCAGCTGCGACCGGGAAGCCTGGTTGCCCGCGACTTCCAACTGCGCCCGGGCCGCATCGACCCGGCCCTGGGCCGCGGTGGCGGCAGCGTCCTGGGCGTCCATGGCCGACCTGCTGACCAGTTGCTGATCGGCCAGCGCGGAATAACGCACCTGGTCGGCGCGGGCACGGCCGAGTTCAGCCTGGGCAGCCGCGAGCTCGGCGCGGGCGGCGCGGGCGCGCGCATCCAGATCGTCGGCGTCGAGCGTTGCAAGTACCTGGCCCCGCTGCACGTGGTCACCCGCATCCACATGGCGCTGGACGAGCTGTCCGCCGACCTGGAAGGACAGCGTGCTTTCCTCGCGCGCCCGGATGTCACCGGCGAACGACCTCGATGCTTCCCCGGCCTCCCGCGGCTGGGTCACCAGCACGGGTCGCGCGGCCTGGGCGTCCTGCGGCTCGCTGGAACAGCCCGCCAGCGCGGCCGCCAACAGCAGTGCAATGGCGATGGTTGGAGCGTAGGACCTGCCGGAACCGGTAATGCGCATCGGAGCGCCTTCTGGGGTCAATTAATGAACCGGCGGGTACTGTATAAATATCGAACCGGCGAGTCTACTATCGGCACCATGGTTTCCCGCAGTTCCCGAAGCAAGCCGCCGGTCGCCGACGCCCCCGCACCGGCACCGACCACCCGCACCCCCGGCCCCGGCCGCCCCAAGGACCCGGGCAAGCGCGCCGCGATCCTGGAGGCGGCCAAGGCGATGTTCACCCGCCTGGGGTTCGATGGCGCGAGCATGGACCAGATCGCCGCCGAAGCAGGGGTCTCCAAGCTCACCGTCTACAGCCACTTCGGCGACAAGGAGTCGCTGTTCGCGGCCGCCGTGCAATCCCACTGCGATACCGGCCTGCCATCGGACCTGTTCGAGCCGGCTGGCGAGGCGCAGCCCGTACGCGAGCGCCTGCTGTCCATCGCCGAAGCCCTGTTTTCGATGATCAGCAGCCATGAGGCGCTCGCCGGCCACCGCATGCTGTGCAGCCCGCAACTGGTGGGGTCGCCGCTGGCACACCTGTTCTGGGAGGCGGGGCCGCAGCGCGTGCAGGACAACATCGCCCGCGTCCTCGCACGGCGGATGGCGTCCGGGGAGCTGGCGATCGGCGACGGCGGCGAGCAAGCGCTGCACCGCGCCGCCACCCAGTTGTGCGCCCTGCTCAAGGGGGAACTGCACGCCATGCTGGTGCTGGGTTGTTGCGAGCCGGAGCGCGAGGCCATCCGGACCCATCTGGAAGCTGCGGTGGACGTGTTCCTTCGCGCCTACGCACCGTCGGCGGACACCACTGGCGATCCGTGACCGCGGTCTCGGTGACTTCCGGCACTGAACGGGGAGCCCCGGCGAGGCGATCCTGTGCCCCACGATACGGCGCCGGCGGCCCCACCTCCCCGCTACAATTGGCGGTCAACCGCGAATACCGAGACAGCCTCCCATGAGCACGATTGATTACGCCAAGGCCCGCGAACTGATGGTCGAACAGCAGGTCCGTCCATGGGAGGTACTGGACGAACGCGTGCTGGAGGTCATCTCGGCGATGCCCCGCGAGCAGTTCGTCGCCGAGGCGCACCGGGCGTTGGCCTATGCCGACCTGGCGCTGCCGCTGGGCCACGGCCAGCGCATGATGAAACCGGTCGTGGAAGGCCGCGCGCTGCAGTCGATCCTGGCAAAGCCGTTCGAGGAAGTGCTGGAGGTCGGGACCGGCAGCGGCTACCTCGCCGCCTGCCTCGGGCGCCTCGCCCGCGACGTGGTCAGCCTCGAGCTGTATCCCGAACTCGCCGATGCCGCCCGCGAGCGACTGGCGGAACAGCGCATCACCAATGTCGAAGTGGTCCAGGCCGACGCCATGGCCTGGACGACCTCGCGCCGATTCGACGCCATCTGCGTCAGCGGCGCGGTGCTCGAGGTGCCGGAGCGGTTCATGGAGTGGCTGAAGCCGGGGGGCCGCCTGTTCGCGGTGCGCGGGCGCTCGCCGGCCATGGAAGCCGTACTCGTACACCATGATGTCAACGGCCCGCGCACCGAGTCGTTGTTCGAAACCGACCTGCCCTACCTCGTCGGCGCGGCGCCCGTGCCGGCATTCGAACTCTAGCCGACGCGAGTCCCTCGCAGGACTGTTCACCACAAGGACCCCAAGATGATCCGCCGCCGACTCGTACTCGCCCTTGCCTTCGCCCTGCTGCCGGCCACCGCCGCGGCGGAAGACCTGTTGCAGACCTACGAGCTGGCGAGGGCCGGCGACCCGCAGTTCTCCGCGGCGGAGTCGAGCCGGCTGGCGACGCGAGAAGGTGCGGTGCAGGCCCGCGCGGCGATGCTGCCGCAGCTGGATGGCACTGCCAGCATTCGGCGCTCGCGCAGCGAAGGGCCCTCGACCTTCCAGGCCGATCCCACCGAGCCGACGGTAAACGGCGACATCGAAACCGAATCCACTACCCGCAACTTCGGTGTCAGCGGTACGCAGATGCTGTTCGACATGACGCGCTTCACCACCCTGCGTGGGCAGAAGGCGCTGAGCCGCGCCAGCGACTACCAGCTCGAGGCCGCGGGCGACAACCTGATCACCCGCACCTCGGCCGCCTATTTCAACGTGCTGGTGCAACTGGAAACACTTGCCGCCGCCGAAGCCGCCGAGACCGCCCTGCAGAGGCAGTTCGACTTTGCCTCGAAGCGGCTGGAGGTGGGTCTTGCACCGATCACCGACGTGCACGAAGCGCGCGCGCAGTTCGACAGCGCCCGCGCCAACACCATCCTCGCCCGCAACGCCGTGGCGGATGCCTACCAGGCACTGGCGGAAATCACCGGCCAGCCGGTGCGCAACCTGCAGGGCCTACCGGCCGACTTCCAGCCGGAGCTTCCGGTCTCGGAAGGCGTCGATGCCTGGGTGCAGACCGCCATCGACAACAATCCCGCACTGCGCGCACAGCAGCTGCAGGTACAGGCGGCGGAGGCCGACGTGGCCACTGCCCGCGCGGGCCACCTGCCCACGCTCTACCTGAGTGGCGGCTACAACGACAGCGAAACCACCGGCGACCGCACTTTCAGCAGCAGTGATCTTCCCACTTCGATCACCAGCCCGATCGAAAGTGAAAGTCGAGGACCGGAAATCGGCATCACCCTCAACGTTCCGATCTTCTCCGGCGGCGCCACCCAGTCACGCGTGCGCCAGGCAATCGCCCAGCGTGACATCCGTGCCGACGAACTGGTGCAGCAGCGCCGCGCGCTCGAGCGCAACACCCGCAACGCCTACCAGACCCTGGTGGCCGGCATCAGCGAAGTCGAAGCGCGCCGCCTCGCGCTGGTATCGGCGCAGGCCGCCTATGACGCATCGCAAGTGGGCCTGGAGGTCGGCACCCGCACCGTGCTGGACGTGCTGAACAACCAGAACAACCTGTTCAGCGCGCAACAGGCCTATGCACTGGCCCGCTACAACTACCTGCAGAACCGGCTGCTGCTCGAGCAGGCCGCGGGCACGCTTGACGTGGAAGACGTGCAGCAGATCAACCGCCTGCTGACCGTCAACGCCGACGCCCAGGTCGAGTCGATCCCGCAGTAAACCGGCGGCATCCCGACACTTGGCTTCTCGGCCGCGGCTGGTTCAGCCGCGGCCGTGCCCGTCGTTCGATGCCGGCAACAGGGGCTGGAGCAGCACCATCGTCTGCGCCAGCGCACCGCGTCCGGTTTCCACCAGCGCGCGTCCCGCCTCTGCCATCCGCTCGCGCTCTGCCGGATCGGCCAGGAGTTGAGCCAGGGCTGCCTCGATCCCCGCCTCGTCCTGGCCGACCAGCAGCGCCGTGGCATCCAGAAGCCGCCGCGAGATCTCCGCGAAATTGTGCAGGTGCGGCCCAGTGACGATGGCGGTCCCCGCCGCAGCCGGCTCCAGCAGGTTGTGTCCGCCGATCGGTTGCAGGCTGCCGCCGACAAAGGCGACATCCGCGCAAGCATAGAACTGCATCAGCTCGCCGAGGGTGTCGACCACGAACACATCGTCGTCCTGACCCGGCCATTGGGCACGCGAGCGGGTGGTCACCGTCCATCCGGCCACGCGCGCCTGTTCGGCGACCATCCGGAAGCGCTCCGGGTGCCGGGGGGCCCACAACAGCAGCAGGCCAGGGAACCGGTTGCGCAGGCGACGGTGAATCGACAGCACCGCGCCCTCCTCGTCCTCATGGGTACTGGCTGCGATCCAGACCGGGCGCGCACCACAATGCGATCGGCATTCCGCGGCGAAATCCTCAAGGGCGGGCGGCACCATGACGTCGAACTTCAGGTTGCCGGTCTCGACCACCTGCTCCGGCCGCGCACCGAGCCGCACGAACCGCATCGCGTCGGCCATGGACTGGGCAGCCACGGCCCGCACGGTACGCAGCGCGCGACCCACCAGCGGCGCCAGCACCCTGTAGCCGCGCAGCGACCGCTCCGACAGCCGCGCGTTGATGATGACCACCGGGATGTCGCGGTCCCGACAGCCGAACAGCAGGTTCGGCCACAACTCGGTTTCCATGATCAGGCCCGCGTGGGGCCGGTGGTGGTCGAGGAACCGCGAGATCGCGCCGGGCAGGTCGTAGGGCAGGTAGACGTGCTCCACGTCGTGGCCCCACAGCGCACGCACCCGCTCCGATCCCGTCGGAGTGATGGTGGTGACCAGCAGGCGCAGGTCCGGCCGGCCACGCTTCAACGCCGCCACCAGGGGAATGGCGGCGTTGACTTCGCCCACCGATACCGCGTGCAGCCACAGCGTCCCGGTGTGCGGCCTGTCGTGGTAGCGCGCGTAGCGTTCGCTCCAGCGCATGAAGTAGGCCGGATGCCGGAAACCCCGCCAGATCAGGTGGTACACCGTGACCGGCACCAACAGGTAGAGCGCGGCCGAGTACAGGCCGCGCAACAGGCGCTCGATGGGGTCACTCCGCATGCGCGCAGGATACTTCAGCGTCGTCAAAAGGCGTGACAGCAGCGACCGGTAGAATCCCCGCATGGCCGATGCCCCCTCCCCCACCGACGCCGGATCCCCGCCGTTCGCTCCGCGCCACTGGCCCGCATGGTCGGCCGTCGTCGTGATGTGGCTGGCCGCGCGCCTGCCATGGCGCCTGCAGCGATGGCTCGGCTCCGGCATCGGGGCGCTGGCGATGCGCCTGTCCGCCGACCGCCGGGAAGCCGCCCGCACCAATCTCCGGCTGTGTTTCCCGGAGATGGACGAGCGCGCACGCGAAGCATTGCTGCGCGACAGCTTCCGTGACCTGGGCATCGGCCTGTTCGAGTTCGCGCGTGCGTGGTGGGGCTCCGTGGCACCGATGCGGCGTACCGTCCGCATCGAAGGCGTGGAGGCGATCGAAGCGATCCGTGCGCAGGGCCGCGGCGTGCTGCTGGTGTCGGGGCACTTCATGACCCTGGAGATCTGCGGCCGCCTGATGTGCGACCGGTTGCCGCTGGCCGGTATGTACCGCCGCCACCGTGGACCGGTGATGGAATGGGCGGTCAAGCGCGGCCGGCTCCGCTACGCAACGGCGATGTTCGCCAACGCCGAGCTGCGCCCGGCGATGCGCCACCTCAAGCAGGGCGGCATGCTCTGGTACGCGCCCGACCAGGACATGCGGGGAAAGGAGACGGTGTTCGCACCCTTCTTCGGCGTGCCGGCGGCGACGATCACCGCGACCCACCAGTTCGCGCGGTTGACCGGCTGCGCCGTGGTGCCCTTCCACCACCGTCGCGAGGGAGCGGACTACGTACTCAGGCTGGGTGCGCCGCTGGAGGACTTCCCCTCCGCCGACCCGACCCTCGACAGCACCCGGGTCAACGGCGCCATCGAAGCCATGGTCCGCGAAGCTCCGAGCCAGTACCTGTGGATCCACCGGCGCTTCAAGCGCAGGCCAGAAGGGGTTGCGCCGCCCTATCGCTGAGCGACCGTTGCCGGCTGCTCTCCGTCCTCCGTCGACGTCGCCAGCAGGCTTCCGGCATACAGCGCTGCCAGCAGCAGGGTGAGCCCACCCCAGAATGTCGAATAGAAGGCCAGGTGGGTGTTGAGCGGGAATACCGTCACCACCAGCGCCAGCATCGCCGGGCGCGCGCGCTCCCGGGCAGCGGCATCGGCATAGCGCCATGCCCGCCACGCCAGCGCCGCGCCAGCCAGCCAGAGCAGAAACCCGAACACACCAGTCTCGCTGGCAACTTCCAGCACGATCTGATGGGCATGGAAAGCCGGCCCCTCGCCCCACTGCGCCACTTCACCGGGCTGTGGGTCGCACTGCGGGAAAGCCTCGCGGAACCCGCGTGCTCCAACACCGTTGAAGGGATGGCTGCGGACCATGCATACGGCGGCGCCCCAGATCCGGCTGCGGCCGGACAACGCGGTATCCACGCCCTCCTCGTCCGCGGCGAACACGTGGGTGGTGCGCTGCACCCGCTCCCTCACGTCGCTGGAGACCACCGTCAGCGCCACCAGCACCAGCGCCCCGAAAGCGAACACCGCCAGCAGCTTCTTCCATCCCAGCAGGCGCCAGCCCGAGAACACCAGTACCAGCGCGTAGGTCAGCCAGGAGGCACGCGAGCCGGCGAGGACCACGACGATGCCCACCGCCGCAGCCGCCGCCAGCCAGCCCGCGCTGCCGAAGCGACGCCCGGCCAGAAGCAGCGGGAAAGGCGAAAGGCTGGCGACCACCAGGCCGAGCTTGAGGTTGCAGGGACCGAGGATCCCGCTCAGGCGGTCTGCCACTGCAATTTCCTCGGCGGTGCACATGCCGCGCCCGCTGATGGCGTGCTTGATGGCGTCGATACCCGCGAACAGCGGGCTGGTGCCGGTCATCGCCTGCAGCAGGGCGTCGACGGTCCAGATACCCATGATGATCGCAAGGCCGCCGAAGGTGGTGCGGCGCCCGCGCGCATTGGCGACTGCCGAGGCGGCCAACCACAGGAACGGCAGATAGCGCAGGTCCGCCGCGGCCTCGCGCAGCGAACGCCCGGGATCCACCGCATCGAAGGAAGACACCAGCTCGGGCAGCCAGTAGGCGAAAAACAATACGCTGGTCAGTGCCCACGCCTGGTGGCTCAGCAGCAGGGTGCCGCCGCGGAAGCGCGAGGACACCAGCTTGAAGATCGCCACCAGCGCGCCCAGCACCAGGATGCCCTCGGCATAACCGGGGGCCGGCCACAGCGCCACGTAGGCCAGTACCCACGCTGGCGCCCAGCGCCAACCCTGCACGCGCGGGTTTGCGGGCATCGAAGGGGCTGCAGCGGTCGGTTCAGGCGGATTCGGCATACAGGGACAGGGTGGCGGCTTGCATCGCCGCCAGGGTGTAGTGGGTCAGGTCCGGCATCGTAGCCGCTGGCGATGGCCCGCGCGCGAGCAGCTCCAGTGCGGCGGCCTGCAAGCGCTGCATGTCGAACGGCACGACGGCGCCCGCGGGATGCAGTTCCGCCAGCAACTCGCCGACGCCGCCGTGGGCCCAGCCCAGTACCGGACGCCCCACCGCGAGCGCCTCCACGACAGTGCGGCCGAACGCTTCGGGCTTGCGCGAGAGTTGCAGCACCAGGTCGCTGGCGGCATAGGCGCGGGCGATCGCATCGGTCGGTGCCGAGAACGACACCACGCCGGCCAGGCCCAGCGCGGCCGCATCGTCCTCGAGCTCCTGGATGTACGCCTCCCGCCCCGCCTGTCGCGCACCGGGCAACCACAGGCGTGCATCGAGTCCGGTCGAGCGCAGGCCCGCCAGCAACGCCAACGCGTCACCATGTCCCTTCAGGCGCGTGCCTCGGCCAGGCAGCAGCAACAGCGGCCCTTCACCGTCCAGCTCCGGGTGTTGCGCAACCGCCCACCGCCTTGCATCGGGGTCGGAGGCTGGCGCGTGCGGGAATGCCGCGGGATCGATGCCACGCGGGATCACCACCAGCCGCGCCGGATCGGTGGCCGGATAATGTCGCAGTACGTAATCGTGCACGGTCCGCGACACGCAGACCACGCGTTCGCCACGGGTCATCACCGCGCTGTAGCGGGACGGCGAGTTGAGCCCGTGTACCGTGCTGATCAGTCTTGGCCGCACGGCCGGCGCCATGCCGCGCAGCGCCAGCGCGCCCACCCAGGCCGGGAGCCTGGAGCGTACGTGCAGCACGTCGGCACGCTCCCTCTGCAACAACGCACGGAGCGTCCACGCGTGGCGAAAGGTGAGCGGCGACTTGCGCCCGATATCCAGCGTGACGTGTTCACCGCCCACCGACTGCAGCCGCGGGACCAGGCGCCCGCCAGCCGACACCACGATCGCGCGGTGCCCGGCCTCCACCAGCGCCTGTGCGATCTCCAAAGTGGAACGCTCGACGCCCCCGGCTTCGAGCGCCGGCAGCAACTGGACCACGGTCAGCCGGCGCGTGCCCACGGACCGTGGGATGGCTCAGTCCTCGAGGACGAACACTGCGCCGCAGTAGGGGCAGGCGCACTCGCGCTCGGCCTCGATCGGCAGGTAGACCCGCGGGTGCGAGTTCCACAGCGCCATCGACGGCATCGGGCAGCTCAGCGGCAGGTCCGCGCGGGTCACGGTGTAGCGACGCTCGGCATTGGGCTGGATCGGATGGGCGGGGGCTGCGGTCATCGGAGGGGCCACGGATGGTGCGAGGCGGGCAGTTTAACAGCCGCCCGCGCGGCGCAGCCCTACAACGGCAGGTCGAACAGCAGGATTTCGCTCACGGGGGCGCCGATACCCTGCAGTTGCAGTTGTCCACCCTCCCCGGTCATGCCGATGGCGTCGCCGGCGGCCAGGCGGCTGTCGCCGGACTCGACCTCGCCGGTGGCCACGTGCAGCCAGTACCTGCGGTCCGGCTCCAGGTCGAACCCGGCCACTTGTTCCTTCCGCAGGCCGACCCGGTAGAGCCTCGCATCCTGGCGGATGGCGATGCTGCCCGCGGCACCATCGGGAGAGGCCAGCAGCTGCCAGCCGTCACCCTCCACCGGCGCGCGGCTGGCATAGGCAGGCGCCGCGTTGACCCGGTCCGGCTGCAGCCAGACCTGCAGGAAGTGCACGGGCTCGTCCGCCGAGGCGTTGTACTCGCTGTGCTCGACCCCATGGCCGGCACCCATCCATTGCAGCTCGCCGGGGCCGACCACGCCCTCCGCCCCACTGCTGTCACGGTGGGCGAGTCGCCCCGACAGCACGTAACTGAGGATTTCCATGTTGGCGTGGCGGTGGGGCGGGAAGCCCGCCCCCGGAGCCACGCGGTCCTCGTTGATCACCCGCAAGGGGCCGAAACCCATCCACGCCGGGTCGTAGTAGTGGCCGAACGAAAAAGTGTGGCGGCTGTCCAGCCACTCGACCTGGGCGGGGCCCCGGCCGCGGCTGGCTGCCCGGCGTTCGATGATCATCGGAGTTCCTCAGCCGGCAGCGTCGGCCGTCCCGGCCTTGGGCACGGTGGCCTCGGTGGTGATGCGGATCTCCACCTCGTCGCTCACGTTGGGCGCGTACATGCCCATGTCGAAGTCGCTTCGCTTGATGGTGGTGGTCGCATCGAAGCCGGCCGCCGGCTGGCCACTCATCGGCTGGGTCCCGATCCGGTTGATGGTGACGTCCAGCACCACCGGCTTGGTGATGCCGCGCAGGGTCAGGTCGCCGGCCACCTTGAGCCGGTCCTCGCCCGCGGCTTCGACGCCGGTGCTGGAGAAGGTGATCTCCGGATGGTTCGCGGCGTCGAAGAAATCGCCGCTGCGCAGGTGCTCGTCGAAGGCCTCGACGTGGGAATCCAGGCCGGCCAGCGGAATGGTCACCTGGACGGAGGAGGCGCCGACGTTGTCGGGGTCGTAGGTGATGGTGCCGTCGACCTGGCCGAAGTGAGCAATCGGGTTGGAGAAGCCGAAGTGGCTCCAGCTGGCGATCACGTCGGTATGGTTCGGGTCCATGGTGTAGGTCACCGGCTCGGCGAGCGTGGCGAAGCTGGCGGCGGACAGGGCGGCGGCCAGCGTGAGTTGCTTGAACATGGGGAGATCCTCTGTGGGCCGGGCAAGGCCGGCGGGTGTCGGGGGACGGGGAACTCAGGCGATGCGCGCGGCTTCCTCGAATGGCAGCCGCGGGGAACGAGGGAACAGGGCCGCAGGGTTGCCGTGGCCCAGGTTGACCAGGAAATTGGACTTGACCGTCGTGTCCTTGAAGAAGGTCTCGTCGACCATCGCGTTGTTGAAGCCGGACATCGGGCCGGTATCCAGGCCCAGCGCGCGCGCGGCCAGGATCAGGTACGCACCCTGCAGCGTGCCATTGCGGAAGGCGGCGGCACTGCGGCCCTCGCGCGGGCCCTCAAACCAGCTGCGGGCATCGACATGCGGAAACAGGTAGGGCAGCTTCTCGTGGAAGTCCTCGTCATGTCCGATGATCACGGTGACCGGAGCGGCCATGGTCTTGGCCCGGTTGCCTTCGTCCAGTGCAGGCTCCAGCAGGGCCTTGGCCTCCGGCGATTTCACGAACACGAAGCGCGCCGGGCTCATGTTGGCGCTGGTCGGCCCCCATTTCAGCAGCTCGTAGAGCGCCCGGATGGTGTCGTCGGAGACCTCGCCGCCAAGCTCGTTGTGGGTCCGCGCTTCGCGGAAGAGCCTGTCGAGTGCCTGCGGGTCGAGTGCTTCGTGCGGGTGCTGGGCCATGGGTCCTCCATTGGGCCGCGAGGAGTCGCGGCGGTCTCCAGCAAGTGTAGAGTCTGACGTGGCGCGCAACACCCGGCAGGCTTGCAACGGATTGACGACATCCATGGAACAACGCACCCCCCATCCCGATACCTGGATCCTGACGGACGGCAATGCCGGAAACCTCCGCCAGGCCCGCGCATTGGCGCTGGCGATGAAGCTGCAGGCCGAGGAATGGAGCCTGCAAGCCCGGGCGCCATGGCGACAGCTCGCGCCACGGATGTTGCCTGGCGCGGATCGCGCGTTCGGCAGCGGTTTCCGCGGTGCCTTGGCCCGCCCGCCAGCACTTGCGATCGGCTGCGGCCGCCAAGCGGGCCTTGCCACGCGCCTCGCCCGGCGCGCCGGCGCCCGGGCGGTGCAGATCCTCGACCCGCGCATCCCGCCCGGTCACTGGGACGTGGTGGTGGCACCCGAGCACGACGGCCTGCACGGGCAGAACGTGGTCCACGTGCTCGGCAGCCTGCATCCCGTGGACGACGGCTGGCTGGAGGCCGCGCGACGGCACTACACGGCACTATCGACCCTGCAACAGCCGCGGACGGCGGTGCTGCTGG
The DNA here is from genome assembly GCF_900167055.1 of Lysobacter spongiicola DSM 21749. Lineage (GTDB taxonomy): Bacteria > Pseudomonadota > Gammaproteobacteria > Xanthomonadales > Xanthomonadaceae > Novilysobacter > Novilysobacter spongiicola. Next base: position 43,885 of record NZ_FUXP01000005.1, read on the forward strand.
GAGGCGACAGTGCGCACGCGAAATTCGACCAGGGGTTCGTGGATCAACTGGCCGAACGGCTGCACCGCCGCGCCGAAGCGGAAGATGGTTGCCTGCTGGTCACCGCCTCGCGTCGAACGCCGCCGGACGTGGCCGCTCGCCTCGTTGCACGATTCGGCCGGCGTGCGGGCGTGGTCTGGACCGGGCCGGGCGACGGCGCCAATCCCTACCCCGGGCTGCTCGCCTGCGCGGACCGCATCGTCTGCACCGCAGACTCGGTGAACATGCTGTCGGAGGCCTGTGCCACCCGTGTCCCGGTATTCGTCGCCGGCATCGACCGCCTCGGTGGACGGCCCCGCAGGTTCGTCGACAGCCTGCTGGGCATGGGGCGGGTGCGGGCGCTTGACGAGCACATGGCCTCGTTCCCGGTGACGCCGCTGCGCGAGACCGCACGCGTCGCGCGGGAAGTCCATCGCCGCCTCGGCCTCGACAGCGGCGCAGGGGACGACTGATTCGAGCAGCCGCGGCCTCTAGAGGAAATCGAGCCCCTGCGCGCGGGTGGCGGACCTGATTGCGCCGCGGGCGGCCTCCAGCGAGTCATCGGTCGGCACGCGCCTGTGGCGACGATCAAGGGAGCACTCCAGCGCCCGGTGCAGCAACGTGGCATGGGCCGCACGCAGCGCCTCGCAGACCTGCGGCTGCAGGGTCCCCGCCTCCTGCAGTGCCTCGAGCAGTGCCGGCGAGGCTCGCGGCTCCAGCAGCGGCGGGTGGCTCGCGGCACGCTCGAGCACCAGCGCCTGCAGCAGGAACTCGAGGTCCACCAGGCCGCCCTCGCCCTGCTTCAGATCGAATATGCCGCCCCGGCCGCGATCCAGCTCCGCCCGCATCCGCATCCGCATCCCGGTGATGTCGGCGCGTAACTGCGCCGCGTCCCGCACGCGCCCCAGGACCTGCGCGCGTACTTGCTCGAAATCACCGCAGAGGCCGGCATCTCCGCTGACGCAGCGTGCCCTGACCAGCGCCTGGTGCTCCCAGGTCCAGGCGCGCAGCCGCTGGTACTCGGCGAAGCTCGACAGGCCCGAAACCAGTAGCCCCTTGGCCCCGTCCGGGCGGAGCCGCACGTCGACGTCGAACAAGCGTCCGGCGGCCGTCGGCGTGCCGAGCAAGGCGACCACCTTCTGCGCCAGCCGGGCGTACCACCGCTGGGTATCCAGTGGCCGCGGGCCATCCGAAGTGGCCTGGGCGTCGGCGTCGTACAGGAACACCAGGTCGAGGTCGGAGCCGAAGCCCAACTCTTCACCGCCCAGGCTTCCGTAGCCCAGCACCGCGAAGCGCGCACCTGGCAACCGCCCGTGCGCAGCGGCGACTTCGCGCTCGGCCAGCGCCAGCACCCGCCGCACCACGCCGTCGGCCAGCCATGCGAGCTGCCGGGCACTTTCGGCCGCCGCCTGCCTGCCATCGCGGAACGCCATGGCGATCCGGAAACTGAAGGCCTGCCTGAGCTCGTTGAGTGCATTGAGGATCGCTTCCGGATCGTCGGCGGCGGTGTCGTCGGCCTCGCTCGCCACCGCCACGCAGGCCTCCACCAGTTCTTCCCGGTCGGGCAGCGGGCCGCCGATGCGCACGTCGAGCAGCTCGTCCAGCAACAGCGGGTAAGCCGCCAGCCGTTCCGCCAGCAGCGCGCTGTGGGTGACCACCTCGACCAGCCGCGCCAGCGCCGCCGGCTGCTCATCCAGCAGGGCGAGATAGGCACTGCGACGCAAAATGTTGTGCAGCATCGCCAGCAGGCGCCGCAGGGCAAGCATGGGTTCACTCGATCTGGCCGCACCGTGGACGAGTGCCGGCAGGACACGGTCGAGCCGGGCCCGGGTGCTGTCGGACAGGCCCTGCACGCCCGGGCTGCGCGCGAAGTCCCTGAGCAGCGCGTCGGCGTTGCGCGGTTCGGCGAAACCCGCTTCGGCCATCGCATCCGCATCCCCCGCTTCGGGCAAGGCGCGCCAGTAGGCGTCCAGCGCCGTGCCCTCGCTGCGTTGCTCGCGTGGCGCCAGCAGCGCCGCGAACTCTTCACGGACTGCGTTGCGATGATGCGTCAGGTCCGCCAGCAGCTCGGTCCAGCCGGGGTAGCCCAGGCCGACGGCGATCCGGAGGCGATCCGTATCATCGCCCGGCAGTTCGTGGGTCTGGGCGTCGCGCAGCATCTGCAGGCGGTTTTCCAGACGCCGCAGGAACCGGTAGGCCGACACCAGCGAAGCCGCCGCGTCGGGCTCCACCTGGTTGGACTCCACCAGCGCGTCCAGCGCCGGCCGCAGCGCACGCGATCGCAGGTCCGGCTCCCGGCCGCCCCGGATCAGCTGCAGCGCCTGGACCAGGAACTCGATCTCGCGAATCCCGCCAGGGCCGCGCTTGATGTCCTCGGTGAGCTCCTTGCGTGCAACTTCCGCGCTGATCGCCGCCTTCATCTCGCGCAGCCCGTCGAGCGCGCCGAAGTCGAGGTAGCGGCGGTAGATGAAGGGACGCAGGGAATCGAGGAACTGCTCCCCGGCGTCGATGTCCCCCGCCACCGGCCGCGCCTTCTGCCAGGCATAACGCTCCCAGTCCCGGCCTTCGCGCTGGAAGTACATTTCCATCGCCGGGAACGACCATGCCACCCGCCCGGCGTTGCCATAGGGCCGCAGGCGCAGGTCGACACGGTGGCAAAACCCCTCGGCGGTGATCTCGTCCAGCAGCTTGGCCAGTTGCTGCCCGAGGCGCGAATAGTAGTTCTCGGCATCCAGGGGCCTTGGTCCATCGGATTCGCCGCCATGCTCGTAGCCGTAGACCAGGTCGATGTCCGAGCTGAAGTTCAGTTCGCCGCCGCCGAGCTTGCCGAGGGCGAACACCACGATGCGTTGGGGTTTTCCAGCCGGGTCGCGGACATGGCCGTGCCTGCCGGCAAATTCTTTTTCCAGTGCAGCGAGCGCGGCCTGCAGGCAGTGCTCGGCCAGCGCAGTGGTGGCGGCGAGCGTGTCTTCGAGCTGATCCAGGTCCAGCACATCCCGCCAGACGATCCGGGTTGATTCGGCAGCGCGGAAGCGGCGCAGCAAGGCCTGCCAGTCCTGGCGGCCTTCGGGCTGCAGCGAGGGAACCTCAAGCGCCGTCGCACCGTCATCGGCCAGCAATCGCTGCAGCAGCGCCGGTTGCCTGACCAGCGTGTCGACCGCGAAATCCGAAGCCACGGCGATGGCGCGCAGCCGCGGGGCGAGGGGCCTAGGGTGGGCATCGCCCAGTGCTTGCGCCAATCGCTCCAGCGCGCGGTCCACTGGCGGGGCGAGGGCTTCTCGGGTGGTCGGGGTCATCGACCCGATGATGGCATGCAGGCACGGAAGGCCGGAAAGTAAAAAGCCCGCTCCGGTCGAAACCGGAAGCGGGCCTGCTCCCTCCCCCACGTCGGGATGCGCCCTGATCGTGAAGGAGTTGTTAGTGCGGATGCACGCTGCAGTGCAAAAAAGAACCGGGCGGTACTGGAATTGAAGCGGTATGGCCAAAAAAAAGGCCCCGCCAAAGCGGGGCCTCCTCTAGCAGGGTGCAGCCTCGATCAGAAGCCCATGCCGCCCATGTCGCCCATGCCACCGCCGGCCGGCATCGCCGGCTCGTCCTTCTTCGGCAGCTCGCCGACCATCGCTTCGGTCGTGATCATCAGACCGGCGATCGACGCGGCATTCTGCAGCGCGGTGCGGGTGACCTTGGTCGGGTCCAGGATGCCGAACTCGAGCATGTCGCCATACTCACCGTTGGCGGCGTTGTAGCCGTAGCTGCCCGTGCCTTCCTTGACCTTGTTGAGGATCACGGACGGCTCTTCACCGGCGTTGGTGACGATTTCGCGCAGCGGGGCTTCCATCGCGCGCAGGGCGATCTGGATGCCGTGGTTCTGGTCTTCGTTGATGCCCTTGAGGTCGGTGATCGCGGCCAGCGCGCGCACCAGCGCCACGCCACCACCCGGAACCACGCCTTCCTCGACGGCGGCGCGGGTCGCGTGCAGTGCGTCCTCGACGCGGGCCTTCTTCTCCTTCATCTCGATCTCGGTCGATGCACCGACCTTGATCACCGCGACACCGCCGGCCAGCTTGGCCACGCGCTCCTGCAGCTTCTCGCGGTCGTAGTCGGAGGAGGTCTCCTCGATCTGCGCCTTGATCTGCTTGATGCGGCTCTCGATGCCACCGGTCTCGCCGGCGCCGTCGATGATGGTGGTGTTCTCCTTGGAGATCTGCACCTTCTTCGCGCGGCCGAGATCATTGATGGTCGCCTTCTCCAGCTGCAGACCGATCTCCTCGGAGATCACGGTGCCGCCGGTCAGCACGGCCATGTCTTCGAGCATGGCCTTGCGACGGTCGCCGAAGCCCGGGGCCTTGACGGCGCAGACCTTGACGATGCCGCGGATGGTGTTGACGACCAGGGTGGCCAGGGCCTCGCCCTCGACATCCTCGGCGACGATCAGCAGCGGCTTGCCGGCCTTGGCCACGCCCTCGAGGACGGGCAGCAGGTCACGCACGTTGGAGATCTTCTTGTCGTAGAGCAGGATGAACGGATCGTCCAGCTCGGCCTGCATCGACTGCTGGTTGTTGATGAAGTACGGCGACAGGTAGCCGCGGTCGAACTGCATGCCCTCGACCACGTCCAGCTCGTTGTCCAGGCCCGAGCCTTCCTCGACGGTGATGACGCCTTCCTTGCCAACCTTGTCCATCGCCTGGGCGATGAGGTCACCGATGTTGGTGTCGGAGTTGGCGGAGATCGCACCGACCTGGGCGATTTCCTTGCTGGTGGACGACGGCTTGGAGATCTTCTTGAGCTCCTCGACGGCGCCGATCACGGCCTTGTCGATGCCGCGCTTGAGGTCCATCGGGTTCATGCCGGCGGCGACCGCCTTCATGCCCTCGCGGATCAGCGCCTGGGCCAGCACGGTGGCGGTGGTGGTGCCGTCACCAGCGATGTCGGAGGTCTTGGAAGCGACTTCCTTGACCATCTGCGCGCCCATGTTCTCGAACTTGTCGGCCAGCTCGATCTCCTTGGCGACGGACACGCCGTCCTTGGTGATCGTTGGGGCGCCGAAGCTCTTGTCGAGCACGACGTTGCGGCCCTTCGGGCCGAGGGTGGCCTTGACGGCATTGGCGAGGGTGTTGACGCCGCGCAGCATCTTGGAGCGCGCGTCTTCGCCGAAACGAATTTCCTTGGCAGCCATTAGCGGATTACCTCAAAAAGAATGCGAAAAAGGGGGACAGTTGAACGGAAGGTCCGCGATCAGCCGAGGATCGCGAAGATGTCGTCTTCCTTCACGACCAGCAGTTCGTTGCCGTCGAGCTTCACCTCGGTACCGCTGTACTTGCCGAACAGCACCTTGTCGCCGACCTTGACCTGCGGCGCACGGGTGCTGCCGTTGTCCAGGGCCTTGCCCTCGCCGACCGCGACCACCTCGCCCTTGATCGGCTTCTCGGTGGCCGAGTCGGGGATCACGATGCCGCCCGCGGACATCTTTTCTTCTTCCATGCGCTTGATGACCACGCGGTCGAACAGCGGCTTGATATTCATGTCTACAACCTCATAAGTGGTTGAATGGATGGGGAAAAACGCTGAAATCTGGCAGTCGCCCCGGCGGAGTGCCAACCGCCGGCGCGACAGCGCCCGGAATCCGGGACTGCGACGGAGATGGGGCGGGCATGGCGGGTTTCAAGGGGGACGGCACGAAAAAGTGGCCGGGGCGTCGACGGCGCGACAAAAAAGAACGCGCCTCCTGCGAGACGCGTTCTTCCGGTTTCGGGATTGGCTTCCGAGCGCGGCGCGCTCCTGCGCCTCTCCCCTGACCTGAGACCCCCATGTCTAAATCGACGTCCTTGTCGACTGGAGCCGATCTTGGCCTCTCCGATCGCCAGTGGCTAGAGTATGGACCGCCCGTCGCTGCGCCCTTCCGGTAGCACACATCTGTGATGGACACCCCGGGATGCCGGCACTATGGTGTTCATCGAGGATTTAGCTACCAATAGACAACTGCTTGATGTGATTGTAAGTAGCAGGGTGACAAATGGTAGCAGAGCCTCAATCGAGCCCGCCCATACCGCGATTCTGCCTCGACCATCGCCTCCAGACGGGAGCTTGCATGAGCCTTGAACTTCGCATTCGCCTTGCACGACGCCACGGCGGCTTCTCCCAGGCCAGCCTGGCCGCGGCAGTCGGGGTCCAGCGCAGCGCGGTCAGCCACTGGGAGGCTTCCCCGGGCAAGTCGCCCAGTGCAGCGCACCTGCGGGAGATAGCAATGGCAACCGGGGTGCAGTTCGAATGGCTCGCCACCGGCCGCGGGAAGATGAACCTCTCGCAGGAGGTGGAGATGGATTCGATCGCCGCCGCCGAGGCATTGCTGGTCGACGATCCGCTTGAGTTGCGACTGATCAGCGCGTTCCGGGACAGCTCGCCGAGGGCCCGCGTCCCCCTGGTGGAGATCGCCGAGGAACTGGCGGGCAGCCGGGTCGGCCGCCCCCGGGGCACCGGCCGCACCTGATCGCAGGCACCTGATCAGGAACGGCGGTCGCCGCTGGGCTAAGCTATGGAGCCACCCCGACGAGCCCTCGCCGTGTCCGTCCTGTTATGCCTGTGCACCTGCCCCGACGAGGCCAGCGCCCGCGCAATCGCCGATGCACTGGTCGAAGAGCGCCTGGCCGCCTGCGTCAGCGAACTGCCAGGCATCCGCTCCACCTATCGCTGGGAGGGCCAGCTGACGCATGACCGCGAGATCCAGCTCCTGATCAAGACGACCGACGCCCGGCTGGAGGCGCTGACCTCGCGGGTGGTCGCCCTGCACCCGTACGAACTCCCCGAGCTGCTGGCGGTCGAAGCCAACGGTGGCCTCGCCCCCTACCTTGCATGGGTGGCCGAACAGACACGAATTGATGACTGACATCGTGACGAACCGCAGCCGCCGGATACGGGCGCTGCTGCTGGGTACATGCGCCGCCTTCATGCTGGCTTCCGGTTCCGCAGCGGCCGCCATCGATCCCGATGACCTGCTGCCGGTGGACGAGGCTTTCGCCTTGCGCGCGGATGCATCCACCGCCGCTGGAGACGAACGCGCCGCCATCTCCGTTCGCTGGCGCATCGCGGATGGCTATTACCTGTACCGGCACCGTATCTCGGTGGAGCCTGATGCGGGCTTCCGGGCCGGCAAGCTGCGGCTGCCGCCGGGCAAAGCCTATGAAGACGAGTTCTTCGGCAAGGTGGAGACCTACCGGACCGCACTGGAAGCGGTGCTACCGGGTGAACCTACGGCCCCCACCACCACGCTGACGGTGAAGTACCAGGGCTGCGCCGACGCCGGGATCTGCTATCCGCCGCAGACCCGTCGGCTGCAGGTGTCCCTGCCAGCCCCCGTCGCCGCAGGCGCCACCAGCGTCCCGACGCCCCCCCGAGGGGCGGGCAATCCGCTGCTGGCCGGAAACATGCCGGGCGGGAACAGCGGCAACCCGCTTCTCGGCAAGGTGGGCGGCGGGGCCGTCGATGCGCTCCCGCTCCCGCCGGAACGCGCGTTCGGCTTCGAAGCCATTGTCGGGGATGCCAACACCCTGTTGCTGCGCTTCAGCCCCGCGCCCGGGTACTACCTCTATCGCGACCAGACCCGGCTCAGCCTGGAGGCGGATGGCGTGTCGGCTGGCAAGCCGCTCTGGCCCCCGGGAACCGGCCACCGCGACGGCTACTTCGGCGAGGTGGTGGTCTACTTCGACCAGGTCGACGTCCCGGTCCCGCTCGAGCGCGCCCATGGGCGGGCGGTGAAGGCCACCCTCACTGCGCGCTTCCAGGGCTGCCAGACCGACGGCATCTGCTATCCGCCGATGACGCGGACGGTGCAGCTTGAACTGCCTGCAGGGGTTGCAAACCAGAAAGTGGCGAAGCCGCCCGCACAGGCAACCGCTGCAACCGGCGAGGGGGCGTCCGAGCCGTCCGAAGAGGACCGACCGGCTCCTGCCAGCGACGACAATGCCGCGCCATTGCCGGGCAGCGACGGCCTGGAGCAGGTCAACCGGGACGGCGCCACGGACATGGGCACCGGCCCCGGCGCCGACGACACCGGGACCACCCCCACCCGCGCACCCGCTGCAGCCGCCCCCGCCATCGGCGAAGCGGAGGACAGCCGGCTCGCCGCTGCGCTTTCCGGCTCGGGGCGCTGGGTCGCTCTACTGAGCTTCCTGGGCTTCGGGCTGCTGCTGGCCTTCACCCCCTGCGTGCTGCCGATGATCCCGATCCTGTCGGGACTCATTGCAGGCGCTTCGGCAGGCCGCCCCGGCGGCCTGGCGGCGGGACGCGCCCTGGGCCTGTCGTTCGTCTACGTACTGGCCAATGCACTGGTGTTCACCGTGGCGGGCGTCGTGGCAGGGCTGGTGGGCGCCAACCTCCAGATCGCCTTCCAGAACCCCTGGATACTGGGCTTGTTCGCCGCGCTGTTCGTGGCCCTGGCACTCTCCAGCTTCGGACTCTATGAGCTGCAGTTGCCGGCTTCGCTGCGCAACCGGCTCGGGGAGCTGAGCGACCGCCAGCCTGGAGGTTCGCTCGCGGGCGTTGCGATCATGGGTGCGCTGTCGGCCCTGATCGTCGGGCCCTGCGTGGCCCCACCGCTGGCCGCGGCCGTGCTCTACATCGGGCAGACGCAGGACCCGGTCTTCGGCGGGGCAGCCCTGTTCCTGCTGGCGATGGGCATGGGCCTGCCGCTGCTCGCTTTCGGTGTGGCCGCCGGCAAGGGGCTGCCGACCAGCGGCCCGTGGATGATCGGGGTGCAGCGCGCGTTCGGATTCGTGTTCCTGGGGCTGGCGATCTGGATGCTGTCGCGGATGCTGCCGGGACCGGTGACCCTGGGACTCTGGGGCGCGCTGCTGATAGCCGCAGCGGCATCGCTCGGCCTGGCCGCGGTCGACCGCAAGGGCAGGTACGGACTACGGGTGGCGGGACTGGCGCTGGCCGCCATGCTGGCGATCACCGGTGCCACCCAGGTGGTCGGTGCGCTGGCCGGAAGCACCGATCCGCTGCGGCCGCTGGACGGACTGCGCACGGGCACGGCAACGGCGCCGCGGGAGCTGCCTTTCCGGCCCATCAAGTCGCTGGCCGACCTCGAGCGCGAGGTGGCTGCGGCTCAACGGGCCGGCCAGCCACTGATGCTGGACTTCTATGCCGACTGGTGCGTGTCGTGCAAGGAAATGGAGCGATACACCTTCCCGCAGCCCGAGGTCCACGAAGCACTGGAAAACTTCGTCCTGCTCAAGGCGGACGTCACCGCGAACGACGCCGTCGACCAGGAGCTGATGAAGGCGCTGGGCATCATCGGCCCCCCGGCTACCCTCTACTACGTGGGCGGGGCCGAGCGGCGTGACCTGCGGCTGTTCGGGTTCGAGGACGCCGCCGGCTTCGCCGCACGGGCGCGCAGGGCCGGAGTGAACGAATGAAGTCGACCACGAAGATCCTGCTGGTCGCGCTCGGCGCGGGGCTGCTCGGCGCGGCGGCGGGCCTGCTGATGAACGGCCCGGGGCCATTGCTGCGCAGCGAGGTCGGACAGCGCGCCTTGCAGGGTGCGATGTCCGCCACCGCGCCGCCTGCACCGGAGGGACTGCAAGTCGCGGGGCGCGGTGACCCGATGCCGACGCTGCGGTTGCCGGACCTCGAAGGCCAAGCAGTGGAGCTGCCCGCCGCCTACGCAGGGCGGCCGATCCTGATCAACTTCTGGGCCAGCTGGTGCGGCCCATGCATCGAGGAGATGCCCGAGCTGGACCGGTTCGCCGCCACCCAGGGCGACGGCGGGGTGCAGGTGATCGGCATCGCCCTCGATACGCCCGGGGAGGTTGCCGCGTTCCTGGAGCACACCCCGGTGCGGTACCCGATCCTGCTTGACCAGCCGGGCCCGCGTGACAGCGGGGTCCAGTTGGGCAATCCCAAGGGCGTATTGCCTTACACAGCGCTGATCGACGCCGACGGCCGCCTGGTGAAACAGAAGATCGGGCCGTTCCAGCATGGCGAGATAGAAGGCTGGGTGGGCGGATAGCGGATTCAAACGATCGCTTAAATCGCAGGAACTTCGGCGAAATGGCAGGGAACGTCTGGACAGGCGCTTATCGCTCGGCCACACTGCCGGCCTTCGACCCTTCCCGGCACCCATGGCGAAACTGCTGGTCCTGCACGGCCCCAACCTCAACCTGCTCGGCGAACGCGAGCCGGAAGTGTACGGCCGCGTGACCCTGGCCGAGATCGACGCCGACCTGCGCGCGCGGACAGAGGCTGCCGGACACACTTTCGAAAGCCTGCAGTCGAACGCCGAGCACGAGCTGGTCGAGCGCGTGCAGGCCGCCCGCAACGACGGCACCGCCGTCATGGTGGTCAACCCGGCTGCCTTCACCCATACCAGCGTGGCGCTGCGCGATGCGCTGGCGGGGGTCGCCGTCCCGTTCTACGAAGTCCACCTGTCGAACCCGCACGCCCGCGAGCCGTTCCGCCGGCACAGCTACTTCAGCGACCTCGCGCTCGGCGTGGTTTGCGGTTTCGGCGCCGACAGCTATCGCTATGCCCTCGACACCGCGCTGGCGCGGCTCGCGACCCGACCCGACTGACATTCCCCGGCCGCCCGGCGGCTCCGAACGACAACGAAGAAGAGGCCCACCATGGACCTGCGCAAAATCAAGAAGCTGATCGACCTGCTCGAGGAGTCCAACCTCGCCGAGATCGAGATCAAGGAGGGCGAGGAGTCGGTGCGGCTGGCCCGCACCCCCCAGGGCTCGGTCGCACCGCAGTACGCGCCCGCGGCGCCCGCGCCCGCGGCGCCCGCGCCTGCGGCGCAGATGCCGATGCAGTCGCCGGTCGACGCCGCCACCGGGGGGCGCTCGCAGGATGCCGATGCCGGGCAGTCGCTGCCCGATGGCCACGTGATCCGGGCCCCGATGGTCGGCACCTTCTACACCTCGCCGGCGCCGGACAAGCCCGCCTTCGTCAGCGTGGGCCAGGCGGTCAAGGCGGGCGACACGCTGGGCATCATCGAGGCCATGAAGATGTTCAACCCGATCGAGGCCGACGTCTCCGGCACCGTGCTCAAGGTCGCTGCCGAGAACGGGCAGCCGGTCGAGTTCGACCAGCCGCTGTTCGTCATCGGGTGACCCATGCTGGATAAAGTCGTCATTGCCAACCGGGGCGAGATCGCGCTGCGCATCCTGCGCGCATGCCACGCCCTGGGCATCCGTACGGTCGCGGTGCACTCCACCGTCGACCGCAACCTCAAGCACGTGGCCATGGCCGACGAGTCGGTCTGCATCGGGCCGGCGCCATCGGGCGAGAGCTACCTCAACATGGCGTCGCTGATCGCCGCGGCCGAGGTCACCGACGCCCAGGCGATCCACCCCGGCTACGGCTTCCTGTCGGAGAACGCCGACTTCGCCGAGCGCGTGGAAGAGTCCGGCTTCATCTTCATCGGCCCGCGCGCCGAGACCATCCGCCTGATGGGGGACAAGGTCGAAGCGATCCGGGCGATGAAGGAGGCCGGCGTCCCCTGCGTGCCCGGCAGCGGCGGCCCCTTGGGCGATGACGTCGAGACCAACATCGGCATCGCCCGCGAGATCGGTTATCCGGTCATCGTCAAGGCGGCCGGTGGCGGTGGTGGACGCGGCATGCGCGTGGTCCATACCGAGGCCGCATTGTCCACCGCCATCCAGACCACCAAGTCCGAGGCCAAGGCCGCTTTCGGAAACGACATGGTCTACATGGAGAAGTTCCTGGAGAACCCGCGCCACGTGGAGATCCAGGTGCTCGCCGACGGCCAGGGCAACGCCATCCACCTGGGCGAGCGCGACTGCTCGATGCAGCGTCGCCACCAGAAGGTGGTGGAAGAGGCACCGGCACCGGGCATCACCGCCGAGCAGCGGGCCGAGATCGGCCGCGTCTGCACCGAGGCCTGCGTGCGCATCGGCTACCGGGGCGCGGGTACCTTCGAGTTCCTCTACGAGGACGGGCGCTTCTACTTCATCGAGATGAATACCCGCATCCAGGTGGAGCACCCGGTGACCGAGATGGTGACCGGCATCGACCTGGTACGCGAGCAGCTCAACATCGCCGCCGGCCACAAGCTGTCGCTGAAGCAGGAAGACATCGTGCTCGACGGCCATGCGATCGAGTGCCGCATCAACGCCGAGGATCCGGAGACTTTCATGCCGAGTCCGGGGCTGGTGCAGCACTTCCATGCGCCGGGCGGACCGGGCGTACGCGTCGACAGCCACATCTACGAGGGCTACCGCGTGCCGCCGAACTACGATTCGATGATCGGCAAGCTGATCGTGCACGGGCCGGACCGCGAAACCGCCATCTGCCGGATGCGCGTGGCCCTGAGCGAGATGGTGGTGGACGGCATCAAGACCAACATCCCGCTGCAGCAGCGCATCCTGGCCGACGTCGGATTCCAGCAGGGCGGGCAGAATATCCACTACCTCGAGAAGCGGCTCAAGGAGCAGAAGGAGAAGTCGCTCTCGATCGTCTGAGGCGTCTTCGCACCACGCGCCCCGGGCCTCCCTCTCCTTGTAGGAGCGGCTTCAGCCGCGATCTGATCCACCACCGGCACCGCGTATCCGATCGCGGCTGAAGCCGCTCCTACAATTCCCAAGCCGCCCCCCGGGTCGCAAGCACGAGCCCACGCATGCCCTTCCTCGAACTCACCCTGCCCTGCAGCGAAGCCGAGCAGCCCCGCCTGGAGCGTGCGCTGGAGAACGTCGGCGCCCTGGCGATGACGTTGGCCGACGCGCACGCCGACGCCCCCGACGAGCAGGCGATCTTCGAGCCGGGCGTGGGCCAGACACCGCTGTGGGGCGAGATGGCCCTGACGGCCTTGTTCGAAGGTGGCACCCCGCCCGAACTGCTGTTGCATGCGCTTGCCGCCGCCGATGAAGGTGTCGACTGGTCCCGCGCCCGGTTCCGCGAAGTCGCCGACCAGGACTGGGAGCGGGCCTGGATGGACCAGTACGAGCCGCTCCAATTCGGGCGGCGCACCTGGATCGTGCCCTGGAACCACGCACTGCCCGAAGGCGCCGACAATGACGACGCTGCCGTGGTGCGCCTGGACCCGGGACTGGCGTTCGGCTCCGGCACCCATCCCACCACCGCGCTCTGCCTGGCGTGGCTCGACGGCCTCGCCGACAGCGGTGAACTCGATGGCGCGCAGGTGCTGGACTTCGGTTGCGGCTCGGGCATCCTCGCGCTCGCCGCCCTCAAGCTGGGGGCCGCTGGCGCCACCGGCGTCGACAACGACCCGCAGGCCCTGGCGGCCACCGCGGACAACGCCCAGCGCAACGAGGTGGACCATCGCCTCGGCGTGTACCTGCCAGAAGACGAGCCGGTGCGCACCTATCCGGTGGTGGTCGCCAACATCCTCGCCTCCGCGCTGGTGGCGCTGGCCGACACCCTCGCTGCGCGGGTTGCACCGGGTGGCCGGATTGCGCTGTCGGGCATCCTGGCCGGACAGCAGGACGAGGTACTGGAGCGTTACGCGGGCGCTTTCGAAGACCTGTCCGTGACGCAGTTGGAAGACTGGATCCGCATCAGCGGGACCCGGCGCGGCTGATCCGGGTGCTCGGCTAGACTGCAGCGATGTTCGTCCCGTGCCCCGAATGCGGTTTCCTGGTCGCCCTGATCGTCTCCCGAGACGGGTCGCCGCAGCACTGCCCGCGTTGCCGCGCAGTGCTTGAACCCATGGCCGCGGCTTCAGGGGCGGGCGATGCCTCACTTGCCGCGACCTCACACGCCACGCAGATCGCCGAACCGGGCACCAAGCCACCAGAGCCGGCCACCGAAGGGTCCGGAGCCGCAACCGGCAGCGACCGCGTGCAAGGCGCCGTGCGCAACACCAGGCCGACCACCGTTGGCGGCTCGGGCCGGCGCGCCCCCAGTTTCGCCCGGCGCACGGGCCGTCCCTCCGTCCAGCGGTCCCGGCGCATGCAAATCATCGAAGGGACCATCGTCACCGCGCTGCTGTTGCTGCTGTGCGTGCAGATGCTCTTTGCCCAGCGCAACGAGCTGGCGGCAAGCGAGCGCTGGCGCCCCTGGGTGGCAGTCGCCTGCGGTATCGCCGGCTGCACACTGCCGGCATGGCGCGAGCCGGGGGCCTACACGATGCTGTCACGTAGCGTGACCCCCTCGCCCACCCGGCCCGGCGTGCTGGAGGTGGAGGCGAGCTTCCGCAATGACGCCCGCTGGCCGCAACACTGGCCCCACCTGCTGTTGATGCTGTCCGACGTCAATGGCCGGCCGGTGGCCCAGCGCACGTTCACTCCCGATGACTATCAGGAGCAGGTGCCGGGGGACGGGACGCTGGCTCCGGGGCAGAGCGCCAGCGTCCGGCTGGAAGTGGTCGAACCCGCGGACCCGACTGTCGCGTTCACGTTCGACTTCCGCTGAATCGGCACCTTTGCGGTGTCGCCGGCGGCCCCGGCGCGCTAGACTCCTCCCCCCCGTCGTCACGCCCGCCCTGCGGTGCCACATCGCACGGCGGACGACACCATGTCCCGGGGGGAGACACCTTTGAACGCAGCAGCAGACCGCAACGACACCAGCCGTGCGGGGCCCCGCGTCCCGCTTCGCGACCATGTCGCGACTTCGATCCGTCGCTACCTCGGCGACCTCAACGGATGCGACAACGGCGACCTGTACGAGATCGCGCTGCGCGAGCTGGAGATCCCGCTGTTCGCCGAGGTCCTCGAGCATTGCGACGGCAACCAGAGCCGGGCCGCTTCAATGCTCGGCATCCATCGCGCCACCCTGCGCAAGAAGCTGCGCGAGTACGGCCTGGCCTGAGCCGCGGCCACCACGCGGCGGCGCCTATAATCGGCGGCTTTCCACCACGAAAGCCTGCCCATGACCCCCGCGAACCAGACCGGCGCCCTGCCCGCCAACCCGGTGAAGATCCGCCGCGCCCTGTTGTCCGTCTCAGACAAGGCCGGACTGTTGGAACTGGCACATGCACTGGCTGCGCGCGGCGTCGAGCTGCTGTCCACCGGCGGCACCGCCAAGGCCCTGCGTGAAGCCGGGCTGGAGGTGCGCGACGTCAGCGACGTCACCCGATTCCCGGAAATGATGGACGGGCGGGTGAAAACCCTGCACCCGATGGTGCACGGCGGCCTGCTCGGCCGTGCAGGCACCGACGACGCGGTCATGGCCGAGCACGGCATCGAGCCGATCGACCTGCTGGTGCTGAACCTGTATCCGTTCGAATCGGTCTCCGCCGATCCCGACAGCACGATGGAGCAGGTCATCGAGAACATCGACATCGGCGGGCCGGCGATGCTGCGCTCGGCGGCGAAGAACTTCGCCCGGGTCGCGGTAGCCACCGAGCCGTCGCAGTACGAGGCGTTGATTGCGGAGCTGGAGACCGGCAATGGCGCGCTCTCGGCCGCCACCCGGTTCTCGCTGGCCGTGGCCGCGTTCAATCGGGTCGCCTCCTACGACGCCTGCATCAGCAACCACCTGTCGGCCATCTCCGCGGACGGCTCGCGCGGGCTGTTCCCGGCGCAGAGCAACAGCAACTTCGTGAAGGTCATGGACCTGCGCTATGGCGAGAACCCGCACCAGGCCGGCGCCTTCTACCGGGACCTGTATCCGGTCCCGGGCACCCTGGCCACCTTCACCCAGCTGCAGGGCAAGGAGCTGAGCTTCAACAACCTGGCCGACGCGGATGCCGCCTGGGAGTGCGTCCGCCAGTTCGAGTCGCCCGCGTGCGTGATCGTCAAGCACGCCAATCCATGCGGCGTGGCGACGGCGGCCGGCTGCGGCGATGCCTACGAGGCGGCCTACGCCACCGACCCGACCTCCGCCTTCGGCGGCATCATCGCGTTCAACGGCGCGCTCGATGCCGCCACCGCGAAGACCATCCTCGACCGCCAGTTCGTCGAGGTGCTGATCGCGCCCGACTACGAGCCGGCGGCGTTGGAGGTGGCGCGCAAGAAGGCCAATGTCCGGGTGCTGCGCATCCCGCACGGCGAGGGCCGCAACAATTTCGACGTCAAGCGGGTGGGATCGGGACTGTTGATGCAGACCAGCGACATCCGCGAGGTCGGCCGGGACGAGTTGAAGGTGGTAACCAAGGCCGCACCCAGCGATGCGCAACTGGGCGACCTGCTGTTCGCCTGGCGGGTGGCGAAGTACGTCAAGTCCAACGCCATCGTGTACGCGCGCGACAACCGCAGCATCGGCATCGGTGCCGGCCAGATGAGCCGCGTGGTGAGCGCGAAGATCGCCGGCCTGAAAGCGGAGGAAGCGGGCCTGGCCGTAGCCGGTGCGGTGATGGCCAGCGACGCCTTCTTCCCGTTCCGCGACGGCATCGACGCGGCCGCGGCGGCAGGCATCAAGGCGGTCATCCAGCCCGGTGGTTCGATGCGCGACAACGAAGTCATCGCGGCTGCCGACGAACACGGCCTGGCGATGGTATTCACCGGCGTGCGCCACTTCAGGCACTGACATGATGATGTCGGTACTGCTCCTGCTCGCCGGCCTGGCCGCGCTCGTGGCCGGTGCCGAAGGGCTCGTACGCGGGGCCAGCCGGCTTGCGCTGGCCACGGGCCTGTCGCCGCTGGTGGTCGGGCTGACCGTGGTCGGCTTCGGCACCAGCGCACCCGAGCTCGCGGTCGGTATCGACGCGGTGCAGCGGGGGTCGGCCGACATCGCGCTGGGCAACGTGGTGGGCAGCAACATCACCAACGTCCTGCTGATCCTGGGCATCAGCGCGCTGGTCGCACCGCTGGTGGTCTCGCGCCAGCTGGTAAGGATCGACGTGCCAGTGATGATCGCCTGCTCGGTGCTGGTACTGGTGCTGGCGATGGATGGCAGCATCGGCCGGATCGAAGGGGCGGTGATGGCGGCCGGGGCCGCTGCCTACCTGGTGCTGCAGGTCGTCATCGGACGGCGCGAGGCGAGACCCGACGAGCTTGAACCGGTGGGCGAAAAGCCCCACGCCGCGGGGTGGGTCCTGAACGTGGCGCTGCTGCTGGGTGGGCTGGGCCTGCTGGTCCTCGGAGCCGGTTGGCTGGTGGACGGCGCGGTGGACATCGCGGCCGCGCTGGGGCTGAGCGAGCTGGTGATCGGCCTGACCGTGGTCGCGATCGGGACCTCGATGCCGGAACTGGCGACATCGGTCATCGCCACCATCCGCGGCGAGCGCGACATGGCGGTCGGCAACGTGGTCGGCAGCAACATCCTCAACCTGCTGGCGGTGCTCGGATTGACCGCGGTGTTCTCACCGGCCGGCATTCCGGTCGGCAATTCCGCGATCCATTTCGACCTGCCAGTGATGCTGGCCGCCGCCGTTGCCTGCCTGCCGATCTTCTTCACTGGCCACTGCATCCAGCGCTGGGAAGGCGCGGTATTCGCGGGCTATTTCATCGCCTATACCGCCTACCTGCTGCTGGATTCGGCCGGCCATGGCGCCCTGCAGGCCTTCAGCGCGGTGATGATGAACTTCGTGGTCCCGCTGACGATCCTGACCCTGGCGATCGTGGTCACGCGTGCATTGCGGGAGCGGCAACAGGCCAGGCGCGGTTAGCGCGGCCCGTCGGCCTCGCTTGCGGGGCCGGCCGCCAAGTCCGGCCTGGCGCCATCCCGCACGCGCCAGATGCCGGGATCGACGCCATCCCCGAACGAGGGATGCAACCGGGCGTCGAACTCCGGCAGCCTGCCCTTCGCCAGTTGCACGTCGTAGTCACGGGTCAGCGCCACCACCACGCCCGAGAGCATCAGCAGCGCCACAAGGTTGATCGAGGCCATCAGCGCCATCGCGGCGTCCGCGGCATCCCAGACCAGTTGCACCTTCGAGTAGACGCCCCAGACGATGACCGCCAGCGCGGCCAGCCGCAGCACCAGCAGGCCGGCCTTGCCGCCGCCGAGGTACAGCAGGTTGTTCTCGGCGTACGAATAGTTGCCGATGATCGTGGTGAACGCGAAGAAGAACATCGCGATGGCAACGAAATAGGTGCCCGCCCCGCCGAAGTACACCGTCATCGCCTGCTGGGTGACCTGCACGCCGTCGCCGTCCCCGCCGAGCACGCCCGACAGCAGGATGACGAAACCGGTGGCGCTGCAGATCAGCAGCGTATCGATGAAGACGCCGAGCGACTGCACCAGCCCCTGGCTGGCCGGGTGGTGCGGGACCGGCGTCGCGGCGGCGGCCACGTTGGGCGCACTGCCCATGCCGGCTTCGTTGGAGTAGAGCCCGCGCTTGACGCCGTTGAGCATGGCCGCCGCGATACCACCCACCACGCCGCCAACTGCCGGCTCCAGCCCAAAGGCACTGCGCAGCACGAGACCCAGCACGGCGGGGATTTCACCGAGGTTCGTGGCCACCACCCACCCGGCGAGTGCGAGGTAGGCCACCGCCATCACCGGCACTACCTTCTCGGCGAATCGTGCGACTGAACGCAGTCCGCCGAAGATGATGAGCGCCGTCAGCAGCACCAGTCCGGTGGCGATCTGTCCCCGGGTGAAGCCGAACGCCGCCCCGAGTGCCTGCGCCATCGCATTGGCATGCACGCTGCTGAAGACCAGCCCGTAGGTCAGCAGCAGGCATAGCGAAAAAGCCACGCCCATCCAACGCTTCTTCAGGCCCCGTGCCATGTAATACGCCGGGCCGCCGCGGTATTGCCCCTGCTCGTCGCGCACCTTGTAGAGCTGGGCCAGGGAGCTTTCAGCGTAGGCGGTCGCCATGCCCACCAGCGCGGTGCACCACATCCAGAACAGCGCGCCCGGCCCGCCGACACCCAGCGCGATGGCGACCCCGGCAAGGTTCCCGGTCCCGACGCGCGAGGCGAGGCTGGTGCATAGCGCCTGGAACGGAGAGATGCCCGCGGCATCCGAGTTGCGGCCCATTCCCACGACCCGCCACATGTGCGGGAACAAGCGGACCTGCAGCAGCCGCAGCCTGAGGGTGAAGTACAGCCCGACCGCGAGCAGCCCGTAGACCAGGACGTAGTCCCACAACACGGCATTGACCAGCCCGACCATCGGCACCAGCAAGGCTTCTATCGTCTCCAGCAGGTTGTCCATCGGCGTCCCGGTTTTCCGTCGACGCACGATCGTATCAGCGCGCCGGGCGCGCCCTGCCTGCACGCCGCCGATTGCGTAGAATCCCGGGCTTCCGCGTGTGCGGAGCAACGAGGCAAGGACCGGTGGCATGAAGATTCTGGTGATCGGCGCGGGCGGACGCGAACATGCGCTGGCCTGGAAGCTCGCTCAGTCCCCACGCGTGACAGGGGTGCTGGTGGCGCCCGGCAATGCAGGCACCGCCTCGGAACCCAAGTGCCGCAACGTGCCGGTCGCCGCGACCGATATCGACGGGCTGCTGGCGCTGGTGGCGCGCGAAGGCGTGTCGGTGACCGTCGTCGGCCCCGAGGCCCCGCTGGTGGCGGGGGTCGTGGACCGCTTCCGCGCCGCCGGCCACCGCATCTTCGGCCCCACCGCCGCGGCCGCCCAGCTGGAAGGCAGCAAGGCCTTTGCCAAGGATTTCCTCGCCCGGCACGGCATCCCGACCGCGCACTACGCAGTCCACACCGAGTTGGACGCCGCACTCGCACATGTTCGGGACAAGGGCGCGCCGATCGTCATCAAGGCCGATGGCCTGGCTGCCGGCAAGGGCGTCATCGTTGCGACCACGCTGGCCGAGGCCGAGGCCGCGGTGACCGACATGCTCGCCGGCAATGCGTTCGGCAGCGCGGGTGCGCGGGTGGTGATCGAGGAATTCCTCGAGGGCGAAGAGGCCAGCTTCATCTCGATGGTGGATGGCCACACGGCGCTACCGATGGCCACCAGCCAGGACCACAAGCGCGCCTTCGACGGCGACACCGGCCCCAATACCGGTGGCATGGGGGCGTACTCGCCCGCGCCGGTGGTCACCCCGCAGATCCATGACCGGATCATGCGCGAGGTGGTCGAACCGACCGTGCGTGGCATGGCTGCCGATGGCATCCCGTTCACCGGCTTCCTCTACGCGGGCCTGATGATCGACGCCTCCGGCGCCCCCAGGGTGATCGAGTTCAACGTGCGTTTCGGTGACCCGGAAACGCAGCCGGTAATGATGCGCCTGCGCTCGGACCTGCTGGACCTCGTCGAAGCCGGAATCGCGGGCCGCCTGCAGGGTGTCGTCGCGGACTGGGATCCGCGGCCCAGCCTGGGCGTGGTGATGGCCGCCGAGAACTATCCGGGGACGCCGCGTACCGGCGATCCCATCGGCCACTGGGACGTACCGGATCCCGAAGGCAGCAAGGTGTTCCACGCCGGCACCGCACTGGCGGACGGCCAGGTGGTGACCTCGGGTGGACGCGTGCTCTGCGTCTGCGCGCTGGGCGATACCGTCGCCGACGCCCAGCACAAGGCCTACGAAACCGTGGCCGGGGTGTCCTGGCATGGCGAGTTCCATCGCCACGACATCGGCTGGCGGGCGATCGAGCGCGAGCGGCAGGGAAAGAGCGGTCAGGTAGCGGGCGGCTGACCTGGACATGCCGCACAGCCAGTACGCACTGCTGCGGCAGCGACGCTTCCTGCCGTTCTTCCTGACCCAGTCGCTGGGGGCGTTCAATGACAACGTCTACCGGCAGGCGATCATCGGGATGCTGTTCTGGCTGGGCGTCAGCAGCGAGCAGAAGACGCTGTACGCCAACCTGGCGCCGGCGTTGTTCATCCTGCCCTACTTCCTGTTCTCGGCGCTGGCCGGGCAGATCGCCGAAAAGACCGAGAAGTCGACCCTGATCCGGATCACCACGGGGATGGAGATCGGAATCATGTCGCTGGCGGCGGTCGGGTTCGTCACCCAGAACCTTGTCGTGCTGCTGGCCGCCCTGTTCTTGACGGGCGTGCAGTCGGCCCTGTTCGGACCGGTGAAGTACTCGATCCTGCCATCGGTGCTGCAGCCACGCGAACTGACCGGTGGCAACGGCCTGGTGGAGATGGGCACTGCCATCGCGATCCTGTGCGGCATGATCCTGGGCGGCTCGATCTTCGCCGCCACCGGCGACAGCGGCCCGTGGGTGGCCGGCGGCATGGTGGTCACGCTGGCCGTTGCGGGACACCTGGTGAGCCGGGCCATCCCGCCCGCGGGGGCCGGCGCCCCGGACCTGAAGATCAACTGGAATCCGATCCCGGAATCCTTTGCGGCGTTGAGGCTGGCCAAGAAACAGCTCGCGGTGCGCAACGCCGTGCTGGGGGTGTCGTGGTTCTGGTTCGTCGGCACCATCCTGACCTCGCAGTTGCCTGCGTACGCGGAGGTCAACCTGGGTGGCTCGGCGACGCTGTACATCTTTGCCCTCGCGCTGTTCTCGATCGGTACCGGCGTGGGGTCGATGCTCTGCGAAAAACTCTCCGCCCGCACGGTCGAGATCGGGCTGGTGCCGCTGGGCGCGTTCGGCATGAGCGCGTTCCTGCTCGACCTCTACCTGGGCCGTCCCGCCGCCGCGACCGTGGGCGGCCTCGACGTGGCGGGTTTCCTGCGGCAGCCCGGCAGCTGGCGCACCGTGATCGACCTTCTCGGCGTGGGGATGTTCACCGGCTTCTTCGTGGTGCCGCTGTTTGCCCTGATCCAGAACCGCACGCCGAAGTCGGAAATGTCCCGCGTGTTCGCCGGGCTCAACATCCAGAACTCCGGTTTCATCGTGCTGGCCGCGTTGCTGGGCGTCACCCTGCAGATGGAATCCTTCCAGCTGGGCGGGGTGCGGGTATCGATGCCCGGCCTGGAGATCCCGCAACTGTTCCTGGCGCTGGCCGTGGCCAACACGCTGGTGGCGATCTGGATCTTCACGATCGTGCCCGAGTTCCTGATGCGCTTCCTCAGCTGGGTGCTGGTGCGCTCGCTGTACCGGCTGCGTGCCTGGGGCATCGACGAGGTGCCCGAGGACGGCCCGGCCCTGGTGGTATGCAACCACGTCAGCTACATGGATGCGCTGATCCTGGCGGCGAGCATTCCCCGGCCGGTGCGCTTCGTCATGTACTACCGGATCTTCGACGTGCCGGTGATGCGGTGGATCTTCCGCACCGCCAAGGCGATTCCGATCGCGGGGGCCAGGGAAAACCCCGAGCTGATGCAGCGCGCCTTCGACCGCATCGATGCGGAGCTGGCCGATGCGCAGGTGGTGGGAATTTTCCCGGAAGGCCGGCTGACCAGCGACGGCGAGATGGCCGCGTTCAAGTCCGGGGTCGAGAAAATCCTGGAGCGGCGCCAGGTCCCGGTGGTGCCGATGGCGCTGCGTGGCATGTGGGCCAGCATGTGGAGCAGGCGGGACGGGCGCCTGGCACGCATGCGGGTACCGCGCCGTTTCCGCGGCCACGTCGAGGTGGTCGCCGCACCGGCGGTGGATGGAGGCACGGCCACGGCACCCGCGCTCGAGGCCATGGTGCGCGAGCTCCGGGGCGACCAGCCGTAGTGCCGGTCGCCAAGGCGATCAGCTGACGAAGCCCGCGATCACGAACAACGCCAGCGTCGCCAGCCAGACCAGCAGGCAACGCCACACCAGGCTCATTGCATCACGCAGTTCCGGAAGCTCACCCAGTGACGCGGCCGGCAGCGTCGTGGCACCCATGTCTTCGTCCCGCAGCGAGCCCGCCGCGTAGTCGCTGCTTTCGTCGGCCAGTTCGCTGCGCACGCTGGCCCGCCCGGCGGCCTCCAGGAAGCGGCTGTCGAGATGGAAGGCAGCGCCTCCGGCCGAACGCCACGCTCCGAGCACGCTGTCAAAGTTGCCGACCAGGGCGAGCGAGAGCGTCATCAGTTGCGCCACCGGCCATTCCAGCAGGGCCAGCAGGCGCCGTGCACCGCGGGCGGTCGCCGATGGCACCGGCGTGGCCGGGGGATCTTCCGCGCCATCCCGTCGCGCGGACACTACGACCAGCCGATACCCCAGCGCCCCGAACGGACCCAGCACGAGGAACCAGAACAACACCCCGAACCAGCGACGCAGGCCATTGCGGAATACCGCATCGATGACGCGAGGCCCGTCGACGGATGCGCTGCCGTCGTCCGCCAGGCGCGCGGCCGCGTCGCGGCGGGAGACGGGATCGGGGGCATCGAGTACGGCATCGACGTCCCGGTCCAGGTCCCGTGGTCCCCAGGAGTAGAACAGCACGATGATCGCGAACAGCAGGCCGGCCAGCCCGAAGACCTGCCCGTCGAGCGCGCGCTGCAACAGGCCCACTGCCAGCAGCGGAGGCGCCAGCGCCAGTGCAATGCCCCAGTTGCCGCGCCAGAAGCTGTCCTCGTCGAAGTGGCTGTTGAGCCACGCCACCAGGTCCCGGTACCAGCCGAATTGCCTGACGCTCGCCAGCGATGGCGCGGCGTGCCCCAAGACCAGTGCGGCAACGACGGCGATCAGGGTGACGGACATGCGCGGCTCCGGTAGGCGGTCGGTCCGATTCTAGCCGCTTGGTCCTGACAGCGGTCCCAGCTGGCGGTCGGTCCTGGCCGGCGGCCCCGAGGCCTCCATCTCGGCCAGCCATTGCCCGATCAGCCAGCGGGCGATGGAGATGGGCGCCGACAGCAGCGGACCACCGTCGTCGATCTCGTCGCGTGCCGCGGCCGCGCGGATCTCTTCCACGGTGAACCAGCGCGCCTCCTCCAGCTCGTCGTGCACGCGCGGTTCGGCTGCCTCGGCAAGGGCGATGAAACCCAGCATCAGCGCGCCGGGAAACGGCCACGGCTGGGACGCGAGATACCGGCACGCGCGGATGCGGATGCCGGATTCTTCCAGCACCTCGCGCGCCACGGTCTGTTCAAGTGTTTCGCCCGGCTCGACGAAACCCGCCAGTACCGAGTACCGGCGCGCAGGCCAGCCGGCCTGTCGCCCCAGCAACAACCGCTTGCCGTCTGTCACCGCAACAATGACCGCGGGATCGGTGCGCGGGTAGTGCTCCAGCGCGCATGCCCCGCAGCGCCCGAGCCAGCCGCCGCGCTCGAAGGCCAGCTCGCCACCACAGGCCCCGCAGTGGCGGTGCCGCCTGCGCCAGTGCTGCAGCGCGCGCGCCTGGGCGAACACGGCGGCCTCGAAAGCCGGCCAACGTGCGGCGGCGCTGCGGAGGTCGAGGCGGCCCGCAAGGGTGACCGAAGTGACCTGCGCATCCAGCGCGAACCAGCCGGTCCCGTCTGAATCGACACCCAGGAAGATCGCCAGTCCGGGGCCACCCGGGCCAGCGCTGATATCGACGCCGTGCAGCACCGGCATCTGCCCGTCGTCATCGGTGACCGCAAGGCCCTCGTCATCCAGCAGCAGTACCCGCGCCCGCGGCCACAGTGCCGCCAGGCCGGCCTTGTCTTCGCGCAGGAGGTCGGCCCGGTCGAGCGCCCCGCGGCATGACGGATCGTCTTCCAGCGGCAACCAACCGCTGCCCCGGAGCAGCGTCCCGTACGCCTCCTGCTCTACGAACGCGAAGGGCCGGGGGATATCCGCCACCGGCTCAGGCGGTGAAGGAGGAGCCACAGCCGCAGGTGGTCTTCGCGTTCGGATTGCGAATGACGAACTGCGCGCCGTGCAGGCTCTCGGTGTAGTCGACCTCGGCGCCCATCAGGTACTGCAGGCTCAGCGGGTCGACCAGCAGCGTCACGCCGTCCGTCCGCACGGCGAGGTCGTCCTCGCCCTGCTCCTCGTCGAACTCGAAGCCGTACTGGAACCCGGAGCAACCGCCGCCCTGGATGTAGACGCGCAGCTTGAGTGCGTCGTTGCCTTCTTCGCTGATCAGCTCACGGACCTTGGCCGCAGCCGCCGACGTGAACTGCAGTGGCTGGTCGAGGCTCTGGTAGCCCGGCTCTTCAGGAGCGCCGGGCAGCGGGATGACGGAACTTTCCATGCGGTGAGGATGGGGGGCCGGGCCGCTGCAATCAAGCGGCGCCGGCGGGATGGTTCATTCCGCCGGGGCGGCGATCGCGGGCGCGCTGGACCGGGTTGCGTCGGCCCAGGTGAAGGACTGTTCGGTCGCCCGGCCACTGCGGGGCTGCAGCCGCACGGTGACGCGCACCGGATTGAAGTCCTCCGGCAGGAAAACGTCGCCCTCCACCTGCTGGAAATATTTGAAGGAATAATCCTTCGGAGGTGCGTCCTCCTGCTGGCGCAACGCGTCCCAGTCCAGCGTTTCCAGCCGCCCGTCCCGCGAACCTTCGATCGAAACGGTCAGGTCGCCGCTGCTGACGGCACCGCGGTTGAGGTTCTGGGTCAGCGTGGTCTGGAAGTGCCACGCGCTCTCGTTGGGCACCATGTTGAGCGCATGCACGCTCAGTCCGCGGCGCTGCGCGGTGGCGCCCACCAGGCGCTCGTAGAACGCGACATCGGCACGAAGGCCCGCGATCTCCTCGTCCCGTTCCGACAACGTGCCCTGCAGGTCGCGATTGGCGTCGCGGCTGATCTGGTCGGAACGCGACAGGGTCGCCACGCGCTGCTGGAGCTCCTCGTGTTCACCCCGGAGCCGCTCCAGGGCGCGCCTGCTGTCGGCCAGCTGGGCGCGCACGTCCGCCGACGCGGGAGACACCACCCGCCACAGCCCCCAGCCGCCAAAGACCAGGGCGGCAACGAACACGCCCGCAACCGCGAGGCGCAGCTTCCGCTGGTTGGATCCAGTCTGGGTCATGGGCGGCCCGCCATCTGAACAGGCCGCCAGACTACAACGCCCGGCTGGACCGGTCAGCTGCCAACGCTACGCAGCGCGTGCACCGCTTCAGGTTCGTCGACATCCGCGGCGCGCTTGCCGGCTTCCACGTGCAGCAGGCGGCCCGACAGCACCGAACCGGCCGCCATTTCCACCACCTTGTAGTGCACGTTGCCTTCCACCCGGGCCTTGGCGCCCATCTCCACGCGCTCGCTGGCGAACACATCGCCGTCGACCCGGCCGTGGATGACGATCACCGGTGCGTGGATCTCGCCCTCGACACTGCCATTGTCGGCCAGCGTCAGGATCGCCTTCTGGCCCTCCTCGGCGATGAGCTTTCCGACGATGCGGCCCTCCACGTAGAGGCCCCCGCTGAAGTGGAAGTCGCCGTTGATCACCACTTGCGGTCCGATCAGCGTGTCGATCTGCCCTTCGGGCATGGTGGGCTTGCTCTTGAACATGTCAGGTATCCCCGGTGGCTGGAGGTTGCACCCAGGCAATGGCCTGGTCGAGTGAAGCATCGCGGCCGCGCAACGAGACCCGCACCCGCTGGGGCGTGAACCCCGCCGGGAGCATCACGCTGCCATCGAGCTGCTGGAAATATCGGAATGAATACGCCTGTGCCGGCGCGCCCTTGCGTTGTTTCAGGTCGTCCCAGCCGATGGTGGCGAGTTTGCCGTCGCGCACGCCCTCGATCGAGAAGCTCAACTTGCCGGCGCTGACGGCGCCACGCTCCAGGTTCTGGGTCAGGACGATCTGGTAACGCCAGGTGCCGGCGTCCTCGGCAACGAATTCGGCCGAGTGCACGTTGAGCCCCCGCGGCTTGCCTTCGCCAGCGGCCAGGCGCTCATAGAAGGCAAGGTTCTCGCGCAGGTCGGCGATTTCCTCGTCGCGCTCCGCCAACGCCTGCTGCACCTTTCGGTTGGCTGCGCGGCTGATCTGGTCGGAGCGCTCCAGCGTGGCCTGGCGCTGGCGCAGCGCCTCCAGCTCGCTCTCCGCCGCTTCCAGCGCCTGTCGCGCCTGGCGCGGATCCCCGGCCAGACCAGGGACCGTGGGAGCGGCGATCCAGCTGGCGGCCAACCAGGCGGCGGCGAGGGTGATCGACCACGCCAGCGCCAGCAGGACCCATGCGAGATAGCCGCGCCGCTGGCGCGGCACGATGACGTAACCGGAATGACTGCGACTGCCCATTGCTCCCCAACTCGCCTGTCGTCTCCGGCGCTGCGCGAGGCGCGGTGCCGGGTGGCGGCCCCCCCTATACTCCGACCCGGAGTCTAGCGAGGAACGGCCGTGTCTGATGCGCACCTGTTCGCAGTTGGCGTAGTGTTGGCCTGGCTGGCCGGCATCCGGGTCTACCTGACCGTCTTCGGCGTGGGCTTGGCCGGGTTCTTCGGTTGGCTGGACCTGCCCCAGGCGCTGGAGGTCACCGCTTCGCCCTGGGTGCTGGGAGTCTCGGGCGTGCTGGCCGTCGCCGAGTTCTTCGCCGACAAGATACCGGGCGTCGACTCGGGCTGGGACCTCGCCCACACGCTGCTGCGCATCCCCGCCGGTGCTTTCCTCGCGGCGGCCACGCTGTCGCCCGATGGTGACCTCGCAACCGGCGCACTGGTCGGGGGTGCGGGGCTCGCCCTCACCAGCCACGCCCTCAAGGCCGGGTCGCGGGCGCTGCTCAATACGTCGCCGGAGCCGGTGACCAACTGGACGGCCTCCGTCAGCGAAGACGTCGCCGCGCTTGGCGGGCTGGCACTGGTGTTCACCTACCCCTGGGTAGCGCTGGGACTGCTGCTGGCGATCGCCCTGGCGGTCGCGTTGGCGCTCGGCTGGGCCTGGCGAAAACTGTTCCGGCGCCGCTCCCGTACCACGCCCCTGTAGGAGCGGCTTCAGCCGCGATCTGCCGTGGCCGTTCCGCGCCGATCAACCGATCGCGGCTGAAGCCGCTCCTACAGATGCTCAGCCTTCGATCTGGCGGGCGAGGTAGTTCTGCTCGCCGATGCGTTCGATCAGCTCCAGCTGGGTCTCGATCCAGTCAACATGTTCCTCTTCGGATTCGAGGATGTCGGCGAACAGCTTGCGGCTCACGTAGTCGTTGACCTGTTCGCAATGCGCCACTGCTTCGCGCAGCAGGGGAATAGCTTCGAGCTCCAGCGCCAGGTCGCAGGTCAGGATCTCGCGCGGACCTTCGCCGATGCGCAGCTTGCCCAGCGCCTGGAAGTTCGGCAGCCCCTCGAGGAACAGGATGCGCTCGGACAGCTGGTCCGCATGCTTCATCTCGTCGATCGACTCGTGGTACTCGTGGTCGGCCAGTTCCTTCAGGCCCCAGTTCTTCAGCATCTTGGCGTGCAGGAAGTACTGGTTGATCGCGACCAACTCGTTGTAGAGGGCCTTGTTGAGGAATTCGATGACCTTGGCGTCGCCTTTCATCGCCATTTCTCCTGATGCGGGAATGCCGCCACTCTAACGGCCCGGGCCGATCGGTGATGAAACGCGAATCGAGTGCAGGCGCGGATGCGAATCAGCCGCGAGGGCGCACGGCTCGTCAGGCGGCGCGCAGGACCTGCAGGGGGAGCTCCCGTGCGTGCACTTCTTCAAGCAGGGCGGTGGCCGCCTCCACGCAACTGCCGCAGGAGGATCCCGCGCCGGTGCGCATGGTGAGCTCGGCCATGGTCTGGCAACCGGCTTCCGCGGCTTCGCGGATGTCGTGGTCGGTCACTCCGTTGCAGATGCAGATGTACACGGCAATGGACGGTCTGGCAGCCGGATCGCTGCAATCGCGATTGCACTACGGATGAGAATGATTGTCAATCAGGAGACCTGAACGCCTTGCCCGCCGAAGGTCTCTGTCCGGGATGCCGCGGCCTCTGGCGATGCCAGCTGCCAGTGGCGCGCATGTCGGGCGCCGGCAGCGGCACCGCCTGGTCGCCGACCACGCGCTGCGCGACGGGGGCCAGATGGCGCAGCGCACGCGCATAGACACCGCGCTTGAACACCACGACATGTTCCACCGGATACCAGAAATCCACCCACCGCCAGTGATCGAACTCGGGCTTCTCGGTCAGGTCCAGCTGCAGGTCGGTTTCCTGTCCGGTCAGGCGCAGCAGGAACCAGACCTGCTTCTGGCCGATGCAGACCAGCCGGTCATTGCGGCGGATCGCACGCTGCGGCAGGCGGTAGCGGAGCCAGCCCGGCGTCTCGCCCAGGACCTCGACATGCTCGGGCAGCAATCCCGTCTCTTCGCGCAGCTCCCGGTACATCGCCTCTATCGGCGTCTCGTCGGTGTTCATGCCGCCTTGAGGGAACTGCCAGCCATCGCGATGCACCCGCCGCGCCCAGAAAAGCCGCCCATCGGGGTGCATCAACACGATGCCTACGTTTGGCCTGTAGCCGTCCGGATCTATCACGACGCGGACTCCCGGATCGCCTGACTTGCGTCACTTCACCCGACTCTGCCACGGGGTGGATGATCGGACAAGCGAGCCACGGCGGATGGCGCGCCGGATTGACAGCAGCGCCGGGAACAGGAAAAATTGGCGGTTCCCCGTGGCTATGTAGCTCAGCCGGTTAGAGCACAGCACTCATAATGCTGGGGTCGGTGGTTCGAGTCCACCCATAGCCACCATTCGGGAACGCCCGCAAGCCCGCGATTTCGCGGGTTTTTTTGTGCCCGCGGCAGTGGCTCTGGCTTGCCGGTGCGATCACGCGGGCGCTGGGAGACTCGGTGGCAGGCCAATCCGGAGCACGCCATGACCTCCTCCGTCGGACGCACCTGCTGGGCGATCGCCGAGGGCTACATCCCCGGCTGGAGCAACGGCCCGGAACCGCAGCTGGAAAGCCACGAGACCTGCTGCATCCTCAATGCGGGGGATCGACCCGCCAACGTCGAGCTGACCATCTACTTCGCGGACCGCGGACCTGCCGGACCCTACAAGGTACGGGTGGATGCCAGCAGGACCACCCACCTGCGCTTCAACGAGCTCGAGGACCCGGAGCCGGTCCCGACGGACACCCCGTTCGCCAGCCTCATCCGGTCGGACGTCCCGATCGTGGTGCAGCACACCCGGCTGGATTCGCGCCAGGCCGAAAACGCACTCATGACGACCATGGCGTTTCCCGTGGATTGACGCGGAGCTTCGGATTTCTTGACCCCGGCTTCATGCGGTGCGGACTAACTTGAATCCCCGCATAGAACCAAGGAGGTGCGCCGTGCGAAGGGCTGGTGACAAGTCCGACGGTGCTGGTCCAGCCGATGCTGCCAGAACCGCGGCCAGCATGTTGGGAATCGAGGCAAGAGCCTATTTCGGGGGCAAGACGTGGCCGGAGATCGTCCCGGCACTGAGCAATTGCTGGCGGCGCAACTACGCGGCCAAGCACGGGGACTGGGCGCTGGTGGCGCCGGTGGCTTACGACGCCTGGAGCTACAAGGGCGCCCGTGAAGTCCTGACGCCTGATCCGTCTTACGGTGAGGTCGCATCGTGAACGAACGCGCCGCGGGCTGGCAGGAAGCGCCGGCCGCGGCGATCGGCTTTGCGGCCTCGCTTGACGTGGAACGCCCACCCCGACTTTTCAGCCTGCCGCCCGACCTCCACGCAGGTCGGGCAACCAACGCCGCCTCTTTTGACCACACGCTGCTGGCTGAAGCAATGCGAGATCCGGACGACCACGGCGACTGGTAGACGCATTACCCCTAAGGCCATTGCGCCGTAGTGGCTTGTTTTTGATCGACATCAAGAAGGTCCCGCCGCAGGCTGCGTAGCCTGCGGTCCATGGCCAGACTCCCCGCATTCGACGCTGCGCTGCTCAAGCGCTACGACCGTCCCGGTCCCCGCTACACGTCCTACCCGACCGCGCCGCAGTTCTCCTCGGCGTTCGGCGAGGCGGAGCTGCGCGACTGCGCGGCAGCGAGCAACGGCGACCCGATCCCCAGGCGGCTGTCGCTGTACGTGCACGTGCCGTTCTGCATGAGCCCGTGCTTCTACTGCGGGTGCAACCGCATCATCACCCGCGACCTAGGCCGCGGCGAGACCTACCTGGTCCGCCTGTACCGCGAGATCGCGATGATGGCCGAGCTGTTCGACCGCGATCGCGAGGTCATCCAGCTGCACTTCGGCGGCGGCACGCCCAACTTCCTCTCTCCCGCGCAACTGGGCGAGGTGGTGGAAACGTTGCGCAGCCACTTCCATTTCTCCGACTCGCGCGATCGCGACCTGTCGATCGAGCTGGATCCGCGCTTCGTCACCCCGGCCGATGTCGCCGAGCTGGCCGCGATCGGCTTCAACCGTGCCAGCCTGGGAGTGCAGGATTTCGATCCGGTCGTGCAGCAGGCGGTCAACCGCATCCAGAGCGTCGAGGAGACCGTGGCGATCATCGAGGCCTGCCGCGAGCACGGCTTCCGGTCGGTCAACGTCGATCTCATCTACGGCCTACCCAAGCAGAACCCGGAAGGCTTCTCTCGCACGCTGGATACGGTGGCGCAGGCGCGGCCGGATCGACTGGCCGTCTACAGCTACGCCCACCTGCCGGCGATGTTCAAGCCGCAGCGGCAGATCGACGAGGCCGACCTGCCGACGCCCGAGGTCAAGCTCGGGCTGCTGCAGATGGCGATCGAAAAGCTCACTGCCGCTGGTTATGCCTACATCGGCATGGACCACTTCGCCCTGCCCGACGACGACCTCGCCACCGCGCAGGATCGTGGTGGGTTGCACCGCAACTTCATGGGCTACACCACCCACGCCGACACCGACCTGGTGGGTCTTGGCGTCAGTGCGATCAGCCACATCGGCGACAGTTTCAGCCAGAACCCGAGGGACCTGCCGAGCTGGCAGATCGCGCTCGACGAGGGCCGCCTGCCGGTCTTCCGGGGCATGCGCCTGACCGAGGACGACCAGCTGCGGGCGGACCTGATCCAGAGCCTGATGTGCCAGGGCGAGATCCCGATCGATGCCCTTGAGCGCCGCTACCTGATTGATTTTGCCGACTATTTCGCCGATGCGCTGGACAAGTTGCACCCGCTCGTGGAGGACGGCCTGGTACGTGTCGAGGAGAAAAGGATCGTCGCGACGTCGCGCGGACGGCTGTTGCTGCGTAACATGGCGATGTGCTTCGACCGATACCTAGACCCCTCCCCGGCCCCGGCCACCCCCCGATTCTCCCGCGCGATCTGACCGCGCAGTGGGGGCGCGGGTGAAGCCGACCGCATTCCCGCGGCAGGACGCCCGCACCCTGTCCGACGACGGCGACGAGTTCTCGTTCTGTTCGACCTGCGCGTTCTCCCAGGCCTGCATGGCCGAGGGCATGGACAAGCGCTCGCTGATGGACCTGCACGTGCTGGTCGAGCACATCGGGCCGTTCCATGCCGGTGACCACATCTTCCGCGTCGGCGATCCGTTCGAAGCGATCGCCGCCGTCCGCGCCGGCACCGTCAAGACCTACGTGATCGATCGGGACGGCCGCGAGCACGTGCTGGGCTTCTACCTGCCCGGCGAGGTGATCGGCCTCGATGCGATCGACGGCGAGACCTACCCCTGCAACGCGGTGGCGCTGGACACGGTGATGCTCTGCCGGTTCTCGTTCCCCAAAATCGCCGTGCTGGCCACGCGCCTGCCCGGCCTGCAGAAGCATCTGTTCCGGCTGCTGAGCCGCGACATCGGCCGGGCCGCGCTGCTCGCCGGCGACTGGTCCGCCGACCAGCGCATGGCCGCCTTCCTGGTGGGCCTCTCGCGTCGCCTCGCGGCGCGCGGCTTCTCCCCCAACCGCTTCCAGCTGACGATGGCGCGCACCGACATCGCCAACTACCTGCGCCTGGCGCCGGAGACCGTCAGCCGGGTGCTGCGCCGGTTCCAGAAGGATGGCCTGCTGGATGTCGACCGGCGCGAGCTGGAGCTGATCGAGCGCGACAAGCTCGAAGACCTTGCCGAGCCGGTGCTCCGCGCCTGATCGGCCACGCCACGAAGTGGGACCCTCATCTCCTTTTCACATGAAGGGGACGGCATCTGCGTAACCCTCGCCCCGCCATCGCCTGATCGCGAACGGCATCCCTCGCCACGGCGGCTTGACCTGTATCAACGCGGTAACCACCGGCAGCCGCGAGCATGCAGCAGCCATTCACGGAGATGACCCGATGGGGAACACAAGAAAGCTATGGATAGGGCTTGCCGCCCTGCTCATCGCATCGTTCAGCGTGCTGCTGTGGTCTGGCGGCGAGATCAACAAGAACAAGCCTCCAATGCCGGAGCAGGTGGTGGCCGAGGACGGCACCGTCATCTACACGCGTGCCGACCTGGAGCGGGGCCGACAGGTCTGGCAGACCATGGGCGGCATGCAATTGGGCTCGATCTGGGGCCACGGGGCCTACGTTGCGCCTGACTGGAGTGCCGACTGGCTGCACCGCGAGGCGAAGGCCATCCTCGACATGTGGGCGCGCGCCGAAGGCGGTGCCGCCACCTACGACGAGCTCCCCGCCGGAGAGCGTGCCGCGCTGCAGGGTCGCCTGCAGGAGATGATGCGCGAGAACACCTACGACCCGGAGACCGGGACGATCACCCTGGACATGGACCGGGTGGTGGCGATCTCGAACGTCTCGGCCCATTACGAAAGCCTGTTCGGCAACGATCCGGCGACCGCCGAGCTGCGCGAAGCGTATGCGATGAAGAACAACACGGTCCCCGATGCCGAGCATCGCCGGACCCTGGCTTCGTTCTTCTGGTGGACCGCATGGGCGGCAACCACGGAACGCCACACCGGCGTCGAGGAGACCCTCACCCCCGACCAGCCGGGCGTCCAGGAGCGTCGCGTCACCTACACCAACAACTGGCCGGGTGAGCCGCTGGTAGGCAACACGCCGCCACCGAGCACCTGGGTGTGGTCGGCCTTCAGCGTGCTGTTCCTGATCGCCGGCATCGCGATCCTGGGCTGGCACCATGCGGTCACCCACGACAACGATCCGACCCACAAGATCCCCGACCGGGATCCGCTGGCACAGCTGAAGATCACCCCCTCCATGCGCGCCACCGCCAAGTACTTCTGGCTGGTGCTCGCGCTGTTCCTGGTGCAGATCCTGTTCGGCGCGATGACCGCGCACTACCAGGTGGAAGGCCAGGAGGCCTACGGTTACCAGCTGGCGGAGATCCTGCCCTACTCGATCACCCGCACCTGGCACACGCAACTGGCGGTGCTGTGGATCGCGGTCGCCTGGCTGGGCACGGGCCTCTACATCGGGCCGGCACTGTCGGGCCATGAGCCGCGCTTCCAGCGGCTCGGCGTCAACTTCCTGTTCGTCTGCCTTGTGGTGATCGTCGTCGGTGCCTTCGCCGGCCAGTGGTTCGCCGTGATGCAGAAGCTCGGCATCGCCAACAACTTCTGGTTTGGCCACCAGGGCTGGGAGTACGCCGACATCGGCCGCTTCTGGCAGTGGTTCCTCTTCATCGGCCTGCTGCTGTGGCTGACGATGGTGGGCCGTTCGTTGTGGCCGATCCTGACCGGCCCCAAGACCGACACCAAGGCGATCGTCGGCCTGCTGTTCATGTCCACCGTCGCCATCGGCGTGTTCTTCGCCGCCGGCCTCATGTGGCGCGAGCACACCCACATCTCGATCGTCGAGTACTGGCGCTGGTGGCTGGTGCACCTGTGGGTGGAAGGCTTCTTCGAAGTGTTCGCCACCGCGGTGATGGCATTGATCTTCACCCGCCTGGGCCTGCTGCGCACTTCGACGGCCGCGGTGGCGGTGCTGTTCGCCACCATCGTGTTCATGACCGGCGGCGTGCTGGGCACCCTGCACCACCTGTACTTCGTCGGCAGCCCGACGGCGGTGATCGCGCTGGGCGCCAGCTTCAGTGCACTGGAAGTGGTGCCGCTGGCCTACATCGGCTTCGAGGCCTACCACACCTACAGGTTGGGCAAGGCAACGCCCTGGATGCGGCGCTACCGCTGGCCGATCTTCTTCTTCCTGTCGGTGTCGTTCTGGAACCTGGTGGGTGCCGGCCTGTTCGGCTTCCTGATCAACCCGCCGCTGTCGCTGTACTACATGCAGGGCCTCAACCTGACGCCGCTGCACGGCCACACCGCACTGTTCGGCGTGTACGGCATGCTCGGCATCGCACTGGTGCTGTTCTGCATGCGTGGGCTGCGGCCGAACCAGGTGTGGAACGAGAAGGCACTGCGGCTCAGCTTCTGGTCGCTCAACATCGGCCTGGCATTGATGGCGGTGCTCACGCTGCTGCCGCTGGGCACGATGCAGCTTCTGGCGGCGATCGAACACGGCTACTGGTATGCACGCTCGGCCGAGTTCATGCAGAAGCCCATCGTCGACCTGCTGGTGTGGATGCGGGTACCGGGCGATACGATCTTCAGCATCGGCGCGCTGGCCCTGATCTACTTCGTGCTGCGCCTCTGGGTGCGACCGAAGCTGGAAGAGCCTGACAAGCACCGGTCCGACATCCGGGCCGGCTGATCCGGGCAACAACGAAGGGGGCGGCCACGATGGCCGCCCCTTTTTTTTTGCGCAGCTCCGCACGCCGGCGCCTCTGATCTGGGTCAATGTCGTGCGGGCCCAAAGGAGCCATCCTGTCGCCATGCAGAATTCCACCCCCCGCCCCGCTCCCGGGATGTCGCCGGCCATACTCGGCGAGGCCCCCCACCGGCTGATGTTCTTCATCGGCGCCACCAACGTGCTGCTCGCCATGGCCTGGTGGGCCGCGTGGCTGGTGTCGGCGCGCTGGCCGGGCTTCGTGATGCCGCAGCCCTCCCCCTTTGCCGGATGGCTGCACGCCTTCGTGATGCAGTACCAGGTACTGCCCAGCTTCTTCTTCGGCTTCCTGCTCACCACCTTTCCCAAGTGGACCGGACAGCCCGACTTCGAGCGCTGGCGCTATGTCCCGGTCGGCCTGGGCCTGTTCGGCGGACAGCTGGCCACGCTGCTGGGCGCCGTCGGCTGGGAGGCCGGGATCATGGTCGGCCTGCTGATGACCATCGCAGGCTGGTTTGCCGGCCTGGTCACGCTCGCCCCGGTGCTGTGGCGCGAGCAGGGCACCACCTGGCATGCGCGCTCCTGCTTCGCCGGCCTGGCACTGGGTTTCATCGGCGTGCTGGCATGGACGGCCTTCAACCTCGGTGCCTCGCCCTTCTGGGTGTTCGTCAGCATCAAGCTCGGCACCTTCGGGTTGCTGCTGCCGGTCTACGTGACCGTCGCGCATCGCATGTTCCCGTTCTTCGCCAGCCGGGTGGTGCCCGGCTACGCGCAGTGGCGGCCGATGTGGCTGCTGGCGGCATTCTGGCCGCTGGCGCTCGGCCACCTGATCCTCGAGCTGTTCCATGCCTACGGCTGGCTGTGGATCGTCGACGTCCCGCTGTTGGCGATCACGACGCTGATGCTGTGGCGCTGGTGGCCGCGCGGGCCGAAGCCGGAGATCCTGGCGGTGCTGTTCGTCGGCCTGGCCTGGTTGCCGATCGCTTTCGCCCTCTACGTCGGCCAGAGCATCGCCTACGAGTTGACCGGCATCTACTGGCTCGGGCGCGGCCCGGCGCATGCGTTGTTCATCGGCTTCTTCGGCAGCGTGCTGGTGGCCATGGTGACGCGCGTCACCCAGGGGCACTCCGGCCGCCCGCTGAGCATGTCGCCCACGGCGTGGTTCGCGTTCGTGGCGATCCAACTGGTGGCGGTGACCCGGGTGGTGGCGGAAGTCGCACCCGACGCCATGGCCTGGCAGGCCGCTGCCGCGATCGGCTGGCTGGTGGCCTTCGCGCCCTGGGTGGTCCGTATCGGCGCCATCTACCTGACCCCGCGGATCGACGGCCGTCCGGGCTGACATCCCGACCCCACTTCAAGGAAACCCGTTCGTGATCGAGTTCTACCCCCAGATCAAGCACGTCCACATCATGATGGCGGTCGCCAGCGGCCTGCTGTTCGCGTTGCGCGGCGCAGGCGCGCTGGCCGGCATGCGCTGGCCGCAATGGACCGCGGTGCGCTGGACCAGTTACGGCATCGACACCACCCTGCTGACGGCGGCGCTGATGTTGCTGACCATCCTGCCCGGCGGCATGTTCGCCAACGGCTGGCTGGCGACCAAGCTGGTGCTGCTGGTGGTGTACGTGGTGCTGGGCATCTTCGCCCTGCGTCGCGGCCGCACACGGGCAGTGCGCGCGGGTTTCTATGTCGCCGCCCTGGCCACCTTCGCAATGGTCTACTCCATTGCCCGCGCGCACCATCCAATGGGGTTCCTCTATGGCCTTGTCGGCTGACCTGCCGGTGCCGGGCAGCCTGCCCGCACCCACGCCCCGGCCCGCCCGGGATCCGGACCGGCCGTTGCTGGACGCACTGTTCCTGGGGCCCTACGGCGAGAACGACACCCTGTTGGAGAAGCTGGTGGTGGAGTTCCTGCGCGACCACGTCTACTGGCGCCGCAACTTCCATCCCGAGGACCCGCCGGCGATCCCGACCCACGCGGCCCAGCAGCCGGAATACCAGGCCTTCGAGGCCCGGCTGCGGCGGGAACTGCACCAGCTGTCGGCCTCGCTGAAGAAGTCGGTGCCGTTCCACAGCCCCCGCTACATCGGCCACATGGCCTCGGACCTGCTGCTGCCCGGCCTGGCCGCGCAGATGCTCACCCTGCCCTACAACCCCAACAACGTCAGCGAGGACGCGGCACCGGTCACCATCGACCTTGAGGTGCAGGTCGGCCTGCAACTGGCGCGCATGCTCGGTTATCCCAGCGACCCCGCGCAGCCGCAATGCGCCTTCGGCCACCTTACCTCTGGCGGCACGGTCGCCAACTACCAGGCGCTGCGGCTCGCGCTTGCGTTGAAGGCATTCCCGGTGGCCTTGCGGGCGGCGGGCGTGCCGGATATCGAGCTGCCCGGCGATGACTGGTCGGCCTTCAACGCCGGCCCTGACGCAGGCACCGAGCTGCTGGTGAAGTGGCAGGACTGGCTCGCGGCGCAGTCGCCGCGCGACCGCAGGCGCTGGCGCGAGGCGGTGCAGGCCGAGCGGATCGAGCATCTGGGCATGGTGGGCTTCTTCGCCCGCCACCAGGACCTGCGGGTGCCGAAGGTGCTCGCGCCGATCACCGCGCACTACTCCTGGAGCAAGGGGCTGAAGCTGCTGGGCCTGGGGCGCGACCAGCTGGAATTGCTGCCGGAACGCGGCATGCGCTTGGATGCCGAAGCGCTGGAAGAGACGCTGCAGCGATGCGGGCGCGAAAGGCAGCCGGTGCTGATGGCGGTGGCGGTACTGGGCACGACGGAATACGGCACGGTCGACCCGGTCGATGCGGTGGTCGACGCACGCGCCCGCGCACTCGAACGTGGCCTGGGCTTCAGCGTGCACGTCGACGGCGCCTGGGGCGGCTACCTCGCCACCCTGTTCCGCAACCCCGATGGCAGCCTGCGCGGCCTGTGCGAGGTGCGCGAGGACTACGCGCGCTTCCCGTTGCCGGAGGTACATGCCGCTTTCGCCGCGCTGGGGCGGACCGACTCGGTCACCGTCGACCCGCACAAGCTCGGCTACCTGCCCTACGGCGCCGGCGCTTTCATCTGCCGCGACCATCGCGCCACTGCGCTGCTGTCGGAGGCGGCGGACTATGTGTTCCGCGAGGGGCCGGTCGATCCGGACCCGGCGCGCAATTACCTCACGCGTTACCGGCAGCTGGGCCAGTTCGTGCCCGAGGGTTCCAAGTCCGGCGCCGCCGCGGCCGCGGTATACGTGACACACAAGGTGCTGCCGCTGGACCATGAGAACTTCGGCCGGCTGCCCCGGCAGACGGTGCTGGCGGCGGAGGCATTGCATGAAGCGACCCTCGGCCTGGCCCGTGAGCTGGACGGCGTGGCCCGTGTGGCCGTGCCGTTCGCCCCTGACAGCAACCTGGTGTGCCTGGCGATCAACCCGGCCGGCAACGCCGACCTGTCGGTGGCCAACGCCTTCGTGCGCAGGATCCACGACGAACTGCGCAGCGACCCGCGCCAGCCGCTCCAGCTCAAGGAGTTCTTCGGTTCGATGACGACGCTGCGGCCCGAAGCCGTCGGCGATGTCGAGATGGCACGGATCCTGGGCGCGATCGGGTTGGATCCGGACACGCTGGATCCCGACGGTGGCAACGATAACGATCGTCTGGTGATCCTGCGCCACACACTGATGAACCCCTACCTGGTCGACCACGCCAACGGCATCAGCTACATCGACATGTACCTGGCCTACCTGGGCCGGCGCATCCGCAGCCTGTTGTTGGTCCCGGCGGCGTGAGCACGACGGCCGCCTCGACCGAAGAGATGCGCCAGTGGACGCGGCAGTCGCTTGCGCGCCTTCGGCAGGAGGCCGCGCGGTCGGCAGACACCCATCTGTTGAAACTCGAGTTCCCGGGCTTCCCCGGCATCGACTTCTACTTCAAGGACGAGGCCGCCCACCCGACCGGCAGCCTCAAGCACCGCCTCGCGCGTTCGCTGTACCTGTACGCGCTGTGCAACGGGCGGCTGCGGCGCGGGCAGCCGGTGGTCGACGCCTCCTCGGGCAGCACCGCGATCTCCGAAGCCTGGTTCGCGCGGTTGCTCGGGCTGCAATTCACCGCGGTGATGCCGGCTTGCACCGCACCGCGCAAGATCGCCGACGTACAGGCGCTGGGCGGCCACTGCGACCTGGTCGACGACCCTGCGCAGGTCTACGAGCGGGCCGCCTGGCATGCCACCAACGGTGCCTGTCACCTCGACCAGTTCGGCCTGGCCGAACGCGCGACCGATTGGCGCGGCAACAACAACATCGCCGAGTCGATCATCGGGCAGTTGGCGGGAGAACCACATCCGGAACCGGCATGGATCGTCTGTGGCGCCGGTACCGGTGGGACGTCCGCCACCATCGGCCGCTACCTGCGCTACCGCAGCCTGCCCACCGGCCTGTGCGTCGCCGACCCTGCCGGAAGCGCTTTTATCCATGGCTGGCACCGTCGCGATCGCGATGCCACCTGCAGCCATCCCACGGTGATCGAAGGCATTGGCCGCCCACGTGTTGAACCCGGCTTCCTGTTCGACGTCGTCGATGAAGTCGTCGAGGTGCCCGACACCGCCTCCATCGCCGCCATGCGGCTGCTCGAAGAGCACCTTGGCCGGCGCTATGGCGGATCCTCCGGCACCAACCTCGTCGGCTGCCTGCGGCTCGCCGCGCAGATGCGCGCCGATGGCATCGAGGGCAGCATCGTCAGCCTGCTGTGCGACCCCGGCGAGCGCTACGACCAGACCCTGTACGACCCGGCATGGCTGACACGACGCGGGCTGGACCCGTCCGGCGCCGAGGCCGCACTCCGTGCGATCATTGCCACCGGGGAATGGCACGGCCTGTAGAAGGCCTGACCCGTCGGGGGACGGGACCACGCGAGGCACAAGTAATGAACCGGCGAACCGACCGTTCGTCGGATCGTCGTGGATGCCGATTGTTTAATTACATGTAAGAAACTAGGATCACTTACATGAAAGCAGGGAAGCCAAAGTCGTCGGCAGTCTACGTCCGGGAATTCCGGGCGCGGATGCGCGAGGCCGGACTGGTCAAGAAGGACGTCTGGATCCGGCCGGAGTACGCCCGGGACCTGGCGGCGGCGGAACAGCGATTCCGCCAGATCCCAGGCACAGCTACGACCGCGGCTTCCGCGCCGGCCCAGCGGGACGACGCCGCCGCAACGCCGGGTTGGACCCTGCCCTCGCTCCAGCACGCCCTGGAAACCTCTCCCCTTGTGCAATCGGGCGGGATCGAAGTCCACCGCTCCGAAGGCGCCGACCCGACCCTGCGCCTGGTGATGCGCGAGTACGGCGACCTGCCTGTGTTTATCGCCGTGGGCGGCTGGCAGATCGTGGTCCAGGTACTGATGTGGCCGGTCGACCACGTGACCGATCCGGCCGCCTTCAATGCCCACGTCCTGCGCACCCACAAGCTGCTGCCCCTGACCACGATGGGCATCGAGCCTGTGGCCGGGGTAGCGAGCTACATCATGTTCGGCTCGCTGGGGACCCAGTCGAGCCTTGCCGACATCCTCTTCGAGATCGACACGCTGGCCGAGAACGTCATCGCCTGTGTCGACGCCTACGGCTTCTTCCTGCGCGATGACGTGTTGCCGCAGGACGAGACACGCCCATGAAGCCCGGCAGCACCTTCCTCGGCCGCCTCAGCGCGCAGATCGCGGGCATCGGCGAGATCGCCCGCGGGTGGAATGCCGGCCGTGAGCTGGACGATCGGATCCATCGGGTCGATGAAGAGTTGCGCACCCTCCGCCGCGAGATGGACGTACTCAAGGCGCAGGCCCTCACCACCCGGGAGCGTCGCGATGCCCTGGCAGACAAGCTCCTGCAGCGGGAAACCCAGGCGATGGATGCGCTGCGGACCGGACATCCGGCGCTGGCAAGGGAGGTCGCCGCAGCCATCGTCGACCTGGAAGCCGAACACCGGGCCGAGCAGGCGCTACTGGCGGCCAACGCGAAGCAGGCGGCTGGCCTCCAGGCGATGGTGCGGCAGGGCGAGAACACGCTGAGACGCCTCAAGCACGAGCTCGACCTGCTGCGCGCGTCGGAAGCGGTCGCCAGTGCCGAACAGGCTTTCGCCGGAAGCCAGGCCGGAGAAGGGGCCGGCATCCCCACCGCCATCGATTCCGCCGAGCTGTTGCGGGCGCGACAGGCCGCCGCGCAGTCCGATGCTGCTCTGGCGACCGGTTCCGCAGGTCCCGATCCGCTGGACGAGAAGCTGCGGAAAGCGGGAATCGCGCAGCCGGCGTCGCCGGTGGACGCCGTCCTGGCCCGGCTGGCGGAACAGGCAGGAGTCACCGCACGACCGCCGGGCCGGTCCGGGAAGCGATCCGGCACCGCGGCAAACAAGGAGAATCCCGATGAGTGAGTTCCTGCTGACCGTCCTGACCTTCCCCACGCTCGCCTATAGCGTGGTGCTAGCGGTATGCACGATCTACTGGGCGCTGGCGGCTACCGGGCTGGTGGAGACGGACGCACTTGATGGCCTGCTGGGTGGCGACGGCGATGTCGGCGATTCCAGTGGCGCTGCCGCCATGCTGTCCAGGCTCGGCCTGTCAGGCGTGCCGGTGATGGTGGTAATCACCGTGCTGGCCTTCGTTGGTTGGCTCGGCACCTACTTCGTGCACCTGCTGCTATTGGCGCACCTGGGCGACACCCTGCGCCCGGTCATCGGCGCGGCGGTCGCGGTCGCGATGCTGGTCCCCGGCATCTTCGCGACCTCCGCGCTGCTGCGCCCGCTGGGGCGCTGGTTGCTCAAGCTGCGTCCGCCACGCGACCCCTCGATCCTGGGGCGCGTAGCGGTGGTCAGCACCCCGGAAGTAAGCGTGGACTACGGCATGGCGACCGTCGATGACGGCGGCGCCGGCCTGGTCCTGCAAGTGCGTGATCAGGAACCCGGCCGATTCAAACGCGGCGACCGGGTCGTGCTCATCGAATACCTCGATGCGCAGCATGCCTACCGCGTGATACCGGAACGGCAGTTCCAGGCCCTGTAAGAGTTCGATTCCCAAGGAGAGGTAGCAATGAGTATGTCCATGATCCTGCCGTTCGTAGTCGGCGCAGGCGTACTGCTGGTCGTGATGCTCGGCATCTTCGGCCTGTTCAAGGCCTTCTACGTCAAGGTGCCGCAGGGCACGGCGCTGATCGTCAACGATCTCAGCGCCACGCCCAAGGTCCGCTTCACCGGCGGCCTCATCATCCCGGTCCTCTACAAGGCCGAGCTGATGCAGATCAGCCTGATCACCCTGCAGGTGGACCGCCGCGGACGGGAGGGCCTGATCTGCCGCGACAACATGCGGGCGGACATCTCCGTTGCCTTCTACCTGCGCGTCAACGAGACCCAGCAGGACGTGCTGCGCGTGGCCAAGGCCGTCGGCGCCGAGCGCGCGTCGGACAAGGCCGCCGTCGACGAGCTGTTCAACGCCAAGTTCTCCGAGGCGCTGAAAACGGTCGGCAAGAAGTTCGAATTCACCGAGCTGTTCGAGAAGCGCCAGGAGTTCCGCGACGAGATCATCAAGATCATCGGCAACGACCTCAATGGCTACGTGCTCGAGGACGTGGCGATCGACTACCTCGAGCAGACCAAGAAGTCCGAGCTCGATCCGAACAACATCATGGATTCGGAGGGCATCAAGAAGATCACCCAGATCACGGCGACGCAGAACGTCGTCACCAACGAGCTGGAACAGAACGAAAAGCTGGCGATCACCAAGAAGAACGTCGAAGCACGCGAGGCGACCCTGGCGCTGGAGCGCCAGCAGGCCGAGGCCGAAGCCCGGCAGCAGCGGGAGATCGAAACCATCCGCGCACGCGAGGAGGCCGAAACCGCGCGCGTCCGCGAGGAACAGCGGCTGGTTGCCGAGCAGGCGCGGCTGGAATCGGACGAGAAGATCCAGATCCGCGAGCAGAACGTGCATCGGGAAGTTGAGGTCGCCGAGCAGAACCGCCAGCGTGCGGTGGCGATCGAGGAAGAGCGCGTAGTGCGCGCCCGCGAACTGGAGAAGGTCACCACCGATCGCGAAGTCCAGCTGCAGGCGGTCGAGCGCGACAAGGTGGTCGAGGTCGGCAAGAAGGACGTGGCCAACATCACCCGCGAGCGCATCGCCATCGACAAGACGGTAGCCATCGAGGAAGAGCGCATCATGGAAGTGCGCGTCGTTTCCGAGGCCGAACGCGAGAAGCAGGCCCGGGTACTGGCCGCCGAGGCTGCGGCGCAGGAAGCCCTGGTCCACAAGGTCAAGGAAGCAGAGGCCGCCGAAACCGCGGCCAGGCACCGGGCCGTGGAGCGGACCACGCTCGCGCAGGCCGAGCTGGAAGCAGCAACCCGCGAAGCCGAGGCCAAGCGGGTACTCGCCGACGGCGTCAAGGCCGAGCAGGCCGCCCCGGGGCTGGCCGACGTGCAGGTGCGCGAGGCGGAAGCACAGGCGATCGAGAAGCAGGGCGTCGCCGAGGCCCGCGTGATCGAAGCCAAGGCCGCCGCGCGACTGGTCGAGGGCACCAACGATGCCCGGGTACTTGCCGAGCGCATGGCCGCCGAGGCCGAAGGCACGGCGAAGCAGGGCCAGGCCAACGCCGCATCGGTCGAAGCCGTGGGCAGCGCCGAGGCCAACGTGACGGTCAAGAAGCTGACCGCGGAAGCCGAGGGCCTGACCCGGAAGTTCGAGGCGATCGACTCGCTGTCGGTCAACGCACGCAGCCACGAGGAGTTCCGCATGTCGCTGGAAACCCACCTCCAGCAGGCGCTCGCGTCGATCTCGGCGGGCAAGGACGTGGCCAAGGAGAACGCCGAGGTCATCGCATCGGCGTTGCGCAACGCGAACATCGACCTGGTCGGTGGCGACGGCGGCCTGTTCGAAGCCTTCTCCAAGTCGCTCTCGCTGGGCAAGGCCGTCGAAGGCCTGGCAGGCAAGAGCCCGATCGTGCAGGACCTGATGAGCCGCTACCTGGGCGTCACCGCGGTTGAACCGGCACCCGCGAAGCTGCCGGGGCACGGCGCCGGGGAACGCGTCGCGCCGGCGATCCCGGACGCGGGCGCCTGACCCGGGCGCCTCCATTGCCGGCGGCAGCCCGTGCCGCCGCCGGTACCACCACCCAAGCAAGGATCCGCAAGATGACCGCTGAACGCGACCACCTGGAAATGGCCTTCCACTCCATCACCTGCTTCGCCGACGACGGCCGGCTGGATGCCGCCGAACTCGATCGCATCGTTGCCATCGCCGAGCGCGACGGCACCATCAACGAGGACGAGACCCGCGTGCTGCACAACATCATCGCGCGCATCACGCCCGGCGAGATCGATGCATTGATGAAGATGCGCCTGGATGCCCTGCGCCGGAAGATCGGGCCGCCAGCGGAGCCCGCGGCCTGAGCCACCGCCGCCACCGCCTGCCCTCCCGAATGCAGCATGGAACGCCCGATAGCGCGGGCGAGGTCCCACGATGACGTCTTCAGCAACCACCGACACCCTGCCCGACAACGCCCCCGAAACCGGATCAGTCGACCAG
Source organism: Lysobacter spongiicola DSM 21749 (assembly GCF_900167055.1). GTDB lineage: Bacteria > Pseudomonadota > Gammaproteobacteria > Xanthomonadales > Xanthomonadaceae > Novilysobacter > Novilysobacter spongiicola. The sequence goes on from NZ_FUXP01000005.1 coordinate 88,476, forward strand.
GCCGTCGCCCAGGGCGGCGCCTACGAAGTGCTGCGCCGGCGCCTTTCCGACCAGGGCGCGCGCCTGCGCGGCATCGCCGAGCGGATCAATGCCCGGCGGCTGGAGGAGTTCGGCAGCAGCCGGATGGAGGTGATCGGCCGCCTTCGCGTCCGCACAGAGAACAACTGCACGGGCCGGGACATCGTCCAGGTCGGCGACCTGCTGCTGTTCGGCTACAACGTCTTCATCGGCTTGAAGACCACGACCCGGGTCGAGGACGTCTTCGGACTGTACCGGCTGGTGGAGAACGACGGCGCCTTCGACGTGGAGCAGGTCGCACTCGATGGCAGCTTCCTGGGCGATGCCCAGTTCCAGCGCGACTTCACCGAGTTGTATGCCTACTACAAGGACGCCCGCCTGCTGCAGTTGATCGTGCGCGAAGGCAAGCTCCTGGCCTCGTTCCAGATCGGCGAGCGCAGCAGCGATACCCGGGTGTTCCGATGGGCGCTGACGGCCCACGGCGAGGTGAAGTACATAGACGCCCGCGGCGAGCGCGACCTGACGATGCCGCCGCCGTTCGATTTCGAGTGGACGCGCGCGACGCGCGAGCTGATGGTCAGCGGGCGCCACCCGCACCTGAACGTACTCGACACCCTGTTCGTCGAGACCACCGGCGGCGACCTCACCATCAAGGTCGAGGACAACACCGAGACCGGCGAGGGCATCCACTCCGAACCGGTCGAGGACAAGACCCAGTCGCTCGATGACGCGACCTTCGATTTCGCCCGCGTCGGCTCGCTTGTCCTGCTCAAGGTCCTGCCCTACCGCGAAAACGAATGGCGTGGCTTCATCTACAACACGCTCACCGGCCGGGTACAGCGCAACGACGCGATCATCCAGGCGTGCGTCCAGCTGCCCGAGGACCACGGCATCATCTTCCCGGGCGGCTACTACCTGCAGAACGGCGAGCACAAGGCCTTCGACGCGGGCATGGACGGCATGCAGTTCAAGCGTGCGATCCGCTCGCCCAACGGCGAAGACGTGCTGTACATCTTCTACGAACACCACGCCGGCAAGTCGGCCCTGTTTGTCTACAACATGATCCAGCGCGAGCTGCAGAACCCGGTCTTCGGCCACGGCTATGCGCGTCTGGCCGACGGGCGCATGGTGGTCTTCCACGCCGAGGGCGATGGCGCCACCCGCATCCATCCGATGCAGGTCTGGCAGACGCCTTTCGTGAGCGACGAGTTCGCGGCCAGCAGGCCACCCGGCAACACCTACCTGGGCCGGCTGGGCAACGCCGAGCTCGTGCGCGGCATCTCCAACCTGATGAACCTGTCGAGGCAGATCGGCAGCGAAGAAGTATCGCTGCAGCGCTACCAGCTGCTCGCGCGTGACACCCGGCGGCTGTTCGATGCCCACCACTGGATCGACGACGCCCACTGCGACGGCGTCGCCAGCCTGCTGCGCGAGATCGCCGCGACCGGCGAGTCCATGCTCGATGAGTTCGAGAAGGTGCAGGGCATCCGCCGGCAGTCCGCCCAGGCCCTGGTCGATGCGCGTACCGAACATGCGGCGCTGGTGGCGCGCCTTCTGCCCGACAACTGGTCGCAGGTGCAGGAGTTCGTCGACGCGCTCAACGAGATCACCCGCCAGCGCGGCCACCTGCTCACGATCCGCGAGTACCGCTACATCGACGTTGCCGCCATCGACGCCCTTGGCGCACAACTGCAGGAGGAGCATGAGCGCATCGGCGCCGCTGCTGGCCGGTTCCTGGCGGGCGAGAAAGCCCTGGCACCGTTCATCGACCGGGTGCAGGCGCTCGACGAAGAAGCCGGAAAGGCCGAAACCGCCACCGCCCTGGGTGAGCGCCTCGCCGCGCTGAGGGCGATGTCGGCGGACCTGGACATGCTGTCCGAGCTCATGGCGACCCTGAAGGTCGATGACGCCGCCCAGCGCACCCGGGTGGTGGAGGCCATATCGGCCATCTACGGCCGCCTCAACCAGGCCCGTGCCCGGGCCGAACAACGGCGCAAGACACTGGGGTCGGCCGAAGCGGTGGCCCAGTTCGCTGCCCAGTTCACCCTGTTCGGGCAGGCCATCACCGGCGCCCTCGGATTGGCGACCGATCCGGAGAAAGCCGACGAGCAGCTGTCGCGCCTGATGATCCAGCTCGAGGAGCTTGAGAGCCAGTTCGGCGAACACGAACAGTTCCTCGGCGTCATCCTCAGCAAGCGCGAGGAGCTGCTGGATACCTTCGAGGCGCACAAGCAGGCCTTGCTGGATGATCGCCACCGCAAGGCGCAGTCGGTTCTGGACGCGGCCAATCGCATCCTGGCGGGGCTCGACAAGCGCACCGAGAAGTTCTCCAACCCCGACGAGCTCAACGCCTTCTTCGCCGGCGATCCGCTGACCCTCAAGGTCCGCGAGCTGGCCGAGCGGCTGCGGGCGCTGAAGGATTCGGTGAAGGCCGACGACATCGAGGCGCGCCTGAAGGGCGCGCGCGACCAGGCGGTGCGTGCCCTTCGCGATCGCGTGGATCTTTTCGAAGGCGGTGGCCAGGTCATCAAGCTCGGCCGCCACCGCTTCAGCGTCAATACGCAGTCACTGGACCTGACCATCCTGCCTCGGGGAGACCAGCTCGCGCTGCACCTGACCGGCACCGATTTCATGGAGCCGATCGACGACCCCGCCCTGGGGGAGCTGCGCGAATACTGGCAGGCCGGGTTGGAGTCCGAGTCGCCGACGCTGTACCGGGGCGAGTACCTCGCTGGCGAGATCATCTCCGCCGCGGCGACCGGCGCCGAGGGGCTGGAAGAGGACACTCTGCAGCGGCTGTCCGGTGACTTGCCCGCCCTGACCACGGCGGTCCGCGAGTTCGCGGCGCCACGCTACCGCGATGGCTACGAGCGCGGAATCCACGACCACGACGCGGCGCTCATCCTGCGTGCATTCCTGGTGCAGCGCGACCTGGCTGGGACCCTGGTCCACGCACCGGCACCGCGTGCGCTGGCGATGCTGTTCATGGCAGCCCATCGCAGCGACGAGGACGTCGCGCAATGGGCGGGCCGCGCGACCAGTGCATCGGCGATGCAACGACTGTTCGGCTCGCGCGCCAGCCTGGAGGCGCTGACCAGCGAGATGTCGGCGCGACTGCTGGCCTTCGTGGAGCAGGCCACGTTGCCATTCGAGCCATCCGTGGCCACTGCGGCCGCCAGCTTCCTCATCGACCAGCTGATCGGTGGCGACGAGGCCTTCGCCTTGTCACGCCACGGCCGCGAACTGGCGGAGATGCTGCAGGACAGGATGGGCACGGCCGGGCTCCATACCCCCTTCCAGCACACCCTGGCGCAGCTGCACGACCGCCACGGTGCGCGCTGGCAGCACGTGGTGCACTGGCTGCAGGCGCTCTGCAACGATGCCGCGGCGGCCTCCATGGCCGCCTATGTGCCCGAAGCCGCTGCCTGGATGCTGACCCGGGAGACGCTTGCGTTCCAGGACCACGGCGTCGCCCTCCAGACCACCGTCGAGGGGCTGCTGGGGGAGCACCCGCTTGTTTCCGAAGGCCGGATACAGCTGGCCGCGGACGACCTGCTGGCCCGGCTACGCACCCACAGGGAACGCTTCCTGCCGGGATACCGGCGGTACCACGCGCTGCGGCACGAGATCGCGGCGCGCGAGCGCGACGCGCTCCGCCTGTCGGAGTTCCAGGCCCGCCCGTTGTCGTCGTTCGTCCGCAACAAGCTCATCAACGAGGTCTACCTGCCGATCATCGGCGACAACCTCGCCAAGCAGATGGGCACCGCCGGCGAGGACAAGCGCAGCGACCTCATGGGCCTGCTGATGATGATCTCGCCACCCGGTTACGGAAAGACCACGCTCATGGAGTACGTGGCCAGCCGCCTCGGCCTCGTCTTCATGAAGGTCAATGGTCCCGCCCTCGGCCATGAAGTGCGCTCGGTCGATCCCGCACAGGCACCCGATGCCACCTCGCGCCAGGAGCTGGAAAAGCTGAACCTGGCTTTCGAGATGGGCAACAACGTGATGCTCTATCTGGACGACATCCAGCACACGCATCCCGAGTTCCTGCAGAAGTTCATCTCGCTGTGCGACGGTACCCGCCGGGTGGAAGGCGTATGGAAGGGCCGGACCCGGACCTACGACATGCGCGGCAAGAAGTTCTGCGTGGTCATGGCCGGCAATCCGTACACGGAGTCCGGCGAGGTCTTCAAGATCCCCGACATGCTTGCCAACCGCGCCGACATCTACAACCTCGGCGATGTCCTGGGCGGGATGGAGGACACCTTCACGCTGAGCTACATCGAGAACAGCCTGACCTCCAACCCGGTGCTGGCACCGCTGGCCACGCGCGACCTGGCCGACCTGTACCGGCTGGTGGACAAGGCCCGCGGCGAAGAGGTCTCCACCAACGACCTCTCGCATGCCTACAGTGCCGCCGAGATCAACGAGATCGTGCAGACGCTGGTCCGGGTGATCAAGGTGCGCGACGTGGTCTACCGCGTGAACCAGCAGTACATCGCCAGCGCCGCCCAGGCCGACAAGTACCGCACCGAGCCGGCCTTCAAGCTGCAGGGCAGCTACCGCAACATGAACAAGCTGGTTGAGAAGATCTCGCCGGTGATGAATGACGACGAGTTGCAGCAGCTGATCGGCGACCACTACCTGGGCGAGGCGCAACTGCTGACGGTCGGGGCGGAAGAAAACCTGCTCAAGCTGGGAGAGCTGCGGGGGGTCCTGACATCCGCGGAGCAGGAACGCTGGGAGCAGATCAAGCGCGACTTCCTGCGCAACAAGGCGATGGGGGCCGATGACGCCGACGTCGGCGGGCGCGTGGTGGCGCAACTGGCCGACATCGCCGGCGGGCTGCAGGCCATGGGCGAGGCCGCCCCTCGCCGGCAACTTTCTGCCACCGATGGTGCGCCGCAGCCGGATCCTGCGCCGTGGAAAGAGGCGCTCGCGCTCCTGGAGCGCGTGCTCGCCAGCCGCGCCGCCGACGACGCCACCGACGCTACCGGCCCGGACAGTGCCGGCACGCTGCTGAAGACGGCGGTCGAGCCGTTGATCGCCGCCATCCACTCCAGCCAGGGACAACAGGCACAGCTCAATACGGCGATGCTCCACCTGGCCAGCGCGATACGCGCCGGAATGAGCGTGCGCCAGGGCACCGGACGCAGGCCGCATACTCCGACGCCCGACGAGCGCCGACTGGACGAGGCACTCGAGCGGCTGCACGCCGGGCTGAAGGACGATCCGGCCAGCCCGTGACCAGGCCCTACGCCCACCCCGCACCTGCCGCCACGCCCGAGGAGATCGAACTTGGCGGCCGCGGGATATCGGCGGCGGTCGACATGGACGCGATCAACACCCTGCTTGCCGGTCTGCCGACTTCCGCGCTGATGGCGGAACTCGACGCGATCGTGGAAGTCATCGACGCCTCGGATACCGGCCGTGCCCGGCGCCGGGCCGGGTTGCTGGGCCGGCTGCTCGGACGTGACCTGGTGGCACGCGCCAATCCGGATGCCACGGCGGACCGGGTACGGGTACACCTGGCGCATGCAGCGGAGCATGCAGGTCTGCTTGCAAGCCACCTGTCTGCCCTGGAAGCGGTCTATTCACCGCTGCAGCAACAGATCGACGCCATGGATGCATTCGTGGAAGCCAGCCGGAACACCATTGGCCCGGCACCTGACGAACCCGACCCTCGGCATCTGCTTGCCCACCGCCACCTCGAACGCTTCCAGGCTGTCGGCGTGTCCTGGCGACACACCCGCGCCCAGGTCCGGATGGCGGTGGACCACGTCCACCTGGTGCTGGACCGGTACCGCAAGGTGCGCGACCTGCTGGTTCCGCTCTGGCGCCAGCACCACGCCGGCGGCGCCCTGGAGGAACGGCTTCGGGAGCGACTGCCGGCAGGCGAGAACGACCGGCAAGCACTGCATCGATTGATCGCATCGCTGCAGACATCCCCGCCCACCACGCATACTCCAACCCATCCGAACCCGGCCGACAGGGAGCCATCGCCATGACCGAGTCCACCACCGACCTTCCCCCCGTGCAGCTGCCTGCCGGGCTCGGGGAAGAGACGCTCAAGCAACTCGGCCTGGTGCCCGCCGACCTCGAGCAGGTCACCGCGATACATGCCGGCCTCGCCGACCTCTCGCCGACCGACACGCAGGGCTACGGCCGCGACGTGGCCGCGGCCACCACCCGCTTCTCCAGCGAGCTGCTCGACCAGGTCCGCAACCGCGACCTGGACGCGACCGGCGAAAAGCTCGGCGAAGTGGTGCGCATCGCGCGCAACCTCAACCTGCACAAGTTCAGCGCACGCTCCAAGTTGCCGATCGTCGGTCCCCTGCTTGACCGCATGCGCGACTCCCGCGGCGAGCTCGTCCAGAAGTTCAGCTCCACCAACGAGCAGATCGAGCAGCTGATGCGCGACGTGTCTCGTCAGCAGGATGACCTGGGCAAGCGTGTGCGCGATTTCGACCGCATGTACGAGATGGTCGCAACCGAACGCCACCAGCTCGGCCTGCACGTGGCAGCGGGAAAGATGAGGCTGCGCGAACTCGAAAATGAGCGCGCCTCGCTCGAATCCGCCGATGATCCGCAGTCGCGCACCCGGCGCCAGCAGATCGACACCACATTGCGCCTGCTGGACAAGCGCGTGGGCGACCTGCTCCTGATGCAGCATGCCGCCGACCAGTCGCTGCCGATGATCAGGATGATCCAGGCCAACGCGATGCAGTTGATCGAGAAGTTCACCTCGGTCCGTGACATCACCATTCCGGCCTGGAAGCGCAGCTTCGCCATCCAGCTGTCGCTCAACGAGCAGAAGCAGGCGGTCGAGCTGGCCACTGCGATCGATGACGCCACCAACGAGCTGATGCGGCGCAATGCCGACCTGCTGCACGAGAGTTCAGTGGCGACCGCCAAGGCCAACCAGCGCGGTGTCATCGACCTGGAGACGCTGCAGCACGCCCACGACAAGCTGATCCAGACGGTCGAGGACGTGCGCCAGATCCATCGCGAAGGCATCGACCAGCGCCGGCAGGCCGAAGCCGACCTTGCACGCATGCGGGAAGACGTACAGAAGCGCCTGGCGGCACCCACCGTCGACTGAGGGACGGGCGCGGGCACCGGCCGCTTGACCCGGGTCAGGGCGGGCAGTGGCGGCGGCCGGGACACTGCCGGGCCCGCCGCCTGTGTGACCGCCCATGGCCGACCACGACCTGCGCTCGTTTCTCGCCCGCCTGGAGGCAGCCGGCCAGTTGCGCCGCGTGCGGCAGCCGGTCGATCCGGTCCTGGAATCCACCTCGCTGTGCCTGCGTGCGCTCAAGTCGGGCGGCCCCGCGCTGTTGATGGAGCAGCCGGTCGGCGCGCGGCATCCCTTGCTCGGTAACCTGTTCGGCCACCGCGACCGGATCGAGGCGGCACTGGCCGGGCGCCCACTGGCGAGCCTGCGCGAGCTGGGCGAGCTGCTCGCGGCCATCAAGGAGCCGCGCTGGCCCTCCAACCTCAGGCAGGCCCTGTCCACGTGGCCCGAGCTGGCGCAACTGGCGCACGTTGCGCCCCGGCGCGTGCACGAGGCCGCGTTCCTGGACCAGACCCTCGGCGGCAGCGACATCGACCTGTCGCGCCTGCCTATCCAGCACTGCTGGCCACAGGACGCGGCGCGGCTCATCACCTTCGGGCTGGTGATCACCCGCGGCACCCGCAAGCCGCGCCAGAACGTGGCGATCTACCGGATGCAGGTGATCGGCCCGGACAAGGTGATCATGCGCTGGCTGCCGCACCGTGGCGGTGCGCTCGACCATGCCGACTGGATGGCCGACCACCCCGACCGGCCGTTCCCGGTACTGGTGGCGATCGGCGCCGACCCGGCCACCATGCTCGCGGCGGTGGCACCGGTGCCGGACACGCTGTCGGAGTTCGAATTCGCCGGGCTGTTGCGGGGCGAGCGCACGCGGGTCTGGCACAGCGAGCGTACGGGACTGGATGCCCCGGCCGGGGCAGAGATGCTCATCGAGGGCGTGATCCGTCCGGGCGACACGGCGCTGGAGGGGCCGTTCGGCGACCACACCGGCTATTACAACGCCGCCGACCACTTCCCGGTGCTGAGCATCGAGCGCCTGCACCTGCGCCGGGACGCCATCTACCACGGCAGCTACATGGGCCGGGCACCCCACGACGAGCCATCGGTGCTGGCGATGGCGCTGAACGACATCTTCGTGCCGATCCTGCGCAAGGTATTTCCGGAGATCGTCGACTTCTTCCTGCCGCCGGAGGCCTGCTCCTATCGCATCGCGGTGGTGTCGATCCGCAAGCAGTACGCCGGCCATGCGCGGCGCATCATGATGGGTGTCTGGTCATACCTGCGGCAGTTCACCTACACCAAGTTCGTCATCGTCACCGACGCCGACATCGACGTGCGCGACTGGTCGCAGGTGATCTGGGCGGTATCGACACGCGTCGACCCGGCGCGCGACTCGATGATCGTCGAAGACACGCCGATCGACTACCTGGACTTCTCCAGTCCGCGGCCCGGGCTGGGGTCCAAGCTGGGCCTGGACGCCACCAACAAATGGCCCGGCGAGACCAGCCGCACCTGGAGCCGGCCGATCCGGCTCGATCCGCTGGTCGAGCAGCGTGTCGACGCGCTCTGGAAGGAACTGGCGTAGCGCACACCGCGAGCATCAGGCGCCTGCTTGATGCGCGTCATTCCGCCCGGCCCGTCCGGCGCCTATCGTCCGCGCAACTTCAAAGACGGGACCACGCCCATGCAAGCGCTCCGAATCCACTGGCTTGCCCTGGCACTGCTGGCGGCGTCCGCGCCGGCCGCAGCCGGGGATGCCGCCGGCAAGGGCGGGGCCATCCTCGACCTGCGCTACCGCTTCGAACACGTCACCCAGGACAACGCACTGGACGACGCCGACGCGCACACCCTGCGCACCCGCGTCGGTTACCGCACCGGCGCGTGGAACGGCTGGTCGGCACTGGTCGAAGCCGATGATGTCCGGCGGCTGGGCGGCCGTTACAACGACACCCGCAACGGCCGCACCGGCCATTCGGTCGTGGCCGATCCGGAGGGCACCGCGATCAACCAGGCGTTGCTGCACTTCGGCGGTGAGCGCGTGGCGGCAACCGTCGGCCGCCAGCGCATCAACCTGGACAACCAGCGTTTCGTGGGCGGCGTGGGCTGGCGCCAGAACGAACAGACCTACGACGGCGTCATGCTGCAGCTCACTCCCACCAAGAAGTTGAGCGCTACCTACGCATGGCTCGGACGGGTCAACACCGTCTTCGGGCCCGACGACGGCCCCCGTGCCAATGCCGTCAACCGCGCCGACTCCGAAGGCGACAGCCACCTGCTCAACCTGCGCTACGCCATCTCGCCGCGCATGGTCGCAACCGGTTACCACTACCGGCTGGATCTGGACGACCTGGCAGTAACCGCCGGAGCACCGATGGATTCGCTCTCAAGCGCCACCACCGGCTTGCGCCTCGCCGGCACCTTCGAACGGCTGGACTACGCGGCCGAGTTCGCCCGGCAGGATGCGCTGCACGGCAACCCGTGGGACCTCGACAGCCACTACCACCTGGTGGAACTGGGAATCCGGCTCGGCAAGGCACGGCTCGCAGCCGGGGAGGAGTTGCTCGGCGGTGCGGGCGGACCGGGCAACCGTGCGTTCCAGACGCCACTCGGCACCCGGCACAAGTTCCAGGGCTGGGCCGACATGTTCGTCACCACGCCAGCGGATGGCGTCCAGGACCGGTACGCCGGCGCGGTGGTGCCGGTGGCGGGAGGCTCGCTGCAGGCCTGGTACCACGACTTCAGCGCCGAACGTGGCAGCGCTTCATACGGGACCGAACTGGACGTGTCCTACGCCCGCGGCATCCCCGGCGTGCCCGGGCTGGACGCGCTGCTCAAATACGCGCGCCATGACGCCGATCGCACCAGCCCGACCGTCGATACCGAAAAGTTCTGGCTGCAGGTGCAGTACACCTACTGAGCCTGCAGGTCAGCCCGGGAAGGCGGGATCCTCGAACAGCCGCCTGTAGTCCTCCACCGCGGCGCGCATCTGCTCCGCGGGGGAGAGATCGGCCGGATCGGCCTCGAGCGCCTGTGCACCGGCCATCAGCCGGGCCAGCAATCCGTGCAGCGCCACGTCCGGCTCGGGCGGAAGTTCGCAATGGGCGAACATGAAGGCGGCGGCGTCGTGGACTTCGGCTGCAAGCAGTTCCACCTCGGCGGCACCGAGGTGTCCGTGGCGGGCGTGCTCCAGTGCTTCGACCACCGCGGACATGCGGCGCATGCCCTCCATCAGGGGCGCATCGGGTTCGTAGCGCACGTGGTCGGGGGCCACGACAGCGGGCGCATGCACTGCGTGCGCTGCATGTGCGGAATGGGCCGCATGGGCATCGCCGTGCGGATCCTGCGCGGGCGCGGCAATCGCCACGGCGGGGCATAACAGCAACGGCAACAGGATGGATCGGGGCGGCAGTTTCATGGTGTCTCCGGGATCGGTCGGCATGTCTTTGTCGATCCTATCCGTGGCCGTGGCCGGGCTGCCTGACCCAGGTCAACGACGCGGGCACCCGTTCATCGCCACCATCCCCGATCCACTGAACGGGGAGCACGCATGCAACTGGTATGTCCCGCCGGCAACCTGCCGGCGCTTCAGGCCGCCGTCGATGCCGGGGCCAACGCGGTCTACGCCGGCTTCCGCGACCAGACCAATGCCCGTGCATTCCCCGGGCTGAACTTTTCCGACCAGGAGCTGCAGGCGGGCATCCGCTACGCCCACGCCAAGGGCGCCAAGGTGTACCTCGCGCTCAACACCTATCCGGACAGCGTGCGCCTGCCGCAGTGGCAGGCCGCGGTCGACCGTGCGGCCGACTTCGGCTGTGATGCGATCATCGCCGCGGAGATCGCGGTCCTCGCCTATGCCGCCCGCCGCCATCCTGGCCTGCCACGCCACCTCTCCGTGCAGGGCTCGGCGACGACCGGGCCGGCGCTGCGCTTCGCCCATGAGCGCTTCGGCATCTCCCGCGCGGTGCTGCCGCGGGTGTTGTCGATCCAGCAGGTCGAGCGGCTGTGCCAGCGCTCGCCCGTGGCCATCGAGGTGTTCGCCTTCGGCAGCCTTTGCATCATGGTCGAAGGCCGTTGCCAGCTCTCCAGCTATGTCACCGGCGCCTCGCCCAACCGCCATGGCGTGTGCTCCCCGGCCAAGTTCGTGCGCTGGGACGAGTTCGACGACGGCAGCCGCACCGCACGCCTCAACGATGTGCTGATCGACCGCTTCGAGCCCAGCGAACCGGCCGGCTACCCCACGGTCTGCAAGGGCCGGTTCGAGGTCGGTGGCGAGACCTTCCATGCGCTGGAAGAGCCGACCAGCCTCAACACCATGGAACTGTTGCCGCGGCTGGCGCGGGCGGGAGTGGCCGCACTGAAGATCGAAGGCCGCCAGCGCGGGGTGGCCTACGTCAGCGCCATCACCCGCACCTGGCGCACCGCGCTGGACCGCTATGCCTCGCATCCGGAGTCCTGGGCGGTGGACGAGGAATGGCAGCGTTCGCTGTCCCGGCACGCCGAGGGTCACCAGACCACGCTCGGTCCCTACCACCGCTCCTGGCACTGAGGGCCGCGACATGAAACTGAGCCTTGGCCCCCTCCAGTACTTCTGGCCGCGTGAACGCACCCTCGCCTTCTACCGCGAGGCCGCGGGCTGGCCGCTGGACGTGATCTACCTCGGTGAAACGGTGTGCAGCAAGCGCCGCGAGCTCGGCACCCGCGACTGGATCGAGCTGGCCGCTGAGCTGGCGGGCAGCGGCAAGCAGGTGGTGCTGTCCAGCCTGGCCCTGATCGAGGCCGAGTCCGAACTCGGCGTCCTCTCGCGGCTGGTCGCCGACGGCGGCTGCTGGATCGAGGCGAACGATCTTTCGGCGGTGCAGCTGTGCCGGGAAGCGGGCGTGCCGTTCGTGGCGGGCCCCACGCTCAACATCTACAACCACGAGGCGTTGGCGATGCTGATGGAGGACGGCCTGCGGCGCTGGGTGCCGGGCGTCGAGCAGGGCGAAACCCTGGTCCGTGAGCTCCGCGATGCGATGTTGGAGACGGGCCAGACAATGCCCGAACTCGAGGTGATCGCCTGGGGCCGGCTGCCGCTCTCGCTCTCGGCCCGCTGCTTCACCGCGCGCGCGCTCGACGTGCCCAAGGACCAGTGCGGCTTCCGCTGCATCGATTATCCGGACGGCATGCCACTGGCCACCCGCGAGGGCCGGCCGTTCCTGCGCATCAATGGCATCCAGGTGCAGGGAGAGGAAACCACCGACCTCGGGCCGGAGCTGCCATCCCTGCGCGCGCTGGGCGTCGACCTGCTCCGGATCTACCCGCAGGCCGAAGGCAGCCGCGAGATCGTCGAACACTTCGATCGGGCCCGCAGCTCTGACACGGCACCGGCGCGGCTTGGCGAACGCAACGGCTACTGGCATGGCGAGCCCGGCATGGTGATGTCCATCGCCGAGCCCGGCTGACGGGCCAGTGGGCCGCGCGGCTACCAGTGCAGGTAGAACATCGCCTTGGCCAGCAGCACGATCAGCACCACGTGGGCGAACACGCTGTAGTGGATGCGCCGGTAGGCATCCGCCACCGGCCGCTGCCGCCGCCGCAGCGCCATCGCCAGAAGGAAGTGGCCGAACACGCTCAGCGCCAACGTGATCTTGAGCGTCAACAACAGGTTGAAACTGCCCGCAAACGGCTCCGCCAACGCCGCGCGGTGATGCCAGGCCATCCCCAGCCCGCTGCCGTAGAGCAGCAGCAACACCCAAGGGATCACCTGCCGCGCGCGTTTGCCGATGCCGCCTTCGACCAGCGTCATCACCCGCTCCGGCACGTGCCGGCGCACCCCCTCCAGGATCACCACTTCGAAGAACACCGTGCCGGCGAAGGCGATCGCGCCGAACAGGTGCAGCAACAGCAGGTACGGATAGGCGGAGGTGGGCATGGCGCCATCGTCTCGCGCGCGGGTGGTGGCGACTCTGACCAGGGTCAAGTTTGCGCGAGCCGACGCCGCGCACTCTGTTGACTCCCGCGGGGACAACCTCCGGTTGTAGGCGCTTCGGTCGTAGGAGCGACGTGAGTCGCGACCGCGCTCTTGGCAGCGCTCGCGCGCCTGCGGACATGGGGGGATGTACAGGTCGCGACTCACGTCGCTCCTACACGTCGGGGCGTTCGACCGGACTCTTGTAGGAGCGGCTTCAGCCGCGATCACTGGCCCCGCGGGTGCACGATTTCAGATCGCGGCTGAAGCCGCTCCTACATGTCCATCAGACCCTGGCAAACACCAGCGTGGCGTTGGTGCCGCCGAAGCCGAAGCTGTTGGACATCACCGTCTTCAGTTCCGCATCCTGGCTCTCGCGCAGGATCGGGAATCCCTCCGCCTTGGGATCCAGCGTCTCGATGTTGGCCGAGCCGGCCATGAACCCGCCGCGCATCATCAACAGGCAGTAGATCGCCTCGTGAACGCTGGCGGCGCCAAGTGAGTGGCCCGTCAGGGCCTTGGTCGACGACAGCGGCGGGACGTCCTCGCCGAACACTTCGCGTACCGCACCCAGTTCGACCACGTCGCCGACCGGGGTCGAGGTGCCGTGGGTGTTCAGGTAATCGATGGTCCCGACCTCGCGACCATCGAATCCCGCCAGCGCCATCTTCATGCAGCGCACCGCGCCTTCCCCGGACGGGGCGACCATGTCGACGCCGTCGGAGGTGACGCCATAACCCACCAGCTCGGCGATGATGTCCGCGCCGCGGGCCTTGGCATGCTCGTACTCTTCCAGCACCAGCATGCCGCCACCACCGGCAATGACGAAGCCGTCGCGGTCGATATCGTACGGGCGGGAGGCGGTCTCCGGCGTGTCGTTGTGTTTGGTCGACAGCGCACCCATCGCGTCGAACTGCGAGGTCATGCCCCAGTGCAGTTCCTCGCCACCGCCGGCGAACATCACGTCCTTGACGCCATGGCGGATGAGATCCGCGGCCGCGCCGATGCAGTGGGCAGAGGTCGCGCAGGCGGCGGAGATCGAATAGCTCAGCCCACGGATACCGAACGCGGTCGAGAGCGCCGCGGACACGGTCGATCCCATCGTGCGCGGCACCATGTAGGGGCCCACCTTGCGCACGCCCTTCTGGCGCATCAGGTCGCCAGTGGCGATCTGCCACTCGGGCGAGCCGCCACCAGAACCGGCGATCAGCCCGCTGCGCTCGCCGCGCACCTGCTCGTCCGCCAGGCCGGCCTGCGCGATCGCATCGCGCATCGACACGTAGGCGTAGGCGGCGGCATCGCCCATGAAACGCTTGAGCTTGCGGTCGATCTGCTCGACCAGGTCGATCTGCGGCGCACCTGCGACATGGCTGCGGAGTCCCATCTCGGCGTATTCGGGAACGAAGCGGATGCCGGCGCGCAGCTTGCGCAGCGACTCGGTGACGCTGGCCGCGGCGTTGCCGATGCACGACACCACGCCCATGCCGGTCACGACCACGCGGCGGGAACCGCCTCCAGCGGCATTGATGGCAGCCATATCAGAATCCTTCGGTCGAGGAGAACAGGCCGACCCGCAGGTCGGTAGCGGTATAGATCTCGCGGCCATCGACCAGCGTGCGGCCATCGGCGATGACCAGCTCCAGCTTGCCGCGCATGACCCGGCGGATGTCGATCTCGTAGCTGACCAGCTTCGCGTCGGGCAACACCTGGCCGGTGAACTTCACCTGGCCCACGCCCAGCGCGCGGCCGCGCCCGGGGGCGCCCAGCCAGGGCAGGTAGAACCCGCACAACTGCCACATCGCATCCACGCCGAGGCAGCCGGGCATCACCGGGTCGCCCTGGAAGTGGCAGTCGAAGAACCAGAGGTCCGGACGGATGTCGAGCTCGGCCCGGACCACGCCCTTGCCGTACTTGCCACCCTCGATCGAGATCTCGGTGATGCGGTCGAACATGAGCATCGGCGGAAGCGGCAGGCGCGCGTTGCCTGGGCCGAACATCTCGCCACGGCCGCATGCCAGCAGTTGCTCATAGTCGAACGAAGAAGGTCGATTCATGTCGTCAGGCGCTGTGGAAACCCCGATTTTGCCGGTTTGGCGCGATGATTGCGTTGACGGCCATCAACCCGCTGGCCCCGTACGCCGGTGTATGGGCGCTCGCGTTACCGGTTGGAGGGGCTGGTGCGTGCCGGAAACCGGCCTCAGGCGGCGGTCCTGGAGACGGCCGGAGGCAGGGGTTCGTCCTCGCGCCAGTGGGCGCCGGTGCTGACCCGCCGCTGCAGTGCACAGGTCAGCAGCCGCCAGGCCAGTCCTGCCTGCCATCCCCGCCGGCCCATGGGCGTTACGGTTTCCAGCGCCGCCGCAAGGCCGGCGCCGCTGCGCACCGGCCCTGCGGCCTCCCACATCACGCTGCGCAGGGTCTGCAGGTCCCCGGCCTGCAGCGACGGCCCCCGCTCGATCACCGCACGCGCACCCGCCCCCTCGCTCGCGCCAAGCCCCGCCAGGTGCGCCCCGAGCATTCGCCCGAACACCACCCCCTCCAGCAGCGAGTTGCTGGCCAGCCGGTTGGCGCCATGCACGCCGTTGCACGCCACCTCCCCCACAGCGTGCAGCCCGGGCACGGTGGTCCGCCCCAGGTCGTCCGTCGCTACCCCGCCCATGTGGAAGTGCGCGGCGGCCGTCACCGGGATCGCCTCCGCCCGCGGGTCGATGCCGTGGGCGAGGCAGGAGGCCAGCACCGTCGGGAAGCGCCGCTCCCAGTCGATCCACCCGCCGCGCGCGTCCAGCACCACCCGGCCCGTGTCGCGTCGGGCCTGCCACACGCGGCGCGCGACGATATCCCGCGGCGCCAGGTCCCCTTGCGGATGCACCCCCTCCATCAGTGCGCGGCCATCGCCGTCGAACAATCGCGCGCCAGCCCCGCGCAGCGCTTCGGTCACCAGGGGCAACGAGCCGCTGCCGACGTCCAGCGCGGTCGGGTGGAACTGCACGAACTCCAAGTCGCGCGGATGCGCCCCAACCGCCAGCGCCAGCGCCAGTCCGGCCCCATCTGAACCTGGCGGATTGCTGGTGTGGGCGAACAGGGCACCGATGCCGCCGGTCGCCAGCACCACGGTGCCTGCCTGCAGCAGGGCCCCATCGCCCGCGAGGCGGACCCCGGACGCGCGCCCGCCCTGCATCAGCAACGCATCCACGTCGCCCTCGTACCAGTCGATGTGCGCGGCGGCACGGGCCGCGCTCGACAGCGCGGCCATGGCCGCGGCACCCGTGGCGTCACCCCCCGCGTGCACGATGCGGGCAACGCGGTGGCCCCCTTCCCGCCCCAGCCGCAGACGATCGCCATCGCGATCGAACGCGACGCCAAGCGACTGCAGCCAAGAGATCGCCTCCGGCGCCGCCCTCGTCAACGTCCGTACCCGCGGCCCATCGTTGCGGAACGCGCCCGCCACCAGCGTGTCGCTGGCGTGGGCGTCGGCCGAGTCACCTGCGCCGACCGCCGCGGCGATGCCCCCCTGGGCCAGCGCGCTCGCGCTGGGTCCGCGACCGGCCCGTCCCAGCAGCACGACCGGTCGGGGCGCCGCGGCCAGCGCGACGCTCAACCCGGCGATGCCACTGCCGACCACCACCAGCCGCGTGCCAGCCATCAGACCTGCTCGCGCCGGCCCACCGCCAGCATCCGGTCCAGCGCCCGGCGTGCGCGCTCGGCCACGCCGGGGGCCACCACCACCTCGTGCCTGAGGTCACGCAGGCAGGCATGGATGTTGGGCAGGTTGATCCGCTTCATGTGCGGGCAGAGGTTGCACGGCTTGATGAACTGCACCCGCGGGAACCGGTTCTTCAGGTTGTCCGCCATCGAGCACTCGGTGATCATCGCCACCCGCTCGGGTTGTTCCTTTTCAAGCCAGCGGCCCATCGCACTGGTGGAGCCGACGAAATCGGCCTCGGCCAGCACCTCCGGCGAGCACTCCGGGTGCGCGACGACCTTCGTGTCGAACTGCTCGCGGGTATGTCGCACCTGCTGCGCGGTGAAGGTCTCGTGCACCTCGCAGGTGCCGTTCCAGAGCACCAGCTCGACCTCGGTCTGCGTAGCCACCCAGCTACCCAGGTAGCGGTCGGGCAGGAAGATGACCTGCCGGGCGCCGGTTTCGGCAGCGATCGCTTCCACTACCTGCACCGCGTTGGCCGAGGTGCAGCACGCGTCGGATTCGGCCTTCACTTCGGCCGAAGTGTTGACGTAGCTGACCACCGGCACGCCCGGGTGGCGGGTCCGCAGCGCCCGCACGTCGGCGGCGGTGATGGAAGCCGCCAACGAGCAGCCGGCCTCCAGGTCCGGGATCAGCACGGTCTTCCCGGGCGCGAGGATCTTTGCGCTCTCGGCCATGAAGTGCACGCCGCACAGCACGATCAGGTCGCTGTCGCAGTCCGCCGCGGCCTGGGCGAGTGCCAGCGAGTCGCCGGTGATGTCCGCCACCCCGTGGAAGATCTCCGGCGACTGGTAGCTGTGCGCCATGATCACCGCGCCGCGATCCTTCTTGAGCGCATTGATCGCATCGATCCATGGCAGGTGCATCGGCACCTCCATGCACGGGATCAGTTGTTCGAGCGTCGCCACCAGCGGTGCGTACTCGGTCTCGAGTCCATCGCGCCAGCGCGGCGCGGCCAATGCGTTTGCAGTCATGCGGCTTCGCTTGGTAGGAGCGGCTTCAGCCGCGGTCGGATGTCATGTCGGCGGTCGCGCCGCGGTGGGCCGCGCGTGCCGCCCTGGCCAGCCGCGCACCCCGGTTCAGGCCGATCCGGAGGCCAAGCGGCACCGACTCCCAGGGCAGCCGTTCCAGCAGGTTGCGCACCGTCAGCCCCAGTTCGACGTCACCGGTCAGCACCAGTCGCCGCTGGAAGAACAACGTGTCCGCGTCTTCCAGGCGGCTGGCCAGCAGGAGCAGGTCGGTGGCGGTGCCGCGCACGGTGGCTTCGGCCAGGTCGGTGGTCACCCGCAGCACATCGCCCTGCCGCTGCACCACCCAGGACAAGCCCAGGTCGGTGACTTCCACGCCCAGCCGCCGGTCTCGCATGAAATCCAGGTCCGGCCCCGCCATGGGTACGGCCAGCACCCGCCCCATCGCCCGCTCCAGCAGCCGGGCGCGGGTGCGCTGCGGAAGCCGTCGAAGCAGCGGCGCCAGGCGGGAGGGCGGCGGAACCAGGGCCAGCAGCCTGGCGGCGGGACGGAAGGACACGTGGGCGGAGGTCGTCATGGCGGGCACGATGCCGGTGCCGGCCAGGACGTCGCCTTGACCCAGGTCATCCCACCCGCGTTGCGCCCGATGGGCGTCGCGGATCACAAGGTCCATCAGGGCGCGGGTCGTCTCGCGTGGCACCCCGAGCCGGGCGGCAAGCCGTTGCCCGCGCGAATGCACGGCCCCCTCGCGCTGCGCGTCACGCACGGGAACGCCACGCTGGCATTTCAGCCGGCCGGCCGTGGCGGCCAGGCGTGCGCGCGCCGCCACCAGCACCAGCAAAGCGTCGTCAACCACGTCGATGCCCCGGCGCACGCCTCCGAGCGTGGCGATCGGAACCACGCCGCTCAGTGGCCTTGCGGTACCGGTGCGTCGGCGTCCGGGCTGCCCCATCTCGGCACGTGGTCGTCGATGCCGGCTGCATCGAGCCACTCACCCATGCCAGTGGCAGGGCCCATCGCCCCCGTGTGGAACTGCCAGTCGAATTCGGTCATGGTGTCGCTGCCTGCGTGGTCTTCACGACACACAGGAGACGCTATTCCGGGGATCCGGGCAGTGACCTGGATCAAGTGCGGGGCCGGCACGCCGGGAAGTGCCTGGAAGCCAGCCCGCGAAATTTGATCCTGATCAGGTCCCGGGGACCGCAATGCCTCACCCTCGCCGTCATGGCGCCAGCCATTTACTCCAGGGAGACTCCATGAAACGTGCACCCCGCTTCATTGCCGCGACATTGGCCGCTTCGGCGCTGCTGCTGTCGGCCTGCGACGGCGACAACGATGCCACCCGTCCCGCAGGCGACCAGGCCAGTGCCGAGGCCGACGGAGAGACCGGCGGCTCGCGCAAGGGTGACTTCGGCCCGCCCCAGGGCGATCCGATCAATGCCGTGCTGACGTCGCCGCCGCACGTTCCGCCACCGGTCAACCGCAACCATCCGGCCAAGGTGGTGGTCGAGCTGGACGTGGTCGAGAAAGTGATGCCGATCTCCGAAGGCGTGGACTACACGTTCTGGACCTTCGGCGGCACGGTGCCCGGCAGCTTCATCCGCGTGCGCCAGGGCGACACGGTGGAGTTCCACCTGCGCAACATGCCCGACAGCAAGATGCCCCACAACATCGACCTGCACGGCGTCACCGGGCCGGGTGGCGGCGCGAGCTCCAGTTTCACCGCACCGGGCCACAAGACCCAGTTCACCTTCAAGGCCCTCAACGCCGGCCTGTACGTCTACCACTGCGCCACCGCGCCAGTGGGCATGCACGTCGCCAACGGCATGTACGGCCTGATCCTGGTCGAGCCGCCGGAGGGCCTGCCCCCGGTCGACAAGGAGTACTACGTGATGCAGGGCGACTTCTACACCACCGGCAAGTACCGGGAGAAGGGCCTGCAGCCGTTCGACATGGAGAAGGCGATCGACGAGAACCCGACCTACGTCCTGTTCAACGGATCGGAAGGCGCGATCACCGGCGACAAGGCCCTGACCACCTCGGTCGGCGAGAACGTCCGCCTGTACGTCGGCAACGGCGGCCCGAACCTGGTGTCGAGCTTCCACGTGATCGGCGAGATCTTCGACAAGGTCTGGTACGA
This sequence comes from Lysobacter spongiicola DSM 21749, assembly GCF_900167055.1. Classification (GTDB taxonomy): domain Bacteria; phylum Pseudomonadota; class Gammaproteobacteria; order Xanthomonadales; family Xanthomonadaceae; genus Novilysobacter; species Novilysobacter spongiicola. Next base: position 108,324 of record NZ_FUXP01000005.1, read on the forward strand.
GGGCGGCACCCACTTCCAGGAGAACGTGCAGACCACGCTGATCCCGGCGGGCGGCGCGGCCATGATGGAGTTCCACATGGAGGTGCCCGGCAGCTACGTGCTGGTCGACCACAGCCTGTTCCGTGCCTTCAACAAGGGCGCGCTGGGCATCCTCAAGGCCGATGGCCCCGAGAACAAGGAGATCTACTCGGGCCTGGAGGTCGACGAGGTCTACATCGGCGACCGCGCGCAGGCGAACATGGAAGCGGTCGCCGTCGCTGCCGAGGCCGCCAGCACCGGCGACCTCACCGTCGACCAGCAGGTCAAGGCTGGCGAGGCGCTGTTCATGGGTACCTGCTCGACCTGCCACCAGGCCAACGGCCAGGGCATGGCCGGGGTCTTCCCGCCGCTCGCCAACTCGGACTACATCGCCAATGATCCCACGTCGGTGCCCCGCGTGACGCTGCACGGCCTGCAGGGCAAGATCACCGTCAACGGCACCGAGTACAACTCGATCATGCCGCCGATGGCCCAGCTGACCGACGACGAGGTGGCCAATATCTCCACCTTCGTGCTCAACAGCTGGGGCAACCCGGGTGGTCGCGTGACCAAGGCCGAAGTGGCCGAGATCCGCAAGAACAAGCCTGAAAATGCTTCCGAAGGCCACTGACCCGGGCCTGCGTGCGGCAGCCGCGCTACTGGCGGCGGTGGTCTCCACCGCCGCCGGTGCAGCCGACAAGGGTTATGCGGAGCTGCCCGGGGGCAGCTTCCGCAGCACGCTCGCCTACGAAGACATCAGCGCGGACCTGCGGGTCCGCCCCTTCGCGATGATGAAGCGGCCGGTGACCAACGGCGAGTTCCTCGCATTCGTGCAGGCGAATCCGCAATGGCGCCGGGACCGCGTCCCCACGGTGATGGCCGAGCCGAGGTACCTGTCGCACTGGGATGGTCCGACCGAGCTGGGCGAGGCCAGTGCCGGGCAACCCGTGGTCCAGGTCAGCTGGTTCGCAGCCTCCGCGTACTGCGAGGCCCAAGGCGCAAGGCTGCCGACCTGGACAGAGTGGGAGTACGCGGCGGCGGCCGATGAAACCCGCCGCGACGCGCGCAAGGACCCGGTCTGGCGCGAGCGCATCCTGGCCTGGTATTCGCGCCCCTCCAACGCCGCCCTTCCCCGGGCCGGCCTGCAGACGCCGAACGTGTATGGCGTGCAGGACCTGCATGGCCTGGTGTGGGAATGGACCGATGACTTCTCCTCGCTGCTGGTGGATGCGGACAACCGCAACCAGGGCGACCCCGACAACGCGCGCTTCTGCGGCGCCGGGGCGCTGTCGATGGACGATCGCGACAACTACGCGGTGCTTATGCGGGTGGCGATGCTGTCCTCCCTGGGCGCCGAAGACACCACCGGCAACCTCGGCTTCCGCTGCGTCAAGGACCTCCCATGAAACGCATGCTCCCTTCGCTGCTGGCAGCCGTCGTGGTTCTCGCCGGCATCGCCGCGCCGGCCGTTGCCGCGCAATCGCCTGCCGCGCAGTCACCGCTACCGCGCGATTCGATCTACCAGCTGCCGGTGCAACTCACCGACCAGGATGGCCGCACGCAGCCCTGGAGTGCCCTTCGCGGCAAGCCCCGGCTGATGGCGATGTTCTACACCTCGTGCCAGTACATCTGCCCGTTGATCGTCGACAGCGGCAAGGCCATCGAAAAGCAGCTGGACGAGCGGGAACGCGGCCGGATCGGCATCGTGCTGATCAGCATGGACCCGGAGCGCGACGACCCGGCAGCGCTGAAGAAGGTGGTGGAACAGCGCAAGCTCGACACCTCGCGCTGGACGCTGGCCAGCCCGCCCACCGGCGAGGTCCGCGCCGTCGCAGGCGTGCTGGACACCCGCTACCGCGCCCTCGCCGATGGCGAGTTCAACCACACCAGTTCGCTGGTCCTGGTGGATGCGGATGGCCGCATCCTGGCCCGCACCGACCAGATGGGCAGCAAGCCGGACCCCGAGTTCGTCGCAAAGGTGAAGCAGGCGCTGCGCCAGCCTCTGTAGGAGCGGCTTCAGCCGCGATCGTGGAGTCGGCGAAGGCAGTCCAGGTCCGGTCGCGGCTGAAGCCGCTCCTACGAAGACAGCGCGCTCAACCGGCCGAGCGTCGCCAGTGCCGCCTGCGCGCGCGCATCCAGCGGATGCCCGCAATTCAACCGCAGGCAATGACGGAAGCCTCGGCTGGCCGAGAACATCGGTCCGGGCGCAACGCTGATGCCTTCGGCCGCGGCACGCCGCTGCACCGCCAGCGCATCGGTGCCCTCCGGCAGCTCGAGCCACAGGAAATAGCCTCCCGCCGGCCGCGTCACGCGCGTCCCCCGGGGGAAGTGGCGACCCACCGCGGCCAGGCACTGTGCCTGCTGTTCGGCCAGGGTCCGCCGCAGGCGCCGCAGGTGGCGATCGAACCCCCCGCGTTGCAGGTAGTGGGACAGCGCCAGCTGGGAAGGCACGTTGGTGTTGAGCGTGGTGGTGAGCTTGTGCCGGGCGATCCGGGCAGTGAACCTGCCCCCGCCATCCAGCCGATCCGGTGCCCCGGCGCAAGCGACTTGGAGAACGACGAGCAGTGCATCACCAGCCCCTCGCGGTCGAAGGCCTTGGCCGGCACGGGCCGCTCCCTGCCGAAGTACAGCTCCGCGTAGACGTCGTCCTCCACCAGCGGGATGCCATGCCGTGCGAGCAGTTCGACCAGCTCGCGCTTGCGCTGGACCGGCATGCTCGCACCGAGCGGGTTCTGGAAGTTGCTCATCACCCAGCAGGCGCGGGGCCGGTGGCGTGAAATGGCGGTCTCCACGGCATCCAGGTCGATGCCTTCGCGTGGGTGCGTGGGCACCTCGATCGCGTGCAGCCTGCGCCGTTCGAGGATCTGCAGGGTGGCGTAGAAGCACGGGGACTCGACCAGCACCGCATCCCCCGGCGACGTCACCGCGCCGATGCACAGGTTCAGCGCCTCCAGTGCGCCATTGGTGACCACGATGCCGTCCGCGTCCACCTGCATGCCACCCAGCAGGTAGCGCAGCGCGATCTGCCGGCGCAGCTCGGCGTTCCCGGGCGTGAGGTCGTCGACCGTGCTCCACGGGTCGATATGGGGCGCGGTGGTCGCCATGACCCGCCCCAGCCGCGCCAACGGGAACAGCAGCGGGCTGGGAAAGGCCGATCCGAACGGCACCACGTCATGCGCCATCGTCGACTGCAGTACTTCGAACACCAGCTCGCTCACGTCCACCTGCCGGGATTCGCCATCGGGCCGGGACGCCTGCTCGGGTTCCGGCGGCCGGGCCACGGCGGCGCGGGTGACGTAGTACCCGGAGCGGGGACGCGACTCCACCAGGCCCCGTGCCTCCAGCAGGTAATAGCCCTGGAACACGGTGGAGGGGCTCACGCGGCGCTCGGCGCTGGCCTGGCGCACCGATGGCAGCCGGTCGCCCGGCTTCAGCACCTTCCGGCCGATCGAATCGGCCAGTTCCTCGGCGAGGGCTTCGTAGAGCTTCACGGGACTCCCGGCACGGCGCCAATGGAGCTGAACGGACCCAACTGATATGGTCCCACAGCGGATTTCTGAGTCTACGCCCGCTGATCCGGTCGCCCTACCCTGTCATCCGACGCAGTCGCTTCCCGAAACGCCAATGAATCCCCTGGTCGAACTCAACCTCGCGCTGATCCTGTTCGTGCCGTGGTTCGCCATCCTCGCGGTGCTGTTCTGGTTGTTTCCTCGGCAGCCGCGCACCTTGGCGCGCAAGGCCTTCGACACGGCCAGCCTGGTGCTGGCCACGGTGATGGCCGCGCTGGGCATGTACTGGTCGATGGAAAACGCCGACCCGCAATACGGTCACATGTGGCAACAGGTGCTGGCCACGACGCTGTCCTACGCCATGTTCCTGGCCGTGATGACGCTGGCGATGCTGGTACGTTGGCGGTGGCTGCGCCGCAGCACGTGAAGGCCATTCTCCTACCGTGTGCGCTTGCCCGGCAATTTGACGTCGGTCAATCCGCGCCCGGTTCATCCGCCCGATAATGGGCGCATACACAACCACGGGTTCTCCATGACCGCGCATCCAGAGGCCGCCACGGCCCCCACGCAGGCCCGCGCCGGCGCGGGCCGCTCCACGCCCGCCCCCCGTGCCAACGATCCGGGCTTCTACAACGACAAGGTGGTCCGCCAGTTCACCTACGCCTCCATCTTCTGGGGGATCGTGGGCATGCTGGTGGGCGTGCTGATCGCGGCGCAGCTGTACTGGCCGGCGCTGAACTTCGAGATCCCGTGGCTGAGCTTCGGCCGGCTGCGCCCGATCCACACCAACGGCGTGATCTTCGCCTTCGGTGGTTCGGCGCTGTTCGCCACCAGCCTCTACATCGTCCAGCGCACCTGCCATGTCCGGTTGATCTCGGACCGGCTCGCCTCGTTCGTGTTCTGGGGCTGGCAGCTGGCGCTGGTCGCGGCGGTGGTGACCATGGCCGCGGGGCAGACCCAGGCGAAGGAATACGCCGAGATGGAATGGCACGTGGACCTGCTGATCGCGGTGGTCTGGGTGGCGTACGGCTGGCTGTTCTTCGGCACCATCACCAGGCGCAAGGTGCCGCACATCTACGTGGCGAACTGGTTCTTCGGCGCCTACATCATCGCCATCGCGCTGCTGCACATCGTCAACAACCTCGCCATCCCGGTGGATTGGACCAAGTCCTACTCGGTCTACACCGGCGCGGTCGATGCGATGGCGCAGTGGTGGTACGGCCACAACGCGGTCGGCTTCATGCTGACCACCAGCTACCTGGGCATGATGTATTACTTCGTGCCCAAGCAGGCCGGGCGGCCGATCTACTCCTACCGCCTGTCGATCGTGCACTTCTGGGCGCTGATTTCGGTCTACATGTGGGCCGGCCCGCACCACCTGCACTACACCGCCCTGCCGGACTGGGTGCAGTCGGTCGGCATGGTGTTCTCGCTGATCCTGCTGGCGCCGTCCTGGGGTGGCGCGATCAACGGCATCATGACCCTGTCGGGGGTGTGGCATAAGCTGCGCACCGATCCGATCCTGAAGTTCCTGATCGTCGCGCTCAGCTTCTACATGATCGCCACCTTCGAGGGCCCGCTGCTCTCGATCAAGACGGTCAACTCGCTGAGCCACTACACCGACTGGACCGTCGGCCATGTGCACGCCGGCGCACTGGGCTGGGTGGCGATGATCACCATTGGCTCGCTGTACTCGATGTACCCGCGCATCCTCGGGCTGCCGTCGATGTATTCGGTCAAGCTGATCGACGTGCACTTCTGGGTGCACACCATCGGCGTCGTCTTCTACATCTCGGCGATGTGGATCGCCGGCATCACCCAGGGCCTGATGTGGCGCGCCACCAATGGCGACGGCACGCTGACCTACTCGTTCGTCGAGTCGCTCAACGCCACCTATCCCTATTACCTGGGACGCCTGCTGGGCGGGCTGATGGTGTTCGCCGGCATGCTGGTGATGGCCTACAACTTCTGGCGCACCTGGCAGGCGGGCCGCGACGCGGCGCCGCAACCGGTGCTCGCCCCGCGCGACGACGTGCACGGCTGAGGACGCGGACATGGCATTCGGACACGAAAAACTCGAGAAGAACGTTGGCCTGCTGGCCGTGCTGGTGGCGGTTGCGCTGTCGCTGGGCGGATTGGCGGAGATCATCCCGCTGATGCGCCAGGCCGAGGCGATCACGCCGCTGCCGGGCGTCAAGCCCTATGCGCCGCTTGCGCTTGCAGGCCGCGACGTCTACATCCGCGAGGGCTGCGGCAACTGCCATTCGCAGATGGTGCGGACCCTGCGCTTCGAGACCGAGCGCTACGGCCACTACTCCCTGGCCGGCGAGTCGGTCTACGACCGGCCGTTCCTGTGGGGCTCGAAACGCACCGGGCCGGACCTGGCGCGCGTGGGCGGGCGTTATCCCGATGACTGGCACGAGGTCCACCTGATCGATCCCCGCGCGGTGGTACCGGAATCGAACATGCCGGCATTCCCGTGGCTGGCGGACCAGACCGTGGACGGAAGCAAGGTCGCGGCGAAGATGCGCACGCTGCAGTCCATGGGCGATCCCTACACCGACGCCGAAATCGAGCAGGCGGCGGCGGAGGTCGACGGCCGCACCGAGCTCGACGCGGTGGTCGCCTACCTGCAGGGGCTCGGCATCCACGCACCCAAGGGAGGCTGAAGATGCTCTCCGGGATCATCACGGTCGTATTGATGGTGCTGTTCGTCGCCATGTGGATCTGGGCCTGGCGGCCGGCACGGAAGAAGGACTTCGACGAGGCCGCGCGACTGGCGGTCGAGGAGTCCGGGCGCAACAAGGGCGACGCGCTCAGGCGCGATGAAGTCAACCATTCGAAAGAAGGAGACCGCCAATGAATGCTGGCTGGTCGTGGTACATCCTGGTGCTGGCCGCGCTGAACATCGTCGGCGTGACCTGGCTGCTGTGGTTCACCGCCCGCCGTCGCCCCGGCGACCCCAAGCCCGAGGACACCAGCCATTACTGGGACGGCGACATCACCGAGTACAACAAGCCGATGCCGCGCTGGTGGATCATCGGTTTCTACCTGACCATCGTCTGGGGCGTGGCCTACCTGGTCTGGTACGGCGGGTTTGGCGGCTACGACGGCGTCAGCGGCTGGAGCTCGCGCGCCGAGCACCAGGCCGACAAATCCTCGTGGGATGCGAGGCTGTCGGAGACGTTCGCACCCTACGAGGGCCAGCCGATCGACCAGCTTGCCGCCAACCCGGAGGCGCGGGAGCTCGGCCGCTCCATCTTCGCCAACACCTGCGCCACCTGCCACGGTTCCTCGGCCCAGGGCGCGATCGGCTACCCCAACCTCACCGACGACATCTGGCACTGGGGCGGCGCGCCGGAACAGGTGCTGCAGAGCGTCCTGGACGGTCGCGAGGGCATCATGCCCGAGTGGGGCACGGTGCTGACCGGCATGGGCGGTGAGAACGCTGTGGACTACGTGATCGCCTACACGCGTACCCTCGGCAATGAAGACCGGTCCCTGCAGAATGACTACATGGCCGCGCGCGGCAAGAAGCTCTACGACGGCGTCTGCGTGGCCTGCCATGGCGTGGAGGGGGAAGGCAATGTCGCCATGGGGGCGCCGGCCCTGAATGACGACTACTGGATGTACGGCAGCAGCCGGGAAAGCCTGCGCGAGACCATCATCAATGGACGGCACGGCGTGATGCCGCCGCACCGGGGCGTGCTGGGCGAAACCCGTGGCCGGCTGGTGGCCGCCTACGTGTGGTCGCTGTCCAACAGTCCGGCCGGGGGCGCTACCGGAAGCGGAGCGGCCGCGGAGTGAGCGTGCAGGCGCCCCCGGACCACCCGCCCCGGCCGCTGGCACAGCGGCTGGGGGCCATCCTCTGGCCCAGCTTCTTCGCGGCGGGCGTGGCCACGATGGTGTTCTTCGCCTTCGTCGACCCGTTGGCCCTGCGCGACCTGACCTTCCCCGGCCTGGAGATGACCCGATCGATGGGCTACACGATCGGTTTCTTCATGTTCTGGCTGTGCACCGCTTCTTCGTGTCTGTTCACCTGGCTGCTGCTACGCCCGGCAAGCCGCTTCAACCGACCGCTGCCGCCGGAGTGATCCCGGCGGCGCAGGACAAAGGACATTGAGCAAGAAAATCGACATCGACCTCCTCGACGACGGCGGCGACTCGCTGTACGTCAAGGAGCGCAAGGTCTATCCACGCGACATCTCCGGCCGCATCGACCGCCTGCGCAAGCTCGCCGTGGCCTGGCTGCTGGGCATGTACTACGTGTTCCCGTGGCTGCAGTGGGACGGCCGCCAGGCGGTGCTGTTCGACCTGCCGGCGCGCAAATTCCACGTGTTCGGCCTGACCTTCTGGCCGCAGGACTTCACCTTCCTGGCGCTGCTGCTGGTGATCCTGGCGCTGATGCTGTTCTTCTTCACCGCACTGGCCGGACGGCTGTGGTGCGGCTATGCGTGTCCGCAAACGGTATGGACCGAAGTCTTCCTGTGGATGGAGCGCTGGACCGAGGGCGACCGCTCCAAGCGCATGAAGCTCGATGCCGGTCCCTGGACCCGCGACAAGGTGCTGCGCAAGGGGGCCAAGCACGCGCTGTGGCTGGTATTCGCGCTGTGGACCGGCTTCACCTTCGTCGGTTTCTTCACCCCGATCACCGGCCTGGCCGCGCGCCTGTGGCCGTTCGCGTGGAACGGGTGGGAGATCTTCTGGGTGCTGTTCTATTCGCTGGCGACCTGGGGCAACGCCGGCTTCCTGCGCGAGCAAGTCTGCAAGTACATGTGCCCGTACGCGCGGTTCCAGAGCGCGATGTTCGACCGCAACACCCTGATCATCGCCTACGACCCGATGCGCGGCGAGCCGCGCGGGCCCCGCCGCCGCGGCCTGGCGAGCGTGCTGGAGCGCGCGCGCGGGCTGCTCGACCAGGTGACCGCCTACGACTACGTGTTCCGCGCCAGCCGCCATCCCAGTGCGGCCGACGCACGTGCGCAGGCCCGGGGCACGATCAGCTTCGCCGGCGCCGGAGTGGAGGCCGCGCCGCTGCCGAAGTTCGAGCCCGAGCAACTGGGCGACTGCATCGACTGCACCATGTGCGTGCAGGTCTGCCCGGTCGGCATCGACATCCGCAACGGGCTGCAGTACGAGTGCATCGCCTGCGGCCTGTGCGTGGATGCCTGCGACGACGTCATGCTCAAGATGGGCTACCCGAAGGGCCTGATCCGCTATTCGTCCCAGAATGCGATCGACGGCAAGCCTTCGCGCGTCGCCCGCCCGCGGATCTTCGTCTACGGCGGATTGCTGCTGGCGCTGATCATCGCGTGGGGCTGGGGCATCAGCGCGCGCAGCCCGTTGATCGCCGAGGTGCTGCGCGACCGCAATGCGCTGTACCGCGTGGTCGAGGATGGCGTCGACAACGGCTACACCCTCAAGCTGATCAACAAGACAGATGCCGTGCAGCAATACCGCGTTACCGTGGAAGCCGATACCGCCGGCATCGCCTTGCGCGACGCTCCGGTATCGGTATCCGCCCGCGCGGAACAGGTGCTTTCGGTCCCGGTGACAGTCACCGCACCCGAAGGGGTCGGCGGCAAGCACGACGTCACTTTCGTGATCGAGGCCACCGACGGCAGCGTGCGCGAGACGGTCGACAGCCACTTCTTCGGACCCCGCTGATGGACGACAGGACCCCACAACCCGACAAGCGCTCCTCGCCCTGGCGCCAGCCGGTGATGTGGCTGGTGATCGGCCTGCCGGTCGCCGTGGTGGCGGCCGGGATCTGGATGATCGTGATCGCCAGCGGCGATGGCGGGGTCGATTCAGTCCCCGAGGAAGTGCGGCGCACCGCCCAGATCCAGACCACCGACCTGGGCCCCGACGAGATCGCCCGGGCCGAGCGGCTCAGCGCGATCGTGCGCAGGGATCCCGAGGCGGGCATCGTCGAGGTGCTCCCGGTGAGCGGACGCTTCGACCGGGGCGCTCCCCTGCAGCTTGACCTGGTGCATCCGTCGCGCGAGAACCTGGACGTACAGCTGCTGCTGCAGCCGACCGAACTGGGGTGGCAGGTCGCCGCCACGCTTGAAGGCGACCACGACTGGAACATTCGCCTGGCGCCGGTCGCCGACGACGAGCAGCCACGCTGGCGCCTGCAGGGCCGCATGCCCAGGGACCAGCTGGCGGCGCACCTGCGGCCACGACTGCAGGCGCAGTAGCTGCATGCGATGGATGTCGCACTGAGCCAGCAGGCGCCGGCCCGCCACGAGCACCTGCTCGCCCCGGGGACGGGGTGCCACCACTGCGGTGAGCCGCTTCCAGCCGACCCCGCGCGGGTGTGTCTGGAGGGCGTCGAGCGTGATTTCTGCTGTGACGGCTGCGCGGCCGCCGCGCAATGGATCCGGGACGCGGACCTGGGCGACTACTACCGCCTGCGCAGCGAACATGCCGGACGGGTCGGGACCGATCCGGTCGACCTGCGTGTCTGGGACCGCGAGGAAGTGCTGGCCGAACACGCGCACCCGGTCGAGGGCGGCCGTGAGCTGACCCTGCTGACCGACGGCATGCGCTGCGCTGCCTGCGCCTGGCTGATCGACCGCGTGCTCGCATCCGAGCCGGGGGTGCAGGAGGCCAGCGCGAACGCCGTCACCGGCCGCATCCGGCTGCGCTGGGACCCCGCGGTGACGCCGCTGTCGCGGCCGTTGCAGCGCCTGGCCCGGCTCGGCTACCGGCCCTACCTGGCCGGTGGCGAGGCCCGCGAGCGGGCCCGCCGCGAGGAGCGCAACCGCAACCTGGCCCGCATCGGCATCGCCGGCCTCGGCTCGATGCAGGCGATGATGTTCGCCGAAGCGTTGTACCTGGACTTCTCCGGGACCATGGCGTTGCCCACGCGCGATTTCTTCCGCTGGATCACGCTGCTGGTGTCGACCCCGGTGGTGTTCTACTCGGGCTGGCCGTTCCTGGCGGGTGCCTGGCGGGAGCTGCGGCATCGCCAGCTCGGCATGGACGTGCTGATCGCCGGCTCCACCCTGCTGGCCTACTTCGCCAGCATCTTCGAGACCCTGCGTGGCGGTCCACACGTCTGGTACGACGCCGCGGTGATGTTCGTATTCCTGCTGCTGGGCGCGAGGATGCTGGAACAGCGCGCCCGCGGCATCGCCAGCGCGCAGGTGGATGCACTGGCCCGTGCGCGCCCCGCCTTCGCCACCCGCGAAACCGCGAATGGCGGCCGTGAGTCGGTGCCGCTGGCCGCGCTATCGGTCGGCGACACCGCCTGCGTCGCCGTGGGAGAGGTGGTGCCGGCCGATGGCGAACTGCTGGAAGGCGCACGGTTCGAGGAAGCGCTGCTGACCGGAGAGTCCCATCCGGTGGAACGCGAGGTCGGCGACCGCGTCTACGCCGGCACCGTATGCCGCGAGCGCCCCACCCGGCTGCGCGTCACCGCCACCGGCAGCACCACGCGGCTGTCGCAGCTTGCCCGCCTCGTGGACGAGGCACAGTCGCGGCGGCCGGCGATCGCCGTCGCTGCCAACCGTATCGCGCACCGCTTCGTCTCCGGATTGCTGGTCTCGACCGTGCTGGTCTACGTCGGCTGGCGCATCTACGACCCGTCTCGTGCGTTCGAGGTCACCCTGGCTCTGCTCGTGATCAGTTGCCCATGCGCGCTGTCGCTGGCGGTGCCCACCGCGCTGGCCGCTGCCAACGGTGCGCTGGCGCGTCTCGGGGTGCTGGCCGTGCGCGAGGATGCGCTGGACCGGCTCGCCTCCGCCACCGACATCGTGTTCGACAAGACAGGCACCCTGAGCGATGGCCGCCCGGTACTGGCTGGCGTCGAGGTTCGCCAGGGACTCGATGAACCTCAGGCGCTGCGAATCGCCGCCGCGCTCGAGCGCGACAGTGGGCACCCCTTGGCTGCCGCCTTCTCCCAAGTCGCCGACGCGCCGCGGGCCAGCGGCGTGCGCGCGGTGCCCGGGCAGGGTATCGAGGGCGTGGTGGAGGGACGGCGCTGGCGCCTGGGACGCGCGGGTTTCGCCATTCCAGGCGCGGATGACGACGATGCACTGTGGCTGGCCGACGATGCCGGCGCGTTGGCGATCTTCCGTATCGAGGAGAGCGAACGCACCGATGCGGCGCTGGCGGTGCGCACGCTGGCCGGGCTGGACATGCGCGTCCACCTGTCGAGCGGAGACGCCGAGGCCCCGGTGCAGCGGTTCGCCCGCACCGTCGGCATCGATGCCTCGCACGCACGCCAGAGCCCCGAGGACAAGCTCGCGTTCGCCCGCCGCCTGCAGCAGGAAGGACGAATCGTTGCCATGGTCGGGGACGGCCTCAACGATGCACCGGTGCTTGCGGGCGCGGACGTCTCACTGGCCATTGGTGGCGGTGCGGCGCTCGCGCAGCGCGCGGCGGACCTGGTGCTGACGGGCAGCTCGCTGGCACGGATACCCGCCGCCATCGCGATCGCCCGCCGCACACGCCGGGTCGTCCGGCAGAACCTGGGCTGGGCGATGGCCTACAACGTCGTCGCCCTGCCATTGGCGGCGGCGGGACTGGTGACGCCGTGGCTCGCGGCGCTGGGCATGGCGCTGTCTTCGCTGGTCGTCACCGGTAACGCGCTACGGCTCACGCGGGGTCCCACGCCATGAACATCCTCCTGCTGTTGATCCCACTCAGCCTGCTGCTGCTGGCCGCGGCGATCTGGGCCTTCATCTGGGCGGTGCGCGGCAACCAGTTCGAAGACCTGGACACGCCGGCGCTCGACATCCTGCGCGATGACGAGCACGAACGCCCGGTGCGGCCGGTCGAGGTGGTGGCCGAAGAACGAGAAGACGAAGGCGCGCGCGTGGACACCGCCGGCGGCGACGCCGGATCCGGCCCGGATGCCGGCCGCAGCGTCGGTCGGGTCGACTGACATGCCGATCGACTGGCTCACCATCGGTGCCGCGCTGGTCGCCGGGCTGCTGGGCGGCCTGCACTGCGTCGCCATGTGCGGCGGCATCGCCACCGGTTTCTCGGCGATGTCGCCACTGGGCGGCTGGCGGATCGCGCTGGAGCCCAACCTGGGCCGGGTGCTGGGCTACGTGGCCGCAGGGGCGATCGCCGGTGGGCTCGGCCACGGCATCGTCGAAGTGGCGAACCTGGATTGGCTCGCGATCGGCCTGCGCGCGGGCGTAGGGCTGGTGCTGGTAATCGCCGCGCTGCGCCTGCTGGACCGGCGCGGCCGGCTGTCGTTCCTGCCGCGTCCCGGCGGTGGACTGTGGCAGCGGTTGCGCCCGTTGCAGCGGCGCCTGCTGCCCGCCAACACCACGCCCAAGCGGTTGGGGCTGGGCATGTTGTGGGGATGGATGCCGTGCGGCCTGAGCACCACGTTGCTGGCGGCCGCCTGGTTGCAAGCCGATGCCCGCAACGGCGCCCTGACCATGGCGGCCTTCGGGCTGGGCACGCTGCCGGTGATGCTGCCGCTGACCTGGTCGGGCATGCGCATCGGGCAGCGCCTGCAGCGCGGGCCGTGGCGCACCGGCGCGGGTGTGCTGGTGCTGGCGGCGGGCCTGCTCACCATCGCCTCGCCCTGGCTGATGCAGGTCCCCGCCCTTCATGGCGTACTGGCGGCGCTGGGCTGCCTGCCGCGGGAGGTCTGACCGGGTGGTGACCCGGGCGGCACTCAGCCGTGGGTGCCGCGCCTGCGCTGCTCGGCGGCTGGTGCTCCGTGGGCCAGCCGATCCAGCTCGGCGCGGTTGGCGATCAGGACCCTGCGGCCGCTCACTTCGATCACCCCGTCCTCCTGCAGTCGGGTGAAGCCGCGGCTGACCGTTTCCAGCGCCAGCCCGAGGAAGCGGGCGATGTCCTCCCGGCTCATCGGCAGCACCAGTGCGCTGCCGGACTGGCCGATGTTCACCAGCCGCTCGCTCAGGCCATGCAGGAACAGCGCGATGCGCTCGTTGGCCTGCTTGCGGACCAGCATCTGCATGTGGTCCTGGTCGCGGCCGACGCTCTGGCCGATCACCTTCAACAACTGCTTCTGCAGCGTCGGCAACTGGGCCGCCACCTGCTCCAGCTGATCCATCGGGATCTCGCAGACGTTGGCCTCCGTCAGTGCCACCGCCTCGCAGCGATGGACGCCGGTGCCCAACGCGTCCAGCCCGACCAGTTCCCCCGGCAGGTGGAACCCGACCACCTGCTCGTCGCCGTCCTCGGTGACGCTGACGGTCTTGAACGAGCCGTCGCGGGCGACGAACACCGAAGCCAGCGGGTCGCCCCCATGGAACAGCCGCTCGCCCCGCGCCACCGGGCGTTTGCGCTTGACGATCTCGTCCAGCCGCAGCAGGTCGCCGTGACCGATGCCGGCAGGCAGGCACAGGTCGCGGACGGAACAGTGCGCACACCCCTTGCGCAGGGTGGCGAGGTCGATCGGGGGATTGCTCATGCCGCCATCGTGCCACGTGGCGCCCCAACCCACGACCAACGGCCGCGGCCATGGCCGGGAGACCCGGCGATACAATGGCGGCAATGGACATCTTCAAGATCTTTACCCTGGAGGCGGCGCACCGGCTGCCCAACGTGCCCGAGGGGCACAAATGCGCACGCGTACACGGCCATTCGTTCCGGGTGGAGCTCCACCTGCAGGGCGAGGTTGGCGCCGACTCCGGGTGGGTGATGGACTTCGGCGACATCAAGGCCGCTTTCCAGCCCCTGTACGACCAGCTCGACCACCACTACCTCAACGACGTGCCGGGCCTGGAGAACCCCACCAGCGAGCGCATCGCCATCTGGATCTGGGACCGGCTGAAGCCTGAGCTTCCCCTGCTGGCCGAAGTCGTGGTCCACGAAACCTGCACCTCCGGCTGCCGCTACCGGGGCTGAACTCGCTGAACAATACTTGGACGGACCTTTCCGCCTGATGTTGCATCGCAACACAGAGGCGGTTATGCTGCAACGCACAAACCGGCATTCCCTGTCGGCGCAAGCAGGAGTCCACCATGTACCAGCAGTTCAACGAACAGTTCGCCGCCGCGACGCGTCAGTTCGCCGATACCGCGGCACAGGTCAACCGCATCGCCCTCGAGAACGCCCAAGCCGTGTTCGGCCTGCAGATGGCCGCCATGGAAGACCGCGCCACCGCCACCTTCGCCTTCCTGGGCGAGGCCACCAACGTCCGTGACGCCGAAGGCATGAAGGACCTGCTGCCCAAGGGCGTGCAGGTCGTGCGCGAGAACGCCGAGCGCGGCCTGGCCACCAGCCAGGAAGTCATCGGCCGTACCGTCAAGACCACCGAGCAGATCGCGCAGATCGCCAAGACCCAGGTCGAAGCCGCCGCCGACACCACCCGCGCCAACGTCGAGCAGGCCACCAAGGCCGCTACCGACAAGGCCGAGTCCTACACCCGTGGTTCGACCAAGGCCGACAAGGCCGACAAGTCCAAGTAACCGGCTCTCTCTCCAGCTTCGGCAGGAACACGAAACCCGGCAGCGCAGGCTGCCGGGTTTTTTGTGTCCGCGAACCGGTCAGCCGTGCCCGTCTTCGACGCGTTCGGTCTCGAGCCGCGCGCGTTCCCGTGCCGCCTTCTGGTGGTTGCGACCGATCAGCAGGTAGACCACCGGCACCACGAACAGCGTGAACAGGGTGCCGATGCCGACACCGCCGACGATCACCCAGCCGATCTGGTTGCGCGCCTCCGCACCCGCACCACTGGCGATCGCCAGCGGCAGCGAACCCAGCACCATCGCGCCGGTCGTCATCAGGATCGGACGCAGGCGCAGCGCCGCACCCTCGATGACCGCCTCCAGCTTGCCGTGGCCCTGCTCCTGCAACTGGTTGGAGAACTCCACGATCAGGATGCCGTGCTTGGCGATCAGGCCGACCAGGGTGACCATGCCGATCTGCGAATAGATGTTCCAGCTGCCCCCGGCCAGGGTGAGCGCCAGCAGCGCGCCGAACGCCGCCAGTGGCACCGCCAGCAGGATCACCAGCGGATCGACCCAGCTTTCGAACTGCGCCGCCAGCACCAGGAAAATGAACACGAGCGCGAGCCCGAATATCAGCGCGAAGTCGCTGGCCGACTCCCTGAATTCACGGCTCTGCCCGGAAAGATCGTAGCTGGTCCCGGGCGCCACCTCGGCCAGCGTGGCCTCCATCCATTCCAGCGCCTCGCCCATCGAATACCCCGGGGCAAGGCCGGCACTGATGGTGGCCGAGCGCAGCTTGTTGAAGTGGTTCAGCTCCTTGGCGGCGACCGTCTCCTCCACCGTCACCAGGTTGGAGAGCTGGATCATCTGGCCATCGCCACCGCGCACGAAGATGTTCGAGAGGTCCCCGGGCACCCGGCGGTCGGCATCCTCGACCTGAACGATCACGTCGTACTGCTCCGAGCCCTTCTTGAAGCGGGTGACGTTGCGGCCGCCCAGCAGGGTTTCCAGCGTGCGGCCGACCGTGGCCACGTCGCTGCCCACCGCCGCCACCTTGTCGCGGTCCAGCTCGATCCTCAGTTGCGGCTTGTCGAGCTTGAGGTCGGCGTCGGGGTTGGTGAGCTGCGGGTTCTCCCGCATCTTCGCCATCATCTGCTGAACGGTCTGGCCCAGTTCCTCCCAGGTGCCGGTGCTCTGCACCACGAAGCTCACCGGCTGGCCGAAACCCTCCTGCCCGAGCGGCGGCGGCAGCGTCGGGAACGCCATGATGCCGGGGATGCCCATGAACTGCGGGAACAGCTGGCCCTGGACCTCGGCGGTCGAGACATCACGCTCCTCCCAGTCCTTGAGCATCACGAAGCCGATGGTGTTGGTGACCGAGGGGAAGCCGACGATCTGGAAGTAGCGTTCGACCTGCGGGATCTGCGCGAACATGCCCTCCATCATCCGTGCGTAGCGGTCGGTGTATTCGACCGTCGCGCCTTCCGGCCCCATGCCGAAGCCGATGATGAAGCCCTGGTCCTCCTGCGGTGCCAGCTCGCGCGGCAGTTGCGTGAACAGCAGCAGGGCCAGCCCGAGCAGCACGACGCCGACACCGGCAACGACGACCTTCAGGCGCAGCGCGGCCGTGAGCAGCCGGCGGTAGCCGCGGTCGATGGCCCCCAGCACGCGCTCGCCGGCCGCGTAGAAGCGGCCGTGTTTCGTCTCCTGTTTCAGCAGCAGCGAGGACATCATCGGCGACAGCGTCAGTGCGACGAAACCCGACACCAGCACGGCGCCCGCCAGGGTCAGTGCGAATTCCACGAACAGCTTGCCGGTACGCCCGGTGGAGAACGCCAGCGGCACGTACACCGCCACCAGCGTCAAGGTCATCGCCACGATGGCGAAACCGATCTCCTTGCTCCCCTTCAAGGCTGCCTGGAACGGTGGCATGCCTTCCTCGATGTGCCGGTAGATGTTCTCCAGCATCACGATCGCATCGTCCACCACCAGCCCGATCGCCAGCACCATCGCCAGCAGCGTCAGGGTGTTGATGGTGAAGCCGAAGGCATACATGAGCGCGAATGCACCCACCAGCGACAACGGGATGGTCGCCAGCGGCACCAGCGTGGCGCGCCAGCTGCGCAGGAACAGGAAGATCACCACGATCACCAGCACCACCGCCTCGGCGACGGTCTTGTAGACCTCCTCGATCGACTTCTCGATGAACACCGTGCTGTCGAACGCCACCTGGATCTTCATGCCCTCCGGCAGGGTCTCCTGGATCCTCGGCAGCATCTCTTCCAGCGCCTGGGAGATGTCCAGCGGGTTGGCCACCGCCTGCTTCACCACCGCGAGTGGCACCGCGTTGACGCCGTTGAAGCGGGCGCGGAAGCGTTCCTCCTGCGCGCCCAGCTCGACCCGGGCGACATCCTTGAGCCGCACCAGGTAACCACTCTCGACCACGCCGCCGTCCGTTGCGTTGCCCACGATGATCTCGCCGAACTCCTCGGCGGTGCGCAGGTCCGTTTCCGACAGCACGGTGAACTCGCGGTCGGAGCCCTCGACCCGACCGGCCGGGATCTCCACGTTCTGCGCCCGCAGCGCACGTTCGACATCGGCCGGGGTCAACCCGAAACCGGCCAGGCGCTGCGGTTGCAGCCATACGCGCATCGCATAGGTGCTTGAGAAGACCTGCGCCTGGGCCACGCCGGGAATGGTCTGGATCCGGTCCTTGACCAGCCGTTCGGCATAGTCGGCGATCTCCACCTGCGGATGGCGGTCGGAGGTAAACGCCAGGTAGATGATCGGCTGCTGATCGGCTTCCTGCTTCTGGATGATCGGCGGGTCGACCTCGTCGGGCAGGAACTGCTGGGCCTGGCCGACACGGTCGCGCACGTCCGAGGCGGCGCCGTCGGGATCGCGGTCGAGCTTGAACCGCAGCGTCACCTGGCTGGACTGCTCGCGGCTCACCGACTGCATGTACTCGATGCCTTCCACGCCGGACAGTGCATCTTCGATCGGCTGGGTGACCTGCGACTCGATCACCTGGGCGCTGGCACCCGGATACGTGGTGTTGACCGTTACCACCGGGGTGTCGACGTTGGGGATCTGGCGCACCGCAAGACGGTCGTAGGCGATGATCCCGACGAGCAGGACCACCAGGTTGATCACCGTCGCGAAGACCGGCCTCCGGATCGAGACGTCCGAGAGGATCATGGGTTGGTCCCCGCCGCCTCGTCCGCCTGCGCGCCGGCCGGCGCTTCATCCGAGGGCGATGCTTCGGCCGGCGCTTCGCCGGCAGGCATCTCCGGCTGCCCTGCCGGGCCGCCCGCGCCATCGGCCGCGCCAGCGGGCAGCACCATCACGCCCATGCCCTCGTGCATCATCGGCTTGGCCTGCCCGGCGGTGATCACCACGTCGCCGGCCTGCAGGCCTTCGGTGACTTCGACCTTCCCGGGTACGCGGCGACCGGTGCTGACCTCGACACGGGTCGCCTTGCCATCCACCACGGTGTACACGAAGCGCGTGTCGCCCTCCTGCATCAGGGCCTGCTCGGGCACCAGCAACGCCTCGCCGGCCACGCTGGTGTCCAGCGAAAGCCGGGCGAATTGCCCCGGGCGCAGCCTCAGGTCGGGATTGGGCACCTGGGCGCGCAACTGCACGCTGCGGCTGGCCGCGTCCACGCTGGGCGCCACCGCCACGACACGGCCGGAGAAGCGCTCGCCCGGGAAGGCATCGACCGTCACCTCGATCGGTTGTCCTTCACCCACCTGGGCCAACGCGCCTTCCGGCACGCTGAAGTCGACCTCGATGGGGTCGCTACGCACCAGCGTCACCAGGTCCTGACCCGCCGTGACGAAATCCCCGACGCTGACTTCCCGCAGGCCGATACGGCCCGAAAACGGCGCGCGAAGGGTCATCTTGGACAGCGCGGCACGAGCGGTCTCCACGCGCGCACGATCGACCCCGTACGCCGCTTGCGCAGTGTCATAGTCGGAGCGGGCGATCAGTTGCTGGTCGACGAGTTGCTTCGCCCGCTCGCTGGCGCTCCGGCTGTTACGCAGGTTCGCTTCGGCTTCGCTGAGGGCGGCGCGGGCGGTGCTGGGGTCCAGGGTGAACAGCGGCTGCCCGGCTTCGACCCGGCCGCCCTCTTCGAAATGGATGCGGTCGATGCGACCGGCCACTTCGGGGCGCACCACCACCGACTCGTCGGCGCGCAGGCTGCCCACCGTCTGCAGGCCACGCGCCAGGGGTTCCGGTTCCAGGGTGACGGCCTCCACGGGCAACTGCATTTCCCCGGGCGCGCCGCCGGCAGCGGCCGCTGGGTCGCCGGCGTCTTCTCCGCAACCGGAAAGACCCAGCAGGGCCGCGACAAGCAACAGGTTCAACCACGTTTCGCGGCGCATCGGGGGCCTCGTCTTTCCTTGCGTGAGGTGCGCAGTCTAGGGAGCGACCGCGGGGCTGTCGCCGTGCCGGAAGTCAGCCTGCCGGATTGGGATTCACCGTCCCGGAAAGCGCTCGCTCCGGGACTGCCGCGGAGGCTGCGCGGCACCCCGTAGAAGCCTCAACGGGGCAAGCGGATGGCAGCGGACAGACTGGCCGGATCCGGCTGGCGCGCATGCGGAAGCCTGCCCCAGCACGGGACCGGCAGGCGATGCAGGAGGATCTCGAAGTTCTCGTCGGCCCGGGCCATCGACGGGTCGATGCCATTGGCGACCCAGCCGTCCAGGCGCGCGCCGGAAGCGAGAATGGCGTCGGCGGTGAGGCGGGCGTGGTTGATGCATCCCAGGCGCAGGCCGACCACCATCACCACCGGCAGCCGCAGCGCCCGCACCAGGTCCAGCTGGTCCAGTTGGGCGGACAGGGGAGCGGCCCATCCACCCACGCCTTCCACCACCACTACGTCGGCCATCGCCGCCAGCCTCGCGTGCGCGGCCTGGATCGTCTCCAGCTCGAGCTCCACGCCCGCCTCGCGCAGGGCAATCTCCGGCGCGAGCGGCTGCGGGAGCGCACAGGGATTCACGTCGGCGTAGTCCGGCCGGGGATCGCTTGCCGTCTGCAGCAGAAGTGCGTCCTCGTTGCGCCAGTGCCCGTCGATGCGCTCGCAGCCGCTGGCGACCGGCTTCATCCCGACCGCTCGCAGGCCGCGCGCCCGCAGCGCATGCAGCAGGGCCGCTGAAACGACCGATTTGCCGATGCCGGTATCGGTCCCGGTGACGTAGAAACCGCATGTATCCATGGCGCCATGGTAAGGCGCGGCGCAGGGGTCGTCGCTGCTAGACTCGCGACATGTTCACCGCCACCGCCCTGACCGGCAGCAAGCCGGAGCAATACGCCGAACTGGCCGCCCAGGCCCGCGCCCTGCTGCATGGCGAGCGCGATCGTACCGCCAACGCCGCCAACCTTTCGGCACTGGTCTACCACGCGTTGCCGTCGGTCAACTGGGTGGGTTTCTACTTCTTCGATGGCCGCGAACTGGTGGTGGGGCCGTTCCAGGGGCTCCCGGCGTGCGTGCGCATCCCGCTCGACAAGGGCGTGTGCGGCGCGGCCGCCAGCGAGCGCCGGACCCAGCGGGTGGAGGACGTGGAGGCGTTCCCCGGCCACATCGCCTGCGATTCGGCGTCGCGTTCCGAGGTCGTGGTACCGCTGGTGCAGGGCGAGCGCCTGGTCGGCGTGTTCGACATCGACAGCCCGGAGAAGGGCCGCTTCGATGCCGACGACCAGGCCGGCCTGGAGGCGATCGCCGCCGTCTTCGTGGAAGCACTGGCGTGAACGAGGCCGCCAAGCTTCGCAACATCGGGCCGAAGTCTTCGGCGTGGTTGCGACAGGTCGGCCTGCGCACGCGGGAGGACCTGGCTGAAGCGGGGCCGGTGGAGGCCTTCATGCGCATCAAGCGTGCCGGATTCAAACCGACGCTCAACCTGCTCTATTCGATCGAAGGCGCGTTGCACGATTGCCACTGGCAGGACGTCGCGCCCGAACGGCGGGCCGAACTGGTCGAGGCCGCCGAGGCCGCCATCGCCGGGCTGCCGGCACCACGCCACAAGCCCCCGGCCGGCCCGGTGCGGACCACCGTACTCACCGCCGACACCGTGGCCGAGCGGCCCGCTTCCGACAGCGACTAGCGCTGCCTGATCCCCCGAAGCGACCTGCTGTGCTGTAGGAGCGGCTTCAGCCGCGATCTGCAACCGGACGATCGACCAGGCATCCGATCGCGGCTGAAGCCGCTCCTACACGACAACACGTTTCCGCGAGCCGCGCGCCAAGCCCACCGGATGCCGTACACTGCGCCCGCTTCGAGGTGACCCGGCGGCGTCCTGCCGGCGGGTTGAAACGGGAAGCCGGTGACGCCGCGGACGCGGTCAGCCCGGCACTGCCCCCGCAACGGTAAGCGAGCCATGCCACGGCTCACCGCCACTGTGCACACGCATGGGAAGGCGCCGCGGCAGGTACCGGTCATCCGGTACCACTCGCGAGTCCGGAGACCGGCCCCGGAGCTGACTGGTTGCGATGCGGAGGGCATGGCGGCGGCGACGTCGGCGCCTGCGCGCGCCCATCTCGCAGCCTGCTCCCCTGCCTCCTGCACGCGACTTCCCAAGCACCAGCACGGTGATGCCGGGGACGGCACGCCGCGCGCGCAGGAGAACCACCGATGCCATTCCGTCCCGCCCCGCTCACCGTCGCCACCGTCCTTGCGTTGTCGAGCCTGCCCTCCGTTGCCCTTGCCGAGGCCGCCGCGTTCTCCGGACAGGCCATGGACCTCGACGAGATCGTCGTCACCGCCACCCGCACGCCCCACCAGGCCGCCACTGCGCTGCAGCCGGTGGAAGTCATCGACCGCGATGCGATCGAGCGCAGCCAGGCACGGTCGGTGCCGGACCTGCTGCGCGGCCGCGCCGGCATCTCGCTGTCCAACCAGGGCGGCGCCGGAAAGCTCACGACGCTGTTCCTGCGCGGCGCTGAATCCGACCAGACCGTGGTGCTGGTCGATGGCGTGCGCATCGGCTCCTCGACCTCCGGGCTGGCCTCCTGGCAGAACCTGCCGGTGGCGCAGATCGACCGCATCGAGATCGTCCGTGGGCCGCGCTCCAGCCTGTATGGCGCCGACGCGATCGGCGGCGTCATCCACATCTTCACCCGGCGCGACACGGCCGGCTTCGCCCCGCGCGTGCACGTGGGAGGCGGCAGCCACGGCGCCCATGATTACGGCATCGGCCTGGGGGGGCGCCAGGGACGCGCCTGGATGGGGGCGGACTACGCCTTCAAACGCACCGAAGGATTCAACAGTTGCGATGTCGCCCAGCCGACACCGTTCTCTGGCGGCTGCTTCATCAGCGAGCCGGAGCCGGACCTCGATGGCTACCTGGAGCACTCCCTGTCCGTGCGCGGCGGCATCGACATCAACGACGCCTGGCAGGTCTCCGCGCATGCGCTGCGCAGCGAGGGCGAGAACGAATACGACGGTGACTACAGCAACCGCTCCGACACCGTGCAACAGGTGGTCGGCGGCAGCATCGGCTGGCAGGTCAGCGATGCCCTGCAGTTCAAGCTGACCGGCGGCCGCAACACCGACGCGTCCGACCAGTTCCTGGGCCAGGCCACTGTCGGCCACTTCAGCACCGATCGCGACAGCGCCACCCTGCAGGCCGACATCGGACTGGCCGATGGGCACCTGCTCAGCCTCGGCGCCGACTGGCTGCGCGACCATGTCGACGGCAGCACGATCTACGACGAGGACGACCGTGCCAACCGCGCCGCGTTCGCGCAATACCAGGGCGACTTCGGGCGCCATGCGTTCCAGGCCAGCCTGCGCCGGGACGACAACGACCAGTTCGGCGGCCACACCACCGGCGGCGTGGCCTGGGGCATGGAAATCGTGGACGGCTGGCGGATCAATGCCGGCTACGGCACCGCCTTCAAGGCGCCGACGTTCAACGAGTTGTACTACCCGTTCTTCGGCAACCCGGAGCTCGGGCCGGAAGAGTCGGAAACCGCGGAACTGGGGATCACCTGGACCGGCACCGGCGCATCGGCGCGGCTGGACCTGTTCGACACGCAGGTCGATGACCTGATCGCTTTCGATGCCGCCATTGGCCTGCCCAACAACATCGAGCGCGCACGGATGCGCGGTGCGGAACTGGGCGTCGGCGCCGGCTGGGCAGGCTGGGACCTGGCGGCAAGCGTGAGCGTGCTCGACACCGAGAACCGCAGCGGCTTCAACGCCGGTAACGAGTTGCCCCGGCGTGCGAAGCATGGCGCCCGGATCGAGCTGGACCGCGCATTCGGCGACCTGAGGATCGGATTCACCGGCATCGCCGAAGGCGCACGCTATGACGATGTCGCCAACACGATGCGACTGCCCGGCTACGCCACCCTCGACCTGCGCCTGGAATACGCACTGACCGAGGCGTTGGTGCTGCAGGGCCGGCTGGCCAACCTGTTCGACCGCGACTACGAGACCGCCGCGTTCTACAACCAGCCCGGCCGCGAGTGGTTCGTGACCCTGCGCTGGGCGCCGCAGAACTAGCAGTAACGGCGGAGGGGGCACATGGCCCCCTCCGCGATCTGTATTTGCCATCTGTAGGAGCGACGTGAGTCGCGACCTGTACATCGCCGCCCGTCCGGGCTCCGGATCGCGACTGACGTCGCTCCTACACCGTGCCGTCCGCTGTAGGAGCGACGTGAGTCGCGACCCACCATCTCCGCTGCCCCCTGTAGGAGCGGCTTCAGCCGCGATTGGATGGCCGATCGTGCGTGCCGTCTCACGATCGCGGCTGAAGCCGCTCCTACAAGGGCATGGTTCCGCCTGCCGGGCTACTCCACCGTCACCGATTTGGCCAGGTTCCGGGGCTTGTCGACGTCGGTGCCACGGGCCAGGGCCACGTGGTAGGCCAGCATCTGCACCGGGATGGTGTGCACCACCGGTGACAGCACGCCGACGTGGCGCGGGGCGCGGATCACGTGCACGCCCTCGGACGGGCCGAAGTGGCTGTCCTCGTCGGTGAATACGAACAGCTCGCCACCGCGCGCGCGCACCTCCTGCATGTTCGACTTCACCTTCTCCAGCAGGCGGTCGTTGGGGGCGATCACCACCACCGGCATCTGCGCGTCCACCAGCGCCAGCGGGCCGTGCTTGAGCTCGCCGGCCGGGTACGCCTCGGCGTGGATGTAGGAGATCTCCTTGAGCTTGAGCGCGCCTTCCATCGCGATCGGATAGTGCACGCCACGGCCCAGGAACAGCGCGTGGTCCTTCGGCGCGAAGCGGTCCGCCCAGGCCTTGACCTGCGGCTCCAGGTTCAGCGCGTGCTGCACGCTGCCCGGCAGGTGGCGCAGCGCGTCCAGGTGTTCGGCCTCGGTGGCCTCGTCCAGTCGCCCGTGCAGCTTGGCCAGGGTCACCGCCAGGGTGAACAGCGCCACCAGCTGGGTGGTGAAGGCCTTGGTCGAAGCCACGCCGATCTCGGCGCCGGCGCGGGTGTAGTAGACCAGCTCGCTGGCGCGCGGGATGGCGCTCTCGGGCACGTTGCAGATCGACAGCGTGTGCGGGTGCCCGAGCGATTTGGCGTACTTCAGCGCCTCCATGGTGTCGAGCGTTTCGCCCGACTGCGAGATCGTCACGATCAGGTACTTCGGGTTCGCCACTGCGGTGCGGTAGCGGTACTCGCTGGCGATCTCGACCGTGCACGGCAGGCCGGCGATCTCCTCGATCCAGTAGCGAGCGGTCAGGCCGGCGTAGTAGCTGGTGCCGCAGGCCAGGATCTGGATGCCTTCCACGCCCGCGAGCACATCGGCCGCCTTGTCGCCGAACAGCTCGGCGGAGAACACGCCATCGTCGATCAGCGCCTCGATGGTGTCGGCGATCGCGCGCGGTTGCTCGTGGATCTCCTTCTGCATGAAGTGGCTGTACGGACCCAGCTCCAGCGATGCCAGTGACACATCTGACAGGTGCACGTCGCGCTCGACCACGGCGTTGGCGTCGTCGAACACGCGAACGCCGGCGCGGGTGACCTCGGCGGTGTCGCCCTCTTCCAGGAAGATCACCCGGCGCGTGGCCTGGATGATCGCGGAAACGTCGCTGGCGACGAAGTTCTCGCCCTCGCCCAAGCCGACCAGCAGCGGGCAGCCCATGCGCGCGGCGATCATGCGCTCGGGTTCGGACTTGCTGACCAGCGCGATCGCATAGGCGCCGGTCAGCTCGCGCACCGCGGTCTGCACCGCGGCCAGCAGGTCCAGGCCCTGTTGCTGGTGGAAGTGCACCAGGTGGGCGATGACCTCGGTATCGGTGTCGGACTCGAAGGTGTAGCCGGCCGCGCGCAGGCGGTCGCGCTGTTCGTCGTGGTTCTCGATGATGCCGTTGTGCACCACCGCCAGCTCGCCGAAGCTGACGTGCGGGTGGGCGTTGTTCTCGGTGACTCCGCCATGGGTGGCCCAGCGCGTATGGCCGATGCCCAGGCGGGCGCTGAAGCCTTCGGCCTGCGCCGCCGCCTCCATCTCCGAGACGCGGCCGGTCCGGCGCACCCGGCGCATTGACTGACCGTCGAACACGGCAATGCCGGCCGAATCGTAGCCGCGATATTCCAGTCGCTTCAGACCCTCGATCAGGGCCGGTACCACGTCGCGATCGGCGATCGCACCCACAATTCCGCACATGGCCCGGGGCCTCCTGGAAACAGGCGCGCAGTTTAGCCGGTGAGGGCGCCGGAGGGGTGTCCGCACGGACACCGGCGCTGTACGCGGACACTGTCCGCGGCGGCGCATTTCATTTGCAATCAATGCCTTGGAAGTTGGCACGGGACGTGCTTCACAGAGGGAAGCACGGCGTAGACCACCACGGGACATTGGGGACATCCGAAGCATGAGCATCCGCGACACCTCCGGGCAGGACCTTCCACGCGCCGCCCAAGTTTCATCCGACCGCAAGCGCCGCCGCTGGCTGCTCGGCGGCGGGCTCGCCGTGGCCCTGGTCGCGGCCGTCGCTTGGCTGGCGACCGGCTGGAGCTCGGGCACCCGCTCCTACGATGCCTCGCGCGTGCGCATCGCCGAAGTCACCCGCGGTGACCTGGTCCGCGACATCTCCGCCGACGGCCGCATCATCGCCGCCAACAGCCCGACCCTCTATGCCATCGCAGGCGGCACGGTCAGCCTCGAGGTGGTCGCGGGCGACGAGGTGGCCGAGGGCGATGCACTGGCGACCATCGACAGCCCGGAACTGCGCAGCAGGCTTGCCCAGGAGCAGGCGACGCTGGCCAGTCTGGAAGCCGAGGCCGGACGCGCCGGCCTGGATGCCCGGATCGCCCGCTCGGCCGCGCGGCAGGCCGTCGACCAGGCGGAGATCGACCGGCAGGCGGCCGAGCGCGATCTGGAGCGCAACCGTCGCGCCTTCGAGGGTGGAGCAGTGGCCAGCATCGACGTCGCACGTGCCGAGGACAACCTGCGCAAGGCCGAGATAGGCCTCGGCCACGCCCGGCGCGAGTACGACCTGCAAGGCCAGGGATCCGGGCTGGACAGCCGCAACAAGAAGCTGCTGGCCGACCGGCAACAGGCGGTGGTGGGCGAACTCCAGCGCCAGGTCGATGCGCTCACCCTGCGCGCACCGTTCAACGGACAGGTCGGGCAGGTGCTGGTGGAGCAGCGCGCGAACGTCGCGGCCAACGCCCCGGTGCTCAGCGTGGTCGACCTGACCCGGTTCGAGGTCGAGGTCCGCGTGCCCGAGAGCTTCGCCCGCGACCTCGCCATCGGCATGCCGGCCGAGCTCTCCGGCGGTGGCGGCGGCTCGACCCATGCGGCCAAGGTCGCGGCCGTTTCGCCCGAAGTGGTCAATGGCGAAGTCACCAGCCGGCTGCGCTTCACCGGCGACCAGCCCCCCGGCCTGCGGCAGAACCAGCGCATGCGCGCGCGCATCGTGCTCGATACCCGCGAAGACGTGCTGATGGTCGAGCGCGGCCCCTTCCTCGACCAGGGCGGTGGCAGCCGAGCCTATGTCATGGAAGGCGACGTCGCCGTGTTGCGGCCTGTACGCACCGGTACCAGCAGCCTCGGCGCGGTCGAGATCCTCGAGGGCGTCGAGGTCGGCGACCGGATCGTGGTGTCCGGCAGCGACCAGTTCGGCGACGCCGAACGCGTTTCGATCAACTGACATCCAATCACCGAAGACAGGAACATTCCGATGCTCGACATGCGCCAGGTCACCAAGGTCTACCGCACCGAACTGGTCGAGACGCACGCGCTGCGCTCGCTCGACCTGCACGTCCGCGAAGGCGAGTTCGTCGCCGTCACCGGGCCTTCGGGTTCGGGCAAGACCACCTTCCTCAACATCGCCGGGCTGCTGGAGACCTTCACCGGCGGCACCTACAAGCTGGATGGCGAAGACGTCAGCGGCCTGTCCGACGACGCCCGCAGCAAACTGCGCAACCGCAAGATCGGCTTCATCTTCCAGAGCTTCAACCTGATCCCCGACCTCAACCTGTTCGACAACGTCGACGTGCCGCTTCGCTACCGCGGCATGTCCGCATCCGAGCGTGGCGACCGCATCAAGGAGGCGCTTTCGCGGGTGGGACTCGGTTCGCGCATGAAGCACTTCCCGGCCGAGCTGTCGGGCGGCCAGCAGCAGCGCGCAGCGATCGCGCGCGCACTGGCCGGCAGTCCTCGACTGCTGCTGGCCGACGAGCCCACGGGCAACCTGGATTCGCAGATGGCGCGGGCGGTGATGGAGATGCTCGAGGAGATCAACGCCAGCGGCACCACCATCGTCATGGTCACCCACGACCCCGAACTCGCCGCACGTGCCCAGCGCAACGTGCACATCGTCGACGGCATGGCGACGGACGTGGTGTCCGGCCCCAGCCTGCGTGCGCCCGCGGAAGCAACGGCCTGACATCAATGTAGGAGCGGCTTCAGCCGCGATCCGGTCGTTGGTGCATCTGGCCACCGGTCGCGGCTGAAGCCGCTCCTACGGAAACCCTTCGAAGGACTGCCATGTTCACCTACTACTTCGACCTCGCCCTGCGCAGCTTCAAACGGAACAGGGTGCTGACGGCCCTGATGGTGCTGGCCATCGCCCTGGGCATCGGCGCCAGCATGACCACGCTGACGGTGTTCCACGTCCTGTCCGGCGACCCGATTCCGAGCAAGAGCGAACGCCTGTTCTATCCGCAGCTGGAGCCGCGTTCGATGTCCGGATTCACGCCGGGCGACGACCCTTCGGACCAGATGACGCGCTTTGATGCGGAGGCGCTGTTGCGTGACGCGCGCGGTGACCGACAGGCGATCATGGCCGGCGGCAACGTGGCGATCGAACCGGAGCGCTCCGACCTGGACCCGATGAGCCATCAGGCCCGCTACGCCACCGCCGAGTTCTTCGACATGTTCGAGGTGCCCTTCCTGCACGGCCAGGGCTGGAGCAAGGCGCAGGACGAAGCACGGGCGCGGGTCGTCGTGATCAGCCAGGCCCTCGACGAGCAGTTGTTCGACGGCGCCAACAGCGTCGGCCGGGCGATCCGGATCGACGGGCACACCTTCGAGATCATCGGCGTGGTCGAGGACTGGGCGCCGCAGCCGATGTTCTTCGACATCACCCGGGGACGCTACAACGAGCCCGAGCAGGTGTACGTGCCGTTCTGGACGTCCCGCGATCTGCAGATGGGTTTCGCCGGGAACATGGACTGCTGGGATGGGCCGGACGATGACGAGGAGCCGGATCCCGAGGGCAACTATGGCCTGAATGCCGCTTGCGCGTGGCTGCAGTACTGGGTCGAAATGGATCCTTCCCGGGCCGACGACTACCGCCAGTACCTGGTGAACTATTCCGAACAACAGCGCGTCGCGGGCCGCTTCGAACGCCCGACCAACGTCCGCCTGTTCGACGTCATGGGATGGCTGGACAACGCCGGCATGGTTCCGGGCGACGTGCGGCTGCAGATGTGGCTGGCATTCGGATTCCTGCTGGTGTGCCTGCTCAACACGGTCGGCCTGCTGCTTGCCAAGTTCATGCGCCGCTCCACCGAGATCGGTGTGCGGCGCGCGCTGGGTGCATCACGGCGGGCCATCTTCGCCCAGTGCCTGGTGGAAGCGGGAACGATCGGACTTGCCGGCGGCATCGGCGGGCTTGGCTTCGCGCTGCTCGGCCTGTGGGCGGTTCGCCAGCAACCGGCGGACTTCGCGCCGCTGGCCCACATCGACCTGCCGATGCTGCTCGTCACGTTCGTCCTGGCCATCCTGGCCAGCCTGCTGGCCGGGCTGCTGCCGGCATGGCGGGCGTGCCAGGTGGCCCCGGCCATCCAGCTCAAGTCGCAATAGCGCGTCTCCGGAGATTCACCATGGACATCCGCCCCATCCTCTCCACGCTGCTGCGGCACAAGACCGCGGCGACCCTGATCGTGCTCGAGATCGCGCTGTCGTGCGCGATCATCTGCAATGCGATCTTCCTGATCACGACACGGCTGGAGCGCGGGGAGCGCCCCACCGGGCTCGCCGAGACGGAGCTGGTCTCGATCCAGATGGCCGGCATCGGCCGCAGTGACGATCCCGACGCCCTGGTCAAGCGCGACCTCGCCGCTTTGCGTGCCATTCCCGGCGTCAAGGCGGCCACCAGCACCAACCAGGTGCCGTTCGGTGGCTCCTCCTCGAACAGCTCGATCAGCCTCGAGCCCGACCAGCTCAATCCGACGGCCAACGCGTCCGTCTATCTCGCCGATGAGGGGCTGCTCGACACATTTGGGCTCAAGCTGGTGGAAGGACGCTGGTTCAACAGCGACGAGTTCCTCGACTACGGAGTGCTGGACGATCCCGGGCCGGAGACTCCGATATCGGCAACGGTCCTCACCCGCAGCCTCGCCGAGCGGCTCTTTCCTGGCGAGAGCGCCATCGGAAAATCCATCTACAGCTGGGGCGAAGCACCGACGCGGGTGGTCGGGGTGGTCGAATACCTCATGCGGCCCAACGACATCGGCGGACCGGCGGAGAACCAGTTCTCCTTCATCCTGCCGATCCGTCCCACCTTCGGCACCTACGGATTGCGGACCGCACCGGAGCGGCGTGCGGAGGTGCTAGAAGCCGCGATCGAGGCACTCGGTCAGGTCAACCCCCGCCGCATCGTAATCTGGGACCGGACGTTTGCCGAGATGGCGTCCGACTACTACCGCCAGGACCGCGCCATGGCCGGCATGCTGTTGGCGATGATCATCGCGCTGCTGGTGGTCACCGCGCTCGGGATCGTCGGGCTGGCCAGCTTCTGGGTCGCCCAGCGCACCAAGCAGATTGGCGTGCGCCGCGCCCTCGGAGCCACGCGTGGACAGGTCCTGCGTTACTTCCAGACCGAGAACTTCCTGCTGGCGAGCTTCGGGATCGTGCTCGGCATGCTGGGTGCCTACGGGTTGAACCAGTTCCTGATGGGCCAGTACGAAATGGAGCGGCTGCCGGCGATCTACCTGCCGCTGGGCGCGGTGGCGCTCTGGCTGCTCGGGCAGGTGGCGGTCTTCGGGCCGGCGCGCCGCGCGGCGGCGGTGCCACCTGCAGTGGCGACCCGGAGCGTCTAAAGTCGCGTCCATGCCGACCGTCCTGATCATCGACGACAATCCCGCGGTCGCCACCGCGCTGGAAACACTGCTCTCCCTGCACGACATCGATACGTGCTCGGCGACCTCCCCCGGCGAGGGACTGGAGATGCTGGCTAGCGCGAACGACATCGACCTGGTGGTGCAGGACATGAACTTCGATGCCGACACCACCTCCGGCGAGGAGGGGATGGCGCTGTTCGCACGGATCCGCGACCGCCACCCCGACCTGCCGGTGATCCTGCTGACCGCCTGGACGCACCTGGAGACGGCGGTCGACCTGGTCAAGGCTGGCGCCGCCGACTACCTCGGCAAGCCGTGGGACGACCGCAAGCTGATGGCGACGGTCAACAACCTGCTGGAGCTGTCGGAAGCGCGTCGCGAACTGGCGCGACACCACGGCGATGCCCGCCGCCGCCGCGATGCGCTGGCTAAGGAGTTCGACCTGCGCGGACTGGTCTATGCCGACCCCGCCAGTGAACGCGTCCTGTCGTTGGCCTGCCAGGTGGCGCGCTCGGACCTGCCGGTACTGATCACGGGGCCGAATGGCACCGGCAAGGAGAAGTTCGCCGAGATCGTGCATGCCAATTCCGCCGTGCGTGATGGTCCCTTCGTCGCCCTCAATTGCGGCGCGCTTCCCGGTGAACTGATCGAAGCCGAACTGTTTGGCGCAGAAGCCGGTGCCTACACCGGGGCCAACCGTGCCCGCGAGGGCAAGTTCGAGGCTGCCGATGGCGGCACGCTGTTCCTCGACGAGATCGGCACCCTCCCGCCTGCGGGCCAGGTGAAGCTGTTGCGCGTGCTGGAGACCGGCCGCTTCGAACGCCTGGGCGGTAACCGGGAGCGCTCGGTGAAGGTCCGCATCATCAGCGCGACCAATGCCGACCTCGGCGCGTTGATTGCCGATGGCCGGTTCCGCGAGGACCTCTACTACCGGCTCAATACGATCGAGTTGAAGCTGGCCCCGCTGGCCGAGCGCCCCGCCGACATCCTCCCGCTGGCACGGCACTTCCTGCCGCGTGGGAAGACCCTCGATCCCGCCGCGGAACGTGCGCTGCTCCGGCACGCATGGCCCGGCAACGTGCGCGAGCTGCGCAATTCGCTGCAACGCGCTGCCCTGCTCGCCCGTGGCGACACGGTCGGCGCCCTGGACCTGGGCCTCCCTGCCGCCCCCTCGGCCGCGATCGCGGCTTGCGAGGAGCCCGGCCGGAACGAGATCGAGGCCGCACTGGAGCGCAACGGCGGCGTACTGTCGCAGGCGGCCACCGAGCTGGGCCTGTCGCGGCAGGCGCTGTACCGGCGGCTCGACCGCCTCGGCATCAAGCGCGACTGAACCGATGGTGCGACTGGCCCGCCTGCCGCTGAGCATGGTGTTCACCGTGGTGGCGGTGCTGCATGCCGCCCTCGTCGCAACGCTGGCGCTGGTGCTTTCGCGATGGCTGGAGCAGTGGCTCGCAGCAGCCGTGGCGATCGCCCTGGACCTGCCATTGCTGGCCTACCACGTGCGCCGCGCCTTCGCGCCGATGGCGTCACTGTTCCGGGCGCTGGCCGGTACCGTCGACAGCTACCGCGACGGCGATTTCAGCTTCGGCCTCACCTGGCGCGGGCAAGGCGAACTCGGGGAGCTGGTCGCCAGCCACAACCGCCTTGGCGACGCTTTGCGGGAGCAACGCCTTGCGCTGGTGCAGCGCGAACTGCTGCTCGACACCATGGTGCAGAACACGCCGGTCGCGATGCTGCTGGTCGACCCGTCCCGCCGCGTGGTCCACGCCAACCTCGCCGCCCGCAAGCTGCTGGGGGAAGGACGCCGCCTGGAGGGGCAGGACCTGGATGCACTGTTGTCGACGACGTCCGATGCGTTCCAGGAGGCATTCGCCCGCGGCGGCGACGGCATGTTCACCGTGGGCGATGAAGACAACGAGGACATCTACCACCTGGCGCGCCGCCAGTTCCGCCTCAACGGCCGCCGCCACGAGCTGATCCTGCTTCGCCTGTTGACGGCCGAACTGCGCCGCCAGGAGGTACAGACCTGGAAGAAGGTGATCCGGGTGATCAGCCACGAGCTCAACAACTCGCTGGCGCCCATCGCATCCCTTGCGCATTCGGGGGCCGAGCTGTTGCGCCGCGGACAGCATGATCGGCTGCCCGCCGCCCTGGCGACGATCGAAGATCGCGCGCGCCACCTGGAAGGCTTCATCCGCGACTACGCACAGTTCGCCAAACTGCCGGCTCCGAGACGGGAGAACGTGCAGTGGGAGCACTTCCTGGGCCAGTTGCACAGCCAGGTCCAGTTCCGGCTGGAAGGGAAGCCTGGCGATCGCAGCGGCCGCTTCGATGTTGCTCAGCTCGAGCAATGCCTGCTCAACCTGCTCAAGAATGCGCACGAATCCGGATCTGCACACGACGAGGTGGCCCTGGCGCTGCGGCGCATGCCGGAAGGATGGCGAGTCGATGTGCTGGACCGCGGCGGCGGCATGAACGAATCGGTCCTGTCGAACGCGCTGCTGCCGTTCTACTCGACCAAGCGCCACGGCACCGGCCTGGGCCTGGCACTGGCACGCGAGATCGCCGAGGCCCATGGCGGCCGCATCGCCCTGCTCAACCGCGAGGGCGGCGGCCTGTGCGTGTCACTGGTATTGCCAGATTAGGTCGGGGTTGGCCGCGATGGCCGCGCCTCGACCGGACACTTGATGGGCGCTTGATTGGCGCCTTCGATGACCACGTGCCGTCAATGGCGCTTTTGTAGGAGCGGCTTCAGCCGCGATCGGATGGCGATCGCCCGTGCCTATTCCACGATCGCGGCTGAAGCCGCTCCTACAGGGTCGCCAGCGTCGCAGCCGGAACGGTGACCCGCCCTACTTCTTCGTGGGCCGCTGCCAGCCTTCGATCACCGTCTGGCGCGAGCGCGCCATGCTCAGCCGGTCGTCCGGCGCATCGCGGGTGATGACCGAGCCGGCGGCGATGGTCGCGCCCTTGCCGATCGTCACCGGCGCCACCAGCGAGCTGTTGGAGCCGATGAACGCGCCATCCTCGATCCGCGTGGTCGACTTGTTGGCGCCGTCGTAGTTGCAGGTGATGGTGCCGGCACCGATATTCACCCCGACGCCGACCATCGCGTCGCCGAGGTAGGTGAGGTGGTTGGCCTTGCTGCTGACGCCGATCTTGGCATTCTTGGTTTCCACGAAGTTGCCGATGTGGGCGCCGTCGGCCAGCACCGTACCCGGACGCACGCGCGCGAACGGCCCGATCGTCGCCGCACCTTCCACCACGACTCCATCGAGGTCGCAGTGCGCGCGTACTTCGGTGCCGGGGCCCAGCTTCGCGTCGCGGATCCGGCAGAAAGGCCCGATACGGACGCCGTCGGCCAGCTCCACCCGGCCCTCGAATACCACGTCGACGTCGATCTCGACATCCTGTCCCACCGTCACTTCACCGCGTACGTCGACGCGCGCCGGATCCGCCAGACGGGCACCTGCAGTGCACAGCGTGCGTGCCGCACGACGCTGGAACCCGCGCTCCAGTTGCGCGAGCTGCCACGGATCGTTCGCACCCTCCACTTCCAGCGCGTCATGCACATGCACCATTTCGGCGGCGCTGAACTCCGCCGCGGCCGAAGCGAACACGTCGGTGAGGTAATACTCGCCCTGGGCGTTGTCGTTGCCGAGGTGGTTGAGCCAGCGGCGCAGCGGTTCGCCATCGGCGACGAGGATGCCGGTGTTGACGGTGCGGATCTCCAGCTCTTCCTCGGAGGCGTCCTTCTGCTCGACGACCCGTGCGACGTTGCCCTCGGCATCACGCACGATGCGGCCGTAGCCTGTGGGGTTGTCTAGGTCGGCGACCAGCACCGCCAGGCGGCCCGGCGCGTCCAGCAGCCGGCGCAAGGTCGTGGCGGTGATCAACGGGACATCGCCGTAGAGGATCAGCACGCGTGCGTCCTGCGGCACTTCCGGCATTGCCTGCTGTACGGCATGGCCGGTGCCGAGGCGCACTGTCTGTTCCGACCAGTGCAGGTCGGCCTCACCCGCCAACGCGTCGCGGACTTCGTCGCCGCCATGGCCATAGACCACGTGGATGCCACCGGGATCCAGGGCGCGGGCGGTGGCGATGACGTGGGCGAGCATCGGCCTGCCGGCGATCTTCTGAAGCACCTTCGGGATCGAGGACTTCATGCGCTTGCCCTCGCCGGCGGCCAGGATGATGACGTGCAGGGGGGCGACCATGGATGCTCCGTACCTGTGGATTTGCAGAGGTGATTCTAGCGGCGCCGCGCCTGTTAGGATGCCGCGGTGCTGAATAGACGACCCACCATGCGGGGCCATCGGTGAGCCTGACCCGGCAGGGCCGGCACTACCTGCTGTTTGGCGCGATCCAGTGGCTGCTCGACTGGGGCGTGATGGTGGGGTTGAGCCATCTCGGGCTGCCGGTGCGACAGGCCAACGTGGTCGGGCGGATCTGCGGTGCCGTGCTGGGTTTCTGGCTCAACGGCCGGATCACCTTCGCCGGGAGTGACACGGCCGTGGGCCGCGTCCAGTTCATGCGCTTCCTCGTGCTGTGGCTGACCACCACCTTCCTGAGCACGGTGCTGGTAGGTGGCATCGACGACTACCTCGGGTTGAAGTGGGCATGGCTGGCCAAACCACTGGTCGAGGTCGGGCTGGGGCTCCTGGGCTTCCTGGTGTCGCGACACTGGATCTACCGCCGCTGAAGGTGGCGCAGGAACCCAAAGAAAAACGCCGGCACTGGGCCGGCGTTTTCGCTGGGACCGGATGATCCCCGTAGTCAGTGCTTGACGTTCTTGCGCAAACGCTCGAGCGCCTGCAGCTGCGCCATGACCTCGGCCATCCGGGCCTGCGCCTCGGCAATCTCCATCGGCTCCGAGCGCCGCGCCAGCACGCGCTCGGCCTCTTCCTTGGCGGCACGCACGGCGGCCTCGTCGATGTCCTGTGCGCGGATCGCGGTGTCGGCCAGCACCGTCACCACCTGCGGCTGCACCTCCAGGATGCCGCCGCTGACGGCGAAGTCGAGCGTTTCGCCGCCCGGCAGGGTCACCACGACCTTGCCCGGCTTGAGGCGTGTGATCAGCGGTGCGTGCTTCGGCGCGATGCCGAGTTCGCCGATCTCGCCGGTGGCGACCAGCAGTTCGGCGTCGCCGTGGAAGATCTCTTCCTCGGCACTGACGATGTCGCAACGGAAAGTGCTAGCCATGGATATGGTTTCCTTGAAGCCGGGCCGTCAGGAGAGGATCAGGCGGTCTCGCCGGTGATCTTCTTGCCCTTCTCGACCGCCTCGTCGATGGTGCCGACCATGTAGAAGGCCTGCTCCGGCAGGTGGTCGTACTCGCCTTCCACGATGCCCTTGAAGCCGCGGATGGTGTCCTTCAGCGAGACGTACTTGCCCGGCGAGCCGGTGAACACCTCGGCGACGTGGAACGGCTGGCTGAAGAAGCGCTCGATCTTGCGGGCGCGCGACACGGCCTGCTTGTCCTCTTCCGACAGCTCGTCCATGCCCAGGATGGCGATGATGTCCTTGAGCTCCTTGTACTTCTGCAGGGTCGACTGCACCTTGCGCGCGACGTCGTAGTGCTCGTTGCCGATCACGTTCGGGTCGAGCTGGCGCGAGGTCGAATCCAGCGGATCCACGGCCGGGTAGATACCCAGCGAGGCGATGTTTCGCGACAGCACGACGGTGGCGTCGAGGTGGGCGAAGGTGGTCGCCGGCGATGGGTCGGTCAGGTCGTCCGCGGGCACGTAGACGGCCTGGATCGAGGTGATCGAGCCGGTCTTGGTGGAGGTGATGCGCTCCTGCAGGACGCCCATTTCCTCGGCCAGGGTCGGCTGGTAGCCCACCGCCGACGGCATGCGGCCGAGCAGCGCGGACACCTCGGTACCGGCCAGGGTGTAGCGGTAGATGTTGTCTACGAAGAACAGCACGTCGCGGCCCTTGCCCTGCTCGTCCTTCTCGTCGCGGAAGTACTCGGCCATGGTCAGGCCGGTCAGGGCGACGCGCAGGCGGTTGCCCGGCGGCTCATTCATCTGGCCGTAGACCATCGCCACCTTGTCGAGGACGTTGGAGTCCTTCATCTCGTGGTAGAAGTCGTTGCCCTCGCGGGTACGCTCACCGACGCCGGCGAACACCGACAGGCCTTCGTGCGCCTTGGCGATGTTGTTGATGAGCTCCATCATGTTGACGGTCTTGCCGACGCCGGCGCCGCCGAACAGGCCGACCTTGCCGCCCTTGGCGAACGGGCACATCAGGTCGATGACCTTGATGCCGGTTTCCAGCAGCTCGCTCGTAGCGGCCTGCTCTTCGTAGCTCGGGGCGTCGCGGTGGATCTCCCACTCGGCGCTGGCGTCGACCGTGCCGGCCTCGTCGATCGGGCGGCCCAGCACGTCCATGATGCGGCCCAGCGTGCCCATGCCGACCGGCACCGAGATGCCCTTGCCAGTGTTGGTCGCCACCAGGTTGCGCTTCAGGCCATCGGTGGAACCCAGGGCGATGGCCCGGACCACGCCGTCGCCCAGCTGCTGCTGCACTTCCAGCGTGATCTCGGTGTTGTCGACCTTCAGTGCGTCATAGACGCGGGGCACCGACTCGCGGTCGAACTCCACGTCGACGACGGCGCCGATGATCTGGACGATCTTGCCCTGGTTGCTCATCGTTGTTTCCTCGGACTCTTGAATGCTGCTTTTTTGTAGGAGCGACGTGAGTCGCGACGGTAGGGTCGCGACCAACGTCGCTCCTACAGGGATAGGGGTCAGACCGCCGCGGCGCCGCCGACGATCTCGGAGATTTCCTGCGTGATCGCCGCCTGCCGGGCCTTGTTGTAGACCAGCTGCAGGGTGTCGATCAGCTTGTTGGCATTGTCGGACGCGGACTTCATCGCCACCATGCGCGCGGCATGTTCGGAAGCCACGTTCTCCAGCACCGCCTGGTACACCAGCGACTCGATGTAGCGGGTCAGGATGTGGTCCAGCACCGTCTCGGCATCGGGTTCGTAGATGTAGTCCCAGTCGTGCCGCGACATCGGCGCGTCGGCCGGCGGCAACGGCAGCAGCTGGTCGAAGGTAGCCCGCTGCGTCATCGTGTTGACGAAGTCGTTGTAGCAGATGAAGACGCGGTCGATGTTGCCGTCGGTGTACCCGTCCAGCACCACCTTGATCACGCCGATCAGCTGCTCCAGCTTCGGCTGGTCACCGAGGTGGCTCACCGAGGCCAGCATGTTGACCTTGATCCGGCGGAAGAACACCGAGGCCTTCTGGCCGATGGTGACCACGTCGACCTCGACGCCCTGGTCGTTCCAGTTGCGGATCTCGCCGAGCAGCTTGCGGAACATGTTGTTGTTCAGCCCGCCGGCCAGGCCGCGGTCGGATGAGACGATGACGTAGGCGACCCGCTTCGGATCCTTGCGCTCGGTCATGTACGGGTGCTGGTAATCGGTGTTGGCCTGGGCCAGGTGCCCGATCACCTGCTTCATCACCCGCGCATACGGGCGCGAAACCTTCATCCGCTCCTGTGCCTTGCGGATCTTGGAGGCCGAGACCATCTCGAGCGCGCGCGTCACCTTGCGGGTGTTCTGCACGCTCTTGATCTTGGTTTTGATTTCACGTCCGCCTGCCATCGTCTTTCCCGCCTTACCAGGTGCCGGTCTGCTTGAACTCTTCGATGCCCTTCTTGAACGCGGCCTCGATCTCGTCGTTCCACGCGCCGCTGGCGTTGATCTTGCCGATCAGCTCGCCCTGCGTGTTGGCGAAGTGGGCGTGCAGGCCCTCCTCGAACGCGCCGATCTTGCTGACCGCGACGTCGTCGAGGTAACCCTCGTTGACCGCGTAGATCGACAGCGCCTGGTCGGCGATGGACATCGGGGCGTACTGCTTCTGCTTCATCAGCTCGGTGACGCGCTGGCCGCGCTCGAGCTGCTTGCGGGTGGCTTCGTCCAGGTCGGAGGCGAACTGCGCGAACGCAGCCAGCTCGCGGTACTGGGCGAGCGAGATACGGATGCCGCCCGACAGCTTCTTGATGATCTTGGTCTGGGCCGAGCCACCGACGCGCGACACCGAGATGCCGGCGTTCACGGCCGGGCGGATGCCGGCGTTGAACAGGTCGGTTTCCAGGAAGATCTGGCCGTCGGTGATCGAGATCACGTTGGTCGGCACGAACGCGGACACGTCGCCGGCCTGGGTCTCGATGATCGGCAGCGCGGTCAGCGAACCGGTCTGGCCCTTGACCTCGCCGTTGGTGAACTTCTCGACGTAGTCCTCGGACACGCGCGCGGCGCGCTCGAGCAGGCGGCTGTGCAGGTAGAACACGTCGCCCGGGTAGGCTTCGCGGCCCGGCGGGCGCTTGAGCAACAGCGAGATCTGGCGGTACGCCACGGCCTGCTTGGACAGGTCGTCGTACACGATCAGCGCGTCCTGGCCGCGATCCATGAAGTACTCGCCCATGGTGCAGCCGGAGTAGGCGCTGATGTACTGCATCGCGGCCGACTCGGAAGCGGTCGCGGCGACCACGATGGTGTGCGCCATCGCGCCATTCTGCTCGAGCTTGCGCACGATGTTGGCGACGGTCGAGGCCTTCTGGCCGATCGCCACGTAGACGCACTTGATGCCGCTGCCCTTCTGGTTGATCACCGCATCGATGGCCAGCGCGGTCTTGCCGGTCTGGCGGTCGCCGATGACCAGCTCGCGCTGGCCGCGGCCGATCGGAATCATCGAGTCGACGGTCTTGTAGCCGGTCTGCACCGGCTGGTCGACCGACTTGCGCCAGATCACGCCCGGGGCCACGCGCTCGACCGGCGCGGTGAGCTTGGTCTCGATCGGGCCCTTGCCGTCGATCGGCTCGCCCAGCGCGTTGACGACGCGACCGAGCAGCTCGGGGCCGATCGGCACTTCCAGAATGCGGCCGGTGGTGCGGGCGACGTCGCCCTCGCGCAGGTGCTCGTAGTCACCCAGGACCACGGCGCCGACGGAGTCACGCTCCAGGTTCAGCGCCAGCGCGTAGGTCGGCATGCCGTTGGGTGCGGTCGGCAGCTCGATCATTTCGCCCTGCATCACGTCGGCAACGCCGTGGATGCGCACGATGCCATCGGCGACCGATGTCACCGTGCCCTCGTTGCGGGCTTCGGCCGAGAGGCCGACCTTCTCGATGCGGGTCTTGATCAGTTCGCTGATTTCGGACGGATTGAGCTGCGTGGTTGCCATCTTCGTTTCCAATGTTGGGCGGGCCTGGGCCTGCCAATCACGTTCGGCGGGCCGAAGCCCACCCTGTGAGTACCAGTTAGTTTGCGAGCACCGACTGCAGGCGTTGGAGCTTGCTGCGCAGCGAGCCATCGATCACGACATCGCCGGCGTCGATCACCGCGCCACCGATCAAGGATTCGTCCACCGCCGTCTCGACCTTCACCTCGCGGCCGAAACGCTTCCTCAGCGCCGCCACCAGGTTCTCGAGTTCATCGGCAGGCAGTGCGCTCGCCGACGTGATCCGGGCCATCACGACCTGCTCGGATTCGGCACGCAACTGCTCGTACAGAGCGGTGATCTCCGGCAGCAGCACCAGCCGGCCGTTCTCGGCCAGCATGGCGATGAAGCGCTTGAACTCCTCGCTGGCACCGTCGGCGACCAGCAGGGTCACCGCGTCCTGCTCGCGCAGGCGCGGGTTGGACATCACCGCATGCACCTGCGGATCGGCCGCCAGGCGCGCGGCGAATGCCAGCGCCTGCGACCAGGCAGCACCGTTGCCGCTGTCGCGCGCAACGGCGAAGGCGGCACGGGCGTACGGGCGGGCGAGGGTCAGGGCTTCGCTCATGTCAGATCTCGGCCGCCAGTTCGTCCAGCAGCGCCTTGTGGGCGTTCGCGTCGATCTCGCGCTTCAGCAGCTTCTCGGCACCGGCCACGGCGAGCGTGGAGACCTGGCGACGCAGGTCCTCGCGTGCGCGGTTGGCTGCGGCGTCGATCTCGGCCTGGGCGATTTCCTTCTGCCGGTTGGCTTCGGCGACCGCGTCGTTCTTGGCCTGCTCGATGATCTGGTTGGCACGGTGGTGCGCCTGGTCGATCACTTCGTTGGCCTTCGACCGCGCCTCGCGCATCGCTGCGTCGACCTGGTCCTGCGCCTTGGCGAGGTCCATCTGGCTGCGCTCGGCGGCGGCCAGGCCCTCGGCGATCTTCTGCTGGCGCTCCTCGATGGCGCGCAGCAACGGCGGCCAGATATAGGTGGCGATCAGCCAGATCAGCGCTGCGAACGCCAACGCCTGGGCGATAAGAGTCAAATTGATGTTCATCGGCTTTCGCTATGCCTTTCGCGTGAGATGGACAAGGATGCCCCGGACATCACCGGCCGGGACCCGGGGGCCCGGCCGGAGTGCACGCGCAATCAGCCGGCGAGGCGGGCCAGCTGCTCGGTCCACGGACCGATGAACGGGCTGGCGAACGCGAACAGCAGGCCGACGGCGACCGAGATGATGAACGCGGCGTCGATCAGGCCGGCGGTGATGAACATGCGGACCTGCAGCACCGGGATCAGCTCCGGCTGGCGGGCAGCCGACTCGAGGAACTTGCCGGACATCAGGGCCAGGCCGAGGCCCGCGCCGAGTGCGGCCAGGCCGATCATGATGCCGATACCGAGAGCGGTCGATGCCTGGACCTGGGCGAGGGTGGCGAGGATGGTTTCCATGGTTTTCTCCGAGCGGTGTGCTTGAGGGTTGTACGAAGGGTGAAGGGTTGGATCAAAGGGTGAAGCGGAAAATCAGTGCGCGTCTTCCGACAGGCTCAGGTAGACGATCGACAGCATCATGAAGATGAAGGCCTGCAGCGGAATCACCAGGAGGTGGAAGATCATCCAGCCGAAGCCGAACGCCGCGCCACCCAGCATGCCGAGGATGCCGGCACCACCAAGCACCCAGATCAGCAGGAACACGATCTCGCCGCCGAACATGTTGCCGAACAGTCGCATGGCCAGCGAAACCGGCTTGCTGACCCACTCGACGATGTTGAGGATGAGGTTGAACGGCATCATCCACTTGCCGAACGGGGCGGTCAGGAAGCCCTTGCTGAAGCCGCCGAGCCCCTGCGACTTGATCGCGAAGAACAGCATCAGGAAGAACACGCTGATCGACATGCCCAGGGTCGCGTTCACGTCCGCGGTGGGCACCGGCTTCCAGTAGTGCACGCCCAGCAGTTCGAGCGGCTTGGCGATGAAATCGGCCGGGATCATCTTGATGAGGTTCATCAGGAGGATCCAGAAAAACAGGGTGATCGCGATCGGCGTCACCAGCTTGCTGGGGCCGCGATAGGTGTCGCGTGCCTGCTGGTCGACGAACTCCAGGCAGATCTCCACGAACGCCTGCCACTTGCCGGGAACGCCCGCGGTCGCGTTGCGCGTTGCCAGCCAGAACAGCACCACCATCAACAGGCCCATCAGCACCGCGGTGAGCAACGTGTCGAGGTTGAGCGTCCAGAAACCGCCGCCTTCGCCGACCTGCACGGTCAGGTTCTGCAGGTGGTGCTGGATGTAGCCGGTGGGAGTGAGTTCCGCGTCCGCCATTTCTATGAAATCCTGCCTGCGTGAAAGCTACTGGCTGGCCATCGCCAGCACCTGGACCACGAGCGCGACCAGCACGCCCGCCAGCACCGCCAGCGGCGGGAAGCCGCCGAGACCGATGCCCAGCGCGAGTACGCCGAACACCAGCACCCACTTCAGCATGGCGCCTGCCAGCAGCCGCGCCAGCGCGCCGCCTGCCGGAGCGATGCCACCGCCGAGCGAGATCGCCCGTGACAGCCAACCTCCCGCGGCGACCGCGCCACCACCCACCAATGCCCCGAGCGCATGCGGCACGCCGAAGGCGAGGAGGGCCAGCGCGACCAGCGCTGTCGCGCCCGCCTGCCAGGCAACCGCGCGCGACGCCAGCCGGCGGCCTGCGGACAAGGGATTGTGCACGCTAAGCTCGTCGGTCCGGGGGGTTGGCGCCATGCAAGCGCCCGATGAAGCCGCGGAATTATAGATGCAGTGCCGGGGAACGGCAACCGCGCGCGCAGCTGAACGGCAACCGAGGGAAGTCCCGGATGCGGGAACCCCGTGGCGGCTACGCGGTCAATCCATATGCAGCGCCCCGCCGCCACTCTCTCCTCGTCAAGGCACTTGGGCGGCGGGATCGGAGCCCCGGCTTGATCAGCCGGGGCTTCTTCTTGTCCGCCTCAGGACTTCCTGCGCGGGATGTAGAGATCGGTGATGGTGCCGTCGAACACCTCCGCCGCCATCGCCACCGATTCGCTGAGGGTCGGATGCGGATGGATGGTATGGCCGATGTCGCCGACCTCGCAGCCCATCTCGATCGCGAGTGCGACTTCGGCGATCAGGTCGCCCGCATGCACGCCGACGATGCCGCCGCCGATGATGCGCTGCGTCGCGCGGTCGAACAGGAGCTTGGTGAAGCCCTCCGTCCGCCCGATCCCGATCGCGCGTCCCGACGCGGCCCACGGGAACTTGCCCACGCCGACATCCAGGCCCTTCTCCTTGGCTTC
The DNA here is from genome assembly GCF_900167055.1 of Lysobacter spongiicola DSM 21749. Lineage (GTDB taxonomy): Bacteria > Pseudomonadota > Gammaproteobacteria > Xanthomonadales > Xanthomonadaceae > Novilysobacter > Novilysobacter spongiicola. Next base: position 151,280 of record NZ_FUXP01000005.1, read on the forward strand.
GGCCTCGGTGACGCCGACCCAGGCGATCTCGGGGTCGGTGTAGGCGACCGACGGGATCACCCGCGCCACCCATTCCTTCTTCTCTCCCGCGGCGACCTCGGCGGCCAGCTTGCCCTCGTGCGTCGCCTTGTGTGCGAGCATCGGGTTACCCACCAGGTCGCCGATTGCGAAGATGTGGCGGGCACTGGTGCGCATCTGACGGTCGACCGGGATGAAGCCGCGCTCGTTGACTTCGACGCCCGCCTTGCCGGCATCCAGCTTGCCGCCGTTGGGCGAGCGGCCCACGGCCACCAGCACGCGGTCGTACAGCTGCGCCTCCGGCGCCTCGCCGCCCTCTTCCGCCGGCTCGAATCCGACCTTCAGCCCCTTCTTCTGGGCCTCGACCTTCGCCGCCTTCGTCTTCAGGTGCACCGCCACGCCCTGCTTCTTCAGCCGGTCGGCCAGCGGCTTGACCAGGTCACGGTCCGCACCCGGCATCAGCTGGTCCATGAACTCGACCACGGTCACCTCGCTGCCCAGCGCGCGGTACACCGTGGCCATTTCCAGACCGATGATGCCGCCGCCCACCACCAGCAACTTCGAGGGCACGTCGGCCAATTCCAGCGCATCGGTGGAGTCCATCACCCGCGGATCGTCCCACGGGAAGCCGGGGAGCTTCACCGCCTGCGAACCGGCGGCGATGATGCACTGCTCGAAGCGCACCAGTTGGCTCTTGCCCTCGCCGTCATCCACCTGCAGCTCGTAGGCCGAAACGAAACGGCCGACACCGGCGACGACCCTGACCTTGCGCTGCTTGGCCATCCCGACCAGCCCCTTGGTCAGCTGGCCCACCACCTTGTCCTTGTAGTCGCGCAGCTTGTCGAGGTCGATTTTCGGTGTGCCGAAATCGATACCGAAATCGCCGGCGTGGCTGGCCTCCCCGATCACTGCCGCCGCATGCAGCAGCGCCTTGGACGGGATGCAGCCGACGTTGAGGCACACGCCGCCCAACGAGGGATAGCGCTCCACCAGCACCGTATCCATGCCGAGGTCGGCGGCGCGGAAGGCGGCGGTGTAGCCGCCGGGGCCTGCGCCCAGCACCAGCACCGCACATTCGACGTCGGCCTTGCGGCCCGATGCCGCCGCGGCCTTGGGTGCGTCCCTGGCCGGCGCCTGGGCGGGAGATTCTTCACCCTTGGCGGCCCCATCTGCAGCCTCGGACCTGGATGCCGCCTCCTTGCCGGCTTGGCCGTCGCCCGAGGCGCCGGCTTTGTCTTTGCCGCCGCTGTCTTGCCCGCCGGCCGCGTCGTCACCGTCGGTCTTCCCGCCATCGGCTTCGATGACCGCGACGACGGTGCCTTCCGACACCTTGTCGTCGACCTTGACCCGGATCTCGCGCACCACGCCGGCGGTGCTGGACGGCACCTCCATCGTGGCCTTGTCCGACTCCAGCGTGGCCAGCCCCTGGTCGACGGCGACGGTGTCGCCGACCTCCACCAGCAGCTCGATCACCGGCACATCGTCGTATCCGCCGATGTCCGGGACCTTCACCTCGATCTTCGCCATGCCTGTATCTCCTCTTGGGCCGCGCGCGTTCATCGCGCGGCAGGGGGGTCGTCTGTGTCGGGCGCCGCCGGATCATCCGGTCCGCCGGAGGGGTCCTGCCCGACCGGCGGCTCGGAGGTCTCCCGGCTCGCATCGTTGTCGCTGAGTTCGAGTTTTTCCGCCGCGCTCAACTCAGGCGGACGGGGGGCGTCCCCCAGGTCAGGCCGCGCCCCCGGTCGCGTGTCTCCGGTGGCTCCCCGGCCACCCCGCAACAGCTCGAGCGCATCGCTGCCGGACATGCCGAATACGCTGCGCAGGTGAAGGTCGCGCTGCGGGAACGGGATCTCGATGCAGTGCGCCTTCAACTGCGTATCCAGCTCCCACAGGTACGCCGCCTTGATCGCGGCGTTCCGTCGCGTCGCATCCTCGGTCAGCCAGACCGCCAGGATGTATTCCACCGCGCTGTCGCCGAACCCGACCAGCCACACCTGCGGCCGATACGGGCCGTCGTTGGCGAGGGTGAACGGCACGTTCCGCGCCGCCTCCAGCGCCGCCTTCTTGACCAGTTCCTTGTCGACGCCATAGGCCACGCCGAACGGCACGCGCAGCCGGCGCCTCACGTCGCGGTGGGTCCAGTTCACCACCCGGCCGGTGACGAACTCGGAGTTCGGCACCAGGATGTCGATGTTGTCGTTGGTGGTGATGCGGGTGGCGCGGATGTTGATGTCGCGCACGGTGCCGCGCACGTCGTCCTCCAGCTCGATGAAGTCGCCCACCTTCAGCGACTTGTCGAACAGCAGGATCAGGCCGGAGATGAAGTTGCTGAAGATGGCCTGCAGGCCAAAGCCGAGGCCGAGGCCGATCGCGCCGGCGAACACCGCGAAGCGGCTGATCGGCACCCCCGCCAGCTCCAGCGCGAACATCACGCCCAGCGCCAGCAGCGTGTAGTGGACCAGCCGGGACACGGTGTACAGCGCCGGGCGGTTGACGTTTTCGCGCCGCCCGTAGCGGTCCAGCCCCCGCCTCACGAGAATGGAGATGCCCAGCGCCAGCAATATGGCGATGGCGGCAGCAGCCAGCCCTCCCACGGTGAGGGTCAGGCCGGAGATGTCGATGATGCGCTGGTCCAGCAGTGGCTGCAGCCCGTCCCAGCCGCGCTGGGCGACCTCGTCCACCCGATCGGCGACGCCATCGGGTGTCGTTGCGCCTGTTCGGGTGCCGGCCATCGGGGCCGCCGCTCAGGACGCCGTCTTGCGGGCTGCCTGCGCGCTCACAGCAGTACCCGCCGCATGTCGGCCAGGGCCTGCGACAGGTAGGTGGTGAAGCGCGCCGCGGCCGCGCCGTCGATCACGCGGTGGTCGTAGCTCAGCGACAGCGGAAGGATGAGTCGCGGCCGGAACTTCTTGCCATCCCACACCGGCTTCATGTCGGCGCGGGAGACGCCGAGGATCGCCACCTCCGGCGCGTTCACAATCGGCGTGAACTTGGTGCCGCCGATGCCGCCCAGCGAGCTGATCGAGAAGCAGCCACCACTCATCTGCGCCGGACCCAGCTTGCCTTCGCGCGCCTTGCCGGCCAGCTCGGCCGTCTCGGCCGCGATCTCCATCACACCCTTGCGGTCGCAGTCGCGCACCACCGGCACCACCAGGCCATTGGGGGTATCGGCGGCAAAACCGATGTGGAAGTACTGCTTGAGCACCAGCGCCCCGTCGGCGTCCAACGACGCGTTGAAATCGGGGAACTGCTTGAGCGCGCTGACGCTGGCCTTCATCAGGAAGGCGAGCATGGTCAGTTTGGTCGCCTTGCCTTTGGCGATCGCCTTCTCGTTCTCGCGGTTGAGCTGCACCCGCAGCTCCTCCAGGCCGGTGATGTCCGCATCCTCGAACTGCGTGACGTGCGGGATCATCGCCCAGTTGCGGGCGAGGTTGGCGCCTGAGAGCTTCTGGATGCGCGAGAGCTCGCGCTTCTCCACCGGGCCGAACTTGGCGAAATCGACCTTCGGCCATGGGAGCAGGTCCAGGCCGCCACCACCGCCAGCGCCAGCGCCGGAGGAAGCACCGGCGCGCCCGCCACCCTGCTGCAATGCACCCTTGACGAACTTCTGCACGTCCTCGCGGCTGATCCGGCCGCCACGCTGGCTGCCCTCGACCTGAAGCAGGTCGACCCCGAGCTCCCGCGCGAACAGGCGCACCGCGGGACTCGCGTACGGCACCTTGTCGGGCAGCAGCTCGTCGGCATCGAAGGCCACCGGAGGCGAACGCTGGGTGGTGGCGGAGGTGCCGGCGTCGGCATCCCCGGTGCGCGCCGCCGCTGCTTCGCGCTTGGCGAGGTTGTCGGGTTCGGACACATTGGTGGGCTCGACCTCGGTCGCGCCCTCGGAGGACTTCTGCTTCCGGTCGGGGGCCTCGGGCTGCGCGGACCCGCTCTTCGATGCTTCCGGGGCATTGTCCTTGGCTGGCTTCGCCCCGTCGCCGGCGTCCCCGGCAGCGTCACCGCCGGCATCGCCCGCAGGCTCGATCATGGCGACCACGGCACCTTCGCCGATCTCGTCGCCGACCTTGACCTTGAGCTCGCGCACCACGCCATCGAACGGCGCCGGCACCTCCATGGTGGCCTTGTCCGACTCCAGCGTGACCAGCCCCTGGTCGGCCGTGACTGTATCGCCCACCGCGACCAGCACCTCGATCACCGGCACGCCGTCATAGCCGCCGATATCGGGGACACGTGCTTCCTTCAACTCAGCCATGCTCGGATCCGCCATGCGCGAAAGGCCCTTATTGTGGCCGCTGCCGGCGTGGCGCGCCAACTGCCAGCGCCAGCGGACAGCCTCCGGATGCAGGTCCAGCGCGCGTTAAGCACGGGTACGAACGAAATCCCGGGCGCGGCTATCACGCAGCGAAGTGAAGGTTCCATCCACGCCCGTTCCGCACGGCAATCGGAGTTCATCCAGGCCCACGTAGGTTGTGCCTCGCCAGCCGGACACCGGCGGCGCCATACACAAGTCGACAGAAACTTGGAGGTACACCATGAAGCGTCACACCCCATTGAACATCGCCCTGCTGGGCGCCATTGCGCTTGCCCCGGCCGTCGCTTCCGCGCAGGACGGCGATGCCCGCTCCGACCGCTTCGCCGTCGTAGGCGGCTATGCACTCAGCGAGCCGACCGGCGACGCCAGCATCGCCGGGCAGGAGGCCGAACTGGATGGCGAAGGCGCCCCGACGCTGAGCGCCAGCTACTACATCAACGACAATTTCGCCGTGGAAGCCTGGGGTGCCGCAGACAAGTTCGGCCATCGCGTCCTCACCGCCGACGGCAAGGTGGCAAGCGTGGACTCGCAGCCCTACGCACTGAGCGGCCAGTACCACTTCGGCAGCGGCGCGCAGACGGTGCGCCCGTTCGTGGGCCTGGGCTACTACGAGAACAACTACGACGGCGAAACCGCCCAGGCCGGCGGCCCGCTCGAGGGCCAGCGTGTCGGTGTCGAAACCGCAAGTGGCGCGATGGCGACCGTCGGTGTCGATGTCGAACTGAGCCCGCGCTGGTTCGCGCGTGCCGACGCGCGTTACCTGCACGGCGATTCCGACCTGAAGCTGGACGGCGAGACGGTCGGCGAGATGGACGAGAGTCCGGTGGTGCTGGGCGTCGGACTGGGCGCCCGGTTCTGACAGCCGCGGCAACGTGGGGTGGCAGGTGCCTGCCACCCCTGTTCAGGAACCGAGGGGCGCACACCGCTACGGTTGTGCGCTCTTCCCAGGCCGGAGGCCCACCATGACGACGAAGCTCGACAAGCCCGTACGCCGCGAGATCACCGTTGACGACCGCGCCTACACCCTGACCATCGATCCGGATGGCCTGAAGCTTGTGGAAAAGGGCCGGCGCAAGGGCCAGGAACTGCGCTGGAAGGACCTGGTGAACGGCGACGCGGCCATTGCGGCCGCCCTGCAGGGCAGTCTCGGCGACTGACACCCGTGGCTACGGGTGTTCCGACTCCAGGTGCACCCGTTCACGCCGCAACAGGTACAGGCCACTGGCGACGATGATCGCCGCGCCGAGCCAGGTGATCGAATCGGGCAGCACGCCCCACAGGCTGACGTCCAGCAGCACGCCCCATACCAGCGCCGTGTACTCGAGCGGTGCCAGCAGTGATGCTTCACCGGTACGGAAGGCTTCCGTGATCGCGTACTGTCCCAGCGCCCCGGCCAGGCCGATGCCGATGATCACCCAGCCGTCGCCCGGCGCGATCGGCACCCACGACGGCCAGGCCAGCGCGCCGGCGCCCGTGGCGAGGAACACCAGCAGCCACACCATCATCGATGCGGTCGAATCGGTGCGTGCCAGGATGCGCACGGTGATCGCGCTCACCGCGTAGCCGGCTGCAGCCAGCAGCACCGCGAACGCCGCCCAGCTCATCAGCCCGTCGCCGCGCGGGCGCAACAGCACCAGCACGCCCAGCAGGCCGATGCCGATAGCGGTCCAGCGCCGCGGGCCCACCTTCTCGCCCAGCAGCGGCACAGACAGCGCGGTGATCAACAGCGGCGCAACGAAGAAGACTGAATACGCGGTGGTCAGCGGCAGCGTCTGCAACGCGTAGGCGAAGGTCGCCATCATTCCGATGCCGATGCCGCCACGCAGCAGGTGCAAGGACCAGCGGACCTTCAGGAGCGGCCGCAACCCGCTGGTGGCCAGCACCCATGCCAGCACGAACGGCAATGACGCCGCACCACGCAACGCGGCCACCTGCATCGGCGGATAGCTGCCGGCCAGCTCCTTCAGGCCCGCGTCCATCAGGGCGAAGAAGGCCACGGCCAGCAGCATGGTGATGGAGGCGCGCATCTGGCGGGACGCTACGGGGGTCATGGCGGGGCCGGCCGTCGGGGTGCGACAGCATAGAGCCGTCGGCCCGTCGCGGCACGCGTTGATCGAAGCCGGGGCACCGGTTGCGCTAACCTTCCCCGATTGATCGCCCCGTTTGATCACAAGGAGCCCCCCATGCCTTCCTTCGACATCGTCTCCGAAGTCGACAACCACGAGCTGACCAATGCGGTCGACCAGGCCAACCGCGAGCTCGACACCCGCTTCGACTTCAAGGGCGTGGAAGCGAAGTTCGAGCTCGAGGATGGCGTGATCCAGCAGTCCGCGCCGAGTGACTTCCAGCTCAAGCAGATGACCGACATCCTGCGGGCCCGGCTGATCGCCCGTGGCATCGACGTGCGCTGCCTGGAATTCGGGGACGTGGAGACCAACCTCGCCGGCGCCCGCCAGAAGGTGTCGGTCAAGCAGGGCATCGAGCGCGAGCTGGCCAAGAAGATCCAGGCCACGCTGAAGGAGGCCAAGCTCAAGGTCGACAGCCAGATCAACAGCGACAAGCTGCGCGTGAACGGCAAGAAGCGCGATGACCTGCAGGGCGCGATCGCGCTGCTCAAGGGCACCGAGTTCGAGCGCCCGCTGCAGTTCGAGAACTTCCGTGACTGAGCGCAGCCCGGGCTGCGCCGGCCGCGCCTGACCGCGCCGGGCGGCAACAGACCATGGACAATCCGGACCCGATCACCGCCACCCGCCGCTGGCTGCAGCGCGCGGTGATCGGTTTGAACCTGTGCCCGTTCGCCAAAGCGGTGCAGGCCAAGGACCAGATCCGCTACGTGCTCAGCGAGGCCACCACGCCGGAAGCCCTGCTGGAAGAACTGGCCGGGGAGCTCAACTGGCTCAACGAGACCGATCCGGCAGTGGTCGACACCACGCTGTTGATCCACCCCCGCGTGCTGCAGGACTTCCTCGACTACAACGACTTCCTCGACCAGGCCGACGCCGCGGTGGACGCGCTTGGGCTGGAGGGCGAGATCCAGGTCGCCAGCTTCCATCCCGATTACCGGTTCGCCGGAACGGATCCGGATGATCCAGGCAACCTGACCAACCGCTCGCCCTACCCGATGCTGCACCTGCTGCGCGAGGAAAGCGTCGAGCGGGCGGTGGAAGCGTTCCCGGATCCCGACGCGATCGTGGATCGCAACATCGCCACCCTGGAGAAGCTGGGCGCGGAGGGGTTCCGGAAGCTGCTGGAGTGAGAGGTCGGTGCCCCAAGAGAGAGGCCCGCGCTCCATGTGTCTCGCAAGACCTCACGCGGCTGGTTGCAGATGCCTGCCGGTGTTTACGGTTGCTTGCGCATTGTAGGAGCGGCTTCAGCCGCGATCGGATAACCGTTTCGCTCGCGCCGACTCCGGATCGCGGCTGAAGCCGCTCCTACACCCGTTACGGGGAAGACAGCTCAGGCTCCGGACGGGCGAACAGGCGTTCGACGTCCGCCTCGTCGAGCATGCGCCACTCGCCGGCCGGCAGGTCGCCCAGCTCCAGCCCGCCGACGCGGCTGCGGTGCAGCGCTTCGACGTGGTTGCCGACGGCGGCGAACATGCGTCGCACCTGGTGGTAGCGGCCTTCGGTCAACGTAACCCGCGCCTGCCGCGGCCCCACCACCTCCATCGCCGCCGGTGCCAACGGGCTCTTCTCCGATTCGAGCATCAACTCGCCGCTGGCGAACAAGGCCGCCTCACCGCCGTGCAGGTCGGAAGCCAGCGTCGCTTCGTACACCTTCCCCAGCCGCGACTTGGGCGAGACGATGCGGTGCAGCAACTGGCCGTCATCGGTCAGCAGCAGGAGCCCGCTGGTCTCGCGGTCCAGCCGCCCGACCGTCGACAGCAGCGGCGAACGCAGCCGATAGCGCGGCGGCAGCAGGTCGTAGACGATCCGGCCGGGGTCCTTGGTCGAGCATGTGTAGCCGACCGGCTTGTGCAGCATCAGCAACATACCGGGCGGCGGGTCCAGCGGCTCGCCATCGAGCCGGACCTGGTCGTGCCCGACCTTGTCGTCGGCGTACAGCACCTCGCCGTCCGGATCGGTGATGCGGCCCTCGCGGAACATCAGCGCCACCTGTTTGCGGCTGCCGTAGCCGAGGTTGGCGATCAGTTTGACCAGCTTCATCGGCGCTCGTCCTTCCAGCGTCGCTCGGCTTTTGGCGCCGGGCGGGCGGGCGCCGCCTTCACCGCCTCGATGATCTTGAAACCGTCCTGCTGCGCCACCGTGCGCACCGTGCCGAAGCTTTCGCTGAGCACCGTTTCGTACGGCAGGTGGCGGTTGGCGACCAGCCACAGGCTGCCACGCGGATTGAGCGCCTCGGCCGCAACCGCAATGAAGCGGCGGCCGATGTCGGGCCGGTCGGCACGGCCCTGGATGTGGAACGGCGGATTGGTCACGATGACGTCATAGCGCCCGGGCAGGCCGCCGGTCACGTCGTGCCAATGGAACCCGAGTTTCGCCGGGGACGGATGGCCCGTGAGATTGACCCGCGCCAGCTCCAGCGCGCGAGCCTCGGCTTCATAAAGGTCGAGCGCAGTGATGCCCGGGCAGCGCTCGAGCAGCTCCATCGACAGGTAGCCGAAGCCGGCGCCAAGGTCCGCGGCCCTGCCTGACAGGCCGGGCGGCAGTTGCGCGGCCAGCAATGCGGAGGCCGGATCGATGCGGTCCCACGCAAACACGCCCGGGCGGCTGGTGAAGCGACCGCCCTCGATCTTGCGCGGCGCATCCAGCGCGCTCCACTGCCGCAGCAATTCTTCATCGATCCGCGCACCGCCGTCGCCATGCAGCGGCGCCGACCAGAACACCCGGCACTTGTTCTTGACCAGGCTCGCCACCGGCCCCACGAGCTTGCGCAGGTCCTCCTCGGCCGAGCGCGCACCCTCGTTGTTGCTGGCGCACGCGACCACGCGGCCACCCGGTCCGGCATGCGCGACCGCTCGGGCGTACAGCGCCCGCGCCTCTTCGCGTTGGCGCGGTGGGAGGACCAGCACCAGCGGATGGCGCCGTTCACCTTCGGTGGCGACGACCTGCAGCCCCGCCCGCTCCAGCGCTTCGGCATCGGGCTTGAAGCTCTGCTCGCAGACCAGCCCCGGGAACGCGCGCTGGTGCAGCGGCCAGCCTTCACGCGCCCGCAGGAACAGGGCCCCACCCGTTTCGGGCCAGGCAAGCTTGTCCTGCATGAAGGGCAGGAACAGGGTTTCCAGGGCGGGATCGTCGCGGGACACGGTGGCTCGGCAGAAGGCGGGGCCGGCCAGTTTAACGGCGACCCGCCGCGGTAGCGGTACCTGCACGCGTCGCTGACCCGCGGGTCGGCACGCTCGACCCATGCCCGAAGGTCCCTCCATCGTCATCCTGCGCGAGCAGGCCGCCCATCTCGCCGGCCAGGTCGTGCGCGAGGTCGACGGCAACAGCCGGCTGGACATCCAGCGCATGGTCGGCTTCCGTGTGCAGGAACTGCGCAGCTGGGGCAAGCACTTCCTGGTCTGCTTCGACGGCTTCACCCTGCGCGTGCACTTCCTGCTGTGGGGCAGCTACCGCATCGACGAGCGGCGCGAGGGCGGGAAGCTGCGGCTGGGGCTGCGCTTCGACAACGGCGAGCTGAACCTGTATTCGACCTCGCTCAAGTACATCGAGGGCGACATCGACGAGGCCTATGACTGGAGCGCCGACGTGATGTCCGACGCCTGGAACCCGCGTGCCGCACGCCGCAAGCTGCAGGCCACGCCGGACATGATCGTCGCCGATGCGTTGCTGGAGCAGGACGTGTTCGCCGGGGTCGGCAACATCATCAAGAACGAGGTGCTGTTCAGGATCCGGGTGCATCCCGAAACCCCCGTCGAAGCGCTGTCGTCACGCAAGATCGGCGAGATGATCAAGCAGGCACGCGAATACAGCTTCGACTTCTACCGCTGGAAGAAGGACTACGTCCTGAAGAAGCACTACCAGGTCCACACCAGGACCGAATGCCCGCGCTGCGGCAGGCGGCTGGAGTTCCGGCCGAAGCTGGGGACCAAGCAACGGCGGGCGTTCTTCTGCGGGCATTGCCAGAAGCGCCACGGCTGACGCCGCGGTAACAGGCCGGGCACCTTCGCGCTCCGGCAACACCGGCTTCATCCGGCCGCAACGCCCGGATGGCGAGGCTGGCCACTGGACCCGCAACACAGGAGACAACCATGCGCGCACTCTTCGTTGGCGGCACGGTCGACAACAGCGAACTCGACCTGGACGGCGGCGAGCCGCCCGTTCACTACCCCGAGAACACCGGCGGCGGGACGCCGCGCTACCGGCTGCACCAGGTCGGCAAGCAGGAGGACGCGATCGCCTACGCGGTGTATGCCGCGCCCGGGATGCCGGACGAGGCGGTGGCCCGGATCGTCGACGAGCGCGACTACGCGCGACGCTTCAACGCCACCCCGGTGGAAGTCGAACACTGACCAGCGGCGGCCGCCGCGCACGTGACGCACGGCGGCCGCCCACTTCAGCCCTGCAGCTCCCGCAGCGTCACCGAAGGCGGTGCATCCAGCACCTTGCGGGTGGCGAAGAGCCCCGCCAGCAACGCGGCAAGCGTTCCGAGACCGGCACCGGCCGCGGCCATGCCCCAGTTCATCTCCCACGGCAGGTCGAACACCCGGGTGGCGACCACGCCCGACAGCACGGACGCGGCAATCGCCGCGACCAGCCCCGCCAGCAGTCCGATCGCGATGAACTCCGACGCCTGCGCCAGCCTGAGCTGGCGTCGGCTGCCGCCCAGCGTGCGCATCACCCCGCCCTCGAGCAGGCGCTCATCCTGGCTGGCCGTCACCGCTGCCATCAGCACCAGCAGCCCGGCCCCCAGCGAGAACCAGAAGACCACCTCGACCACGGTGGAGACCTGGTCGGCCGTCGCGCGCACCTGGTCGAGCACGGCGTCGATGTCGATCACCGTCAGGTTGGGGAACCTGCCGACCAGGTCCGCGGTGAAGCGGTCCTGGCCATCGGGCACCGTCACCGCGGTGATGTGGCTGGCAGGGAACCCGGCCAATGAACCTGGCGAGGCGACCACGAAGAAGTTCGGGCGGAAGCTCTCCCAGTCGACCTCGCGCAGGCTGGTGATGGTGGCGGCGAATCGCTGGCCGGCGACGTCGAATGCCACCTCGTCGCCGATCTTCCACCCCAGCGACTCCGCGTAGCCCTGCTCCACCGACAGCTCGGGACCTTCCGTCCCGGTAGACGACCAGAACTCGCCGGCCACCACGCGGTTGTCGTCACGCAAGGTCGAAGCCATCGACAGGTTGAATTCGCGGTCGGCGCGCCTGCGGGCCCTGTCCGGCTCGTCGGCGGCTTCGCCCTCCCCTTCGGCCCCGCGGGCATAGTCCTCACCCGAGACCGCCTCGCCGTTGTGCTCCACCAGCCGCGCGCGGACCATCGGGAACAGCGTCGGCTCGCCGATGCCCTGGCTGGCGACGAACTGCCGGACCGGCTCGACCTGGTCCTCCTGCACGTTGATGATGAAACGGTTCGGCGCTTCCGCGGCGAGCTGCAGTTGCCAGCGGTCCAGCAGGTCGGTGCGCACGAAGGTCAGCAGCAGCAACGCCATCAGCCCCAGGCCCAGCGAGGAGATCTGGGCGATGCTGGTGGCCGGGCGGCGGCTGACGTTGGCCAGGCCGTAGCGCAGGCTGCCCCGCAGCCGCGAGCGCAGGCGCCGCAGCAATACGATCAGGCCCCACGCGAGCAGGGCGAGGACGGCGAACGTCGCGACGATGCCGGCGAGCAACGCAGTGCCCAGCACCGCCGAACCCGCCTTCCACCACAGCAGCACGCCCAGGCCGGCGAGGCCGAGCACCGCGACGATCCACGAGCTGGGTTCGGTGGGATCGAGGTCGCGGCGCAGCACCCGCAGCGCCGGCACCCGACGCAGCGCCAGTACCGGCGGCGCTCCGAACGCCAGCAGCACGACCAGCCCGACACCGTAACCCTGCAGCGCCGGCAGCCATCCGGCCGGCGGGATCGACATCCCCAGCACCGGCTCCAGCCAGGCACCGATGCCCCACTGCAGGACGAAGGCGATGGCGACGCCGATGGTGCAGGCCAGCAGCCCCAACAGCAGCAGTTCGCCGATGTGGACCGCCGCCAGCGTGGACTGGCTGGCGCCGAGGCACCGCATGACCGCGGTGCCGGACAGGTGTCGCTCGCTGTGCCGGCGCGCGGCCATCGCAACCGCCACCGCCGCCATCACCACCGACACCAATGCAGCCAGCCCGAGGAAGCGGCCGGCGCGGTCAAGTGCGGAGCGGATTTCGGGCCGGGCGTCGCCGGCGGTCTCCAGCCGCTGTCCGCGTGCCAGCGCCGGCTTGGCGGCGCCGACGAAACCCTCCACCGCACCGGCCTCGCCCGCCACCACGAACCGGTATCGGATCCGGCTGCCTTCCTGCACCAGTCCGGTCGCAGGGAGGTCGGCCAGGTTGATGAACACTTTCGGTGCGACGTTGAAGTAATCCAGTGCCGCATCCGGCTCGCTCACCACCAGCGCCGCCAGCGTCAGCCGCGAATCGCCGATGCCGACCTCGTCGCCCACCGCGGCATCCAGTGCCTGCGCGCCCGCACGGCTGAGCCAAGCGGTGCCGGGCGCCGGCACTGCCCCGGCCGTGGCCTCGATGCCATCGGCGCCGGCCACCACGAAAGCACCGCGCAACGGAAAGCCTTCGCCCAGCGCGCGCAGGTCTCCCAGTCGCAGCCGCGCATCCGGCCCCTGCCCCACGGTGATCATCGTGTTGAGTTCGGTGGTGCGGGTCGATTGCAGCCTCTGCTCGCTGGCAGCGGCAATGATCGCCTCGTCCACTGGCGTATCACCCCGGATCACCGCATCGCCGCCGAGCAGCCGGTTCGCCTCGATGGCGAGCGCACGTTCGGCGCGGTCGGTGACGAACCCCACCGCCGTGACCGCCAGCACCGCCAGCACCAGCGCCGCCAGCAGGATGCGCACATCGCCGGCCCGCAGGTCGCGGCGCATCTGCCGCCAGGCCATGCCAACGATGTTGCGTGGGCCGATGCCCGATCGCGCGGCGCTCATGCAGCCAGTCGCTCGTCGGCGACCAGTCGGCCGCCATCCAGCCGCAACCGGTGGGCGCAGCGCACGGCGAGGTGGTCATCGTGGGTCACCAGCACCAGGGTGGTACCGGCCTCGGCATTCAGGGCGAACAGCAGCTCGATGATCGCCTGGCCGGTATGGCTGTCGAGGTTGCCGGTGGGCTCGTCGGCGAACAGCAGCGAGGGTTCGGTCACGAAGGCACGCGCCAGGGCGACCCGCTGCTGCTCGCCGCCCGACAGCTGGCGCGGGTAGTGGCCCAGGCGCTCACCGAGGCCGACCTTCTGCAGGATGGCGCGGGCCGGCGCCTCGACCTCGGCGTCTCCACGCAGCTCCAGCGGCAGCATCACGTTCTCCAGTGCCGTCAGCGAAGGCAGCAACTGGAAGTTCTGGAAGACGAAGCCGACCTTCTCGCCGCGCACCCGGGCGCGGCCGTCCTCGTCCAGCGTCGACAGCGGCTTGCCGTCCAGCAGCACGCTCCCGCTGCTGGGCGTGTCCAGGCCCGCCATCAACGACAACAGCGTGCTCTTGCCGGAACCGGACGCGCCGACGATCGCCACGGTGTCGCCCGGCACGATGTTGAAGCCGACGCCGTCGAGGATGGTCAGTTCGCCCGAAGGCAGCGGTACGCGCTTGCCCAGGCCGCGGATCTCCAGCGCGGGGGCGGAAGCGGCTGCGGGAGGCGCTTCAGCGCGGGCTTCGGGACGATCGGCCATGATGGGTTCCTGCTGGCGCGCTCCTGCCGCGCCGTAGCGCAATCGACAGGAGACGACGGAATGGGTGGGTGGAAGAACACATATGCGGGACGGCGGCGCCCGGTTCAATGTGCCATTGGCTTGATCATGCTGGCGTGGGTACTGATGGCCAGCGCGCTTGCAGGCACGGCGATGGCCGCGACAGCGCGACCGGCACCCGCACCACAGCAAGCCGCGGGCACGGTGCTGGTGATGGGTGATTCGCTCTCCGCCGCCTACGGCATGGCCGCCGACGAAGGCTGGGTTTCACTGCTCGGCGAGCGGCTGGCGTCACGCGCACCGGCATGGCGGGTGGTGAATGCCAGCATCAGCGGCGAGACCACGGCAGGCGGTGCGAGCCGCATCGTCGATGCGCTGGCCCGGCATCGCCCGGACGTGGTGGTGATCGCACTGGGGGCCAATGATGGCCTGCGGGGACTGCCCACCCACGACAGCGCGATCAACCTGGCCCGGATGATCGGCGCCGCCCACGGCGCCGGCGCAGAGGTCCTGCTGGTGGGCATGCAGATGCCGCCCAATCTCGGTGCCGCCTATACCCGGGCATTCGAGCAGAACTACCGCAACCTGGCCGACCGGTTCGACGTCGCCCTGCTGCCGTTCCTGCTCGAGCCGATCGCACTGGATCGCGACGCGTTCCAGGACGACAACCTGCATCCCGTCGCCGAAGTGCAGCCGCGGCTGCTCGACCACGTCTGGCCCAGCCTCGAGCCCCTGCTCGACTAGCAAGCACCGTAGGAGCGACGTGAGTCGCGACCATGGCACCTCGGACATGCGCGGTCGGACTCACGTCGCTCCTACAACAACACCGTCGCCGGCCGCCGCTTCTGTAGGAGCGGCTTCAGCCGCGATCCGCCGATCGTTCGCCCGCGCCGACTCCACGATCGCGGCTGAAGCCGCTCCTACGAAAGCATGGCGGGCTCCGCAGGGCGGCGAGCGCCCTCACCCGCGCTCGAACCGCTCGATCTCCTCCAGTCGCGCCCGGGCCCGCAGCAGGCTGCCGCCGGTGACGGACTCTTCCATCATCCGGGCCAGCCGCGGCCGCTCGGGGCTGCGCGCCCAGCGGTGGAACCACAGCGTCGCCAGCAGCCCGGCCACACCGAACCCGAGGCTCCAGTAGACCCACGGCTGCCGCCATGCACCGGCGTCGGCCGTGCCATCAAGGCCCGACAGCGCGATCACGAAGGGCACCCACAACACCCACCACGCCAGCCCCACCGCCGCGCCACTGCCCACGTAGAACCGGCGCAGCTTCGCCAGCTGCTTCTGGATCCCCAGCACGGGCGCGCCGTAGTCGATCCGGCTCATCAGGCCGAGCGTGATCCCGCCCGCGATCATCGTCGCCACGCCATACACGTGAAGGGTGATGCCCGCCAGCAGGAACGGCCACTGGTCGCCGTGCATGTTCCAGCAGCTCGCGCCCAACAGGACGCAGGCCAGGCCGAACAGCATCTGCGCCAATTGTCCCCACCACAGCGGGCGCAGGTGGCGACGTGCCCCTTCGATCCGGTGGTCCCAGAGCAGTTGCCGGTCCAGTACGTACTGCCGCTCGAGCCGCGCGTCGAGCGATTGCCAGGCCGATTTCAGGTCGTCGAGTTCCATGGAAGGCTCCGGGTCGTGGGTCGGATTCATGCCAGTTCCCCGCGCAGGCGCTGCTTGAGCCGGTGGATCCTGGTGGCGACGTTGCTCGGGCTGATGCCGAGGATCTCGGCGATCTCGCGCTGGCTCCGCTCATCGAGGTAAAGCAGCATCAGGGCCCGGTCGAGCGGCTCGAGGCGGTCGATGACCGCATACAGCTGGCGGATCGCCGCATCGCCTTCGTCATGGCCGTGGCCGGTCGGATCCGGCAGGGCGGCAATGGCTTCGTCATCAAGGTCGGCGTGATGGCGCTGGTGCCGTGCGGCGTTACGCACCTGCGAGATCGCGACGTTGAGCGCCACCCGGTAGAGCCAGGTCGAGAACCGGCTGCGGGTGTCGTCGAACGAAGGGAACGCACGCCACGCCTGCGCTCCAATGTCCTGCACCAGGTCACGCCGGTCTTCGGGGTGGCGGCAGTAGCCGTAGGCGATCCTCAACACGATGCCGCGATGCTGTTCGAGCATCGCCGCGAAGCGTTGCTGGGGCGAGTCCGCGGCGGAGATCCGGCGGGCGATGGTGGCGGGTTCCGAAGTGGCGTTGTCCATGCGAAGTGATTCGCACGGTGACCGTGAATATCACACGGCCCGCCACCCCCGTCCCCATGTAGGAGCGGCATAAGTCGCGACCGCGGCACCTGGGACATGCGCGGTCGCGACTCACGTCGCTCCTACAACAACACCTTCGCAGCTGCAGCTTCTGTAGGAGCGGCTTCAGCCGCGATCCGCCGATCATCCGCCCGCGCCGACTCCACGATCGCGGCTGAAGCCGCTCCTACAGGGGCCTGGCGCCGGTGAGGACGGGATAGGGGTTGATCGCGGTGCCCTCCCACCAGTTCTTCTCAGGGCCAAGCTCGAAGATCGCGAAATGTAGGTGCGGGGCGTCGTCGCTGGCGTTGCCGGTGCTGCCGACGTAGCCGATCACCTGGCCCCGCTTCACCTCGTTGCCGTCCGACAGCCCCTGCGCGTAGCGGTCCAGGTGGGCGTAGTAGTACGCGTGGCGGCCGGTGGGTTCGAACTGGTAGATGGTCAGGCCACCGCGCTCGCTGGCGAACAGTTTCTCGATGGCGCCGTCGGCAACCGCAAGCACCGGAGTGCCGCGGGGGGCCATGATGTCCAGCGCCTCGTGGACCCGGCCTTGCCCGCGCGCGTCGTCGAAGGTGTTCGACAGTTCCGCGGGCGTGACCCCCTGCACCGGAACCACCAGTCCCGAGGGCGAGGCCACCGCTCCCGGCGCAGGTACGCCGCGCCGCGTCCCGGCAGGCGCAGGCGTGTTTTGCCGCGGCGCCGTGGCCCGGGGCTCGGGCGCCGTATCGGCGGGGGCCGGATCGACCCTGTTGGCGGGCGCATCGGCGGTGTCGGCCGGCAACGCATGCTGGGTCCGCTCGCGCTCGAACACCACCACCGCCTCCGGATCGGCCCGGTCGCGGGTCAGCGTGAAGTAGACGAGGTTGGCCCCGACCAGCACGCCCACCAGGAATACCAGTACCAGCCGCAGCATCAGCCGGCTCCCTCGACCGGGACGGGAGCGCGCCGCGTCCACCGCCGGCACCTCACTCCTGCAGCACCGCCGTCGTGCCCGGGGACACCGCCTCGGACAGCGCCCTGGCGCTCCAGTTGGTCATCCGGATGCAGCCATGCGACTGCGTCTTGCCGATGTTGGTCGGCTCGGGCGTGCCGTGGATGCCGTAGTGCTCCTTGGACAAGTCGATCCAGACCACGCCGACGGGGTTGTTGGGGCCGGGCGGGATCTTCGCCTTTTCATCGCCGGGGCTGGAATCCCAGAACAGGTCCGGGTTGTAGTGGAAGACCGGGTCCGGCGCGACGCCCTTGATGGTCCACTCCCCGATCGGCAGCGGATCGTGCTGGCTGCCCATGGTCGCCGGCCAGCGGCCGACGATCTTCCCGCTCTCGTCGACCAGGGCCACCGAGACGTCGGACTTGTCGACGACGACCTTCGAACCCTTCGGGAGTTCGATGCCGGAGACATTCGGCACGCGCCAGGTCTCGCCTTCGGCCAGCTTGCGGTCCGGGTTCAGCTGCTCGAGAAGCCGGGGGCGGGAGTGGAACTTCTCGCCGAGCGCCTCCAGTGGGGAGGTGAAGCCCAGACGGTCCAGCTTGGCCTTGGCTTCCATGTCCGACGGGATCGACTTGAAGGGTCCCTTGAGGTCGGCGGCGGTGATGGTGTAGTCCGTCAACACCTCGACACCGTTGCCGCCCAGCGCCTCCCAGGTGGCCTTGTCCACCTTGCCGGTCACGTCGAGGTCGTGGCGTCGCTGGAACGCGTCGATGGCCCGACGCGTGTTACTGCCCCAGCGGCCGTCGATCTCGCCGGGGGAGAAGTGCGCGCGCTCGAGCAGGACCTGCGCCCGGAGCACGCCGGCAGCCGAGGCGTCGGCATCGACGATGGTGTCGCTCGACACTTCGTTCGCGGCGGTGAGGGGGCGATCAGCCGCGGTGTCCTTGGCGTCATCCTGGGAGAACGCAGCGAACGGGGCAACGGCAAGTGCACCGGCCAGCGCGATGACCAGCGGAGTTCGCATGGGGCGGGAATGGCTTCGGGTCATGGGGTTTTCCATGTGCGTGTCTGGGCTCGATCGTGCTTGAGTGCGGTTCGCAGGAGCGTGAAACATGACTGCTCGCTTCATGTCGGGTTGCGGATGCGCGGGTCGCGACTGACGTCGCTCCTACAGAAGGCCGTTACGTGGGCAGCTGTTGGCCGGCGGCTTCAGCCCATCCGTCCCATGGGTCGGTGCGCAGGCGGGCGGCGCGTCGCAGGGCGCGCTCTAGCGTGTAGTGGTCGCCACCGTTGACGCGTCCGAGCTCGTCCCAGCGCAAGGGCACCGCGACACCGGCGCTCGCGCGGGCGCGCAATGACCAGCTGGCCACGCTGGTGGCGCTGCGACCGTTGCGCAGCCAGTCGATGAAGATCACTCCACGACGCTTCGCCTTGGACGCGGTGGCGACGTAGCGGTCCGGCGACTGCATGGCCATGGCATCGGCGAACGCTTCGCAGAATCCCTTGGCCTCGTCCCAGCCCGGGCCCGGTCGGATCGGAACCACCACGTGCAGGCCCTTGCCGCCAGACAGCCGCAGGAAGGATCGAAGTCCCGCCTGCTCCAGCCTCGCCCGCACGTCGCGCGCCGCAGCCCTCATGTCGCTCCAGCCCACGCCTTCGCCCGGGTCCAGGTCGAACACCAGCCGGTCGGGATGCTCCAGGTCATCGATGCGTGCGCCCCACGGGTGCAGCTCGATGGTGTTCATCTGCACCAGGTCGAGCAGCCCTTCCACATCCTCGATGTAGAGGTACTCCTCGGTGTCGCCGTCCTTCTCGCGGATGGGCACGCCATGCACCCCATCACCGAGCGCGTCGGCGTGGTGCTTCTGGAAGAAGCACTGGCCGTCGATCCCGCCGGGGCAGCGCAGCAGGGACAGCGGGCGGCGGGCCACTTCGGGCAACAGCAGCGGCGCCACGTTGCGGTAGTACTCGGCCACCCGCTGCTTGGTGATGCCCGCATCCCGGTACAGCAGCTTGCCGGGGCTGGTGAGGCGGGCATCCGCCATGGACTAGGCCGCCTTGCTCCGCTTCTTGGCGGCTTTCTTGGTCGCCTTCTTGGCGGTCTTCTTCGACGCCTTGGAAGCGCTGCTCTTCTTGGCCGCCTTCTTCGTGGCCTTCTCCGCCTTGGCCTTGCCCTTCTTGCCGCCGGATCCCTCGTCCGGTTCCGCGGCGTCCTTCCTGGCGGGGGTGCGCTTCTTCTTGTCGATGCTCTGCTGCAGCAGCTCCATGAAGTCGACGACGTTGGTCGCCGCGTGGTCCTGCACCTCCGGCTCCTCTTCGCCCGGCCTGACCACGCCGGTGTCCTTCATGCGCTTGGTGATGACGTCCTGCAGGCGCTGGCGGAACTCGTTCTGGTACTGCGAGGGATCCCACTCCCCGGACATGGTCTGGATCAGTTGCTCGGAGAACTCGAGCTCTTTCGGTGTGATGCGGTAGTCGGTGCTCTTGCCCTCGGGGATCCGGTACTCCTCGATGTCCACCAGCTCCTGCGGGTAGCGCATCATCATCAGCAGCAGCGCGTTGTCCTTGGGCATGACCGCGCACAGGCTCTCCCGGGTGCGAATGACCACCCGCGCGATTCCGATCCTGCCGGTCTTCGCCAATGCCTCTCGCAGCAGCACATAGCCCTTCTCCGCCTTCTTGGCCGGCACCAGGACGTAGGGCTTCTCGAAGTAGCGCGGGTCGATCTCCTCGACGTCGACGAAGGCTTCCACCTCGATGGCGTCATGGCTTTCCGGCGCGGCGGACTTGATGTCGTCGGGATCGAGCACGACGTAGCTGCCCTTGTCGTATTCGAACGCCTTGACGATGTCCTTCCAGGCCACTTCCTCGCCGGTTTCGGAGTTCACCCGCTCGTAGCGGATCGGCTGGTTGTTGCGCGAGTCCAGCATGCGGAAGGAGATGTCGGTCTTGCGCTCTCCCGACATCAGCGACACCGGGATGTTGAGCAGGCCGAACGACAGGGTTCCGGACCAGATGGGGCGTGCCATGCAGCGGCTCCTGCGGCGGGATGCCATGCGGGCCGTCGAGTATCGAAAGCCCCGCGTGACGCGCATGTCGAGCGGCGTTCACCGCCACTTGCCGCCATGGGGGCTAGCGTCGGCCCCAGTTCCGTTGCAGGGAGACGCCATGACCGCCAATGCCAACCGTGTCTACACGGATGCCGAAGGGATCGCACGCCTCAAGCGCACCATCGAGCTGCTGCCCAACGATGCCCATGTCGAGCTGGAGATGGAGAACGGCGAGCAGGTGCTCGGCATCGTGTCGGCACGGCCGATGACCCAGGTCTTCATCGATCCGAAGGGGATCGAAGGTACCAATGCAGTGCTGCGACTGGTGGATCCGGCGATGGACCAGCCCGAGCGCGCCGGCTGGCGCGAAGTCTGGGTCGGCGACATCCGGGCAGTTCGACGGCTGGATCCCGACCGCCAGCTGGGGGAAGCGGCTGCACCCGCACCGGGCGGCGCCCCGTCCAAAAACTAGTTGCCGCTGATCCGCAGCGCCAGCGACAGGCAAAAGAAAAGCCCGGCCGGAGCCGGGCTTTTCTGGATCACGTTGCGACCGCCGAAGCGGCGCCGACGTTCGATGCCTTACAGCGCTTCGACGGCGTCAGCCTGCAGGCCCTTCTGGCCCTGGGTGACGGTGAAGCTGACCTTCTGGCCTTCCTGCAGGGACTTGAAGCCCTGGCCCTGGATGGCGCGGAAGTGAACGAACACGTCCTCGCCATTCTCGCGGGAAATGAAGCCGAAGCCCTTGGCATCGTTGAACCACTTGACGGTACCGGTTTCACGGTTCGACATTTTCTTGCTCCTTGGAACTAGTTATCTGAAATACCGCATGTGCGGCGATGTGCTGTTTGCAAGGAGTAAGCGAGGTGCAACGATGTCACGGATCAGGGATCTACGTCATCGGGCCACGATTCACGGTGACCCTTGGCAAGCAGCAAGGCGAACCCTAGCCCCATGCCGGCGGGATTGCAACAAGCGGCTTCACCCGGCGCCTCTCCCGTTCAGCCGGGGACGCCGGGTATCCTTGCCGCTTCCCGCCGCGACCGACACCGGACCAGCACGATGACCGACACCCCACCCGACCGCCTCGCCACCGATCCGCGCAGCCCCCACCACGACCCGGCCCTGCTGGAACGTGGCATCGGCATCCGGTTCAACGGCGAGGAGCGCACCAACGTGGAGGAGTACTGCGTCAGCGAAGGCTGGGTCAGAGTCGCCGTAGGCCGCGCCCTGGACCGCCGCGGCAACCCGATGACCATGAAGGTCAAGGGCAAGGTCGAGCCGTACTTCCTCGATACCGCCGACCGCGGGTAACCGGCTCCGGCCGCTGCCCGCGCCCTCCAGTGCTCCGCGCAGGCGGCGCCTTCCTGCGCCGACACCGATGACTCCCAGAACTCCACCGCTCCACCACTCCAACCCGTCGACCACCCAGCCTCCCGCAGCCGCCCTGCCCGACGACGACGCCGCGTTGTTGGCGCGCATGCGCGCGGCGGCGGAGTTGCTTGAACTGGTCAGCGCCGACCATTCAGTGCTGGACGCCCTGCCGAAGCCGGACCGTGAGCGCCTGCAGCGCGCCGTCGCGGGCGCCTACCATCCCGACCGGCAGGCGCGGCGGCTCCGACAGAAGGCGGCCAAGAAGGAACAGCACGCCGCGCGGGTCAGCCGCGAGGAAGAACGCCTGAACCAGACCGGGATCCGCGAGCTGCGGCGCAAGCCGGTATTCACCACGCCCAACTATTTCCCGCCGCAAGACTTCAAGCCTCGCGACCTGGACGCCGACCAGCCTCTGCACGCCGAAGTGATCGAGCCGCAGCACTGCTACGTGTGCAAGAAGAAGTACACCTCGATCCACCACTTCTACGACCAGTTGTGCCCAGCGTGCGCCGACTTCAACTTCCGCAAGCGCACCGAACTGGCCGACCTGCGTGGCCGGACCGCGCTCTTGACCGGCGGTCGGGTCAAGATCGGCTACCAGGCTGGCCTGAAGCTGTTGCGCGCCGGCGCCGAGCTGATCGTCACCACCCGCTTCCCGCGCGACTCCGCCGCGCGCTACGCCGCCGAGCCGGATTTCGCCGAATGGGGCCACAGGCTGGAGGTGTTCGGGCTCGACCTGCGCCACACCCCGAGCGTCGAGGCGTTCTGCAGCGAGCTGCTGAAGACCCGTTCGCGGCTCGACTTCATCATCAACAACGCCTGCCAGACCGTGCGTCGCCCGCCGGATTTCTATGCCCACATGATGGATGGCGAGACCGCGGCGCTGGCCGACATGCCGGCACAGGTGCGTGGCCTGCTCGGCAACTACGAAGGCCTGCGCAATGCATCGATGCTGCCCGGCGACGGCGACGCGCTGGCCACGACAGGCACCGGCCACGCCCCCGGACTCACCCGCGCGGCCGAGCTGTCGCAGATGCCATTGCTTCCCGAGGAGTTGCTGTCGCAGCGGCATCTTTTCCCCGAAGGCCGGCTCGACCAGGACCTGCAGCAAGTCGACCTGCGCGAGAAGAACTCGTGGCGCCTGCGGATGGCCGAGGTGCCGTCGGTCGAGTTGCTGGAGGTGCAGCTGGTCAACGCGATCGCGCCGTACATCATCAACGCCCGGCTGAAGCCGCTGATGCTGCGCACGCCCGGCCGCGACAAGCACATCGTCAACGTGTCGGCGGTGGAGGGCCAGTTCTACCGCAACTTCAAGACCACCCGGCACCCGCACACCAACATGGCCAAGGCGGCGCTCAACATGATGACGCGCACCGCGGCGGCCGATTACCACGGCGACGGCATCCATATGAACAGCGTCGACACCGGCTGGGTGACCGACGAGGATCCGGCCGGCCTGGCCGCGCGCAAGGTGGTGGAGGAGCGTTTCCATCCGCCGCTGGACATCGTCGACGGCGCTGCGCGGATCGTCGATCCGATCATCGACGGCATCAATACCGGCGAGCACGTGTGGGGCCAGTTCCTCAAGGACTACAAGCCGACGGACTGGTGATGCTCCCGACCGACGGCGTCGATCGCGGCGCCGGCGTTCCCTCCTCACGCGGAGACCATCTTTTATTCGCCGGGGTTTAACCGCCGCGGCGGATAGTGGGGCGTGTTCGCATCTGCGATCGCAGCCAGGAGACCCCCACATGTTCGCCCACAACAAGCGCCTGCAGTATTCCGTCCACGTCGCCGGCCCCAACCCCGCGCTCGCCAACCTCATGCTCGAGCAGTTCGGGGGTCCACAGGGCGAGCTGGCCGCGGCGATGCGCTATTTCACCCAGGCCCTGGCCGAGGACGACCCCGGGCGAAAGGACATGCTGCTGGACATCGCCACCGAGGAGTTGAGCCACCTGGAGGTGATCGGCACCATCGTTGGCATGCTCAACAAGGGCGCCAAGGGCGAGCTGGCCGAGGCCGTCGAGAGCGAGGCGGAGCTGTTCCGCAAGCTGCAGGGCGCGGGCAACGATTCCCACGTGACCCAGGTGCTGTACGGCGGCGGGCCCTGCCTAACCAACTCCGGCGGCCAGCTCTGGACGGCGGGCTACATCGACAGCATCGGCGAGCCGACTGCCGACCTGCGCTCCAACATCGCCGCCGAGGCACGCGCCAAGATCGTCTACGAACGCCTGATCAACCTGACCGACGATCCCGGCGTGAAGGATGCGCTGGGTTTCCTGATGACCCGCGAGATCGCCCACCAGCAGTCCTTCGAGAAGGCGCTGTACTCGATGGAGCCGAACTTCCCGCCGGGCAAGCTGCCGGGCAAGCCGGAGTTCGCCAACACCTACGTCAACACGTCCCAGGGCGACGGCGACATGCGCGGCTCGTGGAACAGCGACGAGAACTTCAAGTACGTCACCGATCGCGAGCAGCACCTGGCGATGGACGGCGGCGACGGCCTCTCCTCGGTGAAGCTGTCATCCGGCCAGGTCGAAACCCTCAAGCAGATGGCGGCGCGCACGAAGTCCGATCCGAAGGCGGACCCGACGACCGGCGCCGATCTGGGTGCCGCCGGCGCGGGCACCGCGAAGAAAAAGAAGCACTGAGCCATGGATGTCCCGGTGCGGCGCCGGCCATCAGGCCAGCGCCGTATCCAGCAGCATCATCAGCACGAAACCGATCATCAGCCCGGTGGTGGCGTACTTCTCATGCCCCTGCCGATGCGACTCGGGAATGATCTCGTGGCTGACCACGAACAGCATCGCGCCAGCCGCGAACCCCAGCCCTACCGGCAACAGCAGCGGCAGTGCGACCACGAGCCCCGCTCCCGCCACCGCACCGACCGGTTCGACCAGTCCCGACGCCATGCCCACCAGCACGGCGCGCAGGCGGGGCACGCCAGCCGCCACCAGTGCCATCGCCACCACCAGCCCTTCCGGGATGTCCTGCAGGGCGATGCCGGTTGCCAGCGCATGGCCCCGGCCGATGTCGGTCGCATACGCGGTGCCGATCGCCAGCCCCTCGGGCAGGTTGTGCAGGGCGATGGCGAAGACGAACAGCCAGGTCCGACGCAGGCGACCGGGCACCGCGCCTTCCGGTCCCTTGACGAAGTGCTCGTGCGGGACCGCGCGATCGAGCAGCATGATCATCGCGCCGCCCACCAGCACCGCCAGTCCGACCACGATGCCCGCCTCCCAGCTGCCGGCGCCCTGCTCACGGGCGGCATCCAGCCCCGGCAGGATCAGCGAGAACGCGCTGGCGGCCAGCATCACGCCGGCGCCGAACCCGAGCAGGGCATCCTGCAGGCGCGGGCCCACGCCACGCGCGAACCACGCGGGGATGGTACCCACCGCCGTCGCGGCGGCGGCGACGGATCCGCCGATCAGGGCCGCCAGCACCGGCCCCATCACGGCCGGCGCATCAACCGCGGGTATGGCCATCGTCGCTCGGCATCATCGGGGGCTTCCGCTGCAGGTTCGCTCGCCACCATGCTGGCGAACGCGTGCCGGGCGCGTCAACGGCGCCTGCCGGTCATTACGACTTGAGTTTCCAACCCGTCCTGAAGATCCACCACACCGCCGCGACGCAGGCCAGCAGGAAGCCGATGATCGCGGCCAGGCTGATCCCGACATTGACGTCCGAGACCCCGTAGAAGCTCCAGCGGAACCCGCTGATCAGGTACACGACCGGATTGAACAGGGTGATCTTCTGCCACACCGGCGGCAGCATGTTGATCGAGTAGAACGCGCCGCCGAGGAAGGTCAGCGGGGTGACGATCATCAGCGGGATCACCTGCAGCTTCTGGAAGTCGTCCGCCCACAGCCCGATGATGAAGCCGAACAGGCTGAAGGTGACCGCGGTCAGCACCAGGAAGCACAGCATCCAGACCGGGTGGGCGATCTCGTAGGGCACGAACACCCGCGCCGTCACCAGGATCAGCAGCCCCAGGATGAGCGACTTGGTCGCCGCCGCGCCGACGTAGCCGATGATCACCTCCAGGTACGACACCGGCGCCGACAGCAGCTCGTAGATGGTCCCGGCCCACTTGGGCATGTAGATGCCGAAGGACGCGTTGGAGATGCTCTCGTTGAGCAGCGACAGCATGATCAGGCCGGGGATGATGAAGGCGCCGTAGCTGACGCCGTCGATGTCGCCCATGCGCGAACCGATCGCCGCGCCGAACACCACGAAGTACAGCGAGGTCGACAGCACCGGCGAGGCGATCGACTGGGTGATGGTGCGGAAGGTACGGGCCATCTCGAACCGGTAGATGGCGCGGATCGCATGCACGTTCATGCCGTGGCCTCCGGCTTCGGTGCAGGGGTTGGCGCAGTGTCCTGTGCGGACGGCGCCCGCACCAGGCTGACGAAGATCTCCTCCAGCGAACTTTCGCTGGTGTGCAGGTCCTTGAAGTCGACACCCTGCTCGCCCAGCCGCCGCAGCAGGCCGGCGATGCCGGTTTCCTCGGACTGTACGTCGAAGGTGTAGACCAGCGAGGCGCCATCGCCGGAGAGCTCCAGCGGCAGGTCGGCCAGCCCGGCCGGCACCACCTCCAGCGGCTCCTGCAGGCTGATGGTGAGCTGCTTCTTGCCGAGCTTGCGCATCAGGGTGGCCTTTTCCTCCACCAGCACCAGCTCGCCCTTGTTGATCACGCCGATGCGGTCGGCCATCTGCTCGGCCTCCTCGATGTAGTGCGTGGTCAGCAGGATGGTGACCCCGTCCTCGCGCAGCCCGTGCACCATCTGCCACATGTCGTGCCGCAGCTCGACGTCCACGCCCGCGGTCGGCTCGTCCAGGAACAGGATCTTGGGCTCGTGCGACAGCGCCTTGGCGATCAGCACGCGGCGTTTCATCCCGCCCGACAGCGCCATGATCTTCGAGTCCTTCTTGTCCCACAGCGACAGGTCGCGCAGCACCTTTTCGAGGTACGCCGGGTCCGGCGCCTTGCCGAACAGTCCGCGGCTGAAGCGTACGGTGTCCCAGACGCTCTCGAAGGCGTCGGTGGACAGCTCCTGCGGCACCAGTCCGATCTTGCCGCGCGCTGCCCGGTAGTCGCGCACGATGTCGTGGCCGTCGGCGACGACCGTGCCGGAACTGGCGTTGACGATGCCGCAGATGATGCTGATCAAGGTTGTCTTGCCGGCGCCGTTGGGTCCCAGCAGGGCGAAGATCTCGCCCCGGTTCACGGTCAGGTCGATGCCCTTGAGGGCCTGGAAGCCGGAGGCATAGGTCTTGGTGAGGCCTTCGATGGTGATGATGGGCTGCAACGCACTTCTCCTGGCCGGTGGACCCGCGACCCCGCTAGAGTGCAGGCGGCGCCGCAGGGGGCCAAGCCCCCGGGCCGGGGAAGCACCGTCCCGCAAGCGGGACAGCCGCGTTTTTCCGTTTTTGGCCGCAAGCGCGCATAGTGGGGGCGGCGCGCCGCCCGGCGACGCCCGACGCAACCGGGGTGACGCCGCCTCACGGGAACATGCATGGCAGTCAAGAAGACAAGCGCAAAGGGAAAGGCCCGCGGTACGCCGGCCGGTGGAGGCAACCTCCACAAACACTTCGAGAGCGAACGCATCTCTGACGACATCGCCGCTTTCGAGAAAGCCGGTGGCAAGGTGGAGAAACTGGGCGTGACCCGGGTGCTGCAGAAGATCACGCCCGACCCCGAAGCCGAAAAGCCGGCCAAGGCCGCCAAAGCACCTGCCCGCAAGCGCTGAAACGGAACTCCGGCCGGCTCAGGTACGCCTGGGCCGGGCCATCGGCGGGGTGCGTTTGTCCCACAATTCGCCCGCACTGGAAACCAGTGCCTGGTATTTGTTGGGCGGCACGGTCTCGGTAATCGCGTAGGCGGGCGTCGAGGTATCCCGCTGCGCCGCGATCGCGGCCAGCGTGCCGTTGGCGTTGATCAACCGGGCCACTACCGGCTTTGCCGCATCGCGACCACGGTGCAGGACCACCCCGACCTCGCCATTGGCCAGGCGCACCGGGGTACCCGGGGGGAACACGCCGATCTCGCGGATCAGGAGGGTGGCGAGTGCCTCGTCCACCGCTTTGCCACGCTCCATGAACAGGTTGCGCAGGGCATGCCGCGCGTGGATCGCCTCGCGATAGGCCCGCGGCCGCACCATCGCCGAATAGATGTCCACGATCGCCAGCGTCCGCGCACCGGCGGTGATGGCGTCGGCGGTCAACCGGTTGGGGTAGCCACTGCCATCCAACCGCTCGTGGTGGTGCAGCACCGCCTCGAGCCAGACCGGATCATCCACCCCCGCGTTCTGCAGCAGCTCGACGCCCGCCTGGGGGTGGCCATCGATCACCAGGCGCTGCGCCACCGTCAGCCCACCGGGCTGCTGGTTCAACTCCGCCACGATGGGACCAAGCGCCACGTCGAATGTCAGGGCCGCGGCGACCACCGAGATGCTCTCCTCCTCGTCCCATTGCCGGGCCTGCAGCAGCACCTGGCACAGGATGGCGGCGTGCATCAGGCGCGCGCTCTGGTCGTCTTCCCCCACCTCCAATTGCATGGCGGCCAGGGCGGCGTCCTGGTCCCTCGCCACCAGTACCTGCAGGCGCATCGCCAGGTCGCGCACACGCTCGTCGAAGCCATGGAACGGGCAATCCAGCAGCTCGGCATGGAGGGCCTGCAGCACACGCCGCAGTTGCTGGATGGCCGGGAATACCGGGGGATGGGATGGCAATGGCTCCAAGGGCGCTTCCGGCTCCGCCTCGTCATCCAGCTGTTCTTCTTCTCCATCCGCGGCGTCTTCGGGCTCGCTTATGGCATCCGCCTCGGGCGCCGCGTTCTCGGTTTCGGCCCTGGCGGGTGGCTCGACACCCCCGGACGGCGCTATTCCTTCGCCCTTGCCGATAGCCGGCAGCAGCGTGCCACCGCTGGTGGAGGTTTCCGGCACGACCATGCCGCGCTCGAGCAGGATGTCGAGGTGGGCCTGGCAGGCCACCACCATGCCCTGGACGAACAGGAGCTTGCCCGCGCCGTCATAGACCGACCAGGCCAGCGGCGCGCCGAGCTCGACTTCGTCAGCTTTGACCGGTCTCACGAATCCCTCCACGCAGCCACGGAAGGCCACGGTTCGAATCCGGTATCGGCGGGCCCGGCCCATCCTTGAGGCCCGCCCCCCCCCCCGCGGCCGCTAGACAGATCGTTTACGCCGCCGCCGTCAGCATGGCGGCCATGCCTGAACGGAAGCATCCATGTCGTTAGGAGGCTGGCAGGACATCGCCGCGGTCGCCTGGCCCCTGTTGGTGGCCCTCTTGCTGGGCTGGGTGGTGCGGCGTGCGCTGCTCGCCGTCGCCCGGCGCGCACGCGCAAGCGCGGCCACCCATATGCGCGCCCGCATTGCCGAGGTGGTGGCGGTGCCGGCATCGGTAGCCCTGCCGCTGTTGTTCCTGAGCGTCGCGGTGACCCTGACCCCGCTGCCCGGGGAATGGGTGGCGCGGATCCAGCACTGGCTCGGCGTGGGCGGGCTGCTGTGCATCACCTGGCTGCTGATACGGGCGGCCGGGGCGGTGGAGCGCCGGATCCTGCGCGAGAACCCGGTCGACATGGAGGACAACCTTGCCGCCCGGCGGGTGCAGACCCAGACCCGGGTGGTGTCGCGCGTGGTCCAGACCGCGATCCTGGTGATCGGCGTCGCCATCGCGCTGATGACCTTCCCCGCCATCCGGGAGATCGGTGCCGCCATGCTGGCCTCGGCCGGCATCATCGGCCTGGTCGCGGGCATCGCCGCGCGGCCGGTATTCGGCAACCTCATTGCCGGCCTGCAGATCGCGATCGCCCAGCCGATCCGCATGGACGACGTGGTCATCGTCGAGGGCGAGTGGGGCCGCATCGAGCAGATCACCAGCACCTACGTGGTGGTGCGCATCTGGGACGAGCGCCGGCTGGTGGTGCCGCTGCAGTGGTTCATCGAGAACCCGTTCCAGAACTGGACACGCACCAGCGCCGAACTGCTCGGCACCGCATTCCTCTGGCTGGACTACCGCACGCCGATGGCGCGCGTGCGCGAGGAGCTCGAGCGCATCTGTCGCGACGACGAACGCTGGGATGGCCGGGTCTGCGTGGCCCAGGTCACCGAGACCGCCGAGACCACCATCCAGGTGCGGTTGCTGGTCAGCGCCCGCAACTCCGGCGAGCTGTTCGACCTGCGCTGCGTGGTGCGGGAGAAAATGATCGCCTACCTCGCCGCTCAATACCCCGAGTCGCTGCCGCGTTTCCGGGCGGACCTGACCCGCGCGGGCGCCGGCGACGATGCTGCCGGGACACCGCAGACCGGGAGCCGCGGGAGCCGCGATGCCGCCCGTGTCAGCTCCCCCGGCGCCGAAGACGTGAGTGCCGCCGATCGGGCGGCGGCACTGGCCGAACAGGAGCAGGCGCGGCGGGACTGAGGCGCCGCCGGGCCCGCTCGCCGTGGTGTCAGGTCTTGCGTGGCGAGTTGGCCACCTGCTCGTTGCTGACCTGGTCGCGATCGGCGTCATGGTCGATCGAATCGTCGAAACCACCGCGCACGCCCTTGCCGCGCTTGTCCCGCAGGTGGTCCTCCACCTCCGCGCCTGGATCCTTGAGCCCCACGTTGTCGATGGCGTCCTCGTCGCGGGTGTCGTCCGCCGGTTGGCGCAGGCCCTGGTGCTTGCCGCTGGCTTCGTTGCCGCCGCCGGCGTTGCCGGTGGGGGTGCCCTGTCGATTCTGCTGGCTGGTCATGCCGGTCTCCTTGCTTGGAACACGGCGACAGCCTCACATGGCCGGCGTTAGCGCTCCGCGATCACTTTCGATGCGCGCGCCAGCAGGAGCTCGCGCTCACGCTGGTTGCGGGTCAGCCCGGCGGCGCGCTCGAACTCTTCCCGGGCCTCGTCGAGCCGGCCGAGCTTCTCCAGCAGGTCGGCGCGCACCGCGGGGAGCAGGTGGTAACGACGCAGGGCCGGCTCGTCCACCAGCCCGTCCACCAGCGAAAGGCCTGCCATGGGGCCTTCGGCCATCCCCAGTGCCACCGCCCGGTTGAGCTCCACCACCGGCGACCCGGTCACTTCGGCAAGCACGCCATAGAGCGCGGCGATGCGGCGCCAGTCCGTCTCGTCGGCGCTGGGCGCGCGGGCGTGGCAGGCGGCGATGGCGGCTTGCAGCGCGTACACCCCTCGCCCGCCGCCCAGTGCCTCCGCCCGGGCCAGCGATGCCAGTCCGCGCGTGATCAACAGCCGGTCCCAGGTGCCACGGTCCTGCTCCATCAGCAGCACCGGTTCACCCGCCGGCCCTACCCGTGCCCGGGTCCGCGATGCCTGCAGTTCCATCAGCGCCACCAGCCCGTGCACCTCCGGCTCGCCGGGCACCAGCCCGGCCAGCACCCGTCCCAGCCGCAAGGCTTCCTCGCATAGCGCGGGGCGCATCAGGTCCTCGCCGGCGGTCGCGGCATAGCCTTCGTTGAAGATCAGGTAGACCACGCCCAGCACCGAAGACAGGCGCTCGGGCAGTTCGGCCTTGCGCGGCACCTCGAACGGCACCTCCTTCTCCGCCAGCGTGCGCTTGGCCCGGACGATGCGCTGCGCCACGGTGGGCTCGGGCAACAGGAACGCGCGGGCGATTTCGTCGGTGGCAAGGCCGCCCAGCAGGCGCAGCGTCAAGGCCACCTGGGCTTCGGTCGACAGCACCGGATGGCAGGCGGTGAAGACCAGTCGCAGCAGGTCGTCGCCGATGTCGTCGCCCAGCCGCTGGTCGCTGTCGGGGCGGTCGACCTCCTGCCGTTCGAGCTCATGCAGCAGTTCCTCGTGCTTGCGCTGCATCAACTGGTGGCGACGCAGCCGGTCGATGGCGCGACGCTTGGCGGTGGCCATGAGCCAGGCTCCCGGGTTGTCCGGGGTGCCATCAGCACGCCACCGCTCGAGCGCGGCCACCAGCGCATCCTGGGCGAGCTCCTCCGCCAGGCCCACGTCGTGGACCATGCGGGCGAGGCCGGCGATCAGCCGTGGCGCTTCCATGCGCCACACCGCATCGATGGCTCCATGCGCGTCGTGGACCTTTTCGTCGTGGCTCATGGTCCCGGATCACAGCACCGGCGCGAACCGGAAACAAGTCGCCTTGCCACGGGCACCTAGCGGGCGCCTGCTTCCGCGCCCAGCCCCGCCGACCGCAGCAGTTCCTCCTGCGCACGCAGCTCGGGCGTCATCGCTTCGCCGAAATCGTCTGCTTCGAACACCGGCCGGATCTCGATCTCGCAATTGCCTTCGTGCGGCTTCGGGCAGCGCTTGACCCACTCCACGGCTTCGTCGAGCGAACGCACCTGCCAGAGCCAGTAGCCGGCCACCAGCTCGCGGGTCTCCGCGAACGGGCCATCGAC
Source organism: Lysobacter spongiicola DSM 21749 (assembly GCF_900167055.1). Taxonomy (GTDB): domain Bacteria; phylum Pseudomonadota; class Gammaproteobacteria; order Xanthomonadales; family Xanthomonadaceae; genus Novilysobacter; species Novilysobacter spongiicola. Next base: position 183,423 of record NZ_FUXP01000005.1, read on the forward strand.
CACCGTCCGCGAGTTGCCGATGAAGCGCACCCGCACGCCCTTTCGGCTCGGATGCAGCCCCTCGCCCGCCAGCAGGACCCCGGCCTTGGCCAGCTCCTCGTTGAAGCGGCCCATCGCCGTCAGCAGCGCTTCGCTCGGCATCGCACCGGCCTCGGAGGCTTCGGTCGCCTTCACCATCACCATCACCCTCATCACACACCTCCTTGCTTGTGGTTGCTGTCTTCTCGACGAGCGGGCGCAGCGCAATTCGACAATGTCGACAGACGAGACGCTTGCATCGCGGTGCCGCAGGCGCGATGGTTTCGCCTCCCTGTCCCTCCCGGAGCCGATCGATGCAGTACCTCCTGCTGGTCTACAACGACGACGAAGCCCTGGATGCCCTGCCCGAAGGTGAATTCGACAAGCGCATGCACCAGTGCTTCGTCCATGCCGACGAGCTTCGCGAAGGAGGCTGCCTGGTGCAGTCGCAACAGCTCGAATCCGCCCGCAAGGCAAAGTCGGTGCGCATCCGAAATGGCAGGACCACCGTGGTGGACGGGCCGTTCGCCGAGACCAAGGAAGTGCTGGCCGGCTTCAACCTGATCGAAGCCGAAGACATGGCCGAAGCAGTCCGGATCGCCGCCGAGTTTCCATGGGCGAGCACCGGCTGCATCGAGGTCCGGCCGGTGCGCGACATGGCTGCGGTACGCCAGCGCGTCGGCGCCTGACTCACCCGGCATCCGCTGGCCGCACACGCCCGGCCAGCAGCAGGCCGAGCAGGCCCAGCGCCGCGGTCATCGAAAACCCGGAGAGGTAGGCGGCCAGCGGCGCGCGCTCCAGCAGTGCGGCGAACATCGAGCCCGCCACCGCCAGCATCGCGGCGGTGAACAGCGCATCGCACAGTTGCAGCGCCGAGGCGTTGACGCCCTGCCGGGCCGGCGGCGACAGCTCCAGGGTCAGCACCGACAGGCTCGGGAACACCGTGCCCATGCCCAGCCCCGCGACCACCCAGGCCGCCATCGCCACGGCCAGCGGCATCGCCGGGATCACCGCGAGCGCGGCCCCGGCCACCCCCAGCGTGAGCAGGGCCATGCCCGCCTGGAGCACCCGCGCCGGCGACGGGTCCTTCATGCGCCCGCGGTTCCACGACCCCAGTGACCAGCCCAGCGCACCGATGGTCAATGCCGCGCCGGCCCACGCGGGCGACAGGCCGCGCTCGCGCGACAGCAACAGGGGCAGGAAGACCTCGGTGCCGAAGAACGCCGCCGCTGCGATGCCCCTCAGCGCGATCACGGTCGGGAGGCCACGTGCGGCGCGCAGGGTACCCGGCGGAAGCAGGCGCACCATGCTCAACAGGAGGCCCGCCACCGCGAAGGCCAGCAACGCGGCTGCCACCCAGCCACGCTGCTGGCCGCCATGATGGAGAAGCAACGCGCTGGCTGCCGCGACCACCGCCCAGACCATGCGGTGGCGGTCGCCTGCGACGGGGTCCGGCTCCGGAAGCGGGCCGAGCCCGCACAATGCGGGCAGCACCATCAGCGCCGCCACACCGGCGACCAGTGGAAAGAGCAGGAACACCCACCGCCAGCCCAGGTGCTCGACGATGAGCCCGCTGATCGCGGGGCCGACGATCGCCGGCACCACCCAGGCCGCGGCGAAGGCGGCGAAGATCCGCGCCCGCAACGCCGGCGGATAGACCCGGCCGACGACCACGTACAGCGCCACCGACATCAGGCCGCCGCCAAAGCCCTGCACCATCCGGCCCACCAGCAGCACCCACATCGCCGGCGCCAGCCCCGCCACCACCAGGCCGAACGCGAACCAGGCCACGCCGTGGGCCAGCGGCACGCGCGGCCCGCTGCGGTCGGCCCAGCGTCCCGCCGCCACCATGCCCACCACGCTGGAGACGAGGGTCCCGGCAAACGCCATCGCATACAGCGACAGGCCGTCCAGCGCCGCGGCCACGGTGGGCATCGCCGTGGTGACGGCCAGCGATTCGAACGCGTAAAGCGCCACCAGCGATACCGCGCCGATGCTGAGCGCGCGGTAGCGGCGGGCGAAGGGACCTTCCGTCGGCACCGCCGCTGCAACCTGCATGTCCATGAAACTCCCTGTCGCTGATTGACGTTGTCGCGGTTGAGAAGGAGCATAGAAGCTCAACCAAACTTGAGGTCAAGCCCCGTGGCCCTGCCGAGCGAACTCAGCGTGGGACAACTGGCGCGGCGCAGCGGCGTGGCAGTGTCGGCACTGCACTTCTACGAAGCCAGCGGGCTGATCCAGAGCCGGCGCACGCCGGGCAACCAGCGGCGCTATCCGCGTGATGCGTTGCGCCGCGTCGCGGTGATACGCGCCGCGCAGCGCGTCGGCATTCCCCTGGCCACCCTCGCCGAGGCACTGGCGACCCTGCCCGATGGCCGCACCCCCACCCGCGCCGACTGGGCGCGGATGTCGCGGCGTTGGCGGGGCGAGCTGGACCAGCGCATCGAGCAGATGATCAAGCTGCGCGACACCCTGGACGACTGCATCGGCTGTGGATGCGTATCGATGAAGCGCTGCCGGCTGGCCAATCCGGCCGATGCGCTTGCCGAGCGCGGACAGGGCGCCCAGCGCTGGCCACGGGATGCGGGGCGGTGATCTCCTTCATCATTCCCGCCCACAACGAGGCCCGCCTGATTGGCGCGACCCTGGCCGCGCTGGATTGCGTGATCGAGCAGCTCGGGCAGCCCTGCGAGGTGATCGTGGTGGACGACGCCTCCACCGACGGCACCGGTGAGCGGGCACTCGAAGCCGGCGCCCGCCTCCTCCGGGTGGGACACCGCCACATCGCCGCCACCCGCAACGCAGACGCCGCCGCAGCCAAGGGTGAGCGCCTGTTCTTCGTCGATGCCGACACGCTGCTGGAGCCGCCGGTCGTCCTGGCCGCACTGGCGGCGCTCGATGCCGGCGCCGCCGGCGGGGGCGCCGCGGTGCGGCTGGGCGGACGGCTCAAGCGCCACGAGCGCTGGCTGCAGGACCTGTCGATCCTGCTGTTCCGCATGGTGCGCATCGCCCCGGGCTGCTTCGTGTTCTGCACCCGCGCCGCGTACGAGGCCACCGGGGGTTTCGACGAAGGCTATTTCGCCGGCGAAGATGTCGCGATGAGCCGGGCACTGGCCCGGCATGGTCGCTTCGTGGTGCTCCGCGAGCACGTCACCACCTCCGCCCGCAAGCTGCGGACCTTTTCCTGGTGGGAGCAACTGCGTTTCTTTTCCCGCTTCCTGCTGGGCGGGCGTGGCCTGCTCAGGTCCCGTCGCAACCTGGAGTTCTGGTACGGCGAGCGGCGCGACGAGAACTGAGCGGAAACTGCGAGGGGACCCGATCAGTTGCCGTGGCGCCGGCGCATGAAATAGCGGTACAGCACCGGCACCACGAACAGCGTCAGCAACGCGGAGAACGCCAGCCCCCACACGATGCTGGAGGCCACCGGCCCCCACAGCAGCGATTTGCCGCCGATCCCGAACGCCAGCGAGAACAGCCCGGCGATGGTGGTCGCGGTGGTCATCAGCACCGCGATCACGCGTCGGCGGGCAGCGAAGATGGTGGCGTGGAGCGTGCGCATCCCTGCCTCGCGGCGGTCGTTGGCGGCGCTGATGAGCACGATGGCGGCGTTCACCGCGATGCCGATCAGCGCGATCACCCCGTACATCGTGTACAGCGACAACGGGTTGCGGGTGATCAACAGGCCCAGCGTCACGCCGATGAAGGCCAGCGGCACGGTGACCAGGATCAGCAGTGGCTGGAAATAGCTGCGGAACTGCGCCGCCAGGATCAGGTAGATCAGGCCGATGCCGACCAGCGCGAGCGGCCCCATGGCGTTGAGCGACTCGTAGATGTCGTCCAGCTCGCCGGAGAAGTCGAGGTCGATGCCGGGGTAGTCGGCGCGCACTTCGTCCCACGCTGCGCGCAATTGCTCGGTCGCCTGCACGGTGTTGACCTGCTCCGGGTCCAGCGAGGCCTCCACCGTGATCGCCCGTCGCAGGTTCCAGTGGCGGATCATGCCGGGGCTCTTGCGCGCCTCCGGATGCACCAGCGCGCCGAGGGTGGTGGTGTCGCCGTTGGGCAGCGCGATCGGGTCGGACAGGATGTCCGATACTTCCAGCGCCGGCCGCGGCTCGGCCCGCACCCGCAACTCGACCTTTTCGCCACGGTCGCGCAGGTCGGCCACCACCTCGCCATCCAGGTGCAGGCGCACCAGTCGCGCCACTGCCCCGGGGTCCAGCCCGGCGCGGTGCGCGGCGTCGACGTCGACCTCCAGCTCCAGCTCGTCGCGCCCGGGGGTATCGTCGTCGGTGATCTCGAAGGTGCCGGGGATCTCCGACACCAGGCGACGGACCTCGTTGGCCGCCGCCCGCAGCTGGGCCAGGTCGTCACCCCGCACCTTGACGTTGAGCCCGCGCCCGCCTGGTGGCCCGCCGGACAGCCGCAGGAAAGAGATCTCGGCTTCGCCCGGGGTCGCGGCCACGTCCTCGCGCATGCCGTCGATGATCTCGTCGAGGCTGCGCATCTCCTCGTCTTCGGGATTGAGCGAGACGGTGATCTGCCCGTAGCGGTCGCCGTACAGCGGCTCGGTCTCGGTGAACTTGGTGCCGGCCAGCGACACCACCGAGCGTGCCTCGCCCTCCTGCAGGTTGCGTCGCACCCGTGCCTCCACCCGCTGGGTCTGGGCGATGGTGTCCTCGATGCTGGCGCTGGGCGGCATGTCGACGTTGACGTAGTAGACGCGCAGCGGATCGAAGGCGAAGAACTCCACCCGCACCGCGCCCGCCGCGATCGCCAGCACCGCGGCAAGGAACAGCGCGCCCACGCCACCCAGCCAGGGCAGCGGCCGGCGCATCACCCGCACCAGCAGGCGCGCGTAGTTCAGGCGCACCCACCGCGTATAGCGTTCGCGCAGCGCCTGCGTGCGCGACTGGCTGATGGAATGCCGGCCCAGTGCGTGCACGTGCGCGGGCAGCATCCACATCGCCTCGACCAGGCTCACCGCCAGCCCCACCGTCACCACGAAGGGGATGATGAACATGAACTTGCCGACGATGCCCGGCAGCAGCATCAACGGCAGGAACGCGGCAGTGGTGGTCGCCACCGCCGCGATCACCGGCCGCCCGACCTCCGACAGCGCTTCCAGCGCCGCATCCAGCGTGTCCATGCCGCGCTGGATGCGGTAGTAGATCGCCTCGACCACCACCACCGCGTCGTCGACCAGCATGCCCAGCACGATGACGATGCCCAGCAGCACCGATACGTTAAGTGAGGAGCCGCTGGCCTGCAGGATGGCGAAGGTACCGGTGATCGAGAACACCACGCCCAGCGCCACCATCGCCGCGATGCGGCTGCCCAGGAACAGCCAGCACACCACCAGCACCAGCAGCAGGCCGATGAGGCCGTTGGTCTGCATCACGCCCAGCGCGTCGCGGGTGGCGATGGTCTGGTCGTCGGCGAGCAGCAGTTCCAGCCCCCGCCCCTCCAGCGCGACGTTCTCTTCCTCTATGTAGTCGCGGATCGAATCGACCAGGTCCAGCGTATTGGTGAAGCCGACCTTGGACACCGTGAGGTACACCGCCGGCTGTCCACCCGTCGCCGCGAGCTGGCGCGGCTTCTCGCGCCCGCGCACCACCTCGGCGAACGCATCGATCGGCACCGAGCCGCCGCTGGCTCCGCTCGATGTCGTGGTCCCCGCGCCACCGGCACCCGCAGTCCCGGCCGGCGCCGGTGGTGCGCGTACGCGGAAACGCGCGACCTGCTCCGGGTCCGGCGAAGTGCCGCTGACGCGTACCAGCCACTCGCCGTCGCGCGCCTTCTGGGTGCCGGCGAACACATCGCGGAACCAGGAGGACAGGCCATCGGAGACCGCGGTGGCGGTCAGCCCGCGTGCCGCCAGCGCGGCGGGGTCGAAGTCGACCTGGATCTCCGGCTCCTGGAAGCCCAACGCCATGACCCGGTCCACGCCGGTGATCTGCTCCAGGTCGTCGCGCACCTGGCGGGCGGCGTAGCGCAGGGTCTCGTCGTCGGCCTGGCCGGTCAGCACCACCACCGCGGTGGGGAAGCCGCTGGAGGTGGTGATCTCCAGGATCTCCGGATCCACCACTTCCGCCGGCAGTTCGGCGTTGGCCTTGTTCTGCACCTCGCGCCGCACGTCGTTGATGCGCTTGTCGAACTCGCGTTCGGGCATGTCGTGGAAGCGCACGATGATGTTGGACGCGCTCTCGCGCGAGGAGCTGATGACCCAGCGCACGTCCTGCACGTTGCGCAGGGCGTCCTCCAGCGGGTTGGTGACCTTCTCTTCGACGTCCTCGGCGCTGGCACCCGGCAGCACCGTGTTGATGTTGATCCAGTTGAAGTTGATCTCCGGATCCTGCTCGCGTGGCATCCGCAGGTAGGCCAGGACGCCCAGCACGATCACGGTGACGAACAGGATGTTCGCCAGCGGATGGTTGCTGATCAGCGAGCGGGCGAAACGCATCAGTCGCCGGCTCCGCCACCCGTCGCATCTGCCGGGCGGGTCTCACCGGCATCCGCCGCCGGGGCATCGCCGCTGCCGACGCCGGGCTCTTCGTCGCGGGCCGCCTCGCGCACCGGGTCGCCGTCCTCCAGCGCCTGCTGCCCCCGCACGATCACCCGGGTATCGGGGGCGAGCTCCACCTGGAACGCGCGGCCGGGCTGGGCTTCCGGCACCGGCACGAAGCGCGCGACATCGGCGTCGACGACGAAGAAGCCATGCGTGCCCTCGCGCAGCACCAGCAGGTCCGGCGGCAAACGCTGGCCCGGCGCCTCCCAGCGCAAGGTACCGGCGCTGCCCACGGGCGCGGCCAGCCCATCGAAGCCGAGCCGGGCGACCTGGGTACGCGCCGTCCGGTCGACGACGCCGACCATGCGCAACAGGGTGACCGGATATTCCTCGCCGGCATGTTCGAAGACATGCCCGGAAGCCGCCGCGAACCCTGCCGCGTCGGCAGCCTGCACCGAGGCTTCCACCTCCAACCCTTCGGACGCGACCATGCGCAGCAACGGAGTACCCGCAGCGGCCAGCGTACCGACCTGGGCGAAACGCTCCACCACGGCACCGTCGAATGGCGCGGTGATGCGGGTCTTGGCGACGTTGCGCTCGGCCACCGCCCGGTCCGCCCGCGCCACGCGCAGTTCCGCCGCGGCGCTGTCGCGCTCGGCCTGCAGGGCCTGCACCTCGTCCTCGGAGACGAAGCGTTCGGCCAGCAGTTCGCGCGCGCGCGACAGGCGCGAGTTCGCCAGGTCGAGGCGCGCCTGCGCCGCGGCGGCGCGGGCACCCGCCTGCTCCAGGGCGAGGCGGTAGTCGCGGTCGTCCAGCCGGAGCAGCAGCTCACCTTGCTCGACGGGTACTGCCGACGTCCTCCACCACCGCTTCCACCCGCGCGGAGATGTCCGCCGACAGTTCGCTCTCGTTGGAGCTGAGTACTTCGGCCGGCGCGGACCCGACACGCGGCAGCACCACCTCGGCCGCCGGTTCGAACACCACCGGATGGGCCTCGTCAGCCTGTTGTGCGGGCTCGGCCTCTTCTCCACCGCAGGCGGCGAGGCAAGCCGCCAGCGTGAGCGCTGCGAATCGGATCAGTCCTTTGCTGCTCGGCATGGAGGCTCCCTGAGCTGGGTCGGATCATTGGAGCACCGTGCAGACGGTGCCTCAAGCGCGGGCGTGGCGCAGTCAAGCGCGACAGCTTCGTGGCCCCACCGTGGCCGTCACGTGAGCACTACCCCGCGGGTTGTGCGTCGATGCCCAGTGCCGGCGCAAGGATGCGCATGGCCTCGTCATCGCGTGCCTGCGTGATCCAACCGGCGTGGTCGCCGCCGGCCGTCTCCCACGTCCACACGGTGTAGCCGTGCTCGCGCAGGCGGTCGTAGGCGACGCCGAGCAGCGAAGGCACCTCAGCCGCCGCCAGGAACTCCGCGTCGGTGGGGTCTTCCACGCCCCATTCGACATGCAGGTTCCAGCGCGCGGAGAGTTCGTTGATGCTGTCGACCAGCGCCGCGGTGTCGTCGGGGCCGACGCGGAAGCCGGCCTTCCACTCGATCGCATCGAGCAGCAACGGCTCCAGGCCTTCATCGCCACCGCCGGCGTCCGCCCAGGCCTCCTGGAAGACGCCGAACTGCTGCAGCGCCGCGTCCTCATCGCCGGGGTTGACCAGCAGCAACACCTGCCAGACCACTGCCTCGGCATCCATGTCGGCATCCTCGTCGACCTCGGCGCCGTCGTGGACGGCGTGGGCGAAGTTGTCGTCGGGATCGTATGCGTCGTCGGAATGGCCGTCTCGGGAGTGGCTCATCGGATCATCCTCGGTGGGCGGACGGTACGCGCGCAGGATACGCGGCGGCTTGCCGCCGCGCCGTGGTCACCAGGGCAGTTCGCTGCCGTTGGCGTGCCAGAAGGTGCCGCTCTGCTCCAGCGACAGGGAATCCAGGCGCTCGACCAGCTGCGTGGCCGACTGTTCCGGCGAGACGTCGCCGGTACCGCCGACCATGTCGGTGGCGACGTAGCCCGGGTGCAGCAGGAACACCGCGATGCCGCGCGGCTTGAGGTCCAGCGCCAGCGACTTGCCGACCGCGTTCACGGCGGCCTTGGAAGCCCGGTAGCCATAGGCGCCACCGGAGCCGTTGTCGGCCACCGAGCCCATGCGGCTGGTCACGATGCCGATCTTCGCGCCCTCGGACATCTGCCCGAGCAGCGCCTGCGCCACCCGCAGCGGGCCGATCGCGTTGACCTCGAACTGGCGGCGCATGCTCTCGAAACCGTCTTCGTCGATCTCGCCCAGTTTCTCGCGGCCGAGGATGCCGGCGTTGAGGACCAGCACGTCGATGCGGGTATCACCCAGGCGCCCGGCCAGCTTCGCCAGCGCCTGGCCATCGGTCACGTCGATCCCGGCTTCCACCCGGGCGCCGGTCGCTTCGAGGTCCTTGCTGGCGTTGCGGCACACGCCGATGACGGTGTCGCCGCGCGAGGTGAACCGGCGGGCCAGCGCCAGCCCTATGCCGCGGTTGGCGCCGGTGATCAGGACGGTCTTCATCGGATGCTCCTTGTTCGTGGGAACAACAGGCATGGCGACGAAGACCGCCCTGATCAAGGTGCAATCACGCGGCGGGCGCCGCTTCCGGTGCTGCCGGCTGGCGCGGCACGATCAGCTTGGCGACCAGCAGCAGGTGCATCACGGCGGCCAGGAAGGCAGCACCCAGCAGCGCGACCAGCATGCGGAAGGCGAGGCTCCCCAGCCCGGCCTGCCCTTCCAGCTTCTCCAGCCGGTCGAACCGGGACGGATCAGCATTGGAGTAGGCGATCGCCAACGTGACGTCTTCGCCCATGTACGGATCGGCATTGGATTCGGACGTGGTGAAGGCACCTTCGTGGGTGCTGCCAGCGGCATCGAAGCTGTAACCGAAGTGGTACATCAGCTTGGTGCGCCCCTTGCGGCCGCGCTCTTCGGTGATGTCGACCAGCTCGACCGGGACGGTCACGACGGTGTGGTCGCCGAGGATCGAACTGGCCTGACGGTAGCCGTCGACGCCCAGGAACATCAGGTAGCCGGCGGCCACCACGAACACGATGAAAAAGAACTTCTTCGACCAGCGCGACAGGATCGCGTGGTTCTCCGGCTTCATCTTGAAGCTGATCATTGCCTTCCCCCTGTGGAATGGATTCGGCCGGCGCATTCCCCCCGCGCCGGCCGGCCGCGAGCGTACGGTCGGGTACGGCGTATGTCAACGTTTTGTGAAGACGCCCAGCCGCTGCAGGAGGCCTTGATCCGACGATCATGGGCCGGTGCGCAGACTGGGCCGCATGTTTGCCGTAGCGCATCATGAATAAGCCGCCGGACCCGGCAGCCGAGGCAACCGCCAGGGACATGCTGTGGGCGTTCGCCCAGCAGTCGCTGGAGCACGCCATCCTCCACCTGGATGGCGATCGCCGGGTGACCTGGGCAAGCCCCGGCGCCACCAAGATCCTCGGCGCCGAGCCTGGCGCGATCGTCGGCGGCCTCACCGACCGCTTCTTCGTACCCGAAGACGTCCACCTGGGCATTCCCCAGCACGAGATCAACGTGGCGACCAGCCACGGCGTCGCCGACGACAACCGCTGGATGCAGCGCGCGGATGGCGCCCGGTTCTGGGCGTCCGGGCTGCTGCTGGCGTTGCGCGACGAGCACGGCGAAGTGATCGGCTTCACCAAGATCCTGCGCAACCAGACCGACATGAAGATGTTGCTGGACACGCTGGGCAACCGGGCGGCCTCCATGGCCGAGGCGAACGAAAACAAGACCACCGCCATCGCCACCATCGCCCACGAGCTGCGCAACCCGCTGGCGTCGATCGGCATGGCCGCGCACCTCCTGCAGAAGCAGGCCGGCGGCGATCAGCCGGGCGGAGGTCAGGCCGGCGGAAATACAGGGGTCACGCCGACGCTGGCGATCCTGTCGCGCAATGTCGAGTTCGCCGAGCGGCTGGTGAACGACCTGCAGGACGCCAGCCGCATCGGCGCCCGCAAGCTGGAGCTGCGACCCGAGCGCCTGCACCTCGGGTCGCTGCTGCAGGAGGCGATGGAAGCCGCGCGCCAACGCGCCGCCGATCCCGATCGCGAGTTCAACCTGCTGCTGCCTCCCGGCGAGCCGATCGAACTGCTGGGAGACCGGCTGCGGCTCCAGCAGGTGTTCGTCAACCTGCTGGGCAACGCCATCAAGTACACCCACGACGGTGGCCACATCTGGATCAAGGCAACGGTGCAGGGGTCCTGGCTGGCGGTGCGCGTCGCCGATGACGGCATCGGCATCGCCGCGGACATGCGCGAGCGCATCTTCCAGATGTTCACCCAGGTCTCCACGCCGATGGCCCACGCCGGGCTCGGCATTGGCCTGGCACTGGTCAAGGACATCGTCGAACTGCACGGCGGCAATGTGGAGGCCCGCAGCGACGGCGCCGGCCATGGCAGCCAGTTCGTTGTGAGGCTGCCGCTGATCGGCGCCGGCTGAGCGCGCCGAAACCCCGCAACCGTGGCGAATGGCGCTATCCGTGCTCTGCTTTACCGACCCGCGCACAGTTCCTGAACGCCCGGCCGTTAACAATTGACGGTCGTGGAGGAGAGCCAATGAGGACTGAGGGGGCTGCCACCAGCATGGCCTGGCGCCTGTCGTCGATTGTTGCCGTCGCGCTGCTGCTGTTCGCGCTGGGCCTGCTGCGGCAGTGGGCGGATAGCGGCTGGGTGGGGGCGATGGCGGCCGGCATCGGCGCGGCTGCCTTGCTGGCCCTCCTGCTGTTGCGCCGTGCTGGCACTGGCTGGGCAGTCGCCGCCACGGCGGCCGCCTGGATCGCACACGCTGCCGGCTGGCTTCCCGATCCCGGCTCTGCCTTGATACCCACCTCGGTCGCGCCCGCGCTGCTGCTGGGCGCCGGCCCCGCGCTCGGCGCGATCGCCACCTTCGCGCTGCTGCGCGGCCGCAGGATCGATCCACGCACTGCGGGTGACGTCGCACCCCTTGCATGGACCCTGCTTGCCGCCAGCGTGGTCGTCCCGCTGGGCCTGGCGCTGCTGGACTGGGTGGCGACCCTCGCGTGGCTGCCGGGGGCGACGCCCTCGACCGACTGGCAGGGTGGGTTGTGGCCCACCTGGCTGGGCGCTGCACTCGGCCTGCTGCCGGTGGTTCCAATGGTGCTGGCCTGGTGTGGCGACGAAGGCGAGGGACAGGACCCACCCGCGTATGCCGGCAGCGCGCAGGCGGTGCTGGCCTGGCTGCCGGTGCCGCTGGTGCTCGGATGGCGGCCGGAACTGCTGGTCCTGGCCCTGCTGCCGATGGTGGTGCTGGCGCCTCGCCTCGGGCCCCGCGCGGCCACCGCGCTCGCGACCGGCATCGCCGTGACGGTGGCCGTCGTCGCCGTGATCCCCGGCATCAACCTGTCGCTGCCGCCCGAGGGCCTGGTACTGCCGACGCTGCTGGCGATCATCGCCACCCTGCCGCTCGCCCTCCTGGCCGGACAGCGCCGTGCATCCGACAGCCTCCTGCGCCGCACCGGGGAGCACCTGCGGGCCGTCACCGAACACAGCCCCTTCCTGGTGGCGACGCTCGACGGCCAGACCCGCCACCGCTTCGCCAACCACAGCTACCTGCGCTGGCTGGGCCGGGACGCGGCCGAGGTAATCGGGCGCTCCCTGCACGAGGTCTACGGCGAAGATGCCGCCCGCTTTGCCGCACCGATCCGACACGTCATGGCGGGCCTGCCACAACGCCAGCAGATCACGCTGTCGGACGGACGCATCCTCGACGCGCGGATCGAGCCACGGTTCTCCGAGGCCGGACCGATTGACGGCGTGCACCTGCTCGCCCAGGACGCCAGTTGGAAGGCCGACCACGAGCGCGGCCTGGACGCCATGCTCTCGGCCTCGGCCGATCCGGGCCTCGTGCTGGACTCCGCCGGCGGCGCCATCCGTACCGGCCCCCGCATCCTCGCCCTGCTCGGGGCCCGCGAAGCGTCCCTCCTGGGCAAGCCGCCCTCCGCCTGGCTGGAGCCGGAAGCCGAGGCGGCACTGGGTGCCGCGCTGACCCGTGCCCATGACAGCGGCGAGCCCCAGGTGCTCGGCCGCGACCTCGGCCTGCACGCGCGCAGGACCGACGGCAGCAGCTTTCCGGTGACCCTGCGCATCGCCCCGGTGCGCGCCGCCCGCGGCTTCCAGGCACTGGTCGCGGTGCATGACCTGGAGCCGGAGCTGGCGATCGAGCAGCTGGCCGCCGAAGCCCGCACCCAGGCCGAGTCCACGCTGGCGGCGGTGGGCGATGCCATCGTCGCCTGCGACCTCCACGGCCGGGTCACGGTCTTCAATCCGGCCGCCGTGCAGCTCACCGGATGGCCCATGCAGGATGTCCTGGGCAAACCCTGCGACGAGGTATTGCGCTTCGTCGACGCCGAAGACGCGCCCCTGCATTCGCTGCTCGGCATGGCGGTCAAGCGCAACACCCCGATGCGCCAGGATGACCACAAGCTGCTGCTGCGCCGCGACGGCGAGCGCATCGCGGTGTCCGAAGCCGCGGCACCCACCCGCGACCGCTTCGGCCAGGCCAACGGCGGCGTGGTGGTGCTGCACGATGTCAGCCAGTCGCAGGCCCAGGTGCAGAGCCTGGCCCACCAGGCGCTGCACGACCACCTCACCGGGCTGCCCAACCGCGTGCTGCTGCAGGACCGGCTGTCGCAGGCGCTGGCGCAGATGGACCGCGGCTACAAGGGCGCGCTGCTGTACCTGGACCTGGACCACTTCAAGCCGATCAACGATCGCCTCGGGCATCCGGTGGGCGACCGCGTGCTGCAGGAAGTGGCATCGCGCCTGCGCGCCTGCGTGCGCGAGGACGACACCGTCAGCCGCCAGGGCGGTGACGAGTTCGTGCTGCTGCTGGTGCGGCTGGCGGACGCCCGCGACGCCGCGCGCGTGGCTGGAAAACTCATCGAGGCCGTGGAGCAGCCGATCATGGTCGACGGCCACGAGCTGGCGGTGTCGGCCAGCATCGGCATCGCCCTGTTCCCGCAGGATGGCCGCGACATCCGCACCATCACCCGCCAGGCCGACGCGGCGCTGTACCACGCCAAGGAAGCCGGGCGCGGCCGCTACCGCTACTTCACCGACCGGACCGGCGCGAGCGCCGAAGAGCGCATGCGCACCGAGCACGACCTGCGCATTGCCCTGTCCAACGGCGACTTCCTGCTGGCCTGGCAGCCGCAGTTCCACCTGCCCGAACGCCGCATCGGCGGGGTCGAGGCGCTGGTGCGCTGGCGCCAGCTCGATGGCAACGTGGTGCTGCCGGAGGAATTCATCCCGGTGGCGGAGGAGACCGGCCTGATCGGCCAGATCGACGAGTGGGTGCTGACCGAGGCGTGCCGGCAATGCCGCCAATGGCAGCAGGACTGGGAGGCGCGCGGCATTGCGCCGATCCCGGTGTCGGTCAACGTGTCGCTGGCCCGCTTCGATGCCGACCGCCTGCTCGCCCAGGTGCGCTCGGCTCTGGATGCTTCCGGCCTGGAGCCGCGCTGGCTCGAGATCGAGTTCAGGAGTGCCCAGCTGTTCGCCCAGGGCGCGCGGGGCCAGGCGCTGGTGGCCGCGCTCAGGGAGATGGGGGTCGGCGTGGCCGCGGATGATTTCGGCAGCGGCGAGTCCAGCCTCGGCGTGCTGGCCGGCATGGGCTTTGCCGCACTGAAGATCGACCGGGATTTCGTCGATGCCCTCGACGACGACCCTGCGGCCGCGGCGGTGGTGCGTGCCGTGGCGGGCATCGGCCAGGCGATGGGCCAGCGGGTGGTCGCCAAGGGCGTCGCCAACGAGGCCCAGTACCGGGCGCTGGTCGCCGCCGGCTGCACCGGCATGCAGGGGCTGATGTTCGGCGCCGCCGGTTCGGCCAGCCAGCTGGACGACCTGCTGGCCCGTGACGCGGCTGCACTGGCTGCCGGCTGACGGGCAGGCCGGGTGCCAAAAAAAACGCGCCGCAAGCGGCGCGTTCTTCCGGAGCTGGCGGGCTCAGAGGGCGAAGTCGAGCCGGACCTTGCCGCGGCCATCGTTGCCGGCGGCGAACTGCCACTTCTTCACGGCGCTGACGGCGGCGCTCTCGAAGGTGCGGGCCGGGCGGGCGTTGATCACCGAGACGCTGGCGACCTTGCCGGTGGCATCGACGGTGAACTCGACTTCCACGAAACCCTTGGTACCGGCGCGGGCGGCCTCGGCCGGGTAGACCGGGTCGACGCGCTTGATCGGCACCAGCTCGGCGTGGGCGGGGGTGAAGTACACCAGGGCGAGCGCGGCCAGGGCGGTGGCAAGGATGGAACGGTGCATGGGACAGCCTCTTTTCAGGGGAGAGTGGGAACGTGTCGCCCCTCCTATCGGCCGGTTCCGCCACACCTTTAGCCCGTTCAGTCCTCCAGTGCGTTGCCGTGGTGTCCTTCTTGCGCTGGGGAGGACACCCATGCTGGTGCCGGCCCGGTGACAGGGTCGTCAACCGCCGGGGACGCGCCAGTGACTATGCTGCCGCTGACGCCGCTGTCGGCGAGACCATCCGAGGTACCGATGTCCTCCCAGTTCCAGTGGGACCTGCTCCAGCTCACCCGCCGGCTGTGGGTACGCGCGACCGCCTTCTCGGTGCTCGCGGTCGCCACCGCGCTGGTCGCCATCCTGGTGAAGCGCTACATCCCGCCCGACATCCCGACCAAGATCGGCGCCGACGCCGTCGACAACCTGCTCAACATCATCGCCGCCAGCATGCTGTCGGTGACGATCTTTTCGCTGAGCACGCTGGTGGCGGCGCTGGCATCGGCGACCAACAGCGTCACCCCCCGCGCCACCCGGCTGCTGAGCGAGGACACCACTGCCCAGAACGCGCTGGCGATCTTCGTCGGCACCTTCCTCTACAGCCTGGTGGGCATCATCGCGCTGCAGACCGGCCTGTACGGCAGCACCGGCCGGGTAGTGCTGTACGTGGTGACGCTGGTGGTGATCGCCATCATGGTCGCCACCCTGCTGCGGTGGATCCACCACGTCGTCAAGATCGGGCGGGTCGGCACCACCACCGAGCGGGTCGAGGAAGTCACCGAACGCGCGATGCGCCACCGCCACAAGACGCCGTACCTCGGCGGCCACCCGCATACCGAAGTGGACGCGCTGCCCGAAGGATGCACGCCGGTGTACTCCGGGCGCATGGGCTATGTGGAGCACATCGACATGGGTGCGCTGGAGCACGCCTGTGGCAGCGAAGCCCATCGGATCTATGTCGAGGCGCTGCCGGGTGCCTTCGTGGATACCGACCGCCCGCTCGCCCGCGTCTTCGGCACCTGCGACGACGACATGCGGGCCGCGGTGAGGGAGGCATTCGCGGTGGCGGACACGCGCTCCTTCGACCAGGATCCGCGGTTCGGCGTCACCGTGATGGCCGAGATCGCCTCGCGCGCCCTGTCACCAGCAGTGAACGATGCCGGCACCGCCATCGACGTGCTGGGCCGGGCGGCGCGGGTGCTGTCACTGTGGGCGGATCCCATCCCCCCCGATGCCGTGGAAGTCGAGTACCCCCGCATCCACGTGCCGCCGGTCGACATCGGCGACCTGTTCAACGACATCTTCATCCCGATCGCGCGCGATGGCGCGGGCACGGTCGAGGTCGGCGTGCGGCTGCAGAAGACCCTGCGAACCCTGTCGCGCATGGGAGGTCCGAACTACCGGGAAGCAGCCCTGCGGCACTCGGCGATGGCACTGGAACGGGCGGAAAAGGCCCTCACGCTGGAGGACGACCTGCGCCGGGTCAGGGAGATCGCGTCGGATCTCCGCTCGGATCGCGGCTGACCGGGGCCGGCGCCGGGTCCGCCTCGCCGTCGGGTCGGCTGTCCTTCGGCACCCGCTGTTCGAAGCAGTGCCGTCCGGCGCCATGGGCCCAGGTGTCCGCCTGGCCCAACGAGAGGTCGCGACGGTCCGCGGTACTGCTGGAGAAGTGCGCGCACACACGCCATGTCCACTGGCCGGTGACCCCGTACTCGTAGGCCGACCCGTCCATCGGGTCCAGCGTCGGGAGGGTGGCGCCCGGCTGGCTCGCCAGCGCGGCCAGGTCGCTCGGCAGCTCACCGTGGATCCGCGCATGGTGGTTCACCGCCTGCACGATGCGCTGCAGGTCCTGTACCCGGCGCTGGTCCAGCCGGGTCAACCGCTGCTCGGGCGGCGTGCCCATCACCATGACGGCCGCGGTCACCGTGGCCGCGATCACCACCGCCGCGACGACCAGCAGCCAGCGGCCCACCTGCGACTGCGTGGATGCGCTGCTCATGCTTCCTTCTCCTCACGGCGCAGGTCGACCAGGTACCAGCCGAAGACCGTGCCGGCGATGATGGCCACCACCAGCACCTTCAACAGGAAACGGACCGACAGCTCACCGCCCAGCAGGTTGTAGACCAGGGTGATCAGGTCGCCGATCAGCACCGTCGCCGCCAGGAACAGCGTCAGGTAGGTCAGCCAGCGCCGCACCGCCGACAGCCGCTTGACCGGGTTGCGCTGCAGCTCGTGCGAGAGGTGGCGCGCCACGAACACGAAAACCGGGAAGGCGATGACCAGCGAAGCCACCGACCAGCGCATCGAGCGCGCCCCCGCCGACCACATGTAGGCCGGGTCCGCCGGATCCGGGAACGCCCGGTTGACCAGGTCGAACAACAGGCTGCCCAGGTGCCAGGCGGTCAGGTACAGCGTGGCGAACAGCACCAGGTACAGGAAGGCCTCGCGCGCGGAGAGGTAAGGACGAGGCTTCGGAACCGGCACCGGGAAGTCGACCTCTGCATACGCCGACAGCGCATCGCGCACCTGCTCGGGCGACCAGCCGGCGGATGCCAGCGCGGCGGCGGTGGCTTCGCGCGACATGCCACGCCCGAGAGATTCACGGACGAACAGCTCCAACTCGGCAGTACCTGCGGCCACGTTGCCTCCAGAGGCATGGATCCCGCCCGGACTCTAGCAGCTGCCGCTGTCGCTGGATCGCCCGGCGCCATCCTTCAGATGCCAGCGACGCCCCGGCCGCTAGCATCGGCTCAACTGCGCACTCGCCCTTGCCCCTCCACGCCATGCACGACACGGTCCAACTCGATCGACAGCGCGCCTACGACATCCGGCTGCACGTGCCGCAGGGCGATGCGCCGCCGGGTGGTCATGCGCTGGTGTGGCTGCTCGACGCGCCGACGACGTGGGCACCGATGCAACAGGCCCTGCACGAAGCGGGGGATCCCGGCGTGGTCGTGGTCGGCATCGACTGGGCGGTCGAAGGCAGCGTGGACCCCAGTCTTCGCCGGCGCGATTTCACCCTGCCGGCGCGGGGGGAGGTACCACCGCCACGCGGCGCGGAAGACTGGACAGAAGACGGCGATGCCGACGCCTTCCTCGGCTTCCTGACCGACCGCCTGCAACCCCGCTACCTCGACACGCTGCCGGTCGACCTCCGGCGCCAGTGCCTGGTCGGCCATTCGCTCAGCGGCCTGTTCGTGCTGCACGCACTGATGTGCAAACCAGAGCGCTTCACCCGCTACGTCGCCTCCTCGCCTTCGATCTGGTGGGACGGCGCCCGCATGCTCGACGACGCCCGCGCGGCCGACTGGGCCGCTGCCCGCGCGGCGCGCGTGCTGCTGACGGTGGGATCGGAGGAGCAGGTGGCCGGGCCGGAAAAACCGCCGGAAGTGGCAGGCGAGGACGACGCCGCGCTGCTGGGCGAGCCGCACATGGTCGACAACGCCGCGGCCTTCGCCGAGCTGCTCCGGGACAACGCGGTCGATGCCCACTTCCGCCTGATCGAGGGCGGCGGGCACAAGACCGTCATCCCCGCGGCGATGGCCGAAGCGCTCGCTTTCGCCCTCGGCGATCCGGACGAAGCCAACTGACGAACAGGCGGCCCGGATCAGCGCTCGCCCGGCACCGCCGGCAGTGGCGGCATGACGCCGCCGTTGCGTTCGCGGATATCCTCCAGCACGGCCGCCCGCAAGGCCGCCCGGTCGGTCCTGCCGCCCAGTACGTGGCGCTGCTCCTCCAGTGCGGACGCCACCGTTTCGAACTCCAGCGCGCGGCGGGCCAGGTATTCGCCGACCGGCTCGGGCGGATCGGTCTCGACCCGGTCCAGCACCCGCACCGTGTTGCCATCGATCATGGCGTTGCGTTGCAGCGGCCCCGCGTAGGCCAGCGTCGCCCCCACCACTTCGCGCGAGCTCAGCCGCGCCGCGGTGCGCCCCACGATCGAATGCAGCAGGCACTCGGTGCCGGCATCCTCCGCGTCACGGTAGAAGCCACACAGGATCAGCTCGTCGGGGTTGCCCGTGGCCACCACCTGCTGCAGGCGCAACGGCTCGAAGGACCGGCTGGACACGCGGGTGCTGCGGGTGTCCAGCAGTTTCAGGTCCGGCCCGACCAGGTGCACGGCGCTGCCGTCAGCGGTGCTACCCGTGGTGGCCGCATCCCATGACCCGCCGGTCAGGTTGATCTCCGCGGCCAGCGTCGGCTGCCACGCCGACCCCGATTGCAACAGCGCGACCACCGCCAGCTTGCTGCCACCGCCAAGGACATGCCGCACCGGTTCGCCCACCAATGGCGATACGTGTTCCAGCGATTCCATGGAGACCGCCAGGGCGGTGGACTGGCCCGTGCTGAAGTCGATGAAGGTCGGGGCGTCCTGCTGCCCGCCCATGTAATAGGCGCCAACGCCGTGGACCCAGAAAAAGCGGTTGGCGGGCACGCCGGGGAACCGTGCGAGCAGGTCACCGGTGGCGGCCTCGCGCACTTCGGCCTCGGCCCCGCCACTGACGAACAGGCGGCCGTTGGGCGAAAGCTGCGCGGCAGTACCGCCGTGCGGGCCGGTGGCAATGCTCTCGCCACTCCCGATATCGATCAGCTGGTAGTGCGTGTGTGTCTGCACGAGCATCACGCCCGCACGCTCGGCGAATGCCACCGCCTCGACGGGCCCGGCCGCCTCCAGCACCGGCCGGGCGACCGCCGGCACCGGGCGCAATGGCGGCGCCGCCAACAGCAGGGCGATGCGCCGGTGGCCGACCCAGTCGTGCAGCTTGCGGTCGGCTTCGTCCAGGCATGGCGTCGACCCGATCGCCTCACGGATGGCGTCGTCCCCGGTCCACATCGATGGCCGGAAGTCGCCCGCGCACTCCAGCGCGCGCTCACCGAGCCGGGCCTGGTAGTTCGCGGCCAGCGCCTTCCCATCCTCCCCCAGTTCGGTTGCAAGCCGGTCCAATGCCCCACGGCTCGCCTCCACCTCGGCCGGCGGCGGCAGCGCAAGGTTGATCCGTTCCTGGGCCGTCGCTCCGATGCGCCCGCACCCGCTGCCAAGCACCAGCGCCCCGAGCACCAGCACCCCTGAAAAAGCTTGCCATCCCTGCTTCATCAATCCGTCCCCTTCGCCCCCCGGCAGCGCGAGTCTAACCGCCGAATCGGCCTGCCGTCGCATCGCCCGCCGGGGCCCGCTTACACTCGGCTGCCGCATCACGACAGCAGCCCGCATGACCGAGATCGCGATCCTCACCCCCGACCCCGCCGATCCCACTTACACCGACCTGTGGCCGAAGGTGCTGGACCGCCTGCGCGTAGCGCTGCAATCAGCTGACGTCGTCGCCACGCCGGTGCCGTGGACCGGCTCCGTCGATGATGCCACCGCGCTGGAGCGCTTCGAGCTCGTCCTGCCATTGCTTGCCTGGGGCTACCACTACGACCACCCCCGCTGGCTGCGCGCCTGCGACACCTGGGGCAGGGCCGGCATCCGGATCATGAACCCCGCCAGCGTACTGGCCTGGAATTCCGACAAGCGCTACCTGGGCAGGCTGGCCGAACGCGGGGTGCCGATCCCGCCCACGCTGTGGAGCGAGCGCCTGCGCCCGGAGCAGATCCAAGAGGCATTCGACAACACCGGCGCCCGGGAGCTCATCGTCAAGCCGACCGTCTCCGGTGGCGCATGGAAAACCCTGCGGCTGGGGCGCGGGCAGGCAATGGAGGCGGGGCCCGAAGGTCACGCCATGATCCAGCCCTACCTGACGGCCATCGAGACCGACGGAGAAACCTCGATGCTGTTCTTCGGCGGCCGCCTCAGCCATGTCGTCAACAAGCGCCCGGTGCCGGGCGAATTCCGCATCCAGGAACAGTACGGCGGCCTCTACACCGCGCTGGACACGCCACCACATGGTGCCCTCGCGCTGGCCGAGCAGACACTGGCCGCCATCGACGAACCCCTGCTCTACGCGCGCATCGACATGGTCCCCGACGGCAACGGCGGCTGGCTGCTGATGGAAGCGGAACTGATCGAACCGGACTTCTACCTCGGCGCCGATGCCCGCGGTGGCGAACGGTTCGCCGCCGCGGTACTGGAGCAACTCAAGGGGGGTTGAGACGGCGACCGCAACTGTGCGCGCGGCCATCGATTCACGCCCGCGAAGTCTTGAACGGGGTCAGAATTCCGCTCTCGGCGGGAACCCTGTGATGCTCTGCCATCTCAAGTAACGATGCGAGCACGGGATCTTCGTGGTCATCGTCGTTTTCGTCGTCGAACCAGGACGCCAGGGAGCTAACTGGCTTCCGCATCCAGATACGGTTACCCGCGCCGTGGAATACGAGCCACATGCAAGCCGGCCCGATCTCGAGCCGCTCCATCTCGTCCCACTTGATCCGGACCTCGCCCCACGGGCTCTTCCGGGTGAGCGAGGTGGCCGTCAGGGTCATCGAAACGCCGAAAGACCGAAGTGACCACAGCGCCACCAGACAAGCGACAGCGTGGCCCACGGCAACCGCGGAGATCCCGCCGAACCGACTTCCTTCGAGCGTGTAATGCGGGAGAACGGCAATTGCGATGGCGGCAATCAGTCCCATTGCAAGCTGGACGTTCTCGGAAAACCTGATGATGGACCTTCTCATATCCTTCCCCTGTAGCTCCATTTGAAAAAGTGCGGGAACTCGCTCCCCAAGTACACCCGCGCAGTGAAACGACTCTAGCGTCAAAAACCGAGTGACCGCGCCACACCTGCCGCCGTGCCAGACAGCACCAGCCATGCCACCAGCACCAGGTTGAGCACGACCGTACCCCAGAAAACCATTTGGAACGGCTGCTTGATCGTCTTGTGGCGGAACTGCTGCTGCGCGACGAGCGCACCGGGCCATCCGCCCAGGAGACCGACAAAATGCAGCGTGCTCTCCGGAGTGCGCTGGCCGCCCCTTAGGGCTGCTGATTTGTCGAACCAGTACACGACATAGGCAACGACGCTCAGCCCGATCATGGCGCCGGCGATCAGGACCGGAATCACCGCCGCGGCGGCCAGTACCGCGACCACCGCGAGCACCGTCCCACCGAGCGCCGCCCGCGGAACACGGGAAGGCTTACGCGGCACTTCGATCTTCTGCCCCGCGTGGCGGATCTGCCGGGCGTTGATACGCCCGCGCTGGTCCCTGGAAGGCAAGTAGGAGATCAGGTCCCCGGCCACGGGGCGCCGTGAGCCTCGCTGGAATTCGTTGATATGCACGAAGGCCCGATCGCCCCCGCCATTGGGCACGACGAAGCCAAAGCCCTTGGCGTCGTTCCAATCGGTAATCCGGCCGGCGAAACGCATGGTGGTCCCCATCAACGGCTACATGGATCGGGAGGCGTAAGCCTCACCACGTGGTTCCTACACATACTTGCCGAGCAGGAAGATGGCGCCAACAAGCACCAGCACACCGGCGGCATGCACCACCAACGCCGGCATACCGTCGACCTCGTCACCTTCGTGCAGGCCAGCGGCGGGGAAGTGGCCAAGCGAGACGGCCCGGCACACGGGCCAGCCGACGTACCAGGTGACGACGCCGAGCCACAGCTCCCACGTCAGCCACCAGATAAAGCGCAGCACCGTCAGCGCCAGCCGTGCGACTGGACGTGCGAACTCATCAGGGAAATCCAGCATCCACTGCTCCAGAAAATTCAGCCTCGTCATGGCCGAGGCCCGTCGTGCCGACAGTCACGCTCTGTTCCTTGCCGCCTCCAGCGCCATTGGCAAGTAGCCGGCCAGGCATTTTGCCTGAATGTCTTTCACACCATGCAGCTTCAGATGCCTGCGGCGTTTGCCGCCCCCTTCGAGATGGCCCAGAGCGTCCGGCATGTCCGCGCCACTGCCGAACTCCACCGATACATGCCCGGTGTAGGCAAACACCCCGCAGAACGGCACGCCCGAAGAAAACATGATGCCGCCGTACTTCACTTCTTCCGATACCGGCCCAATGGTCTTGCCCATGAGTGCGCGAACAGCCTCTACCAGCGTGAGCTGCTCCTCACCAAGCAGGCGGATGTCGTCCAACAGCGCTTCGACGGACTTGTTGGTCATGGAATCACTCGGGCATCAATCCATCACGGGCCAGGCGCCGGCACCACATACCGTTGAACCCTCGCCCCGGCATCCCCGGCCGAGGTCTCGGAATGCAATACCCCGCCGTTGGCCAGGATCATACGCACGGACGCCTCGTTGCCCTTGTGGCAATGGATGTGCACGTCGTCCAACCCGATCTTCCGTGCCTCCCGGAGGGTAAGGGCCAACAACGTCTTCCCGAGGCCGCGCCCCCTGTAAGACGGGCGGATCCCGAGCCCGATGTGTCCCCCGCACTCCGCGAGTGCCTTGCTGAGATGGTGCCGCACGCTGGAGACACCGATCAGCTCGCCGCCCTCCACCAACCAATGGGTCGAGGTGCGCACATAGCCGCTGGGCACCCGGAGTCCGGCTGCAAAGTCGCGAAGACGCTCCAGCAGTGCGCTGAAGTCCCCGTGCGGAAGATCCATCTGAAACGGATAGCGCTCTTCCGACCCCAGCTCCGCAATGTAGTCGCGGTAGCTGCCCTCGTACCCCGGGCCTGGTAAAACCACCGCTGCCGTCATGACGCATCCATCTGATTGAACCGCCCCGGATCGAGTGGCGGTGCTTCCTGCTGCGACCCGGGCGCCCGGTTCACGGCGCCCTAGCAACCGGGGAGGCATGCTTTTTTCCCCAACAATTGCGAGGTCCGCCTCATGCGCAAGCTCATTGTTCTCTCCGCCGGCATGATCGCCGCAGGCACTGTCGCCGCACAATCACCCGACCTGACGCGGGATCAGGCCCAGGCCAAACTGACGGCGGCGGGCTATGAGAGCGTCCGCGACCTCAAGATGGACGATGGCTTCTGGGAGGCGGACGCCCGCCGCGCCGACGGCCGCTGGATCGACGTACGCGTGCACCCGGCCAGCGGCAAGGTCTACGCCGAGGACACTACTGCAAAACTCGACGCCGAGGCTGTTGGCCGCAAGCTCACCGCGGCCGGCTACACCAATGTGCGCGACATCGACTTCGACGACGGCGTCTGGACGGCCGACGCACGTACCCGGGACGGGGCCGAAGTCGACCTGGCCGTTGATCCGGACGATGGGACGGTCCTGGTGGAACACCCCGACGACTGAAGCCCCTGGTGGGCGGCCCAGCCGCCCCAAGGCCCTAGCCAAGTCGCTTGAAGTACAGCACCGTCGCCTGGAGCCGCCCGTCGGGCGCGGCTGCGAAGTCGGGGATCTCGCCCGCCCTGCTCCACCCCAGCTTGCGGTAGACCGTTTCCGCAGCCGACCCCTTCTGGGTGTCGAGCACCAGCAGTGTCCGCCCGGCATGTACGGCGAATGATTCGAGCGCCGCCATCAAGCGCGAGGCGATGCCCCTACCCCGGCAGTCACCGAGCACGAACAGCTTCTGGACCTCCGCCCGGTGCTTCCCGTTCTCCTTCCCGCAGAGGGCTAGCTGCACCGAGCCGACCACCCTGCCCTGCTCTTCGGCGACCCATACCACCAGCCCGGGCCCGATCGACCCGAGCGTGTCGCGCCAGTATTCGGCGGCCGCCGAAGGTGCCAGCGGCGCGAGGAATCCCACGGACGCACCACCGTCAACGCTGTCGGCCAGCAATCCGCACAGGTCCGGCAGCAGTTCGTTGTTGTCTTGGCCATCGAGTGGCCGAATGGTGATCAATCCCGGGTACTCCGTGTGCTACTTGCGCATCAGGCGCGGGTGGTTCGCCGGATCGAAATAGAGCTTGCCATCCTTGGCCATGGACCATGGATTGGTGAGCTCCTGCTCGACTGGCAACGTGTCGTCCTTGCCGCTAGGGATGAGCTGGCGGACCGCCCGCCTCAGCTTGCGGTGGGACGCCTGTTTGTCGTCCTTCTCCGAGCCGGCGGCAGCTGCTCCCGCGATCGGTGTTTTCCGCTTGGAGCGCGTCATCCTAGCCAGCGCCAGCCGGTCGAGGCATTCAGATCAGACATCAGGCGCCACCCTGTTCCTCGGCGAACTGTGCAAAAACCTGCTCTCCGGTCAGAATGGCCGTTTCATTGGCAAGTGCGTAGTAGCCGGGCTTCTCGTCAATGAAGATCTGGCTGGTCACCTCGAAGTCCTGGTCCTGGAACAGCCCTGCCGGCAGGACGTACTCGTCCGAAGGCAGCAGGTGATAGAAGAGGTGGGTGCCGCAGGTGGGGCAGAAACCCCGCTCGGCCCACTCCGAAGAGCGGTACGTGGCTGGCGCCTGCCCCGAAAAGGTGACACCCGACCGGCAGTGAACGGCCAGCATCGGACCACCGCCCCAACGCCGGCACATGGAGCAATGGCATACACCGACCCCGGCCTCTGCGGGGGCCGAAACGGTGATTGAGTTGCACAAGCATGAGCCTTCCACGGGCTTCCTCCTTGATTCGTTTCGCCAGTTCTTGCCAACGAACGCCTGCGACAGGGACTCTCGACCATGACACCCGATGATGACAACACCCCGCCCGCGGGACGCATGGGCGCGCAACGCCGGCAGAGTCAGGGCTGCAGGCTTTCAGGTGTCTCCAGTTGTTGACCATGCGCAGCTGACCATCGCAATGCCGGGACCACCCACTGCGGAAGCGGCCGGTACAGGAATCCGTGCCCCAACCCGGTCGCCAAGCGCACTTCGTCGAAAGAGCTGATGCCGCGCTTGCCTGCTACGACCGACTTGCAACTCTGGCCATACACGTCGCTTTCCTCGTAGATCGAAAGCACGTGGCCGTGGAGGTCGGGATCGAGCTCTTCCTTGACCCAGTCATTGCACGCCCCCAGAAGCACGAACCTGAGCGAGCGGTTCTCCATCGCGGCCGATGCCCGCATCGCGATCACCGATCCGAGCGAAGCGCCAACGATGGTGATGTCTTCCGCCGCCACGCCCGATCCCAACAACCCGCGGACGAGGGCGGCGACCTCTTCGGCGGCAACCGTGGTGTCGGACTCTCCCGTGCGAATGGGTGCATGGACCCGAGCACCACCTTCCCCCAGCGCCCCGACGATCTCATCGAACTCGTACGGGCCGTACTCGGGACTGACTGCGTTCCTGCCCTGCTGCTGCACGATCTTGCCGTGGAGGTACACGACGTGCGGCTTGCCCACGGCATCGGCGACGCCAACGGCCCGGTCATGCTCCTGTTGCTGGGCTGAGAGCATGGGTACGCTCGAGGCCAGTATCAGCAACACCAGCAAAGATGCCCGCCCGGAAACGCTCATTTCGCCGAGGTCTCGCGCACTTGGAAAATGTTGCCTTCCGGATCATAGGCGTTGCGCACGACGAACCCCGCCCCCTGCCATTGCTCGCTCATGACCTCGCCGCCCATTGCAAACGCGGCTTCTCCCGCGACAGCAAGGCTGGGGACGGTGCAAAAGAACTTGATCGCGGCGTCGTCGCGAAGCTCGGGCGGAACGCTAATCACGACCCGGGGGGCCACTTCCGGAGGCATTGCATGGACGATGATCTGCAGGTCCGGCGAACGAAGCACCACCATATGATCGTTTTGATGAACAACCGCCGCGCCCAGAACGGACTCATAAAAGCGAGCAAGAAGCTGAGGGTTCTTGGCGTAGATGAATACGCCGGCGCGAGCTGGTGCAGACACGACGACCCCTTGGTTCTCGATCCGCTGGCAACAATTGCCTTTTTTGCGACCTGGGGCAACTGCAAGAGACGCTAGGAGCTGGCTGCTTCGTCCAGCCCGCTGATGGAGCCGGGCACTGTCCCGTCAAAGATATGGGTCGACAAAGCCGGTGTACGCCTGCAAAGCCGCCAGATTTCGACGTGCGCGGCGCTGGCTCAGAACCTGTCCCAGAGCTGCACCAAAAGTAATTGCCGCGCCCGAGCAGGCGATTGCCAAAACGTTGTGTCGGAAGATCGAAGCCAGCGCGGCGGGATCAACGGGCGCTGCAATGCGATAGAGAAGATAAACGACCGTACACCAAAGCACCGCCCAAAGCAGAAGCGCTGGTACCACGAACCCGCGCTGCGCTACCCACCCACCGGCAAAGGCGGCAGCTAGCGCCGCAATGATGGAAGGTGGATTCCCGTATATCGATTGCCCGGCACCGAAGGTGAGCATCAGCTTTTCGGCAGAGAACTGGATCAAGATCATGACTGCCAGCCCGAGCAGGATTCGCTTTTTCATCATACGAGTTGCCCCAGCAACTTGAGGTCCAGGTCAAGCCGAACCGCGGGGCGGCTGCGGCTTACATGAATTGCGAGCGCCGACGGTCTAGCTGCTATCCATGTCTTTGTTGGCGCGCTGCCGAGTGCACAAGCGCTTTGAAACATACGACAAGAGCGTACCATTTAGTCCACATGCTCAGCATCTAGTGCGGCGTCTGTTGCCGCTGCTTCCTGCCCGACTCCATAGATGGTCCCGCGCCCGTACCAGAGAGCCAGAAATACCGCTGCGACTGTAAGCAGCCAGAGGGTGCGCTTAGAAATCTTTACGGTGAGTTCCATGTCTGTTCCGAGCTCGAGATCAGTGGCCTGACACTAGATCCGCTGAATGGCACAGCCGAGCTTGTAGGCCCAGTAGGTGGCAATGGAAGCTGCCAATAGCCCGGCTGCAACAGACCACGCAACTGCACCGAGATACGACGCATCGTCTCCGTGCCGAAGCCACTCCAGAAGCACCAATGTTGCGCACGCGACCGCGAATACCACGGTGAAACGCCGTAACCAAAACCTGAAAAGAGCCATGGGCATCGACCTCCTTCCCGAAGGGCTTGTCACCGGAGTTAGGCCGCGCCACGAAGTGGCGTCGGCTTGGGCGAATTGTTATCCGCCACCCCGTGTTGCCGTGCGAGCCGATACAGCAATACGCGGTGGAGAACAGCCAACGCGATGATGGGATACACGGCCGCAAGGTACCGGTCGCCACGGTAACTGATGGACACGACCAAAGCCAAAGCGGTGGCCGCCAAGAGCCAGAGCGAGGCCCGGAATACTGGAGCCCGTGGAGCGGACCAGGCCGCGACGAAACCCGCGCGCGAGCCCAGGGTCGTGATGACCCCGACCGTGAGCATGATGATGAAGATGGCTGATTCTCGCAGCGCGTCATAGAGCTGCAAGAACCACCACTGGTGCGAGAAGAAGGCGAGCCCACCCAGGAGGAGATACAGATTGGCCGACAGCACGAGCCGACTGGCCGGACGCGGCTGGGGCAGGACGATGGCGAGCTGAATGACTGCGGCGACGGAGGCCAGTTGAAAAGCATCCTGCCACCGCAGCTCATCCGGTGCGCCTTGCCAGAACGCGTAGGTCGCGAAAAGTGACAAGGGCAGGAACTGGATAAGAGCGAAAATCCATTTCGGCATACAAGGCGACCTTTCCGCGGTGGCTAACGCCTGAATTAAGCCGCGCCGCGAAGCGGCGGGGACTTCCTTCGAAAAAGTGGACACCCATCGGTTAGGCGCATTTGCGCTCGAAGTCCGCAGGTGATTGATACCCCAGCGCCGAGTGTAGACGCCGGTCGTTATAGAAGTCGACGTAGCGGTGGATGGCCTGGCACAGGGCCTGATCGCTGTCGAAGCTGTGCCGGTGGTACATGTCGGACTTCATCGATTTGTTCCATGACTCCATGTGCGCGTTGTCGGTCATCCGACGGGGTCGGTTGGCTGACTGGACCAGGCCGTTTCGTTGCAGCTTGCGCTTGAAGTCGCCCGCCAGGAACTCGATGCCGCGATCGGTATGGAACACCGTCCCCGGCCCGGGCTTGCGAAGACGCAGGGCTGCAGCCAATGCGCGCCGGGTCAACGCCGTCGTCCGGTCCGCTCCCAGTGACCAACTCAGCAGCCGGCGCGAATGCCGATCCATTACCGTGGCCAGGTAACGCCAATGGCCACGCACCTTCAAGTACGTCACGTCCGCGACCCACAGCTGGTCCGGACACGTGGGCTCGATCGCGTGCGCGCGACTCTCGACGCTGGACAGGAAGCGCTTCAACCCGGGCCGCTGCCGGTATAACCGCGCCGAACACGCGCGGACATTGTGCTCCCGCATCAGCCGCTCGATCCGACGACGGCCCACCACCTCGCCCTGGTGGCGCAAGGCCGCGTGGATGCGGGGGCTGCCATAGGTCTGGTGGCTGTCGCCATGGACGGCGCGGATCTTCTGCAACAGTTGCCCGTCATCACGCATGCGCTGGCTGGGCGCCGCACCCAGGCGTAATAGCCCGAAGCGCTGACCTCATGGAGGCGGCACATCGTCCTCACCGGGTACGTTTCCTGGTGGTGCTCGATGAAGGCAAAGACTTCGCTTTTCGAGTGGAAGTGAACGCGATGGCTTTTTTTAAAAGGTCATGCTCCAGCTTCAGTTGCTCGTACTTGCGCTGCACTTCGCGCAGCGCCTTGAGCTCCGCCGCTACGGCCTTGTCCACTTCGATGCCCTTGGTCACGATCAGTCCCTCGCGTGCAAGCCTGCGCCAACGGGACAGCATGAAAGGATGGATGTAAAGCGACGTGGCGACGTCGCCCACCGACACACCCGGCAGCTGACTCAGCCGGACGGCGGTGGCCTTGAAGGCATCGCTGTAGCGGTAGGTGGTTCTGGGGCCGGGCTTTGCCATGAAAGACACTCCTGATGGTTAGATCAGGGTGTCCACTGAACCGAAGGAACTACCGCGTCGGCTTGGACGAGTAAAAAGGAGACTTCCCCTCCGACGGCATCGCCGTTCGGCCTCGAGGGCCATGATTGGGTTGCGACTCAATCAACGCAGAGGAGAAGTCTCCATGGCGACTATAACCCTTGGTATCGATCTGTCGAAGCAGGTGTTTTCCACCTGCATGCTCGACGGCTCCGGCCGTGTCATGCAGCGTCGCGAGATGCGCCGCGATGCGTTCGCCGCCTGGCTTGCGCAATGTCCAGCGGGGGCGATCGTGGCGATGGAAGCCTGTAGCGGTGCCCATCATTGGGCGCGGCGCTGCAGCGAACATGGCCTCAACCCCAGGCTGAT
>NZ_FUXP01000001.1 GCF_900167055.1 Lysobacter spongiicola DSM 21749
GTCCTGACCGACAACGGTGCCTGCTACAGATCGCGCAGCTTCCGCCGCCTGGTCCACCGGCTCGGCATGCGCCACCTGCGCACGCGCCCCTATACCCCGCGTACCAACGGCAAGGCCGAGCGGCTGGTCCAGACCTGCCTGCGCGAATGGGCCTACGCACGCTCCTATGCCAACTCCGAACAGCGCGCAGGCGCCCTCCCGGGCTGGCTGCACCACTACAACTGGCATCGGCTACACGCCAGTCTTGGCTACAAGCCGCCCATTACCCGCATCCCGCTGAACAACGTGCTGGGTTTACACAGCTAGCCGGCACCGGTTTCCCGAGCATAGCCTCAGGTGTCGAGCAGGAAACTCCCGCCGGCGACCACCTGCCCGTTGGCCTGTATGTCGATCCGGTGCTCGCCCGGATGGTAGCTGCGCGTGGTGACCGGTTTCAGCGAATGGTGCTTGAGCAGCACCTTCTCCTCCCGCGGCGCCAGTTCCAGCTTCCAGCCCTTGAACACCTTGGGCGAGGTGCTGCCATTGGCTTTCACGTGATGCACCACGTAGTCGATCGCCAGCGGCTGCACCTGGTCGGACTCCGAGACCAGCGTGAGCGAGAGCGCCAAGCGGTCTCCCACGTTCAGGCGGGGCCCGGGAAGCCGTAGCCGCGCGCTTCCCGCCAGCGGCTGGCCGAGTCCCCAGGCCGAGAGCACGCGCCGGTCGCCTTGCTTGAGCAGAGTGCGGCTGGCGTGTCGCAGCAACTGCCGGCGTTGTGCATCGGCCCCCGGCAGGTGCGATTCGAGCCAGTCGGCGACGATTGAAGGGTGGTCCTTGGCGATGTCGTTGAGGTGGTTGGCGACGCTCCGGCGCACGTAGGCGCTTGGGTCGTCCTGCAATGCCCGGAGGAGGGGCAGGGTCGGGCGCGGATCGCGGATCAGCTGCTTGATCTGCAGGCCCCATGGCAAACGGGGACGGCTGCCTTCGCTGACCAGCCGTCTCACGTGGGGGCTGGGATCGCGCAACCACCCGGTGAGGGTGGCCAGGGTGAAGTCGGGGTGGTGCACGAGGAAGGGGCGGATCGCGAACTCAACGGTGAAACGCTGGGTCAGGGCGTGCAGCGCCGCAAGCCCACGTTTCGGATCATCCAGCCCGCGGCGGGCAATGAATTCTCCCAGCGGCCACCCGATCCAACCGGCCAGGCCTGCAGGCGAGATCGCGAACCCCAGTTCGTCGCCCGTGGCCGCCGGGGCCAAGGCTGCCTCCACCACCGACGCGGCATGGTCGAAATCGCGCGGCAGTGTAGCCTCCAGCGCATCGGCCACCTGCATGGCGCGGGCCTTCATCTCCAGGTCTTCCAGCCCGTGCAGGGCCTGTTGCTCGAACCGCGGGCGTTCGAACCCGGGCCAGGCGCGCTGGAGGTGCTCACCACAGCTCTGGACCACCGCGGGGTTGATCAGGTTCTTGAAGGGTTCAGCCATGGAGTCGGGAGCCGGAGTCGTAGATGGCTACTGTGCCAGCCCTCACCCGCGCTTGACCGGTGCTGGCCGATTATCAGCGATTGCACGTGCAGGGGTGGGTGGCGGTTGATGGGTCTGGCCAATGGGCATCAGGCGGTTCCCCGGATGGTTCCGTGGGCATCGGCTGCGCACGGCAGGAGCGAGTACCTGCGCCTGCGCAGCGTGGTCGACGCGCTCGTCCGCATCGCTGAACATGCCGGCGATACTCGTTCCTTCCTCGAGGAAGCCACCGCCACGGTCATGGAGCTGACGCGGGCAACAGGCGCTGCCGTGCTGATCGCCCAAGGCGAGGCACTGCGGGTGGCCTCCGTGCGGGGCCAGATGCGGCGCGTCGGCCGTGCCGCGTTCGATGGTGGGGAGACGCTGGCGCGGGAGTGCCTGCGCAGCCACCAGGCCCTGCACAGCGAAGTGGCGCTTGCCGACCCCCGCTTGCACGGCAGGACCCGGGAGGAGCGGTCGCTGCACTCCCTGATTGCGACACCGCTGAGGTTCGGCGACGACGTGCTGGGGGTGCTGGAAGTCTGCTCCAGCGTCCCGCGGGCTTTCGACGGCATCGATGCCCAGGCCGTGGCGCTCATCGGCAACGCGCTGGGCGGCGCGCTCGGGCGGCAGATTGCGCTGGACGACAACGCCAAGCTGCTGGCCCAGCTGGAGACGGCGCTGGAGTCCACGCGGGCGCAGGCGCGCGAGTACCAGGATGCGGCGATGTACGACGCCTTGACCCGCCTGCCGAACCGGAGCCATTTCCTGGCCCGGCTGGAGCAGGCTTGCCAGTTGCACGCAGGCGCCCAGGACTTTGCCGTGCTGTTCCTGGACCTGGACGACTTCAAGGCGATCAACGATACCCACGGCCATGCCACCGGCGATGCGGTGCTCCGGGAGGCGGCATCCACCCTCCGAAATGCACTTCGCGACGGCGACCTGATCGCGCGGCTCGGTGGCGACGAATTCGTGGTGCTGCTGGATGGCCTGCGTGACGGCGGCAGGGACGTGCCGCGAATCGCCGAAGGCCTGGTGGCGGCGCTTGCACAGCCAAGGCCGGTCAACGGACTGGAACTGCCCATCAATGCCAGCGTGGGCTGGGTGGTGCACGACGGGGAAGCCACCGTATCGGCGTTGCTGGCGAAGGCCGATGCCGCCATGTACCGGCACAAGAAGTCGCGGCAGACGCCCGACTGATCCTGCTGTTTTTCTGTCGCGGCCTTCACGACCGATGGCGGATGGTTTGCCCATCCGAAGCGGAGGAACTGCGATGTTGGCCATGAACTACCGCCGGCCGTACAAGGTCCGGGCCGAACAGATGCCGGAACCCGAGATCGAGCACCCCGGCGACGCCATCGTCCGCGTCACCCGTTCATGTGTCTGCGGCTCGGACCTGCACCTTTACCATGGGCTCGTCCCGGACACGCGGGTGGGGTCGATCTTCGGCCACGAGTTCACCGGCGTGGTGGAAGAGGTTGGGCCGGCGGTCCGCAACCTGAAGGTGGGCGACCGGGTCCTGGTGCCTTTCAACATCTTCTGCGGCAGCTGCTTCTATTGCCAGCGGGAGCTGTACAGCAACTGCCAGAACGTGAACTCCCAGGCCAGCGCGGTGGGGGGCATCTATGGCTACTCGCATACGGCGGGCGGGTACAACGGCGGG
Organism: Lysobacter spongiicola DSM 21749; assembly: GCF_900167055.1. Taxonomy (GTDB): domain Bacteria; phylum Pseudomonadota; class Gammaproteobacteria; order Xanthomonadales; family Xanthomonadaceae; genus Novilysobacter; species Novilysobacter spongiicola. Next base: position 3,142 of record NZ_FUXP01000001.1, read on the forward strand.
CAGGCCGAATACGTCCGGGTGCCGTTCGCGGACGTCGGCCCCACCGTCATCCCCGACGACCTGCACATCGAGGACGCGGTGTTGCTGACGGACGCCTACCCGACGGGCTACCAGGCCGCCGAGATGGGCGACATCCGCCAGGGCGACACGGTGGTGGTCTTCGGTGCCGGGCCGGTTGGCATCTTCGCCGCCAAGAGCGCCTGGTTCATGGGTGCCGGGCGCGTGATCGTGGTCGACCACGTCGACTACCGGCTCGAGTTCGTGAAGAAGTTCGCCCAGTGCGAAGTCATCGATTTCCGGGAGATCGATGACATGGCGGTGCACATCAAGAAGATCACCGACTGGTTGGGAGCCGATGTCTGCATCGACGCCGTCGGGTGCGAGGCGGCGGGCAACTTCGCCCAGACCGTGACCGGCAAGAAGATGAAGATGCAGGCGGGCTCGGCGACGGCGCTGCACTGGGCGATCAACTGCGCCCGCAAGGGTGGCCGGGTGTCCATCGTCGGTGTGTACGGCCCGACCTTCAACGCGGTGCCCATCGGCAACGCCGTCAACAAGGGGCTGACCCTGCGGATGAACCAGTGCAGCGTGAAGCGTCACCTGCCGCGCCTGATCGAGCACATCCAGGCCGGCCGAATATCGCCGCGGGAGATCATCACCCACCGGGTACCGCTCGAAGAGGTGGCCGAGGCGTACCACATCTTCTCTTCGAAGCTGGATGGCTGCATCAAGCCGGTGCTCGTCCCGCCTTCGGCGGCGAACGCCCACTGACCGCCCGCGATGGGCGAAGACCAGAAGGAGGCACACGTGACCATTCCAGAGCAGTACGCACACATCCAGGGGTGGGGCGCCGACCTCGATCCGGCCGACCGTCCTGCGGTGCCGATGGAGCGCAAGCCGCCCCGGCTCGAGGACGCGCCGTCCGGGCCGCCGACCCAACAGGCGCAGCGGGTGGAAGTCCTCCATTCGATCGAGCGGCCGGGGCTGTCGTCGGTATTCGGCACCAGTGTCCCGCCCTCCGGTTTGAGCGGATACATGCGGCGTCAGGCGTTCAAACGCAGCGAGAACGATCTGCGCCACTGGCTGATGCTCATTGCCGCCGACCGGGTCAACGCTGTCGAAGGGGTGCTCGAGGACGCGCGGCGTTCGCCCGGCAAGGCGCTGGCGATCGGTGCCGGATTCGTGGTCGCGGCGTGGTGGCTGTCACGGGCCAGCGACCGTTAAAGATTCCCGGCCCTCGGCCGTTCCCGTTGGAGAGTCCGCCCATGCGACCTTTCCGACTGGAGCCGCCCGATGTCCGACCGTCCCACCGTCCTGCTCTGCGACGATTCCCGCGCCCTGCGCATGCTGACGGCCCGCCAGCTGGCCGAAGCCGGTTTCGAGGTCATCGCGGAGGCCGGCAACGGCCGCGAGGCGCGCGACTATTACGAGGCCAATGAGCCGGACGTGGTCCTGCTCGACCTGGTGATGCCGGAGCTGGACGGAAAGCAGGCGTTGCAGGAGATCCTGTCGTTCGATCCGCAGGCCAGGGTGGTGATCCTGAGTTCGCTCGGAGCACAGGGGGACATCGAGGAGTGCCTGCGACTGGGGGCAGCTTCCTACCTGCAAAAGCCCATCGATCCCGACGCCATGGTGCGCGTGCTGCGCCAGGTCATCGGCTGAGCCGGGCAGGAGACGAATCCATGGCTGCAAAATTCCTTGGTCAGTTCCTGCTCGAACAGGGCCTCATCGACCGGCAGCAACTGCTCGATGCCCTGGAAACGCAACGCGCCTCCAATCCGCTGTTGGGTGAACTGGCGGTGGCCGCGGGAATGCTGGAGCCCGCCCAGGCACAACGCATCAACGAGCGGCAGCGCAGTGAAGACAAGCGCTTCGGTGACCTTGCCCTGGAGATGGGGCTGCTGGGTGCCGCCCAGGTCGACGCACTCCTGGCGCAGCAGAAGCAGGGCCGCAAACTGTTCGGCGAGATCCTGGTGGAGCAGGGGGCACTGGCCGCGGAGCAACTGGCGGAGGCCCTGCGGGTGCACCAGCGTGAACGCGAGGTGGCCCTGCAGTCGGTCGAGCTGGGGCTGGCAGGTCACCCCGCCGGCGACGTCATGGAAGCCGCGCTGGCCACCTGCGGACGGCTGTTCCCGAGGCTGTTGAAGACACCCGCGCAGATTTCGAGCGCTCTGGACGTGGCCGACGCGATCCACCCGGGGCAGGTCAATGCGCTGGTCCGGATCGGCGGGGAACGCCCACTGCGCATCGCGATTGCCTGCGATCCGGACACCGCCGACAACATCGCGACTTCGTTCCTGGGGATCTCGCCGGATGATTGTGATGAGGGCCTTGCGCTCGACGCGCTGGGCGAACTGGTCAATGTGGTGATGGGCTATGTTGCCAAGGACGCGCTGCCCGACGACGCCAGCTATCGGCCCGAACCACCGGCTTTCAACGTGCCCGCCAGCGGGTTCCTCGGAGCCGGGCCTTCGCACCTGGCCGTTGCGATGACCTCCCAGCTGGGCGGGTTTGTCGTGATCGTCTCGGGCTGATTGGCCCGCCCTTGCGCTGCCCTGGAATTCACCCGGGGCGGAGTATGCTTTTCTCCGGATCGAATACCGGAGGTCCCATGGCAACGGGTTGGGCGGGAGACGGAGCCGTACAAGACCAGATCGACGCGACCGTCGAGGACGCGATCAAGCGCGCGCGCAGCCGGCTGCGCCAGGGGCCGGGGCTGACCCACTGCGAAGAGTGCGACGAGCCGATCCCGGAGGCGCGGCGCAAGGCCGTTCCCGGCGTGCGTCTGTGTGTGTCCTGCCAGGCCGCAGCCGATCGTGAAGAAGTTGGTGGCAGCATCAACCGCCGCGGCAGCAAGGACAGCCAGCTTCGTTGACGCGCGTACCAAGAGGTTGCCGATGTCACCGGGCAAGCGATTCCGGACATTCCGGGAGTTCTACCCGTTCTACCTGAGCGAGCACGGGCACCCCGTGTCCCGGCGGCTGCACTTCGTGGGCACCACCCTGGTGCTGGTACTGGTGGTCGCCGCGATTTCAACGCAGACGTGGTGGCTGCTTGCCGTGGCACTGGTGCAGGCCTACGGATTCGCCTGGATCGGCCACTTCTTCTTCGAGCACAACCGCCCCGCCACGTTCAAGTACCCGCTCTACAGCCTCGTCGGGGACTGGCGGATGTGGTGGGACACACTGACCGGTAGGCTGCGCTTTTAGCGCAGCGGGCGATGGCGGTGCGTCAGCCCCCGGGCGGCAACATCCGATGGGAGTTGAGTTGTTTCATCTGGTCTTGCGAAGCTTCCCTCAGGCGTCGCTGCTCTGCCACGGTCTGGCAGACGTTGGTGGGGAAATGCGACCCGACCTTCCTTGATCGCCGACAGACAAGACGGCTGTCTTCGCCAGCACGCGTAAGCAGGTTATTCACCAGTTCCTGGTCGTTGAATACACGCACCTGCGCCTCACGGTCAAGTACATCGATGCCGCCGGCGGACTCCAGCTCGAACTCGATTCGCTCCAACGCACCCAGGACCGCAGACCGGTCCTGAGGGTTTATTTCGGCGTAGGTCTCGCCGTCAGCCAGGGCCGCCTGCACCTCGGCTTTCTGCTCCGGAAACGGTCTGTCCTTCTCGACATCGATGCCCGATGCGGCCGTCGCTGCAAACGGCAGCACCAGGAGTGCCATCGCCAAGCCCTTGAATATCATGTCTTCCCCCGGTCAACCGTTCTCAAGGGGGACAATATAGACACACGAAGAGCGCGCCGCCAACCAGCGACGCGTCCCGGGTCAAGCGTGACCGGTCCGGCAAAACCGGAGGTCGGAGCGGATGCTGGTCACGGTTCCGCCAGCCGTTCCTCGGGACGTTCAGTGGCGGGCCGATATCTTGTAGGCCGGAACCACCGGATCCCTTTATTGAGCACGTATTCCGCAGTGATGAGCGACGGCACACCGGACCCCGGCCGGGACCACCCGGCCCCGGAACCCCCTGACGCAATGGAGGCACCGTCGCCTCCGGGCGGGGTCGCGCGCCTGCTCCAGCTGTTCCTCGGCGGCGACCGCCGGATCCGCATCCGGGTCGGACAATGGCTGGTGACGGTGCCGGTGTACCTGGGTGGTGCGGCGGTGCTGGCCATGGGCGCTACGTACGAAGCGTTCAGCGCGGGCCTGTTCGGCGCGTGGTGCGGGTACGTGGCCGTGGTATTGGCCGGCGTCTACGCGGCCCTGCGCAGCGGGTGGAGTGCCCGTTTCGAAGATGCTTCGCTGACCGCCGCGCAGATCGTGTTCGGAATCGTCGCGGTCGACTGGGCCTATGCGATCGTCGGCCCCGCACGCAGCGTTGCGTTGTACCCGCTGCTGATGGCCTTCATCTATGGCGCGTTCTCCCTGCACTGGCGCACGATCGCCGCATTGACCGGGTTTGCGCTGGCGAGCCTGTTGGCGACGATCATCGGATTGAACATCGTGGGCAACGGGGCGGTCTGGTCATTCGAGGACCCGGGTTTCCGGCTGGACCTCATCAACGCCGCGATGGTCGCGATCCTGCTGCCCATGCTGTCACTCGGTTCGATGCGCCTGTCTTCGCTCCGCCTGAAGCTGCGGGCGGAGCGATCCGCCCTGGCAGGAGCGTTGCTGGAGGTGCAACGGCTTGCGACCCATGACGAGCTGACGGGGCTGGCCAACCGTCGCGACATGCAGCATCGGCTGGACGTCGAGCTGGCCCGCTGTGAGCGTTTTGGCCATCCCTTCAGTATCGCGGTGATCGATCTCGACCATTTCAAACGCATCAACGACGCCCATGGCCACGCGGGTGGGGACGAAGTGCTGCGGACGTTCGCGGGGGCAGCGTCGCGGACCCTGCGGGCCACCGACGTCCTTGGCCGCTGGGGGGGCGAGGAGTTCCTGTTGCTGATGCCGGGGACGGGCGCAGCTGCGGCCCGGTGCAGCGTGGAGCGGGTGCTGTCGAAGGTGCTGGCGCTGCCGGAGAGCGAAGGGCCGGCGGTCTCGTTTTCCGCCGGGGTCGTGGAATACCGGCCCGGCGAGACGATCGATCAGGTGGTCGCGCGTGCGGACGAGGCGATGTACCAGGCCAAGCGTGCAGGCCGCGGGCAGGTCATCCAGTCCTGAGGGAACCGGGCCGGATCGCCCCCGCCGGTCAGCCCCGGCGTTCGGCCTCCAGCCGGGCGCGAATGGCCCCGTGCACGCCCGTCCCGATTGCCGATGGCGTGTGCAGGTTGCCGCCCGTGCGGGCTGCCTGTGGTGCCTCCGCCATCTGTAACTGGTGGGACACCGCCCCGGTCACTGCGTGGGTCAGCCATGGCGCCAAACGCTCCGCGGCGACCGCGGCGGTGGCGGGCAGCCCGACCGTGATGTCTTCGCCGGGGGCGTGTACGGCGGCCACGATAGCGTCGATGACCTCTTCCGCGTCCGTGAGCGGGTAGGGGTGGAGGCTGTAGCCGGTGTAGTTGGCGGCGTGCTCGTAGAACGGCGTATCGGCGGCCATGGGAAGGATGGTGCATACGGCGATGTTGCGCTCGCCATTGGCCGCCAGTTCCTGCCGTAGCGACTGGGACAGCCCAAGGATCCCGTACTTGGATGCGCAGTAGGACCCGTAATAGGGCGAGGGCGTGCGCGCCAGCATGGAGGCGACGTTGATCAGCGTGCCCGCCTGCATCTGCCGGAAATGGCGCAGCGCGACGTGGCTGCCGTTCACCGTACCGCCGAGGTTGGTCTGCAACACCCGCTGGTGGTCGCGCAGCGGGATCTCGTCGAATCGACCCAGCGCGGCGACACCGGCGTTGTTGATCCAGACATCGATGCGCGGGAACTTCGCCAGTGCCGCCTTTGACAGCTTCTCCACGTCATCCGGATTGCCCACGTCGGTGGTGACAGCCATGGCACCGGGGCCGCACTCGCGGGCGAGTTCCTGCAACAACTGGCCACGGCGCGCCGCGAGGACCAGTTGGTGCCCCTCGGCGGCGAGGCGCAATGCCATCCCGCGGCCGAACCCGCTGGAGGCGCCGGTGATGACAATGGTCTTCGCCATCGGACCGTCCTCCTAGCGCATCAGCGATTCGAACGCCGCCTTGAGCTCCGACTTCGTACCCGCGTGGGCGACGGCGGCATTGCCCTCCGGCGACTCCTTCCAGTCCTCGTACTGCTGGTCCAGCCCGGCCAGTTCCTCGGCGGAGAAGAGTTTGCGCGCCATGTCGAACATGGTGGTTTCCTCCTCCTTCGCGTGGTGGTCGATCAACTCGCCCAGTACCTTGGCCGAGCCGGCGAACTGCGGGGTGTCCGGCTCGTTCGACTTGAGATCGGGCAACACCACCAGTTCCACCGCACGGTGCTCTTGCACCGCTTCTGCATGGGTCTTGAGGCCGTCGCGGTCGGCGCGGTCGGCGAACTCCGGATAGAAGACCTCTTCCTCCCACTTGGCGTGGGGCAGCAGGTTGGCCTCGATCTTCTCCAGCAGCTCCTGCCGGGTCTTCACCGCGCGGTCGGTGGTGCCTTCCATCTCCTTGAACAGTTTGCGCAGTGCATCGTGTTCGGCCTTGAGCGTCTTCAGGATGTCGCGTGCCATGGAACTCCTCCCGTGAATTCATCGTTCCCTGCCACCACGCTAGCCGGCGAGCGGGCAAAACGGTGTGATCGGGCGGTGCCGGGTCGGGGATCAGCCTTTGTCCGCGCCGTCGCGGAATCCACCGGGGGCGGCGGGATCGCGCTCCTGGTCCTCCGTGGCGGCATCGTCCCCGGTGCCGGCCAGGTCTCGCCGGTCCTTGTCGTTGATGTTGGCGACGCCCTGGCCCAGGTTCTTGCCCTTGTCGGCGCCCTGGGCTTCGCGGTTGCGTTCGGAGCTGGACATGTCTCGTCTCCAGTTGGGGGGTGTGACCCACGCTGGACCTGCGCCGGTAAATTCCACGTGTGTTTAGCGCTATCGCCGCGTCACTCGTCCAGGACGATCCAGGTCGGGGCGTGGTCACTGGGTTTGGGTCGTCCACGCACCCAGCGGTCCACGCCGGCTTCCCGTAGCCGCGGCAAGAGGCCGGGACTCAGCAGCAGGTGGTCGATCCGCAGCCCGGCATCGCGCTCCCAGTGTTTCCGGAAGTAGTCCCAGAAGGTGAATATCTTCTCCTCCGGGTGCAGGGCCCTCACCGCGTCCGTCCATCCCTGTGCAAGCAGGCGGGCGTAGGCGTCGCGGCTCTCGGGCTGGAGGAGCGCGTCCTTCTTCCAGGAACGCGGGTTGTAGATGTCCAGCTCGTCGGTCGGTACCACGTTGTAGTCGCCGGCCAGCACCACCGGATGGCCCGTGCCGTGGAGGCTCGCGGCATGCTCGATCAGCCGCTCGAACCAGGCCAGCTTGTAATCGAACTTCGGCCCGGGCTGCGGATTGCCGTTGGGCAGGTAGAGGCAGCCGACGATCACGCCATGGGCCACGCCTTCCAGGTACCGGCTCTGCTCATCGGCAGGATCACCGGGCAGACCGCGCCTGCTTTCCAAGGGCTCCATGCCACGCGCGAGGATGGCGACGCCGTTCCAGGACCGCTGGCCGTGCCAGATGGCCCCGTAGCCGGCGGCGCGGATCTCGTCGATGGGAAAAGCATCGTCCGGTGCCTTCAGTTCCTGCAGGCAGACGATGTCCGGCGCCTCGCGCTCCAGCCATTCGACCAGTGCGCCGATGCGCGATCGGACCCCGTTGATGTTGAAGGTGGCGATCTTCAGTGTGGACATGGCGGGCGATGGCCTCCGGCGTGTCGACGCGCATTGCACCATAATGTCCGCCCATGCCCACGACCACTGCCCCGATACGATGAAAACCCCTCCCGGCCTGCAGCCGCTGGTCGACGACGGCATCGTCGACGAGGTGGTGCGTCCCCTCAAGAGCGGCAAGGAAGCGTCCGTGTACGTCGTGCGCAGCGGCGGCGAGGTGATGTGCGCCAAGGTCTACAAGGACATGGCGCAACGCAGCTTCCAGGCGCGGGTGCAATACCAGGAAGGCCGGAAGGTGCGCGGCAGCCGGCAGGCACGCGCGATCGGAAAGGCGAGCAAGTTCGGCCGCCGTGAGCAGGAGGCCGCCTGGAAGAACACCGAGGTCGACGCGCTCTACCAGCTCGCCGACGCGGGCGTCAGCGTCCCCAGGCCCCACGGCTACTTCAACGGCGTGCTGCTCATGGCCCTGGTCACCGATGCCGACGGCCACAGTGCCGCCCGCCTCGGCGAAGTGGAGCTGGCCCCCGAGGAGGCCCGCGACTACCACCGCCGGCTGGTGCGCGACGTGGTGCGGATGTTGTGCCTGGGGCTGATCCACGGCGACCTCTCGGAATACAACGTGCTGGTGACGCCCGATGGCCCGGTGATCATCGACTTCCCGCAGGTGGTCAGTGCGGCCGGCAACAACGCCGCGCGGGAGATGCTGCTGCGCGACGTGCACAACATCCGCGACAGCCTCGCCCGGTTTGCGCCCGAGCTGGCGACCACCCATTTCGGCGAAGAGATGTGGGCGCTCTACGAGAAGGGCGATCTGCAGCCGGACAGCGAGCTCACCGGCCGCTTCGTGTTCGACCAGCGCAAGGCCGACGTGCACGCGGTGCGCATGTCCATCGAGGATGCGCGCCAGGAGAACCTGATCCGTCAGCAGGGCCGCGAGGCTGCTGCCGAGGACGATTGACCGCACCACCCACCGGAGAGACGCGACGATGTGGACCGAAGGCCTCGCCGCCACCCGTGACCTGGGACGCCTGCAGGAGCTCGCGTCGATCCTGATCCGCTACGGGTTCGGCGACATGGTGCGCCGCATGGGGCTGGCCCGGATCCTGGCGGGTGCCGGCAAGCTGCTGCCGTTGGCGCAACTGGAGGAACTGGTCGAGCTGCCCACGCCGGTCCGCCTTCGCCGCGCATTGGAGGAGATGGGTCCGACGTTCGTGAAGCTCGGCCAGGTCCTGGCGACCCGCGTGGACCTGTTTCCGCCGGACTGGATCGCGGAATTCGGCAAGCTGCAGAGCCACGCGCCGGCGGTGCCGTTCGATGCGATCCGCCAGCAGATGCTGGAGGACCTGGGTGCCGCCCCCGAAGAGGTCTTCGAGGTGCTGGACCCGAAGCCCCTGGCGGCTGCTTCGATCGCACAGGTCCACCGGGCCCGGCTGCACGATGGCACCGAGGTGGTGGTCAAGGTCCGCCGTCCCGGCATCCGGCGGGTGGTGGAGGCCGACATGCGGTTGATGCAGCGTGCGGCGCAGGCGCTGGAGTCGCGCTTCCCCGAGATGCGGCAGTTCCAGCCACTCGGTGTGGTCCGGCAGTTCAAGGCTTCGCTCACCCGCGAGCTGGACCTGGCAGCGGAATGCCGCAACGCGGAGCGCATCGCCGCGAACTTCGCCGGCTGCGACGACCTGGTAGTGCCCACGGTGCACTGGGACTACACCAGCGAACGCATGAACGTGCAGGATTTCGTACAGGGCATCGGCGTGGCCGACCTGGCGGCCATGGAGGCCGCCGGTCTGGACCGGCGGGCGGTGGCGCGGCGCGGGGCGCAGCTGGTTCTGGGCATGATGTTCGAGGACGGCTTCTTCCACGCCGACCCGCATCCAGGCAACGTGTTCGTGCTGCCGGGCAACCGCATCGGGCTGATCGACTTCGGCATGGTCGGGCGGCTTTCCGAGGCGCGCCGCCGCCAGGTCGTGGGCCTGCTCGATGCACTGGTCCGGCGTGATGCCGAGGGCGTGACCGACGTGCTGCTTGACTGGGCGCACCAGCCACCCGATGTCGACGAGGGCCTGCTCGCGCAGGACGTGGATGCGATGGTCGACCGTTGGCATGGCGTGCCGCTGGGCCAGCTCGACCTTCCAGGCATGCTCGTGGAGGTGACGAACCTGTTGCGGGCGAACCGGCTGGTGTTGCCGGCGGACCTTGCGCTGCTGATCAAGGTGTTCCTCACGCTGGAGGGGCTGGGACGCCTGCTCGACCCCGAGTTCGACATGGCGACCGAGGCGGAGCCTTTCCTGCGGCAGGCGATGATCGAGCGCTACTCGCCGGCGACGGTGGCGCGCGAGGGCATGCAGGCGGTCAGCGACACCGCCGGGATCCTGGCGGGGCTGCCGCGGGACATCCGGCGTCTGCTGCGTTCGGCAAGGGCCGGCAACTTCAAACTGCACCTGGACGTGGACCACCTGCAGCGGTTCGGCAACCAGGTCGACCATTCGGCCAACCGCCTCACCGTCGGCATCGTGCTTGCGGCGCTGATCGTCGGCTCGTCCATCACCCTGACCGTCGACGGCGGACCCACGCTGCTCGGCCTGCCGGTGTTCGGACTGCTGGGCTTCCTCGGCGCGGCGGTGGCGGGCGCGTGGCTGGTGGTGTCTATCTGGCGCAGCGGCGGAGGGAAGTAGGCGGCATTGCCGTCGACGCACCAGCGCCTATGCAGGGCGCTGACACCGTCGCCCGTACGGTTTGGCCATGCGCGCCAACGATGACCTGGTGGTATTGACGAAGGAGGGGCTGTACTGCCCGGCCGGTGGATTCCACATCGACCCGTGGCGTCCGGTGCCGCGTGCAGTGATCACCCATGGCCACGGTGACCATGCCCGGGGTGGGATGGGCGAGTACCACCTGGCGGAGCCGGGGCTGCCCATCCTGCAATGGCGGCTCGGCGAACAGGCGTACGCGGTGCATGCGTATGGCGAGGCCTTCCGGCTTGGAGACGCGCGGGTGTCCTTGCATTCCGCCGGGCACGTGCTGGGCTCTGCGCAGGTGCGGATCGAGGTCGACGGCCGCGTCTGGGTCGCCTCGGGCGACTACAAGCGCCAGCCCGACCCGACCTGCGCCCCGTTTGAAGTGGTGCCCTGCGACGTCTTCATCACCGAGGCGACGTTCGCCCTGCCGGTCTACCGGTGGCCCGACACCCCCGAGGTCGCCCGGGAGATCGTGTCCTGGCGAGAGCATTGCCGCGCCCGCGGGGAGGCGGCCGTACTGCTGTGCTATGCGCTGGGCAAGGCCCAACGCCTGCTGGCGGAACTCGACGCCTTCACCGACCAGCCGGCGCTGGTGCACGGCGCGATCGAGACGGGCGTGCAGGTCTACCGCGAGGCCGGCATCCGGATGCTGCCGACACTGCCGGTATCGGAGCAGGAGCGCGGCGCGGACTTCGCGGGGCAACTGGTGCTGGCGCCACCGTCCGCGGCCGGCAGCCCATGGATGCGGCGCTTCCGAAGGTCCCAGCTGGGTTTCGCTTCGGGCTGGATGCGCGTGCGCGGCAACCGACGGCGTCGCAACTACGACCGCGGCTTCATCGTGTCCGACCACGCCGACTGGCCGGCGCTGCTGCGCACCATCCGCGAGACGGGCGCGCGGCGGATCATCGCCACCCATGGCAACACCGACGCCATCATCCGCCACCTCAACGAGAGCGGCGTGCCGGCAGAGGCATTCCGCACCGACTACGGCGATGGCGAGGAATAGCCGTTGAAACGCTTCGCCGCCCTCTACGTCGAGCTCGACCGCAGCACGGCAACCACCGACAAGCGCGCGGCGCTGATTGACTACTTTCGCGAGGCGCCGCCGCGCGACTCGGCCTGGGCACTGTGGCTGCTGTCGGGCGGCAAGGTCTCGCGAATCGCCAACACCCGCGAGCTGCGCGAGTGGATCGGCGAGGAGAGTGGACTGCCGCAGTGGCTGGTCGACGAAAGCCACGACCACGTCGGCGACCTCGCGGAAACCCTCACGCTGCTGCTGCACGACCCGACGGAAGAGGTCGATCGCCCCCTGCACGAGTGGATCGAACGATGCCTGTGGCCGGTCTCGGGTGCCGATGCCGCGCGTCGCCACGCGGCGGTACTCGATGGCTGGCGCGGGCTCTGCCACGACGGGCGGCTGGCGTTCAACAAGCTGCTCACCGGTGCACTGCGGGTGGGCGTATCGCAGCGACTGGTGCAGCAGGCACTGGCTGAGATGTCCGGCATCGACATCGCGCGCATTGCCCAGCGCATGCTCGGCAGCTGGCAGCCCAGCGAAGCGTTCCTGCGGGACCTGCTGACGCCGGGTGAGCTGCCCGGAGACAGGCGGCAGCCGTACCCGTTCTTCCTGGCCTCGCCGCTGGAGGCGGCGGTGGCCTCACTCGGGCCGGTGGACGACTGGTTGCTGGAGTGGAAATGGGATGGCATCCGCCTGCAGTTGATCCGCCGGGAGGGCGAGGTAGCACTGTGGTCGCGCGGCGAGGAGCGGCTGGACGGGCGTTTCCCGGAAATCGAAACCGCGGCTGCCGCGCTGCCGCGCGATTGCGTGATTGACGGTGAGCTGCTCGGCTGGCACGACGACACGCCCCACCAGCCAATGCCGTTCACCGCGCTGCAGACCCGCATCCAGCGCCGCAAGCCGGGGCCCAAGACCCTCTCCGCGACGCCGGTGCGCGTGCTTGCCTATGACCTGCTGGAGCTCGACGGCGATGACCTCCGGGGACACCCGCTGTCCCAGCGACGCAGCCGGCTGCACGAGCTGCTGGCGGCGACCGGGGATCGACGCATCGCGTTGTCGCCGGAGGTCTCCGTGCCGGACTGGGACGCCGCGGCCGCGCTGCGCGCAGGCGCGCGGGAACGTGCCGTCGAAGGCCTCATGCTCAAGCGTCGGTCCTCGGTGTACCAGGCGGGCCGCCGTCGGGGTGACTGGTGGAAATGGAAGATCGACCCGCTGACCATTGACGCGGTGCTGATCTATGCGCAGTCCGGGCACGGGCGGCGCAGCAACCTGCATACCGACTACACCTTCGGATTGTGGGACGGCGAGGCGCTGGTGCCGGTCGCCAAGGCGTACTCGGGCCTCGATGACAAGGAAATCCTGCGGCTCGACCGGTGGGTCCGGGCGAATACGCTGGAGCGCTTCGGCCCGGTCCGCTCGGTGCCGGCGGTGCACGTGTTCGAGCTGGCGTTCGAGGCGGTCAACCGCTCGAGCCGACACAAGTCCGGCATCGCGGTCCGCTTCCCGCGGATCCTTCGCTGGCGCGATGACAAGCCGGCCAGCGAGGCGGACCACCTCGAGACGTTGAAGGCGCTGGCGCGGTGACGGTGCCGACACGGCGGGCGCTGCAGTCGGCCCGGCGCCGGCTCACCGACTGGTTCCTCGATCGCGGCTGGAAACCGATGCCGTTCCAGCGCGAGTTGTGGCGCCGCTACCTTGCGGGCGAATCCGGCCTGCTGCACACCCCGACCGGCAGCGGCAAGACGCTGGCCGCGTTCGGCGGTGCGCTGCTGGAAGCCTTGGCTACGGGAGGGCAGGGGCCGAGTGCGCCCGCGGCAAGTCCGGCGAAGCGCCGCAAGGTCCCGGCGCCTGTGCTCAAGGTGCTGTGGATCACGCCCCTGCGCGCGCTGGCCAGTGACACCGTCCGCGCCCTGCGCGAGCCGATCGAGGGGCTTGGGCTGGAATGGCAGGTGGGCCTGCGGACCGGCGATGCCTCGGCGCGCGACAAGCGGTTGGCGCGCAGTGGCCGGCTGGACGTGCTGGTGACGACGCCCGAGTCACTGTCGCTGCTCCTGTCCTATCCCGATACCGCCAGCCACCTTGCGGGGCTGCGTTGCGTGGTGGTCGACGAATGGCATGAGCTGCTGGGCAACAAGCGCGGCGTGCTGCTGCAGTTGGCGCTGGCCAGGCTGCGGGCGCTTGCGCCGGGAATGCGGCTGTGGGGGCTCTCGGCCACCCTCGGGAACCTGGCGGAAGCCCGTGACGTGCTGTTGCCGCACCTGCCGGGGGCACCGGTGGTGGCGGGTGCCAGGCCACGACCGATGAAGCTGACTACGCTGCTGCCACCTGCAGGGGCGCGCTTCCCGTGGGCGGGCCACCTCGGGCTTTCGCAGCTGCAACGGGTGGTGGAGCAACTGTTCAAGGTGCGCACCAGCCTGTTGTTCACCAACACCCGCGCCCATGCGGAGTTGTGGCACCAGGCGCTGTCGGCGGTCTGGCGTGAGGATCCGGCGACCCTGGCGCTGCACCACGGGTCACTGGACCCGAAGTTGCGCGCGCTGGCGGAGAGCGGCTTGCGCGACGGCAGCCTGCGCTGCGTGGTCGCCACTTCCAGCCTCGACCTCGGCGTCGATTTCCCCGCGGTGGACCAGGTGCTGCAGATCGGCAGCCCGAAAGGCGCAGCGCGCCTGCTGCAGCGGGCGGGCAGGGCCAAACATCGACCGGGTGAATCCGGCGAGGTGGTCTGCGTGCCGACCCACGTACTGGAGGTGGTCGAGTACGCAGCGGCACGGGAGGCGGTGGCGGCCGGCGAGATCGAAGCCCGTCGACCTCCGCGCCTCAGCCTGGATGTGCTCGCGCAACACTGCGTCACCCTGGCCCTGGGTGGGGGTTTCAAACCCGACGAACTCTTCGCGGAGGTCCGCGCGACCCATGCGTTTGCTGCGCTGGATGCGGAAAGCTGGCAGGCCGTGCTGGACTTCATTGTCCAGGGCGGCCGGGCTCTGGAGCACTACCCGGACTACCGGCGCGTGGTGCGGGGGGAAGACGGCGTGTACCGGGTGGAGGAGCGCCGCGTCGCCTTCCGCCACCGCCTGTCGATCGGCACCATCACCAGCGATGGGTCGGTATCGATCAAGTACCTCAAGGGCGGCCGGCTCGGGTCGGTGGAAGAGAGCTTCATTGCCCGCCTGCGCCCGGGCGACATCTTCCAGTTCGCCGGCCGGAGCCTGAGCCTTGTACGGCTGGAGGACATGACCGCCTACGTCCGCCTCGCGCGCGGCAGTGGCGGCAAGGTGCCCAAGTGGGCGGGTGGAAGGATGCCGCTGTCCTCGGAGCTGGCGCATCGGGTGGAGGCGGTGCTCGCCGGCCCGCGGGACACACCGGAGCTGCGGAGCATCGCCGGCCTGCTGGACCTGCAGCAGCGCCTGTCGTCCTTGCCTAGACCCGGACGCTTGCTGGTGGAGACGGTGAAGGCGCGAGATGGCCGCTACCTGTTCGTGTACCCGTTCGCCGGCCGGGCTGCGCACGAGGGGCTGGCGGCGTTGTTGGCAATGCGCTGGGGCAGGCATCGACCCAATACCTTCGGTTTGGCCGCCAATGACTACGGATTCGCGCTGTTGCCCGACGTCGATGACGTACTCGACGAGGACGAGCTGCGCGGATTCCTCGGGCAGGAGAACCTGCTGGAGGACCTGCTCGACAGCATGAACATCGGCGAGCTGGCGCGACGGCAGTTCCGCGAGATCGCGCGTGTCGCCGGGCTGTTGCCGCCGTCGCTGCCCGGTCGCGCGCCGCGATCGATGCGACAGGTGCAGGCCTCGAGCGGGCTGCTGTACGACGTGCTCGAGCGCTACGATCCGGACCACATGCTGCTTGCGCTTGCCCGCAGCGAAGTACTGTCCGGCCAGCTGGAGGTCCAGCGGCTGCGGGATGCACTGGAGGGGATCGGCCAGCGCGACATCGACATGCATCGCCCGCGCACGCTCACTCCGCTTTCGTTCCCGCTCTGGGCCGAAGGCATGCGTGGGCAGCTGAGCACGGAGGACTGGAAGACGCGTGTGCAGCGCGCCGCTGTCCGACTGGAGCAACGCCATGGTGGATGATCGCCTGATGGTGGAGGTGGCCGGCGAGCGGTTGGAGCTGCTTGCCGATCGTGCCCTCCACTGGCCAACCAGGCGTCGCCTGCTGGTGGCCGACCTGCACCTGGGCAAGGGCGACGTGTTCCGGCGTGCCGGTATCGCGCTGCCCCGTGGCGGGACCAGCCACGATCTCGAGCGCCTGGCGCGGCTGGTCGCCGCGACACGTGCCGAAGAGCTGTGGGTGCTCGGCGACCTGCTGCACGGACCGGTGTACGAGACGGCATGGCAGCACGCGTGGCGGGGATGGCGGGTGGCGCACGCCTCGCTGCGGGTCGCTTCGCTGGTGGGCAACCATGACCGGGCCCTTGCGGCTTCCGGCATGGAGATCGACCTGCTCGGGGCGGCAGTGGACGAGGCGCCCTTCGCTTTCCGTCACGAGCCCACCGCCCACGCATCGCTGCACGTAATGTGCGGCCACCTCCACCCCCAGGTGGCGCTGCCCGGCCTGCGCCGGCGCCTGCCTGCGTTCTGGCTGAGGCCGGGGGTGACGGTACTGCCGGCGTTCTCGGCCTTCACCGGCGGAGTGGTGGTGCAGCCCTCTGCGGGGGAACGCCTCGCCGTCTGCGCCCAGGGATCGGTCACGATGGTGCGCGGCTGAGGCTCGCCGCCGCGGTTGCACCGCTCAGCGGGGATTGGCGGGCAGCGCCCGGTGCACCGCGGTGGCAGCGATCGCCGCATGGCCCACCGCGACCGCGATCTGGTTCAGGGCGCTGACGACATCGCCGATGGCGTACAGGCCCGGCACGCTGGTCTGCAGGTGGTCGTCCACGACCAGCGCGTCTTCCTCGTCGACCCGTGCCCCCAGGGCGACCGCCAGCCCGGACCCGTTTTCCGCGCCGAGCACCGGATAGATCGTATCGAAGCGGCCGGGTTCCGCGTCCGCGAACTCGACCCGGCACGCGCCGTCCTCCAGCACCATGCGCGTCGGCGTCGAACGCAGCGTCACGCCGGCTGCTTCGGCCATGGCGAGCAGCTCCGGATCACTGCAATCGCTGCCGCTGCTGTCGATGGCGGTGACGTCGCTGGAGAACGATCGCAGGAACCCAGCGTGCGAGATTGCCTGTTCGGCAGGCGCGAATACGGCGATGGCGTCGTCGCTGGCCTCGTAGCCGTCGCAGACAGCGCACAACCGGACGACCCCGCGCGCGATCGCATCTTCGATGCCTTCGAATCCCGGCAACCGGTCCTTGGCACCCGTCGCCAGGATGACCTTGCGCGCGTGCCATTGCCGCCCTCCGGCAGTCGCGATGAATGCCTGGCCGTTCCGCTCCAGGCCCTCGACCCGCGCCTCCACCGGCTCCACGCCGTATTCCGCGGCATGGGTGCGGAATCGCGCCAGCAGCTCGTTGCCGGCGACCCCGAATGGGAAGCCGGGGCAGTTGTGGCTGGCGGGAATCCATCGGGCACGGCTTTCGCCGGCGTCGATCAGGGCAGTGCGCCGCCGGAATCGGGCCAGGTAGGTGGCTGCGGTCAGTCCTCCAGGCCCGCCACCGATGATCAGGCAGTCGAGCAGGTCGGGTGCGGTGTCGGCGGCAGGGGTGGGCACGTCTTATCCACGAGGTCGGGCATGCGAGCTTGGCCCACTTCACCGTGAACGCGAAGTAGCGGACCCCGGCGCGTGGTCAGTGCGACAGCAGGCCGGCGGCGTCGAGCGCAGGCAGCGAAGCCTGTACCGCCAGCCGGCCCGCCTCGATGGCTTCGGCCGCGCGATCGAATTCCAGCACGCCCACGTGGCCCAGCCGCGGCGTGATGTTGACGTCGGGCGGGTCCCCGGCCATCCGGCTGCGGGTGATGCGGACCTGCATGATGTCGATGCTCGCAGTGACCACCCCCAGCATCGAGGGCGCGCGGCGCGTGTCGCTGCCCTGGCCGGGCAGCAGGCCGCTCAGGCCCCGGTTGAGGCGCTGCATCCAGTCGCTGCCGTTCGTCGCATCCGGCACGGGCTCCGGCTCCGGGACCGGTTCACGCAGGGCGCGGCCCAGGATGTCGGAGGCCAGGTCGACGGCGATCACGATATCGGCCTCCATGGCCCGCGCCAGCGAAATGGGAACGGGGTTGACCAGGCCACCGTCGACCAGCAATTGGTCGTCGCGCCACACCGGGGCCAGCAGGGCGGGCAGGGCGATCGAGGCGCGCACGGCATCGAGCGTGGAGCCGTGCCGGAGCCAGACCTCCGCGCCGGTCTGCAGCACCGTCGCGGTCGCGCCGAATTCCAGGTCGAGCGCTTCGATCGGTCGGTCGTGGAAGTAATCGCGGAACAGCGACATCAGCCGCTCGCCCTTGAGCATCCCGCCGCCGAGCTGGAAATCCATCAGCGCGAAGATCTCGCGGCGCGCCAGCTTGCGTACCCACTCCTCCAGGCGGTCGAGTTCACCGGCCGCCAGTGTGGCGCCGACCAGCGCACCGATGGAGGTGCCGGCGACGATGTCGGGCCTGATCCCGAGGTCCGACAGGGCGCGGATCACCCCGATGTGGGCCCATCCGCGGGCGGAGCCGCCTCCAAGGGCGAGGCCGATGCGGGGTGTGCGGGGCATGGTCAGAAGGTCGGGCCGGGCATGGCGCATTCTGCCACGCAGGCCTGAAGCCCCGGCCGCCCACGAAGAAACGCCGGAGCGCGAGGCTCCGGCGTCGGGTACTGCGCAGCCGTCTCTTGGCGGCCCGCTTGGTCAGTGCTCCTGGCGCTGGCCGCCACCCACCTGGATGCGGCGGGGCGTCGTCTCGGGGCGCTTGGGGATGGTGATCTCCAGCACACCGTTGCGGCCGTCCGCGGTGATGCCGTCCGGGTCGGCGCTGTCGGGCAGCGCGAAGCGCCGGTGGAAGGTGCCGTGCGCCCGCTCGATGCGCGAGTAGCGCTCGGTTTCGGTGCGGTTCTCGCTCTGGCGCTCGCCCTTGATGGTGAGGATGCCCTTGTCCATGCTGACTTCGATCTGTTCGGGGTCGATGCCCGGCAGGTCGGCCATCAGCACGAAGCGGTCGTTCTCTTCCTTGATGTCCACGCGCGGGATCCACTGGCTGGTGACCACCGAGGAGTCATCCGTGGAGCCTTCCTGGAACAGCTGGTTGTCGAACAGCCGATCGAAGATCTGGCGGATCGGATCCTGCCGCAGGCCCTGCTGCGGCCACTGGTTGTTGTTGCGGCGGGTCATGTTGTTGCTCATTGCTCGTCTCCCTGGTTCTCGCTGGGATGTATCGCTGGATGTGTCTCGGGACCCATGGTCCACTGACGCGGTAACTAGGCGCAGGCCGCGGTCAAATCAAGGGTCCCGCGAGCAGGCCCCTGCCGGGATTCAGCGTCCAGTCGGTCAGGGCACCACCGAGGTCCAACTGGCGGTGGAGAACTTGCTTTCGACAAGCTGCAGCGCCTGCCCCAGCTCATCGGGCGTGAGCGCGTCGACGCTCAGGCCGTGGTCGCGGCGGAAGGTATCGACCATCCGTTTGATCACCGCTTCGCGCGGCAGGCCGGTCTGGCTGCGCAGCGGGTCGACCCGCTTGGCGGCGCTGGCGGTGCCCTTGTCGGAGAGTTTCTCCCTGCCGATGCGCAGCACCTCCAGCATCTTCGTCGCATCGATGTCGTAGGCCATGGTCACGTGGTGCAGCACCGCGTGGGGCTTGCGGGCCTGGGCGGCGCCGGCGATCTTGCCGGCGGCGGAGGTGATGTCGTTGAGTGGCTGGTACCAGGCCTCGATACCGAGGTCGGCGAGGGCGCGGATCACCCATTCGTCCATCTGCCGGTAGGACTCCTGGAAGGACAGGTCCTCCACCAGAGACAGCGGGGCGCAGATCGAATAGGTGATGGTGTTCCCGGGCTCGATGAACATCGCGCCGCCGCCGCTGATCCGGCGGACCACTTCCACGCCATGGCGGCGGGCGGCTTCGGCATCGACTTCGTTGCGCAGCGATTGGAACCGCCCGATCACTACCGCCGGCGAAGCCCATTCCCACACGCGCAGGGTGGGGCGGCGGCGGCCCGCGGATACCTCGTTGGCAAGGACTTCGTCCAGGGCCATGTGCATGGCCGGGGACTGCGGCTCCATGTGGATCAGCTGCCAGTCGTGGTCGCGCCAGCGGGTGCGGCTCATGCGCGGTCCTCCGTGCCCTCGACGGCCAGGGCGCGGCGGACGGCCACCGCGACTCCGCGCGCAGAGATGCCGTAGAGGTGGGCAGCGGGATCCAGGCCTTCGGCCACCGCCGTTGCGAGTTGGTCTTCGCTGCTGTCGGCGGGAAGTCCCTCCAGCGCCCGGTTGATGGCATCCAGCGATGAGTCGGGTTCGAGGAAGAAATCCCCACTGACCTGCACGCGGCGCAGCCGGCCCTCCTCCACGGTCAGGTCGACGACCACGAGTTTTCCACCCGGTTCCTTGTACTCACCGTGCATGCGACGGCTCCCGTTGAAGTTGTGGACATGGTGTGCGGCGGTGCCCGCGCGTTCAATGACCCATGTCATTTGCGCATCCGGGGCCGCTGTCGGCCACAATGCCCGCTGCCCAACCGATTGGACCGCATGCCGATGCCCGGATTCCTGCAACGCTTCTTTGCGCTGATCATGCGTACCAGCCTTGTCAGCCAGATCGTCGTCGGCCTGGTGGCGGGCGTGGTGCTGGCGCTGGCCTGGCCCGCCGGCGCGGCTTCCGCCGGGCTGCTGGGGTCGGTGTTCGTTTCCGCGCTCAAGGCGGTCGCCCCGGTGCTGGTCCTGGTGCTGGTCACCGCCTCGATCGCCAACCACGCGCGGGGGCAACGCACGCACATCCGGCCGATCCTGGTGCTGTACCTGTTCGGCACCCTGGCGGCCGCGCTGGTCGCGGTGTTCGCGAGTTTCCTGTTCCCGACCAGCCTGGCGCTCGCGGTCCCCGCCGACACCGAGCTCGCACCGCCGGAAGGCATTGGCGAAGTGTTGCGGACCCTGCTGTTGCAGGTGGTCGACAATCCGGTGAACGCACTGGTGACCGGCAACTTCATCGGCATCCTCGCCTGGGCGATCGGGCTGGGATTGGCGTTCCGGCATGCATCCGACGCAACGCGGCAGGTGGTGGGGGACCTGTCCGCCGCCATCACCCGGTTGGTGCGGGCGGTGATCCGGTTGGCACCGCTGGGCATCTTCGGACTGGTGGCGGCCACCCTGGCCGAGACGGGACTGTCCGCCCTGGCCGACTACCTGCGCCTGCTGGCGGTCCTGGTCGGCTGCATGCTGTTCATGGCCCTGGTGGCGAATCCGCTGATCGTATTCGCCAAGACCCGCCGCAACCCGTACCCGCTGGTGTTCACCTGCCTGCGCGAGAGCGGGATCACCGCGTTCTTTACCCGCAGCTCCGCCGCCAACATCCCGGTCAACATGGAGCTGAGCCGCCGGCTTGGACTGCATGAGGAGACCTATTCGGTCTCGATCCCGATCGGGGCGACGATCAACATGGCGGGCGCGGCGATCACCATCACCGTGCTGACGCTGGCTGCGGTGCATACGCTGGGAATCGCAGTAGACCTCCCGACGGCGTTGCTGCTGAGCGTGGTCGCGGCGGTAGCGGCTTGCGGCGCCTCGGGCGTGCCGGGCGGGTCGCTGTTGCTGGTGCCGCTGGCGAGCGGGCTGTTCGGAATTTCCACGGACATCGCGATGCAGGTGGTGGCGATCGGATTCATCGTCGGCGTGGTGCAGGACTCGGCGGAGACGGCGCTCAATTCCTCCACCGACGTGCTCTTCACCGCGGCGGCGGCACCGCCTCCGGACGCAGTGCCGGACCCGTTGTAGCGGGTCAGGCGCCGAGCCCACCCGTAGCGGGTGGCAGCAGCGTGATCGGGATGGCCGCTTCACGCGGATCGGCATGGCCGTAGGCACTGCGCTCGCTGCGGCAGTAGGCACTGCCCATCACGAACTTGCGGCAGGTTTTTGGCCGCAGCTCGTAGATGCTGCAACACATCCGCGTCTGGTCGACCGCGACACACCATCCATCTTCGTCGCGCGCCATGACGTCCAGACCGCGGTGGTCACGCCATACCAGGTGTCGGGGCACGGGGTCGTCGGGCATGACGACGACAGTGAGCCGGCAGCACACCGCGTCGCAACTGCTGCAGGACACGGCAGGATCGATGGCTTCGTCGTCGAGCACTTGCGGACTCGCGGAGACGCTCATGCCGCCGCCGTTGCGGCGGGACGCGAGTAGTGCAGCAGGCGTCCGCGGAACGGGGCCAGGTCGCTCGGGCCCATGGCGGCGCGGACCTCGCTTGCCTGGAATCCCATCCTGGCCAGTTCGCGCGTGAACGGGTTGCTGTTTCCGCGGCCCGGGTCGCTCACCACGATCTCCGCGGTGGGGTTCAGGTGGCGATCCATCAGGGACGCCAGGAGGAGCGCATGCCCGCGCTCGTAGAGGATGTCGCTGCCGATGATCACGTCGAAGCGTCCCAGCGCGGGCAGCGGGACATCCCACTGCAACTGGCGGTACGGGACGGCCGGCAACCCGTTCAGGGCAGCGTTGTATGCCAGGAATGGCTCGGCATTCGGATGGATGTCGCTCGCGACGACGTCGGCGCCGCGGCGTTTCAATACCAGGCTCGCCAGTCCGAGGCCGCAGCCGATTTCCAGGATGCGCTTGCCACCGATGTCGAAGCTGCTCATTGCTTCGGCCAACAGTTGCCCGGCAGGCCACAACTGCCCGAACAGGCACCATTGGGCAGAAGAGATCCCCAGCCGTGCGGCGTGCCCGTCGGGGTCCGAGAACTGCTGCAGGTCGCTGAGCGCGCGGATGCGATAGTCGATGCCGCCGATGCGGATCAACTGCTGGATGGTGGTGTAGCCCGGCATGGGAGGTCCCGTGGGCTGGCCTGCATCGCAGGCAGCGGAGGAGCGCGATATCGGCGGGGATGCGCCGCGCGCGGGAACGGGATGTCACCGCATCCTACGCGAATGCAGGAAGGCGGACGCGGATGACCCGCGCCCGCCTTCATCCGGTTCAGCTTTTAGGACTGCGGGGCAGCCGGAGCCGGCTCAGAGGGAGCCGGTTCCTGCCGAAGGGCGTGTAACGCCGCCGTTGCCCGCCGTACCCGACGATGCCGAGGTTCGGGTGCCGGTTGCCGTGGCTCCCGTCGCGGAACTGCCAGGGGAGCGGCCAGTGCCGGTATCGCTGCCGCCAGAGGAAATGTCATGGCCCGCCTCGGAAGCTTTCCGGTAGCCTTCTTCCAGCTTGTCGCGCCCCTTGTCCATGAACCTGTCGCGGGTGGGGCCCATCAACTCGTCTTCCTTGCGGGTCGCCGGCAGCATGGCGCCGAGCAGCGCGCCCACCGCGATGCCCATGGCACCCAAGGCCAGCGGATTCTCGTCCATCATGTTGTGGACGCCCTCGTTGGCACGGCGTGCCCGGTCCTTGACCGAGTCCACCGCATGGTGGGCCGAGTCGCCGATGCGCTCACGCGCGGCGCCGATTTTCTCGCCAGCGTTGTGGCGGGCCTGCCCCACGCGCTCCCCAATACCCGGCTTGTCCGGGTGGGTATCGCTGGAGTAAGCGGTGGCGTGGCTGGTCGAATCGCCGTGGCGCTGGCCGGCCATCAGCCATGCGAGGCCCGCGGCGGTCAGCAGGGTGGGCATCGGGTTCTGCTTGACGGTGCGGGCGAGGTTACTGGTGAACTCGTGCCCGCCACCCTTGCCGCGGCTGATGACCATGTCGAAGATCTGACCGGGCGACATCTTGTTCTCGAGCGCGCCGATCAGCTCACCGATGTGGTTGCGCTGCTGGTCGATCTCACGCTCGAGCTGTGCCGGGTCCTTCTGGGACTGAATGCGAACGGTGTCCGAAGTGTTCATGGCGTCCTCCCGCGAATGGCGTCTTTGTCCTTGTGCAAGGAATTGATGGTGTGTTGTGGGCGCATGGACTCTTCGGTGAACTTCTTCTTGCCTGCCTGCACCATGGCGAAGCCGGCGAAAGTCACCACGCCACCGACGATCAGCGCAGCCAGCCAGGGCGCCACCACGTTGCTGAGGGCGTATACGGCTGCCAGCAACAGGATGATGAAACCGGCCATGGCGACCGCGCCTCCGCTGAGGACGGCACCGGCTGCTTCCTTGCCTTGGCGGAGGCTTTCGCGGGCCTCGCTCTTGGCCAGAGCGACTTCGTTGGTCAGCATCGCGGGGATTTCCCGCGCGAGTTGCTTCAGCAGTCCGCCGACGGAGGCGTCCTCGGTCGCGTCAACGCGGGTGGCCGCCGGGTCCGGTCGGTTTTCGAAGTTGGGTTGGGCGCTCATCAGTGGGTCCCTCCTCGTGTGGTGTAGCTGCTATCAGTGGAAGCAGTGGTGCCGGTGACACCCGTGGTGCCCGCCAGGTCACTTCCGGATCCCGTGGTGGTGCCCGTCGTGCCGTAGGTGGTTCCGGCGTCGTAGGAGCCGGAGGTGCGGGCCGTGTCGCGGCCGGTCTCGCTGTCGCTGGAATGGTCATGCCTTCCCGAAGCGCGTGCGAAACGCGAGAGGCCGAAGCCGATCGCGAGGCTTCCGGTGATGAAGAGCGCCGGGTTCTCGCGTGCCAGACGGGTGACGTCACGCAGCATCTCGTCGCCGCTCTTTTCCCGCAGCGAGGTCGACAGGCGGCTCATGTTTTCGGCCAGGTCGGACACGTACTCCGAAAGGTGGCCGATATCGTTTTCGGACAGCTGCGATGCAGCTGCCTTGACGCTGTCGGCCAGCGTGTCGACCTTGCCGGCGGCCGTACCGCGGGCCTCTTCGACGCGCTGCTTGCCCTCGTCCCGGGCCTGTTCGCCCAAGTGCTTGGCCGAATCCTTCAGGCGCTGCTCGTCATTACCGTTGCCCGTGGTGCCGGCTCGCGCGCCGGAGGCCGAGCCCTGCTGGGTACCGGCCTGGCCGTTCTGGTTCTGTGGGGGTGTGATCATGGGTTGCTTCTCCATGTTGGTGGCGGCCGCCAAGCACACGGATCACGGTCCTGTTGTTCCAGCGGCGGGAGTCCCGCCCCACGATGCCTGTCGGTCGAATCTGGCGGCCTGTGGCGACCGGCGTGACATCGTCTTCAGGAGCGTCGCCCTGGCCCGTCCGTGATTCGGAGGCGACGCGTTTACTTGTGCGCGGTGCATCTGTCGATGAACCGCTTGCCGAAGATAGTGCCGATACATGCGTGACAGCGCCGTAAAGCGTTGTGTTCAAAGGGTTTGCATGGCGGCCGCATTCAGCTCGCTTCGACATCTGGCGGCGCCCGGGAACATGGGGCGGGCGCCGTATAATCGATGGCTGTCTTCACGAGCGGACCCTGATGGCCGACACACCTGCATGCCCCCAGTGCGGCATGGCGAACACCTACCCCGATGGAGCCACCCTTGTCTGCGCCGACTGCGGCCACGAATGGGTGGAAGGGGAAGCCGGCGATGCGCTTTGCGTCCGCGACACCCACGGCAACGTGCTGGCCAACGGTGACACGGTGGTTGTCATCAAGGACCTCAAGGTCAAGGGCTCCTCGATACCGCTGAAACAGGGCACCGTCATCCGCAACATCCGGTTGGTGGAGGGCGACGAGGAACACATTGAAGGGCACTCCGAGAAGATCAAAGGGCTGGTGCTGAAGACCTGCTTCCTCCGGAAGGCTTAGCCATCGCGCCGCCGCGAAAAGCCGCTACCATCGGCCCATGCGCAGGCGTACTGAAAATGCGGGAACAGAGGTCGCCGACCCGGCCGAAGAACTCGCCAATGCGTTGACCCACGGGCTGGGAGCGGCCGCCGCGCTTGCGGGCGGAGCAGTGCTGGTGACATTGGCCGCCATCCACGGCGATGGCTGGCAGGTGGCAGGGGCGATCGTATTCGGGGTCTGCCTGTTGCTGCTGTACCTGGCGTCGACGCTGTACCACGCCATCAGCGAGCCGGTGGCGAAGGGCAGGTTGAAGGTCTTCGACCATTGCGCGATCTACCTGTTGATCGCGGGCACGTACACACCCTTCACCCTTGTCGGCCTGCGCGGCGCGTGGGGATGGAGCCTGTTCGCCGCGATATGGGCGCTTGCGCTGGCCGGGGTGGTGTTCAAGCTGTTCTACACCGGTCGCTTCAAACGGCTGTCGACGCTCATCTACCTGGCCATGGGCTGGCTGGTGCTGGTGGCGGTCAAGCCGCTGTGGGCCGCGCTCGACACATGGACGCTGTCATGGCTGTTCGCCGGCGGCGCCTGTTACACCCTGGGCACGATCTTCTACCACCGCCCCTCGATCCGGTACTCCCACGCCATATGGCACCTGTTCGTGGTGGCCGGTAGCGTCTGCCACTACATATCGGTGATGGCCCAGGTCATCTGACCGGCGGCGCGGTGCCGGCCTGGAAGGGAAAGGCTTCGAATATGGCGGTGACCGCGCGATCCGCTTCGGCTGCCCGCTCGGCCGGGCTGCGCTGCACCACCCGCCCGATGGCCGATCCGGTCCACACCAGGTGGTTGCGGTCTGCATCGACCAGATCGATGGTCAGGGTCCCTTCGGTGTACTGGTTCACCTCGGTGTCGTCGTACCAGACGGGTACCCCAACGTAGCTCCTCGCCCGATAGCTGTAGAAGTAGTGCACGTCACTGCGCGGGATGCTGTAGACGTTCGTCTTCTCCCGGATCACGCCCTGGAAGTTGACGCGGAGGTCGGGATCGGTGTCATCGAACACGTAGCCCCGGCGGTCCATTTCCCGCCGTACGCTGCCGCGGATCTGTTCGGTGAGGTAGCTGGTATAGCCCGACTGCTCCATTGCGATGGGGTCGTAGAAGGCGTAGGTCTGGAAGCGGCTGAAGTCGGTCCGCGGGTCGGCGTCGGTGCTGACCCGCGGGCCGGTGGCGCAAGCGGCCAGCACGAACAATGCGAACAGGGCGGTCAGGACACGGGTGAGGGCGTGGTGCGGGCGCATGCGGCCTCCTGGAGGGCGGACGTCTTGACGGCCGGATCGCACGGGCCGCCGTTATCATGGTCGGCAGAACCGGGCCTCTGCAGCCGTGGCCCGGGCGCAATCGAACGTTAGGCCGTGTACCGGCAGCGACGTGTGAAATCGCCGTCGTGGCCTGGCGGCTGGCCCCGGAGAGAGATACATGGGCGCACCCCGATCCCCCACGGGAGGACCCGCCACCACCGACCCGCCGAAGCCATCGCCGCCGGAGAAGCCACTGCCCGGCGACTGTTGCGACGGTGGATGCGACCCTTGCGTGCAAGACATCTACGCGGAAGAGCTGGAGGCGTACGAACAGGATCTGCGGCGCTGGAAGGAACGGGCCGGCCGTGGCGGTGCAGCTGGCGGCGAGGCGGCCGGCGGGTAATCAGGCAGGTCGCTCGCGCACGTGCCCAAACACGCGCCCAAAAAAGAACCCGCGCAATGCGCGGGTTCCGTCTGGAAGCGGTGCTTCCTGGGGAGTGCCTGCCGTCAGCCGACCCGGCCCTGCTCCTGCTCCTCGCTGGAGGCTTCGCGCACGTCGGTGACTTCCACCGCAAAGTGCAGCGTCTGGCCGGCCAGGGGATGGTTGCCATCCACCGTGACCTGCTCTTCCCCGACCTCGGTGACGGTGACCAGAAGCGGCCCGTGCGCCGTGGTGGCCTCGAACTGCATGCCGGCCTCGACCTTGTCGACGCCCTGGAACGCCGCGCGCGGCACCACCTGGACCAGCCCGTCGTGGCGGGGGCCGTAGCCTTCTTCCGGGGGGACGTCGGCCTGCAGCTTGTCGCCCGCGCTCTTGCCTTCCAGCGCCTTCTCCAGGCCCGGCACGATGTTGCCGGCTCCATGGAGGTAGCTCAGTGGTGCGTCGGCGGGCGACTTGTCGATGACTTCGCCGGCGTCATTGGTCAGGGTGTAGTGCACCGTGGCAACACGGCGATCGGCGATTTCCATGGGGAACCTCGCAAGGTAGATGGGAGTGGGGAGGTGCACCGGCAGAACCACGGCGCGATAGATGTTTCGCCGGGCAGGCTAGGGAAAACGGGCGCGGATGGCAACCGCGGCGCCGCTCCGTGTCATTCTTCCGGGCCCTGATCAGTGGCGGCCGCCCGGACCATGGACCTGTTCCTGCTTGTTCTCGATTTGCTCGGCACCTTCGTGTTCGCGATCAGTGGCGCGACCGTCGGCGTGCGCAACCGGCTGGACCTGTTCGGCGTGCTGGTGCTGTCGTTCGCGGCCGCGACGTCCGGCGGCATCGCGCGTGACGTGTTGATCGGCGCCACGCCGCCGGTGGCCCTGGTCAACTGGCACTACCTCGCCGTCGCCTGCGTCGCCGGGCTGGTCACCTTCCACCGGTATGCGGATATCGAGCGACTGCGCAACCCGGTGCAGTTGTTCGATGCAATGGGACTGGCGCTGTTTGCCGTTTCCGGCGCGACCAAGGCCCTGGAGTTCGGCCTGGGGCCGGTGTCGGCGACCCTGCTGGGAATGTTGACCGGCATCGGCGGGGGCATCGCCCGCGACATGCTGGTGGCGCGCACGCCGGTAGTCTTGCAGGCGGATCTCTACGCCGTGGCCGCGATGGCGGGTGCGGCAGTGGTGGTGGCCGGGCACTGGCTGGCGTTGCCGGAGGCGGCGGTCGCCGTAGCCGGTGCCCTCATCTGCTTCGGACTGCGCTACATGTCCATCAGGCACGGGTGGGGACTCCCGGTTGCGCAACACAGGGATCCGTGAACCAGCCTCCGGAGCGGATACCATTACCGGTCCAGTGGCCGCATATGCGGCCCGTGGCCTTCGGAGGCACCTGATGCAACTGGCGAGACTCAAGACCATGGCTGCTTTGGCCCTGTGCGTGGGCACCCTGGCGCTGGTCGGCGGATGCGCCACGATGGCAGGCGGGGGTGAGGGCCCTCCGGGTTACGACGACCACATGGCCGATGGCGCAGCGGCACTGGAGCAGGGACAGCCGGCGCGCGCGCTGCAGGCGTTCGAGCGTGCGGCCGCCCGGGCGCCCGCCCGCAAGGAACCATGGCTGGAGACTGCCCGCGTGCGCACGACGTCGGGACAGCCGGTACGCGCGCTCTCCGCCGCGCAGGAAGTGTTGGCGAGGGACCCGGCCGATGCTGAAGCGCACGAGCTGTTCATCCACAACTCGCTCGTTCTGGCCGAACGGGCCGCAAGCAGGCTCGGCCGGGGCGAGCCCGCGGCCGCGTCCGCCCACCTGGCGCAGGCCCGCAGCATCGTCGACCACCTCACCGCCGTCTTCGGTCTCGATGTCCTGCCGGAAGCCGCGCTCGTGGAATATGCCGACCAGGTGCTGTCCGCCTACAAGGCGCAGCGGCCGGGGAAGAAGGCAGAGGAAGCTCGCAAGTCCGCCGATCCGCTGGACGTCCTGGGCGGGGACTGACGTGGGCCGCCTGCTCCTCAACCTGCGCATGGTGCCCGAGGACGAGAGCCGCGAGGTCCGGGAGATGCTGGACGCGGCGGGCATCGGGTTCTACGAGACCGCGCCCAGCCGGTGGGGCATCTCGCACGGCGGAATCTGGGTAACCGACGAGGCCGACATGGCCAAGGCCAAGGCGCTGATGGCGGACTACCAGCGCGAGCGGCAGCGACGCGCCAGGGCGGAGCACGAAGCCGCCGTGCGGGAGGGCAGGGACGAGCGTTTCATGGATGTCGTACGGGGCGATCCGCTCCGGGTGCTGCTCACAGCGGCAGCCATTGTCGCCCTGCTGCTGCTTGTGGCCCTGCCTGCGATCCTGCTGCGGAACTAGCCGGCCCCTACGGGCACATGCCGACTCCACGTTGACATGGCTTGGCCTATTGGTGGTGTCCTTCCGTATACGGCAAGGGAGTAGATGCATGAAGACACCAATGACCGCCATCGCCACCGCGCTGCTCGCGCTGGGCCTGGCTGGCTGCAACGACAACCGTCCCGCGGACGCCGAAGACCAGATTGGCGACACCCGCGGGGAAGAAGTGGGGGACGTGGGTGGCACCCTCGCCGGTGCGGCGCCGGCCGAGCCCGCCATCGATGGCCGGCTGCCGGCCGCGGGTGCGGAAGCAACCGACGGCCGCCTCGATGTTTCGACGGAAGGCCAGTCCGGCGCCTACCTCACCGACAGTGCGGGCAGCTCGCTCTATACCCTCGAGGATGACAGCGACGGCAGTGGCTGCGTCGATGCGTGCCTGGATGCTTGGCCGCCACTGCTGGTGGGAGATGTCGCGCCCAGCGGCAGCGAGCGGCTGCAGGCGGGAATGGTGGGGACGATCGAGCGTGAGGATGGCAGCAGCCAGGTCACCTACAACGGCCACCCGCTGTATCGATATGCGGCGGATACAGGCACCGGCAGGACGGCCGGCCACGGGGTCGAAGACCAGTGGGGCCACTGGTACCTGGTGACACCGGAAGGCGAGCGCATGGAAGCCGGTGCCGAGTAGGAAAGGCCGCGGCCAGCGGCATTAGAACCGCTGGTCGCCCGGGAGGTAGCGCCATTGCCCGACAGGCAGCTTGTTCAGGCCGACGCGTCCGATCCGCAGCCGCCGGATCGCCACGACCTCGAAGCCAACCTGCGCGCACATCCGGGGCAGCTGCCCCGGATGGACATCCTTGATCGCGAACCGCAAGCGGACCTCGTTCTGCCAGCTGACCTTGCAGGGCGGCAACGTCCTTCCATCGATGACCATGCCGCGGGAGAGGCGGGACAGGGTGTAGGGGCCGGTTTCCCCCTTCACTTCCACCAGGTATTCCTGCTCCAGGCGCGGTCCATCCTCCTTGATGCGGCGCGCCACTCGCGGATCCTGGCTGAAAACGACCAGTCCACTCGCATCCCGATCCAGTGGCATCAAGGGCTGCAGGTGCGCGAAATGGCGTTGCAGGAGGCGGATGCCTGACGGGTCGCCGTCGAGCCGGTTTGCTGGAGCGGCGAGTGCGCCGGCCTCTTCCATCGAGACTCCGGCAGGCTTGTGCAGCAACAGCGTGGCGGGCTCCGTTGCCTGCGGATCAGCCGCCTCATCCACCTCTACAGTTTCCGCATCGACCATCGTCTGCGGGGTTTCCACGACCTGGCCATCCACCCGGACCCATCCGCCCTCGATCAGTTGTTCCGCCTGCGCGCGTGAGCAGCGGGCCAGGTCGGCGACGCATCGGGAAAGCCGGGTGGGGTCTGGCATGGGGCTGGGGAACGGTGGCGGGCGCACAGTCTAGGGACTATGGCGCCGCGCCGGTGGATCTGGAGTGCCCGATCAGGCCCCGAGCTTGCCGAACGAAGAGTCGAGGACGCGTTGCAGCTTCCTGGCGGCGCCCGTCACGGCGGCCCGGACGGTGTCCGCATCATGGCTTGCGACCACCGGCGGACGGTTTTCCACGCGCGCCTCCATGGTGCAGTGCTTGTCGTTGTCACCCGACTTGCCGCCATTGACGTCGCTGACATGCACCTCGACCCGGAGGATCTGGTCGCCGAAGCGGCCAAGCGCGGTCTCCAGCGCTTCCTGGGCGTGGTTCACCAGCGACTCGTCTGCCTGCACGTTCTTGTCGGTGTTGAGCTGGACCTTCATTCATCATCCTCCGGGGGCAATGGGCGGCGGTGCCGGCTGGCGGCGCCGCGATTGCCCCTACCGTAGCGTCCTTTCCATGGAGGGCGCGAGAAGGCCGCGGCGGGATAAAATCCCCGGATGATCCTGAACCTCGCCGCTTACCACTTCACGCCCGTCGCCGACCCCGCGATGCTGGCGGCCCGCCTGCGCGTGCGCGCCGAAGCCGCCGACCTGAGGGGGACGATCCTGGTCGCGGGGGAGGGACTGAACATGTTCCTGGCCGGGCCCGAGCCGGGCGTGGTCTCGTTCGTCGCGGAGCTGCGCCAGGACGAGCGCTTCGCCGACATCGTGGTCAAGTACAGCCGCAGCACGTCGCAGCCGTTCGGCCGCCTGAAAGTGAAGGTGAAGCCGGAGATCATCAGTTTCCGGCGCGATGGCGCGTCGCCGCTGGAGGGACGGGCGCCGGCGGTGGCGCCAGGAGACCTGCAGCGCTGGATCCAGCGTGGCCGCGACGACGACGGCCGGCGGCTGGTCCTGCTCGACACCCGCAATCGGGAGGAAGTGGCCTACGGCACCTTCGAAGGCGCGCTGACGCTGCCGATCGACAATTTCACCGAGCTCCCCGAAGCGCTGGCGCCCCACCGCGAGATGCTTGCCGACGCGACGGTGGTGAGCTTCTGCACCGGCGGCATACGGTGCGAGAAGGCGGCCTTGTGGCTGCGGGCGGACGGCATGGACAACCTGGTGCAGCTGGACGGCGGCATCCTGGGCTACTTCGAGCATGTGGGCGGGGCGGGATACAGCGGCGACTGCTTCGTGTTCGACGAGCGCGTGGCCCTGTCGCCGGCGCTGGAACCGCTGCGCACCGGCACTGCCCCGGCGGACGGAGCTCCTGCCGCCGCTTGACCTTCCCATGGTGGTAATCGGGACGATCGTCCCAACATCCTGTCCTGGAGCCACCATGACGAGCGCACAGACCGCCAACCTGCAATCCCCGGGATTCCGCTTCGGCGTCGGCGGGATGACGTGCGCCTCCTGCGCCGGCCGGGTCGAGAAGGCGCTGCTGGCAGTGCCGGGCGTGTCCACGGCAGAGGTCAACCTGGCTACCGAGCAGGTGGAAGTGCATGCATCAGGGGAGGTGACCGCCGGCACCCTCACCGACGCAGTGACGGCGGCCGGCTACCGGCCCGCCACCAGCTCGGTCGACCTTGAGCTGAAGGGCATGAGCTGTGCCTCCTGCGTGGGACGTATCGAGAAGGCGTTGCGCGCGGTGCCGGGCGTGGTGGAAGCGACGGTCAACCTGGCAACCGAGCGTGCGCGCGTACAGGTGCTGGGCGAGCCGGATCCATCGCGACTGGCGGCGGCCGTTGCCGATGCGGGTTATGCGGCGACGGTCACGGCGCCGTCCGCTGGTGCTGCAGGGGAAATGCGGGAGGGCGACCCCCGCGTCCGCTTTTCCCAGCCGGGATCGCAGGAGCTGCGGCACCTGGTGTTGGCGGCGCTGCTGTCGGCGCCGCTGGTCTTGCCGATGCTGGGCCTGCCGCTGGGACTGGACTGGATGCTCCCGGGATGGCTGCAGTGGGCACTGGCCACTCCCGTGCAGTTCTGGCTCGGTGCCCGCTTCTATCGTGCCGGCTGGGCTGCGTTGAAGGCGCGCACCGGCAACATGGACCTGCTGGTCGCGCTCGGGACCAGCGCGGGTTACGGCTTGAGCGTGTTCAACCTGTTCGCGGAGGGCGCCGTGCACGGCGGCAGCCACCTCTATTTCGAGGCATCGGCGGTGGTCATCACCCTGGTGCTGCTGGGCAAGTGGCTGGAGGCGCGTGCGAAGCGACAGACCACGGAAGCCATCCGAGCGCTGCAGGCCTTGCGTCCCGACACCGCGCGGGTGCTGCGCGACGGCGTCGAACAGGAACTTCCGCTGGACCAGGTCAGGGTGGGCGACGAGGTCATGGTTCGTCCGGGTGAGAGGATCCCGGTCGATGCCGAAGTGATTGAAGGTCGTAGCCATGCCGACGAGTCGCTGATCACCGGCGAGTCCCTGCCCGTGGCCAAGGAGCCGGGGGACCGTGTCACCGGGGGCGCATTGAACGCCGAAGGGCGCATGCGGCTGCGGACCCTGGCGGTCGGTTCCGAGACCGCGCTGGCCAGGATCATCCGGCTGGTCGAGGATGCCCAGGCAAAGAAGGCACCCATCCAGCGGATCGTCGATCGCGTCAGTGCCGTCTTCGTGCCCGTGGTGCTGGTCATCGCCGTTGCCACTGTCCTGGGCTGGGGGTTGGTCGGCGGGGACTGGGACGCGGCGATCCTCAACGCGGTGGCGGTGCTGGTCATCGCGTGCCCGTGCGCACTCGGCCTCGCGACGCCAACGGCAATCATGGCCGGCACCGGCATCGCCGCCCGCGCCGGCATCCTGATCAGGGATGCGGAGGTGCTGGAGGTGGCCCGATCGGTGCGTGTGGTGGCCTTCGACAAGACAGGCACTTTGACCGAAGGTCGTCCGACCCTGGCCGTGCACCAGGCGGCGGACGGGGACGAGCCGGCGCTGCTGCGACTCGCGGCCGGGCTACAGTCCGGCAGCGAACACCCGTTGGCACTCGCAGTGCTGGAAGCCGCGGCGTCCGCCGACATTGCCGTGCCATCCGCAGAAGGCGTGGAAGCGTTGGCCGGCCGTGGCCTGGCCGGTCGCATCGAAGGCCGCGAGCTGCGGTTGGGAAGCACGCGGCTGATGCAGGAGGAAGGGGTGGACCTTCGCGGGTTCCAGCAGCGGGCGGACGAACTGGCGGCGGCCGGACACAGCGTATCCTGGCTCTCCGAGCGCGTGTCCGGCGGTGGCCGTCTCCTGGGGCTGCTCGCCTTCAGCGACGCCCCCCGCGCCGCGGCCGCCGAGGCGATTGCCGCGCTGCACGCGCGCGGGATCCGTACGGTCATGATCAGCGGGGACAACGCGGGCGCGGCCAACGCAGTGGGCACGGCGATCGGCATCGACGATGTGCGGGCTGAGGTGTTGCCCGGGGACAAGGCCGATGCGGTTGGCGCGCTGGGAGGCGACGGCCCGGTGGCGATGGTCGGCGATGGCATCAACGACGCCCCCGCGCTGAGTGCAGCCGATGTCGGCATCGCCATGGGCAGCGGCAGCGACGTGGCGATGAATGCCGCCGGCATCACGCTGATGCGCCCTGATCCGCGGCTGGTGGCCGATGCGATCGACATCTCGCGCCGCACCACCCGCAAGATCCGGCAGAACCTGTTCTGGGCATTCGTGTACAACGCCATTGGGATCCCATTGGCCGCCGCGGGCCTGCTCAGCCCCGTGGTAGCGGGGGCCGCGATGGCGCTGTCGAGCGTGAGCGTGGTGTCCAACACGCTGTTGCTGCGGCGCTGGAAGCCGCGCTCATCCGGAGGGAGGTGACATGCAGGCAAGGACGGTTCGACCCGAACTCGCGCAGGCACGCGCCGACGGCATGCACAACATCGGCGAGGCCGCGCGGCTGAGCGGCGTGTCGGCGAAGATGATCCGCCACTACGAATCGATCGGCCTGCTGCCACAGGCCGCGCGGACCTTTGCCGGCTACCGCATCTACTCCGAGACCGACCTGCACCGGCTCCGCTTCATCAAGCGCGCCCGGTCGCTGGGGTTCCCGATCAAGCAGATCGAAACGTTGCTGGAGCTCTGGGACGACCGCGAGCGCAGCAGCGCCGAGGTCAAGCGCATGGCGCTCGCGCACGCGGAAGAACTGGGCAGGAAGATCGAGGACATGCAAGCCATGCAACGCACGCTGGAGCAACTCGCCCGGCGGTGCCAGGGGGACGGACGACCGGACTGCCCCATCCTCGATGACCTCGCCGGAAGCAGCCCACCCCGCTGACGCCGGCGCAGACCCTGCATCGGCCCCTGCCGTCGTGTAGGAGCGATGTCAGTCGCGACTCGATAACCCTCTACCCCTGCGCTATTCCCCCACCCGCGGGACCCCAAACGCCTGTAGGAGCGGCTTCAGCCGCGATCTGGAACCGGCGCAGGCGGGCGGCGCCCCGATCGCGGCTGAAGCCGCTCCTACACGGGGTAGGCGGGGCGGCCGCGTTTATGGCGGATCCAGTCGACCGCGCCGAGTCCGGCGCGCCGTCCGCTTGCGAAGCAGGCGGTCAGCAGGTAGCCACCGGTAGGCGCTTCCCAATCGAGCATCTCGCCGGCGCAGAAGACGCCCGGTGCCGCCGTCAGCATCAGGCGCTCATCCGTTGCTTTGATCCTGATGCCGCCGGCGCTGCTGATGGCTTCGGCAACGGGCCGTGGTCGTTGCAGGCGGAGTGGCAGGCGCTTGATTGCGCTGGCCAGTGCGGCATCGTCCGCCATGCCGTCCCTGCCCAGCACCTCGTGGAGCAGGGCGGCCTTTACGCCGGTCACTCCGGTCTGCCGGCGCAGGTGGTCGGTCGCGCTACGACCGGCGCGGGGGCGGGCGAGGTCCGTCTCCAGGCGCTCCCGGGTTCGTCCGGGGGCAAGGTCGAGCCATAGCCGCGCCTCGCCATCACGTTCGATGGACGCCCGCAACGTTGCGGAGAGGGCGTAGACCAGGCTCCCCTCGATTCCGGTTTCGGTGACAACGCACTCGCCCTGCCGCGAACGTTCGCGTCCGTCCTCCAGCCAGTGCGCGACCACCGGCTTCAGCGGTGCGCCCGCATGCCGCTCACGAAAGTGACCGCTCCACCCGATGTCGAAGCCGCAGTTCGCCGGGACCAACGGCGCGAGATCCACGCCATGCCCGGCCAGCCATTCCTGCCAGGCGCCGTCGGAACCCAGCTGCGGCCAGCTGGCGCCGCCCATCGCCAGCACGGTCGCCCGTGCCCGGAGCCGCCGCTCACCGGCAGGCGTTTCGAACGTGAAGCACCCGTCACCGTCCCAGCCGGTGCACCGGTGGTCGACGTGGAACCGGACGCCCTGATGGCGCAACCGGCGGACCCAGCCACGCAGCAGGGGGGCGGCCTTGCGGTCCATCGGGAAGACGCGGCCGGAGCTGCCGACATAGCTATCCACGCCGAGGCCACGCGCCCACTCGCGCAGTGCTTCCGCATCGAACCCGTCGAGCCACGCACCCACGTCCGTGGCGCGCTCCCGGTACCGTGAGTCGAAGGCCGGACGCGGCTCGCCGTGGGTCAGGTTGAGCCCGCCCTTGCCAGCGATCAGGAACTTGCGGCCGACCGATCCCTTGGCTTCGAACAGGTCGACTTCAACCCCCGCGTTGCGCGCCACCTCGGCAGCCATCAGGCCGGCCGGACCGCCGCCGATGATGGCGATGCCTGGCAGAGTCTCGGGGTTCTCGAACATGGCCTGTGCGGGTGGCGGCGCTCCATTATGCAGGCGCAGGCGCCTGACCTGCCGGTGCTGGGGTATGGTCCCCCGCTGGCGAAGTGCACTCGGGAGCAGGCATGCGTGATTCCATCGGGACGAGGGGCAGGGGGAAGGCCGGGTATGCGGTAGTGGTGCTGCTACTGGGCCTGCTGGCGCCCGGCGTCGGGGCGGCACGGGTCGCAGCGTCTCCGCCGCCAGCGCTGGCGCAGTTCGACGCGCACGTCGAGCGGGTCCGTGAAGCGTTCGACGTGCCCGGTGTCGCGGTGGCGATCATCCGGGATGGCGAGGTGGTGCTTCAGCGCGGCTACGGAGTCCGGGACCTCGAGACAGAAGCGCCGGTGGACGAACACACCCTGTTCGCGATCGCCTCCAATACCAAGGCGTTCACCTCTGCCTCGCTGTCGATGCTGGCCGACGAAGGCAAGCTGGACATGCGCGACCGGGTGGTCGACCACCTGCCGTGGTTCCGCATGTCGGACCCGTACATCACCCGCGAGATGCGCATCCGTGACCTGCTCGCGCACCGCAGTGGTCTGGCCTTGGGCGCCGGCGACCTGCTGTATTGGCCGGGCACGGATCTGTCGACCGAAGAAGTCGCCCGCAGGCTGCGCCACGTGCCGATCGAGGGCGGCTTCCGTGAGCGGTATGCCTACGACAACATCCTGTTCGGCGTCGCGCAACTGGTGGTCGAGGCCGCCAGTGGCCAGTCCTACCGCGAGTTCCTGGACCAGCGCATCCTGCAGCCGCTGGGCATGCAAGGCACGCGCTTCAACAGCGACTTCCTGCAGCCCGGCGACAATGTAGCCACCGGTTATTCCAAGGCCGACTTCGAGACGCTGGTGCCGGCGCCGCTGATGTCATGGGGCAACGTGTCCGGCGCCGGCGGCATGTACTCCAGCGTCCACGACCTCACCCAGTGGGTGCGCATGCACCTGGACGGCGGCGAGTTTGAGCGGTCCCATGGCGGGACAGCCCGCCTCTTCAGCGAGGAGCGCCAGCGTGCGATGTGGTCGGTGCTGACGCCGATCCCGGTGGGCGAGCCTTCCAGCATCCCCGCACTGGCTGCCGCACAGGCGGATTTCCGTGGCTACGGCGAGGGCTGGCACCTGTCCGACTACCGGGGCGAAAAAATGGTCTGGCATACCGGCGGCTGGCCCGGCTTCTATTCGCGCATCACGATGGTGCCCGAGCGCGGCCTGGGCATCATCGTCCTGACCAGTGCCGAAGTGTCCGGTGCCTTCAACGCGGTGACGATGCAAGCACTGGATGCCTTGCTCGATGCCCCGCCCACCGACTGGGTCGCCGCCTACACCGAGGCTGCCGCGAACCGTGCCGGCGAGGCCGAGTCGGACTGGCAGGCGCACCTCGCCGCCCGGGATGCCGGGAGCCGCCCCTCATTGCCAGTCGCGGACTACGCGGGGACCTACCGTGATCCCTGGTATGGCGACGTCCAGGTGGAGAATGCGAAGGGCGGGCTGCGTATCGCCTTCAGCCACACGCCCTCGCTGCGCGGTTCGCTGTCGCACTGGCAGCACGATACCTTCATCGTCCGCTGGGATGAGCGCTGGCTCAATGCCGATGCGTTCATCACATTCTCGCTCGATGTCGATGGCGCCATCCGCGAGGCCAGGATGGAGGCGATCTCGCCGATGACCGATTTCAGCTTCGATTTCCACCACCTGCGGTTGCAGCCCGCCAAGGGAGACGATCCCGGCTAGCGGCTATGGTCCTGCCGGTTCGCACGGCCCCTCGAACACCACCACGTGTTCGAGATCCAGCCGGATGCCGATGGCATGGCCGACCGCGTGGTCATGGTGGGAAGGCACCAGGGCCTGCACGATGTGGCCGCTTTCAAGCCGGAGGGTGTAGAGGAAGTCGGCGCCCCGGAAGTGGCGTCGCACGATCACCGCCTTCAGCGTCGCGTCGTCGTCGTGGACCACGTCGTCGGGGCGCAGCAGCATGTCCACTTGCGACCCGGCTGGCGACGCCAGCTGGCGGTCGGCGGCCAGCACGCCCAGTTCGGTGGACACGTGTCGCTCATCCACTACCCGGGCCGGCAGCATCACGCCCTCGCCGACGAAGCCTGCGACGAAACGGCAGGCGGGGCGGTGGTAGAGATCGTAGGGGCTCGCCCACTGCTGCAGGTGGCCCCGGCCGATGACACCGATCCGGTCGGCCATGGCGAAGGCCTCGGCCTGGGAGTGGGTCACCAGCAATGCGCCCACGCCCGTCGCCTTCAGTGCATCGCGTACTTCCACCGCCAGCCGCTCGCGCAGTTCCGGGTCCAGGCTCGAAAACGGTTCGTCCAGCAGCACCAGCCGCGGCTGCGGCGCCAGTGCCCGTGCCAGTGCAACCCGTTGCTGCTGGCCGCCGGAGAGCTCGTGGGGGTGGCGGGCGGAGAACTCGCCCAGGCCCACCAGCTCGAGCACCTCGCGGGCGCGCGCCTCGGCTTTCGCGCGGGAATGGCGGAACAGGCCGAAGCGCACGTTGCCAAGCACGTCCAGGTGCGGGAGCAGGGCGTGGTCCTGGAACACCATGCCAATCTGCCGGCGCTCCGGCGGCAAGTGCACGTCCGCGCCCGCCAGTGGCTGCCCATTGCAGAGGATCCGGCCGGCCAGCAGCGGCTCGAAGCCAGCGATGGCCCGGAGCAGGGTGGTCTTGCCGGCACCGGAGGGCCCGAGCAGGCAGCCGATCTCGCCCTCCTGCAGCACCAGCGACGCGTCCTGGACCACCTTCCGGCCCCGGTAGCCTACGGCGACACCGTCGAGTTCAAGCCTCATCGGGTCCCCCTCCGCGTCATGGCGACCACCGGCAGCAGCCCGACCAGGGCGATCGCGAGCGACGGCACCGCCGCGCGGGCGTATTCGCCTTCGCTTGTGAGCTCGAACACGCGCGTGGCGAGGGTGTCCCAGCCGAACGGACGCATCATCAGGGTGATCGGCATCTCTTTCATGGTATCGACGAAGACCAGCAGGGCGGCGGTGGCGAAGCTGCCTCGCAACAGCGGCCAGTGCACCGTGCGCAACTGGCGCGTGCCGGTGACGCCGAGGCTCCGGCTGGCCTCCAGCAGGCTCGGACGGATCCTCAGCAGTCCGCCAGCGACCGGCGCGTGGGCCACGGCAAGGAACCGGATGCCGTAGCCCACCAGCAGCAACACCAGTCCGCCCTCCAGCACGAGGTCCAGGCCATGCCGCTCCGCGAGCCAGGTCGAAAGGCCGGCCACCGGAACGTAGAGGCCGATGGCCAACAGGGCGCCCGGCAGTCCATAACCCAGGGTCGTGATCCGGGTGACCGTGGTGGTGACGGCTCCGGGCTGCTCACGCGCGGACAGGGCGACGACGAACGCGGCGGCGGTGGTCAGTATCGCCGCCATCGCGGCAAGCGAAAGGGCGTTGCGCACCGTGCGCAGGTAACGCGCATCGATGTCGTCAAGGTGTGCGATTCCTTCTGCGAGCAGTTGCGCAATGGGGAGAAAGAGCGCCAGGACCAGCACGGCCGCGCAGAAGCCGGTCGCCCAGCCCCCTCGGCGGCCCAGCGGGATACGCTGGGCGGGTGTTGCGCCTACGGACACGAACGACTGCCTCCGCCGCGATGCCGCTTCCAGCGCCACCAGGGCGAGTACGACCAGCAGCATGACCGCTGCGATCTGCAGGGCGGTATCAGTGGAGAAGAGGGAGAACCACGCCTTGTAGATTGCCGTTGCGAAGGTGTCGTAGTTGAACGCGGACACCGCGCCAAAGTCGGCCAGGGTTTCCATCAGGACCAGCAACGTGCCGCCAGCGATCCACGGGCGCGCCAGCGGCAGGCTTGCGCTGAAGAACGCGCGCCACGGCCCCATCCCCAACGCACGCGCCGCTTCGATCGCGCGGCCACCCTGGCTGGCGAACGCCTGGCTCGCCACCAGGTACACGTAGGGGTACAGCGACAGCGTCATCACCGCGACCAGGCCACCGCGGGAGCGGATTTCCGGCAGGGACGTGCCCGCGCTTTCGCGGAGCCAGCCGGCCAGCGGCGACGCATAGTCGAACAGGCCGATGAAGGCAACGGCCAGCACGTAGCCGGGCAGCGCCAGCGGCAGCACCAGCAGCCAGGAGAACACCCGCCGCCCGGGGAACTCGCACAACGCCACCAGAGCGGCCAGCGCGGTGCCCAGCACGGCGGTGCCGGCGCCGACCCCGAGCAACAGCCAGAGTGTGTTGATGCCCGCCCGTGGCAGCACGTACTGCCACAGGTGCTGGACGGTGGCTTCGTCCGGGCGGAACAGCGCTGCCAGCGTCGCCAGCAGCGGTACCAGGGCCGGCACCGTCAGCGCGATGGCGAGCCAGGTCCAGCCGCGCACAGGGATGCCCGGCGCGGGCCGGGCATCCCATGGTTGCTCAGCGGTAGCCGGCACGGTCCATCAGCTTCACCGCCTCGGCCTGCATCTCACCGGCCTGCGATACGTTGATCAGGTCCTGGCGGTACTGGCCCCATTCGCTGATCAGCTCGGCAGTAGGTACCTGCGGGTTGGCCGGGTACTCGAGGTTCTCGCCGGCGAAGAGGCGCTGCGCTTCCCCGCCCGACAGCCATTCGATGAACTCCCGGGCTGCTTCAGGATTCGGCGCGTGGCGGGTGACGCCTGCACCGGACACGTTGACGTGCACCCCGCGCTCGCCTTCGGCTTGGTTCGGCCAGAACACCGTCACCGGCAGGCCGGGGTTCTCACGCAGCGCCCGCCCGAGGTAGTAGGTGTTGGTGATGCCCACGTCGCAGCGGCCGGCGGCGATCGCTTCGATCACGGCGTTGTCATTGGACATCGGCGCGGCGGCAAGGTTGTCCACCCATCCCTTGACCGCGCGCTCGGTTTCCTGCTCCCCGAGCGAGGCCATCATCGTCGCCACCAGGCTCTGGTTGTAGACCGCGCTGCTGGTGCGCAGGCACAGGCGACCCTTCCATTTCGGATCCGCGAGGTCCTCATAGCTCGACAACTCGCTGGCAGGGGCCCGCTCGGGATTGTGGATGATGGTGCGGGCGCGCACGGACAGCCCGAACCAGCGGTTTTCCGGATCGCGCAGGTTCTCCGGAATGTTCTGTTCCAGCGTCGCCGACTCGACCGGCTGCAACAGGCCCAGGTTGGCGGCCTGCCACAGGTTGCCTGCGTCGACGGTGATGAACACGTCCGCCGGGCTACGCGTGCCTTCCGCCTTCAGGCGCTCCATCAGCGGCGGGGCCTTGTCGGTCATGTAGGTGATCTCGACGCCGGTCTCTTCCGTGTAGCGGTCGAACAGCGGTTTGACCAGTTGCTCGTTGCGGGAGGTGTAGACGACCAGCTCCGTCGGAGCGGCGGCGGCAGGGGCTGCATCGGTCGCCGCGTTGTCTGCGGGCGCATCCGTGCCTGAACAGGCAGCCAGGGTGATCGCGATCGCGGCGGAAAGGGGCAGGTGGCGCATGGAGCCTCCGGAGCTGTGCAAATGAGAATCGCTATTGTCTGACAACTCCGGATTGTTTGCTTGGGGGAATCCAATCGAAGTCGTTCGCGGTCGCCAGCTGGAAAGCCAGCCGTCCCACCCCCATCTGTCCCTGTATCCCCCAGAACGAGATTTCCGCGATGGTGCCGTATTCGCTGCTCGACCTCGCCCCCGTGACCGAAGGTTCGGATGTCGGAACCGCGCTCGCGAACAGCCTCGACCTGGCCCGGCACGCCGAGCAATGGGGCTACCGCCGGTTCTGGCTGGCCGAACACCACAACATGCCGGGAATCGCGAGTGCCGCGACGGCGGTGCTGATCGCCCACGTGGCTGCCGGGACGTCCACCATCCGGGTCGGCGCGGGCGGCATCATGTTGCCGAACCATTCACCGCTGCAGGTGGCCGAGCAGTTCGGGACGCTCGCCGCGCTGCACCCGGACCGGATCGACCTGGGCCTGGGACGCGCACCGGGTACCGACCGCCCGACCATCCGCGCCTTGAGGCGCTACTCCGAAAGCGCCGACGCGTTCCCGCAGGACGTGGCGGAGTTGCTGCACTACTTCGAGCCGGCCCAGCCGGGCCAGGCCGTGAGGGCGGTGCCGGGGGCGGGCATCCAGGTGCCGGTGTGGCTGCTGGGCTCCAGCCTTTTTAGTGCCCAGCTGGCTGCCGCGATAGGCCTGCCGTTCGCCTTCGCCTCGCACTTCGCGCCGGACGCGATGGACGATGCCCTGGCGCTCTACCATCGCGAGTTCACGCCCTCGGCACGGCTCGCCAAGCCCTACGTCATGCTCGCGCTCAACGTCGTCGCGGCGGAAGACGATGCAGAAGCCCGGCATCTGTTCACCACGCAGCAGCAATCGTTCGTGAACCTGCGTCGGGGCCAGGCAGGTCTGGTGCCACCGCCCATCGACGATATCGAGGCGTGGTGGAGCCCGGTGGAGAAGGCAGGGGTCGAGCGTGCGCTGGGATGCGCCGTCATCGGCGGCGCTGAAACGGTGAAGCGCGGCATCTCGGACTTCGTCACCCGCTACCGCCCCGACGAGCTGTTGCTCACGGCCAACATTTTCGACCACGAAAAGCGCCTGCGCTCATTCGAGATGGCCGCCAAAGCCATGGCCCCCCTGTAGGAGCGGCTTCAGCCGCGACCGGGGTCCGGCACATGCCGGCCGGCTCCCGGAATCTCCACGGACCCCGCTACTAAGGAGACTGCTCCACCCCCACCAGCTCCACCTCGAACACCAGGGAGGCATTCGGTGGGATCACGCCGCCCGCGCCATTGCGGCCGTATGCAAGATCGGCCGGGATCATCAGCACCCGCTTGCCGCCGACGCGCATGCCTGCCACGCCTTCGTCCCAGCCGCGGATGACGCGACCCGCGCCCAGCAGGAAGCTGATCGGCTCCCCGCGCCCGCGGGAGCTGTCGAACTGCTCGCCACGCTGCCGTGGCGCATCCTCGTCGTAGATCCAGCCGGTGTAGTGCACTTGCACCTGGCTCCCGGGGCGCGCCACGGGCCCTGTTCCCTCCGCAACGTCGACGCGCCGCAGTTCCGCGACGCTCCCCCCGGGCGGCGGCCCGGGCTGGCTGCACGACGTCGAGAGCGCGAGGGCCAGCAGGGCGGTCGCGCCGGCATGGATCCACCTGGGCAGGTTCAGCATTCGTTCCACTCGTTGGCAGCGGGGCGTACAGGCTACACGCGCGGATCACCTGATCGGACCTAGCGTGCACCACAACGGTCCAACCAGGAGCAGCAATGGAATCGATCCCCACCGACGCCTTGGTCGTCGTCGCAGACGGCGGCGGAGCACGAGTCTTTCGCAATCGCGGCGATGCCCGCCATCTCTCCCTCCATCAGTTCGAGATGCGGGAACTGATGAACATGAACGATGAGGGTCCGGCCGGTGTGCAGCCCGATGGCGATACCGGATACCAGATCGACAAGGCCACCTTCGCGAAGCAACTGGCGCAGTGGCTGAACGACGGTGCGTTGAACCGCAAGTACGACGATCTGGTGCTCGTGGCTGACGAACACACCCTCGGCGAGATGCGACCGCTGCTGCACAAGGAAACACAGCAGCGGATGAGGCGGGAAGTCGCCAAGACCCTCACCAACTCGACGCTGGATGACATCCAGAAGATCCTGTCCTGACCGGGCAGGGTCCCTCGGCCCGTCGCCGCCCCTGCGGCGGCGGGTCTATTCTTCGCGGCCTACGAAATCCCCGTACTTCTCCTTCGGGGCCAGCGGCATCAGGGATTGCGGCCAGATGCCGCGCGGCACCGTTTCCAGCTTCATCACCCCGTACTCTTCCGGCCACTCGCCAGCCGGTGGCCGCCTGAAAGTGCCCATCAGCATGTCCACCAGCGGCAGGTGGATGGCGTAGTTC
This sequence comes from Lysobacter spongiicola DSM 21749, assembly GCF_900167055.1. GTDB lineage: Bacteria > Pseudomonadota > Gammaproteobacteria > Xanthomonadales > Xanthomonadaceae > Novilysobacter > Novilysobacter spongiicola. Next base: position 47,280 of record NZ_FUXP01000001.1, read on the forward strand.
ACGTCCAGGTAGTCGGCGTGGCGCGCGTGGTGCCAATGGTGGTAGCGGGGCGTCACCAGCACGTACTCGAGCCAGCGGAAGTCCAGCCGCACGTTGGCATGCGCGAGCACCGCCTGGATGCCGACGAGGATGACGTAGGCATTGACCGCCTCCGCGGAGAAACCCAGCACCACCAGCGGCAGCAGCACCATGGTGCGCGTCATGAGGATCTCGGCGATGTGGATGCGCGAACCGGCAAGCCAGTCCATGCGGCGGCTGGAGTGGTGCACCGCATGGAAGCGCCAGAGCCACGGCACGTTGTGGTACGTGCGGTGCAACAGTGCCTGGGCAAGGTCGGCCAGGAACACCGCCAGCAGGAACTGCGCCCACACGGGGAAGGACTGGATGTATTGCTGCAGCGCCGGGAACGCCGCGAACGCCGCCACTGCCGAAGTGGATGCGGTGACCGCGATCAGCACGAACTGCACCAGCACGTGGCTCATGAAGAAGTAGCCCAGGTCCGTCCGCCACTCGCGCCGAAGCGGCGACATCGGCCGCACGGCGAGCATCTTCTCGATGGGGATGAACACCAGGGCCGAGAAGAACAGCGAGATCACGAACCAGTCCAGACCCAATGAGAAGGGCGTGGGTTCGATCTGCTTGAAATGCACGGTGGCGCCGCCCAGCAGCACCGCCAGCGCAGCGCTGCAGACGCCGACGGTGGCCACCCGCTTGTTGCGATTGCGCAGGATCGCCAGCGTGCCCAGCACGAATGCCGCGACCAGCCCGGCCAGCAGCAGGTGCCGGGCGAACTGCTCGGTGTAGACCGTGCGGAACTCACGGCTGGTCAGCACGTCCGGAAAGTGGAAGCACAGCACGCCGAGCAGGGCGGACAGCCCCAGGCCGGCGGACAGGTGGGCGAACCAGGAGCGGGACGTGCGATCCATGCGCGATGCCGGAAGCTGAAGGTGGCGGCAAGTTAGCGCAGCGTGAAGGGCAGCGCCAGCTCCGGCCTCAGAGGGCGCTACCCGCGGCGTGGCCGGAGGCCCAGGCCCACTGGAAGTTGTATCCGCCCAGCCATCCGGTGACGTCGAGCACTTCACCAATGAAATACAGCCCCGGCACCTGCCGCGATTCCATGGTGCTCGAGGAGACTCCGGCAGTGTCGACACCGCCGAGCGTGACTTCCGCCGTCCGGTAGCCTTCGGTCCCGCTGGCGACGAGCGGCCACGCGGCGAGCGTCGCCGCCATCTCACGCAACCGCGGCAGGTTGTACTGCCGCATGGGACGGTTTGGCAGCCACACCTCGCACAGCCGCTGGGCGAACCGCTTGGGCAGGAGTTCGCCCAGCAGGGTCTTGAGCTCCGCAGCCGGTCGCTCCGCCTGCCACTGTTGCAGCACGTCGAGCGCGTCTCGCCCGGGCAACAGGTCGATCGACAGCGGGTCACCCGGCTCCCAGTAGGAGGAGATCTGCAGGATGGCTGGCCCGCTGACGCCACGGTGCGTGATCAGCATCGAATTGCTGAAGACCTGTCCGTTGCTGGTCGCCGTCACCGCAAACGCGACGCCGCTGAGATCCGCCAATTGCTCCAGCGGGCGACCACTCAGGGTCAGCGGCACCAGCCCCGCGCGCGTAGGCAGTACGTCATGGCCGAACTGGCGTGCCAGCTGGTATCCGAATCCCGAAGCACCCATGGCCGGAATCGACAACCCACCGCTTGCGACTACCAGTGCGTCCGAACGGAAAACGCCACGGTTGGTGCGTACCTCGTATCCCGGATTCCGCGCCTGCACCTGTTCGATGCTGCAACCCGTCTCCACGCGCACGCCGGCGCTGGCGCATTCGTCCAGCAGCATCCTGACGATGAGCTTGGATGATTCGTCGCAGAAGAGCTGTCCCAGTTCCTTCTCGTGGTAGGCGATGCGATGGCGCTCCACCATGTCGATGAAGTGCCACGGGCTGTAGCGGGCGAGGGCGGACTTGCAGAAGTGCGGGTTCGCCGAGAGGTAGTTTTCAGGCGTGGTGCCGGTGTTGGTGAAGTTGCAGCGCCCGCCGCCGGACATGAGGATCTTCTTGCCGACGCGGTTGGCGTGTTCCACCACCAGAACCCGCTTGCCACGCCTGCCTGCGGTGATCGCACACATGAGACCGGCGGCGCCGCCCCCGACAATCAGCGCATCGTAGTGCTCCACCACGCTCAGGCGGCGGCCATGCGCACCGTCGGTCGCAGCGATGTGCTGCCGCGATCACCCATCAGCTGCAGCTCCCCGTCCTGGATGAGTGCATTGAGGCGCATGCCGCGTTCACCGATGTCCGGCAGGGCGTCGACCACCTCGGAGGGGATGTCGATCACGGTGAGGTTCTTCAGCCGGGTCAGCGAGCTGGCGATGCGGTCCCACCACAGGTCCGATGCGCGGCCACCGTAGTTGACCACCACCACCTGCTGCGCCTTGGCACAGGCCTTCTTGATGCGGGTCTCGTCCGGCTGGCCCAGCTCGATCCACAGTTCCGGCTCGCCGGTGTAGCTGCGGCGCCAGAGCGCCGGTTCGTCCTCGTCGCTCAGTCCACGGCCGAACTCCAGCCGTTCGTCGGCATAGAGGGCGAATGCCAGCAGGCGCACCATCAGCCGCTCATCGGTTTCGGACGGATGCTGCGCAAGCGTGAGCGCGTGGGTGGCGTAGTAGTGCCGGTCCATGTCGCTGACCTGCAACTCGGCTTTGACGACGGTGGACTTCAGGGCCATTAGAGGGGTGCCGGGCGGGAAAGGACGACATTCTACGGGAGCCTGATCTGCCAGGCCGTCGTGGCGGAAGAGGCGCGGTATCGCTTCACCGGCCGACAACCGCGGCGAAGGCAGCATGGGATCCGTCGTGATCCTGGAGCGCAACCATGCCGAAAGACGACGACAGGGCCGTACAGGCGCTTGCGGAAAATGCCCGTCCGCTGGGAAGTGCCCCGAGCGATCTGGACGGGCTGCTCGCGGCCGTGGAGGGCGCGGATTTCGTCCTGCTGGGGGAGGCCACCCACGGCACCCACGAGTTCTACCAGCTGCGTTGCACGATCACCCGGCGGCTAGTCGAAGAGCAAGGCTTCGATGCAGTCGCGGTGGAGGCCGACTGGCCCGACGCCCAGCGTCTGAACCGGTTCGTACGCGGAATCAGCGAAGAGCATCCGAGGGAGGCCTTTTCGGACTTCCAGCGTTTCCCCACCTGGATGTGGCGCAATACGGACGTGCTCGCGCTGGTGGAGTGGATGCGCGGCCACAACGACGGCCGGGGAGGGGCGGCCGTCGGCTTTTATGGCATCGATCTGTACAGCCTGTACCGCTCGGCCGAAGCCGTGACGGAGTACCTCGCGAGGAGCGACCCGGAAGCGGCGGAACGTGCCCGCCGCGCCTATGCGTGCCTGGACCACGTGCGGGAGCCGCAGGAATACGGCTTCGAAGCTGCCCGCGGCATGCGGCCCGATTGCGGCGAAGCGGTGCGGGGCCTGTTCGAGCGTCTGGAACAGGAGCGGCCACACGCGACGGGGACGGGATGGAGCGCCGCCGACGAGTATTTCCACGCGGAAATGAATGCGCGCCTGGTGGCCAACGCCGAGCGCTACTACCGGTCCATGTACAGCCGCCGCGGCAACACCTGGAACCTGCGCGACGAGCACATGACGGATACGGTGCTCGCCTTGCGCGATCACCTGCGTGCTACCGGCCGCAGGGGTCGGGTCGTCGTCTGGGCGCACAACTCCCATCTCGGCGACGCACGAGCGACCGAGATGGGACGCCAGGGCGAGTGGAACGTGGGGCAGTTGCTGCGCGAGCGTGCGGGTACGGCAGCGGTGTACTCGGTCGGCTTCACCACCCACACCGGCCACGTCACTGCCGCGGAAGACTGGGGTGAACCCGCCCTGCATCGCTGGGTGCGACCATCGCGGCCCGACAGCTGGGAGCACCTGCTGCACCGGACCGGACTCCCGGCGTTCTGGCTGCCCACAGCGAAGGTGCCTGCGGAGGTGATCGGCGAAGAACGGCTGGAGCGAGCCATCGGCGTCATCTACCGGCCGGACACCGAGCGCCAGAGCCACTACTTCGGCGCATCGCTCGGCCGGCAGTTCGATTCGATCATCCACGTCGACGAGACGACCGCGGTGGAGCCGTTCGACATCACCGAGCACTGGGAGCAGCGGGAGGCGCCGGAGACTTGGCCGACGGGGCTCTGAACGCGGCTGACGCAACGGGCTGCAGCTAAGCTGTGGATGTGCAATCTCAGAGATCCCAAACGGGCGACATCGCCAGCGCATTGGCACCCAGCCGATTGCAACTGCCGCCGGGCCATTGGGCGACGGTGCTGGATGCCCTGTGCGATCGGTTTCCCGCAATCGACCGTTCAACGTGGCTCGACCGCTTCTCCCGCGGTCGGGTCCTCGGGCCGGATGGACAACCCCTGGATGCGGCCACGGCATACCGGGTCGGGATGGAAGTCCGCTATTTCCGCGAGGTCGAGGTTGAGCCGCGCGTCCCCTACGAGGAAGGGCTGGTCCACGTGGACGATGACCTCGTGGTGGCGGACAAGCCGCACTTCCTGCCGGTGACCCCGGCGGGCGGCTTCGTCCAGGAAACGCTGCTGGCCCGGCTCGTGCGGCGCCTGGGCAACCCCGACCTGGTACCCCTGCACCGGATCGATCGGGCGACCGCCGGCTTGGTCCTGTTCTCCGCGAACCCGGCGACACGCACCTGCTACCAGTCGCTGTTTCGCGAGCGCCGCATCCGGAAGCGTTACGAGGCGTTGGCGTTGCCGCTTCCCCACATGGAGTTCCCGCACGTCCACCATAGCCGCCTGGCCCGCGGCGAACCGTTCTTCCGCATGCGGGAGGTGGAGGGGGACGCCAACAGCGAAACGCGGGTCGAGGTCCTGGAGCGCGGGCCACGGACGTGGCACTACGCGCTGGAACCCGTGACCGGTCGCAAGCACCAGTTGCGCGTGCATATGGCGGCACTGGGCGCACCGATACTGGGCGATCCGTTCTATCCCGCACTGCGGGAACAGGGTCCCGATGACCACGAGTGTCCGCTGCAGTTGCTGGCGCGTGGATTGTCCTTCGAGGATCCGGTGCACGGTGGTTCGCGGCGGTTCGAGAGCCGGCTGTCGCTACGGTTGCCGTGGATGCGACTGGAACCCGGCCCGGATGGATTCACGCCCTGAAGCACGCCGGTGTTGTGTCATGTCGCCCTTGCCAGAAGCTGCAGGAGGGCGTGTTGTCCGAGTGGTTCTTTGAAAACTGGAGCGACCTGCTTCGTGTCCTCACCATCGGTGTCTGCGCCTATGCCGCGTTGATCGCGCTGTTGCGGGTATCGGGCAAGCGCACGTTGACGAAGATGAACGCCTTCGATTTCGTGGTCACCATTGCACTGGGATCCACGTTGGCGACGATACTGCTCAGCGCCGAGGTGTCGCTGGCCGAGGGCGTAACAGCCCTTGCCGTCTTGATCCTGCTCCAGTTCGTCATCACCTGGTCGTCGGCCCGTTGGCGGCTGGTGCACGAACTGGTCGCGAGCGAGCCGACCCTGTTGTTGCACGAGGGCCGATTCCTGCACCAGGCGATGCGGCGGGAGCGGGTGAACGAGCAGGAGGTCCGGCAGGGACTGCGCAACCACGGCATCGAGGACCCATCGGGCGCGCAGTCGGTGGTGCTGGAAACCGACGGCAGCTTCAGCATCATCAGGAAGTCGCCTGGTTGACGTGGGCGCTGTTTGAAGCCGGCGCTACTCCTTGCTGTCGACCCGGCGCTTCCACCAGCTGAAGACGGTCACCACCAGCAGGTTGATCACCGACAGACCGATGGCATAGCCCCAATAACCGAAACCGGCCGCGGCGCCCATGGCGCCGATCATCCAGATGCTGGCCGCCGAAGCGGTGCCGCTGACGTGGTCGTCGTGCTTGAGGATGGCGCCGCCGCCGACGAACCCGATGCCCGTCATCAGGCCCTGCAGCACCCGCGCGGTGGCGTCGGGTGCGTCATCGCCGATGAACGTGCGGGCGATGAGGATGTAGGCGCACGCACCCACCGCCACCAGCGGAAACGTCCTGATGCCCATGATGTTGCCGTTGCGCTCCCGGTTCCATCCGACCGGCAACGCAAGCAGCAGAGCCCCCAGCAAGGGGAGCAGGCCGATCAGTTGGGCGACCAGCGCATCCACCGCGGGCATTCAGCGCGGCGGGCGCGGCTTGAACGGCTTGCGCGGCCCCGCACCGTGCGGCTTGCCGCCGCGCGGCGGACCGCCGGGCCGCGGGCTACGGCTGCGACCCCCTTCGGCGTCCTCCGGTCCGGCATGGCGGATGCGCAGTGATTGCCCCGCGACATACACCCGCTTGAGGTGCTCCATCAGCTCGCGCGGCATGCCTTCCGGCAGGTCGACGAGGCTGTAGTCGTCCCGGATGTCGACCCGGCCGATGTAGCGCGCTTCAAGCTCGGCTTCGTTGGCGATGGCGCCGACGATGTTGCCAGGCTTCACGCCATGGACGTGGCCGACCTCGATGCGGAAGGTTTCCATGCCGACGTCGGGTGCTGCCCGCTCGCGCGGTTCGCGCCGCGGAGGGTCGGCCTCGAACATCGCCTCGGCCCGGTTCTGCTGGCCGTGCGCAGGCGCAGGTCGCTCGGAGTGGCGGGCCGGAGGCCCGCGGTCGGGCCCGGGAGCTGAGCGATCGCGGTGGGGGCGGCTTTCACGCGGCGGGCGAGCGTCGTCGCGCTCGCGACGCTCGAACGGCTTCCCGGGCGCAGGGCGCGGCGGGGCCGTCAGCAGCAACGGGTTGTCGCCCTGGAGCAGCTTGGCCAACGCCGCGGCGATCTCCACCGCCGGCACGTTCTGTTCGCGCTCATAGCGCTCCACCAGGTCCCGGAACAGCCCGAGGTCGTCTCCCCCCAGCGCACCGGTGATGCGATCCAGGAACTTCGAGACGCGCTGCTCGTTGACGGTCTCGATGCTGGGCAGCTCCATCTGCTCGATGGGCTGCCGGGTCGCGCGCTCGATGGCGCGCAGCATGCCGCGCTCGCGCGGGGCCACGAACAGGATGGCCTCGCCCTTGCGTCCGGCGCGGCCGGTGCGGCCGATGCGGTGGACGTAGCTCTCGGTGTCGTAGGGGATGTCGTAGTTCAGCACGTGGCTGATCCGGTCCACGTCCAGGCCGCGGGCGGCGACGTCGGTGGCGACCAGTACGTCGATCCTGCCGTCCTTGAGGTTCTGGATGGTCTTCTCGCGCTGGGCCTGCTGCACGTCGCCATTGATGGCGGCAGCGGAAATCCCGCGCGCGGCGAGCTTGCCGGCGAGTTCGTCGGTGCCCAGTTTGGTCCGCGCGAACACGATCATCGCATCAAAGGGCTCGGCTTCCAGGATGCGGGTCAATGCGTCGAGCTTCTGGACGCCACTGACGGCCCAGTAGCGCTGGCGGATATTGGCCGCGGTACTGGTCTTGTTCTTGATCGAGACTTCGGCCGGCTCCTTGAGGTAGGTCTGGGCGATGCGCTTGATCTGGGGCGGCATGGTCGCCGAGAACAGCGCGACCTGGCGCGTCGCCGGGGTCTTCTTGAGCACCGCCTCGACGTCGTCGATGAAGCCCATGCGCAGCATTTCGTCGGCTTCGTCCAGTACCAGGCAACGCAGCTCGGACAGGTCGAGCGAGCCGCGCTCGAGGTGGTCGATCACGCGGCCGGGGGTTCCGACAACCACCTGCACGCCGCGCTTGAGTGCGGACAACTGCGGCGCGTAGCCCTGCCCACCGTAGATCGGCAGCACGTGGAAACCGGGCAGGTGGGTGGCGTACTTCTGGAAGGCTTCGGCCACCTGGATCGCCAGCTCGCGGGTCGGCGCGAGGACCAGGGCCTGTGGCTTGCGCTGGGTGGGGTCGATCTGCGCGAGGATCGGCAGCGCGAACGCGGCGGTCTTGCCGGTGCCGGTCTGCGCCTGGCCGATCATGTCGCGGCCCGCCAAAAGTGGCGGGATGGTCGCGGCCTGGATGGGGGAGGGGGACTCGTAGCCGACGTCGGCCAGCGCCCTGAGCAGCGGCTCGGGCAGGGCGAGGTCGGTGAACCTGATCTCCGGCGCCTCCGCCTGGGCGGAGGGCGTGCCGGCTGGAGTGCCGGGGGAAGGAGGCGTTTCGGCGCTCATTGCGTGTCTCGGTAGCGCCGGCAGTGCCGGTCGGAAGACCGCATAGTCTAGCTGGCGCAGTGCTCCGCCGCGTGATCCTGCTTCAGTTTGCCTGCGGGTTGCCGCCGGTCGCGCCGGACTCGCCGCTGTCGAATCCGGGTGCAGGATCGGTGTCCTTGCTGCCCTGCTTCTTCGCCAGCTTCTCTTCCTTCTTCTTCTTCTTGGCGATCTCGCGCTGACGCTTTTCGAACGAGTAATTCGGCTTTGCCATTGGACATGTCCTTCAGTGGGTTCGGGCCAGTCTAGGCCATGCGACGTGTTCGCACCGGTTCGACACCTGCGCGTGGTTAGGATGGTGGCCAATTTCACACGGAGAGCCCTGTGCTGGCGTTCGACTTCGACAACCGCTTCGTTCGCGACCTCCCGGGCGATCCGGAGAAGGGGCCGCGGGTGCGGCAGGTGGACGCGGCGTTATGGTCGCCGGTTGACCCGACGCCGGTGCGCTCGCCCCGCCTGCTTGCACATTCAGCCGAAATGGCTGCCCGTCTGGGTATCACGGAAGAGGAGGTCGCCTCCGTGGAGTTCGCGGAAGTGTTCGCCGGCAATCGGCTGCTCGACGGCATGCAGCCCTACGCGGCGAACTATGGCGGCCACCAGTTCGGCCACTGGGCTGGCCAGCTCGGCGACGGACGCGCGATCACGCTGGGCGAGACGGTGGACGCCGCGGGCGAACGCTGGGAGCTGCAGCTCAAGGGGGCCGGTCCCACGCCGTACTCCCGGACCGCCGACGGCCGCGCAGTCCTGCGCTCGTCCGTCCGCGAGTTCCTGTGCAGCGAGGCCATGCACCATCTGGGTGTACCGACCACCCGGACCCTCAGCCTCGTCGGGACCGGTGAGGACGTTGTGCGCGACATGTTCTACGACGGCCATCCCGCACCGGAGCCGGGTGCGATCGTGTGCCGGGTCGCGCCGTCGTTCATCCGCTTCGGAAACTTCGAGCTGCCCGCTTCGCGGGGCAGGCACGAGCTGCTTCGCCAGCTGGTCGATTTCTGCATCCGTCGCGACTATCCGCACCTGCAAGGGCAGGGCGGGCAACTGCTGGGCGACTGGTTCGGCGAGGTATGCGAGCGGACCGCCGCCATGGTCGGGCACTGGATGCGGGTGGGCTTCGTCCACGGCGTGATGAACACCGACAACATGTCCATCCTCGGGCAGACGATCGACTACGGCCCGTACGGATGGATCGACGACTACGCCCCGGACTGGACGCCCAATACCACCGACGCCCAGCACCGCCGGTACCGGTTCGGGCAGCAACCCGCGGTGGCCTATTGGAACCTCGGGCGCTTCGCCGGCGCGCTCTCGCCGCTGTTCGACGGCGTGGAGGCTTTGCAGGCGGGGTTGGACCGCTTCATCGCCGCTTACTCGGCTGCCGATCGCGGCAACACCATGGCGAAACTGGGCCTGTCGGAACATCTGGACGGGGATGCAGAGCTCATGCAGTCGCTGCTGGACCTGATGCAGGAAGGCGGCATGGACATGACCCTGACCTTCCGCGCGCTGTGCGACATCGAGCCGGGTTCAGCGGCCTTGCCGGCGTTCGACCACGCGTTCTATGAGGACGGGAAGAGATCCGCGTTGCAGCCGCGGCTGGGCGACTGGCTGGCGCGTTATGCGTCACGGCTGGAGGCGGATCCGGTCGAGCCGGCGCGGCGGCGCGAGCGGATGCGCGGCGCGAACCCGCGCTACGTGCTGCGCAACTACCTGTCGCAGCAGGCGATCGACCGCGCCACCGCCGGGGATCCGGGCGGCATCACCGAGTTGCTGGAGGTGATGCGGCACCCCTACGAAGACCAGCCGGGACGGGAGGCATTCGCCGGGCGCCGGCCGGAGTGGGCCCGGCACAAGGCGGGTTGCTCGATGCTCTCCTGCAGTTCCTGAACGAAAGCGGGGGCGGGCAGCCCCCGGCTGGTGCACAAGCCGCCCTCAGGTGTGGGCAAACGGCTCAGACGGGAGCAAAAGGCTTGTTCACCTTCTTCTCGTTCTTCTCGCTGCGCTTTTCCTTCATGGTCTTTGCCGGCTTCTTCTTCTGTTCCTTCTTGCGGTCCAGGCCCTTGCTCATCGGATGTTCCTCTTGTGGGTGGCCGCTGCCCGCTGGCGACGGTAAAGCAGTATGCGCCGCCGGCGCCCGCGCGGGGGCCTGCCCCCGTAGAATGGGCGGATGCCCCTGATCACCCTGAACAACGTCGACTACAGCGTCGGCGGCCCGCTCCTGCTCGAGAACGTCGATTTCGCGGTCGAACCCGGTGAGCGCGTCGCGCTGATCGGCCGCAACGGCGCCGGCAAGTCCACCCTGCTGAAGCTGCTCTCGGGCGACATCCAACCCGATGACGGCGAAATCCGCCGCGAGGGCGGTGCCCGCATCGCGCGTCTCGAGCAGGAGGTCCCGGCCGGTGCCGGTGGGGACGTGTTCGACGTGGTCGCCGCCGGCATGGGTGAACTCGGCGCCTGGCTGGCCGAGTTCCACCACCTGAGCCACGCTGAGGAGTTCGACGCCGAAGCCATGTCAGCGGTGCAGGCGAAGATCGATGCCGCGCAGGGCTGGAGCGCCGACCAGCGCGTGACCGAGACGCTGGACAAGCTGGGGCTGGACGGCGATGCCGCCTTCTCGGGGCTGTCCGGCGGAATGAAGCGCCGGGTCCTGCTGGCGCGTGCACTGGTGTCCGCGCCCGACCTGTTGTTGCTCGACGAGCCCACCAACCACCTCGACATCGAGGCGATCGACTGGCTCGAAGCCTTTCTCAAGAGCTGGCAGGGCGCGCTGATATTCGTCACCCATGACCGGCGCTTCCTGCGTGCGCTGGCGACGCGCATTGTCGAGATCGACCGCGGCAAGCTGACCAGCTGGCCCGGCGACTGGGCGAACTACGAGCGTCGGCGCGAGGAGCGGCTGAACGCCGAAGCCCAGGAGAACGCGCGCTTCGACAAGATGCTGGCGCAGGAAGAAGTGTGGATCCGTCAGGGCATCAAGGCACGCCGTACCCGCGACGAGGGCCGCGTGCGCAGGCTGGAGGCGATGCGCAACGAACGTGCCGCCCGCCGCGACCGTACCGGCAACGTCAGGATGGAGTTCGCCCAGGCGGAGAACTCCGGAAAGAAGGTCATCGAGGCCAAGCGCGTCTCCTTCGACTACGGCGGCAAGGCGCTGCTGGACGATATTTCGACCACCGTGTTCCGCGGCGACCGCATTGGCCTGATCGGCCCCAACGGCAGCGGCAAGACCACCCTGCTCAAGACCCTGCTCGGCGACCTGCAACCCACCGCGGGCGAAGTGAAGATCGGCAGCAACCTGCAGATCGCCTACTTCGACCAGTACCGCGCCGTGCTGCGCGAGGACTGGAACGCCATCGAGAACGTCGCCGAGGGGCGGGAGTTCGTCGAGGTCGGCGGCAAGCAGAAGCACGTCATCGGCTACCTGCAAGACTTCCTGTTCACGCCCGACCGGGCCCGGGCGCCGATCACCCGACTGTCGGGCGGCGAGCGCAACCGCCTGCTGCTGGCCAAGCTGTTCGCCCAGCCGTCCAACCTGCTGGTGATGGACGAACCGACCAACGACCTGGACGTGGAAACGCTGGAGCTGCTGGAGGAACTGCTGGGCGAGTACCCGGGCACCCTGTTGCTGGTCAGCCACGACCGCGACTTCCTCGACAACGTGGTGACCTCCACCCTGGTGATGGAAGGACACGGCCAGGTCGGGGAATACGTGGGCGGCTACAGCGACTGGCTCAGGCAGCGGCGCGTGGGCCCGGCTACGCCCGAAATCGCGGGCAGGGCGGCTGCTCCGAGCGCTGCCCCGGCATCGGCGGCTTCGACCGCGTCTCCGGCCACGCCTTCCGCCCCCAAGCGCAAGCTGTCGTACAAGGACGCGAGGGAACTGGAACGGCTGCCCGCCGCCATCGAGCAACTGGAAACACAGGTTGCAGCGATGACCACCCGGATGAACGAACCCGAGTTCTACCAGCAGGGTGCGGATGCCATCGCGACCCATAACGCGGAGCTGGCCGAGCTGCAGGGGCGGCTCGAGGCGGCGTACGCGCGTTGGGCGGAGCTGGAAGACCCGGCCTGACAGGGCAGTCGGGCACCGTTCACTGCCGGCTCATCCATTGAGACGCGGTCGCGGGATCATCGTCCCATGTGTGCCGCATCCATCCCTCCGGTAGCCCCCGCACAGGCGGGGCTGTTCGATACCGGGCCGCTCTCGCTGTTGCACGATGCCGAAGGTGGCGTCTCTTACCACCCGGGGCTCATTGACCGGCCGGTGGCGGACCAATGGTTCGATTGGCTGCGCGAGCACGTGCCGTGGAAGGCGCAGCAACGGCCGATGTACGACCGGGTGGTGGACGTGCCGCGACTGGTGGCGTCATGGCACTTGGAGGATGGTGGCCTACCCGACTGCCTGCGCGACGCCGGCGCGCTGCTGCGCGACAGCTTGGCCGTGCCGTTCAATTCGGTCGGGCTCAACTACTACCGCGACGGTCGTGACAGCGTGGCCCCGCACAACGACAAGCTGCACAGCCTTGTGGCCGGCCACCCCATCGCGCTGCTGTCGTTGGGGTCTGTCAGACGGATGACCATCCGCTCGAAGCAGTCCGGGCACCGTGGCATCCACATCGACCTTGAGCCCGGCAGCCTGTTGCTGATGAGCCACCAGTCGCAGTTGCACTACGAGCACGGTGTGCCGAAAACGCGCGAGCCGGTCGGGCCCCGCATCAGCCTGGCGTTCCGGGTCCGGCCGCCGGCGGCCGGATAGACTTTGCCGATGCAATCAGATCTCCAACCACCGGACCTGTTCGGGCCGGCGGCCGAAACCCAACGACTGTTCTTCGCGCTTTGGCCCAGCGGCGACCTGCGCACGCGCATCGCCGACGAAGTCGACCGCCTGCAGGCGAGGCATGCAGTAGGCGGGCGGCGGCTGCGGCCCGCTCGCTACCACCTCACGCTCCAGTTCCTCGGTGTCTTCTCGCCGCTGCCGCCGGACCTGTTGCACCGGGCGTGCCAGGCAGCGCGATCTGCGGCGCAGGAGCTCGCGCCGTTCGACCTGGCTCTGGACCGTTCCGGCAGCTTCGGTGCTACCGGGTGGCTCGGGTGCAGCAACATGCCAACCGGATTGCGGCGGCTGTGGGAGGTGCTGGGGCGTTGTCTGGTGCAGGCGGGCGTTCCACCGAAGTCGGGCAAGACATTGGTTCCGCACGTCACGGTCATCCGCGACAGCCGCGTACCGTTGGCGACCGGGGCGGTCGGTCCGCTGCGCTGGGCGGTGGACCGCTTCGTGCTCGTGCGCAGTGCCGGCGGCAACGGATATATACGGTCGAAGGGGAATGGCCGCTGACGGGAGTGGATGATGATGGCCACGAATGATCACGACGACGCGTCGGCCCGCCGCGATGGTTTCGTCCAGGTACGCGGCGCACGCGAGCACAACCTGCGCAATGTCGACGTGGACATCCCGCGCGAGGCGTTCGTGGTTTTCACCGGCGTGTCCGGGTCGGGCAAGTCGTCGCTGGCATTCGCCACGCTCTACGCCGAGGCGCAACGGCGTTATCTCGACTCGGTGGCGCCGTACGCGCGACGCCTGATCGAGCAGGCGGGAGTGCCGGACGTCGACAGCATCGAAGGCTTGCCGCCCGCGGTCGCGCTGCAGCAACAGCGCAGCGGTGCCTCCACCCGCTCCTCGGTCGGCAGCATCACCACGATCTCCAACTCCCTGCGCATGCTGTATTCCCGCGCAGGGGATTACCCCGAGGGCCAGCCGCTCATCCTTGCCGATGGCTTCTCGGCGAACACGCCGCAGGGTGCCTGTCCCCGCTGCCACGGCCTGGGTCGCATCCACGAGGTGACCGAGCCGTCGATGGTGCCTGACGACTCGCTGAGCATCCGGGAGCGCGCCGTCGCCGCATGGCCGCCGGCCTGGCACGGTCAGAACCAGCGGGACATCCTGGTGACGCTCGGCTACGACGTCGACATTCCTTGGCGCGAGCTGCCCCGGGAGCAGCGCGACTGGATCCTCTTCACCGAGGATCAGCCGGTGGTGCCGGTCTATCGCGACCTGACGCCGGAGCAGACCCGGCAGGCGGTCGAGCGCGGCGACAACCCCAGCTACAAGGGCACCTTCACCAGTGCGCGGCGCTACGTATTGCACACGCTGGCGAGCACCCGGAGCACTTCGATTAGGGCGCGGATCCAGCAATACATGGTGAGCACCACGTGCCCGGACTGCGACGGCAAGCAGCTGCGGCGTGACGCGCTTGCCGTCACGTTCGCCGGCCTCGATATCGGCGAGATCTCGCGGCTGCCGCTGAAGCAGCTGGCCCGCCTGTTGTCGCCGTTCGCAGCGGGCGAGGGTGCGGACGGTTCCGCCAGGGCCCTCGTCGCCAGCCGGATCGCGGGCGACCTGCTCGCGCGCATCGAGATCATCATCGGGCTCGGCCTTGGCTACCTGACGCTCCACCGCGCCTCGCCGACGCTCTCGCCGGGTGAACTCCAGAGACTGCGGTTGGCGACGCAGATCCGCTCCAACCTGTTTGGCGTGGTCTATGTGCTCGATGAGCCATCTGCCGGCCTGCATCCTGCCGACACCGAGGCGCTGCTGGTCGCGCTCGGCCAGCTCAAGGGGGCGGGCAACTCGCTGTTCGTGGTCGAGCACGAAACCGAAGTGATGCGACGCGCGGACTGGCTGGTCGACCTGGGGCCCGCGGCGGGTGAGCAGGGCGGGCAGGTCCTTTACAGCGGGCCACCGGCAGGGCTGGCGGAGGTGGAAGCGTCATCCACCGCGGGCTTCCTGTTCCGGCGCAAGCCGCTGCAGCCGCGACAGCCGCGCGAGGCGAAGGCGTGGCTGCAGTTGCGCGGCATCACCCGCAACAACCTGCAGGACCTCGACGTCGACGTGCCGCTGGGCACCTTCACCACCGTCACCGGGGTGTCCGGCTCGGGCAAGTCGAGCCTGGTGGCGCAGGCACTGGTGGAGCTTCTGGGCGCGAAGCTGGGGCAGGGCGCGCCGGTTCAGGAAGAAGGCAGCCCGATCGATCAAGAACCGTTGCTTTCCGAAGGGCAGGGCCACATCGCCGGGGGGCTCGACCACGTCCGTCGCCTGGTGGTCGTGGACCAGAAGCCCATCGGTCGAACCCCGCGTTCGAACCTCGCGACCTACACCGGGTTGTTCGATGCCATCCGCAAGCTCTTCGCCGCCACGCCGGAGGCGCGGGCGCGCCGCTACGACGCAGGGCGGTTCTCCTTCAACGTCGCCAAGGGGCGCTGCGGCAACTGCGACGGCGAGGGCTCGGTCAGCATCGAACTGCTGTTCATGCCGGGCGTCTACGTGCCGTGCCCTGTCTGTCACGGTGCGCGTTACAACGAGCAGACGCTCGAAGTCACCTGCCGGGGAAAGAACATCGCCCAGGTGCTGGACATGACGGTGGATGCCGCCGCTGGATTTTTCTCGGGTGAACCCCGGATCCTGCGCCCGCTGGAGACGCTCCTGGAGGTCGGGCTGGGTTACCTGCGGCTCGGGCAGCCGGCGCCGGAGCTGTCCGGCGGCGAAGCGCAGCGAATCAAGCTGGCCAACGAGCTCCAGCGCCAGCAGCGACGGGGCAAGCTCTATGTCCTCGATGAGCCGACCACCGGCCTGCATCCTTCCGACGTGGACCTGCTGATGCAGCAACTGGATCAGCTGGTGGATGCAGGCAGCACGGTGGTGGTGGTCGAGCATGACATGCGGGTCGCGGCAGCCAGCGACTGGGTGATCGATATCGGGCCGGGCGCCGGCGACGAGGGCGGGCGTGTGGTGGGGCAGGGGACGCCACGCGCGGTGGCGCGGGCAGCGGCCAGTCGCACGGCCCGTTACCTGGCCGCCGAACTGCCGCCAGGCTGACACAGGTCCGGTGGCAGCGCCTCAGCGGTTCGGCAGATGGTCAGAACGCGCGGCTGACGGTGAAGCTTCCATACGCCGGGAAGCGATCCTGGCCCTCGAACTCGCGGGTGCGGAAGTACCGTGCGAACGCGAACTTGGTCCGCCCGCGGGTCAGCGCCACGCCAAGCGCGGCCTCGGCGACCCACGGCTCCTTGTCGACCCGGTGGCTGCTGCGGAACGTATTGCCATCGAGGGTGATGTCCCGCAGCACGAGGCGCACGTCGGCCGCCAGGAACCCGTGCCAGGCCCAGCCTCGGGTATGACGGGCATCGACCGGAGGGGCGGTGTTGTTGCCTGCGGGCCGCACTGGACTGGAGCCGAAATCATCCGGCAGGCGCTTGCCCAGGCGGAGCTCGAACCCGCCGTTGACCTGGGTGAGCAGGTTGCCAAGTGCGCCGCCCCAGTGGCTGATCGCATCGAACTCGAGCGGGCCGGCAACCGCGACCACGGGGCTGCGCAACGACTGCTCGTGAACGAGGTTGAGCACCGGCTCGTTGTGGATCTGGTGGTCCCAGCCCTGGAACTCCTGGGAACCGGTGAGCCGATGGATGAAGTCCTGTGACGACTCGGCGAGCGACGCCGGGCCAACCATGCCGAGCGTCAGCTGGGTGGTGCGCAAGCGATCGGCCTTGCGCGCGTTGTACCCGAAGCTCACCAGCAGCGCCCCGGCGTACGGACGGTCATCCTCGATCAGGTTGGTGGGTTGCGGGTTGCTCGGGGTGAAGATGCCTTGGGCGATGCTCACCACCATGTTCTGCTGGTCGAAGCCCTCTGGCTGCAGGCGCGCGAGGTAAGTGTTGAGCCAGCGCGCGGGGCCGGGGAGGCACGGGTCGTCGACGAAGTCGCGCAGGTTGGGCGAGACCATGCTCAACATGACACCGCTGGTGTAGCCCTCGTCCTGGTTTGCGAACAGGTCGTTGTCGACGCGAAGGCTGACCACGGGCGGGTAATCTTCCATCGTCGACGCCTGCGGGCACCGATCAGCGGCATTGGCGGTTACGGCGGTCAGAGCGTGCACCACGCCCAAGGCGAAGGTCTGCCGACGGGTCGGTCGCATGGCGGGTGCTCCGTGTACCTGTTCCGGTGGGGAGCGTTCAGGGCTTCATCAGCAGCGGCACGATTTCGCGCAACCCGGTCTCGAGCAGGGCGCGGTCTAGCTCGGGCTCGCGGGTCTCGCGTATTTTCAGTCCTTCCACCAGGACCTGCAGCAGCAACGCGCGCGATTGCGCCAGCGCAGGCGGCAGGCCGTGGCCATCGTTTTCGCGTGGACCCGCCAGCCACTCGGCCAGTGCGCCCCGCAGGGTGCGATCGAACTCGTCCAGCGCGGCGGCGATCTGCGGGTCGCGGGTGGCCTCGGCCGAAATTTCCAGCAGTAGTGCGGAGTTCATTCCGCTGCCCTTGGTAGTGCACGCGTGACCGTAGTGGGACACCAGTTCGGCCGCGAGGTCGACCTTGCGGTGCAGTTTGATGTCGTCGCGAAGCAGCTCGAGCTGGCGCTGCACGATGGCCAGGATGATCGCGCTCTTGTTCTCGAAGTAGCGATAGATCAGTCCCGCGCTCATCCCCGCGGTATCGGCGATGTTGGCCATGCTGGCGGCATGGAATCCATTCTCGATGAAGCGCTGCTGCGCGGCATCGAGGATCCGGTTGCGTTGGAGGCGTGCCCGTTCCTCCGCCTTGCTGCTCTGCTCGGTGGCCATGGTCTCAACCCTCCTTCCAGCCGCCGCCCAGCGCCTTGTACAGGTTGACCCGGTTCGACTGTTCCGCCAGCCGGGTGGCGACCACCGATTGCTGGGCGGCATACAGCGTGCGCTGTGCATCCAGCAACACCAGGAAGCTGTCCAGCCCGGCTTCGTAGCGGGCCTCCGATAGCCGGTGCGCACGTTCCGCGGCCGCCAGTAGGGCCTCTTGCGCCTCCAGCTGTTCGGACAGCGTGCGCGACAGCGCGAGGGCATCGGCCACTTCCCGGAAACCGGCCTGGATGGAGCGCTCGTAGTCGGCCAGCGCGATGTCGCGGTCGACCTTGGCCACCCCCAGTGCCGCGCTCAGGCGCCCACCCTGGAAGATCGGCAGGTTGATGCGCGGGATGAAGCTCCAGCCCATGGTGCCGCTGTCGAACAGGCCGGAGAGTTCGCTGCTGGTACTGCCGACGCTGCCGGTCAAGGTGATCGACGGGAAGAACGCCGCGCGGGCGGCGCCAATGTCGGCATTGGCCGCGCGCAACTGGTACTCGGCGGCAAGCACGTCGGGCCGTCGCAGCAGCACCTCGGAAGGCATGCCGGCAGGCAATGGCGGCAAGCCACTCACGTCGGCGACGAAACCCTCCGGCAGCAGGGCCGATTCGACAACGTCGCCCACCAGCAGGTTGAGCGCGTTGGTGTCCTGTGCAACCTGGCCGCGGAACCGGGCGACGTCGGACCGGGCGTTCTCCAGCAGCGTGCGGGCCTGGCTCACTTCCAGTCCGGAGGCGGCGCCCAGCTCCTGGCGCTGCTCGGTCAGGCGGTGGGAATCCTCCTGCGTCGCCAGGGTGGCCTCGGCGATCCTCAGCAGTTCCTGGTCCGCGCCGAGCGCCAACCAGACATTGGCAACCTCGGCCACCAGCGCCAGTTGCGCACTGCGGCGGGCCTCTTCGGTGGCGAAATACTGCTGCAGCGCGGCGTGGCTCAGGTTGCGTACCCGGCCGAACAGGTCCAGCTCGAAACCGGTGATACCGACGCTGGCGCTGTAGCTCTCGCTCACATCCAGGTCATCGCCGCCGCTGCGGTTGAGCGCGACTTCACCGCCCACCGACGGCAGCCGGTCGGAGCGCTGGATCCGGTACAGCGAACGCGCACGCTCCACGTTCAGCACCGCCACCCGCAGGTCGCGGTTGTTGTCCAGCGCCCTTGCCACGACCTCGTCGAGCCTGGGGTCGGCAAAGAACTCGCGCCAGCCGATGTCGACCACCTCGGTGCCGTCGACCATCGCACTGGCGACGGGCGCGGTGTCGGGAGGCAGCGGCCACTCCGCCGGGATGGCCGGCGTGGCCTCCGGCAGGTCCGGCTCCAGCGTGGCGCAGCCGGCGACGAACAGGCTGGCGGCAAGTGCGAGTACGGTCGGTACTGGCTTATTCATGGCTATCGGCTCCAGCCGGGGCTGCCGGCGGCGTCTGGTCCTTCCCGCGCTTCACGAACACGCGCTGGATGACCACGAAGAACAATGGAATGAAGAACAGGCCCAGGGCAGTGCCGACGATCATGCCGCCGAGTACGCCGGTGCCGATCGCCCGCTGCGCACCGGAGCCGGCACCGCTGGCAATGGCCAACGGCAACACGCCCAGGCCGAACGCCAGCGAGGTCATCAGGATCGGCCGCAGGCGATCGCGGACGGCGGTCATGGTGGCCTCCACCAGCTCCATGCCCCTCTCGAGGTTTTCCTTGGCGAACTCCACGATCAGGATCGCGTTCTTGCTGGTCAGCCCGACGGTGGTGAGCATGGCGACCTGGAAGTACACGTCGCGCTCCATGCCGCGCATCGTGTTGGCCAGCACCGCGCCGAGGATGCCGAGCGGCGCCACGAGCAGCACCGCCGTGGGCACGGACCAGCTCTCATACAGTGCCGCAAGGCACAGGAACACGATCAGCAGCGACAGCGTGTACAGCAGCGGCGTCTGCGAACCCGCTGCGCGCTCCTGGTAGGACAGCGCCGTCCACTCCACCGAGAAGCCGGCGGGCAATTCGCTGGCCAGGCGCTCGATTTCGTCCATCGCGTCGCCGGAGGCCACGCCCGGCGCCGCCTCGCCCTGGATCTCCATGGCGGGCACGCCGTTGTAACGCTCCAGTCGCGGGGAGCCGTAATCCCAGTGGAAACTGGCGAAAGCGGGGAAGGGCACCATCTCGCCCGCACTGTTCTTGACCGACCAGAGGCTGAAATCCTCCGGGGTCATGCGGAAGGGCGCATCGGCCTGGACGTAGACACGCTTGACCCGGCCGCGGTCGACGAAGTCGTCGATGTAGCGTCCGCCCCACGCCAGCGACAGCGTCGAGTTGATCGCATCGGTGCTCAGGCCGAGCGCGCTGGCCTTCTGGTTGTCGATGTCGATCCGCAGCTGCGGCGTGTCCTCCTGCCCGTTCGGACGGACGTTGACCAGCAGCTCGTTCTGCGCCGCGGCACCCAGCAACTGGTTGCGTGCGGCCAGCAGGGCCTCGTGGCCCTGGCCGGCGTTGTCCTGCAGGTAGAACGAATAGCCCGCCGCGATGCCCAGCTCGGGCATGGCCGGGGGCGCGAAGGCGAATACCATCGCGTCCTTGATCTGCCCCAGCGCACCCATGGCGCGCCCGGCGACCGCCTGGATGCTCTGGTCGGCATCGGGGCGCTCGTCCCAGTCGTTGAGCTTGATGAAGGCCATGCCGGCGTTCTGGCCCATGCCGGCGAAGCTGAAGCCCTGCACGCTGAACACCGACTCGACGACCTCGGCCTCGTTCTGCAGGAAGTGGTTCTCGAGCTGTTCGATCGATTCCATCGTGCGGGCCTGGGTGGAGCCGACCGGCGCCTGCACCAGTGCCATCAGCACGCCCTGGTCCTCCGGCGGCAGGAAGGAGCTGGGCAAGCGCACGAACAACAGGCCCATGACCACCGCCATCGCCGCGAAGATCGCCAGGAAGCGTCCACGGCGGGCCAGCACGCCACGCACGCCGCGCCGGTAGCTGCTGCTGCCCTGGTCGAACTTCCGGTTGAACCAGCCGAAGAAACCGCGGGTGCCATGGTGCTCGCCCTTCTTCAGCGGCTTGAGCATGGTGGCGCACAGGGCCGGGGTCAGCACGATGGCGACCAGCACCGACAGGGCCATCGCGGAAACAATGGTCGCCGAGAACTGCCGGTAGATGACGCCGGTGGAGCCGGACATGAAGGCCATCGGCACGAACACCGCCGATAGCACCAGGCCGATGCCGACCAGCGCCCCGGTGATCTGGTCCATCGATTTGCGCGTCGCCTCGAGCGGGGACAGCCCCTCCTCGGACATGATGCGTTCGACGTTCTCCACCACGACGATCGCGTCGTCCACCAGCAGGCCGATCGCCAGCACCATCGCGAACATGGTGAGCATGTTGATCGAAAAGCCCAGCGCAGCGAGCACGCCGAACGTGCCCAGCAGCACCACCGGCACCGCGATCGTCGGGATCAGGGTGGCGCGGAAGTTCTGCAGGAACAGGTACATCACCAGGAAGACCAGCACGATCGCTTCGATCAGGGTCTTGATCACGCCTTTGATCGACACCTGCACGAAGGGCGTGGTGTCGAACGGCACCACCGCCTTGAGGCCGGTGGGAAAGTAGGGGGCCAGTTCGTCCAGCGCCGCTTCCACCCCGGCGGCGGTCTCGAGCGCGTTCGCGCCGGTCGCCAGCGAAATCGCGATGCCGCTGGCGGGCTTGCCGTTGTAGCGGGTGATGAAGTCGTAGGTCTCCGCGCCCAGCTCGACCCGCGCGATGTCACCCAGCCTCAGCACCGAGCCATCGGTCTCGCCGCGCACGACGATGTCGCGGAACTGCTCCGGGGTCTGCAGGCGGTCCTGCGCGTTGATGGTGGCGTTGAGCTGCTGGCCCTCGACCGACGGCGTTCCACCCAGTTGGCCCACGGCCACCTGAGCGTTCTGCGCCTGGATCGCGGCGATCACCTCGGGCACCGCCAGCCGGTAGGTATCGAGCTTGTTCGGATCCAGCCAGATCCGCATTGCGTACTGGGCGCCGAAGACCTGGATGTTGCCCACGCCCGGCACGCGGCTGAGCGGGTCGACCACGTTGGCACCGACATAGTCGGAGATGTCCACGCGGTCCATGCTGCCGTCTTCGGACACGAAGCCGATGACCTGCAGGAAGCCGCTGGCGGACTTGCTGACGTTGACGCCCTGGCGCTGCACTTCCTGCGGCAGCAGCGGCATCGCCAGTTGCAACTTGTTCTGCACCTGGACCTGGGCGATGTCGGGATCGGTGCCGCTCTCGAAGGTCAGCGAGATCGTCGCCATGCCGTTCGAGGAACTGTTGGACGAGAAGTACATCAGCCCGTCCAGGCCGGTCATGTTCTGCTCGATGACCTGGGTCACCGAGTTCTCCACCACCTGCGCGGACGCGCCCGGATAGCTGGCGCGGACCTCGACCGAGGGCGGGGCCACGGACGGGTACATCGAGACCGGCAGGGCGAAGATCGCCAGTGCACCGGCAAGCATGATGATGATCGCGATGACCCACGCGAAGATGGGTCGATCGATAAAGAAGCGTGCCATGGGGTTCTCCGCTTACTGCTGCGACGGCGCGGCGTCGGCGGCCGGATCGGCCGCATCGGGATTGGCGGCGTCGGCGGGCGTGTCGGCACCCTCTGCCGGGCTGGCTGCACCCATCGGCACGGCTGGCGCACCCGCCTCCGCGGCGTCGGTTCCGGCCTCGGTCGCCTGGACCGGAGCGCCCGGACGGATCTTCTGCAGGCCTTCGACGATCACCTTGTCGCCGGCGGCCAGGCCGCCCTCGACCAACCAGTCGCTGCCGACCGTGCGGCTGACCTGCACCGGCCTCGCCTCGACCAGGCCCTGGGCGTTGACCACCATGGCGGTGGTATTGCCCTTCGGATCCCGGGCGATGCCCTGCTGGGGCACCAGGATCGCGTTTTCACGGACACCGCTTCCGATGACGGCGCGTACGTACATGCCCGGCATCAGCACTTCGTCGGGGTTGTCGACGAGCACGCGCAACCCGAAACTGCCGTATCCGGATCCACGCTGACCTCGGAGAAGGCGAGGGTGCCTTTGTGAGCAAACTCGGTGCCGTCTTCGAGCAGGATGGTGACCGGGACTTCGGTGCTCTCCAGGGTGCCGGCCGCCAATGCGCGGCGCAGCTCCAGCAGTTCACTGGCCGACTGGGTCAGGTCGATGTAGATCGGGTCCAGTTGCTGCACCGTAGCGAGCGGCTGGGCCTGGTTGGCGGTCACCAGCGCGCCACGCGTCACCGTCGACTTGCCAATCCGGCCGTCGATGGGCGAGGTGATGCGGGCGTAGCCCAGGGTCACGTTGGCAGCCGCCAGTGCCGCGCGTGCCACGCCCACGTCGGCCTCGGCCTGGCGGTGCGCGGCGACTGCGTTTTCCTTGTCCTGCTGGCTGATCGCATCGATCTCCGCCAGCGCGTTCGCCCTTCGCGCCGCCAAGCGGGTCGACTCGAGGGTGGCTTCGGCGCGGGCGAGGGCTGCTTTGGCGCTGCTCGTGCTCGCCTCGTAGCTCGCATCTTCGAGCTGGTAGAGCGGCTGCCCGGCCTCCACGCGGCTGCCCTCCCTGAACAACTGGCGCTCCACGATGCCGTTCACCTGGGGCCGGACCTCGGCGATCAGGTAAGGCGTGGTGCGGCCCGGGAGTTCGCGGGTGAGGGTCACCGGCCGGCTTTCGAGCGTCATCACCGTCACCGCCGCGGGCGGCGGCTGCTGGGCGGCTTCGTCGCTGCCGCAGGCGGCAAGGGCGATGGACAACGCCAACGGCAGGAGGATCAGGCGGGAGGGCTTGCGCATGTGGAGGGACTCGATCAAGGGCAATAGGGGGCCGGGCCGGGCCCGGCGGACGCGGCAGAATGAACGATCATTCTTTTTCTGTCAAGCAAGATGCCCGGCGATGGCCGGGCGTCAGGGTCGACGGGCGGGAAGGGCCTAGCGCGGGACCTTAGCGGTCCTCATCACGGGATACAGGTTGAAGCGGTCATCCCAGGAAGCATGGCGCCGATAGAAGAAATCGAGCCGCTGCCGCGGATCCGCGGCGAACGCATCGTCGCGGGCCAGCCGCCGCTCGAATTCGGCCTTCAATGCGGGGTCCGCAGCCAGCATCTCCCGCGCGACTTCCTCGGCCACGTACGGCTCCATGTACTCCTTGCGCTCAAAGGCGTTGTTGAACCGTCCCCAAGCCACCAGCGAGTCCGGCGCCTGCGGTTCCAGGATCGCCATCGCCAGCCGGGCTTTCGGTTGGGCAATGGGGACGAACAGCGAGCCTGCAGTCAGGTCGGCCTGCTCTTCCCGCCAGCTTCCCTCGAGTTCGAGGCGCTGGTGGCCTTCAACGGGACTGTCGGCGAACCCGGTCGAGTCGGCCCGGAACACCTGAACCGCCGCGTCGTTGATATCGCGATCCATGCGCCGGTACTCGATGCCGTGGTGTTCAAGCTGCGTCGCCACCAGGTCCGCATGGGCGGCCGGAACCAGGTAACCCGCGTCCGGTGCGGCAACGGTGAGCGACGGCTCGATCTCATCGCACAGGGGGACGTTCCAGACCTCGGGCGTCGACTCGTCGTAGCGGGTCATCGTGCCGCCCGATACCTCCGAGGGGGTGCGGGTATAGGCGTATCCCAGGAACTCGATCTCGCGGCACTGGTCGGTGGCCTGGTGCGACAGCGCCACCGGGGTCGATGCCAGCCGGCTGGCACGGGCGTCCGCGGCCTCGGCGAGTGCCAGCCATTCACGCCCGTGGTCGGCGACTTCTTCCAGTACGGCGAGGATTGCATCATGGGTGTTGCGGACGCGGTGCGGATATTCCTTCCAGGAGTGCGTCTCCACCAGCATGCCGATGCGGTTGCGCAGGGGCATGTAACCGTGTGAGAAGCGGGGTGGCGCCACGCCGTCTTCGAATCCGGACGAGGGGTCGTCGTGCACGACGAACGAGGGATAGAACGGCAGCGGTAGGGCGTCGTGCGCTGCGAGGTAGTCGATGGTGGCATTGCGCAGGGCGGTCCCGGCTTGCCGGAGGGCCGGGTCGCCGCTGTTGACCGGTTCCACCTGGATGGAGATGTCGTGCCGGAACTTGGCGCCGTTGGTCACGTGCAGGTCGACGTACACCAGCGGGTCCCACTCGTTGATCAGGCCGAGCATGGCCTGCATCTCTGGTGCATCGGCTTTTACGTAGTCGCGGTTGAGGTTGTAGTTCTGGGCAGTGGTACGCCAGCCCATCTCACGTGGTCCACGCTGGTTGGGGCGGTTCCAGGCGGCAAAACGCTCATGGCCGTCGACGCTGAAGACCGGGACGAACAGGAAGACCTGCTTTTCCAGCACACCGGGCGCGGCTTCGCCTTCGAGCAACTCGCGCAGGGCCAGGAAACCCGCGTCCTTGCCGTCGATTTCCCCGGCGTGGATCCCGCCCTGCATAAGGGTCACCGGCAGGCCCGCCTCCCGCGCCCCTTCCGGCGTCAGGACCCCGGACCGGGACACCACCAGCAGTTTCATCGGGCGCCCCTCGGGGGACGTGCCGAAATCGGTGCATCGCACCGCATCCGGATAGCGCGCCTGGAAGGCCTCGCACAGCTCGATCACCTCCGCGTAGCGGCCCGTCTCGACGAAGCCGCTGCGCTCGGAGACAGTGGTCAATGGCGCCTCCTGCGCGATCGCGGGTGTGGCGGCCGGGAGCAGGCAGGCGAGCAGGGCGCAACGCAGGGCAGGTGTCATCGGTTCGTCTCCAGGAAAACACCGGAGATGTTACCGCCCCTGCAAGACGGCATCGCGACCTTCCGGTACGCTCCGACGATCGACCCAGAGGGGCGCCCCCGCGCCGTATCCCACAGGACCACCCAAGCATGCTGACCCTGATCCTGATCGCCGTGACCGTAGGGGTCACCTGGATGGCGTTCAAAAACCCGCGGCTGATCGACCGGTTGATCCTCTGGCCGCCGGCGATCGATCGCAAGAAGCAGTACGACCGCCTGCTGACCCACGGCTTCATCCATGCGGACTGGCAGCACCTGCTGTTCAACATGATCACGCTGTTCTTCTTCGGCCGCTTCGCCGAGCAGGTGATCGGGCAGCTGATCGGGCCGGTGGGCTACGTGCTGTTCTACCTGTCGGCGATCGTGATCGCGATCCTGCCGACCTACCTGCGCCATCGGCAGGACGTTAACTACCGGAGTCTCGGGGCCTCGGGCGCGGTATCGGCGGTGCTGTTCGCCTTCATCCTGGTGCAGCCGTGGTCGCTGATCTTCATTTTCTTCCTGCCGGTACCCGCGATCGTCTACGGCGTGTTCTTCGTCGGCTATTCGTTCTGGATGGACCGGCAAGGCGGAGGCAACACCAACCACAACGCGCATCTGTCGGGCGCGATCTACGGCGTGTTGTTCATGCTGCTGATGGAGCCGCGCATCGGGCCGCACTTCCTGAGTGCCCTGATGAGCCCCTCGTTCGGCTGATGCTCCCGGCGACCCGCTAGGGCAACGCTCACCCACCGTGTATGCATATCGTGCTATCGAGGCATCAAGCATCAGCGATGGAGGATGGCATGGCGACGACCCGAGCCCGCAAGGCGAGCAAGAAGAGCACCACCAACCGCAAGTCCACCAAGGCCGCAGCGTCGAGCGAATCGGCTGCGAAGAAAAAGTCAGCAAAGACCGCGGCATCGACGAGGAAGTCGACAGCGAACAAGGCGGCGACGAAGAAGTCGGCCACGAAGAAGACAGCGACCAGGAAGACGACCGCGAAGAAGGCAGCGACGAAAAAGTCGGCTACGAAGAAGACGACGACCACGAAGAGACCCGCGAAGAAGTCGGCTACGAAGAAGACGACGACCACGAAGAGACCCGCGAAGAAGTCGGCTACGAAGAAGGCGGCGACAAGGAAGACACCCGCCAAGAAGGTGGCGACGAAGAAGTCGGCCACGAAGAAGGCAGCCACCAGCAAGACAACCGCCAAGAAGGCAGCCGCCAAGAAGGCAACAGCCAAGCGCTCCGCCGCCAAGAAGGCCTCCGCACGCAAGCTGACCGCCAAGAAGGCGGTAAAAAAGACCGCGGCGAGCAAGAGCAGCTCCGGCAAGGCAAAGAAGGTTTCCGTCAGGAAGGCGCCAGCGAAGAGCGCGGCGGCGAAGAAGTCGACGGCCAGCAAGCGTCCGGTGGCAAGGCCGGCAGGCAAGAAGAAGGCAGCCAAACGGGCACGCAAAGGCATCACCCCCGAGCAGGCGTTGGCGAACACCCGGCGCCTGCTGGAAGAGAAGCAGGCGCAGGCACGCTCGCAGCAGCCGTGGCAGGCGCTCGACGGCGGCGTCGGGGTCAAGGACGAGTCCTACCAGTCACCCGAGGCGCGGGCGAAGGCGGAGGAGCTGCATGCCGCCGAGGTGCGGCTGGACGGAACCCAGGGAAGCATCAGCACCCGGGATCGGCATAACCAGGGCAAGCGGGACAGCCGATGAACCAGTCACGCGTTGATGTGGAGCACCAACCCGGGGCCGGCCGGTTCAGGGCCGAGGTTGAAGGGACCGAGGCCGAACTGGCGTACCGGATGGAGGAGGGTGTGATGGTCATCACCCATACCCGGGTGCCCGATGCCATCGGGGGGCGGGGCGTCGCAGGGGCGTTGACCCGCGCTGCCTTCGACCATGCGCGCGCAGGGGACATCCGGGTCAGGCCCGCGTGTTCCTATGCGGAAGCATGGGCGGGGCGGCACCCGGAGTATGCGGACCTGGTCATCGCAAACGGTTGATCATTCTCCCGCCGGTTCGACCAGCTGGTGGCGCAGCGGCTCGCCGCGCGCCACCGGTTTGCCATCGGCGATGTAGTCGTTGAAGTAGGCCGGAAGGCCGGAGCCCTTCCCGAATACCGGTGAATCCTGCAGGTGGAAGTGCAGGTGCGGCTCACTGGTATTGCCGCTGTTGCCACAGCGCCCGAGGACATCGCCAGCGGCTACCTCGTCACCGGTCGCCACCTGCAGGCTGTCCTGCTGGAAGTGGGCCAGCAGGGCGTACTCGCCGCGACCCAGATCGAGCATCACGTGGTTGCCGGCGGGCGCCTGCGCATTGGTCGTGCCGATCGGCTGGTCGGGCAGCCCGTCCACCACGGCAACCACCGTGGCAGGCGCTGGCGCGAGGATGGGTTCGCCCCAGCAGTGGTAGTCCTCGAGTGCGGCGCCATTGCCGGAGTGCGAACTGCCATCGACCTCGCGCACGAAGTCGTAGGCAAAGCGCTGGCCCGTCGATTCCGCATGGTAGTTCTGCTCCAGCGTCCGGCCACCCCAGAAGACCTTCCACTGCCCACCAAAGGGCAGGCGCAAGCGGGCCTGCGTCTGGTAGTCGAGCCGTGTCGAGGCGGCAGTCTGGGGCTGGGGCCGGACGAAGAAGCCGACCACCATCCCCTCATCATCGAAAGCCCATGTCATGAGGATCGGACCGGAGTGCTGGGACCAGGTGGATACGCGGCGGTACACCCGGATGCCGTCTTCCACCAGCGCCGCCTCATCCTGCACTGCCGTCTCTTCGCCGAGCTGGTCACCCACCTGCTTGCGGAACCCGGCGAGGTTCGATGGGCTGCCCAAACCCTGGCGCATGTCAGGCCCCATCCGGTCCCAGACCGTGTCGGTGTCGCCTTCCAGGAACAGGCGTGAGAGTTGCCGTCCTTCGGCCAAGGTCCGCTCTCGCGTAGTCACGCTTGTTTCCGGTGGCAGGAGGGATGACGTTGCCTGCTGGCCTGTCGCACCAACGGCAGTGGGCGCGGCGAGTGCCAGCAACAATAAGGAGGACTTCAACAGATCGAGCAGTTTCATGGCTACGTCTCCTTCTGGTTCGTGTCGGTCATGCCTACCAGCGCGGCGATCTGCCGCCTGTACTTCTCCAGTGCCTCTCGGCCGCCTGCGGTAATGGAAGCGCGCGTGAGCGGCCGTTTGCCCTTGAAGCTCTTTTCGATCTCGACCAGCCCACCGGCCTCCAGCTTCGAAAGGTGGCTGGAGAGGTTTCCGCGGCTGAGCCGGCACACTGTTTCCAGGAACCCGAACTCGACGGCTTCGGCGTTCGCCAGCACCGTAAGGATGGCCAACCGGGCCGGCTCGTGCACCAGCCGGTCGACGGCGAGGACACCGTCGACTGCGTGCCGGGTCGCAGGCTTCATGCGTGCTCCGCCGGCGCGGCGAGTTGCTCGAGTTCGCGCCTTAGACAGAGGTAGTCGCGGTGCTCGCGCACCCCGACCGGCACTGCGATCGCCGCATACAGGAGTGCCAGCAGCAGCCAGTAGCCGGGGTAGTGGCCACCGCCGGTCACGATGGCGGCCTGGCAGAACAGCAGTACGCCGACCAGGAAATCGCTGACCGACCAGAACCAGCGGGCGGCGATGAGCGGGAGTGCGAGCACGAAGACGAGGTAGCCGATCCGCGG
The DNA here is from genome assembly GCF_900167055.1 of Lysobacter spongiicola DSM 21749. GTDB lineage: Bacteria > Pseudomonadota > Gammaproteobacteria > Xanthomonadales > Xanthomonadaceae > Novilysobacter > Novilysobacter spongiicola. Next base: position 76,474 of record NZ_FUXP01000001.1, read on the forward strand.
CCAGTCCCACTGCTCCAGCCCGCCGAGGAAGAGGTTGCCGAGCAGGATCAGCAGCGACACTGCGGCCAGGTAGATGACCATGCCACGGTGCTGGCGCCGTAGCTTGTCGGACACCCGCTCGACCGCTGCTCCCTCGCGCTGGTAATAGAAGATCCGCAGCAGTTCCTTCGACAGCAACCACAGGACCGGCGCCGAGATCAGTACCAGGCGGAGCCAGGGCGCTTCGGCCGCAGCCGGGCCGAGCGCGAAAGCGAGCACCATCAGGATGCTGCCGATCACCAGGCTCAGGCCCCCTGCGCTGCGCGAGTAGCGGGCGTAGCGCTCGGTCACGTCGGCGAGCTGGTCGGTGCGGTCGTTCATGGCTGTCTCCTGTGATCGACAAACATGTTTGCGTCACAAACTTTATATGTCAAGGCCTCCCCGCGTCCGGTTCCGCTCGCCAAGCGCTGGGCCTTGTGCCAGCCTGTGCGCCCCACGCGATACCGATGCCCCGCATGCGACTCAACAAACACATCAGCGAGAGCGGCTTCTGCTCCCGCCGCGAAGCCGACCGCCTCATCGGCGAAGGCCGGGTCACGGTCAACGGCATTCGCGCGCGCGTCGGCTCGGAGGTGGGCGAGGGCGACGAGGTCAGGATCGACGGTCAGGCGCTGCGCGCACGCTCGGTGGCCAAGGGCCAGAAGCAACATGTCTACATCGCGCTCAACAAGCCGGTGGGCGTGGTGTGCACCACCGAATCGGCGGTCAAGGAGAACATCGTGGATTTCGTCGGCCACGAACGGCGCATCTTCCCGATCGGCCGGCTCGACAAGGATTCCGAGGGCCTGATCCTGCTGACCAGCAACGGCGACATCGTCAACGAGATCCTGCGGGCGGAAAACAAGCTGGAGAAGGAGTACCTGGTCGCCGTCAACCACGAGGTGACGCCGGAGTTCCTGCGCGGCATGGCCAAGGGCGTCCCGCTGCACGGCCAGGTCACGCTGCCCTGCAAGACCGGCAAGCTGGGCCGCTATGGCTTCCGCATCGTGCTGGTGCAGGGCCTGAACCGGCAGATCCGCCTGATGGCGGCCCACTTCAAGTACCGGGTCAAGCAACTGGTCCGGGTGCGCATCGGCAACGTCAAGCTCGGCCGCCTGAAGCCGGGCCAGTGGCGCAACCTCACCGATGCCGAACTGCGCGGCCTGCTGCCACTGCGTACCGACTGGTAGAGGCTCGCGGCCGGACCCTGCATCCGGACATCACGCCTGCGCCGATAAGGTCCCGCTGAATCAGGAGGGATCTTCGATGCAACACTCGTTCTTGAAGCACGCGCTGGTCATCGGCGTGCTGGCAGTCCTGCTGCCGGCATGCGACCGCGAGCCGGACACCCCGACCGCCCCGCAAGTCACGACGGCCAGTCCACCGGGCGGAACGCCTGACGACGGCCACGTTGCCACCGACCTGGAGGAGAATCTTCCTGCCCCGGAGCTGAAGGATGTGGTGGAGGTCGAGTCCGACTACGTGGTGGGCATCACCTATCCGCATTCGGCGAAGCAGTACCCCGGTTTGGCCAGGGAGCTGGAGCGCTACGCATCCGCCGAGCGAGCCGAGCTGATGGAGGCGGTCGAGGCGAGGCGGCGCTCGGGAGCCGAGGACGGCTCACTCTACGATCTCTCCCTGACGTTCACCGAGGTGCTGAACCAACCGGGCCTGGTCGCCTATGCGGCGGACGGTACGCGCTATACCGGCGGCGCCCATGGCACCCCCCTGCTGGAACGATTCGTCTGGTTGCCGCGCGAGGACCGCATGCTGGGCGCGCGGGACCTGGTACCGAAACCCGATGGTTGGCAGGCGATTTCAAACTACGTGCGCGAGCAGCTTCATACCGCACTGTCGCAGCGCGTGGACGCGGACGACCTCCCCGCGGAGGACCGGGCACGCCTGGTGGCGAATGCGGGGCTCATGATCGATGAAGGGACGGCACCGAAGCCGGAGAATTTCTCACGCTTCGAGCCCATGGCAGGGGATGGGGAGACACTGACGGGATTGCGCTTCGTCTTTCCTCCCTATCAGGTCGGTCCCTACTCGGATGGTACCCAGCAGGTCGAAGTACCTGCTTCGGTGCTGCTTCCACACATCGCACCGGCGTACCGCGGGCTGTTCGGGGCTGCCGCGGGCTAGGCGAGGACATGAAAAAGCCGCCCGGATCACTCCGGGCGGCTCCTTGGGCTTTGCTGCTCGATCAGGTCAATTGCCCGCCGGACGCTCCTCCGGGATAGCCGCATCGGCCGCATCAGGAGCGGCGCTGTCGTCGGACACCGGCGTGCCCAAGCCGCGGCGCTCGAGCAGCGGCTCGATGCGCGGCTCGCCACCGCCGGTGAAGTCGCTGAACAGCTGGAGCGCGTCCTTGCTGCCGCCCTGCGACAACAGCGCCTTGCGGAAGCGATCGCCGTTCGCCGTCGTCAGGCCACCGTTCTCCTCGATCCACTTCACGGTGTTGGCGTCCAGCACTTCGGACCAGATGTACGCGTAATAGCCCGCTGCGTAGCCGCCCATGATGTGGCTGAAGTACGGGGTGCGGTAGCGCGGCGGCACCGGGTCGTAGTCCAGGCCGACCTTCTCCAGGGCGGCGGCTTCGAAGTCCATGACCTCGTCGGCATCGGGCAACTGGTCGGCCGTGAGCTGGTGGTATTCCTGGTCGATCATCGCGGCCCCGAGGTACTCGGTGGTGGCGAAGCCCTGGTTGAACTGCGCGGCGGCCACGACCTTGTCCAGCAGCTCCTGCGGCATCGGCTCACCGGTTTCGTGGTGCTTGGCGTAGTTGGCCAGCACGCTCGGCCAATCGGCCCACATCTCGTTGACCTGCGAAGGGAACTCCACGAAGTCGCGCGGCACGCTGGTGCCCGAGAACATCGGGTACTTCACATCCGAGAACATGCCGTGCAGCGCATGGCCGAACTCGTGGAACATCGTGGTCACCTCGTCCCAGGTCAGCAGGGTGGGCTCACCCTCCGACGGCTTGGGGATGTTCTGGTGGTTGGCCACGACCGGCTTGGTGCCTTCGAGCTCGGACTGGGAGACGTAGGAGTTCATCCATGCACCGCCGCGCTTGGAATCACGTGCGTACGGGTCGAAGATGAAGATCGCCAGCTGGCTGCCGTCCTTGTCGAACACGTCGTAGGTCCACGTGTCGGGGTGGTACTTGGGCAGGTCGGTACGCTCCTTGAAGCTGATGCCGTACAGCTGGTTGGCGGCATGGAACACGCCGTTCTCCAGCACGTTCTTCATCTCGAAGTATGGCTTGAGCTCGGATTCGTCGAACGCGTACTGGTCCTGGCGGACCTTCTCGGCGTAGAACGCCCAGTCCCACGGCTGCAGCTCGAAGCTCGGCTCGCCCTTCGCCGCCTGTTCCTTGTCGATCATGGCCTGCAGCAAAGCACCTTCGCGCCGCGCATTGGCGACCGCGGCCGGGGCCAGGCGCTGCAGCATCGCGTTGACGGCTTCCGGATTCTTCGCGGTCTCGTCGGCGAGCACGTACTCGGCGTGGGTGTCGTAGCCCAGCATCTTCGAACGCTCGGCGCGAAGCTTGAGCACCTGGGAGACGATGCCGGTGTTGTCGAACTCGTTGCCGCGGCTGCCACGGGCGACCGATGCCTCGTGCAGCTTCTGGCGAAGCTCGCGGTTGGTCAGGTAGGTGTTGGGCGGCTGCCCGGTGGTGTTCTGCAGGGTGATGACGTACTTGCCGTCCAGCCCGCGGGACTTGGCGGCCTCACGGGCGGCGGCGATCGCGCCCTCCGACAGCCCGTCCAGTTCTTCCACGGTGTCGACGGTGATCGCAGAGGCGTTCACTTCCTTCAGCACGTTCTGGCTGAACTCGGTGCCGAGTTTGGCCAGCTCACCGTTGATTTCGCGCAGGCGTGCCTTCTGGTCCTCGTCCAGCTTGGCGCCGGCGCGGACGAAATCGGTGTGGTAACGCTCGACCAGGCGCACACCCTGTGCGTCCAGGCCCAGAGAATCGCGCTGCTCATACAGTGCCTGGATGCGCTCGAACAGCTTGGGGTTCAGGCTGATGGCATCGCTGTGCGCGGACAGCTTCGGGGCGTACTCGGCCTGCAGCTTCTGGCGGGTGTCGTTGGTGTCGGCGCCCAGCAGCGAGAAGAACACGGTGGCGGTGCGGTTGAGCACGTCACCGGACTGCTCCAGGGCCAGGATGGTGTTTTCGAACGTGGCCGGCTCGGGGTTGTTGGCGATCGCCTCGACCTCGGCCAGGTGCTCGCTCATGCCGCGGTCGAAGCCGGGGGCGAAATCGCTGTCCTGGATCTTGTCGAACTGCGGGTAGCGCAGGGGGAGCGGGCTTTCGGAAAAGAACGGGTTGCTCGCATTCACGTTGGTGGCCTGCGTTTCTGACTGGGCGCCTTCATTGGCGGCGGCCGGGGCTACGGCGGAAAGGCTGGTAGCCAGCGCGACGGAAAGCGCCAGCGCAAGGGGATGCTTCATCGGGTCGGGACCTCGTCCAAAGGAACCCGAAGACTACCGCATGGCCCGTGAGCGGGACCATGGCGAAAGGCATGGGTCGCCGGGCGGGGGCGATTCACGGCGAGACAACCCGGCTTGCGAGAGGGTGGTCGCTCCCCCACAACCCTGGAGTTCCCATGGACGCCAACCTCAAATCGGTGATGACCGCCGACCCCGCCTGCTGCACCCCCGACACCCCCCTGCGGGACGTCGCCCGGATGATGGCGAAGAACGACTGCGGCGGCATACCGATCGTGGAGAGCACGGAGAGCCGCAAGCCGCTGGGCATGGTCACCGACCGCGACATCGCGGTCCGGATGGTCGCCGAAGGACGCGATACCGGGGCGGCCAAGGCCTCCGACTGCATGACGACGCCGGTCACGACGATCCAGCACGGGGCCTCGCTCGCGGACTGCGCCAAGGCGATGGAGGACAAGCAGATCCGCCGCGTGGTGGTGGTCGACGACAACGGCGCCGTATGCGGCATCGTCGCCCAGGCCGACATCGCATTGTCCGGCCGGGACCGCACGACCGGAAACATGGTCGAGCAGGTATCGCGCCCGGCGCACTGATCGACGGGGGCCGCCCGCGCGGGCCATTGCGGCCCGCCTGCAGCGGTCCCGTCCTTGTAGGAGCGGCTTCAGCCGCGATCCGGAACCGGCATCTGGACCCTCTTCCCGATCGCGGCTGAAGCCCCTCCTACATCTTTCCTACCGCTTGTCCTTGGCCTTGGCGAATGCCGCGGCAAGCGCGTTGTTCGCGGGTGGTGCCGAGGGCGCGCCACGGGGCGGGCGAGGCGCCTGGCGTCCACCGCCGGCGTTGACACCGTTGCGGGCCGCGCCCGGATCGCGGCGTCCGCCGCCACGCATCCTGTCGTCCCCGGCGGCGGCGCCGCTTTCGCCCGGTAGCGGGTCATCGAGCCGGCAGGTGAGGGCGATGCGCTTGCGCGGGATGTCGACCTCCAGCACCTTGACCTTCACCACGTCGCCGGCCTTGACCACTTCGCGCGGATCCTTGACGTAACGGTCCGACAGGGCGGAGATGTGGACGAGGCCATCCTGGTGCACGCCGATGTCGACGAACGCACCGAAGGCGGCCACGTTGCTCACCACGCCTTCCAGCACCATCCCCGCCTGCAGGTCCTTCAGCTCCTCGACGCCTTCGGCGAAACGCGCGGCGCGGAACTCGGGGCGGGGGTCGCGGCCGGGCTTCTCCAGCTCCCGCAGGATGTCGCGCACGGTCGGCACGCCGAAGCGCTCGTCGGTGTACTGCTCCGGACGCACGCTGCGCAGGAAGCCGGTATCGCCAATCAGCTGCTTCACCTCCCGGCCGCAGTCGCGCACGATGCGCTCGACCACGGGATAGGCTTCCGGGTGGACCGACGATGCATCCAGCGGCTGGTCGCCGCCAGCGATGCGCAGGAAGCCCGCGCACTGCTCGAAGGTCTTGTCTCCCAGCCTCGGCACCTTGAGCAGTTCCTTGCGGCTGGCGAAAGCGCCGTTGCCGTCGCGGTAGACGACGATGTTCTCCGCCACCGTCGAGGAAACGCCGGAGACGCGGGCGAGCAGGGCGGCGGAGGCGGTGTTCACGTCCACGCCGACCGCGTTCACGCAGTCCTCCACGCGCGCATCGAGGGCGCGGGCGAGACGGAATCCGTCGACGTCGTGCTGGTACTGGCCGACGCCGATCGCCTTGGGTTCGATCTTGACCAGTTCCGCCAGCGGATCCTGCAGTCGCCGGGCGATGGACACCGCGCCGCGGAGTGAGACGTCCAGGCCGGGGAACTCCTTGGCCGCGAACTCCGACGCCGAATACACCGATGCGCCGGCCTCGCTGACCACGATTTTCTGCATCTTCAGCTCCGGCGCGAGCTTGACCAGGTCGCCTGCCAGCTTGTCGGTTTCACGCGAGGCGGTGCCGTTGCCGATCGCGATCAGCTCGACCGCGTGCTTCTTGCACAGCGCCCGCAGCGTGTGCAGCGATGCGTCCCACTGGTTGCGTGGCTGGTGCGGGTAGATCGTGTCGGTGTCGACGAGCTTGCCGGTGCTGTCGACCACGGCGACCTTCACACCGGTGCGCAGGCCGGGGTCCAGCCCCAGCACCACCCGCGGGCCCGCCGGGGCCGCGAGCAGGAGGTCCTTGAGGTTGTCGCCGAACACCGCGATCGCTTCGGCTTCCGCCTTCTCGCGCGCCTGGCCGAACAGGTCGAGCATCAGGTGCAGGTGCAGCTTGGCCTTCCAGGTCAGCCTGCATGCGTCCATCAACCACTTGTCTGCAGGGCGTCCCTGGGCGCGGACGCCTGCGTGCTGCGCGACCCGGGCTTCGCCATGGAGGTGGCCGGCTTCGGCGTCCGCGCCGGGATCAAGGTCGAGATACAGGATCTCTTCCCGACGGGCGCGGAACAGGGCCAGCAGGCGGTGGGACGGAATCCTGGCCAGCGGTTCGACGTGGTCGAAATAGTCGCGGTACTTCGCACCCTCGGCTTCCTTGCCATCGGCGACGCGGGCACGGATCTGCCCGACCTCGTGCAGCCAGTTGCGCAGCTCGCCGACCAGCGTTGCGTCCTCGCCCCAGCGCTCCATCAGGATTGCCCGCGCGCCATCCAGCGCCGCCTTCGTATCCGCCACGCCTTTGTCGCTGTCGATGAAGGTTGACGCCAGCGCCTCGGGCACCTGGTCGGGGTCCTGCAACAGTCCGTCGGCCAGCGGCTCCAGGCCCGCCTCGCGCGCAATCTGCGCCTTGGTCCGGCGCTTTGGCTTGTAGGGGAGGTACAGATCCTCGAGCCGCGCCTTGCTGTCGGCCGCCTCGATATCGCCGCGAAGCGCGTCGGTCAGCTTTCCCTGCTCTTCGATGCTGGAGAGCACGGCGGCGCGACGGTCCTCGAGCTCGCGCAGGTATGTCAGGCGCGTCTCGAGGTTGCGCAGCTGGGTATCGTCCAGCCCACCAGTGACTTCCTTGCGATAGCGCGCGATGAACGGCACCGTCGCGCCTTCGTCAAGCAGGCCGATGGCAGCGCGGGCCTGCGCCGGCTGGGCGCCGATCTCCGCGGCGATTGTGCGGGCGATCTGGTCGGCGAGGGCGGCGGAGGGAACTTCTGACATGGAGGCTGGAACCTTGCGTGTGGCGGAACCCGCGGAGCGGGGCGCCGATTGTGGCCACCTCGGGACCGCCGGGAAAGCCGTTGACATCACGCGGGAGAAGGGGGAGGCCCACGGCGCCTGGGCGACGCTACTTCTCCACGAACGCCCGTTCGAACACGTACTGGCCGGGACTTCCGATACGGGGCGCCGCCGAAAATCCGCGCCCGTCCAGCAGCGACCGGAAATCAGCCAGCATCTGGGGGCTGCCGCAGATCATGGCGCGGTCATGCTCTGGATCCAGCGCATCGAGACCGAGGTACCGCATCATCTGGCCGGTAGCCATCATGTCGGTCATCCGGCCACGGTGGTCACGGCCCTCGTAGGAGAAATCCTCGCGGGTGACCGCCGGGAAATAGCGCAGCTGCCGCGAGATCACCTCGCCCAGGAACTCGTGGCGGGGCAGCTCCTTCTCGATGTAGTCGCGATAGGCCAGGTCGGCCGCGCGACGCACGCCGTGGCAGAGGATGACGTTCTCGAAGCGCTCGTACGTCTCCGGATCCTTGATGATCGACAGCCAGGGCGCGAATCCGGTGCCGGTGCCCAGCAGGTAGAGGTTGCGGCCGGGGTGCAGGTCCGAGATGAGCAGGGTGCCTGTCGGCTTGCGACCCACCAGTACCTGGTCGCCCGGGCGGATGTGCTGCAGGCGCGAGGTCAGCGGGCCATCGGGCACCTTGATGCTGAAGAACTCGAGCTGTTCTTCCCAATTGGCGCTGGCGATCGAGTAGGCGCGCAACAGCGGCTTGCTGCTGCCGTCGGGTTGATCGACCCCCAGGCCGATCATCACGAACTGCCCGTTGTCGAAGCGGAAGCCGTCGTCGCGCGTGGTGGTGAAGCTGAAGTAGTCGTCCGTCCAGTGACGGACGTCCAGCACGGTTTCGGTGCCGAAGGCAGAGGACATCGGGATCAGTGACTGCGTGGGGAGCCGCCGATTTTAGCCGATCGGCGTGCCCCCGTCGGGCGTGCTCCCTTCCAGTGGACTCCGGGCGGGCGGAGCATCCAGCGCCTCTTCCGCGGCGGCCTCGCCCAGGGTCGGGCGGGAGCGGTCGCGGCGCACGTCTTCGGCCACGGCTGCGACCGCATCGGGTGCGATCAGCCCCAGGCCGGCGGCGTGCTCCGCGATCGCCAGGCTGTCCCGGCTGCGCAGCATCGGAACGCCGGTGCCGGCGACACGCTCGATGTGTGCGTCCACCCGGCTGTCCAGGGCGGACGCCGAACCCGGGTCCACGTCCCGGATGTAGATCGCGACGATGCGGTCCCCGAACTCCCGCGCCGCGTCAGAATAGAGCTCGGCGTCGGCCTGCCCCGAGTCGCCCACCAGCACCCAGCGAAGCCCGGGAAAGCGTTTTATCAGGGTGCGGGCGCGTTCGAGCTTGTGGCCGTGCCCCGGTGTCTTGATGAACTTGCCAGCATCGGTGCCGATGTCGCGCAGGAAAATCGGTCCGCAGGGGATCGCATTGAGTTCCATGAAGTCGTCCAGCAGGTCGTAGAGGTTCCACGGCGAGGACGAGACATAGAAAATGGGGTGGGTGCCGCTCACGTCCGCGCCCGCTTGCAGCGCCTGGTAGAGGCGGGCGACCCCGTCCAGTGCCTTCCGGGTGCGCGCGTTGTGCAGGAAGGTCAGTTGCGCGGCCATCTTCCAGTCGGTGATGGAGCTGTGGAGGATGGTGTCGTCGATGTCGGAGATGACACCGAACCCGGCCCCGCTGCGCACCTGCATCACCGGCTGCGGGGTCGCCAGCGTTCCGTCGGCGAGGCTGGCCAGCGCGTTGTCCCAGAGCTCGGCCGGCGGTGTACCGGGCGCAGCAGGAACGGCGGCGGTGTAGTAGCCCTCGTGGTCGCTGAGGGTCTCCACCTCCACGCCGCGGAACCGCACCTTCAGTGGCTGGGCCGGAACCTCGCGGCTGTGGAACCGACGGTAGGTGTCCAGCAGGTTGTCCCACCAGCCGGCGTCGTCGCCGGGGCCGCCCAGGGGATCGTCCGCCAGCACCCGGCCGAACAGCTCCGCCCCGCGCTCGTCGGCATATCCACGATAGGCGGCGAGATGGCGCGGACGGCCACGGCCCAGCCGCTTGTTGAGTCGCAGCCACGCAGCGTCCAGCTGATCGTCCGCATCGATGACGGCATGTTCCAGCCGCCGGCGAAGCGAAGCCGGCCAGGACGCCTTGCCGGCCGCGGCTTCAGCGTGGCCCACGCTCTTCCCTGGGCTTTGCACGGCGATCCCCGACCAACGCGCTGATGACGATCGCGAGGCCGAGGATGGCGCCAACGAGGAACAGCACCATCGCCAGCGCCGGGTATCCGAGGAACTGGGGGCCGTCGCCCACCCGCATCATCAGCGCCGATGCCAGGATCAGCGATGCGGTCACGATGCCTGCCGCGACGCGGTTGGCGATCTTCTGCAGCGCTTCCAGCAGGTAGGAGTCCTCCAGGCCGCGGATGCGAACCTGCATCCGGTTGTCCGCCAGCAGCGAGAGCACGTCCGTCACCTTGCGCGGCGCCTCGCGCATCAGCGCCTGCAGCTCCATCATCTCCCCGGCGAGGTTGGCCGGCGAGAGCGAGCCCCGCCACCGCGCCCGCATCACGCTCTCCAGGTGGCGTTCCACCACGCCCTTGACGTCCAGGTCCGGGTCGAGCGCGCGGCAGACAGTTTCGAGGTTCAGCAGTGTCTTGCCGAGCAGGCTCAGCTCCGGCGGCGTGCGCAGCCCGCAGGCGGTGGCGATGCGGGTGAGGTCGAGCACGAGCCGGCCTTCCGACATCGTCTGTTCGCCGTGGCGGGTGCCGCTATGCGCGGCGTAGCGCGAAACCAGCTGCCCGACCTCGCGGGTGTAGGACTCTTCGTTGAAGTCCTCCAGCCGCGTGCCCATCGCAATGCCCTCGTTCGCGACTTCTTCCCCGCGGCCGTCGACGGCGGCGAACAGCAGCTTCATCAGCCGGTCGCGCTGCTTGGGCGGCACGTGGGCGACCATGCCCAGGTCGAAGATCGCCAGCCGCTTGTCCCGTGTCAGCAGCAGGTTGCCGGGATGCGGATCGGCGTGGATCTCGCCATGGACGAACGCCTGGTCGAGGTAGCCGCGCATCAGGGCACTGGCGAGATCCCCCAATGGCTGCTCGGTCCTCGAGACGCCGCTGATGTCGGTGACCTTGGTGCCCTTGATCAGGTCCATGGTCAGCACCCGGGAGCGGGTCAGGTCCCAGACCGGCCGCGGTACCACCAGCTCCGGATACTGGGCGAAGTGCTGGGCGAATCGCTCGAGGTTCTCCGCCTCGGTGCGATAGTCCAGTTCGGCCAGCAGGGTCTTGCGGAACTCGTGGACCCAGTCGGCGAAGCGCATCCGGCGGCCGATGTCGGTGACGTGGTCCACCTTGCCGGCAATGGAGGAAAGCGCGTCGAGGTCCGAACGGATCTGGTCCAGCGCATGCGGACGCTGGACCTTGACGGCCACCTCCCGGCCGCCATGCAGCGTCGCGCGGTGGACCTGCGCCAGGGACGCGCAGCCGAGCGGCTCCTCGTCGAAACTCTCGAACACCTTGTTGATCCGCACGCCGAGTGAATCCTCGATCACCTTTCGCACCGCATCGAAGGAAATCGGGGCGACGTCGTCCTGCATGCGCTCCAGCGCCGCCAGATATTCCGGGGGCACCATGTCGGGCCGCGTCGAGAGGTTCTGGCCGATCTTGACGAAGGTGGGGCCAAGTGCCTCCAGGTCGCGAACGAACTGTTCGGGCTTGTGGTCCTCGTCCGGCAAGGCCTCGTCGTTCGCGATGGCCTGGTCGAGTTCCAGCCCGCTGAAGACGCCGGCGTTCCGGTACTTGAGCAGGAACCTTGCGATTCTCGCGGTACGGCCGAGGCCGCCTTCGTGCGTCTCCGCCGCGGGGGTCGAATCGGTCTGGGAGGCTTGCGTCATGTTGGTCTCCGTGGGATCCACCGCAGCGTAGCCGGGCGCGCGTCAACGTCGCTTCACTTGCGGGTCGGCACCATGTGCGCAATGGCCACGACGGACACGACGGACACGCTTTGGACGATCGGGCACTCCACCCGGGAGTGGGACGTGTTCCTGGGGATGCTGCACCAGGCGGGCATACGCCACCTGGTGGATGTACGCCGCTTTGCCGGATCGCGGCGTAACCCGCAGTTCTCGGGTGAAACGATGGCGCGGCGGTTGCCCGGGGCGGGCGTCGAGTACGTCGCGATGCCGGAGCTGGGCGGGCGCCGCAAGCCGCGCGCCGATACCCCCAACACGGCCTGGCGCAACGAGAGCTTTCGCGGCTACGCCGACCACATGGCCTCGGACGAGTATCGCGGGGCAAGGGCGCGACTGGCCGCGCTGGCCGGGCAGGCGCCCACAGCGGTGATGTGCGCCGAGGCGCTGTGGTGGCAGTGCCACCGCGGCCTGATATCGGACGATTTCAAGGCCGATGGCTGGACGGTGGTGCACCTGATGTCTCCGGACCGGCGCGAGGAACACCCCTACACGTCCGCCGCGCGTATCGTCGACGGGGCGCTGGACTACTCGCTCCCCGAGCCACCGCAGGGCAGCCTGTTCTGACTGCTGCTGTACAATCGCGCCCCTTCACCGGGCGCGTCCGCCGCGCCGTCTCCGGATTCCCCGTGACCACGCCACCCTAGCTTCGAAATCCGACACGGTCGCCCCGGCTCCATTGCGCATGCCGGTGACCCATCGTGCGTCAGGTTTCCACGCAACAGGGCATCCGGCCGGTCCGGGTGCGGGAGTATTTCCTTGATCGACATGCATCAGCTGCGCCAGGACTGGCTCGGCAACATCCGTGGCGACGTCCTTTCCGGACTCGTCGTTGCGCTCGCACTCATCCCCGAGGCGATCGCGTTTTCCATCATTGCCGGGGTCGACCCCAAGGTCGGCCTGTACGCTTCGTTCTGCATCGCCGTGGTGATCGCTTTCACCGGCGGGCGTCCCGGCATGATCTCCGCCGCCACCGGCGCGATGGCGCTGGTCATGGTCGACCTGGTCGCCGACCACGGTCTGCAGTACCTGCTGGTGGCGACCCTGCTGACCGGTGTGCTGCAGATCATCGCCGGCGTGCTGAAGCTGCCGGTGCTGATGCGCTTCGTCTCGCGCTCGGTGATCACCGGCTTCGTCAACGCACTGGCGATCCTGATCTTCATGGCGCAGTTGCCGCAGCTGATCGGGGTGCCGTGGGCGGTGTATCCGATGGTGGCGGCGGGCCTGGTCGTCATCTACCTGCTGCCGCGACTGACGCGTGCGGTGCCGTCGCCGCTCGTCGCGATCGTGGTGCTGACCGTGATCGCGTTGCTGATGAAGCTGCAGATCCCGACAGTGGGCGACATGGGTGAACTGCCGGACTCGCTGCCGGTGTTCCTGCTGCCGCAGGTACCGCTCACGCTTGAGACGCTGTGGATCGTACTGCCGGTGTCGGTGACTCTGGCCATCGTCGGCCTGCTGGAGTCGATGCTCACCGCGCAGATCGTGGACGACCTCACCGACACGCCCAGCGACAAGAACCGCGAAGCGCGGGGGCAGGGCATTGCCAACATCGCTTCGGGCCTGGTCGGCGGCATGGCGGGCTGCGCGATGATCGGCCAGTCCGTGATCAACGTGAAGTCCGGCGGGCGGGGCAGGCTGTCGGCCCTGGTGGCCGGTGTCTTCCTGTTGCTACTGGTGGTGTTCGCCGGTCCATGGGTGGCCCGGATACCGATGGCCGCGCTGGTGGCGGTGATGATCATGGTCTCCATCGGCACCTTCAGCTGGTCCTCGATCCGCGACCTGCGCCACCACCCGGCCAGCTCGAGCGTGGTGATGGTGGCGACCGTCGCCGTCACCGTCGCCACCCACGACCTCGCAAAGGGTGTGTTGACGGGCGTGCTGTTGTCGGCGCTGTTCTTCGCGCGGAAGGTCGGGCAGGTGCTGCACGTGGGATCGGTTGCCGCCGAGGAGGGAAGGGCGCGGTACTACACCGTCACCGGGCAGGTGTTCTTCGCCTCGGCGCAGGCCTTCGCCAGTCACTTCGACTTCAAGGAAGCGGTGGAGCGCGTGCACATCGACGTGACCCATGCCCACTTCTGGGACCTGAGTGCCGTGGGTGCGCTCGACAAGGTGGTGCTGAAGTTCCGGCGCGAAGGCACCGAGGTCGACGTGGTGGGTCTCAACGAAGCCAGCGCCACGCTGGTCAGCCGCCTGGGCGTGCACGACAAGCCCGATGCCGAACGCCTGATGGGCGATCACTGAGGAGAGAGCCGATGAACACCCCGCATCCGTACATCAAGACCGACGGCCGCGTGCTGGCGGCCATCGACGAGTCCGCCTATACCGACAGCGTCTGCAGCCATGCCGCGTGGGCGGCCCAGCGCCTCGGGGCGCCACTGGAGTTCGTGCACGTCCTCGGGCGGCAGGAGCAGCCGCCGCGGATCGACCTCAGCGGCAACCTCGGCCTGGGAGAGCGTGAGCAACTGCTCGAGGAGCTGAGCGATCTGGACGAGCGACGGGGAAAGCTCGCCCAGGAGCGCGGGCGCCTGCTGCTGCAGCATGCCCGTGGACGGGCGACCGAGGCCGGCGTCGCCGATGCGGACACCCGCATGCGCCATGGCGCGCTGGTCGACAACCTCGTCGAAGTGGAATCCGACGTTCGGCTGTTCGTCATCGGCAAGCGCGGAGACCATGCCGACTTCGCCAAGGGCCACCTGGGCAGCCAGCTTGAGCGGGTGGTGCGGGGGGTACACCGGCCGCTGCTGGTCGCATCACGCCAGTTCAGGCCGATCCGGCGCGTGCTGGTCGCCTTCGACGGCAGCGCAACCACCCGCAAGTGTGTCGAGATGGTCGCGGCGAGCCCGTTGTGCAAAGGGCTGGACATCCACGTGGTGATGGCCGGCGACCGGCAGGCGCCGGGTGACCTGGAGTGGGCCACCGGCGTGCTGGCGTCTGCGGGCTTTGATCCGACAGTCCGCTTCGTCCAAGGAGAACCCGAGGAGGTCATCAGCGGCTACGTGGCCAGTGAGTCGGTCGATCTGCTGGTCATGGGCGCCTATGGCCACTCGCGGATCCGGCAGTTGATCGTCGGCAGCACGACCACGGCCATGCTCCGCAACTGCCGGATCCCGGTACTGCTGTTGCGCTGAGCCTCAGTCGCTCCCGTCCCGGCGATTGGCATTGTGCCGCTCCGGGGCAGCCGATTCGGTGCCGGCGCGGCCATTGCGGATCGCCTCCTGCGACAGCGGGTCGTCGATGCGGGCGGAACTGGAGAAGCCGCTCCCGGCCTGGTTCTCGCCGCTCCTGACGGCCTGCCCGACGGGGCCGAAGGAGGACGTGCCCTTGTCGACCTTGATGTGGTTCTCGATGTCGCGCACGCCGCGTACTTCGTCGGCCAGGTCTTCGGCGAGGTGCTTCATCCGCCGCTGGGGCACCTCGCCGGTCAGCTTCACGACGGCGTTCTCGACGTTCAGCAGGATCTCGCTGGCATCAAGCTCGTCATGGTCGGTCATGCGGTCGATCAGCTCCTCGGCGATGCTCTGGTCCGAGCGGGTGTAGTTGCGGGGCCCACGTCCGCGATGGGTGCCGCGGCTGGTGTGCGCTGCCTGCTGCCGGCCGTCCTGCTGGCCCGGAATGCCGCCGCGCCCGTGCCCGCTTTGTGCGTGGCGGCCCTGGTCTTCGCCGTAGCCGCCCTGGCCCGGCTGGTAATCGTCGTCGGTCTGGCGCGCATCGCGAAAGCCGTCGTACCCGCCCTGGCCACGGTAGCCATAGGAGTACTGCTCGGCGCCGCGGGATTCCGGGCCCCATTCGCGATTGGTCACCGACGGCATGTCGCGGTACGCGCGCCGGTTGTCGTCCTGGTGCTCCTGATTCGAACCCTTCCGGTTGCCACGTGCCATGGTCTTCTCCGCAGGCGGGAGGTCACACGCTACGGCCGGCGGCGTTAGCGCGATGCCAAGATCGCCGATGCGCTAGCGGTACCCGGCCGCCTGGAGTTCGAACAGTTCAGCGTAGCGCCCACCCGCACGCATCAGCTCGTCGTGGGTGCCGCTGGCCTCAAGTGTTCCATTGGCGAGCACCAGGATGCGGTCGGCCATGCGGACGCTCGAGAAGCGGTGCGATATGAGGACCGCCGTGCGCTGCTCCGACAATTCCTTGAAGCGCTGGAACACTTCGAACTCACTGCGCGCATCCAGTGCGGCGGTGGGCTCGTCGAGGATCATCACCTGGGCGTCGCGCATGTACGCCCGCGCTATGGCGATCTTCTGCCATTGCCCTCCGGACAGGTCCACGCCGGTCTTGAAGCGCCTCCCGATCAACTGGTCGTAGCCCATCGGCAGCGAATCGATGGTCTGGTCCGCCATTGCCCTGCGGGCGGCTTCCCGGATCCGGACCTCGTCGTGCATCGAGTCGATCTGGCCGACGCCGATGTTCTCACCGGCGGTGAGGTGGTAGCGCACGAAATCCTGGAAGATCACCCCGATGTTGCGGCGCAGGTCGTCCAGGTCGTACTCGCGCAGGTCGCGCCCGTCGAGCAGGATCCGGCCTTCGTCCGGGTCGTAGAGGCGGGCGAGCAGCTTGACCAGCGTGGTCTTGCCGGCACCGTTCTCGCCCACCAGCGCCAGCACCTCGCCCGCCCGCAGTTCGAAGTCCAATCCCCGCAACGCCCACTGTTCGGCCTCCGGATATCGGAAGCCGACGTTTTCGAAAGTGAATCCGCGGGTGATCGGCTTCGGTACCGCCACCGCATTCGCCGGCGAGGTGATCTCCGGCTCGATCGCAAAGAACGAGAACAGGTCCTCCAGGTAGAGCGCCTGCCCGGCCACCTGCGAAAAGCCGACCAGCAGGCCTTCCAGCAACTGGCGCAGGCGACGGAAACTGGCGGCCAGGAAGGTGAGGTCGCCGATGGTGAAATCGCCGCGCACCGTGCGCCAGGCAATGTAGGCGTAGGCGACGTAGTAGCCGAACGTGCCCAGTGCAGCGAGGAGCGAGCCCCAGAGCGCGCGGCGCCGGGCCAGGGCGCGGTTGGCGCGGAAGAAGCCATCGGCCAGCTCCCGGTAGCGCGCGACCAGGTACTTGTGGAGGTTGAATATCTTCACCTCCTTGGCGGTCTCCACGCTTGCGCCCATCTGCCGGACGTATTCGAGCTGGCGCCGCTCGGGTGTCCAGGCGAAGTTGAGTGAGTAACCCAGCGCGTTGAAGTGCGACTCACCGATGAAGGCGGGGATCAGCGCCACGGCGAGCAGCAGGATGAGCCAGGGGGCGTACACCAGCAGGCCGATCGCGAAGCTGACCACCGTGATGAAGTCCTGGACCTGCCCGAACAGCTGGCTCATCAGGTTCATCCGGCCCATGGTCTGGCGCCGGGCGCGGTCGAGCTTGTCCTGCAGGTCCGGGTCTTCGAAATCCTCGAGGTCCAGCGTGGCCGCGTGTTCCATCAGGCGCACGCTGGTGGCGTTGGTGAACAGCTCCGAGAGCAGCGAATCGCCATAGCTGACCAGCCGGCCCAGCAGATCGGAGGCGATCGCAAGGGCGAACTCCAGCGCGAGCAGCCACATGAGGTGGTCCAGCAGCCCGCTTTCCCAGGCCGCCCCGAGGGTGTCGAACCCGGTCCCGACTTCGACCAGCCGCACCGCTTCGTCGATGATCAGCTTGCCGATGTAGAGCGTCACCACCGGCATCAGGGCGCGGATGATGCGAAGGCCCAGGGAGGTCAGGGTCAGCGCCGGGCTGGTCGCCCAGATCTGCTTGAGGAAGGGACGCAGGTTGCGCAGCGCGTTGAAGCGCTCCCGGAATCCCGGGCGGGGCGAAGCGGCCGACCCGGCAGGTGGCGTCTGGGAATGTGAATGAGGGGGCATCGGCCGATTCTGCCCGTGCCCGGGCTGCGGCAGGTGAAATTACCCACTTGCAGAAGCCCCGCCGCTACCGACGGGGCTTCCGGGTACCGTTGTTGCCTGTGTCAGGAGTCGCCCTGGAGCCCCTGCGCCGTTTCGAGGTGACGGGCGATGGCCTCGCGGGTGGTGTTCAGATGCTGCTGCACCTCGCTGTCCGTTGCAGCGGGGATCAGCCGGTTGTCCAGCATGCCCAGCGCTTCCTGGTGGCCCTGGACCATCGCCTCCAGCCATGCACGCTGGTACTCGTCGCCTTCCATCTCAGCGAGGCGCTCCCGCTCCTGTTCGTGTTTCTCGCGCATCTGGTCGACATCCATCGCCGGATCGGTTGCCAACCCATCGGTACTGGCGATGGTGCCCGCGGTGTCCGTGCCGTCCATGGCCATGCCATCGCCGCCCGCGGCGTTGTCGAGCAACTGTCGGGTCTGTTCGAGGTTCCGGGTGTGGTCGGTGTGCAGGGTGTTGGCGTAGTCCAGCACGTCCTGGTCGACGTCCTTTTCCCGGGCCTGTTCCGCCGCTGCGATTTCGTGCTCGTCCACGGCCACCACCATCTCCAGGGCGCGCCGCTGGTCGAGGGTGCCGGCGTCGGCGGTCATGTCGGCCGGCTCCTGTCCCGGGGTCATCTCCGCACGGGCCATGGGGGCGGCAGGGGAGTCGTATGCCGCTGCGTCGTCGGTCACGTCGTTCCGGCCTAATGGCCTCCACCTCGCGCCGGGGTGAAGGAAGCGGAACGATTTCGCAACGTTGGCGCGGCTGCCGTTGCTGGATGGGCGGGAAGGCGCACGGTCGGCTCGGATGATCTGGATCAAGGTGCCACCGGCACGCCGGGGCGATGCTTTCCCTCGCCGGCAAACCGCCGCCATCAATCAACCGAGGTCACCCCCGATGCTGTTCGAAGTCGAGAACATCAGCTGCGAGAAGTGCAGCGACAAGATCCAGTCCGCCATCCTGGCCACCGATCCCACCGCCGCGGTCACCGTGCGCGTACCGCAGAAGCAGGTGCAGGTGGAAGGCCTGTTGTCTGCCGAGCAGGCGCTGTCCGCGCTGGCCGCGGCCGGCTACGACGCCAGTGAGGCGCCGCCCCACAGCGGCGAGGGAAGCGACTGCTGCGGTGGGTGCTCCTGACGCCGGCCGGTAGAATACGCGGCTCCTCCACCCGGTGATCCGCAAGCAATGTCCGCCAGCACCCCCGCCAGCTTCGATGCCCCCCGCGTTCCCGTGTCCATCCGGCAGGAGGACTTCATCCAGTCCGTGGCGGACGCATTGCAGTACATCTCGTACTACCACCCGGTCGACTACATCCGGAACCTCGCTGCCGCCTACGAGCGTGAGCAGAGTCCGGCCGCCCGGGACGCCATTGCCCAGATCCTGATCAACTCGCGCATGTGCGCCGAGGGGCATCGGCCGATCTGCCAGGACACCGGCATCGTCACGGTCTTCCTGGAGATCGGCATGGACGTGCGCTGGGACGACGCCACCATGGGCGTGGAGGACATGGTCCACGAGGGCGTGCGCCGCGCGTACGCCCATCCGGACAACAAACTGCGCGCCAGCGTGCTGGCCGATCCCGCCGGCAAGCGGGTCAATACCCGCGACAACACCCCGGGCGTGGTGAATGTGAAGGTGGTGCCGGGCAACCGGGTCGACGTGGTCGTCGCCGCGAAGGGGGGCGGTTCGGAGGCGAAGTCGAAGTTCGCGATGCTCAACCCGTCGGACTCGATCGTCGACTGGGTGTTGAAGACGGTGCCGACCATGGGCGCCGGCTGGTGCCCCCCGGGCATGCTCGGCATCGGTATTGGCGGCACCGCCGAAAAGGCGATGTTGCTGGCCAAGGAATCGTTGATGGAGCCCATCGACATCACCGACCTGCAGGCCCGCGGCCCTGCCAACCGCATCGAGGAGCTGCGGCTGGAGCTCTACGAGAAGGTCAACGCGCTGGGGATCGGTGCGCAGGGCCTGGGCGGACTGACCACGGTGCTGGACATCAAGATCAAGGACTACCCGACCCATGCGGCCAACCTGCCGGTGGCGCTGATCCCGAACTGCGCGGCGACCCGGCACGCGCATTTCGTGCTCGACGGCAGCGGTCCGGTGCAGCTGGACCCGCCTTCGCTGGAGGACTGGCCCAAGCTCACCCACGACACCAGCAAGGGCCGCCGCGTCGACCTGGACAACGTGACCCGCGAAGAGGTTGCGAGCTGGAAGCCGGGCGAGACCCTGCTGCTCAACGGCAAGCTGCTGACCGGCCGCGACGCCGCCCACAAGCGCATCGTCGGCATGCTGGACCGGGGCGAGCCGTTGCCGGTGGATTTCCGCGGGCGCTTCATCTATTACGTCGGGCCGGTGGATCCGGTTCGCGACGAAGTCGTCGGCCCGGCCGGTCCGACCACCGCCACCCGCATGGACAAGTTCACCGAGCAGGTGCTGGAGCAGACCGGCCTGATGGGCATGGTCGGCAAGGCCGAACGCGGCCCGGCCGCCATCGATGCGATCCGCCGCCACAAGTCGGTCTACCTGATGGCAGTCGGTGGTTCCGCCTATCTGGTGTCCAAGGCCATCAAGGCCTCGCGCGTGGTCGGTTTCGAGGATCTGGGCATGGAGGCGATCTACGAGTTCACCGTGCAGGACATGCCCGTGACTGTCGCCGTGGACAGCAGCGGCGAGTCGGTCCACGAGACCGGGCCGCGCGAATGGCAGGCGCGGATCGGCAAGATACCGGTGGTGGTGGCCTGAGGTCGGCCGCCGCGCCAGGCGCCCCGGCCGACCTTGGGGGGGGCGGGACTTCGGCCGACGGCGGGAGGAGCGGGACTCCGCCGACGTTGGGAGGGTCAGGGCGCCGGCGATCTGGTGGGACTCCTCTGTAGGAGCGGCTTCAGCCGCGAACGGGAGACGGTCGAGCGATCCATGGATCCGATCGCGGCTGAAGCCGCTCCTACAACAGCTCGCGCGGGCGATGGATCCGATCGCGGCTGAAGCCGCTCCTACAGGCGGGTGACCAGCGCTTCCAGTTTGCGACGGGTGCTGTCCCGTTCTAGGTAGTCCCGGGCCATCGCATCCAGGGCGGCCACGTTGGTCGCGCTGGTGTCGTCCAGGTCGTCCAGGCCAACCAGCAATTCCGCCTGCATCCGGAAATAGCCTTCGCCCACCAGGTGGCGGGTGATGTAGTCGACGGAATCGGTGTTGCCATCGAACAGCACGTCGATGATCGGGATCGCCCACTCCACGGCGCCCCATTCGCGTGCGCTCTGCAGGGGGATCGGGCGGTTGCGCTCACCCGTGCCGACCGAGAGAACCACCAGGTCTCCACACTGGATGACCTCGCGGTCGTGGCGCAGCGCTTCCGCAATCGCGCAGGCGGTAGGGTTGTTGGCCACGATGCCGCCATCAATCAACGAGCGCGGCAGGCCGTCGACGTCCATCGGGTGGGCGGGGAAGTAGGTCGGCGCAGCAGTGGAGGCGCGGCAGACTTCACGGATCGGCAGGTCCCTGTGGCTGGCCTTGAAGCTCTTGAAGATCAGCGGCTTGCGGCTGATCGTGTCGTAACTGGTGATCAGGGTCGGCAGCTGGAGCTGCCCCAGCGTCGCGTCCCCGAATACATCGCGCAGCACCCGCTCCAGCCCCCTCCCGTCGTATTTGGGGGCCGAGGGGCCCGCTGAGAGGAAGCGCGACGCCCGTGACCACAGCCGGCTGGCCATGCCGGGAAAAATCTCCGCGCTCCTTGCCCGGTACAGCTCCGCCAGTGCATCGGGCGCCAGCCCCAGGCCCAGCCCGCAGGCGACCAGGGCGCCGGTCGAACTGCCCGCCATCAGGTCGAAGTTCGCGAGCAGCCCCGGCTTTCCTGCCTGCGCCAGCGCGTCTTCCACGCCCCCGAGCCATGTGCAGCTGACCAGGCCACGGATGCCGCCGCCGTCGATCGAGAGGATGCGTCTGGCTTCCATGGCTTCGTCCTCCTTTTGCGCCTGTCGTGCAACCTTCGCCCACGCCGGCCAGAAGCGTCAGCGGTGCAACGTCAGAACCATTCCAGCAGCGAAATGCCAAGTCCGATGTGCGTGGCCCGGTGGTCGTAGTCGAGCAGGCTTTCGCCGTATCCGTCGAAGACCTGCACGTGGCCCCGCAGCGTGCGGTTGATGGGGAAACCCCAGTCGAACTGCAAAGCGCCCCTGGAGTCATCACCACCGCGCAGGGAGTGGCGCGCCATCAGCGCGAATTCGTGGCCGTCGCGGGTGTGTATCAGGGTCAGGTCGCCACGCCCGATGTAGTTCTCGATGCCCGGGTTCTCGTCTTCGTCGCCATCCGACAGGCGCCACCATGGGCGCAGGGTCAGTGCCCAGTTCTCCCGGTCCAGGCCGATGTTTGCGACCACCCGGTTCCAGCTGCGCGACAATGGATCCGCCCGGCCGTTGGACTGGTGGTTGATCCCGATGCCGGCCATCCGCCCGCGCCATCCACCCAGGCTGTAGCCGGTACGGAAGACCAGCATCACCTCGGGCTCGTAGTTGGTTTCGCGGAATGGCCGGGAGGCCTCGGTGTTGTAGACCTGCCAGCGCGAGCTCTGGGTGTAACCCATCCAGACGTCGCCGTTGTCGCCGATGAGGTTCTCGAGCGCCTTGGTCTTGAAGCTGATCTGGAACTTGGCTTCCAGCGCATCGACGGGCTGCGATGCAACCGGCTCGCCCTCGGGATCGGACGAGCGCGGCGTGGGGTTGGTGTTGTTGTTCCAGAACGCCGGGAGCAGGTACACGGGCTTGTAGGCGCGGAAGTTGAACACGCCCAACTTCGAGTCCTTGGCCAGCTCCCAGCGGCTGTCCAGCAAGCCGCCGCGCCCCGCATTGGCGATGCGGTCGCGACCGGATTCCGCACCTTCGTCCCGGAACAGGTCGCTGAATGCAAGGCGGGCGCGCTCCCGCCGTGGCAGCGGTGCCCGTTCCTCGTCGTCCTGGCTGTCGCGCGCCTGGCGCGAAGCACGTGCATCGAGTGCCTCCGCATCGGCGAGCTCCGGGTCCGGAGGTGGCCGGCGGAAGGCCGAGTCGTAGCAGGCGAGCCGCTCGACGTCGGCGCCGATCGCGGCGCAGGCGCCGGGGTTCGGTATTTCGTCCTGGGCGATGGCGGGCCCCGACAGGCATGCACCCATCAGCATTGCCAATCGCAGGGCAGGCGGGGACGCGGGGGCAGGGCGGTGCGCTTCGGGGTATCCCTTCACTGTGCAGGTCCGATCAGGTCTTCCTTGGAATGCTCGCGTCTTTCGGCCTGGACCTGGTCGTCGATGTCGTGGACCACGGATGTGTCCACTTCGCCATCGTCGGCAGGGGTGGGCCGCGACGGAGCGGCGGTTTCTTCGCCGGACAAAGATGCCACGTAATGGAGCTGGCGTGGGCCGATGATGCCATGTGCGGAGAATGCTTCCCGAACCTGGTGGATCGCTTCGCTGCGGACCTTGCCGATGTCGTTCTCGCGCTGGTCCACCCAGCCGAAGAAGCGCACCCGGACCGTGGTGCCGTCGTCGTCCTCCGCAGTCCAGGACGGCGGGGGGTCCGCCAGCACGCCGGGCGTCGCCGAAAGTGCCGCCATGCCGACCTGGCGCGCAGCCTTGATCGAAATGCTCCCATCGATCGCGATGGAGAAGTCGAACCGGCGCCCCGGGTTGCGCGTGTAGTTGAGGACCACCGATTTGAACACCAGTGCATTGGGCAGGCTGAGGCGATTGCCGTCGAGGGTCACCAGGATCGTGGAGCGGGCGGTGAGGGACGCGACCTTGCCTTCGTACTGTTCGATGCGCAGCAGTTCGCCGGGGTTGAACGGCCTGCGCAGGCTCAGCAGGATCCCCGCGACGTAGTTCTCCGCGATGTCCTTGAACGCGAAACCCGCGACCAGGCCGATGACCCCGGCCGACCCCAGCACCGCCCCGGCCATCGCGGTGGCGCCCAGCAGGTCCAGCGCCATGACCAGCCCGGCCAACATGGTCAGCCACTGCACCAGCCGCTGGACGAGCCCGGCGGTATACGGGTTGCTCGAGCGCCAGTGGCGCGCGCCGGCGCGCCTGCCAAGGGTGCGGCCGAGCCACCACGCGAGCAGTACAACCGCGAGTGCCGCCAGCAGGAGCGGCAGGCTTCCCAGGAGCTGGACCGCCCGCTCAGCCAGTTCGTCCATGGCCACCTGGAACCGGACGGAGAGGCTGGTGTCCATCACGACGCCGTTGTCCACGGCGGTGACGCCGGGTTGCTGGCCGGCGATCTCCCCGGCAAGGGTGCGGTCACTGGCTTCAACCACCTTTCCTTCCAGCCGGGCGACGCCGGCCTGCACCGCGACCTGCACGTCATCCATTCCATCCAGCCGGCCGAGACGGGTTTCGATCCGCTGCTGTGCTGCCAGGTCATCGCTGGGCCCCGCCGTGGCAGCCGCCGGGGCCGGTGCCGGTGCCGGTGCCGGTGCCGATGGCACCGCAGCGGCCGGGCCGGCGAGCAACCCGCAGAGCACCACGAAGGCGCCAAAGCGGGAGCGAAGCCTGGCCGTCACAACTGCGATTTGATCGGCAGGAGCACCCGTTCCGCCAACTTCTGGGTCCACGGGCGGTTCCTCCATTCTTCCAGCGTATAGGGCCGGGCGGACTTCAGGTCCTGCTCGAATACCTCGGCCATCTCGGCAGCGAATTCGCGGTCGTAGACGTTCATGCTGGCTTCGTCGTTGAGGCGGAAGGACCGGATGTCGAAGTTGGTGGAACCGACCGACACCATCTCCCGGTCGATCACCAGCAGTTTGGTGTGGATCATCGTGGGTTGGTACTCGTAGATCTCCACCCCAGCGCGTAGTAGCGGCCCCCAGCTGCCCTTGGAGGACATGCGCACCGCATCGGAATCGATGTGCTTGCCCGGTACCAGGATGCGAATTTGCACACCCCGGTCGCGTGCCGCCATGAGGGCATCCATGATCAGAGGGTCGGGGACGAAGTAGGCGGCCGTCAGGTTGATGGAGTGCTCCGCCGCGGCGATCGCCATCAGGTACATCAGGTGCATGCTCTCGCTCCCACCGGCGGGGGACGCGATGAAAAGGTGGGCGGGCATGCCGTCGCCGGGCTCCGGCTCAGGGAAGTACTTCGGCCCGTTGAGGACCTCGCCGGTTGCCTTGATCCAGTTGTCGTTGAAGGCGGCCTGCATCTGCGCCACCACAGGTCCCTGGACGCGGAAGTGCATGTCGCGCCAGTGATCGGGATCTTCCGCGTCCCCTTGCCAGATGTCGGCGATGCCGACGCCACCCGTGAACCCGACCAACCCGTCCACCACCAGCAGCTTGCGGTGGGTACGGTTGTTCATGCGGCTCACGTTGTACCACTTCAACGGCCGGTACCTCACGACCTGCACGCCCGCATCTTCCATGCGGTCAAGCAGCTCCTGGTCCATCTTCAAGCTGCCGACCCAGTCGATCGTGACGTGCACCGGGATGCCGGCCCGGGCGCGTTCGGCCAGCGCGTCGGTGAAGGTCTCGCCGATCTCGCCGGACCAGTAGATGTAGGTTTCAAAGGTGATCGAGACCTTCGCGCCCTTGATCGCCTCCAGCATCGCCGGGAAGATCTCCTGGCCGTTGTTGAGTGCTTCGACCTTGTTTCCGGGCAGCACCGAAGGTCCGAGCATGACCGACATCTCGCGCAGGAACTGCGAGTCGGAAATGGCGTAGTGATGCTCGATCTTGCGCTGGAGTTCCTTCTCCGGCGTGACGAAGTTGATCGCCACGACCACCACGATGATGGTCAACAGCACGGTTGCCGCGATCGTCCAACTCATGCGCTTCTGGCTCCAGTAGGGCATCGGGTCCCCTCTCCCATTCAGGATCGTTACTCTGGCTTCCGCGCGACCAAAGGCGCGTGAAGGCCGTTTTCCCGCAGTGCTTCGGGCCCGGTGTCGTTGTCAGAAGAACCAGGCGAAAGCGAACAGCCCCAGCATCGCGAATGCCAAACCGATCTTGAGTACCGTCCCGAAGAAGATGCCCATCCAGGTGCCGAAGCCGACACGGGTGGCGCGCCCCACGTGGCGCCCGTGCAGCAGCTCGCCGGCGAGCGCCCCGATGAAGGGGCCAGCAAGCAACCCGATGAAGCCGAAGAAGATGCCCACGAACGTGCCGATGACCGCGCCGACCAAGGCGAGGCGGCTTGCGCCGACACGCTTGGCACCCATCGCCGTGGCCAGGAAGTCCACGGCTATCGAGAGCAGCGTGAGTATGCCGAGCAGTACCAGCATGCCGACCCCCACCTCCTCGAAACCGCCCGCCCAGGCAGCCAGCACCATCCCCGCGAACACCAGCGGCAGGCCTGGAAGGGCCGGGAGGATGGTGCCTGCGACGCCGGCAAGGATGAGGATGCCAGCGATGACGTAGTAGACGATCTGCATATCCACGGGTAGGGGTCCGGCTCGAGGTTCAGGGAAAGATAGTGCACGGGCACGAAAACGGCCCGCCGAAGCGGGCCGTTCTGCCATCCGATCGCGCTGGGTGTATTACTGCGCCCAGGCGCGGCCGTTGTACACGCGGACGCGCGAGCCCTCGCGGACTCCACCCAGGTCCTCCTGGGTGACCACGGTGGTGCGGCCATCGTTCATGCGCACATGGACGTTGTAGCGGGCGTCGGTGACGTTCTTCTGGATGGCATTGCCGGCCAGGGCGCCTGCGACTGCACCGGCTGCCGTGGCCGTATTGCGTCGGCCGGAGCTTTCGTCATCGGCGAGCTCGCGGCCTGCGGCGGCGCCCACGAGGCCGCCGAGTACGGCTCCGGTAGCACGGGGAGCGCTGCTGCCGCCGACCTGCTCGATGCGCAATACGGTGCCGCAGTCGTAGCAGTTGGACGGGGCGCTGCCATAGCTGGGGGTAGGGCTGGTGCTGCCATAGCCGGAACCATAGCCGGAGGTGGCACAGCCGGTGACGGCGAGCATCGCGGCCGCGGCCACGCCAAGCAGACGGGTATTCTGGATGTTCATGCGGATCTCCTGCATGGGGGAAGCGCGGTGGCGGTCGCCACGCCGCACCAACCTATTGCCGACCCCGTGAACAGCCGATCAACCCTGCAGGCATGGCAGGCGGCGGTTCAGCCGCGGAAGTCCTGGTGGCAGCCCTTGCAGCTCTCGCCCAGGTCCTGCACTACCACGCCCAACGCTTCGCAGTCGGCGGGTGGACGCGAAAGCGCCGCATCCAGGGTGCGGCGGAACTGGCTGGCGTGCGTGGCGAACCGCTCGTCATCGGCAAGTCCCGGGAATGCCGGTTCAAGGTCGTTGCCGGTGGCGCGCAGGGTCTGGAGGTGGGGCACGCTGTCGGCTGCGCTGCAGCGGTTGCGCTCCACGCTGCCGCGGAGCTGGGCGAGGTGCCACTGCTGCACCTGCATGACGCTGCCGGGGAAGTGGTCGCGTCGCGCGTCCAGCGCCCGCATGGCCATCACCGTCGCCACCACGCCAACCAGCAGGCCGACCAGGAGAAGCAACATGTACTTCGCCCCGTTGCCGTGCCGGGACGAGTCGGGACTTCCGGGCTTCGGATCACTCATGACGTCACCTCCGTGATGGATCGCGGGAAGATAGCACGCAGCCGGGGAATCCAAAGGCGCCGAAGCGATGCGCGAACTACAATTGCCCGATGGATGAGATTGCACTGGACCCACGGTTGCTCGAGCGATTCGGCGGGATCGACCGCCTGTACGGATCAGGCTCGCTCGCGCGCTTCAGCCGGGCGCGGGTCGCGGTCGTGGGCATGGGCGGCGTGGGCTCGTGGGTGGTGGAGGCATTGGCGCGCAGCGGCGTTGGCCACCTGACGCTGATCGACGCGGATGACATCTGCGTCTCCAACAGCAATCGGCAACTGCCGGCGCACGAGGGACAGTTCGGGCGCGCCAAGGTCGAAGCGATGGCGGAGCGTTGCCGGCAGATCAATCCGCTGGTTGAGGTCAATGCCATCACCAGCTTCCTGACGCCGTCGAACCTGGAGGCGTTGCTGTCGCCAGGTTTCGACCTGGTACTGGACGCCTGCGACAGTTTCCGCAGCAAGGTCGAGCTCATCGCATGGTGCCGTCGCCGCAAGTTGCCGCTGCTGGTGTGCGGCTCGGCCGGCGGCAGGCTGGATCCAACCCTGGTCAGGGTCAGGGACCTGTCGCGGACCGAACACGACGCGATGCTCGCGCTGATCCGCAGGAAGCTGCGGGGCGAGTTCAACTTTCCGAAGAACCGTGACCGATACTTTGGGGTCCCCGCGGTGTATTCACTCGAGAACGTGCGCTATCCCCAGCCCGATGGCAGCGTGTGCGGCACCCGGCCCGCGGTGGATGGCGAGGCCGCGCTGAAACTCGACTGCGGCGCCGGACTGGGCGCCGCCACCCATGTCACCGGCGCATTCGCGTTCGTGATGGCTGGCAAGGCACTGGACATGCTGCTCAAGCAGCGGAGGATTCCCGCTCCGCCTTCGCCAGCCTGAAAATGCGCTCCACGTTGGCCGACGTCGCCGCCGCGACCTCGGCCGGGGCCAAGCCGCGGAGTTCGGCCACGGCCTGCGCGATCACAGCGAGACGGGCCGGCTCGTTGCGCTGCCCGCGGATGCCCGAGTCGGGCTGGTCGGGCGCATCCGTCTCCAGTACCAGCCACTCCAGCGGGACGTTGGCGACGGTGCGCCGGAGGCGTTGCGCCCGCTCGTAGGTGACGGGGCCGCCGATGCCCAGCAGGAAGCCCTGATCCGCCAATTGCCTGGCCTGCTGCTCGCTCCCCGAGAAGCTGTGCACGATGCCCGAGAGGCCCCCGACCGTCCGGATCGCGGAGATGACCGCGTCCACAGCCTTGCGCGCGTGCACGATCACGGGGAGCTCGAACTCCGCAGCCAGCCGCAGCTGGGCTTCGAAGAAGGATGACTGCCTGTCCCGCGCCAGCCCCTCGACGTGGAAATCCAGGCCGCACTCGCCGATGGCGACCGGCCGCTCGGCTTCGATCCAGGCCTGGAGCAGATTCAAGTGCGCGGGCAGGTGGTCGGCAAGGAACATCGGGTGCAGGCCATACGCGGCATGCAGCCCGGGGTGCGATGCGCAGGTATCCCGGACCCGTGGCCACCGGTCCGCCGTGGTTGCCGGCACGATCTGCCTGCACACTGATCCCGCGAGCGCGCGTTGCAGCACGTCCAAGCGATCCGCGTCGAACGGTGCGGCGTCGAGGTGGCAGTGTGAATCGACGAGCATCGGCTAGCGCTTGCGGCTGCGCTCCTTGACGACCTCACCCTCGATCGGCGGATTGCGGTCCTTCCAGTTCGCCAGCAGCAGCGTGCCCAGGCCCAGCACGATCTCGTCGATGAACGGGATCGGGTCGAACGGCCAGAGCACGCTGATCGCGAATGCGATCGCGGTGAACTTGAACAGGGTGGGGTAGCGCAACCTGCGGGCCCAGGCCAGCAGTGGCAGCAGCAGCGGGTTTGCCATGGAAGAGTCCGGTGTCGGAAAGGAGTGTTTATAGCTAACACGGAGTGTATGTCGCCGCCGATTTTTCAACGGCCCGGACGGCTGGTGGATCGATTCGTTAAGAAATTGGGAGCCCGTTCAGCTTCACGGTGCTGGAATGCGATCACCACAACCGGGACCCATCCCGTCGGAGGCGCACCATGAACAAGAACATGATTGCCGTTGCCATCGCCTCGCTGCTGGTTGGCGGTGTGGCCGTGGCTGCTTACCAGAGCTTCCAGGCCGAGCCGGGCGAGGGCGTGGGTGCCGCGCTTGTCGAGCCCGCGAACCTGCTTCCGGCCACCGACGGCGATGTCGCCGGTGACACCGACATCGGCAGGATGGAATAC
Source organism: Lysobacter spongiicola DSM 21749 (assembly GCF_900167055.1). Classification (GTDB taxonomy): domain Bacteria; phylum Pseudomonadota; class Gammaproteobacteria; order Xanthomonadales; family Xanthomonadaceae; genus Novilysobacter; species Novilysobacter spongiicola. The sequence continues at coordinate 105,754 of NZ_FUXP01000001.1, forward strand.
GCCGAAGTGGTGGACGTGGAAGAGGTGACCGAGAAGCGTGATCTGTATGCCACCGTGATCGGGACCGATCCGGTGCGCGAGACCAGCACCAGCACCACGCCGCGCGAAGTTTGCGAAGACGTGGTGGTCCAGGAGCGCCTGCCCGAGCGCGATGGCAACGTCGGCGGTACGGTCGCCGGCGCACTGATCGGCGGCGTGCTCGGCAACCAGGTCGGCGGCGGTAACGGCAAGAAGGTCGCCACCGCGGCCGGTGCCGTAGCCGGTGGTTACGTGGGCAACCGCGTGGACCGCAACCACGTCGGCGGTCAGGTGGTCGAGCGTGTCGACAGGCAGTGCCGCACCGTCTCCGACACGTCCCAGTCCACCACCGTCGTCGGTTATGACGTGACCTATCGGAATCCGGACGGAACCACCGGTTCGATGCGCACCGGCAGCAAGCCGGGCGAACGCATCAAGCTGGGCACGGAGGACCATGTCGTCGGTTACGACGTGACCTACCGCTATGACGGTGCCGAGCAGACGATGCGCTTCGACCAGCGCCCCGGCGACCGCCTGCCGGTGGTTGATGGAGAAGTCGTGGTGCAGACCGCGGCCATCGGCGGCGTCGACAGGGGCTGATGCCCGACTGCCAGGCTTCTACCCCACGGGGCCGGATCTTCCGGCCCCGTTTTGTTTTCCTCGCCTTACAATGGCGGTTTTCCCGACATCCGAGTCTCCCATGGCCCTGCATCCGTATGACCTCTACGACGTCCGCTCACTGCTCAGCGAGGAAGAGCGCGCAGTGCAGGACACCGTGGCGAGGTTCACGGACGAGCGCGTTATCCCGATCATCGGCGATGCCTTCGACGAGGCGAGGTTCCCGCGCGAGCTGGTCGGCGAGATCGCGGAGCTGGGCCTGCTGGGCTCCACGCTGCCGGAGCAGTACGGCGGTGGAGGCCTCAATTCGGTGTCCTATGGCCTGATCTGCCAGGAGCTCGAGCGTGGCGACAGCGGCATTCGCAGCTTCGTCAGCGTGCAGTCCTCGCTGTGCATGTACCCGATCTTCGCCTACGGCACCGAGGAGCAGAAGCAGCGGTGGTTGCCGGACATGGCGGCGGGCAAGGTCATCGGTTGCTTCGGCCTGACCGAACCGCACGGTGGGTCCGATCCGGCCAACATGAAGACCGTGGCCAAGCGCGACGGCGACGACTGGCTGTTGACCGGCTCGAAGATGTGGATCACCAACGGCAACCTGGCCGACATCGCCATCGTCTGGGCGCGCACGGATGACGGTATCCAGGGCTTCGTGGTGGAAAAGGGCATGCCCGGCTTCGCCGCCCAGGAGATCAAGCACAAGATGAGCCTGCGCGCGTCGGTCACCAGCTCGCTGTTCCTCGACAACGTGCGCGTGCCGGAGGCCAATCGCCTGCCGAACGTGAAGGGCCTCAAGGGGCCGCTCGGATGCCTGACCCAGGCCCGCTACGGCATCACCTGGGGCCCGATCGGTGCCGCTATCGCCTGCCTGGACGAAGCGCTGGGCTATTCCAAGGAGCGCATCCTGTTCGACCGTCCGCTGGCGGCGAACCAGGCGGTGCAGCTGCGCCTGGCGGAAATGGCGCGCAAGATCACCTCCGCTCAGCTGCTGTCGCTGCAGCTCGGCCGTCTGAAGGATGCCGGCAAGATGGCCCCCACGCAGGTCTCGCTGGCCAAGTGGAACAACTGCCGCATGGCGATCGACATCGCGCGCGACTGCCGCGACCTGCTCGGCGGCGCCGGCATCACCACCGAGCACGCGGCCATCCGCCACGCGCTGAATCTGGAATCGGTCATCACCTATGAAGGCACCGAAACCGTGCACCAGCTGGTGGTGGGGCGCGAGCTGACGGGTATCAACGCGTTCTGATCGATCAGGATCCGGAGTACCGCCCCATGCCGTCCCATCCGTTGGGCCCCACGCTCGAAACCGAGCGCCTGATCCTTCGTCCGCCGCTGCGGGAAGACTTCGAAGGCGTTGCCGAACTGCTCGATGACGAGGAGGCGGCCCGCCACATCGGCGGCCGCATGCCACGGACCGCCGCCTGGCGGAACTTCCTGCAGATGCCTGGTGCCTGGGCGATGCAGGGCTATGCGATGTTCTCCGTGATCGACAAGTCCAGCGGCCGCTGGATCGGGCGGGCGGGGCCGTGGCAGCCGGAAGGCTGGCCTGGTACCGAGGTGGGCTGGTCGTTCCTGCGCTCGGCGTGGGGGCAGGGTTATGCCCGCGAAGCGGCAATCGCGTCGATCGACTGGGCCTTCGACCACCTGGGCTGGAGCGAAGTCATCCACTCGATCGCCCCGGCCAACCATGCATCCCAGGCGCTTGCACGGCGGCTGGGCTCCATCAACCGCGGGCCCGGGCGACTGCCGCCACCGCTCGAGGAGGTTCCGATCGAGATCTGGGGCCAGTCCCGCGAAGAGTGGTTCGCCCGCCGCAGCACCCTGTCTTCCGGGGACGCTCCCCGTCGCGGCTGAAGCCGCCCCACCATCCAAGAAGCGCCATGTCGACTGCCAACCCGATTCCCGCCCGCATGCGCGGCCTCAACCGCGCGGAAATCTGCGACGCCAACTTCACCGAGTTCGTCAAGGACTGGAGCGGGCGCACCGACGTTGCGCCGGCAGGGGATGAGCCGATCCTCGATGGCAGCCGGCTCGATGCGCACGGCTTCCGGGAGATATTCGAATCGCAACTGGTGAGCCGCCACCTCGACCTGATGGCACGGGTCCTGCGGGTGCAGAACAAGGTCTTCTACACCATCGGTTCGTCCGGCCACGAAGGCAACGCGATGGTCGCGCGCGCCACGCGCCATACCGACCCGGCATTCCTGCACTACCGCTCCGGCGCATTCATGGCCGAGCGATTCCGCAAGTTGCCGGCGGGCGAAGCCAGGCTCGACCCGATCATGGATTCCGCGCTGAGCTTCGCCGCCAGCAAGGACGATCCCGCCAGTGGCGGGCGACACAAGGTCTGGGGCAGCAAACCGCTTTGGGTGCTGCCGCAGACATCGACCATCGCCTCCCACCTGCCCAAGGCGCTGGGCACCGCGGTTGCGATCGAGGCCGGCAAGCGGCTGGGACACAGCCTGCCGATCCCCGACGACAGCATTGCCATCTGCTCGTTCGGCGATGCCTCGTCCAACCACGCGACCGCACAGACGGCGTTCAACGCGGCGGCCTGGACCGCCTACCAGCGGCTGCCGGCGCCGGTGCTGTTCGTCTGCGAGGACAACGGCATCGGGATCTCGGTCAAGACGCCCAACGGCTGGATCGCGCAGAACTTCTCGCGGCGGCCCAACCTCGACTACTTCTTCGCCGACGGCCTCGACCTGGCGAACGGCTATGGCGACGTGGAGCGGGCGGTCGAGCACTGCCGGCGGACGCGTCGCCCGACCTTCCTGCACCTGCGCACGACCCGGATCATGGGCCATGCGGGGACCGACTTCGAGATCGAGTGGCGCTCGCTGCAGGAGCTGTGCGAGGTGGAGGCCACCGACCCGCTGCTGCGCTCCGCCGCGATCGCGCTCGAATCGGGCCTGATGTCGAAGGACGAGGTATTGGCGCTGTACGAGGACACGCGCAAGCGCTGCTTCGCCGCCGCGGAGGAAGCGGACCGGCGGCCCAAGCTGGATCGACTGGAGGATGTGGTCGCGCCTTTGGCGCCGTACACGCCTGCGGCGGTCGAGGCCGAGGCCGGACGATCGGACTACGGTGCACGCCGGGAAGAGGTGTTCGGAAGCGAATCGAAGCTGCCCGAGAACCAGCCCCCACGACACCTGGCGATCCAGATCAACAACGCGCTGCACGACACCTTCGCCAAGTATCCGGAGGCCGTGCTGTTCGGTGAGGACGTGGCCCAGAAGGGCGGCGTCTATACGGTAACCAAGGGCCTGCAGAAGGCTTTCGGGCCCCGGCGCGTGTTCAACACCCTGCTGGACGAGACGATGATCCTGGGCATGGCGCAGGGCTTTGCGAACGTCGGCATGTTGCCGATCCCGGAGATCCAGTACCTGGCGTACTTCCACAACGCCTGCGACCAGATCCGCGGCGAGGCCGCCAGCCTGCAGTTCTTCAGCAACGACCAGTATCGCAATCCGATGGTGGTGCGCATGGCCGGACTCGGCTACCAGCGCGGCTTCGGTGGGCACTTCCACAACGACAATTCGATCACCGCACTGCGGGACATCCCTGGGCTGGTGGTGGGCTGCCCGTCGCGCGGCGACGATGCGGCAACGATGCTGCGCACGCTGACGGCACTGGCCAAGGTGGACGGCCGGGTCAGCATCTTCCTCGAGCCGATCGCGCTGTACATGACCAAGGACCTGCACGAGCCCGGCGATGGCCTGTGGCTTACCCGCTACCCGGCGCCCGGCGAGGCGATGCCCCTGGGGGAAGGACGGGTGTACCTGCCGGACGACGGCAGCAGCGGCGATGACCTTGTGGTCTTCACCTACGGCAACGGCGTGCCGATGAGCCTGCGCGCGGTCCGGCAGATCGAACAGAAGCACGGCTGGAAGGCGAGGGTGGTCGACCTGCGTTGGCTGGTGCCGCTCAACACCGATTACATCGTCGAGCAGGCGCGCACCGCCAAACGCATCCTTGTCGTGGACGAGGGACGCCGCAGCGCCGGCGTGGGCGAGGGCGTGATCACCGCCATCGCCGAGGGCGGGCACGGCAGCAGGCCCTTCCACCGGGTGGTGGGTGCCGACACCTACACGCCATTGGCCGGCGCCGCCTTCCTGGTCATCCCCGGCGAGGAGGAGATCGTCGCAGCCGCGGACCGGCTGGCTGCCTCCTGAACATCCGCAAGTTCTTGTAGGAGCGACTTCAGTCGCGACCGGACATCTCGGAAACCAGCGTCACTGGCCCGGGTCGCGACTGACGTCGCTCCTACAAATGAAAGGGGCTCAGCGGGCGAGACCGTTGAGCAGTTCCAGCCTGCGGACCTCGTGTCCCTCTACCGTGAGCGTGGCGGGAGGCGCGTCCGTCGATGCCACAGTGAGTCCGAGGTGTCGCGGGCCACACTCGGACACCGACACAAGCGTGCCGTAGCTGGCACCGTCCGCGCGGACCTCGGTTCCGGCCCCCAGTGCCGCCGGGCTTTCAACCAATACCAGTCCCCGCTTGGCCTTTCCGAGGAAGTGGGTGCGCGCGACGATTTCCTGGCCGGGGTAGCAGCCCTTCTTGACGCTGAAGGCCTGCAACCGCTCCAACGAAAGTTGTTGCGGAGTCCACCTTTCCGTCTGTGACGGAGGCAGGCGGGGGAGCCCGTGTTCCAGGTCGTGGCAACACCACCGTGCGGCGAGCCCGCTGTCGATCGGGGGCAGGTTTGCGTTCCCAAGCATCTCCACGCGCAGGATCCGCGGGTCGCCGTCGCCGGTCATGTCGAGTTCAACGCGATCCTGGCCGAGGCCCAGCGCGTTGCTGGAATCAGCGGCGGCTGTCTGCGGAGCCGGTCCAAAGCAGCCCGACACACACGCGTGGTCCACGACTTCGACCGCCACCTTGCTGCGGAAGACGAAACGCCGCAGCGCCGCTGCGAACTCCTGCGCGCCCGCATCGGGCAACACCAGCCACAGCTCACCATCGGGCATCTTCAGCAATGCGAACAAAGCCACCACCCGGCCCTTGGGGGTCAGCCAGCCGTTCCACTGCCAGTGCCCCGGCTGCAAGCCGCTGACATCATTCATGAATTGGGCCTGGGCGAACGTCCCGGCGTCGCGCCCGGTGAGCGTCAGCAGGGTGTGCGGCAGCCTCGCAAAAACCGGGCCAGTGCCGTCTTTCGACTTGTCATGCATGGGGTCGGGATTTAAGCTTCATCGTCGTGATGATAGGCCAATCCACCGTGGACCCCAGCGAAGAGAAGGCAGCGCCGGCGTCGGACTCCCAAGGACCGGCACTCGCTCCGCAGCCTCCTCCGACGGAGGAGCACGGAGGCCGCGACGGTCCGGACCCCACCCGCTATGGTGACTGGGAGAAGAACGGCCGCTGCATCGATTTCTGACCGATCGCCGGTCACCACAGCTCCATTCCCGCCACGCGGCCCCATGGCCGCCCAGCCGAGACAGCCAGCGCATGGCGAACCCAGAACGTCCTTTGTCCCCACACCTGCAGGTCTACCGCTGGCAGGTGCAGATGGTGACCTCGATCCTGCACCGCGCCACCGGTGTCATCCTCGTCGTCGGTAGCTTGCTGGTGGCCTGGGCGCTCGTCGCGCTTGCCGGTGGCCCCGACTCCTGGTCGACCTTCAGTGGTTTCGCCCGCTCCTGGTTCGGGTTCCTGGTCATGTTCGGGTGGACCTGGGCACTGGCGTTCCACCTGATCAACGGTGTGCGGCACCTGGCGCAGGACGCGGGCTACGCCTTCGACATCAAGGGCACCATCCGCAACAGCTGGATTTCCGTCTTCGGCAGCCTGCTGCTGACGGCCGTCATCTGGGTCGTGGCGATGATGCAGTGGGGTAACGCATGAGCATCCAGAACACCGGCCGGCGCCCGGACCTGCGCCATCCCCTCAAGCGGGCCCGCGGGCTGGGCTCGGCGAAGGACGGCACCGGCCACTTCATCATCCAGCGCATCACCGCCATCGCGCTGGCGTTTCTTTCGATCTATGTCGTCGGCCTGGTCATCGCCATGATCGGCGGCGACTACGCCGCGATGCGGGCGGCTGTCGCACACCCTGCCAACGCGACGTTGCTGGTCGCGTTCCTGATCACCACCTTCTGGCATGCCAAGCTGGGCATGCAGGTGATCATCGAGGACTACATCCAGACTCCGGGGCTGGCGGCGGTCTCGCAGCTCGCGGTCATCTTCATCTGCGTACTCGCCGGGCTCGCCAGCGTGCTCGCGGTCATTCGCATCGCGCTCGGGGGCTGATCGGCAATGCCTGCTGCATACAAGATCCATGAACACAAATTCGACATGCTCGTGGTCGGCGCCGGTGGCGCCGGGTTGCGCGCCACCTTCGGCCTGGCCCAGAAGGGGCTGAAGACCGCCTGCATCACGAAGGTCTTCCCGACACGCTCCCACACCGTGGCCGCACAGGGCGGTGTCGCCGCGGCGCTCGGCAACATGGGCGAAGACGACTGGCGTTACCACTTCTACGACACCATCAAGGGGTCGGACTGGCTGGGCGACCAGGACGCCATCGAATACATGTGCCGCGAGGCCATTCCGGCGATCATCGAGCTGGAGCACCAGGGCGTTCCGTTCTCGCGGACCGAAGACGGCCGCATCTACCAACGTCCGTTCGGCGGCATGACCACCCGTTACGGCGAAGGCCCGGCGGCGCAGCGCACCTGCGCGGCGGCCGACCGGACCGGCCACGCGATCCTGCACACGCTCTACCAGCAGTCGTTGGCCCACGACGCGCAGTTCTTCATCGAGTACTTCGCGCTCGACCTGATCATGGGCGCCGACGGCTCCTGCCAGGGCGTGCTGGCGATGGACCTGGCTGAAGGCACGCTGCACCTGTTCCGTGCCCAGGGCACGGTGCTGGCTACTGGCGGTTACGGCCGCGCCTATTTCTCCGCGACCTCCGCCCATACCTGCACCGGTGACGGTGGCGGCATGGCGTTGCGTGCCGGCATCGGCATGCAGGACATGGAGTTCGTTCAGTTCCACCCGACCGGCATCTATGGCGCCGGCTGCCTGATTACCGAGGGCGTGCGCGGCGAAGGCGGCATCCTGCGCAATGCCGATGGCGAGCGCTTCATGGAGCGCTACGCACCCTCGGCCAAGGACCTTGCCTCGCGCGACGTGGTCAGCCGCGCGATGACCATGGAGATCCGCGAGGGCCGCGGCGTCGGCGAGCACAAGGACCACATGCTGCTCGACCTGACCCACCTGGGTCCCGAAGTCATCCACGAGAAGCTGCCGGGTATCGCCGAATCGGCACGCATCTTTGCCAACGTCGACGTCGAGAAGCAGCCGATCCCGGTGATCCCGACGGTCCACTACAACATGGGCGGCATCCCGACCAACTACCACGGTGAAGTGGTGACCCTGAGGGATGGTGACCCGGACGCCGTGGTGCCGGGGCTCTACGCGATCGGCGAGGCTGCCTGCGTATCGGTGCACGGTGCCAACCGGCTGGGTTCCAATTCGCTGCTCGACCTGGTGGTGTTCGGTCGTGCGGTCGCCAACCGGTGTGCCGAAACCATCACGCCGTCGTCCTCGCTGCCGGACCTGCCGGGCGATGCCTGCGACGCGGCGCTTGCGCGTCTCGACAGCCTGCGCAACGCCAATGGCGGCACGCCGACGGCGGTCATCCGCGACAAGATGCAGCGTGCGATGCAGGCCGACGCCGCCGTGTTCCGCACCCAGGAAACCCTGGAGGCGGGCGTGGCGAAGATCCGCGAGATCCACGCGTCCTTCGCCGACGTCAAGGTCAGCGACCGCTCGCTGGTCTGGAACTCGGACCTGGTGGAGACTTTCGAGCTCAAGAACCTGCTGGACCAGGCCCTGGCCACGATCGTCTGCGCAGAAAACCGCAAGGAATCGCGTGGTGCCCACGCCCGCGACGACTACCCCGATCGCGACGACGCCAACTGGCACAAGCACAGCCTGGTCTGGGTCGACGACAGCGGCAATACCCGCATCGACTACCGCCCGGTGCACATGTACACGTTGAGCAAGGACGTGGACGTGGTGCCGCCGAAGAAGCGCGTCTACTGATCCTGCAGGAATAGAGAAGATGGCCGAATTCGCGCTACCGAAGAACTCGAAGATCCAGAATGGTCGGCATTTCGCCGCGCAGGGCGCGAAGCAGCCGCGCACCTTCAAGGTCTACCGCTGGAACCCCGACGACGGCCTGAATCCGCGCGTGGACACCTACGAGGTGGACATGGCCGCGTGCGGCCCGATGGTGCTGGACGCGCTGATCAAGATAAAGAACGAGATCGATCCGACGCTGACCTTCCGCCGGTCGTGCCGCGAGGGCATCTGCGGTTCGTGCGCGATGAACATCGATGGCACCAATACCCTGGCCTGCACCAAGGCGATCGACGATTGCGGCAAAGCCGAGGTACCGATCTATCCGCTCCCGCACATGGAAGTGGTGAAGGACCTGGTGCCCGACCTCACGCACTTCTACGCGCAGTACGCGTCGATCAAGCCCTGGCTGCGCACGCAGAGCGCAACCCCGACCGATCGCGAGCGGCTGCAGTCGCCGGAGGATCGCAAGAAGCTGGACGGGCTGTACGAGTGCATCCTGTGCGCCTGTTGTTCGACCAGCTGCCCCAGCTACTGGTGGAATGGCGACCGCTACCTCGGCCCGGCCATCCTGCTGCAGGCGCATCGCTGGATCATGGACAGTCGCGACGAGGACACCGGTGCACGCCTGGATGACCTCGAGGATCCGTTCAAGCTGTACCGCTGCCACACCATCATGAACTGCACCCGGACCTGTCCGAAGGGGCTCAATCCCGCCAAGGCGATCGGCGAGATCAAGAAGCTGATGATGGAGCGCCGCGCGCTCTGACGGCGGCACCGGGCATGGCGCAACAGGACGACGAGGTGGAGCTGCGCCGGCTGCGCTGGAAGTGCCGGCGCGGGATGCGCGAGCTCGACCAGCTGCTGGAGCGTTACCTCGACCGCGGATGGAGGGGTGCTTCCGAGCAGGAGCGCGGTGTTTTCCTACGGCTGCTGGAAACCGAGGACGATAAGCTCTGGCACTGGTTCATGGGGCATGACACGCCAGCGGATGCAGACCTCTCCACGCTCGTCCAGGACATCCGCTCCCTGCCGCCTTGAGTGGCGGCCTTCGCGCTGGCTGGAGGTCGCCCTGATCCTGCTGGGTGCGTGCGCCGTAGTCGCCGTCCTCGCCTCGGACCTGCCGCGCATGCTGGCATGGCCGCTGTCGTGTGCAGCAGTACTGCACGCGTCGCGGGCGATCCGAAAGCAGCGGCGGCAAGCCACCAGGAGCATTGAAATCGAGCCCGGTGGCAAGCAGGTGCTGGCGGATGGCTCCGAGGTGCGCAACTTCAGGGTGTCCTGGCGGGGTCATCTCGCGTTTGCGACATGGGAGCGGCCGGGTGGGGGGAAGGACAGGCTCTGCTGGTGGCCCGACACCCTGCCAGCCGGCAAGCGTCGTGAACTGCGCATTGCCGCGTCGCCGGAAACTTCAGCGCACGGCACGTTTTCGGTGGCACCATAGCGCGCTATGTTCAAACCCATCCCTGTTGCCATCGGTCTGCGCTACCTGCGTGCCAAGCGCCGGAACGGCTTTATCTCCTTCATCTCGCTCGCCTCGATCCTGGGCATTGCCCTGGGCGTGGCGGCGCTGATCACGACCCTGGCGGTCATGACCGGTTTCCAGCGCGAGATCCGCGATCGCATGCTGCAGATGGCGGCCCACGCCACGGTCAGCAGCCACGGCGAGCCCATGGCGGGGTGGCAGGCCGCCATCGACACCGCGATCGCCGATCCACGGGTGGCGGGTGCAGCGCCGTACGTCGAGAAGGAAGCCCTGCTCAACGGCACCCGGCAGCAACCGGCATTCATCCGTGGCGTGGTCCCGCCGGACGAGCGCGAGGTCTCGGTCCTGGGCGACAAGATGGTGGTCGGGGAGCTTGAGTCGCTCCAGCAGGGGAGTTTCAACATCGTGCTGGGGCGGGAGCTTGCCCAGTGGCTGGGCGTGTCCGCCGGCGACGACCTGATCATGACCATTGCCGACTTCCGCAGTACGCCGGTCGGTGCGCTGCCCCAGGTCAAGCGCTTCCACGTCAGCGGCATCTTCGAGGTCGGCTACAACGAGTACGACCGCAACATGGCGTTCGTGCACATGGCGGACATGCAGCGGCTGTTGCGCATCGGTGAGGGCGTGACCGGTGTCCGCCTGAAACTGCACGACATGGACCAGTCGTGGGAGGTTGCCCGTGACCTGGCGGTCAAACTGGATGGTCCCTACAGCGTCAGCGACTGGACCACCGAGAACGCCAACATGTTCCGGGCGCTGACCATGGAGAAGACGCTGATGGCGATCCTGCTGTCGCTGATCATCGCCATGGGCGCGTTCAACCTGGTCTCCTCGCAGGTGATGCTGGTGACCGACAAGCAGGCGGACATCGCGATCCTGCGGACCCTGGGCCTGACTCCGCGTGGCGTGATGCAGGTGTTCATCGTGCAGGGCAGCCTGATCGGTACGGTCGGCACCCTGCTTGGCGTGATCGGCGGCATCGTGCTGACCCTGAACCTCGAGTCGATCCTGTTCGCGATCGAAAAGGTGTTCGGCGTGACCCTGTTGCCGGAGGACGTGTACTACATCACCGGCTTGCCGACTGAACTCAAGCCCAGTGATGTCATCGCCATTTCGCTCGTCGCACTGGCGATGGCGTTCCTTGCAACGATCTACCCGGCGTGGCGTGCGGCGCGCACGCCACCGGCGGAGGCCCTGCGCTATGAGTGACGTGAGCACGCCAGGCGAGGGCGTCGTGCTCGGCTGCCGATCGCTGGGCATGGTGTACGCGGAGGGCAAGCTGCGTACGCCCGTGTTCGACAGGCTGGACCTGTCGGTGCGCGAGGGCGAGACGGTGGCCATCCTCGGTGCCTCCGGCGCGGGCAAGAGCACGCTGCTGCATCTGCTGGGTGGGCTCGATACGCCTACCGAAGGCGAGGTCTTCGTTGCGGGGCACCGCATGAGCGCACTGTCCGATGCCGCTCGCGGTGCGCTGCGCAACCGTGCGCTGGGCTTCGTCTACCAGTTCCACCACCTGTTGCCCGAGTTCACCGCACTGGAGAACGTGATGCTGCCGGTGATGCTCAATGGACGTGAAGTCGCCGAGGCTACCGAGCGCGCGCGAATCCTGCTCGAGTCGGTGGGACTGGGGCATCGACTCGGCCACAAGCCGGGGGAGCTCTCCGGCGGTGAGCGCCAGCGTGCCGCCGTCGCGCGTGCCCTGGTCAACCGGCCGGCCTGCGTCCTGGGCGACGAGCCGACCGGCAACCTCGACGAAAAAACCGCTGCGACCGTGTTCGACCTGATGCTGGGGCTCAACCGCGAGCAGCGCACGAGCCTGGTCCTGGTGACGCACGACCGGCGCCTCGCGCGCCGGCTGGATCGCGTGCTCGAGCTGCATGACGGCAAGCTGAGGGAACTGCAACCCGACGAGGTGTAGGACATGGAAGACGCGGCAAGGACGCCGCTGGACAGTCGCATCGGCCACGGAGTGGTCGACGGTTGCAAGCATGAAACCCGTATGGTCGGGATCGCTCCGTTTGGCAAGGCGGCGGCGCTGGCTCTGCTGGCTGGCACCATGGCCGGTCTGTGGCTGCCCACGTTCATGGCAGCGGGGTACCTGTTCGCGATTGCACCTGTCGCCGGGATCGCGTGGTGGCGCGGGAGGCGCGGCCGATGGATGGGTCCCTTGCTGGGCGGTTTCGTGCTGGCCGGGTTGCATGGGGCGAATGCGCTGGCCATCCAGCTCCCGCCCGCGCTCGAGGGTGGGGACTTCGAGGTGTCGGGGCGCATCGTGGACCTGCCGGACCACCAGGCACGGCGCACTTCCTATCTGTTCCGGATCGCGCAGGACCACTCGCAGCCCGAGCCGCTGCGTGGCCGACTGGTCCGACTGTCGTGGTACGACGATTTCGATGGCAGCCCGACCGGGCGCGACCGCTTGCGGGCCGGGCAGGAGTGGACCCAGCAGGTCCGGCTGAAGGCGCCGCGTGGGCTGCGCAATCCGGGCGGTGCGGATAGCGAGAAGCACGCGCTCGCGCGGCGACTGGTCGCCAACGGTTATGTCCGCGAACCCGGTGCCGCCCTGCTGCGGCGAGACGCGTCGGGACTGCATGCGTGGCGGGAGTCGATGGCCGATCAGATTTCCATGTCGATCCCGTCGGAAAGCGGCAGGTTCATCCGGGCGCTCGCGCTCGGGGACACGCGGCTGCTGGCCGACGAGGACTGGCGCACCCTTCGTGCAACCGGCCTGGTCCATCTGGTGGCGATTTCGGGCTTCCACGTCGGACTCGTATCGGGATTCTTTGCGCTGTTCGCGGGCGCCATCTGGTGGGTGCTGCCCTCGCTCGCCCGACGCCTGCCCAGGCCGACTGCCGCGGCCATCGCGGCGCTGCTGGGCGCGGCTGGATACGCCGCGATAGCAGGCTTCGCGCTGCCAACGGTCCGCACCGTCCTCATGATCGCGGTGATTGCCGGGTTGCGGATCTTCCGCAGGCGTGCCGGGGCCTTCGACAGCATGGCACTCGCCGCGATCGTGTTGCTGCTGGCAGATCCTCTTTCCGTTCTGGGCGCGGGCTTCTGGCTCAGCTTTGCCGGGGTGGCGTGGCTGGTCTGGTGTCTGCCGGATGCGGGGCGCAATCCGCTCCGCGATCTGTTCTCTGCCCAAGGCGTGGCAACGCTGGGGTTGCTTCCGCTCAGCGCCATGCTCTTTGGCGAGGCCTCGATCGCCGGCCCGCTGACGAACCTGCTCGCCGTCCCGTGGTGGAGCCTGGTGGTGGTGCCGTTGTCACTGCTCGGCACAGCGCTGGAAGCGATGCAGGCAGGTCTGGGCGGCTGGGCGTGGCGCGCGGCCGCCTGGTGCTTCGCGCCAAGCTGGAGCCTGTTCGAGCGGGTCGCGCAGAGTCCCTTCTCGCTGTTGTGGCTGCCGGAGCCGCGGTGGTTCGCGTTGCCGCTGGCCTTGCTCGGGGCCTTCTGGCTGTTGCTGCCACGGGGATTGCCGGGTCGCCCCCTGGCGGTGTTGTTGTGGCTCCCGCTGCTGTGGCCTGCGCGCAACCTGCCGGCCCCGGGCGAGTTCGAGTTGCAGGTCCTGGACGTGGGACAGGGGCTTTCGGTGCTGGTACGCACGTCCAACCGGACCCTGTTGTACGACGCGGGACCCGCCGCGGCCGAGGGTTTCGACGCAGGCGAACGCGTCGTGGTGCCGTCGCTGCGTGCCCTGGGCGTGGGACAGCTGGATCGGGTGGTGGTCAGCCATGGCGACAACGATCATGCCGGCGGCTTCGCGGCGGTCCGGGCGGCTTTCCCGACGGAAGATGTCATTGCGCCGCAAGGTGCGGGCATCGATGGCTCGACGACATGCGTCGGGGGCGAGGAGTGGGCATGGGACGGTGTGCGGTTCCGGTTCCTGCATCCGCCGAAGTACTTTCCATACCTCGGGAACGAGGCCAGTTGCGTCCTGCGCATCGAAGGCGATCATGGCAGCGTCCTGTTGACCGGGGACATTGGGGACGTGGTCGAGCGTGACCTCGTGCGTCGAAGCCGCGAGGATCCGGCAGCGACGGTGGCTGCGGACGTGGCGCTGATCGCCCACCACGGAAGCGGCGGGAGTTCGGACCCCTCGTTCGTCGAAGCCACGGCAGCGGAAATGGCACTGGTATCCAGCGGGCACGGGAATCGTTTCGGCCATCCGCGGGCGGACGTCGTCGAGCGGTGGCGGTTGCACGGAGCGCGGGTGTCGGGAACGGCGGAGGGTGGCGCGCTGGTGGTGCACATGGGCGCTGAAGGGCCCCACCTGGAAACGCGACGCGCCTCACACCCGCGTGCGTGGGATGCTGCGCGCCGGCTGGAGCAGGCCGCGGCGGGGCCGCCGGCTGGGCTATCCTATCGGCCGGATTGAATCGGCCCGTTCGGCCGGAGGTTTGCACGTGCTGGAACTCGTCATGGCCGGTGGTTGGCCGATGATCCCGCTGCTGGTGTTGTCGGCGCTTGCGCTGGCCATCATCGTGGAGCGGGCGTGGGCGTTGCGGCGGGCGACAGTGCTGCCGCCGGGCCTGGGCAAGGAAGTTCGCACCTGGGCCGCCGGCGGGAAGCTCGCAGCCGGGCACATCGACTCCCTCCGGGCGACATCCCCGCTGGGCGAGTTGCTTGCTGCCGCGCTCGACGTGCGCCACCGGCCACGCGACCAGGTCCGCGAGCGCATCGAGGACGTCGGCCGCCATCTGGTGCACCGGATGGAGCGCTTCCTCAACACGCTGGGCACCATCGCCGCGGCTGGCCCGCTGCTGGGGCTGTTCGGGACGGTGGTGGGCATGATCCAGATGTTCTTCGGCATCCTCGACACCGGTATCGGCGACGTGAACCTGCTCGCGGGCGGCATCGGCAAGGCGCTCGTCAGCACGGCTGCCGGCCTCGTGGTGGCCATCCCGGCCCTGATGGCGCACCGCTGGTTCCGGGGTCGCATCGCGGAATACATCGTCGACATGGAGTCGGAGGCGATCCAGCTGCTCGACGCCATCGAGCTGCCGCCGGCCTCGGCCGAGGTCGCCCCTGGAGCCCACGGCATCTCCCCGCCGGTGAGCGCGAGCTGAGCCGATGCGCATCCGCGACCACCGCGCCCACGACGAGCCCGAGATCAGCCTGATCCCGCTGATCGACGTGCTCCTGGTGATGATCATCTTCTTTGTGGTCACCGCGACCTTCGACGCACGTTCGGTGATCAAGCTGGAACTGCCGAGGGCGACGGGTGAGCAGGTGGAGGCGAACCAGCCGCTGGTCGTGCTGGTCAATGCGCAGGGGCGGTTCTTCGTCGACGACCGCGAGGTGTTGCGAGACGACCTGGAATCGCTGAAGTCCACCATCGTCGAGGTCGCCGGCAGCGACCGCCAGCGGCCGGTCATGCTGCGGGCGGATGCCCGCACGCCGTACCAGGCGGTGGTCACTGTCTACGATGCGCTGGGGCAGCTCGGCTTCCGGCGCATCATGAGCGCCACGGCGCCCGCCGAGGGCGGGGATGCGCCAACCGCCGGGGACAACGAGTGAGCGAACCCGGCTCGCCCTGGGGGGTCTACCGGCGCCTGCTCGGTTTCGCCCGCCCGTACCAGACGCTGCTCGGCATCGCCGCCGTCGGCATGCTGATCGAAGCCGCCGCCGCCGGCGCCTTCGCCAAGCTGATGGAGCCGGTGGTCGACGCCACCTTCATCGAAAAGGATGCCGACCTCAGCATCCTGTTGCCGCTGGCGATCGTGGGTCTGTTCGTGCTGCGCGGCATTGCCGGGTACCTGACCGACGTCAACATGGCGCGGGCAGGGCGGGGCATCGCCCGCGACATGCGGGTGGGGGTGTTGGGAAAGTACCTGCGGTTGCCCGGCATGCGCTTCGACAGCGAGCCGGTGCCCTCGATGCTGGTCCGCCTCGGGTCCGACAGCGACCAGGTGGCGCAGGCCGCCATCGACGCGATGAAGGTGATGGTGCAACAGTCGCTTCAGGTCATCGTGATGCTGGGAGTGATGCTCTACACCAGCTGGCAGGTGACGATCGCCATCCTGATCATGGCGCCGCCGCTGGCCTGGGTGATGGACAAGGTCGGCAAGCGGTATCGCCGCATCAGCCACAAGATCCAGGAAAGCGGCGCGGCGCTGATGCAGTCCGCCGACCAGGCGCTGGGCGGGCAGCAGGAGGTCAAGGTCTATGGCGCCCAGGAGGTCGAGCTGGCGCGTTACCGGACGCAGGCGGACCACCACCTGAAGTTGAGCCTGAAGGTCGAATCCACCCGCAGCATCTCTTCGGCGATGGTCCAGCTAATGGGTTCCATCGGACTGGCGCTGCTGCTGTTCTTCGCCGGACGCGAGGCCCTGGCGGGACGCCTGACCGCAGGTGGCTTCGTCACGCTGATGATTTCGATGATGGCGATCATCCCGTCGCTCAAGTCCCTGACCAACGTGCAAGGCATGCTCCAGCGCGGCGTTGCCTCCGCGGACCGGCTGTTCGACGTGGTCGATGCCCCGGACGAGGCCGATACCGGCACCCGGACCCTGGAGCGCGCTCAAGGACTGATCGAATTCCGCAATGTCTCGGCGCGCTACGAAGGGCAGGGGGCGCCGGCACTGTCGGACGCCAGCTTCATCGCCAGGCCCGGGACCGTCACCGCCATCGTCGGCCGTTCCGGCAGTGGCAAGTCGACCCTGATCAAGCTGATACCGCGGTTTTACGAGGTGGAATCCGGCGAGATCCTGCTGGATGGCCATCCGCTGCGGGAATACAGGCTGGCCGACCTCCGGCGCCAGATCGCCCTGGTCAGCCAGCAGGTGATGCTGTTCGACGGCAGCGTCGCGGCCAACATCGCCTATGGCGAAATGGAGCAGGCGGCCCCCGAGCAACTGGACCGGGCGATCCGCGGCGCGAACGCCATGGAGTTCGTCGAACGCCTGCCGGAAGGGGCCATGACCAGCGTCGGCGCGAAAGGCGGCCGCCTCTCCGGCGGCCAGCGCCAGCGGGTGGCGATCGCCCGGGCCATGTTGAAGGACGCGCCGATCCTGATCCTCGACGAAGCCACCGCCGCCCTGGACACCGAGTCCGAGCGTCTGGTGCAGGATGCGCTCAACCGCCTGATGCCGGATCGCACCACGCTGGTGATCGCGCACAGGTTGTCGACGATCGAACACGCTGACCAGGTGCTCGTGCTTGACGAGGGGCGGATCGTAGAGCGCGGTACGCACACCGAACTGCTCGCGAAGGAAGGCCTCTACGCCCACCTGCACCGGATGCAGTTCCGGGAGCCGCAATGAACGCATCGCCGGGGCCGAGACGGGAACACCAGCCGCCCTACTGGTATGGCGGGGGCGCGGTACCGCTCGCGTCGAGGCTGCTCGCGGCGGTCTACGCGGCCGTCAGCGGCATGCGGCGGCGACTGTACGCGCGTGGCTGGCTCAGGCGCGGGCATCCCGGCGTACCGGTCATCGTGGTCGGCAACATCACCGCCGGCGGGACCGGCAAGACCCCGATGACGATCGCGCTGGTGGAACGCCTGCGCAGCGAAGGCTGGAATCCCGGCGTCGCCAGCCGTGGCTACGGGCGTTCGGACGCCAGTGCAGCGGTGTGGGTGGATGCCGCGACGCCGCCCGACGTCGGCGGCGATGAGCCGGTGCTGATTGCCCGCCGTACCGGAGTGATGCTGCGGGCGGATCGTGACCGTGCCGCCGCTGCGAAAGCGCTGGCCGCCGCCGGCTGTGACGTCGTCATCTGCGATGACGGGCTGCAGCACTACCGCCTGCGGCGGGACATCGAGATCGAGGTGGTCGACGGGCGCCGGCGCTACGGTAACGGCCAGTTGCTGCCCGCCGGCCCGCTGCGCGAGCTGCCGGCCCGCGCGGCCGATTGCGACTTCCGGGTGATCAATGGCGGGGACGCGGGCTTCGGCGAATGGCCGATGCGCCTCCTGTTCGACCGTGCCGTGCCGGTCCGCGGCGGGCGCCCGCGCGCGCTCGAATCCTTCAAGGGCCATCGCGTGCATGCGGTCGCGGGCATCGGCAATCCGGAGCGCTTCTTCGTGATGCTGCGAAACCTCGGCATAGCGGTGGTTCCGCATGCCTTTGCCGACCACCATCGCTACCGTGCGGCGGACTTCGAGTTCGGCAGCCAGTTGCCGGTGCTGATGACGGAGAAGGACGCCGTCAAATGCGCCGAGTTCGCCACCGACGCCTTCCATAGCGTGCCGGTGCGCGCCGAGCTGCCCGAAGCCTTCTGGATCTCCCTGCTGGACCGCCTCGATTCGATCTCGGCCCCGTCGTCGCCCCCCGACATCTCTGTAGGAGCGACGTAAGTCGCGACCCGTTCCCAAGGCAGACGTTGACAGCCCCAGCGCCGCCACATGCAACAATCCCGGCCATGAGCCAGCCCGATTTCGTAGTCGCCATCCCCGCCCGCCACGATGCCTCGCGCCTGCCGGGTAAACCGCTGCGGTTGCTGGCGGGCGAGCCCCTGGTCCTGCACGTGGCTCGCCGCGCCCTGGCCGCCGGTGCATCCGAGGTATGGGTTGCGGCGGATGACGACCGCATTGCCGCGGCGCTCCAGGGTGCCGGCGTCCGGGTTGCCATGACGGCGAAGGACCACGCGTCGGGCTCGGACCGCCTCGCCGAATGCGCCCGCATCGCCGGTTGGAGCGAGGACACCATTGTCGTGAACCTGCAGGGCGACGAGCCCTTCGCACCGGCCGCCGGTATCAGCGCCGCCGCCGCCCTACTGGAAGAAAGTGGGGCGGAGATGGCGACGCTTTCCACCCCCGTCGAGTCGCTCGGGGACCTGTTGGACCCCAACACCGTGAAGGTGGTGCGCGATGCGGCCGGTGATGCCCTGTACTTCAGCCGCGCGCCGATGCCGTGGCCACGCGACCACTTTGCCGGAGGTCGTGACAGCATGCCGCCGGGCGGGCACTGGCTCCGGCATATCGGCATCTACGCCTACCGGGCCGGGTTCCTGCAGCACTTCACCGCATTGCCCCTGGGCCGCCTGGAGCAGATCGAATCACTCGAGCAGCTGCGCGTGCTGGAAGCCGGCCACCGCATCAGCGTGGGCCTGACCCCCGAGCCGTTCCCGCCCGGCGTCGATACCCCCGGGGACCTGGCGCGTGCCGAGGAGAGGCTCGCACATGCCTGAGAAGCTCCGGTTGCTCATCGTCTGCCTCGGCAACATCTGCCGCTCGCCGATGGCCGAGGGCATCCTGCGGGCGCGGCTCCTGTCCGAGGGCCTCGCCGAACGCGTGGAGCTGGATTCGGCCGGTACCGGCGACTGGCACGTGGGCTGTGAACCCGACCGCCGGGCCATAGAGACCGCGGCTGAGCGCGGGGTGGACATCGCAGGCCTGCGCGGGCGCCAGTTCACACCGGAAGACTTCGAACGCTTCGACTGGATACTGTGCGCCGACCGCCAGAACCTGCGGGATGTGCGTGCGCTGGCACCCGACGACGCTGCGCGGGAGCGCGGCGCGTTGCTGCTGGAGTGGACGGGCGTGCCGGACGCATCCGAGATCCCTGATCCGTATACCGGCGGCCCGGAGCATTTCCAGGAGGTGTGGAACATGCTGGAGCAGGCCGCCGACGGGGTGGTTCGCAGGCTGCGTTGACCCGCGGCTCAGGCAGCCGTTGCCAGCCAGCCGATCGCCTGCACCATGCCGTAGAGCAGTCCACCGATCAGCGCGCCGATCGCGGTGCCGTTGTAGCGGATGTACTGCAGGTCGCTGCCGACGCTGAGCTCCAGTTGTTCGACCAGCTCGCTGGTATCCCATCGACTGATGCGCTCGACGATGAAGCCGCGGATGCTGCCCCGGTAGCGCTCGACCATCGGTTCGACCGCATCGAACAGCCACTGGTTGATCCACGCCTGGAGCTCCCGGTCCGCGGCAAGCCGCGCACCCACGGCCAGGGCTGCGTCGGATGCCTTGCGGCGCGTCACCGAACCCGGGTGCTCGAGGTCGGCGCGCAGCCACGACATCAGGTCGCCCCATACGCCCCGGATGTAGCCGGGCAGGGCAGGGTCGTCGATCACGCGGTCGCGCAACTGTTCGCCCTTCAATCGCAGGGACGGATCCGTGCGCAGGCGCTCTACGAAATCTTGGACGTAGTCATCGAAGCGCAGGCGGAGCTCATGCTGCGGGTCCTCGCCCATGTCCAGCACTAGCTCGCCCACGCCGGACACGACCTGCGCGGCCAGACGACGCGCCAGCGGCTCGTCGAGCCGCGCAAGCCGCAGCACCGACCACAGCTGGGGCGTGATCCTGTCGGCGACCATGTCACGCGTGGCCGGGTCCGCCAACACGGAGCCCAGGTCGCGCAGCACGCTGTCCAGCAGCGCCTGGTGGCGCCGTTCATGGGTCAGCGTCTCCAGGACCTGTCCGGCCAGCGCCGACACATCCACCTGGCGCAGCGCATCACGAGCCAGGTTGTGCAGCAGGCGATGGAGGCGCTCGCTGTCCAGCAGCTCCAGCAGGTGGGGCGCCAGGTTGACCACGAATCCGCCCACCTTCTCGGCGTTTTCCGGCCGGGACAGTGCGGCCGCCACGCGACCGCCCGGATCGAACTCGCGCACCTTGCGCAGTACCTCCTCCTTCTCCAGGAAGTGTTCGCAGATGAAGTCAGCAAGGGCTGCGCCCAGCGCTTCCTTCTTCGCCGGGATGATGGCCGTGTGCGGGATCCACCGTTGCCCCAGCGGATGCCGGAACAGCGCCACCACGGCGAACCAGTCCGCCAGCCCGCCGATCATCGCTGCCTCCGCCATCGCCACCAGCAGTTCGAAGCCCCAGTGGGGATGGCGCATCTCCAGCCAGGTGCCGACCAGGAATACCAGGGCAGCCACGGCCAGCATCGCCAGCGCGATCTGCTTGCGGCGGGCGAGGGCGGCGGCGCGGCCTGGAGTGCGGCTGGCGGAGGCCGTCTGCGTGCCGTCAGGTGCCATCGGTTTCGGGCCGGTTGTTCAGCATCTTCCTTCCGGTATCGGGGCGGTTGGGGTTGGCTGACGCATAATCTGCCCCATCCATGGAGTCGATGCGTCCACCTTTCCTCCCCGATCCTACGTGCCCGGCCGTCGAGGCGGCGATACCGCCGCCGCGCCAGGGGGTGTCGGCGTGAGCAGGGGCGGCAGCGAATTCGACGGCAAGGCCTTCGCCAAGGGCCTCAGTACCGCGCCCGGCGTCTACCGGATGATCGGCGCCGACGACAAGGTCCTGTACGTTGGCAAGGCCAGCGCGCTGAAAAACCGTGTCTCGAGCTACTTCAACGCGACGCCGAAGTCGTCGCGCATCATGGCGATGCTCTCGCAGACGGTGCGCATGGAGGTGACGGTCACGCGCACCGAGTCCGAAGCGCTGATCCTCGAGAACCAGCTGATCAAGTCGCTCAAGCCGCGCTACAACGTGCTGCTGCGCGACGACAAGAGCTACCCGTACGTGTTGCTGACCCAGGAGCAGTGGCCCCGGATCGCCATGCACCGGGGGCCGCGCTCGGTACCCGGGCGGTACTTCGGCCCATACGCGAGCGTGGGCGCCGTACGCGACACACTCAACCTGATCCACAAGCTGTTCAAGCTGCGCAGTTGCGAGGACAGCGTCTTCCGCAACCGCTCCCGGCCGTGCCTGCAGCACCAGATCGGCCGCTGCAGCGCGCCGTGTGTCGGCCTGGTGGCGGGGCGCGAGTACGCCGAAAGCGTGCGTCGCGCGACCCTGCTGCTGGACGGCCGAAGCGATGAACTCACTGGCGAGCTGGGGCGCGCGATGGAGGCGGCGAGCAAGCGGCTGGAGTTCGAGGAGGCGGCGCGCCTGCGCGACCTGGTCGGCTCCATCCGCACGCTCCAGGCCCGGCAATACGTGGACGGGCGTGCCGCCGACCTCGACGTGCTCGCGGTATCGATGCAGGGCAGCGCGGCGTGCGTGGTCCTGCTGGCCTTCCGCGATGGCCGCAACCTGGGGACGCGTTCCTTCTTCCCACGCACCAACGGCAGCGAGAATCCCGAAGAGGTGCTGGCCGCGTTCGTCTCCCAGTACTACGGCGAGCAGATCCCGCCGCGCGAGATCGTGCTGGACCGGGACATCCCGGACCGGGAACTCATCGAGCAGGCACTCTCCAGCTCCGGCGAGCGCAAGGTACAACTGCGCTGCCGGGTGCGGGGCGAACGCGCCGGATACGTGGACATGGCGACGCGCAACGCGCAGGTCGCGCTGGCCACCGAGCGGACCAGCCACGCCGCCCAGCTGGCACGTGCCGAGGCGCTGCGCGACCTGTTGGGAATGGCGGCGCTGCCTTCGCGCATCGAATGCTTCGACATCAGCCACACCATGGGCGAGGCCACGGTGGCCTCCTGCGTGGTGTTTGACGCCGAGGGACCCGTGCGTGGCCAGTACCGCCGCTACAACATCGCCGGCATCGAGCCCGGCGATGACTATGCAGCCATGCACCAAGCGATCAGTCGCCGCTTCCGCCGCGCCGCGCCGGCGCCGGCCGAAGAGGTGGCGGACGCGGGAGTCAACGCCAAGGTGGGCAAGCGCGCCAGCAAGGCCGAGGCCGTATTGCCCGACATCCTCCTGATCGACGGCGGAGCGGGGCAGGTCGCGCAGGCGAAGTCGGTGCTGGACGAGCTGGGCATCGAAGGCGTGGCGCTGGTGGGCGTGGCGAAAGGACCGGCGCGGCGTCCGGGCGACGAGGAACTGCTGCTGCCGGATGGCCGCTGCGTGCGCCCGGGCGCGGACGCGCCGGCCCTGCAGTTGATCCAGCAGGTGCGCGACGAAGCCCACCGGTTCGCGATCACCGGCCACCGCGGCCGGCGCCAGAAGGCGCGCAACACCAGCCGGCTCGATGACATTGCAGGCATTGGCCCGCGGCGGCGCGGAAACCTGCTTCGCCACTTCGGCGGTTTGGGCGGCCTGAAGGCCGCTGGAGTGGAGGAGATCTCGCGCGTGGAAGGCGTCAATCACGCGCTCGCCGAGCGCATCTATGCCACCCTGCACGGGCTCGAAGGACAAGGCGCCAGTACGCCGACGGAGTAACAGATGAAGTTGACGGTGCCGACCCTGCTGACGCTGCTGCGGATTCTGCTGATCCCGGTGCTGGTGTTGGTCTATTACCTGGATTACCGGTGGACGAACTTCGCCGCCGCGATGATCTTCGCCTTCGCGTCGCTCACCGACTGGCTCGATGGCTGGATCGCGCGCCGCTACAACCAGTTCTCCGCCTTCGGCGCGTTCCTGGATCCGGTGGCCGACAAGTTGATGGTGGCCGTGGCGCTGGTGATCACGGTGCAGCAGCACCACACCGTCTGGATGGCGCTGTGGGCGGCGGTGATCATCGGCCGCGAGATTGCGGTGTCGGCCCTGCGCGAGTGGATGGCCGAGGTCGGCCAGCGTGCCAAGGTCAAGGTCGCCACGCTGGGCAAGGTCAAGACGGTGGTCCAGATGGTTGCGCTGGTGTTCCTGCTCTACCGTGACCCGCTGTGGGGGCTGCCGATCTTCATCATCGGTGAGTGGCTGCTGGCGGCCGCGGCGCTGCTCACCCTGTGGTCGGGTTTCGCTTACCTGCGCGCGGCCTGGCCGTCGCTGAAGGAAGACGCCAAAAACTAGTTGACAGTTTTTCTTCTATGCCTAAAATGGCGGCTCCTCAGCGGGAATAGCTCAGTTGGTAGAGCACGACCTTGCCAAGGTCGGGGTCGCGAGTTCGAGTCTCGTTTCCCGCTCCAGATTCAGCACTCCGGTTCGCCGGAGTGGCTTTGAACAAGCCCCGCTCGCGGGGTTTTGTTTTTTCAGGTGGTTGCGTTTCCGCAACCTGCGCCACAGGCGTTATGCTTGCGGTGCGCGTCATCCGGCCGGGTGGCAGAGTGGTTATGCAGCGGACTGCAAATCCGCGTACGCCGGTTCAATTCCGACCTCGGCCTCCATCTTCAGAAACCGCGCTTCGGCGCGGTTTTTCTTTGTCGCGATGCTTCAGCCCGGATGGCGGAACTGGTAGACGCAACGGACTTAAAATCCGTCGGCCGCGAGGCCATCCGGGTTCGATTCCCGGTCCGGGCACCACGCGTTGCAATGGAAGCCATCGATGCATGAAGTGGTCCCACGGCACCGGTCCCGGTGGCGTCCCCTGCAGACACTCGTCCCGCTCCTGCCCGGGTTGGCCCTCGCGATAGCGTTGGGGCTGGCTGGGCTCGCGCTTGCGGAACTACCCCTGTTGGCACGCTGGCAGCTCAGTGCACTTACCGTGGCCATCGTGCTGGGCCTGCTGGTCGGCAATATCGCAGGCGACCGGCTGCCGTCGCGGCTCGCCCCCGGCATGCACGTGGCGCAGCGCACGCTGCTGCGTGCAGGCGTGGTGCTGTACGGCCTCAGGATCAGCTTCCAGGACGTGATGGCGATCGGCGTCGCCGGGCTGGTGGTCGACGTGGTGGTGGTGGTGTCGGTGCTGGTGCTGGGCACCTGGGCGGGTCGGCGATGGTTCGGCCTGGACCGGGACACCGCGCTGCTGACCGCGGCGGGCAGTGCGATCTGTGGCGCGGCGGCGGTGCTCGCGGTGGAACGGGTCATCCGCGCCGACCCCAGCAAGGTGGCCGTGGCGGTGGCGACGGTAGTGCTGTTCGGCACGCTCGACATCTTCCTGTACCCGGCGCTGTATCCATACCTTGGACTGGACGCCGATGCCTTCGGCCTCTTCACGGGCGCCACCGTGCACGAGGTTGCGCAGGTGGTCGCGGTGGGCAGCGCGGTCAGCCCGGAAACGGCGGATGCGGCGGTCATCGTCAAGCTGACGCGGGTATTGATGCTCGTGCCCGTGCTGTTCGTGCTCGGCTGGCACGAGTCGCGCCGGGGCGGGGAGCGCGCGATGGTCGTGCCGTGGTTCGCGCTGGGGTTCCTCGCGGTGGTGGTGTTGAACTCGTTCGTGACGCTTCCCGAAGGCTTCCGGTCGGCCTTGCTGCTGCTCGACACGCTGCTGTTGGCCACGGCGATGGCGGCACTGGGTGTGGCCACGCGTTTCGCCAAGCTCCGCGCGCTCGGCCCGCGGCCGCTCCTTCTCGCGGCCATGCTGTTCGTCTGGCTGTTGGGTGGCGGATACCTGCTGGTCCGCTTCCTTGCATGAGGTGGCGTGCTGCCCGGCGTGGCACGATGACGGGCCCATCACGGTTGGCCGATAAGGTTTCCCAATGATTCCGACTGCGTTCCTTCCCCGGCTTTCCGTATCCCTGCTTGCCGTCCTGCTCACGCCCATCGCCGCCGCCCAGGTGGCGTCGACACCGGAGGCCCCCGATTACGATCGCGGCGCTTACCGCTCGTGCCTGGACCGGCTCGGCCAACACGCATCTTCGGCGGGGATCGAGACCCCCGTGTTCGATCGCCACGTGCGCAGTGTCGTGCCGGACACTTCGGTGCTGAAGCTGCTGGACAACCAGCCCGAGTTCAAGACGCCGATCTGGGACTACCTCGCAGGCCTGGTCGACGAGGAGCGCGTAGAGGATGGCAAGGCCATGCTGGAGCGCCATGCCGATACCCTGGCGCGGGTGGAGAAGTCCTACGGCGTCGACCCGGCCACCGTGGTGGCGGTCTGGGGGGTGGAAAGCGACTTCGGCAAGGTCTTCGGGAAACGGCCGTTGCTGGAATCGCTGACTACGCTGTCGTGCATGGGGCGTCGCCAGGAGTTCTTCCGTGGTGAGCTGATCGACACGTTGCGCATCATCCAGGCGGGCGACGTGCCGGCCGAGCGGTTGGTCGGATCCTGGGCCGGCGCCTTCGGCCATACCCAGTTCATGCCTTCGACCTACCGCCGCATCGCGGTGGATTTCGATGGCGACGGGCGCCGCGACCTGGTCGACAGCGTCCCCGACGCGCTGGCCTCCACCGCCAACTACCTGAAGCGGTCCGGTTGGCGCAGCGGCCAACCCTGGGGACATGAGGTGCGCTTGCCCGCCGGGTTCGACACGGCTGTGTCGGGACGGACTTCGAGGCGGCCGTTGTCCTATTGGGTCGAGCGGGGAATCAAGCGCGTGGACGGGCTGCCGCTGGAGGGTTCGAGCACGCCCACCGCGCTCCTGTTGCCTGCTGGCAAGGACGGTCCAGCGTTCCTGGTGTTCAAGAATTTCGATGCGATCTACTCGTACAACGCGGCGATGAGCTATGCGCTGGCCATCTCGCTGTTGTCCGACCGGTTGCGCGGATCGGATGGCCTGGGGGCCGGTTGGCCGACCCCCGACCCGGGCCTGTCCCGGCGCGAACGCAGGGAGTTGCAGGAGTTGCTGCTGGCCCGCGGCCATGACATCGGGGAGGTGGACGGCATCATCGGCAGCGCGAGCCGCGCGGCGATCGTGGCGGAACAGCGGAAGTTGGGCCTCGAGCCGGATGGCAGGGCAGGCCGCAATGTCCTGGCCGCACTCCGCAACGCCCGTCCGCCAGCCGGAGCTGGCACGCCCCGCTGATCCACCGGTTCAACGGCTGGCGCAGCACCGGCGCCGGCCCAAGATGGAGCCCGCATGTCGCGCTATACCGCATACATCGTTGCCGTCGTCCTGACCGTTCTCTCCGCAGCTGCGGCGCTACTGTGGGGCGCCGGGTGGCTGTGGGCGGTGCTGGTCTTCGGGGCGCTCGCGGTCATCGGCACGGTGGACCTGTTCCAGACGCGCAGCACCTTGCGCCGGAACTATCCGCTGCTTGCGCACTTCCGTTACGGGTTGGAGTCCATCGGCCCGGAGATGCGGCAGTACTTCATCCAGTCCGATACCGCGGAGGTGCCGTTCTCGCGGCTGCAGCGGGCGCTGGTCTACCAGCGTGCCAAGTCGGTCAACGACACCCGGCCCTTTGGCACGCTCGAGGATGTCTACGGGACCGACTACGAATGGATCAACCACTCGATGTTGCCCGCGCCCCGTTCCGGGGACGACTTCCGGGTGCTCGTCGGGGAGAAGCGCGAACAGCCGTACTCGGTAAGCGTGTTCAACATCTCGGCGATGAGTTTCGGCTCGTTGTCGGCCAGTGCCATTCGTGCTCTCAACAAGGGCGCGAAGGCAGGCGGCTTCTACCACGACACCGGCGAAGGCTCGATCTCGCCGTACCACCGCGAGCACGGTGGCGACCTGGTTTGGGAGATCGGGTCGGGCTACTTCGGCTGCCGCGACGAAGACGGGCGCTTCAGTCCCGAGCGTTTCGTCGCCAACGCCACCGACCCGCAGGTCAAGATGATCGAGATCAAGCTCTCGCAGGGCGCAAAGCCGGGGCATGGCGGCGTCTTGCCGGCGCCGAAGGTCTCGGAGGAAATCGCCTTGACGCGTGGGGTGCCGGCGTGGGTGGAGTGCGTATCGCCGGCGCAGCACGGCGCGTTCTCGACGCCGATCGGCCTGCTGGAGTTCGTCGCCGAACTGCGCCGCCTCTCGGGCGGGAAGCCCACCGGCTTCAAGCTGGCGATCGGCCATCCGTGGGAGTGGTTCGGCATCGCCAAGGCGATGAAGGAGACCGGGATCATGCCGGACTTCATCGTGGTCGATGGTGCCGAGGGAGGAACGGGGGCCTCGCCTGCGGAGTTCATGAACCATGTCGGGCTGCCGATGCACGAGGCCTTGATGCTGGTGCACAACACGCTGGTCGGACTGGAACTGCGCGACGACATCCGCATCGCGGCGGCCGGGCGCATCACCAGCGCCTTCGATATCGCCCGCACCCTCGCCATGGGCGCGGACTGGTGCAACTCGGGGCGGGGTTTCATGTTCGCGGTGGGCTGCATCCAGGCACTCAGCTGCCACACCGGGCACTGCCCCACGGGCGTCGCGACGCAGGACCCGCGCCGATGGAAAGGGCTGGACGTGAACGACAAGGCGGTGAGGGTGCAGATGTTCCACCGCAACACGGTGCACGCGCTGGCGGAGCTGTTGGCAGCCGCAGGTCTGACCCATCCGCGGGAGATTGGCCCCGAGCACATCCTGAGGCGGCTGTCCGCGGTGGAAGTGCGCTCGCTGGCGAAGATCTACCGTTTCCTGGAGCCGGGCGAGCTGCTCAAGGGCGTGTCGGAGCACGCGGTCTTCAAGGAATACTGGGCCGATGCCCGCAGCGACTCTTTCGTGGCGCCGGACCACGTGCGCTCGATGCGGGAGAGCAAATCGTTCTGAGGTTTTGGCCTGCTAGAGCAGCTCGAGCACGCGCTCGGGCGGGCGGCCGATAACGGCACGGCCACCGCGCACGAAAACGGGCCGCTCGATGAGCCGGGGATGGGTGGCCATCGCCTGCAACATGTCCTCGTCCGTCGTGGCCTCCGAACCCAGCCCCAGGTCGGCGAACTCCGCCTCTCCTGTGCGCAGCAACTGGCGTGGCGCCACACCGAGCATCCCGATCAGTTCCCGCAGTGCTTCCACCGTAGGCGGCGTCTCGAGGTACGGAACGAGGGTCGGCTCGACGCCGCGGTCCCG
The DNA here is from genome assembly GCF_900167055.1 of Lysobacter spongiicola DSM 21749. Classification (GTDB taxonomy): domain Bacteria; phylum Pseudomonadota; class Gammaproteobacteria; order Xanthomonadales; family Xanthomonadaceae; genus Novilysobacter; species Novilysobacter spongiicola. The sequence goes on from NZ_FUXP01000001.1 coordinate 134,350, forward strand.
CAGCAACTGCAGAGCGGCGCGGGACTTCGAGCAACTGGGGTTGTGGTAGAGAAGGGTGTCGTTCATCGCGGCCTCTTCCAATGGTCTGGGTGCAAACTCTAGATCGGACTGCTACTCGAAATTGGGGGGGGCGTCGGACCAAGCATCCACTAGCCCCCTATGACACTCGGACTCTACTTGGAGAGGCGTCTCTTCGCCCGACTCGTCGCACACCAGCAGTTCGATCCTGTACCCCATAGCAGCATCCTTGGCGACGAGAACGCCCCGGCGCAGTCGGTCTGCAACCTTAACGGAGGCGGGGTGCCCGTTGACCGACTGTCTTCCTGTGTGTATGGTACACACCAATGAAGAGCGGCGACCTTATCAAGGAGCTAGAGGCCCACGGTTGGACGCTTGACCGGGTGCGCGGTTCCCATCACGTCTTTATCCACCCGGACATCCCCGAAATCATTACCGTCCCGCATCCAAAAAAAGATCTGGGTAAGGGGCTGGTTAACAACCTGCGAAAGATCGCGGGGCTGAAGTAGGAGGCATTTATGCGCTATCCCGTCATGATTGAAGCTGGCGACGAGAACACCGCATGGAGCGTTGTGGTTCCCGACCTTGCTGGCTGTTTCTCGGCCGGCGACACGTTGGACGAAGCAATGTCTGCCGTAGAAGAGGCGGCAGCAGCATGGATAGACGCTGCCTTGGATCGGGGGAGGGAGATTCCTCGTCCCTCGTCCGCACAGTCCGCCATGGAAAAGGGGGATTTCTCCGGCTGGATCGTGAGCTATGTCAACGTGGACCCCGCGCTTCTCGATGACACCATTGAACGGGTCAACATCACGCTTCCCAAGCGTGTCCTGATGCGGCTCGACGCGAAGGCAAGAGAGTCGGGGCAGAGTCGGTCCGGCTACATCGCCCACATGGCCATCGGCTAAGCCATCCTGGCCTGTGCGCGATGCGGCGCCTGGCCCCCTGCCCATGTGGCGCGGGGCATTTTTTTGCCCGCTACTGATTCGGTGCGTGGTGGCGTAGCCATTTCTCTACACCCCGCTTGGCTGCTGCCACTGACCGGGAGCGACCTCCCAAGGTCTCCCACATCATGCGGGCATCAATCCAGACTTCGACGCCACCGGCGGCCGGAGTGACCTGTGCGATGACTCTTCCGCCTCGGACCAGCTCCCATCTCCCCATTCGCTCGCGCCACGTGTCAGCCATGCGGCGAGGGTAGGGAGGTGGTGCCGCAGAAGTTGAGATCGCTTTCGCGCAATTCGACGCGTTCGGTGCCGATGTCGGCGGGACGGGCTCGGCCGTCGGTCGGGGAGTTGCGAAATCGTAGGGCACTTTCGGTACCCCTGTCCGTACAACGAAAAAGCCACCCGGTGAGGGGTGGCTTTTCGGCGGTAACTTACTGATGTTTCTGGTGTTTCGTGGTGGGCGGTGCAGGGATCGAACCTGCGACCCTTGCCGTGTGAAGGCAATGCTCTACCGCTGAGCTAACCGCCCGGTGTTTCGGGCCGCGCAGTATACAGCAGGGTCCCGGCAAGTGCGCAAGATGCCGGTGGATTTTTTGCTGCCCTCAGCGCGCGGTGTAGCCGCCGTCGATCACCAGTTCCGAGCCTGTCACGAACCTCGACTCGTCCGACGCGAGGTAGACCACGCCCCAGGCAACGTCGTCGGGTTGTCCCACCCGCCCCAGGGGATGCAGTTGTGCGAGGTCCGACTTGCCGTTCTCCATGTCCGGCTGCCCGCTGTCGCGCAGATGCTGTTCGACCAGGGGGGTCCAGATGTAGCCCGGGTGGACCGAGTTCACCCGGATGCCTTCTGCCGCGTAGATCATGGCGTCGGTCTTCGTCATCAGCGTCACCGCACCCTTGGAGGCGTGGTAGGGCGGCAGGTCCGGCGCTCCCACCAGCCCGTAGATCGAGGAGAGGTTGATGATGCTGCCGCCGCCGGCTTGCCGCAGATGGGGCAGGGCGTGCTTGGTGCAGAAGAAGACACCCTTCACGTTGATGCGTTGCACCCGGTCCCATTCGGCCTCGCTGATCTCGTGGGTGGGCTTGTTGGCGCCTGCAATCCCGGCGTTGTTCACCAGCACGTCGATGCTGCCGAACGTCTCGGAGACGCTGTCCATCGCCTGGGCCACGTCGGATTCGTCGCCGACATCCACGTGCCAATAGCGGGCGCTGAGGCCCCGCGCCTCCAATGCCGACACCAGCTCCCGTCCTGCCTCGTCCTGCAGGTCCATGACGGCCACGCGGGCGCCTTCTTCGGCCAACCGTTCCACGCAGGCCCGCCCGATACCGACGGCTCCCCCGGTGACGACGCAGGTCTTGTTCTTCACGCGATTCATGTCGGACTCCTTGGCAGGGACGGTGGGGTGGCAGTGCAGGGAAAGGCGGAGCTCGAGGTCAGGTCCACGTGGTCCCGGAACTCCGGCACGCATACCGGGATGCCAAGCTCCCGTTCCACCCGCTGGCGAAGCGCATCGGCGGCATCCGGTTCGCCGTGGGTCAGGAATACCCCTCGCGGTTGGCGGGGTGCCGATCCCAGCCAGGCGAGCAGCTCGTCGGCGTCGGCATGTGCCGAGCCCGTGTCCAGCTGGAAGACCTGTGCCCGGACATCGATATCGCACACGATCCAGTGGCTGTCGGCAGGCGCCTGCGGGGCGTGCATCACCGGGTCGGACGGGCGACCAATGTCACCGCTGAAAGTGATGCGGCTGCCGGCATGCTCCAGCGTGACCGCCCCGGCACCGAGGATGTGGCCCTGTGGACGGATCGAAGCGGAACACCCGGGAACGGGTTCGAACTGCTCCCCGAACTCGATCGTCACCATTCGCTGGAGCGCCGCGGCGGCTTCCTCCTCGGTGTAGAGCGGCCTGGCGGGGTGGTGGCGGGAGGAGCCGATGCGGTTGGCGTGCACGGCCTCTTCCTGCAGCAGTCGCGCAGAATCCGGCAGCAGGATCGAGCACAGGTCGCGGGTGCCGCGGGTGCACCAGACGGGCCCGTCGAATCCCTCGGCGACGAGCCGTGGCAAATAGCCGCTGTGGTCCAGGTGGGCGTGGGTCAGGATGACCGCATCGATGCTTTCGGGTTCGACGGGGAACGCCGACCAGTTCTTCAAGCGCAATGGCTTGTAGCCCTGGAAAAGCCCGCAGTCGACCAGTACGCGGGCACCTCCAGCCTGCACCAGGTAACGTGAGCCGGTGACAGTCCCTGCGGCGCCGAGAAAGGTGAGCGCAAACCCATTTTCAGCCGGGCCGCTCATCCTCGCGCCCCGGAGTGGGACTTATCGTTGGACTGTCTGCATCCGGCATCCATCAGTGCGCTCCGTCATTGGAAGTGTTCTCTAATGGAACCCTTTCCACCGGACGCCGTATTGATCGGGATCAACCCGGTCGATCACGCATGGCAGCGCGGATGTCAGCCGCGGGACGGGGCGTCCGCCTCCGCTGCCGCCCGTGCCAACCGTCCCGCCGGGCAATCGAGGAATTGCGAAGACGCGAGCCACTCCTCGTCCGGGTAGTACGCGAACACCAGGTGTCCGTCCTTGATCGTATCGATGACCTCCCGCGCGACCTGCTGCCGCAGGGCGGGGCAGCCGAGGCTGCGACCCAGCCGGCCCTGGCGCAGGGCCTGCTCCGGGTCCACGTAAGGGGCGCCGTGGATGACGATCGCACGCGCCCGTGCGGCGTCGTTGATGCCGGGCTCGAGGCCGTCCATGCGCATGGAGTAGCCGTTGCTGCCCACGTAGGATTCGGCGGTGGAGAAGAGACCCAGGCTCGACTGGTAGCTGCCTTCGACGTTGGAGAACCGCTGTGCCATGTTCTCGCCGGTATTCCGTCCGTGCGCCACGTGTTCGGCGTACAGCAGGCGTTGGGAGGCGAGGTCGAACACCCACATCCGGGGCTCCGTGGACGGCCTGGAATAGTCGATCAGGGTGAGGTTCGCATCCGGACTGGCCTGGCCGGAGGCGACGGCGCAGTCCCGTGCCGCCAACGCGAGTCCAAGCGCGCGCGTATCCACGGAAGGTGCCGTGGCGACCAGCGTGGCCAGCATGCTCGTGGAAAGCGAGGCATTGCCGACGGTCGCTGCTGCCGTTCCGCCCGCTACGGTCTTGGCAGCCGTGGCAGAGGCTGTCGTGGCCGGAGCCGGGGTGCCAGCGGTTGAGCGACTGGACGAGGCGCCGCTGTCGCTGCCACCGGCGGGCGGAGCCGCGAGCGCCAGTGCCACTGTGGTTGCGAGGAGGACGGCGGGGAATCGGAATCCGGTCATGAGTGAAAACTACGTGATAGCCGGGCCCGGGTCGACCCTTGGCACAACATCCTGTTCACCTTCGCCCCGTTTATTCATGTGCAGGTTCAGGTGCCTGCTGCGGCCGTGGTGCGCTCTCGAAGACGGTCATTCCCTGGTTGCTCACGGCGGAAACCGGCTCCGGGGTGACCAGGAGCGTGCTTCCGGGAGCGAGGGCGTCGTGCACCCGCTTCGCGAATTCCGGATCGATCCTGACCGCGCCGCCCCCGATCGCGGCGCCAGCCGCATCGACGTTCCCCGCGCTGCCGGCTTCCAATGGATCCCGCTGGAGATCCCGCTGGAGATCCCGCTGGAGATTCCGTTGGATCGGGATCCGCATCCAGTTCAGCGCCGGCCGGCCCGGCACCAGGCGGCTCTCACCGGCCGGGGTTCCGCCCATGACTGCGTAAGCCTGTGTGTGGACGTCCGGTGCGTCCACCGCGACATCGCCGCGTCCGATCTCGACACCCCCGCGCATGACGACGAGTTGCTGGTCGGCGATGCTCAGCACCATGGTGACCGGCCCCTGGTCCATTCGCTCAGGCTGCCAGGTCCATCGTGAGTCGGGCGATGCACCTGTGCTGGCGGTTGCCATGCCGAGGGGCTCCGGCGACTGCAGTTGCGGCTGCCCAAGGCTCTGCGCCACCACCACCGTCATGCCGCGTTCGGTGATGCCGAACAGGGCTTCGGAGAACTCGTACGGAAGCCGCACGCATCCGTGGGATGCGGGATAGCCCGGCAGATGGCCCGCATGCAGGGCGATGCCATCCCACGTGAGGCGCTGCATGAATGGCATCGGCGCATTGTTGTACAGGTTGGAGTAGTGCTCGCGCCGCTTCTGCAGGATGTTGAAGATCCCGGTCGGCGTCTCGTGCCCCTCCTTGCCGGTACTCACGGGCGAGCTTCCGATGCGCACGCCGTTGCGATAGACCACCGCTCGTTGCTCATCGAGCCCGATAACGATGAGCACCGGCCCTTGCGGTGCCACTTCCGGCATCCAGGTGAATGGCACTGGCGGCTCGGCAGCGGCCGGGGTGGGCGTGGCGGAGATCGACAACATGCCCACTGCCAGGGCAGCAACGGCGAGAAAACCCCTCATTCTTCGGACTCCTGCAACGCGCCTGATCAGCCAGCCCATGTTGCCCGACAGCCGAGGAGTCCGTTTGATCCCGATCAAGGGGAGCGCACGGGGACGGTAACCCTGCTTCCTCGGGCTAGAACGCCGTGCACTGTACGAAGCGCACCGGGATCCCACTCTCTTCGGGCGGTTGCAGCTGGATGCGGGAGTTGCGGATGTCCTCGTACTGCTCCAGCACCTGGCAGATCGCGTCCACGTGCTCCTTGCCGGCGGCTCCAGGCAGATACACCACCAGCGTCGAGCTGGTCGCCCACTGCACGCGCACGACGTCTGCCAGCGTCCCCACAGCCTGCGCAGCCTGTTGCCTTTGCTGGTCTTCGGTGAGGGTCGGGCGGGCAGGGGATAGCTCGCCTGCCGTGGGGGGGGCGACCGGTGCCGCGACCGGCGCAGGTGCCGGCGCGGGGTCCACGCGGGGCAGCGAAGTCGCCTCCGTTCCCGCCATTGCACTGGCCAGCCACGCCACGGCCAGGCAAGCCAGCACCACCACCACCCAGGTCATCGCAGTGGTCCGGACCGTCTTCCTGCGGGCTTGCGTCAGCAGGTCGTTGTGCACGCTGGGTGGTAGCAGCGGATCGATCAATGGCCACAGCGTGCGGCCATCGATCACCTCGATCTGCGCATGGCGTGTGGTGGAATCGGTATCGGCCTTTCCCAGCGTGGCGAGGATCCCGCCACTGGCGCCGCTGTCGCGCACGGCCCCGGCGAGCTCGTCCACCATCCCTGGCCTGATGCGGTGGTGCGTGCCCTGCTTGCAGCTGAGCAGCCAGATCTGGCCACCGCGGTTGAGCAGCAGGTCCGCCTTCTGGCCGCGGCTGGCATCGGGTTCGACACGGCTGGCCTCGAAGCCCTGCGCCTGCAGCGCCTCGATCACGAAGCGCGAGAATTCGCGCCAGCGCATCGCGCTCAATGTCTTCAGGCCCGCCTCGACCACCAGCCGCTGCGACCAGGTGGTCCACAGCCAGGCGGTGAAGGCGGCGCCGGCCACCACGATCAACAACAGTGCGGCGGGTGCCAGTGAAGCGTTGAGCATCTGCGGTAGGCCTTGTCGCGGTGCAGGGGGATCGGTGGCCGAATATACGCGGGCGGTGGCGACGGTGGGGTGAGCTGGCGCACAGCTCCGCCTAGCCGAATCGCTGCTCCAGGACGCGACGGATCTCGGCCTCGATCGGGCCCTTCATCGCTGCCAGCAGGAAGCCCAGCTGCGCACTCACGTGGACCTCGTGCGGCAGCAACGCTATCCGCCCATCCACGCCATGCCGGGAGAAGCCGAGGATGTCGCCGTTCCACTGGCAGTCGACACCGAAGCGGTCGTGCAGTTTGTCCGCGATCTCCTGCACGGCCTGGCGTGCCTGCGCCGGCGGCATGGAGTGGGGCTGGGTGATGTCGATGCTGGACATGGTGTTCTCCTGTGTTGGGTGCCATTGTGCGTGCGCAGGCGGCGGCGGCAAGAGCGCATTCGCTGGACAGCGTGGTAGATTGCCGCGGCGTGAACGCCCTCAGACTGCGATTTCCCGATAACCAACGTGACGACCTGGTGCTCGACCAGGGCGTGCATGCCCTTGGACGCGATCCGGCCGGTGGCCTCTCCCCGGTTGAAGGCGGCGATCCGCTCCTGCAGGTCTGCGTGGACCGCCGCGGTGCATGGCTCCAGGTGCGGGAGGGTGTGCAGGGGTTGCATCTGAATGGTCGGCCGGTGCGCCGGATGGCGATGCTGCGCCCCGGCGATGCGTTGCATCTGGACGGGAGCGAGCTGACCGTGCTCGGCGAGCAACCGGCGCCGGCACCGCCCGCTTCTGAAACCGTCGCTGCGCCGGCGCCGCGCCACATGGTGCTGCGAGGTATCGGTGGCAAACACCACGGACGCTGTTTCAGCCTGGATCACCCTTGCGTGGTCGGCCGGGACGTGGCGGCGGATGTGCGGATCACCGATCCCGCTTTCGCCGGGCAGCATGCGCGGCTTGAGCCGCACGCCGACGGGGTGGTACTACGCGACCTGGGGTCCACCGACGGAACGCTGGTCAACGGCCATCGGGTGCAGGACGGGTTGTTGCGCGCCGGTTCCCAGGTTGTCTTCGGGGCCGGCCATCGATTCATCCTGGAAGCGCCACTGACCGAGGGTGTGGCCCACGCGGTCACGGCGGAAAGCGCGGAGGTGGCCGCCGAAGAGGAGCTCCCCGTGCCGGAGACGGCCCGCGCGCCCAGGGCATGGCGGCGTATGCCGTGGTTGCTGGTGGCCGCTTTGCTGCTGGCCGGCGCGCTGGCCCTGCTCCTGATGTACGGGACCCGCTAACGCCGCCGGACAACCCTGCGGCTGATCCGCCAACCGAGCAGTAGCGCCAGGATGCCTGCATACAGCAAGGGCTCGCGGATGTCCGACTTCACCACCCACCAGAAGTGCAGCACCGCGAGGATCGCGATCGGGTAGACAAGCCGGTGCAGTCGCCCCCAGTTGCGGCCGAGGCGGCGCATTGCCGCGCGGGTCGAGGTCAGGGCCAGCGGCAGCAGCAACAGCCAGGCCAGGAAGCCGACGGTGATGTAGGGCCGCTTGGCGATCTCTTCGAAGATCAGCGCCCAATAGCCGCGCAGGTCGAGCACCAGGTAGGCGGCAAAGTGCGCCGTCGCATAGAAGAAGGCGTACAGCCCCAGCATCCTGCGGAACTTCAGCAACGATGCCAGTCCGGTGAGCTGGCGCAGCGGCGTGATCGCCAGGGTCAGCAGCAGCATGCGCAGTGCCCAGATGCCGAGATGGTGTTCGACCGCCGCGACCGGATCCGCACCGAGGGCTCCCGAGCCGGTCAACAGCTCCGAACGGATCTGCCAGGCCAACACCAACGCTGGCGACAGTGCCAGCAGGTGAGCCACCGCCTTCAACAGCGCGAGCCGGCGGCTGCCCGGATCCGGTCGCGAGCTCAACGCTGGGCCACCGGGGTCAGAACCACTTCTCCAGGTCCATGCCTGCGTAGAGTCCCGCCACCTGCTCGCCATAACCGTTGAACATCAACGTGGGGATCCTGTTTGCGAACAGCTTGCTGCCGGTCCCGGAGATGCGGCGTTCGGTCTTCTGCGTCCAGCGGGGGTGGTCGACTTCGGGATTGACGTTCGAAAAGAATCCGTACTCCCGCGGTTGCAGGTCGTTCCAGCTGGTAAAGGGCATCTCCTCGACGAAATCGATGGAGACGATCGACTTGATGCTCTTGAAGCCGTACTTCCACGGCACGACCAGGCGGATGGGCAGGCCGTTCTGCTGCGGCAGCGGCTTTCCATAGAGCCCGGTGGCGAGGAACGACAGGGGGTGCATCGCTTCGTCGATCCTGAGGCCTTCCCGATAGGGCCAGTCCAGCGTGCGGTAGGCCATTCCCGGCATCTTCCGCGGGGCGGAGAGCGTGGTGAAGGCCACGTAGCGCGCACGGGATGTCGGCTCGAACCGTTTCAGCACGTCGGCCAGCGGGATGCCGAGCCACGGGATCACCATCGACCAGCCCTCCACGCAACGCAGCCGGTAGACGCGCTCGGTCTGCTCGTGGGGTGCCAGCAACTCTTCGAGCGGAACGACACCGGGTTTAGCGCAGTGCCCACCGACGGTGACGGTCCAGCCATCGGCGCTCAGCGTCCGGGCGGCTTCGGAGGGTTGCTCCTTGCGCGGGCCGAACTCGTAGAAGTTGTTGTAGGTGGTGGCGTCCTGCCAGGTGGTCAGCTCCTCGCGGGTTGAGAACCCCTCGCGTGCCTGGGCGGGCGTGACACGCAGGTCGACCGGGGGAGGCGGGTCGGCCTCGACGCATCCGCCAAGGCCCATCATCGGCGCGGCCGCCATCGCCGCCATGAAGCGCCGTCGCTCGCGATAGACGGCCTCGGGAGTGATCTCGTGCTCGGGAATCCTCAGGGCGTCGCGCAGCGACATGCGATGGCTCCGGCGAATCGGTCACATGATAAGACCTCATACCGGGTTAAGAAGTTGCAGCGCCACGGGGCTGGCGCTGGTGCTGCGGTGCGGCATACTGCCCGATCACCACAGGAGTGTTCAGGATGACGCGCGCCTACAACTTCAGTGCAGGTCCCGCGACGCTGCCCGAGCCGGTCCTCCAGCAGGCGCGGGAGGAACTGCTGGAATGGCATGGCGCAGGCGCCTCCATCGTCGAACTGAGCCACCGCGGCCCGGAGTTCATGCAGGTGGCGGCCGAGGCCGAGAGTGACCTGCGCAAGCTGCTCTCCGTTCCGGACGATTACGCGGTGCTGTTCCTGCAGGGCGGGGCAACCACGCAGCAGGCGCTGTTCGCGCTCAACTTCGCCAAGGCCGGGCAGCCGGTCGACTACGTGGTCACCGGACACTGGGGAAAGACCGCGGTCAAGCAGGCGGAGCCCTGGGGCAAGGCCAACGTGGCCGCCGATGCCGAACCCGGCGGCTTCCACGACATCCCGGCGCGCTCGCAGTGGCGGCTCTCGCCGGATGCCGCGTATGTGCATTACACCGCCAACGAGACCATCCACGGCGTGGAGTTCCGCGACATACCCGACGTCGGCGCGGTGCCGCTGGTGGCCGATTTCAGCTCCAGCATCGCGTCGGAGCCCCTGGACATCTCTAAGTTCGGTGTCATCTATGCGGGCGCCCAGAAGAACCTTGGGCCGGTGGGCCTGACCGTGCTCATCGTGCGCGCCGAACTGCTTGCGCGCACCGGGCAGCCACGGCCGCCGATACTCGATTACCGCGCACATGCCGAGCACGAATCCATGCTCAACACGCCGCCGACCTTCAACTGGTACCTGGCCGGACTGGTGTTCAAGTGGATGCTGGCCGAGGGTGGCGTGGACGCGTTCGCGAAACTCAACGCGACCAAGGCCGCGATGTTGTACGAAGTGATCGACGGCTCCGGTGGCTTCTATCGCAACGAGGTCGCAAAGCCGGTGCGGTCCCGCATGAACGTCCCGTTCTTCCTGCACGATCCCGCGCTGGATGCCGATTTCCTGGTGGAAGCCAAGGCGGCGGGGCTGATCTCCCTGAAGGGCCATCGCGCCCTCGGCGGCATGCGTGCCTCCATCTACAACGCGATGCCGGTGGAAGGGGTGCGGGCGTTGGCCACTTTCATGCGCGACTTCCAGAAGCGGCGCGGCTGAGTGGGCGCACGGCGAATCGATTGGCTGGCTGCCCCCGCCGGTGAACCTCTGCGGGGCAAGCTGCGTGCGCCGGGCGACAAGTCGATCTCGCACCGCGCGGTGATGCTCGCGGCACTGGCCGAGGGAACCAGCGAGATCTCAGGCTTCCTCGAGGGCGAGGACACGCGGGCTACCGCTGCAATCTTCCAGGCGCTGGGCGTGGCCATCGAATCGCCCGGTCACGACCGGCGCATCGTGCATGGCGTCGGGCTGCGGGGCCTTCGCGCCAGTGGCAGTGCGCTCGATTGCGGGAACTCCGGCACGGGGATGCGGCTGCTTGCGGGCCTGCTGGCGGGGCAGGCGTTCGACAGCGTCCTGGTGGGCGATGCCTCGCTCTCGCGCCGACCGATGGCGCGCGTGATCGAACCGCTGACGGCGATGGGAGCCCAGCTCTCCAGCGAGGCGGGCGGGCTTCCACCGCTGCGCATCCGCGGTGGTGCGATGCTGAGGGGCATGGCGCACGCACCCGCGGTAGCGAGTGCCCAGGTGAAGTCGGCACTGCTGTTCGCCGGCCTCTATGCGGAAGGCACCACCGAGGTGCATGAGCCCCATCCGACGCGTGACTACACCGAGCGCATGCTCTCGGCGTTCGGCTGGCCGGTGGAATTCTCGCCTGGCCGGGTGCGGCTGTCCGGTGGCCACCGGTTGCAGGCAATGGACGTGCATGTGCCGGTGGACTTCTCGTCGGCAGCGTTCTTCCTGGTCGCGGCCTGCGTGATCCCGGGTTCGGTGCTCACCCTGGAATCGGTCGGCATCAACCGGCGGCGCACAGGCCTGCTGCGGGTGCTCGAGATGATGGGCGCACGGATCCGGATGGAGGGCGTGAGGGAGCACGGTGGAGAGCCGGTCGCCGACCTCGTGGTCCAGCATGCGCCGCTCCGTGGCATCGAGGTACCGGCGGCGCTGGTCGCGGACATGATCGACGAGTTCCCTGCGCTGTTCGTGGCCGCTGCCTGCGCACAGGGCCGCACCATCGTCAGCGGCGCGGCGGAGCTGCGGGTCAAGGAGTCCGACCGGATCACCACGATGGCGACGGCGCTGCAGGCGCTGGGCGTGAGGATCGAAGAGACACCCGACGGGGCCATCATCGAGGGCGGCGGGATGACCGGCGGCGTGGTCGACAGCCACGGCGACCATCGGATCGCGATGAGCATGGCGGTTGCCACGCAGCTTGCTTCGGGGCCCGTGCGGATCCGCGACGTGGCGAACGTCGCCACCTCGTTCCCGGGGTTCGACGCGCTGGCCGCGCAGGCCGGCATGCAACTGCGGACAGCGACGGACTGACTCGACCGCCGATACCTGCCCCCGGAACCGTCAGCGGCCGGGATTGAACTCGATCGGTACCTCCACCGTGCCTACGGTGGGCTGCCCGTTGGCGGTGGCCGGCTCGAAGCGCCAGCGCAACACCGCATTGACCGCCGCGCGGTCCAGCTGTCGCGACCCGCTGCTGCCGGCGACGCTGACCGAGGTCGGTACTCCGTCGGGGCCGATATCCGCACGCACCCGGACCACCCCCTGTTCGCCGCGGCGCAGGGCACGGGCTGGATAGGTCGGTGGCGGCGTCTGTCCGGCGAGGGGCCGTGGCGAGGTGAGCGCGGGGGCCGCGGTGGGCGGTGCGATTTCCTGCGGCGGCGGAGGCGGCGGCGACTCTTCAACCAAGCGGGCCTGTTCCTCCTGCTGCCGGGCAGCTTCCTCGCGGCCGCGCTCCAGGCCACTGGCGTCGCCTTCGCGACCGCGGGCCGGGAGCGGCGCTGGCAGCGGTGTGTAGCTCGGCGCACGCGCAGTGGGCGGAGCGTCTCCCGCACGGAAGAACTGGTCGTCGTTGCGATCGCCCGACCACACCAGCAGGAACAGCGCCAACCCGCCCAGGAAGGCGGCGAGCACCAGCCACAGGGAGCGCGCGGTAGGGCGCCAGGCGGAGATGCCGTTGAAGAAGGGACGGGGCGGAGGCGTGGGGGATGTGGGCATGGTCGAACCGGGTGCGGTGGACCGCGCCATTGTGCACCGACAGGTCCATGCGCCGGAAACGGTCCCATCGCAAGCCGTTCCACGCGATAATCAGCGGCTGATCACCGGAAGCGATGCCGCCATGCTCGATCCCAACCTGTTGCGCCAGCAGCCCGCCGAACTTGCCGACCGCCTGCGCCAGACGCGTGGCTTCGATCTCGACGCGCAGTCGCTGGAGGCGCTCGAGGCGGAGCGCAAACAGATCCAGGTACGGACGCAGGAGCTGCAGAACTTGCGCAACACCCGTTCCAAGGCGATCGGCCAGGCCAAGGCGAAGGGCGAGGATGTCGCTCCCCTGTTGGCCGAGGTGGCCGGGTTCGGCGACGAGCTGAAGGCCAGCGAGGCCCGGCTGGATGCCATCAAGGCCGAGTTGGAAGCGATCACGCTGGTGATCCCGAACCTTCCGCAGGCGTCGGTGCCGCTCGGCAGCGACGAGAACGACAACGTCGAGCAGCACCGCTGGGGCGATGTGCGCAGCTTCGACTTCGCCGTCCTCGACCATGTCGAGCTGGGCGCGCGCAACGGCTGGCTGGATGGCGACGCTGCCGCCAAGCTCAGTGGTGCGCGCTTCACCGTGCTGCGCGGATCGCTGGCGCGCCTGCACCGTGCACTCGCCCAGTTCATGCTGGACCTGCACACCGGCGAACACGGATACCAGGAAACCAGCGTCCCGCTGCTGGTGAACCCGGAGAGCATGCAGGGCACCGGGCAGTTGCCGAAGTTCGAGGACGACCTGTTCTCCACCGCGGTTGGCGAAAGCAAGCGCTACCTGATCCCGACCGCGGAAGTGCCGCTGACCAACCTGGTGCGCGACGAGATCGTGGATGCCGCCGACCTGCCGATGCGGATGACGGCGCACTCGATGTGCTTCCGGGCCGAAGCGGGCGCCTATGGCCGCGATACCCGCGGCATGATCCGGCAGCACCAGTTCGAGAAGGTCGAGCTGGTCTGCATCAGCCGCCCCGAAGACAGCGATGCCGAACACGAGCGCATGACGCGTTGCGCCGAGGTCGTGCTCGAGCGCCTGGGGCTGCCATACCGCCGCATGCTGCTGTGCAGTGGCGACATGGGCTTTGCGGCGTCCAAGACGTTCGACCTGGAAGTCTGGCTGCCCAGCCAGGGCACCTTCCGCGAGATCTCCTCCGTGTCCAACTGCGAAGCCTTCCAGGCGCGCCGCATGCAGGCGCGCTGGCGCAACCCGGAGACCGGCAAGCCCGAGCCGGTGCACACCTTGAACGGGTCCGGCGTCGCCGTGGGCCGCGCCCTGATCGCGGTAATGGAGAACTACCAGAACGCCGACGGCTCGATCACCGTGCCCGAGGTGTTGCGGCCGTACATGGGCGGCGTCGACGCCATCTCCTGACGGCGTCGTAACGCTCCCGGCCGATCAGGCGGCCTCGCGCACCGGCTCGGGGATCGACGCCAGCGCTTGGGTCACCGCGCTTTGGCGGTGGTCGCTCGACAGCGCCACCCCTTCGGCCCGCACGAACGTGATGTCGGTGACACCGAGGAACCCGAACAGGAACCTCAGGAACGGTTCCTGGAAGTCGCTTGGCGCGTCCTGGTGCATGCCGCCACGCCCGCTGGCAATGATGACCTTCTTGGCGCCAGCCAGCCCCTCGGGGCCGTTCTCCGTATAGCGGAACGTGCGGCCGGCTACCGCGATCCGGTCGATCCAGGCTTTCAGTGTGGACGGAACCGTGAAGTTGTACATCGGTGCACCCACCACCACCACGTCCGCCTCCAGGAACCCGCCCAGGATTTCTTCGGCCTCGGCGGCCGCGGCCGGGTCCGCCTTGGCCAGGGCGTGGCCGTTGAGATGGGGGAGGGGGTCTGAGTCGAGATCCCGGTAGCGGACCTGCAGATCCGGCACGCTGTCGGCCCAGCGGGCCACGATGGCGGCGCTCAGTTCACGAGTGACGGAGCCGGCGCCCAGCGCGCTCGAATCGATGTGGAGTAGCTTCATGGGGAATCCTCTTGGGGCGGCAACGCCGCGTCGAGGACCAATCTAGGTTGTTGTGCTGGTGGGATAAACCTGCTCAAATGCCACTGTACGTTCTGTACTTGGAATTATCCGCATGCAGGATCTCAACGATCTCTACTACTTCGCGATGGTGGTCGAGCACTCCGGCTTTGCCGCCGCCGAGCGCGCACTGGGCATCCCGAAGTCGCGACTGAGCCGTCGCATCAGCCAGCTGGAAAGCGACCTGGGCGTGCGCCTGCTGCAGCGCTCCACCCGGCGCTTTGCCGTCACCGATGTCGGCAACAGCGTCTACCGCCACGCCCAGACCATGCTGGCCGAGGCGCACGCCGCGCGGGAGGTCGTGGACAGGCTCAGCGCCGAGCCACGCGGTGTCGTGCGGGTGAGCGTGCCGGTGGGTGCGGCCCAGCAACAGATGCCCAAGCTGCTGCCGGAGTTCCTGGCGCGCTATCCGCAGGTGCGGGTGCAGTTGCAGGTGACCAACCGCCGGGTCGATGTGATCAACGAAGGAATCGACGTCGCCTTGAGGGTCCGCAACAAGCTCGATGACGACGGCAGCCTGGTGATGCGCAGCTTCGGCCAGATCCAGGAACTGCTGGTGGCCAGTCCCGACTACCTGCGCAAGATGGGCCGGCCAACGGCACCGGCCGAGCTTGCCGACCACGTCACCATGAGCATGAGCGAAGACGACGCCCGGCAGCGATGGGAACTGCATGGGCCGGACGGTGCTCGCGAGCGCATCGAGCTGGCCCCCAGGGTGATGGGCTTCGACTTCCCGATGCTGATGGCGCTGGCCAAACAGGGCATCGGCATCACCATGCTGCCGGAAACCGTCTGCGCCGACGCCGTACGCAAGGGCGAGCTGGAGGTGGTGCTGCCGGAGTGGCGATTGCCCCAGGGCATCTTCCACGCGGTGTTCGCCTCGCGGCGCGGCATGCTGCCGGCGGTTCGGGTGTTCATCGACTACCTCGCCGAGAAGGTCCCCGAGCTGGTGGAGAGCGCCCGGCTGGGGTGCAGCGACATCACCGGCCGCCCCTGCAACGAAGACGAACTCAAGGCGTTCGGCCGCTGAGCGGAACCGCCCGTCTCGTGCGAGAATGCGCCCGCTGAAAGCACACCGGAGAGATGGCCGAGCGGTTTAAGGCACCGGTCTTGAAAACCGGCGAAGGGTCAAACCTTCCGTGGGTTCGAATCCCACTCTCTCCGCCACATCAGCCCGCGGCCCCCTGCAGTTCCGTCCCCACCTGCGAATCCCACGCACGCAACGCATTCTCGACAGCGTCGATGCCGCGCACCGCGGCGTTGGGATCCAGTTCGATGACCGTGTCCAGTTCGCTGTGGATCACTTCCATCAGCCTGGGGGTCTGTTCCGGAGGCGTGCCGGCGTAGGCGGCCAGGATCCCGTCGATCTCTTCGCGACCGACCAGTGCGAACGATGCCGCCGGCCAACCGGCCTTGCGGAACGCGAGGTGGTCGGTGGGCGGGTAGTTGTCTGCCGCCGACAGTTCAAGGCCTACCGTATCTGCCGCGCTGCGGCTCGAAGCGAGCAGGGGATGTTCGGGCCCCGGCGGCGACATCCACAGGGTGTCGCCCCAGCCGAACACATCGAAATTGACGTAGAGGACGGCCGGCGCGTTGTCCTGGGCGACGAAGGCGCCGGCGCCGAGCAGCCCGCGCTCCTCCTGGTCCCAGAAGCCGACGACCACCCGGTGGTGCTCGAGCGGATCCGACCCGAACCGCTCTGCCAGCTCGAGCACCACCGCGCTGCCCGATGCGTTGTCGACCGCACCGTTTCCGGAATCCACACGATCGGAATGCGCGCCGAGCAGGAGCATCGGTGCATCGGCGGGACCGCCAACCTCGGCCAGCAGGTTCTCGCCCGGGCCGTGTTCGCTGTCGAAGTTTTCCGCGCGGGCTTCCAGACCGATCGATGCAAGTTGCTGGCGGATCGCTCCGCGGCGGGCAGCATTGTCATCCTCTTCGGCGATATCCGAGACCACTTCCAGCCACTCCGTGGCAGCCTGGCTGGTGGGCACGATTGCTTCGGAGGCCGGTGCGACCGTCGAGGAGGGCGAGCAGGCGCAGAGCAGGGCTGTGATGGTGCCGGCGAGGAGGGCGCGGGGTGGCTGCATTCGATGTCCTTGCTTGCGTGGCGTGCGGGCGCTCAGTAGCCTGCGCCGCTGGAGCTTAACTCGCAGGGGTAAAGGATGACCATCCGCGTTTTCATCATCGACGACCATGCGCTTGTCAGGACCGGCATGCGCATGATTCTTTCCGGCGAAGTCGACATCGAGGTCGTGGGCGACGCCGAAAGCGGCGAGCTCGGCCTGCCGCTGGTCCGCCAGCTCAAGCCCGACGTCGTGCTGTGCGACCTGCACCTGCCCGGGGTCAGTGGGTTGGAAGTCACCGAGCGCATCGTCAAGGGCGACCACGGCACGCGGGTCGTCATCGTGTCCGTGCTTGAGGACGGCCCGATGCCACGCCGCCTGCTGGAAGCCGGAGCCTCGGGTTACGTCGGGAAGGGCGGGGATGCCACCGAGCTGTTGCGCGCCGTCCGCGACGTGGCGCAGGGGCGACGCTACCTGGCGTACAGCATCGCCCAGCACCTGGCGTTGTCCGGGTTGGGCAGCTCGGGTTCCCCGTTCGACGAGCTGTCGCCGCGCGAGCTGGAGATCGCGCTGCTGCTGGCCCAGGGCCTGCGGCAGGAAGAAATCGCACGGCGGTTGAGCCTGAGCCCGAAGACGATCAACACGCACAAGAGCCGGCTGTTCGAGAAGCTGGAAATCACCGACACCATCGCGCTCGCACGGCTGCTGGGACAGTACGGGTTGGCGGAACCCGCCATGGCCCTCTAACGGGACGTCCCGGGACGTACAGACATAAAAAAGGGGCCGCGCGAGCGGCCCCTTCCTTGTTGTCATGCCACCGCGCGATCAGGCGCGGCGATCATGGTCTCCGTCACCGCCAGGCGTGTCCTGCGTGGATGCGCGGGTGCCAGCATCGCCTTCGACTGCGGCTTCGGCGGCCGGTGCTTCCGGCTCCTGCTGCTGCGTGTCGAACAGGCCGGCGGTGTGCTTGGCGATGCCGTTGCCGTCCTGGACGTGGCCCGAGGAGGAACCGGCTGCAGGCGTGGTGCCTGCCGGCGGCGTGCCCACGGCTGATCCCGCTTCCGGCTGCCGGGGCTTCTCGGCTTCCGGCTCGACCGGGACCGGAGCCGGTACGACCGACTCTTCGACTACGGTGGCGTCGGCGACGGGTTCCGGCTGCGGAACGACCTCTTCTTCCACCTTCTCGCTGTCGACGGACGACGGCCCTGCTTCCGTGGATGGCGTGCCGGTATCGGCCGCGATCACCGGGCTTGCGGCAGGCGAGGGGGCGTCACTATCGACCGCTGCGGCAGCCACCGGGATCGCGGCAGCGGCCGCAACCGCCGGCGTTGTCTCCGGTGCGTCGGCTGATGGCGCCTGCGCCGGCTGGTCCGGGCTCGCCTCGTCCTGCGTCTCCCCGGCCTGCGGCTTCGCAGCAGCCCGCTTGCGCGGCTGGCGCGGTGGCTTGGCCGGCTTCTCTTCCGCCCCGGTGGCGGCCTGGGCGTCGGGAGCGGCCTGGTCATCGAAGTCGAACTCCGGCTGCGAGCGCGTCGCTACCGGCGTGTTGCCGCCTTCGGTATCGCCGTCATCGTCCAGCAGCGACGTGTCAGGTCCGTTCTCCTCGCTGGAGCCCGCTTCGCCACCGCCGCGCCGACGACGACGTCCGCCGCGACGACCACGCCGGCGGCGTGCGGTGCCTTCACCGGTACCTTCGGTGGCCTCTGCAGCCGGTGCGCCGGTCTGGGTGCCGGAGGTGTCCTGCTCGGCCACGTCCTTCTGTTGCTGCTTCTCGTTGTCCTTGAAGTCAGCCGTGTGCGCCTCGACCGCGGCGGCCGGTGCCACTGCGACTTCCGGCGTGGCTTCGGCCGCGGCCTTCGCCGGCTTCTCTCCACGCGGCGGGCGGGGGCGGCTTCGGTTGCGTTTCGGCCTGCTGGCCGCGCTCGGTACCTGCCGCGGCGCGCTCGTCGGCCGCCTGTGGCTTGGGCTGCTTCTGCCGCCCCTGCTTGCCACTGCGCCCGTTGGGCTTGTCCGAAGCCGCCGCCGGGGCGGATGCGCCGGCCTGGCCGTTGCCACGGCGCGAGTCGTCCCGGCGTCCGCCGTCGCGGGCGCCCTTGCCGCGGCGCTGGCCGTTGCGGTCGCCCCGGTCATTGCGTTCGTTGCGCTCGCCACGGTCGGTGCGCTCACCGCGTCCGCGCGAGGCCCGGTCCTGCTTGTCGGAGCCTGCCGTGTCGGGCTGGCTTCCGCGGAAGAAGCGCATGATCCGCTCGACCACGCCGATGGAGTGGGTCGGCGCCACCACGCTCGACACCGGCGCGGCTGCCTGCGGCTCCGGAGCGGCTTCACGCGGCTCGCGCAGCGGTGCAGGCTGGGCGGGCTTCACGTTGGTCACCGCCGGGGTCGCCGGGATGTTCAGGTGGGCCTTGGTGAGCGCGTGGGTCGGCAGCTTGCGCGGCGTGCCGCGGTGGTAGCTGGGCCGGTTGGTCTCTTCGCCCATCTCGTTCTCACGGATGCGCGTGACCTCGTAGTGCGGCGTGTGGAGCTGCTCGTCGGCGACAATGACGATCGGCGCATCGTGGCGCTTCTCGATTTCGCTGAGGGCGCGGCGCTTCTCGTTGAGCAGGTAGTTGGCGATCTCTGTCGGCGCCTGTACCAGGACCTGTCCGGTGTTCTCCTTCATCGCGTGCTCTTCGGCTACGCGCAGGATCGACAGTGACAGCGATTCCACCGACCGCATCCGGCCGTGGCCTTCACAACGCGGACAGACCAGCTGGCTGGATTCCCCCAGGCTCGGGCGCAGGCGCTGGCGGCTCATCTCCAGCAGGCCGAAGCGCGAGATGCGGCCGACCTGCACGCGTGCACGGTCCTGGCGCAGCGCGTGCTGCAAGCGGTTCTCGACCTCGCGCTGGTGCTTGTTGGACGACATGTCGATGAAGTCGATCACCACCAGGCCGCCCAGGTCGCGCAGGCGCATCTGGCGGGCCACTTCCTCGGCAGCCTCCAGGTTGGTGTTGAACGCGGTCTCCTCGATGTCGCCACCCTTGGTGGCACGCGCGGAGTTCACGTCGACCGCGGTCAGCGCCTCGGTCTGGTCGATCACCAGCGCGCCGCCGGAGGGCAGGCGGACTTCGCGCTCGTACGCGTTCTCGATCTGCGATTCGATCTGGAAGCGATTGAACAGCGGCACGTCGTCGGTGTAGTGCTTGAGCTTGCGCAGGTTGTGCGGCATCACCTGTTCGACGAACTCGCGCGCCTCGGCGTACATCTCCTCGGTGTCGACCAGGATCTCGCCGACGTCCGGGCGCATGTAGTCACGCAGGGCGCGGATGATCAGGCGCGATTCCTGGTAGATCAGGAACGGCGCCGGCTTGGTCAGCGCGGCCTCGGCGACGGACTTCCAGACCTGCAGCAGGTAGTCCAGGTCCCATTGAAGTTCTTCGGCGTCGCGGCCGACGCCGGCGGTGCGGATGATCACCCCCATGTCGTCGGGGATGGTCAGCGCGTCCATGGCCTTCTTCAGCTCGGCCCGGTCCTCGCCCTCGATCCGGCGCGAGACGCCGCCGGCGGTGGGGGAGTTGGGCATCAGCACCATGTAACGGCCGGCCAGCGAGATGAACGTGGTCAGGGCGGCGCCCTTGTTGCCGCGCTCCTCCTTGTCCACCTGCACCACCACTTCCTGGCCTTCGCGCAGGAGTTCCTTCAGGCCGGCCTTGTTGTGGTCGACCCCGGACTGGTAGTAGTCGCGGGAAATTTCCTTCAGCGGGAGGAAGCCGTGGCGATCGGCGCCGTATTCGACGAACGCGGCTTCGAGCGAGGGCTCCAGCCGGGTGATCTTGCCCTTGTAGATGTTGGACTTCTTCTGTTCCTTCGACGGTTGCTCGATGTCGATGTCGTAGAGGTTCTGTCCGTCCACGATCGCGACGCGCAGTTCTTCTGCCTGCGTCGCATTGATCAGCATGCGCTTCATTGTTGCGTCCTCGCGCGCTCTGACGCGCGGAACGCCGTGGCGTTTCGCCTCTGGAACCTGTGCCCCGCCGCCGCGACCGTGTTGCCTGCCGGACGATGTCGCTGTCCCGCGCGCGCTGGCGTTGCCTGACAATTTCCAGCGCTTCTGCACCACGGCATTCCGCGGGAGCGCTTGTTGCTTTCCAATCTTTCTGGGCCGGCGGCGCTCAGGGCAGGGGCCCTGTCGCCGCGCGGGTCGTGTTCATCTTCGACCGCCACCCGTGGCGATGGTTCGCCCCGGATACCGGGCGGGACGGGGCTCCACCGATCGCCGCTGATAACATGGCTGCCCCGAAGGCAGGAGTCACGCGGGGAACGGAATCGCAGGTCGGGCTTTCGGCCCTGGTTCGACCACAGCCGGCACGCTGACGCGTCGGCGGGACAACTCCCTGCGAAATCAAAACCTTATCTCGCGTCGCGAGTGTAACAGATAACCCCTCCGGATGACCCATTCAGAAAGTACGAGCAACCGCCCCGGGGCACGCACCGTCAAGGTGCCCGAAGACCGCGAGGGACAGCGGCTGGACAACTTCCTGCTCGGGCAGCTGAAGGGGGCCCCGCGCTCGCTGGTCTACAAGCTGGTGAGGTCGGGACAGGTGCGCGTGAACGGCGGCCGGGCCAAGGCGGAGCGCAAGCTGGAAGGGGGGGACGAGATCCGCATCCCTCCGGTGCGCGTGACCGAGGAGGGCGAACGCCCGACACCGCCGAAAGGCTTCATGGACGCCCTGGATGCCGCGATCGTCTTCGAGGATGCCCGCCTGCTCGCGCTCAACAAGCCCTCGGGCGTGGCGAGCCATGGTGGCAGCGGCATCAGCTTCGGGGCGATCGAGACGCTGCGGGCATCGCGGCCGGGACACACCCTGGAGCTGGTGCACAGGCTCGACCGGGACACCTCCGGCCTCCTGATCGTCGCCAAGAAGCGCTCGGCGCTGACGGAAATGCAGGCGCTGATGCGCGAGGGGGGCGGCATCGCCAAGCGCTACATGGCGCTGTTGACCGGCCGGATGCCGGACGGTGTCATGACGGTGGACGCGCCTCTGCACGTCGGGCTGCGACAGGGCGGCGAACGCCACGTACAGGTCAACCGGGCCGGGAAGGCATCCCTGAGCCACTTCCGGGTGCTCGAGCGCCGCGGGGGGCACTCCTACTGCGAGGTCCGCATCGAGACCGGGCGCACCCACCAGATCCGCGCCCACGCCCAGCACATCGGACACCCTGTCGCCGGGGACGACAAGTACGGCGACCCAGAGGTCAACAAGCGGCTGCGGGAGCAGGCGGGCCTGAAACGGCTGTTCCTGCACGCGGCGACGCTTGAGTTCTCATTGGACGGTGGACGAGCCCACTACCTGCTGGACGCACCGCTGGCGCCCGAGCTGGTGCAGGTGCTAGACCGCCTGGCCTGATGCCGGCGAGGGTCAGCGCGCGTCTTCCAGCTGGAAACATGCGTCCGGGCGTTCCACCGGCGGGGTGAAGGTCACCGGCACCCGGAGGTCGGTCTCCACCGGGCTGCCGCCACGGGTCCCTGGCCGGAACACCCAATCGGTGACCGCTTCGGCGGCCGCCGAGTCAAGCTGCGGGTGGCCGCTGCTGTTCTCGACGCGGATGTCCGTGGGGGCTCCGTCGGTGCCGATTTTCAGGATCAGGCCGACCGTTCCACCCACGTCCTGGCATGCGAGCTCCACCGGATACTCCGGCGGCGGGGTATCGACTGCTGCGGGCTGGGTCGGCATGACCACGGGCACGGCGTCCCCGGCCTCCTGGTTGCAACCTGCCAACAGCAGGGTCGCCAGCGAGGCCGACAGCAGGATGGTGGAGCGGGTGTTCGGGGTGGGCAGGCTCATCGTCTACTCCGTCAAGGCGTCGGCTTTCGCCGCACAGATGAAGTCGTTCTCGCTCAATCCGCCCACGTCGTGGGTGGAATAGCGGACCACGCAGCGATCGTAGTGCACGCTCAGGTCCGGGTGGTGGTCTTCGCGGTGGGCGATGAAGGCGAGGGCGTTCACGAAGGCCATGGTGCGGTGGTAGTCCTCGAAGCCGAACTCCTTGCGCAGCGCGTGGCCGTCTTCGACCACGTGCCAGCCCGGCACTTCCGGGAGCAGCTCATTGACCCGCGCCTGGGTGAGCTTGTGCTCGATGCCGCGGCGGGGGATGCAGTGGGCCTGGGAGAGGGGGATCAGGTCGGTCATGGCGGTACCTTCGGACGGGTCGCGGCTGAACGGGAAGCGGATCGGCCGTCGACGGTGGAGCGCGCTCGATGTCGTATAGCGTGCAGGCCGTTAGAATAGCGGCATGATCCAGATTACCGAATCCGCACAGACCCATTTCCGCAAGCTGATCGAACGCGAGTCCCTGCCGGGGCTGGGCGTGAAGCTGTCCGCGGTGCATGCCGGCACCCCGCGCGCCGACGTGCGGCTGGAATTCACCGAGCCGGCGGACCTGCAGGGCGACGAATGGGCCGTGGACTGCACCGGATTCACCCTGTGGCTCGAAGCTGCCAGTGTCAGCTACCTGGATGGTGCGGAGATCGATTACGAAACGCGCGACACGGGCGGGCAACTGCAGATCCGTGCGCCGAAGATCAAGGGTGTCGCACCCGGCGAGTCGGCTTCGCTGGTGGAGCGGGTGCACTACATCGTGGAGAACGAGATCAACCCGCAGCTGGCTGCCCATCGCGGCAGCGTGGCCGTGGAAGAGGTCACCGCCGAAGGCGTGGTGATGCTGCGCTTCGGCGGCGGATGCCACGGTTGCGGAATGGCCGACGTGACCTTGAAGCAGGGCATCGAGAAGACCCTGCTGGAGAAGGTGCCCGGGGTGACCGCCGTCCGCGACGCCACCGACCACGACACCGGAGCGGCGCCCTACATCAGCCGCGGCAACGTAGCCTGACAACGGCGTCGCGTCGTTGAGGATCTCCGCCGACGCACTGATCCAGGCCCTGCAGCGGCGCATGCGGCTGTTCGCGCCGCACCTGCGGCGGCCACCCGGTGAGCTGCCCGCCGGCTGGAAGCAATGGCTCGATGCGGCTGGCCAACGCCCGGGCCGCGTGTCCGGCGCGGCTGCGGATGAAATCACGGCCGTGCTGGTGCGGCGGGAACCGGCGGTGCCGCCGAGGGCCTCGCGGGACCTCGGCCGCTGGCAGGCGTTCCGCTCCCTGTGGCTGCAGCAATGGCACTCGGCGGAGCCCGACGACCGCGGCACCCGGATCTTTGCGGGCGCCACCACGGTGGTGTGGCACGTGGCCATCGGGGCGCTGCTGCTCTGGCTGATGTACCTGGACCTAATAAGCGTCGCCCATCCGCCTGCAAAAGGGGAGGAGACGGTCATCCAGGTGGAGTACATCGGCCGCGGGACGCCCGAGGAGGTCGGTGGAGGCGAAGCCGAGCCGACGGAGGATCCGACCGATGCCCCCGCCGCCCCGGCTGCTGCGCCGGATGCCGTTGTTGGCGCCCCGGCAAGCCCCGAAACGACAGCCGAACCCTTGGAACCCGCGGCGCCGGCCATGCCGACCATCCAGATCGCGACCGAGATGCCGATCGTGCCGACGACGCCACCCGAGGTGGTCGAACGGGACATCCCCCAGCCGCCGGCGGTTGAACAACCGCTGGTCGTCAGCGAGCCGGTGCCCGACAGCAGCGAGACCTTCGTGCTGCCCGCGACGACACCGCGGTCCGTGAACCGTTCGATCGAAATGCCGGAAATCGCCGCTGCCGCACCGGAGGTCCAGGAGATGGAGGTGGCGACAGTCCCCCGTCCGGCGGCGCGGGCGCTTCCACAGCCCGAGCTGGTGCAACCGACGATCGCAGCGACCGCTCCCGAATTGGCGAGTCGGGACATACCCGTGGTGCCCCGACCGACCGCCCGGCCCGTCGCCCAACCCGAGGTGTCGATGCCCCGGCTGGCCACGCAGGCACCCGAGCCACGCGTGCGCGAGATCGCCATCGAGCCGGGAAGTGGTGAAACCACGGCCTCCACGGCTGAAACCGAGTCCGGCGAGCGGTCGCCGCAGCAGGATGGAAGCAGGGCGACGGCCTCCGAGGCGACGCCGGAGGCTGCGGCCAGCACGACCGGCCCCGAGCCCGTCGCCACCGCCGGCGGATGGCCGTCACCGGAGCGCGCCGACGACTGGGGCATGTCCGACACCGAGACTCCGGGCGGCCAGCAGGGCCAACCGCCGGGTCTTTACAACAGTGACGGCAGCGTCCGGATTGCAAAGACGCCCGGCTCGGCCTCGCCGGGGCAGCCACCGGGAACGGTCACCGAAGAGATCGCCAACCTCGATCGGGCCGGCACCTGGCTGAAGCGACCGCCGACCGACTATGAGCCGACCGCCTTCGACCAGTACTGGCGTCCGGACGAGAACTTGCTGCAGGAATGGGTGAGGCGCAGCATCACGACCGTCCGCATTCCGGTGCCGGGCACCAACAAGCACATCGTCTGCCAGACCGTGCTGCTGGTGGTGGGCGGTGCGTGCGACATCAGCGACCCCAACCTCAATGAGCAGCCCGCCACTGCGCGGCCGCCGCCGGACATTCCGTTCAAGCCCGAACTGCAGGAAGACAACGGCAGCGTCGCACCTGGCCCTGCTGGCTGATCAGCCGAGGCAGGGTGCAGCGCCCACGAAAAAGCCCGCTACGAGGCGGGCTTTTTCAATGCTGCGATCCGGAAGGAGCGGGGAGCTCAGTCGCCCACGCCCCGGATGGTGCGCAGCGAACCTTCACGCGATCCGAAATAGGCAGCGAGATCGGCGATCTGCTGGTCCGTCAGGTCCTTGGCCTGGCTCGCCATCAGCGCGTGGTCGCGATTGCCGTTGCGATAGGCCTGCAGCGCCTGCGCAGTGTAATCGGCGTACTGGCCACCGATGAGCGGATAGCTGGCATCGATGGGCGCGAGACCCTCGGCGCCGTGGCAGTCCACGCAGGACTGGCCGGTGGCCTCCCGCTTCTCCTGTGCGAGGCGTTCGCCCGCGGCGATGTTGCCGGCCGGCAGGCCCGCGGACGAAGAAACCGCGGCGTCGCTGTGGGTCACGCCGGACTCCTCGGAAGAGCAGGCGGCGAGCAGCAGGGCAGCGGCGAGTGCAGGGGCGATGGCGAAGTTGCGGATCGTCATGGACTGCACTCTCACTTCAGGTTTGAAAGATAGGCGGCGAGATCGGCGATGTCCTGGTCCGAGAAGCCCTGGGACTGGACCTGCATCGTCGGATGCTTGCGGCTGCCACGCTTGTAGTCGCTCAGCGCGTTCACCAGGTACTGCTCGGACTGCCCGCCGATCTTGGGCACGTGGTAGTTCGGATAGGCGTTCTTGTAGCCCTCGACGCCATGGCAACCCTGGCAGGTATAGGCCAGGAGGCGGCCGTTCTCGACGTTGCCCTCCTGGGCGGCGGCCGGGGCGGCGGCGATGGATAGGGCCAGGCAGGCGGCGGTCGTCAGCGGTCGCATCATGTCGTAGTCCGCAATCTCTTGTAGCTAGCGAAAGGTGTTGAAGCGGCGGGTCGGGGTACGCACAATGCGCTCCCCAGCGCACAAGCGGTGAAGTATAGCCCGCACGCGCCCGGCCGCGAAGGGAGCAGCGGCACCGGCCTCCAGCCCGTCCCCCTGTCGCACCTCACCATGACCTTCGGCGGATGGGGATTCGGCCCGGGTACTGATATACCTATCTACAACACCGGCATGGCGCCGGTTCCCGCCTGCACCACCTGACTGGGGTCTTCCGATGCTGCACCACATCCTGTTCCGTTCCCGCACCCGCGGCGCTGCCCCCGCAGCCGCCCTCGCGCTGGCCTGCCTGTTCGCCGTCGCCGCTTGCAGCGGCGGCGCGAAGGAGGCGGGCAAGGACGACGAAAAGGCCGAAGAAGCGGTGCCCGTGGAAGTGGCCGGGGTCACCCGCCAGGCCGTCGCGGCAAGCTACACGGGCACGGCACCGCTTGAAGCGCCCACCGAGGCGCAGGTCGTGGCGAAGACTTCCGGCGTGGCATTGGAGGTCCTGGTCGAGGAGGGCGACCACGTGCGTGCGGGGCAGGTGCTGGCGCGCCTCGACGCTGATCGGGCGCGCTTGCAGGCAGACCAGACCGCAGCGCAGATGAGGAAGCTGGAGAACCAGTTCGCCCGGGCGGAGCGTCTCGCGGCGGAGCAGCTGATCGCGGCCTCGGACCACGACCAGATCCGCTTCGACCTCGAGAATGCACGTGCCACCAACAGGTTGGCCAATCTGGAGCTGTCCTACGCCGAAGTGAAGGCTCCGATCGACGGCGTGGTCGCGTCGGTCAGCCCCAAGCCGGGCAACTTCGTGCAGATCAACACGCCGATCGTGCGCATCGTCGATACCTCCCGGCTCGAGGCGGTGCTGAACGTGCCCGAGCGTGAGCTGGCCACATTGCAGACCGGCCTGCCGGTGACGATGCAGGTCGACGCCTTGCCGGGCCAGACCTTCGAGGGCGTGATCGACCGGATGTCGCCGGTGGTGGACGCGGGCAGCGGCACGTTCCGGGTGATCATGGCGTTCGAGGGCGGTGGCGTGCTGCAGCCGGGCATGTTCGGCCGGATCAGCATCGACTACGACCAGCGTGCCGACGCACTCGTGGTACCACGGGTCGCCCTGCTCGAGGGGCAGGGCGAGCCGGCCGTGTTCGCGGTGCGCGAGGGCAAGGTCGCACGCACGCCGATCGAGCTGGGTTACCTGGACGGCCAGTGGGCCGAGGTCCGCGGCGGGCTTGAGCTGGGAGACCAGGTCGTGGTCGCCGGCAAGAGCGCCTTGCGCGAAGGCACGGCCGTCAGCGTCATCGGAGCGCCTGCACCGGCCGCTCTGGCGGATGGTGCAGGCGCCGAACAGGCTGCCTCGCCCACCGCCCAGAGCCAGTAACGGAGGCGCCCATGAGCGAGAACACACAGCCTTCCGGGCATGGCCCGAGTCCGGACGGCGGCGAAGCGATGCCCGATGCCGGGCGTTTCAGCCTGGTCGAGTTTTCCACCCGGCGCCGCGTCACCGTCGCGATGGTCACGATCACGTTCCTGCTGTTCGGACTGATCGCGCTGGGCAACCTCAACGTCAACCTGTTGCCGGATCTCAGCTACCCGACCCTGACGGTGCGTACCGAGTACACCGGCGCCGCGCCGGCCGAGATCGAGACGCTGATCAGCGAGCCGGTGGAAGAGGCGGTGGGCGTGGTCAAGGGGCTGCGCAAGCTCAAGTCGGTATCGCGTACCGGCCAGAGCGACGTGGTGCTCGAGTTCGCCTGGGGCACCGACATGGACCAGGCCAGCCTGGAGGTACGCGACAAGATGGAGGCGCTGCAGATGCCACTGGAGGCCGAGCCTCCGGTGCTGCTGCGTTTCAATCCTTCGACCGAACCGATCGTGCGCCTGGCGCTGTCGGCCACCGGCGACGCGGACGGCACCGCGCAACTGACAGCGCTGCGACGGTATGCGGACGACGACCTCAAGAAGAAGCTGGAACCGGTCGAGGGCGTCGCCGCGGTCAAGGTCGGCGGCGGCCTGGAAGACGAAGTCCAGGTGCTGATCGACCAGCAGAAGCTGGCGCAGCTCAACCTGCCGATCGAGCGCGTGATCGAACGGCTGCAGCAGGAGAACATCAACATCTCCGGTGGCCGCCTCGAGGAAGGCTCGCAGCGCTACCTGGTGCGCACGGTGAACCAGTTCGCCAGCGTCGAGGAGATCGGCAACATGCTGGTGTCCACCAGCGCCGGCGGCAACAACGCGGCGCAGGATGCCGCATTGCAGATGGCACGCGTGGCCGCGGCCACGGGTTCGGCCGATGCCATGGCCGCTGCGGCGTCGGTTCAGAGCGCCTCTTCAGGCGCTTCGAGCACGGTCGCTGGCGGGATGCCAGTACGCCTGCGAGACGTCGCGATCGTCCGCCAGGGCCACAAGGAACGCGAGGCCATCATCCGGCTGGACGGGCAGGAGGCGGTGGAGCTCGCCATCTACAAGGAGGGTGATGCCAACACCGTGGCCACGGCGGACGCCGTGCATGCCAGCCTGGAGAACATCCGCAAGCAGGTCCTGCCGGGCGTCGAGTTGACGGTGATCGAGGACCAGTCGACCTTCATCCGCCACGCCATCAGCGACGTCAAGGTCGACGCGCTCATCGGTGGCGCGCTCGCGATCCTGATCATCTTCCTGTTCCTGCGCGATGGCTGGAGCACGTTCGTCATCAGCCTGTCGTTGCCGGTATCGATCGTCACCACGTTCTTCTTCATGGGACAGCTGGACCTGAGCCTCAACGTGATGTCGCTGGGCGGCCTGGCACTGGCGACCGGCCTGGTGGTGGATGACTCGATCGTGGTGCTGGAGTCGATCGCCAAGGCGCGCGAGCGCGGGCTCGGCATCCTGCAGGCGGCGATCACCGGGACACGCGAAGTCAGCATGGCGGTGGTCGCCTCGACGTTGACGACGATCGCGGTGTTCCTGCCGCTGGTGTTCGTCGAGGGCGTGGCCGGCGAACTCTTCCGCGACCAGGCCTTGACCGTGGCGATCGCGATCGCGATCTCGCTGGCGGTGTCCATGACGCTCATCCCGATGCTGAGCGCGCTCAAGGGGCGCCCGCCGCTGGCATTCCCCGAGGAGCCGCCGCACCCGGATTGGCGCCCGGATTCCCGCCTGCAGAAGCCGTTGGCCCTTGCCGGCCGTGGTGCGCGTGCCGGTGCCCGGGGTGGCTTCTTCGGCCTGGCGTGGGTGGTGGTGCGTGCATGGCGCGTGGGCGCGGCCGTGGTCGGCCCGATCATGCGCAAGGCGAGCGACATCGCCATGGCCCCTTACGGCCGTGCCGAGCGCGGCTACCTCAAGCTGTTGCCGGCAGCGCTGGACCGGCCGTGGCTGGTGCTGTCTTCCGCGGCGGGCGCCTTCCTGCTGACGCTGCTGATGGTGCCGATGCTGGGCTCCGACCTCATTCCACAGTTGGCGCAGGACCGGTTCGAGATGACGGTCAAGCTGCCGCCGGGCACCCCGCTGGCACAGACCGACGCGCTGGTGCGCGAACTGCAGGCAGGGCAGGCCGATGCGCCTGGTCTCCATGCAATCTACGGGGTGAGCGGCAGCGGCACCCGGCTGGACGCCAACCCGACCGAGAGCGGAGAGAACATCGGCAAGCTGAGCATCGTGATGGCCGATGGCGGCAGCGAGGAAGTCGAATCGAACACTACCGAGCGCCTGCGCGAAGCCATGCAGGCACATCCCGGCGCACAGGTCGACTTCAGCCGACCGGAGCTCTTCAGTTTCTCGCCGCCCCTGGAGATCGAACTGCAGGGCAACGACCTGCAGGCGATCGAGCAGGCCGGGCGGGCGATGGCGGACATGCTCCGCGACAACCCGCATTACGCCGACGTCAGCTCCACCGTGGAGCAGGGCTTCCCCGAGATCCAGATCCACTTCGACCAGGAGCGCGCGGCCGCGCTCGGCCTGACCACCCGTCAGATCGCCGACGCGGTGGTGGCGAAGGTGCGGGGCGAGGTGGCCACCCGCTACAGCTTCCGGGACCGCAAGATCGACGTGCTCGTGCGGGCGCAGCAGGATGACCGGTCGTCGGTGGCCGACATCCGCAACCTGATCATCAACCCGGGTGGTAGTGCGACGGTCCGCCTGGGCTCGGTGGCCGAGGTGGTCGAAACCATGGGGCCTAGCGAGATCCATCGGGCCGACCAGGTGCGCGTCGCGATCGTGTCGGCGAACCTGCGCGACATCGACCTGGGCAGCGCGGTGCAGGAAGTGCAGGCGATGGTCGACGACAATCCCTTGGGGCCGGGCGTGCAGATGCGCATCGGGGGGCAGGGTGAAGAGCTGAGCCAGTCGGTGAAGTCGCTGCTGTTCGCGTTCGGACTGGCGATCTTCCTGGTCTACCTGGTGATGGCGTCGCAGTTCGAATCGCTGCTGCACCCGTTCGTCATCCTGTTCACCATCCCGCTGGCACTGGTGGGTGCGGTGTTGGCACTGCTGCTGACGGGTTCGTCGGTGTCAGTGGTGGTGTTCATCGGTTTGATCCTGCTGGTAGGCCTGGTGACCAAGACGGCGATCATCCTGATCGACAAGGTCAACCAGTTGCGCGAGGCGGGTGTCGCCAAGCGCGAGGCGCTGGTGGAAGGCGCGCGCTCGCGCCTGCGGCCGATCATCATGACCACGCTGTGCACGCTGTTCGGCTTCCTGCCGCTGGCGCTCGCGTTCGGTGAAGGTTCCGAGGTGCGCTCACCGATGGCGATCACCGTCATCGGCGGCCTGCTGGTGTCGACCCTGCTGACCCTGCTGGTGATCCCGGTGGTCTACGACCGGCTCGACCGTCGCGCGGATGCGTACTACCGCGAGCGGGGCTCCCGGGCGGCGCGGTTGGCCGGTGGCACGGACGATGAAGACGGCGACGGACTGGAGCAGCCTGCATGAGCGTCGCGGAACTGAGCCTGAGGCGGCCGGTCACGACGGTGATGCTGTTCGTGTCGATGTTCGTTATCGGCCTGATCGCCGCGGTGCGCTTGCCATTGGAGGCACTGCCTTCGCTGTCGTATCCTGCGGTGTTCGTGCAGTTGCCGTACCTGGGGTCCACGCCCGAGGAAGTGGAGCGGATGGTGTTGCGGCCGGCGGAGGAAGCGCTGGCCACGATGAGCGGGCTGGAGCGCATGCAGGGCGAGGCGAACGCGGACGGCGCGTTCGTCGGGGTGTTCTATTCCGACTGGGACACCGACGTGCAGATCGCCGCATCGGAAGCGCGCGAGCGCCTGGACGCGATCCGCGACGAGCTGCCCGACGACCTGCAACGCTACTTCGTCGGCAACTTCTCCACCGATGACCAGGCGATCCTGCAGGTGCGGCTGGCGGGCGAAACGGACCTGACCGGCAGCTACGAGATGATCGAGCGGGAGTTCCAGCGCCCGCTCGAACGCGTCCCGGGCGTGGCCAAGGTCGATATCGTCGGCGCGCCTCCCAACGAGATCGAGGTCGCGATCGACCCCGAGCGGCTGGGCGCCCACGGGATCAGCCTCAACGAACTCAACACCCGCCTGCGTACGGTGAACTTCTCCTTGTCCGCCGGCCAGATTGAAGCAGGGCAACAACGCCTGCGCGTACAGCCGGTGGGGGAGATGGCGAACCTCGACCAGTTGCGCGACCTGGTGATCAACCAGAGCGGCCTGCGTCTGCGTGACATCGCCGATGTACGGCTGAAGCCGCAGCGGATGAATTACGGGCGGCGGCTGGATGGCCAGCCGGCGGTGGGGCTGGAGATCTTCAAGGAGCGTAACGCGAACCTGGTGGAGGTCTCCACTGCGGCACTTGCGGAGATCGACCGCGTCCGAGAGCGGACGGACCTGAGCCACATCCAGGTCAAGGTCGTCGAGAATCTGGGCGAAGACGTCACCAGCTCGTTGTTGGAGCTGGCCGAAGCGGGTGGCGTCGGCCTGGTCCTGTCGATCGCGGTGTTGTTCTTCTTCCTGCGCCATTGGCCGTCGACGCTGATGGTGACCCTGGCCATCCCGATCTGCTTCGTGATGACGCTCGGCTTCATGTACTTCGCCGGCGTAACGCTCAACGTCCTGTCGTTGATGGGGCTGCTGCTGGCGGTCGGCATGCTGGTGGACAACGCGGTGGTGGTGGTCGAAAGCATCTACCAGGAGCGCGAGCGGCTACCCGGGCAGCCGATGCGCGCCTCGATCGTCGGTACCCGCAACGTCGCCATCGCCCTGTCGGCGGGCACGCTGTGCCACTGCATCGTGTTCGTGCCGAACCTGTTCGGCGAGACCAACGACATCAGCATCTTCATGACCCAGATCGCAATCACGATCTCGGTGTCGCTGCTGGCGTCCTGGCTGGTGGCGGTGAGCCTGATCCCGATGCTGTCGGCGCGGATGAAGACGCCGCCCGCCGTGCGCAACGAGAAGGGCGTGATCCAGCGCCTGCAGGCGCGCTATGCGCGCTTCCTGCGCTGGACCCTCGAGCACCGCGGCTGGAGCGTGCTGGGCATCCTGATGATCATCGCCGTCAGCATCGTGCCGATGACGCAGACCAAGTTCGACATGTTCGGCGGAGGCGAGGACAGCACCGAAGCCAACGTCTTCTACCAGTGGAACGGCAGCTACACCAAGGAGCAGATCTCCGAGGAGGTGCGCCGGGTCGAGGCTTTCCTTAACGACAACCGCGAGCGTTTCCAGATCCAGCAGATCTACTCGTGGTACAGCGAGCAAGGCTGGGCCGGGACCGAAGTCACCTTCCGGGATGGCGTCGAGAAGCCGTCCGAGCTGGTGGAGGCGATTGGCAAGGAACTGCCCAAGTCCGCGCGCGCGAAGATCGGCATCGGCGAACGCGGTGGCAATGACGATGGTGGCAAGGTGCAGGTCCAACTGGTGGGCGACTCGACCCAGGAGCTGGCTGCGCTTGCCAAGGACATCGTTCCGATCCTGGCCGCGAACCCGGAACTGCGCGACGTGCGCGTGGATGCCGGTGACCAGAACAGCGAGCTGACGGTGCGGGTCGACCGCGATCGCGCGGCGGCTTTCGGGTTCAGTGCGCAGGAAGTCTCCCAGTTCGTCTCGCTGGCGTTGCGCGGGGCGCAATTGCGGGACTTCCGCCAGGGCGACCGCGAGGTGCCGGTGTGGGTGCGTTTCGAAGACGCCGAGCATTTCGGGGTGGAGGACATCGCCGGTCTCACCGTACGCGCCGCCGATGGACGCACCGTCCCGCTGATGGCGATGGTGGACGTGGCGGTGCAGCCCGCAGCGACCGAAATCAGCCGGACCAACCGCCAGACGACGCTGACCATACAGGCCGGGCTCGCCGGCGAGACCACGGTACCCGAGGCCCGCGAGGTGATGGAGCGGGTGATGGGCAACGTCTCCTTCCCGGCCGGCTACAGCTACAGCTTCGACGGCAGCGCCTTCCAACGCGACGAGGACGCCGGTGCGCAGATGGTCTTCAACCTGGTCATCGCATTGGTGATGATCTACGTGGTGATGGCAGCGGTCTTCGAATCGCTGATCTTCCCCTCGGCGATCATGAGCTGCGTGCTGTTCTCCATCTTCGGCGTGTTCTGGCTGTTCTGGCTCACCGGCACGACCTTCTCGGTGATGGCCTTCATCGGCATCCTGGTGCTGATGGGCGTGGTGGTGAACAACGGCATCGTCATGATCGAGCACATCAACAACCTGCGCAGGAAAGGCCTGGCACGTACCGACGCACTGGTGGAAGGCAGTCGCGAACGCCTGCGGCCGATCATGATGACCATGGGCACGGCGATCCTGGCGATGGTGCCGATCGGCCTGAGCGATACCCAGGTGCTGGGCGGGATCACGTACTTCCCGATGGCACGCGCTGTGGCCGGCGGACTGGCGTTTTCCACCGTCGTGAGCCTGCTGTTCCTGCCGACGATCTACGCGATCCTGGATGACCTGCGCAACAACACCGCGCGCATCGTGCGCCGCGCCCGCGGCGTGCCGGCCGCCGGCCCGCAGCCGAGGACGGCGTAGGACCTGCAATGGCTGAGCATGCTCCTACAGGAGCGTGCCCAGCATGCGCAGCCCGCCGGTCCATACGCCGATGGCGGTGCCGAGGCTGGTGAGGAAGAAGTTCAGCAGCACCCGGGCCACCCGGTTGCGCCACCAGCCCCGCATGTTCTGGAGGTCGTCCCTCAGGGCCATGAAATCGGCGTAGGTCGGCTTGCGCAGCCAGGCCTCGGTCAGTGCGCTGAGCGTGCCGGAAGCCAGCGCCGGGTGCAGCGGCGTGATCGGAGAGGCGAGGAAGGCCACCAGGATGCTCAGCGGATGCCCCCCGGCAATGGCGCAACCGATGGCACCGAGGATGCCCGTGGCCAGTACCCACTGCAGCAGCAGGTCGCTGCCGACGTCGATGCCGCCCTGCCAGAAGCCCCAGGCGAAGCCGCCGATGACGAAGGTGGCGAGGATCAGCGTGAACCAGGGGATGTTGCTCTTGGGCGGCAGCGTCTCGAGTTCCGCGCGTAACACTTCGGCCGGACCCGTGTCTTCCCGCAGGTGGCGGGCGAGGCCCTGGAGATGCCCGGCGCCGACCACCGCCAGCACTTCCCGGGCCCCGTCGTGGTTGGTGTCCTCCCGGATCTCGCGCAGGCGCGCCGCCATGTAGCGGTCCCGCTCGGCAATGACCGTTTCGTAGACCGCTGGGCTCTCCTCCGCGAATTCATTGAAGCTGGCCTCAAGCATGTCGCCCTGCTTCAACTTCTCGATCTGGTCCTCGCCGACTTCCTCGTGGGCGAGCAGGGAGGCCAGAAGGCCCCCTCCGAGCTTGGCCCGGCCCCAGAACCCCAGCCGCGCCGACGCGCGCTTGAAGGTCAGGCCGATCTCGCGGTCGATGAGGTGGACAGCCAATGCCTGCTGGCGTGCCTCCTGCACTGCGCGCTTCAGTTCCGCCCCCGGTTCGACACCCAGCTGCTCGGCCAGCCGCCGCTGGTAGGAGGACAACGCGAGATTGGCCGCGAACATCGCGGTCCTCCCACTCCTGATCACCTGGATCAGGTCCAGCTTTGCGAGCACTCCGGAGTCGGTCAGCGCAGCCAGGCGCGGCTCGTCCAGCTCGACCGCGACCGCGTCGTAGCGGCCGCTGTGGATCGCATCGTGTACCGCGTCCACGCTCGCCTGCGAGACATGGGCGGTACCGAGCAGGGTGTAGCGCACCCCGTCCCGCTCGACGATCTGATGGGGCTGGGACTCCAGCACCTGCTCGGCGGTGCGGGCGCCGTCAGTGGCCATGTCGCCGCGCCTGGGGAAGGGTGGTGGCTGCAGCCGTGCAGGCGGGGAAGCGGATAGGGAAGGACATCGGAGGGGGCAGTGCGGAGGACGCTGGAGCTTAGAGAATCGGACCGGTAGCGGCAAACACGCCCACGCGGCCCAATACGGGCGGTTCAGCGTTCAGGCGACGCCGTAAGGGAGGTTCTCCGACGCCACCAGACGCTCGCCCACCGCCTCTCCACGAAGGAACGCGACGGCGGCCCCGATCACTGCCGGGTCATCCATGATCCGCCGATGTCCGAGTCCCGCGGTGCTGATCATCCGGGCTCGTGGCCAGTAGCGTGCCCAGCGTTCGCCCTCCGCCCATGGGACTTCGACATCCGCGACGTCGTGCACCACCAGTGCGGGGCAACCGATCGCGGGCGCATTGCGATGCGCCTGCAGTTCGTCCATGCGGATGCCGAGCATGGTTTCGAAGTTGCGCACCATGCTCTGGCACAACCGCTCGGACAGCCCGACCTGTCGTGCAAAGCGGTGTCTGGCGTCAAGCGGGTCGGCCGCCGGGGCGACCAGCACCGCGTGTTGCGCCCGCAGACCGCGCGCCAGGGCAACGCCGGCGGCGGCGCCTCCGAGTGAGTGGCCGATCACTGCCGCTGCTGGGCCGTGGCGCTCGGCCACCCGCGTCAGCGTGTCGATGAACGAGGGCAGGTTGCTCTGTGAGCCGCCGCTCCGGCCGTGGCCCAGCTGGTCGAAGGCCACCACGGCCATTCCGGCCGCCGCCAGGGGCTGCACCCAGGGAAGGATGCGGCAGCCGTGGCTCGACCACCCGTGTGCGAACAGTACATAGGGCTGCGTGTTCGGATCGCCCCAGACGTACTCGGCGACGGTGTCCAGGCCGGCGTCGAAGCGGGTGGTCGATGCGCCGTCCGGCGACACCTTGAGCGCCCTCTGGCGCGAGCCCGGCAGCGGCGTCGCGAAAAGGGCTCCGGCTCGTGCCGCGGTGCGGTCCGGGGCAAGCAGTCCTCCGATGCGAAAGCTCGTGCGCAGGGCGGCCCATTTTGCGTAAGAACGAACGATCGTGCTATTTCGTGCAAGGAGGCTGGACATGACGGGTTCCGTGTCAGTTGATCAAGCTGGTTGGGGATTGGTGCCGGGAACGGAGCAGGAGGCCACCAGGCGCTCGAAAGCCCGCAGCCCGCGCTGAAGCGCCGGCTCGTAACCGAACAGGCCAGCGTCGTGGTGCACCACCAGGGCGATGGCGAAGATCTCGAAGGCCACCTGGGCCTGGTCGGTCTCGGGCCGGAGTTCGCCGGTCTCCACCGCCAGTCCGATGGCCCGCGCCAGCTCCTGTCGCCACTGGTGCTCGTGGCTGACCAGCCGGTCCCGGACCGGGCCCGGGCGATCGTCGAACTCGCTGACGGCGGCCACGAACAGGCACCCGCCATCGGACGCATGGCGGACCCAATCAAGCCACGCCACGACGATCGCACGCAGGCGCGGCAGCCCCCGCCGCGCCTTCAGGGCGGGATGCAGGACGTGGGCAACGAAGCGGTCACCCGCCTCATCGAGCACCGCGAGCTGCAGGTCCTCGCGCGAACCGAAGTGGCCGAAGACGCCACTCTTGGACATGCCTACGGCGTGGGCGAGGGTGCCGATCGAGAGGCCATCCAGTCCCCCGACACAGGCAAGCCCGTAGGCCCGATCAAGGATCAGGTCGCGGGTGGCTGCGCCTTTGGAGGTGGCGGGGATGGACGACATCGGTCGAAAATAGCACGACCGTTCGTAATTGTCGCCGTGTCAGAGGCAAGTGCCTCGCGGGGTCAGTCGCGATAGCGCTTCAGCAAGTCGCCATAGGCGTCGATCCGACGATCGCGCAGGAACGGCCAGATGCGACGCACCTGCTCGCTGCGCCCGAGGTCCACCTCGGCCATCAGGATTTCCGGCTCGCCGCCCGCCTGCGCCAGGAACTCGCCCTGCGGGCCCAGCACGTGGCTGTTGCCCCAGAAGTCGATACCGGATGCGCCGACCGGCGAAGGCTCATGGCCGACCCGGTTGCACGACAACACCGGCAGCCCGTTGGCGACAGCGTGGCCGCGGTGGCTGAGGATCCAGGCATCGCGCTGGCGGTCCTTCTCGGCCTGGTCGTCATCCGGGTCCCAGCCGATCGCGGTGGGGTAAAGCAAAAGGTCTGCGCCGGCCAGGGCCATCAGGCGCGCGCCTTCCGGATACCACTGATCCCAGCAGACCAGCACGCCGAGACGGCCGACGGAGGTGTCGATCGGCTCGAATCCGAGGTCACCCGGGGTGAAGTAGAACTTCTCGTAGAAGCCGGGATCGTCCGGGATGTGCATCTTCCGGTATTTGCCGGCGATCGAGCCATCGGTTTCGAAGACCACGGCGGTGTTGTGGTACAGGCCGGCGGCGCGGCGCTCGAACAGCGACGTGACCAGCACAACGCCGGCCTCCTTCGCGATCTTCCCGAGCCGCTCGGTGCTCGGGCCGGGGATCGGTTCGGCGAGGTCGAACGCATCCACGCATTCGTGCTGGCAGAAATAGGCCCCGTTGTGGAGCTCCTGCAGCAGGACCAGGCGCGCCCCCTGGGCCGCGGCCTCGCGGATGCGCCCTTCGATGACTTCGAGGTTGGCGTCGGCATCGCCCTGGTTGCGCTCCTGGATCAGGGCGACGGGCAGCGTTGGGTTCTTCATGACGGGTCCGTTGTGGCGCGACGGCCGGGAGGAGGAAAGGGCAACGATGGCACGGCGGCTGTCGCCAGCCCATCAAACCGATGGGTCAGGCCAGGGCGCCGGCAGGCAACTGCATGGTGATGCAGTGCAGGCTGCCGTTCTGCCAGATCAGTGGCCGGCAGGGCACCGGCACGATCTCCCGGCCCGGGAAGGCCTCGGCCAGCACGGCAGCGGCGCCCGCGTCCGCAGGGTCGCCATAGGCCGGCATCAACACCGCGCCATTGATGATCAGGAAGTTCGCGTAGCTCGCCGCCAGTCGACGCCCCTCATCCAGCACGGGTTCCGGCCAGGGCAGGGGGAACAGGCGGTACGGGGCGCCATCGCGGGTGCGAAGTGCGGCCAGCTCCTTTGCCATCGCCTGGAGTTCGTCGTAATGCGAGTCGGTGGCGTCGTCGCAGGCCTGGTAGACGATGGCGTCCGCGGCGGCGAAGCGGGCAAGCGTGTCGATGTGGGCGTCGGTGTCGTCGCCTTCCAGGTAGCCGTGGTCAAGCCACAACACCCGGTCCTGCGCCAGCCATCCGCCGAGTCGCCTGGACAGCTCCTCCCGCGATGCATCGGGGTGGCGCTCGGCGAGGCAGCGGTAGGTGGTCAGGAGCGTGCCTTCGCCGTCGGTCTCTATGGCACCGCCCTCGAGCGCGAAATCGATGTCCTGGCGCTTGCCGTCGTTGAACACTCCGCCTTCGGACAGGGCCTCCACCAGCCGGTCGTCCAGGCCCGCCTCGAACTTGCCGCCCCAGCCGGTGAACCTGAAGTCGAGCAGGCGGAACCCCTCGGGACCACGCAGCGTGATCGGGCCGGAATCGCGCAGCCAGGTGTCGTCGTAGGGGACCTCGACGAACCGTACCCGCTCCATGTCCACCCGCGCCGACGCCAAACGCGCCCGTGCGTAGGCCTGTACATTCTCGTCGGCCACGCAGACAACGGCATCCTGGAAGCGGGTGATGGCCGCCACCAGTGCGATGTAGGTGTCCTCCACGCCTGCGAGCCGGTCGGCCCAGTCGGTGCCGGGGTGTGGCCAGGCCAGCAGGATCGCGGACTGTGGTTCCCATTCCGCGGGAAAGTGGAACCCGCTCGTCGGGCTGGAAGAGTCGGTCAAGGCAGTGCTTTTCAGGAGGAGATGCTCGTCAGGGTGCTGTCAGAGGATGGGCGGCTTGGGGCCGACTTCGGCGGCGTGGGCCTGGTTGACCACCACGTCGATCACCCGGTTCTTTTCGAAGTAGACGGTGAATCCGGGGTAGACCCAGCGGTTAATCGTCGGCCACTGGCGCTTCTGGCCGCCACGGGGATCGAGTCGCTGGGCCGGGGCGCCAAAGCGTGCTTCCACGTCCGACATCGCCTGGCCGCGCACGGGGACGTTGCCACTTTCCTGTTGGACCCGTTCGACCAGCAGGGTTTCGGCGGCGGCAACTGCCGGAACGGTGAGCAGGACGAGCAGCGAAAGCGCGAGGGCACCCGATTTGTTGGTCATTTCCCCATTCCCCATTCCATTAAGTGAGGCGGCGATTGTAAGCACAAGGCGTCGCGACCGGCAGCAATGGCGGTCGCAGACCCCGAAAGCAGGTCACTGGGCGGGCACTTGCAGCCGCCCAAACGCAGAAAGCCGCCCTTGGGCGGCCTTCCGGACAACTGGGCGCACGAAGCGCCCGCGTAGCTCAGCGCTGGCGCGCCTTGAAACGCGGGTTCGACTTGCAGATCACGAAGACCTTGCCACGACGGCGGACGACTTTGCAGTCGCGGTGACGGTTCTTCGCCGACTTCAGGGAGGACAGGACCTTCATGACAGACCTCGGCAACAGGAAAATGAGCAAGCCCGCGATTATGCAGGCTTTCCGCAGGCACATCAAGTGTTTGCGGACCGCAGCGTACGATTCCGCTGTGATGGCCCCGGGGGACGGCGACGGAATCGGCGCCTGCACATCATAATGGCAGGATGAATACGACGACCGACCCCGCACCCGTCCTCACCATCGACGGCCCCTCCGGCTCCGGAAAGGGCACCATCAGCCGCCTGGTGGCGCGGCGCCTGGGCTGGCACTACCTGGATTCGGGCGCGCTCTATCGCGCGGTGGGGGTCGCCGCCGGCTGGGGCGACATCGACCTTGCCGACCCCGCCGCACTGGTCCGCTGCACCTTCGATACCGAGGTCAGCTTCCGTGAGCAGGGCGAGGACCTGCACGTCCTCGTCAACGGCTCGGACGCCACCCTGGAGCTGCGGACCGAAACGGCCGGCGCGGCGGCCTCGGCGATTGCCGCGATCCCGGAGGTCAGGGCCGCCCTCAAGGATCGCCAGCGCGCTTTCCGCCAACCCCCGGGCCTGGTTGCCGACGGCAGGGACATGGGTACGGTCATCTTCCCCGACGCCCCTTACAAGGTGTTCCTGACGGCCAGCGCGGAGGAGCGGGCGGAGAGGCGCTATAACCAGTTGAAGGACAAGGGAGTTTCCGTTACATTGGCTGGTCTGCTGCGGGAGATTCTTGCCCGTGACGCCCGCGATGCCAGTCGCGCGGTGGCGCCCTTGCGACCGGCCGATGACGCCGTCCGCATCGATACCACCGGGATCGGCATCGACGAGGTGGTCGAGCGGGTGCTGGCCTTGCTGCCCGCAACCGGGGCCTGATCGGCCGCAGCGGATAGCCCCGTCGCAATACCGCGGCGGATCAACCAACCGACACATGGTGCAGTTCCATCGCACCACATAACGGGTGGGTCGACCACGTGCTGCTTGCGTTACCCCCTTTCGGGGAACGATGACAGCCGGTGCGGCCCGTGTGTTCAACCGGATAAATTTTCCAATGACCGAATCATTTGCCGAACTGTTCGAACAGAGCGAGGCGTACCTCGCCAAGCTGAAGCCGGGTGCCATCGTCACCGGTACCGTCGTCGAGGTCCGTGGCGACGTGGTGGTGATCAACGCCGGCCTGAAGTCCGAAGGCATCGTGCCGATCGAACAGTTCCGTAACGACGACGGCGAAATCGACGTCGGCGTGGGCGACCAGGTGAAGGTTGCCCTCGACGCCATCGAGAACGGCTTCGGCGAGACCGTACTGTCGCGCGAGAAGGCCAAGCGCGCCATGGTGTGGGACGAGCTGGAAGAAGCGCTCGAGAAGAACGAGACCATCACCGGCCGTATCAGCGGCAAGGTCAAGGGTGGTTTCACCGTCGACATCAAGGACGTCCGCGGCTTCCTGCCGGGCTCCCTGGTCGACGTGCGCCCGGTGCGCGACTCGACCTACCTGGAAGGCAAGGAGCTCGAGTTCAAGCTGATCAAGCTGGACCGCAAGCGCAACAACATCGTCGTCTCCCGCCGTGCGGTGGTCGAGAGCGAGCACTCGGAAGAGCGCGAGCAGCTGATGGAGAAGCTGGTCGAGGGCGCGATCCTGAAGGGCGTGGTCAAGAACCTCACCGATTACGG
Organism: Lysobacter spongiicola DSM 21749; assembly: GCF_900167055.1. Taxonomy (GTDB): domain Bacteria; phylum Pseudomonadota; class Gammaproteobacteria; order Xanthomonadales; family Xanthomonadaceae; genus Novilysobacter; species Novilysobacter spongiicola. The sequence continues at coordinate 175,835 of NZ_FUXP01000001.1, forward strand.
CGCGTTCGTGGACCTGGGCGGCATCGACGGCCTGCTGCACATCACCGACATGGCCTGGAAGCGCGTGCGCCATCCGTCCGAGGTGGTGGAAGTCGGCCAGGAGCTGGACGTCCGCGTGCTCAAGTACGACCGCGAGCGCAACCGCGTCAGCCTGGGCCTCAAGCAGCTGGGCGAGGATCCGTGGGACAACATCGCACGCCGTTATCCGGCCGACACCCGCGTGTTCGGCAAGGTCTCCAACGTCACCGATTACGGCGCGTTCGTCGAGATCGAGCCGGGCGTCGAAGGCCTGGTGCACGTCTCCGAGATGGACTGGACCAACAAGAACGTCAACCCGTCCAAGATCGTGCAGGTCGGTGACGAGGTCCAGGTCATGGTGCTGGACGTGGACGAGGAGCGTCGCCGCATCTCGCTGGGCATGAAGCAGGTCACCAGCAATCCGTGGGAGACCTTCGCCGTGCTGCACAAGAAGGGCGACAAGGTGGAAGGCCAGATCAAGTCGATCACCGACTTCGGCATCTTCATCGGCCTGGACGGCGGCATCGACGGCCTGGTCCACCTGTCCGACATCAGCTGGAACACCACCGGCGAAGACGTGGTCCGCAACTACAAGAAGGGCGACACGCTCGAAGCCGTCGTCCTGGCAGTGGACCCGGAGCGCGAGCGCATCAGCCTCGGCGTGAAGCAGATGGAGCAGGATCCGTTCGGCCAGTACATGGCGTCGAACACCCGTGGCTCGATCGTCACCGGTACGGTCAAGGAAGTCGACGCCAAGGGCGCGACGATCGAGCTGGCCGATGGCATCGAAGGCTACGTGGCTGCCCGCGACATCGCCAAGGAGCGCGTCGACGACGCCACCAAGCACCTGAAGGTCGGTGACGAGATCGAAGCCCGCTTCATCGGTATGGACCGCAAGGGCCGCAGCATGCAGCTGTCGATCAAGGCCAAGGACGAGGCCGAGATGCAGGAGGCCGTGTCCGATTACAACCGGGCCAGCGCCGACGCAGCCAGCGGCACCACCAAGCTGGGCGCGCTGCTGCGCGAACAGCTGAACAGCAACAAGTCCGAGTAAGTCGCAGCGTTGCTTTAAGCACGTCGCGAAGCTGTAACCAGGAACGGCCCGGCCTTGGCCGGGCCGTTCCTCTGTCTGCTATCCGAGTACCGGCATCCCATGACCAAGTCAGAGCTCATCGAGATCCTTGCCCAGCGCCAGGCCCACCTGAAGGCCGAGGACGTGGATCTGGCCGTGAAGTCGCTGCTGGAAATGATGGGAGGCTCCCTCGCACAAGGGGAGCGCATCGAAGTGCGCGGGTTCGGCAGTTTTTCCCTGCACTACCGCCCGCCGCGCCTCGGCCGGAACCCGAAAACGGGTGAGTCCGTCGCTTTGCCGGGCAAGCATGTGCCCCATTTCAAGCCCGGCAAGGAATTGCGCGAACGGGTCAGCAACGCGATGCCGGTCGACGAGTCCGACTGACACCCCGTTGCAACCGCTTTACCCCGCTTCTGGTTGTGTCGCTGATGACGCCCGGTAAGCTAGCCGTCTTGCAAGGAGTGCCCGGGAGGCCGTCATGCGTGTGATCCGTTACCTGTTCGCGTTCGCCTGCCTTGCACTGGGCGCGATCGTCGGCGCGCTCAACCGGCAGCCGGTCTCCATCGACCTGGGCTTTGCCCACCTGCCTACCAACCTCGGCATTGCCTTGCTGGTCGCGCTCCTGATCGGCGTACTCGCCGGCGGTCTGGCCATCAGTGCCAGCCTGGTACTGCCGCTGCGCCGGCGCCTGGCGCGGGCCGAGCGACAGCAGACTGCGCCGGAAACCCGTTCGGGGAACTGAACCGTGGCATTCATAAGCGAGTGGTTCTGGTTCTTCCTCCTGTTGCCGATCGCGGCCGTCAGCGGCTGGGTCGTGGGGCGCCGGGGCGGTGAACGCCACAGCACCACCCAGGTCAGCCGGCTGTCGACCACGTATTTCCGCGGCCTCAACTACCTGCTCAACGAGCAGCCGGACAAGGCCATCGAGCTGTTCCTGCACATCGCGGAACTGGACAAGGACACCTTCGAGACCCAGGTCGCGCTCGGGCACCTGTTCCGCCGCCGTGGCGAGGTCGACCGTGCCATCCGGCTCCACCAGGCCCTGGTCCAACGCCCCGGCCTGAGCGACCAGCAGAAGGTGCAGGCCCTGCTTGCGCTCGGCGAGGACTACATGCGGTCGGGCCTGCTGGACCGGGCCGAGACCGTGTTCAGCGACCTGGTCAACCTGGACATGCGCGCGCCCTTGGCGCTGCGCCACCTCATCAACATCTACCAGGCCGAGCGTGACTGGGACAAGGCGATCGAGAACGCCCAGCGCTACGAGGCGGCGACCGGCGAACCCATGGGGAAGCTGATCGCCCAGTTCGAGTGCGAACTGGCCGACCGACACCGCGCCGCCGGCGATGCCGCCGCTGCCCGGGCAGCGGTTGCGCGCGCCTACCAGGCCGACGCGAACTCGGTCCGTGCAGGGATGCTGGAAGGACGGATCGAAGTCGAGGCTGGCAACGATGCCGGCGCGATCCGTGCGTTCGAGCGCGTGGCCCGCCACGATCCCGACTACCTGCCCGAGGTCATGCCCGCGCTGCTCTCCAGCTATGAGCGGGTTGGCGATGGCCCCGGTGCACGGGCATTCCTGTCGGAGATGTGCGAACACTATCGCGGCATCGCGCCCGTGCTGGCCTTGACCCGGATGGTCGAGCAGACCGAAGGCGTCGCGTCTGCCCGCGCCTACCTGGCCAAGGAACTCAAGGATCGTCCATCCGTGCGCGGCGAGGCGGCATTGATCGACCTCACGCTGGCGGAGGGTGCCGACCCGGCGGCGACGCTGGACGACCTCAAGCACATCACCGACCAGCTGCTGGTGCGTAATCCCAGTTACAGGTGCGGCCGCTGCGGTTTCGGCGCCCGGAGCCATCATTGGCAGTGCCCGAGCTGCAAGGAGTGGGGCACCATCAAGCCACTCCTGAACTACGCCGTCGTCTGATCGCGTGCTGGTCTGGCTCATCCTGCATGCAGCGATCGGCGTCGTCGGTACGTGGCTGGCCCGGCGGTATGCATTGCAGCGGGACCTGCTCGATCACCCCGGTGAGCGGCGAAGCCATGTCGTGGCGACGCCCCGGGGAGGCGGCATGGCGATCGTGGCTGCAATGCTGGTGGCGACCCTCTCGCTCGCCTGGAAGGATCCCTCGCAGCGGCAGTTGCTGCTCGCGCTTTCTGCATCCATCGGCCTTGTTGCCGGTGTCGGGCTGTTGGATGACCATCGGCCGCTTTCTCCGTGGTCTCGCCTGGCGGTACATGTCGTCGCCAGTGGCATCTTTGCCGCCACTGCATTCGTCGTGTTCTCCGACCCGTGGGTTGGCCTGATCGCCCTCGTTTCGACGTTGGTGCTGACCAACGTGTGGAACTTCATGGATGGCATCAATGGAATTGCTTCGAGCCAGGCGTTGCTGCTCTCGGTGGCGCTCGGACTCGCCCTCGGGGGCACCTGGGGGATGGTGGCGGTTGCGCTTGCGGCTGCGTCGGCCGGTTTCCTGCCTTACAATTTCCCGCGCGCCCGGATCTTCCTCGGCGACGGCGGCAGTGGCGCGATCGGTTTTGCAATCGCCGCGCTTGCCACCACGGCCGTGGGCGTTGGCGGCTTGAAGTCCGGTTGGTTGCTGCTCCCGCTGTCGGCATTCCTGGTGGATGCGGGGTTGACGCTGATTCGACGCGTGGTTCGTGGCGAGCGTTGGTGGACCCCGCACGTCCAGCACGCGTACCAGGCCTGGGCGCGTCGTGGAGGCCACGCGGTCGTCACGTTGGCATATGCAGCATGGACCGCTGCCGGGATGCTGGCGATGTTCGCCGCTGCCGGCCTGCCGGAATCATGGCTGCTACCGGCCTGTGTGCTCTGGTATGCATCCGCCGTTCTGGCGTGGTGGTGGCTGCAACGCGCCGACCATCGTGCCGTGCGCCATTTACAGGGATAGAAGATGAAGCAGTGGCGGGATCGGTGGTCCGGAGGCATACCGCGGGTCGCGGTGGTGCTGCACGACCTGGCGATGGTGTGGCTGGTTTGGCAGGGCCTGCACCGTCTGCGTTTCGGCGTGATGCAGAGCCCTCCGGAAATGCCGTGGTGGTCGACCGAGATCGCCCTGGTATTGCTCGCGCAGGGGCTGGTGTTCTGGCAGGTCGGCCTCTACCGGGGACTGTGGCGGTTCGCGAGCGTCCCGGACCTCTGGAACATTTTCAAGGCGTGTGCGCTCGGCCTGTTCGCGGTGGTGCTGGGCCTGTTCCTGTACAACAGGCTCGATCTCGTCTCGCGCACCGTCCTGGTGCTGTACCCGCTCGTCCTGATGGGCGTCCTTGGAGCCCCCCGGCTCCTGTACCGGGCCTGGAAGGACAGCCGGATGGAGCGGGGCGGCGGCACCTCCGTTCGGATCCTGATCCTCGGCGCAGGACACGCCGGCGAGGCCCTCGTCCGCGACCTGCGGCGGTTCGGCACCTATCAGCCGGTGGGCTTCCTTGACGATGCCTCGCGGTTGCGGGGCAGCAAGGTGCAGGGCGTGCCTGTCCTGGGAAGGGTGGAGGATGTCGCCGAGATCGCCCGGGAGACTGCCGCACGGTTGCTGGTGATCGCCATGCCCTCCGCGAATGCGGATGCCATGCGCCGTGTTGTGGCGTCATGCGAACGCTCGGGCATTCCGTTCCGCATGGTGCCGCGCCTGAGCGATGTCCTTGAAGGACGTTCGCTGCCGGGCGAGCTGAAGGAAGTCGCGATCGAGGACCTGCTCGGCAGGCAGCCGGTCCTGCCCGACTGGAAGGCGATCCGATCGTGGCTGGGCGCCCGGTCGGTACTGGTGACGGGCGCCGGCGGCTCCATCGGGTCCGAGCTGTGCCGGCAGTGCGCGCGCCACGGTGCCCGCCGCATCGCGCTGGTGGAGATCGATGAGCTGGCGCTGGTGACCACCGAGGCGAGCCTTAAGCGCGACTTCCCCGATCTCGAGTTCATTCCGGTACTGGGCGACTGCGGCGACACCGCGGTAATCGAGTACGCCATCGGCGCCGCGCAACCCGAAGCCGTGTTCCACGCCGCTGCGTACAAGCAGGTACCGCTGCTGGAAACCCAGCTGCGCGAGGCGATCCGGAACAACGTGCTGGCGACCGAGACGGTTGCACGTGCCTGCCACCAGTCGGGAATTGGCACGTTCGTGCTCATTTCCACCGACAAGGCGGTCGATCCGGGCAACGTGCTCGGCGCCACCAAGCGCCTTGCGGAAATGCTCTGCCAGTCCCTGGCGGACCAGCGCGGCACCCGGTTCGTGACGGTGAGGTTCGGCAACGTGCTGGATTCAGCCGGCAGCGTGGTGCCGCTGTTCCGGAAACAGATCCGCGCCGGCGGACCGGTGACGGTGACAGACCCCGAGGTGACCCGCTTCTTCATGACGATCCCGGAAGCGTGCCAGTTGATCCTCCAGGCTTCCGCCATCGGGTCCCACGAGGCCGTCTATACCCTCGACATGGGCGAAGCGGTGCCCATCCGCCTGCTGGCCGAACAGATGATCCGCCTCGCCGGCAAGCAGCCGGGGCGTGATATTTCGATCGCCTATACCGGGCTCCGGCCCGGCGAGAAGTTGCACGAAACCCTGTTCCATGCCGACGAGCGCTACCGCGCCACCGCCCATCCGAAGATCCTGCAGGCGGAGCCGCGCGCGGTCGATGCGGAGCAGATCCACGCCTCCTTGCGGAAGCTGCGCGAGGCTTCACAACGATACGACCGCGAAGCGCTGGCCCAGTTGCTGCGCCAGGCGGTCCCGGAGTTCCAGCCTGTCGGGCAGCATGCTCCGATCAAGGAGGATTCCCCCACCGTCGTGGCTTTCCCGTCACGCACCGCCAGGAAGCTTTGATGCCAGCAAGAATCCGTACCGCCGTATTTCCCGTCGCCGGCCTCGGCACCCGGTTCCTCCCCGCCACCAAGACCGTCCCCAAGGAGATGCTGCCGATCATCGACCGGCCGCTGATCCAGTACGCGGTGGACGAGGCAATCGAGGCCGGATGCGAAACCCTCGTGTTCGTGACCAATCGCTACAAGCACGCGGTCGCCGACTACTTCGACAAGGCCTACGAGCTCGAACAGAAGCTGGAGAGTGCCGGCAAGCTGGAGCAGCTCGAACTGATCCGCAATGTCCTGCCGAAGGGCGTGCGGGCGGTGTTCGTGACCCAGACGGAGGCTCTGGGTCTTGGCCACGCCGTCCTGTGTGCCAAACCAGTGATCGGAAATGAACCTTTTGCCGTGATGCTGCCAGACGACCTGATCTGGAACCGCGGACCGGGCGCGCTCAAGCAGATGGCGGACGCGGCGGAAGCCAGCGGTGCGAGCATGATCGCCGTGCAGGACGTGCCACGCGAGAAGACGGCGAGCTACGGCATCGTCGCGACCGAGGATTTCGCCAATCGCCAGGGCAGGATCAGCGCGATCGTCGAGAAGCCACAACCGGCCGATGCGCCCACCACGCTCGCAGTGGTCGGGCGCTACGTGCTCAGCCCCCGCATCTTCGATTTCCTGGAGCGTACTGATCCGGGGGCGGGCGGGGAGATCCAGCTCACCGATGCCATCGCATCGCTGCTGGCGGAAGAGCCGGTGAATGCGTTCCGCTTCCAGGGCACCCGGTTCGACTGCGGTACCCACCTGGGCCTGATCGAAGCGACGATCCGCTACGCACTCGATCACGAAAAGCTGAGTGAAGCCGCCCAGGGGTTGATGCAGGACGCCCTGAAGGAGATGGGCGTGACCGAGCTCGAGTAGGCGCGCTCCGGTTGACAGCGCCGGTCGGCCACGGCTGACTGGCGTGATGGCTGATACCTACTACGACGCCACGCACCGACCCGATGCGCCTGCGCGCCCATCGCTCTCAGGGCGGCACGACGTGGACGTCTGCATCGTTGGCGGCGGTTTCGCCGGGCTGAACACGGCGATCGGGCTGGTCGAGCGTGGCGCTGTCAGCGTCGCGCTGCTCGAGGCACGCCGAATCGGCCACGGGGCTTCCGGCAGGAACGGCGGTTTCGTCTTCGGCGGTTTTTCGCTGGACGAGGCGATGCTCCTGAGGGAGCTCGGGCCGCATCGTGCCCGGGCCCTGTATCGCGGCACCCTCGACGCCGTCTCGCTCATCCGGCATCGCAGCCAGGCGATGGCGATTGATTGCGAGCTCGTAGACGCCGGCGTGGTGTGGGCCAATTGGTTCCGCGACAGCCGGATATTGCGGGATCGGCAGGCGCTGCTGTCGGAGCACTTCGGTGTCCGGTGGGAATGGCTGTCACGCACCGAGCTGCGCGACCGGATCAATACCGAACGCTACAGCGAGGGACTGTTCGAGCGCGACGCGTTCCACTTCCATCCGTTGAAGTACGCCCGCGGCATCGCCGCCGTTGCGGAAATGGCGGGCGTTTCGATCCACGAGAACACGCCGGCCGTCGGGCTGGAGCCCGATGGAGCAGGGTGGAGGATACGGACCCCGTCCGGCGAGGTGCGTGCCAGGCATGTCGTGCTTGCCTGTGGGGGCTATCTCGCCGGACTGAGGAAGCAGGTCGACGCCGCCGTACTCCCGATCGCGACCTACGCCATGGCCACCGAGCCACTGGGTGCCCGGATGGCGGCGGTGCTCGGCTCGCGTGCTGCCGTCTACGACACCCGTTTCGCATTCGACTACTACCGGCCGATGGTCGATTCGCGACTGCTCTGGGGTGGGCGCATTTCGGTGCGGGATCGATCGCCCGAGGCCGTCAAGCGCCTGCTGTACCGCGACATGCTGAAGGTTTTTCCGCAACTGGAAGGCGTGCGTATCGAACATGCCTGGTCCGGCCTGATGAGCTACGCCCGCCACCAGATGCCCCAGGTCGGGATGATCGAGCCGGGATTGTGGCTGGCCCAGGCTTTCGGCGGCCATGGGGTGGCGCCGACCACCTTTGCCGGCGAGCTTGTGGCCGCCGGAATCGCCGAGGGCGACGAACGTTGGCGGGAGCTCTCGGGATTCGGTCTGCAGTCGGCGTTCAAGCCGGTGGGATACATCGGTGCCCAACTGGCCTACTGGTGGGCACAGGCGAAGGACGGACTGAAAGCGGTCGCCGAAGAAAAAAGAACGGCCCATTGAGGGCCGTTCCAGGGGTTGCTACGAGGCAGGTCGCCTAGAGCGACTCGAACACGCCCGCCGCGCCCATGCCGGTGCCGATGCACATGGTCACCATGCCGTACTTCTGCTTGCGGCGACGCAGGCCGTGCAGCGCGGTGGCCAGGCGGATGGCGCCGGTGGCGCCCAGCGGGTGACCCAACGCGATGGCACCACCCAGGGGATTGACCTTTGAAGGATCCAGTCCCGAGTCGCGGATCACGGCCAACGCCTGCGCCGCGAATGCTTCGTTGAGCTCGATCCAGTCCAACTGGTCCTTCGTGAGCCCGGCCTGCTTCAACGCCTTCGGAATCGCCTCGATCGGACCGATGCCCATGACCTCCGGGCGTACGCCGGCCACCGAGAAGCTGACGAAGCGGGCAAGCGGTGTCAGACCGTAGTCCTTGATCGCCTGCTCGCTGGCCAGCAGCACCGCACCGGCACCGTCGGACATCTGCGAAGAGTTGCCTGCGGTGACGCTGCCCCCGAACTGTCCATTGCGGAACACCGGGCGCAGCTTCGAAAGGCCTTCGATGGTCGAACCGGGACGGGGGCCTTCATCGGTGTCGACCATGGTCTTGTGGACGCGGATCGTGTTGCTGCCCAGGTCCGGCTGATGGGAGACCACCTCCAGCGGACTGATCTCGTCCTTGAACTCGCCGGTTTCGATGGCCTTGAGCGCCTTGAGGTGGGATTCCAGCGCGAACTGGTCCTGGTCCTCCCGGCTGACCTTCCATTCTTCGGCGACCTTTTCGGCGGTAATGCCCATGCCGTAGGCGATTGCCACATTGTCGTCCTTGAAGACGGAAGGCGAGAGGGCGATCTTGTTGCCCATCATCGGCACCATCGTCATCGATTCGGTACCGCCCGCCAGCATCAGGTCGGCCTGCCCGAGGCGGATCTGGTCCGCCGCCAGGGCTACCGCCTGCACACCGGATGAGCAGAAGCGGTTGATGGTCTGCGCGGCAATGGTGTCCGGCAGGCCGGCCAGCAGCACGCCAATGCGGGCCACGTTCATGCCCTGCTCGGCTTCGGGCATCGCACAGCCGATGATCGCGTCCTCGATGCGGTTGACGTCGATGCCCGGTGCCTGGGCGATCACCGACCTGAGTACGTGCGCCAGCATGTCGTCGGGGCGGGTGTTGCGGAATGCGCCGCGCGCCTTGGCCACCGGGGTGCGGGTGGCGGCGACGATGTAGGCGTCCTGGATCTGTCTGGTCATGTCTTTGTCCTCGTCGTCGCTTAGTTGCGGAGTGGCTTGCCGGTCTTCAGCATGTGCGCGACGCGCTCCTGGGTCTTGGGCATCTGCGCCAGCGCCACGAAGTGTTCGCGCTCCAGCCTGAGCAGCCACTCCTCGTCGACCACCGCGCCGCGATCCACTTCGCCGCCGCAGAGCACGGTGGCGATGCGGGTGGCGATCTCGTAGTCGTGCTCGGAGATGAACCTGCCTTCGAGCATGTTCACCAGTTGCATCTTGAAAGTGGCGATACCGACATCACCCGCCACGCGGACCTTGCGTGCCGGCAGTGGCGGCCGGTATCCGCCATCGGCCAACGCCGTGGCCTGGGCCTTGGCGACGTGCAGCAGTTCGAACGCGTTGAACACCACCACGTCCTCGGCGCGGGCCAGGCGCAGCGACTTGGCCTCCATCGCCGAGGTCGCGACCTTGGCCATCGCCACGGTTTCGAACACGGTCTTGAGTTCGCTGAAGACGTCGCCGTGGGGGCCCACCGCCTCCGAGGCGCGCACGGCGAACTCCTTCAGGCCGCCGCCTGCCGGCAGCAGGCCCACGCCGGCCTCGACCAGCCCGACATAGCTCTCCAGGCCGAACACCGTGCGTGCGGCGTGCATCTGGAACTCGCAGCCACCACCCAGTGCCAGGCCCCGGACCGCGGCAATCACCGGCACCAACGAGTACTTGATCGCCTGGCTGGTGCGCTGGAAGTTCGCCACCATCGCATCGAAGCCCTTGATATCGCCAGCCTTCAATAGTCCCAGCGCTCCCGACAGGTCGGCGCCGGCGGAGAAGGGCTCCCTGGGCTGCCAGATCACCAGTCCGCGGAAATCACGCTCGGCGATCCTGATCGCCTCCTGCAGGCCGTCCAGGACCTGGTCCGACACGGTGTGCATCTTGGTCTTGAAGCCCACCACGGCGATGTCATCGCCTTCGTCGGCCCACATGCGGACACCGTCGTTCTCGAACACGGTGCGACCCTGCGAGGACTTCTCGCCCAGCAACGCGTCGGGGTGCCGCTGGCGCGCATAGACCGGGTTGGTGGAGCGGGGCACCATGGCGTCGCGACCGGGGCTGTAGCTGCCGTCCTTGCCGTGCACCCCTTCGCGGCCATCGAAGACCCAGTCGGGCAGGGTGGCGTTGCTCATCGCCTCGCCGGATACGATGTCCTCGGCGATCCACTCGGCCACCTGCTTCCAGCCGGCGGCCTGCCAGGTTTCGAACGGGCCTATCGACCATCCGTAGCCCCAGCGCATCGCGAAGTCGACGTCACGCGCGGTCTCGGCGATGTCCTTCAGGTGGAAGGCGCTGTAGTGGAAGGTGTCGCGGAAGCAGGCCCAGAGGAAGCGCGCCTGTGGATGCTCGCTGGCGCGAAGGGCGGCGAACTTCTTCGCCGGATCCTTCTCCTTCAGCAGGGCCGCAACGTCCGGATCCAGCTCCGCACCGGAAGGCCGGTAGTCCTGGGCCTTGAGGTCAAGGACCATGATCTCCTTGCCCTTCTTGGTGTAGAAGCCCGCGCCGGTCTTGGCGCCCAGGGCGCCCTTGTCGACCAGTCCGGACAACCACTTGGGCGCTTTGAAGTACTTGTGCCACGGGTCGTCCGGCAGGGTGTCGGCCATGGTTTTGATGACGTGGGCCATGGTGTCCAGCCCGACCACGTCGGCGGTGCGATAGGTGGCCGACTTCGGCCGGCCGATGGCGGGGCCGGTGAGCGCATCGACGGTGTCGAAGCCAAGCTTGAACTGCTCGGTGTGGTGCATTGCGGCCAGCATCGAGAACACACCGATGCGGTTGCCGATGAAGTTCGGGGTGTCCTTCGCGGTCACCACGCCCTTGCCGAGGGTGGTGACCAGGAACGCCTCCAGCCCCTGCAGAATGGCCGGATCGGTGCCCTTGGCCGGGATCAGCTCGGCCAGGTGCATGTAACGCGGCGGGTTGAAGAAGTGCACGCCGCAGAAGCGGTGGCGCATTTCCTCGGGCAGCACTTCGGCCAGCTTGTTGATGCCCAGGCCGGAGGTGTTGCTGGCGAGGACGGCGTGTGAGGGGACATGCGGCGCGATCTTGCGGTAGAGGTCCTGCTTCCAGTCCATCCGCTCGGCAATCGCCTCGATCACCAGGTCGCACCCTTCCAGCAGCTCGAGCCCGGTGTCGTAGTTGGCGGCGACGATGCGGGAGGCCAGCGCCTTGTCGGCCAGCGGGGCAGGGCTCAGCTTGGCCAGGTTGGCGATCGCCTTGTTGACGATGCCATTGGGATCGCCCTCTTTTGCAGGCAGGTCGAACAGCACCGTATCCACGCCGGCATTGGTCAGGTGCGCGGCGATCTGTGCGCCCATGACACCGGCACCGAGTACCGCGGCCCGTCGCACAAGTAGTTTCTCAGACATTGCCATCAACTCCTTGAAAAATATGGGTGTTCAACTTCTGAATCCTGCTGCTGAAAACCGGATGAGTTCCCGGGCGGCCCGCTCCCGGTGTGCTTTTTCGCCCGTCCCTGTCGGACGCTTGATCAGGCCGAAGTCGGCCATGGCGTAGGTCAGTGCACCGGCAAGGAAGTCGAGCCGCCAGTACAACTCCTCTTTGCTCATGTCCGGCAGGCACTTGGCGATGGCCTTGGCGAATTCCCGCAACACGTGTCCGTAGTGATCAGAGAGGAACTTGCGCAGGCTGTCGTTCTTCTCCGCATAGGCACGGGCGATGACCCGCACGAAGGCCGCGCCACCGCAGCGGTCCTGTGCAAGCGCCAGCGCCGGCTCGACGAACGCCGCCAGGATCGGCTCCAGCTGGCCCGGATGCCCGGCGACGGCGGCCTCCAGCTCCGCGAGCCGCTGCGCGCTCATCTCGTCCATCCGGCGCCGGAATACCTCGTTGACCAGGTTTTCCTTGCTGCCGAAGTGGTAGTTGACCGCGGCGATGTTGACCTCGGCCCGGCTGGTGACCTGCCGCAGGGAGGTCCCGGTGAACCCGTGCTGCGCGAACAGTTCCTCCGCAGCGCCGAGGATGCGGTCCTTGGTGGAGAAGGGAGCGTGAGATGCCAAGCGGCCTCCGTTGCGGGGCGATCGCCGCCCGGCGCGAATCAAACGTTTGTTTGATGCTAGGGGCGCACGCGACGGTGGTCAAATCCCGTACAGGTGCGACGCGCAAAACGCCGCGGCAATCCGCTAGAATTACCGTAGCCATGTTGGCTAAACCCGCGTTCTGCCGCGGGTTTTTCTGTTACCATCGGGGCCGCACCCACTACATGAGGGTCGTGCGGCCCGCCTACCTGGAGATACCCATGGCGCTGGAGCGCACGCTGTCCATCATCAAGCCCGACGCGGTTGGCAAGAACGTGATCGGCGAGATCTACACCCGTTTCGAGAAGGCCGGCCTCAAGATCGTCGCCGCCCGCATGAAGCACCTTTCCCGGGCCGAAGCCGAAGGTTTCTACGCCGTCCACCGCGAGCGTCCGTTCTTCAACGCACTCGTGGAGTTCATGACCTCGGGCCCGGTGATGATCCAGGCGCTGGAAGGCGATAACGCCGTCCTGAAGCACCGTGACCTGATGGGCGCCACCAACCCGAAGGATGCCGCAGCCGGCACGATCCGCGCCGACTTCGCCGACAGCATCGACGCCAACGCCGTGCACGGTTCGGACAGCCTGGAGAACGCCGCGATCGAGATCGCCTACTTCTTCCCGTCGACCGACGTCCACGCACGCTGATCGCATTTACCCGAAGGCCATGAGCACACCGAGCGGAAACGCCATCGACATCACCCTCGCCACCGATCCTGCGGGACCGGTCGAGGGGGGCGAAGCCGTATCCGCCGCAAAAGCCGGAGGGAATCCCGCGGCGGGGTCGAAGAAGAACATCTTCGACCTCGACCGCGTCTCGCTCGAGGACTTCTTCGAGCAGGTGCTCGGCGAGAAGCGTTACCGTGCCCACCAGGTGATGAAGTGGATCCACCACCGCTACGTCACCGACTTCGACCAGATGACCGATCTCGGCAAGGCCCTGCGCGCCAAGCTGCATGAGCACGCAGAGGTCCGGGCACCGATGGTCATCCACGAGAAGCCCTCGGCCGACGGCACCATCAAGTGGCTGATCGGCATGGATCCGAAGAACGCGATCGAAGCGGTCTTCATTCCCGAGAAGAACCGCGGGACCCTTTGCGTGTCCAGCCAGGTCGGCTGCGCGCTCAATTGCCAGTTCTGCTCGACCGCCACGCAAGGCTTCAATCGCAATCTGACCACGGCCGAGGTCATCGGCCAGGTCTGGATCGCCGCGCGGCAGCTGGGCAACCTGCCGCACCAGCAGCGCCGCCTCACCAACGTGGTGATGATGGGCATGGGCGAGCCGCTGATGAATTTCGACAATGTCGTGCGTGCGATGAGCATCATGCGCGACGACCTGGGCTACGGCCTGGCGAACAAGCGCGTCACCCTCTCGACCGCGGGCATGGTCCCGATGATCGACAAGCTCGGGCAGGTCAGCGACGTGTCGCTCGCGGTTTCACTGCATGCGGCCAACGACGAGCTGCGTACCGAGCTGGTACCGCTGAACAAGAAGTACCCGATCGAAGAATTGATGGCCGCCTGCCAGCGCTACGTCACCCGCAAGCCGCGCTCGTCCATCACCTTCGAATACACCCTCATGAAGGGCGTCAACGACCAGCCGGTGCACGCCCGCCAGCTGGCGCGGCTGATGCGGCAGTTCGACAACGCCACCCAGATGAAGGATGCGGCGAAGGTCAACCTGATTCCGTTCAATCCGTTCCCCGGCACCCGCTTCGAGCGTTCGGCGGAGGAGGACATCCGCGCGTTCCAGAAGTTGCTGCAGGAAGCTCGTGTGCTCACTACGGTGCGGCGCACCCGGGGCGACGACATTGATGCCGCCTGCGGGCAGCTCAAGGGTCAGGTGATGGATCGTACCCGGCGACAGGCCGAGTTCCGCAAGACCCTCGAGGCAGCGGGAGCAGGTGATGCCGCTGCGTGAGGTGGCTCGCATCCGGGCCCTGTCCAGGCACGGCATGGTGCTCGTGTTGTTATGCACGGTAGTCGCTGGTTGCAGTCGCTTGACCTTCGTCAAACCCGATTTGGGTCGTGGCGATTTCGAAAGGACGGCTCCCGAAGTCGACATGACCCCGGACCAGCGTGGGTCCGGCGCAAGCGGCGCGCGGGTCGCCGTGCAGCGTGGCCAGGTGGCGCTCGGCCAGGGCGACATCACTGCGGCGGCCAAGCTGGCCCGTGAGGCCGTGCGCCTGGCGCCCGACTCGTCCTCCGCCCACACGCTGCTCGCGATCACTGCCGACCGACTCGGCGATTCCCGTTCCGCCGGCAAGCACTACCGGACCGCCGTGGAGCTCGCGCCACAGCAGGGCGGGATGCACAACAACTACGGTGCATGGCTGTGTGGCAGCGGCCGGGAGCAGGAGTCGCTGGAGTGGTTCGAGAATGCGGTCACGCTGCCGGGTTATCGATCCGTAGCGTCTGCACTCGCCAATGCCGGCTCCTGCGCAGCGAGGGCGGGCCTGCAGGACAGGGCCGTCGGGTATCTGGATGCGGCACTGGAGCGAGACCCCGGGAACCCCGTGGCGCTGGAGGCGATGGCGCGGCTGGAACTGGATCGCGGCGACGCGTTCCGCGCCCGCGCTTTCGCGCAGCGGCGCCTGGGGGTTGAGCCAATAAACGCCGACGTGTTGTTGCTTGCGTCACAAATTGAAGAAAAACTGGGCGACAGGGAGGCTGCCGCCGGCTACGTTCAACGAATGGAGGCGGAGTTCCCGGCATCGTCGGGCTCCGGAGAAGGGGAATAAGTCACACCATGAAGCAGTCGAACGACACCGCGCCCGAAGGCGCCCTCAGCTGTGGCTCACGCCTCCGGCTGGGGCGGGAGTCGGCAGGACTGACGCAACAGGAGGCCTCGGCGAAGCTGAAGGTCCCGCTGCGGGTGATCCGCGCACTGGAAGCCGACGATTGGGAATGCATTGGCGCTCCCGTGTTCGTCCGTGGGCAGTTGCGCAGTTATGCCCGGCTGGTGGGCGTCGAGCTCGACGCCCACCTCCTGCAGAAGGAAGTGGGGGTGGTCGCACCGCCGGAACTGGTCAGCCATGGCCACGTCCCGCGCTACCGCCGGGTGTTCGAGCAGGCCACCCGGCGCGCCGCGTATATCGCCATCACCGCCGTGATCGCGGTGCCGGTGTGGCTGGAAACAAGTCGCCACCTGTCCAGCGAGCTGAGCGTCCAGTCCCTCGAAGTCCCGGTCGATCCGCCCGCGACGTCGGCATCCGGTAGTGCGCCCGGGCAACGCATGGATCCCGCGCCACTGCGCACCCCGCTCATTGCGTCGATGGGTTCGCTGCGATCCTCTGCCTCCGAGGGTGTCTCCGGCAGCGGGGCCGCTCCCGCCCTGGCGTTGTCCTTTCAGGGCGACAGCTGGGTGGAGGTGTTCGATGCCGAGGGCGAGGTCCTCGAGCAGGCACTGCTGTCCAGCGGCGACAGCCGTGACTACGCCGAGGGCGAAGTGGGGCGGGTGGTGCTGGGCAATTCGGCGGCCGTGGAAGTGCGCGCCAACGGTAAGCCCGTCGACGTGGCCGCCTTCAGTCGAGCGAACGTGGCCCGCTTTGCGCTATCCTCTGACGGCTCCGTCGCGCCGGTCGAGAACTGACCCGCGCCAGGCGGATCAGCGTCCTCGCCGGCCCGGGTTCCCGGGCCTGTCCTAATCAATGTCCTCGCCGCCAGGCGGGGCGGGATGGCATCACGGCCCCAGCATGGCAATAGACGATCTGCTCGACGAGCACGAACAAAGCGAACGTGTCCTGGAATGGTTGCGGAACAACGGTGCCGGGCTCATCGGCGGCATCGTGCTGGGCCTTGCGGCCATCGGCGGCTGGAAATGGTGGGAGCAGGACCGCCAACAGCAGGCTTTGTCGGTGGCCGACCGCTACCAGACGGCCGTCGACCAGGTCGAAGCCGGGGACGAAAGGGCCGCCACTTCGGTAGCGTCGCTCGAAGGAACGGTCTATGGCGCACTTGCAGCGATGGACCTGGCGGCAGCACAGGTCCGGGAAGGGCGCGTGCCCGAAGCGATCACCACGCTCCGGAGCATCCAGCCGACCGATCCCGCGATGGCCGCCGTCGTGGACCAGCGCCTCGCGCGGCTGTTGATCGATTCGGGTGATGCCGAAGCCGCATTGGAGCTGCTGGCGGGCCAGGATGACCCGAACGCCCTCCAGGTGCGGGGCGATGCCTACGTTGCACTGGATCGTCACGAAGAAGCTCGCGAATCGTACGGGTCGGCCCTGGCCGCACTGGAACCCGACGCGCCGCAGCGCCGCATCATCGAACTCAAATTCATGGAAGTCGGGGGAGTCCCCGCCAGCACCGAGGCCCAGTCTTGATGAAGCACAATCTTGCGCCCACGCGCGTCCCCGCCTCGCGGGCTTACTTCATCCGCAGCGCGGCCATCGGGTTCTGCGTCATCGCCCTTGCCGGGTGCAACACGGTGAAGGGCTGGTTCGGGGATGACGACGACAAGGCCGTGGCGCCGGTGGAGCTGGTGGAATTCCAGCAGACCCAGCCCATTGCCAGGCTCTGGACGGCCAGTGCCGGCAAAGGTGAGGGACTTCTGGGAGCACGCCAGCGCCCGGTCATCGCCGATGGCCGGGTCTACGCGGCTGCCGTCGAGGGTGGCGTGCGGGCCTTCGATCTCGTCAGCGGCGCGAGTGCCTGGGTATACGGGAGTGACCTGCGTATCGCCGGTGGCCCCGGCGTGGGGCAGGGCGTAGTGGCCGTCGGCAGCCTGGAGGGCGACGTCGTGGCCCTCGACGCGGCCAGCGGTGCCGAGCTGTGGCGTGCGAATGTCCCGAACGAGGTGATCTCCGCCCCGGCGATCGGCATGGACATGGTGTTCGTCCGCTCCAACGACGGTCGCGTGACCGCCCTCGACCTGGCGACGGGAGAGCGTCGCTGGTTCTGGAACCGCGACGTCCCGTCGCTGTCGGTGCGGGGCAACAGCGCGCCGGTCCTCGGCCCCGGCTTCGTGTTCGTGGGCAACGACGACGGCACCGTCGTGGCGTTGTCGGCGTCGGATGGCCGGCCGCTCTGGGAGCAGGCGGTGGGCCAGCAGGAAGGGCGCACCGAGCTGGACCGGATGGCCGACGTCGACGGTGCGCCGGTCCTGGATGGCACCACCTTGTTCGCCACCAGCTTCACCGGCGAAACCCTTGCAATCAACGCGCCGAGTGGCCAGCCGATGTGGCTGAGCGAGCACGGCGGCCCGGGCCGGATTGGCGCGGCGCCCAGCCGGCTGGTGGTCTCCGCTCCTGACGGAACGGTCTACGGCCTCGACCGGAATACCGGCACCGCGATGTGGAGCCAGCCCGGCCTGTTGCGCCGGTCGGCCAGTGCGCCGGCCATTCACGGTGACTACGCGGTCGTCGGCGACTTCGAGGGCTACCTGCACTGGATGCGCCTGGACAATGGAGAGTTCGCCGCGCGCGTCCGCACCGGCCGCGACCCGGTGCGCGGTGTTCCGGCGGTTTCCGGTGACATCCTCGTCGCCCAGGACATCGATGGCGGGCTGAGCGCCTATCGCCTGGGGCAGTAGCCCCCGACCAAGCGGAACTCCGCTTTTCCCGTTTCCGCTCCTGGATCCCCCATGCTCCCGCTCGTAGCAATCGTTGGTCGCCCCAACGTCGGAAAATCAACGTTGTTCAACGCGCTCACGCGTACGCGCGATGCGCTGGTGCACGACGAGCCGGGAGTCACCCGCGACCGCCACTACGGGGTGTGTCGACCGGAAGGGCAGCGCGAGTTCGCCGTGGTCGACACCGGGGGCATCGCCGGCGAGGACGAAGGCCTGGTCGGTGCCACCGCACGCCAGGCCCGGGCCGCCGCGGCGGAAGCCGACCTCGTGCTGTTCATCGTCGACGGAAGAGAGGGCGCCTCCGCCCTGGACGACGAGATCCTCGCCTGGCTGCGCCGCGCCGCGCGGCCGACGATGCTGGTAGTCAACAAGACCGAGGGCCGCGACTCGCAGGCGGCCCTGAACGAATTCTCCCGCTACGGCATCGGCGACGGCATTGCGATCTCCTCCGCCCATCGCCAGGGTATCGATGACCTGATCGACGAGGTCATCGCCCGCCTGCCGGAGGTTGGCACCTCGGAGGAGCTCGATAACGACCCTGCCCGCATCCGGGTGGCCTTCATCGGCCGTCCCAATGTCGGCAAGTCCACACTGGTCAACCGGCTGCTGGGGGAGGAGCGCATGATCGCCTCCGATGTCCCTGGCACCACGCGCGACTCGGTGGCGATCGACATGGAGCGCGATGGCCGCCTGTACCGGTTGATCGACACCGCCGGCCTGCGGCGCAAGTCGAGGGTCGACGAGGCCGTCGAGAAGTTCTCGATCATCAAGACCCTGCATGCGATCGAGCAATGCCAGGTCGCCGTGGTGATGCTCGATGCCGGCGAGGGCGTGACCGACCAGGATGCCAGCGTGCTGGGGTATGCCCTCGACGCCGGCCGCGCACTGGTGGTCGCGGTCAACAAGTGGGACGGGCTGACGGACTACCAGCGCCAGCAGGCCGAGTCACTTCTGGCCAGGAAGCTCGGCTTCGTGGACTGGGCGGAGGCCGTGCGCATCAGTGCGAAGCATGGTTCCGGCCTGCGCGAGCTGTTCGCCGCCGTGCATCGTGCCCACGCGTCGGCAACCCACGAGTTCAGCACCAGCGAAGTGACCCGGGCGATCGAGATCGCCTACGAAGCAAATCCACCCCCGGTGGTGCGCGGGCACGTGGCGAAGCTGCGGTTCGCTCACCCGATCGGAAGCAACCCGCCCACCTTCGCGGTGCACGGCAATCGCCTGCGGACGCTCAGCGACTCCTACAAGCGCTACCTGGAGAACTTCTTCCGGAAGCGGTTCAAGCTGGTCGGGACGCCGGTGCGCTTCATCTTCAAGGAAGGCAGCAACCCCTACGAAGGCAAGAAGAACGTCCTGAGCGACAAGCAGATCGCCAAGAAGCGGCGGCTGATCAGGCACGTCAAGCGCGGCAAGTGAATCTGGAGCCGGCCATCGCGGGGGTCTGGGCATGACAGCCACGGAAATCCCGTTCGCGGCCGCCCGCAGGCTGATCCAGGAGGAGGTGGGCGTCAGCCCGCTGGCGCCCGAGACGCTCGCACTATCACGATGCCATGGGCGGATTCTCGCCGAAGAAGTTCTGGCACCCCGGCCGTTGCCGGGATTCGCCAACAGCGCCATGGACGGTTTTGCCCTGCGGCATTCCGACCTCGGTCCCGGCGACACGCTGTTGACGCTGGCAGGCGAGCAGTTCGCCGGCCCCCACCTCGGGTTGGCGCTGCCCCCGGGGCATTGCGTCCGCATCACCACCGGCGCCCCCTTGCCAGTGGGTGCCGACACGGTCGTCATGAAGGAACACGCGGGCATCGAAGGCACCGGCGTGCGGGTGGAGGTGACGACGCGGGGCGCCCACGTCCGGCATGCAGGCGAGGATGTCGAGGCAGGCACCCGGGTGTTCGGCCGCGGAGACGTGCTGACACCGGCGCGGGTGGCATTGGCTGCAGCTCTCGGCATCGATTCGCTGATGGTCTCGCGCCGGCCTACGGTTGCCGTCTTCACCTGCGGCGACGAGCTGGTGGAACCCGGGCTGCCCTTGGAGCCGGGGCAGATCCACGACAGCAATCGCGAGCTGTTGATGGGCCTGCTCCGCGCGGAAGGGCTGGAGCCCACGGCCTGGCCGATTCTGCCCGATGATCCCGAGCGGATATCGATCGCGCTGCGCGATGCCGGTTGCGCCTTCGACCTCATCGTGACCTGCGGCGCAGTCTCCATCGGTGAGAAGGACCACATCCCGGCGGTCCTGGCGGAGTTCGGCAACATCCACTTCTGGAAGGTGCGGATGAAGCCCGGCATGCCGGTGCTGTTTGCCAGCCTGGACCAGGCGAGGGTGCTGGCACTTCCGGGCAACCCGGTGTCGGTGCTGGCCACGTGGCTCACCCTGGGCCGTACACTCGCCGATGCGATGCAGGGGAGGACCGAGCCGCGGCGACGCTGGGTGGCCCGATTGACGTCGCCCGTCCGCAAGCCACACGACCGCCTCGAGTTCATCCGCGGCCGGTTGGGGCACGGCGAGGTCGGCATGGAGGTGGAGCCTTCCACCGCCACCGGGTCCCACCGCCTGCGCGCGGCGGCCGATGCCGATGCGCTTCTCGTGGTCCCCGAAGGCGCGCAGGAGCTACCCGCCGGATCGATGGTGGAAGTCCTGCCCCTGTAACTCCGGCCCCGCGGTTGGGCGGATAATGCACCGATGGACATAGAGATCATCGAGCCTGCCGAAGCCCGGCGCCGGCAACGCGCGGGTGCGGTGCTGGTCGACGTACGCGAGGCCCACGAGCAGGCGTCCGGCATGGCGGAGGGCGCGTTCGGGGTTCCCCAGTCCCGGCTCCAGGCCGCTCCCACCGACGCACTGCCCGAACCCGACGCGGACGTCCTCCTCATCTGTGAGACCGGTGCGCGCTCGCAGCAGTGCGCGCAGGCGCTGATGGATGCGGGCTATCGCCGGGTGGCATCGGTCCAGGGCGGTACGCGCCGCTGGCGAGGAGAGGCGCTGCCGCTGGTCCGGCCCGCGGGCGACCATGACTTCCTCGAGCGCTATTCGCGCCACCTGCGCCTGCCGGAAGTGGGAGAGGCCGGCCAGCGCAAGCTGCAGGCGGCGCGGGTGGTCGTGGTGGGCGCCGGTGGTCTCGGCTCGCCGGCGCTGTTCTATCTTGCGGCGGCAGGGGTGGGGACCCTGGTGCTGGTCGACGACGACATCGTCGATCGCAGCAACCTGCAGCGCCAGATCCTGCATACCGAAGAGCGGATCGGCCGTGCCAAGGTCGACTCGGCCCGGCAGGCGCTGTCTGCGCTCAACCCGTCGGTCGCCATCGAAACCCGCAACGAACGTTTGACCAGCACCAACGTGGAGGACCTCCTTGAGGACGCGGACCTGGTGCTGGACGGTGCCGACAACTTCGCCGTGCGCTACCTGCTCAACGATGCCTGCATCAAGCTGCGCAAGCCGCTGGTGCACGGGGCGGTGCACCGTTTCGAAGGGCACGCGAGCGTCTTCGATGCCGGCCGCCATCGCGGCGTGTCCCCCTGCTACCGCTGCCTGTTCCCCGAGCCACCGCCGCCCGAGGCCGCCCCCAACTGCAGCGAGGCCGGCGTGCTCGGGGTACTTCCAGGGATCATCGGCATGATCCAGGCGACCGAGGTGGTCAAGCTGCTGCTGGGCATCGGTGAGCCGTTGACCGGCCGCCTGATGCACCTGGACGCGCTGTCGATGCGTTTCCGCGAAATGCGCCTGGAGCCGGACCCGGAGTGCCCGGTGTGTGCGCCGGGACGGGCATTTCCCGGGTACATCGACTACGAGGCTTTCTGCTCCGGTCGCTGAGGCATGGGGTTACCGCAGGAACCGTGACAGCGCCTCCCCGTAGCCGGGCTGGAGATGGATATCGTTGTGGTCCGCCGCCGGGAAATCGGCCACCTCCGGCGTGACCGCCAGACCCTCGACGAGTGCCTGCGTGCGCTCCGGCGGGACAACCACGTCACGACCGGCCGCCAGTACCAGCACCGGTCCTCCGTGCCTCGCCAGTGCTTCGATGGAGTCGTACCTTTCGGTCATCAACCAGCGGACCGGCAGCCACGGGTAGTGGCCCTGCGCAACGGCGGCCAAGCTGTCGAACGGGGTCACGAGAACCAGGCGGTCGACCTCCCGATGCGCCGCGACGTGGGCGGCGACGCCGCTGCCGAGGCTTCGTCCGACCACCGATACCGGCTCCCCGGGGTGGAGCTCGGCCACATGGTCGTACAGGGCCAGCGCGTCACCGGTGAGTGCCTCCTGCGTCGGCTCTCCGCCGCTTGCGCCGTAGCCCCGGTAGGCCAGCAGGTAGACGCTGCGATGCGGGAACCAGCGAGCGAAGTCACCGCGGTTCGCCTCGATACGCTCGGCGTTGCCACCGAAGTAGAGGATCGGCGCCGGCGCGGAAGGATTCACCACCCAACCACGCAATTCGACACCGCCGCGTTGCAGGCCGAAGTCGGTACCGGCCCGGTCGCTGCGAGTGAACTGCGGGTAATAGACCATGCTGCGCTGTTGGGTGAACATCAGTGCAGCGAGGGCCAGGTACAGGATCACAGCTACCGCGACCACTGCCAGCCACCCTTTCCAGCCCATCAGCGGGAGCTCCACAAGTGGAGCGATGCGACACCGCGAAGGGCAGGGCGCTCGGTCATCGGCAGCATGGCATCCGAATGGGCGATAATGTCCGGCCCGACTCTAGCGCAGGCCTGCAGGACACGCATGACGGCACCACCGACGGCTCTCCCGGACTCCACCGCTGGTGCCCGGATACTCGATGGCAAGCGGATCGCCGAGGACCTGCTCGGGAACCTGAAGGCAAGGGTGGATGCGAGGGTCGCCTCGGGCAAGGCGCCTCCCGGCCTGGCGGTGGTGCTGGTCGGCTCCGACCCGGCCTCGGCCGTCTATGTGCGCAACAAGCGCCGCGCCGCTGAAAAGGTCGGGATCCGTGCCATCGACTTCGACCTGCCCGCCGACACTGGCGACGAGGAGCTGCTGTCGCTGATCGATCGGCTGAACGCGGACCCGACCGTGCACGGCATCCTGGTGCAACTGCCGCTGCCCGACCGTCGCGACGCCACCGCCCTGATCCACCGCATTTCCCCTGCCAAGGACGTCGACGGCTTCCACCCCGAAAACGTCGGGCACCTGGCGCTGCGCCAGTTCGGCCTGCGGCCGTGCACCCCGCGCGGCATCACCACGCTGCTGGGATACACCGACCGTCCCGTGCGGGGGCAGAGCGCCACCGTCGTCGGCGTGTCCAACCACGTGGGCCGGCCCATGGCGCTGGAGCTCCTCATCGCCGGCTGCACCACCACCTGCTGCCACAAGTTCACCCCGCCCGAGGTGCTGGAAGCCGCCGTGCGCGGCGCCGACATCCTGGTGGTGGCGGTCGGGCGACCGCGCATGATCCCCGGCGAGTGGGTGAAACCCGGCGCCGTGGTGATCGATGTGGGTATCAACCGCCTGGAGGACGGGCGGCTGTGCGGCGACGTCGGCTTCGAAGAGGCCGCCAAACGTGCCAGCTGGATCACCCCGGTCCCCGGCGGCGTGGGCCCGATGACGGTGGCCACCCTGATGCAGAACACTCTGGAAGCCGCGGAAGCCGCCGAAGGCAACGCGGCGCCCCTGTAGGAGCGGCTTCAGCCGCGATGGGTTCCGAAGGGCCCTGGGTTGTACGGGCGCGAAACACGGCGATCGCGGCTGAAGCCGCTCCTACAACAGCACGCGCCACGCGCGTCGCCGGGGCCGAACGCGGTACAATGGCGCGCTTCACCTCTCCCGGGCCCGCCCCATGCTGCGCATCCAGGCTGAAGCACTTACCTACGACGACGTTTCGCTCGTTCCGGCGCACTCCACCGTCCTGCCCAAGGACGTCTCGCTCACCACCAGGGTCACCCGCGACCTGTCGATCCGCCTGCCGATCCTGTCGGCGGCCATGGATACCGTCAGCGAGGCCCGTCTCGCGATCGCACTGGCCCAACTGGGCGGCATCAGCGTCATCCACAAGAACATGAGCGTGGCGCAGCAGGCCTCCCACGTCGCCCAGGTCAAGACGTTCGAAGCCGGCGTCATCCGCTCGCCCTTCACCGTGGGCCCCGATGCCAGCATCGCCGAGGTCATCAAGCTCACGCGCGAGCGCAACATCTCCGGGGTCCCGGTGGTCGATGGCGGTCAGCTGGTCGGCATCGTCACCAGCCGCGACATGCGCTTCGAGAAGAAGCTCGATGATCCGGTCCGCCACATCATGACCAAGAAGGACCGGCTGGTGACGGTGAAGGAGGGCGCCTCCGACGAGGAGGTGCTGGGCCTGCTGCACAAGCACCGGATCGAGAAGGTGCTGGTGGTCAACGACGCCTTCGAGCTGCGCGGCCTGATCACCGTGAAGGACATCCAGAAGAAATCCGACAACCCCAACGCCGCCTACGACAGCAGCGAGCGCTTGCTGGTGGGCGCCGCAGTGGGGGTGGGTGGAGATACGGAATCGCGCATCGAGGCGCTGGCCGCGGCCGGTGTCGACGTGGTCGTGGTGGACACCGCGCATGGGCACTCGCAAGGCGTGCTCGAGCGGGTCGCCTGGGTGAAGAAGCACTTTCCGCAGTTGCAGGTGGTGGGCGGCAACATCGTCACCGGCGATGCCGCACTGGCGCTGATGGACAGTGGCGCCGATGCGGTCAAGGTTGGCATCGGCCCGGGCTCCATCTGCACCACCCGCGTGGTCGCGGGCGTCGGCGTGCCGCAGATCACCGCCATCGACATGGTCGCCGAGGCACTGCAGGACCGCATCCCGCTGATCGCCGATGGCGGCATCCGCTATTCCGGCGACATCGGCAAGGCACTTGCCGCGGGTGCATCGACGGTCATGGTCGGCGGCCTGTTCGCCGGCACCGAAGAGTCTCCGGGCGAGACCGAGCTTTTCCAGGGCCGCAGCTACAAGAGCTACCGCGGCATGGGCAGCCTGGGCGCGATGGAGCAGGGGTCGAAGGATCGCTACTTCCAGGATTCCAGCGACGCCGACAAGCTGGTGCCCGAGGGCATCGAAGGGCGGGTGCCGTACCGCGGCCCGCTGCGCAACGTGGTCCACCAGCTGATGGGCGGACTCCGGGCCACGATGGGTTACGTGGGCTGCCCGACCATCGAGGACATGCGCAGCAAGCCGCAGTTCGTGCGCATCACCAACGCGGGCTCGCGCGAGAGCCACGTGCACGACGTACAGATCACCAAGCAACCCCCGAACTACCAGGCAGGTTGATGAGCCCGGCCGACATGACCGACATCCACAGCGACAAGATCCTGATCCTCGACTTCGGGGCGCAGTACACCCAGCTGATCGCCCGCCGCATCCGCGAGATCGGCGTCTACTGCGAGGTCTGGGCCTGGGACCACGATCCGGCGGAAATCGCCCGTTATGGGGCCCGCGGCATCATCCTGTCCGGCGGCCCCGAATCGACCACGCTCGAGGGCGCACCGCGGGCCCCGCAGGAAGTCTTCGATGCCGGCCTGCCTATCCTCGGCATCTGCTACGGCATGCAGACGCTGGCCGCCCAACTGGGTGGTTCCACCGAGGCCGCCGACGCCCGCGAATTCGGCCACGCCGAGGTCGAGCTGGTCGCGCATGACGCGCTGCTGGGCGGTTTGAGCGACCACGGCGGCGAGCCGCGCCTGAATGTCTGGATGAGCCACGGTGACCACGTCGCCACCGCGCCCCCCGGCTTTACCGTGACCGCAAGGACCGACCGCATTCCCGTGGCCGCCATGGCCAACGAGGACAAGCGCTGGTACGGCGTGCAGTTCCACCCGGAGGTCACCCACACCTTGCAGGGGCAGACCCTGCTGCGCCGGTTCGTGACCGAGATCTGCGGCTGCCAGACGCTCTGGACCGCCGCCCACATCATCGAGGACCAGATCGCCCGCGTGCGCGAGCAGGTCGGCAGCGACGAGGTCATCCTCGGCCTGTCCGGCGGCGTGGATTCTTCCGTAGTGGCCGCGCTCCTGCACAAGGCCATCGGTGACCAGCTCACCTGCGTGTTCGTGGACACCGGCCTGCTGCGCTGGAAGGAAGGCGACCAGGTGATGGCAATGTTCGCCGAACACATGGGCGTCAAGGTCGTGCGCGTCGATGCCGCCGACCGCTACTTCAAGGCGCTGGAGGGCGTCAGCGACCCCGAGAAGAAGCGCAAGATCATCGGCAACCTGTTCGTCGAGATCTTCGACGAGGAGGCCGGCAAGTGCGCCAATGCGAAGTGGCTGGCGCAGGGCACCATCTATCCCGACGTGATCGAATCTGCAGGCAGCAAGACCGGCAAGGCCCACGTCATCAAGAGCCACCACAACGTCGGCGGGCTTCCCGAGCACATGAAGATGGGGCTGGTCGAGCCGCTGCGTGAGCTGTTCAAGGACGAAGTGCGGCGACTGGGCGTGGAGCTGGGCCTGCCGGAGACCATGGTCTACCGCCACCCGTTCCCCGGCCCGGGCCTCGGTGTACGCATCCTGGGCGAGGTGAAGCGCGAATACGCCGAGCTGCTTGGCAAGGCGGACCACATCTTCATCGACGAGCTGCGCAAGGCAGGCTTGTACGACCGGACGAGCCAGGCGTTCGCGGTGTTCCTCCCGGTGCGTTCGGTCGGCGTCGTCGGTGATGCCCGCGCCTACGAATGGGTGATCGCGCTGCGTGCGGTGGAGACCATCGATTTCATGACCGCACACTGGGCGCACCTGCCGTACGAGTTCCTCGGCAAGGTGTCGAACCGCATCATCAATGAGCTTCGCGGCGTCTCCCGCGTCGTCTACGACATCAGCGGCAAGCCACCGGCAACGATCGAATGGGAATGACGGCTGCCCGATGACCCGGCGGCCATGACGGCACCGTCGCGCCCCATGCGTTCTGCTATGCGCGAATCCAACCGGAAAAACGCATGGGCCATCGCATCGTCATCGTCGGCGGGGGCGCGGGCGGAGTAGAACTGGCCACGCGTCTCGGCCGCAGCCTGGGCAAGCAGGGGCGGGCAGAGGTCACGCTCGTCGACCTGCACCTGACCCACGTATGGAAGCCGCTGCTGCATGAAGTGGCAGCTGGCTCGCTCGACTCTTCCGAGAATGACCTCAACTACCTCGACCAGGGGAAGCGGAACGGTTTTTCCTTCCAGCTGGGGCGGATGTGCGGGCTCGATCGCAAGGGCAAGCGACTGTTGCTTGGACCGGCGCTCGACGAGGAGGGCCGCGAACTGGTGCCGGCGCGCGCGCTGTCATACGACACGCTGGTGATCGCGATCGGCAGCGAAACCAACGACTTCGGAACCCCGGGGACCGCCGAGCACTGTACTTTCCTTGACGACCGGGAGCAGGCCGAAGGCTTTCACCGGCAGTTGCTTGGCCGTTACCTCCGTGCACATGCCTGCGATGACGGGCAGCGCGACGGCATGGTGGGCGTCGCAATCGTCGGGGCGGGTGCCACCGGCGTTGAACTGGCCGCGGAGTTGCGCCACGCCGCCAGCGAGATGGCCGCCTATGGCCTCGATGAGATCCGTCCGGAGAACATGCGCATCAGCCTGGTCGAGGCCGGTCCGCGCATCCTGCCGCCGCTTCCGGAGCGGGTGGCACGGGCGGCGCACGACAAGCTGGTGCGGCTGGGGGTGGATGTGAGGACCGGTTCAACGGTCGAGGAGGTGCGGGCAGACGGATTGCAGATCAAGGACGGTGATTTCGTCCCCGCCGCGCTCAAGGTCTGGGCCGCCGGCATCCGTGCGCCAGCGTTGCTCAAGGACCTCGACGGACTGGAAAGTAACGGGAAAGGGCAACTGGTGGTGGAGCGCACACTGCAGACCACCCGGGATCCCGACATCTTCGCAATGGGTGACTGCGCGGCCTGCCCGTTGGGAGAGGAGGGCGACAAGACAGTGCCCCCTCGCGCGCAGGCGGCGCACCAGCAGGCAAGCATGCTGGTGCGTTCGATGAAGGCGCGGATACAGGGTGGGGAGCTGCCCCGTTTCACCTATCGCGACCATGGATCGCTGGTCTCGTTGTCGAGCTACAGCGCCGTCGGCAACCTGATGGGCAACCTCGGCAGCGACGTCAAGCTCGAGGGGTGGTTGGCACGGATGTTCTACGCTTCGCTGTACCGCCAACACCAGTTGGCCCTGCACGGGTTCCTGCGTACGGGGCTGCTGGTGCTGTCCGACCAGCTGGGGCGCTCCACCGAGCCCCGCCTGAAGATGCACTGATAACATGGCGCGCCCGCCGCACCCGCTGGCGCCCACAGGACATCGTCGACCGTGTCTACGCCGGAATCCACGCCCGCCACCATCGAGGTCGACGACCAGCGCTGGATGAGGCACGCGTTGGCGCTCGCAGCCCGTGCGGAGCGCGAAGACGACGAGATCCCGGTCGGGGCGGTGGTGGTCTCGGCCAGCGGCGAGCTCCTGGGGGAAGGCTGGAACCGCAACATCACCGAGCATGACCCGACCGCCCACGCGGAGATCGTGGCCATGCGGCAGGCCGGCTTCCGGCTGGGCAACCACCGCCTGGTCGGTACCACGCTCTACATCACGCTGGAGCCCTGCGCGATGTGCGCAATGGCCATGGTGCATGCACGAATCGACCGGGTCGTCTTCGGCGCGTTCGACCCGAAGACGGGTGCCGCCGGCAGCGTTTTCGACCTGCTGGCCGACCCGCGCCACAACCACCGGGTGGCGGTGCAGGGCGGGGTGCTTGCGGAACAGGCCGGGATCGCGCTCAGCAACTACTTCCGGCGCAAGCGCGGCCGGCCGCTCCTCTAGCTTCCCGGGAAGTTCCGCTGGCTGGATTGCGCGCGGGTGTGGCTGCGATCCATTTCCTCATTGAGGATCGACACGGCGATCGTCGACTCGCGGGAGAGCACCAGGCTGGCGACGAACAGCGCCAGCACGCCGAGTACCGCGAACGACGTGGGCAGCATCCCCACGCGGTAGTGGACAAACGCGTCCAGCGCCACCGCCAGGCTGGTGCCGACAAAGCAGCTCACCGCAATGTAGAGCATCTGGCTGGCGCGCAGGATCAGGCCGGTGCGCCTGCGCTGCCTCGCGATGCAGTGGTCCAGCCAGCCCCGCTCGTCCTCGTTGGCCGCCTGCTCCATGTCGCGCATCATCTGGCGCAGGCGGTCCACGACCCGGGCGAGGCGGTTGTTGGCCGACAGCAGCAGCGACGCGGTCGCCGTCAGGAAGAACGCCGGTGCGAGCATCGCGCTCAGCACGGCATAGTGACTCTGGAACGGAAGCATGAACGGACCGCGCGCTGGGTGTGGTGGGATATCATGCCTCCCCTTGCACCAGACGGCGACCCATGGGCACTACGACAGGGAACGAACAGCGGTTGATCTGGATCGATCTGGAGATGACCGGGCTGGATACCGACAACGACTCGATCCTCGAGATCGCGACGATCGTCACCGACGCCAACCTCGAGGTGCTGGCCGAGGGGCCGGAGCTCGCCATTCGCCACCCGCTCACCCGGCTGGAGGCGATGGACGACTGGAACCGGAACCAGCATCGCAAGTCCGGGTTATGGCAGCGCGTCCTGGAGCAGGGAGTGACCATGCAGGAGGCGGAGGAGCGCACGCTGGCGTTCCTTGCCAAGTGGGTGCCGGCCAACGCCTCGCCGATGTGCGGCAACTCGATCTGCCAGGACCGGCGCTTCCTGCACCGGCAGATGCCGGCGCTCGAGAAGCACTTCCACTACCGCAACCTCGACGTCAGCACGCTGAAGGAACTGGCGCGCCGCTGGGCACCGCAGATCCTGGCCGGTGTCGGGAAAGAGGCCAGGCACACCGCGCTGAGCGACGTGCAGGACTCCATCGCCGAGCTGCGGCACTACCGCTACTTCATGGGTGACCTGAGCGGCCTGCAGCCGCCGACGGCCTCCTAGCCACGCCCTTCGGGGTTGGCGTCCGCGGGCGCTGCCAGCAGGCGCGGGTCGACCACGCTGCCATCCACGGTGTGGTGGTACATGTGCACGTCACGCTGCGGGAAGGGGATGCCGATACCAGCGGCGTCGAAAGCCTTCTTGATGCGCTCGGTCAATTCGCACTTGGTCATGAACCAGTCCGCGTTGGCGGCATGGCAGCGGATGCCGAGGTTCACCGAGTTGTCCGCCAGGGCGTAGACCAGCACCGTCGGCTCGGGCTCGGACAGCACGCGCTCGTCCGCATGCATCAGGCCGAGGGCGATCTCCCGGGCCTGGTCGATGTCCGCGTTGTAGCTGATGCCGATCACCAGCTCGACCCGGCGCATCACGTCCGGCGTCAGGTTGATGATCGAATCGGTGGTGACCAGGCTGTTGGGCAGCACGATGGTCTGGTTGTCGGCGCCGCGCAGCCGGGTCTGGAAGATGCTGACATCCTCCACCACGCCGGTCTGGCCGTTGATGGTCACCACGTTGCCGACCCGGAAAGGCTTGAGCGTCACCAGCATCACGCCCGATGCGATATTCGACAGCGAATCCTTCAGCGCGAGGCCGATGGCAAGGCCGGCGGCACCCAGCACGGCGAACATTGAGGTCATCGGGACCCCGATCACCTGCAGCGCGGCAAGAATGAGCACGACCAGCAGGATCACGTAGGCGACCTTGCGCAGGAACTGCGACGCGGTGGTTTCGATGCCGGAGCGGCTCATCGCGCGGTCGACCAGCTTGAGTATCCAACCGATCACGTAGCGACCGACCAGGAACAGCAGCAGTGCCAGGCCGAGCCGCAGCCCGAGGGCAGTCAGCGCTTCGGTCCATTCACCGGCTTTCGCCATTGCAATCCAGCTGGTCGCTTCCATCGGTCCTCCACATCGTCAAATGCAACGCCCCGCACGGGCGGGGCGTCGGTGCGCGGCTACTTTTGCAGCCGCGATGTCAGCAGGTTGTGTTCGCCGCTCAGCCCTTCGCCTTGGCTTTGGCCAACCGCAACCAGGTGTCCACGACGGTATCCGGGTTCAGCGACACCGACTCGATGCCCTGTTCCATCAGCCACTGCGCCAGGTCCGGATGGTCGCTGGGGCCCTGGCCGCAGATGCCGACGTATTTGCCCTTGGCCCTTGCCGTCTGGATGGCCATCGACAGCAGCTTCTTGACGGCCGGATCGCGCTCGTCGAACAGGTGGGCGACGATGCTGGAGTCGCGGTCCAGGCCCAGGGTGAGCTGGGTCAGGTCATTGGAGCCGATCGAGAAGCCATCGAAGATCTCCAGGAACTCCTCCGCCAGCAGGGCGTTGGACGGCACCTCGCACATCATGATGATCTTCAGCCCGTCCTTGCCTTGCTCGAGGCCGTTCTGGCGCAGCACTTCGACCACCTTGCGACCCTCGTCGAGGGTGCGGACGAAGGGAATCATCACCCAGCAGTTGGTCAGCCCCATCTGCTCGCGCACCTTCAGCACGGCGCGGCATTCCAGCGCGAAGGCCTCCGAGAAGCTTGGGTCGACATAGCGGCTGGCGCCGCGGAAGCCGATCATCGGGTTCTCTTCATGCGGCTCGTAGCGCGAGCCGCCGATGAGGTTGGCGTACTCGTTGGACTTGAAGTCCGAGAGGCGCACGATGACCGGATTCGGTGCAACCGAAGCGGTGATCGTCGCGATGCCTTCGGCCAGGCGATCCACGTAGAAATCCACGGGGCTGCTGTAGCCGGCGATGCGCTCGTCGATCTTCTTCTTCGTTTCCGGATCCTGCTGGTCGTACTCCAGCAGGGCCCTGGGGTGCACGCCGATGTGGCTGGCGATGATCATCTCCAGGCGCGCCAGGCCGACGCCTGCGTTGGGCAGCATCGCGAAGTCGAAGGCGCGGTCCGGGTTGGCCACGTTCATCATCACCTTCAGCGGCGCAGGCGGCATGTCCTGCAGGTCCGCCACGTGGCGCTCGAAGGGCAGGGCACCCTCGTAGATGAAGCCGGTATCGCCCTCGGCGCAACTCACGGTCACGGTCTGGCCGTCCTTGATCGTGTCCAGCCCGTTGCCGGTGCCGACCACGGCCGGGACGCCCAGCTCGCGGGCGATGATCGCGGCGTGGCAGGTCCGGCCGCCGCGGTTGGTGACGATGGCGGCCGAGCGCTTCATCACCGGCTCCCAGTCGGGATCGGTCATGTCGGCGACCAGCACGTCGCCGGGCTGCACACGGCTCATGTCATCGAGCGAGCGCACCACCCGGGCCACGCCGCTGCCGATCTTCTGGCCGATGGCGCGGCCTTCGCAGACCACCGGTCCACGCTCGCCAAGCTGGAAGCGCTCGATCTGGGTGGCGTGCGAGCGCGACTTCACCGTTTCCGGGCGCGCCTGCACGATGAAGAGCTTGCCGCTGACGCCGTCCTTCGCCCACTCGATGTCCATCGGGCGGCCGTAGTGCTTCTCGATGGTGAGCGCCTGGCGCGCCAGCTCGTGCACGTCCTCGTCGGACACCGAGAAGGCATTGCGCAGTTCGGATGGCGTGTCCTCGGTGCGCACCCGCTCGCCGGGCTGGTCGGAATACACCATGCGCAGCTGCTTGGCGCCCAGCGAGCGACGCAGGATCGCGTTCTTGCCCTGGGCCAGCGTCGGCTTGTAGACGTAGAATTCGTCCGGGTTAACCGCGCCCTGCACGACCATCTCGCCCAGGCCGTAGCTGGAGGTGATGAACACCACGTCGCGGAAGCCGGACTCGGTATCGAGGGTGAAGAGTACGCCGGAGGCACCCACGTCGGAGCGCACCATCAACTGCACGCCGGCCGACAGGAACACATCCTCGTGCTTGAAACCGTGGTGGACGCGATAGGCGATGGCGCGGTCGTTGTAGAGACTCGCGAAGACTTCCTTGACCTTGACCAGCACGTCCTCGACACCGGTGACGTTGAGGAAGGTTTCCTGCTGGCCGGCGAAGGAGGCATCGGGCAGGTCCTCGGCGGTGGCCGATGAGCGCACCGCGACCGCCACGTCCCCGCCGCCGTTCTCGCCGCACAGCTTGGCGTAGGCCTCGCGGATGCCGGTGTCGAGCTCCGGCTGCAGCGGCGCGTCGATCACCCAGCCCCGGATCTCCTTGCCCGCAGCTGTCAGCGCACCGACATCCTCCACGTCCAGCGAAGCCAGGCGGTCGAAGATGCGCTTTTCCAGATCGTTGTGGGCGATGAAGTCCTTGAACGCCTCCGCCGTGGTGGCAAAACCGCCGGGGACGGAAACGCCCAGGTTGGCGAGGTTGCCGATCATCTCGCCGAGCGAGGAATTCTTGCCGCCCACGCGGGCCAGGTCGTCGAGGCGCAGGGCGTGCAGCCAGAGGATGTTCTCTTTCAAGCAGGGTCTCCGTGGGGGTGGGCGGATCGGGCAGGAACGGCCGTCTCAGCCAAACCGCTATGATCGCTCCTGCGTCGGATGCTTACAAGATTGATTCGACGGGCTTTTTCCTGTTGTTGGACCAGAAGGGCGGGGGTTCGGATGGCGCAGTTGCGGCCGGTTTTCTACATTTCCGACGGTACCGGCATCACTGCCGAGACCATCGGGCACAGTTTGTTGACCCAATTCACCGACACCCAGTTCATCGGTGAGCGCATCTCGTTCGTGGACAGCGTCGAGCGCGCGCGCGAGGCGGCCAACCGGATCCGGACCGCTGCAGAGATCCATAGTGCCCGCCCGATCGTCATCAATTCATGCATGGATGCCGACGTCAGCGAGACCCTCGCCGAGAGCGGGGCGCTGATGCTGGACGTGTTCGCGCCCTTCATCGAGCCGCTGGAACGGGAGCTGGATGAATCCCGCCAGCGGCACGTCGGCCGCGCCCACGCCATCGTCGACTTCGACACCTACCACCGCCGCATCAACGCGATGAACTACGCGCTGGCGCACGACGACGGGGCCGCTATCGACTATTCGGACGCGGACGTGATCCTGGTGGCGGTATCCCGTGCCGGCAAGACGCCGACCTGCGTCTACCTGGCGCTGCACTACGGCGTCCGGGCGGCGAACTATCCGCTGACCGAGGAAGACCTCGAGCAGGACCGCCTGCCACCCCGCCTCCGCCAGTACCGGGACAAGCTGTTCGGCCTGACCATCGACCCGGTGCGCCTGCAGCAAATCCGGCAGGAACGGCGCCCCAACTCCCGCTACGCCCAGCTGGAAACCTGCCGGCGCGAGGTGACGCAGGCCGAGGCGCTGTTCCGTGCCGAGCGGATCCCGACGCAGAGCACCACCCATACATCGATCGAGGAGATCGCGAGCAAGGTGCTGTCGACGCTGGGGATCCGCCGCGAGATGTTCTGAACAAGCTGTACGGCAAACGGTGACCTGTGCCCGCACCGGCTGCCGCGGCGGCCGACCCCCGTGTAGCATCGGGGAATGAGCACCGTCACCACCCGCCGCATGCACATCCCGACCCTGAGCCGCTTCGGCTGGCTCATGGGGCTGTACACCGAGAACCACGACCGCCTGTCGGGTCTCTTCCAGACCGCCCGGATGGAGCAGGGGCGGCACGTGTCCAGCGTCGGCGACGGACTGGACCTGCGGGTGGACGTACTGGAGCAGCACCGCTACACCACCGAACTGCGCCTGAGCTACAGCATGGCCGATCCGGTCACCGGCGAACCAGACCCGTCCGCGTACCTGCGCCAGTACCACGACGCGCGCCAGCTCGAGGCGACCCATTGCTATATCGGGCGCCGATGGCAGGACGTGATCGGCATGTATCCGCCCGCGGCCGAGCTGATCGACCACCGCATGCGGATGAACACCTTCCTCGGCAAATGGCTGCAGTACCTGGGTGACCGCGGCCACGGCATCCACACTTTGGCGGCCGTCGAAAAAATTCCGCCCGATCTGCAAAAGACCGCTTGACGACTTCGGAACTCATCCTTAAGCTTGTCGACTTTCCAGCACGTGGGGCCATAGCTCAGCTGGGAGAGCGCTACAATGGCATTGTAGAGGTCGGCGGTTCGATCCCGCCTGGCTCCACCACTTCAAAGGTTCTTCGTTACTCGACTGAGTGAAAGCAGTCGGCCAAAGTGCGAAGGACCCCTGCGTCCCCATCGTCTAGAGGCCTAGGACACAACCCTTTCACGGTTGCGACCGGGGTTCGAATCCCCGTGGGGACGCCACTTCTTCAAGCAAACAGGGCTGCCGAAAGGCGGCCCTCTTTGTTTATGCGTGTCAGCCGCGGATCCCGGCGTCGCGCTCGCCGGGCGTGCCTTCGTGCCGCTTCCAGGGCCAGCGGCCCTCGAGCTCCACTTCCAGCGAAATGCTGAGGAAGGTGCGGACCAGGACAATCATCCCCAACACCAGCACGCCCTCCATGGTCGGCTCGACACTGACCGTGCGGATGATGTCGCCGGCTACCAGCAACTCCAGGCCGAGCAGGATGCTCCGGCCCAGGTCCTGTCGAAGCTGCTGGTAGCGCCCGATCTCCCCGTCCGGGTGTCGCAGGGTGCGGAACAGCGAGTAGGCGAAACCCAGCACGATCACCGCCACGCCCAGCATTTCCAGCAGCAGCGTGGCGAACTGCGTGGCCTGGTGCGCGACGTTGCTCAGTGTGTCCAAGGGACGCTCCCGCCGGGGTGGAGGTCCGATGTTCCTTGGCCGGCGTGACGATGGGGTCCATGCGCGGCATCGAACGAGCAGCTCAACCGTTTCCGACGTTCTCGCGTAGCGGGATGCGGTCCGGCCAGCCGCCGGCCAGCGTCTTGTAGACCGCCACCGCATTGTTGGCGGTCCGGGTGCGGACCGCGGCCAGGGCATCCTGGGCCTGGAGCCGCACCCGTTCGGCGTCCAGCACTTCCAGCAGGCCCGTGGCTCCGGCGTCGTAGCGGATGCGTGCGAGCTCGGCGGCGCGGGTGCTGTCGAGCGCCGCCTGGCTCAGGTGGGTGTCCTCTTCGCGGGAGCGCTGGTAGCGCACCAGCGCATTTTCCGTTTCCTCCAGCGCAAGCAGGACGGTCTGCTGGTAGCGCGCGAGTTCGCCCGAAGCATCCGCATCGGCGGCAGCCATCCGCGCCTTGACCCGTCCGATGTCGAGGAACGACCAGTCGACGCCCAGCGCCACCAGCCGGGTTTCGCTGTCGCGCTCGAACAGGTCACCTGCATCGATGGCCTGGCTTCCGATCAAGCCGCCGAGGGTGAACCGCGGGAACAGGTCCGCAGTCGCGACACCGATGCGCGCGGTCGCCGCATGCAGGCGCTGCTCGGCCGCGGCGATGTCCGGGCGGCGGCGCAGCAGGTGGCCCGGCGTGCCCGGATCCACCGCAGCCGGGATCGCCGGCAAGCCCGCCGGCTGCTCCAGTTGCGTCAGGAGATCGGAGGGTGCCTTGCCCGTCAGCACGGCGATCCGGTGCATCAGCACCGTCGCTTCCGCCTCCAGCGCCGGCACCCGGGCAAGCGTTGCCTCCAGTTGGGCACTGGCGCGGGACCGGTCGAAGTCGGTCGCGCTGCCTGCATCCAGGCGCGCCTGCACGATGCGCAGCGTCTCGCGCTGGTTGTCGGCGTTGGCGCGGGCGACCCGCAAACGCTCCTGCAGGCCGCGCAGGTCCATGTAGCTCTGGACGGTACCGGCCACGATGCTGACCTGCAGGGCACCCAGGTCGGCGGCGGCAGCGGCGGTGTTGGCCGGCTGGCTTCGATGCCCCGGCGCACGCGGCCGAACAGGTCGAGCTCCCATGCCACGTCGATACCAGCCGAATATCGCTCGCCATCGCGAGCCGCCCGGTCGACCCCGGGCAACTGGTCCTTGCTTGCCCGCGAATCGCTGGCCTGTCCGCTGGCGGTCACCGTCGGCAACGCATCGAAGCGGGCCCCGCGCAGGAGCGCGTTGGCGCTGTCGTAGCGTGCCAGGGCGATGCGCAGGTCATGGTTGGCGAGCAGGGCTTCGTCGACCAGGTAGGTCAGCACCGGATCATCGAAGGCGTTCCAGAAATCCGCGTCCGGGGCCGGTTGCGGCGACGGCTGCGCACTGCCATCGACGCCCGAGTACGCCGGTGGAACCGGCAGGGTGGGGCGGACATGGTCCGGACCGACGGTACAGGCGGCCAGCGCCAGGGCCAGGATCGACACCGGCAGGAGGCGGAGGGTGGCGCGTGTGCGGTAATCAGGCATGTTGGATCTCCTGCAGTCCGCTGTCGGACTGTCTGTCGAGTCGGGTAACGAACTTGCGCAGGGCCACGTAGAAGACCGGTGTGAGGAACAGCCCGAACAGGGTGACGCCGAGCATTCCGGCGAAGACGGTGATACCGGTAGCGGAGCGGACCTCCGACCCGGCACCGGAAGACAGCACCAGCGGCACCGTGCCGGCGATGAAGGCGATCGAAGTCATCACGATCGGGCGCAGGCGCAGGCGACAGGCCTCCAGCGCGGCTTCGACGATGCCCTTGCCCTGCATCTCCAGTTCACGGGCGAACTCGACGATCAGGATCGCGTTCTTGCATGCCAGGCCCATCAGCACCACCAGCCCGACCTGTACGAACACGTTGTTGTCGCCGCCGGTCAACCACACGCCCAGCAACGCCGACAGCAGCGTCATCGGCACGATCAGGATCACCGCGAGCGGCAGGGTCCAGCTTTCGTACAGGGCGGCCAGCACCAGGAAGGCGAGCATCACCGCCAGCGGGAACACCACCAGTGCGGCGTTGCCCTGGGTCGCCTGCTGGAAACTCAGGTCGGTCCATTCGGTAGTCATGCCGCCCGGCAGCACCTCCTGGGCCATCGCTTCCAGCGTCGCCATCGCCTCGCCGGACGACAGCACCGTCGGGTCGGCCTCACCGATCAGGTCGGCGGCGGGATAGCCGTTGTAGCGGATCACCGGATCCGGCCCGAAGGTACGGCTCACCGTGACCATGCTGCCGATCGGGACCATGTCCCCGCTGGCGTTGCGCGTGCGGAGGTTGGCGATGTCCGACGCGTTGTCCCGGAACGGGGCGTCGGCTTGGGCGATCACCTGGTAGGTACGGCCGAAGCGGTTGAAGTCGTTGACGTAGGACGAGCCCAGGTAGGTCTGCAGGGTGCCGAAGAGGTCGGTCATCAACACCCCCTGGGCCTTGGCCTTCAACCGGTCGACGTCCACGTCGAGCTGCGGCACGTTGGCCTGGTAGGTGCTGATGGGGAAGCCCATGCCGGGCGTCTGCGACACCGCACCCGAGAACCCGTTGACCGCGTCCTGCAGGGCGCCGTAGCCCAGCCCCGCCCGGTCCTGGATGAAGAGCGAATAGCCCGAGCCGGTGCCGAGCCCGAGGATCGGCGGCGGCATGATCGAGAAGCCGAATCCCTCCTGGATGCCGGCGAGCTTCTGGTTGAGCTCGGCATTGATCTCGGCAGCGCTGCGGTCACGGTCGCCAAACGGCTCCAACCCGAAGAAGACCGTGCCGGTGTTCGGCGTGTTGGTGAACTGCAATGCGTTCAGGCCCGGGAAGGCGATGGCCGAACTCACGCCTTCGGTTTCCATGGCGATCGTACTCATCTTGCGGATCACTTCATTGGTACGCTCCAGCGATGCGCCCTCGGGCAGCTTGGCGCCGCCAATCAGGTACAGCTTGTCCTGGGTGGGAATGAAGCCGCCGGGCACCGCCTGGAACATGATCCCGGCGCCGATCAGCAGCAACAGGTACACACCGAACACCGCGCCGCGCTTGCCCAGCGAACGGGAGACCGCAGTCTGGTAACGCCCGGAACTGGCATTGAAGAAGCGGTTGAACGGGCGGAACACCCAGCCGAAGAGGCGGTCGATCAGCCGCGTCGGTCCATCCTTCGCGGCGCCGTGCGGCTTGAGCAGCATGGCGGCCAGGGCGGGGGAGAGGGTCAGCGAGTTGATCGCCGAGATGACGGTCGAGATCGCAATGGTGACCGCGAACTGCTTGTAGAACTGGCCGGTCACGCCCGAGAGGAACGCCATCGGTACGAACACCGCGCACAGCACAGCGGCAATCGCGATGATCGGCCCGGATACCTCCTTCATCGCCTGGTGCGCGGCAGCCAGCGGGGTCAGGCCTTCCTCGATGTTCCGCTCGACGTTCTCGACCACCACGATCGCGTCGTCGACGACGATGCCGATCGCGAGCACCAGTCCGAACAGGGTCAGCGTATTGATCGTGAAGCCCAGCAGGTACAGCGCGGCGAAGGTGCCGACGATCGACACCGGGACGGCCAGCAACGGAATGATCGATGCCCGCCAGGTCTGCAGGAACAGGATCACCACCAGCGCCACCAGCAGGACGGCCTCGAGCAGCGTGGTGACCACCGCCTTGATCGAGTCGCGCACGAACACCGTCGGGTCGTAGACGACCTTGTACTCGAGCCCCTCGGGGAAGCGGGTCGAGAGTTCGGCCATCTTCTCGCGCACGGCATTGGACAGTTCGATCGAGTTCGCGCCGGGGGATTCGAATATCGGTATGGCCACCGCGTCCTTGTTGTCCAGCTGCGAGCGCAGCGTGTAGTCGCCCGCGCCCAGCTCCAGCCGTGCCACGTCCGAGAGGCGCACCACCTCGCCATCGCCGCCACTCTTGATCACGATGTCGCCGAACTCGCGCTCGGTCTGCAGGCGGCCCTGTGCGTTGATGGAAACAAGGAAGTCGCTGCCGTTGGGCGTGGGCTCCGCGCCCAACTGTCCGGCGGACACCTGCACGTTCTGCTCGCGCACGGCCTGCACCACGTCGCCTGCCGTCAGGCCGCGCGAGGCAACCTTGTCGGGATCGAGCCAGATGCGCATGGCGTAGTCACCCGAGCCGAACAGGCCGGCTTGGCCAACGCCGGGGATGCGCGCGATCTCGTCCTTGATCTTCAAGGTCGCGTAGTTGCGCATGTAGAGGGAGTCGTAGCGGCCGTCCGGGGAGACCAGGTGCACGACCATCGTCAACGTCGGCGACTGCTTCTGGGTGGTCACGCCTTGCCGGCGCACGTCCTCCGGCAACCGCGCCTGGGCCTGGCTGACGCGGTTCTGCACCTGTACCTGGGCCTGGTCGGGATCCGTGCCGGGGCGGAAGGTCACGGTGGTGACCAGCACGCCGTCCGAACCTGCGACCGATTTCATGTACATCATGTCTTCGACGCCGTTGATCGCCTCCTCGAGCGGAGCGGCGACCGTCTCGGCGATCACCTTCGGGTTGGCGCCGGGGTAGACCGCACGCACCTGCACGGAAGGCGGCACGACGTCGGGATACTCGCTGACCGGCAACAGCGGGATCGCGATCACGCCCGCGGCGAAGATCACGATCGAGAGCACTGCGGCGAAGATCGGGCGATCAATGAAAAACCTGGAAAAGTCCATGGCGATGAGTCCTTGCACGGCGAACGCCGCGTGAGTCGGGCCTTCCCTCCCGCGGTGCGGGAAGGTGGCGTGGTGCACTTGCTTGATGCGCGGAGGCGCTGCCGGCCGTTGCAAAGACCGGCAGCCCGGTCGGCGGCTTCAGCCTGAGGAGGGCTCCGCCCCGGCCCCGCTGCCCGCTACCTGCTGCGCCGGCGGGGCGCCCATCACCACCGGCTGCGGATCGACCTGCATGCCGGGGTAGAACACCTTCTGTACGCCGTGCACGATGACGCGGTCATCGCTTTCCAGGCCGTTGACGATCCGCAACCCGTCGGCGGTGTCACCCAGACGGACATCCTTTCGCACTGCAGTGTCGTCGGGACCGATGACGTAGACATAGTTCCGGTCCTGGTCGGTCATGATCCCCTTCTCGTCCACGAGCATCGCGTCGCTCTCGTTGCGCGCGAGCAGTTGCACGCGGGCGAACAGGCCCGGCGTGAACAAGCGGTCCGGGTTGGGCAGCACCGCGCGCAGACCGATGGTGCCGGTGGCCGGATCAACCTGGTTGTCGACGAAATCCACCACGCCTTCGTATGGATAGCCGTCGGTGCCGGAAAGACCAATTCGTACCGGGTTGCCGGAGTCGGCGCGGTCGCCGCTGCGCATCAGGGCCTGGTACTTCAGGAACGTCTGTTCGTCCCCCTCGAAATACACATGCACCGGGTCCAGCGACACCACGCTGGTCAACACCGTCGTGTCCGCCTGGGCAAGGTTGCCGGCCGTGATCATCGCCCGGCCGGCCCGACCCGAGATGGGCGCGCGTACCTGGGTGAACTGCAGGTCCAGTCGTGCCCTCGCAACGGCGGCCTCCGCCGCACGCACGGCGGCGGTGCCCTGTGCGGCCCCCGCCGAACGCGCCTCGGCCTCTTCGCGGGAGATCGCGCGCGCCTCCACGAGGGACCGTGCGCGTTCGTCCTGCGCCCGAGCGAGCTTCGCTTCGCTGCGCGCACGTTCAAGATCGGCTTCGGCCTGGGCCAGCGCGGCGCGGTAGGGCCGCGGGTCGATCTCGAACAGGAGATCGCCCTTGGCGACTTCCTGGCCTTCTTCGAATGCGACACGCTCGACATAGCCGCTCACGCGGGGCCTGAGCTCCACCGAACCGACCGCTTCGATCCTGCCGTTGAACTCGTCCCACTGCTGCACGGGTTTCTCCACCACCTGGGCGACGCTGACCTGGGGCGCGGGCATCGCGTCGCCGGGCGCGGCCTTGCTGCCACCGCAGCCCGAGATGGCCAGGAGTACAGCGGCCGCCATGGCGAGCTCCGGCAACGCCCCGAACCGGGGCCGCGCAGGTGGTATCGGAGAGGGGAGGGAGAGGGGATTGCGGGGATGACGGGGGGAGGTCATGACGGTTGGTCCTTGTTGGATCCTGCAAGTGAAAAACGGCCCAGCAGCGCTCGGATGTCGGCGAGGGATTGGCACCGCGCATCCGCCGGGGGCTGCTCGCTGCCTGGGCCAAAAGAAGAAGTGGAGATGGAGGGCGACTGCCGGGGGTAGTGCACGACGGCTTCGTCGGCACCGCTCCGGGTCACCAGCGCCACTGCGTGCTCGGCGATGGTCTGTGCGCGCGGCCACTGGCTGCCCGCGTGTGCCTGGTTGTGTTCGGTCGCGACGGGAAGATCCACCGTCAGCAGTTGCACCCTGACCGAGAGCGCACGTGCCTCGTCGTGCAGCACCATCGCAAGCATGCGAAGTGCGGCGGCGGCGATGGAACGGTGCCCGTAGCCGGCCCACGGCCGTTCGCTGCCCGGACCACCGACCATCAGGTAGCCGCCGCGGCCTGCTTCCACCAGGAGGGGCAGCAGGTGTCGCGCCGCCGCAAGGTGCGGAAGCAGGTCAGCCTCCAACTTGCCCTGCAGCAACGAGCTCGATTGATCGAGCACGCGGCCGCGGCACGCCCCTGCCGTGCCACAAACGCTGGCGACGATGCCGGCTATGGGCCGGTCCAGCGCCCGGAGATCTTCGGCCAGAGCGGATGCCTGGGCATCGGTCGCCACCGAGCCTGGCACCAGGGTGATCGGCGAGTGTCCATGCTCCGTGCGTAGCGAAGCCAGGCCGTCTTCCCGCCGCGCCACGGCGGCGACCGGGTAGCCGGCAGCGAGTGCGGCGCGGACCACGGCACGGCCGATGCCACCCGTGGCGCCAAGCACGATGAAGAGCGGCTTCATTGTCCCGCCCTCGGGATTTTTTCTCCCGTGAACGGGATGTCAAGCCCGTGACAGGAGGATCTGGCCAAGTGCCGGCCGAAAGCGATGGCGGCCATCGACCCGACGGACCGGTCGCCGGACACGCCCGCCGCTGCTGGGTTCGCGCCAGACACATGGGCCTCTTGGGCTGTCGGGGTCGGGGCATGCAGCTGGGGGAAAGCGAGTGGCATGGGGCGGCCTGCGGGTGGTCCTGTCGGGTCAGGACACAGCCTATGGCCGCGATGGCTGCTTGATTAGCCATCGGATCGGGGAATAATTGTCCCGAACGCGGGTCAATGGACTGCGCGCACAACGGAGGCACCATGGCCCGCGATCTCAACGACACCCTGATTTTCGTGAAGGTGGTCGAGCACGGCAGCTTCATCGCCGCCGCCCGGTCACTCCGACTGCCCAAGACCACCGTCAGCCGCAAGGTCCAGGACCTGGAAGCGCGACTGGGCGCGCAACTGCTGCACCGGACCACGCGCAAGCTCGGTGTCACCGAGGCAGGCAACATCTACTTCGAACACTGCAAGCGCATCGCGCGTGAACTCGATGAAGCCGAGAACGCGGTGGGGCAACTGCAGAGCGGACCGCGTGGCTGGCTGCGCTTCACCGCCCCTTACGACATCGGCATCACCTGGATCGCGCCGCTGCTCGGGGAGTTCCACGCCCGCCACCCGGAAGTGCGGGTGGAGATGCAACTGACCAACGAGTCACTCGACCTGATCGACAAAGAGCTCGATGTCGCACTGCGCATCGGCAACCTGCCGGACTCGAACCTGGTGGCGCGACGACTTGCGGTATTTCGCACCCAGGTGTACGCAAGCCAGTCCTATCTCGCGCGACACGGGGAGCCACTTCATCCCGACGACCTGCGCCACCACCGTACGCTGGCCATGCTCAAGTCACGTCGCAACGGCCACTACGCGTGGACGCTCGACGATGGCAATGGCGAGGTGGACTATCCGGTCGACCCGGTGCTGGTCGCGAACGATCCCGGGCCCTTGAAGGGTGCGCTGCTGTGCGGCGAGGGGCTGATGCTGGCCAGTGACGTTACGATCAAGGCCTATGCCGAGCGCGGCAACGTCCAGCGGGTGCTCGCTGGATGGACCGGTCCGAAACTCGATTTCAACGCGCTGTTCCCGGGCGGCCGCGTGCAGTCGCCGAAAGTCCGCGCGTTCGTCGATTTCCTGGTCGAGCGCTTGAACTTCGACGCCGACTACATGCAGACGTTGTGCCCCAACCAGCGGCAGGGAGAGAAGGGCGCTTGCGACGGCACGGTTCCACTCGAGGCGCAGAAGGCCGCGGAAGTCGCGACCACCGCCGCTAGGCGCAAGGCCGAGGAGATCGCCGCCTGAGGCGCTATCGGCTCAATGGGTGGAAGGGGGCGCGCTGACCGGCGCCTCCGCGCGCGGCAGCTCCCGCTCCAGGCGCTCCTGGAACGCCTCCAGGCTCATCCCCTGCAGGCGCGCGTCTTCCTCTGCCGCCGCACGCAACGCATCGGAGAACTTCAGGGTTACCTTGTTGCCCGCTCGCTCGTGCATGGCCGCTGCGCGCTTCAGCATGGACAGGATGGTCGCCGCGCTGTCCGACCCGCCGACCATCCGGCCATCGAGGCCGAGCACCCATTCGCCGTCTTTCCGGGCAATACCGCCGAGCAGCTGCCCACTCGGGTCCCGCAGCTCGGCATGCCCTTCGACCGTACCGCCACCGTCTTCATTGCGGTCCTGCTTCTTCCGGTTGGCATCACGCTTGGCTTTTGAACGCACGGTCATGGGTGTGTGTACCTGATGTCAGGCCGCCATTCTCGCGCAAGTGTCGGCGCAACGGCGGCAGATGTCGGCGCAGCGCTGCATCTCGGCGTCCTCGCCCATGCTGGCGCAATGGTCGGCGCACTTGCGGCAAACCTCCGCACATGCGCCACAGGTGTACTGGTGTACTTCGGCGCCGCGCAGCATCGCATCGGCACTGGTGGCACAGATGTCCGCGCAGACGGACATCAACGCGATATGCGAGGGCTCGGCGTGCTTGCCGCCCTTGGACAGGCAATAGCTGATCGTCTCCAGGCAGATCGCGTGGCAACGGGTGCAGTTGTCGATGCACTCGTTCATCTCG
This sequence comes from Lysobacter spongiicola DSM 21749, assembly GCF_900167055.1. Classification (GTDB taxonomy): domain Bacteria; phylum Pseudomonadota; class Gammaproteobacteria; order Xanthomonadales; family Xanthomonadaceae; genus Novilysobacter; species Novilysobacter spongiicola. The sequence goes on from NZ_FUXP01000001.1 coordinate 220,407, forward strand.
GGGCTGCGGTGTTCGGCGCTGTGATGTGTCATGTCGGGCTCCTGGTAGCTGGAAGCGGACGATCCGGTGCGTCCGCGGCACCGGCCCAACCTAGCGCCGCCCGTGTTTCCCCGATGTCAGCGGCTACTCACCGTGCCGTGAAAACTCGCTGGTGCTGCCGTCATGTGCGACGAGTTCGACGGTGTACGGCTGCACCCTTCCGTCCGGCATCTCCATGCCAGGGGAACCGGCCGGCATGCCCGGCACTACCAGGCCCTTGGCCTCCGGCGCGTCGGTGAGCAGGCGCTTCACGTCGGCCGCAGGTACATGCCCTTCCACGAAGTAGCCACCCACTTCGGCGGTGTGGCAGGAGCCCTTGCCCAGCGGCACGCCCACGCGCTCTTTGACCTCGTTGACGTTGTCGACGTTGCGGACCTCGACCTGGAAGCCGGCTTCCTGCATGTGGGTGACCCAGTTCCCGCAGCAGCCGCAGCTCGGGCTCTTGTGCACGAGCACCGTGGGCAGTACCAGGCCGGTGTCGCTCGTGGCGCCCGCATCGGCACCGGCATTGACGTCCGCCGCGGGCGAGGCGGGCGCGGAACTCTCCGCATTCGCGGCCGGAGGAGGGGCATCCTTCGCGCAGGCAGGAAGGACAGCGAGCACGGCGAGGGAGAGCGTGGTGGCAAGCAGGTGTTGCATCTTCATTGGGTCGTCCTCTCAGGGCATTCTCAAAACCAGGTACGAAGGCCCACTACCCAGCGGGTATCGGCTTCGGGTTCGCCGGAAGCCCGACCCAGATCAGCGGTGCCTCCGAAAGCGCGTTCATGGGCAAGCCCGACGTAGGGAGCGAACTTGCGGGTGAACTCGTATCGCAGCCGCAGTCCGGCTTCGGCAGTGGACAGGCCAGCACCCACCCCGCGTTCGACATCGTCGCGGGCGGCAAAGTTCACCTCGACCAGCGGCTGCAGGACCAGGCGGTTGGTCAGCAGCAGCTCATACTCGACTTCCACGTTGGCTTCCACCCGGCCGTCTTCGTCCACGTAGAGGGTTGCCTGCGTCTCGAACATATACGGTGCAAGACCCTGCACGCCGATGGCCGCCCAGGTCCGGCCAGCCGGCTGGAACTCCTGGCGCACGCCCGCGACCACGTCCCACCAGGCTGTCACCCCGCGCCCGTACAGCAGCTCCAGGTCGGCCGAGTGGGTGGCTGAGTCTTCCCGCTCACCCTCGGTCCGGAACCAGAGCCGGTTGACGTCGGTGCCGATCCAGCCCTGGCCCTCCCAGGCAAAGGCCCTGCCATGGTCGGCGTCCCAGCCCTCCAGGCGGTTGAACAGCACGAAGCTGTTGATCCCGGAATCGTGGTGCATCGCATGGTGCAGCTCGGGGAAGGCCGCGGCGCGATCGGCATCGGTCAGCGGCGGGATCGGAGTGATCGGCTCGGCCGGGGCAGGGCCATCCGGCATCGCATGGCCCATCGCCTCGTGGTCGACGGGATCGTGATCCATGGCGGAATGGTCCATGGTCGAGTGGTCCATGGCCGTATGTTCGACGGGCTGCTCCGCGGTCGGCGTGGGCTCGCGCTCCTCGACCGGCGGGTGTTGTCCATGGTGCGAGTGGTCCTCTTGGGCGACCACGGCACCAGCAGCGCCAAGGCACATCACCGGAAGTAGTACGAGTGGGAGCGAGCGACGGCGATTCATTCGACCACCTGCACTTCGCGCATCATGCCGGCTTCCATGTGGTACAGCAGGTGGCAGTGGTACGCCCAGCGGCCCAGGGCATCGGCGCGCACCCGGTAGCTGCGCCGTGTGCCCGGCGGCATGTCGACGGTGTGCTTGCGCAGGTGGAATTCACCGGCTTCGTCTTCTACATCGCTCCACATGCCGTGCAGGTGGATCGGGTGGGTCATCATGGTGTCGTTGACCAGCACGATGCGCATGCGCTCGCCGTAGTTCAGCCGCAGCGGTTCGGCGTCGTTGAACTTGATGCCATCGAACGACCAGGCGAACTTCTCCATGTGCCCGGTCAGGTGCAGCTCCACCGTGCGTGACGGCTCGCGCCCGTCGGGATCGGGGAATGCGCTCTTCATGTCGGCGTAGGTCAGGACCTTGCGACCGTTGCCGCGCAGGCCGATGCCCGGGTCGTCGAGCTTCGGGGCCGGCGACATCGTCTGCATGTCGACCAGCGGGTTGCCGGTTTCGCTCGGTGGATGGGACTGCATGCCACCGCTGCCGTGGTCCATGCCTGCCATGTCGTGGCCCATGGCGGCATGGTCGACGGCACCGCCGCTACCGTGGCCCATCGCCGCGTGGTCCATGCCGCCGTGGCCCATGTCGTCCATGGTCAGGATCGGGCGGGGATCCAGCGCTGGCACGCCGGGCTGCAGCCCTTCGCGGACCGCGAGGGTGCCACGCGCGTAGCCGGTACGGCCCATGTCCTGGGCGAAGATCGTGAAGGCGTCGGCGCCGGCCGGCTCCACCAGTACGTCGAAGGTTTCGGCGACCGCAATGCGGAGCTCGTCGACGCTCACGGGGTGGATGTACTGGCCGTCGGCGGCGACCACGGTCATCCTCAGGCCCGGGATGCGGACGTCGAAGTAGGTCATCGCCGATGCGTTGATGAAACGGAGCAGTACCTTTTCGCCCGGGCGGAACAGGCCGGTCCAGTTGCCACCCGGCGCCGTTCCGTTCATCAGGTAGGTATAGGTGTGGGCGTTGATGTCGGAGATGTCGGTCGGCGTCATCCGCATGCGGCCCCACATGCCGCGGTCGGCCATGGTGGCCTCGAGCCCATGTTGCTCGACGTCGTTGAAGAAGTCGCCGACGGTGCGCTTGTAGAAGTTGTCGTGCTCGGCGACCTTCTTCATGCGACGGAACAGCGCGGCGGGATCCATGTCGGTCCAGTCCGACAGCAGGACCACGTGCTCGCGATCGTAACGGTAGGGCGGGGGCTGCGCCGGATCGACGATGATCGCGCCGTACAGCCCGGCCTGTTCCTGGAACAGCGAATGGCTGTGGTACCAGTAGGTGCCCGACTGACGGACATCGAACCGGTAGGTAAAGGTCTCGCCAGGCTGGATGCCGTTGAAGCTCAGCCCCGGCACGCCATCCATGTTGGCCGGCAGCAGCAGGCCATGCCAGTGGATGGAGCTGACGCCCTGCAGCCGGTTGGCGACCCGCAGGGTGACATCCGTGCCTTCGCGCCAACGCAGCAGCGGGCCCGGCAGCGAACCGTTGATCGTCAGGGCGGAGCGGGTGGAGCCGGTGAAATTCACCGGCGAAGAACCGATGGAAAGATCGAACGTGGTGCCCGTCAGCGTCTCCGGCCCCGTCGCGTATCCGCTCGCGGCGCGGGCGGGCAGCCGCCACAGCCCAAGGCCACCGGCGATCCCGCCCACGGCAAGGCCGGTGACGAAGCGGCGGCGGCCACTGTCCACGGACGGGTTGGGGAGCGATCGGTCACGCATTGTTCGGTTCCGGGTCTGCAGGCGCGCACGATAGTGGGCCTTGCCACCGATGGAAGGTCAATGATCGAGGTCAGGCCGAGGGCGGGGCGGCTGGCGCAACAATAAGTCCCGGATAACGTCATTGTTCCGGCATCGACGACGACGGATAATGCCGTCATGTCGCAAACCGCCCCCATTGCCAACGCGCTGGAAAGCGCCGCGCGGCTGCCCGAGTTCATCGGTGCCTGCGAGCTGCCCACGCCGTGGGCCACCTTCCGGCTGCATGGATTCGTTGATCCGGACAGCGGCAAGGAACACCTGGCGATCACCCTCGGCGAGCTGGACGACAGCGCCCCGGTGCTGGCCCGGGTGCATTCGGAATGCCTGACCGGTGACGCGCTCTTCAGCCAGCGCTGCGACTGCGGCGCCCAGCTGGAGGAGGCCCTGCGGCGCATCGCGACCGAAGGCCGCGGCATCGTGCTCTACCTGCGGCAGGAAGGGCGGGGCGTCGGCCTGGCCAACAAGATCCGCGCCTACCAGCTGCAGGATGCCGGCGCGGATACGGTCGAAGCCAACGAACAGCTCGGATTCCCGGCCGACATGCGCGACTACGCCGTCTGCGCCCCGCTGCTGAAGCACTTCGGCGTGCAGCGGCTGCGCCTGATGACCAACAACCCAGCGAAAGTGTCCGCGCTGCAGGCCGCCGGTATGCAGGTCATCGAGCGGCAGCCGATCCTGGCCGGCCACAACACGGCCAACCAGCGCTATCTCGAGACCAAGGCCGCACGCCTGGGTCATCTGTTCGCCGCCGGCACCGGCGGCGCGCCCACCTCCTGAACAAGCGGGGCAGGGCACACCACACCAGCGGAGGAGAACATGGGCCTGCTAGTAGACGGCAAATGGGTCGATCAGTGGTACGACACCAAGAGCACGGGCGGGAAGTTCGTCCGCAGCGACGCCCAGCTCCGCAACTGGATCACCCCCGACGGCAGCCCCGGCCCCAGCGGGGAAGGTGGCTTCGCCGCGGAGCCCGGCCGTTACCACCTGTATGTGTCACTGGCCTGCCCGTGGGCCCATCGCACCCTGATCTTCCGCGCCCTGAAGGGCCTGCAGGACATGATCAGCGTCTCGGTGGTGAACCCGCTGATGGCCGAGAACGGCTGGACCTTCGACCCCGCGCCCGGCGTGGTGCCGGATCCCGTGGACAACGCCGACTATCTGTATCAGGTCTACCAGCGCGCCCGCCCGGACTACAGCGGCAGGGTGACGGTACCGGTGCTGTGGGACCTTGAGCGCAACACCATCGTCAACAACGAGTCGGCCGAGATCATCCGCATGCTGAACTCCGCTTTCGATGGCGTCGGCGCCACGCCCGGTGACTATGCGCCCGCCGAATTGCTGGAGCAGATCGACCAGACCAACAGCCACGTCTACGACACCATCAACAACGGCGTGTACAAGGCCGGCTTCGCCACCGCGCAGGACGTCTACGAGCGCGAGGTGACCGCGCTATTCGAGTCGCTCGAGGGGCTGGAAGAGCGCCTGTCGCGACAGCGGTACCTGACGGGCGACCGCATCACCGAGGCGGATTGGCGCTTGTTTACGACCCTGATCCGCTTCGATGCTGTCTACCACGGCCACTTCAAGTGCAACCTGCGGCGGTTGTCGGACTTCCCGAACCTGTGGGCATACACGCGCGAGCTGTACCAGTGGTCTGGCGTCGCCCAGACGCTGGACCTGCAGCACATCAAGGAGCACTACTACCGCAGCCACGGCACCATCAACCCGAACGGCATCGTGCCGAAGGGCCCGGCGCTGGACCTGGATGCGCCGCATGGGCGTGCGGAGTAGGGGAGCGTGGTGCCCTGCCATGGCGAACGGACGCCTGGCGGATGAATGACCATCCAGCGGGGGCTTTTCTGATGGCCCGTCTCGCAACCGCCACCTAGGCTGGTCGCTTTCCATGGAAGGGAATTCATGTGATGCGGCGACTGCACAGCGTTTCGGTGGTGATCGCGGCGTTGACGCTGTGGACAGGATCCTCGACCGCAGGGGAAGTCATCCACAAGTGTGACGACGGCAGCGGCGTCGCGAGCTATCAGTCAGAACCGTGCCCCGACGGATTGGAGGCAGCCAAGACCTGGGCGGTCGAGATCCAGCCGCTCACGGCTGCCGAACGTCGCGAACAGGCGGCGCAGCGCAAACGGGAAGCCGCCGATTCCCGCTATCTCAGGCAACTGGCCGGCCGGTACAGGAATGCCGGCGGAGGCACGACCGCGATCAATGCCAAGCACGGCCGCGGCTCCCCGTGCGCAGCCGCCAAGGAGAGGCGGGACCGCGCCCGCAGGACCGCCAAGCGGCGGTTGACCTACAAGGACCTGGAGCGGCTGGGGGACATGGTTTACAACGCGTGCAAATGAGGGTCGCCGGCGCTTTACCGGACTGGCACCTTCGAAGGCTACGGTGTCCAGCACGGAGGATCGCTTGCTGGAAAAGACTCCTAACCGGCTTCCTCGACCACGTCCAGGTCATCCGGTTCGGAGTTCCGCTTGATCACCCGCACCTCAATCTCGGCGTCATTTTCGATAGATGCGGGTCGATTCGGGGCGGAAGGCGTTGGAGTCGGTTGCATCTGAGCGCTCGCGATACGGGTGTCCAAGCCTGATCCTGTATTCGGTGAATTGCGAGCCTCACCAGTTGTCTGAGGTTCTTGCATCGGGCAGCACTGGAAGCGCTCTACGCCCTGTCTTCACAGTCCGCATACGTACTTCAATGTCAGCTGAAGGTGGATCATGACTCCGGCGGAAAGGCCGCTATATTCCGATATCCCAGTCGAAGGAGAATTGGCATGTTTCTGAACAGGCAACATCTGTCAACGGCGCGTACGTTCGGCGTGGCAATGGTCGTCGCGTTGGGTCTTGCCAGCTGCGCTACCTATGACGACGAGTTTGCAACGATCAACTCACGCCTCGATCAACTCGACACGAGGGTTCAGGGCGCAGCGCAGAGCGCCGAATCGGCGAACCAATCGGCGCAGCAGGCCAACCAGCGGCTGGATCAACTGGAAAGCCGCGTCCAGCGGATCGAAGGGGCACCGGGTCGCGCGCCGCGCGGTTAGTTGCCTGCACGAGTTGTAACGAACGGCTCGAGCCTGAGACCGGTGGCCTTTGCTGACCACCGGTCTTCTGTTTCTGCCCAACGTTGGTTCTAAAGGAGCTGCCTCATCCGTATGCGTATGAGACCTGTGGTTTCGATCACCTATCGCGCGCTGGCGCTGGTGCTGGCCTTCGCAAGCGTCGGCGTAGCCAGCGCCGAAGATGCCGTGCAGCAGCAATCGGTGGCCGCCGTCGACCAGCTTCCGCCGAGCCAGGAAGTGTCCCGCACGGTGACTGAACTCGCCGGTTGGATCATCGCCACCCGGGATGCCGGAGGCTATCCGTTCGCGATCATGGACAAGGCCGCTGCCCAGGTGCTGGTGTTCGACGGCGACGGCCGACTTCGGGGAGCGGCGCCTGGGCTTTTCGGCTCGGCGGTCGGCGACCACGCGGCCCCCGGCATCGCCGGCCTCGCGCTTAGCGATATCCCGGGCGGGGATCGCACCACGCCCGCCGGTCGTTTCGTGGGGGCTTACGGCCCGTCCAGCGACGCGGGGCGCGTCCTGTGGGTGGACTACGATTCCGCGGTCTCCATGCACCCGACGGCAACTGGAGTGCCGGCCGAGAGGCGCGCCGAGCGCCTCGCATCACCGGCGCCGGACGACAACCGCGTCACCCATGGCTGCATCAACGTCGCCCCCGGGTTCTACGAGGGGATCATCCGGCCCACGTTCGAGCGGGGCGGGGTGTTCTACATCTTGCCGGACACTGCATCGCTGGCGGAGACCTTTCCGGAGTTCGTGCAGAGCCGCTCAGCTAGTTAGGAAGTAGGCGGAACACCGGCGACATGTCGGCAGCCCCTTTATGATGACGCGACACGTAACCAATTGGATCTACAAGGATTCCCCCAGCAGATTGCTTCCGCGTGACGTTGCCCGCGACACGGTTACGGGGCCAGATCCAAGACTATGACGAGGTAAAGGGTGCGGAATCTTGCCCCGCAGTGCGAGGCGCTTCGGCCGTTAGAGGCTCGACTTCCAGCGATCGGGCGTCAACTTCAAGCCCCACGGGCGTCGAGCTCAGGTCAACCCGTCCGATCCGCGCATTGTTCTTGTTGAGCTGGAGAGTCTTTCACCCGGATACACTCGGGACCGCCGAGATGCATGCGTTTGATCGAGCATTACGAGTCAAGGACAACGACGTGCCTGGGAAACCTTCCGGGAGAGAATTTCTCTGGCAGATCAGGGATGAGAGCCCAAGCAGCGATCCAGATGGCCGCGCGACGAACCGCGGGGTTCCCGAGAGCGCGAAAGGCCTCCCACTCGGGCTGTCGAAGTGGGTCTAGCATTCGCCGCGGGCCGTGAACAAGATCCGACAGATTGCCTCTCGCATACACGCAGTGACTCGGCGCAAAGTCCCTGGTACGACCTAGATTGAAGCTAACGGAGGTTATCAGTGATCGAGCGCCCGCTGGCGAAGCGCCCCAACCTGAAGGCCAAGGCTCCCGAAAATATAGACTCTTTTCGAGGGTCACACCGAAGTCTTCGATCAAATCCAGAGTCTGTCGCTCGTCTAAGGTGAAAGTGCAGGAAGGGTAATGAGTTCGAACTGAGCCCGTTGCCCAGGTGTCTCGCGCAAGCTGCAGTGGGAGGCGATGCATAGGGCAGTGCGTTCGCAGTACATGCCTCCAACTACGGCGCAGCATCCGGGGCCGACCAGAACGAATATCTTCGTTCCAGCACTCTGGGCAGTAGCTGGCGCCCGCGTCAGGCGCCAAGCGCCAAGGTGCGTCGGGGGAGCAGTGTGATCTCAAGACCTTCGGCGCGACACCCAAAGCGCGGGCCATCCTGCACATGGCTGCGCACGAAGGATCTTCCACATCACCGCAGACTTCCACTGCATCCTTATTCAAGGACCCCCACAGATCGTCGGGGGAGCATTCGTACATCGCTGCTGCTCGGCCTAATACCGACCGGAGGGATTCATCTGGCCCAGGCGGCTGAATCCACCATCGAGTCTCGTGTGGCATTTTGCTCACGCTGCTTGTCTGGACGTGTCGTCGGTCGAGGCGACATGTCTAACAGCCGCGACGGGTGGTTCAACCCGTGCGCGTTGGAGCAACCCGACCGTAATCTGTTCATCTCCGCACTCGATAGCGTGTGCTGCAGCGTAGGTCACCAACTTCATCATCGGATCCAGGACACCTTCCGATAGACGCAGGATTTCAGAGCTCAAGGCAGGAGATGAGAGGTGAGATCGCTTGCGCAACGGTAGCGCGCATTCCAATACGTCCAGCAGGCGAACGAGATGTACGTCTTGCTTCCACACAGGGGTTCTACCCCGAAATCACGGACGGTTGTAAAAGGGCTGAAAATTTCTGGTCTTGCCTGGCGACCCTGCGCCGCATCCTCGGATTGTGGAACCGCTCGATGTATTCGAACACATCAGTCCGTGCGGCATCGAGCGTCGGGTACGTCATGCGGTAGATCCGCTCGCGCTTGAGCAGGCCGAAGAAGCCTTCGCATGCCGCGTTGTCACCGCAGTGGCCCACCGCGCTCATCGAACACACCAGCTCGTTGGCCGCCAGGTAACGCTGGTAGTCGCCGCTTCGGAACTGGCTGCCACGATCGGAGTGCAGGACCACCGGGGGGCCGCCCTGTCGCTGCCAGACCGCCATCTGCACGGCCCGGATCACCATCTGCCGGTCCTGCCGGTGATGCATCGACCAACCCACGACCCGCTGGTCGAACAGGTCCAGCACGATGCACAGGTACAGCTTGCCCTGCCGGGTCTTGATCTCGGTGATGTCGGTGACCCACTTGGTCTCCGGCTCCAGCGCGGTGAAGTCCCGCTCGAGCAGGTTGCGCACGCCCGGCGGCGTCAGCGCAGGCCGGCCGCGCTGACCACGCCGCTTCGGTCGCGGCCAGCCCTGCAGGCCATCGGCGGCCATCAGGCGCGCCACCCGGTTCAGGCTGGCTGACTCGCCTTGATCGACAAGGTCTTCGTGCATGCGACCCGCACCCAGCGTGCCCCGGCTGTCCTCGTGCAGCTCCCGGATCCGACCGAGCAAGCGCTGGTTGCCGAGCTCTCGGGCACTGGGAAGGCGTTTGCTCCAGTCGTAATAACCGCTGGCCGACACCCGCAGGCAGCGGCACATCAGCCGAACCGGAAACTCATCGCGGCAACGTTCGATCACCTGATACCTCAGGATGATCCCTTGGCAAAGAACGTCGCCGCTTCTCGCAAAAAATCGCGTTCCTTCTTCACCCGTGCCAGCTCGCGCTTGACGCGGGCCAGCTCCTCGTCCCGGGGCGTCCCGGTGCCCCCGAAGGCCACCTTGCCTTGGCTCTGGGCTTCCCGTTTCCAGCGGGTCAGCAGGGTGTCCCGGATCCCCAGCTCCCGCGCCACCTGGGCGCAGCTGACACCCGGTTGGCTGGCCTGCTCAACCGCACCGCGCTTGAACTCCGCGCTGAACTTCCTTCGCTTCGACATGAACACTCCTCATGGCCTCGATCGGCCTTCTCGTAAGTGTCCGTGAAAACGGGGGTGAACCCTCTTCTGATCAGCCGGGAGTTGAGCTGGTCGGACGGAGTTGGTCACCGGATCCGCTGGGCCATGTTTCCTCTCCAGCGACGGTGGCCACTGGAGAGGGGTGCCACTCAAGCTCAGTTCGCGGCGTCCTTGAGTGCCTTCAACGGTCGCACCTTGATCTTGATGCTGGCCGGTTTTGCTGCAAAAACCTGCTCTTCCTTGGTGAAAGGATTGATCCCTTTCCGGCGTGGCTTGGCCGGCACCTTCACGGAGGTGATCTTGAGCAGTCCGGGGATGGTGAACTGACCAGCGCCCTTCTTGTGCAAGGAAGCCTTTGCTGCCTCGTCCAATACAGACAGGACATCACGAACCTCACGGTTGCTGAGCTCGGTGCGTTCTGCAATGAATGCGATGAGCTGAGTCTTGTTCATCGGCTCGGTGATCGGCTTGACGCGTTTGGTAGGTGCCTTCGCCATGGGTGTTGCTTCTCCAATGTTCCGGGCAGGAAGTTGACGAGCCGATGCCCGAGCGGCTCAACGGAAAGGTTAGCGGGTTTGACGGCGCCCGGGGCGAGCTACGGATGTAGCATGCGACTAGGCGCAGACGGCTCTCCTGCGCGAACAGTCTCGCGCCAGCGTAGGCATTAGGCGAACTGGCCTCGCTCGATTCCCTCGCCCCACGCAATAGGGGAGGGCTCCCATGGTCCATCGCCCAGCACGGCTTCGACCAGGTTCTGCAAGGGAAAGCCTAGCTCCTGCTGTGCATCAAGACCGCCATCGGCTCCGTCAGTATCTTCTCGCGGCGTACTGCTGCCGCTCAATTGGCAGCGTCATGCCGGACGGCGTTCAGCCGCAACGATGATCGCCTCCATCTCCGCCATGACCTGGTCGTGCGGGAGCTTCGGGCGTGTGTCGGCTATCGCCGTCTCGACCTTGGCACGGAACCAGCAGTCGTAGCTCTCGGCGACCTCGGTGCTTTCGAACTCGGAAAGGCGTGGGTCAAGCTTGGTCATGGGTACATTTGCGTTGCAATGCCGACGGTCTTGGCGTGATTAACCCTAATAGCGACAGTACTTTATCTCACTGCCGCCCCGTTTTTACACGGCTCTCTGCCGACCTTCTTGTTCGGCGTTCGCCATGGCCTTCCAATGAGTGGCCCTCATACTCAAGGCACGGCGCTTCCCACCCAACGAGCGACAGCAGAAGTGCCGCTGGCGATGGGGCAACAGGAGAGTGGCATCTTGCCGGATGCAACGAACAGGACGCGGGCGCCGTAAAGACTTTCCCAGAACACGGCATCAGTCGCTGGCCGCCTCCCCCGTGGCCGAGAGCAGCAGCCGGTTGTTACGAACGAAAATCGTTCTACCTCAATGGGTTGCTAGCAATTATCTGAAATTATCCAACGGAGGGATACTGTATACCGGCGTAGGATAATTGGGTATACATGACGTTGCCGGGGTGCCGGACAGGCACCCATTGATCAGTGAATCGGACATGCCGAACACTGGCGGTTGCGCACAATCGGTAGAGGTGTAGCTTGCGTGAGCTTCCCATGGGGCTACCGGTTCTCTGCCTTCGATCTGTTCACCACCAGTGCATTGAACCCTGATCCGGTGCGTCTTTTAGCAACGTGATCAACGGCATGGCGCAATGACTGCTTCATGGATTTTGGTGCCAACTCGGGCACTAGACGCCTCACCCTCAGCGTGCAGGACGTCTAGCGACCTGGACGAGCTCGCCCGTACATGACGGCCTCGTGCGCCCGCCGTCGCCCCGAAACGATTAGGGCCGGCTATCAAGGGTAGGCAGACCAGATCGCCACCCCAAGCGGAGCTGCAAGCCGGGGCAGACGCGCGACATACCAATGGCTTTTTTCTCGGTATTCATTCATAGGTCGCCGCCGGGTAGCTCCCGAAAGCATCTAACATGACTACCGCAAGAAATCGAAGCAGTGGCGCATCGCTGCGTCGAAGCGCAATTCCAAGGAGCCTGCGGCAATGAGTGGCCAGTCAGACTGCGAGATCAACTGTGCCATTTCGCTGGGTGCGCCGCTCAACCAGCGGTGCGCATGCGAAGTGGTTGACGTCCTCCGTCTGCACGAGTCGATCCGCTCCACCTTTCCGGAGTTCAGGCCAGATCCAGCCGTGCACGCGCACCTGTTTTCACCCTACGCCCTGTTCGTTGACCGGGCGGCGTTGGACGCCATGGGGAGAGTTGCGGCCGCGGTCTTCGAGGTGGCGGGAAATTCGGGATACCGCCAGCAGGTCATGCAATGGGCGACCCAGATCGCCAGCCATCGGCCAGGTTCGCCGGGTGGCGTCCTGGGGCTGGACTTTCATTTGACCGTCGACGGCCCGCGGTTGATCGAGGTCAACACGAATCCGGGCGGGTTGCTCCTCAACGCAGTGCTGCACGATGCCGTGCGGTCCTGCGCGCCGGCTGCGTGGACCACCTGGACCACGGCGGCACAAGCGCGCAGCGCGACTGTCGCCGCCTGGCTTGACGATGCCCGGCAGCAGTCGGGCCGCGCGCCTTCGCGTATCGCCATCGTGGACAGCGCCCCGCGGGAGCAGTTCCTTTACCCTGAGTTCGAGCTGTACGCGGGCGCATTCCGGGAGCATGGCGTGGATTGTGTGATACGTGCACCCGAGGAACTGAAGTTTGGTCTGGACGGGCTTGCAGATGCGCACGGCCGGATCGACACGGTCTACAACCGGTTGACTGATTTCGCGCTTGAGAACGCGTCACTTACAGACCTTCGTCAGGCTTACCTGGCAGGGGAAGTCGCGCTGACACCGCATCCGCGTGCGCACGCGCTGTTCGCCGACAAGCGCAACCTCGCGGTGCTGGGAGACCCTGGCCTGCTTGGCGGGTTCGGGGTCGATGCGGGTTCGACGGCCCTGTTGGCACAGGTGATCCCCCCCACGGTTGAAGTCGTGCTCGAGAACCGGGATGCGCTGTGGGCCGCGCGCAATGGCTACTTCTTCAAGCCCGCAGCAGGGTTCGGCAGTCGCGGGAGTTATCGGGGCGACAAGCTCACCCGGCGAACGTGGGAGTCCATGGCCTCGACAACCTACATCGCACAGGCCTTCGCGCCACCGAGCATGCGGATCGTGCATGGGGGCCAGGCCCTCAAGGCGGATGTGCGCTGCTTCGCGTCCGAGGCGGGTGTGCTGCTGTTCGCGGCCAGGTTGTACCAAGGCCAGACAACGAACATGCGCACCCCCGGTGGTGGATTCGCAGCGGTGCTCACGACGCCACTGATCGGCGAGTGATCGTCGCCGGAGCAGGCTCTGGGGTTGTGCCCGGCGACTAGAACCAGGCCAGCGCGGATTCAGCCAGTTCGCGCTCCTCATCGATCGCGACGTTCCATATGGCCGGGCCGATCCCTCCCTGGATCCTTACGGCTCCAGCGTCGTTGTCGACAGGAGCCAGCGCCAAGCCGAGCCAGCCCAAGCGCGCGACGATGCGAGCCCGCAGACCCGGCGCGCGATGGCCGATGCCGCCGGAAAAGACGACATGGTCGAGTCCGCCGATTCCCGTGGCCATGGCCGCGATCGACTGTGCAATCCGGACTGCAAACAGCTCCACGGCAAGCTGGGCCTGCGGGCGAGGATCGGCGAGCAGCACGCGCATGTCGCCGTGGCCGGCGATGCCGGCAAGGCCTGCAGTGCGGGACAGGCCGTTTTCAAGCGCCTGCGCATCCAGACGTTCTTGCCGGAGCAGGTACAGCAACGCACCGGGATCGAGATCCCCGGAGCGGGTAGGGCTCGGGATTCCACCTAGCGGAGTGAGCGCCATGGTGGTGTCGCGGCTCCGGCCGTTCTCGACGGCGCAGACGCTGCAGCCACCCCCCAGATGTGCGAAGACGGCGCGGCTCTTCAGGATTCCGGCATCGTGGCGGGCCACGATTCGCAGCGCGGAGGCGAAGGCGAGTCCGTGGAAACCGTAGCGGCGGATGCCGAGAGCATCCCATGCTTCGGGGATGGGCAGGCGCCGGCTCCAGGGTGCGAGTGACGCATGGAAGTCGGTGTCGAAGGCCACGCCCTGGCGGGCTTGCGGCCACCGCAGGCGTGCAGCACGCGCGAAGGCGAGGGCTACAGGTTGGTGCAAGGGTGCGAACGGCACCAATGCATCCAGTTTTGCGAGCACGTTTTCGTCGAGTTCACGGGCGCCGCGCAGGTCACCGCCATGGACGATCCGATGCACCACCACTTCGGGGCCGGTCGCCGGTTCCGACAAGGTTTCGAGCAGGGTGGCAAGGCGCTCCTGCGCATCCGCGCCGATAGCAATCTCGGCCCGGGAGCGCTCGACGACGCGAGGCTGCGCGCCTGGTCCGTCAGAGTTAAAGAGATAGGACGCCCCCTTGAGGGTGGACGAGCCAACGTTGAGTGCCAGAAGCCGGCGCGTGGTCACAGGTGTCCCCAAATCATGTTCATGGGGACCGCACCGCCCGGCGCAACAGCTGCGCATTGATCGCCACAACGATGGTGCTCAGCGACATAAGAACCGCCCCGAGCGCAGGTTGCAGCAGAATCCCCCACGAGGCGAGAACCCCCGCGGCCAGGGGGATGGCGACGATGTTGTAGCCGGCGGCCCACCACAGGTTCTGGATCATCTTGCGATAGGTCGCCTTGCTCAATGCAATGATCGCCGGCACGTCGCGCGGGTCGCTGCGCACAAGTACGACGTCGCCGGCCTCGACCGCGACGTCGGTCCCTGTGCCGATGGCGATGCCGACGTCGGACGTGAGCAGCGCCGGGGCGTCATTGACGCCGTCACCCACCATGGCGACGCGCTTGCCCTGCGCCTGCAATTCCTCGATCTTCGCCACCTTGTCCTCGGGCAATACCTCGGCGAAGACGGTATCGATGTCGAGTTCCTTTGCAACCGCGTTTGCGACCGCCGTGGAGTCACCGGTCAGCAGGACAACCTCCAGTCCGCTGGCGTGCAGGCGCTTGACCGCATCGAAGGACTCGGGACGGATGGCATCAGCGATGGCAAACACGGCGAGCACCTTGTCACCTTCCACCAGGTAGGTTGCAGACTGGCCATCGGCCGCCGCGGCTTCGGCGGCCCGCCGCAGCGTTTCCGGCGGTTCGACGGCGAGCATCCTCAACAGACCCGGCCCGCCAACGTGAAGTGAACGCTCCTCGACGACTGCGCGTACGCCGCGACCCGGCATGGACTCGAAGTCCTGGGACATCGGAACGTCGATGCCATGTTCCTTTGCACTGGTCATCAGTGCCTGCGCGATCGGATGTTCGGCATCGCGCTGGACGGACGCAGCCACGCGAAGCACCTCGTCGTCGGTGAGTCCATCGGCGGCAGTGGTCTTCACGACGCGGTGCGAACCGAGCGTGAGCGTGCCTGTCTTGTCGAACACGACCGTGTTCAGCAAACGGGCCTCTTCCAGGCCGCGTCGATCGCGCACGAGCAGGCCGTTCCGTGCGCCAATCGTGGTCGAGATGGCGGTCACCAGCGGGATGGCCAAACCCAGCGCATGGGGACAGGCGATCACAAGCACGGTCACTACGCGCTCGATCGTGAAGCTCCACGGTCGACCGAGGAGTGGCCAGACAATGGCGGTAACCGCGGCGGAGACGATGGCGATGATCGTGAGGTAGAACGCCGCCCGGTCCGCCAGGGCCTGGGCGCGCGAGCGCGACGTCTGGGCCTGCTCGACGAGCCGCATGATACCCGCGAGCGCGGTCTCGTCGCCGGTTCCCGTCACCTCGACACGCAACGAGCCCTGTCCGTTGACGGTGCCGGCGATCACCCGGTCGCCCGTCGACTTGTCCATCGGCTTGGACTCGCCGGTGATCATCGCTTCGTTGACGGCGCTGGTCCCTTCCTTCACGACGCCGTCGGCGGGAATGCTCGCGCCGGGCCTGATGAGCAGCAGGTCGCCGCGCTTCAGTTCCGCGACAGAGACTTCCTTCGCGGTACCGGCCTCATCCAACCGCACCGCCATATCAGGCAGCAGCTTCGCGAGTTCCTTGAGAGCGCCCTGTGCCTGGTTGATCGAACGCATCTCGATCCAGTGGCCGAGCAACATGATCGCCACCAGCGTCGCCAGCTCCCACCACAGGTCCAAGCCCTCGACAACGCCGAGCGTGACCAACGCGCTGTAAAGGAAGGCGACGGTGATCGCAAGCGAGATCAGCGTCATCATGCCCGGCAGGCGATTTCTCAGCTCGTGGTATCCGCCGCGGAGGAACGGCGAGCCGCCGTAGAAGTACACGATCGTGCCGAACACCGCCGGGATGTACGCCGACCCCGGGAACTGTGGTGCGGTGTAGTCGAACCAATGCTGGATCATCCCGCTCCAGATCAGCGTGGGGATGGTCAGCAGCAGCGTGAACCAGAACTTGTCGCGGAAGCTCGCCACGCTGTGGCCGGCATGCTTGTCGTGCCCGGCATGGACGTCACCTTCAGCACCCGTGCGGGGATGCGGCGGTTGCTCGCCATGCGCCTGATGATCTTGATGATGATGATTGTGTTGCGTCATGGGTCCGTCTTCCAGGATGCACTAATGCAATGATGCATCAGTGGGGAGATGGATCAACCTGACGGTCTGACGCGCCTGGTCAGAACTTCATCGCCGCCCCATCCCCGCGCGGGTCGGCACCGCCTTCGAAGGAGCCGGTGCGGCGGTCGATCCGGATCGCCTGGGCGTGGCCCAGCGAGCCCTCCCAGCGAGGGGCGATGGCCGCGGGGCAGCCCACGCAGGCGCAGTTCGCGCGTGGTTTCATCGGAGATGCGCGATTCCAGCAGCAGGCTGCTCGACGCCGTGCCCCAGGTGCGACCCATGAGCCAGCGCGGGGCTTCGATGGCCTGCTGCACGTCGAAGCCGAAGTCGATCATCCGTGTGAGCAGGGCCCGCCTGGGTCTGCGGCTGGCCTTCGCCACCCATGGTGCCGTAGGCCAGCATCGACGCACCGTCCCTGAGCAGCATGGCCGGGATGATGCTGTGGAAGGTGGGTCTTGCAAGGCTCGAGCCGGTTCGGGTGGCGGTCGTCGAGCGAGAAGAAGCTGCCGCGGTTCTGCATCAGCACGCCGGTGTCGCCGGCGACCACGGCCGAGCCGAAGTCGTGGTAGATCGACTGGATGTTCGACACCACAAGGCCGTCGCCGTCGGTGGCGCAGAAATAGACGGTGTCGCCGTCAGCTGGCCGGCGGTCGGCAGCGGGACCGTAGCGCAGGCCCGGCTCGACCCCGCCGATCGGTAGCGCGCGCAGGATCGATCAGCGCGCGGCGCTCGTCGGCGTAATCATTCGACAGCAGCTTCTGCAGTGGGATGTCGACGAAGCCCGGATCGCTCAGCCATTCGTCGCGATCGGCGAAGGCGATCTTCACCGCTTCCACGATGTGGTGGTAGTAGCCGGCGCTGCCTTCGCCCCAGGACGCGACGTCGATCAAGCCACCGCAGCCCCGCGCGAACAAGACTTGACAGAGGTCGCGCGCGTGCCCGTCGGCAAGGCTCCGGTCCAGGTCGGCTTCACCCCGGATGGACGCCACTGCTACGTTTCCCTGCGCGACGAGAACAGCGTAGCCGTGACCGACACCGCAGGCCGGCGTGTCATCACCAAAGTCCCGCTGGGGCCCCCGCCCGATCCAACTTTTCGCTCTGCCCAACGGACGTGAGTTCTACGTCGTCAATCAGGGAACGGAAGCGTCGCCCGGAAACACCGTGTCGGTCATCGACACCACGACTCAGAAGGTGATCCCTGAGATCATCACCTTGGCGGGTGCTCATGGAGTCGCCGTCAGCACAGCGGCGACAGGGTCTTCGTCGTCAACAGTTTCGCCGACATTGTTTCGGAGATCGACCCCGAAACCCCTCGCGCGGCGCGCACCATTCCGGTGGGATCCGGTCCCGGCGGAATCACGGTCGGCAAGGGGCCGAGATAGCAGATGTCAGGCACGGTCTTGCTGGATGAGTCCGCCTGGCGAAGGTTGGCCGGTGTACTTGTAGTCCTGCCGCAAGAGCGTCCCAAGGTATAATAGCGATGCTGGCCCTGCTCCCAAAGAGCCCGACGATGGCTAAACCCGGTTCTGGTCATTCGGGGCACACGCCTGCGACGACCGACAAGCGAGCGCTGGCCATTTCGGGCTGGCTGACCGGCGTCTACTTCGTGATTGAACTGGGGATCGGGCTCTGGACGGGCTCCGTCGCGGTCACCTCCGACGCTTTCCACACCTTCTCCGCTGTCGGCGGCGTCCTCATCGCCTTGGTCGCGCTACAGCTCGGGGAGCGCAAATCCAGCCCCGCCCGGACATTCGGTTATGTGCGCGCAGAGATACTGGGCGCCCTATTCAACGGCCTGTTCCTCGCGATCATGGCCCTGTTCGTCTTCGGGATGGGCGCGATGCGGCTGAGGGAGCCCATCGATCTGCCGACGACGCCCATGCTGATCGCCGCGGCCGGGGGCATCGCTACGGAATTGGTCGCGCTCTGGCTGCTCTACGAGCGACAGAAGGCCGACTTGAACCTCCGCGGCGCCTATTGGCATATCCTCCAGACTTTCGTCGGCAGCCTCCTGATCATCGTGTCCGCCCTGGTGATCCGCTTCACGGGCTTCCTGGCGATCGACCCGCTGCTGGGGATGGCGTTCGGCGTCGTGCTCCTGTGGGCGTCATGGGGGATCACGAAAGACGCTCTCCACATCCTCCTGCAAGGCACGCCGCAGGATCTCGATCTGGACGCCGCGATCTCCGCCATTCGTGACGTGGAGGGCGTCACCGACGTCCACCATGTCCACGCGTGGAGCCTGACGTCGAGCGTCAATGTCTTCTCAAGCCATGTCCGCGTGCGCAGCGTGGCGGAAGGCGACCGCGTGCTGCGGGAGGTGAGCAGCCTCCTGCGCGAGCGATTCCAGATCTACTTCTCGACCACCAGATCGAGGAGCGCTGCCTTGCGACCGAAGAAGGGGCGGCGACCACGATCGAATAACGTGGCGCGAGTCCGGTACGAGCGCGACAACGGGCGCTACACGAGCCGGCCACGGATGAAACGAAATCCCGGAAGCAGAGGAGGAGTCCAGGCATGCAGCGCGAGGACAGGAACGCCGCATCCGTGGGTGCACGAATGCGCCAAGAGGCGATCAGCCAGTGGGAGAACGAGGGCGGATCTGTAGCGGCGGGTTGGCTCCTCCCAGAGGACGGCCGGACAGTCATCGGCGAAGTCGGGGACGCCCAAGAGAGCGACGATTGCGGTCGCCTTGTCGCGTCCGCCCGCGCCCTGAGCCCTGCGACTTCATAGTGAGCCTGTCTGGGCGGGTTCAACATCCATCGGGACAGTCCGGCCGCCGCCATCCGCCCCGGACGGTTATCGGGGGGCTGGCGACTGCGTTGTTGCCCTTCAGAGCAACAGAGGCCCTTCTAACGCCGCCCACAGCGAACCTGCCAGGATACCGAGGCCCAGGCTCGCGATAGCGGCAGTAGCGCCGGTGACAGCGGGCCATGCGCCTGTGGTACCCGGGCGGGGACCGGAGGAATCCTTGGTCGGCCGCGCGAAAGCGGGGCCGATCCAGCGCAGGTAGTAGAAGAGGCTGAGCAGGCTATTGAGCATCACTACGAAGGTCAGCCAGCCGTGGCCGGCATCCCAGGCGGCGGTGGCAGTGGTGAGCTTACCGACGAACACGGCCAGGGGTGGAGTACCTACCAGTCCCAGCAATGCGACGAGCAAGGTCAGTGCAAGCCCCGGCCTGGTGCGGACCAAACCCCGGTAGTCGGTGAGTTTCCTGTGCTCGGGTAGCGCCGCGGTGACGGCGAAAGCCGCCACATTGGTCAGGGCGTAGGCTGCCAGGTAGAACAACAGCGAGGGCAGGGCGAGGTCGCTCCGTCCGACGGCGGCTACGGGCACGAGCATGTATCCCACTTGCGCCACTGTCGACCAGCCCAGCAGTCGGCGGGGGTCACTCTGCCAGTAGGCAGCGAGGTTGCCCAAGAACATCGAGGCCGTGGCTAATGCTGCCGCGACGATCAACCAGGACTCGTTGCCGGTCGAGACGGTGGCCACAAGCCGGTACACGGCCACCAGCGCTCCGATTTTTGGGACGGTGGTGAGGAATGTGGCAGCGGTGCCACCGGTGCCTTGCGCCGCGTCGGGTATCCAGAAGTGGGCGGGCACGCCACCGGCCTTGAACATCAGCCCGGCCAGCACGCAGAGCACCCCGACGCCGACGGCTGCGACCGGGGCAGCAGGCAACTCGTCGGTGAGTCGGCTGTAGTCGGTGCCGCCCGCCAAGGCGTAGAGTACGGTGACTCCGAGCATGAGCACGATGCCGGACAGTGACCCCATGAAGTACGTCTTCATGGCTGCTTCAGCGCCGGTTTTGCCGCCGGTGAGCCCCACGATCCCATACAAGGGGATGCTGGTCAGCAGGAACCCAACGATGAGCACGAGTAGATCGGTGGTCCCGGCCAGCACCATCACCCCGGTGGCCGCGAAGAGGAACAGCGCGTAAGTGTCGGATTCTCGGTGGGAGCCGGCGATCTCTCCAGATGCCACACCGAGGACCAACAGGGTAGCCAGGGCGATGATCACCCGGGCTGCGCCGGTGGCGACGTCCACGGCGTAAGTGCCAGCAAACGCCGCCTGCGGCGGATCGGCCATGGCCACGGCGGCGACGATGGCGGCACCTACCAGGGCCAAGGCAGCCACCGTGCGAGCGACCCACTGCCGGTCGCGGGGCAGAAACGACCCGCCTATAAGCACGACCAATCCACCGAGAAAGACGATGATTTCCGGCAGGAGCAGTGCAGGGTCCATCTGCATCGAGGGGTCCAACGGTTACCTCCCGACCAGTTCGACGAGAGCGGCCGAGGCCGGCACGATCACATCGAGTAACGTCCGGGGTAATACCCCAATGAACAGCGACAAGGCCAGTAACGGACCGATGGACCATAGCTCTCGGCCGTGGAGGTCTGAAAATCCGCGCGAGTGGCCTTGCGTGGGACCGAAGAAGACTTGCTGGAACGCACGCAGGAACAACGCGGCGGTGATCAGGATGCCCACAAGCCCAATCGCTGTGACGGGGGCAACAGCGATGCTGCCGGCAAAGATCTGGAACTCGGCGATAAACCCGGACAATCCTGGAAGGCCCAGGGAGGCGAACGCCGCAACGGCGAACAGTACCGTGTAGCGAGGTGCGGGGGCAGCCAAACCGCCGTAGGAGTCAATGTTGTAGGTCTTGGCACGGGCATACATCGAACCGGCCAGCAAGAAGAGCGCGGCGGTGACCAGACCATGGCTGACCATCTGCACGACCGCCCCGGTTACTGCCACGGAACGCGCTTCGGCTGTGTCATCGACGACGAGCCCCGCCGCGCCCAGCGCCAGGACGATATACCCCATGTGGTTCACCGACGTGTAGGCGATCATCCGTTTGAGGTTGGTCTGAGCCAGCGCTACAAACGCACCGTACAACACCGAGACGATACCGATGACTATGATCACCCAGGCCCAGGCCTGCCACGCCGCGGGAAGGATCGGCATGGCGATGCGCACGAAACCATACGTGCCCATCTTGAGCAGCACGCCCGCCAGCACAGCCGAGCCGGTGGATGGCGCATCGGTGTGCGCCGGGGGCAACCACGTGTGGAAAGGCACGGTAGGCGTCTTCACGGCCAGACCCACCAGGATTGCCGCCAGCACCAGTCCACCGACCAGCGGACTGTCGTCCAGCGGGGTGGCTGCGACAAGTTCGAGAATGTCGAAGGTGTGTGGGTCAGAAGCCACGTAGAGCCCGATGAAGCCCAGCAGCAGGGCCAAGGAGCCTAGAAAAGTGTAGAGGAAGAACTTCAGGGCCGAACGGGCTGCGTTACCGTGGCCCCACCCGGCGATCAAGAAGTACATGCCCACGATGGAAAGATCAAAGAACACGAAGAACAAGATGAGGTCGGCGGACACGAACACGCCGAGGCTCACACTCTGCAGGAATAAAAACAGCCCCACCTGCGCGCGGGGCCGTTCAACGTCCCGAAGAGCGTAGATGGCACAGGCCAAGAAGACGACTGCCGTCATAGCTAACAGCGGCAATGACAGCCCGTCCACACCGATGTGGTAGCTACTGTTGACCCCCGGGATCCAGGGCACCCGTTCTTCGAACGCCAACGCGTTCGGGCCCGGATCTTCGTAACCGGCCCAGAGCACGCCCACGAGCACCAGTTCCACGACACTTACGGCCACCCACACCCACCGGGAGGTCGCGGGCCCGATCGCGGGCACTACCGCGATAACGAGTGCAACGGCCAGAGGCAGAAAAACAATCAGACTGAGCATGCTTATCCAATCACAAGGTAGATGGACCAGATCACGACGCCCACGGCGAGCACCACGACGGCCTGGAGTAAGTACTGGTGGACGGCCCCGGTCTGCGGGACCCGGGCAAGATGTCCGAGCCGGCGAACCCAGCCGGCGATGACCTCGACACCTCGGTCGATGCCCTCGTCATCGACACGGGCCATACCCCTGGCTATCACGGGCATTGCCCCGGCGATGACTTCAACACCTCGGTCGATCCCTTCGTCATCGACACGAGCAGCACTCCTGGCAAATACAGGCACTACCCCGGCCAGGGCGTTCAGGGATCGGTCTACAACTTGGTCATCGAACCACGCCAGGGCGTGGGCCAGGGCCAGCGACGGACGGACAACGATGGCGTGCGCAGTCGCCTCCAGCCCCAGCCACCCGAGAGCCCACCCGGGTTCGGGTGTACGGAGTCTGCGCATCAGCAGCACCACGACCGCAGCGACGCCGGCAGAGATAATCAGTTCGGTGACAGAGACTTCACCGTGGCCACCCATCGCGGCGGTCAGTATGCCGCTTAACGGCGGCAGGGCGAGCGCACCGAGCAAGGCTGCACCGACAGCGAGCACGAACAGGGGAACCTGTTCCGGGGTACTGACCGTGCCGGTGGCATTGGAATCGACGCTCTCGCGCGCACTGCGGCGCCAAATCGTCCACAGGATCTTGCCGGAATAGGCTGCCGACAGCGCTCCGGCCACCAGTCCGACAGCGTAGAGCCACGGAGAAGATTCGAGTGTGGCCGTGAGCACTGCGTCTTTCGTGGCCCACAAGGACAAGGGGGCGACCCCGGCCAACGCCAATGAAGCCACGGTCGCGGCCACGCCCGTCACAGGCCACCGCCGGGCCACACCGCGCAATTTCACGAACTCTTCGGTGCCCAGTGCCGTCAACCACGCACCGGCCGCCAGGAACAACAGCGCCTTGACCGAGGCGTGTGCCACCAGGTGGGCGGCACCTCCACTCACGGCGCCCACACCGGCGGCAAGCACCACGAAGCCCAACTGGGCAACCGTGGAAGCGGCGAGCAGCTGCTTGAGGTCCCGCTGTCCCAACGCGACAGCCCCCATGAGGACCGCTGTGATCACACCGATCCAGGCGGTCACCGGCCCGGCCCACCCGGTCGAGGCCAGCAACGGCTCGACACGCAACAACAGGTAGCCGCCCATGGCGACCATCGCTGCCGAGTGCAGCAGTGCGCTCACCGGGCTGGGACCCTTCATCGCCCCGGAAAGCCAGAAAGAGAAGGGCAGCTGTCCAGCTTTGCCCAGAGCCGCCACCAGGATCCCGGCCGCGGCGACGTGTCCCCACGGGCCCTGTGCGGCTGGCAGATCGGCCAACGCCATGCCCGCCCCACCGGCCAGCGCGGCACCGGCAGCGACGTAGAGGCCCAGGTCAGCAGTGCGAGTCGTGATAAAGGCAGTCAGTCCTGCCGAAACCTGGTCGGAGTCCCGCCACCAGAACCCGATCAAGGCATACGAGGTCGCCCCCATTAGCTCCCAGGCGAACAACAGTGCAGGCAGGCTGGCGGCCGATGCGGTTGCCAGCGCAGCTGCGGAGAAAATCAGCATCAGCCCGTGGAAACGGGCGTGTGACTGCCGTATGTTTCCGGCCGCGAACACCAGTACCAGGAAGGTCACTGCGGCGACCATCGGCACGGTTAACGCCGCGAGAGCGTCGATTTCCAACGCGAAGTCGGCCCCGGCCACGAACGGGTACGACACCGCAGGCCGCGCCAGCGCATTGCCCAAAGCCAGGACAGTCGTCAGCCCTGCAGTCATGAGCGCGATCGGGATCGCGAACCGGCGTGTCCGGGTCAGGACGAGCACAGCGCCCGCGGCGGCCGGAAGCACAATCATGGCCAGGAGTGCGATTTGGGCCCCGGTCATCCGGCCAGCTCTTGGGCATTATCGGTCATGTCTGTCTGCCGTCGGCGGTGCAATAGCGTGGCCACGGCAAAGCCCATGGCCATCTCGACCGTCATCACGGCCAATATCACCAGCAGCAGAACCTGTCCAGACGGGTCCGGGGCCAGAAACCACCAGAACCCGGCGGCAGCCAGCAACACCCCGTTGATCATCAACTCCAGTCCCATCATCACCATGACGACGACCTGCTGAGACAAGGCCCCGTAAAGACCCACCGAGAACAAGGCTGCGGCGATCACCAACACACCTTCCAGTGTCATCGGCCCACACCCCCCGGCTGGGGATCGTCTGCAGGTCGCCGACGCAAGTCGTCACCGAATCGGTCATAACGGCTGCGGTGGGCGGCGAGGACCACTCCGGCGACGATGGTTGCGACCATGACGGGGGCCACCACAGCCATGACCAGCATCTTGTCGCCCATGATCGCCAAGCCGAGTGCGTATGTGACATCGTCCGGCGGTCCGCCGCGGCGAGTCGGCCACGGGATAAGCAAGGCACCGCCTGCCAGCAGCACGAAAACACCGACCGAAACGCCGATGGCTGTCTTCTTCCCATGGGTCATATCCATCGGCATCAGCGCCGGATTCATACCCATGAACATCACCATAAAGACAGCCATCACAGCCATTTCCATAACCATCATCAGGATCGTGATCACACCAAGATAACTTTGCTGAAGCAGGAGGATCTGCACACCCACGGCAAGGAATGACACCGCCAACGCATACGTCGCTCGAGCCATGGAGTCCACCACGAACACCAACGCACCCGCGCCGACAGCAACCACAGCAAGCACCCAGAACGTGATGCCGATAAACATGTTTCAACCTTCCCAGAGGACGACCAGAGAAACGACCAGGTCCTGAGCCACGGCAGCGGGGAGCAGGATTACCCATCCGATTTCCATGAACCGATCCGGGCGCGCCAAGGGAATCTTTCGGCGCAGCCACACCAGCACGGCCAACACCGCGACAGTCTTGATCAGCACCCAGGCCCAGCCTGGCAACCACGGCCCTGAGCCCCCACCCAGGAAGAGTGGCACCGAGAACGCAGCCCCGGCGGCAAGGAACATGTATCGGCCGGCCTCGAATACCAGGCGGTCCACCGCCGAAAGCTCGGCTCGTACCCCACCAGCGATGTCCGCAGACAGAGCTGAGGCGAACGGACCCCACACGGAAAATCCAGTCACGCCGATCAAGAAGACAAGAAACGCCACCGGCATCCACACCACAAACCACAGGCCCTCTTGCGCGGCAGCGATGTCCCCGACGGCGAGACTGCCAGCAGCGATTGCTGGGGCCACCAGGGCGAACATCAACGGCAGCTCGTAGGCCATCCCGTGAGCCAGGAATCTGTAGCCCCCTACCAGACTGTGCGTTGAATTCGCTCCCCACCCCATCAGCCACACCAACGCCCAGACCGCTATATCGACGGCGTTGAACCAGACAACACCGACATCGAGATCGAACAGTGTCCACTGGCCCAACGGAATCACCGCGACCATCAAGAACGCACCCATAAACATTCCAGCGCCGCCCACCCGCCACAGCAGGACATCCGCCGCCACGGTCTTGCGCCGACGCTGTCGCAACAGCCGGGCAGTGCCGCTCAAGGGCGCGGACCACCCACCGCTGCCGCCCTGGGCCCGGGCTGACAGGACCGCATCAAGAGCCACCGCGAAGAAAGCCAGACCGAACAAGATGAACGCGGCAAGTACTGCCCACACAGCGGGCACGACCACCACCGTTTCTTCAGGCATGCCGCACCTCCTGGCTGGTCTGGAACGCCCCTGGATTCAAACTTGCTACGGCCAGTCGCACAGTACCCAGCTCCAACCCCGTAATCAGTTTCGGCAACGTCTCCCACGGAACAGCCCCATCCTGCTCTGAAACCAGACTCCCGCCGCCCACCCCGGCCTGGACCCGTTCAACCATCGACAACAACCTGTCATAGGCGTCGCCCCGATAACTTTCCGGCAAGTCATGGTGTTCCAGATCGGACTGATCGAGTACCAGCACCCCCCGTAGAAACCAGCGCAGCAACAAAGATCTCCGAATCTTGCGCTGTAACCGCACGGCGCTGTCCCGGGCAGCAGCCCGATCCCCACGCACTAGAGCGTCTCTAACCACACTGGCCCGGGCAGCCAGGTCATCAGCCCCAGCCAGGGCCAGCAGCGACATGACGTCGTCCGACAGCACGGCAGTTGCCAGGTCAGGCTGGGAGCCATGTGCTCGGCCCCCACCATTGTGTCCCGCAACGACAGCGGTCACTGCATCGACGACAACATCACCCTGAAGAGAACAATGCAGCACCAGTCCGGCCGGCCAGAACGGAAGCACGGGACCGAGCGGCAGGTGCAGTACATCCATCTGAAGGCCGTCCCGGCCCTGTCCACCCTGCGCCAGAGGAATCCCCTCCGGAGCCATGTCCATCCCGTGATGACCGCCGTGACCGCCATGGTCCATCTGACCATGAGTCTCGTGGTCCATATGACCATGGCCTTCGTGACTCGTCTGGTCGTGGCCGCCATGGTCCATATGGCCAAGGCCTTCGTGACTCGTCTGATCGTGGCCGCCATGGTCCATCTGATCATGACTCTCGTGGTTCATCGGGTCGTGGCCGCTATGGTCCATCTGATCATGACACTCATGATCCATCTGATCATGGTCTTCGTGGCCCATCTGCCCATGACCCTTATCGCCCATCTGATCATGGTCTTCGGGAATCTGAGGTCTCTTTGCCCGCTCCTTGGCGTCCGTGCGGTGATACGGGGTGTCGACAAGAAGAGTCGCGGCCTCGTCCAGAGCGGAACCCACCTCTCTGGGTGAGGTCGCGTCGATACGGACCCGGGGGCCGGGCATCTGATCCCACAGACGGTCGACTATTTGTGCGAGATCAAGGCCGGGCACACCACAGACCGCGAGCACGTCCGCATCTGCAGCCGTCGATGCCCGACGCCAACCACGGCGCGACAGTTGTTGTTCGAGTTCCACCCGCGTGAACCAATGGCCCGGGACCTCAACGACGAGGACCCGGGTTGCGCGAACCGCCAGACTCGCAAAAGTCCTGGTCAAGCCCACCGGAAGGCTCCCTCCCGCCAGGCCCACGCCACCGCGACGAGCAGGGCTCCGAGAAACAGAAACATCTCCACCACCGCAGAGACCCCTACCTCGGCTACAACCACCGCCCACGGATACATGAACAACATCTCCACGTCGAAGGCGAGGAAGACGATCGAAGCGAGGTACCAGCGCGCATGGAACCGGGATAGCGCGTGCTCCTGGGGCAACCACCCCGACTGGGCAGGAAGCACAGTCAGTGGTTCAGGCTCCACGCTGAGTGCCCGGTGAAGCGCGTAGAGGAACACTACAGCGAAGATCGCCAGCAGTGCCATGGCTATAATCCCGGAGTACATTACAGTCACCTTTCCCTGTGGTCGAGAAAACGAAATCTGTCACTTGTCATCGGGAGAGGTGAACCTGCGCGAGTCATGCCCAGGTGCACTGGCGTCTGACAATGACCGCGCGTTATCCCCGGAACGATGAAGTCGTGGGTCTCGGCCATGGTGATGCAGATCCCTTCCACGTGATATTTGGGGCGGTTAAGGAAGCTCTGAACAACGCCTCTGTTTCGCGCGACAATAGCGCAACCTGATGTGGATGACGATTCACGCAGCTGACGTTTGGTGACGCCGATGGCATTGGCAAGCGCGAGCGCACGGGCCGGGAGATCTTTCTGGCGGAGATGGAGCACGTGGTGCGGTGAAAGGCGTTGCTGGCGCTGATCGAGTCGCAGTGTCCGCGACGCCATCTATTTCCATCTGGGCGGCCTGGATCTCTATCCGCCGGCCGTACATGCCGGAGAATCGTCCACCTGAAACGGTGAAACGCCAATGGATTGAGCTCATCGTTGACAAAGAAGCTGCGGTAATAGAAGTCAGGTTGCATAGCGAGCCGCGGTCCGGCGCGACGTGAGCGCGATGTAGACCATGACGCTGAGCAAGGCGGCATAGAAGCACCAGACCGAGATGAACCAGCGCGCATACACCAGATAGGTGAACCCCGCCGATGCCAGTGCCAGCACGCCGAACCAGCGGATCACCGGCTGGCTCGACATGCCCAGCCCGACCGTCGTCGCGGCAAGGTACAGCGTCAGCGATATCGGCAGGAAGAAGTGTGGCGATCGGTACGCGAGGTGGCCTCCGGTGGGGACCACCTCGATCGGCGTGGCGACCATGCCGAAGAGCAGGAACAGGGCGCTCAGAAAGCCCGCGACACCAAGCAGCGCCAACACGTGGCGCCGCCACGGCACAGGCTCCAGTGCACGCACCGCCCAGGGGATGAAGACGGGCCAGACCAGGTGGGAGAAGACCGAATAGACCTGTGTTGCCCAGGCGCGCAGGGTGGGTGCGTCCCACGGGTAACTCATCCATACCAGGCCTTCCGTCGCCTGCTGGGCAGCGAACAGGAGCGGGATCAGGGCGAACATGCGTTCGCCGGGCGTGTGCGCGGCCCGCAGCGCAAGCACGCCGATGCCGGTGAGTGCGACGCTGGCGGTGAAACTGGCCGTGGCGGAAAAGCACATGGTGACCTCCTGTCAGCGGGGTGCGACGTAGCCGCCTGGCACGCCGTCGCGGGAAAGGACAAGCTGCCAGAGTTGCGCGTTGCGGCTGCGGAACGCGGCCATGCTGGCGTGCAGGTAATAGCGCCACATGCGGCGGAAACGTTCGTCGTAGCGGGCCGGCGACCGTGACCAGGCAGCTTCGATGTTGCGGCGCCAGGCCTGCAGCGTTCGATCGTAGTCGGCACCGAAGTTGTGCCAATCCTCGTGCACGAACAGACCCTCGCTCGCGGCCGTTATCTGAGCCGCTGAGGGCAGCATCGAATTGGGAAAGATGTAGCGCTCGATCCATGGGTCGGTGCGGTCGGTCGACCGGTTGGTGCCGATCGTGTGCAGCAGCGTGAGGCCATGCGGCCGCAGGCAGCGGTGCACGGTTTCGAAGTAGGCGCGGTAGTTGCGTACGCCCACGTGCTCGAACATGCCGACGGAAAACACTCGGTCGAACTCGCCTCCCACATCGTGGTAGTCCTGCACGCGGATCTCGACGGGAAACCCGGCACAACGCTCGCGCGCGAAGTCCGCCTGCTCCCTGGAGATGGTCAGGCCCACACCGCTGACGCCGTAGTGCTCGGCGAAGTGGCGCAGGGCCTCGCCCCAGCCGCAGCCGATGTCGAGCACACGCATGCCCGGCGCGAGCTGCAGCTTGCGCGCGATCAGGTCGAGCTTGGCGACCTGTGCGGCGTCGAGCTCGGTCGCCTCGCTCCAGTACGCGCAGCTGTAGACCAGGCGCGCGCCGAGCATGGCGCGGTAGAGATCGTTGCCCAGGTCGTAATGGCGCTCGCCGACCTCGAAGGCGCGCCGGCCGCGCTGGCGATTGAACAGCCGCGCACGCAGGGCGTCCCAGCGGTCGGCCCAGCCGATGACGGCTTCATCCAGCCGCGCACGCAGCAGGCGCGTGAGCATCTGGTCCAGCGCCTCGCAGTCCCAGGCACCATCTATGTAGGTTTCGCCGAGTGCGAGCGAGCCGTTCCGCAGCAGGCGGGGAAACACCCCGGGATCGTGCACGCGCATGTCCCAGGAGCGCGGCCCGTCGACAAGCACGTCGGCGCGTGCAAGGACAGTGGCGACGGCCGCTTGGCCAGGGACCGGCCGGCGCGTCGGCGGCGTAGCTTGGGGGACGTTACCGGGCGGCGCAGCGCGGTCGGCAGCAGGGAGAGTGGTCTGGGACACGGTCATCGCTCCTGAGTCGATACGGAAAGTGGAAGCCCGGCCGGTGCGCGGCGTCGTGCGAGCGCGAGCATGGCCGCGGCAAGCAGGGTCAAGAGGAGGGTGGCCAGCGCGATCTTTCCCACAAGGGTCGCAGCGAAAGCGAAACCGCCGGCAAGACTGCCAAGCGCCTGGCCGGCACTCGTGAACGAAGCGCGCCACCCCAGACCGGTGGCCTCGGCGGGCCCCGCGGCGCGGGAGGTCCAGTAGACGAGCGCCGGCTGCAGCACGCCGCCACCTGCCGCCACAAGGACCAGGCCGAGCGCACTCGGCCACCGGCCCCCGAGCCAGGCGAGCAACGCGAGGCCGGCAGCGGTGGCGACGAAGGAGGGCGCCACCCAGGCGAATGCGCGCAACGGGTCGTGTCGCGGGCGGAAGACGAGCGACTGGCTGAGCAGCATCACCACCCCGCAGCCCGTGAACATGAAGCCGAGCGCGCGTGCCGACAGGCCATCCACCAAGCGCCCCTGCGTCGCGAGCCCCACCTCGTAAACGCTCATTGCCGCAGCCGCCAGGGCAGCCAGCAGAATCAGGACGACGACGTCGCGATCGCGTGGCGAACCCGGGCCGGCCACGACAATGGTGGAGGACCCGGTCGCCGGCCGCTGCGCTGCGGCTGCAAGCACGAGCACGGCAACGCCGACGAGGACCGGGCCGACCAGGCTGTCGTCGGGCGCCGCGCCCCCCCCACGCCGGGGCCAAGCAGGCCGCCGACCAGCGCGGCGCGGGTCAGGTCCGACAGGCGCTGCGAGCGGTCGCCCTCGCTGCCAGCGGCGCGCGAAGCGGCGGTCTGCAGGGCGGGGAGTGCGGCACCTGCGAAGATGCCCTGCAGGCCGCGCGCCAACAGCAGCATCGTCGTTTCCGAAGACCAGAGGAGCATGATCATCGCCGCGGCCTGGCCGAGCAGGCTGAGGCGCACGAGCAGGTGTGCCGGAAGTTGGCGACAGACCAGTACCCAGATCGGCGCCGTCACCACCATGGCGGCGCTGTAGACGGCCATCAACTCGGCGATCGCGCGCGCCGGCGAAGGCGACGAAGCCACCACCGTGGGCAGGACCGGCAGCACCGCACCGTAGGCGAGCGCGATCGCTGCGCTCGCCGCCAACCCCGGCCTCGCGCTCGCGATGCCAACGGGTTCGCGTCCGGCCATCACCCGATCGCCTCGGCGCGGATGGCGTGGGGCTGAACCGCCTCGCAGAGTGCGTCGACTACCCCATGGCAGGCGCCCGGATCGCGCAGCCACGGATGATGGTCGGCATCCACCGTCACATGGCGCCAGAGCGGGAAACGAGCCGCCAGCTCGCTCACGCGCGCAAGCGGTGCCGTCGCGTCATGCAGGCCGTGCACACACGCTACCGGCAGGTCCGGTGGCAGAGCGGCAGCGTCGGCCCGCACGTCGTGCCGGTAGAGCACCTCCCACAGCGATGTCGTGGACGAGGCCATGTTGTGCAACACCAGGTCGCTCGCGACCTCGGGCGGAACGTTTTGCACCAGATAAGGCAGCCAACGGCCCGCCACGCGGCGAGTGACCAGGCACGCGAGCGCGGTCGCCAGCATGTTCGTGTACACCCAGCCACCGCGCTGGCTGGCGAACCATTCGATCGCGCCAGCGCGCGAGCCGTAGTCGGGCAGGCTGAACAAGCACAGCGCCTGGACCCGGTCGGGGTGGCGCGCGGCCAGGGCGAGCGCCAGCGCCGCGCCGAGCGAATGGCCGACGAGGACCCGCGGCGGGCCGGCCTGGAGGGTGCGTGCGAGCGCGTCGACGTGCCGCTCTACCGTGTAGCGGCACCAGGGCCGGGGCGAGTGCCCGAACCCGTAGAGATCGACCAGCTCGGTCTGCGCATGCCGGAACGCCGGTGCCACCGGCGTCGAGGTCCAGTAGCGCGTGGTGCCACCCAGGCCCGGCAGGAACGTCACCCGTAGCGACCCCCGGCCGAGAGACTCCACATGCAGGCGTTCGGGAAAACCGGGATGTGCCGGGTCGGCAAAGCCTGGCAGCGTGGTCATGGATTGTGCGCCAGCGTATAGGAGAAGCGGGCGACGATCAGTTCGGGCTCGCCAGGCACGCGCACGGTGGTGGTGAAGACGTAGCGCCCCGGGCCCGCGAGTACGAACACGGCGCCGTGGCTCATCGAGCCGTTGATCGACATCGCCCCGAGCGTGCGACTTATCGTCTGCCCGGCGATCGGCACGGTCGCCACGACCTGCACGTTTGTCGGACGCACCCCGTCGCGCATGCGCTCGACGACGACCAGCAGGTGATGTTCGCGCGCATAGTCCCCGCGCGGC
Source organism: Lysobacter spongiicola DSM 21749 (assembly GCF_900167055.1). Classification (GTDB taxonomy): domain Bacteria; phylum Pseudomonadota; class Gammaproteobacteria; order Xanthomonadales; family Xanthomonadaceae; genus Novilysobacter; species Novilysobacter spongiicola. The sequence continues at coordinate 252,812 of NZ_FUXP01000001.1, forward strand.
AATCCGTGCGCGTCGCGCGGACCGGGGCTGTGGGTTCCGATCGAGGGCGCAGCAATCGCGCTGGGCACCATGCCGAAATACAGCGTGTATCCATCGATATGCTGGACTGGACCCGCCATGGGCGCCTCGGTGGCGGACGCGCTGCCGACGGCCAGGGACAGCATGCCGACGAGGGACAGGACAAGGCGACGTTTCATGGCGGTTCCTCCGGACATCAGTGGCGTTGTTGCGCTTACAGGTGGCCTGATCGCCCTATGGCAACGACGAGCCGCAGCGACAGGAGCGCTGCGCCGGCGAACGCGATGACGGACAGCCATGGCAGATGTCCGGCCAGCAGCGGACCGGTGCTGTGCAGGGCGAGCAGGGAGCCGCTCACGTACAGGCCCAAGGTCACCAGGGCCAGCGCCAGCCGGTTGCCGGTGCGCGCAAGCGCCTCGTGCGTGGGAGCCAGGCCGTGGTGGTGCACCGAGAACGCGGGTCGTCCGTCACTCAGCTGTGCCTGTCGCAACAGGTCGGTGGCGATCTGCGGCAGCTGGCGGGCGGTGCGTGCCAGCCGCATCGCCAGCGGACGGCGCGCGGGGCGGCTGGCGTCGACGATCGCCATGACGTCGGCTGCCTGCGCCGACAGCGTGCCCAGCAGGTCCATGTCCGGATCCAGTGCCCGCAGCGTGTTCTCGACCAAGAACAACGTGCGGATCAGGGCCAACAGGTGGGCGGGTAGCCGGAAGCCAGCGCCCTGCCCAATGCGTGCCACGCGCCAGATCGCCTCGGCAATGGACCATTCCGCCAGCGGGCGGCTGGCCATCTCGGCCAGGATCAGGTGGATCTCTCGCACATGTGAGCGTCGCTCGACCTGTGGCGGGAAGAAACCCAAGGCGATTGCCGCATCCAGCACGCCCTCGGCGTCGTCGGCCGCGATGGCCTCGACCATGCCGCCAAGCGCGAGGCGGGATGCCGGGTCGAGCACGCCGATCGAGCCGAAGTCGTGCAGGCACAGGCGACCGTCGTCGAAGAAGAACAGGTTCCCCGGGTGCGGGTCGGCATGGAACACGCCGGCGCCGAAGAGCTGATGCACGTAGGCATCGAGCAGCGCGCTCGCCATCGCGGGAGCGGCCGCTGTCCCATAGGCGGCGTCCAGGCGGATGCCGTGGCTTCGATCCTGGACCAGCACGTCGCGGGTGGCGTACGGCTCGACGACGTGTGGCTGGGTGATGCCGGGCAGGGCATCAAGCACCTTGGCCATGCGCCGCATGTTCTGCGCCTCGTGGCGCATGTCGATCTCGTCGCGCAGGAATGCGCCCAGTTCGTCTACGAGTTCGAGCGGGCGGTGTCGCTTGAGTGGCGGCCAGATCCACTGGGCCACGCGCATTGTGCGCCGCAGGAGCCGCAGGTCGGCCTGCACCTGGGCATGGATCCCGGGGCGGGTGATCTTGACGACCACGTCGCGACCATCATGCATACGTGCCGGATGGATCTGGGCCACTGAAGCCGCGGCCAGCGGCTTGTCATCGAAGCTGGCGAAGAGCTCTTCGACCGGTGCGCCGAACGCCTGTTCGACCATGCGCCTGGCCTGGTCTGCAGGAAACGCCGGCACGTCACTGTGCAACCGCGCAAGCGCCTCGCGATAGGGCACCGGCAGTAGGTCCCAACGCAGGCTCAAACCTTGGCCCAGCTTGACGAAGGTGGTGCCCAGCCCGACCAAGGTGGCGCTGACGTACGCGGGAAGCCGTTCGGGTGCGCGCCGGCGCAGGCGCAGCACGGCGGCCCCGAGCTTCAGTCCGGCCCAGGCGATCTGCCCTCCGCGCCGCACCGTGCCCGCCATCAGCGCGCGGCCCTGGCCGGCCGGCTCACGATGCCGGGCCCGTTGCTGGGCGCAGGATGGTGGCCGGATCGCCTTGGCCATCCACTGCCGCCAGCTCCGCCTCGGTCAACAGGTTGCCACGGGACTCGCCGAGGACGCTTGCAGCCGCATCGACCACGTGCGCCCAGGTGCTGCGGTTGGCAAACAGCAGTCCTGGCACGTCCAGCGTGCCGCCGCGGTTGACGAAGCCCAGCGCCGCGGTCGTTGCGGGACCGGTGTCGAGCCGACGCAGGGCCCCTAGGAAAGGCTCGGGCCGGGTGTGGGTGACGAATACACGCGGCCGCTCCGCCGGGAACAGCGCATGGACTTCGCTGTCGGAGTGCACGTACTGCGCTTCCTTCGGATCGCGTGGCGCGCGGAACCGGCCGGGCTCGCCGAGATAGAGGATCGCTGCCGACACACCCCGTTCGACGAGACGCGTCTGCGCACGACGCACTTCCTGCAACTGGTAAGCGCCCGTGGCGACCAGCAGGATCGCCGCCGTCGCCGGATCGCCGGCCAGGCAGGTCGCGCCGGTCACGGCCAACGACTGGCCTGCTGTGGCGTCAGCTCGTGAGGCACCGGCCGCTTCGGGACCACGAGGGCGGTGACCGTGCCGCGTTGCGCGTAGGCGTGGGCAAGGGCTGCGGCAGCGCCATTGGCGTCAGGAGGAAACACCACGCGCGAGATGTCGGCCATTTCGCCCAGAAGCGCCTCGGCCATGGTCGGATCCTGGTGGGACTGTTCGTTCTTCGCGTTCTCCCATGTGTGGGAAGTCAGGACCAGCGGCACGCCCAGCCAGCCGGGCGGACGTCCCGCCTGGGCCTGATGTCGGGCGAAGATCAACTCCTGGCGCACGGCGCCGAGCATCTTCGGTGCGAACGCCTCGTAGGTGACCACCAGGTTCAGCCCACCCTTGTTGCCGAGCGCGGCGCAGACCACGGCCTCCTCGTTGAGCGCGGTGATGACTGCCCCGGTCGGTGATTCGGCAACGCCGGGCTCGGGCTCGTGCACCCGGTGCTTCATCGCGTCCAGGGTGCGGTCGAGCTTGTTGCTGCGCAGCTCGTCGGGATTGCCCACGCGCACGCGCAGTCCGGGGTTCGCTTCGGCGATGGCGACGAACTGCTCGTCGAGCGCGGTCATCGGCGAGCTCTCGCCGCCGGCGCCGCGGTCGGCAATCGCTGGAATGCGGGGCGGGTCCACCTGGCGATCGGCCAGCGCGTGGTCGCGCTCGCGAACCCGCTGCTGGTCATCGTGGCTGTTGAGTGCGGCAATGGCCTCCTCGAGCTCGGACGCGGCCACAAACAGCGCCGCGGCGCCTCCATTGAACAGCGCGCGTGCCTCGGCATCCTTCGCCGGATTCCCGGGCAAGGGCAGGTTGTGCGAGGCGTTGGTCCCGGCGCCGGGGAAGCCGAAGCCCTTCACGGTTTCGGCGATGCCATAGGGCAACCGCACGTCGATATCGGGGACTTCCGCGCCAGCTTGCAGGCGCGACTCCATCACATGGATGCCCCAGGCGATGCTGGCCGGATCGCGCCCGTCCAGCGCGATCGGGTCAAAGCCGTTCAATCGCAGGTGCCGGTCCAGCCACCGCTCGCCGCCCTGCTGGGTGATCTGGCTGCGCTGTTCGATGCGCCGCCCGTTGAGGATGATGATCGGGCTGACCAGCCCGCTGTCCTCGGCACGCCACCAGCGCGGCGCCCAGTCGCTGCCACGCTGTTCCTCGAACGCACCGTCGCTGAGGAATGCCACCAGGCGTTCGTCCTTGAGCGGCGCATGCACGTACTGCAGCTCGGCAAAGCCGAGATAGCCGCCTTCCATCACGCCCCCGGCGGTGTGCGCATTGACGTGGGAGCCCAGGGGCGACGCCGGCGTTCCGTCCGGATTGAGGGTGTAGGCGTAGAAGTCGCCGACGAACCGGCTCAGCCCCGCGTCGGAGCGGTCGTAACGTTCGGCGTGCCGGGCCGTCATGTTGCCAACCAGCAGGTTCAGCGCGTCGATCGCCGCCACGCAGTGCCCCTGACCCATCATCCACGCGCGGGTGACGCCATCCAGGGCGTCCATCAGCAGGTAGCCGGCATAGGCGGGCACCATGTTGAGGGACCCGCCGGTGTGGCCTTCGGGCGTGATCTTGAAGTCATCAGACTCGAGGGCCGCACCGTCGGTACGGACGCGCTGGCTGTAGGTCATGTGCGCCACCAGCCACATGCCGGCGCTGGTAACGCGGTCGGCCGCGGCGAATCGCTGCCAGGCGGTACCCGCATCGGGCGTGCGGCCCAGAGCTACCAGCTCGGCCACCATCTGGCGCACGCGGAGCTGGGTGAGCGGGTCATGTCGGATCACCCCGTAGCCGGCCGCCCAGTGGGCGAACGCGGGATCGGCCTGCCGGTGGGCGTCGGCGAGTTCAAGGATCCGCTGGCGCTCGGCGGCTGACAGCTGGTCGGCGGTGCAGCAGTTGAGATGCAGGTTCATGGGTCCTCCGTGGAATCGGTCGAAGCGGTCATCAGGCTCGATGACGCGGCGGCGAGGTCCGCACCCAGCGCGATCGCATTGGACGGGTGGGCAATGGTGTCGGTGCTCACGATGCGGGCCAGGCCCGCTTCCTGCAGACGGGTATAGGCATCGCCGGCGAACACCGGATGGATCGCGACCAGCAACGGCGGTGGCAGCGACAATCGACGCAGGTGTGCGAGGGTTTCCAGGATCGTGTTGCCGGACGACACGATGTCGTCGATCAGGACCGGGGTCCGGCCGGATACCGCCTGCGGGTCGGGCAGGCTCACGCGCACGTCGTAGTCGCCATGCCGTTCCTTGGCCAGCACCTGGTAGGGCATGCCGCACCGGGCCGCAATGTCGGCGACCCATTGTTCACTCTCGCTGTCGGGTCCGATCAGCACCGCGTCGGGGACCGTCTCTGCGATCCAGCGGGCCACGGCTGGCGTCGCCGACACGTGGGTCGTCGGGATCCGGTACAGCGACTGCAGGCGCTCGACACGGTGCAGGTGCGGGTCCACGGTTACCAGCCAGTCGAAGGCCTCTTCGAGGAACTGCGCGAACAGTGGCGTACTGACCGCCTCCCCTGGATTGAAACGAGTGTCCTGGCGCATGTACCCCAGGTACGGTGCGATCAAGCCGACCGAGCGCGCCCCGAACTCGCGGGCCGTCTGGGCAGCGAAGCGCAGCGGGAGGGCCATGGCATCGGCGTTGCGCAGGCTGGCCAAGAGCGCCACATCGGCTCCGGCCAGTGCGTCGTCCAGGGTGACCAGCGATTCGCCATCTGGGAAGTGCCGCCAAGCCACGGATGCAATGCGCGCCTGCAGGGGCTGGTTGATGGTGCCGGCCAACACTGCATCGGCCGGGAAGGGCATCAGCACACGGGTCATGGAACCTCTCCAAGCACAAAGGGTTGCAGCGTCGCGGCGTGCTCCAGGGCGTAGGCCAGTTCTCCCGGCGACTCCGCATGCAGGGTCATCATGGGCTGTCCCCGCTCGACCGTATCGCCGATCCGCAGACCGGTCTCGAGGCCGGCGGTGGGGGATGTCGGGGCGCCGGCCAGCTTGGCCAGTTTGGCCAGCCTGCGGTTGTCGATCTCCGCGATGCGGCCCGATGCAGTTGCCGGGACGTCGGCGGTGAACGCCGCCCGTGGCGGTTCGCGGAAGCCTCCCTGGGCCTCGCAGATCGCCAGGAACTTGGCCAGCGCAGCTCCGGAATCCAGCACGCTGCGCGCGCGCTGCAGCCCGGTGCCGGCGCTGCTGCCCGGTGCCATGTCGAGCAGCACCGCGGACAGCGCCAGTGCGCGCTCGCGAAGGTCGACGGGTGCATCGGCTGCATTGCGCAGCACCTTGAGCACATCGTGCGCCTCGAGCGCCGGGCCGATTCCGCGGCCCACCGGCTGGGTGCCGTCCGAGCGATGGATCCCCAGCTGCAATCCAAGCGCAGCGGCGGTGTGTTCAAGCCGCGTGCCCAGGCTGTTGGCCGCGGCCTCGCCACGCACCTTGGCGGTCGGACCCACCGGCATGTCGATCAGGACGTGGGTTGAACCAGCGGCGATCTTCTTCGACAACACGCTGGCGACCAGTTGGCCATCGCTGTCGAAATCGAGCGGGCGCTGGACCCGGATCAGGATGTCATCAGCCGGGCTCAGGCGCACGTTGCCGCCCCAGACGATGCAGCCGCCCTCGCGCTCCACCACCCGGCGCATCGCCGCCAGATCGAGCGCCACCGGCGCCATGACCTCCATCGTGTCGGCGGTGCCCGCCGGCGACGTGATCGCGCGCGACGAGGTCTTCGGAATGCGGTAGCCAAGCGCGGCCACGATGGCCACCACGATCGGCGTGGTGCGATTGCCCGGCAGGCCGCCCACGCAGTGTTTGTCCAGCACCGGCCCTTGGCCCCAGTCCAGGCGCTGCCCAACGGCGATCATGGCCCGCGTCAGCGCGGTCGTCTCCGCTTGGTCCAGACGGTCGCCAGCGCTGGCCGTGACGAACGCAGCAAGTTCCAGGTCCGACAACCTGCTTTCCATCACGTCCTGCACCAGGGCGAGGTACTGCGCGTCGTCCAGCCGGGCCCCGAACACCTTGGCACGGAGCGCGCCTGCCGACGCCGCGGGTTCCGCGTGCCGGACCCGGGCCAGTGCATCCGGCATGGGTTCGAGGAGCGTCCACGCGACCTCCGACAGCGCCACCTCGTCAAGTCCCAGCCTGTCGTCGACGACCACGTTCAGCGTCGCCACCAGCGTGCGCGGGCCGACGTCCAGCCTCACGCGCGTCATCGCCGCAAAGCCTTCGGAGCGACAGACTTCGCAGTCGCGGTGCATGTAGACCACCGGCTGCTGATAGGTGTCGATGCCGGCACGGGTGACGCGCAGGCGGGTGTGGCCTGGGACCGGCGTGGTCACCGCGCATCCTCCAACTCAACGCGCTCCAGGTGCTCCGGCACACGCGCACGCCAGCCCAGTTCACGCTGCACCCGCCCGCGCAGCGTGTCGGCTGCGTCGGGCTCGCCGTGGGTGAGGTACACCACGCGCGGCGCGGAAGGCGCAGTGCGCATCCAGTCCAGGAGCTCGCCGGCATCGGCGTGGCCCGAGAAGCCTTGCAACTGCACGACCTCGGCGCGAATGGCGACCTCGCGGCCGAACATGCGCAGGGTCCGCGCACCTCCAGCCAGCGCCGCGCCGCGTGTTCCGCCGGCCTGGTAACCCGCGAGCAGGATTGCGTTGCGGTCGTCTGATCCGAACGCCTCGATGTGGTGCAGCACGCGCCCGCCGGTGATCATGCCGCTGGCCGAAATGATGATCATCGGGCCGCGCTGTCGGTTGAGCGCCTTTGACTCCTCCACGGTGTTGACGAAAGTGGCCACATCGAACATCCGTTGGCAGTCTTCGTCCGAGACATGGTGCTCGTCGTGATGGGCGTGGTAGTGCCCGGTGGCGTTGACCGCCATCGGACTGTTGAGAAAGACCGGTACACGTGGGATCTCATTGCGCTCACGCAGCCGGGCGATATGAAGCATGAGTGCCTGGGCGCGACCGACGGCGAACGCCGGGATGACGATCACGCCACCACGGGCGGCCACCCGGCGAATGATCGGCGCGAGCTCGGCCTCCTGATCGATCGCGACATGGGCCCGGTTGCCGTAGGTCGATTCACAGACCAGCACGTCACAGGCAGGAAGCGGCGTCGGCGGATTCATCAGCGACTCGTGCTGCCGCCCCAGGTCACCGCTGAAGTGCAGGCGCTGGTTCTGGACGTCCATGCTGACGTGGGCGGCGCCCAGGATGTGGCCTGCCGGATGGAAGCGGACCGTAAAGCCGGGCGCGACCTCGATGTCGAGACCGTAGTCATGCCCCTTGAGCTGCTTCAGGCTGCGGCGGGCGTCATCCTCCGTATAGAGCGGCCGCGGCTCCGCGTGCTTCGAGTAGCCCTTGCGCGCGGCGTATTTCGCCTGCTCCTCGAGCAGGTGTCCGCTGTCAGGCAGCAGCAGACCGCACAGGGCGACGCTGCCGCGAGTGCAATGGATGCGTCCGCTGAATCCCTGCTTGACCAGGGCGGGCAGGTAGCCCGAATGGTCCAGGTGGGCGTGGGTCAAGACCACCGCGTCGATCGATGACGGCTCGACGGGAAACGGCGCCCAGTTGCGCTCGCGCAGTTGCTTGTAGCCCTGGAACAGGCCGCAGTCGACCAGCACGCGCTGGCCGTTGGCCTCGACCAGGTAGCGTGAGCCGGTGACGGTGCCCGCGGCGCCGAGGAACTGGAGAGTGGGAGTTGTTTTGTTGTTCATGGTTGCTCCTGGGGACTGCGGCAGTGCCGCGGCATCAAAACGGGAAAAGGAGACATGGGTTGCACGACGTGCCGGTGGTCCTCACCCCGCCGAGCGGCTCGAGAATCGAGGCGACCCCTTGGCATCTGCATTTCTGTCTTGCCCGTGGCCTCCGTGACTGCCATGTCCCTTGTGCATGAACACATGCATGAGCGGGCACAGCAGCAGGATGGCCAGCGGCAACCAGCGGAGCGTTCCGGTGAGGTGGGCGCGATGCTCGACGCCCAGATAGAAGACAGCCAGCGCGAGGAATATCCAGAAGACCCAGCGTCGGGACCCCGACGCAGTTGGAGAGCGGGGGGCAGTCATGGCAAATTCTCCTGAATGCGGCGTCCGAGAAGTCGTCGCGGGGTGGATCTGACGAACTTGCCGCCTTCCGCCGCGGCTACAGCTTCGATCAATGCGCAGACATCGTCGCCCGTCGGAATGGAGTCCGGCAGCGCGGCCCAAGCGTGGATGGCACGCTCCATCCGTTCGTGCATGGCCAGCAGCCTGTCCAGTTGTTGGCGGGTGTCGTCGAGCCTGCGCCGGATGATGTCCCGCACAAGCGGGCAGGGACTATGCCGCTGCAGGCTGTGGCGGATGATTTCCTCGATTTCGGCCAGCGTGAAGCCGAGCTGCTGCGCCGTACGAATGAAGTGCAGGCGCTGGAGCTCCGAGGCTGAGAACAGCTGGTAGCCGCCCTCGGTATGGGTGGCCGCCTGTAGCAGGCCCCGCCGCAGATAGTTGCGCACCACATGCACCGTGACGCCGCCCTGCTGTACCAGCTGGCGTACTGTCATCAGCGGCGGCGCTGATTCGCCTTTGCCCGTCATTGGCGCGCTCCCTGATAGATGCTGATCAGGCTAGACCTGTGTCCCGCACACAGGTCAAGCTCGACTGACACACCTCCATCCGTAACCAGGCGGCCGGCGCGCTGAAGGTCGGCCGAATCACGACAGGTCCGCCGGCAGCGCAGCGGATATTGGCCGCTTCCTGGCCAACTGCCGCTGCTTGATCAGCGAATACAGCGCCGGAATCACCACCAGGGTCAGCATCGTGGACGAGACCATGCCGCCCACCATCGGCGCGGCGATGCGGCGCATGACCTCCGAGCCGGTGCCGCTGCTCCACATGATCGGCAGCAGGCCGGCCATGATCGCGACCACGGTCATCATCTTGGGGCGCACGCGGTCGACCGCACCTTCGACGATCGCCTCGCGGAGGTCGCGTGCATCCAGCGAGCGGCCTTCGGCCTGGCGCTGCGCGGCGCGAGCCTCCAGCGCGTGGTCGAGATAGATCAGCATCACCACGCCGGTTTCCGCGGCGACGCCGGCCAGCGCGATGAAGCCGACGATCACGGCGACGCTGACGTTGTAGTCGAGCATCCACATCAGCCACACACCGCCGACCAGCGCGAACGGCACCGACAGCATCACGATCAGCGACTCGGTGACGCGGCGGAAGTTGAGGTACAGCAGCAGGAAGATCAGCGCCAGGGTTACCGGGACGACGACGCGCATTTTCTCGGCGGCGCGCTGCATGTACTCGTACTGACCGCTCCAGGTCACGTAGTAGCCGGGCGGGAACTGCACCTGCTCGGCGACGGCATCCTGCGCGGCCTTCACGTAACGGCCGAGATCGCTCTGACGCGTATCGACGTAGATGTAGGCCGCCAGCATCGCGTTTTCGGTGCGGATGCTCGGTGCCCCTTTCGTGACCTCGATTCGCGCCAACTCGCCGAGGGGCACCTGCGCGCCGCCGGGCACGGGCACCAGGACCTGGTTGCCGATACGGTGCGGATCGTCTCGCAGCTCGCGCGGATAGCGCACGATCGCGCTGAATCGCTCGCGGCCCTGAAGGATGGTGGTGACGATCTCGCCGCCCAGAGCGGCCGCCACCACGTCCTGCACCTCGCCCAGGGTCACGCCGTACTGCGCCAGGCTGGGCAGGTCCGGGGTGATGTCGAGGTAGTAGGCGCCGGTCAGGCGTTCGGCGAACGCGCTGGTCGTCCCCGGCACTTCGCGCACCACCGCTTCGATCTCGGTGGCCAACGCGTCGAGTTGCTCAAGATCCGTGCCGAACAACTTGATGCCCACGGGCGTGCGGATGCCGGTGGCCAGCATGTCGGTCCGGGCCTTGATCGGCATCGTCCAGGAGTTGGCCACGCCCGGGAACTTCAGCGCCTCGTCCATCTCCGCGATCAACTTGTCGGTGGTCATGCCGTCCCGCCACTCGTCCTCGGGCTTGAGGTTGATGACGGTTTCGAACATCTCCAAAGGTGCAGGATCGGTGGCGGTCAGGGCGCGGCCCGCCTTGCCGAACACCGACTCCACCTCCGGGAAGCCCTTGATGATCCGGTCCTGCTGCTGCAGCAGTTCGGAGGCCTTGGTCACCGACATGCCCGGCAGCGACGCTGGCATGTACAGGAGGGTGCCCTCGTTGAGCGTGGGCATGAACTCGCTGCCCAGGCGGGATGCCGGCCACAGGCTGGCGAACAGGGCGACCAGCGCGATCGCGATCGTGGCCATCCGGTACCGCAGGACCACGTTGATCACGGGCCGGTAGGCCGCGATCAGGAACCGGTTCACCGGGTTCTTGTGCTCGGGCACGATCTTGCCGCGCACGAACAGCAGCATGAGCACCGGCACCAGCGTCACCGAAAGCAGCGCGCCACCAGCCATGGCGAAGGTCTTGGTGAACGCCAGTGGCTTGAACAGGCGGCCTTCCTGCGCTTCCAGCGCGAATACCGGAAGGAACGAGACAGTGATGATCATCAGGCTGAAGAACAGCGCCGGCCCGACCTCCCGGCAGGCGTCGATGATCAGCTGGGCTCGGCTTCGGGAGCCGTCGGAGCGCTCGATGTGCTTGTGCGCGTTCTCGATCATCACGATCGCCGCGTCGACCATCACGCCGATCGAGATCGCGATGCCGCCCAGGCTCATGATGTTGGAGTTCATGCCCAGCGCACGCATCGCGATCACCGCGATCAGCACGCCGACCGGCAACATGACGATCGCGACCAGTGCGCTGCGCGCATGGAACAGGAACAGCAGGCACACCAGCGCGACGATCAGGCTCTCCTCGAGCAATGTCGTGCGCAGCGTCTTGATCGCACGCACGATGAGATCGGACCGGTCGTAGACCGCCTGGACGCTGACGCCTTCGGGCAAGCCGCGTGCAAGTTCCGCGATCTTGTCCTTTACCCCGCCGATCACGGCCAGAGCGTTCTCGCCGAAGCGCGCAATGACGATCCCGGCCACGACATCGCCTTCGCCGTCCAGGTCGGCGATGCCACGGCGCTCGTCGGGCACCAGTTCGACCCGGGCGACGTCGCCAATCAGCACCGGGGCGCCGCCCTCGGCGCGCAGCACGAGGCTCTCTATGTCCTCGATGCCGCGCAGGTAGCCGCGTCCGCGCACCATGTACTCGGTCTCGCCCATCTCGATCACGCGGCCGCCAACGTCGCGGTTGCTCTCGTTGATCACCTCGGAGACACGGGAGATCGGGATGTCGAATTCGCGCAGGCGGACCGGATCGACGGTCACCGAGTACTGGCGCACGAAGCCACCGACGCTGGCGACCTCGGCGACGCCCGGGGCGGTGGTCAGTTGGTAGCGCAGGTACCAGTCCTGCATGGCGCGCAGTTCGTCCAGCGAATGGCGGTCGCTCTTGAGGACGTACTGGTAGACCCAGCCCACGCCCGTGGCGTCGGGACCCAGTGCGGGTGCTACTCCCGCTGGCAGGTTCTTGGTGGCGACGTTGAGGTTTTCCAGCACCCGTGAGCGAGCCCAGTACAGGTCGGTGCCTTCCTCGAAAATGACGTAGATGAAGGAGGCGCCGAAGAACGAGAAGCCACGGACATCCTTCGACTTGGGAACCGACAACAGCGCACTGGTCAGTGGGTAGGTCACCTGGTCCTCGACCACCTGGGGCGCCTGCCCCGGGTACTCGGTGAACACGATCACCTGGACATCCGACAGGTCCGGCTGCGCGTCCAGCGGCGTCTGCATCAGTGCGTAGACGCCGCCGGCGACCACGGCCAGCGTCATCACCAGCACCAGGAAGACGTTGCGGACCGACCACTCGATGAGGCGACCAAGCATGTCAGTGTCCCTCGTGGCCGGTGGCGGAGGGCGGAGCCTCCTCCGGGGTGGCCGGCATCGAATGACCCGCGTGCGGATCAGTGGCTTCGTCACCATGGCCTGCGTGCGGGTCGGAGGCGCCATCACCGGACCCGGGCTGCGGATCCTCGCCGGTGCCCGAGGGCGCCCCGTGTCCTGCGTGTCCCTCAAGTCCCTCGAGTGCCGACTGCAGGTTGCTTTCGGCGTCGATCAGGAAGTTGGCGGAGACCACGACCTGTTCGCCCTCTGCCAAGCCGTCGAGGATCTCGATACGATCGCCGCCGCGCCGCCCCAGGGTGACATCGCGCGGAGCAAAGCGGCCGGGACCGGTCTCGACCAGCACCACCTGGCGTGTGCCACTGTCGAGCACCGCCGAGCGCGGCACGTTCAGGAGCGGGCCGGCCCCGGGCTCCTCGAGCAGCACCGTCCCGTAGAGTCCCGGCCGCAGGTCGCCATCGGGATTGGGCAGCGCGATGCGTACGTCCACGGTGCGTGTCATCGCATCGATGACGGGCTGCACGAAGGTGACTTCGCCCTCGGCCACCTGGCCCGGCAGGGCCACGGTTTCAAAGCGGGCCGGCTGGCCGACCCTGATGTCCGCGGCCTGCGCCGCCGGCACCTTGGCGATCACCCACACCGTCGACAGGTCGGCCAGCAGCAGGATGGTTTCGCCGGGCTCGAAGCGTGCGCCCTGGACCACCGGCTTCTCGATCACGACCGCGTCCGCGGGCGCCGTGAGGACCAGCCCCGTCTTGCCCAGCTGCGCGTCGCTGATTTCCCAGTTGCGCAGACGGGTGCGGGCGGCATCGCGCAGGCGGACCATCGACGCCGCGCTCGCGGGATCGGACCCGGCCAGCCGGCGGGCGGTCTCGTCCGCCAGTCGGTATTCCTGCTGCGCCGCGGCCAGCTCCGGGCTGTAGACGGACAGTAGGGGCTGCCCTGCGCGGACCCGCATGCCGGTCTGGTCCGCGTACAGGCGCTCCACCCAGCCTTCGAAGCGGGGCGCGATCGCGTACTGCCGGGTCTCGTCGACCTCGACCGTGCCGCTGGTGCGCACGGTGGCGGCCAGGGCCCCCCGCTTGACCGCTTCGGTGCGCACGCCCAGCGCCTGCACCTTGTCCGGCGGCAGCACCACCGTGCCCGGTGCCGCCGGCGGTGCATCGTCGGCATAGACCGGGACGTAGTCCATACCCATCGAGTCCTTCTTGGGCACTGGCGAGGTGTCCGGAAGGCCCATGGGATTGCGGTAATAGAGCACCTTGCGTTCCGCGGCCGGCGCCTCGGCGGACGTGGTTGCGGTCGTGGAATCGTTCGTGGCGCGGCCGGCCACCCATCCGACGGTGAGAGCGGCGAGTGCGACGCCGATGGCGAGCGACAGGGTCTGGACACGGGTCATCGGATATCTCCTTCGATGGCGCGCACGGCGGCGGCGCCCAACAGTTCGTCACGCAGTGCATCGACCCGTGCGAGGTCGGCGCCCTGCCATTCATTGAGTGCTTCCAGCAGCGTCCCGAAGTCGACTTCGCCGACCTGGTAGCTGGCCAGCGCGGACTGCCAGGTGGCGTCGGCCTGCGGCAGCAGCGTGTTCTCGATCAGTTGCCGGCGTTCGCGTGCGCTCGTCCACCGCGCCCAGGCGGAGGCGCCGCGTTCCTCCACGGCCCGCAGGGTGGCGTCCATGCGCGCCAGCGCCGCGTCTTCGAGCAGGCGCGATTCGCGCTCGCGCTCGCGGCGTGCACGCTGCTGGAACGGGATCTCGACCTCCAGCATCAGCTCGGTGCTTTCGATGCCGTTGCCGAGCTGCATCGCACCCACGCCCACGGTGATGTCCGGGAACCGGTTGCGACGCTCCAACACCACGTTCGTGCGCGCGGCTTCGGCGCGGGCCTGCTGTGAGCGGACCGCGGGGTGCGCATCGGCGTCATCCAGTGCCTCGGCAAGCGAGGCGCTGTGGACGGCGAGGCGCGGCGCCTCGCCGGGAGTCGCCAGCGGTGCATCGGACCGGCGCCCCAGCACCGCGTTCAAGGTGGCGGCCGCCTCCTGCTTGGTCGCGAGGCGTTCGATCCGCTCGCGCTGTAGGCTGGTCTGCTCGACCTGGGCGCGGATGGCATCCTGCTGCGCCGCGCGACCCAGGGCGTAGCGCACGCCGGCTATTTCCTCGACCTGCCGGAGCAGGGCGATGCGGCGGTCGAGCACGGCCACGGCCTGATCGGCATGCCAGTAGCGTGCGTAGGCCGCCTCGGCGTCAGACAGCAGGTCGCGCGCCGCGGTGATGCGGTCAAGCCCGACCGCGACCGCGTCCTGGCTGGCCGCGGTCCGCGCCAGACCACGCTTGCCCCAGAGCGGGAAGCGCTGGCGCAATGCGTAGTCGACTTGGCGGTCTGCACCGGCGGAGCGCCAGGGCTTGTCCGGATCGAGGCCGCGGAATCCAAGGGAAGCCGTCGGGTCGGGTAGGGCGCCCGCTGGCTGGATCCGTGCCTCAGCGGCCTGGGCCTCGAAGTCCATGGCCCGCAATTCCGGGTTGTGTTCCAGAACCCAGGCGCGGATCGACTCGAGGCTGTGCCCCGGCACGGGTTCACTTGCGGTCACAGGTAGCGCCAGCGTCCACAGGGCGCCGGCGAGCACGCCGGCAAGAAGGTGCCGGAGTGGTTGCCGACGGCGGAACAGCGGGCGAGGGTGCGGGCGCCAGGCCTGCAATCGGTGGAACAGGGATGTCATATCAGTGTCCTTGGGCCGACACGACGCAGGTCGCTCGGACGAGGGCAGGAACCCATGCCGTGACGCAGCCACGGCGCGAACGCACAGGACCGCGCCGCACAGAGGTGCGGAGCAGTCAGCGTCCGGGCATCAGATCAGCAGGAGCGCCGCGGGATGGGCGGTAGGTCGGTGCCAGGCGGGCCTGGGTGGCGAATCCACCCATGTGGACGTGACGCCCCGCGCACCATCCCCGATCTCGGCGACTGCGAACCAGGAGAGCCATGCTCCGAGAAGGAGCGGCGGAATCGAAGGGATGCGCCCACTGTCCGCCGAGATGTCATCCGCGGTGCAGTGCTTGTCGCACAGTGCCTTGCTCGCCGAGGGGAGCTCGGCATCGCAGCCGTGGCCATGGTCGTGCTGGGTGTCGGTGGCGGCAGCGACCAGCGCCGCCGGCGTGCCTGGGAGGTCCAGGCACTCGCCATGGCCTGCCAGCGCGAACTGGGACCAGAGCAGCGCCGCCATCGCGAGGAAGACGGTGCGCTTGAACCAGTTCCGGTGGCGAAGACGGGCCATGACTTGAGCTTACCACTACCCGGTCTGACGCAACTGATCCAGATCAACTCTTGGCCAGACCGGGAGTCTGTTCCGGCGCGGTCGCCCTCGGTGTAGCCGGCACCGCGGTCGACCTGGCCAAGCGAAGCGCGTTGGCGACAACGACACCGAGCTCAGACTCATCGCGAGCGCCGCGACCATCGGGCTCAGCCGGATCCCGAATGCGGGGTACAGCACCCCGGTCGCGACCGGCACCCCCAGCGCGTAGGCGAACGCGAAGGCGAGGTTCTGCTTCATATTGGCCGCGGTAGCCTGAGAAATCTTCCTGGCGCGCAGGATGCCGTGCAGGTCGCCCTTGACCAGGGTGATCGGTGGTGAGCCCGTCGCCGGTCGCTGCGCAGCCCGGCGGCGTGCAGCTCGTAGATGGCGGTCGCGGCCGATGTCTTGATCGGGTCGGCGACAGCGATCAGGCCCGCCAGTCGACCGTCAACGGCGAGAAACATGGCGCTGGTGCCCTCGCGGCGCATCCGTTCGGCCACGTCGACGTGCGCGCCGGGTTGGCGCCCAGGTCGTCCATGAGTGCGGTATTGCCCAGCGCAAGCGTGTGACCGGCCACGGTTCCGCAAACCCCCATGCCGCCATCAATCCCCACATCGCGCAGCAACTGGTACCGCCGGGCGAACGCAGAATGGGCAGAAAGCTTGGCAGCTGAAGATCGACATCCGCTGTTACGCCTCCCGAGGAATGCCGCTGAGGTTTTCGGCGCGTTTGGACCAGAGGCAGACCACCAACTTCCGCACGCCTGGCGGCGGGTTCGCCCCGCGCTGGTCGCAGCACGCTAGGTCGAATGGCCGCAGCCGGGCGGCGGCATAGCTCCTACATGCTTTCGTATTCGCTCTTGCTCAGCTCGCCATTCTTGTCTGCATCCATCATGCCGAAGTGTGCGGCCATCGGATGCTTCGCCATCTCTTCCTTCGACAGCGAGCCGTCTTTGTTCTTGTCCAGAGCGGCGAAATCCTGTGCTCCGGTGGCCTGCTTGTGAGATTCGTGTGCGGCGCGGTCTTTTGCCGGCGGCTCGGCGGCTGCCACCGGGGTAACGACGGCCAGTGACAGGAGCAACGCTGACGCCATGGCTGCAATTTTCATTTGATGAGCTCCAGGGAACGTGATTGTGATGCCATGGGCGCGGTTCCCGGCACACCCGCCTGGCAGTTATTCGAACCGGGTCTTGCCCAGTCGAAGAGCATTAGCTACCACCGATACTGAACTGAGGCTCATTGCCAGCGCCGCCACCATCGGGCTGAGCAGCAGGCCAAACACCGGATACAGCACGCCCGCGGCGATCGGGACGCCGAGTGCGTTGTAGAGGAATGCGAAGGTCAGGTTCTGCTTCATGTTCGCCACGGTGGCACTGGACAGCTTGCGCGCGCGCACGATGCCGCGCAGGTCGCCCTTGACCAAGGTCACCTGCGCGCTCGACATGGCGACGTCCGTGCCGGTGCCCATGGCGATGCCGATGTCGGCGCCGGCCAGTGCCGGGGCGTCGTTGATGCCGTCGCCGGCCATCGCGACCCTGTGGCCTTCGGCCTGCAGCCGCTGCACGAGGTCGATCTTGTCCTTCGGCCGCACCTCGCCGTGCACCTCGTCGATGCCCAGTTCGCGCGCGACGGCATTTGCGGTGGCCACGCCGTCGCCGGTGGCCATCACGATGCGCAGGCCGTCAGCCTGCAGGGCCCGGATGGCTTCGCGCGAGGAGGCCTTGATCGGGTCGGCCACGGCGATGAGTCCGGCCAGGGCCCCGTCGACCGCGAGGTACATGACGCTCGCGCCTTCGTGACGCAGCGTCTCGGCCTGCGCCTGCAGCGAGGCTGGGTCGACGCCCTGTTCCCGCATCAGCTGTGTGTTGCCGATCGCCAGCGTGAGCGCCCCTACCGTGCCGCGCACGCCGATGCCGGTGGACGATTCGAAGTCCTGCGGCGTCTCCAACGCCAGGCCGCGACGACGCGCCTCGGCGACGATGGCATCGGCCAGCGGGTGTTCGCTGCCCTGGTCCAGGCTGGCAGCCAGGCGCAGCACCTCGTCCTCCGTAAAACCATTCGCCGCAATCGTCTCCCGGAACGCGGGCCTGCCTTCGGTGAGCGTGCCGGTCTTGTCGACAATGAGGGTGTCGATGCGGCGGAAGTTCTCGATCGCCTCGGCATCACGGAACAGCACGCCACCCTGCGCAGCGCGGCCGGTCGCGACCATGATAGACATTGGCGTCGCCAGCCCCAGCGCGCAGGGGCAGGCGATGATCAGCACCGACACCGCATTGAGCACGGCGTAGGTCCACGACGGCTCCGGGCCGAAGAATCCCCAGACCAGCAGCGTGGCGACCGCGATCGCCAGCACCGCCAGCACGAACCAGAACGCGACCTTGTCGGCCATCCGTTGCATCGGTGCGCGCGAGCGCTGCGCCTGGGCCACCAGCTGCACGATCTGCGACAGCACGGTCTGGGAACCAACTTTCTCGGCCCGGATCACCAGGCTGCCGGTGGCGTTCATGGTCGCGCCGATGACGCGGTCGCCGGCCGCCTTCTCGACCGGGATCGGTTCGCCGGTCAGCATCGACTCGTCGATGTTGGAGCGGCCTTCCAGCACCTTGCCGTCGACGGGGACCTTCTCGCCGGGACGCACACGCAGGCGGTCGCCGACGTGGACGTGGCTCAGATCGATGTCCTCCTCGGTGCCGTCGTCGCGCAGGCGGCGCGCGGTCTTCGGGGCAAGGCCGAGCAGCGACTTGATCGCGGCGGAGGTCTGCGAGCGTGCGCGCAGTTCCAGCAGCTGCCCGAGCAGGGTGAGCGAGACGATCACCGCGGCGGCTTCGAAGTACACGCCGACACGGCCGTGCTCGCGGAACGAGTCGGGGAACAGGCCGGGGGCCACGGTCGCCACCACGCTGTAGCCGAAGGCAGCTGCCACGCCGATGCCGATCAGCGTCCACATGTTCGGGCTGCGGTTGCGGATGGACTGCACGCAGCGCTCGAAGAACGGCCAGCCGGCCCAGAGCACCACTGGCGCGGTGAGCACCAGCTCGAGCCAGGTCCGCACATCGGTTGGCAGCGAGGCGAACCGGTGACCGACCATGGCCAGTACCAGCACGACCAGCGTCAGCGGCAGCGTCCACCAGAAGCGGCGGCTGAAGTCGACGAGCTCCGGGTTCTTTTCGTCGTCAAGCCCGGGCATCTCCGGCTCCAGCGCCATGCCGCAGATCGGGCAGGTACCGGGATGGTCCTGGCGGACTTCGGGATGCATCGGGCAGATGTACATGGAGCCCGGAACCACAGGCACAGGTTCGGCCGAAGTGGGCGCGAGGTACTTGCCGGGGTCGGCGACGAACTTCGTGCAGCAGCCGGCCGAGCAGAAGTGGTACGTCGTGCCGGCGTGTTCGGCGTGGTGGGGCGAGGTCTGCGGATCGACGTTCATTCCGCAGACCGGATCCTTCACCGTTCCGGGAGGCGGGGTTGGCGGGCCGCCTTCAGGCGCGTGCCCGGCAGTGCTGCCGCCATGTCCGTGCGCATGCTGGTGGGGCTCGTGCGTGTTCATGCGTCTTCCTTCGACGATGCGCCCAGGATCGGGCAGTCCTCGATGCCCCCGTGACCCGGGCAGGCAGTGACCAATTGGCGCAGCCCATCGCGGATGCGTGTGAGTTCATCCAGCTTGCGCTCGACGTCGGCGAGGCGTGCCGCCGCCGACCCACGCACCCCCGCCATGTCCTCACCCGACCGCCCCGAGAGCTGCATCAGCTCGCTGATCTCGCGCAGCGTGAAGCCAAGCGCCTTGGCGCGACGCACGAAATGCAGGCGTGCCACGTCGGCGTCGTCGTAGGATCGATATCCCGAATTGCGACGGGCAGGGGCGGGCAGGATGCCGTGGCTCTCGTAGTAGCGGATCGTGTCGATTGGCACGTGTGTCCGCTTGGCGAGTTGACCTATCTGCATGGTGGGCGCTCCGTCAGACCAGATGCCGAGTGTCTACCCTTGACCATGGTCCAGAGTCAAGTGGCGGTGGCTCTCGCGCTCGTGCCCGTCATCCGGGGGGCTAAGGCAAGTATCGCTGCACATACCTGACGTAGACCTGCAGCGGCGATCTGCACCAGCGCACGTCGGCACAGTGGGTGTCGGCATCCAGCGGCGTCTCCAGCGCGGCGGCCTGGCGCCGATCTGGCGGGTCCGGCCCAGGCGCTTTTTTGTTCTGGGAAACGTGCGCCATGACAGTCGAACATATACCCTCACGGGCCAACGGCTTGATCGTCTGCAGGCGCCACCCAGCGCGTGGCGATGATCCCGACTTCGTACAGCAGGCACATCGGGATCGCCAGCATCAACTGCGAAACCACGTCGGGCGGAGTGATGATTGCGGCAATGACGAAGATGCCGACGATCGCATAGCCGCGCGACTCTCGCAGCTGCCCCGGTGTGACCCAGCCGAGAACGGCCGCAATCACAAGCGCAACCGGCAGCTCGAAGCTGGCACCGAAGGCGAGGAAAATTACCAACACAAAGTCGAGGTAGGCGTTGATGTCGGTCATCATCGTCACCCCCTCGGGAGCGACTTTGGTGAGGAAGCCGAATACCATCGGCAGCACCAGGTAGAACGCGAATGCGCACCCGGCGTAGAAGAGTGCCACCGACGACACCAGTAGCGGCAGCGCCAAGCGCTTCTCGCGCCGGTACAGACCGGAAGCTACGAACGCCCACGCCTGGTAGAGCAACCAAGGCATCGACAGCATTACCGCCCCGAAGAATGCGAGCTTGAGCGGAGCGAAAAAAGGGCTGGCCACTTCGACCGCGATCAGCTGCCCGCCAGTTGGCAGCTTGTCCAGCAGCGGCGTAGCCAGCCAGGCGTACAGGCGGTTGGCGAACGGCAGCAGCGCCAGCAGCGCCAGTAAGAGGCCGGCCGTTGCGCGCAGCAGACGCGCACGCAACTCGACCAAATGGTCAATTACGCGCGTACCGGTGTCAGTGTCAGGGTTGGGGAGGTTCATGGACGGGCGGCAGGACAGGCGTCCGCATCATCCCGAATCCCCTGCGGCGTCGAGGGCGACGCGACCGACCCGATGGCGGGGTGCAGGGCTCGCCTCTGGGCGGCTTGTCCGGTCGGGCTTCGTCCGGCGCCGACTGGTGAGACTCTGAAGCGTTTACAGATGCTGGCAGAGCTGAAGTTGCGATCGGGATCTGGGACGCCCGCGCCAGATCGCGCTGCAGCGATCGGCCACCCGCGAACAGTGCGTCCTCGGCACGGACGACTTCCTCGTGCGCCTGACGCAGGCTGCGCCGCAACTCCTCGTCGGCCAGTTCGCGCTCCAGGTCCGACCTTACCGAATGCCACTGCGCGCGCGCGCGTCGTACCCAGACGCCGGCGAACTTCGCTGCGCGTGGCAGGCGCTTTGGGCCGAGCACCACCAAGGCGACGATCGCGATCACGAACAGCTCGGAGAATCCGATGTCAAACATGCAGACGTGGGCTTCGGACCGCAGTCACGCTCAGCGCGGCGTCCGTTCGCCGCCGTGGTTACGCTCGGCGTCCCGACGGGCGTCCTCTCGAGTGTCGTCGCGCAGCTGGACAGGCGGCATCGCTTCATCGTCGCTGACACCCTGCCTGAAGCCCTTGATCGCCTGGCCAACGTCCTGCCCGACATTCTTCAATCGCTTGGTACCGAACACAAGAACCACGACTGCAAGCACGATCAACCAGTGCCAAATACTGAAACTTCCCATGGATGATTCCACCACAATAGTTGATATGAACGCTCGCTTCGATACCCATAATTTGCGGTAACTGTAGAGCGCTTGAGGTACGCAATGGTGCAGACGGTTGCAGCGCTAGATCGGGCTCAGCGTCCCGAGCACTGCAACAACAATCAGGATCAAAATGGCCAGTGCGGATTCAGCCGCCACGCTCTGTCGCAGGGCGCGCACCTGCTGCGCAGGATCCCCGTTGGTCAGTGCCCGACCCAGGCGTGGCACCAGCGTCCATCGGTGCAGCGCTCCCAGGCCCAGCATTCCACCGAACAGAGCCAGTTTGAACAGCAGCAGGTTTCCGTAGGTGCTCTGCAGCAGCGTCGACAATGACCACGCGGTGAGATCCCCGTAGTGCGCGACGCCTGACACGACGAGCGCAGCAACAAAAATCGTTCCCAGCGTCGAAAATCCATGCAGGAAGTCATGCGTCGATCGCAGACGCTCGTTACCCGAGGCCTCCTTGCGGCGCAGGAGCATCCCCAGGAACATCAGGACCGCTGCTATCCAGCCGCCTGCCGCTAGAAGATGGACCAAGCCCGCAGCAAGTCGGACCGCGCCTGCCACGCCCTCGCCAGCGGCGGCGTGGCCGTTCCATGCCAGCGAAGCGAGTGCGCCGCCCGCCAGCGTCGCCGCCTGCGGGAAAGCGGACTCCACCTTCCCGCGGCGACGATGCCACCCGAGCACGGACATCATGGCGATCAGCAGCACGCCTCTCGCCATGGCTGCGCGGCCTGCCGACGTCTCAAACAGATACCAGCCCAGCGATTCGCGATCAACGTCGGCGACCGGCATTCCCATGATGCCCGCGGTCTTCAAGAAGACATCGGCCCCGGTGAGCACGAGCCCGAAGGCGGCACTCACCAACAGAACGCCCATGAATGGCCACCCGGCCAGGGCGTCGGCGAGTGCCGGTCGACGCGAACCGTACCAACCGAACAGTGGAACCCCGAAAAGCACCATGAGAACCAGATATTCGAGGAATCTCAGTGCATAAGCCGAGAGGTCGAACATTTGTTGCTCCTCAGCGCACCGTGAAACTGAAATTGCCGGTCATGGGGTGGTTGTCGCCTCCAACGGCGCGGTATTCCACGGTATAGACGCCCGGAGTCAGCGGCTGGGGCAACTTGGCACGCAGGGTCTTACCGTTGTTGACGATCTCGGTCGTGAAATTCTCGATCGGCATGGTGGAACTCCCGTGCTTCATGAGCAACTTGAGACGCGACGCCCGCGGAATCAATGTTTCGTTGAACACGAGATCGATCTGGCCCGGCGAAGCCACCACCGCATTTGCCGCCGGTGTGGACTGCTGCAGCGCGGCGTGGGCGTGCGCGATCTGCAGGGAGAACTGCCCAGCCGCAATCGCGAGGACGAGCGCGAAGGAGCGAAGGACGTTTGATGATTTCATAGGGATAAATCCTCATTGCGAATGTGATGCAAAGCCCCGTTCGGCGCCGTGCTGTGTTGGATCCGACAAGCGTTAGGTGTCGGGCTGTCACCGAAACCACGGTTGGTCGGCTTTTGATATTTGAGATGAGGATCCCGCCGCTCAGGCGGGATCCTCCGACGCATCAGGCTGCCATGGCGCTACAGCTTTCAGCGCATCGCCGACAAACTTCGGCGCAGCGCCGCATCTCAGGGTCGTTCATGGCATCGCATGCTTCGGCGCACTGGCGGCAGATCTCCGCGCAGGCACTGCAAACCACCGAGTGAGCGCTGGCGCCACGCAACATGGCGTCGGCGCTGGTGGCGCAGATATCGGCACACGTCGCCAGCAGGGCGATGTGCTCCGGGGCTGCGTGGGCACCTCCTTTGCTCAGGCAGTAGTTGATGGTCTCAAGGCAAATCGCGTGGCATTGCGTGCAGTTGTCGATGCACTCGTTCATGGCCTGGGACCGGTGGTCTTCGGAATGGTGAGTCATGTGGATCTCCTGCTTCATCGCGGACGAGAATCGGCGCGCCCGCAACACCGCCCCCTGTTGCTGCGACGGATCAGTGCTGTGCGAACGGTTCAGTGGTTCCGTCGCGATGGACCAGCTCGACCGTGTACGGCTGCTGTCGCCCCTCCGGAACCTCCATGCCGGGAGAACCAAGCGGCATCCCTGGGAGGACCAGGCCGCGTGCGTCCGGCTTTTCTTCGAGGAGGCGCTTGATGTCCTCGGCCGGGACATGGCCTTCGATGACGTATCCGTCGACCTCGGCCGTGTGGCAGGAGCCCTTTGCATAGGGGACACCCAGGCGCTCCTTGACCGGACCCAGGTCATCCATGTCATGCACATCCACGGTGAAGCCCGCCTTCTGCACGTGGTCAACCCAGCTACCGCAGCACCCGCAGGTCGGGGTCTTGTGGACGGTCATGCGTGGCAGGGCGGCTGGAGTCGCGTCGGCTGTTTCCGGGACGACCTGTGCAGTGGGCGCGATGGTGGACTGCGCGGGTGTCGCCGCCTGGGTGCAGGCACCCAGGCCGGCGACCGCAAAAGCCGCCCACGCCAGTCGGTTCAATCTGCAGGTTTTCATTTCTGGTTCTCCGCTCAGCGCCTGGTCCGCGAAGACCAGTGGATGTGGGCGATCCGCCAACCGTCGGTGGTCTGCTTCAGCACCATGGTCTCGGTGCTCTGGACGGTCAGTGGCTTACCGTCTTTCTGGGCGTGCAGCTCGCTTTCGGTTCCGACCCATGCGAACTCACCAGCGGTGCGTGCACGCTGACGGAGCAGCTGGCGATGGGCGCCCTTGAGGAATGCCGCATCGCTGACTGCGTGATGACCCAGATATTCCTCGCGGCTGCGCTCGGCACCCCCGGACTCGAGGATGAGGACGTCGGGAGCGAGCAGGGATCCGACCGTGGCCAGGTCGCCGCTGGAGAGGGCGGCGTTGAAGCGCTCCGCCACGTCGACGGCGGCCTTCGCGGCGGCCGGCACGTCTACGTCCGCCGCTGCCGCAGCGGCGGGGTGATGTGCATGCGACTGTGCCGTCTGCGCCATTGCGGGCGACACCATTGCCAGCATCAGCGCGAGGCCAGACGAAATTGCTGTTGCATTCATTGTTCAACTCCAGGTTTTCAGTGAGTGTGCGCAGGGCCGTCTTCGGCCTCGGTCATATGGGGTGAAGGTGGAGACTGCACTTTGCCGTCGGCATGGCGATGCTCTACCGCGCGGACTTCTGTGTCGGTGACACGCGTTCCGTGGTCATCGTCCATACCCGGCGACTGCGCGTGCGGCATCGCGTCGCTCCCAGCTGTGGGCTGGGCAGGGTGATCCTCCGTCGCCGCCTCGTCATGGTCGTCGTCGTGTGTCTCGCCGCCGCCATGCGCGTGGCCTTCGCTGCTGTCGACCAGTTCCCTGTATGCAGCCGCGTCGAGCGTGGGCAGCACCTGCAGGAACGCGGCCATGTTCCATATGTACTCGTCCTCCATGTTCTTGCCCCAGGCGGGCATGCCGCTTGCTTTGATCCCGTGCTTGATCACCCAGAACGCTTTTGGCGCATCGACCCCGTACTGGCTGAGGTTGGGCGGGGCTGGATACAGGCCTTGGCTCATCTCTGTTTCGGCCATCGATGGAGCCAGGTGGCACCCGGCGCACATCGCTGCGTAGTTGCCCGCGCCCTGCACGATTCTCGCTGGATCGTCCAGGCCCGGCGGGACGTCCAACCTTCCCGCACGCGCCAGGATGGAGCGCTCGCGTGCGGTCTCGAGCACAAAGTGCACGGGCCTGGTGTGCATGTCATCCGCGGCGACGTTGTATACGCCGCTCCAGATAAAGCCCGCCGCGCCCACTGCGGCAACCAGGGGAACTCCGATCAGCCAAACACGCTTGCGAGTCTTCGGTTGCATACGAGTACTCCGATCAGAACCAGATCCTCACGCCCGCCACGATACGGGTGTCGTCGACATCACCGGACTCCGCGCGACGGAAGTCTGCGGTTCCGCCGTAGGCACGCTCCCAGACCACGCCGACATACGGCGCGAACTGTCGATGGAACTCGTAGCGCAGCCGGAAACCGGCTTCGACCTTGCTCAGCCCGCTGCCGATTCCAACCGCCGGATCATCCTTGCTCCAGGCTTCGCCCTCGACCAGCCACTGGCCGATCAACCGGTTGGTGAACAGCATTTCGTATTCGGCTTCCGCGCCGAGACCGACCTGGCCGGACTCGCCCACGTAGGCGGTCGCTTCGACTTCGAACTTGTACGGGGCGAGACCGATGACACCAAGCGCGGCATAGGTGCGCGATGGACCGCCGTCGAAACCGAAGTCATGGCGGACACCGGCGACCGCGTCCCACCAGGGGGCGATGGCCCGACCGTACAGGACTTCCACATCCGCCGACTCGGTGGATCCGCCCGCACGCTCGCCCTCGCTGCGGAGCCAGAGCCGGTTCAAGTCGGAGCCGACCCAGGCTTTCGCTTCCCAGGCCATGCCGGTGCCGTCCTCATCCGCGTCCCAGGCCTCAAGCCGGTCAAGCGACCAGTAGGAGTTGATCGATTCGCCGTGTATCACGTGCGCGTCGAGGTCCTGGAACGCCGCGGCCCGATCGGCCGCGGTGATGGCAGGAATAGGCTCGCGCGGCTCCGCGGTCGCCGGGAGATCCTGGCTGGCACCAGGCTGATGGCCCATGGACGCGTGGTCCATTCCCGCGTGGTCCATCCCGGAGCTGTCCATGCTGGAGTGGTCCATTCTGGAGTGATCCATCGTGGAGTGATCGTCGCCGGTCGTGTCTGCGGCCCCTTGCTTCATGGCGCCGTGGTCCATGCTGGCGTGGTCCATGGTCCCGTGGTCATCGGAACTCTTGGCGGGCGGAGTTGGCTGATGACCCGCGTGCGGGTCATCAGGCTTGGCCGGCGCCGGAGTTGCAGCTGGAGCTGGCTTCGCTGCCGCGTGGTGCGCGGTGTGGTCCGTCTCCTGCGCCCACGCCGGCGCGAAGCCCGCTGCGAGAGACAATGCGGAGGCCAGGCCGACGGCCAGGGGATGACGACTTGAAAGGATCATGGCGTTCATTCCTCCACCCGCACTTCGCGGAACATGCCGGCTTCCATGTGGTAGAGCAGGTGGCAGTGGTAGGCCCAGCGGCCGAGCGCATCGGCGCGCACCCGGTAGCTGCGTCTGCTGCCCGGCGGCATGTCGATGGTGTGCTTGCGCACCATGAAGTTGCCGGATTCGTCCTCCAGGTCGCTCCACATGCCGTGGAGGTGGATCGGATGCGACATCATCGTGTCGTTGACCAGCACGATCCGCATGCGCTCGCCGTAGTTCAGCCGCAGCGGCTCCGCGTCAGCAAACTTCACTCCGTTGAACGACCACGCGAAGCGCTCCATGTGGCCGGTCAGGTGCAACTCGACTGTGCGTCCGGGCTCGCGCCCGTCGGGGTCGCGGAACGTGCTTCGCAGGTCGGCGTAGCTCAGCACGCGGCGGCCGTTGTCGCGCAGGCCGATGCCCGGATCATCCAGCTTGGGCGTGGGTGCCATCGTCTGCATGTCGACCAGGGGGTTGCCGGTTTCGGTGGCAGGGTGTTCCTGCATTCCGTCGGCGCCGTGATCCATGCCGGCCATGCTTTCGCCGGCCATCGCGCCTCCGGCCATCGACGACATGTCGTGGCCGCTGTGGTCCATTCCGGCCATCGCACCGCCGGCCATTGCCCCCTGAGACATCGAAGACATGTCGTGACCGCCGCCACCCATTCCGCCGTGGCCCATGTCGTCCATGGTGAGGAGTGGCTTGGGGTCGACGTTGGGCACGGGCGCCCGCAACCCCTCCCTGACGGCGAGCGTGCCGCTGATGTAGCCGGTGCGGCCGGTGTCCTGCGCGAAGATAGTGAACGCATCCTGCCCGGTCGGTTCGACGATGACGTCGAACGTCTCGGCCGTGGCGATGCGGAACTCATCGACCGTGACCGGATGCACGTACTGGCCATCGGCTGCGACCACGGTCATCTTCAGGCCCGGAATGCGCACGTCGAAGTACGTCATCGCGGACCCGTTGATGAAGCGGAGGCGGACCTTCTCGCCCGACCGGAACAGGCCGGTCCAGTTGCCGAGCGAAGTCGTGCCGTTCATGAGGAAGGTATAGGTGTTGCCGTTGACGTCCGACAGGTCGGTCGGGGTCATCCGCATCTGGCCCCACATCTTGCGGTCTTCGACCGTGGCGGCCAGGCCGTGCTGCTTCACGTCATCGAAGAAGTCGCCAACCGTCTGCTTGGAGAAGTTGTCGAAATCCGACCGCTTCTTGAGTCTGGCGAATAGGCTGTTCGGATCGAGGTCGGTCCAGTCGCTGAGCATGACCACGTAATCGCGGTCATACGCGAACGGCTCGGGATCGATTGGATCGATCACCAATGGCCCGTACAGGCCCGCCTGCTCTTGGAAACCGGAGTGGCTGTGATACCAGTACGTACCGCCTTGCACCACATTGAAGCGGTACTGGTAAGTCTCGCCGCGGTTGATGCCGTCGAAGCTCAAACCGGGCACGCCGTCCATGTTGGCGGGCAGCAGGATGCCGTGCCAGTGGATCGACGCCTGCTCGCCATGAATCGAGCCGGGGGGCAGGGCATTGCGGACCCGCAGGTTGACGGTGGTGCCCTCGCGCCAGCGCAGCAAGGGCGCGGGAATCGATCCGTTGACCGTGATCGCAGGGCGGGTGACGCCGGTGAAGTTCATCGGCGTCTCGCCAATGGTCAAGTCGAACTCGGTGCCGCTCAGGGTTTGCAGCGGCTGGGCAGCGCCGCTGGCGGCAAACGCCGGCAAGCGCCAAAGCCCCATGCCGACAGCAACGCCGCCGGCGGCCAGACCGGTGACAAAACGACGTCGCGAGGGCGCCGGCGGGGGGGAGCCGGAAGAATCGGTGGGCATGGAAACACTCCGTGAATTCGGGAAAGTCGGTATCCGCGGGAAAGCGGAATCATTCGACATCTGCTGGCGCCGCGCCGATGGCACAAGCGCGTAGTCAGCAAGTCGGAACGGCCGCCCGTCAAGGGCGCCGGGACTTAGCGAACCGGAGGTCGGTAGCGACTTTGAAGCGACGGGGCCGGGCGGTCGGCCAAGGCCGGACCAGCGGCCAGGATGTGCGACGTCATCCCCCAGCCTTGGGCCGGTGCCGTGAGTGTCCCCAGTATTCCTGCCGGGCAGACAACCGCGCAATCTGCACCCTCACAGCAATCGATTGCCGTGGAATGGTTGCCAGACAATGCCGCTTCGACGGCAGGAGCTGCCTCGGCATGTTCCCCGCAGACTGCATGATCGTCTTCAGCAGGCGCTGGGGCGGGCATGGAGCTGACCATGGCCAAGTGCTGCACATGCATCTGCGTGGCCGCCACCGCGAGTCCCGATCCATTGAGGACCAGGGCGATGCAAACCAGTACACGCAGTAGAAGGTGCTGGAGCGACATATCGGGCTACATTAACCAAAACATGTTGGCATTGCCGGGAATTCCCTGAACCGTCGCTCAACGATGGTCAAGGAACGTCGCCCAAGAAGTCGACAAGCGGGGTCCGCCATCGGCACATGAGCGGTCACTGCGCCAGGCCGTGTATCAGACGTGCAGCAACCCTGGCCGTAATGTTGTCCCGATCCAGCGGAGGACAAAGCTCGGCGATATCGCAGACTTTCACCCGGCCCGTGCTCAACGTGGCGGCGATGAGTGGCTCCAGCACCTCTTGGGTGATGCCCCGGGCATTGGGCGCGCTGACGCCAGGCGCCGCAGCATGGGGGAGGACGTCGAGGCAGATGGTCAGGTAGATCGAGTCGGCTGGTTGCAACCACTGCAGAAGCCGCTCGACTTGCGCGCACGAATTCGCCAGCGTCATTTCCTCGTCCATCAAAAAACGCGTGTCCGTCTCCCGAGCGGTGTGAAACAGACGTCGCGTGTTGGATGCGCTGCTGACCCCGAGACAAAAGTAGTCCAGCGCAATGCCATGTTTGTCGGCGTGCTGGATGGCTTGGCGGAACGGGGTTCCGGAGGTGGCGATCGGGCTGTCGCGCAGGTCGAAGTGTGCATCCAGGTTGACGATGGCGATGCGCCCGGCATCGCGGTTGTTTGCCAATCCCAGATAGCTGGCGAAAGCGATTTCGTGTCCACCGCCCATGCCAACCGGAAAATGGCCATCCGACAGTAATTCAGTCAGGCGGTCGGCGTAGCGCTGTTGCGCGCTTTCCAGATCGCCGTCGGTGCAGGCGATGTCGCCTGCGTCATACAGAGGGCGCGAGTGGGTGACAGGCAGGTTGGCCAGGGCCAGTCGCAACGCCGATGGGCCTTGTGCCGCGCCGGTCCGGCCGTTGTTCCTGCGCACGCCTTCGTCGCTGGCAAATCCCAGCAGAGCGATGCCCGGGGTGGCGTGGCGTTCCATTGGACGCACGATCTGGTGCCAGCGGAAGGTCTCGGGGTCCGCTTCGTCATCGATTCGACCGTGCCAGCTTTCCATCAGTTGTCCATCAGCCCAGCTCGTCCGGGAACTCGGTGCGTACCAGTTCGGCGAGCCGGCCGCTGACAATCAACGTGTCCGCCGCCGCGATCTCGGGGGCGAAGTAACGATCTTCGTCGTAGCGGGGGACGACCGTGCGGATCAGGTCGAACGCCTGTTCGAGCCGGACCGAGGAGACCCCGGTATCGCGGGCGGCGAAAGATCCACTGTCGGGCGTGTCAATTCCTCAGCCAACACGGGCGATCACGCCAGCGACGATGATCTCGTTCTCCTAGTTTGAGGGCCGTTCCCGTACGCGGGTCAGCGTTCCGGGCCCCGCGGTCGGTTGCGCTTGATCGCCCGATCCAGATCGTGGCCGGGAGCGCGGTCGATGTCGAGCCCGAGTAAGGCCTCGATCGAATGAGCCGCGACGACCTTCAGGCCAGCCCCGTCCCGCGCCAGACCCAGCCACCGCTCGGTTCCGATCCGCCCGGCGGAGCCGATCTGCTCGGCGCGCAGGCGGCGCAAGTGATCCAGATAGGTCACCATCGCGGCAGGCTTCAGCCCCAAGCGCGGTTTCGCAGGTGGCGTGGGACGAGCCAAGTGGTCGACCAGAAAGCGGGCCGATCCGCGATCAAGCTTGACGGGCTCGGTGAGCCCGAGGACGTCCAGATACAGGCACAGGCGAAGGTCGACGCCGGCCTCAGCGTGCTGTCCATAGACCACGAAATGTCCGTGGCGACTCAACGCGCGCAACGCCTTGTCCTGAGCAAACGCCTTGCAGCAGGCCGCGCGATGCTTCCGCGTTTCCGAGCCCAGCTCGGCGGGCGAACGCTTGAACTCAAGCACCAGGCATTGTTCGCGTCCGATGACCAGGTCGCTGAAGGCGCAGTCCAGCGGGGTCTGCTGGAACAGGTTAACCGCCATTGGAGACATCGGAGCCGCCGCCAGCGCACCGGACGCGTGCTGGGCCGCGTAGCGCGCATCGGCATAGCCTAACGCGTAGAGGAAAGCGCCGATGAGCTGGTTTTCATAGGGTATCGCGGTCGTCACGATGCACGCGCGTCGTCTGCGGCGGCCAGGTCGTCCAGGATCGGACACTCCGGCCGGCCGTCGCCATGACAGCGCCGTGCCAGGTTCTCCAGTGTGCGCTGCATGGCCTGCATCTCGGCGATGCGCTCGGCGAGCCCTGCGGCATGCTCGTTGGCCAGGCGCTTGACGTCGGCGCTTGCGCGCGAGCGATCGCTCCACAGCGAAAGCAACACCTCGATCTGCTTCATTGAAAACCCAAGGTTCCGCGCCCGCTTGACGAAGCGCAGGCGGTGCACGTCGGCGTCGCTGTAGAGCCGGTAGCCGGCGAACGTGCGCGCTGCCTCGGGGATCAGGCCGATCGACTCGTAGTGGCGGATCATCTTCGCGCTCACGCCTGAGAGCGCCGCGGCTTCGCCGATGTTGTGCAGGCCCTGCTCGCGGGCCTCGGCGAGCTCGGGGCGGAATGCATTACTTGGCATGGGCCACCTCGTTCGACTCGGGCGATCGCGGCGGAGACCACCGGCGCAGCAGCAGGGTGTTGCCGACCACGCTGACCGAGGAGAACGCCATGGCCGCGCCGGCGATCACCGGGTCAAGCAGTCCGAATGCTGCAAGCGGAAGGCCGATGACGTTGTAGCCAAACGCCCAGAACAGGTTCTGATGGATCTTGCGGGTCGTGCGCCGCGAGATATCGAGCGACGCCGCCACCAGGTCCAGGTCCGGACGCATCAGCGTGATCCCGGCCGCGTGGATTGCGACGTCGGTGCCGGTGCCCATTGCGATACCGACATCGCTGGCGGCGAGGGCGGGGGCGTCATTGATGCCATCGCCCACCATGGCCACCGTACCTCTCTCCCTGAGCGCGAGCACCGCGTCCACTTTCTGCCCGGGCTGCACGTTCGCGCGGACCTCGTCGATGCCCAACGCATCGGCCACGCTGCGGGCTGCGCCCTCGTTGTCGCCTGAGATCATGACGGTGCGGATGCCCAGGGCATGCAACCTCGCTATCGAGGCGGCTGCACCAGCGCGCGGCTCGTCGCGGAACGCGAGCAGCCCCTCCAGCTGCGCGCCGTCCGCCTGCCGGGAGGCAACCCAAGACAGGGTGTGGCCTTGCGTGCGCAGGGCATCGGCGCGTGCGAGCAGAGGCGCGAGGTCGACGCCAGCGTCTTCCATCATCGCCGTGCTGCCGACGAGCAGCTCGATCCCGTCCACGGTCCCACGCAGACCGCGCCCAGGGACGGCGGCGATATCCCGTGCAGCGGGCAGTTCGTGCCCATCGACCGCGGCCAGCACGGCGTGGGCCAGGGGATGCTCGCTGCCGGCCTGCACGGCCGCGGTCCGCAGCACCAGCGCGTCGTCTGCACCGTCAAGCGCGGTAACCGCCACCAGCCGTGGCTTGCCGGCCGTGAGCGTACCGGTCTTGTCGAAGGCGACGACGCTCACGCGGTGGGCCGTCTCCAGCGCCTGCGCGTCCTTGATTAGGACGCCGGCGCGCGCTGCGACGCCGGTGCCGGCCATGATGGCGGTGGGCGTTGCGAGTCCGAGCGCACAGGGACAGGCGATCACAAGGACCGCGACGGCATTGAGGATCGCCTGCGTCCAGTCGCCGGTCACAAGGCCCCAGCCGATCGCGGTGACGAGCGCCAAGGCGACCACCACCGGAACGAAGATCGCACTGACGCGGTCGACCACCTTCTGGATGGGGGCCTTCTTGGCCTGGGCGTCCTCGACCAGGCGGATGATCCGCGCGAGGGCCGACTCGCTGCCCACTGCCGTCGTTTCGACGAGCACGAAGCCTTCCCCGTTGACGGCCCCGCCTGTGACGCGATCGCCCTCGAGCTTGGCGACAGGCACCGATTCCCCGGTGATGAGCGACTCGTCGGCATGGGTGCGACCTTCCTGGATGGTGCCGTCCACGGGGAACCGCTCGCCGGGCCGAACGACCACGACGTCCCCGACGGCGACCTGCTCGACCGGAATCTCCAGATCGGCGCCCGATTGGCGGATGCGCGCGGTGGTGGGGCGCAAGGCCTGCAGGGCGCGGATCGCCTCGGTCGTCTGCCGCTTGGCTCGGGCCTCGAGAAACTTGCCCAGCAGGATCAGGGTGATGATGGCCGCCGAAGCCTCGAAATACAGCGGGCCAGCCCCGTGGTGCGCCGCACCCCGGACCAGGTGATAGACGCTCAGGCCGTAAGCGGCCGACGTTCCCAGGGCCACCAGCAGGTCCATGTTCCCCGTGCCGGCCCTCAGGGCACGCCACGCAGCGCGGTAGAAGCGGGCGCCCAGCGAGAATTGGACGGGGGTGGCCAGCGCGAACTGGATCCATCCCGGCAGCATCCAGTGCTCACCCCATAACAAGGAAAGCATTGGGGCGACGAGCGGCAGCGTCAGCACGCTCGCGATTATCAGATGGCGGGCCTCGCGGCCCGGCGTGCCACGGGCCGGTTCTGATTGCGGGACCTCCGGCGTATCAACCCGCACGGTGTAACCGGCGTTGGCGACCGCCTCTGAAAGCACGGCGTCTGATACATCGCCCGTCACCTCGACGCTTGCGCGTTCAGTGGCGAGATTCACCGTCGCCCCGACGACGCCCGGGACGTTTCGCAGCGCACGTTCAACGCGGCCCACGCATGAGGCACAGGTCATGCCCTCAACGGTCAGGTCAACCTGGCGCGTCCGTATCCGATAGCCCGCAGCCTCGATTGCACCTGCGACGTCCGTGACGGACAGGGGGGCGCTCACGCGGACTTCGGCCGTTTCGGTGGTCAGGTTCACCGTGGCCGTGTCGACGTTCGGCAGGGCACGCAGCGCCCGCTCCACGCGACCGACGCACGAGACACACGTCATGCCCTCGACCGGTACGCGCAGCGGAGGCGGGATGTTCGACGCGGACACGGCATTCATGGCGGTCTTTCCGGAATCAGGGAGTATCAGGCTCGGGCCTCCCATGGTGGGAGGGTCAACACGCCTGATCACCTGAACTGATCGCCGGCGGAGCGTTGAGCCGCCTTGACCTTGCCACCGTGGCAAGCCTGACGGTGTCCAGGCCGGCGTGGGTCGGCGCTTTTGGAGCTTGAGATGAATCTGACAGTACAGGGCATGACGTGCGGGCACTGCGTGGCGGCGATCAGCCGTGCCGTGGACGCGCTTGGCGGCCGTGCACAGGTGGACCTGACCCGCGGAACTGTCACGGTCGAGGGCACAACCGATGTCGCGGCCGTACGTCGAGCGATCGAGGACGAGGGTTACAAAGTGGTGGACGTCCAGGCGGCCGACGCCGAACGCGGCGGCGGTCCAGGCGGCAGCTGCTGTGGCTGCCGAGGCTGAAAACCACGGGCTCGCCGTGCGTGGGCGGGCCCGGCTGCGCGACCCCGGAGCGGGGTCCAGAGTTCATCGACGTTGAACACTGCACGGCCAACTTCGCGTTAGAGTACCCAGGTGAACCTCCTGTCACTTCTGCTGCGCATCGTGCTGAGCGTGAGCCTGATCGCCAATGGCGCGGGCTTGGCGCAGGCAGCGACGCGCATGCAGTTGGTTCACGCCGAGCATGCCGAGCATGCGGCGGCACCTGTCGCCGCTGCTGCGGCCGTGGTCGCGGCGGCCGGCGAGAGCCAGCCGGCATGCCATGAGCCGGGCATGACCGAAGCGGCATCGCCAAAGGCGCTGCCGGATCACCATGGCGGACACGACAGTCCAGGTGACGTCGGCGATCAGGCCACCGATTGCTGTGAAGGCAAAAGCTGCCAGTGCGTGTGTGCCCAGCATGCGCCCATGGCATCGGTCCCGGCCGGCGTGTCCGGTGTGACGGCCTCGCATGCGTCGGTCGTGGCGCGTGCCAACCCGCGGCATCTGCCGCCGCGCCTGCCTCATCTCATCCGACCTCCGATCGGCTAGGCGAAGGCGCGCCCTTGTGCGCGCGAGCGGCGCCTGTGCGCCTCCAGCCCTGTGGGCTGCCTCGCCTTTTATCGGAGTGTTCCATGTCATCTCTTCTCGTGCCTCCCAATGAGGGGGGCGTCGCGATGCCGACCCGGCGTCGCTTTGTCCAGGGCCTGGCCTTTGGTGGTGCTGTAACTGCACTGGGCCTGCCCCAGGGCCTGCTCGCGCAAGGCCGTGCCGTGGGCAACAGTCACGTGCTCGCCGGCACCCAGTTCGACCTCGTCATCGGCGAAACCCCGGTCAATTTCACTGGCCGTACGCGCCCCGGCATCACCGTCAACGGGACCATTCCCGCGCCGATCCTGCGCTGGAAGGAAGGGACCACGGTGAACCTGCGGGTCAGCAACGCGTTGCCGCCGAACTCGATCCACGGCCACCAGACGTCGCTGCATTGGCACGGCATCATCCTGCCGGCCAACATGGACGGGGTGCCTGGAGTCAGCTTCAACGGCATCGAGCGCGGCGAGACCTACCACTATCGATTCGACGTCAATCAGGCAGGCACCTACTGGTACCACAGCCATTCGGCGTTCCAGGAGCAGGCCGGCGTCTACGGCGCGATCATCGTCGATCCGATCGAGCCGCCACCGTTCAACTACCAGCGCGACTACGTCGTGCTGCTCAGTGATTGGACGGACCTCGACCCGCGTGCGCTGTTCTCGCGGCTCAAGAAGATGTCGGACTACGACAACCTCTACAAGCGCACGGTCGGCGACTTTGTCGAGGACGTCGACCGGTACGGGCTCAAGGACACCGTCGAGAACCGGCTGATGTGGGGCCGCATGCGCATGGAGCCGACCGACCTGTCGGACGTCAACGGCCGCACCTACACCTACCTCATGAACGGCACGACCGCGCTGGGCAACTGGACGGGGCTGTTCAAGCGCGGCGAGAAGATCCGGCTGCGGCTGGTCAACGGCTCGGCGATGACGTACTTCGACGTGCGCATCCCGGGCCTCAAGATGACCGTGGTCGCGGTCGACGGGCTGTACGTGCATCCCGTGACCGTCGATGAGCTTCGGATCCCGACGGCCGAAACCTATGACGTCATCGTCGAGCCCGACGGGCAGGATGCTTACACGATCTTCGCCCAGGACAACGGGCGCACCGGCTTCGTAAGCGGCACGCTGGCGGTCCGCGCGGGCCTGCGGGCGCCCATTCCGCCGCTCGACGAGCGGCCGATCCTCACGATGGAGGACATGGGCCATGGCGACATGGGCCACGGCGCGATGGGACATGGCCCGGCCGGCGGCGCAAC
The DNA here is from genome assembly GCF_900167055.1 of Lysobacter spongiicola DSM 21749. GTDB lineage: Bacteria > Pseudomonadota > Gammaproteobacteria > Xanthomonadales > Xanthomonadaceae > Novilysobacter > Novilysobacter spongiicola. The sequence goes on from NZ_FUXP01000001.1 coordinate 288,711, forward strand.
GCATGCGGTACCCGCGTTGGGCGCCGCATCCAACGTGAAGTCCGAGCACGCGGGACACGTGATGCAGGCCAACCCCGGTCCGGCGACTCCCCATGCGCACGCAGCGGCGGGGGGCATGCATCACCCGGCCGTGGAAGGGGCCATGCAGCACCACCCGGCAAGCGAGCGAGGCAATCCGCTGGTCGACATGCAGTCGATGTCGCCCGAGCCCAAGCTCGACGATCCGGGAATCGGGCTGCGTCACAACAACCGGCGCGTGCTGACGTACGGCGACCTGCGCAGCCTGTTTGCCGACCCCGACGGCCGTGCGCCGGGCCGCACCGTGGAGCTGCACCTGACCGGGCACATGGAGAAGTTCGCCTGGTCATTCAACGGCATCAAGTTCTCCAGCTCCGAGCCGCTGCGCTTCAACTACGGCGAGCGCCTGCGGATCACGCTGGTCAACGACACGATGATGTCGCACCCGATCCACCTGCACGGCATGTGGAGCGACCTGGAGGATGCCGATGGCAACTTCCTGGTGCGCAAGCACACGATCGACATGCCGCCCGGGACGAAGCGCAGCTATCGCGTGCGTGCCGATGCGCTCGGACGCTGGGCGTATCACTGCCATCTGCTCTACCACATGGAGTCGGGGATGATGCGCGAAGTGGAGGTGGCGGCATGAGCAGATATTCGTCCACGCCCCTCGCCGCGCGGTTGATCGCGGTGGCGATCGCACTTGCGCTGGCGCCTGCTGCTCAGGCGCAGCATGCCGGGCACGAAGGTCACGTCATGCCGCCCCCGGCGAAGGCTGAGAAAAAGCCCGTCCCCAAAAAGCCGGCCGCCAAGCCGGTGCCGGCGAAACCGTCGCCTGCGGCGAAGCCAGCCGCGGTCGTCGACCATGCCGCGATGGGGCACGGCGCTCCACCGCCCCCCGCCCGTACGCCCACCAAGCCTGCGGCCAAGCCCGCGCCGGTACGCAAGCCGGCATCAAAGGCGCAGGCGGCCCAGCCGGTTGACCACGCGGCAATGGGCCATGGGACACAGGCCGCTCCTGCGCCAGCGGCTGCGAAACCCGCGAAGCCGCCGGCGTCGGCAACGAGACCTGCGGCGACCGGCGTCGATCACGCCGCGATGGGGCACGGCGCCCATGCCACACCGGCCGCAAAGCCGGCACCATCCAAAAAGCCTGTTGCCGCGCCCGCAGGGGCAGCGCAGGCCGTGGACCATGCAGCCATGGGGCACGGTCCACAGTCGCCGCAAGCCGCTCCTGCCGCCCAGCCCAGAAGCGGTTCCGACCACGCCGGCATGGACCACGGCGCATCGGACACAGTGGACCACTCGGCGATGGGCCACGACGCGCCGACGCCCGCCACGCCGGGCACGCCTGCTGCGACCGGGCACGAGGGAATGGACCATGGCGCGATGGGGCATGGCCCCGGTCAGCCCGTCGATCACGCCGCGATGGGCCATGCCCCGAACGGCGACCTGCCGGCCGATGCCGAGCCGCGCACGCCGATTCCCGAGATCACCGAAGCCGACTTGCTTGCCGCGGTCCCGCCGATGCACGTAGGCCACGAGACCCACGATACGGCGATCCATTCCTACTGGCTGGCCGACCGCCTCGAATGGCAGGACACCGAGGAAGGCAGTCTTGCGTGGGAAGGCGTGGCGTGGATTGGAACGGACATCAACCGCGTGTGGCTGCGCACCGAGGGCGAAGCCAGCGACGGCGAGATCGAATCGGGCGACCTCGAGGTGCTCTACGGGCGCGCCGTCGATCCCTGGTGGGACGTCGTGGCCGGTGTTCGCCAGGACTTCGGCGAAGGGCCGTCACGCACCTACGCCGCGTTCGGCGTTCAGGGCCTTGCGCCCTACAAGTTCGAGGTCGAGGCCACGGCCTACGTGGGCACGGGCGGCCGCACCGCCGCAACCGTCGAGGCCGAGTACGACACGCTGATCACCAACCGGCTGATCCTGCAGTGGCAGGCCGAAGCCAGCCTGCACGGCAAGGACGACCCGGAGCGGGGCATCGGTTCGGGCCTGAGCACGGTGGAGGCAGGGGCGCGGCTTCGCTACGAGATCACGCGTCGCTTCGCGCCGTACCTGGGCGTCGAGTTCGAGCGTGCGTTCGGCGGCACAGCCGACCTGCGTCGCGAACACGGCGAGCCGGTGCGTGACACGCGCCTGGTGGCGGGCGTCCGGTTCTGGTTTTAAGGGGGGCAGGCCATGCGAACCCATCACCGGAAGTCCTGGATCTGGATTTTGCTCGCACTCGTGCTGCTGCTTTCGCTCGGCGCGTACGCATTCGTGCGCACAGGTATCTACAACGTCGCGGCGGACGAGCCGCATTACCCGGCCACCACTGCGTTGCTCGAGCAGGTGCGGCAGGCCTCTGTCCGCGCGCGGGCGCGCACCCTGGAGGTCCCGAAAGATCTGATGAGCGAGGCGCGCATTGTCCAGGGCGCGGGTAACTACGCCGCCATGTGTACCCAATGCCATCTTGCGCCCGGCATGCAGCCGACCGAGATCAGCCGGGGGTTGTACCCGGCGCCCCCGAATCTGACCAAGGAGGCGGTCGATGCCGACGAAGCGTTTTGGGTGATCAAGCACGGCATCAAGGCGACGGGCATGCCGGCCTGGGGCGAGAGCATGGACGATGAGTACATCTGGAACATGGCCGCTTTCCTGCAACGCCTGCCCGAGCTCGACGCGGCGGGCTACCAGGCGCTAATTGGGAAAAGCGACGGCCATTCCCACGGTGGAGGCGAGACGACCCCGCACGACCACGGTTCTAGCCCGCCGGAGTCGGGTGCCGCGTCCCACCATCCTGATCCACCGGGGATGGCACCTCATCACGCAACGCCGGCCAAAGCCACCACTGGCCACGACCACGCACCGGGCACGCCGCCGCACGTGGATGCACCTGCTCACGTCGATCCGCCGGGCGCCCCGGCTCACGAACACTGATCACCCAAAGGGAATGCCATGAAGAACCTGATGATTTCCGTCGCCATTGCAATGACGCTTTCGGCCGCGCCTGCGCTAGCCCATGAAAAAGCCCAGGCGGCGCCGGCTGCAGCCGCACCCGCGGCGGATCCCGCACTCGCAGAGGCGACTGCCGTCGTCGAACGCTTCGGGACAGCGCTGAAGTCCGGCGACATGGCCACGGTCGGAACCTTGCTGGACGAGAACGTACTGATCCTGGAAAGCGGTGGCGCCGAGCGCAGCCGCGAGGAATACCTCGGGCACCACGCGATCTCCGATGCAGCCTTCCTGGGGAAGGCGACCGTGACGCCCGTGCGCCGCCAGGGTTGGGTGCGTGGCGACGTTGCGTTCGTCGGCAGCGAAAGCGAGATCAAGACGGGCGAGGGCAGCCAGGCGAAGACGCTGCTGAGCACCGAGACCATGCTGCTCCAGAAGCAGGACGGCAACTGGCAGATCGTGCACATCCACTGGTCGTCGCGTCCGAAGAAGGCGGCCAAGTCATGAGGCGCCCGGCCAGGTGGCTGCTTGCAGCGTTTGCCGTAGTTGGCTTGGGTGGCTGCGCCCAAGCGCCGGATGCAGCGTTGCAGGGCGTGGCCTCAGGGCAGCCAGCGCCCGCTGCCGTGGCGACGACCGAGGCGATCGCGCCATCTAGCCCGACCCCTGGCGCGCTCCCGGTTGCCCGGACTGCGCTTCCAACCGTGCTGGTCCACAAGAGTCCGACGTGCGGCTGCTGCGCCGCATGGGTCGAGCACATGCGCGAGAACGGCTTCACCGTCGAGGTCAATGAGACCGACGAGGTGGAGCCGATCAAGCAGCGCCTCGGCGTGCCATTTGGGAAGGGCTCGTGTCACACGGCTGAAGTAGGACCCTATTTCGTCGAGGGCCACGTGCCAGCCGAGGACATCAAGCGGCTGCTTGCCGAAGGCGGCGACGCGAAGGGCCTGGTCCTGCCGGGCATGCCGATCGGCTCGCCCGGGATGGAAATGCCTGACGGTCGAGTCGAGCGGTACACGGTCGAGCGTGTGGACGCGCAAGGCGAAACGCACCCGTTCGCCGTGCACGGAGAACACGGCCAGCCGTAGAGCGAGAGCTCCGCCATGTCGAATTCGAAGGGACATTGACTATGACCAGCGCAAACCCGGCGCCGGATGCACGGCGCTTGCGAGAGTACGCAGCCAGCGGCGTCATCTTCATCGGGCAACGTGCGTCGGGCAGGCGCGTCGGCTCGAACGTTGCACGCGTAAGCAAGCGGGCGATGGCCTGTTTGCCGAGCTGCAGGGGCGGGTCATCTCGATCGAGCCGCACGTCAGCTCATCCCCCATACGGTGAAATGCTTCAGCTGGCGGGTGGGCGGCCATGAAGATCGGCGAGGTGGCGCGCCGTGTAGGGGTGCCGATCGATACCATACGCTACTACGAGCGCAACGGACTGCTGCCGCCGCCGGCACGGCGCAAATCCGGATATCGCGATTTCCACGCGGACGACATCGCGCGGCTGAACTTCGTGCTTCGCGGCAAGGCCATGGGGTTTACGTTGTCGGAGATCCGCGAACTCCTCGCGCTTTCGGACAATGCGCAAGGCGACATGGCGGCGATCAAGGCCGCTGCCAAGTCGAAGCTCGAGGAAATCGAGATACGACTTTCGGCGCTCGCACGCATTCGCGACGGGTTGGGTGAGCTGGTCGATGCATGCCCTGGGGCCGGACCGGTAACGGGGTGCCCGATCCGCGCTGCGCTGCTGGACTGGCGAAAGCCACGCGAATAATCGACGTTCTCAATGCGCTGTGTGCCCCGCGGATCAGGCGAACGCGTCGCTCCCCGGAGGCGGGCGGTTGGATCCGTAAAACGGCGCCGACTCCGTGCGACGCGCACGCCGGCTGCGGGTGGATCGACGGGAATCATCCATCTCGTGACGCTGCGCGCGCACCCGGCCTCACGACACCGCCATCGCGCCGACTCACGCGACGAGATGGCTGCGCGTGGCGCCACTGCGACGGCAAGCGGTGCCCCAATGCCGCAAAGCCTTGAGCACGCTCCAAACTCTGCTCACCGCGGCCCAACAGGCGCGCTGCAAGGATCGGGCGAGCAACCCATGCAATCCACCAACGGTTTGCTGCGTGGCAGTCCGTGCCTCGGGTTCGACTGATCAGCGCTCGCGCCATGGCAGTTTGCGGATCTGCGTCGCCGTGTCGCGCCGCATGCTGCAAGCGCCGGGTGACCGGCCCGCGGAAGTTCTGCGGCGCGGAGTGAGTGCTGTTTTGGCTGATGGACCAAGCGCAGGCGCGGTTAACCGGTTGCGAAGAAGCTGGGTTGTCGCAGTGCGGTGACTCGGGCGCGCCGATTTACGCCCGCCAACAACGGAAAGTATCCATGTCAGATCACAACATGAACGAGTGCATCGACAACTGCATCAAGTGCGCAGTGGTCTGTGTCGAAACGGTCAAGCACTGCCTCACCAAAGGCGGGCAGCATGCATCTCCGGAACACATCGGCCTGCTGCAAACCTGTGCGGATATCTGCACCGTCAGCGCCAACGCCATGCTTCGCGGCATCGAAGGACACAAGGTGACCTGCGGCGCATGCGCCGAGATCTGCCGCCAGTGCGCCGAGGCCTGCGAGCGGATGGGCGATGACGAGGCGATGCGCCGCTGCGCGGAGGCATGCCGCCGTTGCGCCGAAAGCTGCGCCCAGATGGCGTCCATGTAAAACCCAACCGTGCGGCCCCGTTGCGGCGGGGCCGCCCGAAGCGCTGTCGGCGCGGAGCGCCTTGCTTGCCCTGAGCCAGCCCGCGTACGCGCCCGCCGGGCTCGTCATCAGCGCGTGCTCGGCTCGATGGCCGCCCTCGTGCAGGCGTCGTACCCGCCATCTGACGGCCGGGGGCGCTCCGATGTATTCCAGGTCTAGCGCTTAGGCGATTCGATATCTCCACACCGCATCTCCCGCGGCGATACGCACGAGGTGACTCATGGAACAACGTCGCAAGACGGCCACGGTCCATCGCATGGTCATGCCCAATCACGTGTGCCCTTATGGTCTCAAAGCCGTGGCGCTGTTGCGCCGGAAAGGCTTCCAGGTCGAGGATCGCTGGTTGACCAGCCGGGAGGAAGTCGACGCATTCAAGGCCGAGCACAATGTGGCCACGACACCTCAGGCCTTTGTGGACGGCGAGAGGATCGGCGGGTACACGGACTTGCGCCGTTGGCTCGGGCTGCGCACACGGGATCCGAAGGCCACGACGTACCGCCCCGTCGCCGCGGTGTTCGGGGTTTCGGCGCTTATGGCATTGGCCGTGGCTTATGCCAGCGGGCAGCCGATGCTTGGCGCCGCATCGATCCAGTGGTTCATCGCGTTCGCCATGTGTCTGCTGGCAATGCTGAAGCTGCGCGACGTTGAGAGCTTTTCTTCGATGTTCCTCAACTACGACCTGCTCGCCAAGCACTGGGTCCCGTACGCCTACGTCTATCCGTGGGCGGAGCTGCTCGCTGGCGTACTCATGGCGGCAGGTGCACTGCACGTGGTGTCGATTCCCGTCGCGCTGTTCATCGGAACGATCGGGGCGGTCTCGGTCATCAAAGCGGTTTACGTCGACAAACGCGAACTCAAATGCGCATGCGTCGGGGGCGACACGAATGTCCCGCTCGGCTTTGTGTCCCTGAGCGAGAATCTTTTAATGGTCGGGATGGCGCTGTGGATGCTGGCTGGCGGGGCTGCCCTGCAAGGCGTCCACTGATCAGTCCTGCCAGGAGGAAAGCCCTGCCTGCTCGGCCGGGGTGGGAAACGGCCGGCTTCACGCTTCGCGGGGACAGGGAATCGTTCAATTCGTCCAGAACGGAGACCTCGATGTTTTCGCACCCACGCGCCGCACGGCCTGCCGGCGGGAGGCACCTATGAGCACCGAGCACGTGCACGACGGCCCCAGCCGCACTCGGCCAGGGCAATCAGCGACCGCTCCACGAGAAGCGGGGCAGACGCAAACCGAAGCCAAGCCTTCCGGGATCTCGGCCGCGTCGGGGGATGAAGTAGGGGATGGGCTGGAGGAGCTTCCCGACGACGGAACCGCCGGTACAGCAAGCGGCCGTGCACGGTATGCAGAGCCGATGCTGGGACCTGAAGACGATATCCCGACAGGGGACGGGTAGGGCGGAAGCAGGAGCGTCGGTGACCCGAGGCTGTTCGCACAGCCGCCACCGTTCTTCGGGAGGAGCGAGGCTCGTGCAGAGGGCTGGAGAGTGCACCTGGCCTTCGCAACAGCTGAACCGTTCGTTGCGGTCGCTCCGGACGGACTATCGTCCGCCGGATCGCTCTGCCTTCGGCGGTTCTATCTCGTCCCACGGATGGGCCATCATCTCCGCAAATGCGTAGGCAGCCCCAACCCACTGCCCCCGAAGGCAGTGGTAGGACTCTTCTGCCTTGCCCGGGTCGTCAGCCACCTCAAGCCCCGCCTCGCGCAGCCGCTGGAACGCGTCGGGAAATCGTGAGCGTTTGACCGGGTCATCCTGCCCGAGCGCTTGCGCGCCCAGCAGCGAGCGCCCCGTCTGTCCGAGCAGGTCGGTTCCGCTACCCCACAGCATGCTGATCTCTGCGCGCGACATGAGCTTGCCCGGCGGCTCAGCCAATGCGCTGCGTGCCAGCGTCAAAGGTTCCAGCACGAGAAGCGCAATCCGTGCCATCGAGTAGCGCGGGTCGCGCATGCGGAAGTAGTGCAGCACCGGGTAGGAATGGTGCGACTCGAGAAGGTCCAACGTCTGCATTCCGACATCCATGAAGCCGCCTTGCCCCCCTTTCAGCCAGCCACTGGTGTGGACGCGCACGAGCAGCTGGACCGCGCCGCCTGTTCCACCGGAGAGGTGGTGCAACACCTGCGCCAGGGTATTGCGGCGCACCAGCGCCGAGTAGACGGACATGAAGTAGGTCAGGGTCAACGTGATGATCGAAAATCCGACCAGTGCCTTCGCAACCATCAGAAGGCGGTAAAAGGCGGAATTCGGAACGAGGTCGCCCGTGCCGAGCGTCGTGAGCGAGTATCCCGTGTAGTAGACCGCAGTCCACCAGTCCGTCGGCGTCGCACCGCTGCTCTTCGTCACTGACACGCCGAGAGCCGGCCAGACGATCAGCGAGAATCCGAGTAGGAGCAGCAGGAACCACATGCCGACGGTGAGCAGCATCATCGCGGGGCCGGAGAACGAAAGAACTGCGTCCTTGTGCCGCCCCGCGACCCCGCCAACCGCCTTGAACAGCGCCCAGGTGCCGCGGTACAGCCGAGGCGTCAGCAGCCCGACGCCGGCGCGGCTATAGAGGACTGTAAGAAATACATCGACGAGCGCGAGCACTACCAGGGCGCCCCCCAAAATTTCCATGACGCCTTCTGGCATGCCCCGTTCGCTCCTGTTCTCACGTTCAGGCGGCTGGTGCCCAGCCAGCCTGGCTGTGTCCACTTGCCGCATCGTCGATGCGTTCCAACGGATTCAGGCAAGCTTCCCTGCTTGCCTGCTTTGCATCAAACATCCGGCTCAGTGGCGATTGAGCTGGTCACCACCGCCGGCCTTGCCGAGCTCGGCTCCAGTCGTCGGGTTGACGTCCAGGTTCGACTTCAAGCGGGCCGTCATCTGGTCCACGATCTTTTTCTGGTCGGAGGACAGCTTGACCGACATCAGTCCATCGCCGCCGTCAATTCCCATGTGCTTTTCGTGATCGGACACGACATTGAAGTCGGCGTCGTTGTTCCACGGCCCTCGCATGTCGCCGGCGCCCTGCGACGTATTGACGTACATGTCGGCGAACGCGGGGCGGCCAGCCAGCTTGCCGGGCGGGAAATTCGGCTCGATCGAGTAGAGCGCTTTTTCAAACGACTTCTGATGTGCAATCTCGCGCGTCATCAGGAACGTCAACGCATCCTTGACGCCAGGATCATCCGTGAGGTTGATCAGTCGCTCATAAACGATCTTCGCGCGAGCTTCGGCGGCAATGTTTGAGCGCAGGTCTGCCGTGGGCTCGCCAATGCTGTCGACGTACCCTGCGGTCCACAGCTGTCCGCCCGAGTTAATGAGAGAGGGCCCTCCACCAAACAGCACTTGCGTAACATGCGAGTCGTTGCCTGCGCCCTGCAGCTTTCGAAAGAGCTCGGCTTCCGAGTCGACTGCTTCAGCGAGTTCGCCCTTCGCGCCCTTGTTGAGCATCGCCACGATGGTCCCGATGACCTCGAGATGGCTGAGCTCCTCGGTCGCAATGTCGAAAAGCATGTCGCGCCGGCCAGGGTCGTCTTCCGCTAGCGCCTGGGTGAAGTAGCGCATCGCTGCGGCAAGCTCGCCTTGCGGCCCGCCGAACTGCTCGAGCATCAGGTTCGCCAGGGCGGGGTTTGGCTCATGCACGTGAACTGAGTACTGCAGTCTCTGGTTATGCGAAAACATACGGGGCTCCTTGAGCGTGGATGATCGGCAGCCAGTACTCCCTGCGCGATAACGGTCCTTGATCGGCCCAACGGCTGCGCGGCAACGGCCTTCCGCTGCAATGCCAACATTGCCTGATTGCCCGTTAGGCACAGGCGAAATAGGCGGGCATGCCAGTACTTCAAAGACCCTCGCGCGTGTCGAACTGGTAAGCAGGTGCTTGCGCACTCAACGAAGTGCTCCGTAACCTCATTGCATCGCCAGGGGATTCACTGGAGCAGGGCATTTTGGGCGCATTGGGCGGCTCGGATGGGCCGCTTGATCAGTCCAGCAGCCGTCGGAGCAACGCCTCGAGGACTGTTTGTTGTCTCGATAAGACTTATCTGGGACGTTGCTTGTAACGATGAGGCAGGTACGTCACTTGATGGGAGCGTGCGATGAGCAACCGACGCAGTACACCAAAGCCGCCGAATGGAAAAACAGTTTTGCCGGTCGAAGATCAGGACTCGCGTCAGTTTCCGCGTGGAGGCTATGCGCCGCTGGGCGACGAGAGCATTCGCAACCCGTACCTTCCCGGTGAGGAGCGCATGATCGGCCGTCCGGATCCGGAGAAATTCGGCGAACCTGATGAGTACTTATCGAACCTGATGAGTACTTATGACGATGAAGGCTGAACAAGCGTCGCCTGTCGCTCGGTGAGGCGTTCGACCGCCACAGGGCTCGTCGTAACCCGCGCCACGACGCACTTAGCCCGGGTTGCAGCCTATCAGGACTGAGAGACAGCACTGCCCATGCGGCAGTGCTGTTAATCGCGTCCATCGCCCCATTGGCAGTCGCCGGCCAGGCCTGGTCGTAAGGCATGTGCCTGTGCGGCACCACCACGCTCGCCTTGGCCAGCGTGGCGCCCAGCCACCGCTCCTTGTTGAAGCAAGCGGCGCAAGAGCAAGGTCTATCGCACCACTTCGCGGGCCTTGGCTGCCATTTCCGGGGTTACCTCGGCGGGGCGCGCAGGTAAAACCGCGTTGCCGCGTTCTCCGTTCTGTTCGATGTCGCTGAGCAGGAGCTTCATCTCCAGAATCTCCCGAACCTGCGACTCAATGATTTGGTCGGCAAGCTTGCGAACACGCGGGTCGCTGATGTCTGCTTTTCGAGCGTTGTTGATCGCGATTGAATGGTGCGGAATCATCGACTTCATGAAGGCGGTGTCGCCGATCAGGCTTTGGCTGCGGTTGACGAACAACAGGATGATTCCTGCCAGCGCCGCCAGGCTCAGTACGACGACCTTTTTCCCCATGCCCTCATACATCGACCACATAAAGCCCAGCATGACGAGCGTCATCACCGATCCCATGACCAGCGAAGCCACAAGTCGGTTGATGCTGAAGGTGGCGTGGTCCACGCTATAGATGAGCTGGTACATCAGGAAGAACATGATGAACGAGGACGTTGCGATCATTGCCGCGAACTTTCCCCATCCCATGTGGCCCATTTCGCCACCTCCTGCGTGCTTCTTCATCGGTCACCTCCTGCTGCGTTAATAGCGGTAGTTAAATCAATCTTTGGAAAGTGCGTTCTATCGGGTGCACGCGGACGACTGTCTCGGCGCAGCGTTCGCTGAAATCGCACGTGCGGGGACATGTCAGCGGTGTCGCAGCCGCTCAGAGCAGCGATTGCGCGAAGCATGCCTGCTGCCCATCCCGCCGCGCATTGATTGCCGGTCGTTGCTGGGAGCGCGAGTACTGCGCGTTTGCACGCCTGCTCATAAAGGCTCCGCGTCCCTGTCTCAGCTATCAAGTCGACTGTTGGACCCAAAGGCGTATCGCATTGGCAGTGAGCCACACCACTCGTGAGCGCCGAATGGAAACTGTCTGGACTACCAGTCCAACCTTTTTTCTTTAAGGCAGTTCGCCCCGGCCGCGACCGCGGTGGTGCGAAACCCGTCGGCGCTGCCCTGAGGAGTGGTGTAGAAACACGCCGTGTCCGCGGCGCTTCAGCTGCAGCGGCCTGGTCCCCAACGAATATGCTGCGCCGTGCGCGACAGATCGCGCGCCTTTCAGCGTCGGTGGAATCGCCGTTGGAGTCGACTCCAGCGCACGGCGAAGCCATCGAGTTCGGTTATCCCGCGTAGTGAAGAGATCCCAGCCCTACGATTGCCGTGGGTCGGGCAAAGCGGATCGTCTCGGAGCGACGATCGCTGGAGAGCCGCTTAGCCTTTGCTCGCGATGGAGGCGCTGCCTCGGTGTGCTGTGGCAACTTATAGGACGACGGCTTCAGTCAGGGCGACCGTGCGCGGTCCTGGTGCACCGGAGCCCTTCTGGACCCCGGTGCGCCGGTGCGGCTTACTGAGCCGGAGTGATGTTCGTGATCGTGTTGTTCGCGCCCGCCGAGCGAAACTCGAAGTTGACCTTCTGGCCGGCCTGCACCGCCTGGATCTGTTCCGGGGTCGCGACGAAGCCCATGGTCATGGCCGGCCACTTCAGGGCGTCGACCGGGCCGTGCGCGATGACAATCCTGTTGGTGGCCGGATCGACCGACTCGACCGTACCCGTCGCGGTTGCCATGGTGCCAGCGGCGTCGCCCGTGGTCTCCATGCCCATCGCCTGATGGTCGGCTTCAGACATGTCCATCGACTGCGCGTCAGCGCCTGCCATCGGTGCGGCAGGCTCGGCGGCAACCGGAGTCGCGGCCTCGGCGGAGGCTGCGGTGTCCGTCGGTGCAACGGCGGTTTCAGCGGTGCCGGCTTCCTCGGAACAGCCAGCCAGGAACGCGATCGAGAGCAGGGGAGCAATCAGCATTTTCATGTGTGTTTCCTCAGGTGGTTACGGGGGTGGAACGGCTGCGGGCAATCCGGCGGCGGCACAGCAGTCGATAAGCCGCCGGGATGATCAGCATGGAAAGGAGCGGAGCGGTGACCATGCCGCCGAGCATCGGCGCGGCAATGCGTTGCATGACTTCCGACCCCGGGCCATCGCCGATGAATAGTGGGAACAAGCCGGCCAGGATCACAGCCACTGTCATGGCCTTCGGCCTCACACGCAGCACCGCGCCTTCGCGGATCGCATCGTCGAGATCGTCGGCGTCGGCGCTCGGGTTCCGCTTGAGGCGCTCGTGCCAGGCTTGGCGCAGGTAGAGCAGCATGATCACGCCGAACTCGGCGGCCACGCCGGCCAGCGCGATAAACCCGATCAGCGTGGCAACCGATATCGCATGGCCGAGGATCCAGATCAGCCATAGACCGCCGACGAGCGCGAGCGGCAGGCTGAGCATGATGATCGAGGCCTCGGCGGCGTCCCGGAACACGAGGTAGATCAGCAGAAAGATAATCGCCAGCGCCGCCGGAACGACCCACTTGAGTCGCTCGGTCGCGCGCGCGAGATACTCGTACTGCCCGGACCATTCCAGGCTGTAGCCGGGCGGCAATTTGAGCTGCTCGGCCATCGCGGCCTGCAGATCGGTGACCACCGAACCCAGGTCGCGATCGGCGACGTCGACGAAGACATAGCCCGCCAGTCGGCCGTTTTCACTCTTGAGCATCGGCGGGCCGGCCATGGTTACGGGTGGCGACAAGGTAAGGGATCAGCCGACACCCTAAGCGGGATACCGACAGCGCACGCGGCGGTGATGGTCATGTCGCTGTTTACATAATATGCATTATGCGAAGTCCTAGATGGAGCGAGAGTCCCCTCCACACCTCCGCGATGCGCGCCGTTAACGCCGGCTGTAGTCCACTGCACGTCACCACACTGCTGACGTGGAGCATCAAGGCAATGCCCACCCGCTGAACTCCCTGTCGGCAGCTACAAGAACCATCTCGCCGAACGGGAGCACCATGGAACGTGCACGCAACGCCATCCGCGCCGGCTTTGTCCAGCCAAGCCTGCTTGGTTCCATCCAGAGCTTTTCCAACATCCTTGATCGCTGCGCAGCGCTCGGCTTCACGTCCGTGGCGCTGCCTTCGCCGTTCGTGGACGCCGAAGACTGGCAGCAGGCCCGCTTGGCCGACCCTGACCGGCTCGCCGACGTATTCGATTGGCCTGGCGACGGCACTAAAGGGCTGGCGGCGCTGGCGGGCATGGCGCGGGAGCGCAGCCTTGATCTGGTGATCGATCTCCGGGTCGACCAGCTGTCGGGACACGCACCAGTCGTGGCGTCGAAGCCGAACCGGTTCCGTCCCCGGCGTGCCACTGAAGGCACTCCTCCGGATCCGCGCCGACCCGCCAAGCGTGCTGAAGTGGCGGTCGCCCGGTTCGACGATGCATCCGTATCCGATGAACTCGTACGCTGGTGGGGAGATCTGCTCCGGCGGTGGCACGAGGCCGGCGTCGCGGGCTTTCGGTGCCTGTGGCCGCAGAACGTTCCCGCATCCAGCTGGACGCAGATGATCGAGCATGCCGGCGGCGCCCGCTTCTGGGCCTGGACACCGGGCATTCCAGCCTCCGATCTCGCTGGGCTTTCAGAATGCGGCTTCCAGGGCGCGTTCTCGTCGCTGGCCTGGTGGGACTTCCACGGCCACTGGTATCTGGAGGAGGACGACCGTCTGAGGTCGTTCCCGGCCGTGGTCGCCGCGGCCGACGCGCCCTACTCACCCCCTCCCCCGTCCCGTCTCGGACGCTCGCGGAAGCTGGACTTCGCCGCAGCGACCGCGGACGGGTTGTTCGTTGTGCTGGACGAACACGCCCATTCCGCAATGGACGACGCCATACAGCAGGCCAACCGCGCCATTGCCGAACGTGCTGAGACGCCGCGCAAGGGTCTGCGCCCGCTGACGGCTGGCGGTGGCACACCGGTGCTGACCCTGCTGGCAGACGCCATCGATCAGGACGGGCAGGCACCGGAGTCGACGCTGGTCGCGGTCAATCCCGACGACCACCACGTGATGACCGTCGCCGTCCGAGACTGGTTGCACCATGCCGGCGGGTTCACTTGCCTGGAGCCGCTCCACCCCGAGGCCGGCGAGCCCTTTGATGCTACGGCCGATGGGGCGACGATCACGCTGGAACCGGGCCAGGTACGCACCTGGCGGGCCACGCAGCCGGCGATGGTCACGCTCCCGGAGTCCAGAATGACGGCCGAGCAAGCGGCCACGTCGGAACGCATTGCCATCGAATCGGTGGCGCCCGTGGTGGATGCGGGCCGCTTCCCGGTCAAGCGGATCGTTGGGGAGCGCGTAGCGGTGCAAGCGGACATCCTGTGCGATGGCCACGACCGGTTGGCCGCCGCCGTACTGTGGCGCCCAATTGGAAGCCGCACTTGGAACTCATCCCCGATGCGGCACCTGGGCAACGACCGCTGGTGCGGGGAGTTCACACTCGCGCGCGTCGGCCGCCACGAGTTCACGATCGAAGCGTGGCGCGACGAATTCGCCACCGCCCGTGCAGACCTCGAGAAACGCCAGGCCGCAGGCAAGCTGTCGACGCTGGACGTCGACGAAGTGTGCCAGCTGGTCGACAGGGCGGCCACCGAAAGCGGGGACGCGGAGCTGGCGGCCTTGTCGAAGAAGCTTGAAGAAGCCGGGGACGACAACGAGCGGTCTGCGTTGCTGGTCGCGCCCGACACGGCGCAAGCGATGGCGCGATCGGGTCCCCGGCCATTCCTGATCCGCCACCCCACCCCGCTCCAGGTCGATTCCGAGCGCACGGCGGCTGGCTTCAGCAGCTGGTACGAATTGTTTCCCCGCTCCCAGGCTCGTACCGCCCCCAGCGGCGAGCAGCCCCACGGCACCTTCAACGACGTCATCGCCCGCCTGCCTGCCATTCGCGAAATGGGTTTCGACGTGCTCTACATGCCGCCGATCCACCCGATCGGCCGAACCAACCGGAAGGGTCGCAACAACTCGGTGACGGCCGTGCCCGGCGAGCCCGGCAGCCCCTACGCCATCGGCGCAAAGGAAGGCGGCCACGATGCCATCCATCCCGAACTGGGCACGCTGGACGACTTCCGGCGACTGGTGGCGGCCGCGGCAGGACAAGGCATGGAGCTCGCGCTGGACTTCGCCATCCAGTGTTCGCCCGACCACCCGTGGCTACGCGAGCATCCGGACTGGTTCGCATGGCGCGCCGACGGCACCATCCGTTACGCGGAGAATCCACCCAAGCGCTACGAAGACATCGTCAACGTCGACTTCTACGCCGACGGTGCCATTCCCCACCTCTGGATCGCGCTGCGAGACGTGGTCGCGTTCTGGGTCAATGAAGGCGTCCGCCTGTTCCGGGTCGACAACCCGCACACCAAACCGTTCCCGTTCTGGGAATGGCTGATCGGCGAGATCCGCGGCCGCAACCCGGACGTGGTGTTCCTGTCAGAGGCCTTCACGCGCCCGAAGTTGATGTATCGGCTGGCGAAGGTCGGCTTCTCGCAGTCGTACACGTACTTCACTTGGCGCAACGACAAGCATGAGCTTGCCGCATACCTCACCGAACTGGCCGACAGCGAGGTGAGGGACTACTTCCGCCCGCACTTCTTCGTCAACACGCCGGACATCAACCCGACGTTCCTCCACCACTCGGGTCGCGCCGGGCACCTGATCCGCGCGGCACTGGCAACGACGCTGTCGGGGCTGTGGGGCATGTACAGCGGGTTCGAGCTCTGCGAAGCCACTCCCCTCCTCCCGGGCAAGGAGGAATACCTGGATTCGGAGAAGTACCAGTTGCGCGACTGGGACTGGCAACGGCCGGGAAACATCGTTGCCGAGATCACCCGCCTCAACCTGCTGCGCCGCCTGAATCCGGCGCTGCAGACGCACCTGGGCGTCCGGTTCTACAACGCCTTCAGCGACAACATCCTCTATTTCGGCAAGCGGGCTGGCGAGCGCGGGGACATGGTGCTGGTGGCCATCAACCTCGACCCGTACGCCACCCATGAAGCCGACTTCGAGCTGCCGCTGTGGGAGTGGGGATTGCCCGACCACGGGGCCCTGCAGGTGGAGGACCTGTGGCACGGCACCCGGACCACATGGCACGGAAAGATGCAGCACCTGCGACTGGACCCCGGCGAGCTGCCGTTCGCGATCTGGCGGGTCGGCCCCCACGGCGAGGAACTCGGATGAAACATCAGATGGCGAGCACCGGCGGGGACGCACAGCCACACGACCCGACCTGGTTCAAGGACGCGGTGATCTACCAGCTGCACGTCAAGTCGTTCTTCGATTCCAACGACGACGGCATCGGGGATTTCCGGGCCTCATCAGCAAGCTGGACTACATTGCCGACCTGGGCGCCAACACGCTCTGGCTGCTGCCGTTCTACCCCTCCCCTCGCCGCGATGACGGCTACGACATCGCCGAGTACGCCGCGGTGCACCCCGACTTCGGCACCATGGAGGACGTCCGCGCCTTCATCGATGAAGCCCACCGCCGCGGCCTGCGGGTGATCACGGAGCTGGTGATCAACCACACCTCCGACCAGCACGAGTGGTTCCAGCGCGCCCGCCGGTCCGAGCCCGGTTCCCCCGAGCGCAACTACTACGTCTGGTCCGACACCGACCAGGCCCTGGCCGGGACGCGCATCATCTTCTGCGATACCGAGAAATCGAACTGGACGTGGGACCCGGAGGCCGGGCAGTACTACTGGCATCGCTTCTACTCGCACCAGCCGGACCTGAACTTCGACAACCCTGAAGTGCTCGACGCGGTGCTCGGCGTGATGCGGTTCTGGCTGGATCTGGGGGTGGATGGCCTGCGCCTGGACGCCGTGCCATACCTCATCGAGCGCGAGGGCACCAGCAACGAGAACCTGCCCGAGACCCACGCCATCCTCAAGCGCATCCGCGCCGAGGTCGACGCGCACTACCCCGACCGCCTGCTGCTGGCCGAGGCCAACATGTGGCCCGAGGACACCCAGCAGTACTTCGGCGACGGCGACGAATGCCACATGGCCTTCCACTTCCCGCTGATGCCGCGCATGTACATGGCGATCGCGCGCGAGGACCGCTTCCCCATCAGCGACATCCTGCGGCAGACACCCCCGATCCCCGACAACTGCCAGTGGGCGATCTTCCTGCGCAACCACGACGAGCTCACGCTCGAGATGGTGACCGACAGCGAACGCGACTACCTGTGGCAGACCTATGCCGCCGACCGGCGCGCCCGCATCAACCTCGGCATCCGCCGCCGCCTGGCACCGCTGCTCCAGCGCGACCGCCGCCGCATCGAGCTGATGACGTCGCTGTTGTTGAGCATGCCCGGCACGCCGGTGCTGTACTACGGCGACGAGATCGGCATGGGCGACAACATCCACCTGGGCGACAGGGATGGCGTCCGCACGCCGATGCAGTGGTCGATCGACCGCAACGGCGGGTTCTCGCGCAGCGACCCGGCGCGGCTGGTGCTGCCTCCGTTGATGGACCCGATGTACGGCTTCCAGACCGTCAACGTGGAATCCCAGCAGCACGATCCGCATTCGCTGTTGAACTGGACCCGGCGCATGCTCGAGGTGCGCAACCGCTACCGCGCGTTCGGCCGTGGCGACCTGGTGTTCCTGTATCCACGCAACCGCCGGATCCTGGCGTACCTCCGCCAGCACGGCGACGAGGTGCTGCTGTGCGTCGCCAACCTCGCCCGTACGTCCCAGGCGGTCGAGCTGGAGTTGCCGATGTTCGACGGCAAGGTGCCCGTGGAGATATTCGGCGGCACCGCCTTCCCGCCGATCGGACAACTGCCGTACCTGCTGACCCTGCCGCCCTACGGGTTCTATTCCTTCCAGATCGTCAACGAGGCGCACATGCCCGACTGGCACGTCGAGCAGCCGCAGCCCATGCCGGAATACGAGACGCTGGTGCTGCGCGAATCCCTCGGGAAGGACGGCTGGCTGGAGCGCTACCGCGATACCATCGAGCGCGACGTGCTGCCGCTCTACCTCGGGCATCGTCGCTGGTTCGCGTCGAAGGACAAGGCCATCGAATCCGTCCGCGTCGCCTACACGTCGGTTCTGCCGGACGGTGACGGCGACCTGTTGCTGGGCGAGGTGGAAGTCGGATTCGCGGGAGGGGCCAGGGAGCGCTACTTCCTGCCACTGGGCATTGTCTGGGAAGCGCCGGACCAACCCGCCCTAGCCCAGCAGTTGGCGTTGAGCCGGGTCCGTCGCGGGCGCCACGTGGGCTTCCTGACCGACGGCTTTGCCGTGCCGGAGCTGTCGGCCCATGTGCTCTCGGCCATGCGCAGCCAGGCGACTTTCCCGATCACCGCGCAAAGCGACACCGGCAGCGGAGAAATTCGGTTCGAACCCACCGACCGGCTGACCACGGTCGACGTCGACGGCCACGAACCCATCCGTTGGCTTGCCGCGGAGCAATCCAACAGCCTGCTGGTGATCGGCGACCGCGCTGTGCTCAAACTGGTCCGGCACGTGTCGCCGGGCATCAATCCGGAGACCGAGCTGGGCAGGTACCTCACCAAGCTGGACTATCCGAACGTGGCTCCGATGCTCGGGGAGGTGGTGCATGTCGATCAGGCCGGCACGCCGACCACCTTGATGGTTCTGCAGGGCTTCCTGCAGAACCAGGGCAACGCATGGCACTGGACCCTGGACCACCTGCATCGCACCTTCGACGATTACCGCGTGCTCGCCGAGGATGACGAGCGCCGCGACGAGTTGCTCGGCGCCTACGACGGTTTCGCCGCACGCCTCGGCCGGCGCCTCGGCGAACTGCACCAGGCGCTGGTGACGCCGACGGACGACCCCGCCTTCGCGCCAGAAGTCGCGGGGGAGCAGGACACGGAGCGCTGGGTGGACGGGGTCAGGGAGTGGCTCGACCGCGCCTTTTCTTCGCTCGAGTCCGTGCCAGCCGACGACCCGGCCGCCGCCGACGTGGAGCGCGTTCGTAATTGCCGACAGGCACTGGACCCCGTGCTGGCGCGCCTGGCGAAGGCCGGCAAAGGCTCGCTGCGATCGCGGGTGCACGGCGACCTGCACCTGGGCCAGATCCTGGTGGTGCAGGAGGATGTGCATTTCATCGATTTCGAAGGCGAACCGGCGCGCTCGCTTGATGAGCGACGCGCCAAGGCCAGTCCGCTGCGCGACGTTGCCGGGCTGGCCCGCTCCTTCGACTATGCCGCCGCCGTGCTCGCACGGGGGGAGGACGGCGTGGCGCCGCTGTCGGACGAGCACCTGGACGGGTTCCTTGCAGGGTTCAGGACCCGGGCATCGGAGTGCTTCCTGACCGCTTACAGGGATGTCGTCGCGACCGCGCCAACACCGTGGGCAGGCGCCGACGCCATCGAGCCGCTGACGACGTTGTTCCTCATCGAAAAGGCGGCTTACGAAATCGTCTACGAGGCGGCCAACCGCCCCGCCTGGATCGGAGTGCCGGTCCAGGGCCTGGCCACGCTGTTGGAGAAACTGATCGACCCACCGCCGACGGAGGACCCTTCATGAAGGCGAAGAACGACGCCCCCCACGGCCGGATGCCGGACTGGGTGCCGGACCCGCAGGTGGTGCAGGCGCTCGCACGTGCCAGCCACGGTGACCCCTTCTCCGTCCTCGGGCCCCACCACATCGGTGACACCCGCGTGGTGCGCGTGTGGGCGCCGGGTGCGGAGTCGGTTTCGGTCGTGGCCCGTGGTACCGGCGAGACGCATTCGCTCGAATCTGCAGAGATCGAGCCCGCGCTGTTTGGCGGCCCGATCGGTGACGGTACCTATGAGCTCGGGATCAAATGGCCCGGCGGCATCCAGCGGACCTGTGACCCCTACTCGTTCGGCCCCTTGCTCGGAGACCTCGACCTCCACCTGATCAGCGAAGGGCGGCAGCTCCGGCTGGCCGACACCCTTGGTGCACAGGTGCGGACGGTGGACGGCGTGGAGGGCGTGCGGTTCGCGGTGTGGGCGCCGAATGCCCGCCGGGTATCGGTGGTCGGCGACTTCAACGCCTGGGACGGGCGACGCCATCCGATGCGCCTGCGCCAGTCCGCGGGCGTCTGGGAGCTGTTCCTGCCCGGGCTGGGCGCGGGTGCGAGATACAAGTACGAAATCCTGGGGCCCGATGGCACACATCTGCCGCTGAAGGCCGACCCCGTTGCCCGCGCCACCGAGTGTCCGCCTGCAACTGCGTCGATCGTGGCGGCGCCGGAAGCCTTCGAGTGGACCGATGGCGACTGGATGGACAGGCGCCAGGCGAGGCAGTCGCCTGACGCGCCCGTGTCTATCTATGAATTGCACGCCGGTTCCTGGATGCGCGACGAGGATGGCGAGCCGTTGGACTGGGACGCGCTTGCCGAGCGGCTGGTGCCGTATGTCGCCGGCATGGGCTTCACCCATGTCGAACTGCTGCCCGTGACCGAGCACCCCTTCGGCGGATCCTGGGGCTACCAGCCGCTGGGCCTGTTCGCGCCCACGGCCCGCCACGGCTCGCCAGAGGCCTTCGCCCGCTTCGTCGACCGCTGTCACCACGAGAACATCGGCGTCCTGCTGGACTGGGTGCCCGCGCACTTCCCCTCCGACGCGCACGGGCTCGCGCGCTTCGACGGCACCCCCCTCTACGAACACGCGGATCCGCGCGAGGGCTTCCACCGCGATTGGAACACCCTGATCTACAACCATGGCCGGCACGAAGTGAGCGGCTTCCTGGTGGCCAGTGCACTGGAATGGCTGGAGCGCTACCACGTCGACGGCCTGCGGGTGGATGCGGTGGCGTCGATGCTCTACCGCGACTACAGCCGGGCGGCCGACGAATGGGTGCCGAACGTGCATGGCGGCCGCGAGAACTACGAGACCATCGCTTTCCTGCGGCGCCTCAACGAGGTTGTCGCCGAACGCTGCCCCGGCGCGGTGGTGATCGCCGAAGAGTCCACCGCGTGGCCCGGCGTCAGCGCGCCGGTGGCGTCGGGCGGGCTCGGCTTCGACTACAAGTGGAACATGGGCTGGATGCACGACACGCTCAGCTATATGTCGCGCGACCCGATCCACCGTTCGCACCACCACCACGACATGACGTTCGGCCTGCTCTACGCCTTCTCGGAGCGGTTCGTGCTGCCCATCTCGCACGACGAGGTGGTGCACGGGAAGGGGTCGCTGCTGGGGCGCATGCCCGGGGATCAATGGCAGCGCCTGGCGAACCTGCGCGCGTACCTGGCCTTCATGTGGGCGCACCCCGGGAAGAAGCTGCTGTTCATGGGCTGCGAGATCGCGCAGGAGCGCGAATGGAACCACGACGGGCAGGTCGATTGGCACCACCTGGATGATCCAGGGCACCGCGGGATCCAGCGCCTGGTGCGGGACCTCAATGTCCATTACACGCAGCACCCTGCCCTGCACGCCCGCGACAGCGATCCGGAGGGTTTCGAGTGGGTAGTCGAGGATGACCGCAACAACAGCGTGCTGGCCTTCCTGCGACGCGGCCGCCTGGGTGACCCACCCGTGCTGGCGGTAGTGAACCTCACGCCACTGCGCCACGAGCAGTACTGCGTCGGGGTACCGGAAACCGGCTACTGGCGGGAGGTCCTCAACACGGACGCGGTGGAGTACGGCGGGTCGGGAAGCGGCAACCTCGGCGGAGTGACGGCCGAAGCGGTTTCTTGCCATGGCCGACCGGCTCGGCTTTCGCTGTCGCTGCCACCCCTGTCGGGAATGCTGTTCGTGCTGGAGGGTCGCTAGATGCCGGTGCTGCCTGACCGGATGGATCCCGGTTCCCCCTATCCGCTCGGTGCCACCAGTGACGGCACCGGTACCAATTTTGCCGTCTTCTCCGAGAACGCAAGCGCGGTGGAGCTCTGCCTGTTCGACACCAAGGGGCGCCGGCAGATTGGCCGCCACATGCTGCCCGAATGCACCGACGGTGTATGGCATGGCTATCTGGACCACGTGCGGGGCGGACAGCTGTACGGCTATCGTGTGTATGGCCCCTATGCACCCGAGCGTGGCCACCGTTTCAACCACCACAAACTGCTGGTCGATCCGTACGCGCGCATGCTGTACGGCCAGGTCAGGTGGACCGACGCGCTGCACGGGTACCGGCTGAACTCGCCGCGCGCCGACCTCTCCTTCGACCGTCGCGACAGCGCCGCTGCCGTGCCCAAGAGCATGGTGGTGGACGACCATTTCCACTGGCACGGCGACGCGCACCCGCGGGTGCCATGGGACCGCACGGTCATCTACGAGGCCCACGTCAAAGGGCTGACCCGGCAGTTCGAAAAAGTCAGGCCTGACCAGCGCGGCACCTTCGCCGCCCTGGCCGATCCCCATGTCATCGACCACCTGGTCAGGCTGGGCGTCACCGCTGTCGAGCTGCTTCCGATCCACGCCTTCGTGCAGGATCGCCGCCTGGCCGAAATGTCGCTTCGCAACTACTGGGGCTACAACACGCTTTCGTTCTTCTCCCCCGAGTCCGGCTACCTGCAGGAGCGCAACCTGCACGAGATCCGGCGGGCGGTGCAGGCGCTGCACAAGGCAGGCATCGAAGTCATCCTGGACGTGGTCTACAACCACACCTGCGAAGGCAATGAGCTGGGCCCGACGCTTTCGTTCCGCGGCCTCGACAACGCCAGCTACTACCGCCTGCTGCCCGACAACCCGCGCCACTGCATCGATGACACCGGCTGCGGCAACACCCTCAATACCGCCCATCCGCGCGTGATCCAGATGATCATGGATTCGCTGCGTTACTGGGTGGAGGAGTTCCACGTAGACGGGTTCCGCTTCGATCTCGGGGTGGCGCTGGGGCGCGAGAGCCATGGTTTCGATCCCAACGCCGGGCTGTTCGACGCCATCCGGCAGGACCCGGTGCTGGCCCGGACAAAGCTCATCTCCGAGCCGTGGGACCTCGGCCCCGGCGGCTACCAGCTCGGCAACCACCCGGCGGGCTTCGGCGAGTGGAACGGCCAGTTCCGCGACGATGTGCGCAGGTTCTGGAAAGGAGAGGACGGGCAACGCGGCGACCTCGCCAAGCGCCTGCAGGCATCGGCCGAAATGTTCGATCACACCGGCCGCCGACCGTGGGCGTCGGTCAATTTCATCACCGCCCACGATGGCTTCACCCTGCACGACCTCGTCAGCTACGAGCACAAGCACAACGAAGCCAACGGTGAGGACAACCGCGACGGGCATGACGACAACGCCAGCTGCAACTGGGGCGTCGAGGGGCCGACCGACGACCCCCACATCGTCGCCCAGCGCGAGCGGGTCAAGCGGGCGATGCTGTCCACCCTGCTGCTGTCCCACGGCACGCCGATGCTGCTTGCCGGCGACGAGATGGGCCGTAGCCAGGGCGGCAACAACAACGCGTACTGCCAGGACAACGAGATCTCCTGGGTGGACTGGACCCTGCTGGAGGCACGCCGGAACCGGTCCCTGTTCGACTTCACATCCCGGCTCCTGGCACTCCGAAAGCGCCACCCCACCCTGCGGCTGGACCGCTTCAGCCATGGCGACGAGGAGCCGTGGCCCGACATCCCCGACCTGAGCTGGTTCGACGAACACGCGCGCCCGATGGATGAGGATGCTTGGCAGAACCCCCTCGGCCGCCTGCTTGCGATCCGCAGGGCCGTCCGCGGTCGCGGGGGCGATGTCGAGGTCAGCCTGTTGCTCGTCAACGGCGACCACAGGGACCGGGTGTTCCACCTGCCTGGGCCCACCCTGAGGTGGCGGACCCTGCTCGACTCGGCTCATCCCGAGGCAGTGGAGAAGGAAGTGCCGACCGACACGGTGCTGGTGGCTGCGCACAGCGTGCGCCTGCTGGTGGCACATCCCGGACCGGAGCCGTCGCGTCAATGAGGTGCTTCGCAAGATCCTTGCCCTTCGGCGCCGAGGTGGCCGGCAACGGAAAGGTGCGCTTCCGGACCTGGGCGCCCGACCACGACGCGCTTTCGGTCAAGATCGACCACGACACGCCCGTGCCCCTGCAGAAGGCCGCTGACGGATGGTTCGAGGGCGTGCTCCCCTGCTCTCCGGGTGCCACCTACCGCTACGTGCCGCCGGACGGCAGCGAGCTGGCAGACCCCGCTGCCCGCGCACAGGCGGGCGGCGTGTCCGGCCCCAGCGTCGTGGTCGATCCCTGTACGTATCAATGGCGACACGCGGATTGGCTCGGCCGCCCCTGGAGCAACGCTGTCGTCTACGAGCTGCACGTGGGTGCGTTCGGCGGCTTCAACGGCCTGCGCGAGAGGCTGCCCGAACTCGCGGCGCTGGGCATCACCGCCATCGAGCTCATGCCGATCGCGCAGTTCCCCGGCTCGCGCAATTGGGGCTACGACGGCGTGCTGCCGTTCGCTCCCGCTGCCTGCTACGGCTCGCCGGACGAGCTCAAGGCGATGGTCGATACCGCCCACGGCTTGGGGCTGATGGTGCTGCTGGACGTGGTCTACAACCACTTCGGTCCCGACGGCAACGTCATGCCGCGCCTGGCGAGTGCGTTTTTCCGCGACGACCTCGACACCCCATGGGGGCCGGCAATCGACTTCCGTCGCCCGCAAGTCCGCGAGTACTTCATCGGCAACGCCCTGTACTGGTTGATGGAGTACCGCTTCGACGGTCTGCGGATCGACGCCGCGCATGCCATCACCGAGCGCGCCTGGCTGGTGGAGATGGCCGCGACCGTTCGCAAAGAAGTCGAAACGGTCCGGCACGTGCATCTCGTGCTGGAGAACGAGCACAACGATGCCGGGTTGCTGCAGGGGGGCTTCGACGCCCAGTGGAACGACGATGCGCACCACGTCCTGCACGTGTTGCTCACCGGCGAGGCCGATGCCTACTACGCCGACTACGCAGCGGATCCGACGGATGGCCTCGCCAAGTGGCTTGGCGACGGGTTCGTTTACCAGGGCCAGCCATGCAGCCATCGGGATGGTGCGCCGCGCGGGCAACCCAGCAGCCACCTGCCGACGACGGCTTTCGTCAACTGCCTCCAGAACCACGACCAGATCGGCAATCGCGCGCTGGGAGAGCGGCTATCGACACTCGCAGACCCCGATGCGCTGCGCGCCGCCACGGCGCTGCTGCTGCTGGTGCCCCAGGTGCCCATGCTGTTCATGGGCGAGGAATGGAACTCACGGCGCCCGTTCCTTTATTTCACCGATCACCACGGCGAGCTCGCCGAAGCGGTACGCGAGGGCCGCCGCCGCGAGTTTTCGAAGTTCCCGGCATTCCGGGATCCGGAGCGGCGCGAGCGCATCCCCGATCCGAATGCACTGGAGACCTTTACCGATTCGATCCCGGACTTTGAATGCGTGCAGGCGCCACCCGGCAGTACCCATCGCGACTGGATCCGGGAACTGCTCGCACTGCGGCACCACGCCCTGACCCAGCGTCTGCCCGGAACCAGCGCGCTGGGCGCCGAGGTGCTGGGGCCGGGCGCCGTGGTCGCACGCTGGCGCATGGGAGATGGCGCGGTGCTCACGATCCTCGTCAACCTCGGCAAGGAGGTTGTCACCGATCCTGCACCGGCATCCGACCAGCTGCTGTTCGAAACGCCCACCGGCGCGTTCGACAGAATGTGCGAAGGGTGTCTTGTCCCCGGCAGCATGTTGGCGCTGCTGGCGCCGGCCCCGGAAGGGGACGCGCGATGACCTCGGCGCCACCAAACGATCTGCGCGAGCTCGCGACGCTTGCCGGCATCGCCGTCAACTGGGAGGACTTCCGGGGGGCGCGGCATCAGGTCCAGCCGGAGATCTTGCGTCGCCTGCTCGCCGCGCTCGACCTCCCCTGCGACACCGCCGGGGATCTCGCCGACAGCCGCCAACGGCTGACAGCGGCCAGCACCCAAGCAGGTCTGCCACCACTGCTGACAACGCTTCAGGGGATGCGCACTTCGCTGCGCCCAGGCGTCGGACAGGCAGGGTCGCTGTTCCGCCTCACGCTGGAATCGGGGCGATGCATCGAGGGGCGGCTACAGGACCATGCTGCCGGCGGTGCCCTGCCCCCGCTGGAAGAGCCGGGCTATCACCGGCTGACCCTGGACGACGGAACGACAACCACCCTTGCGGTCGCGCCGCAGCGCTGCACCAGCGTCGACGAGCTGCGCGGGGACAAGACCGGACGCGCCTGGGGCGTCGCCGCCCAACTGTATGGGCTGCGGACCAAGGGAGACGGCGGCATCGGCACGTACGGAGCCTTGGGGCGATTGGCCGGGCGACTGGCCGCTGACGGTGCCGATGCGGTCGCAGTCAGCCCGGTGCACGCCCTGTTTTCGGCGGAGCCCGGCCATCGCAGCCCCTATTCGCCCTCGAGTCGGTTGCTCCTGAACGCACTGCACATCGACCCGCGCGAGGCCTTCGGTTCCGCCGCGATGGACGCCGCCGGTGCGCTGGACCTGCAATCGGAGCTCGACCGGCTCGAGTCGTCCGCGCTGATCGACTGGAAGATCGCCGGGAAGGCCCGCCTCGCACAGTTGCGCTGGCTGCATGACCGGGTACTGCCGACAATGCCGGGACTTCAGGCGGAGTTTGAGCAGCATCGCCTGGCGGCAGGTGGCGCGCTGGCCGACCACGCCCGCTTCGAGGTGCTGCACGCACATTTCCTCGAGCAGGGGCTGTGGAGCTGGCGCGAGTGGCCAAGCGCGTTCCGCGATCCCGGCAGCCCCGCGGTGTTGGCCTTCGCGAGGGAACACGCCGACGGGGTGCGCTTCCACGAGGTCCTGCAGTGGCTGGCTGCACGTGGGCTGCGGAGAGCCCAATCGAGTGCGCGGGCCTCGGGCATGTCGATCGGGCTGATCGCCGATCTCGCGGTCGGCTCCGACCCCAATGGCAGCCACGCCTGGTCGCGACAGCGCGAGACGCTGGTCGGGGCATCGATCGGTGCACCACCCGACGAGTTGGCCGCCAACGGACAGGTCTGGGGTCTGGCGGCGTTGTCGCCCACCGCCATGCGCGATGGCGGGTTCAATGCGTTCATCGAGCTGCTTCGCGCCAACATGGCCAACGCCGGCGGCATCCGCATCGACCACGTGTTGGGCCTGAACCGCTTGTGGATGGTGCCCGACGGCGCTTCTCCGCTGGAGGGCGCCTACCTCGCGTATCCGCGCGAGGACCTGCTCCGGCTGGTCGCGCTCGAATCCTGGCGGCATCGCTGCGTGGTGATCGGCGAAGACCTCGGCACCGTTCCACCGGGTTTCCGAGACGATCTGAGCGACCGCGAAGTACTCGGAATGAGCGTGCTCTGGTTCGAACGCGGCGACGCCGGCAACTTCCTGCCCGGCCGCGAGTGGCGCAGGACATCGGTCGCGATGACCACCACCCACGATCTTCCGACGTCGGCCGGCTGGTGGCTGGGGCATGACATCGAAGTGCGGCGCAATCTGGGCATCGTCCCTTCCGACTCCGAGGCCCGGGACCAGTTGAAGCAGCGCGGATCGGAACACAAAGCGCTGTGGCAGGCAATGCATGCGGACGCGGATCCGGTGCCGGCCGCGCCGTCCGCCAACGAAGCCCCCGCCTTCGTCGATGCGGCCATCCGGCACGTCGGGCGTTCGGCTGCGGCGCTTGCCGTCATCCCGATGGAAGATGTGTTCGCCCTGGTCGAGGCGCCCAACGTGCCCGGCACCAGCGACGAGCACCCCAACTGGCGTCGCCGCCTGCCCGGCGACCTGGACGGCATGCTGGACGCGCCTGCCGTACGACAGCGGCTCGCCACGCTCGCGGAAGCACGGGGAGATGCGACGTGACGGCACCCCATCCTCCACGCTCCACCGCGCGCCTGCAGTTCCACGCCGGGTTCACCCTCGACGATGCCTGCGAGGTGGTGCCCTACTACGCAGCCCTCGGCGTCAGCCATCTCTATGCGTCTCCCTTGCTGGCTGCAAGGGCAGGGTCGGGCCATGGCTACGACGTGGTCGATCCCACTCGCATCAACCCGGAGCTGGGCGGCCTGGATGCGCTCCGGCGACTGGTCCAGGTGCTGCGGCGTCACGACATGGGACTGATCCTCGACATCGTGCCCAACCACATGGCCGCCACCGTGGAGAACCCGTGGTGGCGTGACGTCCTTGAATGGGGACCGGCCAGCGCGCATGCCGACTTCTTCGATATCGACTGGGAAGCCCCGGACCGGCAGCTCCACGGGCGGGTGCTGGTGCCGACGCTGGACCGCGCTATCGAGTCGCTGCTGGCGGACGGCGAGGTCCAGCTGCTGTTCGACGCCGACAATGGCGGCAGGATCGAGTGGGACATTGCAGGCCAGCGCTTTCCGCTCGCCGCGAAGGCATACGCGGAAGTGCTTGCCGGGCAACCCGGCCTGGCCCCGCTGGTGGAGTTGTTCCGGGACGCCGCGCCCGGCCGCACCTACGATGACGCACTGGCGGCGCTTGCCACCCACGGCGCCGACGCCAGCGGGCGGGCCGGAATCGATGAAGCCCTGCGCTCGTACGCTGCCGATGAGTCCGGGGGCTGCTCACGGCTGGAACACCTGCTGGAACGCCAGCCCTACCTGCTGGCGCCGTGGCGCGAGGCCTGGCACAGGATCAACTGGCGCCGCTTCTTCGACGTCAACGAGCTGGTGGCGATCCGGCCGGACCGGCCGGACGTGTTCGAGGCGACGCACGGGCTGGTGCTGGAGCTCTACGCCGAGGGCCTGATCGACGGACTCCGCATCGACCACATCGATGGCCTGGTCGACCCGGGCGGCTACTGCCGGAAGCTGCGCGGCCGACTGGACGCCCTCGATCCCGGCCGACCCGCACTCACCCCCCGAGGGCCGGCGTACCTGGTCGTCGAGAAGATCCTGGCACCGGATGAAACCTTGCGCCAAGACTGGACCGCCGACGGAACGACCGGCTACGAGTTCATGGACCAGGCCGGCGCACTGATGCACGACCCGGCCGGCGAGGCGGCGCTGGACAGGCTCTGGGAAAGCCGTGGAGGTCCGGAGAAGTACGAAACGCTCGCACTCGATGCGCGCCGGCAGATGACGCTGGAGAACTTCTCCCCCGACCTCGACCGTACGCTGCGGGCACTGGCCGCGTTGGCGGCTCGAGCGGACGCGGTCGGGGCTTCGACGGAAGACCTCCGCAACACCCTCGTCGAGCTGATCGTGCATTTCCCGGTCTACCGGACCTATGTCGGCAGGCATGGCAGCGATCCGCCTGATGCCGACGTCCTGGAGCGTGCAGCCCGGGGCGCACGATCCGGCGGAAACATCAGCGAGCCGGCCCTTGCATTCCTGCTGCAGTGCCTGGAAGGGCGTGGCCCCGACGGCGCCGAAGCGGAGACCGCCCGGCTCGTGACCCTGTTCCAGCAGCTGACGCCGCCGGTCGCTGCGAAGGCCATCGAAGATACGACCTTCTACCGCTACGGCCGCTTGCTGTCGCGCAACGAGGTCGGCGCCGAACCCGGCGAGCTCGCGCTGCCACCCGATCGCTTCCACGCGGCGTGCCTTCACCGGCAGCGCACGATGCCCCACACGCTGCTCGCGACGGCGACCCACGACAACAAGCGGGGTGAAGACGCCCGCGCCAGGCTCGCGGTGCTCAGCGAGATGCCGGACGTGTGGTCGCGGCACGTCGAAAGATGGACAGAGCTCAACGCGCGCCACCGAGGCACCTCCGGCGCAAGCGAAGCCCCCGATCCCGCCGACGAGCTGATCCTCTACCAGACCCTCGTAGGTGCCTGGCCTCTGGAGCTCAAGGCTGACGACGCGCCAGCCCTGCACGCGTTCACCGAACGCGTCTCGCAATGGCAGCGCAAGGCGCTGCGCGAAGCCAAACGCCACTCGTCCTGGATCAGCCCGGACGAGGACTACGAGGAAGCCTGCGATCACTTCCTCCGGGCATGCCTGGCCGTTGGCGATGACACCTTCCCCCGCGAGCTCGACGCGTTTGTCCGCACGATCGGCGCGGCAGGCGCCATCAACAGCCTCAGCCAGGCGTTGCTGAGGATGACCACCCCCGGCATCCCCGATCTCTACCAGGGCACCGACCGTTGGGACTTCTCGATGGTCGATCCCGACAACCGGCGCGAGGTGGACCATGCCCTCCGCGCCAATGAACTTGCGGCGGAGCGGGCCCTGCCCGCCCTCTTCGCCGGCTGGCGCGACGGTGCCCTGAAGCAGCGGTTGGTGGAACGCGTACTGACCACGAGGAGGCGCCTCCCGACACTCTTTGCCGACGGCACCTACCTGCCACTGCAACCGACCGGGCCCGGCGAAGGGCACCTGGTCGCTTTCGCGCGGAAGCATCGCGAGGGCGCCGCCATCATCCTTGCGCCGCGGCTGCCTTGGCGCCTGCTGGATGCATCATCTGACGTACCGGCCATTCCCGGGGAACGCTGGGCCGGCACCCATCTCCACCTCCCCCGTGGCCGATGGGAGAGCGTATTGGATGACACCACCATCGAGGGCGGCCGCCCGATCGAAGTGACGGAGCTGATGCCCCGATGGCCGCTGGCACTGCTCGTGCAGGCCAGCGATTGCCATCCTGATGAAGGCCCCGCCACTGCGGGCTAGGCTGCAGCCGCGGCTTCCTTGCGCAGGGATTCCATGTCGATCACGAAGCGGTACTTCACGTCGCCCTTCAGCATGCGCTCGTAGGCCTCGTTGATGTCCTTGATGTCGATCATCTCGATGTCCGAGACGATCCCGTGCTCGGCGCAGAAGTCCAGCATCTCCTGGGTCTCGGCGATGCCGCCGATCAGCGAACCGGCGAGCCGGCGGCGCTTCATGATCAGGTTGAACACGCCCGGAGACGGGTGCGGCTCGGCCGGAGCGCCGACCAGCACCATGGTGCCGTCGAGCTTGAGCAGGTTGAGGAAG
Source organism: Lysobacter spongiicola DSM 21749 (assembly GCF_900167055.1). Lineage (GTDB taxonomy): Bacteria > Pseudomonadota > Gammaproteobacteria > Xanthomonadales > Xanthomonadaceae > Novilysobacter > Novilysobacter spongiicola. The sequence continues at coordinate 319,730 of NZ_FUXP01000001.1, forward strand.
GCATCCAGGTCATGCGGTGCGGCCACGCAGTTGAGGATGAAGTCCAGGCTGTTCGTCTGTGCCTTCATCTGCTCGGCATCGCGCGACACCACCACTTCGTGCGCGCCCAGGCGCAGGGCGTCTTCCTTCTTCTCCGGGGAGGTGGTGAACAGCACCACTTCGGCGCCCATCGCCCGGGCGATCTTCACCGCCATGTGGCCCAGTCCGCCGAGCCCGACCACGCCGACGCGCTTGCCGGGCCCCACGCCCCACTGCTTCAGCGGCGAATACGTGGTGATCCCGGCACAAAGCAAGGGTGCCACGGCCGCCAGGTTGTCGGCATGACCGACCTTCAGGACGAAATCCTCCTTGACCACGATGTTCTCGGCGTATCCGCCGTAAGTGCATCCACCATCCGGGGCGAGCCCGTTGTAGGTGCCGACGAAGCCGTTCTCGCAATACTGCTCCAGCCCCTGGGTGCAGGAGCTGCAATGCTGGCAACTGTCGACCATGCAGCCGACGCCGGCGACGTCGCCGACCTTGAACCGGGACACCTGGCTGCCGACCTCGACCACCTTGCCGATGATTTCGTGGCCCGGCACGGACGGGTAGATGGTGTTGCCCCACTCGTTGCGGGCGGTGTGCAGGTCGGAGTGGCAGATGCCGCAGTAGATGATGTCGATCCTGACGTCATCGGGCCCGACATCCCGCCGCTCGAACTGGAACGGCGCCAGGGCGTCCGTGGGGGACTGGGCTGCATAGCCGCGCGACTTGATCATGGTGCCTCCGGGCAAGGTATCGAAGCGCTCAGGATAGCCGCCCTATCATGACCGGGATGTCGTCCCCCGCCCTGCCCCACGCGTTCTACCGCCGCGATGCACGCGAGGTGGGCCCGGCCCTGCTCAACAAGGTCCTCGTTGCAGCCGACGGCCGTGCGGGGCGCATCATAGAAGTCGAGGCCTACCTCGGCACGGATGATCCCGCCTCGCATTCATGGCGCGGCATGACCGCACGTAATGCGACGATGTTCGGACCGGCGGGGCACATGTACGTCTACTTCACCTACGGCATGCACTGGTGCGCCAACGCCGTGTGCGGAGAAGATGGAGAAGGCACCGCGGTGCTGCTCCGGGCCCTCGAGCCGCTGCGGGGGCTGGACCTGATGTACCCGGCCCGGCCGGCTGCACGGAAGGACCGCGACCTGTGCAGCGGACCGGCCCGCCTTGCGCAGGCCCTGGGTATCGACGGGCGTTTCGACGGCGAAGACCTGGCCACCGGCGCGTTCAGGATCCTCGACGATGGCACCCCGCCGCCCGCGACCCCCGTGGCGACCACCCGGGTTGGCATCACGCGGGCGCGCGACCTGCCGTGGCGCTGGTACGTGCCTGGCCATGCCGGAATTTCGCGTCCGTAGCCGGCACCTGCTCCGGCGCCTTGCAAGTCTTTCCTGATCCTGAAAAAGCTTCGCGTCGTGCAGCGGTGTTGAACATGCCAAAGCGTGCCTGGCCGTCCCGATTCCGCCTCCACGGAACCCCCGGGTTGGCACGCCGTTTGCGCCGTACCTGGGGCACCGCAACGGACAGGAGCGGCACCGCCGCAGAAGGAGGACAACGTGGCTCTCAGCCTTACCGACATCAAGGGTTGCCCAATCGACCGCCAGCGCTTCACCTGGCGCGAGCTGGTGCAGAAACCGATCAGCAAGCTGGACGACGACGCCTTCACCCGGGTGCGCATCATCCTGCTCAACGGCTTGGAAATGGAGGCCCTGCGCTTCTCCCACTCCGCCGCGCGCATGAATCGTGCGCTACGGGAACCGCTCGCGCGGCTGCGGCGGGTCGAGCAACACCAGGCGACGATGATCAACTGGCTGATCGGTGCCGACCACTCTCCGCTGGAAACCACGATCGCCTACGAGCAGGTGGCCATCGAAGTGACCGCGGCGGTGGCCCAGACCGAGCCCGATGCCTACCTCGCGCAGACCTACCGCTTCGGCCTGCTCGAGGACTTCGACCACATGTACCGCTATTCGGCGATGCTGGATAGGCTCGAGGGCAAGGACGCGAACAACATCCTGCAGTGCTATACCGACATCCTTCCGGGGCGCCCGACCGTGGTCGAGCACCGGCACCCGGACGACGACCTGCGCAACCCGTTCGACCGGCGGACCGCCGCACCGATCTCCAAGCTGCACGCGCTGACGATCATGGCCGCCGAGCAGCAGACCCACAACTACTACATGAACATCGGGCCGCTGTTCACCGATCCCATCGCGCGGCTGCTGTATGCGGAGATCGCATCGATCGAGGAGCAGCACGTCACCCAGTACGAATCGATCATCGATCCGGACCAGACCTGGATGGAGCAGTGGGTGATGCACGAGCTCAACGAGGTCTACAACTACTACAGCTGCGTGCAGCAGGAGACCAATCCGCGCATCAAGGCGCTGTGGGAGCGGTTCCTGGACTACGAGCTGGGCCACCTGCAGGTCGCGATGGACCTGTTCAAGGAGCACGAACGGCGCGATCCGATGGAGATCCTTCCCGACGAGCTGCCCGAGCCGATCAAGTTCGCGAGCCAGCGCGACTTCGTGCGCAAGGTACTGCTGCAGGAGGTCGACCTGCGGGCGAACGGTCCGGACTTTGTCCCGAGGGACCAGGAAAACGAGGCGTCGATCCGCTACCGCGACCACATGAACTCGGAGGGATCACCGACCGAGGCGGTGGCCGAAGGCTACATGTGGAATCCGGGAACCGAGCAGACACCGAGGCCCGCCCGGAAGTAGCCGGCCCGCAAGCGATCAGGATCCGAAGGAGAATCCCATGGAGAAGAACGTACACACCGGCATGAACCGCACCGGCATGAAGGCCTCGCCGATCGACGCGAAGGCGCTGCTGGAGGTGCAGGAACTGCAGGAGTCGGCCCCCGCGCCCTCCCCGACCGCGGATGAGATCCGCGCCGCCTACCAGGCCGACGCGGACGCGGTGGGCACCGTCCCGCCACCGACGTCGATCAAGGGCGTGCTGGGCGTGGCAGCCGAGGCATTGACCGGGCACAAGATGCACATCCTGCTGGACAAGATGGGTGAGCGCGCGGCTTTCGAACGTGCGGGCACCCGGCTTTACGACGCGATGCTGCGGAAGGTGTCGGCAGCGGAGCACCTGCCCGGCGGGGTCACCGTCGCCGGCCTCAGGGAAATACGTGACGAAGAGGCCTCGCATTTCCTCCTGCTGGCCGATGCCATCGAGAAGCTTGGCGCCGACCCCACCACCCAGACGCCGTGCGCGGACATCGCCGCCGTGCAGGGCATGGGGCTCCTGCAGGCGATGAACGATCCGAGAGTGACCATCCCCCAGGCCCTGCAGACGCTGCTCGACGCCGAATTGATCGATGCCGCCTCGTGGGAGCTGCTGATCGAACTGGCCCGCCAGTTCAAGCAGAACGAGCTGGTGGACCGTTTCACCGTCGCCCTGGAGGCCGAAAACCGGCACGAGGCCACGGTGAAGGCTTGGCTGTCGGCGGCGATGGCCGAGGTCGCCAGCGTCGGCTGAATACGACCGGAGTGGCGAAGACGTGGAAGTCCCGGTTCAGCCCTTGGGACGCCGGGACTTCCGCTCGCTGCGCAGGCGGTCGAGCTTGTCCTTGAGCTTGATCTCCAGCCCCCTGTCCACTGGCCGGTAGTAGACGCGCTCCCCCATCGCATCCGGGAAACCGGTCTGGTCGAGCGCCACCCCACCCTCCGCGTCGTGGTCGTACTGGTAGCCTTTGGCGTAGCCGAGCTGCTTCATCAGCTTGGTCGGCGCATTGCGCAGGTGCAGGGGCACCTCTTGCGTGCCATGTTCCCGGACATCCCGCTTCGCCTCATTGAAGGCAACGTAGGCGGCGTTGGATTTCGCGGTGCTGGCGAGGTAGATCACCAGTTGCGCCAGGGCCAGGTCTCCTTCCGGGCTTCCCAGCCGCTCGTACGTGTCCCACGCCTCCACCGCCATGGTCTGCGCGCGCGGGTCGGCCAGCCCGATGTCCTCGGTGGCCATCCGCGTCAGGCGGCGCGCCAGGTAGATCGGATCGCAGCCGCCATCGAGCATGCGCGCGAACCAGTACAGCGCTGCATCCGGATTGGAGCTGCGCACCGATTTGTGCAGCGCCGATATCTGGTCGTAGAACTGCTCTCCGCCCTTGTCGAAGCGACGGGTGCGGTCGGCCAGCACCTGCACGAGCGTGGCTTCAGTGATTTCTCCGCGCTCGTCCCCGGCAAGCTCGGCCGCGATCTCTAGCAACGTGAGGCCGCGGCGGACGTCCCCATCCGCGGCACCGGCGATCTGCGCCAGCGCCTCCGCATTGACCCGCAGCCCGTGTCCGCCGAGGCCGCGCTCGTCATCCTGTAGTGCGCGTTCAAGCGCGACTGCAATGTCCTGCGCGGAGACCGCCTCCATCACGTGGACGCGGCATCGCGAAAGCAGGGCGGAGTTGAGCTCGAAAGATGGATTCTCGGTGGTCGCACCGACGAACAGGATGCTGCCGCGCTCGATGTGCGGCAGGAAGGCATCCTGCTGGGCTTTGTTGAACCGGTGGACCTCGTCGACGAACAGCACTGTCCGTCGCCCCTGCGCGAACCGCTCCCCTGCTTCTGCGAGCACGACGCGCACGTCCGGCAGCCCCGACAGCACCGCGGAGATCGCGCGGAACTCGGCGTCGGCGTAATGCGCCAGCAACAGCGCCAGCGTGGTCTTGCCACACCCCGGCGGGCCCCACAGGATCATCGAGTGCACGTGCCCAGATTCCACCGCGCGCCGCAGCGCCGAGCCCTGGGCGAGCAGCCGGCGCTGGCCAACCATCTCGTCGAGTTCGCGCGGGCGCATCCGTTCCGCGAGCGGGCGGAGCGCATCGCTACCGGCAGCGGGGATCAGGTCAGGGGTGGAACGGGCGGAGCGACGTGCCAAGGCGGGTCCGGGGTGGCGGCCGGCGCCTAAGATACCAAGCAGCGGCTCAACGCGTGGCGACCGATGTGGCTACCGGCTCCGGTTGGTCGCCCGCCCAGTTGGCGGTGGTTCCGAGTTCGTAATCGAGGTCGATCCAGTCGCCCGAGCGCTGGTCATAGAGTGCCTGCACCTGGGCGGCAGTCGTGCCTTCGGTATCGAAATCGGCGGTCCCTGTGGCCCGGACCCTGAGGTATCGCCCGCCCGCCGGCGCCGCCACGACCCTTTCCAGCTCAAGCTCGACCGGCTGGCCCGCGAACTCGGCTGCCAGCGCGGCATTCACGCGCTCGACGAGTTCGACCGCCACTTCCGAACCCGCATCCAGAACGTCCCCGGCGCCGGTGTCGCCCAGCACCAGGTACGGATAACCGACCGTCGCCGTGCGGGTGTCATACACCGCCTCGAAGCTGAGCGGCATCCACGCTTCGCCGTCGCCGATCCGCATGCGGCCATGTCCACTCACGGCCCGGTCCCGGACGCTGAGCGGCTCCACGTCCACCTGGTCGAGCTTGACCGCCACGTCGCGCTCATCGAAGCGCGTGGAAATCGCGCCGACCACGGCCGCCGCGACGGCACCGTCCATGGCGAGGTCACCCTCGACACGGGAGTCGGGTGCTTCCAGGGCCTCGGCCTGCACGGCCACCACGGATTGCTCCCCCCCGCGGTCCTGCCCGGCAGAAGCCGTGGCCACTGCGCCACCGAATACCAGCGCGGCGATGGCCAACGGAAGAGAAGCGGGACGCAGCGAAAAACGCAATGAAGGCACTTGCACGATACAGACTCCCGGGGCGGCAGGCTGTGCCCCTGGAAGCCACTATCCCCACCGGCGCGTCGAAACCATGTGAGCCAAGTGCCTGAATATGAACGGTTATGTCTGGCGCCGCGTTCAGCCTCCGCCGATCACGTCCACGCCCGGTGCGGGGGTGTAGCTGAAGGTGCCGGGCGCGAATTCGGGATTGCGTTGCCAGCCGCTGAACTTGATCTCGGTCCGCTGGCCGACACCGTCGACCACGACCATCTGCACCAGTTGCTCATCGTCGAAGGCGAGCCGCGCGGAATTGAAGCTGGCACGCTCGGAATCCTTCGGAGTGAGCTTGAGCCACTGCAGATCGCCGGTCCGTCCCGCTTCCTCGACCTTGAACTTCGCATCCAGCTTCTTCGGCTCGATCAGGGCGGACAGCGGGCTGTCCTGTTCTTCCGCGCCCTGCGGGCGGACCGTGACCTGCTCAAGGTCCGGATCGAGGATCCATACCTTCGTCCCGTCCGCCACGATCAGCTGCGGATACGGCTTGACGTACTCCCAGCGAAACAGCCGCGGCACCGACAACTGGACCTGGCCGCTGGAGGTCTCCTTCAGCGCACCGCGGGCGTCGTACACCTGTTGGGTGAAGCTGCCATCGAGCCCCTCCAGCCCGTCGGTGAATTGGTTGAGCTCGTCGCGGGCGCCAGCAAACGCGCTTCCGGCAACGAGGGTTCCCAACAACAGTCCGGTGCCCCGGCGGATCATCTGGTTCATGCAATCGATCTCCGATCAGTCAGGCTGCAGTGTGTGCGCGACAAGCTGAACAGGTGCTCGACATCGCCCGCGCGGAGCCGTTGGATACGCGCGCTGTTGTAGGAGCGGCTTCAGCCGCGATCCGGAAGCGGATGGGCAACCGATGATCCGATCGCGGCTGAAGCCGCTCCTACGCCCGAAGGAAGTCCCCTTGGGGGACAGAAGCCTTAAACCCGCTCCCCGGGCTCAGTCCCGCGGTGGGGGTGGCGCCAGGACACTGCGGTCGCCGTTGTGTTCCGCGCGGCTGACGACACCCGCCTCCTCCATCGCCTCCACCAGGCGTGCGGCCCGGTTGTAGCCGATCTTCAGCCGGCGCTGGACACCGGAGATCGAGGCGCGGCGGGTCTCGGTCACTACCCGGACCGCTTCGTCGTACAACGGATCGGACTCGTCGCCACCGCCGCCGGAAGCCTCTGGCAGGCCACTGGCACCGACCACCGTGCCGTCGCCCAGTGTCTGCACCTCTTCCAGCACGCCCTCGATGTAGTCGGGGCCGCCGCCGGACTGCTTGAGGTGCTCCACCACGCGGTGGACCTCTTCGTCCGAGACGAATGCGCCGTGCACGCGTTCGGGCATCGCGGTGCCGGGCGGCAGGTAGAGCATGTCGCCGTTGCCCAGGAGCGTCTCGGCACCGGACTGGTCGAGGATGGTGCGGGAATCGATCTTGCTGGATACCTGGAACGCGATGCGGGTCGGGATATTGGCCTTGATCAGGCCCGTGATCACGTCCACGGACGGGCGCTGGGTCGCCAGGATCAGGTGGATGCCGGCGGCACGGGCCTTCTGCGCCAGGCGGGCAATGAGCTCCTCCACCTTCTTGCCGACGATCATCATCATGTCGGCGAATTCGTCGATGAACACGACGATGTGCGGCAGCGGCTCCAGTTGGGGCGCGACTTCGTTGATGTCGGGGTTCGGCTTGAACAGGGGGTCCAGCATCGGCTGCCCGGCATCGGCGGCCTCGCGCACCTTCTTGTTGAAGCCTGCCAGGTTGCGCACGCCGACGGCGCTCATCAGCTTGTAGCGGCGCTCCATCTCGGCCACGCACCAGCGCAGGCCATTGGCGGCCTCCTTCATGTCGGTGACCACCGGGGCCAGCAGGTGCGGGATGCCCTCGTAGACGCTCAGCTCGAGCATCTTCGGGTCGATCATCAGTACCCGCAGGTCCTTCGGCGAAGCCTTGTAGAGCAGGCTGAGCACCATCGCGTTGACCGCCACCGACTTGCCCGAACCGGTGGTGCCGGCCACCAGCAGGTGTGGCATTCGCGCCAGGTCGGCCACCGTGGGACGACCGGAGATGTCCTTGCCCAGTGCAAGGGTCAGGGGGCCCTGGGACTTGTCGTATTCCTTCGAGCGCAGCAGCTCGGAGAGATAGATCATCTCGCGCTGGGTGTTCGGGATCTCCAGGCCGATCACCGACTTGCCCGGGATCACGTCGACCACGCGCACCGATTTCACCGAAAGCCCGCGCGCGATGTCCTTGTCCAGCGAACTGATCTGGCTGACCTTGACCCCTGGCGCCGGCTCGATTTCGAAGCGCGTGATCACTGGCCCGGGATAGGCACCCACCACCTGCGCTTCGATCCGGAAGTCCTTGAGCTTGAACTCGATCTGCCTCGACAGGGTTTCCAGCGTCTCGGCGCTGTAGCCCTTGGGCTGCGGCTTGGGATCGTCCAGCAGCGCCAATGGCGGGATGCCGCTGCCGTCCCCGACATGGAACAGCGGGATCTGCTGCTCCCGCTTGGCCCGGTCGCTCTTCTCGACAGCCGGCGCCGCCGGGGGCTCGATCCGGACCGGGGCGCGCTTCGCCCGCAGCTCGGTGTCGACCTTGCGCACGACCTCACGCTCCTCGCGCATCGCCCGGGTCTTTTGCCAGTCGCTGGCCTGTCGGCTGCTGCGCCGGAACAGGCCCATCAGCACCGGTCCCGCGGCCAGCACCCACTGCCCGATGCGGTCCATCACCGCGAGCCAGGAAATGCCCGTTGCCAGGGTGATCGACACCAGCAGCAATGCGAGCAGGAACAGGTTGCCGCCGACGGGCCCGAACCCGCTATAGAGCGAACGGCCCACGAGTTGCCCGAGGATGCCCCCTGCCCCGGCGGAAAAGTCCAGCACGGGACCGATGCGGAGCTGCAGCAGCCCGGTAGCGGACACCAGGAACCCGACGATCCCGACCAACCGCAGCGCCGGCCCGAGGTCCGGGTCACCGTCGCCATCGGTGTCCATCCGGAACAACGCGATCCAGGCGATCAGGCCCAGCACCAGCGGCAGCAGGAAGGCGACGTAGCCGGTCAGGTACAACAGGACATCCGCCAGCCACGCACCTACCCGGCCACCGCGATTGTGCAGCGGCGCGGTGATGCTGCCCGACTGCGACCAGCCCGGGTCATTGGGTGAAAACGTCACCAGGCACACCAGCAGGTACAGCAGGAACGGCGCGATCAGGATCAGCGCGATGTCGCGCATCAACCGCTGCCGCCGCGGCGAGGCTGCGGGGCGGTCGGATGCGGTCGTCTTCTTCCTGCGGGTTGCGGTCGAGGCTTGCGCCACCGTGATGTTCTGCCTCAGCTAGGTGCTGTTAGTCGTTGAATATACGGAGGATGATTGCAAAATGACAGCGCCGGCACTGGGCCGGCGCCGTGGCTGCGTCAGGTCAGACCTTCATGTCCTGCAGCGCGGGATGCACCAACTTGCCACCTTCCACGTTGATGCCCTTCGCAAGCGCGGGGTCTTCGCGCCAGTTGCTGTTCGACGCCATGCGGTTCACCCACGGCAGGATGGCCGCGCAGATCGCCTGCGAGCTCGTCTGCGGGACCGCGCCGGGCATGTTGGTGACGCAGAAGTGGGTCACGCCCTCCTCGACGTAGGTCGGCTCTTTCCAGGTGGTCGGGCGGGAGGTCTCGAAGCAGCCGCCCTGGTCGATGGAGATATCCACCACCACGCTGCCGTCCTGCATGCCCTTGAGCATCTCCCGGGTCAGCACGCGCGGGGCCTTGGCACCGGTCACCAGCACGGCACCGACCACCAGGTCGGCGGTGGCGAGCTCGCGGGCGACCACGTCGTGGTACGGGTACAGCGCGGTGACGTTCGGGCCCAGGCGCATCATTTCGTCCATGCGGTCCTGGCGCATCTCGAACACCACCACGTTGGCACCGCCGGCCGCAGCCAGTTCGGCCGAGGCACCACCGGCCTTGCCGGCGCCAAACACCACCACCTTGCCCCGCTCGGTCGACGGCAGGCCGCCCAGCAGCTTGCCCTTGCCGCCCTGCGGCTGGTGCAGCAGCGTGGTGCCGACCTGGGTGGCGATCTTGCCGGCGACGATCGACATCGGCGCGAGCAGCGGGAGGTCGCCATTGGGCAACTCGACGGTCTCGAAGGCGACGCCTGTCAGGCCGATGTCCAGCAGGCGGCGTGTCAGTGCCGGCTCCGCTGCCAGGTGCAGGTAGCAGAACAGCAGGTGGTCCTTGCGCAGGTGCGCCAGGTCGCCTTCGATTGGCTCCTTCACCTTGACGATCATCTCGCCCTGCTCGTACAGGGCTGCGGCATCGGGCGCGATCTTCACGCCCAGGTCGATGTACTGCTGGTCGCTGAAGCCACTCTTGGTGCCCGCATCCTTTTCGACCCAGACCTCATGGCCCCGCTTGACCAGGTCACCGGCCGCGGCCGGCACGAGCGCAACGCGCCCTTCGAGGGTCTTGGTTTCCTTGGGTACGCCGATACGCATTGCCGTGCTCTCCGGTGGGCCAGAAAAAACGCCGCGTCGGCGCGGCGTCTGGCCAGGTTGGGTGTGGTCCTTGTGTACAGATGCCACGGTGCACTGGAACGCTGCGTCCGTGGTGCCTGCCTTGTTTTGCCGGAGCGCCGCCGCCAAGCTATGTCCACGTCGGCCGCGCTTGCGCGGCCTTGCTTCGCGCGCCGATGGCGCGCCCCGGAAATCCTGCCGCGATTATACCCATGACCCCAAGCAAACACGCCCGTCTCATCATCCTCGGCTCCGGCCCCGCCGGCTGGACATCGGCGGTCTACGCCGCCCGCGCCAACCTGAAGCCGCTGGTGATCACCGGCCTCCAGATGGGCGGCCAGCTGATGACCACCACCGAGGTCGACAACTGGCCCGGCGATGCCCACGGACTGATGGGGCCGGACCTGATGGCCCGCATGCAGGCCCACGCCGAGCGTTTCGATACCGAGGTGGTGTTCGACCACATCCACACCGCCGACCTGTCCCAGCGCCCGTTCCGCTTGGCCGGCGACAACGGCGAGTACACCTGCGACGCGCTCGTCATCGCCACCGGCGCCAGCGCCAAGTACCTGGGCATCGAGTCCGAGCAGAAGTACATGGGCAAGGGCGTGTCGGCCTGTGCCACCTGCGACGGTTTCTTCTACAAGGACCAGGAAGTCGCGGTGATCGGCGGCGGCAACACCGCCGTGGAAGAGGCGTTGTACCTGTCCAACATCGCCCGCAAGGTCTACGTGGTGCATCGTCGCGACACCCTGCGCGCCGAAAAGATCATGCAGGACAAGCTGTTCGCCAAGGCCCAGGCCGGCAAGGTCGAGATGGTGTGGGACCACACCGTCGACGAAGTGCTGGGAGACGACTCCGGCGTGACCGGCATGCGCCTGCGCTCGACCAAGGACGGCGCCACCCGGGAGATCGCCCTGAACGGCTTCTTCGTGGCGATCGGGCACACGCCCAACACGTCGTTGTTCGAAGGGCAACTGGAGATGAAGGGCGGCTACCTGCAGATCAAGTCGGGCCTGGACGGCAATGCCACCCAGACCTCGGTGCGCGGCGTGTTCGCGGCGGGTGACGTCGCCGACCAGGTGTACCGCCAGGCGATCACCTCGGCGGGCTTCGGCTGCATGGCGGCGCTGGACGCGGAGAAATTCCTCGACCTGGACGCGTGACCGTGGAGGCGCGGTTCCTCGCGAACCTCGCTGAAGTGGAGGCAGCGCGTTGGGATGCGCTGCACGATGGCAGCAACCCCTTCCTGGTCCATGCCTTCCTTGAAGGCCTGGAGTCCACGGGTTGCCTGCGCCCCGACTGGGGCTGGACGCCGCGCCATCTCACCCTGTGGCGCGGCGACGAACTGGTGGCCGCCGCACCGGGCTACCTGAAGGACAACTCCCACGGGGAGTTCGTGTTCGACCACGCATGGGCACATGCCCATGCCCGGCACGGCCTGGAGTACTTCCCCAAGTATCTGTGCGGGGTGCCCTACTCGCCGGTGCAGGGGCCGCGCCTGTTGGCGAAGGACGAGGAGACGCGGCGCCTGCTGCCCGACGTGATGGTGGCGATGTGTCGACAGACGCACCTGTCTTCCGCCCACGTCAACTTCCATCTCGAACGCGATGACGTCGCTTTCGGTCCCGAGTGGCTGCAGCGCATCGACGTGCAGTACCACTGGCACAACGAGGCCGGGTGGCGGGACTTCGAGGGCTTCCTCTCCGCCTTCGACCACAAGCACCGCAAGAACATCCGGCAGGAGCGTGCGCGGGTCGCGCGTGCCGGCGTAACCTTCCGGGTCGTGGAGGGCCAGCAGGCCACGCCGGCCGACCTGGAGGCAATGCACGGCTTCTACCTGCGCACCTTCGCCGAGTATGGCAACCATCCGGCGCTCACCCTCGCCTTCCTGCAGCACCTGGCGGAGAAGATGCCGCAGTCGCTGGTGATCTTCTTCGCCGAGCTCGCAGGCGAGCCCGTCGCCGGCGCCCTTTGCCTTCGCGGCGGGGACACGCTCCATGGGCGCTATTGGGGTGCACGCGAGGCGATCCCGGGCCTGCACTTCGAGACCTGCTACTACCAGGGCATCGACTACTGCCTGCGCAATGGGCTGACCCGTTTCGAACCCGGTGCACAGGGCGAGCACAAGCTGGCGCGGGGCTTCCTGCCCAGCATCGTGCGCAGCCGCCACTGGATCGCCCACCCTGCGTTCCACGATGCACTGCAGGGATGGTGCGGACAGGAGGCGGAATCTGTCCGGGCGTACGCTGCGACCCTCGCCGCGCATTCGCCCTTCAAGACCCTCCCCGCCGATGCCCATCCGCCTGCCCGCCCTTCCCGCTGATCCGACGGCCGCATTCCCGCCGCCCGAAACTGCCCTGCGGGAGCCGGACGGGCTGCTGGCGATGGGCGGCGACCTGTCCCCGGCCCGCCTGTTGAATGCCTACGCGCAGGGGGTGTTCCCCTGGTATGCCGAAGGGCAGCCCCTCCTGTGGTGGTCGCCGGATCCGAGAATGGTCTTCCGGACCGGCCGGGTCCGGCTGTCATCAAGGTTCCGTCGCTCGCTGCGGCGCTGCGAGTGGACGGTTACCGCCGACACCTGCTTCCAGGACGTCATCACCGCGTGTGCCGACGCGCCCCGCGCCGGCCAGCCGGGGACCTGGATCACAAGCGAGATGCAGGCCGCCTACACCCAACTCCACCGGCTCGGCCATGCCCATTCGATCGAGGTGCGGACGGGCGCCCGGCTGGTTGGCGGCCTGTACGGCATCGCGATCGGCCGCATGTTCTTTGGCGAGAGCATGGTCAGCCTCGCCTCCGGCGGGTCCAAGGTGGCGATTGCCGCGCTCGCGCATCGGTTGGAGGGGTGGGGTTTCCCGCTGATCGACGCGCAGGTGGAGAACCCGCACCTGCTCTCACTGGGCGCGGAATCCTGGCCAAGGGAACGCTTTCTCCAGGCAGTGCATGAACTATGCGCACAACCGGGGATGACGGGCTGCTGGAGCAATGCGTTCGGCCAACTCCACGCCGCGGACCTTGCAGCGGCCGACGGCAACCGCCGCGACGGCTGAACACGCCGGGCGCCTGGCTTTGCTTGATGGCCCCTGCCGTGGCAGAATGCCCGGCTTCGCGGCCGCATTTTGCGCTGCTTCAAGGCAACACTAGGAAACACATGGCAAAAGACGACGTGATCGAATTCGAGGGCACGGTGGCGGAAACCCTTCCGAACACCATGTTCCGTGTGCGTCTCGAAAACGGGCACGAGATCATTGCCCATATCTCCGGCCGGATGCGCAAGAACTACATCCGCATCCTGACGGGTGACCGGGTGAAGGTGGAGATGACCCCATACGACCTGACCAAGGGTCGCATCACCTACCGCATGAAGTAACTGCGGTAAGTTACTGAAGAAAAAGGCGGCCACTGGCCGCCTTTTTTCGTTTCCACCTGTCTCATACCGTCGCTGGCAATAGCCGCTCGGGCTCGGCGTGTGCATCGATCACCAGCTCGTTGTCCCTCACCTCGACGGTGACCCGGCCACCGCCTACCAGCTTGCCGAACAGCAACTCGTCTGCCAGCGGACGCCTGATCTTGTCCTGGATCACGCGTGCCATCGGGCGCGCACCCATCAGCGGGTCGAACCCGTGCTGGGCGAGCCACTCCCTCGCTTCCGGGGTCGCGCTCAGGGTGACACCCTTCTCGTGCAACTGGGACTCCAGCTCGATCAGGAACTTGTCCACTACCCGCAGGATGTGGTCCAGCCCCAGTGCCTGGAACTGCACCACCGCGTCCAGCCGATTGCGGAACTCGGGGGTGAAGCCCTTGCGGATCACTTCCATGGCATCGGTACTGTGGTCCTGCTTGGTGAAGCCGATCGAGCGACGGGCGGCCTGCGCCGCGCCGGCGTTGGTGGTCATCACCAGGATCACGTTGCGGAAATTCGCCTCGCGCCCGTTGGTGTCGGTCAGCACGCCACGGTCCATGACCTGCAGCAGGATGTTGAAGATGTCCGGATGGGCCTTCTCCACCTCGTCCAGCAGCAGCACGCAGTGCGGCGTCTTGACGATCTTCTCGGTCAGCAGGCCGCCCTGATCGAAGCCGACGTAGCCGGGAGGCGCACCGATCAGGCGCGACACCGAATGCGGCTCCATGTACTCGGACATGTCGAAACGCACCAGCTCGATGCCCAGCTGCAGCGCGAGCTGCTTGGTCACCTCGGTCTTGCCGACGCCGGTCGGACCCGCGAACAGGAAGTTGCCGATGGGCTTGTCGGGGTTGCCCAGGCCGGAACGTGCGAGCTTGATGGCGGCAGTCAGCGACTCGATCGCCGGGTCCTGCCCGAAGATCACCATCTTCAGGTTACGCTCGAGATTGCGCAGCACGTCCTTGTCGGTCGCCGAGACCTGCTTGGCGGGAATACGGGCCATCTTCGCCACGATCGTCTCGATTTCCTCGACGTCGATCAGCGACTTGCGCTCACCCTCGGGCAGCAGTCGCTGGCGGGCACCGGCCTCGTCGATGACATCGATGGCCTTGTCGGGCAGCAACCGATCGCCGATGTGCTTGACCGAAAGGTCCACCGCGGCCTGCAACGCATCGTCCTCGTAGGTGACCCCGTGGTGGGCCTCGTAGCGCGGCTTGAGGCCCTGCAGGATCTCGAAGGCCTCGCCAACGGTCGGCTCGACGATATCGATCTTCTGGAAGCGGCGGGCCAGCGCCCGATCCTTCTCGAAGATCCCGCGGTATTCCTGGAACGTGGTCGAGCCGATGCAACGCAACTCGCCCGACGACAGCGCCGGCTTGATCAGGTTGCTCGCGTCCATGGTGCCGCCCGACGCCGAGCCGGCACCGATGATGGTGTGGATCTCGTCGATGAAGAGCACCGCACCCTCGATCTTCTTCATCTGCGCGAGCACCGCCTTCAGGCGCTTCTCGAAGTCGCCGCGGTACTTGGTCCCGGCCACGAGCGCGCCGAGGTCCAGGGAATAGATCGTCGCGTCGGCCAGCACCTCGGGCACGTCGCCGTCGACGATGCGCTTGGCCAGGCCCTCGGCGATCGCGGTCTTGCCCACGCCGGCCTCGCCGACGTAGAGCGGATTGTTCTTGCGACGGCGGCACAGCACCTGGATGGTGCGCTCGACCTCCTCGGAACGCCCCACCAGCGGGTCGATCTTCCCGTCCCGCGCCAGCTGGTTCAGGTCCACGGCGAACTCGGTCAGGGGATCGGCCTTGCCCTCGCCGCCCTCGACCGGCTGCGCTTCTCCCTCGACCGGCTCGCTGTCGCCCGCGTCGCCGTGGCGAGCGATGCCGTGCGAGAGGAAGTTCACCACGTCCAGGCGCGCGACGTCCTGCTGGTTGAGGTAGTACACGGCGTGGGAGTCCTTCTCGCCGAAGATCGCTACCAGCACATTGGCGCCGGTGACCTCCTTCTTGCCGGAAGACTGCACGTGGTAGACCGCCCGCTGCAGCACGCGCTGGAACCCCAGCGTGGGCTGGGTATCCCGGTCGATCTCATCGGGAAGCACGGAGACGGAGGTGGTGATGGCCTGCTCCAGATCGCCCCGGAGCCGCTCGAAATCGATCCCGCAGGCCTTCATCACGGTTTCGGCCGACGGGTTTTCGGTCAGGGCCAACAGGAGGTGCTCGACCGTCATGTACTCATGGCGCGCCTCACGGGCGCGCTTGTAGCACTGGCCGATGCTGTACTCGAGATCCTTGCTGAACATGGGGCGGACGCCTCCGAAAAGCTACTGCGATCCTAGATGGGGATGTACGCGGGCTTTTCCATGCGCCCCCGGCCTCTTTGGACCCCGAACGCTCTGGCAGGTTCCCCCTTCGTTCAGAAGATACTGCCTGGCGGTCAGGCCCGCTCCATGGTGCACAGCAGAGGATGCTGGTTGAGCCGCGAGAACTCGTTCACCTGGGCTACCTTGGATTCGGCCACTTCGCGCGTGAAAACCCCGCATACGCCCCGGCCACGCGTGTGCACGTGGAGCATGATCTGGGTCGCCTTCTCGGCGGTCATGGGGAAGAAGCGCATCAGCACCTCCACCACGAAGTCCATCGGGGTGTAGTCGTCGTTGAGCAACAACACCGAATACAGCGGCGGCTTGGCGACTTCGGGTCGGCTGGCTTCGACCATGGCGCCATGGCCGTGGTCGTGCTCGTGTTCTCGGTCGGAGTGCTTGGGCATGGCGCGATTATAAATCCCGCCGGCCCGCGCGGCGATGGACCACCGCCGGCGCCACGGTCAGAATGGCGCATTGTCCCCACCACCGGATCGTCTCCTTGAGCTATCGCGAAGGCCGCTTTTGGCAACCGGACGTGACCGTGGCCACGGTGGTGGTTCGCGACGGAAAGCTGTTGATGGTCGAGGAGGTCGTCGGGGGGCAGCGGGTCCTGAACCAGCCGGCGGGCCACCTCGAACCGGACGAAAGCCTGGTGGATGCGGCGGTGCGGGAGACGCGCGAAGAGTCAGCATGGGAGGTGAAGCCCACCTGCTTCCTCGGCGCCTACCAGTGGAAGGCCCCGGTGCTGCCCGACGGGAGCGGTGGGCGCCACTACCTGCGATTCGCCTTCGCCGCGGAACCGGTCTCGCACGACCCGGCCCGAACGCTCGATACGGGTATCGTGCGGGCCTTGTGGCTGACCCCGGCGGAACTGCAGGCTCGTTCGGCCGAACACCGCAGCCCCCTGGTCTGGCAGGCGGTGGACGACTTCCTCGCGGGTCGGCGGCACCCGCTCGACCTCGCCCGCCAGCTGTCGTGAACGCTGCCGGCTCCACGCCTGCCCGGACCATCGTGGGGATGTCCGGCGGGGTCGACTCCTCCGTCGCCGCACTGCTGCTGCAGCAGGCGGGCGAGCCGATTGCCGGATTGTTCATGCAGAACTGGGCCGACGACGGCAGTGGTGACTGCCGGGCCGAGGACGATCGGCGTGATGCGGTCGCGGTGTGCGGGCGGCTCGGCATCCCCATCCACTTCCGCGACTTCTCCGGCGAATACTGGAGCGGTGTCTTCGAGCACTTCCTCGCCGAATACGCTGCCGGCCGCACGCCGAATCCGGACGTGCTCTGCAACCGCGAGATCAAGTTCCGGTACTTCCTGGATGCCGCCCGGGAACTCGGGGCCAGCCACATCGCCACCGGGCACTACGCACGGGTTGCAGGGGATGGCGGGCGCTTCCGGTTGCTGCGTGGACGGGACCGCAACAAGGACCAGAGCTACTTCCTGCACCAACTGGGGCAGGAACAGCTGGCGGCCACGCGGTTCCCGCTCGGCGAGCTGCCCAAGGACCAGGTCCGGGAGCTTGCACGCAGCGCAGGCCTCCCGACCGCCGCAAAGAAGGACTCCACCGGCATCTGCTTCATCGGCGAACGCGACTTCCGCGAGTTCCTCGGCCGCTACCTGCCCGCCAGGGAGGGCGAGATGCGGACCCCGGAAGGCCACGTGGTCGGCAGGCACCCCGGGGTCTTCTACTTCACCCTGGGCCAGCGCGAGGGCCTGAACATCGGCGGTGTCCGCGGTTTCGAACCCGCCCCGTGGTACGTGGTCGGCAAGGACGTACGGCAGAACGTACTGTACGTTGCCCAGGGCAGTGATTCGCCATGGCTCCACTCCACGACGCTGCAGTCCGAAACCATGCACTGGATCGCCGGTGCTCCGCCCGCTGCGCGCTTCAGTTGCACCGCCCAGACCCGGTACCGGCAGGCGGAGGAGCCATGCGACGTCATCGTGCGGGAGGACGCCACGCTGGAGGTGCGGTTCCAGCGCCCCCAACGTGCGGTCACGCCCGGCCAGTCGGTCGTGCTCTACGACGGCGACGCCTGCCTGGGCGGGGCGGTCATCGCCACCACCAATGCGCCACTCGAACTCCGCATGAGGACTACCGCTGAATGAGTGATACCAGTGACAACCCGCTTTCCGCACGCGTACTGGCCCTGGCAGGACTGGTCCAGGCCCTGGCGCAGGTGCGTCGGATCGCCGACACCGGGCAGGCGAACGCCAGCGTGCTGGAGACCTCGCTCGGATCGGTGTTCCGGATCGAAGCCGACTCTCCCGAGGGCGTATATGGCGGCCGCGAACAGGTCCGGCCGGGGCTGATGCTGCTCCGCGAGTACTTCGGCAGCAAGCCCAAGGACGAGCAACTCCCCCGGCTCGCCCTGTCGGTCATGCAGCTCGAGCGCAGGTTCGTTGGCGACGCCGCCATGGCCGACAAGGTGCAGGCCGGGATCCGCGCGCAGTCAGGGCCGGCTCGCGAGCTGGGATGCACCCACCCCGACGTGATCGCGGCGATGGGGAGCCTGTATGCAGACACCCTGAGCAACCTGCGGCCGCGGGTGCTGGTGCAGGGAAACCCGCACTACCTGGGCCAGGCCGGGGTAGTGGCCGAGGTGCGTGCAGTCCTGCTCGCAGCGGTCCGTTCGGCGGTCCTCTGGCGCCAGATGGGCGGCAGCATGTGGGACTTCCTGCTACGGCGCCGGGCGATGGCGGCCACCGTGGACGAACTGCTCCGTTGAGCCCCCTGCAGCGCGCCACGGAGGGCGTGCGACGGCCGCGCGAACCGGCACCATCCCCGCCGCGTGCACAAGGCGCCGACGCAGGATGGGCCCGTTTCCGGCATAATTGACCAGCTAAATATGCGGCGACATACCCCGCTCGGGGGCGTCCCGCCCTTCCCTGCTGCAGCCACGGAGCCCCCAATGGCAGACTCCTTCGCCACCCGCTCGCAACTTGACGTCAACGGCAAGTCCTATACCTACTTCAGCCTGCCCAAGCTGGGCGAGCGCTTCGACCTGGGCAAGCTGCCCTACTCGATGAAGATCCTGCTGGAGAACCTGCTCCGCCACGAGGATGGCGGGATGACGGTCGGCAAGGACCACATCGAGGCCGTTGCAAGCTGGGACCCCGCGGCCGAGGCCTCCACCGAGATCGCCTTCATGCCGGCGCGCGTGGTGTTGCAGGACTTCACCGGGGTGCCATGCGTGGTCGACCTCGCTGCGATGCGCGATGCCGTGTCCCGCCTGGGTGGCACCGCCGGCCAGATCAATCCGCAGATCCCCTCCGAGCTGGTGATCGACCACTCCGTGCAGGTCGACGTCTTCGGCCGCGCCGATGCGCTGGACCTCAACGGCAGGATCGAATTCGAGCGCAACAAGGAGCGCTACAGCTTCCTGCACTGGGGCCAGAAGGCGCTGGAGAATTTCAAGGTGGTGCCGCCCAATACCGGCATCGTGCACCAGGTGAACCTGGAGAACCTGGCCCGGGTGGTGATGGAGCGCGAGGTCGACGGTGAGCTGCTAGCCTTCCCCGACACCGTGTTCGGTACCGACAGCCACACCACCATGATCAACGGCATCGGCGTGCTCGGCTGGGGCGTGGGCGGCATCGAGGCGGAGGCCGCGATGCTGGGCCAGCCGTCTTCCATGCTCATCCCGCAGGTCGTCGGGTTCAAGTTGAACGGCAAGCTGCCGGAAGGCGCGACCGCGACCGACCTGGTGCTCACCGTCACCCAGATGCTGCGCAAGCACGGGGTGGTCGGCAAGTTCGTCGAGTTCTTCGGCGACGGCCTGCAGCACCTGCCGCTGGCCGACCGCGCGACCATCGGCAACATGGCCCCCGAGTACGGCGCGACCTGCGGCATCTTCCCGGTGGATGCCGAGGCACTGCGCTACCTGCGCCTGTCGGGCCGCAGCGAACAGCAGATCGCGCTGGTGGAGGCATACGCCAAGGCCCAGGGAATGTGGCACGAGGCCGGCCAGGCCCCGGCCCAGTACTCCTCCGTGCTCGAGCTGGACATGGGTGACGTCAAGCCGTCCCTCGCCGGCCCGAAGCGTCCCCAGGACCGCGTACTGCTCACCGACATGCAGGCCAATTTCCAGGCCAACGTGCAGAGCCTTGTGGCCAACCGCAAGCCCGTGCGCCAAGAGGTCCGGTTCGACCAGGAAGGCGGCGCACAGCAGCAGGCCGAAACGCTGGCTGCCAAGCCGGTGTCGCGCATCCGCATGCAGGACCGCGACGTGGAGCTGACCGACGGCTCGGTGGTCATCGCCGCGATCACCTCCTGCACCAACACTTCCAATCCGGCCGTGATGCTGGGTGCGGGCCTGCTGGCGCGCAATGCCGCGGCCAAGGGACTGAAGGCCGCGCCGTGGGTCAAGACCTCGCTCGGGCCGGGTTCGCGCGTGGTCACCGACTATCTGCAGAAAGCCGGCGTGCTGGACGACCTGGAGAAGCTGGGCTTCTTCGTGGTCGGCTACGGCTGCACCACCTGCATCGGCAACTCCGGTCCGCTGCCGGAGGAAGTGTCCAAGGGCATCGCCGAGAACGACCTCGCCGTCGCCTCGGTCCTGTCGGGCAACCGCAACTTCGAGGGCCGCATCCACGCCGAGGTCAAGATGAACTACCTGGCCTCGCCGCCGCTGGTGGTGGCCTATGCGATCGCCGGCACGGTCGATATCGACCTGACCAACGATCCGCTTGGCCAGGACGCGGACGGCAACGACGTCTACCTGCGTGACATCTGGCCGAGCAACAAGGAGATCGGCGACACCATCGCCGCGACCGTGGGCCCGGAGCTGTTCGCACAGAACTACGCTGACGTCTTCAAGGGCGACAGCCGCTGGAACGAGATTGCCTCGCCCGACAGCGAATCCTTCGCCTGGGACGAAGCTTCGACCTACATCAAGAACCCGCCCTATTTCGACGGCATGACCATGGACGTCGGCGCGATCTCGGACATCCACGAGGCGCGCGTGATGGGGCTGTTCGGCGATTCGATCACGACCGACCACATCTCCCCGGCCGGCGCGATCAAGAAGGACTCCCCGGCCGGCCGGTTCCTGCAGGAGCGCGGCGTACAGCCGGCGGACTTCAACAGCTACGGCAGCCGCCGCGGCAACGATGACGTCATGGTGCGCGGCACCTTCGCCAACATCCGCATCAAGAACCTGATGCTCGATGGCGTCGAGGGCGGCTACACCCGCTACTTCGGCGGCGGCGCCGACGAGCAGATGTCGATCTACGACGCGGCAATGAAGTACAAGGCCGACGGCACCCCGCTGGTGGTCTTCGCGGGCAAGGAGTACGGCACCGGCTCATCGCGCGACTGGGCGGCCAAGGGCACCAACCTGCTCGGGGTGAAAGCGGTCGTGGCCGAGAGCTTCGAGCGCATCCATCGCTCCAACCTGGTCGGCATGGGCGTGCTTCCGCTGCAGTTCAAGGACGGCGAAAGCGCAAAGTCGCACGGCCTGGATGGTTCGGAAGTCATCAGCGTGACCGGGCTGCAGGACGGCAAGTCCAAGACCGCGACGGTCGTGGCCCGCAAGGCCGACGGTTCCGAAGTGCGGTTCGACGTCCACGTGCTGCTGCTGACGCCGAAGGAAGTCGAGTACTTCCGCCACGGCGGCATCCTGCACTACGTGTTGCGGGACCTCGCCAAGCGTGCTGCCTGATCACTGGCAGCACATGCGGTAACAGGGAAAGCGGCTTCGGCCGCTTTTCCTTTTTATGGCCCGCATCCCCCACCGGGAACCTTCTCTCAGTCGCATCCACCAGCAGGGACGAAAGAGAGGTCCTCGTAGTCGTAGCTGAAGTCCGCTTCCGGGTCGACCTTGGCCATCTCCAGCCGGCGTCCCTGCTCCCCGTCCCCACGCGGGAACAGCCACGCCTCTGCGTCGACGCTGTCGCGATCCCAGTCGACCAGGTAGCGTCCCGCCGACTCCATCACCACGCCCGCCAGCATCGGCGACTTTGCTGCGGCGAAACGGACGGTGTCGCCCTCGCTGCACAGGCGGATCTCGCCAAACCAGGGATCGCGCCATGTCCCGAGCCAGTGCCGCAGCTCTTCGCCCGTTGCAGGCCGGCGTACCGATACATCCGGCTTTGACACGTTTGTGCCGTCCTGGACCGGTTGCCGTTCCAACAGGTTCGCGTAGCGCTCCACCGTGTGCGACTCGTCCGGACGGGTGAAGTGCTTCACCAGCACCTGGTTGATCACCGTCCTGGCCCGGTCCCCGCTGCCGTTGATCAGCACCACGAATCCGCTCCTTCGGTCCGGCAGCAGGTGCAGCACCGAGTACATGCCCGACAACGTGCCGGTGTGGGAGACACTCCACTCGCCGTCGATGTCGGCCAGGCGCCAGCCATACCCATAGGCCCGGAAACGGGTGCCGTTCCAGTCGCGGTCACGCTGCGAAATCGGGAGCGGCGTGTGCGATGCCCACAGTGCGGCGCGCTGTGTGTCGGACAGCCAGGCCTTTTGCGATGGATCCGGCGCCAGCCACGTTTGTGCCCACTTCAGCATGTCGGCCAGTCCACAGCGGATGCCTCCGGCCGCGGCGGAGGTGATCGCCGGTACCCGGCTGTCGTCGCGGTTGACCACAACGTTGGCGCCATCGCGATGGCTGTGCGGCTGGGCCACGCTACCGGCGGACTCGAGATCGAACGCCCCAACCCGGCAGCCGGTCAGCCCCAGCGGCTCGAACACTTCCCGACGCACCAGCGCTTCGTACGAAGCCCCACCAGCGGCCGCGGCCACTTCGCCGGCGACCACGTAAAGCAGGTTGTCGTAGGCGTAGCCGGAACGGAAGCTCCGCTGCGGCTTGAGGTGCGCGAGCCCGGCGATGATGTCGCCACGATCGTAGTCGTTCGGCTCCGGCCACAGCATCAGGTCGCCGGCACCTTCGCGCAGCCCGCTGTTGTGGATCAGCAGGTCACGCACCTGCATCTCCCGGGTGACCCACGGGTCATGCATCCGGAACCCGGGCAGGTGCTTGACGACCGGATCCTCCCACTGCAGTTCACCGGCATCGACGAGCCGTGCCAGCACACTCGCCGTCATCGCCTTGGTATTGGATGCGATCTTGAACAGCGTGGCCGGAGCAATCGGGTCGCCGGTGCCTTCCACCGTCTCCCCCACGGTACGGGTGTAGACGATCTCGCCATCCTCGATCACCCCCACGGCGAGCCCCGGGAGGTGGTAACGCTCCACCAGGGCATCGACCTCCCGGTCGAGCTCTACCGGGGTGGTGGCGAAGACGTTGCCACCTCCGAGCGCAGCTGCCAGCGCGAGCACCACTTGGACGCCACGGATGAGTCGCGTGCTCACGCACCCGCCCCTGCGGCGATGCGTTCGACCTCGGCCCATACCCGCAGCAGGTTGCCGCCCCAGAGCTTTTCGATCTCCTCATCCCCGTAGCCCCGCTCTCGCAACGCCCGGGTGACATTGGCGGTCTCGGAGGCATCCATCCATCCGGTAATGCCACCGCCGCCGTCGAAGTCGGATGCCAGGCCAACGTGGTCGATACCCGCCACGGACACCACGTGGTCGACATGGTCCATGTAGTCATCGAGGGTGGCGATCGGGAATTCGGCATCGATCCGGGCCATGCCTACCACGTAGGCCGGGTGGCCGTCGTGCAGATCGCTGTCGAACTCCCCTGCCCCGGCGAGCTTCGCAACCTCGCCCTGCAGTGCCTGCTCCGCCGCTTCACGTGCCGGGTCGGGCTTGAGGAAGTAGGTGTAGGCCACCACTTGGACGACACCCCCGGAATCGGCGATGCCGCGCAACAGTCCGTCATTGATGTTCCGCGGATGCGGAACCAGCGCGTGGGCGGCCGAATGCGAGGCGATCACCGGGGCGGCGGAAGCCTGCAGCACCTCCCGCACGCATGCATCGGAGGCATGGGACACGTCGATCATCATGCCCAGCCGGTTGGCACGCAGGACCACCGAGCGGCCGAACCCGCTCAGCCCCTTGCCCCCGGCCGGCACGTCCCCGAACTCCGGCCGCTCGCCCGAACTGGTGCAGATGGCGTTATGTCCGGTGTGGGTCAGGCCAAGGTAGCGCGCACCACGCGCGTGGGCGGCGTCGAGCCGGTCGAGCCTACGGCCAAGCGAGTAGCCGTTCTCGATGCCGATCATCGCCGACAGCACCCCATCCTGGTGGTTCTGGCGAACCTGCTGCGGGCCGGTCGCCAACCGGATCCGGCCCGGGTTCTGCTGGACGAGTGCTTCTATGGCGTCGTACTTCTCATCCGCGAGGCGCATCGCCCGCCCGTAGCCTTCGGCGGTCAGCGGCCCCTGCTCGACATAGACCACAAAGAACGCCGCATCCAGGCCGCCGCGTTCCATCTTGGCCAAGTCCACCTTGAGCACCGAGTCGGCGCCGGCATCGAAGCGGGCCTTCTGCATGTAGGCCTGCGGGATGTCGACATGGGTGTCGATGGTCAACGGCCATTCTTTTGCTGGGGAAAAGCCGGAGGCGACGGCCATGATGGCCGCCGCACACAACCGCATCAACGTTGTAGCCATTCACTTTCCCGATTGGTTCGCGTCACCCGGGGATGTAGCGATACTCGAGCTGAAGCCTTCGCGCCCGACATCGAGGGGCGCGCCTGCAGTATCCGGGTCGGAGGGGTCAGAAGTTCCAGGTCACCACCAGTTGGGCGTAACGCGGCGACTGCCAGCGGGTACCGGTGCCATGCAGTCCTCGCACCACCCCCGGGTTGGCCTCGTAACGCTGCCGCACGTTCACGACTTCCTGCTCGTTGAGCAAGTTGTAGACCGCCAGTCGCGCCTTCAGGTCGACTCCCTCAACGGGCAGGGTCCAGGTCACGCTGGCACCAACGTTGTAGGTCCAAGGCATCCGCCCACCCGAGCCACGGCCAGCGTACTCGTAGACACGGTCTTCGACGTCCCCGGAACAATTCTGCACGCAGTGCCAGAAGGTGCCCCCGCCCGATCCTTCGGTGACAAAGCTGGCGCCGCCGAGGGTGTCACCCGGCCACGTGACACCGAATTCGTTGATCGGAGCCCCGGACATCGCCGTAAGCATGCCGCCGAACATCCACTGGTCATTGAGCGCATAGCTCCCGCGCAACTTCACCTGGTGGCGGCGATCGTTGAACAGGGGACCGTAATCCTGGTTGTTGGCCGGGTGATCCCAATGCTGGACCATGCCGGTGTCGCCATAGTTGGTATCGGAATTAACCGGGCCCTCATGGTTGCCATCCAGCTTTGACCAGATGTAGGAGGCATTAAACGCCCACTTGTCATCCCAAGCCCGGTCGATCTGGAACTCCACCGACTGATAGGTCCGCTTGGGCTCGAAGTAGCCGACGACTTCGCCGCTGCCGCGCTTGACGTAGCCGTCCGTGGAGGTATCGATCGTGATCCAGCCTTCGGTGTCGCACCCGATGCTGGAATCTCCCCAGATGGTCAGTGGCTTTCCCGGGTTGGCGATCGGCCAGAGGTTGAAGCCGACGGGACCACACGGGGTGTGGTTGATTCGGACGTCGTCGAGCGCATTCTTCATGCGACGGTAGGTCGCATTGACACCCCACGACCATGCGGGGCTTAGCATCGCCTGGTAACCGAGGATCAGCTCATCCTGGTACACAGCATCAAGGTCCCGGTCCACACTTTGGCGCAGGTCGCCGACCGCCACGTTGTAGCTCGTGTCTACCGGTCCGATCTGTTCACCGATGATCGGCTCCATGTAGGAGGCACCAGTGACGGGGTTGGTCGCCTCACGCCATCCGTCAAGTGCGTAAAAAGTTCGCTCGTCGGTAAGGCCACCGGCAAACGTGTAGTTGATGTTGTTGGTGACCGGGAGGTAGTACCGCCCCAGGCTGCCAAACACCTTGCTCGTGCCATCACCTCTGACGTTCCAGGAGAATCCGAGACGCGGCGAGACAAGGTCATCCATCTTGATGAAGCTGCCGCCGGCGGCCGTCTTGTTGTCAAAGCCGTCCACACGGACACCCAGGTTCAGCAGGAGGTTGGGCGTGACGCTCCAGTTGTCCTCGATGTAGTAGGCGCTGGCTTCGGTCTCGAACACGCCGCCATCCACCCGGCGACGCGCCATCAGGACCTCGTCGACCCCAGCCGGGACCGGAGTTCCGTTGTCGAGCACTGTCCCGGGCGCCATCGAATAGGCCGTATAACGCATGCCACTCTCGCCGGGATAGAAGCTGGTGCGATCAGTCGTCATGAGCTCGTGGTCAATGCCGAAGCGGAACTGGTGGTCACCCACCGACCACTCGAAATCCAGTCGCCCGACTTCACGCTCGTCTTCGTGCGCCACGATCGTTCCAGACGTTGGATGGCATCCCAGCGTCGGCGAACCCATCGACTCGTAAATGTCCTGGTAGCTGTCGGCGAAGAAGATCTGTTCACAGGCCGCATCGGCAGGTGACCGAGTGAACGACTGGCTCTGGTTGATGCCGTACATCGCCTTGGCAATGAAGTTCTGGCCAAAGTACCCGGTATACGTCAGAGAGCCGCTCTCGCCACCGCTGGTCGTCGTGCTGGTGCCGATGGCTTCGCCTATCTCACCAGAGTCCCAATCGTAGCCATAGCTTGACGTGTCGACGTCCGTTTCATCGGAGAACGCCAACAGTTCCAGCAGGTGGTCGTCGGTAATCCGCCAGTCCATCTTGGCGCCCCAGAACCCATCACCCGAATCGTCCCGGAACCAGCCACTCCCGCCCGTACTGCTGTACTTTGCGTTGCTGTCGCGCTGCTCGTACATGGCGAAAAGGAACAGACGGTCCTTGATGATCGGTCCCGAGCCCCAGACGTTGGCCTTGGCGAAGCTGCGACGGTCGCGGCTGGCACGGTATACGGAAGACACGGCCTCGCCATCGGAGTTGACGGCGTCGTAATAGTGGTCGTCAGCACTGGCCTTCCAGGCCGCGGGTTCGAACGTGAATTCGATACCACTCTCGAATTCGTTGCCACCGGAGCGACTGACCGCATTGATGACTCCACCCGTGGCGCGCCCGAACTCCACCGAGTATCCGCCTGTCTTGACCTGATACTCGCGAAAGAACGCAAACGGTGCCGCGGAGAAACTCTGCCGACGGTAGAAGTCGGTGACGTTCAGGCCGTTGATGAACACCGAGTTCTCGGCGACGGACGAGCCACCGAAGGAGATGCCGCCGAAGGAGGAGTTGCCACCCACCACGCCCGGCGCCAGCAACGCAACCGAACTAAGGCTCTGCTCCACAGGAAGCCGCGCCCAGTCCTCCCGGGTGATATTGGTGGCCGATTCGGTGGAATAGACATCGACGCGGTTGACCACCCGCTGGCCCACGACGGTCACGGCACCAAGATTGGCGATCCCGCCCTCGCTGCCAAGGTTGACGGTGGTGGTACCACCAAGGCCGACACTTACTGCGATGGGCTCCCCGACGGGTTGCCCGTTACGCGTGGCCCGGAGTGTGTAGTCGCCAACGGGCAGTTGCCCTAGCCGGTAGCTGCCATCACTATCCACCGTCACGGTACGCGTCAGGCCGGTACTGGCGCGGGTTACGGTCACCTGGTCGCCGCCCGTAGCACGACCGGCAACCGACCCGGTCGAGCTTTGGGCTATTGCCGTCGGCGCCATCGTAGAGAGGCTTGCACCGAGGGCGATCCAGAGTGCGGCACGACGGAGCGTGGTGTGACTGGCTTTCATTGCTACTCTCCCCGGTAAGGTGATCTTATGGGTGGTCTGGTGGTACTAGCTCGGCCCGGAAGCCATAGTCCCACTGGTCGAAATACAGGTTGCCGCCGCTCCATTCGACTTCGCCCCGCTGGGAGTCGACGGTCTCGGAACGGAAATGCTGCTTGGATGGCTGCAGCGGGGTGCCGTAGTCGTCGTTGAAGGCGATCCGATAGGCATCCAGCCCGCCCAGGTAGAACCACTCCAGGTCCTCGTCCCCGGCATCGACGGCATCCGCGAAGCGCCCGGTGGTGACGTCCATCGGCACCCAGCCGTAGGGGGCTAGATACAGCCAGCCCCAATCGTGCAGGTTCCAGTAGTCGCCATCGGAATAGACCATCCCGGACTGCCAGCGAGCCGGTATGCCGTTTAGCCTGAGCAGCGTCATCAAAAGCAGGGTCTGCTGACCACAATCGGCATGGCCGGTCTGCAGCGCGTGCTCGCTGATGTTGGAGATGGTCGAATACTCGCGCGCACCCGCCCACGGGATCTGATCCACGGCCGCGAACAGCTTCCTCGCGATCCGGTAAGGGTTCTTCTCGTCGCCCACGATCCGCGCCGAGAATTCGCGGATCGCCGGGGTGAAGACGATGTGCGGCGGGCGCTCGCCCAGGTGCTCGGCCAGTTCCGCGGTCGCCGGGGCGGGCTGGACCTTGTTCGGGTCGATGTCGTGGTAGCGCGCGTACAGGGTGAGCTCGTATTCCACTGAGAACTCCACCGGCTGCCCTGCTCTCGCCACTTTCTCGAAGTGCACGGTGCGTTGCATCGTCGATGGGTCCGCCACCTGGATATCCTTCGGCTCGCTCGCCAGCAACTGGATGTCTTCCTGCTGCCCTTCGATTTCGCGCGGATACGGAATCCATGCGCGGACAGGCTCTCCCGCCGGGACGGCATCCGCCGCGACGCTGATCGTCTGTTTCACCCGGACCCTGCGGGGAAGAACACTCGTGCTGCCGCTCTCGACGGCCGCGGCGCGCACGGCCGCGTGGTGCGGATCCAGCGACTCCATGGGGCCCTGGCTGAAGGGCTTGGGATCGTTGCGCCGGGCTGCGGCTTCTTCGCTGAGGCGGAACAGGTTGGGCACGGCGCGGTTGAAGTACAGCACCCGCCCATCGATCACCCGATGCTCGAGGACGCCCTGCCGTTTCCAGCGTTCGACCTCTTCGGGGCGAACGTCGGGAACGTACCGGCGGAGTCGCGCGAGCATCTCTTCTTCATCGTGGCTGAAGTCCAGCAGGATGCGGCGCATGCGCTCGCGCTCGAACTCCAGTGCCTCGTGTTCCGGCGCGGTGATCTGTCCGACCAGGGCGCGCTCGATCTTCAAGCTGGCCTCTGCGAAACGGCCGGCGTCGACGTCAGCAATCACCGTGTCCACTGTTACCGCAGCATCTGCCGGAGCCCGTTGCAACGGATTCGATGCCGCCACCGGCGCAACCAGGCCGACGGCAAGCATCCCAAGCGTCACGAAGCGCAGCGCCTGGTTGCGTCTCTGTCCCGCGCTGCCGTTGCTGCCCGCTCGCACCGGAGCCACCCTCCCGATATCCCCTTGGGTCAGCTGTGTAGCACGGCGTGGAATGGCGGTCAATAATTTATTCTTCGGCACTGTGTTATAAGAATGACTATTCCGCAGCGCAGCAATCGGGGACGTCAGGCGAGCCGTACGGACACCACCTGAACACCGCGATAGCCAAGCGATACCCGTAGCCGATGCCACCCGTATCCTGATCACCACCACCCCCGCTATTGCCGATTCGAAGGTGCAGCCATGCGATCCACCCTCTCCGTCCTGCTCACCATTCCCGTGCTTGCGGCCGGCATTGCGCTCGGTCCGGTGGCGGCACGGGAGCCGGTCCAGCCGGGCGCCAATCCCGCACACGGCGTGGTGGGGGTGCAGGAGGATCATCTCGAGCCGGACTACTGGCTGGCGCGCCTGCGCACCCCGGACCGGGTGTTGATGGACAAGGCGTCGATCCGGAAGCAGAACACCGCCCTGCTGCAGCTCGACGATTCAATGCATGACCTGCGCGCACTGCCGACGACACTGCCGGCCGGGATGGTGCGTGGATGGATCCAGGACCTGTCGAACAGACCCGACACTGAGCGGTGGGACGTGGATGGCAACCTCGTCCCGGCCGGTGTGATCGCGGCGATGATGGAAAACCTCGCGCTGGATGCGGTGCCCGCCGTGCAGGACACCCGCTACGGGCTGGTTGTCCAACGCGCGGCGCTGCGCACCTTCCCCACCGGGCAACGCATGTTCAGCCGCCGTGGCGAAACCGATATCGACAGGCTCCAGGAGAGTGCGCTGTTCCCCGGCACGCCAGTGGTGATCGCGCACGAGAGCCGCGACGGCGACTGGCTGTTCGTGGTCAGTCCGAGATACGCGGCCTGGATCGAGCGACGCCAGGTCGCCGAGGGTGGGGCCGGGGATGTCTTCGGCTACGTCGACGACGCGCCGTACCGGGTGGTCACAGGCGGCACCGAACGCACCGTTTTCACGCGGGAAGAGCCCCGGGTGTCCGCGCTGCAACTGGACATGGGCATCCGCCTGCCCCTGGCAGATGCCGCACCGGACGAACCGGTGAACGGCCAACACCCTTACACCGCCCACATCCTGCGGTTGCCGGTTCGCGAAGAAGATGGCGCACTCGCATTCGCACCGGCGCTGCTGCCCCGCCGTGCCGGCAGCGCCGCGGACTACCTGCCGCTGACGCAGGCCAACCTGGTTCGCCAGGGCTTCAAGTTCCTGGGCGAGCGCTACGGCTGGGGGCACGCGTACGACGCACGTGACTGCAGCGGCTTCGTGTCCGAAATCTACCGGAGCATGGGGGTGCAGCTCCCGCGCAACACCAGCGCGCAGGCGGTCAGCCCCGCGTTCGACCATCAACTGTTCGACGAGGGCGACGGACGGGACGTACGGGATGCGGCGGTCGCAGGATTGCAGGTGGGCGACCTGGTCTACATTCCCGGCCACGTGATGATGGTGATCGGGCACGTCGATGGCGCGCCGTATGTCATCCATGACACCAACGGTGGGCGCTACCTGGGTCCGGACGGGACCCTGCAGTCGATGGCGCTCAATGGCGTCTCCGTAACGCCCCTGCTGCCGATGATGTTCAACGAGCGCGAGAGCTACGTGGACCGCATGACCAGCATCGTCCGCCCGCACCGCCCCAGGGCCACCCTTCATTGATCCCGGACCACCACCGGCCAACAAAGACGACCGAGCCATGAAGATCACAGACATCCAGTTCGGCATGCTCCGGGTGCCGCTCAAGACGCCGTTCAAGACCGCCCTGCGCACCGTGGAGAGGGTCGAGGACATCGTGGTGATGGTGCATACCGACACCGGCCACGTCGGGTACGGCGAGGCACCGGCCACCGCGGTCATCACCGGCGATACCCACGGCTCCATCGTCGATGCGATCCAGCACTACATCTCCCCGCGCCTGATCGGAGAGGACATCGCCAACCTCAACCGGATCACCCGGCTGGTGCAGTCGTCGATGGAGAAGAACTCCAGCGCCAAGGCCGCGGTGGAGATCGCGGTGTACGACCTGTTCGGGCAGCTGTATGACGCGCCGCTCTACAAGATGCTGGGCGGTGGCGACCCGGTCATCACCACCGACATCACCATCAGCGTCGATACCATCGACAAGATGGTGTCGGACTCCATCAGCGCGGTGGAGCGTGGCTTCGACTCGCTCAAGATCAAGGTCGGCAAGGACATCGGCGTCGACATCGAGCGGATCCGGGCCATCTATGCGGCGGTCGAAAACCGTGCGCTGCTTCGGCTGGACGCCAACCAGGGCTGGACCGCGAAGCAGGCCGTCTACGCGATCCGCACCCTCGAGGATGCGGGCGTCCGCCTGGAGCTGGTCGAGCAACCGGTGAAGGCCAACGACCTTGAGGGCATGCGCTACGTCACCGAGCGCGTGCACACCCCGATCATGGCCGACGAGAGCGTGTTCGGGCCGATGGAGGTCATCGAATTGATCAACATGCGTGCGGCCGACATCATCAACATCAAGCTCATGAAGACCGGCGGCATCTCCAATGCCATCCGCATCGCGGACATCGCCGCCCTCCACCAGGTCGAGTGCATGATCGGGTGCATGCTCGAATCCAGCATCAGCGTCGCCGCCGCCGTGCACGTGGCCGTGGCCAAGGCCGACGTCATCACCAAGGTCGACCTCGACGGCCCCTCGCTTTGCCGGGAGAACCCGGTCGATGGTGGCGTCATCTTCAACGAGTCGGAGATCACCATCACCGATGCCCCCGGGCTCGGCATCCGCAGCATCCGCGGCCTCGAACCCATCTCCGCCGGCAGCGCCGCCGCCTGATGTCCGCCCTGCTCAGGATCCGCGCAGGGCGGGACCAGATGTCCGCCATCGAGCGGCGCATCGCCGACTTCATCCTCGACAACGCGCAGTTGCTGCGCGACTACTCGTCCCAGCAGCTGGCCAACGCGCTGGGGATCAGCCAGTCGAGCGTGGTGAAGTTCTGCCAGAAGCTGGGATTCAAGGGCTATCCGGACCTTAAGTACGCCGTTGGCGAGGCCATGGCCCGCGCCGGCAACGGAGATGATGCCGACGTCGAAGCGGGCAGCGAGGCGAGCGCCGATGGCGGACTGGCCGGAGACCTGTGGCGGCGGAAATCGCAGGCCGAGGAGGAAACGCGCTCGATCAACCCGCCACGCGCCATCGAAGCCGTGGCCCAGGCGATCGCCGGCGCCGCCGAATCCGGGAAGGTCTTCATCATCGGCCTGGGCGAGGACGACATCCACGCCCGCTCCTTTGCCCTGAAGCTCTCGCTGCTGGGCATCCTGACGGTACACAACTTCGATACGGCGCACATGACCGCCAGCGTGTCCGCTGCCGGCCGGCATGACGTACTGCTGGTCTTCTCCGAACAGGGCAAGCAGCCGTCGCTGTGCCAGATCGGCCACCAGTTCCGCGAGTGCGGCGGCAAGGTGATCTCCATCACCCGCCACACCTCCAATCCCCTGCGGGCATACGCCCACCTTGCCCTCCTGGTCTCGGCGCACGATGATCGTCCGTCCATCGAGGCGCTGCTCTACCACTCCGCACTGCAGCACCTGCTGGACCGCATCTTCGTCCTGCTGTGCGAGGGAGGACGCGAGGCACAGTTGCAAGCCAACCTCGAACGTATCCAGCCGATGCTGGAGCACTGACCACCGACTGGAGGCAACATGAAGTACCTGCTGATGCTGGTTGTCGCGGGCATTGGCGCGGTGCTGCCTCTGCAGGCGCTCATCAACGCCAGGCTCGGCCAGGCCACGTCCGGGGCAATGTTCGCCGCCGCCGTGTCCTTTTTGGTCGGAACGGCTTCGCTGGCACTGCTGCTGGTGTTGATGCGCCCTCCGCTGCCCGGCGCCGACCAGTTGGGGCGGTTGCCGCCTTGGATATGGCTGGGCGGCGTCATCGGGGCCGCCTACGTGGCCATCGCGACGATCACGGTGCCGCGCCTTGGAGCATCGGCGCTGATTGCGCTGACGGTGCTGGGCCAACTGGCCGGCGCCCTGGTGCTGGACCATTTCGGAGTGCTTCATGCGCCCCAGGCGGCGACGCCCGTGAGAATCGCCGGCGCCGTGCTGATCCTGGTCGGCGCCCTGATGATCGTGCAGCCCTGGAAGAACTGAGGCGGCTTTTCTCCCGGCTACAAGCGCGGCGACCACTCGGCGCTGGTCATGCGCCACTCACCCGATTCATACCTCCACCCGGTGCGCACCGTGTAGACCCTCGCCGCATCCGGCAGTGCACGGCCCGCACCACCCGTCAGCACCGCTTCCAGCCGGACGGTCGCATGGTCCTCGGAGATGTCCACTTCGCGGATGGCCACTGTCGCGCCGACATCCCGGTGACGCATGAACATCACGCGGGCCAGGCGCCCCGCCGCCTCCCTGTCCATCCCGTCCGGCCCGATGAAGTCGTCGGCGAGTTTCGACCGTATGCCCGATACGTCCCGCTCCTCGATGGCGGCTTCGATCCCGCCGATCGCCTCCCGCAGTTGCTGCTCGGGCGGCGGACGGCCGCAGGCGACCACCATCAGGAGCATCAGGAAAACCGGACGCCAGCGGTTTCCCGCGACTTCCATGCATGGATACCCCGACTTCGCCATTGCCTGCTCCGGCCCGTTTTCCCCGCATCCTGACATGCTTCGCAGATGGCACGGGTGCGCCTTGCCAGTCCGGGGGGCCTATGCTCCAATCCGGTGGAGCACCGTACGGTTGCGCATCAGAGAAGAGGGGATCAGACGATGAGTGTTGAACGTCCGTGGCTTGACCAGTACCCGGCCGGAGTCCCGGAACAGATCGACGTCGACGAGTTCCCCTCCGTGGTGGCGGTGCTGGAAAACGCGATCCAGAACTATCGCGACCGGCCGGCGTTCGCCAACTTCGGCAAGACGCTGACCTACGCGGAGATCGACACCCTCAGCGCCCGCTTCGCCGGTTACCTGCTGGGCGAGCTCGGCCTGAAGAAGGGCGACCGCGTCGCCATCATGATGCCGAACTGCCTGCAGTACCCCATCGCCACGTTCGGTGTACTGCGTGCGGGCCTGACGGTGGTCAACACCAACCCGATGTACACACCGAGGGAGCTCAGGCACCAGCTGGTCGACTCCGGTGCGACGGTGGTGCTGGTGCTGGACAACTTCGCCCACACCGTCGAGCAGGTGCTGGCCGATACCCAGGTGAAGCAGGTCATCACCACGGGCCTGGGCGACATGCTCGGGCTGAAGGGTTCGTTGATGAATTTCGTGCTCAAGTACATCAAGAAGATGGTGCCGGATTTCGACATCCGTGGCGCCGTCCGGTTCCGGTCGGCGCTGGAGCGCGGCGCGGCCCACCCGCTGCCGAAGATCGAATCGCAGCCCGACGACATCGCCTTCCTGCAATACACCGGCGGCACCACCGGACTGGCCAAGGGTGCGATGCTGACCCACCGCAACCTGGTCGCGAACATGCAGCAGGCCGCCGCGTGGGTCGGGGCCAACGTCAATCCGGGCCACGAGGTGATCATCACCGCCCTGCCGCTGTACCACATCTTCGCGTTGACGGCGAACGGCCTGGTCTTCATGAAGTT
This sequence comes from Lysobacter spongiicola DSM 21749, assembly GCF_900167055.1. Taxonomy (GTDB): domain Bacteria; phylum Pseudomonadota; class Gammaproteobacteria; order Xanthomonadales; family Xanthomonadaceae; genus Novilysobacter; species Novilysobacter spongiicola. Next base: position 354,554 of record NZ_FUXP01000001.1, read on the forward strand.
CGGCGGGCTGAACCACATGATCACCAATCCGCGCGACATGCCGGGGTTCGTGAAGGAGCTCAAGAAGGTCCGCTTCACCGCCATCACCGGGGTCAATACCCTCTTCAATGGCCTGTTGAATACCCCCGGTTTCGATGAAGTGGACTTCTCCAAACTGCACCTGACCCTGGGTGGCGGCATGGCGGTCCAGCGCGCAGTCGCCGAACGCTGGAAAAAGACCACGGGCAGTACCTTGATCGAGGCCTATGGACTGACCGAAACGTCCCCGGCCGCCTGCATCAATCCCATGGACCTGGCGGAGTACAGCGGCGCCATCGGCCTGCCCATCCCCTCCACCGATGCATGCATCAAGGACGAAGACGGCAGGACCCTGCCGATGGGCGACATCGGCGAGCTCTGCATCAAGGGGCCGCAGGTCATGAAGGGCTACTGGCAGCGGCCGCAGGAGACGACCGAAGCCATCGACGGGGACGGCTGGCTGCACACCGGCGACATGGCGCGCATGGACGAGAAGGGGTTCTTCTACATCGTCGACCGCAAGAAGGACATGATCCTGGTGTCGGGCTTCAACGTCTATCCGAACGAGATCGAGGACGTGGTGGCCATGCTCCCGGGCGTCCTGGAAGTGGCGGCGGTGGGCATCCCGGACGAGCAGTCCGGCGAGGTGGTCAAGCTGGTCGTGGTCAAGAAGGACCCGTCGCTTACCGCGGAGCAGATCAAGGCCCATACCCGCGAAAACCTGACCGGTTACAAGCAGCCCAAGGTGATCGAATTCCGCAAGGAGCTGCCCAAGACCAACGTCGGCAAGATCCTGAGGCGGGAGCTCCGGGACGACGCTAGGACCTGATACCGGAGCCTGTTTCCGCACCGACCAAGCCCCTCCCCGGAGGGGCTTTTTCTTGCCCGGATGGCACCGGGACTGATGCTTCTCATGGCGGTTTCACGGCGGGTGTAGCATCACTTGAGCCAGGCATCAAGCCTGCTTTCCGGCCACTTCCTTGGAAACCGCCATGTCCAATCTCGCTCTCGTTCCCAATGCCAATCCCGCCCTTGTCCGCCACGTCACCGACGCTTCGGGCACCGCCGACTGGTGCTTCATGCACGCCAATCCCTCGGCCGTCTACCACCCCTGCTTCTCGGAGCGGCTGTTGCACGAAATGAAGCGGACCCAGGAAGGCATCCGCCGCTCCCTCGCGGCCGACACCAATCCGCAGGCGGGCATCCACCACCTCGTACTTGCCTCCGACGCGGACGTATTCAACCTGGGGGGAGACCTCACGCTGTTCGCACAACTCATCCGCAATGGCGATCGCGGTCGCCTGCTCGACTACGCCAAGCTCTGCATCGAGGTGGCTTACAACCTGTACCGCCTGTACGAAGATCGCGTCCACAGCATCGCCGTGATCCAGGGCGAGGCCCTGGGCGGCGGGTTCGAGGCCGCCTTGTGCTGCCACACCATCATCGCCGAGGAAGGTAGCGGAATGGGCTTCCCGGAGGTGCTGTTCGACCTGTTCCCGGGAATGGGCGCCTACACCTTCCTGACCCGCCGCGTGACGCCGGTACAGGCGGAACGGATGATGCTCGATGCCCGGGTCTACCCGGTGGAAGAGCTGCTCGCCATGGGGGTGGTCGACATGGTGGTACCCAAGGGCGAGGGACTGCAGGCCGCGCGGGACCTGGTCAAGCGCCACCAGCGCATGGGCAATGCCATGCGTGCCATGAACACCGTCCGCCATGCCTGCAAGCCGGTAAGCCTCGACGAGCTGCTCGCGGTGACCACCGAGTGGGTCGACGCGGCGATGCGCCTGAACGACCGCGGCCTGCGGACGATGGAGCGCTTGATCCGGGCCCAGCAGCGCCGGGCGGAATCAGCGCCGCGGGTGCTTTCCTCGGCCTCGGCCTGATAGGCGAAGGTACCTCCTGAGGACACGCACACCGCGTCCTCAGGAGGCGTCCGGGGCACCGCGCTCCCTGCTGGCCTCGGGCTCGCGCTTGTTGGAAAGCCGCTCGACCTCCCGGCGTGCGGTATCGGCTGCCTCTGCAAGCATCACCGCAAGATCGCCCACGAAGCGCGGCTGCTCATTTGTCAGCGCCTCGTCGCTTGCGCGCATCAGCTGGGCGCATCGCTCGGACATCGCCCTCGCCCCCAGGTTCTCCGCGACACCCTTCATGGCATGCGCAATCTCGCGTACTTCGCTCCAGTCGCGGTCCGATGCCGCGCGCGCCAGTCCAGCCTGGCAGTTCGACGCGTCTTTCATGCACTGGGCAACGAAGTCACGCAGGAAGACATCTCCCAGCCCCATCTCGGCCAACTCCTCCAGCACCGCCGCCGGGGCGACAGGATGCGCGACGTCGCTGATCACCCCAGCTGCGGGAAGTTTCTGGGAATCGAGCACGTCCGCGATCGTCTCGAGCAGGCGGCTGTTGACGATCGGCTTTGTCAGGAACGCTTCGGCACCGGCTTCGGCGGAAGCCTCGGACGCCTGCACCGTCGCGTCGGCACTCAGGATGATCGCGGCCGTGCGCTTGCCGTCACCCACCTGCATGAAACGCAACTGCCGGATCACGTCGAGCCCGGTCAGCCCGGGCATGTGCATGTCGAGCACCGCCAGGTCGAAGTGCTCCTCCGCCAGTAGGTCCAGCGCCTGCTCGCCGTCGTTGGCGGCCTTCACCTTGTGGCCCGCCCGCTCGAGGATTCGGGTCAGCACGATGCGGTTGGCCGACTGGTCGTCGGCGATGAGGATCCGCAGGCTGCGCATGCGCGCGCGATGGCGGATGAACGGATCGTCGAAGGAAATGACCTTGTCGCCCTCTTCCTCATCCACCTCCACCGGCCCGGCGGCAGCCTGTTGCACCCGCAGCGGGAGCTCGACCCAGAAGTGGCTGCCACCACCGGGATTGGCCTCCAACCCGATATCGCCATCGAGCAGGTGGCTCAGCGTCTTGGCGATGGTCGTGCCCAGGCCGGTGCCACCAAAGCGCCGCGTCGGGCCGGAGTCCGCCTGCTCGAAAGCAAGGAAGATGCGTTCGGCGTCCTCCTGCGGGACCCCGATGCCGGTATCGCGAACCGAGAACCGCAGCCGCACCCCGCCCTCGTCCAGCGCCCCGACCTTGGCGACGGTCAGCTCCACCCTCCCCTGCTCGGTGAACTTCACCGCGTTGTGGGTCAGGTTCAACAGGATCTGGGTCAGGTGGGTACCATCGCCGTGCAACCTGACGGGCACGTCCGGGTCGCAATCGACCCTGAGTGCCAGTCCCTTCGCCGCCGCCACCGGCTGCAGCATCTTCTGCAGGCGCTGCAACAGGTCCTGCAGGTTGAAATCGGCATCCTTGCGCTGCAGCTTGCCCGCTTCGATCGCGGAGATGTCCAGCACGTCATTGACCAGCAGCAGCAGCGATTGCGCCGAGGTATGGATCACCTCCGCATACTCGCGCTGCTCCGCATTCAACCGGGTCCCATGGATGAGTTCGGCCATCCCGATGATGCCGTTGAGCGGGGATCTCAGCTCATGGCTCATGTTGGCCAGGAAGCGGCTCTTGGCCTCGTTGGCGCGCTTGGCCTCCTGCGTCGCGACCTGCAGGCTGTGCAGCAGCGACGACAGATACGCCGGGATTGCGAACAGCCCGATCAGCAATCCGCCCGCCAGATAAGGCTGCGCCAGCCAGTACGGGCTGCCCAGCACCACCGCCAGGAAGGCTGCCGAGCCCAGGCTCGCCGCCGTGTACAGGTACGTGGTGCCGAAGCGGAGGCCGTTGCCGATGGCCACCCACAGGATGATGACGTAGAGGGGTGCCAGCGACATCGCATCCAGCAACATCAGGATGGACAGGGTGCTGAAGTCGGCGAGCATGCCGATCCACCGACGTACGTGGGACACCCCCGGCCAGGCGGCGATCGCCGCGAGCAATCCCAATCCCACCACTGCCTCGGCCAGCATCACCAACAGCATGGTCAGGTTGGTCTGGGTGTCGGCGCCGGCCCAGCGCAATGCGGCCAGGTAGGAGACGATCAGGCAGGCGATGACCAGCCGCACCATCGCTTGGCCGTGCTCGCTGTCGGGGCGGTTCGAAAAGCGCTGCTTCAGCGTGGCGAGCATCGCGGCCATGGTCTCAGGCAAAGCCGGGGCGCCGCGCCTGCACCGAGAAGCGCGCGCAGATATCTTCGAGTTGCGACCGACCCTGCAGCAGGGCGTCTACGCAACGCGGATCGAACAGGCGGCCACGCTGGTCGCGCAGGTAGGACAGCGCCGCCTCGATCTCCCACGCCGGCTTGTACGGCCGCGGGGACACCAGTGCATCGAAGACGTCCGCGACGGCCACGATGCGTGCCTCCAGTGGAATATCCTCGCCAACCAGGCCGTCCGGGTAGCCGCTTCCGTCGTAGCGCTCGTGGTGGCGAAAGGCGATCACCGCCCCTGCCTGAATGAAGCGGTTCTGGCTGCCCACCAGCAGCTCGTGGCCGATCCCGGGATGGCGCTGCATGACCTTCACTTCTTCGGCATCCAGCGGGCCCGGCTTGAGCAGCACCGAATCCGGGATGGCGATCTTCCCGATATCGTGCAGGGGCGCCGCCATCTCGATCAGGCGGACCTCGTCCTCGGGCAGGCCGAGCCGCTCGGCGATGAGGGCCGCCACCCGCGCCATGCGTTCCAGATACGCGCTGGTACCGCTGTCGCGGTACTCGATGGCGCGAGCGAGGCGGGACAGAGTCTCGCGCTCGCGCTCCTCGACCTCGTGCATGCTCGACAGCAGGCGCTGTTCCAGTGAAAGGGCACGCTGTTTGACGGTTTCCGACTGTTGGCGCAGTTGCAGCAGGTTGCGGCAGCGGGCGCGCAGCTCGCGCGGCCGGACCGGCTTGACCAGGAAGTCGATGACACCGGCATCCAGCGCGGCCTGGCGCACGGGCTCATCGCCGACCACCGTCACCAGGATGATCGGGATGTCGCGATGCAATGGCTGCCGGCGGAACCGCCGGGCGAATTCCAGCCCGTCGATGCCCGGCATGCGGTAATCCAGCAGCAACAGGTCCGGATGGTGGGACTCACACCACGTCAGCGCCGCCTCGGACTCACCGAAATCGTGGACCACCAGCTCGGGACCAATGTCCTCGATGATGTGGCGCAGCATCGTACGCGCCGACGCCTGGTCATCGATGATGACTACGTTCATGCCTGCACCTGGGGTGCTTGCCTCCGCGGGATGGCCATGTCCCGAGGATAACGGTTGCAGGGCAGCAGGAAGTGACCGTTGTCGCGTCCGGGGGCGGTGGTGCTCACGCGTTCCATGCGGCGTGCGTACTCCTTGTCAGGCGTGGGTCTGGGGGCGCATGTAGGGGAACAGCAGCACGTCCCGGATGGACGACGAACCGGTCATCATCATGACCAGCCGGTCGATGCCCACGCCAAGACCGCCGGTGGGCGGCAGGCCGACCTCCAGGGCGCGGATATAGTCGGCGTCGTAGTGCATGGCTTCGTCGTCGCCGCCCTCCTTCGCATCCACCTGAGCCTGGAAACGGGCCGCCTGGTCTTCGGGGTCGTTGAGCTCCGAGAACCCGTTGGCCATTTCCTTGCCGCCGATGAACAGCTCGAAACGGTCGGTCATGCCGGGGTCGCTGTCATTGGCACGCGCCAGCGGGCTGACCTCGACCGGGTGCTCGGTGATGAAGGTCGGTTGCACCAGGGTGTGCTCGACGGTCTTCTCGAAGATCTCCAGCAGCAGCTTGCCCCAGCCCTGCGAGGGCTTGGTCGGCACGCCGAGGCGGGCGCAATGGGCGCGCATCTTCTCGACATCGCGCAGTTCGTCGCGGCTGATCTCCGGGTTGTGCTCGAGCACCGCGTCGCTCATCGACCAGCGCCGGAACGCCGGGCCGAGGTCGATCGACTGGCCGTCCCACTCCACCTTGGTGGTGCCGAGGACCGACTGGGCGACGTCGCGGATCACACCTTCGGTCAGGTCCATGACCTCGCTGTAGGTCGCGTAGGCCTCGTACAACTCGAGCATGGTGAACTCGGGGTTGTGCCGAGTCGACACGCCCTCATTGCGGAAGTTGCGGTTGATCTCGTAGACCCGCTCCAGCCCGCCGACCACCAGTCGCTTGAGGTACAGCTCCGGGGCGACGCGCAGGTACAGGTCGAGGTCGAGTGCGTTGTGGTGGGTGGCGAACGGCTTGGCCACGGCGCCGCCGGGGATGTAATGCATCATCGGCGTCTCGACCTCCAGGAAGCGCCGGGTGTCGAGCCACTCGCGCATCGCCCGGATGATCTTGCTGCGTTTGACGAACACCTCGCGCGCCTCGGGCGAGACGATCAGGTCGACGTAGCGCTGGCGGTAGCGTTGTTCGACGTCGGCCAAGCCGTGGAACTTGTCCGGCAGTGGCCGCAGCGACTTGGTCAGCAGGCGCAAGGCGTCGACCTTGACCGACAGCTCGCCGGTGCGGGTGCGGGTCAGCACGCCCTCGGCGCCGACGATGTCGCCGACGTCCCAGCCCTTGAACGCCGTGTACGTGTCGCCCAGCGCGGTGGCCTGCAGGAACAGTTGCAGGCGACCGGATTCGTCTTGGATCTGCACGAAGCTGGCCTTGCCCATCACCCGCTTGAGCAGCAGCCGGCCGGCGACGGCGACGCGGTGGCCCTTGGCCTCCAGCGCCTCGGCGGTCCACTGTTCCGCGTCGGCGTATTCGGCCTGCAAGTCACCGGCGTAATCGGCACGGCGGAAGTCGTTCGGGAACGCCACGCCCTGCCCGCGTAACACCGCCAGTTTGGCGCGACGTTCGGCGATGAGCTTGTTTTCGTCGGGCGGCGTCGGAGTGGCGTTGTCGGTCATGGTCGTATCGGATTTGGGGGATGTAGGGGCTGTTGTAGGAGCGGCTTCAGCCGCGATCTGGAGTCGGCGCGGGCGAACGATTCCAGATCGCGGCTGAAGCCGCTCCTACAAAGGCATTCAAATGGCGTCGGCGCGCTTGGAGCCTGCTTCCAGGCCGGACTTCAGGCTGGCCTCGACGAACTCGTCCAGGTCGCCATCCAGCACCTTCTGGGTATCGCTGCGCTCCACGCCGGTGCGCAGGTCCTTGATGCGGCTCTGGTCCAGCACGTAATTACGGATCTGGCTGCCCCAGCCGATGTCGGACTTGGTGGCTTCCACCGCATCGCGCTCGGCGTTGCGCTTCTGGATCTCAAGCTCATAGAGCTTGGCCGCCAGCATCTTCATCGCGGTGTCGCGGTTCTGGTGCTGGCTGCGGCCGGTCTGGCAGGCGACCACTATCCCGGTGGGCACGTGCGTGATGCGCACCGCCGACTCGGTCTTGTTAACGTGCTGGCCGCCGGCGCCGGACGAACGGTACACGTCGGTCCTGAGGTCGGCCGGGTTGATCTCGATGTCGATGTTGTCGTCGACTTCGGGGCTGACGAACACCGAAGTGAAGCTGGTGTGGCGTCGGTTGTCCGAGTCGAACGGCGACTTGCGCACCAGCCGGTGCACGCCGGTCTCGGTCTTCAGCCAACCGTAGGCGAAGTCGCCTTCCACCCGGACCGTCGCTGACTTGATGCCGGCGACGTCGCCACCGCTGACTTCCATCAGCTCGGTCTTCCAGCCGCGCGACTCGGCCCAGCGCAGGTACATGCGCAGCAGGATCTCCGCCCAGTCCTGGGCCTCGGTGCCGCCGGCACCGGCCTGGATGTCGACGAACGCGGGTGCGCTGTCCATCTGGCCCGAGAACATGCGTTGGAACTCGAGCGTATCGACGTGTTTGGCGTAGCCCTCGACATCGTCGACAACGGCCTGGGCAGTGGACTCGTCATCCTCCATCTCCGCCAGCTCGAGCAGCTCCCCGGCGCCGGCCAGGCCGTCCGTGAGCTCGCGGATGCCGTTGACCACCTTCTCCAGGGACGCGCGCTCGCGCCCCAGTGACTGGGCCCGCTCGGCATCGTTCCAGATGTCGGGGTTCTCGAGCTCGCGGGTTACTTCTTCGAGGCGTTCGACCTTGGCATCGAAGTCAAAGATACCCCCTGAGCGCATCCAGCCGACCGGTCAGGTCGGCGATGCGCTGGCGGACGGGATTCAGTTCGATCATGTCCGTGGCTGCTGGAAAAGTGACCGGCGATTCTATCAGGGCCACGCTCGTGCGTCCCCGGCCTTGCGGGATTGAACCGCCAGTGCCAATGGGCGCTCAGGCCGCTTCGCGGTGGACGACGACCAGCTGGATGGCATCGCCGCCGCGATAGTCGTCCGGTTCCAGGCGGTATGCCAGCCTCACGCGCGAGGGAGGCTCGCCGCCATCCCAGCCGCCGAACTCGATCGCCGGGATCCGGATGCCGGCGTATTCGAGTTCCAGCTTCAGGTGACGCTCGCCCACCACGCGCCAGCGCTGCACCGTAAAAACGCCGTCGAACTGCGGTTCCGGGAACGCCTGCCCCCAAGGCCCGCCGTCGCGCAGGGCCTCCGCCGCACTGCGGCAGAACTCCTCCACCCCGAGCTCTCCGTCGCTGAGGATCTCGACACGCAGCAGGTCCGGGGTCGCGAGCGCCTGGACGCAGTCCCTGAACGCCTGTTCGAACAGCGGCAGGGCGCTGGAAGCAAGGGTCAGCCCCGCCGCCATCGCGTGCCCGCCAAAGCGATCGATCAATCCGGGGTGGCGGGCGTCGACGGTGGCCAGCACATCGCGAATATGCAGCCCCGGGATGGACCGGGCCGAGCCGCGGAGGATATCGCTGCCGGGCTCGGCAGGGGCGAACGCGACGACCGGTCGGTGCAGGCGCTCCTTCATCTTCGAAGCGACCAACCCGATCACGCCGGGGTGCCAGTCGGTATCGTGCAGGCACATCGCCAACGGCATCCCGGCGTCGGCGACAGAAATGCGCGCAGCGAAGGCCTCGCCCTCCTCCATCATTTGCTGCTGCATCGCCCTGCGCTCGCCATTGATGCGGTCGAGTGTCTCGGCCAGCTCGCGGCCATGCGCGGGATCGTCTGTCAGCAGGCATTCGATGCCCAGCGACATATCTTCCAACCTGCCCGCCGCGTTCAGGCGTGGCGCGACGGCATAGCCGATGTCCGCTGCCGACAGGCGCGTCGGATCCCGTCGTGCAACCTCGATCAGCGCATTGAGGCCGGCGCAGCCCTGGCCGGCCCGCAAACGGCGCAGGCCTGCCGCGACCAGGGTGCGGTTGTTGGTATCCAGCGGCACCAGGTCGGCGACGGTGCCGACCGCCACCAGGTCGAGCAGGCGGGACAGATCCGGTCCTGCCCCTGCGAACGCTCCCGCTTCGCGCATCCGTCGGCGCAGGGCCAGGAGCACGTAGAACACTACGCCGACACCCGCCAGGGCCTTGCTGGGAAATCCGTCGCCCGGCTGGTTCGGGTCCACGATGGCGTCCGCTGCAGGGAGGGTCTCGCCAGGCAGGTGGTGGTCGGTGACGAGTACCTGCCAGCCGCGCGCCTTCGCCTCGGAAATGCCGGCATGGCAGGCAATGCCGTGATCCACGGTGACCAGCAGGTCGGGGTCACGTTCGGCAAGTTCGGCCACCAGCCCGGGGGAGAGTCCGTAGCCGTGGGTGATGCGGTTGGGCACCGCGTGCGACACCTTCCGGGCACCCAGCATGCGCAGCCCGCGCACCGCCACCGCGCAGGCCGTGGCGCCATCGCAATCGAAATCGCCGACCACCACCACGTGGCGATCGTTGGCAATGGCGTCGGCCAGCAGGTGGCTCGCCGCATCGAGACCAAGCATTCCTTCGGGCGGGAGCAAGTGGGCCAGGCGCGGCTGGGCCAGCTCGATTGCGCCCGCTCCCCGGGCAGCATAGATGCGCCGGAGCAGCGGGATGACCTGCTCCGGCCAATGGCCATGGGCTTCGGCTGGAGGCCGGCGACGCAGCACCACCGGGGCGGTCACTCGCCGACCTCTCCATTGCGTGGCGCGAGCGAAAGCAAGGGCTTGCGCCAGAAGCGCAGCACGTGGGCACGCTTCAACTCGAAACGCCAGCCGTCGGCGAAGTCCAGCGTCGCGTGGACCACGCGGCCGGCCTGCAGGTCATCGAACAGCGGCGAAAGCCAGTGGCGGTCAACCTGACCCAGCTCCCGGAAGTGCCGCAGGTCCAGCAGCGCCTCGCCCTTGGCCGAGTGCCAATGGGCGGGAAGCGGCGCCGCGTCCGCGCCGGCGGCGCTGGCGAACGCCGCAAGGGTCCGGTCGTCGGTGAACACTCTTTCGAAACCCGTGGCGATACGGTCAGGTGCCCGCCCACCGCCCCAGAACCAGAGCGAGTTCACCGGCGCCAGGCCGAGCCGTGCGCGTTCCTCGTTCCGCGGGTGGTTGTGCAGGACCACCTGCGCTTCGCTGAGCAAGGCGCGCCAGCGACGGCTGTCCTCGCCCTGCGGGAAGTGATCGAAGACATCGGCTCCCAACGCCTGCTCTGGCGAGGCCATCGATGGCAAGCGCGAATCGAGCGGTAGCCTGAGGTACCAGCGGTCCGGTACCGGCGCGTCGATGGGGAATCCTGCGTCACCGAACAGCGGCTTCAGGGGCCGGAGGAACGCAGCGGCGTCCTCAGGGCTCAGCCCCAGGGCATCGCCATGGGCGAGCAGTCGCGCACCGTTGAGGTCGGGCTGGATGAACACCGGGTCGGCCCGCAACCACGCATGGCCGGCGGCGTCCCGTGCATCGCGTTCACGCGTGACTGCCGCTGCCGGCCAGCCACGGGGCAGCACGTCGAAGTGGCGCTCGACCTGATCACCGTCCTGCCGCACGCGATCGGCACGGGCCAACCACCTGCCCGAACCCAAAGCGAGCCGCTGTCCGCCGAACCGGCTGCGGGGCGGCAGCAGCAACGTGGCCGATGCCACGGCTCAGCCGACGTAGCGGACGGCGATGATGTCGTACTCGCGGGTTCCGCCGGGGGCATCGATGCTGACGCTGTCGCCCTCGTGGCGTCCGATCAACGCACGCGCGACCGGCGACGAGATCGCGATCAGGCCCTTCTTGATGTCCGCTTCCAGGTCACCGACGATCTGGTACGTCCGTTCCTCGTCGGTATCGGCATCGGCCAGGTCAACAGTGGCGCCGAAGACGATCTTGGACCCCGCGTTCAGGGATGCGATGTCGATCACCTGGGCGTGCGAAAGCTCGGCCTCCAGTTGCTTGATCCGGCCCTCGATGAAGCCCTGCTGCTCGCGGGCAGCGTGGTACTCGGCATTCTCCTTCAGATCGCCATGCGCCCGGGCTTCGGCGATCGCGTTGATGACCGCCGGGCGCTGGACCGACTTGAGCTCCTCGAGCTCGGCGCGCAGGCGCTGCGCGCCCTTGGATGTGATGGGTGCCTGCATGAAAAAGTCCTTGCACCGGCCCTCGGCCGGCCTTGCTGTTCCGGGTGGATGATTGTGCGCACATCCGGACGGACGTACGCAACGGGTTCAGGCGGAGCCGTTCAACTCCGCATGCAGCTCCTGCAGCGACCAGACGGGCCCCGTGCCTCGGAACTCCATCGACTGCACCAGTGCGCGGGCGCCGGCGACGGTGGTCGAGTACGTGACCCGCTGCTGCAATGCCTCCCGCCGGATGGAGAAGGAGTCCGAGATCGCCTGCCGGCCCTCGGTGGTGTTGATGATGTAGGCGATCTCGCCGTTCTTGATGAGATCGACGATGTGCGGCCGGCCCTCGTTCACCTTGTTGATCGAACCGCACTCCAGGCCCTGGTCACGCAGGAAGCTCGCCGTGCCACCGGTGGCGACCAGCGAGTAGCCCCGCTCCACCAGGTCACGGGCGACCGGCAGGACGCGCTGCTTGTCCGGATCCCGGACGGATACGAACACCTTGCCGCTCTCCGGGACCTGCTTGATACCGCCGGCCTCCTGCGCACGCGCCATGGCGGCGCCGAAGCTGCGGCCCACGCCCATCACCTCGCCGGTGGAACGCATCTCCGGCCCCAGGATGGGATCGACGTTCTGGAACTTGGCGAACGGGAAGATCGCTTCCTTCACCGAGTAGTAGTCGGGGATCACTTCGTGCAGGGCGCCCTGCTCGGCCAGCGTCTTGCCCGCCATGCAACGTGCGGCGATCTTGGCCAGCGGCATGCCGGTGGCCTTGGACACGAACGGCACCGTGCGCGATGCACGCGGGTTCACTTCCAGCAGATAGATGCTGTCGGCGCCCTCCCCGTCCACCTGCACCGCGAACTGGGTGTTCATCAGGCCGACCACGTTCAGGGCCTTGGCCAGTGCGACCACCTGGTCCCGCAGCCGGGCCTGGGTATCGGCCGACAGCGAATACGGTGGCAGCGAGCAGGACGAGTCGCCCGAATGCACGCCCGCCTCTTCGATATGTTCCATCACGCCGCCGATCAGCACATTGCCGTCCTTGTCGGCGATCACGTCCACGTCGACCTCGACCGCGTTGTCGAGGAAGCGGTCCAGCAGCACCGGCGACTTTTCCGACACCCTCACCGCGTCGCGGATGTAGCGCGCCAGGTCGCTGTCGGAATGCACGACTTCCATGGCGCGGCCGCCGAGCACATAGCTGGGTCGCACCACCAGCGGATAACCGACCTCGCGCGCGAGCACCACCGCCTCGTCGGCGTTGCGGGCGATGCGGTTGGGCGGCTGCTTGAGGCCCAGCTTCTCGATCAGTTGCTGGAAGCGCTCGCGGTCCTCGGCCAGGTCGATGCTGTCGGGGCTCGTGCCAATGATCGGCACGCCGGCGGCTTCAAGGTCCTGCGCCAGCTTGAGCGGCGTCTGGCCGCCGTACTGCACGATGACCCCGAACGGCTTCTCGAGATCACAGATCTCCAGCACGTCCTCGAGTGTCAGCGGCTCGAAATAGAGGCGGTCGGAGGTGTCGTAGTCGGTGGACACGGTTTCCGGATTGCAGTTGACCATGATGGTCTCGAACCCGTCGTCGCGCAGCGCCAACGCGGCGTGCACGCAGCAGTAGTCGAACTCGATGCCCTGTCCGATGCGGTTCGGGCCACCACCCAACACGATGATCTTGCGGCGGTCGCTCGGCTGCGCCTCGCACTCGTCCTCGTAGGTCGAGTACATGTAGGCGGTAGTGGTGGCGAACTCGGCGGCGCAGGAGTCGACACGCTTGTACACAGGGCGGACCGCGAAGGCGTGGCGCAGGGTGCGGACGGCCACCTCGTCGGTCCCTGTCAACTGGGCCAGGCGGGCATCCGAGAAGCCCATGCGCTTGAGCGCACGCATGCGACGCGCGTCCAGTGCGGACAGACCCGCGGCCGCCACCTCATTCTCGGCCGCTACCAGCTCCTCGATCTGGTCCAGGAACCACGGATCCACGAACGACAGCGCGTGCACGTCCTCGACGCTCATGCCGGCGCGGAAGGCGTCGCCGATGTGGAACATGCGCTCGGGACCGGGCTCCTTCAGCTCGCGCCGCACCGCAGCCATGCCTTCGTCGCTGGACAGGTCCAGGCCGGTCGGGTCGAGCCCCACCTTCCCGGTTTCCAGGCCACGCAGCGCCTTCTGCAGGGACTCCTGGAAGGTCCGGCCCATGGCCATCACCTCGCCCACCGACTTCATCTGGGTGGTCAGGCGGGAGTCCGCCTGGGGGAACTTCTCGAAAGCGAAGCGCGGGATCTTGGTGACCACGTAGTCGATGGTCGGTTCGAACGAGGCGGGCGTCTCGCCGCCGGTGATCTCATTGCGAAGTTCATCCAGCGTGTAACCGACCGCGAGCTTCGCGGCGATCTTGGCGATCGGGAAGCCGGTCGCCTTCGAAGCCAGCGCCGAGGACCGCGATACCCGCGGATTCATCTCGATCACCACCACGCGCCCGGTCTGGGCATTGATGCCGAACTGCACGTTGGAGCCGCCGGTATCCACGCCGATCTTGCGCAGCACCGCCAGGGATGCATCACGCAGGCGTTGGTACTCGCGGTCGGTCAGGGTCTGCGCCGGCGCCACCGTGATCGAGTCGCCGGTGTGCACACCCATCGCATCGAAGTTTTCGATCGAGCAGACGATGATGCAGTTGTCCGCCTTGTCGCGGACCACCTCCATCTCGAACTCCTTCCAGCCCAGCACCGACTCCTCGATCAGCACTTCGCTGGTCGGCGACAGTTCCAGCCCGCCCTTGACGATCTCCTCGAATTCTTCCCTGTTGTAGGCGATGCCGCCGCCGCTGCCACCGAGAGTGAAGGACGGCCGGATGATCGTGGGATACCCGACCGTCGCCTGGATCTCGACCGCCTGCTCGAAGGTCCGGGCGACCGCGGCCTTGGGGCATTCCAACCCGATCTCGGCCATTGCCACGCGGAACAGCTCGCGGTCCTCGGCCATGCGGATCGCCTCGCGCGAAGCGCCGATCAGCTCGACGCCATGCTTCTCCAGCACGCCGTGGTCGGCGAGGTCCAGCGCACAGTTGAGCGCTGTCTGGCCACCCATGGTCGGCAGCAGGGCATCGGGCTTTTCCTTGGCGATGATCTTCTCGACCGTGCGCCAGTTGATCGGCTCGATGTACACCGCATCCGCCATCTCCGGATCGGTCATGATCGTGGCCGGGTTGCTGTTGACCAGCACCACCCGGTAACCCTCGGCCCGCAGCGCCTTGCAGGCCTGGGCGCCGGAGTAGTCGAACTCGCACGCCTGCCCGATCACGATGGGGCCTGCGCCGATGATCAGGACGGTCTTGATGTCGGTGCGCTTGGGCATCGGTGTTCCTCAGAGATAGGCTTCGGGCGGCACTTGGCAGGTGCGGGTGGCGGCGAGCATGAACTGCCGCGCCACGTTCGCGCCGAGGCGCTCACCGGCTGCGGCCTGTTCGTCCGGGGGAAGGTTGGTGTTGAAGACTTCGCCAATGCCGGACAGCTCGCGAAGCGGAGCCAGGGCGGGGTCTTCGACGAACCGGGTAGCGGCGGCCATCTGTTGCTCGGTGGCACCCTTGATCACGGCATCGACGTCTGGCGCCTGTCCGGTTGCCATGTCGTTGACACCGGCATTCACCAGGCGTCCCAGGACCTCGGCGGCCCCTTCCTCGAGCAGGCGGACCTCGTCCTGCATCCGCTCCGGGTGGGCAGCAGCGTATTCCGCCACCTGCCGACGCTTGGCCCGGCGGAACCCTTCCCGCGAGAGTTCGGTGCGCAGGCAGGAGAGCTGCCCGGGCGTCACCGCATCGGGCCGTGCCTGCATCGGCCAGGATGGATCCTGGCTGGCGAACATCTCGAATACCTGGCCCAGCGGCAGCAGCTGGACCATGGAATCGGTCATCCGGTCAACGACAGCCGCACCTGGGTGGGTACCCGGCGCAGTCTGGGCAAACGGCGCCCCTACAGGCATGAGCGACGCAGCCAGGAACAACCAGCGGACCTTTTTCAATGGAAATATCCTTGTGCGACCAATGGCCGCGCATTGAGTATTTGTCTGATGGGCGGGGGCGACCAGCGCCCCCGCCCTGCGCATCAATCAACGGGCGTCCTGCGCCATGCCCATGTGCTTGTCGAGGAAGCCTTCCATCTTGGTGTAGAGATCGACCTGGTTGTCATAGTCGTAGAACCCGTGACCTTCCTTGTCGGCAACGATGGTGATTTCCGCCGGCTTGCCGGCATTGGCGAGCGCGTCGCGGAGCGCCTCGTACTGCGACATCGGTACCCGGCGGTCCTTGGCCCCCTGGACCAGCATCACCGGAATGTTGATCCGATCGACGTTGAAGGCGGGAGACTGTGCCTGCTGCTCGGCGAGGGTCTCCGGCATCACGCGCTGGAGATAGTTGCGGCCCGAATCCTGCTCGGGAATATCACCATCCTTGAACATCAGCGGAAGGCTGTAGACTCCGACGTAGCCGATGGCACACTGGTACTTGGTCGGCTCGCGCACCACGGTCTGGAGTGCCGCATATCCCCCGTACGAGGCGCCGTACGTGCACAACCGGTCCTTGTCGGCTACGCCCCGCGCAACCGCCCAGTTCACCGCGTCGGTCATGTCATCGACCATCGTGGTGCCCCAGTTGCGATAGCCCTTGGCTTCGAATGCGTTGCCATAGCCTCCGGACCCGCGGAAATTCACCTGCAGGACGGCATATCCGCGGTTGGCGAGGAACTGCACTTCCGGATTGAAGCGCCACGAATCACGCGGCCCATGTGGACCACCGTGCGGGTGGAGGATCAGCGGAAGATTCTTGCCGTTGCTGAAGCGCGGAATGGTGAGGTATCCGTGGACCTTGGTTCCGTCTCGCGCGGTAAAGGTGAACGGCTCCATCGGCGACATCTCCGAAGGCTTGATCCATCCCATCGCGGCCAAAAGGAACTTGGCGCTGCCGGTCTCGCGGTCATAGAGATAATACGAGCCGGGGTCGATGTCGCTGTACGCCGTAACCAGGATGTAGCGTCCGTTGTCGCTGATGCCACGGAAACTCACCGCGTGGTCGGGAAAGGCATTGATCAGGCCCGCATAGACCTTGGACTCGTCGTGCTCGGTATTGGTGAAGTCGTAACGCGGCGTGCCGTCTTCGTAAGCAACCGCGAGCAGCTCCCGCTCATCGCTACTGAACAGCAGGTTGGAAGCCTCTACGTTGGGGTTGCCACTGACGACCTTCTCACTGCCCGTCTCCGGATCCACCAGCATCAGTTGCGCAGGTTCACCATTCTTGCTGACCTCTACCCAGGCGTGCTTGTTGTCTGAAGCCATCGCGAGCGGCTGCCGCTTCGGCCCGCCCATCGGAGCGCTGTGGACCTGGGTCCAGGTCTCTCCGTCACGGCGCAGGGTAACGGTGTCATTGCTCTCTTCCTGGCCGAATGCATACCGGACGTTGCCGTCGTGGTCCACAAGGAAAGTGCCGTAGTCGATTGGCGCCGTCGCCACGGTACGCACGCTGCCGTCACGGACCCGCATCTTGGAAAGGAATGCGGATTCGATCGAACGGGACACCAGGATGTTGGACGGATCCTCGGGCAGGATGTCCACGATCTGGTAAGTACCGCCGTTCGGAATGTCCGCGCGCTGGCTGCCGTCGACGTTGCTGGCGTAGACATCCGCCCTGCCCTGGCGCTGGTCGAAGCGGCCCGTCTTCTCCGTCACATACATGAAGAAGCGCTCGTCATTGACCCAACGAACCCGGTCGATGTGCAGGTTGGACCCATAGTCCCACTTGCCGACCAGCTCCATATCCTCGATGCGGAACGCAGCAAGTACGGTCCGGTCTCCTTGCGGAACCGAAACCGCGATGTAGTCGCCCTTGGGCGAAAGAGAAACGCTTGTGAATTCCGGATCCTTGAAAAAGTCCCCAACCGGAATCTCGCGCGCTTCCGCTACGGCTATGGCCGTCGCCAGCCCCGCCAACAATACTATCGATCTAACCATCTTCATCCTGATGTTCCCCCTAGGAACTACGAGTAACGTCCATTGCGCTTATGAACCTGTCGAACATGGGTGATACGTCATGCGGGCCCGGCCCGGCCTCGGGATGTCCCTGGAAGCTGAAGGCCGGTGCGTCGGTCAGCGCGATGCCCTGGTTGGAGCCGTCGAACAGGGACCGGTGGGTGACCCGTGCGTTCGATGGCAGCGTGGCTTCGTCGACGGCGAAACCATGGTTCTGGCTGGTGATCATGACCCGGCCGGTATCAAGGTCCTGGACGGGGTGGTTCGCACCGTGGTGGCCGAACTTCATCTTCATCGTGCGCGCGCCCACCGCCAGGCCCAGCAACTGGTGGCCGAGGCAGATGCCGAATGTCGGGATCTTCCGCGAGATGAACTCGCGGGTGGCGTCGATCGCGTAGTCGCAGGGTTCCGGATCACCCGGACCGTTCGACAGCAGCACGCCATCGGGCTCGAGCGCCAGTACGTCCGCGGCGCTGGATTGCGCCGGCACCACCGTCACCCGGCAGCCGCGTTCGGCCAGCATGCGCAGGGTGTTGTACTTGACGCCGAAATCGTAGGCCACCACGTGGCGCTTGGGCTCGGTGACCGGCACCTCGCCGGTGTCGAGGTCCAGCTGTCCATCGCGCCACTGCAGCGACTGGGCCACCGTGACTTCCTTCGCCAGGTCCATGCCCTTCAAACCTGCGAACTTGCGTGCGGCCTCCAGGGCACGCTCGCGATCGATGTTCTCCCCCGCCATGAGCGCCCCGCCCTGGGCACCGGTATCGCGCAACAGGCGGGTCAGTTTGCGGGTATCGACATCGGCGATGGCGACCACGCCCTGCGCGACCAGCCATTCCGGCAACGACTGTTCGCTTCGCCAGCTGCTCGGGCGGCGCGGCACGTTGCGGACGATCAGGCCGGCAGCCCATGCCTTGCGTGACTCGTCATCGTGCCGGTTCACGCCGGTATTGCCGACGTGGGGATAGGTCAGCGTCACCAGCTGCCGGGCGTAGGACGGATCGGTGAGGATCTCCTGGTAGCCGGTCATCGCGGTGTTGAAAACGACTTCGCCGACGGAAAGGCCTGATGCGCCTACGGAGATGCCCTCGAAGATGGTGCCGTCTTCGAGCGCGAGGATTGCGGTTTGGTTCACGGAGATCGCCTTGGCTGCCAGGGAACTGACTCCATTCGCGCAGCGCCGCCGGATCACGGCTGCAGCAAAGCACGAACACGGTGCTGGACCGGTCCGGAATGGAGTTCAGGCGAACGGGAATTCTAGCGATGAACGTTGCCGGGCGCCAGCAGTAGATCGGCCCGGATCCGCTCCGCCCCGCTCAGGAAAGCAACAGGTCCCGCAAGCGGTAGCATCCGGGGGGCCTGGCGGCCAGCGCGCTGGCAGCATGAAGCGCGCCCCGCGCGAAGATGTCGCGGTTGGTGGCGCGATGGACCAGCTCGATCCGTTCGCCCGGGCCGGTGAACTGGACCGTATGCTCACCGACGATGTCCCCGGCCCTCAGCGAGGCGTAGCGGGGATCCGCGCCGCCCGCGGACGCGCGCTCACCCAACGCCAATGCGGTTCCGGACGGTGCGTCCTTCTTGTGCACGTGATGGGATTCCACGATGTCGCAATCCCACTGACGCAGCATCGCCGCCGCCCGCTCCACCAGGTCGGCAAGAACTGCCACGCCCAGGCTGTAGTTGGCCGCCCACAGCACCGGTATGGCTTCTCCCGCCGACTCGAGCGCCTGCAAATCCGCCTGTTCGAGTCCGGTCGTGCCCGACACCAGCGCCGCCCCGCGCTTGCCGCACAACGACAGGATCGACTGGAATCCGGGCGGCAGGCTGAAATCGATCGCCACGTCGAACGCCGGCACCCCATGCAGCTCCTGGGAAGCGAACTGCGGCACGCCATCCAGCACCCGCTGCGACGGCTTGCCGCCGGACACCGCCGCCACCACCTGAAGGTCTTCATGTTCCCCGGCGAGGCGAAGCAGGGACTGGCCCATCCTCCCCCTGGCTCCGTGGATCAGTACGCGGGTGGGCATGGTCGGGTCGCTTCCAGCATCGGGGTCATGCCGGAAGCCTAGGTGGCCACGGGAGCCCGGGCAAGAGCGCGCGGCGTCAGAACCCGCTCGGGGGTGGCGTGTCGTCGCTGCGCATCGGCAACTGCGGGTACTCGATCTCCGGTACCTCGCCCGTCAGGGCGTGCAGGAAGCTGACGATGTCACCGACCTCGGCCGCCGTCAGCTCGGCTCCCAGCTGGGAGCTGCCCATGATCTCCACCGCCTCTGTCAGGCTCCAGACCTGGCCGGTATGGAAGTACGGTGCGGTCAGCGCGACGTTGCGCAGCGGGCTGGCGCGGAACACATACTCGTCCGTCGCCGTCTTCGTCACGTCGAACCGCCCGCGGTCGCCCGGCGGCAGCAATTCCGCGCCCGGCCGCTCGACCACTCCGAAGGGGAAGTAGGCACCGCCGCCCACGTTGACGCCGTTGTGGCATGCCGCGCAGCCCTTGCCGATGAACGTGGAGAGTCCACGGCGGGCGGCATCGTCAAGTGCGTCGGCGTCCCCGCGCAGGTAGCGGTCGAAGGGGGCATCGGGCGTGACCAGGGTGACCTCGAACGCCTCGATGGCGCGGGCGATGTTGTCGTAGCTCAGGGACCCGGACTCACCCGGGAAGGCCCGGTCGAAGCCTTCGACATAGCCGGGGATGGACTCCAGGGTCGCAACCACATCTTCGGGACGCGCATTCATCTCGACCGCGGCCTCGATCGGTCCCTTGGCCTGCGCCTTCAGGTCTTCAGCGCGGCCATCCCAGAACTGGGCGACGTTGAAGACGGCGTTGTAGACGGTGGGCGCATTGCGCGGCCCCTTCTGGAATCCGTGGCCGATCGATGTCGGGACGCCATCGACACCGCCCATGCCGACGTTGTGGCAGGTGTTGCAGCTGATGACACCGCTGGAGGAGAGACGGCCGTCGAACCACAACTGCCGACCCAGCGCGACCTTCTCCTCGGTGACCGGGTTGCCCTCGGGATCCTCTGCGCGCGCGGGGATCGGCTTGAAGATCGCCCTCGCCTGCGCCATCAACTCGTCTGCGGGTTCACCGGGCAGCTCGCCACCGGCAGCGGAAACCGCGCTGCCCGCCGGCGGGAGTACCTCCCCTTCCGCCGCGGAGGCCGGGGCATTCGCGGCCACGCCGGCCGAGTCCACACCCGGCGCCTGTTCCCCCGCGGCTTCGCCCGCTCCGCTCCCTCCGGCCGGCGGCTCCCGTTCGCTGCAGCCTGCCAACGCCAGGACGGCAGCCACGGCAAGCGCCAGGGCTCGCGCGGCCGGGGCCCGGAACGGGCTTGAATGATCCAGGACGACTCTCGAACGCTCCATGGCAGGCTCCTCGACGGGTTCTGGAGCATTCAGCCACAAACGCGGTCAAGGATTCCTGAGCTCGATCAAACCGCAGCAGCCTCGTGATACGGCACAGCCGTTCGATCAGGAAGTCATCCGGTCCCAGAACCCCTTTACGCCATCGATGAAAGTGGATGAACGCGGCGAATGCTTGCGGGCGCCCTCGCCGATGAACGTCGCCTCCAGCTTCTCCAGGAGTTCGCGCTGCTCCGCCGTGAGGTTCACCGGGGTTTCCACCACCACCCGGCAATAGAGATCGCCGGGGTGGCGGCTGCGCACGGACTTCACGCCCTTGTCCCGCAGGCGGAACACCTTGCCGGTCTGGGTTTCGGCGGGGATGCGCAGCTCCACCTCGCCACCGAGCGTCGGCACCCGGGTGACATCACCCAGCGCGGCCTGACCCAAGCGGATCGGCACGTCGCAGTGCAGGTCGTCGCCCTCGCGACGGAAGATCTCGTGCTCGCGCACCCGCACATCGACGTACAGGTCTCCCGGGGGGGCACCTGCCGGCCCGGCCTCGCCCTCGCCGCTCAGGCGGATCCTGTCGCCGTTGTCGACGCCCGCGGGAATCTTGACCTGCAGGTTCTTGACGTTCTCGATGCGGCCCTGGCCGTGGCAGTCCCCACACGGATTGGCGATGATCTGGCCGCGCCCGCCGCAGTGCGGACAGCCCTGCTGCATCGAGAAGATGCCGCGCTGGAAGCGGACCTGGCCGCGACCACCGCAGGTCGCGCAGGTCTCCAGCTTCCCGTCGTCGGACCCGGTGCCGTCGCAGGTGTCGCACTCGTCCAGCGTCGGGACCTGGATCTCCTTCTCGACGCCGCCAACGGCCTCTTCCAGCGACAGCTCCATCACGTAGCCGATGTCGGCACCACGCCTGGGGCCGCGCCCACCGGCACCGCCACCGAAGATGTCGCCGAAAATGTCGCCGAAAATGTCGCCCATGTCCGAATAACCACCGGGGCCGCCGGGGCCACCCCTGCCACCCATGCCGTGCTCGAAGGCGGCATGGCCGTGCTGGTCGTACATGCGGCGGCGATTCGGATCGGCCAGGACCTCGTACGCCTCCTTGCACTCCTTGAACGCGGCTTCGGCCGCGGCGTCGCCCGGGTTGCGGTCCGGGTGGTGTTTCATCGCGCATCGGCGATACGCCTTCTTGAGATCCTCGGCACCGACGTTGCGGGCCACGCCCAGGACTTCGTAATAGTCGCGTTTGCTCATCTGCTGCTGGTTCCCCCTGCCCCACCGGGACAGGTCGGGACGCGGTGTTTGTTTAAACGACAAGGGTCCGGAAGCGCGAACGGTCCCGGACCCTCACCCCGGGCCCGCGTGGGGCCCGTTTCGGCATGGCGGTGGCCGAATTACTTCTTGTCGTCGTCCTTGACCTCGGTGAACTCGGCGTCCACCACGTCGTCGGCCGCCTTGTTCGCGCTGGCTTCGCCGGCCGCCGCGTCGGCGCCCGGCTGCTGGCCCTGCACCGCGCCCATCAGCGTCTGCACCACTTCTTCCAGCGCCTTGCTCTTGGCCTCGATCTGCGACTTGTCGTCGCCCTTCATCGCGGTTTCGAGCTCGCCGATGGCGCTTTCGGCATTGCCGATCGCGTCACCCGGCAGCTTCTCGCCGTGCTCCTTGATGGTGCTGCGGGCCATGTGGATGAGGCCGTCGGCCTGGTTGCGGGCCTGCACCAGCTCCTGGAACTTGAGGTCCTCCTCGCGGTTGGCCTCGGCATCCTGGACCATCTTCTGGATCTCTTCGTCCGAGAGGCCCGAGCCGGCCTTGATCTCGACCTTCTGCTCCTTGCCGGTCTTCTTGTCCTTCGCGGTCACGTGCACGATGCCGTTGGCGTCGATGTCGAAGGACACCTCCACCTGCGGCATGCCGCGCGGCGCCGGCTCGATGCCGGTGAGGTCGAAGCGGGCCAGCGACTTGTTGAAGCGGGCCTGCTCGCGCTCACCCTGCAGTACGTGCACGGTGACGGCGGACTGGTTGTCCTCCGCGGTCGAGAACGTCTGCGAGGCTTTGGTCGGCACCGTGGTGTTCTTTTCGATGATCTTGGTGAACACGCCACCCAGGGTCTCGATGCCCAGTGACAGCGGGGTCACGTCCAGCAGCAGCACGTCCTTGACGTCGCCGGCGAGCACGCCGCCCTGGATCGCCGCACCCAGTGCCACGGCCTCGTCCGGATTGACGTCCTTGCGCGGCTCCTTGCCGAAGAACTCGCCCACCGCCTGCTGCACCTTCGGCATGCGGGTCTGGCCGCCCACCAGGATGACTTCGCTGATGTCGCTGGCGCGCAGGCCGGCGTCGTTCAGCGCGGTGCGGCACGGCTCGATCGTCTTCTTGACCAGGTCCTCCACCAGCGACTCCAGCTTGGCGCGGGTCAGCTTGATGTTCAGGTGCTTGGGGCCGGAGGCGTCGGCGGTGACGTACGGCAGGTTGACCTCGGTCTGCTGGCTGGAAGACAGCTCGATCTTGGCGCGCTCGGCGGCGTCCTTCAGGCGCTGCAGGGCGAGCGGATCCTTGCGCAGGTCGATGCCCTGGTCCTTGTTGAACTCGTCGACCAGGTAGTCGATAACGCGCTTGTCGAAGTCTTCGCCGCCCAGGAAGGTGTCACCGTTGGTCGCCAGCACCTCGACCTGCATCTCCTCGTCCACCGACGCGATCTCGATGATGGAGACGTCGAAGGTACCGCCACCCAGGTCGTAGACGGCGACCTTGCGGTCACCACCCTTCTTGTCCATGCCATAGGCCAGCGCTGCGGCGGTCGGCTCGTTGATGATGCGCTTGACCTCGAGCCCGGCGATGCGGCCGGCGTCCTTGGTGGCCTGGCGCTGGCTGTCGTTGAAGTAGGCCGGCACGGTGATGACCGCCTCGGTGACCGTCTCGCCCAGGTAGGCCTCGGCGGTCTTCTTCATCTTGCCCAGGACCTCGGCGGAGATCTGCTGCGGCGCCATCTTCTTGCCGTCGGCGCTCTGCACCCAGGCATCGCCGTTGTCGTGCTGGACGATGCCGTAGGGCACCAGGTCGATGTCCTTCTGCACCTCGCCGTCGGTGAACTTGCGGCCGATGAGGCGCTTCACCGCGTAGAAGGTGTTCTTCGGATTGGTGACGGCCTGGCGCTTGGCCGAGGCGCCCACCAGGATCTCGCCGTCCTTGGTGTAGGCGACGATGGATGGCGTGGTGCGATCGCCCTCCGCGTTTTCGATGACCTTGGCCTTGCCGCCTTCCATCACCGCGACGCACGAATTGGTCGTGCCCAGGTCGATACCGATGATCTTGCCCATGTTGCTGCTCCCTCTCGAATCCGGAATGTCTGAAATGTCTTGATCAGGGGGCGGTCTCGGCCGCCAATGACCGCTATCTGGGGACGCCGCCCCCCAGTTCAAGAACGATGGCGGCTCAATCGGACTTGCTGACCACCACCAGGGCGGGACGCAGCAGGCGCTCGTTCAGCAGCCACCCCTTCTGGTAGACCTGCACCACGTGGCCGGGCGGGTGGTCGGCGCTCTCGACGGTGCTCATGGCCTGGTGGTGCTCCGGATTGAACGGCTGTCCCACCGGATTCACCTCGACCAGCCCGTTGTCGGCGGCCACCTTCAGCAGTTGCTTCAGGGTCAGCTCCATCCCTTCGCGCAGGGCGGAGGCCCCGTCGGCGTTCACGCCCAGTCCCGCTTCCAGGCTGTCGATGACCGGCAACAGCTGGCCCAGCAAGCGCTCGTTGGCGAACTTGCGCGCCATGTCGACGTCACGCGTCAGGCGCTTGCGCTGGTTGTCGAGGTCGGCACGCTCGCGTAGCGACTCCTCGCGCAGCTGCGCCAACTCGGCTTGCACGGCCTCCAGCTCTGCCGCGATGGGCGACTGCACGTCGGTATCGACATCGGCCTGCTCGGCCGCTTCCTTCATCGGTTCGGTTGTCATGCTCTGCTCTGGTCCTGGCGCCGGAAGGCGCGTTTCACGCGACAGGAACGAGCAATGGGGCCGGCGAGCACCAATTCAAGCCGGGGGCGGTTTTGAACCATCGAAAGCCCGTCCCAGAGCATCCGCCGCGGCCTGCACCACTGGAATGACGCGTTCGTACGCCATCCGGGTGGGCCCGATGACGCCCAGCACGCCCAGCACGCGGTCGCCGGCGACGTAGGGGGCGGAGACGACGGAGACGCCGTCGAGGGGCGCCAGGCCGGTTTCCTCGCCTATGAAGATGCGCACGCCTGGCGCCTGCACGGTGCGCTCCAGCAACTGCAGGATCTCGCGCTTGCTGGCGAATGCCTCGAACAGCTCGCGCAGGCGGTCCAGGTCCGCCAGCTCCTGCAGCCCCATGAGGCGGGTCTGGCCTGCCACCAGCATGTCCTCGTGCCCCGGCACCAGCACCTGCTCGGCAAGCTCGACCGACTGGGCGAGCACCTGCTCCATCTCGACCCGTGCGGACTTCAACTCGCGCAGCAGGGTCGCCCGGATCTCCGCGACCGAACGCCCGGCGAAGTGGTGGTTGAGGTAGTTGGCGATGCGCTCCAGCTCGCCCTGGTCATAGGCGCGCCGGGTTTGCAGCACCCGGTTCTGCACCTCGTTGTCGGCGAACACGAGGATTGCCAGGACCCGCTCCGCGTCGATCGCAACGAATTCCAGCCGGCGGAACGCGAACTGCTCCCGGCTGGGAACGCTCACCACCCCCACGAAGTGGGTCATCGCCGACACCAGTTCCGATGCGCTGTCCAGCAGCACGCGGGTACCGGCACCACTCGGGAGTTCATTGCGCAGGCGCACCAGCTCGCCTTCCGGCAATGGCCGGACCTGCAGCAGCGAATCGACGAACAACCGGTAACCCTGCGCGGTCGGAATCCGTCCGGCCGAGGTATGCGGTGCACTCAGCAGCCCGACGTCCTCCAGGTCGGCCAGGATGTTCCGCACGGTTGCCGGGCTCACGTCCAGCCCCGAGTGGCGGGCAAGTGTCTGCGAACCGACCGGCTCGCCACTGCGGATGTAGCGCGAGATCAGCGTGCGCAGCAGGTGGCGCGCACGGGGATCCTGGGTCGGGTCGGCGGATTTCCGGTTCATTGCCTATCGATATAGGTCCGTGGCCCCACGGGTGCAAGCGCATCGACCCGATGCCTCCACGGCATGGGGCGCTGATAGAATCGCCGCCGCATGCTCGCCCACCTCTCCCTCAAGCAATTCGCCGTGGTCAGCGAGGCGGAACTCGCCTTCGGACCGGGGCTCACCGTGATCTCGGGCGAAACCGGCGCCGGCAAGTCGCTGCTGGTGGATGCGCTCGGGCTGTTGTCGGGCCTGCGCGCCGACAGCGGCGTCGTCCGCCATGGCGCCGACCGGGCCGAGGTGCTGGGTGAGTTCTCGCTGGAGGACGTGCCGGCGGCCCGTGAGTGGCTGGTGGCGAACGAGCTGGACGAGGAAGACACCTGCCAGATCCGCCGCGTGGTTCGCGCCGACGGCGGCTCCCGGACCTGGATCAACGGCCGGCCGGTGACGCTGACGCAACTGGCGGCGCTGGCGGGCTGCCTGGTGGAGATCCACGGCCAGCACGAGCACCAGGCACTGATGTCCCGCCCCAGCCAACTGGCGCTGCTCGATGCCTTTGCCCGCACCGCCCCCGAGCTCGAGGCGGTGGCGGCGGCAGCCAATCGCTGGACCGACCTGCTTCGCGAACGCGACAGGCTGTCTTCCCAAGGAGACGTGAGCGAGCGGATCGATTGGCTGGCCCACCAGCACGCGGAGCTGGAGCGCGAGACGCTCGAGCCCGAGTCGATCGAGCAACTGCAGCGCGATCATCGTCGCCAGGCCCATGCCTCGGACCTCATCGCCGCCTGCGAAACCGCCTTTGCCCGGCTTGGTGGCGACGAGAACGAGTCGGTGACCCGCTCACTGGGCCGGGTGCGTGCAGAGCTGCAACGCGTCGCCGAGCACGAGCCGCGCCTTTCGCAGGTCGATGCGATGCTCGACACCGCCGCGATCCAGGTGGACGAGGCGCACGCCCTGCTCGACCGGGTCCTCAGCGACCTGGACCTGGACCCGTCGGCATTCGACTCGATCGAACAACGCCTGGGCCGCCTGCACGACCTGGCCCGGAAGCACCGCGTGGCGCCGGAGCAGTTGGCCGCCCAGCGCGATGCGATCGAAGCCGAGCTGGAGGAGCTTCGTGGGGCCGGCGCCCGCCTGGAGAAGCTCGACCTTGAGATCGAGCAGGCACGCCAGCAGTGGCGCTCGGCCGCCGACGTGCTTGGCGCGCAGCGCAGGTCGGCCGCGGCCACGCTTGCCGAAGCGACGACGGCCTTGATCACCGAGCTGGGCATGGGCGGCGGACGCTTCGATGTCGCCCTTGAGCCCGTCGATGCCGACAAGCCGGATCCGCAGGGTGGCGAGCGGGTGGAGTTCCTGGTGGCGGCCAACCCCGGCCAGCCGCCCCGCCCGCTGCGAAAGGTCGCCTCGGGCGGCGAACTGTCGCGCATTTCGCTGGCCATCGAAGTTGCCGCGCTTGGCCTGGATGCGGTGCCGACCATGGTGTTCGACGAGGTCGACTCCGGCATCGGCGGCGGCGTGGCCGAGATCGTCGGCCAGAAGCTCAGGGCGCTGGGCGCGAGCCGGCAGGTGCTCTGCGTGACCCACCTCCCCCAGGTCGCAGCCCAGGGACATGCGCACTACCGCGTGAGCAAGGCGGCAAGCGAGGGCGTGACCCAGAGCCAGGTCAAGCTGTTGGACGGCAAGCAGCGCCAGGAGGAACTGGCGCGGATGCTGGGTGGCGTGGAGCTGACGCCGGAGGCGCGTGCAGCGGCGCGCCGGCTGCTGCGCGACGTCGACTGAGCGTCAGCGCTTCTTGCGTACGTAGAGCACCAGCGAGTGCTCCTCGATCTGGTAACCGTGCTGTTCGGCGATCCTGGCCTGCAATTCTTCGATCTCGCTGCTCTCGAACTCGATGATCTTTCCGGTCTCGATGTCGACCATGTGGTCGTGGTGCTGCCCGCGATCGAGCTCGTAGACCGATTGGCCGGACTCGAAATTGTGCTTGAGCACCAGGCCCGCACTCTCGAACTGGGTCAGCACGCGGTACACCGTAGCCAGGCCGATGTCCTCACCCTGGTCGAGCAGGAGCCGGTAGATGTCCTCGGCAGTCATGTGGCGCGGCTTTGCCTGTTCCAGCAACTCCAGTATGCGCATCCGCGGGTGCGTCACCTTGAGTCCAGCCTTCCGCAGTTCGTTCGATTCCATCGGCTTCCCGTTCGGCGCGCTGCGACGCCGATGCATTGCAATCCAGTATGAACAAGGCGCGGCAGCGTCTGCGCCATGGCCGCGGCAGTGTATCATCGGCCCGATATCCACCTGCCGCGGAAAACGATGCCCAAGCACCCGATGCGTACCCTCCTGCTCGCCTTCGCCGTTGCCCTGGTGGCAAGTGGCTGCGGCATCGTCTACCGGCAGCCGATCTACCAGGGCAATCTGCTGGAAAAGAATGCGGTCGACCAGCTGCAGGAAGGCATGAGCAAGCAGCAGGTCCAGGGCCTGCTCGGCACGCCCTCGATCCAGGACCCGTTCCACCAGGATCGCTGGGACTACGCTGCCACCGAGCGCACCGATCGCCGCGCCCGGACCCGGGTGAAGAACCTGACCCTGTGGTTCGAGAATGACGTCCTGGCCCGCTGGGAGGGCGAGTACTTCCCGGAGCAGGACGCGGAACTCGCCAAGTCCGCCCGGAAACAGTTCGGCCCGAACCTCGCGCGCGACCGGAAGTAACGGCACCCGCCTTCCCGGTTTTTTCCGGCGGCACCGTGTGTCAGGGCTGCCGCCTGGCCGCGCGCCGGCGGCGTGATTCCTTGGGGTCGACCTGCAGCGGTCGCAGCAATTCGATGCGGTCCCCGTCACCCAGAGGTGTCCGCACGTCGACCACCTCGCCAAACACGGCCCAGCGCCCCACCGGGTCCATCCAGCCCGCCGCGTGCAGCGCGTCCTCGACGCACGCCCCCTGCGGCAGCTCGACTTCGACCGACTCGAAGCGCCGCGGCCAGGCGCGGATGAGCGTCACCTTCATTCGGCTCCGCGGTCGGCGACCTTGATGAAGTCTTCCACCATCCGGTCGGCCAGGCTCTGGAAGCCCACCGCCATCGCGGGGCCAAGCAGCTTCACGGCCGGCTCGAACGTCAGCGTGAGCGTCACCTTGCAGGCCGATTCGTCCAGCGCGTGGAATTCCCAGCGGCCGGACAGGCGCCGGAATGGCCCGTCGACCAGCCGCAGGTCGATGTGGTGCGGCGGCTCGAGCGTGTTCTCGGTGGTAAACCACGTACGCAATGCACCGAGCCCAAGGTCCAGCCTTGCCACCATGCGGTGCTCGGAGGATTCCAGGACCTGCGCCGAATCGCACCAGCCAAAGCGCCGCGGATAGGCGCCGACGTCGTTGACGAGCGCGAACATGCGGGCGGCGGAGTGTTCGACCAGAGCGGAGCGGCGGATGGTGGGCATGGCGTCCAGTTGGGGCACTGATGGCCGGATGTATCGCACGCCACCTCCGCTTCGGGGACAATGACGCGATGAGCAAGAACAAAAACCAGAACGCCAAGGATAAGGGAAAGGGTGGTGGCGGGACCATCGCGCTCAACAAGCGCGCCCGCCACGACTACCACCTGGAGGAACGCTTCGAGGCTGGCCTTGCCTTGCAGGGCTGGGAACTGAAGTCCATCCGCGCCGGTCGCGCCAACATCGGCGAGAGCTATGCCGTGGTCCGCAACGGCGAGATGTTCCTGTTCGGTGCGCAGATGACGCCGCTGATCTCGGCGTCCACGCACGTGGTTGCCGATGACCGCCGCACCCGCAAGCTGCTGCTGCACCGGCGCGAGATAGACAACCTCATGGGGCGCATCCAGCGCGACGGCTACACCGTGGTGCCGACCTCGATGTACTGGAAAGGCAACAAGGTAAAGGTCGAGCTGGCGCTGGCGAAGGGCAAGCAGGACCACGACAAGCGGCAGGCCAGCAAGGACCGCGACTGGGCGCGCGAGAAACAGCGCGTCATGCGCGGCCACAACAAGAGCGCCTGACCAGGGCGCCCGGCCCACTCAGACGGATTCGACCGCGCCTGGCAGGGTGAAGTAGAAAGTGGCGCCCTGCCCCTCCCGCCCGGCGGCGCGGATGCTGCCACCATGCCGCTCCACGATGCGCTTCACCGACGCCAGGCCAATGCCATGGCCGGCGAAGTCGGTCTGGTCGTGCAGACGCTGGAATGGCCGGAACAGCTTGTCGACATATTCCTGGGCGAACCCGGCCCCGTTGTCCCTGACGATGAACTCGTCGCCCTCGCGGCCGAACTCCACCCGCGGATGATCCACCCCACGGGTGAACTTCCAGGCATTGCCGAGCAGGTTGACCAGCAGGCTCCGCAACAGGGTCGGGTCGCCCTCTACCAACAGGCCGGGTTCGACCACTGCCTCGACGTGGTACTCCCTGTCTCCCGCGCGCAACTCATCGATCACCTCGTGCGCCATGCGGCTCAGGTCCACGCGCTCCCGGTTCAAGGGGCTGCGCCCGACCCGCGACATCTTCAACAGTGCATCGATGAGCTCGCCCATGCGCCCGGCCGCATTGCGGACCCGCTCGAGATATCCCAACCCCGCCTCGTCCAGGCTGCCGGCGTAGCGCTCGGCCAGCACCTTGCTGAAGCCATCGATGGCCCGCAACGGCGCGCGCAGATCGTGCGAAACACTGTAGGCGAAAGCTTCCAGTTCCTGGTTGGCCTGGCTGAGCTCACGGGTGCGCAGGGCCACCCGGGCTTCGAGCGTGCGGTTGAGCGCGTGTACCCGCGCCTCCGCGCGCAGGCGCTCGGTCACGTCTTCCACCTGCACCAGGCCGGCGATGTCCTGCTCCACGCTGCTGGGCAGCGGTGCATACGTCAGCTGGGCATGGCGCGGTTCTCCCCCCTGCCGATGCAGGCGACGGGTCTCGCGGCGCACGCCCTCGCCCAGGTCCTTCATGGCCTGGCGGGTATCGGTCGTGACCGGGGACGTCTCACCGTCGTCCTCGAACAGGGTGTGGAATCCGGCTCCGACCAGCGCCTCCGGCGTGCGCCCGACGATGGTCGAAAACGCTTTGTTAGCCTCGACGATCGCGCCGTCGCTGTCCAGGAGGACCTTGCCGATCGCCGAATACTCCATCGCGGTACGGAACCGCTGCTCGCTGCGGCGATAGTCGCCCGTCATCCGGACCGCGATGGCGTGCGCTCGCGACTCGGTGCGTGCCAGCATCCAGGCGATGGCATACATCAGCAGGGACGCGAACAGCCCCACCGCGAGGGTGCTCTGCAGATTCTTCAATCTCGGGGCGGCTGCCGCGACAGGGGGTGAGTCGAACTCCACGCGCCAGCGGCGTCCGTGCAGGTCGAGCTCGGTGTGGTGCCGGAAGGCAGGGACCTGCGAGTCCGCTTCGGTGCTCGCTGTGTACAGCAGCGCGGCGTCGTCTCCGGACACGTCATAGATGCGGAAGCGGGCATCGCGTTGCTCACGCGGCGCCAGGACCTCGCCGACCAGCTGCTCGAGCTTGAACGGCATGTACACCCAGCCCAGCATCGCCTCGCGCCGGGCCTGAGGGGTCACGGGTCGGATGTCGCCACGGTATACGGGCAGGTACAACAGCAGTCCCGTGGACCGGGCAAGCGGGTCCTGGACCAGGTGTACCGGCCCCGACAGCGCCGGCTCGCCGGTTTCCATGGACCTCAGCATCGCCTCCCGGCGGGTCGGCTCGGAGAACATGTCGAATCCGATCGCGGCGACGTTCTCCGCAGTCCGGGGCTCCAGGTACAGGATAGGACCGTAGTTCTCGCGCTCCCCTTCCGGCCGCACGTTCAGCGTGCCCCAGCCGGCGTTGCTCCACTCCTCCTGCAGGTCTCCCACCCGCGAGCCGCGCAGGTAGCCGGCAAAGCCCAGGCCGACCATGCCCGGGAATCGCCGGGACAGCTCCATGCCCTCCACGTAGCCATACCACTGCTGCGGCGTGGGGCGCTCGACCGAGGCGAACAGCGATGTGCCGCCGCCGCCTACCAGTTCGTAGTTGACCAGCTGTTGCCGGATCAGCTCGGCCACCTCCTCCGTGCGTGCGACGAAGGCGGCCTCGGCCACGCGCAGTTCGCGCTCGTAGGCCATCCGCCACAACGCGAAGACGGACCCCACCGAGGCGAGAAGCACCACCAGCGCCCACAGGTGTCCGCGCAGCGGGCGCAGCCTGCGTGCGGGGGTCTGGGTGGGCTGCGCTCGGTGCTGGTCGTGCATGGCCGGCAAGCATACAAGGCGCGGCCACCGCCGCGCTCCCCCAACGCCAGGCGGATGGCTGAACCGCCGCTACGAAAGCGCTCCCGGGCCCTTGAGTACCGGACGGGTGGCCCTATACTGGCTGTGTCAGCAATCTTGTAGTCCCCGGGGGTGCACTGGCTTCGACGGGGGTCGCGAAATCGCTTGGCGCATGCCGAGGGGGTAGCTTTCCTCGTAAATCCAGCTGCAAACTTTTAGTTGCCAACGACGACAACTACGCACTGGCCGCTTAAGGCCTAAGCCCCGAAACCGCTTGTGTCCGTGCTCGCGATGTAGGGTCATTTATCACGGAATCGCCGGGAGTGGCTGCCTGCCAGCACCCGGTTAACACACAGCAGGCTGGTCCGCCGATGCGCTTTGCGCACCGTGCTGTCGGTGGATGAGATCCAACGGTGAGCTAAGCATGTAGTGCCGGGGATGGAGTGCCTTCGGACGGGGGTTCAATTCCCCCCACCTCCACCAATTCAAGCTCCACGCAGTGAAGCTCCAAAGCAATCAGGACGAGCCGGAATCCGCAAGGGTCCCGGCTTTTTCTTTTCCCGCCCGGGGCTCACCGGAGCAATGCCGTCACCATTGCGAATCCGAGCCAGGCTGCGAGCAGGCCCAGCCCCACGCTCGCGCCTGTGTACATCGCCGCCAGCAGCGGTTCGCCCCGCCGCAGCAGCGACAGCGCATCGAGTCCGAACGCCGAGAACGTGGTGAACCCGCCGAGCAGGCCGGTGAACACGAACAGCCTCGCATCGTTGCCGAGCACCGGATGCCGATCAGCCAAACCTGCCAGCAGCCCCACCACCAGGCAGCCCAGCACGTTGACTGCGAAGGTGCTCCACGGGAATCGCGCGTGGGGCGCCAGCTGCAGGACGAGGTTGCCGAGGGCGTAGCGTGCAACGGATCCGATGAAGCCGCCTAGACCCACAAGGATGAGTGCTTTCATCCGGCCACTTTACCCGCGGCACCGCAATCAGTGCCCAAGCAGTTCCAGCTGGCAGCGAAGCTGCTCCGCGTACGCTTCCCGGTCCTGCGCGCCCGGCGTGTGCGGCGCGCGTGGATATACCTGCAACATGCCGTCACCGGTCCGGCGCGGGTGCACGTGGAAGTGCAGGTGCGGCACTTCCTGGCCTGCCGCCTCGCCGATCGAATGCCAGAGACTCAGTCCGTCATTCTGGAACCTCTCCCCCACCGCCCGTGTCACGCGGACCAGCATGGTCATCAGGGCAGCTCCAGTTGCGGTGTCCAGCTCGCGGATGTCCTGCAGGTGCCGCCGCGGAACCACGAGCACATGGCCCGGATTGAACTGCCGCAGATCGATGAAGGCGACGGCCAGCTCATCTTCGCACACGATGCTCGAGGGTCCGACCCCGGCGACGACGGCGCAGAACGGGCATCCGCCAGGGGATTCGCCCATCAGTGCCGTACCGGACGGCGCATCAGCGCCGCAAGCGCGAGTCCTGCGCCAAGCGCGGCGTAGATGCCGCCCATGGAGCGCGCCGGGAGGTGTATTTCGAAGCCTGGCGTGAGCCGCGTCGGCACCAGGTGGTAGTCCACCAGGTAAGCCGCCGTGGTCACGGCCGCCGCCGCTGTCAGCGGGTGCGGTGGCCGGCGCCTCGCCAGCAACCATTCGAATCCGGTGGCCCAGAACACGGTGCTGGCATGGTGGATGGCCACGCCCGCCGCGGTATGCCGCAGGTCCACCTCATGGCAGCGTCCGGCGGATTCTCCCCAAAGCACATGGCTGGTAGCGTTGGGGGCGCTGGCGAGGCTGCCGGTGCGTCTCCGCGCAAGCAGCGCGAAGGCCAGGCCCGACGCCGCGGCGGCTATCGTGCCCGACCCCACTGCACGGCGCAGGAGGCCGCCCCAATCAGGCGGCTCGGCGCCTTTGGATGGCGAAAAGATGTGCTGCTGAGGATGCGTCGCCATGCGAGTCCTCCTGATGCATCAATGGCGGAGCCGAGGTCGCAGGCTGCACCCCGGTCCGTAAAGCGCACGTGTTGCCGAGCGGAGCATCAGCCTCAAGACACCCTCAGTACGGTTTGGCCACCATCAGGTAGAAGATCACGAGGAACGCGGCAAGAGCCGGGAATCCGAGCGTGGTCCAGATCCGGAACCGCCGCCAATACTCCGGTGGCAGCGGCTCGCCCGCCGCATCGGCGGCCGCGGCGATGTCCCTCAGGCGCACCTGCAGCCACACCACGGGCAACCAACAGGCAGCGGCGAACACGAACAGGATCGTGGACCAGACGATCCACTTCGCGCCAAGGGGCACCCCCATCAGGTGGGCCAGGTAGAAGCCGCTCACCGGCTGCACCACCATGGTGGTCGCGGTGAACAGCCAGTCGGCGATCACCACCCAGCGCGCGACGACCGCCACGGCGTGCACGTCCCGCGTCCTGCTGACGAAGAACAGGTAGAAGGCGGTGCCGATGCCCGTCCCGAACAGCATGGTCGAGGACAGGATGTGCAGCCACTTCACCACGAAGTACTCGGTCATGCGCGCTGCTCCGGGCGGTCCAGCTCATGCAGCAACCAGATGGCCGCCAGCAGCGGGATGTTCTTCAGCACCGGGCCATAGGGGTGCGCCCAGAACTCCGGCAGCCACAGGGTGATGGCGAAGGTGTACCCCAGGATGAGCGCCGCTTGGAGCCTGTAGACGAGCTGCCGGCGCAGGCCCGGCCACAGCATCGCGACGCCGAGCACCAGATCAAGTAGCGCCGCGCCGTACAGCGATATCCATCCCGTCGTTCCAGTCAGGCCGGTGCGGGCCAGCAGGCCCAGGCTGTCGGGTACCGGATACACCCACAGGGAGACGACGGCGGTAACGACCCACATCAGCGCCAGGGCCACGCGCAGGACCGGCAGGAGCCAGCGCAACTGGGCGCTGCGCCTCACCTCGCCGGCGCTTGCGGATTCAAGGAAGTCCCCGGGATCTAGCGGAGGCCTTCCGATCAGGCGTACCAGCGCGTCCGCGGGTGCACAGTTGCCCCGTTCGAGCATCTTCAATGTATCTGGATTGCCGATGGATCCGGGCACCTTCCCCATCAGCCACACGCCGGCCCTGGACAACCAACCGGGCACCGGCACTACGACTCTGCGCCGCAGGCCCATCGGTGCCGCCAGCGCATCGAGATAGCCGCGCAGGGTCAGCGGACGCGGGCCGACGACGGCCACCGTGGCGGGCGGCTCCGCGGCAGCGACCGCGGCCACCACGGCTGCGCATACATCATCCAGGTGCACCGGCTGCAGGCATTGTGGCCCGCCCCGCGGAAGTGCGAGCGCCGGCATCGTCGCCAACATGGTGAACCATCGGGCACTGGGCCCATGGGCGGAGAACACCAGCGACGGCTGCAGGATGCTGGAGGACACGTCGAGCGACACCAGGCACCGGTCGGCCTCGCGCTTGCTGCGGTGGTAGTCGGTTTCGGCGTCTTTGTCGGCGCCCAGCGCCGATATCTGGACCACGCGCCGTACACGCATTCGCGCGCAGGCTTCGAACAACGCGCAGGGCGCGCGCACGTGAATCGCCTCGAAGGTCTGGCTGCCATGCGAAGAGAGAATCCCGACGGCATTGATGACCGCGTCCACACCCTCGAGCCGCGGCAGCCAGTCCGACGCGGAATGGTCGGTGAGATAGTCGATCCCGACCGCGTCGATACCCGGCCAACGGCGGCTGGCGGCAGCGACGTCGCGCACGCCCACCACCACGTCGTGACCGGCGCGCCCCAGCGCATCCACCAGGGCACTGCCGAGGAAGCCGGTGGCGCCGGTCAGCAGGACTCGCATCGTGCTGCCGACCCTGGTCCGAGCAACAGCTGGGCTCCGTGGAAACGCGCGCTGCGCCGGGCAATGGTGTCCGGGGCCGTGGCAAGCGCGCTATGCACCGTGGTGGTCTCGCTCGGGGCGCGGGGCGTCGGCCGGCGCCCGGCACGCGGCACCAATGCCACCAGCCACTGGGTCTGGGGAGATGCCGCCGCCGACCAGGACCCTGCGAGCGTGCGATACACGGCGGTCGGCTACCTGATCCACCATGCCAGCTCCGTGTTCTGGGCGACCTTCTACGAGCGGTGGTTGCTGTCGCGGATTCCGCTGTCCAGGCGGCCGGCCATCGCCGCTGCCGCGATGGCCGGCGTGGCCTACACCGTCGACTACAAGGTGGTGCCGCGTCGGTTGACCCCAGGTTTCGAGTTCCACCTCTCCAGACCCTCCATTCTCGGCGCGTACGCGGCGTTCGCCGCGGGGCTGTTCCTGGTTGCCGCCACGCGCCGCCGCTAATACCGATATGTGGCGCTCTGCATTTCGCCTCCCTGCCCGCCCGTGCGTCACCGCGGCGGGGAAATGTTGTCCCACCTTCGCGCAGCTGCGCGTGAAGCCTTTGGAGAAAAAGTCTTGAGCGAGTCGAGCCGCACTCCCGTCCTGCTGATCGTGGACATGATCAACCCGCTCGACTTTCCGGGTGGGGCCTCGATGCGGCCCCTGGCCATCGAAGCGGCGAAGCGGCTGGCCAAGCTCAAGAAGCGGTTCCGCAACAGCGGCCGTCCGGTGGTCTACGTCAATGACAACTTCATGGACTGGAAGGCCGACTTCAAGGAGATCGTTGCGGTGGTGGGCCATGACACCCCGGGCGCTCCGCTCGCCGAGCTGCTTGCTCCGGAACACGATGACTACTTCGTACTGAAACCCAAGCATTCGGGCTTCTACGAGACGCCCTTGCCGACGCTCCTGGAAAAGCTGCAGGCAGGCCGGCTGGTGGTCACGGGGGTGGCCACCGACGGCTGCGTGCTCGCGACTGCCACCGATGCGCATATCCGGGAGTTCGACGTGCACGTGCCCCGGGACTGCGTTGCCGCCATCAGCACCGAACGCACGGAGCGTGCGCTGGCGCTGATGAAGGCCTCAATGCACATCGATGTGCGGACCTCGCGCTACGTCGATCCATGAGCGCCGGCCCCGTCCTCGGGCGTCGCCTCGCCGGCTTCGGCAAGGCGACGATTACGACGGTAGATCGCTTGCCCCAGCACCGCGGTGGCGAGCAATGCGACGTTGGTGAAGACGAAGACCCAGTTATCCAGCATCCAGCTGTAGACAGTGAAGCCGACGCTGGCGGTCACCTGACCGATGAACAGCCATGAGGAAACGCCGGCGGTACTCCGGCTGCGC
This sequence comes from Lysobacter spongiicola DSM 21749, assembly GCF_900167055.1. Classification (GTDB taxonomy): domain Bacteria; phylum Pseudomonadota; class Gammaproteobacteria; order Xanthomonadales; family Xanthomonadaceae; genus Novilysobacter; species Novilysobacter spongiicola. The sequence continues at coordinate 391,696 of NZ_FUXP01000001.1, forward strand.
CACTGCACCCAGACCTGTCGCCCCAGCGTAGCCAGCAGGACCGCCGAGGCGGCCCAGCCCAACGCGTCGGCACCCACCGGTCAGTGCCGGCCCTTCAGCATGTCGTCCCGTGCCTGCTCGGCACGGGAAGCGCCGATCTTGGTCTCGACGTTCTTGACCTCCTCCGGTGGCGGCAGCACCGCCGGCAGTCCAAGCGACTGGATCCACAGTTCGCGTGTCCAGCCAGTCGTATGCAGGAGGTGGTGGTGCTCGTCCTCGGCCACTGCCTCGTAGGCCTTCTTCAACACCTTCGTCTCTTCGCCACTGCCCTTCTCGGCGACCAGGCCGATCAGCTCCCAGTTGAGGTGGTCCTTGGTTTCCGCGAGTACCACGCATTCGCCGGCCACCAGCTCGGCGGCCGCCGGATCACCGGCGTCCTGGGCCATCTGCATGGCCTTGACCAGTGACTCCCCGTGGTGCGCTACCACCTCGCGCCCCGGGGTCATGGTGCCGGGATCCAGCCCGAGCTCGGAGAAGACGTTCAGCAGCACCTTCTGGTGGGTGCGGGTTTCATCGAGGTATTCCTCCCATTCCTTGTGCAGGTCTTTGTTGACCGCGCACTCGAGCGCCTTCTGGTAGACCTTCTCGCCACCGAGCTCGGTTTCCAGTGCCTGGTAGAGCAGCTCGTGGAGCTGCGCCTTGTCGTACTGCTTCTTTGCCATGGGGACGTTCCTTGCGGGAGGGAGACCGCAAGTTAGGCCAGCGCGCGTCTGTGTCCCGTATAGGCGGGCACGGTCATTCGTCCAGCGGCAGCCGCACCACGACCGTTGTCCCGTCCGTCCCGCCCTCGCCTGTAATCTCGCCCCCGTGGGCGGTAGCGATTTCACGGGCGATCAGCAGCCGCATGCCCAGCCCCTCGTCGAACGGCACCGCCTGCGGCATCCTGAACAGGCCGTCCAGCTGCACCATCCCGCCCTCCACCGGCGGCGCCGCGAGGCGGAGACTGAGGACCTCCCCATCCCGCGATGCCCGGAGGGTGATCGTGCCCTGGGGATCAAGTGCCTGGGCCCAGTCGAGCAGGGTCCCCAGCATCTGCGTGAGCCGTTGGGCATCCCCCAGGACGTTCGCCTCGTCCAGGCTCTCGGGCAGGTCCACGCTGACCGCAGGACGGGTGGCGCAGACAAGCTCCACCAGCATCGGCACCCCCAGCGGCTCCTTCGTACCGACCAGCCGCGCCTTGCGGGCGCGCATCCAGTCCGACACTTCCTGGACCATCCCACTCAGGCGGGATGTCTGCCGGTCGATGATCTCCAGCAGCTCCTTCTGGCGCTGTGGATCCACGTCATCGCGCCGCAGCAGGTAGGCGGCCGTCTGCAGCGGCGACAAGGGGCCACGCAGGTCATGGGCGAGCCGTTCAAGCAGGTCCACGCTGTGGTCGGGTGAAGCATCAGGCATCGGTCGGCTCCTCGTCGTGGCGTGCGCGGTCCGGGCCGCTGCACAAACGGGCGATGGCGTCCAATGCCGGGGGTTTCACCAGGTGTTCGTCGAAGCCGGCCTCGCGGGTGAGGCGGCGGTCGTCGGGCTGTCCCCAGCCGGTGACGGCGACGATTGCCATGTTCCGGCATTCCGGCTGGGCGCGCAGGGTCCGCGCAAGCTCGTATCCGCTCATGCCGGGCATGCCGACATCCAGGAACACGATGTCGGGACGGAATTCGCGCACATCGGCGATCACCGTATGGGGCGTGTAGTGGCGATGCACGTCATGACCGAGCATCTCGATCATCATCGCCAATGTATCGGCGGCGTCGCGGTTGTCGTCGGCGACCACCACGCGCTTGCCTCCGGACGCGGAGCGCTCGACGGCTCCCGCCGGTTCCGTGCTCTCGGGGCCGGTCGGCTCGCACACATGCGGGAAACTCACCTTGAAGGTGGAGCCCTGTCCCGGACCGTCGCTCTGCACGGAAACCTCCCCGCCGTGCATCTCCACCAGCCTGCGCACCAGGGTCAGGCCGATGCCGAGCCCACCGTGGGTGCGGTCCACCGCCGTGTTGACCTGCGAGAACATCTCGAAGATGCGTTCGGTCTCCTCGGGTGTCAGGCCGATACCGGCATCACGTACTTCAAGCTCGACGCGCTCCTCCGCGACCCGCGCCAGCAGGTGGATGTGGCCCCCGGGCTCGGAGTACTTCGCCGCGTTGTTGAGCAGGTTGGACAGCACCTGCGAAAGCCGGGCCTCGTCCGCCACCAGGTGCACGGGCGACTCCGGCACCTCCACGACCAGCTCGTGCTCACCCGCCTCGACCGTCGGCCGGGCGGTTTCCACCGCGGACTGGACGATGTCCTGGAGCACCGTCGGGTGCCTGCGCAGCATCAGCTTGGCCTGGCTGATGCGGGCGATATCCAGCAGGTCGTCGATCAGCCGGACCAACTGCGCGACCTGGCGCTCCATCAGTCCCTGCAGCGGATCCTCGCTATCCGCCCCGGCCATCGCAAGCCGGCGGATGCTCAACGCGTTCTGGAGCGGAGCCAGCGGGTTACGCAACTCATGGGCCAGGGTGGCGAGGAACTCGTCCTTGCGGCGGTCGACCTCGCGCAGCAACTGCTCGACCCGGGTCCGCTCCAGCACCTCGCCATGCAACTCGACGTTCTGTGCGCCCAGCGCGGCATTCGCGCGCCGCAACGACTCGTTGAGCACCTCGAGCTCGCGCGCCTGTTCGGCCTGCAAGGCACGGTTGGCGGCCTCGAGCTGGGCGTTGGCGGCTTGCAGCTCCGTCCTTTTCCGGTGCAGCTCCGCCAGCACCACCACCTTGCTGCGCAGGATCTCCGGGATCACCGGAACCATCACGTAATCGACGGCGCCGAGCTTGTAGCCCCTCAGGCGATCCATGTCGGTAACGTTCACCGCCGTGACGAAGATGATCGGGGTCTTCTCGAAACGCGGGTGCTGGTGGATCATGCTCGCCGTTTCGAAGCCGTCCATGCCCGGCATGTTGACGTCGAGCAGGATCAGCGCGAAGTCGTCCTGCATCAGCAGCCGCAGCGCCTCGTCGCCCGAGTCCGCCTCCACGAGCTCCTCGCCCAACGGCTCCAGGATCGCCCGATAGGTGAGCAACCGGCCCGGCTGGTCGTCGACCAGCAGGATCTTCACCGGTGCGTCGACACCGGCGGGGTTCAACGGTGCAGCCACTGTCGCAGCACCCCCAACAGTTGATCCGTCACCACCGGCTTGGCGAGGTAATCCGAAGCCCCCGCCTCCAGGCACTTCTCCCGGTCGCCCTTCATCGCCTTCGCGGTCAGGGCGATGATCGGCAGTGCCCTGGAATCGGGATTGGCTCGGATGGCCTTCATGGTCTCGTAGCCGTCCATGCCGGGCATCATGATGTCCATCAGCACCAGCGCGATATCGGCGTCCGCCTCGACCCGCCCGATGGCTTCGCGCCCGTTGCTGGCGGTGACCACGTCCATGCCGTGCCGTTCAAGCGCGCTGGACAGGGCGAAGATGTTGCGGACATCGTCGTCCACCACCAGCACCCGCTTGCCGAGCAGCGCATCGTTGGATTCATGCAGGCTTTGCACCATGCGCTGCTTTGCTTCGGGCAGGTCGGCAATCACCCGGTGGAGGAACAGCGCGGTCTCGTCGAGCAGGCGCTCGGGTGACTCCACGCCCTTGATCACCACGCTCTTGGCCACGCGCTTCAGGCGGCGATCCTCCTCGTCGCTGAGGTCGCGCCCGGTAAACACCACCACCGGCACTTCGCTCAGCTTCGGCTCCGCCTCGAGGCGGTCGAGCAGGTCGAAACCGCTCATGTCCGGCAGCCTCAGGTCCAGTACCACGCAGTCGTACGACGTCTTTCGGAGTGCCTCCAGCGCCTCCTCGCCACTGCCGACGGTATCAATCGACACATCGTCGTGGCGGATCAGCTCCTCGATGCTCATGCGCTCGGCCGCATCGTCCTCCACCACCAGCAACCGCTTGACGCGCGGCACCGTGTACTCCTTGATGCGCTGCAGGGCGGCGCCGATGGTCTCGGTGGTTGCAGGCTTGGCGAGATAGGAGAAGGCGCCACGCTCCATGCTGTGGTTGCGCTCCTCCTCGACGGTGACGACCTGCACCGGGATATGGCGCGTGGTCGAGTCCTGCTTCAGCCGGGCCAGCACCGTCCAGCCGAGCATGTCGGGCAGGAAGATATCGAGCGAGATCGCGGTCGGCCGGTACTCCTGCACCAGTCGCAGCGCCTCGTGGCCGCGGGTCGCCACTAGCACGCGGAAACCCTGGGACCGCGCCAGGTCGCGCAGCACCGCTGCATAGCGGGCGTCGTCCTCGATCAGCAGCAGGATAGGATCGCCTTCCTCCAGGACCTCGCGGTCGTCTTCCACGTGGACCGGCACGGTTGGTTCGTCGCTCGGAGCGGCGAGCTGGGCGCGTTCCATGGCCAGGGTGGCCCGGGCTTCATGCGCACTGTCGGCGCCGGTGTAGTTCAGCGGGAGGTACAGGGTGAAGGTGCTGCCCTCGCCCACCTGGCTGCGCAGCCGGAGCTCGCCACCCAGCAGGCCGGCGATCTCACGACTGATCGCCAGACCCAGGCCGGTGCCGCCGTACTGGCGCGAAGTGCCGGCATCGGCCTGCTGGAACGCTTCGAACACGATCTTCTGCTTGTCCGGCGAGATGCCAATGCCGGTGTCGGTGACCTCGAAGGCGACCACGGTGGCGGCCGAATCCAGGACGTCGTGGCCGATGGTCCAGCCGCTGGTGACGGGGCGCGCGACCATGCGCACGCTTCCCTCGGCGGTGAACTTGAACGCGTTCGACAGCAGGTTCTTGAGGATCTGCTGCAGGCGCTTGGGGTCCGTGGTGAGTGCACGGCCGAGATCGCTGGACACCTCGACGGAGAAATCCAGGTTCCGCCTTTCCGCCTCGTGCCGGAACGTGCGCTCCACGTTCTCGCGCAGGTGGCGGAAAGTGATCTCCTCGCTGTCGACGGTGACGGTGCCCGACTCGATCTTCGACAGGTCCAGGATGTCGCTGATCAGGTGCAGCAGGTCGGTACCCGCGGCATGGATGGTGCTCGCGAACTCCACCTGGCGCGGCGTGAGGTTGGAATCCACGTTCTCGGCCAGTTGCTGGCCGAGGATCAGGATCGAGTTCAACGGCGTGCGCAGCTCGTGCGACATGTTGGCCAGGAACTCGGACTTGTAGCGCGAGGTCAGCGCCAGCTCGGCCGCCTTCTCCTCGAGCTCGCGGCGGGCGTGCTCGATCTGCAGGTTCTTGTGCTCGACCTCGTTCTTCTGCTCTGCCAGCAACGCCGCCTTGAGCGCGATGTCCTCGTTGGTCTGCTGCAGCTCCTTCTGCTGCGACTGCAGCTCGCCCGCCAGTTGCTGCGACTGGGCCAGCAGGCGCTCGGTACGCATCGTCGCCTCGATCGTGTTCAGCACGATGCCGATGCTGCGCGAGAGCTGGTCCAGGAAGGCCCGGTGCGAAACGGTGAACTCCGACAGCGACGCCAGTTCGATCACCGCCTTGATCTGGTCCTCGAACAGCACCGGCAACACGATGACGTTGCGCGGCACCATTTCCAGCAGGCCGGAACGGATCTGCACCGAGCCCGGCTCGACGTCCTCGATCACGATCATCCGCGCCTGGGCGGCGCACTGGCCGACCAGGCCTTCGCCGAACTCCAGGGTGTGCCGGCCCTGGGCGGAGCCGGTATGGGCGTAGGACGCCAGCTGGCGCAGGCGCGGCGCCTCTCCAGATTCGTCGTCATCGACCACGTACATCAGGCCCTGGTGCGCGTTCACCAGCGGCGCGAGTTCCGACAGCAGCATGCTGCCCAGCGTGATCAGGTCGCGCTGGCCCTGCATCATGCTGCTGAAGGTCGCCATGTTGGTCTTCAGCCAGTCCTGCTCGCGTCCACTTTCCGTGGTCGCACGCAGGGTGCCGATCATCACGTTGATGTTGTCCTTCAGGTCGGCGAGCTCGCCGCTCACGTCCACCTGGATCTCGCGTGTGAGATCGCCCTGGGTCACCGCGGTGGCGACCTCCGCGATGGCGCGCACCTGGGTGGTCAGGTTGGCCGCCAGCTGGTTCACGTTGCCGGTCAGGTTCTCCCAGATGCCGGCCGTGCCGGGCACCTTCGCCTGGCCGCCCAGTCGACCCTCGACGCCCACCTCGCGGGCCACGGTGGTCACCTGGTCGGCGAAGATCGCCAGCGTGTCGGTCATCGAGTTGATGGTGTCGGCGAGCTCCGCGATCTCGCCCTTGGCCTCCACCGTCAGCTTCTTGCTGAGGTCACCGGTGGCCACCGCGGTCACCACCTGCGCGATGCCGCGCACCTGCGTGGTGAGGTTGGTCGCCATCGAGTTGACGTTGTCGGTGAGGTCGGCCCAGGTACCCGCCACGCCCGGCACGGTGGCCTGGCCGCCCAGCTTGCCCTCGGTACCCACCTCGCGCGCCACGCGCGTCACCTCGGCGGCGAAGCTGTTGAGCTGGTCCACCATCGTGTTGAGGGTGTCCTTGAGCTGCAGGATCTCGCCCTGGGCGTCCACTCCGATCTTGCGCGAGAGGTCGCCCTTCGCCACCGCGGTCGCGACCTCGGCGATATTGCGCACCTGGCTGGTCAGGTTGGACGCCATCGAGTTGACGTTGTCGGTGAGGTCGGCCCAGGTACCCGCCACGCCCGGCACGGTGGCCTGGCCGCCCAGTTTGCCCTCGGTACCCACCTCGCGCGCCACGCGCGTCACCTCGGCGGCGAAGCTGTTGAGCTGGTCCACCATCGTGTTGATGGTGTCCTTCAGCTCGAGCATCTCGCCCTTTACGTCCACCGCGATCTTTCGGGACAGGTCGCCCTTGGCCACCGCGGTCGTCACCTCCGCGATGTTGCGTACCTGGCTGGTCAGGTTGGACGCCATCGCGTTGACGTTGTCGGTGAGGTCGGCCCACGTGCCCGCCACGCCCGGCACGGTGGCCTGGCCGCCCAGCTTGCCCTCGGTGCCGACCTCGCGCGCCACGCGCGTCACCTCGGCGGCGAAGCTGTTGAGTTGGTCCACCATCGTGTTGATGGTGTCCTTCAGCTGGAGGATCTCGCCCTGCGCGGTCACCGCGATCTTGCGCGAGAGGTCGCCCTTGGCCACGGCCGTGGTCACCTCCGCGATGTTGCGCACCTGGCTGGTCAGGTTGGACGCCATCGCGTTGACCGAGTCGGTCAGATCGGCCCAGGTCCCATCGACCCCGGGCACCGTGGCCTGGCCGCCCAGCTTGCCCTCGGTGCCCACCTCTCGTGCCACGCGCGTCACCTCGGCGGCGAAGCTGTTGAGCTGGTCCACCATCGTGTTGAGGGTGTTCTTGAGCTCCAGCATCTCGCCACGCACGTCCACGGTGATCTTGCGCGACAGGTCGCCCTTCGCCACCGCGGTGGTGACTTCGGCGATGTTGCGCACCTGGCTGGTCAGGTTGGACGCCATTGAATTCACGTGGTCGGTCAGGTCCTTCCAGGTGCCCGCGACGTCCGGTACCTGCGCCTGTCCGCCCAGCTTGCCCTCGGTGCCCACCTCGCGCGCCACGCGCGTCACCTCGGCAGCGAAGCCATTGAGCTGGTCCACCATCGTGTTGATGGTGTCCTTGAGCTGCAGGATCTCGCCCTGGGCGCCCACGCCGATCTTGCGCGAGAGATCGCCCTTGGCCACCGCGGTGGTCACCTCGGCGATGTTGCGCACCTGGCTGGTCAGGTTGGAGGCCATCGCGTTCACCGAGTCGGTGAGGTCCTTCCAGGTCCCGGCCACGCCCGGCACCACGGCCTGGCCTCCGAGCTTGCCCTCGGTGCCCACCTCGCGCGCCACGCGCGTCACCTCGGAGGCGAAGCTGCGCAGCTGGTCCACCATGGTGTTGATGGCCTCCTTCAGCTGGGCCATCTCGCCGCGCACGTCGGCCGTGATCTTGCGCGAAAGGTCGCCGTCCGCCACTGCAATGGTGACCTCGGAGATGTTGCGCACCTGGGTGGTGAGGTTGGACGCCATCTGGTTGACCGAGTCGGTCAGCTCCTTCCAGACGCCGGACACACCTTTCACCTTCGCCTGACCGCCCAGAAGACCGGCGGTGCCCACTTCGAGCGCGACCCGGGTGACCTCGGCGGAGAACTCGCCCATCTGCTCGATCATGCGGTTGACGATCCTCGCCGATCGCAGGAACTCGCCCTGCAGCGGGCGCCCTTCGGATTCGGTCGGGACGCTACGGCTCAGGTCGCCCTTGGCCACCGCGGCGACGGCGGTGGTCATGGTTTCCACGGGGCGCACCAGGTCATCGATGAGCTCGTTGACCGACTGTTGCATCTCCAGCCACGCGCCGGAGTGGTTCGGGCTGACCATGCGCTTGCCGGTCTGTCCCTGGCGGCCGACGACGTCGCCGACGCGAGCCAGCTCCGAAGCCATGTGCCGGTTGTTGGCCCCGATCGCGTTGAAGCAGGCGGCAATCTTGCCGGGCATGCCATCCCAGTGCACCGGCAGCTGGACGCTGAAGTCCCCATCCCGCATGGCACACAGGGCTTCGAGGATGCGGGTGTCGGCGTCGTCCTGCGACCCGATTTCTTCGCGACTGGTGCGGCTGGTCTTTGTTCCCACGCGTGGCTCCCCCCGAGCTGTCTGTGGCCAAAAATCAAAGCAAAATAGCCTACCCCGCGTGAGGGCGATTTCACACTTTTCTAACAGGAGCGGCCGGCCGGGCCACCCGGGGCGCGTGTCCCGCCCACGACGCCTGCACGTCCGCTGCAGCAAAGTGCACGAATGGATTGGACATCACAACTTGGCGTACTCATTTCGACCGCCACCGCGATGGCGCTCGGCGGCGCAATCGGACTGGAGCGCGAACTCAAGAATCGACCCGCGGGCTTCCGTACCCACATGCTGGTGGCCGGTGCCGCCGCGCTGCTGGTCGGCATCGGCCGGCTGGCGCTTGAGGATCCCGGCATCGTCGAGCAGATGACGGAGAACCTCCGGTTCGATCCCCTGCGCCTGGTGGAGGCGGTGATCGCGGGCGTTGCCTTTATCGGTGCCGGCGCGATCTTCGGGAAGCGGGGAAGCATCAACGGCATCACTACCGCCGCCTCACTGCTGATGGTGTCGGTGATCGGCATCGCCGCGGGGTTCAACTACTACGTGCTTGCCACCGCAGCGACCGCGCTGACCCTGCTGGTGCTGGTGGCACTCAAGTTGATCGATCGCAGTCTCGGCCGGAACCGGCCGGAGGGCGAGCATCCCCCGGAGTAGCGGGCGCGCCCCGGGAACTGGCAACAAAAAAACGGGCCCCGAAGGGCCCGTTGTCTATTCTTGCGGCAGTACCTCGATCAGGAGCGGATCGGCACCAGCGTGATCTCGACCCGGCGGTTCTGGGCCCGGCCGGCCTCGGTGTCATTGCTGGCGACCGGACGGCTCTCGCCGGCCCCGGTGATGATGAAGCGGTCGCGCATCAGCCCCTTCGACATCAGGTAGTTGCCAACGGCCTCGGCACGCCTGACCGACAAGGCCTGGTTGTACTGGTCGGTGCCCTTGCTGTCGGTGTGGCCCGCGACCTCGACGATCGTCTGGTTGTACTCGCCCAGGGTCGCGGCGACATTGTCCAGCACCGGATAGAACTGCGACTGCAGCGAGGAGCTGTCGAAACCGAAGGTGATGTTGTCGGGCATGTTCAGGGTGATGTTGTCGCCCTGGCGGACCACGTCGACGCCGGTACCGGCCATGCGATCGCGCAGCTCACGCTCCTGGCGATCCTGGTAGTTGCCGATGGCGCCGCCAGCCAGGCCGCCGACACCGACGCCGACCAGCGCGCGCTGGCGCCGCTCGGTCGCGTCGTCACCGCTCAGCAGTCCGGCCACCGCGCCGACGGCCGCGCCGATGAGCGCTCCCTTCTTGGTGCGGTCGTTGCTCGGATCGGGTTCGTTGTAGGCGTCCTGCTGGCCGTAATAGCCGCCGCCGGTGGTGGCGCAACCTGCGATCAGGGTGCTGCCCATGATGGCGGCTGCAAGTACGAGCTTGGTCGGGTTCTTCATGGTGTGTCCTTCCTGTTGGCTTTGGGCCTGAATAGCAGGCCACAAGCTAAGCATGGACCCGTATGAGGCGGGTGACGGCCCAAACTCCCCGTTCAGGTTCTGGCGGGGAGACCGCCGTCCAGGGGATCAGCGTTCGAGGAAGCGGACCCTGCGCGTGATCGAGCAGGTCAACTCGTAGCTGATGGTGCCCGCGCACGACGCGATACTTTCGACTGGCAGGTCAGGCCCCCACAGGGTGACCGGAGCCCCCACGACACCACCAGCGATTCCCCGCAGGTCGATGGTCATGAGGTCCATCGAAACCCGGCCCACGATCTGCGCGCGCTGCCCCGCCACCATTACCGGTGTACCGGGAGGCGCGGCACGTGGATAGCCATCGCCGTAGCCGATGGCGGCGACCCCGACCGGCATGTCCTCGGGGCATTCCCAGGTGGCCGAGTAGCCGATCCGCTCGCCCTTGGCGATCGTGTTGACTGCGATCAGGCGCGTCGAGAAGGTCATCGCCGGCCGCAGCCCGAAGTCGGCTCCGGTCCGGCCCTCGACCACCGACATGCCGTAGAGGGCGCCGCCGGCCCGCACCCACTCGCCATGGGACTCCGGCCACCCCAGGATCGCCGCGGAGTTGGCCATCGAGCGCTCGCACGGCAGGCCGGCACAGACCTCATTGAAGATCCGCAGTTGCTCGCGGGTCTGCGCACCGCCCGAAGGCGCATCCGCGAACTCGTCGGAACTCGCGAAATGGTGGAGCAGCCGTATCTCCCCCACCACGCCCGGCAGTGCCGACAGGCGGGCATGGGCCGCGGCCACCTCGCCGGGTGGAAACCCGAGGCGATGCATCCCGGTGTCGACCTTCAGCCAGCACCGCAGCGGCTCTCCGGAATCGGCCTGCTCGAGCATCTCGATCTGGCTGGCATGGTGGATCGCCGAGTCCACGTGCAACTGGCGCATGCGCCCGATGTCGGCAAGCTCATTGAAGCCCGACAGCAGCAGGATGGGCTGTGAGATACCCACGGCACGGAGGCGCTCGGCGTCCGAAAGCGCCGCCACGCCAAAGGCATCGGCCCCGCCCATGGCCCGCGCCACCCGTTCCAGCCCATGTCCGTATCCATCCGCCTTCACCACCGCCATGACACGGCTGCCCGGGGCACGCTTTCGGACCTGCGCCAGGTTGTGGCGCAGCGCATCGAGGTGGATGACGGCGGAGGTGGGTCGGGCCATGGAGGGATACTAGTGGAGCTGGTGGAAGTCGAAGCCGGCGTCGCGGATATGGTGGGCGAAGAACTCCCCATGGGAGGCGGCGGTCATCAACCCCACGTGCACGGATTCGGGGACGTCGAGGTAGCGGTAGACCGCGCCGCTGGTGAATTCGATCTCGAGTTCGCGCGTGTCCCGGTCGTAGCCCACGCTCACAAGTGCCTCCGAATCGACCGGCTCGCGTCGCATCGCCGCCCTTACTCGAAGCTGCCGACCGAGTCGTGCGAGAGGTTGTCGAAACGGGTGTATTCGCCGAAGAACTTCAGCTTGATTGAGCCGGTGGGGCCGTTACGCTGCTTGCCGATGATGACCTCGGCGAGCCCCTTGTCGGGGGAGTTTTCCTTGTTGTAGTAGTCGTCGCGATAGATGAAGACGATGACGTCCGCATCCTGCTCAATGGCGCCGGACTCGCGCAGGTCGGCCATCACCGGACGTTTGTCGGCACGGGTTTCCAGCGACCGGTTGAGCTGCGACAGCGCGATCACCGGCACGTTGAGCTCCTTGGCCAGGTGCTTGAGCGAGCGCGATATCTCCGAGATCTCGGTGGCGCGGTTTTCGGTGTTGCCCGGCACCGCCATCAACTGCAGGTAGTCCACCACCACCAGGCCCAGGTCGTGCTCGCGCTTGAGGCGGCGCGCCTTCGCACGCAACACGTCGGGCGACAGGCCGGGGGTGTCGTCAATGAAGATCTTGGCTTCCTTCAGCATCCGGATCGCACTGGTCACGCGGCTCCAGTCCTCGTCCTCCAGCTGGCCGCTGCGCAGGCGCTGCGCGTTGACTCGTCCGTTGGAGGAAATCAGGCGCAGCGCGAGCTGGCTGGCCGACATTTCCATCGAGAACACCGCCACCGCCTTCTTGGTGCGGATGGCAGCGTGCTCTGCCATGTTGAGCGCGAGCGTGGTCTTGCCCATCGCCGGACGCGCGGCCAGGATCAGCAGGTCGGTGGGCTGCAGGCCGGCGGTCATCTCGTCGAACTCGGTATAGCCGGTCGGCAGGCCGGTGACGGTACCGCCCGCGGCGTAGCGCGTCTGCAGGACGTCGAAAGCTTCGGAAAGTGCCGTGTTGATCGCGGTGAAGTCGGTCCGACCCTTCGCGCCGGCCTCGGCGATGGCAAACACCTCCTGCTCGGCCTTGGACAGGATCTCGCTGCTCTCGCGGCCGTCCGGCTGGAAGCCGTCGTTGACGATGCCGGTACCGACCTCGATCAGCTGCCGCAGGACCGCCTTGTCGCGCACGATCTCCGCGTAGGCCTTGATATTGGCCGCCGAGGGCGTGGTGCTGGCGAGTTCGATCAGGTACGCGCCGCCGGCGACCTGCTCGGATTCGCCCATGGACTCGAACCATTCGCCCAGGGTCACTGCATCGAACGGCTTGTTCTTCTCCGCCAGTTCCCGGATGGCCCGGAAGATCAACTGGTGGTCGCGCCGGTAGAAGTCCCGTTCGGTGATGCTGTCGCCGACCATGTCGTAGGCGTCGGGCGCGAGCATCAGCCCGCCCAGCACCGCCTGCTCGGCCTCGATCGATTGCGGGGGCACCCGCAACTGGTCGACGCGCTGCTCGGCGCGGGTTTCGAAACGGGAGTCGCGGTGTTCGCCGCGGAAACCGGGTCGTGCGCTCATCAAGGGATGGTGTCCTGGCAGAGGCCGCCATGCCGGGGCGGCGGCCGAAGAAGCATCCTAGGGCCTGCGGCCCCGGACCGTTGCAGATAAGTCTGTGGATATCACGGTATAAAACCACCGCTCGGGCCGCCCCGCCCTTGTGGCATGGGAACGTCTCAGCCGATGCGACGCAGGCCGATGTGCGCGCCTGTAGGTAACCGTTGATGGGAGCGGCCTTTGTAGGAGCGGCTTCAGCCGCGATCTGCAACCGTGCACCTTCGCCTGCTCTCGATCGCGGCTGAAGCCGCTCCTACAACAATCGGTACAACATCGGCACCTGCGAAAATACGAAGGGCGCCTTTCGGCGCCCTTCGGGTCGATCGGTCGTCGGCGACGATCAGACCACTTCGCCCTCGACCACCACCTTGACGGTGGCTTCAATGTCGGCGTGCAGGTGGATGACCACCTCGTACTCACCGGTGCGGCGGATTGCGCCCTCACCCATGATCACCTCGGACTTCTCGACGGGGTAGCCGTTCTTGGTCAGCTCCTCGGCGATGTCGCGGGTGGTGATCGAGCCGTACAGCTTGCCCTCGGTGGCGGCGTTGGCGCGGATCGTGATGGACACGTCGGCCAGCTTGGCCTGGCGGGCTTCGGCTTCGTCGTGCAGCGCCTTGGCCTTGGCTTCGTACTCGGCGCGGCGCGCTTCGAACTCGGCCAGGTTGGCCTCGGTCGCCGGCGTGGCCTTGCCCTGCGGCACCAGGTAGTTGCGGCCGTAGCCCGGCTTGACGTCGACCTTGTCGCCCAGCTTGCCGAGGTTCTGCACGTTCTGCAGGAGGATCAGTTGCATGGTGTTGCTCCGTATTCGTTAGCGGGGCCGCGGCCCCGCAGCGATGGCTGTCCGAATGACCGGGAGGCCGATCAGGCGTTGTGGTTGTCGGTGTACGGGATCAGCGCCAGGAAACGGGCGCGCTTGACGGCCGTGGCCAGCTGGCGCTGGTACTTCGACTTGGTGCCGGTGACGCGGCTGGGAACGATCTTGCCGGTCTCGGTGAGGTACTGGCGCAGGGTGTTGAGATCCTTGTAATCGATCTCCTTGACACCCTCGGCGGTGAACTTGCAGAACTTGCGACGACGGAAGAATTTGGACATGTGCGTGCTCCTGGAAGGCGTGATCAGGCCGTTTCGGCGTTGTCGTCGGACTTCTCGTCCGATGCGGCTTCGGACTTGTCGCCCTCGCCCTCGTTGCTGTCGTCGTCACGACGACGGCGCTCGCCGCGGTCGCCACGGTCCGGCTTGTCGCTCTTCTCGTCCTTGAACTTCATGATCAGCGACTGCTCGGTGTCGGCCTCGTCACGCTTCATGACGAGGTGGCGCAGCACGGCGTCGTTGAAGCGGAAACCGTCGACCAGCTCGTTCAGCACTTCCTGGTTGCACTCGATGTTGAGCAGGACGTAGTGGGCCTTGACCAGGTTCTCGATCGGGTAGGCCAGCTGGCGACGGCCCCAATCCTCGAGACGGTGGATCTTGCCCTCGCCGCCCTCGATCAAGCCCTTGTAGCGCTCGATCATGGCCGGCACCTGCTCGCTCTGGTCCGGGTGGACCAGGAACACGACTTCGTAATGACGCATGGTGTTTTCCTTGTGGATATCGGCCTTCTGGCCGGGTCAGCCCCCCAGCCGGCGAAATCCGCGCGTGCAGGTGGGGCAAGGTTTCCCCGGCCGGGCCGGAGGAAGCCGCGCATTATGGCAGGTTCGGGGGCGGGGAGCCAGCGTCGACGCGCAGGCGCCCGGCAATACAGCCGCCCCCTGTAGGAGCGGCTTCAGCCGCGATCGGATAGTGGATCGCCCGCGCCGGTTCCTGATCGCGGCTGAAGCCGCTCCTACGACCGAAGGAAGTCCCCGTGGGACAGGGATATCGGCACCGCAGGCCCTCCCGGGAACCGCGGCCCGGTTCAGGCCGCGTCGGCGTCGGTGGTGAAGCTCTCCCCGCAGCCGCATTCGGCGCTGGCGTTGGGGTTGCGGAACAGGAACTGCTCGCCCAACCGCTGCTTGACCAGGTCGATCGTGGTGCCGTCGACCTGCGGCAGGCTCAACATGTCCACGTAGATCCGCACCCCGTCCTGCTCGAACACGGTATCGCCGGCGCGCTCTTCCTTCGCCAGGTCCGCGGTGTGCTGCCAGCCCGAACAACCGGTCCTGGTCACGCCGAAGCGCAGGCCGATCGCGTCCGGGGTCTCGGAGAGGTAGCGCTGCACGCGGGCGAGCGCGGCGGGGGTGAGGCTGACGGACATTCGGCTACTCCTGCATTTCGACGGCTGGCACTGGAATGGCGCCCGGCCATTGCCGGCGTCGATTATAGCGACGCGGCGTGAATGGCTCCGGTAAACTCCCGGACTCTCCATATCTAGCCGGACAGGCGAGGATTCAAGGCATGACGGTGCTCAGCCCATGACGACCACGAGCGTGCAGCATGCGCTGGGGGGCAAGATGCCCGTCGGCGGCGAAGTCACCGTGCGCGGCTGGGTCCGGACCCGGCGCGATTCCAAGGCAGGCCTGAGCTTCGTCAACGTCAGCGACGGCTCCTGCTTCGCCGCCATCCAGGTGGTGGCGCCGGCGAGCCTGCCGAACTACGAATCCGAGGTGAAGCACCTGAGTGCCGGCTGTTCGGTGATCGCCACCGGCGAGCTGGTCGAGTCGCAGGGCAAGGGCCAGGGCTTCGAGCTGCAGGCCAGCCAGATCGAGGTGGTCGGCTGGGTGGATGATCCGGAAACCTACCCGATCCAGCCCAAGCCGCATTCGCTGGAGTTCCTGCGCGAGGTCGCGCACCTGCGCCCGAGGACCAACCTGTTCGGCGCCGTGACCCGCATCCGCCACTGTCTGGCGATGGCGGTGCACCGCTTCTTCCACGAAAACGGCTACTTCTGGATCAGCACGCCGATCGTGACCACGTCCGATGCCGAGGGCGCCGGGCAGATGTTTCGCGTCTCCACCCTGGACATGGCCAACCTGCCGCGCAACGGCAAGGGCGAGGTCGACTTCAGCCGCGACTTCTTCGGCAAGGAGACCTTCCTCACGGTGTCGGGGCAGCTCAATGTCGAGGCCTACTGCCTGGCGATGAGCAAGGTCTACACCTTCGGCCCGACCTTCCGCGCCGAGAACTCCAATACCACCCGCCACCTGGCGGAGTTCTGGATGGTGGAGCCGGAGATCGCCTTCGCCGACCTGATGGAGAACGCCCGGGTCGCCGAGGAGTTCCTCAAGTACCTGTTCCGCGCCGTGCTCGACGAGCGGGGCGACGACATGGCGTTCATCGCCGAGCGCGTGCAGAAGGATGCGATCACGCGGCTGGAATCGTTCATCAACGCGCCGTTCGAGCAGATCGACTACGGCGATGCGATCAAGCTGCTGCAGGCGTCCGGCCACAAGTTCGATTTCCCGGTGGAATGGGGCTTGGACCTGCAGACCGAGCACGAGCGCTGGCTGACCGAACAGCACGTCGGGCGGCCGGTGGTGGTGACCAACTATCCCGAGCACATCAAGGCGTTCTACATGCGCCTCAACGACGACGGCAAGACCGTCGCGGCGATGGACGTGCTGGCCCCCGGAATCGGCGAGATCATCGGCGGTGCCCAGCGCGAGGAGCGGCTGGACGTACTGGATGCCCGTATGGCGCAGTTCGGGCTGGATCCGGAGCACTACCAGTGGTACCGCGACTTCCGCCGCTACGGCTCGGTACCGCATGCCGGATTCGGCCTCGGGTTCGAGCGGCTGGTGGTCTATGTGTGCGGACTGTCCAACATCCGCGACGCGATCCCCTACCCGCGGGCCCCGGGCAACGCCGAATACTGATGGGCCCCCTGGAACTCTACGGAACGCCTACGTGATCCTGTTCTTCGCCCTGCTCTGCCTGGCCCTGGCCATCGCCGGCGCCACCGCGTTCGTGATCTTCTGGCCATTGATGCTGGTGCATGTGCGCGATCGCCACCCCGGCCTCGAGGCAAGCCTGGGCAGCAATGCCTTTGCGCGTCCGTCCGCCTGGGCCTGGCTGCTGCGCGGCGGCTACCGCGCCGCCGGCGACCGCAACCTGGACGGGCTCGCGACCCCCGCACGCATCTCGCTGCTGACCATCATCGGCGGACTGGTCGGTGCCGGGCTGCTCTACCTGTTGTCCCTGGTGGTGTGATGAACCTTACGAATGATCACTGGTGGCTGGCCACCATCGGCCGTACCGTCGTCTGGGCCCGGTTGAGGCTGCTGGAGGCCGGCACCGCCGAGGTCTTCGACAGCGACGGCAACACCCTGCCCTACGACAGCGAGGACAGCGCGCGTGCCGCGCTGATGGACGCCGAGTTCTCCGCCCTCGATGGCATGGATGAAGAAGACGCCGCCGCCCGCGGCTTCGAGCTCTCCGAGCTGGTCCCTCCCAGCGGGAGCGACGAGCAACTCCGCGACCACATGGTCCAGAAGCTCCCGCGCTGGCACTGATCCACCTTCGTCGCATCGCGACCGGTCGCCGTTTGGTGGCAACATCGGGCGGACCAGCGCGTTGGCGCGAAGACTGACGGAGAACCCCATGGATCTGAACCTCAAGGGCCGGCACGCGCTCGTCTGCGGCGCCAGCCAGGGCATCGGCCTCGCGACCGCGCGCGCATTGGCGGACCTGGGCGCCGACGTGACCCTGCTGGCGCGGCGCGAGGAGCGCCTGCGCGAACTGGCAGCGGCCCTGCCCGCCTCTTCGGGCCAGGCGCACGGCTGGATCTCCGCCGACGCCGCCGACACCGAGCGGCTGCGGGCACAGGTGGAGGCGCTGGTGGCCGGCAAGCCAGTGCACATCCTGGTGAACAACAGCGGTGGCCCCCCGCCGGGCACGATCCATGGCACCGATGTCGCCGCGTTCGAAGCCGCTTACCGGCAGCACCTGTTGGCCAACCATGTGCTGGCCGAGGCCGTCATACCTGGCATGGAACGCGATGGTTACGGCCGCATCGTCAACGTCATCTCGACTTCGGTGAAGGAGCCGATCAAGGGCCTCGGCGTCTCGAACACCACCCGTTGGGCGGTCGCCAGCTGGGCAAAGACTTTGGCCACCGAGCTGGCGCCGAAGGGCATCACCGTGAACAACGTGCTCCCGGGCTCGACCGAGACTCCGCGGATCGAACAGATCATCGATACCACTGCCGGCAAGACCGGCCGTAGCCGCGAGGATGTCTTCGCCACGATGGTCGCCGAAATTCCCATGGGCCGGTTCGCCAAGCCCGAGGAAACTGCGGACGCGATCGCGTTCCTGTGCTCCCCGGCAGCCGCCTACATCACCGGGGTGAACCTGCCTGTCGACGGTGGTCGCACCCGGTCGCTCTGACAGGTCCCACCCCCCGGGGAAGTGAAGCAGTCGTGGAGCTCCCGTCGCTCGATGCTGCGATAAGCTAGCCGGATGCGCCTGACCCACTGGATCGACGGCAAAGCACGAGAGGCGTCCAACGGCCGCTGGCTCGAGGTGTGGGACCCGGCCACCGGACGGTGCGTGGGCGAAGTGGCTGCCGGTGACGCAGCCGATGTGGATGCCGCCGTCACCGCTGCCCGGGCCGCGCTGCCCGAATGGTCGAAGCTGCCGAATACCGAGCGGTCGCAGTGGCTGGAGAAGCTGGCCTCCGCGCTGGAAGACCGCCTGGAGGCGTTCGCCAGCGCCGAGTCCCGTGATGGCGGCAAGCCGATCCGGCTGGCGCGCGATGTCGAGATCCCACGCGCCATCAGCAACCTGCGCTTTTACGCGCATGCCGCCACGCAGTTCGCCAGCGAGTCGCACCATGGCCAGGCCGGCCTCAACTACACCCTGCGCCTGCCGCTGGGCGTGGTGGCGGCGATCTCGCCGTGGAACCTGCCGCTGTACCTGTTGACCTGGAAGATCGCGCCGGCACTGGCCGCGGGCAACACGGTGGTCGCCAAGCCTTCTGAGATCACCCCGCTCACCGCGACGATGCTGGGCGAGCTGGCCGCGGAGATCGCGCTGCCTCCGGGCGTGCTCAACATCGTGCACGGCCGGGGGCCGGAAGTGGGCGAGCCGCTGGTGGCGCACCCCGGGGTCAAGGCGGTGTCCTTCACCGGCAGCACCGCGGTCGGGCGCCGCATCGCCGGTATCGCCTCACCCCTGCTCAAGAAGGTCTCGCTCGAGCTGGGCGGCAAGAACCCGACGCTGGTGTTCGCCGACAGCCGCTGGCGCGAAAACATGGACACCATTGTCCGCTCGGTCTTCCAGAACTCCGGGCAGATCTGCCTGTGCGGTTCGCGCATCCTGGTGGAGCGAGGCATCTACGCCGAATTCCGCGACGCCCTCGTCAAGCACGCGCTCGCCCTGCGCGTGGGCGACCCGATCGACGAGGACACCCGGCTCGGCCCGCTGGTGTCGCAGGCGCACTTCGACAAAGTGGTTGCCGCACTGGCCCGGGCCCGTGAGGAAGGCGGCACCGTCCTGTGCGGCGGCAATGCGCTGGACCGCCCCGGCTGGTTCGTCGCGCCCACCCTGATCGAAGGACTGGGTCCGGACTGCGCCAGCAACCGCGAGGAGATCTTCGGGCCGGTTGCCACCCTGCAACCATTCGACGACGACGACCACGCCCTCGAGCTGGCCAACGCAGGCGAGTACGGCCTGGCGGCTTCCATCTGGACGCGCGATCTCGACCGCGCCCACCGCATGGCCAGCGAACTGCGCGCCGGCATGGTCTGGATCAACACCTGGCTGCAGCGCGACCTGCGCACGCCCTTCGGCGGCAGCGGCGCATCCGGCATGGGCCGCGAAGGCGGCTTCGAAGCCATGCGATTCTTCACCGAACCCCGCAATGTCGGGCTGCACCTGGAATAAGCACTGCATGAGCACCATCAGCGACCTGTTGCGCAACAACCGTGAATGGGCCGACCGGATCAGTTCGGAGGACCCGGGCTTTTTCGAGCGCCTGTCCCGGCAGCAGGCACCCGAGTTCCTCTGGATCGGTTGCTCGGACTCCCGCGTACCGGCCAACCAGATCATCGACGTGGCGCCCGGCGAGGTCTTCGTCCACCGCAACATCGCCAACGTGGTGGTGCATACCGACCTGAACTGCCTGTCGGTGATCCAGTTCGCCGTCGACGTACTGAAGGTTCGGCACATCCTGGTCGTGGGCCACTACGGTTGCGGCGGCGTGCATGCGGCCCTGCACGGTGCCCGGCTGGGGCTCGCCGACAACTGGGTGCGCCATGTCGTGGACGTACGGGAGAAACACGCCGGCGCGCTCGCGGCCTTCGGGGACGACGAGCTTCGCCATGACCGCCTGTGCGAGCTGAACGTGCTCGAGCAGGTGGCCCATGTCTGCCACACCACCGTCGTACGCGATGCCTGGACGCGTGGCCAGGAGGTTTCGGTCCACGGCTGGGTCTACACCCTCCGCGACGGGCGGGTGCACGACCTGGGCATCGACGTGGATTCCAGCGACGGCTTCAACGACCTCTACCAGGACGCACTCGACCGCATCCGCACCGACGAGGAGGACCGCTGAGATGGCTGGCTCGATCCAGGCTCCCGGTGCGCCGGCTGCGGTCGGCCACTACCCCCATGCACGCCGCGTGGGGAACCTGCTGATGCTTTCGGGCATCGGCCCCCGCGACCCGAAGACCAATGCCATCGTCGGCCACGTGCATGATGCCGACGGCAATCTGGTGAGCTACGACATCGATGCCCAGACCCGCGCCGTGTTCGCCAACGTGCGGGCGGTGCTGGAGGCCAGTGGTGCGCGCTGGGAGGACCTCGTGGACGTCACCGTCTACCTCACCGACATGGCGGCCGACTTCAAACGCTACAACGCCGTGTGGGCCGAGTATTTCCCCGATGCCGCGAGCGCGCCCTGCCGCACGACGCTCGGAATCAGCGCGCTGCCGACGCCGATCGCCATCGAACTCAAATGCACCGCTGCCATCCACGAATGAAATGAAACCGTTGTAGGAGCGGCTTCAGCCGCGACCGGATCAACACCCTCCGTTCGATTTCACGATCGCGGCTGAAGCCGCTCCTACAGGAGATCGCCAATGCCTCTGCCCGACCCGATCAACCTGCAAGCCTGGATCGAGGAGCACCGCCACCTGCTCAAGCCGCCGGTCGGCAACAAGGTGGTGTACGACGGCGACTTCATCGTGATGGTGGTCGGCGGGCCCAACGTGCGCACCGACTACCACTTCGATGAAGGCGCGGAGTGGTTCTACCAGCTGGAGGGCGAGATGGTGCTGCGCATCCAGGAGGACGGCGCGCCGCGCGACATCCCGATCCGTGCCGGCGAGACCTTCCTGCTGCCTCCGCGCGTACCGCATTCGCCGCAGCGCATGCCCGACTCGGTCGGGCTGGTGATCGAACGCCGGCGCCTGGCGCACGAGGACGATGGACTGATGTGGTTCTGCGAGCGCTGCAACCACAAGCTGTACGAGGAGTACTTCCACCTGCAGGACATCGAGCAGGACTTCCCGCCCGTATTCGATCGCTTCTATGCATCCACGGAACACCGCACCTGCGACAACTGCGGACACCTGAACCCCGCGCCCGACAAGTACGTCATGCCGGATACCTGAGGCGAAGATGCTCAAGATCGACACCCACGCCCACTACCTGCCGCGCGACTGGCCGGACCTGGCGCGCAAGTACGGCGAGAACCGCTTCCCGGTGATCCACCACACGGAGGATGGCAGGCACCGCATCTACAAGGACGGCAAGTTCTTCCGCGAGATCTGGTCCAAGACCTGGGACGCGCATGAGCGCATCGACGACTACGCGCGCTACGGCGTGCAGGTACAGGTGCTGAGCACGGTGCCGGTGATGTTCTGCTACTGGGCACGGCCGCACCACGCGCTGGAGCTGCACCAGGCGCTCAACGACCACATGGCCCGCGCCTGCCGCGACAATCCGCGCCACTACGCCGGCATCGGCACGGTGCCACTGCAATCGCCGCGCCTGGCGGTGCAGGAGCTGGAAAGGTGCATGGACCAGTTGGGCCTGCAGGGCGTGCAGATCGGCAGCCATGTCGGCGACTGGAACCTGGATGCACCCGAGCTGTTCGAGTTCTTCCAGGCCGCCAGCGAACTGGGCGCCGCCATCCTCGTGCACCCCTGGGACATGATGGGCAGCGACACCATGACCAAGTACTGGCTGCCGTGGCTGGTCGGCATGCCCGCCGAGCAGTCGCGCGCCGCCTGCAGCCTGATCTTCGGCGGCGTGCTGGAGCGGCTGCCGAAGCTGAAGATCTGCCTCGCCCACGGCGGCGGCAGCTTCCCGTACACCATCGGCCGCATCGAACACGGCTTCAACATGCGCCCCGACCTGGTCGCCACCGACAATCCGCGCAACCCGCGCGAGTACCTGTCGCGCCTGTACTTCGACTCCTGGGTGGCCGATCCGGCCGCGCTGCGCTACCTGCTAGACACCTGCGGCGTCGACCGGGTGATGCTCGGAACCGACTATCCCTTCCCGCTCGGCGAGCAGGAGCCCGGGGCCGGCATCGCCGCGCTCGACCTGGACGACACCGCGCGCGCCCGGCTCTACCACGGCACCGCGCTGGAATGGCTCGGCCTGCCCGAATCCCGCTTCACCTGACCCACAGGACACCCACTACGTGACCGATACGTTCTCGCTCGACCATGCCCGCTCGCTCGACGCAGCCGACCCGCTGCCCACCCTGCGCGACGAGTTCCACGTGCCCCGCTTCGGCGACGGCGAGCAGGCGTACTTCGTCGGCAACTCGCTGGGGCTCCAACCCAGGGGCACCCGCGCGCAGGTCGAGGACGTGCTGGACAAGTGGTCGATGGAGGCGGTGGAGGGACATTTCCGTGGCCACTCGCAGTGGATGAGCTACCACGAGCTGATGCGCGAGCCGCTCGCGCGGCTGGTCGGTGCCGAGCCCGCGGAAGTGGTCGCGATGAATTCGTTGACCGCCAACCTGCACCTGATGATGGTCGGCTTCTACCGGCCCACGTCCGAGCGTCCGGCGATCCTGGTCGAGGCCGGCTCGTTTCCGTCCGACCGCTACGCCGTCGAGTCGCAGATCCGCTTCCACGGATTCGATCCCGCGACCGACCTGGTCGAGGTACAGCCCGACGAGCCGGGCGGCACGATCTCGATGCAGGCGATCGAGCGGGCCATCGCCGAGCACGGTCCACGCCTCGCGCTGGTGCTGTGGCCCGGCGTGCAGTACCGCACAGGCCAGGCTTTCGACCTGCGCGAGATCACCCGGCTGGCGCATGCGCAGGGGGCAGTGTGCGGGCTGGACCTGGCGCATGCGGTGGGCAACACCGAGCTGCACCTGCATGACAGCGGCGCCGACTTCGCCGTCTGGTGCCATTACAAGTACCTCAACAGTGGCCCGGGCGCGGTGGCCGGCTGCTTCGTGCACGCGCGCCATGCGCAGACCGACCGGCCGCGCTTTGCCGGCTGGTGGGGCCACGAGGCGCAGACGCGCTTCCAGATGGGTCCGCACTTCAGGCCCACGCCGGGCGCGGAAGGATGGCAGCTGAGCAACCCGCCGATCCTCGGGTTGGCCCCGCTGCGGGCGTCGCTGGACCTGTTCGACCGGGTCGGCATGCCGGCGCTGCGGGCCAAGTCGCTCCGGCTGACCGGTTACCTCGAATCATTGATCACCGGCCACCTGGCGGACGTGCTGCAGGTGCTGACCCCGGCCGATCCCGCCAGCCGGGGCTGCCAACTCTCGCTCCGGGTCGTCGGCGGACGCGAACGTGGGCGGGCACTGTTCGACGATCTCGCCGCCAACGGCGTGCTGGGCGACTGGCGCGAGCCCGACGTGATCCGTATCTCCCCGGCGCCCTTGTACAACACCCACGAGGATGTGTTCCGGTTCGCCCAGGCGGTACAGTCATGGCAGGGACGTTCCGGGGCATGATGCGGCTTCCGGAGCAGGCTACGGCCAAGGACACGCGACTTTGACCCAGCACACCGACAAGCACATCACCATCATCGGCGCGGGACTGGCCGGCGCCCTGCTGGCAACGCTGCTGGCGCAGCGCGGCTGGGAAGTGGACGTGCATGAGATGCGCGGCGACCCGCGCCTGCTCGGCTACGAGCGCGGCAGGTCGATCAACCTCGCCCTTGCCGAGCGCGGCCGAAATGCGCTGCGCCAGGCCGGCGCCGACGACGCCGTGATGGCGCAGGCGGTCATGATGCGCGGCCGCATGGTGCATTTCCGGGACGGCCGCACCGACCTGCAACGCTACGGGAGGGACGACAGCGAAGTCATCTGGTCGGTGCATCGGGGCGAGCTCAACCAGGTGTTGCTGGACATCGCCGAGGCCGCCGGTGCCCGGCTGCATTTCAACCAGCGCCTGGTCGGTGCCGATTTCGACACACGCACTGCGCGATTCGCTGACGACGCCAGCGGAGGCGCGGTCACCGAAATGGCGTTCCGGACGCTGGTGGGCGCCGATGGTGCCGGTTCGGCACTGCGCAAGGCCATGTCCGCCAGCACCGATCTAGGCGAACGCAGCAAGTTCCTCAACCACGCGTACAAGGAGCTGGAGATCCCACCGGCTTCCGATGGCGGATTCCTCATCGAGCCCAATGCCCTGCACATCTGGCCGCGGGGCCGGTACATGTGCATTGCGCTGCCCAACGATGAGTCGACCTTCACCGTCACCCTGTTCCTGCCCAACGAGGCGGATCTCGAGAACGACGTACCGGGGTTCGACACGGTCCAGACCGGGGCCGACGCACGTGCCCTGTTCGACCGCCAGTTCCCGGACGCCTCCCGCCTTATCCCCCACCTGGAACGGGACTTCGACACCAACCCGACCGGCGTGCTGGGCACGCTCTACCTGGAGCACTGGCACCTGGACGAGCGCGCGGTCCTGCTCGGCGACGCCGCGCACGCGATGGTACCGTTCCACGGCCAGGGCATGAACTGCGCGTTCGAGGACTGCGTCGCCCTCGCCCGCCACCTCGAGCGGTCCCCGGACCGGGCGGAGGCCTTCTCGGCTTTCCAGCGGGAGCGCCTGCCCAATGCCCGCGCGATCCAGCACATGGCGCTGGAGAACTACCTGGAGATGCGCGACCGGGTGGATGACGACGACTACCTGTTGCAGCGGGCATTGGAACTGCGGCTGGCCGAGCGCCACCCGGAGCGTTTCGTGCCCCGCTACGCGATGGTGAGCTTCCGCCACATCCCCTACTCGGTCGCCCTGCTGCGCGGGAACATGCAGCGGGAGTTGCTGGTCGAGCTGACCCGCGGCCATGAAAGCCTGGATACGCTCGATTGGGACGCGGTCGACGCCGCCGTGAACGAGCGACTTTCGCCGCTTCCCGCCGACGCCTCCTGATGCTTCCTGATGCTTCCTGATGCTTCCTGATGCCTCCTGATGCCTCCTGATGCCTCCTGATGCTTCTGTAGGAGCGGCTTCAGCCGCGATCATGGAACCGGATGCCTGCGCGGGTTCCGATCGCGGCTGAAGCCGCTCCTACAAAAATGCCCCCTGCTCCAGAGAAGGTGCAATGCCCGCCAGCTTCCTGTTCTACGACCTGGAAACCTTCGGCTCCGATCCGCGCACCACGCGCATCGCCCAGTTCGCCGCCATCCGCACAGACAGCGAGCTGCGCCAGGTCGAGGAGCCGATCAGCATCTTCGTCAAGCCGGCTGACGACCTGCTGCCTTCGCCCGGCGCCACCCTGGTCACCGGCATCACCCCGCAGCAGGCCGAGCGGGATGGCATGACCGAAGCCGCGGCGATGGGGCTGATCTTCGAGGAGATGTCCCGCCCGGAAACCTGCAGCCTCGGATACAACTCGCTGCGTTTCGATGACGAGTTCATCCGCCACGGCTTGTTCCGCAACTTCTACGATCCCTATGAGCGCGAGTGGCGCGGCGGAAACTCCCGCTGGGACCTGCTGGACGTGTTCCGTTTCGCCCATGCGCTGCGCCCGGAAGGCCTGGTCTGGCCGAAGCGCGAGGATGGTTCCACCTCGTTCAAGCTCGAGAACCTGGCGGAAGCCAACCAGTGCCGCGACGGCGATGCCCACGAAGCGCTCTCCGACGTCCGCGCACTGATCGCGCTGGCGCGGAAGCTCAAGGATGCCCAACCCCGGCTGTGGGATTACGCACTGCAGTTGCGGGACAAGCGGCGCGCCGCGGCACTGCTGGACGTGGTGGCCATGACGCCGGTGGTGCATGTGTCCCAGCGCTTCCCGGCGAGCCGGCTCTGCGCGGCGCCGGTGATACCGCTGGCCCGCCACCCGCACATCGACAACCGCGTGCTGGTGTTCGACCTGGGGCAGGATCCGGCGAACCTGCTGGCGCTGGATGCCGAAGCGATCGCCGCGCGGCTGTACGTGCGCAGCGCCGACCTGCCCGAAGGGGCGGAGCGCATCGGCCTCAAGGAGATCCACCTCAACAGATGCCCGGCCATCGCCGCGTGGGACCACCTGCGCCCGGCGGACCTGGAGCGGCTCTGCATCGACCCGGCGCAGGCCCTGGAGCGCGCCGAACGCATCCGAGCAGCGGGCCCGGCCCTGGCAGCCAAGATCCGCCAGGTGTTCTCCCGGGAACGCCAGCATGGCCCGTCCGATGTCGATGCGGGCCTCTACGACGGGTTCATCGGCGAGGGCGACAAGCGGCTGTTCCCGCAGGTGCGCAGCACCCCGCCCGAAGCACTGGGCCGGCAGGACTTCCCGTTCCGCGATCCGCGCCTGCCCGAGCTGCTGTTCCGCTACCGCGCCCGCAACCATCCACTGACCCTGACGCTGGATGAGCGTCTGCGCTGGGATGCCTACCGCCGCGAGCGGCTGATGGGTGACAACCGGCTGGGCGAGTACAACTTCGAACGCTTCGACGCTGAACTCGCCACGCTGCGCGCCACCCACGCGGCCGATTCCGACCGGCTCGCACTGCTGGAGACACTCGAGGCGTGGCGGCGGGACCTCGAGGACAGCCTGGACGCCCTGCCGGCGCAGTGAGCATCCGGTTCGGAGCCTGTTCCCGAACCGGCGGATAACATGGGCCCATGCCTACCTACTTCTCTGCCGCGACCTTCAAGTTCCTCCGCGCAGTAGCCCGCAACAACAACCGGGAATGGTTCCACGCGCACAAGCAGGACTACGAGGACCACGTGCGTGGCCCGTTCCGCCGCCTCCTCGTCGACCTGCAGCCGGTGCTGGCGGAGGTCAGCCCTCACTACCGGGCAGATCCCCGTCCCGTCGGCGGCTCGATGTTCCGGGTCAACCGGGATACCCGCTTCGCCAGCGACAAGTCGCCGTACAAGAGCTGGCAGGGCGCGAAACTGTTCCACGAGCGCAGCCGCCAGGTCGTTGCGCCCTCGTTCCACCTCAACATCCGCCCCGGCGGGTGCTTCGTCGGCAGCGGCCTGTGGCACCCGGGGACCGAGACCCTCCGCCGGGTGCGGCAGTTCATCCTCGACAACCCCGCCAACTGGAAGACGGCCGCGCACGGTCCCGCTTTCCGCCGCCGCTACCGGCTGGACGACAGCGAAATGCTCGTACGCATGCCACGCGGCTACCCCGCCGACTTCGAGTTCGCCGAAGACCTGCGGCGCAAGAACCTGGTGGCGCTGCGCGCGCTGGACGACGAGGTGGTTACCGGTCCCCGCCTGCTGAAGGTGCTGGAAGCCGACATCAAGGCGCTCGCACCGTTCACCGACTACCTGTGCGCATCGCTCGACCTGGAGTTCTGAGATGAAGAAGCTGCTCGCGCTGTGCATCCTCGCCCTCCTGCTGCTGGTGGGCTACGTGGCGGCCGGCCCGTTCATGGCCTACAACGGCATCCGCAACGCGGTGGAGGCGCAGGACACCGCGGCGTTGGCGCGCCACGTGGACTTCCCGGTATTGCGCCGCAACCTCAAGGCGCAGGTCGATGACTTCCTGGTGCGGCGGGCCGGTACCGATGTCCAGTCCAACCTGCTGGGCGCCTTCGCCCTGCGCGTGGCCAGCGGCGTCGCCGGTGGCGCGGTCGACACCATCGTGACCCCGGCAGGCCTGGGGGCACTGATGGAAGGACGGTCGGCATTGCACCGCATCACCGGCGGCGGCGTGACCGACAACACCTATGAGCACGCGCCGCCGGACAATCCGCTGGCGGAACCCGAGTACGGTTTCGAGTCGACTTCCAGGTTCACCGCGACCGTCACCGATGCGCAGGGCCAGCCTGTCGAGTTCGTGCTGACCCGGTACGGCCTGCAGTGGAAGCTGACCGACATCCGCCTGCCGCTGGGACGTTGAGACCCGCCGCTGCAGGGAGCGCTATTCGGGGTTCGCCACCCCGTGTGGCACGTGGCCGGCGGTGACCAGGCCGCGTGCGGACTCGATGTTGTGCTGGGAATCATCGAAGAAGATGTCGGCCCCGAAGGCTTCCAGGAACGGACCTTTCGAGCGGCCTCCGAGGAACAGCGCCTCGTCCAGGCGAATGCCCCACTCCCTCAAGGTGCGGATCACCCGCTCATGGGCGGGAATCGACCGTGCGGTGACCAGCGCAGTCCGGATCGGCGCGTCCTGGCCGGTCGGGAACGCCGCCTGCAGCCGATGCAGCGCGTCGAGGAAGCCGCGGAAGGGCCCGCCCGACAACGGCTCTCCGGCATGGCTCAGCTCGTGTTGCGCAAAAGCCGCCAGCCCGCCTTCGCGTGACACCCGTTCGCTCTCATCCCCGAAGATCACCGCATCCCCGTCGAAGGCGATGCGCAACTGGTCCGGCGGATGCGGCGAGGTGCGTGACAGATTGGCGCCCGGCAGCAGGGTCGCCGCGGCCACGCCGGCCGCCAGTGCGTTGCGCACGTCCGATGCGTGGGTCGACAGGAACAGGTCGGCGCCGAACGGGCGGATATAGGGGAACGGCGCCGCGCCATTGCTGAAGGCGGCACGGCGGATCGACAGGCCGTGGTGGGCGATCGAGTTGAAGATGCGCAGGCCGGTATCGGCCGAATTGCGGGAGATCAGGATCACCTCGACCCGGGGCGCCTCGGGAGGCGAGCCGTCGTTGAGCCCGAGCAACTTGCGCACCAGCGGGAACGCGACCCCCGGCTCCAGCAGGTCGTCCTCGTGGCTGCGCTGGTACGCCGCATAGGCGTCCAGCCCCTCCCGTTCGAACAGGGCATGGCTGTCCTCCATGTCGAACAGGGTGCGCGATGAGATCGCGACGATCAGCGGATCGGCTTGGCTGTCTGGCATGCCACTATTGTGCCCCGACCGGATCGCAGCCGGTGCGACGGAACGGCGGACGCCGCGCCTCAGCCGCTGGCGAACTGCTCGGTAAGCATCCGGTCGTCGAGGTTGTGCTCGGGATCGAACAGCAGGGTCACCGACCGGTCGTGCGACTCGCGGATGGTGACCTGCACGATGTCGCGGACCTCGTGCGAATCGGCGGTGGCACTGACCGGGCGCTTGTAGGGATCCAGCACCCGGAAACACACCTCGGTGTCCGCCCTCAGCACCGCACCGCGCCAACGCCGAGGGCGGAACGCGGCGATCGGCGTCAACGCCACCACCTGGGTGCCCAGCGGCAGGATCGGGCCGTGCGCCGAGAAGTTGTAGGCGGTACTGCCGGCCGGGGTGGCGACCAGCACGCCGTCGCAGATCAGCTCTTCCAGGCGGACCTGGCCGTTCAGGGCGATCGACAGGTGGGCGGCCTGCCGCGTCTGGCGCAGCAGCGACACCTCGTTGTAGGCCAGTGAGCCGACAGTGGCGCCGGATTCGGTCTCGGCGACCATCTCCAGCGGGTGCAGCACGGCCGGCTCCGCTGCATGGATCCGCGCGACCAGGTCATCGAGCCTGAGGTGGTTCATCAGGAACCCGACGGTCCCCAGCTTCATGCCGTAGACGGGTTTGCCGAGCCCCGCGTGGCGGTGCAGGGTCTGCAGCATGAAGCCGTCGCCCCCCAGGGCGACCAGCACATCCGCCTCCTCCGGCGGATGTTCCCCATGTCGCTGCACCAGTTCGGCGAGGGCCGCCTGCGCGTCTTCCGACGGGCTGGCGAGGAATGCGACGCGGGGCGTCGCGGGCATCTGCTTTTCGGGACTCATGGCCGGAGGATAACGCGGGCGGGGGCCATTGGCCGCCCGCCCGCGATCACGTCCGATGCCCCTCCGGTCACGCGCCGGCCGCGGCCACCTGGGCAAGCCGCCGCACGGCGACCGATACCGTCGGGTAGTCCAGCGACTTCTGGGTCAACACATCGTTGAGCATCGCCAGGGTGAAGCGCAGGGTCGGCTCGTCGCGCTGCAACCAGGCCTCGACCCTGTCGGTGGCCGGCTTCCGGCCACCGCTCGCGAGGACCTGGCCGACCAGCGTCCTCTGCTGGGCCGCCAACTCGTCACGCAGTGCACCGCGCGCAAGCGCCTGCCAGCGGTTGTCCACCGGCAGGTCCTCGATCTGTTCGTACAGCCACGGCATGTGCAGCGCCGCGCCCAGGCTGAAGTAGGCACGTGACACCTCGACCGGGGACAACTTGCGGGCATGGGCGATCTCGACGATGTCGCAGCCGAACTCCAGCGAAGGCAGGGCGGCAAGCTGTTCCGCCAGCCCGGCCGGTACCCCCTTGGCCTTCCAGTCGGCCAGGGCGGCATCGAACTGCTCGCGACGCACCTGCGACATGGTCTCGGGCAACGCCTTGCGCACCTCTTCCAGACCATCGCCGTAGCGGGCCATGGCCTCGGTGATTTCCGGCATGTCGCCCGGCCGCGACAGCAGCCAGCGCGACATCGTGCGCAGCAGCTGCCAGATGGTCTGCAGGGCATCGATCTGCACCGATTCCAGCACCTTGCCGTCGAGCGCGTCGATCTGCGCCCACAGGGCCCGCGCATCCACCGCCTCACGGGCGATGGTGTAGGCCTCGGCCACTTCGGCGGCGCTGCGGCCGGTGTCCTCCTGCATGCGCATGGCGAAGGTCGCGCCCATGCGGTTGACCATCGAGTTGGTCACCGCGGTGGCGATGATCTCCCGCTTCAGGCGGTGGTTCTCCATCGCGGCCGAGTACTTGGCCTGCAGGGGCTGCGGGAAGTAGCGCACCAGCTCCTTGGAGAGATACGGGTCCTCGGGCACGTCGGACTCGACCAGTTGCTGGAACAGCACCAGCTTGCTGTAGGACAGCAGCACGGACAGCTCCGGCCGGGTCAGGCCCAGCCCGCGCGCCTTGCGCTCTGCAAGCTCCGCGTCGGACGGCAGGTACTCGATCTGCCGGTCCAGCAGGCCTTCGGCCTCCAGGGTGCGGATGAAGTGCTGCTTGGAGCCCAGCCTCGGGACGCTCATGCGCTCCATCAGGCTGATCGCCTGGTTTTGCCGGTAGTTGTCGACCAGCACCAGCCCGGCCACTTCGTCGGTCATCGCAGCCAGCAACTTGTTGCGCGCCGGCTGCTTCAGCTTGCCGGACTGCACCAAGTCGTTGAGCAGGATCTTGATGTTGACCTCGCGGTCCGAGGTTCCGACGCCGGCGGAGTTGTCGATGAAGTCGGCGTTGAGCAGCGCGCCGGCCTGGGCGGCCTCGATGCGACCCAGCTGGGTGACGCCGAGGTTGCCGCCCTCGCCGATCACCTTGCAGCGCACCTCGTTTCCGTTGATGCGCAACCCGTTGTTGGCACGGTCGCCGACGTCGGCGTGGCCCTCGCTGCTGCCCTTGATGTAGGTGCCGATGCCGCCGTTCCACAGCAGGTCGACCGGCGCCTTGAGGATCGCGTTCATCAGCTCGTTGGGGCTCATCGCGCCGACCCCCGGATCGATGCCGAGGACTTCGCGCACCGGGGCCGTGAGGGTGATCGACTTGGCGCTGCGCGAATGGACGCCGCCGCCCTTGCTGACCAGGTCCCGGTTGTAGTCGTCCCAGCTCGAGGTGGGCAGGTTGAACAACCGCTGGCGCTCCTTGAAGGACTTCGCGGCGTCCGGATCCGGATCCAGGAAGATGTGGCGGTGGTCGAATGCGGCGACCAGCCGGATGTGCTTGCTCAGCAGCATGCCGTTGCCAAATACGTCGCCGGACATGTCACCGATACCGACCGCAGTGAAGTCCTGCGTCTGGGTATCCAGCCCCATGGCGCGGAAATGGCGGCGCACCGACTCCCAGGCACCGCGCGCGGTGATGCCCATGCCCTTGTGGTCGTAACCGACCGAGCCGCCGGAGGCGAAGGCATCGCCCATCCAGAAGCCGTGCTCGGCGGAGATGCCGTTGGCGATGTCGGAGAACCGGGCGGTGCCCTTGTCGGCCGCGACCACCAGGTACGGGTCGTCGCCGTCGTGGCGCACCACGTTGTCGGGGTGCACCACCTCGCCTTCGACGAGGTTGTCGGTGATGTCCAGCAGGCCGTTGATGAACATGCTGTAGCAGGCGATGCCTTCTTCCTGCAGTGCGGCGCGGTCGGACGGGGGCCGCTTGACGATGAACCCGCCCTTGGCGCCGACCGGCACGATGATGGTGTTCTTGACCATCTGCGCCTTGACCAGGCCGAGCACCTCGGTGCGGAAATCCTCGCGCCGGTCCGACCAGCGCAGGCCGCCGCGCGCAACGGGACCGAACCGCAGGTGGATCCCCTCGACCCGGGGTCCGTAGACGAAGATCTCGCGATAAGGCCGCGGCTTTGGCAGGTCCGGCACGAGCGAGGAATCGAACTTGTAGCTGACGTAGCCCTTGCCCGAACCGGCCTCGCCGGACTGGTAGTAGCTGGTCCGCAGCGTCGCCTCGATGACGCCCATGAAGCTGCGCAGGATGCGGTCTTCGTCGAGGCTGGAGACGCCGTCCAGCAGCATCTTGAGCGCGGTTCGCGTCGCCTCGATCTGGGCATCGCGCTTGCTGCTGCGGGCAGCCACCACCGGCGTGAGCACCGCCATGACGGCCTCGTTCCCGCCACACAGTCGCTCCAGCTGCGCGGTGAAGCGCTCCTTGCCCTGCTTGACCTCGGCCTTGCTCTCCGAGCCGGTGGCCGGATCGAAGCGGGCTTCGAACAGCTCCACCAGCAGCCGCGCCAGCAACGGATGGCTCGAGAAGGTTGCCTCGACGTAGGCCTGCGAGAACGGCACGCCCACTTGCTGCAGGTACTTGCTGTAGGCCCGCAGCATCGCGACCTGGCGCCAGGAAAGACCGGCGCCGAGGATCAGGCGGTTGAAGCCGTCGTTCTCCGCGTCGCCGTGCCAGATGCGCGCGAAGGCCTGTTCGAAGTTGGCATCGAGGCCGGCGATATCGGCATCGGGATCGGCCGTCTCCACCTCGAAGTCCTGCACGTACAGCAGGCTGCTGTGCGCATACAGGCGGTATGGATGCTCGGACATCACCCGCAGGCCCATGTTCTCCATCATCGGCAGCACGTCCGACAGCGGGAGGTCCTCCCCCTGGCGGTAGAACTTGAAGCGCAGCCCGCCCACGCCGGGGCGCGACCGGTAGAAGCTCAGGCGCAGGTCGTCGGGCCCCTCCAGCGCGGCGAGGTGCTCGACATCGTCCGCGGCGACGGTGACGGACACGTCCTCGATGTAACCGGCCGGCAATGCCCGCCCGTAGCCTTCCGCCAGCGCCAGGCCCTTCTGCTCGCCATGGCGCTCGACCAGCAGCTCGGCGAGGTCATCGCGCCAGTTGCGCACGATCTCGGCCAACTCGGCCTCGATGGCCGCGTTGTCGACATGGATCACTTCGCCGGACTTCGGCCGCACCAGCAGGTGCAGCTGCGCCAGCGGCGACTCGCCGAGCACCACGGTGGTGTCGACGTGCTCGCCGTGCAGCACGCGCTTGAGCATGGCTTCGATGCGCAGGCGCACGTCGGTGTTGAATCGCTCGCGGGGGATGTAGATCAGTCCGGAGAAGAAGCGGCCGTAGCGATCGCGGCGCAGGAACAGCTTGCTGCGCACGCGCTCCTGCAGGCCGAGGATGCCGGTCGCCGTCGCCAGCAGTTCGTCACCGGTGGCCTGGAACAGCTCGTCGCGCGGCAGGGTCTCCAGGATATGGCGCAGTGCCTTGCCACTGTGGCTGTCCTCGCGCAGGCCGGACTGCTCCATCACGTAGTTGTGGCGCTTGCGGACCAGCGGGATGTCCCATGGCCTGCGGGTGTAGGCGCTGGAGGTATACAGGCCGAGGAACCGCTCCTCGCGTACCGGGTTGCCCTTGCCGTCGAAGCTGAGCACGCCGATGTAGTCCATGTAGCCTGGACGGTGCACGGTGGCCCGGGCATTGGTCTTGGTCAGGATCAGCGCGTCCACCGAGCCCGACTGCGGCATGTAGTGCGCCGCCAGGCTCTTGATCGGACGCGGCTTGCGCGTGTCCTGCCCGCGCAACAGGCCGAGGCCGGAACCCTTCACCGCACACAGCACGTCTTCCCCGCCGCGCTTGACCACCTCGTACTCGCGATAACCGAGGAACGTGAAGTGGTTCTCGGCGGCCCAGCGCAGGAACTCCTGGCCCTCGGCCCGCTCCGCTTCGCTCACCGGAAGCTTGCGCTCGCCCAGCTCTTCGGCGACCTCGAGCATCTTGCCGCGCATCGCCGCCCAGTCGCGCACGATGGCGCGCACGTCGCCCAGCACCGACTGCAGGGTCTTCTCGATCCTGCCCATCGCTTCCGGCGGGAGCCGGTCGATCTCCAGATGCATCAGCGACTCGGCCTCGCCTTCGCCGATCGTCACCAGCTTGCCGCTGCGATCACGCTTGAACGGCAACACCGGGTGGCCGAGCACGTGCACGCCGAGGTTCTGCTCGGCCAGCGCCATCGTCACCGAATCGACCAGGAACGGCATGTCGTCGTTGGCGATCTGCAGCACCGTGTGCGGGGAGTCCCAACCGTGGGTCCCCGTGTCGGGATTGAACAGGCGCACCAGCGCGGTTCCCGGCTTGCGCACGCGCACGTACTCGAGCAGGTCGGCCGCGAGCGCGGCCCATCCCGCCGGGCTGTGCTTGGGCATTTCGTCCTCGCCCATGCGCTGGTAGAAGGCCTGGACGAAGGCCTCCCCCTCGGCATGGCGCGACTTCGGCAGGCGCTTGCGCATCGCCTCCAGGATCGGCTTCAGCGACACGCCGCCTCCGTTACCGTAGTTGCTGCCGATGGTGGCGGGTCGCGGCTTACCCTTTCGCGACGCGGCCTTGGCCGGAGTCTTGGCCGGGGCCGATTTGGATGCCTTGCCGGAGGTCTTGCCCGCAGTCTTGCTTGAAATGCTCATGTGAACGTTGGGTCCAATACAGTGAGGCCCGCGCATCTGCGCAGGCCATGGCTCGGAGTTCAGTAGGGTTGGAGACTTGCGCGGACGGCGCGAAGGGACCGTGGACGGCCCCTCCCGCGGTCCGCCACGATCGGGATGTCGCGGCGATCGCAGCCGCGCTGCGCATGGCAGGCGGCGGTGAAGCGGCAGCAGGCGATGTGCATGTTCAGCGCAGGCCGGTCTCGTTGCGGGCGATCACCATGCGCTGGATCTCGCTGGTGCCCTCGTAGATCTCGGTGATCTTGGCGTCGCGGAAGTAACGCTCGATCGGCATTTCCTTGGAATAACCCATGCCGCCGTGGATCTGAAGCGCCTGATGGGTGATCCACATGGCGGCTTCGGAGGCGGTCAGCTTGGCGATCGCGGCCTCGTTGCTGAAACGGGCGCCACCCTTGTCGAACTCGCCCTTCTGCCATGCCGCGCGCAGCGTCAGCAGCATGGCCGCATCCAGCTTGCACTTCATGTCGGCGATCTTGGCCTGCGTCATCTGGAAGGCGCCGATCGGCTGGCCGAACGCCTGCCGTTCCTTGACGTATTCCAGCGTCGCCTCGTAGGCGGCCCGGGCGATGCCGATGGCCTGGCTGGCGATGCCGATGCGGCCGGCGTCGAGCACGGTCATGGCGATCTTGAAACCCTCGCCCTGCTTGCCGAGCACTTCCTCGGGCTTGACCACGTAATCGGTGAATTCGATCTCGCAGGTGGCCGAGGCACGGATGCCGAGCTTGGGCTCGGTCTTGCCACGGTGGAAGCCCTCGCGATCGGTATCGACCATGAACGCGGTGATGCCGCGTGCGCCCTGGTCCGGGTCGGTCATCGCGAACAGCACGATGTACTTGGCGACCGGGCCGGAGGTGATCCAGCTCTTCTTGCCGTTGACCACGAAGCTGCCGTCGTCCTGCTTCACGGCCTTGCAGCGCATCGAGGTGGCGTCGGAGCCGGACTGCGGCTCGGTCAGCGCGAAGGCGCCGATCTCTCGGCCCTCGGCGATCGCCCGCACGTAGGTCTGCTTCTGCTCCTCGGTACCGAACTTCAGGATGCCGTTACAGAAGAGCGAGTTGTTGACCGACATGATGGTGGAGTGCGCGGCATCGGCCGCGGCGACCTCGACCATGGCCAGCACGTAGCTGATCGGATCCATGCCCGCGCCGCCGTACTCGGCCGGCACTTCGATGCCCATCAGGCCGTTCTCGCCGAGCGTCTTCATGTTCTCGAGCGGGAAGTCGCCGGTGCGGTCGTGGTGCTCGGCGCTGGGAGCGATCTTCTCCTGCGCGATGCGCCGCGCCACGTCCTGGATCATCAACTGTTCTTCGGTAAAACGAAAATCCACGTTGGCACCTCTGGCTGTCTGGTGGGCTGCCGCTTTCGCGCGGCGCTCCGGCGGCGGATGGAGCGACGCCGGGAAGCAGTGAATTGTACCCTCAGCCGCGCCGCAACCCCACTTCCGCCGGGACCCGGCTGGGCCCGCCGGTGCGCTGCAGGGCCCCTCCGCCTTGAATCGGCCGGCGGCACCCCAATCTGCGCTTCATTCCCCCGCCGCCGCGATCCGCTGGCCGCAGGGCTGCATGAACCAGACACGGAGCAACCCGAACATGAGCGTGGACACCCGCAAGGAAACCCTCGGCTTCCAGACCGAGGTGAAGCAGCTGCTTCACCTGATGATCCATTCGCTGTACTCCAACCGCGAGATCTTCCTGCGCGAGCTGGTCTCCAATGCCTCCGATGCCGCCGACAAGCTGCGCTTCGAGGCGCTGGCAAAACCGGAGCTGCTGGAGGGCGGCGGCGATCCGCGGATCCGCATCTCCTTCGACACCGATGCCCGCACGATCACCATCGACGACAACGGCATCGGCATGAGCCGGGACGAGGTGGTCTCGCACCTGGGCACGATCGCCCGCTCGGGTACTGCCGACTTCCTCAAGAACCTCTCGGGTGACCAGAAGAAGGATTCGCAGCTGATCGGCCAGTTCGGCGTGGGCTTCTACTCGGCCTTCATCGTCGCCGACCGGGTCGAGGTCTTCACCCGCCGGGCAGGCCTGCCGGCCGCGGAAGGCGTGCACTGGTCCTCCACCGGCGAGGGCGAGTTCGACATCGCCACCATCGACAAGCCCGAGCGCGGCACCCGCATCGTCCTGCACCTGAAGGAGGACGCCAGCGAGTTCGCCAGCGGCTGGCGCCTGCGCAGCATCATCAAGAAGTACTCCGACCACATCGGCGTGCCGATCGAGCTGCCCGAGGAGTTCCATGGCGAGGAGAAGGACCGCCCGGCCGAGCCCGAATGGGAGACGGTCAACCGGGCCAGTGCCCTGTGGACGCGTCCGCGCAGCGAGGTGACGGACGAGGAGTACCGCAGCTTCTATCAGCACGTCGCCCATGACTTCAGCGACCCCGCGGCCTGGAGCCACAACAAGGTCGAGGGCAAGCTCGAATACACCTCGCTGCTGTACGTGCCGTCGCGCGCCTCTTTCGACCTCTACCAGCGCGAATCGCCGCGCGGGCTGAAGCTGTACGTGCAGCGCGTCTTCATCATGGACCAGGCGGAGGAGTTCCTGCCGCTGTACCTGCGCTTCATCCGCGGCGTGGTCGATTCCTCCGACCTGTCGTTGAACGTCTCGCGCGAGATCCTGCAGAAAGACCCGGTGATCGGCTCCATGAAGACGGCGCTCACCAAGCGCGTGCTGGACATGCTGGACAAGCTCGCCAGTAACGAGCCGGAGAAGTACGCCGAATTCTGGAAGCAGTTCGGCCAGGTGCTGAAGGAAGGCCCGGCGGAGGATGCCGGCAACCGCGAGAAGATTGCCGCGCTGCTGCGCTTCGCCTCCACCCACGGCACCGACGGCGAGCAGACGGTGTCGCTGGCCGACTACATCGGCCGGATGAAGGACGGCCAGAACAAGATCTACTACCTGACCGGCGAGAGCCATGCGCAGGTCCGCAACAGCCCGCACCTGGAAGTCTTCCGCAAGAAGGGCGTTGAGGTCCTGCTGCTGACCGACCGCATCGACGAATGGCTGATGGGCTACCTGACCGAGTTCGATGGCCGCTCCTTCGTCGACGTCACCCGTGGCGACCTCGACCTGGGCGCGCTCGACAGCGAGGACGACAAGAAGGCCCAGGAAGAGGTCTCCAAGTCACGCGAGGGGCTGGTCGAGCGCCTGGCGAAGGCGCTGGACGACCAGGTGGCCCAGGTACGGGTATCGCACCGGCTGACGGAGTCGCCGGCGGTGCTGGCACTGGGCGAGCAGGACATCGGCCTGCAGATGCGGCAGATCCTCGAGGCCGCGGGCCAGAAGGTGCCCGAGAGCAAGCCGATCTTCGAGTTCAACCCGGAGCATCCGCTGGTCGCCAAGCTCGACGCCGAGCAGGACGAGTCCCGTTTCAACGACCTCGCCCGGGTGCTGTTCGACCAGGCTGCGCTGGCGGCCGGCGACACCCTGAAGGATCCGGCCGCGTACGTGCAGCGGCTGAACAAGCTGCTGGTCGAACTCTCGGCCTGACGCTGGTGAAACGTGGCTCCCCCGCGCCGCTTCTGGCCGGGGGAGCTGCCGATCCACACTTTCGTCGCTGCCCTGCCTTGACCCTGCGCGCCGTCCACACCACACTTATCGCTGTATCGCGATACGTTTATGGAAGGGCTTGCCCGTGGATCTGGAAGGCTGGTCGTCACGACTCAAGGTATTCGCCGACGCGACTCGCGTCCGGCTGCTGGCGCTGATCGAGCGCGAAGAGCTCACCGTGGCCGAGCTCTCGGCCATTACCCGGCTGGCCCAGCCACGCGTATCCACCCACCTGGCCCGCCTGAAGGACGCCGGGCTGGTCCGCGACCGCCGCGCCGGCGTATCCGCCTACTACCGCTTCGACGAGGCGCTGCTCGACCCGGCCCAGCGGGCGCTGTGGACGACGCTCAAGGAAGGCAGCGACGACCCGCTGTTGCGCCAGGATGCCGAGCGCGTGCCCGCGGTGCTGGCCAATCGCGCCGCCGACCAGAACTGGGCCGATGCCGTCGCCGGCGACATGGAGCGGCACTACTCGCCCGGCCGCACCTGGGAAGCCATGGCGCGTTCGGCGCTGCCATTGCTGGAAACAGGCGACGTGCTCGACATCGCCTCCGGTGATGGCGTGCTCGCGGAACTGCTGGCCCCGCACTCCCACCGCTACGTATGCCTGGACTCCAGCACCAAGGTCGTGCTGGCGGCGTCCGAGCGCCTGCGCCGGCTGGAGAACGTGGAGGTCTGCGAGGGCGACATGCACGCCCTGCCCTTCGACGACGCCCACTTCGACCTGGTGGTGCTGATGCATGCCCTGACCTATGCCGACCACCCGGGCGAGGCCGTTGCCGAGGCGGCGCGGGTGTTGCGGCCCGGTGGAAAACTGCTGCTGACCAGCCTGGCGCGGCATGAACACCAGACCGTCGTGGAGGCCTATGGCCACGTCAACCTTGGCTTCGGCGCCAAGGAACTGTCGCGCTTCGTTACCCGCGCAGGGTTGGACATCGGCAGCTGCGAACTGGTGACCAGGGAACGACGACCGCCCCACTTCGAAGTGATCGCCCTGATCGCACGCAAGCCCGCGAAGCCTTCCGGCAAGCGGCGGAAGGACTGAGATGGACGTGCTCCCATGGCTGGCCCCGCGGCGGGCCGAGGCGCTCCTGCAGGCGCTGGAGCAGCGCATCCTGGTCATCGACGGCGCCATGGGCACGATGATCCAGCAACACCGGCTGGAGGAAGCCGATTACCGTGGCGAACGCTTCGCCCACGGCTTCGACGGCAACGCGCCCTCCGACCACACGCACGGCCCGGACTGCGGGTGCGCACATGACCAGCGCGGCAACAACGACCTGCTCAGCCTGACCCGTCCCGACATCATCAAGGCGATCCACCAGGCCTACCTCGATGCCGGCGCCGACCTGGTCGAGACCAACACCTTCAACTCGACCTCGATCGCATTGGCCGACTACGGCCTGTCGCACCTGGCTCGCGAGCTCAACGCCGCCGGCGCCCGGCTCGCACGCGAGGCCTGCGACGCGGCCGAGGCCTCCGATCCGGGCCGCCCCCGTTTCGCCATCGGCGCGATCGGCCCCACCAACCGCACCGCCTCGCTGAGTCCGGACGTGAACCTCCCGGGCTTCCGCGCCATCGACTTCGACGGTTTGCGCGACGCCTACCGCGAGGCCGCCGAGGGCCTGCTCGACGGCGGGGCCGACATCATCATGGTCGAGACCGTCTTCGATACCCTCAATGCCAAGGCCGCGCTGTTCGCCATCGCCGAGGCTTTCGAGGCACGGGGTGGAATGCTGCCGGTGATGATCTCCGGCACGATCACCGACGCCTCCGGCCGCACGCTGTCGGGCCAGACCGCGGAGGCGTTCTGGTACTCGCTGCGTCACGCCCGGCCGGTATCGATCGGGCTCAATTGCGCCCTTGGGGCGAAGGACCTGCGCCAGCACGTCGACGTGCTGTCCCAAGTGGCCGACACCCGGGTCAGCGCTCACCCGAACGCCGGTCTGCCCAACGCTTTCGGCGAGTACGACGAGACGCCGGAGGAGATGGCGGCGGTGCTCCGGGAATTCGCCGAGGCCGGCCTGCTCAACCTCGTCGGCGGTTGCTGTGGCACCACGCCCGCCCACGTCGCGGCCATTGCCGCCGCGGTGGCGGGCATCGCTCCCCGGCAGCCGCCTGTCATGGAGGAGGCGCCAGCGTGAGCGCCCTTCCCCGCCACACCCGGCTGAGCGGCCTGGAGCCGCTGCGGATCACGCCCGAGAGCAACTTCGTCAACGTCGGTGAGCGCACCAACGTCACCGGAAGTGCCCAGTTCCGCAAGCTGATCAAGGACGACCGGCTGGACGAGGCGGTCGCGGTCGCCCGCCAGCAGGTGGAGAACGGCGCCCAGATCCTCGACGTCAACATGGACGAGGGCCTGCTGGACTCCGAAGCGGCGATGGTGGCCTACCTGAACCTGATCGCCGCCGAACCCGACATTGCGCGGGTGCCGGTGATGGTCGACAGCTCGAAGTGGAGCGTCATCGAGGCCGGCCTGAAATGCCTGCAGGGCAAGGGCATCGTCAACTCGATCTCGATGAAGGAAGGCGAAGGCGAGTTCCTGCGCCAGGCCCGGCTGGTCCGGCGCTACGGCGCCGCCGTGGTGGTGATGGCCTTCGACGAGGAGGGCCAGGCCGACACCGTGCAACGCAAGGTCGAGATCTGCACCCGCGCCTATCGCCTGCTGACGGAACGGGTCGGCTTCCCGCCCGAGGACATCATCTTCGACCCGAACGTGTTCGCGATCGCCACCGGCATCGACGAGCACAACGACTACGCGGTCGCCTTCATCGAGGCGACGCGGGAACTGCGCAGGCGTTTCCCCTCCAGCCACGTCTCCGGTGGTGTCTCCAACGTCAGCTTCTCGTTCCGCGGCAACGAGGCGGTGCGGCAGGCCATCCACGCGGTGTTCCTGTACCACGCCATCCGCGCCGGCATGGACATGGGCATCGTCAACGCCGGGGCACTGCCGCTGTACGACAGCCTCGACCCCGAACTGCGCCAGGCGGTCGAGGACGTCGTGCTCAACCGCCACCCCGGCGCCACCGAGGCGCTGCTGGCGCTCGCCGAGCGCTATCGCGGCCGCAAGGGCGAAAAGAAAGTCGAGGACCTCGCCTGGCGGGAACAGCCGGTGCACGCGCGCCTGAGCCATTCGCTGGTGCAGGGCATCGACCATTACATCGTCGAGGACACCGAAGAGGCGCGCGCCCAGGCGAAACGGCCGCTGGATGTCATCGAGGGGCCGCTGATGGACGGCATGAACGTGGTCGGCGACCTCTTCGGCGCCGGCAAGATGTTCCTGCCGCAGGTGGTGAAATCCGCCCGGGTCATGAAGAAGGCGGTCGCCCACCTGCTGCCCTACATCGAGGCCGAGAAGCTGCGCACCGGCGACAGCGGGAAGCCCAAGGGCAAGATCCTCATGGCCACGGTCAAGGGCGACGTGCACGACATCGGCAAGAACATCGTCGGCGTCGTCCTGGCCTGCAACAACTTCGATGTGGTCGACCTCGGCGTCATGGTGCCGGCCCAGAAGATCATCGACACGGCGGTGGCGGAGGGCGCGGACATGATCGGGCTATCGGGCCTGATCACGCCTTCGCTGGAGGAAATGAGCCACGTCGCCCGCGAGATGCAGCGACAGGGCCTCACGCTCCCGTTGCTGATCGGCGGCGCCACGACATCGCGCGCCCACACCGCGCTGAAGATCGATCCGCACTACAAGGCGCCCGCCGTCTGGGTGAAGGACGCTTCGCGCGCGGTCGGGGTCGCGCAGACGCTGATCACCCCGGCGTCCCGCGCGCCGTACATGGAGGGCATCGCCAGCGACTACGCCGACATCCGCGAGCGCCACCGCAACCGCAGCGGCGGCAAGCGCCTGGTGTCGCT
This sequence comes from Lysobacter spongiicola DSM 21749, assembly GCF_900167055.1. Taxonomy (GTDB): domain Bacteria; phylum Pseudomonadota; class Gammaproteobacteria; order Xanthomonadales; family Xanthomonadaceae; genus Novilysobacter; species Novilysobacter spongiicola. The sequence continues at coordinate 434,158 of NZ_FUXP01000001.1, forward strand.
GGAGAAGGCGCGCGGACAGCGCTTCGACGGTGGCTGGGATGACTACCAGCCACCGGCGCCCACGAAGCCGGGGCTGCACGTATTCGACGACTACCCGCTCGACGAACTGGTGGGCCTGATCGACTGGACGCCCTTCTTCCAGGCATGGGAGCTCGCCGGTCGCTATCCGGCCATCCTCGACGACGAGGTGGTCGGCCGCCAGGCGACCGAGCTCTATCGTGACGCACGCGCCATGCTCGACCGCATCGTCAGGGAGAAATGGCTGCAGGCGAAGGCGGTCTTTGGCCTGTGGCCCGCCAACAGCCAGGGCGACGACGTGGTGGTCGACCTCGATGGCACCCCCACCACACTGCACTTCCTGCGCCAGCAGGTGGACAAACCGCCCGAGCGCCCGGACTTTTGCCTCGCCGACTTCATCGCTCCCCACGACTCCGGGCGCGCCGACTGGATCGGCGCCTTCGCGGTCACCGCCGGCCTCGGAATCGAGCCCCATGTCCAGCGATTCCTCGACGACCACGATGACTACAACGCCATCCTGCTGAAAGCACTGGCCGACCGTTTGGCAGAGACCCTGGCCGAACGCCTGCACCAGCGCGTGCGCAAGGAGTTCTGGGGCTACGCCGCGGACGAATCACTCGGCACCGAGGACCTCATCGCGGAGAAGTACCGCGGCATCCGGCCGGCCCCCGGCTATCCGGCCTGCCCGGAGCACAGCGAGAAGGCCACGCTGTTCCGGATGCTCGACGCACCGGCCAACGCCGGCATGCAATTGACCGAAAGCTTCGCGATGACGCCTGCGGCGGCCGTATCCGGCTACTACTTCAGCCACCCCGGCAGCCAATACTTCGTGGTCGGCCGGGTCTCCAAGGAGCAGGCGGCCGATTACGCACGGCGCAAGGGCGTGCCGCTGGCGCAGGCCGAGCGCTGGCTGGCGTCGAACCTGGACTACGACCCGGAGTAGTCGACGGGCTGCAGGCGGCGCCCCGCCCCTGTAGGAGCGGCTTCAGCCGCGATCGGGCGATGACGCAGGCGGACAATTCCACATCGCGGCTGAAGCCGCTCCTACGCCCCGACGGAAGTCCCCCTGGGGAACAAAGCCAGGTCGGCCCGGATACCGTCACCACACCAGGTCGTCGGGCACCTGGTACTTGGGATCGGCATAGGGATCGTCCTCGGCGGGCGCGTCGGGATCGACCTTCAGCGCCACCGCGGGCGCGAATACCTGTTCTGCTTCAGCCAGCAGCGCCGCCGTGACCAGCAGATAGCGCCCATCCATCTGCAGCACGCCCAGCTCGCCCGCATTGAGCGCCTTGAGCTGGTCGGCGGTGACGTAGACGCGTTTGATCTTGCCACCGTAAGGGAAGTGGCGCGCGATATCGGCCTCTTCGACGTTCAGCGCCTTGCCCTTCACCAGCTCCGCGAGGCGTGTACGCGCTTCGCGACGCTTGCGCGCCTCCTCCTGCTTGGCCTGCTCGGCCCGGATCCGCTCCTCCTTCTCGCGTTGCGCGCGGATCGCGTAGGCCTTGGCGAGATCGATGTCCTCCTGCGAGCGCGGCTTGCCGCGTCCCGTGCCCTGCGCGCCCTGTCTGTGGCCACCCTTGTGGGGAGCTCCCGCCCGGGCATTCCGCCCCGGCGCCGGGGCGTTGGACTTCTGCCCCGCCTTGGCATCGTGCCTGCCACCACGCCGGGGCGGATCGTTGCGCTTGGGGGCCGGAGCGGCCTTGAACCCGAGGCCGAGCAGCTGGTCGCGGAGGGAGTCGGTCATGTCGTTGTTCGCCAGGTCGCGCAGCGGGCACTGCGCCCTTGTCAGTAATGGGGCGGAGGGGGTTCGCTGGCGGGATCGGCCGAAACCGCTCCCGCCGCCATGGTGGCGCGCATCTGTTTCAGTTCTTCGACCACGCGATGCATCAACAATGCATTGCGTGCCTCTTCGTCGCGGGCCTGCGCCAGCGCATCGCTGAGTTCGCCGATGGTGTGCTCCTGGAACGCCAATCGCGTCTCCAGGTCGACCAACCGCGCTTCGATATCAGTGTCCATCGGAGTGCCGGCCATCTACGTCGTCAGCGGCCGCTTCACCGGGCCGGCGCCTCGACGATGTCCTGCAGCTCCACCTCGAACACGAGCACCTCGTTCGGGCCGATCGGGCCACCCGGGGTACCCGCTTCGCCATAACCCAGTTCGCCGGGAATCCAGAACCGGTACGTGCTGCCGACCGGCATCAGCGTGATGCCCTCCTGCCAGCCGGGCACCACCTGGTCGAGCGGGATCTCGGTCGGCTCCCCGCGGTCATGGGAGCTGTCGAACTTCTCGCCGTCCAGCAACGTGCCGGTGTAATGCACGCGTACGACGTCATCGGCGGCCGGCCGCGGACCATCGCCCTGGGTCAGCACCTGGTACTGGAGGCCGGAATCGGTGGTCTGCACGTCCGGCTTGGCCGCATTGGCCGCCAGGAATGCCGCACCCTCTTCCTTGTTCACCCTCGCCTTTTCCTGCATCTCGGCGACCCGTTCGTTGCGGACCCGCTCGGCGAACGCCGTACGCACCTGTTCGGTCTGCTCATCGGTGAGCAGCGACTCCTCGCCCTCCAGGCCGCTGCGGATGGCATCGGCCAGGGTGTCGACGTCGATGTCGTCCTTCACCTCTTCGAGGGAGCGCGCCATGTCGCGACCGATCATGTAGCTGACCTGTTGCTTCTCGGTCGGCAACGCGTCCACCTGCACCGTGCCCGGGGCAGCATCGGCCGCGGGTGCCGTCGCGGCTTCCTCGCCACCGTCCGGCTGGCAGGCGGCGAGCGCCAGGACGAGCGTGGCCATGGCAACGGGCAATGCCGCCCGGCGGGTGCTGTAGGTGGGGGAATTCGTCATCGGGTTGGACTCCTCGGGGGAAAGGATAGCGGGCCGGCCACCCTGCCCCGGTCCGGGGCAGGGTGCAAGAAAAACGGGTGGATCAATCGACGATGGCCTGCAACTCGACATCGAAGATCAGCATCTGGTTCGGGCCGATCTGGCCACCCGGGGCGCCGCGCGAACCGTAGGCCAGTTCCCCGGGAATCCAGAACCGGTACTTGGCGCCGACCGGCATCAGGGTCAGCCCCTCGGTCCATCCGGGGATGACATCGCCCAGCCCGAACTCCGCGGCTTCGCCACGCTCGTAGGAACTGTCGAACACGGTCCCGTCCTGCAGCGTGCCCTCGTAGTTCACGCGCACGCGGTCGCGCGGCGACGGACGCGGGCCCGATCCCTGACGCAGGACCATGTACTGCAGCCCCGAACCCGTGGTGAAGACGCCCTTCTGCTGACGGTTCTCGGCCAGGAAGGCTTCGCCTTCCGCGCGGTTCTCCTCGCCCATCGCCTGCATCCGCTGCTGCATGCCTGCCTGCATCTTGCGTGTGAAAGCCTCCCGCGTCGCATCCAGCTCGGCCTGCGCCATCGCCAGCTCACCGCCCTCGAAGGTGTCCCGCAGCCCGCGCAGCAGCGGCGGCACGGAAAGATCGGCCTTCATCGGGACCAGGGAGCGGCCGACATCAGCGCCAACAAGGTGTCCGGCCTTGCGACGATCCACTTCGGGAACCTCGGCGCCGGCGGGTGCACGGCCAGCCCGGGACGCGACGCGCATCATCAGCGCCTGCCCGGTGGATTGGACGTCGGCCTCGGCGATCAACGGCTTGCCGCCGTCCAGGGCGTTGCGGATCGCCTCCTCAAAGGCCGCCAAGTCGATGTCCGGCGCCGCCGGCTCGATCGAACGGGCGACGTCGTGGCCGACCATGTAGCTGATGCGGTCGGTTTCGCTGGCGAGGGCCGGGTTGCCCTGCGCAGCGGCAGGGGGAGCCACCGCCAGCAGGGTGGCGGCGACGAACAGCGCGGCCAGGCCGCGGACAAGAACCTTCATTGTGTAGCTCCATGGGTTGCCGCCGCAGGCACGGCGCAAAGAGGCCCATTGTCGCGGCCGCGCGCGCCACCGGCAACGCCCGCGGCGCGATTGCCCTCCATCGGGTTCAGGGACGCGGTGTCGGCGCCTGCAGGGCTTTCTCGATGGCGTCGACCAGGGCCTTGTCGGAAGGCTCGGTGCGGCTGCCGAAGCTGGCCACCAGCCGGCCATCGCGGCCTACGAGGTACTTGTGGAAGTTCCAGGCCGGCGCTTCGCCCGCCGCTTCGGCCAACTGCCGGTACAGCGGCGTCGCTTCGGCTCCGACCACGTACACCTTCTCGAACATCGGGAACCGCACGCCGTAGGTGAGCGTGCAGAACTCCCGGATCTCGTCCTCGTCCTCGAACTCCTGTTCCTTGAAATCTCCCGAGGGGAAACCCAGGACCGCGAACCCGCTGGGGCCGTACTTGGCATGCAACGCCTCCAGCCCCTCGAACTGCGGCGTGAAGCCGCATTTGCTGGCGGTATTGACGAAGAGCAGGACCTTGCCGCCGTGCACCTGGGCCAGGTCGACGGGATCTTTTCCTGCAAGCGGGCGGAAAGAGTGGTCCAGCAGGCCGTCACTGGCTGCCGCCGTGCCGGAGATCGCCAGGGAACACGCCAGGAAGAAAGCAGGTGCGCCGAACAGGTTCATGGACAGGGCCCGCAAGGATGGGACGGCGAGTATGACTTCAGTTGGGATACGGGGGAGTTGACGGGGGCTGTCTAGGTGTTATAGTTACATACAACACCGGTCTACCAACGAACAGGACCCCCTCATGAACCGCAAGCTCCACAACACGCTCTCCGCCTTGCTGGCCAGCGGCGCTCTGCTGGTGGTCGGCCTGATCGTTGCTGCACCGGCGGTCCCCACCCCGGGCGACGAACTGGCCGGGACCTCCGCGCTGGCCGCCGCCCTGGAAACCGCCGCCTCGGGCATCGAGGACGCCACCGAAAACGCTCCATCGCGCTCCACAAGGACGAACGCGCCAAACCAGAGGCAAATCCTTGTCATGCCTTATTTCTCCTTTGTCCCGCGGGGTTGACCCATGACCGCTATCCAGTGGAGCGACGGCGCTCCCATCTACCGCCAGCTGAAGGAACGTGTCGTCGCAATGATGCTCGACGGCGTGCTCAAACCCGGCGACGCCCTGCCCTCCGTCAGGCAGGTCGCGGCCGAGTACCAGCTCAATCCGATCACTGTCTCGCGCGCCTACCAGGAGTTGGCGGACGAGGCTCTCGTAGAAAAACGCAGGGGGCTTGGCATGTACGTCACCGAAGAAGCCGCAAGGAAACTGCTCGTCAACGAGCGCGAACGCTTCCTCACCGAAGAGTGGCCACTGGTGCTGGAGCGCATCATGCGCCTGGGCCTGACGGCCGAAGAGCTGCTGGCGCCGGCCAAGGCGGGTGCGCAATGAACGCCGCCAACCCTTCTGTTTCAACCACTTCCGACGTCGTGGTCAGCGCGCGCAACCTGCGCAAGGCCTACAAGAACAAGGTCGCGCTGGACGACACTGCCTTCGACATACCGACCGGGCGCATCGTCGGCCTGATCGGCCCCAACGGCGCCGGCAAGACCACCGCGCTGAAGGCCATGCTGGGCCTGATCCCGTTCGAAGGGCGGATGAGCGTGCTGGGCCGCGACCCCCGTACCGAGCGCGACGAACTGATGCAGGAAGTCTGCTTCATCGCCGACGTGGCGGTACTGCCGCGCTGGATCCGGGTAGAGGAAGCCATCGAATTCGTCGCCGGCGTCCATCCCCGCTTCGACCGGGCCCGTTGCCAGCGTTTCCTGGCCGGCACCCAGCTGAAGCCCCGGATGCGGGTGCGCGAGCTCTCCAAGGGCATGATCGTGCAGCTGCACCTGGCGCTGGTGATGGCCATCGACGCCCGCCTGCTGGTACTGGACGAGCCCACGCTCGGCCTGGACATCCTCTACCGCAAGCAGTTCTACCAGCGCCTGCTGGAGGACTACTTCGACGAGAACAAGACCATCCTGATCACCACGCACCAGGTCGAGGAGGTCGAGCACATCCTCACCGACGTGATGTTCATCCGCGACGGGAAGATCGTGCTGAACAGCGAGATGGACGCCGTGGGCGAGCGTTTCACGGAGGTGCTGGTCAACGCCGACCAGGCCGACAACGCCCGCGCACTGAAGCCGCTGGACGAACGCAGCCTGCCGTTCGGAAAGACCGTGATGCTGTTCGACGGGGTACCGCGCGGGCAGCTGACCCAGCTCGGGGAGACCCGCACGCCGGGGCTCGCGGACCTGTTCGTCGCCACCATGAAGGGGACCTACGCATGAACGCTGTCGTCGAAAACGCCACTGCACCGCGGGCGCCGGCCACGGCACCGCACGCCACGCACAAGTTCAAGCTGCTGCTCAAGAGGGAGTTCTGGGAGCACAAGGGCGGCTTCCTCTGGGCCCCGTTGATCGCCGGCGGCATTTCCCTGCTGCTGAGCGCGATGGCGATCGTTGTCGGCCTTGTCGCCGCCCACAGGTCCGGGGTTGCCGACGAGCTCGAAGTCGACGGCGTCAACATCAACGGCCTCGACCTGGGCAGCCTGACCAGCAAGATGGACGCCACGGAGATGGCCCAGTTCGCCCAGGGCATCGACCTGACGCTGATCCTCAGCTCGTCCTGGCCGTTCATCGTCATGTCCTTCGTGGTCTTCTTCTACTGCCTCGGCGCCCTGTACGACGACCGCAAGGACCGCAGCGTGCTGTTCTGGAAGTCGCTGCCGCTGTCGGACAGCCAGACCGTCCTGTCGAAGGTCGTCAGTGCGGTGGTGGTGGCCCCGGTCATCGCGGTGGCCGCGACGGTCGCCACGATGTTCGGGTTCCTGCTAATCATCAGCGTGGTCGTGCTCGCCTACGGCGGCAACCCGCTGACACTGCTGTGGGGTCCTGCCAGCCCGCTGGCGGTCGCGGCTTCGCACCTGGCGTGGATCCCGGTCTATGCGCTCTGGGCCCTTCCCACCGTCGGCTGGCTGCTGTTGTGCTCGGCGTGGGCCCGCAGCAAGCCCTTCCTCTGGGCCATCATGGTGCCGCTGTTCGCCGGCATCTTCGTCGCCTGGTTCGACCTGATGCAGCTGTTCGACCTCGCCACCTCCTGGTTCTGGATCCACGTGGTCGCCCGCATGCTGCTCGGCACCGTGCCCGGTTCCGACCTGCTGTACCGGGACAACGCCGGGCTGGAAAGCGCCGAAGGACTCGATGCGCTCTTCGCCAACATGTCCCCGGCAGGACAGCTCTCGAGCCTGGCGATGCCCGAACTCTGGGTGGGTGCGGTGGCCGGTGCGCTGATGATCTTCGCGGCGATCCGGCTGCGCCGCTGGCGCGACGACGGCTGAGTACCACCGCGGGCCGGCTGTCCCTGGCCGGCCCGCACACTCTCCAGACACCAGAGGTGATCCCGATGCGCAAGACACTCCTTGTCTGCCTGATGTCCCTGCCGTTCGCGGCGATGGCGCAGAGCCCCTGCAAGCACTCCACCCCCTACGACCTCGAGCTCGACCTGGAAGGTGTACGGAAGGTGACCTTCGAAGTCCGGCAGCACGACCTTGAGCTGACCGGCCGCGACGCTCGCGGCGGCAGGCTGCAGGGCCGCGCCTGTGCAGGCACCGAAGCGTTGCTCGAGACGCTCACCGTCACCCAGCAGAAGGACGGCGACCACCTGGTCGTCAGCCTCGAGAGCAGGGAGCGCGGTGGCTTCAGCCTCTTCGGCAACCGCTACGCCCATCTCGAGCTGGAAGGATCGATCCCCCGGGCCCTCGACGTGGACGTCAGGGTCGGCTCCGGTGATGCGGTGGTATCGGGCGTGGGCAGCCTGGAAGCCCGGGTTGGCTCCGGTGACCTGGAGGCACGACAGATCGCCGGCGCGGTGGAAGCCACGGTCGGGTCCGGGGATATCGAGCTCGAGCGGATGGCGTCGCTGGAAGTCGGCGCGGTCGGGTCGGGCGACCTCGAGGCACGGACGGTCGAAGGCGACGTACGGGTCGGCTCCATCGGTTCGGGCGACGTCGCGCTCGTGCAGGTCGGCGGCAGCGTGGAAGTCGGCTCCATCGGCTCCGGCGACCTGCAGGTAGAAAACGTCGGCGGCGCGTTGACGGTACGCAGCATCGGCAGCGGTGACGTCGATCATGACGGCGTTGCCGGATCGGTCGACCTCCCGCGCGGCCACTGAACTTCATCCAGCCCTATCCATTTAACAGGCAACCCACATGAAGAACCATCACATCCCCACCCTCGCGCTGCTGCTGGCCTGCAGTGTGTCCTGGCTCACCGCCTGCGGTGCGACCGAGCAACCCGCCGCTGCCTTGCAGGAGGCCGGCGACACCATCGGCACCCGCATGGAAGAAGCTTCCAAGGAGATCAAGCACGAGCTGGAGAACGAGAACATCTCGCTGTCGAGCGACGACAAGAAGGCGCCGGATGCGGAACTCACGCCTGACGGGCGCCTGCTGATCGACGGCAAGGAAGTCGCGCTGGATGCGCAGCAGCGGGCGTTGATGCTCGACTACCGCAAGCGCATCGCCGAGGTCGCCATGGCCGGCGCCGACATCGGGATGGAAGCGGCCGGCATGGCCGGCGACGTGCTCGGCAACGTCGCCAAGGGGCTTCTGAACGGAAACATGGACGAGATGGAAGCGCGCATCGAGGAAGAAGCGGCCGGCATCGCCGCCTCCGCCAAGGTGCTCTGCGAGCGCCTTCCCGCCCTGCTGGCGGCGCAACAGGCCGCAGCCGCCGCGGTACCGGAGTTCGCGCCCTATGCGAGCATGACCCAGAGCGACGTCGATGATTGCCACGTCGAAATGAACTGACCGGACTTCACTGCTGGATGCCGCCGCGGGTCAACGCGGTGGGATCCAGCAGCCGGCGGAGGTCCTTTTCGGGCATGCCGGTGGATTCCATCGCCACTTCCAGCACCGGCCGCCCCTCCCTGTAGGCCTGCTTGGCGATTGCAGCGGCCTTTTCGTAGCCGATCACCGGGTTCAGGGCGGTCACCAGGATCGGGTTGCGGTCCAGCGCTTCGGCCACCTTGTCCCGGCGCACCTTCAGCCCGTCGATCGTGCTGTCCGCCAGCAACCGCATGCTGTTGGACAACAGCCCGATCGAATCCAGCAGGTTGGACGCGATCAGCGGAAGCATCACGTTGAGCTGGAAGTTCCCGCTCTGGCCGGCCACGGTAATCGCGGTGTGGTGCCCCATCACCTGGGCGCAGACCATGCAGGTCGCCTCCGGCACCACCGGGTTGACCTTGCCCGGCATGATCGAGCTGCCCGGCTGCAGGGCCGGCAGTTCGACTTCGCCCAGCCCGGCCAGCGGCCCGGAGTTCATCCAGCGCAGGTCGTTGGAGATCTTCATCAGTGCGACCGCAAGCGTGTTGAGCTGGCCCGACAGCTCGACCGCATCGTCCTGCGATGCCAGCCCCTCGAACTTGTCCTCCGCCGATTCGAACCGGGTTCCCGACAGCTTCGACAACGCCCGTGCCATCGCGCTACCGAATCGCGGATCAGCATTGATGCCCGTGCCGATCGCGGTGCCGCCGATGGGCAGGCGCCGCAAGCGCTTCAGACTGTCCTCGACGCGTGCCTGTGCCGACGCAAGCTGCGACGCCCATGCCCCGAACTCCTGCGCGAAGGTCAGCGGCATCGCATCCATCAAGTGGGTGCGACCGGTCTTGGCGACCTTCCCGAAAGCGCGCCCCCGGCGCTCGATCGTGCGCCGCAGGTGCTTGATCGCCGGAAGCAGATCCTCGACCACGGCGAGCTGGGCCGACACCCGCAGTGCGGTCGGCACCACATCATTGGAGCTTTGGCCGAGGTTGACGTCATCGTTCGGATGGACCTTCGCCTTGCCTCGGATGGCGCCGCTGGCCAAGGCAGCGATCACCTCGTTGGCATTCATGTTGCTCGAGGTGCCCGAGCCGGTCTGGAAGATGTCCACCGGGAACTGCGCATCGTGCTCGCCAGCTGCCACCGCCAGCGCGGCCTTGCGGATCGCGGCCGAGCGGTTCTTCGGCAGCAGCGCCAGGTTGCCGTTGACCTCCGCCGCGGCCGCCTTCACCAGTCCCAGCGCCCGGATGAAGCCGCGGGGCATTGGTCGTCCGGACACCGGGAAGTTCTGCACGGCGCGCTGGGTCTGTGCCCCCCACAGCGCATCGATAGGCACTTGCAGCTCGCCCATGCTGTCGTGTTCGGTCCGATAGTCGCTCTTGGCCATGGTGCCCTCCGTATGTCTGCGGGGCCGAGGATACCCCCGACCGGATGAGCCGGCCGTCGCACCTCATGCCGTGCATTCCACGCTTCCGTAGGAGCGGCTTCAGCCGCGATCGGAAACCGGAACGCGCAGATGATTCCCGATCGCGGCTGAAGCCGCTCCTACAAACCCGCGTAGGCCAACCCCGCGTCGGCAACGCACGCCGTCGCCCGGCAGTGCCGCCGCGCTAGAATGGCCGGCCGCTCCCCACGCCCCGCCACGATGCCCGCCAACGCCGATTACCAGCTGCTCGCCCTGTCCCCGCTCGATGGCCGCTATGCCGCCAAGGTCGATGCGCTGCGACCGATCTTCTCGGAGTTCGGGCTGATCAAGGCCCGGGTGAAGGTCGAAGTCGAGTGGCTGCTGGCGCTGGCCGCCGAGCCGGGCATCGAGGAGCTGGCGCCGTTCTCCGATGCAGCGGTTTCACGTCTGCGTGCGTTGGCCGACGGCCTGTCGGTGGAGGACGCCGCCCGGGTCAAGGAGATCGAGCGCACCACCAACCACGACGTCAAGGCGGTGGAGTACCTGATCAAGGAGCGCCTCAAGGATGACGCAGAGCTTGGCCCCGCGCTGGAGTTCGTGCACTTCGCCTGCACCTCCGAGGACATCAATAACCTGAGCTATTCGTTGATGCTCAGCCAGGCCCGCCGCGAGGTCCTGCTGCCACGCCTGGAGCAGCTGATCGACGTGCTGGCCGGCATGGCGCGGGAACACGCGGCGCTGCCGATGCTGTCGCGCACCCACGGCCAGACCGCCTCCCCCACCACCGTGGGCAAGGAGCTGGCCAACGTCGTAGCCCGGCTTCGTCGCCAGCGCGAGACCTTCGCCGCCGCGCCGATGCCCGGCAAGATCAATGGCGCCGTGGGCAACTACAACGCGCACATGGCGGCCTACCCCGACATCGACTGGGCCGGATTCTCCCGCCGCTTCGTCGAGTCGCTCGGACTGGACTGGCAGCCCTACACCACCCAGATCGAGCCGCACGACGGCATCGCCGAAGTGTGTGACGCACAGGCACGCATCGATACCGTGGCGATCGACCTGTGCCGCGACATCTGGGGCTACATCTCGCTGGGCTACTTCAAGCAGGCGGTCAAGGCCGGCGAGGTCGGCAGCTCGACCATGCCGCACAAGGTCAATCCGATCGATTTCGAGAACGCCGAGGGCAACTTCGGCATCGCCAACGCGCTGTTCGGGCACTTCGCCAGCAAGCTCCCGATCAGCCGCTGGCAGCGCGACCTGACCGACTCGACGGTGCTGCGCGCCTTGGGCACCGCGTTCGGCCACGCGCTGATCGGCTACGACGCCCTGCTGCGCGGGCTGGGCAAGCTCTCGGTGAATCCGGAGCGGTTGGCGGCCGATCTCGACGCGTCGTGGGAAGTGCTGGCGGAGGCCGTGCAGACGGTCATGCGCCGTCATGGATTGCCTAACCCGTACGAACAACTCAAGGCGCTGACCCGCGGCCAGGGCATCAACGAACAGTCGATGCGGACCTTCATCGAAAGCCTGGACCTGCCCGCCGACGCCCGGCAGCGGCTGCTGGCGATGACGCCGGGCAGCTACACAGGCAAGGCCGAAGCACTCGCCCGCGGCATCTGACGATGACTCCGCGCAGGCGCCGGCCGTCCCCCACCCTGCCGACGGAGGTCGAGGGCTCGGCCGACAGGCCGCTGGGCATGCCCGCGGCCGACTTCCTTCGCGATTACTGGCAGAAGCGCCCGCTGCTGATCCGCAACCCATTCCCCGGCTTCCAGTCACCACTCGAACCGGAGGACCTGGCGGGACTGGCCTGCGAGGAAGGCACCCTCTCGCGCATCGTCGCCCATGAGCCGGCCGCGGACCGGTGGATGGTCCGGCAGGGGCCATTCCCGGAGGAGATGTTCCCGGGCATGCCCGACCACGACTGGACCCTGCTGGTACAGGACGTCGACAAGTGGGACGCGGATGTCGCCGCGATACTCGACCGGTTCGACTTCCTGCCCCGCTGGCGGATCGACGACGTCATGGTGTCGTTCGCCGCGCCCGGTGGCTCGGTGGGCGCCCATGTCGATCAGTACGACGTCTTCCTGCTGCAGGGCGTGGGCCGGCGCCGCTGGCAGATCGATGACGGCCCGTCGCCGCCGCTGGAGTTCCGCGACGATGTCGAACTCAAGCTGCTGAAAGATTTCACGCCGACCCATGACTGGGTGCTCGGGCCCGGCGACATGCTCTACCTGCCACCGGGCGTGCCCCACCACGGCGTCGCCGAGGATGCCTGCCTCACCTTTTCGGTAGGCATGCGCGCGCCTTCGGCGGCGGAGCTGCTGGGCGACCTGGTCGACACGCTGGCGGCCGATGCCGACGAATCGCTTCGCTACCGCGATCCCGACCTTTCGCCCGCGGCGGACCCTGCCGAAATCGATCCTGCGGCCATGGCCCGGGTAACCGAAGCGCTGGACCTGCTGCGCATGGACGACCCCGAGCGCCTGGGCGACTGGTTCGGCCGTTTCATCACGCTCTACCGGAACGCCGGGGAGGTGATGGCACCGGAGGATGCCACCGGCACTCCGCCGCTTTCCCGCATCGAGGTCGAATGGGAGCTCCAGCAGGGCGGGCGCCTGCAGCGGCACCCGTACTCCCGCATGGCCTGGCGTCGCTCCGGCCGCGGCGCCCGTCTTTACGTCAACGGGCAGGAGTATCCGCTGGCACTGCGCGACGCACGGCGCCTGGCAAATGCTCCAACCCTGGACGGCGGAGACTACGGCCGACTGTCCGAAAGCGGCCGCGACCAGGTCTACGACCTGCTCCGCCGTGGGCACTACCATCTGTCGACGGGCGCGGCCGGTGCCGCGGACGGGGACGCAGAGGGCGGCGGGTAACTGCCACGCAGCCTGCAACGGGAGGGATTCAATGGGCACCACGCCAGGCTTCACCATCAGCGCAGTCGAATACGAAAGCGGCCTGCCCGAACTGCGCCAGGTGCGCGAGACGGTATTCGTGCAGGAACAGAAGGTCCCGCAGGAGATGGAGTGGGACGAGCTCGACCCGCTGTGCCACCACTTCATCGCGCGCGATGCTGGCGGCCAGCCGATCGGAACCGGCCGCCTCACGCCGAAACGCACGATCGGCCGGATGGCCGTGCTCGCCGATTGGCGAGGACGCGGTGTCGGCGATGCCCTGCTCGAGGCGCTGCTGGCGAAAGCCAGAGAGCTTGGCTGGCTGGAGGTCTCGCTGCATGCGCAGGCGAGCGCGATCGGCTTCTACGCCCGCCACGGCTTCCTTCCCGAGGGCGAGCGTTTCGACGAGGCGGGCATCGAGCACCAGGCCATGCGGCTGCTGCCGGACGCGCTGAACCCGGTGGAGACCCGCGACGCCGCCATCGCGGCGACACTGGGCGTCATCGCACTGGCCCGGCGGGAACTCGACATCTACAGCCGCGAACTCGATCCCGGCCTGCTCGACGTCCCGGAGGTGGTGGCTGCGCTGCGGCGTTTCGCCATCGACCGTGGCGAGGTCAGGTTGCTGGTGCAGGATCCGGCCACCCCGCAACGCGCACTGTCGCCGTTGATCGCCCTGGGGCAGCGCCTCTCCAGTGCGTTCGCCTTCCGAGCGGTGGAGGAACCGGTGGACCGCGCCTATCCCTCCGCCTACATCGTGAACGATCGTGGCGGCCATTATTTCCGCAAGCTCGGCCACCGCTTCGACGGCGAGACCCGGCTCGACGCGCCTGCCCGGGCACGCCAGTTGCGATCCGCCTTCGAGCCGGTATGGGAGCGCGCCCGCCCCATCACCGAATACCGCGCATTGCAGATCTGATCCGGCAACGGGTCGCCTGCCTGAACGGGCGCGAACCCGTGGTCGCACTTTTTCGCCTTCCGGGGCGGAACGCAGTGTTTTTCGCGCGCTTTCGCTGGCCGCGCCCTCCCCGCTCCGGCATAATTCGGGGTCTTGGTCGCCTGAATAGCCGCGCCACCGGGCAGTTCCGGCATCAAACCCTCCCTTTGAGTTTCCCGATGCCATCGTGGACAGTCTCCTGAAGCACTTCTCCCAGTCCTCCCAGCTCGGCTCCAACGCCGCCTATATCGAAGACCTGTACGAGCAGTACCTGGTCGACCCCGACAGCGTCGGGCCGAAGTGGAAGTCCTACTTCGATGGGCTGGAGGGTCGCGAAGCGGGGGATGTCCCGCACTCGGCGGTCATCGGCACCATCATCGAAGCCGCCCGGCACGCCGGACGCGTCGCCCCGGGCCAGGGCAGCGGCAGCGGTGGAGACGAGCGCGAGCGCTTCGTCGGCAAGCTGATCACCGCCTACCGTTCGCGCGGCCACCTGGGCGCCAACCTGGATCCGCTCGGCCTGCTGGAGATGCCATCGGCGCCGGACCTGGACCTGGGCTTCCACGGCCTGTCCGGCAACGACCTGGGCACCGAATTCAGCACCGGCGGCGTCGGCGGCAATGACCGCATGAAGCTCGGCGACCTGCTCGCCCTGCTCAAGGCGACCTACACCGGCTCGATCGGCGCCGAGTTCATGCACATCACCGATGCCGGCCAGCGACGCTGGATCTACGAGCGCCTGGAGAAGGCCGGCGGCAAGTACGGCCGCAGCAGCGACCAGAAGAAGCGCATCCTCGAGCGCCTGACCGCCGCGGAGGGGCTGGAGCGCTACCTCGGCACCAAGTACGTCGGCCAGAAGCGCTTCTCGCTCGAAGGTGGCGACGCGCTGATCCCGCTGATGGACACCACCATCCGCCGCGCCGGCGAACATGGCGTGCAGGATGTTGTCATCGGCATGGCCCACCGCGGCCGCCTCAACGTGCTGGTCAACACGCTCGGCAAGCCGCCGCGGCACCTGTTCGACGAGTTCGAGGGCAAGTTCGAGCACATCCACCACGACCTCGCCCACACCGGCGACGTCAAGTACCACATGGGTTTCTCCGCCGACGTCGCGACACCGGGCGGTCCGGTGCACCTGGCGCTCGCGTTCAACCCGTCCCACCTCGAGATCGTCGACCCGGTGGTCGCCGGCTCGGTGCGTTCGCGCCAGACGCGGCGTGGCGACGAGGGTCGCAAGCAGGTCCTGCCGGTGCTGATGCACGGCGACGCGGCCTTTGCAGGCCAGGGCGTGGTGATGGAGCTGCTGCAGATGTCGCAGGCGCGCGGCTTCGCCGTCGGCGGCACCGTGCACATCGTCATCAACAACCAGGTCGGCTTCACCACCAGCGAACGCCAGGACGCGCGCTCCATCCTGTATTGCACCGACGTGGCCAAGATGGTCGGCGCACCGGTGCTGCACGTGAATGGCGACGATCCGGAAGCCGTCGTGTTCTGCGCCGAGCTGGCGCTGGACTTCCGCAACACCTTCGGCAAGGACGTGGTCATCGACCTGGTCTGCTACCGCCGCCATGGCCACAACGAGGCCGACGAACCGGCAGCAACCCAGCCGCTGATGTACCAGGTCATCCGCAAGCACAAGACCCCGCGCGATCTCTACGCGCAGCGGCTGGTTGCGGAAGGCACGCTGACCGACGACGAAGTCAAGGCGATGTCGGACGCGTATCGCGACAAGCTCGACGCCGGCGAAGTGGCCATCGAGATGGCCGAAGTGAAGCCCGACGAATTCACCGTCGACTGGTCGCAGTTCCTCGCCGGCAAGCTGTCGGACCCGGTCGATACGAAGATTGGCCGCGGGACACTCGATGAGCTGGCTTCCGCGATCAATGCCATTCCCGACGAGGTCAAGTTGCACGCACGGGTCGGCAAGATCTACGACGACCGCCGCAAGATGGCGGCCGGCGAGCTGCCGGGGGACTGGGGCTTCGCCGAGAACCTCGCCTACGCAAGCCTGCTGAGCGAGGGATACAAGCTGCGCCTGGTCGGCCAGGACAGCGGTCGCGGCACCTTCTTCCACCGCCACGCGATCCTGCACGACCAGGCCACGGACGACTATTACCTGCCACTGCGGCAGCTGGTGAAGAACCCGACCGACCTGACCATCATCGACTCGCTGCTCAGCGAGGAAGCGGTCATGGCGTTCGAGTACGGCTACTCCACCGCCGATCCGATGACGCTCGACATCTGGGAAGCCCAGTTCGGCGACTTCGCCAACGGCGCCCAGGTGGTGATCGACCAGTTCCTGTCGTCCGGGGAGGCCAAGTGGGGCCGCCTGTGTGGCCTGGTCCTGCTCCTGCCGCACGGCTATGAAGGCCAGGGGCCGGAGCACAGCTCGGCAAGGCTCGAGCGGTTCCTGCAGTTGTGCGCGCTCGACAACATGATCGTCTGCGTGCCCACCACGCCGGCGCAGGCGTACCACATGATCCGCCGGCAGATGCACATGGCCACCCGCAAGCCGCTGGTGGTGATGACCCCGAAGTCCCTGTTGCGCCACAAGCTGGCGGTCTCCAGCCTGGACGAGCTGTCCGGCGGCGGCTTCCAGGAGCTGATCCCCGATCCGAAGGCGGACGTGAAGAAGGCCAAGCGCGTGGTGCTGTGTTCGGGCAAGGTCTACTACGACCTCGTCGAGGACATCGCCAAGCGCGAGGCCAGCGACGTCGCCGTGTTGCGAGTGGAACAGCTCTATCCGTTCCCGCGCGAGCAACTCAGGAAGGAGCTGAAGCGTTACAGCGCTGCGGCCGACGTGGTCTGGTGCCAGGAAGAGCCGCAGAACCAGGGCGCGTGGTACCAGATCAGGCACCACCTCACGGCCTGCCTGGCGCCGAAGCAGACACTGCACTACGCGGGCCGCGCCCGTTCGCCTTCACCGGCCGCCGGGCATTTCGCCGACCATGTCGCCGAACAGACCCAACTGGTCGCCGATGCCCTGGTCAATCCGCTACGCGGCGAAGAAAGCCCCGAGTGATGGCCCGCCCCCAGACCCTCCCGCCCCACCTCCCAAATTCTTCCAGGATGCCAGCCCCATGAGCACCGAGATCAAAGTTCCGGTCCTGCCCGAATCCGTTTCCGACGCCACCATCGCGACCTGGCACAAGAAGGCTGGCGATGCCGTGAGCCGCGACGAGAACCTGGTCGACCTGGAGACCGACAAGGTCGTCCTCGAAGTGCCCTCCCCCGTGGACGGCGTGCTGAAGGAGATCAAGTTCCAGTCCGGCGACACCGTGACCAGCGACCAGGTGCTGGCGATCGTCGAGGCCGGCGCCACGGCGTCCGACAAGGGTGGCAACGACGCCGGCAAGAAGGCCGACAAGAAGAACGACGAAGCGGCCACGGCCGAGGCCAAGCCGGTCCAGCCGAAGAAGGAAGAGGCGCCGAAGCCGGCCTCGAAGTCCTCGTCGGGCGACAGGTCCTCCAAGGGTGACGAGCTTCCCCCGGGTGCGCGGTTCACCGCCAACAAGGAAGGCATCGACCCGTCCAATGTCGAAGGCACCGGCCGTCGCGGCGCGGTGACCAAGGAAGACCTGCTCAACTACGCGAAGAACGCCGGCGCCGGCAAGGCTGGCGGGGCGCGCCCGGAAGAGCGCGTGCCGATGACCCGCATGCGCGCGCGTATCGCCGAGCGCCTGATGGAGTCCAAGAACTCCACCGCCATGCTGACCTCCTCCAACGAGGTCAACATGAAGGCCGTCATGGACATGCGCAAGGCTCAGGGCGAGGCGTTCCAGAAGGCCTACGGCATCAAGCTCGGCTTCATGAGCTTCTTCGTCAAGGCTGCGGCCAACGCGCTGCAGCGTTACCCGCTGGTCAACGCCTCGGTCGACGGGAAGGACATCATCTACCACGGCTACGCCGACATCTCGATCGCGGTCTCCACCGACAAGGGCCTGGTCACGCCGGTGCTGCGCAATGCCGAGTCGATGAGCTTTGCCGAGGTCGAGCAGGCGATCGACGGCTACGCCCGCGCCGCGCGCGAGGGTGGCCTGAAGCTCGAGGACCTGCAGGGCGGCACCTTCACCATCACCAATGGCGGCACCTTCGGCTCGCTGTTCTCCACGCCGATCATCAATCCGCCGCAGTCCGCCATCCTGGGCATGCATGCCATCAAGGAGCGCGCCATCGTCGAGAACGGCCAGGTCGTCGCTGCCCCGATGATGTACATCGCGCTGAGCTACGACCACCGCATCATCGACGGCAAGGACGCGGTGCTGTTCCTGGTCGACATCAAGAACCAGCTCGAGAACCCGCACCGCATGCTGCTGGGCATGTAATAGAGGATCATTGAAATGAGCGAACAGCAGAACTTCGACGTCGTCGTGATCGGTGCCGGTCCCGCCGGCTACCACGCCGCGATCCGCGCCGCCCAGCTGGGCCTGAAGACCGCCTGCATCGACGCGGCGCTCGGCAAGGATGGCAAGCCGGCCTTGGGCGGCACCTGCCTGCGCGTGGGCTGCATCCCGTCCAAGGCGCTGCTCGACTCCTCGCGCCAGTTCTGGAACATGGGCCACCTGTTCGGCGACCACGGCATCAGCTTCAAGGACGCGAAGATGGATGTCGGCCAGATGGTCGGGCGCAAGGACAAGATCGTGAAGCAGTTCACCGGCGGCATCGCGATGCTGTTCAAGGCAAACAAGGTCTCCCCGTTCTACGGCTTCGGCACCCTGCACAAGGGCAACGTGGTCAAGGTCAAGCAGCACGACGGCAGCGAAGTCGAGCTCAAGGGCACCAACGTCGTCATCGCCGCCGGTTCGGACTCGATCGAGCTGCCGTTCGCGAAGTTCGACGGTGACACCGTCGTCGACAACGTCGGCGCGCTGGACTTCACCGAGGTGCCCAAGCGCCTGGGCGTGATCGGCGCCGGCGTGATCGGACTGGAGCTGGGCAGCGTGTGGAAGCGGCTGGGCGCCGAGGTCACCATCCTGGAGGCGATGCCGGAGTTCCTGGCCACCGCCGACGCCGAGGTCGCGAAGACCGCCGCCAAGGAATTCAAGAAGCAGGGTCTGGACATCAAGCTGGGCGCCAAGGTCAGCAAGGCCGAGGTCAAGTCCAAGGGCAAGTCGAAGGAAGTCCACCTCACCTATTCCGACAAGGATGGTGAGCAGTCGATGGTCGTCGACAAGCTGCTGGTCGCCGTTGGTCGCAAGGCCGCGAGCAAAGGCCTGCTTGCGGACGGCACCGGCGTGAAGCTGGACGACCGTGGCCGCATCGAGGTCGACGAGCACTGCCACACCGGCGTCGATGGGGTCTGGGCGGTCGGCGACTGCGTGCGCGGCCCGATGCTGGCCCACAAGGGTTTCGAGGAAGGCATCGCCGTGGCCGAGCTGATCGCCGGCCTGCCGGGCCACGTCAACCTCGATACCGTGCCGTGGGTCATCTACACCGAACCGGAGATCGCCTGGGTCGGCCAGACCGAACAGCAGCTCAAGGAAGAAGGTACCCCGTACAAGACCGGCAGCTTCCCGTTCGCCGCGATCGGTCGTGCCGTCGCAATGGGCGAGCCGGCCGGATTCGTCAAGGTCATCGCGCACGCGGAGACGGATCGCGTACTCGGCCTGCACCTGGTGGGCGTCGGCGTCTCCGAACTGGTCCACGAAGGCGTGCTGACCATGGAGTTCAAGGGTTCGGCCGACGACCTGGCGCGCATCTGCCACGCCCATCCGACCCTGTCGGAGGCCATCCACGACGCCGCCATGGCGGTCGACAAGCGGGCCATTCACAAGGCGAACTGATCCGCCACGAGGCCCCACCGACGACGGCGCACCCCGGTGCGCCGTCGTTCGTTGTCCCGGAGGAAACACCCGATGCGTTCAGTCGCCGTCTATTGCGGTTCCAACCCCGGCAGCCGGCCGGTCTACACCGAAACCGCCGCCCGTGTCGGCCGGATGCTGGCCGAGGCCGGCATTGCCGTCGTGTTCGGCGGGGGCAAGGTCGGCCTGATGGGGACGGTGGCCGACGCGGCGCTGGCGGCCGGCGGCGAAGTGATCGGTGTCATTCCCGAGCAACTGGTGCAGCTTGAGGTGGCCCACGCCGGTGTCACCCGGCTCGAGGTCGTCTCCACCATGCACGAACGCAAGCGCCGTATGTTCGACCTGTCCGATGGCTTCATCGCCCTGCCAGGTGGGTTCGGCACCCTCGACGAGATGTTCGAGATGCTCACCTGGCGCCAGCTCGGGATCGGCGACAAGCCGTGCGCGTTCCTGGACGTTCAAGGCTTCTTCGAACCGTTGGTGGCGATGATGGACCGGATGGTCGGCGAGCGCTTCCTGCATGCCGACCAGCGCCGCGACCTCTGGCACGGCGACGACCCGGAATCGATGCTGCGCTGGATGCGTGACTACACACCGGCGGAAGCATCCAAGTGGCTGGCCGAGAAGCACGCCGCAACGCGTTGACCATACCCCACGCAGGAGCGCCGACATGACCGTACCCGCGAGATTCACCGCATTCCGGATCCACAACGACGACGCCGGCTACCGCAGCGGCCTGGAGCAGGTGTCGCTGGAGGACCTCTCTCCCGGGGAAGTGGTGATCAGGACCGCCTACTCCTCCGTCAACTTCAAGGACGCCCTTGCCGGCACCGGGAAGGGCAAGATCCTGCGCCGGTTCCCGCTGGTCGGTGGCATCGACGTCGCCGGCCATGTCGTCAGGTCGAGCGATCCCGGATTCCGTGAAGGCGACCCGGTGGTGGTGACCGGTTGTGGCCTGAGCGAAACCCGCGACGGCGGCTACAGCGAATATGCGCGGCTGGAAGCCAAGTGGGCGGTGCCCCTGCCGGCCGGCCTCGACCTGCGCGAAGCCATGATCCTGGGCACGGCCGGCTTCACCGCCGCGCTCGCGCTCTACCGGTTGCTGGACAACCGGCAGTCACCGGCGCTTGGCCCGCTCGCGGTCACGGGCGCCTCCGGTGGAGTCGGTTCGCTGGCGCTGGACATCTTCAGCCGCGCCGGCTTTGAAGTGCATGCCATCAGCGGCAAGGCCGACCAGCATGGTTACCTCAAATCGATCGGCGCCAGCCAGGTACTGGACCGGGATGCGCTGTCGACCACACGCCCGATGGAATCGACCCGCTTCGGTGGTGGCCTGGACAACGTCGGCGGGCCGATGCTGACCAGCCTGCTCGCGCAGACGGCGCCCTATGGCAACGTCGCCAGCGCCGGCCTGGCGGCCTCCCCGGCACTCGATGCCACCGTGATGCCGTTCATCATCCGTGGCGTCTCCCTGCTGGGCGTCGCCTCCGCCGGCACCGCGCGTGACATCCGTGACGAAATCTGGCGCCGGCTCGCAAGCGACTGGAAGCCCGCCCACCTCGATCGCATCTGCACCCGCGAGGCGGGGCTGGACGAACTCCCGGGGATTTTCAACGGCATGCTGGCGGGCGGATCCCTCGGCAGGACCCTGGTCAGGGTCTGAAACATTTGCGGCGCCGCCCGGCGCCGCTACAATCGATCCCGATCTCCTGGGGAAAACACATGGCGCGTATCCTTATCGTCGACGATTCGCCGTCGCAACTCATGGGCATTCGACGCATCGTCGACAAGCTCGGGCATGAGGCGCTGACCGCCGAAGACGGTGCCGCGGGCGTCGAAGCGGCCAAGCGCGAGCTTCCCGACCTGATCCTGATGGACGTGGTGATGCCCAACCTCAACGGGTTCCAGGCCACCCGCTCGATCTGCCGCGAGGAAACCACCCGCCATATCCCGGTAGTGCTGGTGACCACCAAGGACCAGGACACCGACCGGGTCTGGGGCATGCGCCAGGGCGCGAAAGCCTACATCACGAAGCCGTTCAACGAGGCCGAACTGGCCGAGATCATCGGCCAACTGCTGCCCGGCTGATCCCGGGCGGCGTCAGGCACGGCGCCAGCCAGCCCCGAATGCATCCTTCATCGTCTCGTACGCCTTTTTCTGGGCGTCGTTCTGTGGCGTCGGCGCCAGTACCTCGAGCTCAACGATCTGGTCACCATCGGCCGGCTTGCCCGGCAGCCCCCGCCCCCGCAGCCGAAGCTTGCGTCCAGCCTCGGATCCGGCCGGGATCTTCAACTCCACCGGCCCACCCAGCGTCGGCACACTGATCGACGCCCCCAGGGCCGCCTCCCAAGGCGCCACCGGCAGCACGTGGATCACGTTGCGCCCATCAACCTCGAACCGGGGGTGCGCCGCGTATTCGATCTCCAGCAACAGATCGCCGCCGGTGGCGCCCTGCCCCGCAAGGCGGATGGCCTGTCCTTCCCGTATCCCCTTCGGAACACGGACCTGCAAGGTCTTGCCGTCGACACCGATGCGCACCGTGTCGCCGGAATAGACGGTCTCGAGCGGGATGGCCAACTTGGCGCGGGTGTCGGCACGGGTGCGCGCGCCCGGCTGCGGCCCGAATCCGCCGGGCCCGGCAGGGCCTCCGCGCCCGCGGCCGAACAGGGTCTCGAAGAAGTCGCTGAACCCCCCGCCGGCACCGCCCCCCGCGAAGATCTCCTCGAAGTCGACACCGCCCGCCCCCGGATCACCGAACCCACCCGGCGGTGGCTGCACATCGTCGCCCGGGCGATAGCCACGCGCACGCAGCTGGTCGTAGGCCTTGCGCTTCTGCGGATCGCGCAGGGCTTCATAGGCCTCGTTCACGGCCTTGAATTTCTCTTCGGCCTCAGGCTCCTTGCTGACGTCGGGATGGAACTTGCGCGCGAGGCGGCGGTAGGCGGTCTTGATCTCCGCGTCGCCGGCGCTGGCCTCCACGCCAAGCGTTTCGTAGTAGTCCTTGAACTGCATAGGTCGCTCCGATCATGCCGGCCTTGCGGCATGGCTCTGCTGTTTCCAGCCATCGAACATGGCGATGGAAAAAAGTATGGGCGCGTGGCGGAGGTACAAGACGCACTCGCCGGCCGCGTTGACGAAAAGTTTAGCCGCGCCCCCTAGACTGCGCCTTCCCACAGGAGAAACCAATGAGCATCCAGGTCGGAGACCCCCTGCCCGAAGTACCCCTGCAACGCATCCGCGATGGCGTTGAAACCGTCGATACCAAGAGCCTGTTCGGCGACCGCAAGGTCGTCATCTTCGCCGTGCCCGGGGCTTTCACCCCGACCTGCTCGGAGCGCCACCTGCCCAGCTTCGTCGAGCACTACCCGCAGTTCCGCGACAAGGGCATCGACGTCGCCTGCATGTCCGTCAACGACCCGTTCGTGATGCAGGCCTGGGGTGAAAGCCAGGAAGTGCCGGACGGGCTGATGATGCTCGCCGACGGCAATGCCGAGTTCACCCGCGCCCTTGGCCTGGAGATCGATGCCAGCAGCTATGGCATGGGCACGCGCGCCAAGCGCTTCGCCCTGTACGCCGAGAACGGCGTGGTCCGGCAGTTGCACGTCGAGGCACCGGGCGAATACCGCGTATCCTCGGCCGAACACGTGTTGTCGCAACTGGACTGACGGCCGGCCGATGGGCCGTCGGTCAAGAAGAACGCCACCCGAAGGTGGCGTTTTTAATTCCGGTGGACGGACGGTCCAGGCTACTGCGCGGGCTCCGGGGCCGGACCCTGCTCATCCTGCTGGACGATGGCGGGCGTCGTATCCGCTGCCACGCCGCCTTCCTCTTCGCCCTCGTCCGCGAGGTCGTCGTCCAGCGAAGCGTCCAGGCGCTCGACGGCCTGCAGGCTCTCGTCCGGCGCCAGCCGCATCAGGGTCACGCCCTGGGTGTTCCGGCTGACCTGCGAGATCTCCGAAGCGCGGGTGCGTACCAGCGTGCCGCCGTCGGAGATCAACAGCACTTCATGGTGCTCGCTGAGCTGGATGGCGCCCACCAGCGGGCCGTTGCGCTCGCTCGTCTTGATCGCCAGCACGCCCTGGGTGCCGCGACCCTTGCGCGGGTACTCCGCAAGCGGCGTGCGCTTGCCGTAACCACGCTGGCTGGCGGTGAGGATGTCGCCATCGCCCTCGACGGTGATCAGGCTCACCACGTGCTCACCCTCACCCAGGCGGATGCCGCGGACGCCGGTGGCGGTGCGGCCCATCGAGCGCACGGCCTCTTCGCTGAACCGCACGGCCTTGCCATTGCTGGCGAACAGCATGATGTCGCACTGGCCGTTGGTCACTTCGACGTTGACCAGCGCGTCATCCTCGTCCAGCTTGATCGCGATCTTGCCGCGCTGCAGGCGATAGGCGTATTCGGTCAGTGGCGTCTTCTTCACCGTTCCCTTGCGGGTGGCGAAGAATACGTACCGGTCCTCGGTGTACTCACGCACCGGCACCACGGCCTGGACCTGCTCCCCGGCTTCGAGCGGGATCCAGTTGATGATCGGCCTGCCGCGTGCATTGGGACCGGCATCGGGCAACTGGTGCACCGGCAGCCAGAACACGCGCCCGGCGCTGGTGAACGTCAGCAGCGTGTCGTGGGTGTTGACCAGCCACAGGCTGTCGATGAAATCCTCGTCCTTGGTGCTCGCGGCATTGCGACCACGGCCACCGCGCTTTTGAGCCCGATAGCTGCTGACCGGCTGGCGCTTGGCGTAGCCGGAGTGAGACAGGGTCACGACGACATCCTCCGGCGCGATGAGGTCGAGGATGTCGAGGTCTTCCTCGCTCTGCCGGATCTCGCTGCGACGCTCGTCGCCGAACTCTTCGCGCACGTTGCGCAGCTCGGTGCGGATGACGTCCAGCAGCACGTTAGGATCCTCCAGGATCTCGATCAGGCCCCGGATGACGTCCAGCAACTGCTTGTATTCGTCGGTGAGCTTTTCCTGCTCCAGCCCGGTCAGGCGGTGAAGGCGCATCTCCAGGATCTGCTGGGCCTGGTGCTCGGTGAGCTGGTAACGACCGTCCACCAGTCCCACGCCCCTGGGCAGGTCCTCCGGACGCGAAGCTTCGGCGCCGGCAGCTTCCAGCAGCGCGCCCACCAGCCCCGGCTCCCAGGTCTTGCCGAGCATGCGCTCGCGGGCTTCGTTCGGGTTCGCCGAGGTCTTGATCAGCTCGATCATCTCGTCGATGTTGGCCAGCGCGACCGTCAGGCCTTCCAGCACGTGGGCGCGCTGGCGCGCCTTGCGCAGGTCGAAGATGGTGCGGCGGGTGACGACCTCGCGGCGATGGCGCACGAACGCCTCGAGCACCTGCTTGATGTTCAGCAACTGCGGCCGGCCGTCCACCAGCGCCACCATGTTGATGCCGAACACCGATTCCATCTGGGTCTGCTGGTAGAGGTTGTTCAGCACGACTTCGGCCGAATCCCCGCGCTTGACCTCGATGTAGATGCGCATGCCGTCCTTGTCGGACTCGTCACGCAGCTCGCTGATGCCTTCGATCTTCTTTTCCTTCACCAGCTCGGCGATCTTCTCGATCAGCCGTGCCTTGTTCACCTGGTACGGGATCTCGGTGACGGCAATCGCCTCGCGGCCATTGTCGGCCACCTCGACCTCGGCCCGCGCGCGCATGCGCACCCGGCCGCGGCCGGTGTGGTACGCGCTGACGATGCCGGAGGTGCCGTTGATGATGCCGGCGGTCGGGAAGTCGGGGCCCGGCACGTACTCCATCAGCCCGTCGATGCTGATCTGCGGATCGTCGATCAGCGCGATGGTGGCATCGACGATCTCGGTCAGGTTGTGCGGCGGGATGTTGGTCGCCATGCCCACCGCGATGCCGGCGGAGCCGTTGATGAGCAGGTTCGGCACGCGCGTCGGCATGACCGACGGCTCAAGTTCCTTCTCGTCGTAGTTCGGCTGGAAATCGACGGTTTCCTTGTCGATGTCCGCCATCAGCTCGTGGGTGAGCTTGGACATTCGCGCTTCGGTGTAACGCATGGCCGCGGCGGAGTCGCCGTCGACCGAACCGAAGTTGCCCTGGCCGTCCACCAGCATGTAGCGCAGCGAGAACGGCTGCGCCATGCGCACCAGGGTGTCGTACACCGACTGGTCGCCGTGCGGATGGTACTTACCGATCACGTCACCGACGATTCGCGCGGATTTGTAGTAGGGCTTGTTGCTGTGGGCGCCCAGCTCGTTCATCGCGTACAGCACGCGGCGGTGCACCGGCTTGAGTCCGTCCCTCACGTCGGGGAGCGCGCGGCCCACGATCACGCTCATGGCGTAATCGAGGTAGCTGCGACGCATCTCGTCTTCGAGGTTGACCGGGATGATTTCCTTGGCGAGATCGGACATCGGGCTTCCGTTGTTTGCAGGTTCGACACCGCCGGGGCAAGGGACGGGACCGGCGCGCAAGCAGCGGCCTGCACGGGTCCGCCACGGCCTGCGCCGGACAGATGAAAACGACGTGAAATGATAGCACGAAACAGGGGCTGACGCGCCCCCGAATATCGCGCCGAATCAAGGACTTATCGTTGTTTTACCGCGACCCGGGGATTACCCGCCGAATGCGGCGCGCATTGCGGATTCATCCGGATGCTCGATGATGCCCCGCTCGGTCACGATCGCGTCGATGAGATCGTGCGGGGTGACGTCGAAGACCGGGTTCCAGGCGCCGATCTCCATGGCCGCGGTGCGCACGCTGCCGATGCCGAAAAGCTCACCCGGATCGCGCTCCTCGATGTGGATCGAGTCACCCGAAGGCGTCTCCATGTCCACTGTCGACGCCGGCGCGGCCACCATGAACTTCACTCCATGGTGCCGCGCGGCGATGGCGAGCTGGTAGGTGCCGATCTTGTTGGCGGTATCGCCGTTGGCGCAGATGCGGTCAGCGCCCACCACCACCCACTGCACCTTGCCCGACTTCATCAGGTGGGACGCCGCCGCATCGGCGATGAGCGTCGGTGCGATGCCGTCCTGCTGCAGTTCCCACACGGTCAGGCGGGCGCCCTGGAGCCAGGGCCGCGTCTCGCCCGCGAACACTTCGTTGATGCGGCCTTGCGCGACACCCGCACGGATCACGCCCAGCGCGGTGCCGAACCCCGCCGTGGCGAGCGAACCGGTGTTGCAGTGAGTGAGGACGTTGCTGCCGGGCTCGATCAGGGCCGCACCGAGGGCACCCATCCGGCGGTTGGCGGCAAGGTCTTCTTCCGAGATCAACCGCGCTTCGCGCTCCAGCACATCCCGCCAATCCGAGGACGCCGCCAGCAGCACCCGGCGCATACGCGCAAGCGCCCACGCCAGGTTGACCGCCGTCGGCCGGGCGGCGTTCAGGTGGGCGATCGCGGGCGCGAGCAACGCGGCCGCTTCGACACCGTCATCAGCCTCGACGTTCCGCGCCGCCAGCACCAGGCCCCAGGCGGCGGCGATGCCGATCGCCGGTGCCCCGCGGACGGTCAGCGCGCCGATCGCCTCGGCCACCGATTCACTGGTGGGACAGCGCACGTACTCGACCTCGAACGGCAGCTTGCGCTGGTCGAGCAGTTCCAGCGCATCGCCGGTCCAGCGGATGGGACGGATGCGGTCGTAGCGGTCGAAATCGAAGGTCTCGGTCATCCACCGATTCTAGACGAGGCGATGCATCGGGCAGCACTCGGTTTTGTAGGAGCGACGTAAGTCGCGACCGCCGGGCTCCGGAGAGGCCGGTCGCGACTTACGTCGCTCCTACAGAAGGTCGGTCCCTTTAGCTGCGGGCGAAGTCGAATGCGAGCACGTCGGCAATACGGTCGGTATCCAGCATCGCCATCAGCAGGCGATCGATACCCAGTGCTACGCCGGCACACTCCGGCAGGCCCGCGGAGAGCGCCGCCAACAGGCGCGCGTCACGTGGCGGCACGATGTCGCCGCGGCGCTCGCGCACGGTCCGGTCACGATCGAACCGCCCGCCCTGCTCGGCCGCGTCCGCCAGCTCGTGGTAGCCGTTGGCCAACTCCAGCGGCCCAAGATAAAGTTCGAACCGCTCGGCGACAGTGGTGCCGTCCGGTTCGTCGCGCAGGCGGGCCAGCGCGCACTGGGTGGCCGGCCAGTCGTGCACCGACAGCAGGTGATCGGTTCCGAAGGCGGGCTGCAGGCGGTGGGTCATCAACAGGTCCAGCCAGTCGTCGCGCACCAGCCCTTCCGGGTCGATGGCGACGTCGCCCAGCGCATTGCGCAACGCCTCGTCCGGGGCCAGGAATGGATCGAGCCCGAGGCGGTGGTGGTAGAGATCGCGGTAGCTGACCTGCACCAGAGGCACGTGCCGCCCGACCAGCGACAGCGCACGGTTGATCAGTTCCGCGGTCTCGCCCACCAGTTGCCGGTGGTCCCAAC
This sequence comes from Lysobacter spongiicola DSM 21749, assembly GCF_900167055.1. GTDB lineage: Bacteria > Pseudomonadota > Gammaproteobacteria > Xanthomonadales > Xanthomonadaceae > Novilysobacter > Novilysobacter spongiicola. The sequence continues at coordinate 462,338 of NZ_FUXP01000001.1, forward strand.
CCAGGCGATACCACTCGAGCATGGTGAACTCGGGGTTGTGGCGGCCGCCGGCCTCGCCGTCACGGAACACCCGGCCCAACTCGTAGCAATCGCCGAAGCCGGCGGCGAGCAGGCGCTTGAGCGGGTATTCGGGCGAGGTGCGCAGCCAGCGCGTACGCGGAGCTCCGTCGGTGCGACCACTGAACTGCAGCGCGAACGGCGCGATGTTCGGTTCGGTGTTCCCGGCCATCGACAGCACAGGGGTTTCGACCTCGGTCACGTGCCGCTGCGCGAAGAAGCTGCGGATGCTCGCATTCAGCGCTGCGCGCAGGCGCAGGGCGTCGAAGCTGGCGGAGGGCGTCCAGTCAGTGGTCATCGGCGCTTCCCGACTGTTGTTTTTGCTGGGTTCCGTGCGGTTGTAGGAGCGGCTTCAGCCGCGATCGGATGATCGGCCGCGCGTACCGGGTCCACGGTCGCGGCTGAAGCCGCTCCTACAGGGGTGGTGTCGTGGTCGGTCATTCGTGTCGGGCCAGGAATGCCAGCAGGCGCGCCTCGTCCCAGATATCCACGCCCAGCGACTCGGCCTTGGCCAGTTTCGACCCGGCGGCTTCGCCGGCAACGAGGAAGCTGGTCTTGCCGGACACACTGCCGGCCGCCTTGGCCCCCAGTGCTTCCAGCCGCGCCTTGGCGTCGTCGCGGGTCATGGAGGCCAGGGTGCCGGTCAGCACCACGGTCTGCCCCTCGAGCGGGCCGACCCGGACATCTTCGGCTCGCGGAATCCGCTCTTCCAGCCGCGCCAGCGCTTCGGACGAAGCGAGCAGCAGCTTCGCGTTCGCGGCACCCTGCAGCCACGCCGTCAGTGCCGAGGCAGTGTCCGCAGGCAGTCCGGCAGTGACGAACGCGTGCTCGGGTGCCGTCAGCAGCTTCTCGCCTTCGGGGAAGGCGGTGGCCAGTTGTTCCGCGCGGATCCGGGTGATCTTCGGGATCTCCAGGTCGACCAGCAGCGTCGCCATGCCGAGTTCCTCGCGCAGCTTCGCGGACGGTGCGTGGGCATCGGTGATCGTGACGCCGCGTGCGAGCAGGTCGTCGATCACCTGCTGGTTGCCGGGCTGGTCGAGGAAATGGCCGATCGCCCGTGCGACCTCGCCACCGATGTCCGGCACGCGCTTGAACATCGGCCACGGCAGCCGGCGGATCAGCTCCAGATCGCCAAACCACGAGGCCAGGGCCTTGGCCGTCGACTCGCCCACATGCTGGATGCCCAGCGCGTAGAGGAACCGCTCCAGCGTCGTGGCGCGGCTCCGGTCGATCGCCTCGATCAGGTTCTCCGCCCAGCGCGTGGCAATCTTGCCGGCCTTCGCGGTTTCAGGCGTGGACCCGTCCCGTTCATCCCCCAAGGGGACTTCCTTCGGGGCGTCAGCGCGTTGCTTCATCTCCAGCAGGTCGTCCAGCGTGAGCCGGTAGAGGTCCGCCGGGGAGTGCACGTAATCGAGGTCGGACAGTGCGGCGATGAAACGTTCTCCCAGGCCCTCGATATCCATGGCGCGGCGGGAGGCGAAGTGCCCGATGGCCTCCTTGCGCTGCGAGGCGCAGGTGAGTTCGCCGGAGCAGCGCCAGACGACCGCGCCCTCCTCGCGCACGATCTCCGAGCCGCACACGGGGCAGTGGCCGGGCATGCGCCATTCCGGCGCCCCCGGCCGGCGCTGGTCGGGCAGCACCCGCACCACTTCGGGGATGACGTCGCCGGCACGCCGCACCACCACGGTGTCGCCGACGCGCACGTCGAGCCGTGCCACCTGGTCGGCGTTGTGCAACGTCGCCCGGGTGACCGTGACGCCGCCCACGTGCACCGGCTGCATCAACACCCACGGAGTGACCGCGCCGGTGCGGCCGACATTCACCTCGATGGATTCGACGACGGTGGTCTGCTCCTGCGCCGGGAACTTGTGGGCGATCGCCCATCTCGGCGCGCGCGACACGAAACCCATCTCGCGCTGGCCCTCGTAGTCGTCGAGCTTGTAGACCACGCCATCGATGTCGAACGGCAGGCGGTCGCGGCATTCGCCGATGCGGCGGTAGTAGGCAAGCAGTCCCTCCAGGCCTTGCACCACCTCGCTCTGCGCGCTCACCGGCAGTCCCCATTCGCGCAGCTGCGCGAGCGTGGCCGAGTGGCTGTCCGGCAGCACGCCACCCTCGACCAGCCCAACGGCGTAGGCGTAGAACGCGAGCGGCCGGCGTGCGGTGACGCGCGGATCCAACTGGCGCAGCGATCCCGCAGCGCCGTTACGGGGGTTCGCCAGCACCTTGCCGCCTTCGGCAAGCGCACGTTCGTTGTATGCGCGGAAGCCCTCCAGCGGCATGTAGACCTCGCCGCGCACTTCCAGCACGTCCGGCCAACCGCTGCCCCGCAACTGCAGCGGGATCGCGCGGACGGTACGAAGATTGGCGGTGACGTCTTCGCCACTGGCGCCGTCGCCGCGGGTGGCGCCCTGGACGAAGCGGCCGGCTTCGTAGCGCAGGCTGATGGCCAGGCCGTCGAGCTTGGGCTCGGCCGAAAACACCGGGTCCGGACGATCGAGCTTCTGCTCGATGCGGCGCACGAAGTCCGCGACCTCCTCGTCGGCAAAGGCATTGCCCAGCGACAACATCGGGATCGCGTGGCGCACCTCGTCGAAGGCACCCGAAGGAGCCGCTCCCACGCGCTGGGTCGGGGAGTCCGGCGTCAGCAACTCGGGGTGGGCGGCTTCGAGTTCGTCCAGTTCGCGCAGCAGCCGGTCGTACTCGGCGTCGGGGATCGCCGGATCGTCGAGCACGTGGTAGCGGTGGTTGGCGTCCTCCAGCTGGCGACGCAGTTCGGCGATGCGGGTGGCGGGGTTGGTGGTCACGAGGGGTTGCCCGGCTGTCGCTGGCCCATGGAGCGGGCCATTGTAGGAGCGGCTTCAGCCGCGATCGGATGATGGTCCGCCGGCACCGGTTCCACGGTCGCGGCTGAAGCCGCTCCTACGACCGCAGGGAGTCCCGTGGGACAAAAGCCGGCGGTGGCTTCCTACCAGCGGCCCGGTTTGGTCAGCGGCGGGGCTTCACGCTGGCGGTCGTAGGCACGCAGCTCCTCGCGGATGTGGCCGATGCGCTGCCGACCCAGGGTATTGCGCTGCTCGTCCAGCACCAGCCCGCCCAGCAGCTCGGCCATGCGTTCGGCGGTGGGCAGCATGGTCTCCCAGGCGTTCAAAGCCGGCACCGGCGCCGGCAGGGTCAGGAAGAACGCGATCGCCGGGGTTTCCAGCTCCTGGATGTTGGCCATGTCGAAGCTGCCGGGCTTGACGATGTTGGCGACGCTGAACACCGGCCCCTGTTCGGGGTGGTGCTCGACCAGGCGGTGGAACACGCCCATGTGGCCGTAGACCAGGCCGGCCTTCTCGGCGGCGACCACGATATCCGGGCCGTGCAGTTTTTCACCGGCACGGGCGGCCAGGTACAGGGTCACGATCTTGTCGAACTCGTCGCTGGCGCGGCGGCCGAGTTCGCTGCTGGCGGAACCGGCGGAGGCGGAATCCAGCGTGCGGTCGAACAGCTCCAACTCGGCTTGCGTGGTGGCTTCACCGACCGGGCGGCCATCCTCGCCCAGTTCACCTTCGAGCTGCTCGCCCAGGGTCGGTTCGCGGCGCTGGTCGCGCGCACCGGCTTCGCGTGGCACGCGCTTGCCCTGCCCCGGCTTACGCGGCCGGCCGAAGAACACGATCGCGGCGATCAGCACCAGGCCGGCCAGCAGGATTCCGATCCGCAACAGGGTCATGTCCGACATCTTTGGGCTACTCCTCGCTCAGACGTTCGACGGTGGTCAGGCCGCACCGGCCAGGCGCGTCGCCTCGGCCAGGTCGACCGAGACCAGCCGGCTCACGCCGGGCTCGCGCATGGTCACGCCCGACAGCTGCTGCGCCACTTCCATCGTCGCCTTGTTGTGGGTGACGAACAGGAACTGTACCTGCTCGCTCATCTCGCTGACCATCGCCGCGAGCCGGCCGACGTTGGCATCGTCCAGCGGCGCATCCACCTCGTCGAGCAGGCAGAACGGTGCGGGGTTGAGCTGGAAGATCGCGAACACCAGCGCCACCGCCGTCATCGCCTTCTCGCCGCCCGACAGCAGCGAGATGTTGGACACGCGCTTGCCGGGCGGGCGCGCCATGATCGCCACGCCGGTGTCGAGCAGGTCCTCGCCGGTGAGTTCGAGATAGGCATGGCCGCCGCCGAACAGCCTTGGGTACAGCTGCTGCACGCCCGAATTGACCCGGTCGAAGGTGTCCTTGAAGCGGCCGCGGGTTTCCTTGTCGATGCGACGGATGGCGTCCTCCAGCGTCTCCAGCGCGGAGGTCAGGTCGGTGTCCTGCGCGTCCAGGTATTCCTTGCGCTGCGCCGCCTCGGCATGTTCGGCGATCGCCGCCAGGTTGACCGGTTCCAGCCTGCGCAGCTTGGCGTCGAAGTCATTGACGGCCTTTTCCCAGACCGCAGGCTCCATCTCGTCAGTGAGCGTGTTGACCACGTCCTGCAGCACGAAACCGGCTTCGGCCACGGCTTCGGCGAGTGCCTCGGCCTTGAGTACCAGCGCCTGCTGGTCGAGCCGTCGTTGGCCGATGCCCTCGCGCTGCGCCAGGGCCTGTTCGTCGCGTTGCTGGCGGACCTGCTCGAAGCGGCGCAGGTCGTTGTCAATGCCGTCCAATGCCGTGCGGGCCGCGGTCAGCTTCTGTTCGCTGAGTACGCGCTGCTCCAGTGCCGCCTGGCGCTGCTGATCGAGCTGCTCGACCGGGTCGTCGCCCTCGGCGAGCTGCGCAGACAGTTCGCCCAGGCGTGAATCGAGCTGGCCACGCTGGCCGCCCATGCGGTCAAGTGCCTGCGCCAGCGAAGCGACCTGCGCGCGCTGCGATTCCAGCGTCAGGGCCAGTGCGTGGGCGGCGTCGCGCGATTCACGGGCCATGCTGCGGGCCTGGTCGCGGGCTTCGGAAAGCTGCCGGCGCTCGGCGTCCAGCGCCTGCCGGGTGTCCTCCAGCTCGCCCATCCGGGCCACCGCTTCCTCCTGCCGCTGTCGGGCTTCGCGCGACTGCTCGCGGGCGGCCTCCAGCGTCTCGCCAAGTTGGGCAAGTTCGGCGTCGATTTTCTCGATGCGACCGCGGGCGGAGTCGAGGCGGCCCTGCTGGCTCTGCAGCTGGCCGGCCAGTTCGGACACGCTGCGGTGCGCCATGTAGAGCGTTCGCTGCGCATCCTCGCGCTGCTGTTCGGCAGCGAGCAGACGATCGCGAAGCTGGGTCAGGCGCGACTCCAGCTCCTGCTCGCGGGCCTGCAGGTCCTCGATGCCGGCACGCAGGTCCTTGATCTCGCGCTCCCGCAGCAGCGCGCCCTGCTGGGCCGCGCCGGACCGCACGACCTGCAGCCAGCCGGCGCCGAGGCGCTCGCCGTCGCGGGTGATGACTGATTCGCCCTCCCCGAGCTGCCCGATCATGCCGCGGGCGGCGGGCAGGTCCTCGGCCGCATGCAACTTCGACAGCAGGCGACGGATCGCCAGCGGACCACGCACCTTCGCCGCCAGTGAGGTGGCCGGGAAGTCGGCCGCCTCGTCGCTGGCATCGACCAGCGCCAGGCGCCCGTCGCCAAGGTCGCCAATGGCATCGACCAGCGTTTCCGGGGCATCGACCAGCACGCCCTCGATCAATTGGCCCAGTGCACCCTCGACGGCATTCTCCCAACCGCTGTCGACCACCAGCTTCTCGCCCACGCGCGCGGCGGAATCAAGGCCCCGCGCCTGCAGCCAACCCAGCGCGGCCCCCTGCTCCTGGCCCAGCGCCGCATGCTGCAGGGTTTCCAGCGAAGACAGCCGGCCGCGTGCAGCCTGCGCCTGCTTGCGCGCCTCGGCCAGTTCGGACTGGGTCGAGCGTTGCTGTTCCTGCAACTCGCCGAGTGCGGACTTGCGGGTCTCCAGCGTCTCGGTCAGGTTGTCCAGCGAGAGCTTCTGGGTTTCGTGCTGCTCCTGCAGCCCTTCGAACGCCTCCGCCAGGGCGTCCAGGTCCAGGCCCGTGCGCTCGGCGGTGAGGGCTTCGCGTCGGCGGTCGGCATCCATCGCCTGGCGGTCGAGGTGCTCGATGCGGGTGCGCTCGACGTCCGCCGCGCGTGCGGCCTCGGATTGGGCGCGGCTGTGGCCATCCCAGCGCTGCTGCCAGTCCTGCAGGCGCGCCTCCGCCTCGTGCAGCGTGTCCTGCCGCGCTTCGTCCTCGGCCCGCAACTGTTCCAGGCGCGGCTCGTCGCGTTCGATCGCCTCGTTGAGCGCGTCCAGCCGCGACTGGTCGCTGCCGATGTGCTGGGCGATCTCGGCCAGCTGGTTCTGCGCCTCGTCCCGTGCCTTTTGCAGGCGGGTCGCCATCTCGCGCTGGTGCTGGATCTGCTGTTCGATCCGGGCCAGCGCACCGCCGACCTCGTAGCTTTCCGCCTGCGCCTTGTTGAGTGCGGCGGCAGCCTCTTCGCGGCGGACGCGGCCGGTCTCCAGCTCGCGCTCGGCCTCGCGCTGCTCGGCGATCAGCTGCTGCAGACGGGTTTCCTGCTGGGCCAGCTTCTCGCGGTGCGTCTGCAGGCGGCGGTCCAGCGCGCGGTGCTCTAGCGCCTTCCATTCGGCGTCCTTGATCCGGCGTTCGGCCTGGATAGCCTGGTACTGCTCGGCCTGGCGGGCCTGGCGGGCGAGGTGGTCGAGCTGCTTGCCCACCTCCTCGCGCAGGTCGCTCAGGCGGTCCAGGTTCTCACGGGTGTGGCGGATGCGGGTCTCGGTCTCCTTGCGGCGCTCCTTGTACTTGGAGATACCGGCAGCCTCCTCCAGGTACACGCGCAGGTCCTCTGGGCGGGCCTCGATGATCTGGCTGATCATGCCCTGCTCGATGATCGAGTAGCTGCGCGGGCCGAGGCCGGTGCCCAGGAACAGGTCCGTGATGTCGCGGCGGCGGCACTTGCCGCCGTTGAGGTAGTACTGGCTCGCACCGTCGCGGCTGACCACGCGCTTGACAGAGATCTCGTTGAACGAAGCGTACTCGCCGGTGATGGTGTGGTCGGAGTTGTCGAACACCAGCTCGACCATCGCCTGCGAGACCGGCTTGCGGGCCGATGAGCCGGCAAAGATCACGTCCGTCAGCGAGTCACCGCGCAACCGGCTGGCCGAGCTCTCGCCCATCACCCAGCGCACCGCATCGATGATGTTGGACTTGCCGCAGCCATTGGGGCCCACCACGCCGGTCATGTTGGTCGGCAGGTGGAGCGTGGTCGGGTCGACGAAGGATTTGAAACCGGACAGCTTGATCGTGGACAGACGCATGCGTCGCGGGAACCTCTGGGCGCGGGGCGCCGCCGTTGGTGCAGGAAAGGATCAGGAAAACGTGCCAGGCCATTGATTCAACTAGGCGCGTACCTGCCGGAAAACCGGAGCCACAGGCGAGTATAGCGGCCGCTCCGGCACCCTCGCCGGACGTCCCCTGTCACCCGGCCCGGGTACCGAATATCTTGTCGCCCGCGTCGCCGAGGCCGGGCAGGATATAGCCGCGTTCGTCGAGCCGCTCGTCGATGGAGGCGGTGTAGATCTCGAGGTCCGGATGGACCGCCTCTACCGCCCGCAGCCCTTCCGGCGCGGCCACCAGGAACAGTCCCTTGATGCGGGTCGCGCCCGCGGCCTTGAGCATGTCGACCGTCGCGATCAGCGTTCCGCCGGTAGCCAGCATCGGATCGAGGATCAGCGCGATGCGGTCTTCCATGTTGCCGACCAGCTTCTCGTAGTAGGTCACCGCGCCGAGGGTGGCCTCGTCGCGCTGCAACCCCACCACGCCCACCTTGGCCGCCGGCAGCAGCTCCAGCACGCCCGGCAGCATGCCCAGCCCCGCCCGGAGGATCGGGACGAGCGTGATCTTGCGGCCCTTGATGCGTTCGATCGCGACGGGTCCCGCCCAGCCCTCGACCTGCACCGTCTCGGTCTCCAGGTCGGCGGTGGCCTCGTAGGTCAACAGCGTGGCTACTTCGGAGGCGAGCTCGCGGAAGGTCTTGGTGCTGTTGTCGCCCCGCCGCATGAGCCCGAGCTTGTGCTGTACCAGCGGATGGCGGACTTCGACGACCTTCATTGCCGTGCCGCCTCGTCCGGGGTGCGGGCGACGATCGCGAGCGCATGGATGTCGGTCTCCATCAGATTGCCGACCGCCGCATAGACCGCCCGGTGGCGGGCCAGCGGTGCCATGCCCTCGAACGCATCGCTGACCACCTCGACATTGAAGTGCCCGCGGCCGTCGCGCGCCCCGGCGTGCCCGGCGTGGCGGGCGCTGTCGTCCTCCACCCGCAGGGTGCGCGGCTTGAGCGCTTCGGCGATCGCCAGCTCGATCGCGGCCACCCGCTCCTCGCGCGGCATCGGGCCACCGCCGCTCATGGCAGGACCCGCCGGAACGGACGCACCTCGGTGCGCTCGTACACACCGGCCTCGACGTAGGGATCGGAGTCGGCCCAGTACCTGGCGTCCTCGAGCGACTCGAACTCCGCAACCACCAGGCTGCCGCTGAAGCCCGCCGGACCGGGATCCTCGGCATCGATGGCCGGGCACGGACCGGCCAGCAGCAGCCGGCCGGCGTCGCGTAGTGCCTCCAGGCGGGCCAGGTGCCGCGGCCTGGCTTGGGCCCGTTTGGCCAGGACATCGGCGCCGTCGTAGCCCTCGATCACGTACCACATCGCCATGCCGCGCTCTCCGCCATTACAGGAAGGGCCGGATTGTAGGCCCTGGCGACGCTGGACAGCGCATTGCGCAGCCCGTACCCTAGGCCGATCCATCGAGGCCGTGAGCAGAGGCCCGTCGCGACAAGGCAAGCGCCGCCGCGACGATCCGTGTCCCCCACACACGGCCTGCTGCCCCCCACGGCCCTCGCTCGACATCCTGCAAACCTTGCGCGCCGCCAACCCGGCATGTCGCCCGTGTCGCAGGCCCCGAGCAGCATCGAACACGCTGTCCGTTGCACCCGGCACACCGTGCGGTTGTCCGCACCCGCCGTTGTCCGGCTTGTCCGGCCCGAACACAGACACTGCAGCGCCACGGCCCGGAGGGGCCGGCCTCGCATGACAAACGACCTCGCGGAAGACGCGACCGATCACAACCAGGGGGCCCCAGCCGGCCCCGCCCAGGCGGAGAAGCCGGAGCACCCGCAGCAGCAGGAAATGCCGCTGGCGATGGTGCATGGCCAGCCCGTGCTGCAGATCCCGCAGGACCTCTACATCCCGCCGGACGCGCTGGAAGTCATCCTCGACGCCTTCGAAGGGCCACTGGACCTGCTGCTGTACCTGATCCGCCGGCAGAACCTGGAGATCCTCGACATCCCGGTGGCGGAGATCACCCGCCAGTACGTCGATTACATCCAGGCCATGCACATGATGCGGTTCGAGCTGGCCGCCGAGTACCTGGTCATGGCCGCCATCCTGGCCGAGATCAAGTCACGCATGCTGTTGCCGCGCGCCGCCGAGGAAGAAGGCCTGGAGGAGGACCCGCGTGCCGAGCTGGTGCGCCGCCTGCAGGAGTACGAGCGTTTCAAGAAGGCCGCCGAAGACATCGACGCCCTGCCCCGCCAGGATCGCGACACCGCGCCGGCGCAGGCCTTCGTGCCGGACCGGGCGTCGGTCAAGCTGCCGCCCGAGGTCGACCTCAAGGAAATGCTGCTGGCCCTGCACGACGTCTTCAAGCGGGCCGAGCTGTACACCCAGCACGCGATCAAGCGCGAGGCGCTCAGCGTGCGCCAGCGCATGGGGGAGCTGCTGACCCGGCTCGAGGATGGTGCCTTCCACCGCTTCGAAAGCCTGTTCGAGCCGCGCGAAGGGAAGCTGGGCGTGGTGGTGACCTTCCTCGGCCTGCTGACCCTGGCCAAGGAGCAACTGGTCGATATCGTGCAGGAAGGGCCGCTGGCGACGATCTACGTGAAGTCGCTGGCACTGGACGCCGATCCGTCGGAGATCCAGCTCAGCAGCGAGTTCGACGACGCCGCCAACGATGACGCGCAACCCTGACCCGGCCTTGCCGGGCCAACATCGACAAGCAACCCACATGGACCAGACCCTGATCACCCGAATCGTCGAGGCTGCCCTGCTCGCGGCCAACCAGCCGCTGACACTGGCCCAGCTCAACGGCCTGTTCCCCGAAGACGAACCGGCGCCCGCCGGCAGCGTCGCCCAGGCCATCGAGAGCCTGCAGCAGGCCTGCGAAGACCGCGGCGTGGAGCTGGTGGAACTGGCATCGGGCTTCCGTTACCAGGTGAAGTCCGACGTGCACCCGTGGGTGGCGCGCCTGTGGACGGAGCGACAGACCCGCTACACCCGCGCCACGCTGGAAACACTGGCGCTGATTGCCTACCGGCAGCCGATCACCCGCGGCGAGATCGAACAGGTCCGTGGCGTGGCGGTCAGCAGCAACATCATCAGGTCGCTGGAAGAACGCGAATGGATCCGCGTGGTGGGCCACCGTGACGTGCCGGGCAAGCCGGCGCTGTTCGGCACCACCAAGGTCTTCCTCGACTACTTCGGCCTCAAGCGGCTGGACGAGCTGCCGCCACTGTCGGAGCTCAAGGAGATCGGCGAGCTGGAACCGCAGTTCCAGTTCGACGGCAAGGACGAGGCGCCCCGAACGATCGACGCCGGCGGAATTTCCGCTGACGCCGATGCCCCCGATGCGCCCGATGCGCCCGATGCCGACCAGGAAGAACACGCGGGAGACGACGACGGCATCGACGTCGCCGCTGGAGAAACACCCGATGCCACGCCGGAAGCACCGGCGGCCGAAGCGGACGAATCCGCGCAACCCGACCACGAAGCCGGCGTCGAAGACCCGGACGTGACCGAACAACACCAGGAGGACGACGCCATCGTGGCCTCGTCGGAGCAACAGAGAAATGACTGAAGAGAAGAACCGCAAGCTGACGCTCAAGCGCGGCAACGACACCGGCACCGACGCGCCGCGCATGCAGGAACGCCTGCACAAGGTCCTGGCCCAGGCCGGGCTGGGCTCGCGCCGCGCGCTGGAGCAGCGCATCGCCGACGGCCTGGTCAAGGTCAACGGCGAAGTGGCGCAGGTCGGCATGTCGATCGGCAGCGGCGACAAGATCGAACTCGACGGGCGCCAGTTCGTCGCCAGCGCCCTGACCGAACCATCGCGGGTGCTGATGTACAACAAGCCCGAAGGCGAGGTCACCACGCGTGACGATCCCGAAGGCCGCCCCACCATCTTCGAATCCCTGCCTGCGCTGAAGGGCGCGCGCTGGATCGCGATCGGGCGCCTGGACATCAACACCACCGGCCTGCTGCTGCTCACCACCGACGGCGAACTGGCGAACGCGCTGATGCACCCATCGTTCGAGGTCGAGCGCGAATACGTCTGCCGCGTGCGGGCACCGGAAGGCGAGGATCGCGTCCCCGACAACATCCCCGACCGCCTCAAGCGCGGCGTCGCCCTCGATGATGGCCCGGCGAAGTTCGACGACATCGAGCGCATTGGTGGCAGCGACTCGCACGACTGGTTCCGGGTGGTGGTCAAGGAAGGCCGCAACCGCGAGGTCCGGCGCCTGTGGGAATCGCAGGGCTGCCAGGTCAGCCGGTTGAAGCGCATCAAGTACGGCGCCATCGACCTGCCGCGCGAGCTGCTGCGCGGGCAGTCGCAGGAGCTCGCGCCGGATCGTGTCGAAAAGCTGCGCAACGATCTCGGCCTGGAGGATGGCGCACCGTCGGCCCTGACCCTGCAGCCGGTGATCGGCCAGCGCAAGGCGAGCAAGTCCACCATCGACCTCACCGGCCGCAGCAGCAGCCAGGGTTACGTCGGCGGCCACGTGACCGCGGCCGACGAAGGCCGTGAGCTGCGCCGCTTCGACAACGTCCGTGAGGATCGCGGCCGTGGTCGTGGCCGTCCCGGCGGTGGGCGCTCGCCTGGCCTGACCGTGAGCGGCGATGCCGCGGCCAAGCAGTCGCAGAAGCCGTTCAAGCAGCGCAAGGAGAAGGGCGGCCGCAACCTGCCCGAAGGCAATCCCGCCGCGTTCCGCACCTGGTACGTGCCCGATGGCGTGGAGACCGGCCCGAGCGGCCACCGCAACGCCGACGGCCGTGGGCCGAAGAAGCCTTATGGCAACCGGGGTGCAGGCCCCGGTGGCGGCGGACGTCCCGGTGGCGGCCGTCCGGGCGGCGGCGGTAGCGGCCGGCCGGGCGCTGGCGGCGGTGGCGGTGGACAGAGCCAGCGGGCGCCGCGTCCGTACGGGCATCCGGGCAATGCCCCGACCTTCCCGTCCGACCACGCCAACCCCGGCAGCTTCAACCCGTATGGCGACAAGCCGCGCAGCCCCCGCCCCGGCGGCAAGCCGCCCGGTCGCCCGGGTGGCCCGCGACCGGGTGGGAAGCCCGGCGGGAAGCCCGGCGGAAACCGGCCCGGTGGCAACAAGCCGGGTGGTCCGCGCGGTGGCGGTCGTCCCGGTGGTGGTGGCGGCAGCCGCGGTCCGCGCGGCGCCTGAGCACCGGCCGGTAACAAAAAGGGCGCCCATCGGGCGCCCTTTTTATGCAGCATTTGTAGGAGCGGCTTCAGCCGCGATCGGATCCAACGGAAGGCGGCCGGCTCTCGATCGCGGCTGAAGCCGCTCCTACGCCCCGAAGGAAGTCCCCTTGGGGGACAAGAGCCGTGCGGCGCACCGCACTCAGCGCGGCATCGCGAGATGCCGCCGCTCAAGCGCCGCACCCGCCCCGCGTGGCACGGTTTCGATCACTGCATCGCCTGGCATCGGTGCCCCCTCCTGCAGGTGGGCCCAGGTGCGATCCAGTGCCTCGTAGACATACGGCAGCAGCGGCAGGTAGTGCGCACCGTAGGCCGGCAGCCCGAGGAAGGCGTCGAAGTGCTGCGCATTGCGCACCTGCCAGTACCGGACGTCGGCTCCGGCCGCCCGGGCCGCGGAAACATATGGGGCGCTGGTGAACGCCGCGGGTATCAACCCGTCATCGAGCCCGTGGATCACAGTGACCGGCGCCCCGGTGCGCGGTGACGTAGCGCGGGCGGCGGCGATGCCTTCCCGCACCCGCCGCGCTTCAGCGGAATCCCCCTCCCACATGGTGCGCAGGCACTGCAGGCCAGCCAGCGGACGTGCGAGATCGCCCTCCGCCGCGATGATGCCCACGCCTGCGCCGGGCGGGATACCACTGCCTTCGGCCGCCCATGCCGCCCGCTCCGCCGCCGTTGCCGCGCGCGGCGTGCCATCGGCACCCTGCACTGCGAAATGGAAGCCACATGGGTGGTCTTCCGGCCCAAAGCGTCCATAGGCCGAGGCGTAGGTCACGGCCACCGCACGCCACAGGTCGAAACCGACGCTGATGGAGCCTGCGCGCAGCGCGGCATCGGTCCAGCCGCCTGCACGGAGCGTTTCGTAAGCCGACTGTTGCTGTGCCTCGAGCGTTTGTCCGGACACCAGCCCTGCCTCTGAAAGCGCGGCGCAGTGGGCGGGGACAGTGGGCATCGGCGGGATGCCCAGCACCGGCAGCGCACACGGCATCAACAGGGCGGCCTCCGTGGTGTAGTCGTAGAGTGGGCGCGCGCCGTCGACCTGCACGTTGGGTGCAGCGGCGACCACGGCGTCCAGCCAGTCACCCTCCAGTTCGGCCGCCCGCAGCACCGCGCCGCCGCCATTGGAGATGCCCACGGCGATCACGGTGGTGTTGTCCGGCCGGAACGGCTGCGCGTCCGGGAACGCCTCACCCAGTGCGTGCATCGCGAACCGCGCCGCCTGCTCCACGTGGCGGCCCCAGTCGGCTTCGGGGTTGTCCCCGGAATGCGAGTGTTTCACAGCGACGCCGCTGCCGGTGGCCGGGTGGGGCCGGAACGCGAGTGCCGCGTCCGCTCCGCCGATCGTGCCGTCCAGCTGTACGCCCTGCCCTGCATCGAGATCGAAATAGTCGGTGCCGGCGCCCTTGTCGGTGTACGCCACCGCGCAGCCCTTCGGCAGTGCCCAGGGGCCTGCAACCGCGATACCGCCCAGCACCCCGCGCGAGCCGGAAGCCGGCGCCACCACGACGCAGCGCCGCTGCCGGTCGAAGTTGTCCGGGACCTGCACCAGCACCCGGTGCGGATGCGTGGCGCCGGGCACCGTGGCCAACGCCTGGTACTCGCGTCCGGGAACCGGTTCCACTGTGCCGTAAACGTCCGCATAGCCGCCGCCCGGGGCGAGGTCGGCGATGCCCCGCCAGTTGCTCCAGATCGCGCGTCGGCGGAGCTCCCCGGGCGTAGGCGCAACCGCATCGGCGAAAGCCGGCGGTGACATGGCGCGCAGGCCTTCGAGCCCGAGCCCGGCCGTCAGCAGGTCATCGGTTCCGCGATGCGTCGTGGCGCGGATCGGCTGAAAGGCCGATGCATCATCCATGGCCCGGTCCCGGGAGGGAGTGGTGGCGCAGCTGGCCAGCAGGGCAGTGGCTGCGAGCGCGGTCAGCGACATATGTAGTGGCATCTTCATGCGTCGACCTTAGCAACCGGACGGCGCCCTGCCATCGTACCTTCGTACCAGTCCGGCGGTGCCGGTGCTTGCTACTCTGGCAGCCCGATGCCGACCCTCCTGATCGCCGACGACCACCCCCTCTTCCGCGCCGCACTGCGCGGTGCGGCCGCCGATGCCGTGGCCGACCTGGTGGTACTGGAGGCGGACTCGCTTGATGGCGTGCTGTCGATCCTCGAATCCGAGACCGACATCGACCTGGTGCTGCTGGACCTGCACATGCCCGGCAACCATGGCCTGGCCGGACTGGCCGCGATCAGGGCCCAGCACCCGGGAGTCGCGGTGGTGGTGGTATCGGCCAACGACGATCCGCGCGTGGTGCGGCGGCACTCGATCACGGTGCGGCCGGCTACCTGCCCAAGAGTTCGGGACTGGACGAACTGCGCGATGCGATCCGCGCCGTGCTGGCGTGCGAGCAATGGCTGCCGGCGACCCTGCGCGCGGCGGTGGCGCGCACCGAAAGCTCCTCCTCCGATGCCGACCTGGCTGCACGGCTGGCGAGCCTGTCGCCCCAGCAGTTCCGGGTACTGACCTTCGTCGCCCAGGGCCTGCTGAACAAGCAGATCGCCGACCGGCTGGACGTGCAGGAACGCACGGTGAAAGCGCACCTCTCGGCGATCTTCGAACGGCTCGGCGTACGCAACCGCACGCAGGCAGGCGTGATCCTGCGCGAGCTGGAGCTGAGCGATCCGGCGCGGCAGATGCAGGGCTGATCCGAGCGAGCGTGTTCGCGCGGGATGTATGTGCAACTGATGTAGGAGCGGCTTCAGCCGCGATCGGATTGTTGATCGGGCGTCCGATTCCATGATCGCGGCTGAAGCCGCTCCTACAGATGCGACGGATCCTCCAGGGCCGTGGCGGCGGCCGCCACCGGCCGCACCTCGCTCGCTGCCAGCAGCCGGTCCAGGACGGACTTCAACGCCAACGGCTTGACCGGTTTGGACAGCAACGAGAATCCGGCCTCCATCACCGCCCGTCGCACCGCCTGGCCACCGTCCGCGCTCATCACCAGGGTCGGGCGCTGTCCATGGGCCGCGGCAAGCGATTCCGCAAGGGCCACGCCGGTGTCACCATCGTCCAGGTGGTAGTCGAACAACCAGAGAGCGGCCGGCATGCGACGCATCTGCGCATGGGCGGCTTCGCTGCCCGAGGCCATGGCGACGTCGCAGCCCCAACCGCGCAATACGCTGCCAAGGGCCGCCAGTGCCTGCGGATCGTTGTCCACCACCAGCACGGGTAGCCCCGGCAGGCCGCGCCCTCCCCTGCCGGCCGCACTCGCCACCGGCGCCGGTACGCGCGGTACCCGCACGGAAAAAACGGTGCCCCGACCCAGCGTGCTGCGTACCGTCAGCGGCGCCTCCAGCAGCTGTGCAATGCGGTCGGCGATCGACAGCCCCAGGCCCAGCCCTTCGCCCGGCGCATCATGCCCGCGACGGAATTCCTCGAAGATCGCCTCGCGCATGTGCTCGTCGATGCCCGGCCCGGTGTCATGGACCTCGACCGCCAGTCCGCTGCCGTCGCGGCGCACACCCAGCAACACCGTTCCGCGCGTGGTGTAGCGAACCGCGTTGGCCAGGAAGTTCTGCAGCACGCGTCGCAGCAACTGGGGATCGCTGTGTACCCAGGCCGAGCTCGCGACGGAGCGGAAACGCAGGCCCCGGGCCGCGGCAATGGCACCGAACTCCGAGCACAGCGGGTCCAGCACCTCGGCCAGCGGGAAATCCCGCTGCTGCGGCACCAGTCCGCCCGCCTCGAGCCGGGACATGTCGAGCAGGCCTGTAAGCAGGTCGCCGGTGGAGTCCAGCGCGCCGCTGACCTGCGACAGGATCTCGCGCTGGCGCGCGTCCAGTTGGCCGGACAGCGAATCGGTGAAGAGCTGGGCCGCGTGCAGGGGCTGCATCAGGTCGTGCCCGATCGCGGCGAGGAAGCGGCTCTTGGCGTCGTTGGCACGTTCCGCCTCGCGCTTGGCGATCTCCAGGTCGGTGGTGCGTTCCTCGACCCGCTGTTCAAGGGTCTCGTTGGCCAGCAGCAGTCCAGCCTCGGCACGACGGAATGCGGTGACATCGGTGAAGGTCGCCACGAAGCCGCCGCCCGGCATCGGATTGCCGCGGATCTCGATGATGCTGTCCTGGCCGCCCGCAGGGTCCGGCAACACCCGCTCGGTGAGGTGCGGAGTACCTGCGCGCATGAACGCCAGGCGCCTTTCAAGCGCGCGCTCGAGGTCGCCACGCGGCGGCACCTGCAGCAACGCCCATCGCGACAGGTCGGCGATCGGCCGCCCCACCTGGAGCAGGTCCGCCGGAAACCCGAACAGCTCGGCATAGCGGCGGTTCCATGCCACCAGCCTGAGTTCGGCATCCACCACACTGATGCCCTGGCTCATGTTCTGCAGCGCTGCCTCCAGCACGCGCTGGTTGAAGCGCAGGTCGGCCGACGCCTCGCCGACGATCGCCGCCACCGCGTCCAGGTCGCCCGCCTCGCGCCTGGCGGCATCCAGCAGGACCCGCGCGGAAGCCGAACCCAGCACGGCCGCAAGTTCGCGCTCGACCTGGGCTTCCACCCGGCCCGGCACTGCACCCGGACCTTCGATGCCATGCAGCAGTTGCGCCACCCGTTCCCGCGGCAGGAACCTCAGCCCCGCATCCCGCAGGGTCTGCGCGTCCAGACCGCGGATGGCCCGGCGCGGCGTGTCGCGCCGATGGATCGCCACCAGCACCGTTACAAGGGTACCGAGGAACAGGCTGGCACCGACCGCGCGTCCCAGCCGGCTCCATCCGGTCAGCCCGAACAGTCCCTCCGGCGACAGCCAGCGCCAGCCGAACGGCCCCTCGTGCAACCAGGCCACCGGCACGCCACGCAGCTCGATCATCGTCGGTAGCAGCAGCACCCAGGCCCACGCGGCGAAGCCCACGGCCACGCCGGCCGTCGCGGCACGCGCCGGCGTCTGCGGCCGCCACACCGCGAAGGCCAAGGCCGGCGCCAGCGTAGCGAGCGCGGAGAATGACACCGCGCCGACGTCCGCCAGCGCCTCGCTGCCGGCAACGATGCGGCTGTAGCCCCAGGCCAGCAGCATGATCACCACGATCCCCGCCCGCCGCAGCGCCAGCACGCTGCCGCGCAGGTCGATACCGTCGTTGCGTGACCAGGCGCCGCGTAGCAGGCCCGGCGCGAACCAGTGGTTGCCGATCATCAGGCTCAGCGTCAGCGTGCTGACCACCACCATGCCGGTCGCCGCGCTCAGGCCGCCGAGGAACGCGAACAGCGCCAGCCCTTCACGCCCCTGCGACAGCGGCAACGCGAGCACGTACAGGTCCGAGGGCACGGTGTCGCCCAGCAGCGCCGCGCCCGCGGTCGCCAGTGGCAGTACCGGCAACGCGATCAGCACCAGGTACAGGGGAAACTGCCAGCGCGCCGTGCGGACGTCACGCTCGTCCCTGCACTCCACCACGCCGACGTGGAACTGGTGCGGCAGGATGAACATCGCCAGGGCGCCCAGCAGCACCAGCGGGATGAATCCCCCGGCCGCCGGGCCAGCTGGCACCCCGCTCGCCACGGCCGGTGCCGCAGCGAGGCTCGTGTCCAGCCCGAACCAGACGAAGCCGCCGATCGCCAGCATCGCCGCCAGCTTGAACACCGACTCGAAGGCCATCGCCAGCACCAGCCCGCGGTTGTGCTCGGTGGCGCTGGCCCTGCGGGTGCCAAAGAGCATTGCGAACACCGCCATGGCCAGCGCGACGTACAGCGCACTGTCCTGCCAGGCAGGCACCGACCCGCCCTCCCCGGCCCGCGACGTCAGCATGGAGAAGCTCATCGCCACGGCCTTGAGCTGGAGCGCGATGTAGGGGATCAGGCCGAGCGCCGCCACCAGCGTGACCGTCGCCGCCAGCCATGCATCCTTGCCCAGCCGGGTCGCGATCAGGTCGGCTAGCGACGTCGCATTGGTCTCACGCGCGAGCCTGACCAGCTTGACCATGAAACCCACGGCTAGGGCGTAGAGCAGGATCGCGCCGAGGAAGGTGGGCGGCAGGGGCCAGCCGTAGCGGGCGGCCTGGGTGACGGTGCCGTAGAACGTCCACGAGGTGCAGTGCACGGCCAGCGAGAGGGCGTACACGTGACGCCAGTGCCGCGACCAGCCTGTCGGCCGGCGCTCGGCGAAAAGCGCGGCGCCGAACATCAGCCCGAGCCAGGCGAGGCTGGCCAGGGCGACGACTGTGAAGTTCAGCATGGCCGGAGGATAACGCGGCGCGAATAAATTGCGGCGGTGGGAGTCGCAGGCTCGCCACCGCCGCCAGACCGGGGGTCACCAGTCAGAAGTTGTACCGAACGCTCAGGTAGTAGTTGCGGGGCATGCCGTAGTACGCGGTCTGGATGTTGCCGACGCTGGAGAATTCCTGGCCGTCGGTCATGTACACCTCGTCGCCGAGGTTGCGCACGCCGGCGCGTACCTGCCAGTCGTAGGTCGGCGAGTCCCACACGCCGTACAGGCCGAACACGGTGTAGGCCTCCTGCATCAGGTTGGGACGGTTGTCGACCGACAGCCAGGTATCGTCGCGGTGCGAGACGTCTCCACCCAGGGTCAGGCCACTGCCGCCGGCCAGGTAGAAGGTGTGCTGGAGCGCAACTCGTGCCGTCCAGTCCGGCGAGAAAGGCACGTGGTCGTGCAGGTTCGACAGGGCCGGGTCGAGTTGCACCCGCGGGTCGACGAACTCGTCATAGCGGGCGTCCATGTAGGACAGCTGGCCGGAAAGCCGGGTGCCCTCGCCCAGCAGCGCCGCACCCTCGAACTCGATCCCGCTGATCTTAAGCGCCGCTGCGTTGAGCACCGGGAACGAAAAGGTCGGCGTCGGCGAGTCGGGATTCACGACCTCCGACACCCGCGCCTGGAAGTCCTTGTACTCGCTGTGGAAAGCAGCGACGTTGCCCTGCAGCCGGCCTCCGTCGGAACGTGCCTTCAGGCCGGCCTCGTAGGTCCACACGAACTCCGGATCGAACTGGGCGCTGCGGGTCTCGGCGACGGAGTTGGCGCGGCCGTTGAAGCCGCCGGACTTGAAGCCCCGGTTGGCGGATACGTAACCCATGAAGTCGTCGCTGAAGGCCTTCTGCAGGCTCAGCGAAGGCGTCCAGGCGTCCCAGTTGGCCTCGCCCTCGAAGGCGACCGTCTCGTTGATCGCTTCGAACAGCGGCCCCCAGAAGGTGCTGGTGGTGCGCCAGTAGTCCTTCTTGTCCTTCGAATAGCGCAGGCCGGCCGCCAGCGTCCAGGTGGGGGCGAACTCCCACGTGACATGGGCGAACGCGGCCATGCTGGTGGTTTCGAGATCGTCGTCGATCGTGCGCAGGAAGGTGATCGGCGCGCCTGCGAAGGCGAACAGGTCGTCGGCGTAGGCCTCCTGGTAGGACGGCACCTTCTCGTTCATGTAGTACAGGCCGTAGATCGCCTGCAGGTTGCTGCCGTTGTCGTACTGCAGCTGGAATTCCTGGCTGGCCTGGGTCTGGTCGATCTCCACCAGCACGTCGCCCAGTTCCCATTCCGAGGCGTCGATGTCGATGAAGGAGCTGGTCTCCAGCGAGCGCACCGCGCTGATGCTCTTGAAGCGCCATTGGCTGTTGAGATCCCACTCCACGTTGAGGCTTGCGCCCTGGTGATTGAGCGACTGGCCCTGGCCGGGAGCGAAGGAGGTGCGGGTCTCGAAATCGTATTCGCTGCCGTCGGGCTGGTGCAGGACCACCGGCCCCAGCGCGAGGTCGGTGCGCACCAGCGGCGCGGTCGGCCGGCCCAGCGTCAGCGGCGCCTCCTGGTCCATGTAATCCAGCGACAGCGTGGCAGTGACCGCGTCGGTCGGGCGGAAGGCCAGCTTGGCACGCAGGACACCGGTCTCCTCGCCGTTGTAATCCTCGCCGGTGGTGGGGTCCTCCACGTAGCCGTCGCTCTGCAGCCATGCGCCCGACAGGCTCATCGCGAAGCGGTCACTGACCGGCATGCCGACGTACCAGCGGCCTTCCATGCGGCCGAAGTTGCCCGCCGTCAGCTCGACCGCGCCATTGGGATCGTCGAACGGGTTGCGGGTGGTGATCTTGATCGCGCCGCCGGTGGAGTTCTTGCCGTACAGGGTGCCCTGCGGTCCGCGCAGCACTTCGACCTGCTGCACGTCGAACAACGAGAACAGCGCACCGTTGATCCGCGAGTAGTAGACATCGTCCACATACATGCCGACGCCCGGATCGAAGGTCTGCAACGCGTCGGGCTGGCCGATGCCGCGGATGAAGACGTTCACCGAGTTGGAGGACCCGCGGCCCTGCACGATGTTCATGTTGGGCACGGCGCCCTGCAGGCCGTCGACGTTGCTGGCCTGCAGGTTCTGCAGGTCATCCTCGCTGAAGGCGCTGACCGCGACCGGAACATCCTGGATGGATTCGACCCGGCGCCGCGCCGTGACCTCGACCTTGTCCAGCGACACCGCCTGCCGATCCGCAACGTCCTGTTGCCCGGCAGGCTGGCCGCCGGATGTCGTCGACTGGATGGCATCGTCCTGCGCCCAGGCAACGGGCGCGAGCAATGCGCACATGATGGCGACGCTCAACTGCTTGCGGTACATGCGGTGACTCCCCTGGTCTGTTTCCGGATTGCAGGCGGGACCATGGCGACATGGGCGGCCCTTCATGGCGCACAGACTAGGGGGGCCGCCCTCCCCCCGCCGCTGTACCTTCGGACAATGCCCCCGCCGGCCGCGCACCCCGAGACTTCCACGCCATCGATGCGTGCAGGAGTGGGGGATGGAGTTTCTGATCGTGCTGGCGGCGCTGGCCTTCCTGATGTTCGTGGCCTACCGCGGCTACAGCGTCATCCTGTTCGCGCCTGTCGCCGCACTGGGCGCGGTGCTGCTGACCGATCCCACCCTGGTCGCGCCGATGTTCACCGGCCTGTTCATGGACAAGATGGTCGGCTTCCTGAAGGCCTACTTCCCGGTGTTCCTGCTGGGCGCGATCTTCGGCAAGGTCATCGAGCTGTCGGGCTTTTCCAAGGCGATTGTTGCCGCCACGATCCGGCTGTTCGGTGCCAGCCGGGCGATCCTCTCGATCGTGGTGGTCTGCGCGATGCTCACCTACGGCGGCGTCTCGCTGTTCGTGGTGGTGTTCGCGGTCTACCCCTTCGCCGCCGAGCT
This sequence comes from Lysobacter spongiicola DSM 21749, assembly GCF_900167055.1. Taxonomy (GTDB): domain Bacteria; phylum Pseudomonadota; class Gammaproteobacteria; order Xanthomonadales; family Xanthomonadaceae; genus Novilysobacter; species Novilysobacter spongiicola. Next base: position 484,026 of record NZ_FUXP01000001.1, read on the forward strand.
GTTCCGCCAGAGCAACATCCCGAAGCGGCTGATCCCCGGCACCATCGCGCTGGGTGCCTTCACCTTCACCATGGACGCCCTGCTCGGCACCCCGCAGATCCAGAACATCATCCCGACCACCTTCTTCGGAACCGACACCTGGGCGGCGCCCTGGCTGGGCACCATCGGCGGCATCTTCATCCTCGTGGTCGGGCTTGCCTACCTGGACTGGCGGCGACGTGCCGCGCTGGACAAGGGAGAGGGCTACGGCGATCCGGCCAAACTGCTGAACGAGCCGACGCCGTTCGCGGGCGGCAAACTGGCCAACCCGCTGATCGCGGTCCTGCCGCTGGTCATGGTGGGCGTGACCAACAAACTTTTCACCCACTGGATTCCCGCCTATTACGGCGAGAGCCATTCGTTCGATCCGGCTGTCATCGGGGACACCGCACCCGTGGTGCAACAGATCTCTTCGGTGACCGCGATCTGGGCGGTGGAAGGCGCACTGCTGGTCGGCATCCTCACGGTGCTGGCATTCGCGTGGAAGCCGGTAATGACCACCTTCGCCGAAGGCACCCGTACCGCCATCGGCGGCGCGTTGCTGGCAGCGATGAACACCGCGTCGGAGTATGGCTTCGGCGCGGTCATCGCGGCCCTGCCCGGCTTCCTCGTCGTGGCCAATGCGCTGGGCGCAATTCCCGATCCATTGGTCAACGAGGCGATCACCGTCACCGCGCTGGCCGGCATCACCGGCTCGGCGTCCGGTGGCATGAGCATCGCACTGGCCGCGATGGCCGATACCTTCATCGCGAACGCGAATGCCGCCGGCATCCCGATGGAGGTGCTGCACCGCGTCGCGGCGATGGCCTCCGGCGGCATGGACACGCTGCCCCACAACGGCGCGGTCATCACCCTGCTGGCCGTCACCGGCCTGACCCATCGACAGGCCTACAAGGACATCTTCGCGATCACCATCATCAAAACGCTGGCGGTCATGGTGATCATCGGCGTGTTCTACGCGACCGGGATCGTCTGAGCCGCGGGTGGATCAGAAATCCAGCTGGCCCCAGATCCCGACTTCCGTGGCGCGGAGCTGCCGGGAGGGCGACGCGCTCTCCTGCCGCTTCCCGACCAGGGCGATGCGGAGGTGCGGTGACTTCCGCCATTCCAGGCCGACCTGGCTGTAGCGGTCCTTGCGCCGCGGGTCCTGCCGGGTGCTCGGGTCGGCCCGATCGTGCCGCGCAAACAGCGCGAAGTCGGGCCGGATCCGGTAGCTGCCCCAGGCGGACCACCCACGCGCCGCGTCGGGCAGTGGCGAGGTCACCCTGTTCCAGTTGTCCGCGCGGACGAACTGCGCACCCAGTCGAAACCGCTCATCCGTCCACGCCACGACCGCGGTCGATCGCCGCGCGGTGTGGTACCTGGTTGCCGTGCCGTCGGCGAGCGCACGGGTGCCGCGGTAGCCACCGACGGCCAACGTCAGGCCATCACCCGACCACCCCACCCGCGCCTCGTAATTGACGCGGCCGTCGGTGTCCGGTCGCTTGAACCCTGCGCCGGTGACCGCCGACAGCGCCCAGTCCACCCCACCGCCGGCGCGCCCGTTCAGGTGCAGGCCCCAGTCCGCCGGCGCACCGACACCGAGCCGGGATACCAGCCCGGGGTCTACGTAGCGATAGCCATTGAGACCGGCCACGAACTATATCCACGGGGTAGGCGCACTGCCCAGCCGGAGCGTGGCACGATCGGCAAACCGTCGCTGCAGGTAGGCATGGCGGAGCCACAGGTCGGTCGGGTCACTGTTCCGGGTCCAGTTGATGTCGGTGGTGGCATGAATCGACCAGCGCTCGTCGATCCGATGGTCGAGGTTGATGTAGAAGCGCTTGAGCTCCATGGCCACCCCTTCGTCCCGGCTGGAAGTCCCCTCGCGCCGCAGGTCGCTCGCATTGACGAACAGCCGGGCCGACACGGAGGTATGCGGGGGCGGTTCGGTCGCCGCATCCCCCTGCTGGGCACGCGCCGGAACGCTGATGGCCAGTATCGCGGCAACAATGGCCACGCGCCGCCTGGGCCATGGACATTCCGCCATCGAATTACCGGTGCGCTCCGCCTCCAACTACTGCGCGCCCTGGCCCAGCAGGCGCCCATCCACCTCCAGTCCGTAGAGCGAATGCGGACTGTCGTGGAACTTGGCACGCGTTTCAGCCAGGTCGCCGGTATAACGCGGATCCTGCGGGCGCTCGTGTGCATTCATGTACATGGCCACGTCCCAGGCCTGCTGGTCGCTCAGGGTGTTGCCGCGCCCAAGCGGCATGTTCGCCTTGATGAAGCCGGCCGCGTTGTCGAGCTGGTGCATGCCCGCACCCCAGTTGAACGAGTCCCCGCCCCACAAGGGCGGGAACACGTACTTGCCCGCGACCTGTTGGCCTTCGCCGTTCCCGCCATGGCACAGGGCGCAGTTCTCGGCGTAGACCTGCTCGCCGCGCGCGTAGTCGGGCGGCTCCGGTGGCTCGAAGTCCTTCGCGTAGCCTGCGCCTTCCATCGCCGCGCCCACCGGGACACCCTGCGCCATCCAGAACGCATAGGTTTCCAGCGCCACCAACACCTCGTCGCCCTGCTCGGGCGGCGTACCGTCCATGCTGTAGCGGAAGCACCCCTGGAGGCGCTCCTGGAAATTGTTCACGTGCTGGTTCTTGCTGCGGTAGGCGGGGTAGCGGCCCCAAGCACCCCATAGCGGGGCGGAGTCTGGCAGCAGGCCCGCATCGATATGGCAATTGCCACATGAAAGGCCGTTCCCGACGAACTCCGGTGCATGGGTCCCGGTGTCGACGAAGATGTCGCGCCCACGCCGCACCATGTCGCCGAACGGGCCTTCGGGAATGTCATCGTGGTCGGGGGGCACGAACCCCGCGGTCTTGGCCGCCGGTTGTCCATCCTGCGGGACGCCGCCGGTTGCCCCGGCGGTCGGCGGCTCGCGCTCCACCTCGACGCGGTCATGCTTGTATGCCGACCTCGGGGGGCGGATGTCTTCGCAGGCCACGAGGGCCAGGCTGGCGGCAATGCAGGCCAAACGGAGGACTGTCCGGTTCATTGCGTTCCCCCCGCCGGTACCGGCGACTGCCGCGCGAACCAGTCGGCCACCTGCTCCACTTCCTCATCGCTGAGTTCAGCTGCCAGGTGGCGCATCAGCTCCAGCGGATCGTTGGATCGGGTGCCTTCGCGCCATGCCTTGAGCTGGGCGACGATGTAGCCGGCCGGCTGCCCCGCGATCGCCGGGAAATCCTCGCCGACCCCGATGCCGCCCGGGCCGTGGCATTGCACGCATGCCGGCACCTGGCGGTTCCAGGCCCCCCGCAATGCGATGCGCGCGCCCACGCTGCCATCCTCTCCGGGTACCGGCCCACTCGCCGCGGCAACCGGCATGTCGGCGAAGTAGTTGGACATAGCGACCCATCCTTCCTCCCCGAGCGCCTCGGCGATGGGTTGCATGACCGCATTCTCGCGGCGTCCATTGGTGAAGTCCTCGAGCTGCCTGCGCATGTACTCCGCATTGAGCCCTGCCAACCGCGGAAATGTCCCGGTGCCCGCACCATCGGAGCCATGGCAGGTGGCACAGGCCACGATCGCCCCATCGCCCTTTGACGCGATGATTTCAGGCGAAGCGGTTTGCGCCGAAGCACCGTGGGCAAGGAAGGCGCCTGCGGCAATGAGCGTCATTGGCAACCATTTTCGGGTCCGGGGCATCACGTCGGTCTCCTGGCAGGCGTACGCAACAGCGGCAGTTGTCGTTCAATCATTGGATGATTCACGAGTCCAGTCGCCCGACTTCCTGTCCCACCGCATCGCCCTGCGGGGTCAGCAGGTACCAGGTCCCCCACTCGTCTGTAATCCCATGGCCAGCGGTGGCGCCGATCGTCATGTCGCCGGCGTGGTGGTACAGCGGGTGGTCCTTGTAGGTCAGCTGCTCTGTTCCGTCGTCCCGGGTGATGGTGCCGACGAGGACGGGCAGCAGGCCGCCGTCCACCGCCGGGTCACCCGGCGGAGGCAACACCGGTGCCCACTGCTCCAGGCAATCGCCGGAGCAGCCACGGCCGTCTTCGTCGCCATCGAGCATGTACACGGCGCGCCGGTTGCTGTCGGCCACGTAGTCCGCCGGGCCGCCGGCCGACATGACCGTGAGGGTGCCCGCCGACATCGTGCGCTGGGTGACGAGCGTGCCGTCCTCGACCTGGGCCGATGGCGTCTCGGGTCCCGCCATAGCGGGCGGCGCGTCTCCCAGGTTGTTTCCCTCGCCTTGCTGGTTGCAGGCGGTGGCGGCGAGTACGGCGAGCATGCACGCGGCGGCGAGGCGGCGGCGGACGGTGTTCGATGCTTGGTTCATGGACGGGGCTCCGTGGAAGGCGTTGTGGAAGGCGCAGGATTGGCGTGCCGGGGCTCGCGGAGCCTTGCGAGCATCGGCTCGACCAGGTCCAGCGGCAAGGGGAAGACGATGGTGGACGTCCGCTCTCCGGCGATTTCCGTCAGCGTCTGCAGGTAGCGCAGCTGGATGGCGCGGGGGTCCTCACCCATCAGCTTGGCGGCCTGGACCAGCTTCTCCGCCGCCTGCTGTTCGCCTTCGGCATGGATGATCTTGGCCCGGCGCACGCGCTCGGCTTCGGCCTGGCGGGCAATCGCGCGCACCATGGTCTCGTTGATGTCGACATGCTTGATCTCGACGTTGGCGACCTTGATGCCCCACGCGTCGGTCTGGCTGTCCAGGATGGCGCGGATGTCGTCATTGAGCTTTTCGCGCTCGGCCAGCATCTCGTCCAGGTCGTGCTGGCCCAGCACCGATCGCAGCGTCGTCTGCGCCAGCTGGCTGGTGGCGTCGTAGAACTGTTCGACCGCGATGATCGCCTTCTGCGGATCGACCACGCGGAAGTAGACGACCGCATTGACCTGCACCGACACATTGTCCCGCGAGATCAGGTCCTGCGAGGGCACGTCCATGACGATGGTGCGCAGGTCCACCCGGACCATCTGCTGGATGCCGGGGATCAGCAGGATCAGGCCGGGGCCTTTCACCCTCCAGAAACGGCCCAGCTGGAACACCACGCCCCGCTCGTACTCGCGCAGGATCTTGATGGAGCTGAGCAGCACCATCAGGACAATGATGATGACCGGCAGGTACACGAAAAGGTTCATCTGGAGCCTCCGTTGACGGGGGTGTCGTGCGGCGCGGCTGCCTGCAGCGGTGCCACGTGCAGGACCAGGCCGTCCACGGCCCGCACTTTGAGGATGTCGCCACGCGCGACGGGTACGTTGGAATACGCCTGCCAGACTTCGCCCCGGGTACGGACGCGACCTGCGCCGGTGAAGTCATCCAGCGCGACAGCAGGCTCGTCCAGCAGTTCGTCGACACCCGTGGTCACTGGCCGGCGCCGCGCACGTGCGGCAACCCAGACCACGCCCATGAAGGCGAGACCGCTGGCAAGGGATATCCCCACCAGCAACTGCCCCGGCACGCCGTAGCCGGGCACATCGGTATCGAACAGGATCAACGAGCCCACCACCAGCGCGGCCAGGCCGCCGATACCCAGTGCGCCGAAACTGGGCATGGCGAACTCGGCCACCATCAGTGCGGCACCCAGCATCACCAGCGCCAGCCCCGCATAGTTCACCGGCAGCACCTGCATCGCGTACAGCGCCAGCAACAGGCAGATCGCGCCGACCACTCCCGGCACGATGGCGCCGGGGCTGTAGCCCTCGAACAGCAGGCCGTACATCCCGGCAAGCAGCAGCATGTAGGCCACGGTCGGGTTGGTGAGTACGGACAGCAACTTGAAGCGCCAGCCGGATTCCACCGTGGTGACGGGCTGGCCGCGGGTGCTCAGCTCCACCGCGCCGGCCGGCAATTGCACGCGTCGACCGTCGGCCTGCTGCAGCAGGTCCTGCAGGTCGGTCGCGACGATCTCGACCACGCCCTGCGCCAGCGCTTCGCTTGCCGTGAGGGTCGCCGCATCGCGCACCGCGCGCTCGGCAAAATCCGTGTCGCGCCCGCGCAGTTCGGCCAGGGATCGCAGGTATGAGACGGAATCGTTGGTGACCTTGCGCTCCATTGCGCTGCCGCCCCGGCCTTGCCCGGAGGAGCCGCGGTCCGGGTCCCCGTCGCCCTGCGCCGCCTGTCCGTCTGCCGGTGCCGGATCGGGGCGGCCATCGCGGGGCTCGCTCCCGCCCGGCGCTCCGCCGGCCGGCCCTCCACCCATCGACACCGGAGTAGCCGCCCCCAGTGAGGTCGCCGGCGCCATGGCCGCCAGGTGGGTGGCATAGAGGATGTAGGTCCCGGCGCTCGCGGCGCGTGCCCCGCTGGGGCCCACCCAGGCGATCACCGGTACCTCCGAGGCGAGGATGGCCTGATTGATGTCGCGGGTGGAGGCATCGAGTCCGCCCGGCGTATCGATGCGCAGCACCACTGCCTCGGCACCTTCTTCGGTGGCGCGCTGCAGCCCGCGCTTCAGGTAATCGCGGGTCGCCGGGCCGATGCCGCCCTGGATCTCCAGCACCAGCACGCCACCTGCGGACGGCTCTGTACGCTCATCCTGCGAGGCGGCCGGGAACGCAGCAACCGCCAATACGGCAATCGCCAGCAACAGGATTCGCATCCGCCGTCCCATGGGCACCCCGGGTGTGGGGCGACGTCATCGCCCCGGAAACCCCAGTTAACACGCCACCCTGTAAAGGTTTCGGCAACGTGCGGCCGCGTCACCGCAGTTCGAACGCGTCTCCATCGAGCATCGCCGGGAACTTCTGCCTGAACCGGGCCAGCTCTGAAGCCAGCAGCGTAGTCGTGGACACGACCTCGAAGTCACTGCACTCGCTGCTCGGCTCGCCGGTAAAATCGATGACGGCGCTCTCTCCGTCGTAGTGGATCCCGTTGCCGTCGGTGCCGACGCGGTTGAGGCCGGCGACGTAGCAGAGGTTCTCGATCGCACGTGCCCGCAGCAGCGTCTTCCACGCATGGGTGCGGGCTGAAGGCCAGTTGGCGACGTAGATCGCGAGGTCGTAGTCGAGGGCGCCGGCCCGCTCGACGTCGTAGCGGTTGCGGGAAAACACGGGGAAGCGCAGGTCGTAGCAGACCAGCGGGCAGATCCGCCAGCCTTTCCATTCCACCGTCAACCTGTCCCGGCCGGCAGCGTAGCGTTCGTGTTCGTGGGCAAAACGGAACAGGTGGCGCTTGTCGTAGGTCTGCACCTGACCGTCCGGCGTCACGAACAGCAACCGGTTGAACACCGAGTCCCCCTCCCGCACCTGGACGCTGCCGGTCACGGCGGCACCGAGCCACGCGGCCTGTTCGCGCAACCAGGCGATGGTCGGGCCGTCCATGGTTTCCGCATCGCCAGCGGCTTCGTTGGAGAAGCCGCTGGTGAAGGTCTCCGGCAGGATCGCCAGGTCGGTGATGCCGCGCAGCTGGTGCAGCAGCTCGCCGTAGTACTCCCGGTTGCCGGCGGGGTCGTGCCAGCGCGTGGCGCCCTGGACCAGGGAGATGCGGAGGTTGTTCGTCGGTTCGGACATCGCGATGGATCCTTGCATGTGTCGGCAGTTGCGGCCCCAGCTTCCCCCGCCCCCCGTAGGAGCGACGTGAGTCGGGACGGCGGATACCCCGGGGTCGCCCCTAGAGCCCGCGCAGGCGCTCGATCGCCGCGCCCAGCGTGGTTTCGTTCTTCGCGAAGCACAGCCGCGCCAGCCGCTGTCCTTGTGGCGGCGCGCCATAGAACGGCGAGAGCGGGATGGCGACCACGCCATGCTCGGTGGTGAGCCAGCGACAGAACGCGGCATCGTCGAGGTCGCTCACCGCCGAGTAGTCGACCAGTTGGAAATAGCCGCCCGGTACCGGCAGTGGCCGCAGCCGGGTGGACAGCAACTGCTCGCGGAAGCGGTCGCGCTTGTCCTGGTAGAAGGCACCCAGCCCCTCATAGTGCCCCGGCTCGGCTTCGATCATCTCGGCGAACGCGACCTGCGCCGGGGTGAACGTGCAGAAGGTGTTGTACTGGTGCACCTTGCGGAACTCGGCGCTCAAGGCCGGCGGCGCTATGCAGTATCCGACCTTCCAGCCGGTGCAGTGGTAGGTCTTGCCGAAGCTCGAGACCACGAAGGCCCGCTCGCGCAGCTCCGGATGGCGCAGCGCGGACTCGTGCCGGGCGCCGTCGAAGACGATGTGTTCATAGACCTCGTCGGACAGCAGCAGGATCTCGGTGCCCCGCAGCAACTGCGTCAACGAGTCGATGTCGGCGGCCGAGAACATCGCGCCCGACGGGTTGTGCGGCGTGTTGGTCATCAGCATCCGCGTGCGCGGAGTGATGGCCGATCGCACCAGCGCCCAGTCGGGCGCGAACGTCTCCGGGTCCAGCGGCACGTGCACCGCCACGCCGCCCGCCAGTTGGATCGCAGGTTCGTAGCAGTCGTAGCAGGGGTCGAGCACGATGACCTCGTCACCCGGCCGGACCACCGCCTGCACCGCATCGAGGATCGCCTCGCTGGCGCCGGAGGTGACGGTGATCTCCAGGTCCGCATCCGGCCGGTACCCGTAGCAGCGTTCGGTCTTGCCGGCGATCGCCTGCCTCAGCGCCGCAATGCCCGGCATCGGGGCGTACTGGTTGTGGCCATCACGCATGGCCTTCTCCAGCGCCTGGACGAGGCGCCCCGGCACTTCGAAATCCGGAAAGCCCTGACCGAGGTTGACGGCCCCGTGTTCCATCGCCAGCTGCGACATCACGGTAAAGATGTTGGTGCCGACCTTCGGCAGCTTGGAGCGGACCTGGATCGGCGGGTTCTCGGACATCTCGGGCACCTCGGATGCGGGGCCCCAGAGTCTACGGAAACACGGTGCGGTTGCATCCCATCCCTCGTCGCTGGAAACTTCCGCCATGCGCGAACTGACCGTGGTCGATGCCAGGGAGCTGGCTGCCGCCTATGCCGCGGCGCAATACAGGGTGGCCGTCGACGGCGACACGTTGCCTTTGCGGGTGGGCCACCGCGCGAGCGACCTGGAAGCCTACTGGCCGGCCGACTGCTACACCTTCCTCACCGCGTGGAACCCCGCCTCCGCCCCGCATTCCGATACCGCCAACGAAGCCGCCGATGCGTTGCTGGTACAGCGCCTGGACCGTGACGGCATCGCGCGACTGCCCGGATGGGCGGAAGCGCCCGATGGCGAATGGCACGAACCGGGCTGGCTGCTGGGCAACCTTGATGAGCTGTCGGTCGACAACATCGGCCGCGAGTTCGGCCAGGCCGCGGTGCTGCACTGGCGCCACGGACAGGCAGCACGCTTGCGGATGCTGGTCGAACGCCCGCGTGATTGCGATCCGGCCGACCCCGGACTGGCGTTCACCGATTGGGTGGATGACGTGGTGACGGCATAGACTGGCGGTTTGCCAGCCCCCCGGCTGCTACACCCGACCCGATGACTGCTGCCGACCACCCCCCTCCGCCGCTGCTGCAGGCATGCGGCCTCTCATTCTCACGAAACGATGAGCCGGTATTCGGTCCGTTGGACTTCTCCGTGGATGCTGGTGAGGCCTTGCTGGTGCAGGGTGGGAACGGTGCGGGCAAGACCACCCTGCTGAGGGTACTGGCGGGGCTGTTGAGGGCCGATCGCGGCAGCGTGGATATCGACGGAGAACCGGCCCAGCCAGCCCGCCGCGCGCGCGCGATCGCTTATCTCGGGCACCTGCCGGGCCTGAAGGCCGACCTGGGCGCAATGGAGAACCTGGAATTCCTGTGCGGACTGCACGGCCGCCGCAGGGCGCAGCTATCCGATCAGGCGCTGGCGATCGTGGGGCTGGCCGGCTATGAGGACGCGCTGGCCCGACAACTCTCGGCAGGCCAGAAGAAGCGACTGACGCTGGCGCGCCTGTGGTTGTCGCCGGCGCCGCTGTGGCTGCTGGACGAGCCCTACGCGAACCTCGACCTGGACGGCATCGAGCTGGTCAACCGCATGGTGCAGGCGCACCTGCGCGCCGGTGGCGCAGCACTGGTCACCACCCACGGCGCCTACGCCGCACCGCCGGTACGCACGCGCCTGCTGGTGATGGAACGCCCGGGCACCGCCGCCGCGACCGGAGCCGCCGCATGAGCCGGGCATCCACGCCGGGACTGGCCGGATCGGCGAAGGCTCTGTTGCTGCGGGACCTGCGCCTGTTGTGGCGCCGCCGCGGGGACGCGCTCCAGCCGGCCCTGTTCGCCCTGCTGGTGGTGGTGCTGTTCGCGCTGGCGCTGGGCGGGGAGTCGGACGTCCTTGCCTCCGTGGCACCGGCGGTGCTGTGGGTGGCGGTGCTGCTGGCCGGACTGCTGGCGCTGGACACGCTGTTCCGTGGCGATGCCGAGGACGGTTCGCTGGAGCAGTGGATGCTGGCGCCGGTACCGCTGGGCTGGCTGGTCGGTGTGCGTACGTTCATGCACTGGGCTACCACCGCCCTCCCGCTGCTGCTGGCGACGCCGTTCCTGGCCGAGCTGATGCAGTTGCCGCGGGCGCAATTGCCGATCCTGCTGGCGTCGTTGGCACTCGGAACACCGCTGCTGAGCCTGCTGGGCGCGGTGGTCGCCGCCCTGACCGTCGGGATGCGCCGCTCCGGTATACTGGTGGCCTTGCTTGCGCTGCCTCTGTATGTGCCGGTTTTGGTGTTCGGCGCGGGCAGCGTGGCGGCCTCGTCACAGGGACTGGACCCCAGTGGCGCCCTGCTCCTGCTCGGCGCCGGGCTGGTGATGGCCATCGTGCTGGCGCCGCTGGCTGCGGCGGCGGCAATCCGCATCGCCCTCAATTGAGTCAGGTCAAACCCCGAGGCGGCCAAGCCGCCAGACTATCCGCACCCGATCCGCGCCCGGACCCGCGCCCCCATCCACGCCCGGCCATGACCGGAGCTCCAGAGCCTGGAGCGGACGCCAGAACATGAATCCACTGATCCGCTGGTTCCACAAACTCGGTTCGCCTCCCTACTTCGACCGCTTCGCCGCGCGTTGGGCACCGTGGGGCTATGGCCTCGGCCTGCTGGTGATGGCGATCGGCACCTATGGCGCACTGTTCTCGGTGCCGGCCGACTACCAGCAGGGCGACAGCTTCCGGATCCTGTACATCCACGTGCCCAGCGCCTGGATGAGCATGGCGGTGTTCGGCCTCATGGCGCTCTACGCCGCGATCGCCCTGATCTGGCGCATCAAGCTGGCCGAGATCCTCGCGATGGCCTGCGCGCCGATCGGTGCCGCCTTCACCCTGATCACCCTGGCCACCGGGTCGATCTGGGGCGAACCGATGTGGGGCACCTGGTGGGACTGGGACCCGCGCCTGACCACCGAGCTGATCCTGCTGTTCCTCTACCTGGGCGTCATCGGCCTCTACAACGCCATCGACGACCGCCGCGCGGCCGCCCGCGCCGCCGGGTTCCTGGCCATCGTCGGGGTGGTGCTGCTGCCGATCATCCGCTACTCGGTGGTATGGTGGAACTCGCTGCACCAGGGCCAGACGATCCGCCTTTTCGGCGAGTCGAGCATGGACGCGAGCATGATCCAGCCGCTGGTCTGGATGGTGGTGGGGACCAAGCTGTGGTTCCTGGGCGCCCTGCTCGCCCGTGCCCGGGCGGACAACCTGCGCCGGGAGTCCGGCAAGGCATGGGTCGCCGAACTGGAACCCGGAGCGCGCGCATGAGCTACCAGAATTACGTGATCGCCGCCTACGCGGTATTCGTGGTGGTGCTGGCCTGGGACTTCATCGCCACCCGTCTGCAGGTGCGCCGTGCATTGCGCAACGCCCGCCTGCTCGCCGCCCGCAGGACCGCGCGGCCGGCACCCCGTCCATCTTCCGAAGAGTTGATCCGATGAATCCGATCCGTCGCCGCCGCCTGTTGTGGGTATTGGCCCTGGTGGTCGCTGCCGGCCTCGCCGCCTCCCTGGTGGCCATGGCCCTGACCCGCAACGTCGCCTATCTGTACACGCCGCACGAAGTGATCAGCGGCGCCGCCGGTCCCGACGTCGCTTCGGGCCAGGCCCGCTTCCGCCTCGGCGGCATGGTGGCGAAGGATTCGTTCTCCCGCGAGGAGGGATCGCTCGAGTCGCGCTTCGACGTGATCGACGGCGACGGCCGCATGACCGTGGTCTACCAGGGGATCCTCCCGGACCTGTTTCGCGAGGACCAGTCGGTGGTGGCGACCGGGCGCATGCAGGGCGACCACTTCGTGGCCGAGGAAGTACTGGCCAAGCACGACGAGACCTACATGCCCAAGGAAGTCGCCGACAAGATGGGCCAGGCACACGCGAAGCACGACGTCGAAGCCCCCGACGCAGGGGCGCAATAGCCTATGCTGGCCGAACTCGGCCAGGTCGCGCTCGCCCTGGCACTGATTGTCTCGATCCTGCAGGCGGCGTTGCCGCTTGCCGGCGCCCAACGTGGCATCCAAGCGTGGATGGCGATCGCCCGGCCCGCCGCCTACGGGCAGCTGGTACTGGTCGCGATCGCGTTCGTCATCCTCACCTGGGGCTTCGTCAGCCAGGACTTCTCGATGCGCTATGTCGCCGAGAACTCCAATTCGCTGTTGCCGATGGTCTACCGCTACACCGCGGTCTGGGGTGCGCACGAAGGCTCACTGCTGCTGTGGGCGCTGGTGCTGGCACTGTGGACCGCGGCGGTGGCGCTTTTTTCGAAGCGCCTCCCGGCACCGGTCATCGCACGGGTGCTGGGCGTGCTTGGCATCGTCAGCATCGGCTTCCTGGCCTTCCTGATCTTCACCAGCAATCCGTTCGAGCGGCTGCTGCCGGCGGCGGCCGAGGGGCGCGACCTGAACCCGCTGCTGCAGGATCCGGGCATGATCATCCACCCGCCGATGCTGTACTTCGGCTACGTCGGGTTTGCAGTGCCGTTCGCGTTCGCCATCGCCGCGCTGCTGGACGGGCGGATCGATGCGCGGTGGCTGCGCTGGACGCGACCGTGGACGAACATCGCCTGGGCTTTCCTCACGCTGGGCATCGCGCTGGGCAGCTGGTGGGCGTATTACGAACTCGGCTGGGGTGGCTGGTGGTTCTGGGATCCGGTCGAGAACGCCAGCTTCATGCCCTGGCTGGTCGGCACCGCGTTGCTGCACTCGCAGGCGGTGACCGAGAAGCGCGGCAGCTTCCGCGGCTGGACGCTGCTGCTGGCGATCGCGACATTCTCGCTGTCGCTGCTGGGCACCTTCCTGGTGCGCTCGGGCGTCCTCACCAGCGTGCACGCGTTCGCGGCGGATCCGACCCGCGGCCTGTTCATCCTGATCTTCCTTGGCATCGTCATCGGCGGTTCGCTGGTGCTCTACGCGCTGCGCGCTCCCGGCAGCGAAGATGGAAAGCCTTTCGAAGTGGCCTCGCGGGAGACATTGCTGCTGGGCAACAATCTCCTGCTGTCCACCGCCTGCGCCATGGTCCTGCTGGGCACGCTCTATCCGTTGCTGGCTGACGCACTGGAACTGGGCAAAATCTCCGTGGGGCCGCCCTACTTCGCCCTGCTGTTCACCCTCCTGATGGCTCCGCTCGTGTTCCTGTTGCCGTTCGGCCCCGTCACACGCTGGCAGCGCGAACAGGTCTCGCGGCCACTGGCGATGCTGCTGCCGTGGGCCGGCTTGGCGTTGGGGGCCGGTGTGGTCGCCTTCTTCCTGGCACCGCAGGGGGCCTGGAAGGTGGCCGCCGGCGTCGTGGGCGCGGTCTGGGTCGGGGCCGGCACGTTGCGCTTCGCATGGTCGCGCCTGGCGCCATCGGCCGGCGGAGCGGGAGGCAAGCGTTTCACCGCCGAGATGCTCGGCATGGTGCTGGCGCATTTCGGCGTCGCGGTGTTCCTGGTCGGCGCCCTGTTGGTGGAAGGCCTCAACGTGCAGCGGGAGCTGGCGGTGCGGCCGGGCGAATCGATCGAAGCCGCGGGCCACGAGTTCCGGTTCGAAGGCGTCGAGCGCCGGTCGGGGCCAAACTACGCCTCCGACTACGGTACCGTGCAGGTGCTGCGCGATGGCATCCCGTTGATGACCATGCATCCGGAAAAGCGCACCTACAAGGGCGGCCAGGTCATGACCGAGGCGGCCATCGAGCGCAGTATCACGCGTGACCTCTACGTCGCCCTCGGCGAGCCGCTCGGCGGTAATGCGTGGGCGATGCGGGTGCATGCCAAGCCGTTCGTGAACTGGATCTGGGCCGGCGCGCTGTTGATGATGCTCGGAGGACTGGTCACCGCCGCGGATCGGCGTTTCCGTCGGCACGAGACACCGGGCAGGGAGATGGGACCATGAGCGACAGGACCTCCGCATCACGCTGGCTGCCCCTGGTGGCCTTCGCATTGCTTGCCGCACTGCTGGCGGCGGGCGTAATGCTCAGCCGCAATCCGGACCGCGAGGCCCTGCCTTCGCCGCTGATCGGGAAGCCTGCACCCGAATTCGAACTCCCGGTACTGCACGAGGCGGGCCGGCTGGTGTCATCCCAAGAGCTGCGCGGCGAGCCCTACCTGCTCAACGTCTGGGGCAGTTGGTGTCCGGAGTGCCGTACCGAGCACCCGGTACTCACGCGCTTTGCCGAAACCAAGCGGATCCGCGTGATCGGCTACAACCTCACCGACGAACACGCCGACGCGTTGCGCTGGCTGGAGCAGTTCGGCAACCCGTACTGGCTGGTGCTGACCGATTACACCGGCCAGGCCGCGATCGACTGGGGCATCTACGGCGCGCCCGAAACATTCCTGGTCGACGCGGCGGGCATCGTGCGCTGGAAGCACGTCGGGCCGATGGACGAAGCCACCATCGAGCAGGAGCTCATGCCACGGGTCGAGCAACTGGAGGCCGGAGGATGATGGGCCGTTTGCGGCTGTTCGCGCTGTTGGCTTCCCTCATGCTGGCATTGCCTAGCGCGGTGTGGGCGCAGGCCGCGGCGCCGGCGACACCACTGGAGTTCAGGGACGCCGCCGAACGGACCCGGTTCCAGGCACTGACCGCCGAGCTGCGCTGCGTGAAATGCCAGAACCAGTCACTGGCCGACTCCGATGCGCGGATCGCCCGCGACCTGCGCAACGAAGTCCTGGTGCTGATCCGGCAAGGCAAGAGCGACGACGAGGTCAAGCAGTACCTGGTCGCCCGCTACGGTGAGTTCGTGCTGTACCGGCCGCAGGTATCACCTGCGACCTGGCTGCTCTGGTTCGGTCCCGCACTGTTGTTGCTGGCGGGCGGGTTCGTCGT
Source organism: Lysobacter spongiicola DSM 21749 (assembly GCF_900167055.1). Taxonomy (GTDB): domain Bacteria; phylum Pseudomonadota; class Gammaproteobacteria; order Xanthomonadales; family Xanthomonadaceae; genus Novilysobacter; species Novilysobacter spongiicola. Next base: position 499,217 of record NZ_FUXP01000001.1, read on the forward strand.
CGCCCGCATTGTGGCCCGGCGCGGCGCCGCCCGCCCCGCCGCGGGACCCGCTCCCGAAGACACCGACCAGGAATGGTAATGACCGTATTCGTGATCGCCAGCGTACTGCTGGTGCTGCTCGTCGCTTCCTATGTCCTGCGTCCGCTGTGGCAGGCGCGGCCGATCGTCGGTGGCGCGGTGGTGCTTGCAGTCGCAATCGGGACCGGGCTGATGTACATGCTGGTCGGTACGCCGGGCGCCCTGGATCCGGCACGTCGGGCAGCCCCGGAAACGCTGTCCGACGCCGTCGTACAGCTCGAAGCCGAGCTGGAGCGGGATCCCAACCAGGTCGAAGGATGGCGCCTGCTGGGACGCGCCTACCTGGCCGAGCAGCGCCCGGCAGATGCACGTGACGCCCTGGCGCGGGCAGTGAAGCTGGCGCCGGACGAACCCACGCTGCTGGTGGAAGCCGCGGAAGCCCGTGCGATGGCCAACGAGGACCGCCGCTTCGACGCCGCCGCAATCGGGATGCTGGACCATGCGCTGGCGGTGGAGCCGGCACACCAGCGTGCGCGCTGGTTCCTCGGCATCGCCCAGCGACAGCGCGGCGACGCGGCAGCGGCGGCCAACACTTGGGAGCCACTGCTGGCCCGGGTGGATCCGGCCACCGCGCCCAGCCTGCGCGAGCAGATCAACCTGGCCCGCGCGGACGCGGGGCTGGAGCCGTTGGCGGAGACTGCCGATGCCGCCGGACCGCCCGTCTCCATCACGGTCAGCATCTCTCTTGATCCGGCACTGGCGATGCAATTTCCGGACAATGCCAGCATCTTCGTGATTGCGCGCCAGCCCGACGGTTCACCGGTGCCGGTAGCGGCGAAGAAGTTGCCCGCCGCCTCGTTCCCGCTCAGGGTGACACTGAGCGATGCCGACAGCCTGATGCCGACCCAGAAGCTGTCAGACCTCGAGCAGGTACGACTCAGCGCGCGCATCTCCGCCAGCGGCGATGCCACCGCCAAGCCTGGCGATTTCGAATCCGAGCCGGTGCTGGTCCACGTCTCGCCCGATGCCGCCGCCGCACTGATGGTCGACCGCGTGGTGCAATGACCGGCGCAGCGCAAGGACTGGAGGCCACCGCATGACCGAGTTCGTTCCACCCGGCACCCGCTACATCGACCTGCCCTCGCCGTTCCCGATGCGGCGCGGTGGCGAGCTGCGCGGTGCGCGCATGGCGTACGAGACGTGGGGCACCCTCTCTCCCTCCAGGGACAATGCGCTGCTGATCGTCACCGGCCTGTCGCCGGACGCGCATGCCGCAGCGAACGAAGGAAATCCCGCCCCGGGCTGGTGGGAGCCGATGGTGGGCCCGGGCAAACCGATCGACACCCGGCGCTGGTACGTGATCTGCGTGAACTCCCTGGGCAGTTGCAAAGGTTCCACCGGTCCCGCTTCCATCAAGCCCGGGACCCATGAGCCCTACCGCCTCGACTTCCCGCAGTTGTCGATCGAGGACGGCGCCGAGGCGGCTGTCCATGTGGTGCGTGCACTGGGCGTGGATCAGTTGGCCTGCCTGGTCGGCAACTCGATGGGCGGCATGACGGCATTGGCGATGCTGGTGCGCCACCCCGGCATCGCGCGGACCCACGTCAATATCTCCGGGGCGGCCAAGGCGCTGCCGTTCTCGATCGCGATCCGTTCGCTGCAGCGCGAGGCCATCCGGCTGGATCCGAACTGGAACGAGGGTCGATACGAGGAAGACAGCTATCCCGAGTCGGGGATGCGCATGGCCCGCAAACTGGGCGTCATCACCTACCGCTCCGCCCTCGAGTGGGATGGCCGTTTCGGCCGGGTACGCCTGGACTCCGACCGTGCCGACGAGGAGCCCTTCGGGCTCGAGTTCGAAGTGGAAAGCTACCTGGAGGCCCACGCACGCCGCTTCGTGCGCCGCTTCGACCCCAACTGCTACCTCTACCTCAGCCGCTCCATGGACTGGTTCGACCTGGGCGACTACTGCCTGGAACATGGCATCGACCGGGAGGCCGACACCCGTGCAGGGCTGGCATCGATCAAGGTCGAAAAGGCCCTGGTGCTGGGGGCCGAGACCGACATCCTGTTCCCGTTGCAGCAACAGAGGGAGATCGCCGAAGGGCTGCGTGCAGGTGGCGCCGAAGCCATCTTCGTCCCGATGCCGTCCCCGCAGGGCCACGACGCCTTCCTGGTCGACTTCGAGCGTTTCGGCCCCGCCGTCGCCGATTTCCTGTCCACCCTGTAGGAGGGGCTTCAGCCCCGACCGCAGCCGCCCGGGGCGACGCAGCCCCCACTGCCGCGCAGAACGCCTGCGCCGCCCTGAAGCCCCGCTCCGTCCCGGGTAGAATCGGGCCATGAATGCCAATGCCCTGCCGGACGTCCCTTTTCCCGGCCACGACAAGCTCGTCCAGGCCGTCGATGCGGCCGTCATGGCCGGCGACGACCATGCGATCACCGCCGCCCTGCGGACCACCCTGTGCCGGATGATCCGCGACCGCGACGTCCACCTGCCGCGTTGCGTGTACGAGCCCATCCAGGACCACTACGCGCGCCGGGAAATCTACCGCAGCGCCGAGCATGGCTACAGCGTCGTGGCGATGACCTGGGGGCCAGGCCAGGGCACGCCGGTCCACGACCACTGCGGCCTGTGGTGCGTTGAAGGCGTGTGGGACGGAGAGCTGGAGATCACCCAGTACGAACTGCTGGAGCGCGACGGGGACCGGGTACGCTTCCGCGCCGCCGGCGGCATGGTCGCCGGCCCCGGCAGCGCCGGCAGCCTGATCCCGCCGCACGAGTACCACGCCATCCGCAATACCAGCAGCGAAGAGGTCGCCGTCTCGGTGCACATCTACAAGGCGCAGATGCAGGAATGCTCGATGTTCGTGCCCAGTGACGGCGAGTGGTTCACCCGGGCCGCGAAAGCGCTGGAAACCGACGCCACCGCCGCCTGACGGGAGACTCCGTCGGACAAAAAAAAGGCCCCGGCGTTTGCCGGGGCCTCTGCTGCTGTCGGATCACTCCTGTCCGGTTACGGCGTCTTCAACCAGAGGTCGTAGTTGCCGCTGCCGGTATAGGACACCACGCGCCAGTAGTAATAGCCGGCGCTGCCGTTGTACGAGATCTGCTCCTCGCTGCTGGAACCGGCCGACTGCGCGACCCGCGACCAGCTGGAACCGCTCCAGCGATACAGCTCGAGGTCGAAGTCGGTACCCGACGGCCCCTGCAGCCAGCCCTGCTGTGCGCCCGCACCGGACTGGTAGTAGTTGCCTTCCGGCTGGATGTCGGCATCTCCGTTGCCCGACAGGGTGCCTTCGTACGCGGTGCAGTCCGTGCACGGCGCATCGCCGCCACCGCCACCGCCACCACCGCCGCCGCTGTAGTCACCGACGAGGCTGACGCCGGAATACGTCGAGTAGCCGCGCAGCATCACGTGCCAGGTGCCGGCCTGCGGACTGTTGAAGCTGCAGGACTCGGAGTTGCCGTTCTGGTACGGCCGGCAATCGTAGGTGCTGGTGGTCGGGGCGGCACCGAAGCGCACGTAGAGGTCCGCATCGCCGCTGCCGCCGGAGGTGTTGAACACCAGGCTGCTCTGGCCGGCCGGCACCGTCATGGTGAAGCGCCGCTCGGAGCCGCTGGCACCGGAGAGGTTCGGCACCGGCACGCCATCCTGCAGCTGATCGGGATCCGGATCCGGATCCGGATCGGGATCACCGCCACCGCCGTCGAAGATCGTATACAGCAGGCGGTTCGGCGAGCCGCTGCCCGGTCCGCCCACGACGCCGGACGTGGCGTTGGAGACGACTGCGCTGTTCACCTGGCTCGGGCTGGCGCTGGGGTTGGCGGCCAGGTAGAGCGCAGCCGCGCCGGCGACGTGCGGGGAAGCCATCGAGGTGCCGCTGATGGTGTTGGTTGCGCTGTTGCTGGTATTCCACGCCGAGGTGATCGACGAGCCCGGGGCAAAGATGTCCAGGCACGAGCCGTAGCTGGAGAACGACGAGCGTGCGTCGGTCGAGGTGGTGGAGCCGACGGTCAACGCGGCACCTACCCGTGCGGGGGAGTAGTTGCAGGCGTTGTCGTTGCTGTTGCCCGCGGCCACCGCGTAGGTGACGCCGGCATTGATCGACGCACTTACCGCCGAATCCAGCGCACTGGAAGCGCCGCCACCCAGGCTCATGTTGGCGACGGCCGGCTTCACGTGGTTGGAGGTGACCCAGTCCACACCGGCGATCACGCCGGAATTGCTGCCGGAGCCGGCGCAATCCAGCACGCGGATGGCGTGCAGGCGAGCGGCCTTGGCGATGCCGTAGGTGCTGCCGGCAACCGTACCGGCAACGTGCGTGCCGTGGCCGTTGCAGTCTTCGGTGCCACGGCCGTCGTTGATCGCGGTGTAGCCGTTGCCGACGCGGCCGCCGAAGTCGTTGTGCCCGGCGAGAATGCCGGTGTCGATGATGTACGCATGCACCGAGGATGCGGTGGTGTCGTAGTTGTAGCGGTTGTCGAGCGGGCGATTGCGCTGGTCGCTGCGGTCCAGGCCCCAGGTCGGGTTGGTCTGGGTGGCCGAGATGCTCACCACGCCGTCTTCCTCGACGTAGGCGATGCGGTCGTCGGCAAGCAGCTTGGCCAGCGCCCGGTCGTCGGCGCGGACCACGAATCCGCGCAGTGCGTGCTGGAAGGTCGTGACCAGCTGGGCGCGGTGGGACTGGCTGACCGCCCGGGCGACGTCGGCCACCCGCGGCTGCGCCGACTGCTCGCTGGCGAGGCTGGCAACCTCGTCCTTGAGCACGACGATGTATTGGCCCTCGATGGGCTTCTTTACGAACCGCAGTTCGGCGGCGGAGGCTGAGCCGGCAACAGTGCCGAGCGTCACCACCGCGCCGATGCTCGCGGCGAGAATGGATGTCTTGAAGTTCAAGGTCGTATCCCCTTGGTTGGGAAGTGGGTTGAAGGCAACCCGTGGCAGGTAGGCCGGGCGGGTGGAACGGGGGAACCCGGCCCCCGAAGTGATACGGGCCGCACACAACCCTGTCCAATGCTTAAACCGGATGACGTTATCGACTTCCGTTCAACACCAGTTCATCACGGAATCCTGCTATAACTGGCCGCTAATGCGTCAAAGTGCCGTTTGGGGGCGGCACCGGGCGGGATGCTCCCGTCGCGACGCGACCGCTGGCCCGCACTGACGTGCAAGGAAGCGCCCCATGACACTGACTGAACTCCGCTATCTCCTCGCCATCGTCGACGCCGACCTCAACATCAGCGCGGCTGCGCAACGCGTCCACGGCACCCAACCCAGTCTTTCGCGCAGCTTGAAGCAACTGGAAGACGAACTGGGCTTCCAGGTCTTCACCCGTCACGGGCGCAGCCTGGCCGAGATCACGCCGGCAGGCCGGGAAGTCATCGAGATCGCACGGCGCATCGTCGCCGATGCCGCAAGCCTGCGTACCTATGCGGCCAACCAGCGGGGAGACACGTCCGGCGAGTTGGCCCTTGCCACCGCTCGCACTTACGCCCGGCACGTACTGCCGCCCCTGCTTTCCATCCTGGTGGACCACTACCCGAACCTGGACGTGCAGATCCAGGGCCTGGGCGAAGGCGAGGTGTTCGAGCGCCTGTCCCACAACGACGTCGACATCGCCCTGGTCAGCACCGCCGGCGATCGCATGCCCGAGGGCATCGCGATCCCGCTGTTCACCTGGCGGCGGGTGGTGCTGGTGGAACGCTCCCACCCGCTGGCCAGTCTTGGACGTGCCCCCACTCTGGCCGAACTGGGCCGATACCCGCTGGTGACCTACGACGCCTCGCGCCGCCCCGAATCCACGCTGCGCCTGGCGATGGGCCAGGTCGGCATGGAGCCGCGATTCGCCTGTTCCGCGCAGGACGCGGACCTGATCAAGGTCTACGTGCGTGCCGGACTCGGTGTCGGGCTGGTGGCGGAACTGGCGATAGAAGCCAAGGACCACGACGACTTCTGCGTACTGCCCGCCGACCCTGCCCTGCCCGCCTGTATCTCTTGGGCCCTGCTCCCGTCCGGTCGGGTCGCGCGGGACTACACCCTCGACCTGATCCGCCTGCTGGCCCCCCAGCTCGATACCCGCGACATCCGCCGGGTACTGGAAGGGTCATCGGTCGCGGAATGGCCGATGCCGCGCGAGTGGGCCCGCCCCGGCGCGCTGGCGGCCTGAAACCGAAAGCCCGCTGGCAAGGTGCCGCTGGCAGGCGCGCAGCCCCGACCGGCGGCCACCGCCCTTCAGCATCAACCTGGGAAGTCTCCCGCGAGATAGAACCAGCGTCCGTCGACGCGCTCGAACCGACTCAGCTCGTGCAGCCGTTCCGCCGACGCGCCGCCGACTTTGTAGCGGGCGACGAATTCCACCACTGCAGTGCCGTCACCAGCGTCGGTATGGCGCTTCACGTCCAGCCCGAGCCAGCGCAGGCCGGGGGTGTCATCCAGCGCCAGCGCGTCCGGGCGGGTATCGGGATGCCAAGTGGCCAGCAGGTAGTCGCCCAGCCCGAGTACGTAGGCGCTGTACCGCGAACGCATCAGCGCTTCGGCGCTGGAAGCCACTGCACAGTCGTCGTGCAACGGCTTGCAACAACTGGCGTACGTGGCGGAGGGATTGCAGGGGCAGGAACGCGACATTGGCAGCAGGCGAGACTTTCGCGCGGAACAGGGTGAGGAGGTCAGACTCGATCTTGTACCGGCCTTCGGCGGAGAGGCCGCACGAGAACGGAGAAGCCGCAACAAAAAACCCCGCCGTGGCGGGGATTTGATACGCACTGCGGGTTCCCGCGTACGGATACCTGGTGCCGAAGGTGGGACTCGAACCCACACGCTTTTAAGGGCGGCGGATTTTGAGTCCGCTGCGTCTACCGATTCCGCCACTTCGGCGCGGGGGCGCAGTATAGCGAACATCCGCTCGGCTAGGATGGCTCCATGTGCCTCATTGCGGTCGCCTGGGAACACCACCCCCGCTACCGGCTGGCGTTGATTGCCAACCGCGACGAGCTGCACGCGCGTCCGGCGGCAGCTGCCGGACCGGACCCGCAACAGCCTGAGCTCTATGGCGGCCGCGACCTGCAGATGGGCGGCAGCTGGCTGATGGCATCCCGCCGCGGCCGGCTGGCGGCGGTGACCAACGTGCGCGTAGGCTTGGCGGGCGCGCCGCGTCCGAAGTCGCGTGGTGACCTGGTCCGCGGGTTCGCGGGTGCATCTGGCCCGGCGCCGGCGACGCTGGATCCGCTCCGCAGGGAGTCGGGACAGTACGCGCCGTTCAACCTGCTCGGATGGGACGGCGACTCGTTGACGTTCGCCAGCAACCACCCGGATTACCGCACGCAGATGTTGAGGCGCGGCATCCATGCCATGTCGAACGGAGCGCTCGATGCGCCGTGGCCGAAGAGCAACCGTGCAACGCAGGCGTTGTCGGCCTGGCTGCAGGCCGCCGGTGGAGATGCAGCGGCCGCAGACGTCGCGCCCCTGCTGGACGCACTGGCCGATGACGAGCCTGCACCGGACGCGGCGCTCCCGGACACCGGTATCGGACTTGAGCTGGAGCGCCGGCTTTCGCCGCCATTCGTCCGCGACCCCCGATACGGAACGCGCTGCAGCACCGTCGTGCTGGTGGAAGAAACCGGTATGCGCTTCGTCGAGCGGCGCTTCGGACCCGACGGCATGCCGCTCGGGGAGAGCGACGAATGGCTGGAGTGGCTTACCGGCCCGGCAACAACGGCGTCGGCCACGGCCACCAGCCGCGCCCCGTGAGCGCATAGCGGTCGGCTGCCCGCTCGAAGCGGTTGCGCACGCCGATGCCACCGCATACCAGATAGACCGGCAGGAACAGCGGCCCGAGCACCATGTACTGGTAGACGTGGGCACGTTCGTGGTCGGCCAGCAGTACGGGCGATTCGATGCAGCGGCCGGCGCGGTGGGCATAGGTGTGGCATTCGCAATCCAGGCTGGCACCGGTATGCAGGATCACGTTACCGAAGGTGATCGCACCGCCGGGGCCCCACGGCCAGTGCTCGAATGCAATGGCCAGATCGCGCCCGCGCCACTCCGGCCGAGCGCCGAAAGGCATGCCCGCCAGTCCGCCCACCAGGCCGATGGCGCTGTTGGGCAGCGTCCAGCAGACGCCCAGCCAGCGCAGCAGCTGCAGGCCCCATGAACCACGTTCAGGGTGCATCGACCGCCTCCACTGCCGGTGCATAGGCGACGCCGGCTTCGAAGCGGGCACGCAGCTCCGCCACCCCGAGTCCGGTCTCCAGGTGGAAGTGCGGCCGGTCGACGAATCGCGGATTGTGGCCGCCCCACTCCAGCCCCTCGACCAGACCGGCCTCCGCCGCACGCTCGTACGGCTCCGGCACCGTCAGGTAGCTGCCATCCGGCCCGAACACCCCGATATCCCAGGCGAGGCCGAAGTTGTGCAGGCTCTGCCCGCCCCGTGCGTTGGTCACGACGGGCCCGGCATTCCCGTACCGACCCCGGCGGAACAGACGGTTCTGTTCTTCATAACTGCGGGCCCCGGAAATGATGCGGGCGATGATGCCGGCATCGAGGACCCGGGCAAGGAAACCGCGCGCCTTCGCCTGCGCCGTCAGCAGCAGGGTCGAGATCTGGGCTTCGCTGCGCAGGTCGAACGTCCTGTGTCGCTCGCGGATCTGGAGACTCAAGGCCTGGAACCGGGTGGCGCCCGCCTCGGTGACGGGTCCCCATATGCCGTCCAGTGCGGCGCCGTAGAGACCCTGCGCCTTGAGCAGGCGTTGCAGGAACAGCACGTCGTCGGTGAACAGGCGCAGGCTCATCCCGCTGCCGGATGGGTCAGGCCGCGTCGGCTTCGTCGGGCATCAGCAGCCAGAGGATCAGGTACACCAGGATGCCCGGGAAAGCGGCGGAGGCGATCGAGACGATCACGAAGATCACCCGCAGCAACGTGGAGCTCCAGCCGAATCGCCGGGCGATGCCGCCCATGACCCCGGCAAGCATGCGGTCATGGCGGGAGCGGACAAAAGGGCGTGAGGAAGAGGCCATCGTCGGAAGCTGTATGGGGGGTTGGAACGAGTCTATCGGGCCGGCGTGACGGCTGCGTCGGAGCTCAGCCGGAGCGTTCGGCCAACCACTGGTGGATGGCGGGCGGCACTTCGCGCTGGGCCCGGCCGGAGACATAGATGCCGATGTGCCCCCCGCGGAAGGACAGCTCACTGTAGTCATCGCTGCCCACCAGCCCGCCCAGTGCACGCGATGAATCCGGTGGCACCAGGTGGTCCTGCTCGGCGAACACGTTGAGCACCGGCACCTTGATCTGTTCCAGGTCCACCGGCCGGCCACCGATCTCGATGCCACCGTTGACGAAGCCGTTGGCCTGATAGAACTGCTTGGTGAACTGGCGGAAGGCCTCCCCGGCCTGCGCGGGGGAATCGAAGATCCATTTCTCCATGCGCAGGAAATCTTCCAGCGCGCGCTTGTCGTCGAGGATGTCGACCAGCCCGACATACTTCTGTACGAACAGCCGCCACGGCTTCAGCGTCAGGTAGGTGAAGTTCATCATGTCCGCCGGGACGTTGCCGAGGGTGTCGACGAAGACATCCACGTCCAGGTTGCGCACCCAGTTCGACAGCATGTTGTCCGGCGTATGGAAGTCCACCGGCGTGACCATGGTGACCAGGTTGCGCACCTTCCGCGGGTTCAGCGCGGTGTAGCACAGCGAGAACGCGCCACCCTGGCAGATGCCCAGCAGGTTGATCGCTTCGAGCCGATGGGCCCGGCGCACGTGGTCGACCGCACCGCCAAGGTAGCGCTGGATGTAGTCGTCGAGCTCGAGGTAGCGGTCGGACCGGTCCGGATAGCCCCAGTCCAGGATGTACACGTCCTCCCCTTTTTCCAGCAGCCCGCGCACGATCGACTTGTCGGCCTGCAGGTCCACCATGTACGGCCGGTTCACCAGCGCGTAGGCGATCAGCAGGGGCACCTTCGAGGTGGGAGGGCGATCGCCCCGGTACCGGTACAGCACAACCTTGCCGTCGCGCCAGACCTCTTCCTTGTCGGTCACGCCGTAGTCGGTGTCCTCGACCTGTCGCAGGGTGTCCAGCCCGGCGCGCAGGCGCGACTGCACCTGCATCGCCTCGTGGGCCAGCGCGTCGGGGGTGATGTTCAATGGGCCGTTGCCGAAGGCCTTGGAACTGTCCATGGTCAGCGCCTCGATGTCTTCTTGGCTGTCTTCTTGGCCGCCGGTTTGTCCGCCTTCGCGGCGGGCTTCTTGGCGGTGCTCTTGCTGGCGGCCTTCCTGGTGGTCTTCTTGCTGGCGCTCTTGCTGCTGGCCGCATTGCCGGTGCGCTTCGCGCTGGGGGCCTTTTCCGCTGCGGGTGTGTTCGCTGAGTCGCCCCCCTTTTCCAGCAGGTCCCGCAGGCGCCTGACCTCGCGCTCGAGCAGGGTGATCTTGCGATGTGCGGCGTCGACCTCGGTCCGCGTGGGCACGCCCATCGCCTCACCCGCCTGCTCCACTTCGCGCTGCACTGCCGCGCGCAAGCGCATCTGCGAATTCACCATCGCGCCGTAGACGTCACTGAAGCGCGGCGAAAGTGCGATGTCGGCGTAGGCCTCCTCCGCGGCGTCGATCCACAGGTCGAACAGTGCCCGCGCCGACTCGAGCTGCCGTCCCGGTTCGCTGCGCTCTTCCAGTTTGCGTTCGAAGCGCTTGAAGGCGTCCTGCACCGCCTCGGACATCAGTGCCTGGTAGGCCTGCGACTGTTGCTGGTAATCCTGCTGGGCCCGCGCAAGCTGCTGCCAGCGTTCCTGGTGCTCGCGGGTGAAGCCGAATGCCGGCATGCCCATCCATGCCCGGGCGTCGCCGGTGAGCTGTTCGAGGAAGGGAGACACCTCTTCCATCCAGCGCTCGAACCCCTGCTGCCCCGGCCCCTGCATGCCGCGCAGCACCTCGGCGAACGGATTGCCACCCGCGCCGGACAGCGACTGCTTCCAGGCATCGGCGATATCGGCCGCGCTGGCCTGCTCACCGGCAAACCGGGCTGCCAGTTGCTGCATCTGGCCGTACCAGCCGCGGGCCTGCGTGTTGAAGCGGTCGACCACGTCGTTGACCGGTGCGCCGCCGCGGGCGAGTTGCGACCACCAGCCCATCGCCTCGTCCCAGCCGGGCATGCCACCCGCGCCTGCCGCCTGGCCCGGGGCGCCGGGGAACCCGAAGTTGTTGAAACCCTGGCCATTGAAGCCTGGGACGAAGTTGCCTCCGCCCTGCCCGCCCATGCCGGGGAAGCCGGCCGAAGGCGCGCCACCTGCGCGCAGCATCTCGCCCCAGCGGCTCCAGTACTGCCGCGCCAGTGCTTCGAAGTCGTCGCTACCGGAACCCGATCCGTGATTGGCCATCGCACCCTCCAGATGTTGCGCGGATCATAGCAACGCAGGTGTGGCAGGCAGGTCTCAGGGCTTGGGGATGCGCAGGGTCTTGCTCACCATCAGGGTGCCGGAGAGGGCGAACATCAACACCAGCGGGTGCAGTTGCCATGGCCCGATCTTGACCATGCCCAGCCAGATGTCCGGGCCGATCGCGCCCTGGCCCGCGGCAATCCAAAGCACCACCACCAGCGCCAGGCTGGTGGGGATGGGCGTGCCCTCGAAGAACTTCACCTTGCCCTCGTCGCCTGCCAGCTGTTCGGCGGTGACGTTGTAACGCGCCAACCGGCTCACGCCGCAGCCGACGAAGTAGCTCAGCACCACCCAGTCCCAACCGCCCTGGAGCCCGCAGGCATACGCCAGCGCGGCCGGCGCCACGCCGAAGGAGATCACGTCCGACAGCGAGTCCAGCTCCCGGCCCAGGGTGGAGGCCGACTTGCGCCAGCGCGCTACCCGCCCGTCGAGGGCGTCGAGCACGAACGCCAGCGGGATCAGCGCCATGCCGATCATGAGGTCACGGACCCCGCCCTCCTGCAGGAAGCGCATCGCCGCGAAGATCGCCCCGGTGCCGCAGAAGGCATTGCCGAGCGTGAACCAGTCGGCGAGGTGGAACTCGCGGAGCATTGAGAAATGGCGACGCTGCATGCGGCGCTCCCGGTAGGTGTGGCCGCCAGACTGCCAAATACCGGGTGAAAGCTAAAGCACCGTTTTCGCGCACCGGTTGTATCGCTGTAGGAGCGGCTTCAGCCGCGATCATGGAACCGGCGTTGACGCGTGGTTGTCCGATCGCGGCTGAAGCCGCTCCTACAACGCATATTTGGACCGGAGGCGCGACAATGTCGCGATGGCCGCGACCCGCAAGATCCTGCACATCGACATGGACGCGTTCTATGCGTCGGTCGAGCAGCGCGACGATCCGGGCCTGCGCGGCAAGCCGGTGGTCGTGGCCTGGCGGGGCGCGCGTTCGGTGGTCTGCGCCGCCAGCTACGAGGCGCGGGTGTTCGGCGTGCGCTCGGCGATGCCGGCGGTGCGTGCGGAGCGGCTGTGCCCGCAGGCGGTCTTCGTGCCTCCTGACTTCGTGCGCTACAAGGCGGTCTCGCGGCAGGTGCGCGACATCTTCGCCCGCCATACCGACCTGGTAGAGCCGCTGTCGCTCGACGAGGCCTACCTCGACGTCACCGCCAACCTGTCCGGGCTGCCCTCGGCCACCGCCACGGCGGAAGCGATCCGCAGCGCGATCCGGGAAGAGACCTCCCTGACAGCCTCGGCCGGTGTCGCGCCCAACAAGTTCCTGGCCAAGATCGCGTCGGACTGGAACAAGCCCGACGGCATCTGCGTGGTGCGCCCGCACCAGGTCGAAGCCTTCTTGACGCCACTGCCGGTCGGCCGGCTGCCCGGCGTGGGCAAGGTGATGGAAAGCAAGCTGGCCGAACTGGGCATCGCCACCGTCGGCGACCTGCGGGGCATCCCGCCGCAAGGCCTGGAGCAGCGGTTTGGCCGTTGGGGCCGGCGCCTGCATGAGCTGTCGCTGGGCATCGATGACAACCCGGTGCGCCCCGAGCGGCCCACGGTGCAGATCTCCTCGGAAGACACCTTCGAGCACGACCTGCCGCTGGAGGAGCTGGAGCCCCACATCCGGCGCCTGGCCGAAAAGACCTGGGCGGGCTACCAGCGCGAAAAGGACCGCGTCGCCCGCACCGTGGTGCTCAAGCTCAAGACCAGCGACTTCCGCAACCTCACCCGCAGCCTGACCCCGGCGACGCATCCGGGCAGCCTCGAGGTGCTGTGCGAGATCGCCTGCAAACTGCGCGAACGGGTGGAGATGCCGGCCAGCACCCGCTATCGCCTCGTCGGTGTCGGCCTGTCCGGTTTCATTGACCAGCACGACCTGCAGGCACAGTCCGACCTGTTCGAGCGTGCATGAGCCCGTTCGGGCTCTGGCCATTGGCGAAAGTGGATCTGCGAGAAGCTTCAGGCACTTCGCGGCAAAGGATCTGCTCATGACGGCCGATAACAGGCACATCGGGCACTCTCGATACCAGCGATACCATCGGAGCCCAAGGGGGTTCGAATGAACCACACAACCTGGAGAGATGTTCTGCCGCAGTCGACTGAAACCGCCGGGAACCCCTCCACCCCTGCGACCCCAGCCAAGTTGCTGGACCTGCTGCAGGCGGACAGCATCGAAGGAGTCGCCAGCGCGCTGCTCGGCGCATTGCCCGCATGCGGACGCGCGCGCATGACCTGGTCGGCGGAGTGGCCACGCCATCTCCGTTCCTGGCCTGCCGGCGCCACGGAAGAAGGCAGCGTCAGGCACACCCTGTGCGATGACGGCGAGGGCGCAGTGGCGATGCTGGAGGGACCACCGGAGTGGCTCGATTCGGTGCCGCCGCCCCTGCTGGACGCCGCTGCCCGCCGCCTGCGCGAACTACTCGGCGCGCATCGCCTGCGCGAATCACTGGAGCGGCTGGGCCGGGCCGAGCGGTTGCAACACGCCCTGTTCGCGATCGCCGACATGGCCGGCTCCGGCCGCGACATGCCCAGCTTGCTCCAGGGCCTGCACGGCATCATCGGCGGGCTGATGTACGCCGACAACTTCTACATCGCGCTGTATGCCCGCGAGCGGCAGACGCTCCGGTTTATCTACTTTGCCGACGTCTTCAACGCCGAGGATTATTCGAGCGAAGAAGAAATCCCGCTGGCCCGGCTCGAAGGCGGGCTGACGTGGTACGTCATCCGCGACTGCAAGCCGCTGATGGGCTCGCTCGACAGTATCCGCCACCAGGTGTCCGGGCCGTTGCTGGCGCGCGGCGCCGACGCCACCGACTGGCTGGGCGTGCCGATGCTGCGCGACGACCAGATCCACGGCGCCCTGGTGGTGCAGAGCTATCGCGACGACGTGCCCCGATATACCGAGTCGGACCAGGCTCTGCTTTCATTCGTTGCCGAACACGTGCTGACCGCGCTGGAGCGCAAGCAGGCGCAAGCCGAGCTGGAGCAGCGCGTGGCCGAGCGCACCCGCCAGCTGGCCACCGCCAACGAGGATCTGCACCAGCAGGTGCGCGAACGCCTGCGTGGCGAGCACCTGCAGGCGACCCTGTACCGGATTGCGGCGCTGGCCAACATCGATGACGACAGCGAACGCTTCTACCGGCAGATCCACCAGGCGGTCGGCGAACTGATCAATGCCGAGAACTTCTACATCGCCCTGCTCTCGATGGACGGAACGATGCTGGAGTTTCCCTACTCGGTGGATGCCAAGGACCAGCAGCGCCCCCCGCGCCCGCTGGGCCGCGGCCTCAGCGAATATGTCATCCGCAGCGGCAAGTCCGTCCTGGCCGACCGTGCACTGGAGCGGCAACTGACGGAAAGCGGCGAGATCGTGCCGGGCAAGACCGCGCCGGCGCTGTGCTGGCTGGGCGTGCCATTGCTGGACCAGGACCGGGTGATCGGCGTGGTCGCGGTGCAGAGCTACCGTCCCGACCTGGAGTATGACGCCGGCGACGCCGAGCTGCTGACCTTCGTGTCCTACCAGATCGCCAGCAGCCTGCAGCGCCGGCGCAGCGCGCAGGCATTGCTGCAGCTCAACGCCGAGCTCGAACACCGGGTCGACGAGCGGACCCGCGAGCTGCGCGAGCAGATCGTCGTGCGCGAGCAGGTCGAGGCCAGGCTCAAGCACCAGGTGATGCACGACCCGCTGACCGGACTGCCGAACCGGCTGTACATGCGCGACCGGATCGAACGCGCATTGGCCGGGCTGCGGCGCAACCCGGAACGCAGGTTCGCGCTGCTGTATCTGGATGTCGACCGTTTCAAGCTGTTCAACGACAGCCTTGGGCACCTGGCAGGGGACGAGGTGCTGCGCGAAGTCGCGCGCCGGCTCGGCGATTGCATCCGCGAGCCCGACGTCGCCGCGCGCCTCTCCGGCGACGAATTCGCGATCCTGCTGGAGGAGGTGCCGGTGCCGCAGGTCGCCTGTAAGGTCGCGCGCCGGATCCAGGAAGCCTTGCAGAAGCCGATGCAGATTGCCGGCCGCGAGCTGCAGACTTCCGCCAGCATCGGCATCGCTGTCGGCGACGAGCGTTACGACAGTACTGACGAGCTCTTCCATGACGCCGATGTCGCGCTGTACCGCGCCAAGAGCGCGGGCCGTCAGCGCTTCGTGCTGTTCGATGACACCTTGCAGCAGGCGGCCATGGATGTGCTGGAAATCGAGCAGGGCCTGCGCACGGCATTGGCAGGCAACCAGCTGCAACCCTACTTCCAGCCACTGGTGCGGCTGGCGGACCGGCACGTGGTCGGCTACGAGGCGCTGGTCCGCTGGCACCACCCGCAGCGCGGGCTCCTGTTGCCCGGCGAGTTCCTGCAGGTGGCCGAGGACAGCGGCCTGATGGAAGCGGTCGACTGGCAGATGTACCGGATGGCCTGCGAGCAGGGCGGGCCGCTGGTCGAGCACGGCGGCTTCCTGACCCTCAACATCTCGCCGCGGCATTTCCAGAACGGCGACTTCGACACCCAACTGCTGCAGCTGGCCGCCGACACCGGCTTCAATCCGGCACAACTGCGGATCGAGGTCACCGAAGGCACCCTGCTTGGCGATCCGGAGGCGGTTATCCAGGTCCTGGAACGGCTGCGCGCTGCTTGCGTCGAAGCGGCGCTGGACGATTTCGGCACCGGCTACTCATCGCTTGGCCACGTGCACCAGTTCCCACTGAAGATGATCAAGATCGACCGCTCCTTCGTCGATCCGCTCGGCCGTCAGGAAAGTCGCGAAGGCAGTCAGCGCAGTTCGGCGATCATCAGCGCGATCCTTGCACTGGCCCGTTCGCTGGGGCTGGAGGTGGTGGCCGAGGGGGTGGAGACGGAAGCCCAGTACGAAGCGTTGACGGCGATGGGGTGCAGCTACGCCCAAGGCTACCTGTTTGGCCGTCCGCAGCCGGCGGCGAGGTGGCTCGGCCCCACGGGTTGAGATCGCGCTGTCGATCTCCCATTCGTCCCGGGGCTGCTCCGTTACGCGCGCCCGGCACCGGATGATGGCGTCATGCCTTTGCAGAATCGTCCTCCAGGGCCTGCGCCAGCAGCCGCAGATCCGCCACCAGCTCGCCGCGGAGCTGCTCCCGCCGCGACGAGGGTGCGCGCAGTACGGCCGAGGGATGCCAGCTCGCCAACGCACGCGTGCCACCGGGAAGGGTGCGCCACTGGCCGCGCTCGCGGGTCACCCGGAACTGGTTGCCGAAAAGGGTATGGGCAGCCATCGCGCCGAGCGCGACGACGATCTTGGGCTGCACCTGCAGCAACTCGGCCGCCAGCCACATCCGGCAAGCCTCCTGCTCGGCGGCGTTGGCGCGTTTGTGCAGGCGTGCCTTGCCGCGCATCTCGAATTTGAAATGTTTGACGGTGTTGGTCAGGTACAGCGTGTCCCGATCAAGCCCGACTTCTTCCAGTGCTCGGTCCAGCAGTTGCCCCGCCGGCCCCACGAAGGGCGCGCCGGTGATGTCCTCCTGGTTGCCAGGCTGCTCGCCCACCAGCATCGCCAGCGCATCCTCCGGCCCCTGCCCGAAGACGGTCTGGGTGGCCGGCTTCCACAACGGACAGGCCTGGCAACCCCGTGCCTTGCGGGTGAGGGTGCGCAGGTTGCCAGCCGGGATCTCGTCGACCGGCTTGGCCAGCGGCAATGCAGCGGTGTCCGTGGTCCGGGGCATCGGCTCGACAGGGATGCGGGGAGTCCGATGCTGCGACAGTCGCGGTGAAGGATTCGCGCCCGTGGCCCTATCCGCTTCGCAGCCATGCCGAGTAGGAGCGACGTGAGTCGCGACCCGCCGAACGTCCGGTGCGATGTACAGGTCGCGACTCACGTCGCTCCTACACGAGCCCTCCCGTTTTTGTAGGAGCGGCTTCAGCCGCGATCGGATACCCATGCGCGGTTGCCGATTCCCAGATCGCGGCTGAAGCCGCTCCTACAAAAAAAAGCGGAAGCCCGGGGAGACCTTCGCCATCCGGCAGGCGTCCGAACCAGTGAGACGGGAGCCGCGGATGCTGGACGTGCATCGGTTCCACTTCAACTTCCCCTCGTAACCCACTGACTTCCCGGGGCTCACATTTTGCCCGCCCATTTGTTACTAGAATTAGTACCATGCACCTGACCGATACCCAGCGCCGCCTGCTCGAGTTCCTCCGCCAGCACATCGACGTGCATGGCTATCCGCCGTCGCAGATGGAGATCGCCAAGGCCTTCGGCTTCAGCCAGAACCGCTCGGCGCGCTACCACCTCGAGGCCCTGGCGCAGGCGGGGCTGATCGAACTGTCGAGCGGGCGCGCCCGCGGCATCCGACTGGCTTCGCCCGGTGCGGCGGCTCGGTCTTCAAGTTCAAGGACCGGCCTGTTGCAGGTCCCCCTGCTCGGCCGGGTCGCGGCGGGCACGCCGATCGGCTCGGATCCGGAAGTCCGCCGCGAAGTCGGGCTCGATCCATCGCTGTTCCGGCTGCGCCCCGATTACCTGCTGGAGGTCGAGGGCGAATCGATGCTGCTCGATGGCATCCTCCCGGGCGACCTGATCGGCGTGCACCGTACGCCGCAGGCCCGCAATGGCCAGACCGTGGTCGCCCGCATCGAGGGCGAACTGACCGTCAAGCGGCTCGACAGCGGCCCGAACCACTTGCACCTGCTGCCGCGCAACCCCGAGCACGCCCCGATCGAGATCGATGCACGCATCACCGACTTCGCCATCGAAGGCCTGTTCGCCGGCCTGGTGAGGCCTTCCTGATGGGTGCCGTCGTCGCCCTGGAGTCCCTGCTGGAATCACGCCGCATCTGGCGTGGCCAACCCGCCCCCCGGCCGCCTTCGCGGCAACCGACCGGCCATGCGCTGCTCGATGAAGCCCTGCCCGACGGTGGCTGGCCCGAACACGCGCTGAGTGAACTGCTGTTGCCGGCCGACGGCATCGGCGAACTGCGCCTGCTGTGGCCCACCCTCGCCCGGCTGTCGGAGGCCGACGGCATGATCGCGCTGGTCGCCCCGCCCTACCTGCCGTTCGCGCAGGCATGGGCAAATGCCGGCATCCAGCTCAACCGCCTGCAGGTGATCCGCACCGATTCGCGCAACGCACTGTGGGCCACCGAACAGTGCCTGCGCTCGGCCGCCTGCTCGGCCGTGCTGTGCTGGCCCCAGGGCGCTGACGACAAGGCCATGCGCCGCCTGCAGGTCGCCGCCGAGACCGGCCAGTGCCTCGGCTTCGCCATGCGCCCGATGAAGGCGGCCATCAATCCGTCACCGGTCGCGTTGCGCATCGCCATCGACGCCCAGCCCGCGCAACTGCGCGTGCTCAAGTGCCGCGGTGGCAATCCGCCCCCCCGGCCGATTCCGTTTCCATCCGCTATCGGCCAACCATCCGCGACTGCGGTTTCTTCTGACCGGTCGCCATCAACAATCGGACAGAGGGTGGACGGTGGGCATAGTGCGGAGAAGCCGGCCATGGATGGCCGGCGGCCCGCCTCAGGACAGGAAGTCCTGATGAAGGGCCGGAGCACTATGCCCACCGTCCACCCTCTGCGCGTCGAGACCTCGCACGTACCCCGCCGCCAGCCAGAACAGGCCCAGTGAGAAAGACCGATGCTCTGGGCCTGCATCCTCCTGCCGCAACTGGCGCTCGATGGCGTCCTGCGCCGCCACCCCGACCCCGACGCCCCACTGGCGCTGGTAGAAGGCCCGGCGCAGCGACGGGTGCTGCGTGCGGTCAACGGCGCCGCCAGGGCCGCCGGCCTGCGCGCAGGGCAATCGCTCGGCGCCGCCCAGGCCCTGTGCAGCCGCTTCGCCGCCATCGACCACGATCCCGCCGAAGTCGAACGCTGGCATGACTTCCTCGCGGCCTGGGCTTATCGCTACAGCTCGCTGGTCAACCGCAGCATGCCCTCCACCCTGCTGCTGGAAGTCGAAGCCAGCTTCAAGCTGTTCGGCCCCTGGCCCCGCTTCGAGGCACAGCTGCGTGCCGACCTCGAAGAACTCGGCTTCCGCCACCGCATCACCCTCGCCCCCAACCCCCATGCCGCCCGCGCCCTGGCCAGCGTGCATGACGGCTTGGCCATCACCCATGACGCCCCCCTGCACAACGCACTGGGCCAGCTCCCCGTTGAACGCAGCGGACTGGCCCCGGATGTCGCCACCAGCCTGCGCCGGATGGGCCTGCGCAAACTGCGGCAGGTCTTCGCCCTGCCACGCGCCGCGCTGGGCAAGCGCGTCGGCCGCGAGGCCCTTGCGCATTTGGACCGGCTGACGGGCGCGTTGCCCGCCCCCCTGCCGTACTACCAGCCGCCGGATTCGTTCACGGCCCGGATCGAACTGAACTACGACGTCGAATCCAGCCAGGCGCTGCTGTTCCCGTTGCGCCGGCTGACGGCGGACCTGGCCGCCTACCTCGCCGGCCGCGATGGTGGCGTCCAACGTTTCGACATCGTGCTGGAACACGAGCGATGTGCCGATTCGACCATCACCATCGGCCTGCTCGCCCCCGAGCGCAGCCCGGCGATGCTGTTCGAACTCGCCCGCGGGCGGCTTGAACAGGCCCGGGTGCCGGCACCGGTGCGTGGCGTCCAACTGGTCGCCAACGAACTGCCCCCCTTCGTGCCCGCCGGCCGCGACCTGTTCGATGCGCGGCCCCAGCAGGCCGTGCCGTGGGAGCAACTGCGCGAACGCCTGCGCGCGCGCCTGGGCGACGACGCCGTGCACGGGCTGGCGGTACGGGCCGACCATCGCCCCGAACGCGCGTGGCAGGCCGAACCGTCGCGCGGCACTACCCCGCCTTCCTCTCCCCGTCCCGGTTGGCTGCTGCCGCAACCCGCCCCCCTGCGCGACCATCAGGTCCAGGTGCTGGCCGGCCCCGAACGCATCGAGACCGGCTGGTGGGAAAGCGACGTGCGCCGCGACTACTACCTTGTCCAGACCTCTTTTGGCCAGCGTGCCTGGGCCTTCCGTCCCGCCGGCGATGCGCCGGTCGGCGGGCGCGGCGAAGGCTTCATGCTCCACGGGTGGTTCGGATGAGCGCCCTGCCCGGCTACGCCGAACTGCACTGCCTGTCCGCCTTCAGCTTCCAGCGCGGGGCCTCGATCGCGCCGGAGCTGTTCGAGCGGGCAAAACAGTTGGGCTACGCCGCGCTGGCGATCACCGATGAGGGTTCACTGGCCGGCATCGTGCGTGCGCTCGAGGCCTCGGAGCGGTTCGGCGTGAAGCTGATCGTCGGCAGCGAGGTGCAGGTCGAGGATGGTCCCAAGCTCGTGCTGCTGGTCGAGGACCAGCGCGGCTACACCGCCCTGTGCCAGTTGTTGACCCACGCCCGCCGGCGCGCTCCCAAGGGCGGATACCGGTTGCTGCGCGAGGACTTCACCGACACCGCCGGCCTGCTGGCGTTGTGGGTTCCGGGCGGGATTCCCGATGACGCCCACGCCCGCTGGGTCGGCGGCATGTTCCCCGGCCGCACCTGGTTGGCCGTCGAGCTGCATCGCGGCCCCGACGACGAGGCCCGCATCGAACAACTGCGCCGCGCCGGCGCCCGCTTCGGCTTGCCGCTGGTGGCCGCCGGCGATGTCCACATGCACGTGCGCGGCCGCCGCGCCCTGCAGGACACCATGACCGCCATCCGCCACCACGTCACCGTCGCCGAGGCCGGCCACCGGCTGTTCCCCAATGGCGAACGCCACTTGCGCAGCCGCCGCGCCCTGGCCGCCATCCATCCACCCGACCTGCTGGCCGAGACGGTCCGCATCGCCGACCGCTGCACCTTCAACCTCAGGCAGCTGCGTTACGAATACCCGCATGAACTGGTGCCGGCCGGCCACACCGCCACCAGCTGGTTGCGCCATCTCACCGAGGAAGGCGCGCGCAGCCGCTGGCCCGGGGGCATCGGCGAAAAGGCACGTGGACTGATCGAACACGAGCTGGCGCTGATCGCCGAGCTGGAATACGAATCCTTCTTCCTGACCGTGCACGACATCGTGCGCTTCGCGCGCTCGCGCGGGATCCTCTGCCAGGGCCGTGGCTCGGCCGCGAACTCGGCGGTCTGCTATGCACTGGGCGTGACCGAGATCGACCCGGCACGGATGAACATGCTGTTCGAACGGTTCCTCTCGCGCGAGCGCAAGGAGCCGCCCGACATCGACGTGGACTTCGAGCACGAGCGCCGCGAAGAAGTCATCCAGTACGTGTTCGAACGCTACGGCCGCGAACGCGCCGCCCTGACCGCCATCGCCACCCAGTACCGCGGCCGCGGCGCGGTGCGCGACGTCGGTCGGGCCCTGGGCCTGCCGGCGGACCTGGTCGGCGAGCTGGCCTCGACCCTGGACCAGTGGAGCAGCGAGGCGCCGATCGCCGAACACCTGCGCGAGCGGGGTTTCGACCCGGACTCGCCGGTACTGCGCCAGGTGATCGCCCTGACCACGGAATTGATCGGCTTCCCGCGCCACCTGTCCCAGCATCCGGGTGGCTTCGTCATCTCCGAGCATCCGCTGCACACCCTGGTGCCGGTGGAGAACGCGGCGATGGCCGACCGCACCGTCATCCAGTGGGACAAGGACGATCTCGACCTGCTCGGGCTGCTCAAGGTCGACTGCCTCGCGCTGGGTATGCTGACCGCGGTGCGCAAGACCCTGGACCTGTTGCGCGACAGCGGGCGCCGCGACATGGCCATGGCCGACATCCCCGCCAAGGACGGGCCGACCTTCGAGATGATCAGCCGCGCCGACACCATCGGCGTGTTCCAGATCGAGTCGCGCGCGCAGATGGCGATGCTGCCGCGCCTGAAACCGCGCGAGTTCTACGACCTGGTGATCCAGGTAGCGATCGTGCGGCCCGGCCCGATCCAGGGTGAGATGGTCAATCCCTACCTCAAGCGCCGCAACGGCGAAGAGCCCATCGACTACCCGTCCGACAAGCTCAGGGAAGTGCTTGGCCGCACGCTGGGGGTGCCGCTGTTCCAGGAGCAGGTGATGCAGATCGCGATCACCGCCGCCGGCTTCGAGCCCGGCGAGGCCGACCAGCTGCGCCGCTCGATGGCGGCATGGAAGCGCCATGGCGGACTGGAACCGCATCGCGAGCGGTTGCTGGCGGGCATGTTGGATAACGGCTATACGCAGGAATACGCCGACAGGCTGTTCGACCAGATCAAGGGATTCGGCAGCTACGGCTTTCCCGAGTCCCACGCCGCCAGCTTCGCCCTGATCGCCTACGTCAGCAGCTGGCTCAAGTGCCATGAACCGGCCGCATTCGCCTGCGCGCTGATCAACTCCTGGCCGATGGGGTTCTACTCACCCGACCAGATCCTGCAGGACGCCCGCCGGCACGGCCTTCGCACGCTTCCGGTGGACGTGCGGTACAGCGACTGGGACTGCAGCCTCGAAGACGACGCTCCCCCGCACTCTGTCCCCCGAAGGGAGTCCCGTCTGGGTGTAGGAGCGGCTTCAGCCGCGACCGGCTGGTCGACCGCACGCGCCGGCACCCGATCGCGGCTGAAGCCGCTCCTACAGTCGAATTCGCAGCAAGGTGAAGTCGAAGCCTCCCCCCGGAATACCGCGCGGCAACCGGCCATTCGCATGGGCCTGCGGATGATTCGTGGATTCCCGGAGGAGGCGGCGAGACGGGTCGAGACCGCTCGGGCGCTGCAATCATTCTCCGATGTCGCGGACCTGTGCGCCCGCGCCCGACTGGACCGTCGCCAGCAATCGCTGCTCGCCGATGCCGGTGCCCTGCGCGGGCTGGCCGGTCACCGCCACCGTGCCCGCTGGGCGATCACCGGGGTCGAACCGCAGTTGCCGCTGTTCGCGGAAGCACCCGCCGCAGCCGAGACCGACCCGATCATGCTGCCGTTGCCCAGTGCCGATGAGGACATGCGTGCCGACTACGCCATGACCGGCACCACCCTGGGCCGGCACCCGCTGTCGATGATCCGCAAGGCGCTGTCGGCACACCGCTGCCGACGCTCAGGCGAGGTGGCCCGGATGCCCCACGGCCGCAACGTGCGCGTGGCCGGGCTGGTGACGCTGCGCCAACGCCCACAGACCGCCAGCGGCGTGATCTTCATGACGCTGGAGGACGAAGACGGCATGACCAACGTGGTGGTCTGGCGCCACCTCGCCGACCGCCAGCGGCGCGAACTGCTGGAATCGCGCCTGCTCGCGGTCGAAGGCCGGCTGGAGAGTCGCGATGGCGTGCAGCACCTGGTCGCCCGGCGGCTGGAGAACCTGACCCCGTTGCTCGGCGAGCTCGACGCCCGCTCCCGCGACTTCCACTGATCTTTCCGCAGAACCCTCCGCCCTTGTAGGAGCGGCTTCAGCCGCGACCGGCATCTCTTTCGCGCGTACGACTCCACGATCGCGGCTGAAGCCGCTCCTACGCCCCAACGGAAGTCCCCTTGGGGACAAAAGCCGGCAAGGGGAAATCCAGCCGCCATGCATAATCGGGACGACACGGGGGAGAACCACATGCAGACAGTCGAAGGCAGGATCGTGCTGGTCACCGGCGCAGCCATGGGCATGGGACGGCTGTACGCCGAACGTGCCATCGCCGAGCGCGCCTCGGCAGTGGTGCTGTGGGATATCGACGGCAGGCAGCTGGCTGAGACGCAGGCGGAGCTGGGCGGCACCGCGGCCAACGTGCATGCCTACGTGGTCGACGTGGCCTCGCTGGCCGACATCACCACCGCCGCGACCCGGGTCCGGGCCGAGGTCGGCCATCCCGACATCGTCATCAACAACGCGGGGGTGGTGCGCAGCAAGTACTTCTGGGAGCACGATCACGTGCGGGACATCGCCTTCGTGATGAACATCAACACGCTCGCCCTGATGCACATCGCCCGCGAGTTCCTGCCGGATATGATCGCCAACGGCAGGCCCGCCCGCCTGCTCAATGTCGCGTCCGCCTCCGGCATGCTGTCGGTGCCGATGATGAGCGTCTACACCTCGTCGAAGTGGGCGGTGATCGGCTGGAGCGATTCCGTCCGCCTCGAGCTGGAAAGGGCCGGGCACTCGCACGTGAAGGTCACCACGTTGATCCCCAGTTACATCGGCACCGGCATGTTCGCCGGCGCACGCGCCCCCCTGCTGACGCCGATCCTCGACCCCGCACGGGTGGTGGACAGGGCCTGGGACGCCATGAAGCGTGGCCGCGCCCGGATCATGATGCCGTGGCCGGTGGCATTGAGCGGCGCCCTGCGCGGGCTGCTGCCGCAGCCAGCCTGGGACTGGCTGGCCGGGCGCGTGTTCAAGGTCTACTCCTCGATGGACGCATTCACCGGACGCGCGCCACGATGAGCAAGATCGACCTTTCCGGGGAAGCAGCACAAGTGGCCCACCTGCGGCGTACCTTCGACAGTGGCCGCACCCGCCCCCTGGCGTGGCGCCGCCGCCAGCTGCAGGGCCTGCGCCGCCTGCTGGTGGAACGCGAGCCGGAACTGGCGCAGGCCCTGCACCAGGACCTGGGCAAGCCGGCGGTCGAGAGCTTCGTGACGGAGTTGGGCTTTACCCGCAGCGAGATCGACCATGTGCTCTCGCACCTGTCCAGGTGGATGCGCCCGACCCGGGTCCGGGTACCGATGGCGCTGCAACCCGCGCGTGCACGGGTGGAGCCGCAACCGCTCGGTGTCGTGCTGGTGATCTCGCCCTGGAACTATCCGGTCCAGTTGCTGCTGGCGCCCCTGTGCGGCGCACTGGCGGCAGGCAACTGCGCGCTGCTCAAGCCCAGCGAACTGGCGCCGGCCACCTCGAACATCCTTGCGCGGTTGCTGCCCGAATACCTCGATCCCGATGCGGTGGCCGTCTTGGAGGGGGACGCCGATACTACGACCGCGCTCCTGGAACAGCGGTTCGACCATATCTTCTTCACCGGTGGCACCCGCGTGGCGAAGATCGTCATGGCCGCTGCCGCCCGGCACCTGACGCCGGTGACCCTGGAGCTGGGCGGCAAGTGCCCGGCCATCGTCAGCGATGGCGACCTGCGCGCCGCCGCACGCCGGATCGCCTATGCGAAGTTCATCAACGCAGGCCAGACCTGCGTCGCGCCCGACTACGTGCTGGTCGAATCGTCGCGGGCGGATGAGCTGCTGCGCCACCTGCGCGAGGTCCTGCTCGAGTTCTTCGGGACGGATCCCATCGCCAGCCCCGACTTCGGACGCATCATCAACCGGAAGCACTTCGAGCGGCTGGTCGGCCTGCTCGGCCATGGACGAGTGCACGTCGGCGGCCGCAGCGATGCGGGGCAGCTGTTCATCGAGCCGACCGTGATCGTCGAGCCCGCGGAGGGCTCAGAGCTGATGGACGAGGAGATCTTCGGCCCGATCCTGCCCGTGATCCCGGTCGCGGGCGTCGACGCCGCCGTACAGCGCGTGCGTGCAGGTCCCGCCCCGTTGGCCGCCTACGTCTTCACCGAGCGGCCGGATGTACACAGGTCCGTCGAAAGCGGCGTGCGCGCCGGTGCCATTGGCATCAATGTCTGTGCCGCCCACCTCGCCGTCCCCGGCCTGCCCTTCGGCGGGCTCGGTCCCAGCGGCATGGGCGCCTACCACGGCAAGCAGTCGTTCGAGACTTTCAGCCAGCTACGCCCGGTGTTCTCGAAGGGCACGTGGCTGGACACGTTGCGCGTGGTGTATCCGCCCTATACCCGGGCGAAAGCAGAGATATTGCGGCGGCTGCTCTGATCCGGCAAAAAGAAAAAGCGGGCCGAAGCCCGCTTTTTCGTATCACACGATGACGTGGCGGCTTATTCGGCCGACTCGCCCTCGCCTTCTTCCACGGCCTTCATCGACAGGCGGATGCGGCCCTGCTTGTCGACTTCCAGCACCTTGACCTTGACCAGGTCGCCTTCCTTCAGCTTGTCGGATACCTTCTCGACGCGCTCGTTGGAGATCTGCGAGACGTGCACGAGGCCGTCCTTGCCCGGCAGGATGGTGACGAACGCACCGAAGTCCATGATCTTGGCGACCTTGCCCTCGTAGATCCGGCCCGGCTCGACATCGGACGTGATCTGCTCGATGCGGTCCTTGGCGGCGTTGGCGGCGGCGGCGTTGACCGATGCGATGACGATGGTGCCGTCATCCTGGATGTCGATCTGGGTGCCGGTCTCCTTGGTGATGGCCTGGATGGTGGAACCACCCTTGCCGATCACTTCGCGGATCTTGTCCGGGTGGATCTTCATGGTCAGCAGTCGCGGCGCGAACTCGCTGAGCTCGCCACGCGGCGCGGTCAGGGCATTGGCCATCTCGCCGAGGATGTGCAGGCGGCCCTGCTTGGCCTGGGCCAGCGCGACCTTCATGATCTCTTCGGTGATGCCCTGGATCTTGATGTCCATCTGCAGGGCGGAGATGCCCTCGCTGGTACCGGCCACCTTGAAGTCCATGTCGCCGAGGTGGTCCTCGTCGCCGAGGATGTCCGACAGCACGACGAAGTCATTGCCTTCCTTCACCAGGCCCATCGCGATGCCCGCCACCGGTGCCTTGATCGGCACGCCGGCATCCATCAGCGCCAGCGAGCTGCCGCAGACCGAAGCCATCGAGGACGAGCCGTTCGACTCGGTGATCTCCGAGACGATGCGGATGGTGTACGGGAACTCTTCCATCGACGGCATCACCGCCAGCACGCCACGCTTGGCGAGGCGGCCGTGGCCGATCTCGCGACGCTTCGGACCCATCATGCGGCCCGCTTCACCCACCGAGTACGGGGGGAAGTTGTAGTGGAACAGGAAGTGCTCCTTGTACTCGCCCGAAACGGCATCGATGATCTGGCCGTCGCGTGCGGTACCGAGGGTCGCGACCACGATCGCCTGGGTCTCGCCGCGGGTGAACAGCGACGAGCCATGGGTCCGCGGCAGGATGCCGACCTTCGAATCGATCGGACGCACGGTGTCCAGTGCACGACCATCGATACGGACCTTGGTGCTGAGCACCGCGCCACGCATGGTCTCGTACTCGAGCTCGGAGAACTCCTTGGAGAGCTCGGCGTTGCTCCACTCGTTGGCTTCGCACTGCGGGGCCAGCGAAGCCAGCACTTCCTTCTTCAGCGCCGAGATCGCATCGCGGCGCTCAGCCTTGTTGCGGATCTGGAAGGCGTCGGAGAGGCGGTTGCCGATCGCATTCTTGAGCGCGGAAACGATCGCGTCGTTGCGCGCCGGAGCCGCCCAGTCCCACTTCGGCTTGCCGGCTTCGGCGACGAGCTCGTTGATCGCGTCGATGGCGACCTGCATCTGCTGGTGGCCGAACATCACCGCGCCCAGCATCACGTCTTCCGACAGCACGTCGGCTTCGGATTCCACCATGAGCACGGCGGCCTTGGTACCGGCGACGACCAGCTCCAACTTGGAGTCTTCCAGCTCGGTCTTGGTCGGGTTCAGCAGGTATTCGCCGTCCTTGTAGCCCACCTTCGCGGCGCCGATCGGGCCGTCGAACGGAGCGCCGGACAATGCAAGCGCGGCCGACGCGCCCAGCAGGGCCGGGATGTCGCCGTCGATCTCCGGGTTCATGGACATCACCGTGGCGATGATCTGGACTTCGTTGCGGAAGCCCTCCGGGAACAGCGGACGGATCGGGCGATCGATCAGGCGCGAGATCAGCGTTTCCTTCTCGGTCTGGCGGCCTTCACGCTTGAAGAAGCCACCCGGGATGCGGCCGCCGGCGTAGAACTTCTCCTGGTAGTCGACGGTCAGGGGGAAGAAGTCCTGCCCCTCGCGCGCGGTCCGGTTGGCGACGGCGCTGACCAGCAGCACGGTGTCCTCGATCCGGACGATGACGGCGCCGCCGGCCTGGCGGGCGATCTCGCCGGTTTCCAGGGTGACCTGGTGTTTGCCGTACTGGAAGGTCTTGGTTGTTTTTGCCACGTTGGGTTCCTATCGGTTCGGTGCGATCCGGACATGGCCCTTGCCCTGCCCGGTCGGTCGCCGGCTCGCGACCTGAGGGATCTTCCGATCCCGTAAACGAACCGCGGCGCATGATGCGCCGCGGTGGTGGAACTGGATCAGCGACGCAGGCCCAGCTTCTCGATCAGGGCCTTGTAGCGCTGGTTGTCCTTGCGCTTCAGGTAGTCGAGCAGGCTGCGACGACGGTTGACCATCATCAACAGGCCACGACGGCTGTGGTGGTCCTGCTTGTGCGCCTTGAAGTGGCCCTGGAGCTGTTCGATCCGGGCCGTGAGCAGGGCGACCTGGACTTCCGGCGAACCGGTGTCGTTATCGCCGCGCTTGTTTTCTTCGATGACCTTGCTGGTGTCGATGGGCATGTTGTTTCTCTGTTTGATGCGCGACCCGCAGAACGCGCCCGGCGCTGGAAATGCCAACGCCGACGCACCGCCTGGTCCGCCGCTTGCCTAGGGGATGTTGCGATTGATGCTTGAAAAGCCCGCGAATTGTAGCCCCCGTACCGGAGGGCCACAAGCAGCCGGCCCGCCGCCCGTCAGGTGGGGCTGGCCGATGCCCAGCTGAACAGCCTGCGGGGCCGCAGCAACCCGCCCCCGTCCATGCTTCCGAGCCCGAGAACCTGCCCGGCCGGCCCGTAGATCGCCACCGGTTCGCACGGTTCAGCCGGCGCCGGCATCTGCAGGCTCTGTCCATGCGACAGCCGCGTCGCCTGCTGGCCGTCCAGCGTGACCGCCGGGAAGTCTGACAGCCCCGCGGATATGGGCAGCAGGCAGCCTTCCAGCGCTTCCCCCCCCTGTTCAGACAAGGCCTGCAGCGCCTCGATGGTGAACATCGGCTGGCCCCGGAACGGATCCACCCATAGCCTGCGCAGGCACTCCACATGGGCGCCGCAGCCGAGCGCCTCGCCCAGATCGCGCACGAGGCTGCGGATGTAGGTGCCCGAGCCGCACTCGACATGGAGCCGAAGCCGCGGGCCGTCGCGTTCCAGGAGTTCGATCGAATGCACCTGGACCTCGCGCTCCGGTGCTTCTATCGACTCGCCGCGGCGCGCCTTCGCATACAGGGGTTCACCGCCCTGCTTGAGGGCCGAGTAGATGGGGGCACGCTGGCGAATTGCGCCACGCAGCGGCACCAATGCGGCCTCGATGGCGGCGGCGTCGAGCTGCGGTATTTCGCGCTCGCGCAGCACCTGGCCGTCGGCATCGTCGGTATCGGTGGTGAGACCCAGCACCGCGACGGTCTCATAGGCCTTGGAAGCGCCCAGGAGCAGTCCGGCGATCTTGGTCGCTTCGCCGAAACAGATCGGCAGCAGGCCGGTGGCCAGAGGATCCAGGCTGCCGGTGTGGCCGCCCTTTTCGGCGCGGAACAGGTGGCGTACCCGCTGCAAGGCCTGGTTGGAACTCAGGCCCGCCGGCTTGTCCAGCAGCAGCAGACCATCGAGGGATCGGAATTTCGTTCGGGGGCGCTGGGTCATCGCGGTCAGGCGGCTCCCGGTTGTTGATGTCCCGCAGGAGCGGCTTCAGCCGCGATCGGATGGTCGGTTGTACATACCGGTCTGCGATCGCGGCTGAAGCCGCTCCTACAAAGAGCGAAGCGGGCGACGGGCGCTACTGGCCCGCCCCGCCCTCTTCTTCGGCAGGTGTCGGGGGATTCTCGCGCAACAGTGTCTCGATGCGCTCGCCACGGTCGACGGATTCGTCGTAGTGGAAGTGCAGCTCCGGCACGTGGCGCAGCTTCATCGCCTTGCCCAGCTCATAGCGAATGGGCTTCACCAGTTCCTTGAGGCCCTTCATCGCCTCGGCCGCACGTTCCGGCTGCAGGGCGGTGACGAACACCTTGGCATGGGCCAGGTCGCGGGTGACTTCGACGTCGGACACGCTGACCGACG
Organism: Lysobacter spongiicola DSM 21749; assembly: GCF_900167055.1. GTDB lineage: Bacteria > Pseudomonadota > Gammaproteobacteria > Xanthomonadales > Xanthomonadaceae > Novilysobacter > Novilysobacter spongiicola. The sequence goes on from NZ_FUXP01000001.1 coordinate 529,393, forward strand.
GCAGGCCGTGCTCCCGCACGGCTGCGTGGACCAGCGTGCCCAGCTCGCGACGGAGCTGGGCGGAGACACGGTCGCTGCGATAGAACGATTTCTGCGCCATGGCCGGTTACAGCGTGCGCTGCACTTCGATGCGCTCGAAGCACTCGATCTGATCGCCCGGCTTGACGTCGTTGTACTGCTTCACGCCGATGCCGCACTCGGTGTTCTCGCGCACCTCGTCGACGTTCTCCTTGAAACGGCGCAGCGATTCCAGCTCGCCCTCGAAGATGACGGTGTTGTCGCGCAGTACGCGGATCGGCTTGGTGCGCTTGACCACGCCCTCGACCACCATGCAGCCGGCGACGGCGCCGAACTTGGAGCTGCGGAAGACGTCGCGGACCTCGGCGGTACCGATGATCTCCTCGCGGATCTCCACGCCCAGGATGCCGGAGGCCACCTGCTTCACCTGGTCGATCACGTCATAGATGATCGAGAAGTAGCGCAGGTCCACGCCGTTGGTCTCGATGACCTTGCGGGCGGTGGCGTCGGCACGCACGTTGAAGCCGATGATGGTGGCCTTCGAGGTCGATGCCAGCTGGGCGTCGGACTCGGTGATGCCACCCACGCCGGAGCCGATGACGTTGATCCGGATCGCGTCCGTCGACAGCGCCGTCAGCGCCTCGCGCAACGCCTGCACGGAGCCCTGCACGTCGGCCTTGATGATCAGCGGCAGGCTGAGCTGGCCTTCACCCTGGCCGAGCTGCGCCATGATGTCTTCCATGCGGTTGCCGCCCTGTGCCAGACGCGACTCGCGGCGCTTGGCATCGCGCTGCTCGGCGACGTCCTTGGCCAAGCGCTCGTCCTCGACGACGACGAAATCGTCGCCGGCGTCGGGTACGCCCGACAGGCCAAGCACCTGTACCGGGATTGAAGGACCGGCGCCCTCGACCTGCGAGCCGGTCTCGTCGAACAACGCACGGACGCGGCCATACTGCACGCCGCAGACCAGGTAGTCGCCCTTCTTCAGTTCGCCCTGCTGGACCAGTACCGTCGCCACCGGGCCGCGGCCCTTGTCCAGCGAGGACTCGATCACCACGCCGTTGGCGCGGCCCTCGGCCACCGCCTTCAGCTCCAGGAACTCGGCCTGCAGCGAAATCGCATCGAGCAGCGAGTCGACGTTCTGGCCGGTCTTGGCCGAGAGCTCGACGAACTGCACGTCACCACCGAATTCCTCGGCCACGACTTCCTGCTCGAGCAGCTCGTTCTTGACCCGCAGCGGATCCGCGCCGGACTTGTCGATCTTGTTGACCGCGATGATCAGCGGAACACTGGCCGCCTTCGCATGCTGGATCGCCTCGATCGTCTGCGGCTTGACGCCGTCGTCGGCGGCGACCACCAGCACCACGATGTCGGTGAGCTTGGCACCACGGGCGCGCATCGACGAGAACGCCGCATGGCCCGGGGTATCCAGGAAGCTGATGACGCCCTTGTCGGTTTCGACGTGGTAGGCACCGATGTGCTGGGTGATGCCACCCGCCTCGCCGGTCGCGACCTTGGTCCGCCGGATGTAGTCCAGCAGCGAAGTCTTGCCGTGGTCGACGTGGCCCATGATGGTGACGACCGGCGGACGCGCGACGGCATCGCCTTCGACGCTCTCCACGTGTGCCAGCAGCTCGTTCTCGACGTCGGACGCATCGGCACGGACCACGTTGTGCCCGAGCTCCTCGGTGACGAGGGCGGCGGTGTCGTGGTCGATGCTCTGGTTGATGGTCGCCATCACGCCCATCTTGAACAGCGCCTTCACCACTTCACCACCCTTCATCGCCATCTTCTGCGCGAGGTCGGCCACGGTGATCGTCTCGCCGATGGCAACGTCACGCACGATCGGGGCGGTCGGCTTGGTGAAACCGGTACCGGTACGGCTCTGATCGGGATGGCGGCGCGGCTTCGCACGGCCACGCGTGCTGTTGGTGCGGCGTGCACGCTCGGCGGCGCTGAGGTGCATCTGCCCAGCGAAGCGCTTGGTCCGGTCGTCGTCCTCGACCCCGGTTGCCATCACATGGGAGCCGCGGGTCTTGTGGCGCGGCGCGGCGCGATCGTCGGTACGTGCCGGCGCCTTGGGATGGCCGTGGCCGTGCGCCGGCGGAACCTTGCGCGAGTCGTCGTCCGCGGGCACCGTGCCGGCCTCGGCGGCCGCCTGTGCCGCTGCGGCCTCGGCAATGCGGCGCTGCTCGGCCTCCTCGGCCTCGCGCTTGACGCGTTCGGCTTCCTCGGCACGCAGGCGATCAGCTTCGGCCAGGGCCTTCTGCTCTGCCAGGTTGCGCTGCTTGGACTCCTCGAGCTTGCGCAGGATCTCCGCGCGCTCGTCCCCCGGCGATTGCTCCTGCCCGGCCTCCGGGCGCACCACGGTCACCTTCTTGCGCACCACCACATCCACCGTGGAGCGCGTCTTGCCGCCCCCGACGGTGAGTTCCTGCTTGCGGCTGCGGCTGAGGGTGATCTTCTTGGGCGCATCACCCTCGGCGGCCGGTTTGTCGACCTTGCCGTGGGTACGGCGCAGGAAGCCGAGCAGCTTGACCTTCTCGGTACTGGAGACGACCTGGTCGGGGTCGCTGAAGGGCATGCCGGCCTCGGCCAGCTGCTCCAGCAACTTCTCGACCGGTGTGTTCACCAGTGCGGCCAGCTTGCGGATCGTGGTTTGCTGCGACATTCGGTTTCCGTGTCCTGTGGCGCTGGGGCACCGCCCCGCGCGTGATCAATCAATTCTAGCCCTGCGGCGCGAGCGCCGCAGCCCTGGGCGGAGGCATCACTCGAACCAGTGCTTGCGCGCTTCCATGATCAGCGCGGCGGCACGGTCCTCGTCGACGTTCTCCAGGTCGGTCAGCTCGTCGGTGGCGAGGTCGGCCAGGTCGTCCCGGGTGACCACCCCTCGAGCCGCAAGGGCGTAGGCGAGTTCTTCATCCATGCCTTCCAACGAGAGCAGGTCCTCGGCCGGCTGGTGCTCGTCGAGCTCCACCTCCGCCGCCAGCGCCTCGTTGAGCAGGGCATCGCGGGCGCGGGCCCGCAGCTCCTCGACGATGTCCTCGTCGAAACCTTCGACCGCCAGCAGCTCGCCGACCGGCACGTAGGCGATCTCCTCGACGGTGCTGAAGCCTTCCGTGACCAGGATGTTCGCGATCTCCTCGTCGACCTCGAGCTTGTCCTGGAAGACCTGGCGCGCGGCGGCCTGCTCGGCCTCGGACTTCTCCGTCACCTGGTCCTGCGTCATCACGTTCAGCTGCCAGCCCGAGAGGCGGCTGGCGAGGCGCACGTTCTGGCCGCCCTTGCCGATCGCCTGGGCCAGCCGGTCTTCGGCAACCGCGAGATCCATCGAGTGCTTCTCTTCATCGACGATGATCGACTGCACCTCGGCCGGCGCCATCGCGTTGATCACGAACTGCGCCGGGTTGTCCGACCACAGCACGATGTCCACCCGCTCGCCGTTGAGTTCGTTGGTCACCGCCTGCACGCGCGAACCGCGCATGCCGATGCACGCGCCGATCGGATCGGTGCGGTTGTCATGCGCAAGCACCGCGATCTTGGCGCGGTCGCCGGGATCACGGGCGCAACCCATGATCGACACGAGGCCCTGGCCGACTTCCGGCACTTCCAGCTTGAACAGCTCCATCATGAACTCGGGCGCGGCGCGGCTGATGAACAACTGCGGGCCGCGCGGCTCGGAACGCACGTCGAACAGGTAGCCGCGCACGCGATCGCCGGCGCGCAGCACGTCGCGCGGGATGCCCTTGTCCTTGGGGATGATCGCCTCGGCGTTTCCGCCCAGGTCGACGTAGATGTTGCCGCGCTCCACGCGCTTGACGATGCCGGTCACCAGCTCGCCGACGCGGTCCTTCCACTGGTCGACGACCTGGGCGCGCTCGGCTTCCCGCACGCGCTGCACGATGACCTGTTTGGCCGCCTGCGCCGCGATCCGGCCGAAGCCCGGGTTCTCGATCTGCTCTTCGATGTAGTCGCCGACCTCGACGCCTTCGACCTCATCGACGGCGTCCATCAGGCGGATCTGGCGGTCGGGCGACTCCATGACGACGTCGTCGGCCACCACTTCCATCCGGCGGAAGGTCTCGTAGCTGCCATCCTTCGGATCGATCTTGACCCGCACCAGGACGTCCTCGTCCTGGTAGCGCTTCTTCGCCGCCGATGCCAGTGCGGCTTCGATCGCCTCGAAGATCACCGATTCCGGTACGCCCTTTTCGTTGGCGACGGCATCAACGACCAGCAACAGTTCCTTGCTCATCTCGTTACTCCACCGGGGTCGGATCGTCCGACGCCGGCTTGTTGGTGGGATTTTCGGGTTGGTTCTTGTTCGCCCTGGCCTTGCCGGCACCGGGCTTGCCCGGCTTGACAGGCTCCAGGCCCAGCGCAGCCCAGTCCGGGACCAGCCGCGCCTTGTCGATGTTCTCGATGTCCGCCTGGATTTCCGCGCCATCGACGACGAATACGATGGTGCTTCCCTCGATCCGCTCGATGCGGCCGGTCAGGCGCCTGCGGCCTTCCTGGGGGAGCTTGAGCGTGACCTTCGCGGTCTCGCCCTGGAAGCGCTTGAAATGCTCCAGGTTGAACAGTGGGCGGTCGATCCCCGGCGACGACACCTCGAGGGTGTAGTTGCCACTGATCGGATCTTCCACGTCGAGCTGGGCCGAGACTTCGCGGCTGACCGCTTCGCAATCCTCGATGCTCACCAGGCGCGGCTCACCCTGCTGGTCGGCCTCGCCCGCGGGCACGTCGATGTACAGGCGCAGCGTTGCGCCACCGGATCCGGGCAGGTACTCGATGCCCAGCAGCTCGACGCCCAGCGACTCCACCGTCGGGGCGAGCAGGTTTGAAATTTCGGCCGCTTTGTCCGTCACGCGCTGAAGCTCCTGCGGTTGCGACTGGCGAGTTGGGCTGCGGGCAATCCCGGAACCGGCGTAAACAAAAAGGGCCCGAAGGGCCCCTTGTCCGTACCGCTGGATGTCGGCGTGACGCGAGAGCAGTGCGCGTCACCAAGCCCGAGCCTTTGGCTAAAAAAGAAAGCCTCGAACGAGGCTTCCTTGATCAGCCGAAGCTGGTAGCGGGGGCAGGATTTGAACCTGCGACCTTCGGGTTATGAGCCCGACGAGCTGCCAGACTGCTCCACCCCGCATCAGGCCGTCCATGATAGCGACGGTCTTCGAACTACGCAAGCCTGAACAGGCTTTTTCTTTCAGATCCCGAAGGCCCGCTGGCACCAGGCCATGATCGGGCTCCAGGCAAAACCCAGCGCGAGCAGCGACAGCGCATTGATCCCGAACACCAGCCGTGTCGGACGCCCGCTGCTGGAGACCGGCATCTCGCCTTCGGGTTCATCGAAGTACATCGCCTTGACCACGCCGAGGTAGTAGAAGGCACCCACCACGGCGAACACGATGCCGATGATGGCGAGCCACAGCATGTCGCCCTGCAGGGCCGCCTGCAGCACCGCGAGCTTGGCCCAGAAGCCGAGGAACGGCGGCACGCCGGCGAGGGACACCATGATGCACAGGACCATGCCCGCCATCCAAGGATCGCGCGCGTTGAGCCCCCTGTAGTCCGAAATCGCATCGGCCTCGAAGCCGCGGCTGGCGAGCACGACGATCGCGCCGAATGCCGCGGTCGCCATCAAGGCATAGCTGATCGAATAGAACAACGCGGCGGCGAAGCCCTGGTCACCGCCCCCGGCAAAGCCCATGAACAGGAAGCCGACGTGGGAGATGGTCGAGTACGCCAGCATGCGCTTGAGGTTGGTCTGCACCATCGCGCCGAGGTTGCCGATCACCAGCGACAGCACCGCCAGGCCCGCCAGCATCAGGCGCCAATGATCCTCCAGCGGTCCGGCGGCCACCTCGAGCAGCCGATAGGCCATGCCGAAGGTGGCGAGCTTCGGCGCAGAACCGATGAACAGCGTGATCGGCGTCGGCGCACCGTGGTAGACGTCCGGCAACCACATGTGGAACGGGGCGGCACCGAACTTGAAGCCGATCGCAACCACCATGAAGACCACGCCGGTCACCAGCATGGTCGGCGCCGGGGAACCGGCGATGGAGTCGGCGATGGCCTGCAATTGCAGCGTCCCGGTCGCGCCGTAGACCAGCGACATGCCGTACAGCAACAGGCCAGAGGCCAGGGCGCCGAGCACGAAGTACTTGATGCCGGCCTCCGACGCAGTCGGGTTGTCACGATCAAGTGCCACCAGCGCGTACTGGCACAGCGCGAGCATTTCCAGCCCGACGTAGATCATGACCATCGATCCGGCAGACACCAGCAGCATCATGCCCAGCGTCGCGAACAGCATGAGCACCGGGATCTCGCCCTTGTACAGGCCGCGCGCCCGCAGGAACGGCCACAGGTAGACCATCGACAGCGCGGCGACAGCCGCGATCGTGATCTTGAGCACGTCGGCCACGCCATCACGGACGAACATGCCACTGAGCACTTCGCCCTGCCCGCCCACGCCAAACGCCAGCATCGCCGTCACCGCGACGAGCAGTCCGATCGAGCAGGCATGGGTGATGATCCGCTGCCGCTCCGACAGGAACAGATCCAGCATCAGCAGCGCGAAGGCGCCGCCGACCAGGACCAGCTCGGGCAGCATCGGCATCAGTTCGGCAGCGGAACGTACGGGAACCATTGGCATTTCTCTGGTGGTCGCGCGAGTGGCGCGGCTTGTCGGTTAAAGCTTGGAAGCGGCGATCTGCATGGCGAGGTTGGCGATCGAAGGTTCCATCAGGTCAGTCAGCGGCTTGGGCCAGATGCCGATCAGGAGCGTGCCTGCCGCGAACGCACCGAGCACGAACACTTCCCGCGGATTGATGTCCCGCAGCTTCGCCACGTTCTCATTGGCCACGTCGCCCCACAGCACGCGCTTGACCAGCCACAGGGTGTAGCCGGCACCGAGGACGAGCGTGGTTGCCGCGGCGAAAGCGATCATCGGGTGCTTCTGGAAGCTGGCGATGATGACCATGAACTCGCCGACGAAACCCGAGGTGCCGGGCAAACCGGCGTTGGCCATCGCGAACAGCACGTAGAACACCGCGAACCAAGGCATCACGTTGGCGACGCCGCCGTAGTCCTTGATGCGCCGGGTATGCATGCGGTCGTACAGCACCCCGATGCAGGTGAACATCGCGGCCGAGATAAAGCCATGGCTGACCATCTGCACCATTGCGCCCTGCAGGCCCAGCCGCGCGCCGTCGAGGTTGCCGTAGTCACGCACCAGCCCGAAGGCGATGAAGGTACCCAGGGTCACGAAGCCCATGTGCGAGATCGAGGAATACGCCACCAGCTTCTTCATGTCGTCCTGGGCCAGTGCGACCAGGCCGACATAGATGATGGCCACCAGGCTGAGGGCGATCACCAGCCACGCCCACTCGGCGCCGGCATCGGGCACGATCGGCAGCACGAAGCGCAGGAAGCCGTAGCCACCGATCTTCAGCATGATCGCGGCCAGGATGACCGAACCCGCGGTCGGCGCCTCCACGTGCGCATCCGGCAGCCACGTATGCACCGGGAACATCGGTACCTTGACCGCGAATGCCACCAGGAAGGCGAAGAAGATCCACATCTGCTCCGACGCGGTCAGCTGGAGCTGGTAGAGGTCCGCCAGCTGCCAGCTGCCACCCTTCATGTACAGGTAGATCAGCGCCACCAGCATGAAGAGCGAGCCGAGGAAGGTGTAGAGGAAGAACTTCACCGAGGCGAACACGCGGCGCGGACCGCCCCAGACGCCGATGATGATGAACATCGGGATCAGCATCGCCTCGAAGAACACGTAGAACAGCATCGCGTCCAGTGCCGCGAACACACCGACCATCAAGCCCTCGAGGATGAGGAAGCACGCGTAGTACTGGCTCACCCGCTTGTCCACGCCCCACGCGCCGATGAGTACCAGCACCGAAGTGAACGCGGTCAGTGCGATCAGGGCGGCGGAGATGCCGTCCACCCCGAGGTGGTAGCGGATGTCGAACGCGGGGATCCACGCGTGGTCCTCGACCAGCTGCATCGCCGGCGTCGCCATGTCGAAGCCGGTCAGCATCGGCACGCACAACAACAGCGTCACCGCGGCAATTCCGGTGGCGAACCAGCGCGCAGCGTTGGCCCGCCCTTCGCCGAGCGCAAGGGTGATGAAGCCGCCGATGATCGGCAGCCAGACAAGCAGGCTCAGCAAGGGCAGCGCGCTTTGGAGAGGCTCTTGGGTCACGTCGCGGTCCTGGTCAGTTCAAGGTCCGGATGAGCAGGGCCAGCAACACAATCAGGCCGAGGATCATCGCGAACGCGTAGTGGTAGAGGAAGCCCGACTGCAGCCGGCGCGCCAGGCGCGCGACCAGCCCGACCAGCGACGCGCTGCCATTGACTGCGGCGCCGTCGATCACGTGGGTATCGATGGCCCGCGAGACCTTGCCCATCTGCACGCTGCCGCCGGCGAACCCGGTGATCCAGAGGGTGTCGAAGCCGTACTTGTTCTCGAGTACACGCACCGGCCAGGCGAACATGTGGCGCGCCCGGGCAGCCAGCGCCGGTTTCCACCAGTACATCACCGTCGCGAGAACGAACCCACCGAACGCGAGCCAGAACGCCGGCGACTGCAGGCCGTGCAGCGCGAACTGTGCGGGACCGTGCCAGACCTCGGCCTTCAGGGTAGCCATGACGTCGTTGGCTGCCGCGAGGTCGATGGCGCCCAGGAAGAACGGGAGTTGCTCGTGGTGGCCGGTCCAGTCGGTACCGAACAGCATCGGGCCTGCGGTGAAGTAGCCGATCAGCACCGAGGGAATGGCGAGCAGGATGAGCGGCACCGTGACCACCCACGGGGACTCATGGGGCTCATGCTGGTGCGCATGGCCATGATGGCCGTGTCCGTCGTCGTCCAGCGGTTCGTGGTGCGTCTCCTGTCCATGCGGACCATGCGCATCGCGCGCGTGGGAATCGGCCGTCTGGCGGAAGCGCTCCTTGCCGTGGAAGGTCAGGTACAGCAGGCGGAAGCTGTAGAACGAGGTGACGAAGGCGCCCAGCAGCACGGCCCAGTAACCGTAGGTCCCGATCCAGCCGGCGCGCTCGCTCGCCAGGTGCGCCGCCTCGATGATGGTGTCCTTGGAGTAGAAGCCGCTGAAGAATGGCGTGGCAACCAGCGCGAGCGTGCCCAGCAACATGGTCCAGTAGGTGATCGGCATGTACTTCTTCAGGCCGCCCATCTTGCGCATGTCCTGCTCGTGGTGCATCGCGATGATCACCGAGCCGGCGCCCAGGAACAGCAGCGCCTTGAAGAAGGCGTGCGTCATCAGGTGGTACACCGCCGCGCTGTAGGCCGAGACACCCAGAGCCACCGTCATGTAACCCAGCTGCGACAACGTCGAATACGCCACGACGCGCTTGATGTCGTTCTGCACGATGCCGATCAGGCCGGTCCAGAAGGCCGTGGTGGCGCCGATGAACAGCACGAAGTTCAGGGCCGTCTGGCTGAGCTCGAACAGCGGCGACATCCGGGCCACCATGAAGATGCCCGCCGTCACCATGGTCGCGGCATGGATCAGGGCCGAGATCGGGGTCGGGCCTTCCATCGAGTCCGGCAGCCAGACGTGCAGGGGCACCTGCGCCGACTTGCCCATCGCACCGATGAACAACAGGATGCAGATCACCGTCGGCACCGACCATTCGTAGCCGTCGATGATCGACATGTTCATGTTCGCGATCGTCGGGGCATTGGCGAAGACCACGCCGTAGTCCAGCGACCCGAACATCAGCACCACGCCGGCGATGCCGAGCAGGAAGCCGAAGTCGCCCACGCGGTTGACCAGGAACGCCTTGAGGTTGGCGAACACCGCCGTCGGCTTCTTGAACCAGAACCCGATCAACAGGTACGACACCAGGCCCACCGCCTCCCAGCCGAAGAACAACTGGAGGAAGTTGTTGCTCATCACCAGCATGAGCATCGAGAAGGTGAACAGCGAGATGTAGCTGAAGAAGCGCTGGTAGCCGGGATCCTCGTGCATGTAGCCGATGGTGTAGATGTGCACCAGCAGCGACACGAACGTCACCACGACCATCATCATCGCGGTGAGCTTGTCGACCATGAAGCCGACGTTCGCCTCCAGCCCGCCCACCTGGAACCAGGTGTAGATGTTCTCGTTGAACGGCGCGGCGCCCTGCCCGACCAGCTGCCAGAGCACCCAGGCCGACATCACGCAGCTCGCGCCGACGCCAAGGATGGTGACGGTGTGGGCACCGGCCCGCCCGACACGACGCCCGAACAGGCCGGCAATAATCGCGCCCAGCAGCGGCGCCAGCACGATCGCGACCAGCAGCGACCTGGAGATCATGTGGCCACCGTAGATTTCAGCACCCGGCATCGGATCAGCCCTTCATCGTATCGAGTTCGGCGACGTTGACCGTGCGCCGGTTGCGGAACAGCGTGACGAGGATCGCCAGGCCAATCGCGGCCTCGGCGGCCGCCACCGTCAGGATGAAGAACACGAACACCTGGCCGTATGGATCTCCGTGCTGGCGCGAGAACGCGACGAAGTTGATGTTGACCGCCAGCAGCATCAGCTCCAGGCACATCAGCAGCACGATCACGTTCCTGCGGTTGAGGAAGATGCCGGCGACGCTGATGCAGAACAGCGCGGCACCGAGTGCGAGGAAGTGTCCCGGCGTCAGGCCGGACGCGAGCAGGTTCATGGCTTCACCTCGGTATCGGCCGGCGAGTCGTACAGCGAGCCCGGCTCGGGCGCCGGTGCCGACTGCGACGGCGCCATCTTGACCATGCGCACGCGGTCGGTCGACTTGACACGGGACTGGTCGCCCGGGTTCTGGCGCTTGGTTCCGCCGCGCTGGCGCAGGGTCAGCATGACCGCTGCGATCACCGCGATGGTCAGGATCACCGCGGCGGTCTCGAACGGCAGCAGGTAGGTGGTGAACAGCGAGGTCGCGAGCCACTCGACATTCGATATCCCCGCCGACGGATCCGCCGACAGCGGGACCGACATCTGCGCCTTGATGCCGATCAGCACCAGGATCTCCACCAGCATGACCACCGCCACCAGCAGGCCGAACGGCAGGTAGCGCACAAAGCCCGTTCGCATCGGTCCGACGTTGATGTCCAGCATCATGACCACGAACAGGAACAACACCATCACCGCCCCGACGTAGACCAGGATCAGCGCCACGCCGAGGAACTCGGCACCGGCGATGATCCACACGCAGGCCACCGAGAAGAACGTCAGCACCAGCGACAACGCGGCGTGGACCGGGTTGCGGACGCTGATCACGCCGATGGCGGACGCCACGGCGGTGAGCGCGAAGACGATGAAGGCGATGAAGGCGAGATCCATGGCGGGCTCAGCGGTAGGGGGCGTCGGCGGCGCGGCGCTCGGCGATCTCGGCTTCCAGCCGGTCACCGATCGCCAGCAGCTGCGGCTTGGTGGCAATGTTCTGGCCACGCTGGTCGAAGTGGTACTCGTGGATGTGGGTCTGGACGATCGAGTCCACCGGGCAGGACTCCTCGCAGAACCCACAGTAGATGCACTTGAACAGGTCGATGTCGTAACGCGTGGTGCGGCGGCTGCCGTCCTCCCGGCGCTCCGAATCGATGGTGATGGCCAGCGCGGGGCACACCGCCTCGCACAGCTTGCAGGCGATGCAGCGCTCCTCCCCGTTTGCGTACCGGCGCAAGGCGTGCATGCCGCGGAAGCGCGGCGACTGCGGCGTCTTCTCCATCGGGTACATCAGCGTGTACTTGGGCCGGAACAGGTACTTGAGCGTGAGCGCCATGCCCTGGGCCAGCTCGATCAGCAGCAGGCTTCTGAAATAGGAGGTGATGCGATTCATAGCTTTCTCACTGCCCCGGCAGGAAGACGTCGTGGTACGCCATCAGCGACACCACCACGATCCATGCGATCGAGAGCGGGATGAAGACCTTCCAGCCCAGGCGCATGATCTGGTCGTACCGGTAGCGCGGGAACGTCGCACGGAACCAGATGTAGGCGCTGGCGAAGAAGAAGACCTTGGCCAGCAGCCACCACCAGCCATCGACCGACAGCAGCGGGATGCCGAGGCCCTGGAAGGGGCTCAGCCAGCCACCGACGAAGAAGATCGAGACCAGGAAGCTGACCAGGATCATGTTCGCGTATTCGGCGAGGAAGAACAGCGCGAAGGACGCACCCGAGTATTCGACCATGTGGCCGGCCACGATCTCCGACTCGCCCTCCACCACGTCGAACGGCGCACGGTTGGTCTCGGCGACGCCGGATACGAAGAAGATGATGAACAGCGGCAGCAACGGCAGCCAGAACCACTCGAACAGGCCCGCGTTGCCGGCCTGCGCCATCACGATCATCGACAGGTTCAGGCTGCCCGAGGCCACCATGACGCCGACCAGCGCAAAGCCCATGGCGATCTCGTAGGACACCATCTGCGAGGCCGCGCGCATCGCACCGATGAAGGCGTACTTCGAGTTGGAAGCCCAGCCGGCGAGGATGATCCCGTACACACCGAGCGAGGTCATGGCCAGGAGGTAGAGCAGGCCGGCGTTCGCGTTGGACAGCACCACCTGCGCATCGAACGGCACCACCGCCCAAGCTGCGAAGGAAGGTACCAGCACGATCAGCGGGGCGAGGCGATACAGGAACGGCGAGGCCGCGGTCGGCTGCACGACCTCCTTGAAGAGCAGCTTGAAGACGTCGGCGAACGTCTGGAGGATGCCCATGCCGACGTACATCGGTCCACGGCGGGCGTGCATCCAGCCGATGAGCTTGCGCTCCCACAACACGTAGAACGCGACGGCGATGATCACCGGCATCGCGATGGCGAGGATCTTGAGCACGATCCAAAGGGCGGCGCCGGCAGCCCCGAACGACAACAACCAGTCACGGAACGGGTCGAACCACATGCTCAAGCCCCCCTCGCCGTGACGCGGCCGCTGCGCAGCGGTGCGGTGGCACCGTGCCCGACCTCGACCCAGAGGGTCCCGCGCGCGACGTTCGGATTGATATCGACCGGCAGCGTGGCCACGCCCGCCGCGGTATCGAACTTGCCGGTGGCGCCCTGCTCGAGCCCGATGGCGCGAGCGTCCTCCGGATGCAGCGAGGCGCGGGGCGACACGTTCAGCGGATGCGACTGCAGCGGCCCGGATCGACGGACCACCGCGTCGCCGCGATAGATCGCCGTGGTGGCCGCGACTTCGAGCCCGTCGCCGGCAATATCGGCAGCCTTGCCCGCCACGGGAGTCACTTCACGCTTGGACATGCCATCCCGAAGCCCGGCAAGGTCGGTGAAACCAAAGCCTTCCGCTCCCAGTTCGCCGCCGAGCGCGCGCAGCACGCGCCAACCCGGCCGCGCCAGGCCAGGCAACTTCCCGCCGGCGATCGCAGCCTGCTCGCGGCCGTCCAGGTTGGTCAGCGTCGCATCGATCTCAGGCAGCAGCCCGATCGGCAGGATGACGTCGGCGACCGCGCGCGTGGATTCACACGCGAAGTGGCTGAAGGCCACCACCTGCGCCCGACCCAGTGCCTGCATCGCGGCGGCGGTATCGGCGAAGTCCAGGCCCGGCTCGATCCCGTAGATGACGTAGGCGGAGCGCGGATCGGCCAGCATGCCGTTGGCATCCCGCGTACGCGGAAGCACGCCATGGTCGGACAGGCCGACGGCGTTGGCGCCTAGCGGGATGCGACACAGGGCTGCCCCGGTCGCCGAGGCGAAACTACGCACGGCCGTGCGTATCGCGGCGGCATGGCTGCCGTTCTCGGCCAACCCGCCCACGATCACCACGGCACGGGACGCGGCTCCGACCGCTTCACGCAACGCTGCGTCATCCAGCGTCGCCGCGATCTTCGAGGGCGCGACGATGTGCTTGCCGTCGACGTCGAATGTCTGGTCGAAGTCGACCGGATTGACCACGTGCACCTTCGCACCGTTCCGCCACGCCTTGCGCACGCGCGCGTTCACCAGCGGCAGCTCGTGGCGCAGGTTGCAGCCGACAATCACCACCAGGTCGGCCAACTCGATGTCGGCCACCGGCATCCCGAAGGTTTCGGCCACGGCGCCATCGGAAAGGTCGCGCTGCCCGATGCGGTGATCCAGGTTGCCGGTACCGAGCGCGTCGGCGAGACGTGCCAGCAGCGTGCCTTCTTCGTTGGAGGTGGCCGGGTGCACCAGCATGCCCAACTGGTCGGCGCCGTTGTCGCGCAGGATCGCGATAGCCTTGGCCAGCGCCTCCTCCCAGGTCGTTTCACGCCATTCACCGCCGTCCTTCACCATCGGGACCGACGCGCGGTCGGCGGCATACATGCCCAGATGCGAGTAGCGGTCGCGATCGGACAGCCAGCACTCGTTGACGGCGTCGTTGTCGCGCGGGACAGCACGCATCACCTCGCCCCGGCGGACGTGCAGGAAGAGGTTGCTACCGAGGGCGTCGTGGTAGCCCAGCGACTCCCGCGCCAGCATCTCCCAAGCCCGCGCACGGAACTGGAACGGCTTGTTGGTCAGCGCACCCACCGGACAGACGTCGATGACGTTGCCGGAAAGCTCCGTCGTCAATGGCTTGCCGTCATAGGTGCCGATCTGCAGGTTTTCGCCGCGCGACATGCCACCCAGCTCGTAGGTACCCGCGATCTCGGCGGTGAACCGGACGCAACGCGTGCAGTGGATACAACGCGTCATCTCGGTCGCCACCAGCGGACCGATGTCCTCGTCGGGCACCACGCGCTTGCGTTCGGCGAAACGGCTGACCGACCGGCCATAGCCCATCGACAGGTCCTGCAGCTCGCACTCGCCGCCCTGGTCGCACACCGGGCAGTCGAGCGGATGGTTGATGAGCAGGAACTCCATCACGTTGCGCTGGGCGCCCAGCGTCTTCTCGGAGCGGGTCGACACCTTCATGCCGTCCATCACCGGCGTCGCGCAGGCCGGTGCCGGCTTGCCCATCTTCTCCACGTCGACCAGGCACATGCGGCAGTTCGCCGCGATGCTCAGCTTGTCGTGGTAACAGAAACGCGGCACCGGGATCCCGGCCTTGTCGGCCGACTGGATGATCATCGAACCCTTCGGCGCGTACATCTCGACGCCATCGATCTCGATGGTGACGTGGTCCGGCGGCACGTTCGGGTTGCTCGGCTGCGCACTCATGCGGCCTTCTCCACCTTGCCCGCCGCCTGGTCATCGACGAGGAAGCGCTTGTTCGTGATCGCGTATTCGAATTCGTGCCGGAAATGGCGGATGAAGCCCTGCATCGGCCAGGCCGCGGCCTCTCCGAACGCACAGATGGTGTGGCCTTCGATCTGGCCGGCTGCGGTCCGCAGCATCTCGAGGTCGGCGAGGCTCGCCTTCATCTCGGCGATGCGGCTGACCATGCGATACATCCAGCCGGTGCCCTCGCGGCACGGCGTGCACTGGCCGCAGCTTTCCTTGAAGTAGAACCGTGCGATGCGCTGGCAGGCGCGCACCATGCAGGCGGTGTCATCCATCACGATGACCGCGCCGGAGCCGAGGCCGGAGCCGGCCTTCTGCAACGCGTCGTAGTCCATCGTCAGGCCCATCATGGTCTCGCCCGGCAGCACCGGCATGGACGATCCACCCGGGATCACTGCCTTGATCGTGCGCCCGGGGCGCATGCCGCCGGCCATCTCCAGCAACTCGGAGAACGGGGTGCCCAGACGGATCTCGTAGTTGCCCGGGCGCGCCACGTGGCCGGAGACCGAGAACACCTTGGCGCCGCCGTTGTTGGGCTTGCCCAGGTTGAGGAACCATTCGGCGCCGTTGCGTACGATCGCCGGCACCGAGGCATAGGTCTCGGTGTTGTTGATGGTGGTCGGCTTGCCGTACAGGCCGAAGTTGGCCGGGAACGGTGGCTTGAAGCGCGGCTGGCCCTTCTTGCCTTCCAGCGACTCCATCAGCGCGGTTTCCTCGCCACAGATGTAGGCACCGGCGCCGAGGACGCCGTGGATGTCGACGTCGACGCCGCTGCCAAGCACGTTCTTGCCGAGCCAGCCGTTGTCGTACGCCTCCTTCAGCGCCTGCTCGAAATGCTCGAAAGGCTCGTGATGGAACTCACCGCGCAGGTAGTTGTAGGCCACCGTGGAGCCGGTCGCGTAGCAGGCGATCGCCATGCCCTCCACGACGGCGTGCGGATTGAAGCGCAGGATGTCGCGGTCCTTGGCCGTGCCCGGCTCGGACTCGTCGGAGTTGCACAGGATGTACTGCTGGGTGCCGCTGCCCTTGGGCATGAAGCTCCACTTCAGGCCGGTCGGAAAACCTGCGCCACCACGGCCACGCAGGCCGGACTGCTTGACCATCTCCACGACGTCGGCCGGCGCGATCTTCTCTTCGAGGATCCTGCGCCAGGCACTGTAGCCGCCGGTCTTGAGGTAGTTGTCGTACGACCACGGCGTGTCGAAGTGCAGCGTCGTGTAGACGACGTTGTGCTCCTGCGGTGCAGGCCCCACCGGGCCGTAGCCCTTGCTGTAGTCGTGGTGCGAATCGTCGTGCGCCATGCCCTACTCCAACCCGTCCAGCAGTTCGTCGACCTTCGCCTTGTCGAGGTTCTCGTGGTAGTGGCCGTTGATCACCACCACCGGCGCACCACAGCAAGCCGCGAGGCACTCTTCCTCGCGCTTGAGGAATACCCGGCCGTCGGCGCTGGATTCTCCGACCTTGCAGCCCAGCTTCTTCTCCGCGTGGGCCACCATCTCTTCGCCGCCGTTGAGCCAGCAACTGATGTTGGTGCAGAAGGCGACGTTGTGCCGGCCGACCGGCTCAAGCTCGAACATCGAATAGAAGGTGGCGACCTCGTACGCCCAGACCGGCGGGAGCGACAGGTACTTGGCGACGGCGGCGATGATCTCGTCGCTCAGCCATCCACCGTTCTGCTCCTGTGCCGCATGCAGGCCCTGCAGCACCGCCGAACGCTTGCGGTCCGGCGGGAACTTGGCCACCCAGTGGTCGATGTGGGCACGCGTCTTGTCGGACAACGCCACCAGCGGGTCGACGTGTCGGCAGGCCTCGAAATTTCCGGTCGCTTTCATTCTTGGGTAGATCCTCAGCGATCGCCGCGCTAGCGGTCGATCTCGCCGAACACGACGTCGTAGGTGCCGATCATGGCCACCACGTCCGCCAGCATGTGGCCCTTCACGATCTCGTCCATCGACGAGAGGTGGGCGAAGCCCGGTGCGCGCAACTTGCAGCGGAACGGCTTGTTGGCGCCGTCGGACACCAGGTAGCAGCCGAACTCGCCCTTGGGCGCCTCGATCGCACAGTAGGTCTCGCCCGCCGGAACGCAGTAGCCCTCGGTGAAGAACTTGAAGTGATGGATCATGGCTTCCATCGACTCCTTCATCTCCTCGCGCGACGGCTGGCGAAGCTTGAAGCTGTCGGTCATTACCGGCCCGGGATTCGCCTTCAGCCACTTCACGCACTGCTTGATGATGCGGGTGGACTCGCGCATCTCGGCGACGCGAACCAAATAGCGGTCGTAGCAGTCACCGTTCACGCCAACCGGGATGTCGAAATCGACTTCCGCATACTTGGCGTAGGGCTGCTTTTTGCGCAGGTCCCACTCGACGCCGGAGCCGCGCAGCATCGGGCCGGTCATGCCCCAGGCCAGCGCCTTCTCCGGACTGATCACGCCCACGCCGACCGTGCGTTGCTTCCAGATGCGGTTGTCGGTCAGCAGGGTCTCGTACTCGTCGACGCGGCGCGGGAAGTCATCCGCGAAAGCGTCCAGGTAATCGAGCAGCGAGCCCTCGCGCCACTCGTTGAAGCGCTTGAGGTCCTTGCCCTTGCGCCAGGGGGACTCCTTGTACTTCAACATGTGGTCCGGCAGGTCGCGATAGACGCCGCCCGGACGATAGTAGGCGGCGTGCATGCGCGCACCGGAGACTGCTTCGTAGCAGTCCATCAGTTCTTCGCGCTCGCGGAACGCGTACAGGAACACCGCCATCGCACCGAGGTCGAGGGCGTTCGAACCCAACCACATCAAGTGGTTGAGCAGGCGCGTGACCTCGTCGAACATCGTGCGGATGTATTGCGCGCGATCCGGCGCGTCGACACCGACGAGCGTCTCGATGGCACGCACGTAGGCGTGCTCGTTGCACATCATCGACACGTAATCCAGCCGGTCCATGTACGGAACCGACTGGTTGAACGGCTTGGACTCCGCGAGCTTCTCGGTGCCGCGATGCAACAGCCCGATATGCGGGTCGGCGCGCTGTACCACCTCGCCGTCCATCTCCAGGATCAGGCGCAGCACGCCGTGCGCCGCCGGATGCTGGGGGCCGAAGTTCATCGTGTAGTTGCGGATCTCGGCATGGCCGGCACTGGATCCGTCCACCACCGGGCCGCCGAAGGGATTCTCGACAGACGTATTCATGGCTTGGCCTCCCTCCTGCCGGCGCTCTCGCCCGCGGAGGTTTCGTAGCGCGCGTCGTCACGGATCACGCGCGGCACAAGCACGCGGGGATCGATCGACACCGGCTCGTAGACCACGCGCTCGCGCTCCGCGTCGTACCGCACCTCGACGTTGCCGATGAGCGGGAAGTCCTTGCGGAAAGGATGGCCGACGAAACCGTAGTCCGTGAGGATGCGACGCAGGTCCGGGTGACCCTCGAAGATGATGCCGAACAGGTCGAAGGCTTCGCGCTCGAACCAGTTGGCCACCGGCCAGACCGAAGTCAGGGACGAGACGACGGGAAGATCGTCGTCGGGCGCGAACACGCGCAGCCGCACACGACGGTTGTACTGGACGGACAGCAGGTGCGCCACGGCGGCGAAGCGGCGCTGCGGCGGATCGGCCGCGCCATTGGGCGCCTCGCCCCAGAGGAAGCGGCCGGCACCCTTGCCCTCGACCCCACGCGAGTAACCTTCGGAGGACACGGCGGTATCCCACTCGTCCGCGCCGTAGCTGAGGTAGTCGACACCACTGATGTCCATCAGCTGGTCGAACCCCAGTTCGTCGCGCAGCGACTGGGCTGCCGGGAGCCAGTCGGCCGGGTCGACATCAATGGTCACCTCGCCACGCGGTTCGGCCACGCTGACGAGGGCATCGGGGAAGCGGGCGCGCAGCTGGTCCGGGAACTGGACCCCGCCGTCCTGAACGGTGTTCTCGCTCATCACCGCACGCCCTGCCGGTTTTCGCCGAAGTTGGTGCCGCGACGGATCTTCTTCTGCAACTGGAGGATGCCGTACACCAGCGCCTCGGCGGTCGGCGGACAGCCAGGCACGTAGATATCGACCGGCACGATGCGATCACAGCCGCGCACGACGGAGTACGAGTAGTGGTAGTAACCGCCGCCATTGGCGCAGCTGCCCATGGAGATCACCCACTTCGGGTCGGGCATCTGGTCGTAGACCTTGCGCAGCGCCGGGGCCATCTTGTTGACGAGGGTTCCGGCGACGATCATCACGTCGGACTGGCGCGGCGACGGACGGAACACGACGCCGTAGCGGTCGAGATCGAGGCGCGAGGCGCCCGCGTGCATCATCTCGACGGCGCAGCAGGCCAGGCCGAACGTCATCGGCCACATCGAGCCGGTGCGCGCCCAGTTCCACAGGGTGTCGAGGTTGGTGGTGACGAAACCCTGCTTCAGCAGCGGGTTCTCGCCCTCCGGCAACAGGATGTCGTCGAGGCGACCTTCCGGAAGCGGGTTGTGCATGAGCCCGGAGACGCGGTCGCCCAGCGTCGGGGTCTGGTTCACTCCCATTCGAGTGCTCCCTTCTTCCATACGTAGATGAAGCCGAGCAGCAGCATGCTCGCGAAGATGCCCATCTCGATCAGGCCGACCACGCCGAGGTCACGGAAGACCGTTGCCCAGGGCACGATGAAGATGATTTCCAGGTCGAAGATGATGAACTGGATGGCAATGAGGTAGTAGCGCACGTCGAACTGCATGCGTGCGTCTTCGAAAGGGGTGAACCCGCATTCGTACGGCGAGAGCTTTTCCGCGCTCGGCCGGCGCGGACCGAGCGCATTACCCACCACCAGCAGGGCGACGCCAATGACGCTGGCGACGATCAGGAACATCAGGGTCGGCAGGTATTCGGCCAGCACGCGTGTTCTCTCGGCTATGCCGCGCGGACGCGGCCTTGGCTCGGGGCACCACCGGTGCCGTGCTTCGGCACAGGGGGCCGTCGTGTTGTTGCGTTGCTGGAGTGGTGCCCAAGGGGGGACTCGAACCCCCACGACCTAAGCCGCTACCACCTCAAGGTAGTGCGTCTACCAATTCCGCCACCTGGGCACATGATCCAGCGATGTTGCCTGTTTCCGGTCGTCCTGACCGAACACCCTGCATCCATGCAGGGCGTTTGACGCTAATTGTATCGCGTTGACCTACTGGTTAGCAGGGTCTGTCGGTGCCGATTGTGTCGGTTCCTCCACGGGAGCCGATGGCACGGTGCTGTCGACAGCAGCGGGCTGCGTCACTTCGGGCGCGACCGGCACCGCGGAGGAGCCTTCCGGCGCTGCCGGGGCCACCGGCACCTGCGACATGACGCCAAGGTCCTGCGCCGCTTCCGGAGCGGCAACGGCGCGGGTGGCCTGCCATGCCATGAACAGGCTGATGGCGAAGAACAGGATGGCAAGCCACTTGGTGGCATTGCTCAGGAAGCTGGACGCACCACGGGAGCCGAAGACGGTCGCGGAGGCGCCGCCGCCGAAACCGGAGCCGGCCTGCGCACCGGCGCCGCGCTGCATGAGGATCAGCGCGACCATCGCGATGGCGACCAGCACATAGATGACGTTGAGGAACAACAGCATCGATAGAAACCCGTTAGTGGTACGGCCTGGAACTGTGCCCGGAACCGCTCAGGACGCCGCCGCGGCTGCGATGGCGTTGAAATCGGCGGCCACCAGCGAGGCCCCTCCGATCAGGCCGCCATCCACGTCGGGCTGCGAAAACAGCGTCGAAGCGTTGTCGGCCTTCACGCTACCGCCATAAAGGATCGGCAGCGAGCCAGCGATTCTAGCATCGTGCGCGGCGATTTCGCTACGGATGAACGCATGTACTTCCTGGGCGACCTCCGGGCTGGCGGTCTTTCCGGTCCCAATGGCCCAGACCGGCTCGTAGGCGATGATCGCGCCGTCGAAGACTTCCACGCCGGCCCTTAGCAGCGGGCCCAACTGCTCTTCCAGACGCCACTCGGTCTGGCCGTCCTGTCGCTCGCGCAGGCTCTCGCCGACGCAGAGGATAGGCACCAGTCCGGCCGCCTTGGCCGCAAGGTACTTCGCAGCCACGACATCGCTGCTCTCTCCATGGTGCTGCCGTCGCTCGGAATGGCCCACCAGGCCGTAGCGGGCCCCCACATCGACCAGCATCGCCGCCGAGACCTCGCCGGTATAGGCGCCTTTCTCGCGGGCACTCACGTCCTGGGAGCCGAACTCGAGGCCCCGGGTTCCGTAGCGGGCTACCAGCTCCCCCAGATAAGGCAGCGGCGGCAGGATGATGCGCTCCACCCCGTCCGGTGCCGGGGCCGCGACAACGGCATCGAGCAACTGGTTGGCGAATCCGCGATCACCGTGCAGCTTCCAGTTCCCGGCTACGATCCTGCGACGCCCCATGGCCTTTGCCCCGTATTGGAAACCGCGGATTCTACCGCAGCGGGCGACCAGGGCCGCCACGGACCTTCCCCTTCAATCGCCCGTTTTCCACCGACATGATCCAGAGTTTCCCGCCCATCGCCCGCCCTGATGCCCGGGTGCTCGTGCTGGGCAGCATGCCCGGCATGCGCTCGCTCCAGGCCGGCCAGTACTACGCCCACCCGCGCAACCTGTTCTGGCCGATCATGGGCACGCTGCTGGGCGCCAGCCCGGCGCTGGCGTATCAGGACCGGTGCGGCCGCCTTTGCGAGGCAGGTATCGCACTATGGGACGTACTGGCGAGCTGCGAGCGCGAAGGCAGCCTGGACAGCGCGATCATCGACTCCACCGCGCTCACGAACGACTTCGGCGCCTTCCTGCGGTCGCATCCGGGCATCGGCCACGTCCTGTTGAACGGAGCGAAGGCGGAAGCCACCTTCCGGCGGTTCGTCGCCCCCGTGCTGCCCGGGCATCGACTCGAGCTGCAGCGGTTGCCATCCACCAGCCCCGCCAATGCTTCGGTGGCGCTCGCGACCAAGCTCTCGGCGTGGCGGACCGCGCTGCTCCGGGCTGGGATCGACGTATCGGACTGAACTGCAGCCCGACCGCCTATTTCAGCTTGATCTCCCTCAGCCGCTCGTCCAGGTAGCCCTGCGCGGTGATCGGCTCCGGATAGCGGCTGGGGTTGTCGGGCGTCACCGTCGACGGCAACACGTCGATCACGAAGTCCGGATTGGGATGGAGGAAGAACGGCGTGGAGTACCGGGGCTGCCGCGCGCCCTCCCCCTTCGGATTGACCACGCGGTGGGTCGTCGAGGGGTACACGTGGTTCGTCAGGCGCTGGAGCATGTCGCCGATGTTGACGACGATGGTGTCCTCGTCGGCGGTGAACGGCACCCACTCGCCCTTGCGTGAAAGCACTTCCAGGCCGGCCGCGCTCGCACCCACCAACAAGGTGATGAGGTTGATGTCCTCGTGCGCACCCGCCCGCTCGTTGGGCACCTCGGGCGCGGTGATCGGCGGGTAGTGGATCGGGCGCAGGATCGAGTTGCCGCAATCGGTCTTGTCGATGAACCAGTCCGCCGGAAGTCCGATGTGCAGCGCCAGGGCCGACAGCACCCGGGAGCCGAGCTCGTCGAGCGACTGGTACAGCCCGTAGGCGACGTCGCGGAACTCGGGGATCTCCGACGGCCACAGGTTCGGCGGCATGACCGCAGCATTGGCGGAGTCCCGCGGGATTTCGCGGCCAACGTGCCAGAACTCCTTGAGGTCGTAGTGCGTGGCGCCCTTCGCGGTTTCCACGCCGAAAGGCGTGTAGCCGCGGGCACCGCCGCCACCGGCGACGTGGTACTTGCGCTTCACTTCCTCCGGAAGCGCAAAGAAGCGGCGGAAGACGTCATACGCTTCGTCGATCCGAGCCTTCGGTATGCCATGGCCACGGATGCCGGCGAAGCCCCACTCGCGATAGGCGGCGCCAAGTTCGTCGACGAAATCCGGTCGGGTGCCGACATCGTCGAAGCGGCGGATGTCCAGCGTGGGGATGGAGGGGGAAGTCATGTCTGCAGGTTCCGGGGTTGCTCAGCGTGCGGCGGATTCGACCGCGGCGGAAAGACGTTCGAGGGTGGACTGGACGAGCGCGGCATCGTCCGCCTCGACCGTCACCCGGATCACCGGCTCGGTGCCGGACGGCCGCAGGAATGCCCTGCCCCGCCCCGCCACGGCCGCCTCGGCCTCCGCCAGCGCGGCCTTCACCGAATCGGCTTCCGCCGGACGTGCCCCGCTGGGGAATCGGACATTGACCGTGCGCTGGGGCACGCGATGCAGACCCTTCAGGGCTTCGCGCAGGCTGGTGCCGCTGCGATGCAGGACTTCCAGCACCTGCAGGGCACTGACGATGCCATCACCGGTGCCACTGCGGTCCAGGCACAGGAGGTGGCCGGACGCCTCGCCGCCCAGCACACCGCCATGCTTGTGGAGCTGCTGGTGGACGTGCCGGTCCCCGACCTTCGCCCGGATGAAGCCGATGCCGCGATCGCCGAAAGCCTGCTCGAGGCCGAAGTTGGTCATCACCGTACCGACCACCGGCCCTTGCAGCCGGCCACTGCGGTGCCAGTCGCAGGCAAGCATGTACAGCAGGTCATCGCCGTCGCGCACCTCACCCTGGTCATCGATGAACATGACCCGGTCGCCGTCGCCATCAAAGGCGATGCCGAGGTCGGCGCCGGTGTCGCGAAGCCGCCGTGCCAGTGCTTCCGGATGGGTCGAGCCCACCCCGTCGTTGATATTGAGGCCGTTGGGCTCGACACCGATGGCGTCGACCTGGGCCCCCAGCTCGCGCAGCACCATCGGGCCGAGCTGGTAGGTCGCGCCGTTGGCGCAGTCCATGGCGATCCGCATGCCGCCCAGGTCGAAGCCGCGCGGCACCGAGTTCTTGCACGCCTCCACGTAGCGTCCCACGGCGTCACGCGCGCGCACCGCCTTGCCCAGCTGCTCGGAGGGCACGGTGCGGAAGGGTTGCTCCAGCGCCGCTTCGATCGCCAGCTCGGTGGCGTCGTCGAGCTTCTCGCCCATCGCCGAAAAGAACTTGATGCCGTTGTCGAAGTGCGGGTTGTGCGATGCGGAGATCACGATGCCACCGTCGGCACGCATCGAACGTGTGAGGTGGGCCACCGCCGGCGTTGGCATCGGGCCCATCAGCTGCACGTCGACGCCCGCGGCGACCAGGCCCGCCTCCAGGGCGGCTTCGAACATGTAGTTGGAGATCCGGGTGTCCTTGCCGATGATCACCACCGGCTTGCGCCAGCCGCGATGGGGGAGCGAGTGCCCGTACGCGTTGCCGAGGCGCAGGACGAAGTCGGCTGAAATGGGCCCCTGCCCGACCTGGCCACGGATGCCGTCGGTACCGAAATACTTGCGTGTCATTGAAGCTCTCTGTGCATGGGACGGCGCGCCTCAGGCAGCGGCGTCGGCGTCGTCTTCGGGGCGTGGCTGCTTCATGAGCAACGCCAGCAGGGCGGCGAGGCGGTCGCGCATCTCGCGCCGGTCGCAGATCTGGTCGATGGCGCCATGTTCAAGCAGGAACTCGCTGCGCTGGAAGCCTTCGGGCAACGTTTCGCGCACGGTCTGCTCGATCACCCTGGGGCCGGCGAAACCGATCAGCGCCTCCGGCTCGGCAATGTTGATGTCGCCCAGCATCGCCAGCGAGGCCGACACGCCACCCGTGGTCGGATGGGTCATCACCGCGATGTAAGGCAGCCCCGCCGCGCGCAGGCGACCCAGGGCGGCGGAGGTCTTGGCCATCTGCATCAACGAGAACAGGCTCTCCTGCATGCGCGCACCGCCGGTGGCGGTGAAGCAGACCATCGGACAACGCGCCTCCAGGGCGGCTTCGGCGGCCAATGCGAAACGCTCGCCCACCACCGAGCCCATCGAGCCGCCCATGTAGGCGAAGTCGAATGCGCATGCCACCAGCGGATGCTGCTTCAGCGTGCCCTTCAGGGCGATCAGCGCGTCGCGCTCGCCGGTGGACTTCTGTGCGGCCCGGATGCGGTCGGAGTACTTCTTCTGGTCGCGGAACTTGAGGACGTCGGTCGGGCCGAGGGTCGCACCGATTTCGCTGGTGCTGCCTTCGTCCAGCAGGGCCATCAGACGGACGCGGGCGCGGATCGCGCGGTGATGCCCGCACTTGGGGCATACCTCGAGGTTCTCTTCGAGCTCGGGCCGGTACAGCACTGCCCCGCACCGGTCGCACTTCTCCCAGAGCCCCTCGGGCACGCTGCGCCGCTTGGCGCTCGCGTTGTCGGTGCGGATGCCGGACGGCATGAGTTTCTTGAGCCAGGACATGCGATGCGGGTTCCCGTGGTGCGGAAGGGTACGGAGCCGCCCTGTGCGGGGCGGCTCCGGCTGCCGGACAGTTTAACGCAGCGCCTTGCTCAGGCCGCGGGGAGGCCATCGAGTCCGCTGCGCAAGGGTTCCAGAAAGGCGCGGGCGCGGCTGGCGGCCTGGTCGGGATCCGCGCTGCCGGCGATTGCCGACACCAGCGCGCTGCCCACCACGACGCCATCGGCCCCGCGTGCCATGGCCACGGCGCTGGCGGCGTCCTTGATCCCGAATCCCGCCACCACCGGCACCCGGCTGTGCTCGCGGACCAGCTTCAACCGGTCATTGGCGCTACCGGTGTCCAGGTGATCCGCCCCGGTCACGCCCGAATAGCTGACGTAGTAGAGGTAGCCGGACGCCTGCGCGCAAAGGCTGGCGATGCGATCGGGTGATGTCGTGGGTGCCGCCAGCAGCACCAGCGCGAGTCCATGGGGAGAGAATCCATCCCGGAACTCCTGCGCCTCTTCCGGCGGCAGATCGACCAGGAGGGTCCCGTCGATGCCGGCCGCCACTGCTTGCCGTGCGTAGCGGTCCGCGCCGCGAATCTCGACCGGGTTGAGATATCCCATCAGGACGACCGGCGTGGCCTGGTCGGTCTCACGGAAGCGCCTGACCGTCTCGAACACCCAGTCCAGGCTTGCACCCGCAGCCAGGGCGCGTTCGGAGCTGCGCTGGATGGTGGGGCCGTCGGCCATCGGATCGGAGAATGGGACCCCGAGCTCGATCACGTCGGCGCCCGCCGCCGCCAACGCATGCATCACCGGCACGGTCGCATCCAGCGAGGGGTCGCCAGCCGTGATGAACGGCACCAGCGCCTTGCGGCCGCGGGCGGAGAGTTCGGCGAAACGCGCGTCGATGCGGTTCATGGCGCCCCTTCGAAGTCGATGCCCTCGCGGGCGGCGATCGTGTGCACATCCTTGTCGCCGCGCCCGGACAGGTTGCACAGCACGATGGCGTCGCGCGGCATCCCCGCCGCCAGCTTTGTGGCCTGCGCCAGCGCGTGGCTGGATTCGAGCGCGGCAAGGATGCCCTCGGTCCGCGCCAACTGATGGAAAGCAGTCAGCGCTTCGTCATCGGTAACCCCGACGTACTCGGCGCGGCCGGTGTCCTTCAGATAGGCGTGTTCGGGCCCGACCCCAGGGTAGTCCAGGCCGGCGGAGACCGAGTGGGTCTCGATGATCTGGCCGTCGTCGTCGCACAACACGTAGGTGCGGTTGCCATGCAGGACCCCGGGGCGCCCGGCCGCAAGCGACGCGGCATGGCGCCCGGTGCCGACCCCCTCGCCCGCCGCCTCGGCGCCGACGATGCGTACGCCGGCGTCGTTGAGGAAGGCGTGGAAGATGCCGATCGCATTGCTTCCGCCGCCGACGCAGGCGGTCACCACGTCCGGCAGGCAGCCGTACTCGGCCAGCATCTGCTCGCGCGCCTCCCGGCCGACCACGGCATTGAAGTCGCGCACCATGCGGGGGTACGGGTCGGGCCCCGCCACCGTGCCGATGATGTAGAAGGTGTCGTCGACGTTGGTCACCCAGTCCCGCATCGCTTCGTTGAGCGCATCCTTCAGCGTCGCCGAACCGCTGGTGACCGGCACCACCTTCGCGCCCAGCAACTGCATGCGGTAGACGTTGATCTTCTGGCGCTCGATGTCGGTCGCGCCCATGTAGACCACGCACTCCAGCCCCAGCCTCGCCGCGACCGTCGCCGAAGCCACGCCATGCTGGCCGGCGCCGGTCTCGGCGATGATCCGGGTCTTGCCCATCCGACTGGCCAGCAGGGCCTGGCCGATGGTGTTGTTGATCTTGTGCGCGCCGGTGTGGTTCAGGTCTTCGCGCTTGAGCAGGATGCGCGCGCCGCCCACCTCCTCGCTCAGCCGCTCTGCGTGGTAGATCGGGCTCGGACGGCCCACGTAATGCGCGAGGTCGCGTTCGTAGGCCCTGATGAATCCTGGATCCACCCGCGCCTCGTCGTAGGCCGCTGCGAGTTCCTGCAGGGGGCCGATCAGGGTTTCGGCGACGAAGCGGCCTCCGAAGCGGCCAAAGTGCCCGGACGCGTCCGGAAGCGAGTGGTAGTCGATGGTCGGGGCTGGAGGCATGTCGGAAGATCCGCGGAGACGCACCCGGACAGCCGGCTGCGGAGGATGTATGGGGCGGGAGTGCTCAATCGAGCACGTGGCAATCGGCGCGACGGACTTCTTCGACGAAGGCGCGCATCTTGTCGCCATCCTTGATGCCCGGCTCGCTCTCGATGCCACTGGAGACGTCGACGGCCCAGGGCAGCGTGCCGATGATAGCGTCGAAGACATTGGCACTGGAAAGACCGCCGGCCAGCATGAAGGGCTTCTGCACGCCGCTGGGAATCTTTCGCCAGTCGAAGGTACGCCCGCTTCCACCGGGGCCCCCGGAGGAGTGGCTGTCGAAGAGGAAACCGGCCGCGCCGGGGTACAGCGTCTGGAGCGCGGCAGGGTGCTGGCGGGTGATCTCGCTGCCCATCGGAATGGCCTTGATGTACGGCACGCCGAAGCCACGGCAGAAAGCGTCATCCTCGCTGCCGTGGAACTGCAGCAGGCTGGGCCGGACGTAGCGCACGACCTCCTTTACGGTGTCGGCGCGGTTGTCCATGAACAGCGCGACGGCATCGACCAGCGGTGCCAGCGCATGCCTCATCGCCCGTGCTTCTTCTGGTTGGATGCGGCGGGGGCTGTCGCCTGCGAAGACGAAGCCGATCGCGTCCGCCCCCAGCTCACACGCCAGGCGTACGTCGCCGGGACGCGTGAAGCCACAGAACTTGATGCGGGTGCGGAAAAGGGTGCGGCTCACAGCGTGACCTCTTGGGGGAGTCCCCATTGTGCAGGGTAGCGCGGCCCAAGGAATACCAGACCCGCCGACGGCGCGGTCGGACCCGCCAGGGTGCGGTCCCTGCCGGCCAGCACCTGGCCCACCCACTCCGGCGGCTTCTCGCCTCGCCCCACCATCAGCAGGCTGCCGACGATGTTGCGGACCATGTGGTGCAGGAAGGCGTTGGCCTGGACCTCCACCTGTACCACGTCGCCGTTGCGCTGGACCGAAATCGACTGGAGATCCCGGCGCGGATGTGGCGCCTGGCAGTGCACGGTGCGGAAGGCCGAGAAGTCGTGCTCGCCCACCAGTGCCTGCGCGGCCTGGTGCATCGCCGTGGCATCCAGGGGGCGCCGCTCCCAGCTCAGGTACTGCCGCTGCAGCGCCGGCCGCACCGGGCGATTGAGGATCGAGTACCGGTAGCGTCGCGCCCGTGCCGAGAAACGGGCGTGGAAATCAGCGCCAACCGGAACGCACCAGCGCACGCACACCGCAGGGGGCAAGCGGCTGGTGGTACCCAACACCCAGCCCCTGGGGTCGCGTTGACGGGGGCCGTCGAAATGAACGACCTGACACGAGGCATGGACACCGGCGTCGGTGCGCCCGGCGCAGACCACCTCAACCGCGGCACCGGCCACGAACGACAGCGCTTGCTCGAGGGCCGCCTGCACAGTCGGCTCCCCTCGCCGTTCCGGCTCTCCTGCCCTGTTCAGCCGCTGCCAGCCCGAAAACCCACCGCCATCGTATTCAA
Source organism: Lysobacter spongiicola DSM 21749 (assembly GCF_900167055.1). Lineage (GTDB taxonomy): Bacteria > Pseudomonadota > Gammaproteobacteria > Xanthomonadales > Xanthomonadaceae > Novilysobacter > Novilysobacter spongiicola. Next base: position 558,443 of record NZ_FUXP01000001.1, read on the forward strand.
CCCCCAGCGCAAAGCGGCCGGGGGTGGTTGAAGCGGGATCCATGGGCTTATCCGATATCCCGCAGCATCCGCTCCGCCTGCTGGCGGTCCGCCGGGGCACCGTGCACGACCACCTCGCCGAGCAACTGCCGTGCGCTTTCGTGGTCGCCCAGGTCCAGGTAGGCACGGGCAAGCTCCAGGCGTTCCGAGCCTGGCGCCTCCTGATCAGCCGGCATCTCCGCGGCTGCGGCCGGTTCCGGACGAGCCTTGCCACCCGCGTCGTCGTCCATGGCGGTGCCCGCGACGCCGGCACCGGCACCGGCACCGGCATGCCAGGCTGGCGCTGCAGGAGCCGCCGGCTGCCGACTTTCCCCGGCGTGGGCGTCGTGCGTTTCATCCCGAGCCGACTGAGCCGCTGCTGCGGCCTGCGGCGTGTCGCCGCGGCCGACACCCGGCCGGTCATGGACAACATGCGCTTGCTGGACCGGCTGCGCCGGTTGCCCCGCCGCGGCTTGCTCGTTCACCGGTGCCGGTGCCTTGGCCCCATGGTCCGGAAACGCTGCAGCCAGCGGGGATTCCCGACGCGCCGGATCCGGAGCGCGGAAAACCGGCGCGCGTGCGGCCGAGCGACGACGCAGGAACCAGCCACCCAGCAGCGCAAGCACCACCAGCAGGATCCCGCCGACCAGCCATGGCCCGCCTGCAGCACGCGCCGCATCATTCACTGCCGGATCCGTGGACAGGTTCTGCTGTACGGCGGCAAGTTCGTTGTCGCGCATCTCCAGCAGCTTCTGCTGGTCGGCCTGCAGGGCTTCCAGCTCGGCCACGCGGCTCTTCATCTCTTCCAGTTCGGCGTCGCGCGCGGCCAGTGTCTCGCGCGTCTGCTGCAGCTCCTGTCGCACCATGTCTCCCTCGCCTCCGGCATCGATGCCGGACTGTGCCCCCGCCTCGGTGGCCTGGCTGGCACCGGGGGGAACGATTTCAAGCCGGCCTTCGGCGGCGGATGCCCCGGCTCCGGCCGGGGACGCGGATGTTTCGCCTGCCACGGCGTCGGGGGCCGGCGCGTCGGGAAGTGCCGGCTGCGGCACCGGCTGACGCGCCTCGCGCCACGTGCGGGTCTGTTCGCGCACCTGCGCCATTGCGCGGGCGGCTTCGATTGCCTGGACCTCGGCCTGCTCCGGAATGCGCAGGACGACGCCTTGCTTGAGCAGGTTGACGTTGCCATCGATGAAGGCGTCGGGATTCGCGTTGAGCAGCGCGATCATGGCCTGGTCGAGGTTGGCATCGAAATCCAGGGTGGCCGCGATTACCGACAGGGTTTCCCCCGCCTGGACGGCGCCATAGCGGTCGGGACGACCTGCCGGTGCCGGTGCCGGTACGGGTGCAGCGGCGGGCGGCGGCGGTTCCGGCGCAATCGCCGAATCGCCATCCGGTGCCGCGGCATCCGCCCCAGCCCCCTCCTCCGCCAATGGCTCCGGCTCCGGCTGCGGATCGCGAACGATGGTGTTCGGCGCCGAGACCACCGGGGCCTCTACCGGCGGCTGCGCCGGCGCCGAGACCGTGGTGGGCGTATCGAGGAGCGCCGAATACTCCCTCACCAGCCGGCCCTGCCCCCAGTCCACCTCGATCAGGAAGGTGAGCAGGGGCTGCTGGATCGGCTCGCTGCTGGTGACGCGGATGACCGGATTGCCCCGGTTGTCGAGTGCCTGGGTGAAAGACAGGTTCGCCACCACCCCTTCCGGCGGCTGCAGGCCGATGCGGGCAAACGTGGCCGGCGATGCCAGCCCGGCGCGCAGCTGCTCCAGCTCGGACGGATCTTCGGAGACGATCGGGATCTCCGCCACGAGCGGTTGCCCGAGGCGTGACTTCAACTCGATCTGCCCCAGCCCCAGCGCAGCCGCCGACCCACTGGCCAAGGCCAGTGCCGCCGCGAGTGCCGTACGCATGTAGTGTTTCACCGTTGCTCCTGAAGCTTCCCCTGGCGGCGACTCTAGCGAGCGCCGCAGGCCACGGCAATGCGCCCGCAGCCGGAAGACGGGCGCCTCGCGGCCGCCGGGGGCGCGCCTGGCCCGCTCATTCCGCTGCCACCAGCTCGGCCAGTTGCACGGCATTGAGGGCCGCGCCCTTGCGGATGTTGTCCGACACCACCCAGAGCGAGAGTCCGCGCGGGTGGGAGATGTCATCCCGGATGCGGCCCACGTACACCGGGTCGTTGCCGGAGGCGTGAGTCACCGGGGTCGGGTATCCGCCCGCCTCGCGATCATCGACCACCTCGACGCCCGCCGCCTGCTCCAGCAACGCCCGTGCGTCGGCCGCCGAGATCTTCCCGCGCGTCTCGATGTGCACCGCCTCGGAGTGGCCATAGAACACGGGCACCCGTACCACCGTCGCGTTGATGCCGATGGTTTCGTCGCCCAGGATCTTCCGGGTCTCCCAGACCAGCTTCATCTCTTCGGTGGTGTAGCCGTTGTCGGTGAAGTCGCCGCCGTGGGGAATGACATTGAATGCGATCTGCACCGGGTAGACCTCGGGCCTGGCCTCCTGGAAGTTCAGCATGCCGGCGGTCTGCCGCCCCAGCTCCTCCAGCGCGCGCCGCCCGGTGCCGGAGACCGACTGGTAGGTCGCCACGTTGATCCGTTCGATCCCCACCGCGCGGTGGATCGGTGCCAGCGCCACCAGCATCTGCATGGTGGAGCAGTTGGGATTGGCGATGATGCCGCGGGGCCGGTGGCGTACCGCTTCCGGGTTGACTTCGGCCACCACCAGCGGCACGTCGTCGTCCTGGCGGAACGCCGAGGAGTTGTCGATCACGACTGCGCCGGCGGCCGCGAAACGCGGCGCATGCTCGCGCGACACGTCGCCGCCTGCGGAGAACAGCGCGATGTCAATGCCGGCGGGATCGAAACCCTCGAGTGACTCCACCACCAGTTTCCTGCCGCCGAAATCGAGCTTGTCACCGGCCGACCGCTCACTGGCCAGCACATGCAGGCGGCCGAGGGGAAAGCTGCGTTCGGCCAGGATCTTCAGCATGGTTTCACCGACGGCACCGGTGGCACCTACGACGGCTACGTTGACGGTCTTGCTCATGGGCGGTTCTCGTGGGGCGAAGCGGCATTGGCCGCAGTCTGGAAGAGGTTCGGGGCCGAGGTCGGGTCAGGGACGTTGCGCTGGGATCCGGGGCGTGGCCGGCGCGACGTCCCCGCACTGGGCGCGATGGCGCAGCGCCTGGTCCATCAATACCAGCGCCACCATGGCCTCGCATATCGGGGTGGCACGGATACCCACGCACGGATCGTGGCGACCGGTGGTCACCACCTCAACCGGCGCCCCATGCACGTCGAGGCTCTCGACCGGCAACCGGAGGCTGGAGGTGGGTTTGAACGCGACCGAGCAACGCAGTGCCTGGCCGGTACTGATGCCGCCAAGCACGCCGCCGGCGTGGTTGGATGCGAAGCCTTCGGCGGACATGTCGTCGCGGTGTTCGCTGCCCTTCTGGGCGACGCTGGCGAAACCGTCGCCGATCTCCACGCCCTTGACCGCGTTGATGCTCATCAGCGCGGCCGCGAGCTCCCCATCGAGTTTGCCGTACACCGGCTCGCCCCAGCCAGGAGGAAGGCCTTCAGCCACCACGTCCACCCGTGCTCCCACCGAATCACCGGATTTCCGCAACGAGTCCATGAAGGATTCCAGCTCCGGCACCTGGGCGGCATGCGGCCAGAAGAACGGATTCTCCTCGACCACCGACGGATCGAACCCGGCAGGCGTGATCGGCCCGAGCTGCGAGAGATGCCCGCGCACGCGCACCCCATGCCGGACTTCCAGCCATTTGCGGGCGATGCAGCCGGCAGCCACCCGCATCGTGGTTTCGCGGGCCGACGACCGCCCGCCGCCGCGGGGATCGCGGATGCCGTACTTGTGCCAATAGGTGTAGTCGGCATGGCCTGGGCGGAACTGCGCGGTGATGCGGGCGTAGTCCTTGCTGCGGGCGTCGGTGTTGCGCACCAGCAGCGCGATCGGCGTGCCGGTGGTCACGCCCTCGTAAACGCCCGACAGGATCTCGACCTCATCCGCCTCGTGCCGTGCCGAGGTATGGCGGCTCTTGCCGGTCGCACGCCGAGCCAGGTCGGCGGAAAAATCGCCTGCCTCCAGCGGCAGCCCCGGCGGGCAGCCGTCGACGACACAACCGATGGCAGGGCCGTGGCTCTCGCCGAAGGTGGTCACCGTGAAGAGTTTTCCGAAGGTGTTGCTGGCCATGGATACCTGCCGTCGCGGAGTGGGTCGCGGGCTCAGCCGCGTGCGTCGGCGAGTGCCTGGATCCGGTCGTGGTGCTCGACCAGGTCGGCGCGCTCCACCACGAAGATGCCCATCTGGCCGACGCGGAATTCCACCCACGCCAGCGGCAGCTCCGGCAACAGCTCCACCAGCGCACGCTCGGCTTCGCCTACTTCGCAGACCAGCAAGCCGTCCTCGGACAGGTGGTCGGGCGCGTCGCGCAGGATCTTCAGGGCGAGGTCGAGCCCGTCATCGCCGGCGCGCAGGCCCAGCTCCGGCTCGTGCGCGTATTCGGGCGGCAACGCATCGGTTTCCGCATGCGTCACATAGGGCGGGTTGGTAACGATGAGGTCGAACACCTCGCCGGACAGCCCGTTGAACAGGTCCGACTGGCGCAGCTCCACGTTGGAGGCGTGCAGGCGCTCGCGGTTTTCCGCCGCCAGGGCCAGGGCCTCGTCGTTGATATCGGCGCCCACCACTTCCCAGTCCGGCTGGTAGTGACCCATCGCAATTGCGATGCAGCCCGAGCCGGTGCACAGGTCCAGCGCGCGGCGCACCTCGCGCCCGCCCAGCCACGGTTCGAAACCGGCCTCGATCAACTCGGCGATCGGGGACCGCGGCACCAGCGCGCGCGGGTCCGACTTGAAGCTCAGGCCGGCAAACCAGGCCTCGCCACACAGATAGGCTGCCGGGATGCGCTCGTTGACGCGCCTGGCAAACAGCTCCAGCACCCGTGCCTTCTCCGCCGCGGTGACGCGCGCGGCGCCGTAGGCCGGTCCCAGGTCATGCGGCATGTGCAACGCATGCAACACCAGTTGGGTCGCCTCGTCGATCGCGTTGTCGTAGCTGTGGCCGAATGCCAGGCCAGCCTCAGCGAAACGGCTGCCGCCGAAGCGGATCAGGTCGATGATGGAAGCCTGCTCGAACACGACCTGCCCCGGATCGAACCGGTGCTCGGCCTGGCCGGTGGAAGGTTGTTCGGCGGTCATGGCGGGATTCCAGCGAAAGGCCGCCGATTATAGCCGTCACCGCCCGTTATCATTGCGGCACGCTCCTGTCGTCATGGCGGAACCCGCATGTTCAACCGCACCACCGTTATCGTGCTCGTCGCCGCGGTCGCCGCCGGCCTTGGGCTTTGGCTCTCGCAGCGCCACTTCGGCGAACCGGCCCCGACGCCGTGGCCGGAGACCCGGCAGGTACGCCTGTTCGACCCCCCGCGCGAGCTGCCTGAGTTCAACCTGCGCCAGTCCGACGGCACGCCGCTGGTCCCGGGCGAGCTCAACGGCCACTGGACCCTGGTGTTCCTGGGTTTCACCCATTGCCCCGATGTCTGCCCGACCACCCTGGCGAGGCTGGCGGGCGCGCAGAAGCAATGGGCGTCGTTGCCCGAAGCACGGCGGCCGCGGGTGCTGTTCATTTCGGTCGACCCGGAGCGCGACACCCCCGACCGCATCGGCGAGTACGCGCACGCCTTCCACCCGGACACGCTCGCCGCCACTGCCGACCTGCCAGCGCTAGAGAACTTCGTGCGCTCGCTGAGCATGGTGTTCGCGAAGGTGCCACTGGGGGACGACGCCCCCGCCGGCGAATACACCATCGACCATAGTGCCTCGATGGCCGTGCTCGACCCGCAGGGCCGCATGGCCGGCGTACTGCAGCAACCGTTCGATCCGGACGTGGTCGCAGCCGACCTGGCCGCCCTCACCGCCGCGGCATCACCTTGATCGACGGAGCCCCGGCATGAGCCTGACCACCAAGCTGACGTACGTACTGCCCCACCGGCTGCTGTCCTCGGTGGCACGGCGACTCGCGTACTCCGACCATCCCGCGACCCGTCGCTGGCTGATCGATACGGTCACGCGAAAGTTCGGCGTCGACCTCGGGGAGGCGCTGCAGTCCGATCCGGCCGCCTATCCCACCTTCAATGCCTTCTTCACCCGCGCGCTGAAGCCGGGCGTGCGCACACCGGATCCCGACCCGCGCGCATTGCTGATGCCGGCGGACGGCCGGGTCAGCCAGTGCGGTCCGATCGAGGGCGGGCGGATCTTCCAGGCCAAGGGGCAATCCTTCACCGCGGCGGAGCTGTTGGGCGAAGCCGAAGCGGCCACGCCATACACCGAGGGGCTGTTCGCCACCGTGTACCTCTCGCCGAAGGACTACCACCGGGTGCACATGCCGTGGACGGGGACGCTGTTGCGCACCGTGCACGTGCCGGGCCGACTGTTCAGCGTTGGCCCCGCCGCCGTGCAGCACGTGCCGCGGCTGTTCGCGCGCAACGAGCGGCTGGTCTGCCATTTCGACACCAGCTTCGGTCCGATGGCGGTGGTGATGGTGGGGGCGTTGCTGGTCTCGGGGGTCGAGACCGTCTGGAGCGGCGAGGAGATCCCTGCCTACGGCAACACGATCACGCCAAAGGAATACCGCGGCGAGGACATCACCCTGGAACGGTTCGAGGAGATGGCGCGCTTCAACTACGGCTCGACCGTGATCGTGCTGCTCCCCCCCGGCGTGGCGGAGCTGGCGGGCGGGCTCGGAGCGGAAAGCCCGGTCAAGCTTGGTGAGCGGCTCGCCACCCTGCTGTAGCGCCTGACCGCGCCCTTCGCCGCCGCGCTGCTCGCAGCTACAGGCGGCAACCGGACAGCTCGATCGTCTGCCCCGGCCGAATGGTGAAGCGTGGCGCCCGGATACCATTGGCCGCCGCGAGTTCGCGCGCATTGCAGCCGAACTTGCGGGCAATCGAGGTGATCGTCTCGCCGCGCTGCACCTTGTAGCTCCCGGTCTGGCGCGGTGGTGCCACGGCAGCAGCGGTCCCTGCGGCAGACCCTGCAGGCGATGCCGCCCCTGCACGCACGATCGCCGCGGTCGGATCGCTCGCCACCAGCGTCCTCGCCAACTCGGCCCGCCGACCATCCAGGCAGTGCCGCCTGTAGAGCCCGGCAATGCGGGTGGTGGCCGACAGGATCGTCCCTGCGGGGATCACGTCATCCGCCTGGTAACGGGGGTTGAGGTTGCGCAGCGCCCGCATGTATCCATCGCGCACCCCGCGGTTGCCCAGACAGATCGTCAGCTGGTAGATCGAGGCCGGCTGCTCAAGGCGCAGCGCCGTGGGCTTCACGTCGACGCGTGGCAGGCTCAGTCCGTATTCGTCCGGGTGCAGGAACAGCCACGCGGCTGCGATCACCATGGGCACGTAGTCGCGCGTTTCGGGGGGGAACTGGTGGTACAACCCTTCGTTCCAGAAGCTCTGGCCAGGGTTCTCGCGGTGGATGCGGCGCGCGCGCCCCTCGCCCCCGTTGTAGGCCGCCAGGGCCATCTCGATGTCATTGTTGAGCTCGCGCAACCGCTCGTTGAGATAGGCGACGCTTGCCCCGGACGCGGCGTAGGGGTCGTAGCGGGTGTCGAAGCCGGTGCTGTCCTCGCCCAGGCCGAACCGCTTGCCCGTGGCGTACATGAACTGCATCGGCCCGGCGGCGCCCGCGCGCGAGGTGGAGTGCACACGGCCGTTGGATTCCTTCGCCATGATGCCGAACAGCAGCGCCTCGGGCAGCCCGGCGCGCTCGTAGTGCGGCCACATCAGGTGCCGCATGTACTGGTAGTTCTCGTGGCTGGTCATCAGATCGTCGCGCATGTCGGTCAACCAGCGCCGGATGCCTTCCTGCACGGCCGGGTTGTACCGGACCATGCGGTCGAACTGGTGGCGATCATCCGAAGCCAGCAATGCCGCCGCGCGCGCGGCTTCCGGCACGTCGTGGAGCAGGTTGCCGTGGCCCGGCTCGTAGGCCTCGACCACGACCAGGTCGCCGGCCTCGGCGTCGGCGCTCTGCTTCAGCAGGCGCTTGAAGGTGACCATCATCGAGGGCATCGAACAGCCACGCTGCTCGGAGCAGGCCTGGACCACGTCCTCCATGTCCTCCAGCGCCTCGTTCGCCTGTTCCGTACCGGCAGGGTCTGCGTTGCCGAGCTTCACAATGGCGTCCAGGTACTTCTCTTCCGCCGCCGTCATGCGCTCCACGAGCGCGTCGACCGCAGCCTGGTCACGGCGCGATATCGCCTCGGCGTCGAAGGCGGTGCAGGCGATCGAGACGAGTGCGAGCGACGCAAGGGTCCGGGCGAATCGGACGGACGACCGCCCGGGAAAGTTCCTGGAGAGCGGGGACGAGAAAAAAGGCATGGGAAGCTGCGTTGCGCGGGTCGTGCAGGTTACGACATAGAATCGGCCGACTCCAACCAAGGAAGTGGACATGCCCCAGGCAGCCCGGCCCCTGCTCATCGGCAAGGCCGTCACCACCGCCAATGCCCTCCCCGACACCGGCGGCCGCGTGTGCCTGCTGCCCCGCTTCGGCAACCGCCACGGACTCGTTGCCGGTGCCACTGGTACCGGCAAGACCGTCACCCTGATGACCCTTGCCGAGGAGTTTTCGCGCATCGGCGTGCCAGTGTTCCTCGCGGACGTGAAGGGCGACGTGGCCGGCCTGGCGATGCCGGGGGAGCTCAACGGGAAACTGCAGGCGCGGATCGACGAGATCGGGATCGATGACTACGCCAGCGAGGGCAACCCGGTCGTGTTCTGGGACCTCTACGGCAAGCTGGGGCACCCGGTGCGGGCGACGGTGAGCGAGATCGGGCCGACCCTGCTGTCGCGCATGCTCGAGCTCAACGACACCCAGTCCGGGGTGCTCGACATCGTTTTCAGGCTCGCAGACGACCGGGGCCTGCTGCTGCTCGACCTCGGCGACCTGCGGGCCCTGCTCAACCTCGTCGCCGAACAGCGCAAGGCCGTGTCGACCGAATACGGGCTCGTCAGCGCTCCGTCGATCGGCGCCATCCAGCGGGCGCTGCTGCGACTCGAGTCGGACGGAGGCGACGCGTTCTTCGGCGAGCCTGCGCTCGAATTGGCCGATCTGATGCGGACGACCGCCGAGGGGCACGGGGTGGTCAATATCCTCGCCGCCGACAGCCTGGTGCTGAAGCCGCGGCTGTATTCCACCTTCCTGCTGTGGATGTTGTCCGAACTGTTCGAGCAGTTGCCGGAGGTCGGGGACCTCGACAGGCCCAGGCTGGTGTTCGTCTTCGACGAGGCGCACCTGCTGTTCGACGATGCACCCGCGGCGCTGCGACAGCGGGTCGAGCAGGTGGTGCGGATCATCCGTTCCAAGGGCGTGGGCGTGTACTTCTGCTCGCAGTTCCCGAACGATGTCCCGGACGACATCCTCGGCCAGCTCGGCAACCGCGTGCAGCATGCACTGCGGGCATTCACCCCACGCGACCAGAAGGCCGTGCGCACCGCTGCCGAAACTTTCGTCGCCAACCCCGAACTAGACGTGGCGGACGCCATCGGACAACTGGGTACCGGTGAAGCGCTGGTTTCGACCCTGCAGGACAAGGGTATCCCGATGCCCGTCGAGCGGACCCTGGTCGCGCCCCCGCGCTGCAGGATGGGCTCCATCACCGGTGCGGAGCGGGCAGCGATCCGGGCCGGCAGCCCGTTGGGTGCCAAGTACGACATCGCACTGGATCGCGAGTCGGCCGAAGAGATGCTCGCGCGCAAGACCGAAGCCGTTGCAGTGCAGGCTGGTGCGCCACCCGCCAGGACCGCCGCCGAGGAAGAGCGTGGCAGCCTCGGCCAGTCGGTGCGCGATGCCGTGTTCGGCACCAAACGGCGACAGGGCATGGTGGAGACGATGGCCAAGCAGACCGCCCGTACCATCGGCAGCCAGATCGGTCGCCAGATCCTGCGCGGCGTGCTCGGCGGCATCTTCGGTGGCCGCCGCTAGTTCCTCGTACAACCTCCAAGCATTGAATCCCCCAGGACGAAAGGAGTCCCCGCATGAACCAGAAGTCGTTCCGCCTCGCCACCCTGGCCTGCTTCGCCGCACTCGCCGTGGGCTGCCAGCAGGAGACTGCCGCCCCCGCCGCCGCTCCGGTCGAGCCCGTTGTCGAAGAGGCCCAGCCGACCCCCGATATCGTGCCGGCCGCAAACCCCTCCACCGACGGCGCCGGCTTCGACATGCGCGCTTTCGCCGGCACCTTTGGCGACGAAACCACCACGGTGGAGCTCAGGCCCGACGGCACCTATGAAATCGTCGATCGCGATGCAGCCGGCGGCGGCGAGGCAGTCATGGACGGCACCTGGACCGTGGAAGCCGATGACCGCCATATCCGGCTCGACCCGAACACCAAGGCGGAAGAGGACCGTCTGTTCGCCATCTCTTCCGATGACGAGCTGCAGACGCTCGATGCGGAAGGACAGCCGGCTTCGGACGGCCGCACCCTGTCCCGGCAACAGGACTGACTGGATTGCAGGCAGCCGGCCCGGCATTGGCCGGCTGCCCTGCCCCATGGAGCATCGATGAGTCGTTGGCGACCACCCGCCGAAAAGAGTACGGCGCTGATCACGCGTGCCGGGCATGACCGCCTCAAGGCGGAGCTGGATGATCTGTGGCGGGTCCGTCGGCCGGAAGTGGTGAAGGCGCTTGCCGCGGCAGCGGCGGAGGGTGACCGCTCGGAAAACGCCGAGTACACCTACCGCAAGAAGCAGTTGGGCGAGATCGACCGGCGGGTGCGATACCTGAGTAAGCGGGTGCCCGCCCTGCGCGTGGTCGAGGAAGCACCCGCGGATCCGGCGGCGGTGTTCTTCGGCGCCACGGTGGAGGTGGAGAACCTCGACAGCGGCGAGGTCTCGCGCTACCGGATCGTCGGGCCTGACGAGACCGACGCCCGGGCTGGCTGGATCAGCATCGACTCGCCGCTGGCGCGGGCGATGTTGAAGAAGCGGGTCGATGACGAGTTCCAGGCGCAGTTGCCGGGCGGACCGCAGGAGTTCGTCATCGTTGACGTGGAGTACGCGTCCGACTGACCCGCGGACTCCCACCGCCTTGGACTCCCCCCAGTTGTAGGAGCGACTTCGGCCGCGATCCGCAAATCGTTCGCTTGCACCGACTCCACGATCGCGGCTGAAGCCGCTCCTACGCGAAGCAAGCGCCGTGGGACAGGGTCCGGGGCCGAAGTGACCTTGTTCGGGCCCTCGCCATCAATCCTCGAACGCGACCTCGCCGAACAGGTCGTGCTCGTCGCTGCCCATGATCTCCACGTCGCAGAAATCGCCCGGCTTCAGACCGGCGAACTGCCCGTTCTGGATCTGCACCAGCCCGTCGATCTCGGGAGCATCGGCCTGCGAGCGGGCGATAGCCAGTTCGCCATCGATGCTGTCGACGATGCAGCGCTGCACCGTGCCGACCTTGGCTTCCAGCCGGACGGCACTGATTTCCGCCTGGCGCTCCATGAAGCGGGCCAGCCGTTCCTGCTGCAAGGCCTCGGGCACCGGATCGGGCAGCTCGTTGGCGCGCGCTCCTTCCACCGGCGAGTAGGCGAACGCGCCGACGCGGTCCAGTTGCGCCTCGTCGAGGAAGTCCAGCAACGCCTCGAACTCGGCGTCGGTCTCGCCGGGGAAGCCGACGATGAAGGTCGAGCGGATGGTCAGCTCGGGGCAGACCGACCGCCAGCGCTGGATGCGCTCCAGGGTCTTGTCGACCGCGCCGGGGCGCTTCATCAGCTTCAGGATGCGCGGGCTGGCGTGCTGGAACGGGATGTCCAGGTACGGCAGGATCCGCCCCTCGGCCATCAGCGGGATGATTTCGTCGACGTGCGGGTACGGGTAGACGTAGTGCAGCCGCGTCCAGAGGCCCAGTTCGCCCAGACCCTCGCACAGCGCCTTCATCCGGGTCTGGTACTGCCTGCCACGCCACTCGCGTTCGGCGTAGCGCACGTCGACGCCGTAGGCCGAGGTGTCCTGCGAGACCACCAGCAACTCGCGCACGCCGCCCATCGCGAGGCGCTCGGCTTCGCGCAGCACCTCGTCGACCGGGCGCGAAACCAAATCGCCGCGCATCGACGGGATGATGCAGAAGGTGCAGCGATGGTTGCAGCCTTCGGAAATCTTCAGGTAGGCATAGTGCTTCGGGGTCAGCTTGATGCCGGTGTCCGGCACCAGGCTGATGAAGGGATCGTGCCGCGGCGGCAGCGCCGTGTGGACGGCGTCCAGCACGCTCGCGTAATCCTGCGGGCCGCTGATTGAAAGCACTCCCGGGTGCGCCTGCCGGATGATCTCCTCGCGCTTGCCCAGGCAACCGGTGACGATGACCTTGCCGTTCTCCGCCATGGCCTCGCCGATCGCGTCGAGTGACTCGGCCACGGCGGAATCGATGAAGCCGCAGGTGTTCACCACCACCACGTCGGCATCGTCGTAGGTCGGCACCAGGTCGTAGCCCTCCACCCGCAGTTGCGTGAGGATGCGCTCGGAATCGACCAGCGCCTTGGGGCAGCCCAGGCTGACGAAGCCGACCTTCGGGTTGGCGGCAGCGGAGCGCGTGGACGTGGCGCGGGGCGTGGCGGGCGCCGGGATCGGCTTCACCGGTAGCTCGTGCAGGGACATTGGACAGCCAGGTAGCGGAGGACGCCCGTCCACGGCGCGGCTCCCGGCAAAAAGCGCGGGACCGGCATCGGCGGCGGGTCGCGAATTATAGCCCCGGCGCTAGAATCACCACAGCGATGCACGGCCTCAAACTGAACGGAGTCGGGATGAACCATTGGATCGATATCGAGACCGTCCACGGCCCCATTCGGGGCTGGCGCTGCGACCCTGCCGGCCCATCCCGTGGCGCCGTGGTGGTCATCCAGGAGATTTTCGGTCTGAACGCGCACGTGCGCAGCGTCGCCGAGCGGGTTGCCAGCGAAGGCTTCGTGGCCGTGGCCCCTGCCCTGTTCGACCCTCTGGAACGTGGGCTGGAACTCGACTACGACGACGCCGGCACCCAGCGCGGGCGGGAACTGAGGCGGGAACTGGGGGCCGACCGCGCCATCGACCTGGTCGCCGCGACCGCCCACTTGCTTGAGCGTGGCGGCCTGCGCACCGGAACGATGGGCTTCTGCTGGGGTGGCACCATCGCACTGCTTGCGAACACCCGACTGGGCTTGCCGGCGGTCAGCTATTACGGCGGCCAGAGCGTACCGTTCCTGGACGAACTCCTGCGCGCGCCGATGATGTTCCACTTCGGCCAACGCGATCCGATCATTCCCCCGGAACACGTCGCCCTGCACCGTTCGAAGCATCCCGGGGCGATCATCCACGAGTATCCGGCCGGCCACGGCTTCAATTGCGACCAGCGGTCCGACCACGATCCAGCCAGTGCCACCCTTGCATGGACGCGAACCATCGACTTCTTCTCGGAGGCCCTGCGATGAACCCGCGCTCCCACTCCCAGCCCCAGGGTTGGCACCTGCATCCACAGTTGGCTGAAGACACCCATCCGGTGGCGCACCTCGAACTGAGCGAGCTACGCCTGATGGACGATGCCAACCATCCGTGGCTGATCCTGGTGCCGCGGATCGAAGGCGCGGTGGAATGGATCGACCTGGACGACGGCCAGCAGGACCGGCTCGGCCGGGAAATCACCGCCGCCAGCCGCGCGCTGCGCCAGGGCTTCCGCCCGGACAAACTCAACGTCGCCGCCTTGGGCAACCTGGTGCCGCAGTTGCACGTGCACGTCATCGCCCGATTCCACGACGATATCGCCTGGCCGAAACCGGTATGGGGCACCGCAACCGCCCGTCCCTACTCCCCGGAGAAGCTCGTCGAGCGCGTGGAGCTGATACGTAGCGCACTGAGGACGTGAGCACCGGCCGGCCCGCCATCGAACCACTGGCCGACGACGCCTGGCTGCTGGTTTTCGGCGACGTCATCGACGACCAGCTCAACCGGAGAGTCCATGCCACCGCGACCCGGTTGTCGGCGGTGGGCCTTGAGGGCGTCCAGGACATCGTCCCGGCCTATGCGAGCCTTGCAGTGTTCTTCGATCCGGGCGAGGTCGATCGTGACCGGGTTCGCCAGCACCTGCTGGATGCCGCTTTGTCGGATACCGGTGCCGTCGAGGCCGTCCGCACACGCGAGGTCGACGTTCCCGTCCTGTACGGAGGCGCGGCCGGGCCGGATCTCGACACCGCCGCCGCGGAACTCGGCATGCAGCCCGATGAGCTCGTTCGACGCCATGCATCCGGGCAATACACGGTCGCCATGATCGGTTTCGCACCCGGCTTCCCGTATCTCTCCGGGCTCGACGCGGACCTGGCATTGCCACGGCTGGACTCCCCGCGTGTCCGCGTGGCTGCCGGCAGCGTGGGCATTGCCGGTGCACAGACCGGCATCTACCCGCGCGAGAGCCCGGGCGGCTGGCACCTGCTCGGCCGTACGCCGTTGACACTGTTCGACCCACTGCGTGAGCCGCCGTGTTCGGTGGCACCGGGCGACCGGGTGCGCTTCACGTCCATCGACGTGTCCGAGTTCGACCGTCTTGCGGGCGATCAGGGTGCAGGCAACGCATGACGATCGAAGTGCTCTCGCCCGGGCCGCTGACGACCGTCCAGGATCTGGGACGGAGCGGATGGCGCCATCTCGGCGTGGCGCTTGCGGGTGCGCTCGATCCCCTCGCTGCCTCAGTCGCGAACTGCCTGGTCGGCAACCCGGACAACGCGGCGGTGCTGGAGTGCACCTTGCACGGCCCTGTCCTGCGGCTCCGGCGGCCGATGCAGATCGCGTTGTGCGGAGCCGAGGCGCAAGCCGGTTTCGTGCCCGAGGCCGACACCGCCGGCACGACTCGCCCGGTCCCTTCCGGCCGCCCCGTCACCCTGCCCGCCGGCACCTTGAGACTGGGCGGGTTCAGCGGCGGCATCCGCGCCTGGCTCGCATTCGCGGGAGGGCTGTCGGTACCCAGGGTGCTTGGCAGCCGTAGCACCGACCTGAAGAGCGGGTTCGGCGGGTTGGACGGCCGGCCGCTCCGGCGCGGAGACGTCCTGCAGGTTGCCGGCCACGTGCCCCTGACGAGCAAAGCCGTGCCGCAGGCGCCGACGTGGTGGGTCGCACCCGACGGCCGCCCATCGCCCGAGGCGCCGATCCGGTACGTGCGCGCAACTGGCTGGACCGGTCCGCACATCTGCAGTCAACGCTGGACGGTCGGTACCGATAGCAATCGGCAAGGCCTGCGCCTGGAGGGGAAACCGCTGTCCGCCGACAGAGGGAACATGGTCTCGTCGCCGGTGGCGCCCGGGACCATCCAGCTTCCCCCGGAGGGGAAACCGATCGTGCTGCTGGCCGATGCCCAGACCGTCGGCGGCTATCCCCGGATGGGCCACGTGGCGGCAGTCGACCTGCGACGCCTGGCACAGGCTGCGCCCGGCACTGCCCTCACCTTCGAGTCCATAGACGCGGAAACGGCGGCGGGACTATGGCGTGGGCAACGCGCACTCCTGGCGAGGGTGCAACTGATGCTGGACGCACGATCATGACCCGGACCGTCGACTTCAACTGCGACCTCGGCGAAGGATTCGACGACGCGGCCATCCTCCCGTGGATCACCTCCGCCAGCATCGCGTGCGGTGGCCACGCCGGCGACCTGTCCACCATGCGCGCCACCCTGCGGCTGTGCGTCGAGCATGGCGTAGCGGCGGGTGCCCACCCCTCCTTTCCGGACCGCGCGCATTTCGGACGGCGGGAAATGGCGCTGTCTCCGGCCGGGATCGAAGACGTCGTGCTGGAGCAATGCACCCTTCTTGCCACCATCGCCGCGGAAGAAGGCATCGTCCTATCGCACGTCAAGCCGCACGGGGCGCTCTATAACCTCTCGGCCCGGGATCCGACAACCGCCAGCGCGATCGCGTCCGCCGTCGCCAGGGTTGATCGCTCGCTGGTCCTGTTCGGACTGTCCGGCTCTTCCTTGGTGGAAACCGGCGAACGCGAGGGCCTGCGCGTGGCCCACGAGGTATTCGCCGAGCGGCGCTACGGTCCAGACGCCCGGTTGCTGCCGCGTTCCGACCCCCGGGCGGTCATCGCCGAGGTCGACGCTGCCGTCGATCAGGCAGTGGCCTTGGCAACAGGTACCGGCGTGACCACCGCGGATGGCCCTCGATTGCGGCTCCGCGCCGACACGCTGTGCCTGCACGGCGACCGCAGCGACGCGCCCGCGCTGGCGCGGGAAATGCGCAAGAGCCTGGAGCGTGCCGGGGTCGTCATCCGCGCTCCCGGAACGACATCGGCGTAAGCGCCCGACTCAGGTCCGCGGAAGCGTAACGCCCCGCTGGCCCTGGTACTTGCCGCCACGGTCCTTGTAGGAGGTCTCGCAGACCTCGTCGGACTGGAAGAACAGCATCTGCGCCACACCCTCGTTGGCGTAGATGCGCGCAGGCAGCGGCGTGGTGTTGGAGAACTCCAAAGTCACGTGTCCTTCCCACTCCGGTTCGAGCGGCGTCACGTTCACGATGATCCCGCAGCGCGCGTAGGTGCTCTTGCCCAGGCACACCACCAACGTGTCGCGCGGGATCCTGAAGAACTCCACGGTCCGCGCCAGTGCGAATGAGTTGGGCGGGATGATGCACTCGTCAGCCTCGACATCCACGAAGCTGCCGGGATCAAAGTGCTTCGGGTCGACGATCGTCGAATTGATGTTGGTGAAGACCTTGAACTCGCGCGAGCACCGCACGTCGTAGCCATAGCTCGAGGTGCCATAGCTCACGATTCGCTGGCCGTCCGCGGCCTGCTTCACCTGCCCCGGCTCGTACGGCTCGATCATGCCGTGCTGCTCGGCCATCTGACGGATCCAGCGGTCGGATTTGATGCTCATTGGAGTTCCCGATGCGGTAGGCGCGGGTCGCATGAAAGCGCGCGCGACGAAAGCGCAGGATTGTAGCCCTACAGAAGGGAGGCGGAGATTCCGGGCGTGACCCGGGGCCTCATCGCCAGCCGCACCGCCAGTTGCAGCGCCGCGTCGCGGTACGACTGCGCCGCCGGGGAATCGGGTTGCGCCACGACCACCGGCACCCCCGCATCCCCTTGTTCGCGGATCGCCAGCTCCAGCGGGAGACTGCCCAGCAGCGGCACCCCGTACTGGCTCGCCATGCGCTGGCCTCCACCTTCGCCGAAGACATGTTCCGCGTGTCCGCAGTTGCTGCAGACATGCACGGCCATGTTCTCCACCAGCCCCAGCACCGGCACTCCCACCTTCTCGAACATCTTCAGGGCCTTCCTGGCGTCCAGCGTGGCAATGTCCTGCGGCGTCGTCACGATGACCGCCCCGGCCACCGGGATCTTCTGCGCCAGCGTCAGCTGGATGTCACCCGTCCCCGGCGGCAGGTCCACGATCAGGTAATCCAGATCGCCCCAGCGCGTGTCGTTCAGCAGCTGGGTCAAGGCCGAGGTTGCCATCGGACCGCGCCAGATCATCGGCGTGTCCTGCTCGACCAGCAATCCGATCGACATCGCCTCGACACCGTGGGCGCGCATCGGCTCGATCGACTTGCCGTCCGGGCTGTCCGGCTTGCCGCTGAGGCCCAGCATCATCGGAATGCTGGGGCCATATACGTCCGCGTCCAGGACACCCACCTTCGCCCCTGCCGCCGAGAGCGCCATGGCCAGGTTGACAGCGGTGGTGGACTTGCCGACGCCACCCTTGCCCGACCCCACGGCGATGATGTTGCGCACGTTCTGCAGCGGCTGGAGTTTCGGCTGTACCGCGTGGGCGCGGATGCGCGATGCAACCTCCACATGGACCAGCTTCGCGCCTTCTGCGGCCGCCAAGTCGGACAGGGACGCCCGTAGCGGCCCTTCCAGTGTTCCCACCGGCACCCCGAGCTCCACGGATACCGCAGCTCCTGCGCCACCTTCGGCCACTTTCACCTTCGCGCCCAATGCCTCCAGGGAGTGCCGCGTTCCGGGAAGCAAGACATCACCAATGCGCTTTTGAAGTATTTCGGTCACTGCGTTTCTCGTTACGGCGGCGGAAGGCACATTGTCGCAGCGGCTCCCCCTGGATGCCGCTGATCCACGTCATGAGCCGCCCATGTTAATGATCCTTAAGGATTCGCCCGGCAGCTCACCGGCGGGACAAGGGATGCGGTATAAGGACTGATCGCGTCGCCGGACGCGTCCACAGCAATGTCCGTAACCTTGGAGGGGACCATGCGCATCCTTGCTACCGTGTTAGCACTCCCGCTGCTCGCACTCTCTTTTTCCGCCTTCGCGCAGGAAACGCCTGTCGGCACCTGGACCACGATCGACGACAAGACCAACCAGCCCAAGTCGACGGTGGAGATCTACGAGACCCGCAACGGCAGCCTGGCTGGCCGGGTGGTGGAGGTCCTGCAGTCCTCGCAGGGGCCGAACCCGGTCTGCAGCAAGTGCGATGGCGAACGCAAGGACCAGCCGATCGAAGGCATGGTCATCCTCTGGGGCGTGAACCGGAAGGGTGACACATGGGAAGGCGGCAACATCCTCGACCCGGCCAGTGGCAAGGTCTACTCAGTGAAGATGCAGCCGATCGACGGCGGTTCGAAGCTCGAGGTCCGGGGCTTCAAGGGCTTCTCCCTGCTTGGCAAGACGCAGACCTGGCAGCGCAACTGACCTTGGCTCCCGCCTGACCTGGACGGCCCGCTTCGGCGGGCCTTCTGCTTTCCGGAACGGGCTACATAGGCGGCCAGCCGGGAAACGCATGCGATAATCGCGCGTTCCCCTGCCAGCCCGATGCCCATGCCACGCGAGCTCGTCGTCACCTGCGCCCTGCCCTACGCCAACGGCCCCCTGCACCTGGGCCACCTGGTCGGCTACATCCAGGGCGACATCTTTGCCCGCGCCCACCGGCTGGCGGGGAATACCGCGCACTTCGTCTGCGCCGACGATACCCATGGCACCCCCATCATGCTGGCCGCCGAAAAGGCGGGGCTGACGCCAGAGCAGTACATCGCCGGCATCCAGGCCAGCCACGAGCGCGACTTCGCCGATTTCGGGGTGGCGTTCGACCACTACGACTCGACCCACTCGCGACGCAACCGGGCCTTGACCGAGGCGTTCTACGCCAAGCTCGACAACAACGGCCACATCCGCCGGCGCTCCGTTGCCCAGCTGTACGATCCGGCCAAGGGCATGTTCCTGCCCGATCGCTTTGTCAAGGGCACCTGCCCCAACTGCGGCACCGCCGACCAGTACGGGGACAACTGCGAGCACTGCGGTGCCACCTATGCGCCCACCGAACTGAAGGAACCGCGGTCGGTCGTGAGCGGGGCCACGCCGGAGCTGCGCGAGTCGGAACACTTCTTCTTCGAAGTCGGCGATTTCGAAGGATTCCTGCGTGACTGGTTGTCCGGCGACGTGGCGCTCCCGGGGGTCAAGGCGAAGCTGCTCGAGTGGCTGGACGCAGAGGGCGGCCTCCGCGCGTGGGATATCTCACGCGACGCCCCCTACTTCGGCTTCGAGATCCCCGGCCATCCCGGCAAGTACCTGTATGTCTGGATCGACGCCCCGATCGGCTACCTCGCCAGCTTCCAGGCGCTGTGCGAGCGCGAAGGGCTGGACTTCTTCAGCTACCTCAAGCGCGACAGCGAAGCCGAGCTCCACCACTTCATCGGCAAGGACATCGTCAACTTCCATGGCCTGTTCTGGCCGGCCGTGCTGCACGGTGCCGGCTTCCGTGCCCCCACCCGGCTCCACGTCAATGGCTACCTGACCGTCGACGGCGCGAAAATGTCCAAGTCGCGCGGCACATTCGTCATGGCCCGCACCTATCTCGAGTCCGGGCTGCATGCCGAGGCGCTGCGTTACTACTTCGCCACCAAGACCAGTGGCGGGGTCGACGACCTCGACCTGAACCTCTCGGACTTCGTGGCACGCGTCAATGCCGACCTGGTCGGCAAGTTCGTGAACCTGGCAAGCCGCTGCGCGGGCTTCATCAGCAAGCGTTTCGATGGCCAGCTGGCCGACCAGCTGCCGGATGCCGCGATGTACTCGCGGTTCGTGGCGCAACTGGAGCCGATCGCCGCCGCCTACCTGCGCAACGAAGCGGCCATCGCCCTTCGCCTGACAATGACGTTGGCCGACGAGGCCAACCGCTACATCGACGATCACAAGCCGTGGGTAATCGCGAAGCAGGAAGGCGCCGATGCGGAGCTGCAGGCGGTGTGCACCCAGGGACTGAACCTGTTCCGGGTACTCAACGCCGCACTCAAGCCGGTGCTACCGCGGGTGACGGCCGAAGCAGAGACCTTCCTGGCGGCGCCGGTCACGAGCTGGGACACACTTGCCGAGCCCCTGCTCGGCCACCGCATCGCCGCGTACGCACCACTGTTCACCCGTATCGACCCCAAGCAGATCCAGGCCATGACCGACGCCAGCAAGGAATCCCTCAAGCCCACCACCACCGCCGCGGAGGCGAAAGCCGAAGCACCGAAGCAGGCCCCGGTAATGGAAGCCGCACAGCCGCAGACCATCGGCATCGACGACTTCGCCCGCCTGGACCTGCGGATCGGGAAGGTGCTGGCGTGCGAGCTGGTTGAAGGTTCGGACAAGCTGCTGCGCTTCGAACTGGATGGCGGGGAGCTCGGCAAGCGCCAGATCTTCTCGGGCATCCGCGCCTCCTATCCGGAGCCGGAAAAGCTCGTCGGCCGCAGCGTCGTCTTCATCGCCAACCTCGCCCCCCGCAAGATGCGCTTTGGCATCAGTGAGGGAATGATCCTGTCGGCGGGCTTCGATGCCGGCTCGCTCGCATTGCTCGACGCCGACCACGGTGCGCAGGCGGGGATGCCGGTCCGCTGACCGGGATGACCGACCTCGTCGAACGCCTGGACCGCCTGTTGCCGCAGACGCAATGCGGCCAGTGCGGCTACGCCGGGTGCAGGCCCTATGCCGAGGCGATGGCCGCAGGCGAAGCGGGAGTGGAGCGCTGCCCCCCCGGCGGCGACGAGGGCGCGCGTGCGCTGGCACGCCTGCTGGGGGAGCCACCCCGGCCGTTCGACCGCACCCGCGGCGCCCACAAGCCGCCTCAGGTGGCGCTCGTGGTCGAACAGGATTGCATCGGCTGCACCAAGTGCATCCAGGCCTGCCCCGTGGACGCGATCATCGGCGGCGCCAAGCACATGCATACGGTCGTAGAGCCGCTCTGTACAGGTTGCGAGCTGTGCGTGCCGGCGTGCCCCGTGGATTGCATCGAACTGGTTCCGGCGAGACCTGCCTGAGCGGGCAGGCGAAACCGGGGCGCTGTCACTCCGCAGGCAACGGTCCGGCCTCACGACACGCCGAACACACACGCTCCACCTCATAGCCCCGCCCGCGCAGCTGCTCGACCAGGCCGTCATCGCCGAGCAGGTGCAGCGCACCCACGACGACCATGACCTCGCCCTCCTGTCGATCATCCAGCATCGACTGGAGACGGGGGAGCCATGCCTGGTTGCGGCGGACGTTCACCAGCCGATAGGTCTGCGGCGTCTTTTCCTTCATCTCCACGCGTGTCATCGCGTCGAGGACCTCGAGGTTCCCGTCTCGCCAGGCCTGGTGGAGGTCGGACAACTTTCCCGGCATCTCGTCGAGCTGCTCCACGAAATCCGCCAGGCCCTCGACCTGTTCGGACATCGGCGAGGCGTCCAGGGCATCGAGCTGGTCGTCGAGTGTTTCCAGTCCCGCCACCCGCTTCCCGCGCTGCGCCGCAAGATCCATCAGGTGGCGATCGAGGCCGAGTTCGGACCTGAAGTCCAGTGACTGCGAGAGTCCCAACACCAGCGACAGGTTCACGAACCAGGGCTCGTAGGCATCCACCTGCCGGACCGATCCACCCTGCTGCGCGAGCAAGCGGTCCAGGGCCGACCGGAGCTCCGGAGACAGCACCTCCGAGAGGGTACGGCCATCGTCGTGGGCCGCCGCCGCCATGAAGCGCTGCTGGGTGGTCGGGTCGTCGAGCTGTTCGGGCGCCACTTCGAACACGACCTCGTCGGCGGCATCGAAGGCAAGCTGGATATCGCTCGAGAGCGGATAGTCTCCGCGTTTGAGCAGGTGGAAGGACCCCAGCAGGTAGAGCGAGGAATCGGCATCCGACACCTGCCACAACAGGGGCACCGGTGGTACGTGGGCGACTGGCGTGGCCTGGGGTGGGTCCGCCACACCCGTCGCAGGCACCCGGGCACCGGCGGCGGCCGCATGGGCCGCCAGCAGCAGAGCGAACGCCACCGGCCTTGCCACGGTAGTAGCGCCTCGGGTTGCCTTCGCCACTCGCTCAGCGTCCATAGGCCTTCTCCCCCGCCGTCACTGCCAGGCCAAGCCTGTTGCTGTCGGGCGGCAACGGGCATGTGGCGTAGGCAGTGAACGCGCAGGGCGGGTTGTAGGCACGGTTGAAGTCCAGCACCACCCGGCCCTGCGCATCCGGCATGGGGGCGTAGAGGAACCTGCCCGCCCCGTAGCTCTCGTGGCCACTGGTCAGGTCGGCGAAGACCAGGAACAACTGGTTGCCGCCCTGGTCCAGGGCCTCGAGCCGGTGGGTGACGCCATCCACTTCGAACTCGACCATCCCC
The DNA here is from genome assembly GCF_900167055.1 of Lysobacter spongiicola DSM 21749. Taxonomy (GTDB): domain Bacteria; phylum Pseudomonadota; class Gammaproteobacteria; order Xanthomonadales; family Xanthomonadaceae; genus Novilysobacter; species Novilysobacter spongiicola. The sequence goes on from NZ_FUXP01000001.1 coordinate 581,066, forward strand.
GGGTTGGACACCGGGTCCGTCGTGCCGACAATGTTCGCGACGTCCATGGTCTGCCCCTCGGGGTGCGGGACGAACCGGCCCGCCACCTGCCATTCGAGGGCCGCGGGCCAGTATTCAAGCCCCTTGAACCCGAGACGGGTCGGCGCGTCGGCATGGCGGACACGCAGCGCGTACCGATCGCCGCGCCGGATCACCGTCGCCTGCCCCCGCCCGTCATCGAAACCGAGGATGCTGGGACCGTCCGGGTCGTCATCCGCACGCAGCGTGGCCTCGCCCTTAACCGGCTCACCATCCAGCAGCAGCGCCGTCCCCTGCTCCGGGACGAGACGGATGCGCCCACTGCCGACTTCGATCATGCCCAGGTATTTGGGCCCCATCGTCAACCGGATCCCGTTGTCGGCATTGCTGCCGACGTAGTGGGGCCCGGGCTCCAACCAGTGCAGGCCGATCAGGCTCGCCCAGCCATCGGGCTCCAGCAGCGCCTGGCGCCGGTCCTCTCGCCAGGCGGCCTGGTACTTCTGGAATACTTCGACTTCGGGGGACATCGTCGCCTCCGTGGCGCTATCGGATGGGTTTTGGCCGCCGCAACCGGACAGGGCAAGGGCGGCCAGGCCGGACAGCAGGTATGCCGCAAACGCTGAGCGGTTCAAGTCAGCGCCCTCGAAGGAACCATTTGTCGATCTCCGGCAAGCTGAAGAAGGCCCAGGTCGGCCGGCCGTGGTTGCACTGGCCGGAGCGCTCCGTCGCTTCCATTTCCCTCAGCAGCGCATTCATTTCCGGCAGCGTGAGGCGGCGGTTGGCCCGGACTGCGCCGTGGCAGGCCATGCTGGAGAGCAACTCGTCGCGCGCTTCGGCGATCCGCCGCGACTGGCCGTGTTCGCGAAGGTCCGCCAGCACGTCGCGCAGCAACGCCTCCACGTCGGCATGGGCCAGAAGGGCCGGAACGCTCCTCACCGCGAGCGACTGTGGCCCCGCGCGCGTCACCTCGAATGCAAGCTTCGCCAGCGTCTCCGCCTCGCGTTCGGCGACATCAGCCTCGCGCTCGGAGACCGCGACCGTTACCGGCACCAGCAGCGGCTGGCTTCGCAACCCTTCTCCGTCATGGGCGCGCTTGAGTTTTTCGTAGCCGATGCGCTCATGCGCGGCGTGCATGTCCACCACCACCAGGCCATCTCGGCTCTCGGCCAGCACGTAGATGCCATGCAGCTGGGCAACCGCGTAACCGAGGGGCGGCAGGGTGGCATCGCCCTCGGCGTCCGTCGCCCCCGCACCAGGCCCGGTCGGCACGGACGGCGCGAAAGCCATGCCCGGATTGGCGGCATCCGCGTCATGGGACTCCACCGCATCGCTGCGCCCATAGAGCGCTTCGTACCCGGCACGTGCCTCGGCGACCTGCCGCAGTCCAAGCGGAGCCTGCTGCCGTCCCCAGGCAGCAGCACCCTCCATCGGTTGCGTCGCGTGTTGCATATGCGGGGCGTCGAGCGCGGACGGCGTGGAGCCCGCGCGCGTCTCGGCCAATACACCTTGAAGCGTGCGGTAGACGAAGTCGTGGATGAGCCGCGAATCGCGGAACCGCACTTCGTGTTTCGCTGGATGTACGTTGACGTCCACCCGCCGCGGGTCCAGCTCCAGGAACAGGACGTAAGCCGGCTGCCGCCCGTGGAACAACACGTCGGAATAGGCTTGCTTGACGGCATGGGCGACGCTGCGGTCGCGGATCGCGCGGCCATTGCAGTACAGGTACTGCTGGTCGGCACTGGCCCGGTTGTAGGCCGGCTGGGCGATCCATCCGTGCAGCCGCAATCCCGCCCCACTGTGGTCCAGCCGGATGGCGTTGCGGGCGAACTCTTCGCCGAGCGTCGCGTGCAGACGGCTGTCCGACAGCAGGTCGTCACCCTCGCCCTTCCAGCGCCGGGAGGGTTTCCCATTGTGGGACACGCGCAGCTCAACGTCGGGGCGCGCCAGCGCCAACTGGCGCAACCATTCCTCGATGTGCCCCAGTTCGGTCCGCTCCGCGCGCAGGAACTTGCGACGGGCGGGCACGTTGAAGAACAGGTCGCGAACCTCGACCGTGGTACCTGGCGGATGCGGTCGCGGCATGACCTCCCCGACCGCCCCGCCTTCGACCTCCAGCGCCGCACCGTGCTCCGCCTCGGGACGCCGGGATGCGAGCCGGAACCGGCTGACCGAAGCGATCGAGGGCAGCGCCTCGCCGCGGAAACCGAGCGTCGAGACACCCTCCAGATCATCGAGCGAAGCGATCTTGCTGGTGGCGTGCCGGGAGATCGCCAAGGGGAGCTGGTCGGGTTCCATCCCCGCGCCGTCGTCGCGAATACGGATCAGGCGCACGCCGCCTTCCTCGAGATCGATGTCGACCCTGTGCGCTCCGGCATCGAGAGCGTTCTCGACCAGCTCCTTCACCACCGAGGCGGGCCTCTCCACGACTTCGCCCGCGGCGATCTGGTTGATCAGGGTGTCGGGAAGCAGAAGGATCGGCACGGAGGCGCGAAGACCGGACAGGCAAGGCCGTCCATCATAACCAATCCAGGAGTGCCGCCAGCGCGGAAGGGGCGGAACCGGGTGCGCTAGGGGCTGCCGCCGGCCGCGCCGGCAGCACCGCCGCCCGTGGCAGCGCGTGCGGCGTACAGGGTGCCCGGAGGGGGCTGGCGGGTGAAGAACGTATTGATGCCGTCAAGCACGGCGCCCGCCACCTTTCGGCGGAATCCCGGGTCCTGCAAGCGACGCTCTTCTTCGGGATTGGAGATGAAGGCCGTTTCGACCAGCATCGCCGGGATATCGGAGGTACGCAGTACGGCGAAGTTCGCCCGCTCGATCTGAGGCTTGTGGATGTTGCCCACGCGCTTAAGGCCGTCGAGGATCTCGCCCGCCGCTTCTTCAGATGCCTTCATGTTCCCGCTCTGGGTCAGGTCGAGCAATACCGAGGTGAGCGTGTCGTTGTTCTGCGGCAGGCGCGCGCCACCGACCAGGTCGGCCGCGTTCTCCTTGTTGGCCAGCCAGCGGGCACGCTGGGAAGAAGCACCTTTCAGCGACAGCACGTACACCGAGGAGCCATCGGCTGCCCGGTTCTCGGCCGCATCCGCATGGATCGAGATAAACATGTCGGCCCCCGCCGAACGGGCGAGGCTCGCGCGCTTGTTCAACGGAATGAAGACATCGCGGTCGCGGGTGAGATAGGCACGCATGCCTGGGGTGGCGTTGATCTGCCGCGCCAGCTCCCTGCTGATTTCGAGCACCACGTCTTTCTCGCGGGTGCCACTCTTGCCGATGGCGCCCGGGTCCTGTCCACCATGCCCCGGATCGATGGCGATGACGAGCGGTCGCATCGGGGTGCCCTGCATCACCTGCTGCAGCGTCTTCGCCGGGGTGGCCGCGGGCTGCTCCCGTGCCGGCGCGGCGCCGGGCGCCGGAGTTGGCACGCCGGTGGCAACCGTGGTGGGCACTGGCGGAAGAGAAACCTGCGCGGCCGAACCGGTCGATGCGGCTGCCGGTTGCTGCGCCATCGCACGTGCAGCGATTTCCGAGATCAGGCGGCTCGTTGCCTCCGAAGACGCGGCCGCCTGGTCGATGGGGTCCGCGCTTGTCGCCGGGGCGGGTGCAGGCGTGGCGGTCGCGCCCGTGTTCTCCGTTGCCAGGCGGGCAGCGCCGTCGTCGGGCCACTCCACCACCAGCTTCGGGCCGGATGCGCCCTGTTCGATCCGTGGCTGGAGGGGTGCAACGGTCTCGCCCAGGTCGAACACGACGCGGGCGGTGCCCGGTACGGGCTGGCCGGTACGGACACGGCTGACGACGCCAGCGCCTGATGGCACCTGGACGCCGCCGGCGATGGAGGTGCCGGCGAGATCCACCACGAGGCGATCGGGGCCACTGAGCTTGATGATGTTGAAATCGCCCGCCTCGGCCAAGGCGATCTCGGCACGGGTGCCGGTCGCGCCGCTGCTTACGGTCAAGCCCTTGATTTCGTTGGCCTTGCTGACACCCGTCAACAGGCCGACGAGCAGCGCCAGGCCAAGGATGAACGTCTGGAGAATGGCCCGGTCGGCTCGCATGAGCGGTAGTCAAGCACCGCACCCGTCCAAATGCAAGAACTTTTTCCCTTAGATATCCAGCACCTGCCGGATCTTCTTGTGGAATTGTTCAGGAGTCGGGTGCAAACGGGACGTCGGCGCCTACCTTCGACAGCCAGGACCGGCCATTGGTCGACCCGGCCTGCACCCGGGCCCGCCGCCCGTCACCGTCGATTGCCAGATCCACCACCAGGTCCGCCATCGGCAGGGCTCCGGCCCCCTTTTCCGGCCATTCCACCAGCCACAGGGTTACCAGTTCGCCGTCCAGGCCGAGATACTCCAGCTCCCCGGGGTCGGCGATGCGGTAGAGGTCCAGGTGCCAGGCCTCCCGTCCTTCCGCGAGTGGATAGCGCTCCACCAGCGTGTAGGTCGGACTCCGGATAGTCCCCTCCACGCCAAGCGCCCTCAGAAGCGCGCGGGCGAGTGTGGACTTGCCGGCACCGAGGTCCCCGCGCAGGTAAACCACCGCAAGCGGGGGGCGGGTCAGCGCCAGGCCACGGCCGAGGGCTTCGGTACTGGCGGTGTCTTCAAGGTGGAAGGTCAGGTCCAAGGATGGAACTCCGGATTCGAAAGACGGCGCAACCAGGGCGTCAAGTCCGTGGGCAGCAATCCGCGTTGTCCGTCGATCGCGGCCGCTGCGTCGCCCGCAGCCGAATGCAACAGGGCTGCCGCACTGGCGGCATCGAAAGGTTCCAGCCCCTGCCCCAGCATCGCCGCGACCGCACCGGTCAACAGGTCCCCCATTCCGCCGACCGCCATGCCCGGATTGCCTGCATCAATGAGCCGCGGCGTGCGTCCGGGCGCGGCAATGATCGTACCGGCGCCCTTGAGCACCACCACCGCGCCGTAACGCTCGACCAGCGCCGCTGCGCTGGCAAAGCGGTCGGCCTGGACGTCCGCGACCGTGCACCCCAGCAACCGCCCCGCCTCCCCGGGATGAGGGGTCAGCACCGTCCCGGACGGCAGCCTGCAGGGTGAAAGCGCGAGCAGGTTGAGTGCATCGGCATCCAGCACCATGGCTGTGCCCGACGCGCGCACCTCTTCGAACAGCGAGCGGCCCCAGCAGTCCTGCCCCAGCCCCGGACCAATGGCGATCACATCCGCGTGACCCGAAAGGGCGGCCGCGACAGGCTGCGCCGCATCAGGGGTGGCCCTGACCATCGCCTCCGGTACGCGGGCAAGCGCCCCCGACACGTGCGCCTCGCGCGTCAGCACCTCGACCAGGCCGGCGCCTGAGCGCAAGGCGGCCTCTGCGCAAAGGATGATCGCGCCACCGTGTCCGTGGTCGCCGCCCACCAGCAGGACCCGGCCGTGGCGGCCCTTGTGGCTGTCGCGCCGGCGCGGCCGGAGCCATCGCGCGAGATCTGCCGGCACCAGTCGTTCGGCGGCGGATTCGACGTTCTCCAGCAGCGTGGGATCCAGCGAAAGCGAGGCCAGCTCGAGCCGACCGACATGGTCACGTGCGGCCCCGGTTCGAAGCCCGGCCTTCGCCACGATGAACTCCACGGTGCAACCGGCTTCAACCGCGGCGCCGGGCACGGCACCCGTCGCAGCAACCACGCCACTGGGCACGTCCAACGCCAGCACCGGCGCTCCATGACTGTTGATCGCATCGATCAGCGGAGCAGTGTCCTCGCCGGGCACGCGGGAGAAGCCGATGCCGAACAGCGCATCCACCAGCAGGTCGGCCACCGGCAACGTGCCGTTGAATTCCTGGACAAGGCCACCAGCCGCCAAAAACTCGCCGCATGCACGGGAAGCAAGCCCCGGCCGCGGTTGATGGGCAGGCATGCGCACCACCAGCGCATCACGCCCCTGCTCCAGTGCACGCAGGGCGAAGACGTAGCCGTCGCCGCCATTGTTGCCGGGGCCACAGATGACCACGATCCGCTGCGCACGTGGCCATGACCGCGCGGCGACTTCGTACGCGGCCGAACCGGCCCGGCGCATCGGCTCGAACGCGTCGCCACAGGCGTCGGCGGCAAGCGCCTCGAGGGCGCGCAAGGCGTCAGGACCGTAGAGGTCGGAGGCGGTGGGCATGGCATCGATTCTATACTTGCATCCGTGTCCGCCCCCGCCCCCAATCAACCGCAAGCCGACCCCGCGGAACTCGCAGGGCGCATCCGCGAACTCGCAGCCGATCTGGGCTTCCAGCGCTGCGGCATCAGCGGCGTGGACCTGGGTGAGGACGAAGCACACCTGCTCGACTGGCTCGCCCGGGGACTGCACGGTTCAATGGATTGGATGGCGCGGCATGGCAGCGCGCGGTCCCGGCCCGCCGAGTTGCTGCCCGGCACGCTGCGGGTGATCTCCGTCGGCCTGGACTACGGCCGCCGCGACGACGAGGAGGCCTGGCAGACGCTGGCGGATGGCGAGCGGGCATACGTCGCGCGCTACGCGCTGGGGCGCGATTACCACAAGCTCATGCGCCAACGCCTGCAGAAGCTGGCCGACCGCATCGCCGAACTGGTGGGGCCCTTCGGCTACCGCGCGTTCGTCGACTCCGCCCCCGTGCTGGAGCGGGCCCTTGCCCGCAACGCTGGCCTGGGCTGGATCGGCAAGCACACCTGCCTGATCGACCGCGATGGCGGCTCATGGTTCTTCCTCGGGGAGATCTACGTTGACCTGCCGCTGCCCGTCGACGCGCCGGCCACCTCGCATTGCGGCACCTGCACGCGATGCATCGATGTCTGCCCCACCGGCGCCATCACTGCGCCCTATCGGCTGGATGCTCGCCGCTGCATCTCCTACCTGACCATCGAACACGACGGCGCCATCCCGGAAGAGTTGCGCAAGCCGATCGGCAACCGGATTTTCGGCTGCGACGACTGCCAGCTCGCCTGTCCCTGGAACAAGTTCGCCAAGCGCACCGACGAGCCGGACTTCCGCGTCCGCAACAACCTGGACGAGGCGAGCCTGCCGGAGCTGTTCGCGTGGACCGAAGAGGAGTTCCTGCAGCGTACCGAAGGCTCGGCGATCCGCCGCAGCGGCCACCGGCGGTGGCTGCGCAACATCGCCGTGGCGCTGGGGAACGCACCCACCACGCCCGCCGTACTGGACGCGTTGGACGCGCGCCGGGACAACCCCGACGGACTGGTGAGGGAGCATGTCGAATGGGCGCTCCGGCAGCATCGCGAACGCGAGTGCTGATCCTGGCGCGACAGCGCCGCACCTCAGCGGCGGATGCGTGCCAGCAGTTCGCGCGTCACGGGGTCTTCCGCCTCGGCTTCGCCTTTCAGCGCAGGCATCAGCCCCTTGGCGAGGCGTTTGCCCAGCTCGACTCCGAACTGGTCGAACGGATTGATCTCCCAGAGCACGCCCTGTACGAAAACGCTGTGCTCGTACATCGCCACCAATGCGCCCAGTGACCGCGCATCGAGTCGATCAAGCAACAGCATGGTGCTCGGGCGATTGCCCGGGTAGCTGCGGTGGAGGTCATCGTCAGCCTGCCCGTTGGCAAGCGCCTCGGCCTGCGCGAGCAGGTTCGCGAGTAGCGCACGGGCGTTCTCCGCCTCCGCGCTGCCGGTGTCGACCACGCCGATGAAGTCCATCGGCACCACCTGGGTGCCCTGGTGCAACGCCTGGAAGAAGCTGTGCTGCGTGTCGGTACCGACTCCGCCCCACCACACCGGTACCGTATCGCCGGCGACCGGCCTTCCATCGCTACGCGCGGATTTACCCAGGCTCTCCATCACGAGCTGCTGCAGGTAGTTGGGCAGGAGGCGCAGGCGCTCGGCGTACGGGATCACGGCATGGGTGGAGAGGCCCAGGCCGTTGCGGTTCCACACCGCGGTGAGTGCGTGGCGGACGGCGAGGTTTTCCCGCACCGGCGCCTGGAGCACGTGGGCGTCCATTTCGGCGGCGCCCGCCAGCAACGCTTCGAACCCGTCCATGCCGAGCGCGAGCGCGATCGGGAAACCCACCGCCGACCACATCGAGTAACGCCCCCCCACCCAGTCCCACATCGGGAGGATGCGCTCGCGGGGGATGGCAAACGCCGCCTCGGCCCGCTCCGCGTTCGCGGTGATGGCGAACAACCGGCTGTCGTCGCCGAGCCAACGTTGCAGGATGCGACCGTTGAGCAGGGTCTCCTCGGTGCCGAAGCTCTTGGATACCAGCAGGACCGCGGTACGGGCCGGGTCCAGTGCAGCAGTCGCGGCATCGGCCGCCGCCGGGTCGACGTTGGACAGGAAGTGCACGCGCAGCCGCTGGCCGCTACTGCCGGCCAGCGCATCCACCACCAGCCGCGGACCCAGGTCGGAGCCGCCGATGCCGACGCTGACCACGTCGGTGATGCCGCTGCCGGACATCCGTTCCACCATTGCGCGCATCTGTGCGCGGGCGGCGCGGGCTTGCTGGCTGGCCTCACGCGCTACCGGTGCGCTGCCGAGGTCGCCCCGCAGCGCGGTGTGCAAAGCGGGACGCGCCTCTGTCCGGTTCAGCGGCTCCCCATCGAAAAGAGCACGCAGCTGCTCGGCCACGCCAGCGGTTTCGGCCATCGAGAACAGTGCCTCGAGCGCCGTATCGTCATAGCGTTGGCGGGCGAAGTTGGCTTGCAACGGACCCACCCGCAACCAGTGCCGACCGGCGCGGGAGGGATCCTGCTTCAACAGGTCGCCGATCGTGGTGGTGTCCAGTCGCGCCGCATGGGCGCGCAGTTGCTTGACTGCGGAGGTGATGCTGGTCCGTTCCATGACCACCGGGGGATTCAGGCCGCCTGTGCGGGAATCGAATCGTTGGTGTGGGTCAGGCGATTGTCGCGGTCCACGTACACCAGCGTCGGCTTGAAGCCCGCGGCTTCGGCCTCGTCGCACTGACCGTAGGCGCAGATGATCACGAGATCGCCCGGCTGCGCACAATGCGCCGCGGCACCGTTGACCGAGATGATGCCACTGCCTTCTTCGCCGCGGATCGCGTAGGTCACGAAGCGGTGGCCGCTGTTGATGTTGTAGATGTGCACCTGCTCGTACTCCCGGATACCCGAAATATCGAGCAACCGGCCGTCGATCGCGCAGGAGCCTTCATAGTGCAGCTCGGCGTGGGTGACGGTCGCGCGGTGGATCTTTGCCTTGAGCAGATTCAGTTGCATTCAGATGACTCCGTCCGCGAAATTGCGGCCGTTTGCGAGCGGCAAGTTTATCAGTGCGGGCACGATGCCAACACAACGGTGGCGGAACGATGAAGGCCGCCAACTCGCGCCCACGCGCACGCCCGGGTGGCCGTTCAGGTATCGAACTCGAGGTTGTCGATCAACCGGGTCCGCCCGAGCCGGGCCGCCACCAGAGCAACCTTCGGTCCGCTGATGCCGGGCTCCGGTTCCAGCAGGTCCGGACGGCGGATGGCTGCGTAGTCGACCTGGAAGCCGGCAGCTGTCAATTGGTCGCGGGCTTGGCGCTCTGCCTCTTCCCGCGGCGTGCCGGCCGTCATCGCGTCACGCATCTCCTGCAGGCAGCGGTGGATCTCCGGCGCGAGGCGCCTCTCCTCCGAGCTCAGGAACTGGTTGCGGGAACTCATCGCGAGTCCATCCGGTTCACGCAGCGTAGGGGCGGCTACGATCTCCACGGGGAACGCCAGGTCCCGCACCATGTACCGGATGACCGCCAGTTGCTGGTAATCCTTGCGGCCAAAGACCGCAATGTCCGGCGCCACCTGGTTCAGCAGCCGGGACACCACCGTGGCCACGCCATCGAAGTGTCCCGGGCGGTGTTCGCCCTCCAGCATCGAGGTGACCCCCGGTACGCGCACGTGCACCGTCCCCTCCACGCCATACGGATACATGATTTCGACATCGGGCAGCCACGCGATGTCGGCTCCGGCCTCACCCAGTCCCGCCACGTCCTGGTCGGGCGTGCGCGGGTAGCGCTCGAAGTCCTCGCCCGGGCCGAACTGGGTCGGGTTGACGAACACGCTGGCGACCACCCGATCAGCCCGGGAGCGTGCCAGGGCGACCAGCGAATGATGACCGGCATGAAGGTTGCCCATGGTCGGCACGAACGCGACCCGCAGGCCTTCACTCTTCCATCGGCCGACCCTGCTGCGCAGTTCCGGCAATTGCGTAACGGTCTGGATCATCGACAGCGGCCCGCGGCCGGGATGACGGCGAAGGTATCAGTCATAGGAGTGGGCGGCATCCGGGAAGCGCCCTTCCCTGACGGCGTCGACGTATGCCAGCACCGCCCCGGGCACGGATCCGCCTTCGGCCAGGAAATCCTTGACGAACTTTGGACGCCGGTGGCCACTGTCCAGCCCGAGCATGTCGTGCAGCACCAGCACCTGCCCGTCGCAGCCGGGGCCCGCGCCGATCCCGATCGTGGCGATGTCAACGTCGGCGGTGACCGCGGCCGCGACCGGCGAAGGCACGCATTCGAGCACGAGCAGTTCGGCGCCCGCTTCGGCCACCGCGCGTGCGTCTTCGCGCAACCGGGCGGCTGCCGCTTCATCACGTCCCTGCACCTTGTATCCACCCAGCCGCAGGACCGACTGTGGCGTCAGGCCAAGGTGGGCGCACACGGGAATCTCGCGTTCGACGAGGTAACGGATCACCTCCAGCTTCGGCCCCGCGCCCTCGATCTTCACCATCGCCGCACCCGCCTGCAGGAAGCGCGTGGCCGCCTGGAGCGCAAGCGCGGGCGAGGCATCCGACTGGAACGGCATGTCGGCGACCAACAAGGCGGACGAGAGGCCACGCCTGACGCAGCGGGTGTGGTACGCGATGTCGTCCACCGTGACCGGCAGCGTACTGCTGCGCCCCTGCACCACCATGCCGAGCGAATCGCCAACCAGCACCAGATCGATGCCGGCATCGTCGATCGCGCGCGCAAAGCCGGCGTCGTAACAGGTGAGCATGGCGAGCTTGCGGCCCTCGCGCTTGGCCTCGCGCAATCTGGGTACGGTCCAGGGCGAGCGCCTGGGAGCATCGGGGGCGGAGGTGTACATGGGGGAGCCTCAGCAGGTCGCGCCGGGGGGCAGCGGGTCGGCATACGGTAGCGCTTCGATGCCGTCGGCATCCATCGCGTCGAGCAGTTCGCGTGCCGGACCACGACCCGGCACGACCACCTCCGGCGCGATCTCGAGCATCGGCAGGAGGACGAACGCGCGTTCGTGCAGGCGGGGGTGTGGCACGCAGAGCCCGGCCTCGTCGAAGTGCGACGTGCCATGCATCAGCAAATCGAGATCAAGCGTCCGCGGTCCCCAGCGGTCGGCCCCGTCCTCCCGGCGAACGCGCCCGGCCTCGCGCTCGAGTTCCAGCAGTTCCTGCAGCAACTCCCGCGCCGGCAGCGTGGTTTGAAGCATGGCGACCGCGTTGAGGAAGTCCGGCTGATCCGTTACGCCCCAGGCCGGCGTCCGATAGAGACGGGACCGGCGGAGCAGGCGGCTGCCCGGGATGGTATCCAGACCCCGCAGGGCCTGCTCCATGGTGCCGGCGCTGTCCCCCAGGTTGCTGCCGAGGCCGACGAATGCGACCACCGGCGTGCTCATTCTCCGGCGGCTGCGGGCTTGCGGCGTCGACGGCGTGGACGAGCCCGGGGTTCACCGGCATCTTCCCCGCCCTCTCCCGCCTCGGATGCCACCGGCCCCTGGTGTCCCGGAAGCTGCGCCGACAGCGCATCGCCCGGTTGCAGCTGGGCTTCGCGCCAGAACTCGACGTCGTCGGCGTGCTCGTCGGAAGCGACCAGCCGGAGACTGAGGAAATCGAACGCCGCGCGGAAGCGCGGATGGGCGAGCATGCGGAACACCCGCTTGCGCTGGCGCGTGCCGAAGCGGGACTGCAACAGCCAGATCTCCTGCATCGGGACAGAGAAACGCCGGGGCAACGCAACCATGTCCAGCTGGTGCACCGTCACCCGGTCGGCCGCGCGCCGCTGTGCTTCGCTGGCATGCACGCCCTGCGCTTGCAGCGCGATCAGGGCCCGGCAATAAGCCGGCCACAACAGCAGCGCGAACAGGAACGCCGGCGATACCGGCTCCTCATTGGCCACTCGCTTGTCGGTACCTTCGAGCCCTGCGAGCAGCATCTTCCGCAGGGCGCCGCTCCGGTTGGCCGCCAGTGCAGCCGCGGTTTCCGGGAACAGGGCCGGCAGCAGCTGGTGGCGCTCCAGCCTCAGGAAGCTCTCCACCGCATGCCCGGAGAGGAACAGCTTCAGGCACTCTTCGAACAAGCGCGCCGGCGCTGCTTCCGCCAACAGCGGCGCAAGGGCGGGAATCGGTGCGGCCGTGGCCTGCTCGATATCGAACTGCAGCTTCGCCGAGAGCCTGATCGCCCGGAGCATGCGCACCGGATCCTCGCGGTAGCGCGCTTCGGGATCCCCGATGAGGCGCATCAGGCGGTTCTGGACGTCCTCGAAGCCGCCGGTGTAGTCGCGGACGGAAAAGTCCTCGACCGCGTAGTACAGCGCGTTGGCGGTGAAGTCGCGCCGTACCGCGTCATCCTCGATCGAGCCGTAGACGTTGTCGCGCAACAGGCGCCCGCCCTCGTGCAGTTCCCGGTCGCCGCTGCCGTCGTCCACGTTGGCCCGGAAAGTGGCGACCTCGATGATCTCCCGGCCGAACACCACGTGGGCGAGCCGGAAGCGCCGGCCGATCAACCGGCAGTTGCGGAACAACTGCCTGACCTGCTCGGGCGTCGCATCGGTGGCGACGTCGAAATCCTTGGGGTGGCCGCCTACGAGGATGTCCCTGACGGCACCGCCCACCAAGTAGGCGCCGAAGCCGGCGTCGCGGAGCCGGTACAGCACCCGCAGGGCGTTGGGGCTGATGTCCTTGCGCGAAACGTTGTGCTGGTCGCGCGGGATGATCCGGAGGGTGGGGCTGGAATGTTGGTCGTTGTCTGGCATCGAGCGGGCGTCGCCGCGGCTTGGAAAATTTCGGGGGCACCCGTTGCCGGGCACGAATTAGCCCACTATACTAGCAAGCCGCGTGACGTTGAGAGTCCGGCGCGGATCTGCTCCCTTCGTCTAGAGGCCTAGGACGTGGCCCTCTCAAGGCTAAAACACGAGTTCGAATCTCGTAGGGAGCGCCAATACCGAAAGCCCGCACAGTGATGTGCGGGCTTTCTTCTTTATAGATGCCGCCCGCGCTCTGGGTCGCCACTGCCCGAATGGCTACAATTGCCGGGCTCGCCCTACTGGAACCTGTCCATGCCCTTCGTCGTCACCGAGAACTGCATCAAGTGCAAGTACACCGACTGTGTCGAGGTGTGCCCGGTGGACTGCTTCCATGAAGGGCCGAACTTCCTGGTGATCGACCCCGACGAGTGCATCGACTGCACCCTGTGCGAGCCCGAGTGCCCCGTCAACGCGATCTACCCGGAGGACGACGTCCCCGCCGGCCAGGAAGTCTTCATCCAGTTGAATGCCGAGCTCGGCAAGGAGTGGCCGGTCATCACCACCCGCAAGGATCCGCCGCCCGACGCCAAGGACTGGGAAGGCAAGCCGGGCAAGCTGGATCTGCTGGAACGTTGAGCCTCAGTTGGCGGCTGCCGCCAGGCTTTCCTGTAGCAGTGCGATCAGTCGCGTGGACGCCTCGGAGTTGGCCGGCGTACCGCGCGGGTCGACCGCCGAGACATACGAGCCACCCTGCGCGTCACTGACACGGACCAGGAAGTTGCTGCCCATGTAGTTGATGTCCAGGGCACCCAGCAGCTCCGCCCGGCTCGCCACTTCGACACCGTCGATTCCGGCCAGGGCGGCATCGACACGTGCGAACACCGCGTCCCTGTTGCCCTCCACCATGAAGCCGGTCGCGGCGCTCGCGGTGGCACCGTTTGTCGCGGGCGCCGGTGCGGCGCCGGGGGCGGCAGCGATCGCCTGCGAGGCGGTGACCGAACCTGCCGGTGCGGCGGCGCCATGGCCGGCGGGCACGTCAAGGTCGGGCGGCACTTCGAGCGGGCGGTTCTGCGGCGCCTGCGCATAAAGGTCGTCGGTCTTGCGGAACCAGCTGCAGCCGGAGGTGGCGACGAGCGCCACGAGAAGGGCACTGCCCAAGGCGGTGCGGGACATCGTGCGGCGGGACATCTGGGGGATGGAAGGCATGTGGATCTCCAGTCAGGCCTCGACGGCGTCGCAGGCGGCTTCAAGTTCACGGATCGAGGCGCCGATCGAAGCCGCTTCGGAATGATGGTCATCGGACAGGGCGAGCAGCGGCAACCTCAGGCCGTGGCCGATGCCCTGCAGTGCGAGCAGCGCCTTCACCGGGATCGGGTTCGGCTCCACGCCCATGAATGCCACGATGGACGCGAGGCGCTCGTTCCACCCCTCGGCGGCGTCGCGCTTGCCGACGCGCGACAGCTCGCACAGCCGGCGGAAGGATCGGGGCAACACATTGGACGCGACCGAGATGACGCCATCGGCACCAGCCAGCATGGCGCGGCACGCGGTCGGATCATCGCCGGTGAGGACCACGAAACCGTCGGCCTTGACCGCCAGCAGCGCTTCCATCCTCGCCGCGTCGTCCCTCGCCTCCTTGATGCCGATGATCCGGCCATGGCTGGCCAGCTCGCCGACGGTGTCGGGCTGCATGTCGCAACCCGTCCTGCCGGGCACGTTGTACAGGATGAGCGGGAGCGCGCCGTCGTCGGCGACTGCGCGGTAATGCGCCACCAGCCCGGCCTGCGTCGGCCTCACGTACGGCGGCGTCACCACCAGCGCGGCATCGGCACCCAGCAGGCGCGCCCGGCGGGTCTGCTCGATGGTCTTGGCGGTATTGGACAGCCCGGTTCCGACCACCACCGGAATGCGCCCCGCGACGTGCTCGACCGCGGAGCGCACCAGTGCGTCGAACTCGGCGTCGTAAAGCGCTGCCGCCTCGCCGGTCGACCCGGCGACCACCACCGCCTCCGTGCCGCCTTCCAGCTGTGCGTCGATCAGGCGACGCCATGCATCCAGGTCAAGCTCCCGATCGACATCGAAGGGAGTGGCCAACGCGGTGATGCTGCCGGAAAGTCGCAAGGGAAGGCCTTTGGCTGGGGACGGGATGCGCGTCCGGCCACGGGGGCCGGTGCCGGCTGATGTTACTTGCGGCGCGAAAGCACGGGCAAGTATGCTGCTTTTCAATCACGACCCGTTCGCGGGACGTCATTCAGTATCCGGCCCCAGGCAGCAACCGGGCATCCGGAAGCCAGTTTTCTCCATTGCAGGCGCCGTCTTGACCGATCCCACCCCCCGACCGTCGCCCAACGAAAACCATCTCCTGATCAACGCCTATACGACGCATCCGGAATCGCCGCTGTTGCCGGTGTCGCGGCGCGTGGCTGACAGCGGGTGCAACCTGGCCGATGCGCGGCTGTCGACCGTCGGGCGGGATGTTTCGATGACGGCGCTCGCCGTCGGCTCATGGGACGCCATCGCCAAGCTCGAAGCGATGCTCGCGCGCCTGGAGCGCGAAGAGAGCCTGAAGCTGGTCTGGTACCGCACCAGCGAGAAGGAGGTGCGATCGGACCTGCTGCCGTACGTGGTCGAAGTGGTGGCCGCGGACAAGCCGGGCATCACCTTCCAGCTGGCGGATTTCTTCGACCGCCAGGGGATCACCATCGAGAGCCTGCACTGCTCGCGCTATCGCGCCATGCAGACCGGCGCGGACATGTATTCGGCGCAGATCACCATCGGCGTGCCGGCGAGCATGCACATCGCCGCGCTGCGCGACGATTTCCTGGAGTTCTGCGACCACCTGAACCTCGATGCCATCATGGACCCGATGAAGTTCTGAGGAGCGTCCCTTGCTCGATACCGGCGACACCGTCCCGACCACCCTGCCCCTCACGCTTTCCAGCGGGGAAACCACCACCCTCGGCGAGCATGCCGGCCACTGGGTGGTGCTGTACTTCTACCCCAAGGACAGCACCCCGGGCTGCACCAACGAAGGGCGTGACTTCAACGACCTGCTTCCGGAGTTCCAGAGGCTGGGCGCCACCGTCCTCGGCGTCTCCCGGGATTCGGTGAAGTCGCACCAGAACTTCCGCGCCAAACAGGGCTTCGATTTCGAACTGGTCAGCGACAAGGACGAATCGCTGTGCAACGCGTTCGGCGTGATTCGCGAGAAGAACATGTACGGCCGCAAGGTGATGAGCATCGTCCGCAGCACCTACCTTATCGATCCCGAAGGCGTCATCGCCCAGACATGGCAACCGGTGAAAGTACCGGGACATGCCCAAGCCGTGCTCGACGCACTCAAGGCCGCCGCGAACCGGTGACCACCTCTCCCCATTTTTCTCCCACCACCCCGCCGCGCGGGTCCGTGGTGGGCTTTGCCGTGAGCCAACCCCAGTGGAGTGCGCGATGACGAGAAGCAAGCGGACCTATGTGCTGGACACCAACGTGTTGATGCACGACCCCACGGCGCTGTTCAAGTTCGAGGAGCACGATGTCTACCTGCCGATGCAGGTGATCGAAGAGCTCGACAACGGCAAGAAGGGCACGTCCGAAGCCAGCCGCAACGCGCGCCAGGTCAGCCGCTTCCTCAACGAGCTGGTCGAAGCGGCCGGCACCGACCGGATCCAGACCGGCATCCCGCTGGCATCCCCCCAGGGGCTGCAGTTGCGCGGCGCCGGTAGCGTCGGTTGCCTGCTGTTCCAGACCGGCGACTTCGACGCAGGCAAGCGCTTCGGCGCCGTGGTACCGGACAACGCGATCCTCGGGGCCATCCTCGCGCTGAAGGAAGGTGCGCCGGAGATGGACGTGGTGTTCGTCTCCAAGGACATCAACCTGCGCATCAAGGCGGCCATCGCCGGCATCCGCTCGGAGGACTACGAGAACGACCGGGCGCTGGACGATTTCAGCCTGCTGTACACCGGCGCCACCGAACTGCCGGAGGACTTCTGGAAGCGCCACGGCAAGGAACTGCGATCCTGGACCGACCGCGGCCGTACCTACTACGAGATTTCCCGCGTCGAGGGCGATGACTGGTATCCGAACCAGTACCTGTACCTGCCGGGCGACGACGAAGCCGAACTCAAGGTCGACCAGGTGGGACCGGACAAGGTGGTGCTGCAGATCGTCGAGGACTTCCGGCACAGCCAGCGCTCGGTCTGGGGCATCACCGCGCGCAACCGGGAGCAGAACTTCGCCCTCAACGCATTGATGGACCCGGACATCGACTTCGTCACCCTGCTCGGCACCGCCGGCACCGGCAAGACGCTGCTTGCGCTGGCCGCCGGACTGGCCCAGACGATGGACCAGCAGCGCTACCGGGAGATCATCATGACCCGCGCGACGGTCAGCGTCGGTGAGGACATCGGCTTCCTGCCGGGCACCGAGGAAGAGAAGATGACGCCGTGGATGGGCGCGCTCACCGACAACCTCGAGGTGCTCACGCACAACCAGGAAGGCGGCAGCTGGGGCCGCGCGGCGACCAACGACCTGCTCGCCAGCCGCATCAAGATCCGCTCGCTGAACTTCATGCGCGGGCGCACCTTCCTCACCCGCTGGCTGATCCTCGACGAGGCGCAGAACCTCACGCCCAAGCAGATGAAGACCCTGATCACCCGCGCCGGCCCGGGCACCAAGATCATCTGCCTGGGCAACGTCGAGCAGATCGACACGCCTTACCTGACGGAAACCACGTCCGGCCTGACCTACGCGGTGGACCGGTTCAAGGACTGGCCGCACAGCGCCCACGTGACCCTGCGCCGCGGCGAGCGCTCGCGCCTGGCGGACTACGCTTCGGAAGTGCTGTAGCACGATGGCCGAGCGGTTCGCCGGCTGGGTATGGGTGGGCGGAGCGGCGCTGGCCACGGTGGCGGGTATCGTCAACGTGGTCGGCTTCCTGGGTTTCCAGGAACAGGCGATCACCCACCTCACCGGCAATACCTCGCTGCTGGGGGCGGCGCTGGTCGTCGGCGACCGCACCGCGGTGCTGCACCTGGGCGCCATGATCGCGGCCTTTGTCTTCGGCTCGATGCTCAGTGGCCTGATCATCCAGGACAGCACCCTGCGGCTCGGGCGCCGCTATGGCGTCGCCCTCACGATCGAATCGGTCCTGTTGCTGCTGGCCATCCCGCTGTTCCGCCAGCAGCACCTGGCCGGTCCGATGCTCGCGGCCGTCGCCTGCGGGCTGCAGAACGCCATGGCCACCACCTACAGCGGCGCACTGATCCGTACCTCGCACGTCAGCGGCATGTTCACCGACCTGGGCATCATGCTCGGGCATGCGCTGCGCGGGCTGCCGCTGGGCCGCCGCCGGCTCGCCCTGTGTACGCTGGTCATCGCGTTCTTCTTCGGCGGCGGCCTGCTGGGGGCATGGCTGTTCATGCATTTCGGTTACGCCACGCTCTACCTGCCCGCGCTGATGACCGGCGGCACCGGCCTGGCCTACTTCGCATACCGCCAGTTCGCCCTTCCAGCCCCTCCGCCCTCGTAGGAGCGGCTTCAGCCGCGATCGAGGAGGCGGCGTCTGTGCGGCGCGTTCCGGTCGCGGCTGAAGTCGCTCCTACATATGCCTGCGGTTCGGGGACAATGGGCGGATGAATACCGATCCCCGTCCCGTCTGCGCCCTGACCATCGCCGGCTCCGATTCCGGCGGTGGCGCCGGCATACAGGCCGACCTCAAGACCTTCGCCGCCCACCGCGTCCACGGACTCAGCGCCATCGCAGCCCTGACGGCGCAGCACACCCGCGGCGTCACCTCGGTGCACGTACCGGACGTGGCATTCCTTCGGGCCCAGCTCGATGCCTGCTTCGACGACTTCAATGTCGCCGTGGTGAAGCTCGGCATGCTCGCCACTGCCGAGGTCATCGCCGAGGTGGCGGCGATGATCGAACGCCACCGGCCCGGGCACGTGGTCCTGGACCCGGTGATGGTGGCCACCTCCGGCGCGCGCCTGCTGGAGACCGACGCCCTGGATGCGATGCGCAGCCGGTTGCTGCCACTGGCCACGCTGGTGACGCCCAACCTGCCGGAGGCGGAGCTGCTGCTGGGCCAGCCGATCCCCGACCGCGAAGCCATGCACGCCGCATGCGCCGCCCTGCACGCAGCGGGTGCCGCCGCCGTCCTCCTCAAGGGCGGGCACCTGGATGATGGCGGCGACGTGCTCGACCTGGTTTCGGAGCCCGGCAGGGACATCGGGCGTATCGAGAACCCGCGGCTAGACGTCGACGCCCATGGCACCGGCTGCACACTGGCCTCGGCCGTGGCGGCGAACCTGGCATTGGGCAAGCCACTGCAGACTGCATGCCTGGACGCATCGCACTACGTGCACCGGGCATTGCGCAGCGGCTATCGCCCCGGCCGCAGTGAGGTGCTGGTACTTGACCACTTCGGCGCGATGTCCGCGACGGAGGCAGCACGATGACGAACGCGACGCCGGTGAAGGTCGAGGCCGCGGATGGCCATCAGTGGGAGTTGCTGGCAACGATGCCGGAGCATCCGGTGGCTTCCCTGCTCTGGCTGCCCGCGCTGGGCGTGGCGGCACGCCATTACCAGCCGTTCGCCGATGCCCTGGCGCGGGAGGGCGTGGCAACGTTCCTGCACGAGTGGCGCGGGCACGGCAGCAGCACCTTGCGTGCCGGCAACGGCAGTGACTGGGGCTACCCGGAATTGCTGCAGCACGATCTCCCGGCCAGCCACGCTGCCATGACCGAAGGTGCGCCTCCCATACCGACGATCATCGGTGGGCACAGCCTTGGCGGACAGCTGGCCTGCTGCCTGCTGGGGCGCTCACCCGGAATCGCCGATCGCCTGTGGCTGGTCGCCAGCGGCGCACCGTACTGGCGCGCGTTCCCCCGGCCGACCCGCTATGGCTTGCCGCTTGCCTATCGGTTCCTGCCGTGGCTGGCCCGGCGCAACGGCGCCCTGCCCGGCCGCCGCATCGGTTTTGGCGGCCAGGAAGCCCCCGGTGTCATGGAGCACTGGGCGCACACGGCGCTCACCGGCCGCTACGAAGTCGACGGCATGGAACCGGCACCCGAAGCCGGCATGGGTGCCATCGCCGCACCGGTCAACGCATTGCTGTTCGCGAAGGACTGGCTGGCACCGGAATCTTCGATGCGTTTCCTGCTTTCGAAGATCCCGCTGCCACCCAAGGCCGTCCGCACCCTGGACGCCGCGGCGCTCGGCGCACGGGCCGACCACTTCCACTGGATGAAGCACCCCGACGTGGTCGCCCGCACCCTGGTCGCCGACTCCGGCCTGGATCTGACTGGCGGCGCCTGATCCTCGAGGGTCAGGCCACGGAGACCTCCGCGGCTGCCCCCGTGGCTCCGGCGCTTCCGGCGCCTTCCGCCAACCCGAGCGCCATCGCAACGCCGCGACCGTATGCAGGATCGCATTTGTCGAAGTGGGCCAGCTGTCGCCGCTGGATATGCTCCGGCACGCCGCGCATCGCCGCTGCGATATTCGCGAACAGCCGCTCCCGCTGGCCCTCGTCAAACAGGCGGAACAGGTTGCCGGGCTGCGTGTAGTCGTCGTTGCCGTCGCGGTGGTCGAAGCGATCCGCATCGCCACGCAACGCCAATGCCGGTTCCGCGAACCCCGGCGCCTGCTTCGGACCGCCCACGGAGTTGGGTTCGTAGTACGCATCAGCATCCACTGTGCGCGGCTCGAAGAAGCGCATCGCCCCGTCCTTGTGGTAGTGATGCACCGGACACCGGGGCGCATTCACTGGTAGCGCGTTGTAGTGGGCGCCGAGCCGATACCGCTGCGCATCGGGATAGCTGAAGATCCTTCCTTGCAGCATCTTGTCGGGCGAGAAGCCGATGCCCGGGACGATATTGGCCGGTGACATCGCCACCTGCTCGATTTCGGCGAAGTAGTTGACCGGATTGCGATCGAGCTCCAGCACGCCCACCTCGATCAGCGGGAAGTCCGCATGCGGCCAGACTTTGGTCAGATCGAAGGGGTTCCAGCCGGTGCGCTCGGACCAGTCGTCTGCCTGGGCATCGGTCATCACCTGGATCTTCATGGTCCAACGCGGATACTCGCCCCGCTCCAGTGCAGCGTAGAGGTCCTCCTGGGTGGTTTCTCGGCTGCGTCCGACCTGCTCCGCCGCCTCCGCATTGGTCCAGTGGCGATGCCCCTGCTGGCTCTTGAAGTGGAACTTGACCCAGACGCGCTCGCCCGCTTCGTTGACAAGACTGTAGGTGTGGGAGCCGAAGCCGTCGATGTGGCGCACGTCCGTGGGCAGCCCCCGGTCAGAGAACAATGTGGTGATCTGGTGCAGGCTCTCGGGAGAAAGCGACCAGAAATCCCACTGCGCCGTCGCCGAGCGCAGGTTGGTCACGGGGTGCCGTTTCTGGGTGCGGATGAAGTCCGGGAACTTGAGCGGATCACGGATGAAGAACACCGGCGTGTTGTTGCCGACCAGGTCCCAGTTGCCCTCTTCGGTGTAGAACTTGATCGCGAACCCGCGCACGTCGCGCTCGGCGTCCGCCGCACCGGCTTCACCGGCCACTGTCGAGAAACGCATCAGCAGGTCGGTCTTAGCGCCAGGCTGTAATGCCTTCGCCCGGGTGAACCGGCTGATGTCGCCGGTTACGCTCAGGGTGCCGTACGCCCCCCACCCCTTCGCGTGCACCACGCGCTCGGGAATGCGTTCGCGATTCTGGTGCGCCAGCTTCTCCACCAGGTGGACGTCCTGCAGCAGCAACGGGCCACGCGGGCCTGCGGACAGCGAGTTCTGGTTGTCGGCAACAGGGCTGCCTGCGGTCGTGGTCAGGACCGGATGGGAGGGTCTGGGGGTCTGGCTCATCTTGGGCTCGAGGTGGAAGCGGGATCCACTCAAGCCTAGGCACGACGGACCGCGGCGGGAAATCGTTTGATCGGATGCATCCGATAGGCAACAACGATGGCCCCGGCTCGGCTCCCGGACAACAAAAAAGCCGGCGGGAGACCCGTCGGCTTTTTTGCCTTGTATGGCGCGCCCGGAAGGATTCGAACCTCCGACCCCCAAGTTCGTAGCCTGGTGCTCTATCCAGCTGAGCTACGGGCGCGTAGTCGGAAAATTATGACGATCGAAGAACATTCCGTCAATGTTTCCGTTACTGCAAATTCACTGCCAATCGCGTTCGCGGTCCTGGAGAAACGAGGTGCCGGGAACACAAAGCCGCCCTGAGGCGGCCGGTGGAACCTGGCCGGATGCAACTGCTGCACCTTGGCCAGTGGAACTGGCGGAGAGTGAGGGATTCGAACCCTCGATGGAGTTTAACCCCCATACTCCCTTAGCAGGGGAGCCCCTTCAGCCACTCGGGCAACTCTCCGCGACATGAAACGTTTGCGGGCGCAGAGCATAACGGCTCACCCCACCCACGGCAAACCTTTTGTTCAGTCGCCGGCGTTCCCCGCGTCCGCGGAACCCGCATCCTCGCCACGCTGGATGCGCTGGTAGATCTCTTCGCGGTGCACCGCCACATCTTTCGGCGCGGTAATGCCGATACGTACCTGGTTGCCCTTGACGCCCAGCACGGTGACGGTCACCGAGTCGCCGATCATCAGGGTCTCGCCGACGCGACGCGTCAGGATCAACATTTGGAATTCTCCTTGTACCGGCGCTTCGTGCACCGGCGGGCCTTGCCCGTGATCATACGCAAGCTCAGCCGGTTGCCATGTAAACGTCAATTATCCGCGCGTCGGGACATCCCAACAAGCGAAGGAAGTCATGCTTTTGTGGACACGTTCAGCACAGTTTCGCCTCCACCCAGCCCGGAACACCGGCCAGCGCCTGCGGGAGCGCGGGACTGTCCTCGCCACCGCCCTGGGCCATGTCCGGACGGCCACCGCCCTTGCCATTGACCTGGCTGGCGACGTGGGCCAACAGTTCCCCAGCCTTGATACGTCCCAGGGCGGCACCGCTGACGCCGGCGACAAGAGCCGCCTTTCCATCCACGGCCCCTGCAAGGACGATAACGGCATCACCCAGCTGGTTCTTTAACCGATCGAGCGTGTCCCGCAGCGCCTTGGCATCCAGGCCCTCCAGGCGAGCGGCCAGGACCTTCATCCCACCAACCTCGACGGCCGAGTCCGCCAGGCCGGAAGTCGCTCCGGAGGCGGCCTTGGCGCGGGCGGCTTCGAGCTCCCGCTCCAGGCGCTTCTGCCGTTCCACGAGCGCACGGACCCTGTCGGTGATTTCCGCGCTGGTACCGCCGAGCAGCCTCGCAGCTTCGTCCAGCCGCCGCTGCTCCGCGGCGACGTGATCCAGCGCGCCTTGGCCGCTCACCGCTTCGATGCGGCGGACACCGGCGGACACGCCCCCTTCGGACACGATCTTGAACAGCCCGATGTCACCCGTCCTGGAGACATGGGTGCCGCCGCACAGCTCTGTCGAAGCACTGCCCATGCGCAACACCCGGACCTCGTCGCCGTACTTTTCCCCGAACAGCGCCATCGCGCCGAAGTCGAGGGCGTCCTGCATGCCCATGTGGCGGATCTCCGCCTCGTGGTTGGCGCGGATTTCCTCGTTGACGCGCTGCTCGACCCGCGCGAGCTCTTCGGCGGACACCGGCTGGAAATGGGAGAAGTCGAACCGAAGGCGCTCTGGAGCCACCAGCGAACCCTTCTGCGCGACGTGCTCTCCGAGCACCTCGCGCAGGGCCGCGTGCAGCAGGTGGGTCGCGGAATGGTTGAGCACGATGGCCCGCCGACGCGACTCGTCAACCGACGCAAGCACGTGGTCACCTCGCTTGATCGTGCCATCGGACAAACGGCCGACGTGGCCATGGAACTGACCTGCGAGCTTCACCGTATCGCCGACGACGAAACGGGTGCCCTGCATGTCCAGCTCGCCGGCATCGCCCATCTGGCCACCGCTCTCGGCGTAGAACGGCGTTCGATCGAGAATCACCACCGCCTCGTCGCCAGCCTCGATGGCATCGACCGGACGCCCATCCTTCAGCAGCGCGACCACTTCCAGCCCGCCGTCGGTGAGGCAGTCGTATCCGAGGAACTCCGTGGGCCGCAGCTGTGCGACCAGTTCGGCCGGGATGGACACCGCGCCACCGAACTTGCCCGCCGCGCGTGCGGTCTGCCGCTGCTGCTCCATCGCCTCGTCGAAGCCCGCCATATCGATGGAAAGGCCGCGTTCACGGGCGATATCCGCCGTGAGGTCCACCGGGAAACCATAGGTGTCGTACAACCGGAACGCGTCCGCGCCCGGAATGACACCGTCGCAGCGCGCCGCCACTTCATCGAAGATGCGCATGCCGGAGTCCAGCGTCTCGGCGAAGCGCTCCTCCTCGGCGAGCAGTGCCCGCGCGATGATCTCGCGGTTCTTGCCCAGCTCCGGATACGCCTCGCCCATCACCTTGATCAGCGGCTCCAGCATGTGGTGGAAGAAGGGCTGCTTCCTGCCGAGGATCCAGCCGTGGCGCAGGGCGCGGCGAATGATCCGGCGCAACACGTAGCCCCGGCCTTCGTTGGAGGGCAACACCCCGTCCACGATCAGGAACGCACACGCACGGATATGGTCGGCGATGACGCGCAGCGACTTGTTGTCGAGATCCGTGGTATCGGTCAGGCGACCGGCGGCGGCGATCAGGTGCTGGAACAGGTCAATCTCGTAGTTCCCGTGCTTGCCCTGCAGGATGGCCGCGAGCCGCTCCAGGCCCATGCCGGTATCGACGCAGGGCGCTGGCAGTGGCGCCAGCGTGCCATCGGGCTGGCGGTCGAACTGCATGAACACCAGGTTCCAGATCTCGATGAAGCGATCGCCGTCTTCGTCAGGGGAGCCCGGAGGGCCGCCGAAGTGCTGGTCGCCGTGATCGTAGAAGATCTCGGTGGACGGCCCACACGGACCAGTGTCGGCCATCTGCCAGAAATTGTCGGAGGCGAACGGCGCGCCCTTGTTGTCGCCTATGCGGACGATCCTCTCGGGCGGGATGCCGATCTCGTCCTTCCAGATGTCGTAGGCCTCGTCATCGGTCTGGTAGACGGTCACCAGCAGGCGCTCGGCCGGGAGCTTCCAGACTTGGGTCAGCAGTTCCCACGCCCAATGGATCGCATCCTTCTTGAAGTAGTCGCCGAACGACCAGTTGCCCAGCATCTCGAAGAAGGTGTGATGCCGGGCGGTGTAGCCGACCTGGTCGAGATCGTTGTGCTTGCCCCCGGCGCGCAGGCACCGCTGCACGTCGGCCGCCCGCACGTAGCCCGGCTTCTCGCTGCCGAGGAAGACGTTCTTGAACTGCACCATGCCGGAGTTGGTGAACAGCAGGGTCGGGTCGTTCGCCGGCACCAGCGGTGCGGACGGTACGATCGTGTGGCCCCTGTCCCGGAAAAACTCGAGGAAGTCACGGCGGATGTCGCTGGTGCTGATGCTGGGTCTGTTGTTCATGCCTGGCACGGATAAGAAGGGGCTGGGCAGGCGCGTGCGCCCGATCCCCGAGCATGGGGGCCATGGGCCGCATCGGCAACTGCGGAAAGCCTCTTAGCGTATCAGGCAGGTCGAGCCGCTGCCTCAGTCGTCTGGATCCCACCGCGTGGCGGCCTGCACGACCTGGCCGGGGAACCCGCGCCGCATGAGCAGGTCCGCCGCCTTCCGCCGGAGGGGCAGGTCATCGGGGACGGATTCCCCGTACCGGCGCACTACCAGTTCGCGTGCGTTCTCCAGCCAGTCCCCGTCGAACGTCTCCATCGCGGCATCGATGGCGTCGCTGTCGAGCCCGTGCGTGCCGAGCTCGGCGCGGATATGGATCGGGCCGTAGCCTGCATTGGCGCGCGCGCGGACGATGTTCTCGGCAAACCGGTTGTCGTCCTGCCATCCCGCCTCGGCAAGCCGGTCCACCGCCTGCTCCACCTCGGTGGCATCCAGCCCCCGGGTGACCAGTTTCCGCACCAGCTCCTTGCGTGAATGCTCGCGACGCACCAGCAGCCCCAATGCACGCTGCATCGGGGTCTGGGGCTGGCGCTTTCGCCGCCGGCCGGTGGCGCCGCCGGGACCGAACAGGCCGCCGTCGGCGCCTTCATTGTCGGGACGTTCGTCCGGCATCAGTCAAGCCGAGGCCTGGTCAGGCCTCGACCTCGGCGGCGTCCGACTCCTCCGGACGGGCTTCCGCCGGCACGAACTTCTCGCGCAACGCCGCTTCCAGCCGGGCAGCCACTTCAGGATTGTCCTTCAGGTACTGGCGGGCGTTCTCCTTGCCCTGCCCGATCCGCTCGTCACCGCAGCTGTACCAGGCGCCGGCCTTCTCGACCAGCTTGGCTTCCACGCCCATGTCGATCAGCTCGCCTTCGCGGGAGATGCCCTGGCCATACAGGATCTCGGTGATGACCTGCTTGAACGGGGGCGCCAGCTTGTTCTTGACCACCTTGATCTTGGTCTGGTTGCCGATGATCTCGTCGCCCTTCTTGATCGAACCGATGCGGCGGATGTCCAGACGCACCGATGCGTAGAACTTCAGGGCATTGCCGCCGGTGGTCACCTCGGGGCTCTGTCCCGGCATCATCTGGCCGATCTTCATGCGCAGCTGGTTGATGAAGACCACCAGCGTGTTGGAACGCTTGATATTGCCGGTCAGCTTTCGCAGTGCCTGGCTCATCAGGCGGGCCTGCAGGCCCGGGAGCTGGTCGCCCATCTCGCCCTCGATTTCCGCACGCGGCGTCAGCGCGGCGACCGAGTCCACCACGACGATGTCGACGGCGGCGGAGCGCACCAGCATGTCGGCGATTTCCAGCGCCTGCTCACCGGTATCGGGCTGCGACAGCAGCAGGTCCTCGACGTTGACGCCCAGCTTGGCGGCGTAGACCGGATCAAGCGCGTGCTCTGCATCGATGAACGCCGCGGTTCCGCCCGCCTTCTGGCACTGGGCGATAGCCTGCAGCGTCAACGTGGTCTTGCCCGAGGATTCCGGTCCGTAGATCTCGACCACGCGTCCCTTCGGCAGGCCGCCGATGCCCAGCGCGATATCCAGCATCAGCGAACCGGTCCCGATCACCTCGGCGGCTTCCACGACGCGGTCGCCCATGCGCATGACCGACCCCTTGCCGAACTGCTTCTCGATCTGGCCCAGGGCTGCGGCCAGCGCACGCTTCTTGTTGTCGTCCATTGTCGTTGTCCTTGATGCCATCAGTTGAGTGCGTCCAGATTAGGGGGAGCCGGTCGCACGGATTGCGACAGTGGCCCTGGGGTGGATGTTGGGAGATGGAGGCGAGCCGGCCGCATCGGTCCAGGCATCGCGACGGGGTCGGAAAACACCGCGCCGTGCCCGGGCATTTCAGCGACCACGGCGCACGAGGCCACAGTAGAGCCCCTCAATGGCGAAGTCCTGGTCGGGCAACACCTCGATCGGCTGGTAGTCCGGGTTGCGCGGCAGCAGGCGGATACGGTCCTTGCCGACCTTCAGCAGCTTGACCGTGATCTCGTCATCGATGCGGGCCACGACGATCTGGCCATTCCTGGCCTCGGGCGTGCGGTGCACGCCGATGAGGTCGCCGTCGAAAATGCCTTCATCACGCATCGAATCCCCACTCACCTTCAGCAGGTAATCCGGTGACGGGAAGAAGATGTTGCGGTCGAGCAGCAGGTGATCGTCGATACCGGCGTCGGCACCGATGGGTGCCCCTGCCGCCACCCGCCCAAGGATCGGCAGCAGCAGCGCATCACCGGTGTCGGGGGTGACCGCGGAACCGACCTCGTTTTCAACATGCGGCTGGAGCAGCCGGATCCCGCGGGCTTTGCCGGGAAGGCGCTGGATGGCACCCGCCTGCTCGAGCGCCTCGAGGTGGTACTGGGCTGCCCGGACACTGGAGAACCCCATCGCCCGCGCGATTTCAGCCTGGGAGGGCGGCATGCCTTCCTCGCTGATGCGCTCGGCAATGAGGGTGAGGATCGCGCGCTGGGTATCAGTCAGGGGGTTCATTAGTAGTAATGCTACTAATGAACCCCGGACGCTGCAAGCGCCGCTCAGTTCGCCAGGTCGAGCAGCCCGTGCAGCGCGGCAGCCACGGTCTGCCGACGCACCGATTCCCGGTCGCCCTCGAAGTGGAACACCAGTGCGGTCGGGTACCCTCCCCTGCGCTTCCAGGCGATCCATACCGTCCCGACCGGCTTGTCATCGGTACCGCCTCCCGGGCCCGCGATACCCGTCACCGCCACGGCAAGGCTGGCGCCGGAATGCACGAGGGCACCGGACACCATCTCGATCGCGGTCTCCCGGCTCACTGCGCCATGTTCTTCCAGCGTGCTGGGCTGGACGCCGAGCATCGCCTGCTTGGCCTCGTAGCTGTAGGCGGTCATGCCGCACTCGAACCATGCGGACGACCCGGGAACGTCGGTGAGCGTCTTGGAGATCCACCCGCCTGTGCAGCTTTCCGCTGCAACCAGCCGGTGGTGGTGGTGCCGCGCAGCCTCGCCGACCTGCTCGGCGAGGCTGCGCAGTGCGTCGTCGGAGGCGTCTTTGCTCATTCGCGGACTATACCGTCACCGGCACGACCCGCGCGCCCTCCTCCGCAGGCTAGTACCTCATCCTGAAAGTCACGCCGTACATCGCCGGTGCGCCGAGGAAGGCGTTGTAGGTATTCATCGGGTCGCCCGGCTCCGGCGAACCGATCGCCTGCAGCGGTCCGTCAAAGCCCACCTGCACGTAGTCCTCGTCGAAGATGTTCTGGCCCCACAGCTCGACCATCCAGCTGCGGTCCGCGGCACCGAACCCGAGCCGTGCGTTGAATACGGTGAAGGCATCCTGGTGCTTCTCGTCGTCCAGGTCGGAACCGGTGTTGTAGTCCGACATGTACTTGGCGCCGATGTTGAACCGCCCGACGAGGTCGGCACCGAAGCCCCACTCGTAGGTCGCCGATGCCGTGCCGGACCATTCCGGGGCAAAGCTCGCCTGGTTGCCCGGCAGCTTGTACAGCTGTCCGCCGGGGGCGAAGTCCGCGCCGGGAATGTCATCGGCATAGGTGGTATCGGCGTACATCAGGCCGCCCTGCAGCATCAGCCCATCCACCGCGGCAGGCTGCCACATCAGCTCGGCGTCGACACCCTGCGACACCACCTCCGGGATCGATCGGACCACGAAGCTGGTACCCAGGAAGCTGTTGAGCTGGAAGTCCTCGTAGGTCTGGTGGAACAGCGTGGCGTTGAGCAGCAGGTTGCCGTCGGCCCAGGTGGTCTTGGCACCCAGTTCGAAGCTGTCCACGAACTCACCCGGGAACGAGGTGTCGTCCACGGGGGTGATTCCCGACCCGCCGCTGGACAGGCCGTTCGAAGATTGCACGCGGTCGAGGTTGAATCCGCCCGCCTTGTAACCACGCGCCGCGGAGGCGTAGGTCATGACGTGCTCGTTCCAGCGGTAGGCCGCCTTGACGGTGCCCGACCACTCCTTCTCTTCCCGATCCTGGTCGGTGACACGTCCGTTGTGCAGCGCGTTGGCCCAGGGCAGGCACATGTAACCGGCGACCTGCGGCGCCACGGCGCCCAGGATCTGCGCTTGCAGCTCGGGTGGGAGCGACGTGATCGGTACCCCGCGCGCCATCAGCGCCGCCGCCACCCGCCCTGCGGGATTGGCCAGCACCGAGCCGCAACCCACGCTTCCGTTGGGGTTGGAGTAGACCGAGCTCAGCTCCTTCTTTTCGGTGGTGTAGCGCAGCCCGAGCGTCAGGTCGAGCGCATCGGTAGCGTGCCAGGTGTTGTTGGTGAACAGGCCCAGGCTGCGGGCGTCCTGCTTGTAGCGGTCATGCGCGCCCAACCCGGCGAAGTTGCTGCCGAAGGGCTGCCCACTGACCTGCGACATGAACAGCGCGGGGTTCGACATGTCGACATCGATGTCGAACGGCGCCAGTTGCTGTGCGAGTCCCCCAAGTACCTGCGAGCCGACGAGGGTCGACAGGTAGGGCTCGTAGTCCGCGCCGATCCGGTAGGAGTCGTTCCGCGTGAGATCTTCGTCCGAGTAGAACAGCCCGACCATCCAGTCGACCGAGTCGGAGGCGCCGGTCAGGCGGAACTCCTGGCTGAAGTTCTCGAAGCCGCTGAAGGATTCGTCCGCGTCGGCTTCCCGGTACAGCAGGTCGGCGGTGGTGAAGTCGAAGTCCAGGCCGTTGATCGATTGCCAGTCACGCGAGGCGGTGATCGAGGTCAGGGTGGCGCCGCCGAACCACGGCGACTCCCAATCGACCTGCATTGAAATGCCCTTGTCCTTGATGTCCTGCTCGGTGCTGCGATTGCTGTAGGCGACGCGGGCGAACGGATCGGCCGGGATCGCGATCGCGTTGCCACCGCCCAGCGCGTTGATCACCGGGGCGGTGCCGCCAGTCACCAGCTGCACGGCGGTGCAGCAGTTCTCCTCGCGACTGGTGTAGTCGGCGATGAAGGTGACATCGACGTTGTCGGTCGGCTCCAACAGCAATTGGCCGCGCAGCAGGTGGTAGTTCTGGTCGTAGTCCTCTGTCTCCGTACGCGGTCCCTTGCCGGTGACCACGTCCATCCAGCCGTCGCGCTTGCGCTTGGCGGCATAGACGCTGAAAGCGGCGTTGTCGCTCAGTGCATCGTTGTAGTAGCCGGCCACCCCCATCGCGCCGTAATTTCCGGCGGTGACTTCGGCCTCGGCGGACTGGGTGTAGCTGGGTCGCCGCGTCACCACATTGATGACGCCGGCCGAGGTGTTCTTGCCGAAAACGGTTCCCTGCGGGCCCTTGAGGACCTCGATCCGCTCGAGCTCGCCGAGGTCGCCGAAGCCGACGCTGTTGCGCGACCGGTAGACGCCGTCGATCACCACGCCGACCGAGGATTCCAGGCCGACGTTGTCGCCCACCGTACCGATACCCCGGATGCGGGCAGTCGTGATGGCCTCGTTCTGGGTGCTGGTCACGGTCAGGCCCGGCACCAGCACCTGAAGGTCCTTGATGTCGCGGATGCCGGTGTCCTGCAGTAGTTGTTCGTCCAGCGCGGTCACGGCGACCGGCACGTCCTGCAACTGCTCCTCACGCTTCTGCGCGGTAACGGTCAGTCCGGACAACGTGGTGGGGCGCTGCTCCTCCGTCGCGGCGGGCGCTTCCGCCTCCTGGGCAGCCACGGGTGCAGCGCCCATGGCAAGCGCCACCAGCACTGCGCTTGCGAGCATCGAGCGGGTGGGTTTCATATTCATCATGTTGTCCCCTTGCCATGACACAGCATTAGAGGCCGGCCTTGCGGCGGCGACTTGAGGCGGGTGCGCGCCCGGCCGCCGTGGGGGACTGCGGCGGGAAGCATCCATGCCCGTCCTGCAGCGGAAGTTAGCACAGTCCCGGCACCTGCAACCGCCGTGTCCAGCACGGACGATGGCCCAGACGCAGAGCCGCCGATGGCACAATGCGGTGCGCAACGCGAGCTCCCGGGACTCCATGGAACCTGCCGCCTCCGGCACTACGAAAACGGCGGAACACACGCCGTTGATGAAGCAGTTCTTCGCCGCCAAGGCAGAGCACCCCGACGTGCTGCTGTTCTTCCGCATGGGCGACTTCTACGAACTCTTCTACGACGACGCCCGCAAGGCCGCCCGCCTGCTGGACATCACCCTGACCCAGCGCGGCAGCTCCGGTGGCCAGCCGATCCCGATGGCAGGCGTGCCCCACCACTCCGCCGAAGGCTACCTGGCCCGGCTGGTGGCGCTGGGGGAGTCGGTGGCGATCTGCGAGCAGATTGGCGACCCCGCCGCCAGCAAGGGCCTGGTCGAGCGCAAGGTGGTGCGCATCGTCACCCCCGGCACCGTCACCGACGAGGCCCTGCTGAGCGAGCGCCGCGACACGCTGCTGCTGGCTGTATCCCGCGGCAAGTCGGGCTATGGCATCGCCTGGGCGGACCTGGCCGGTGGTCGCTTCCTGGTCAACGAGGTGGCGAGCCAGGACGCACTGGAAGCCGAACTGGCCCGCCTTGATCCAGCCGAAACCCTGTGTCCGGACGAGGACGGCTGGCCTGCCTTCATTTCCGGGCGCACCGGGGTCCGTCGACGTGCACCGTGGCTGTTCGACGCCGACAGCGGCCGTCGCCAGTTGTTGAAGTTCTTCGGCCTGCACGACCTTTCCGGCTTCGGTATCGAGGAGCGCCCCCAGGCCATCGCCGCTGCGGCGGCGCTGCTGGGCTACGTCGAAGAAACCCAGAAGCAGCGGCTGCCCCACCTGACGTCGATCGCGGTCGAATCCGGCGACGGCGCCATCGCGATGAACGCCGCCACCCGCCGCCATCTGGAGCTCGACACCCGGGTCGACGGGGATGCGCGGCACACGCTGTTGGGTGTGCTCGATGCCACCGTTACTCCGATGGGGGGCCGCCTGTTGCGCCGCTGGCTGCACCGGCCATTGCGCGATCGCATCGTCCTGCGCCGACGCCACCAGGCCGTGCAGGCGCTGATCGACTCACGCGCAGGCGATGACCTGCGCGAGTGCTTCCGGGCGTTGGGCGACCTGGAACGCATCCTGTCGCGCATCGCCTTGCGCAGCGCCCGCCCCCGCGACCTGTCCACGCTGCGCGATGGGCTCGGGCTGCTGCCGCAGGTCGAGCGCCTGCTCGCCCCGCTGGGCTCGCCGCGCCTGGACGAGCTGTTGGCCGAACTCGGCGAGCACGATGCACAGGCGCACCTGCTGCGAGCGGCGATTGTCGAGCAGCCGCCGGTGCTCGCCCGCGACGGCGGCGTCTTTGCCACCGGTCATGACGCCCAACTCGACGAGCTGCGCACGCTCTCCACCACCGCCGACCAGTTCCTGGTCGACCTGGAGATCCGGGAACGCGAGGCCAGCGGCATCCCGACCCTGAAGGTCGGATACAACCGCGTGCACGGCTACTACCTAGAGGTCAGCAAGGTGCACGCCGCCAAGGCGCCCACCCACTACACCCGTCGGCAGACGCTGACCAACGCCGAGCGCTACATCACCGAAGAGCTGAAGGCCTTCGAGGACAAGGTGCTGTCGGCGCGCGAACGTGCCCTGGCCCGGGAGCGGCTGCTGTACGAGCAGTTGCTGGACACGCTCGGCGAACGGCTGGAGCCGATGAAACGGTGCGCGGCGGCCCTGGCGGAGCTCGACGTGCTGGCCTGCCTCTCCGAGCGCGCGCAGGCGCTGGACTGGTCACGCCCGGAGCTGTCCGAGGATCCGGGCATCTGCATCGAACGCGGCCGGCATCCGGTGGTGGAGGCGGTGCGCGACGAGCCGTTCGAACCCAACGACCTGCGCCTGGACGACACCCGCCGCATGCTGGTGATCACCGGCCCGAACATGGGCGGCAAGAGCACCTACATGCGCCAGAACGCGCTGATCGTGCTGCTGGCGCACATCGGCAGCTTCGTACCGGCGTCACGGGCGGTGATCGGCCCGGTCGACCGCATCCTGACCCGCATCGGCGCCGGCGACGACCTCGCCCGCGGCCAGTCCACCTTCATGGTGGAGATGAGCGAAACCAGCTACATCCTCCACCACGCGACCGCGGAGTCACTGGTGCTGATGGACGAGATCGGCCGCGGCACTTCGACCTATGACGGCTTGGCACTCGCCGAAGCCTGTGCCCGCCACCTTGCCCACGCGAACCGCGCCTACACGTTGTTCGCGACGCACTACTTCGAGCTGACGACCCTTGCCGGCGAGCCCAACCGCAGCGGTGGCAGCGGCATCGCCAACGTGCATCTGGACGCGGTCGAGCATGGCGACGACCTGGTGTTCATGCATGCGGTCAAGGAAGGGCCGGCGAACCGCAGCTTCGGCCTGCAGGTGGCCGCATTGGCGGGACTGCCCAGGGCGGTGATCAACCAGGCGCGGGGCCGGCTGGCGGAACTGGAGCAGCACAGCCGCGATGCACCGAAACCGTCGATGGCCGCCGCGTCGCTGGACCAGCCGCAGCAGATCGGCCTGTTCTCGCCCAGCTCGGCAGCGATGGATGCCCTTGCGGCGCTGGACCCGGACGAGCTGACCCCCAAGCAAGCACTGGAGGCGCTATACCGGCTGAAGTCGCTGTCGTGAGGGGCTGCCTTCTGTAGGAGCGGCTTCAGACGCGACCGCGCACCTCCGGCCATGATGTACAGGTCGCGACTGAAGTCGCTCCTACAAAAGCGGAGGCGCAGTCGCCAGCAGATCCGTGTTGGGCGGTGTCTTCTGTAGGAACGGCTTCAGCCGCGACCGCGCAGCTCCGGCCACGATGTACAGGTCGCGACTGAAGTCGCTCCTACAAGTGCGATGGCGCGATCGTCCGGCTCATCCGTATTGCCGGTCCTTCTGTAGGAGCGACGTCAGTCGCGACCCGCGAAGCCCCGCCAACTCCTTACGCCCGCGCCCGAAGCTCCGTCACGCCACCCGTATCCGCAGCCGCGTCCAACGCCTGCGCAAGGTCCTCCCACAGGTCCTCGACATGCTCGATGCCGACTGACAGGCGCAGCAACCCCGGCGTGATGCCGTTGGCGTCCTGCGCCGCGGCATCCACGACCCGATGCGTCAGCCCGGCCGGATGCTGGATCAGGCTGTCCACCGAACCCAGGCTCACCGCAGGGGTGATGATGCGGACCCCCCGCATCACCGCCGCGGCAGCCGCCTTGCCCTCCTTCATCTCGAACGCGATCAAGGCCCCCGCCCCGCGCATCTGGCTACCCACCAGGTGCGCATTCCGGACATTGCCCAGGCCCGGGTAATGGACGGCGGCGACGGCGGGATGGCGTTCCAGCCTTCGTGCCACCTCACCGGCATTCGCCTGAGCCCGCTCCACCCGTAGCGCCAACGTCGGCAGCCCGCGATGCAACAGGTAGGCGGCCAGCGGATGCAGCAAGGCACCGGTCGCCGCCCTCACCGTGCGCAGGGGCCGGGCATGGTCGTCATCGCAGCAGACGACACCGGCAATGACGTCCCCGTGCCCACCGAGGAACTTGGTGGCGCTGTGCAGGACATAGGTCGCCCCCAGCGATGCCGGGTTCTGCAACACCGGCGTGGCGAAGGTGGAGTCCACCAGTACCGGCACGTCCCCGGCCGCCGCGACCACGGCGGCGATGTCGACCAGCGCCAGGGTCGGGTTGGCCGGTGTCTCGATCACCACCAACGTGGTGTCCGCGCGCAGCCTCGCGCCGATGTCGCCGGCCTCGACGAACTCCGCTTCCAGCCCGCACAGGCCACTCGCAAGCAGGTGGTCGGAGGTGCCATACAGCGGCCGCACCACCAGCACGTGGCCGCCGTGCTGGCGGCGCTCCATCAGCACCGCGGTCAGTGCGGCCATCCCGGAACCGAAGGCGACGCAGGCGTCTGTACCCTCCAGTTCCGCAATGGCACGCTCGGTACGGGCCACGGTGGGATTGTGCAGCCGGGCGTAGATCGGATTCCCCGCTTCGGCCTCCCCCGCCACCAGGGCGTCGAAGCTGGCGGTGCCGGTGGCGAGATCGTCGACCGGATAGGTGGTCGACAGGTCCAGCGGCGGCGCGTGCACGCACAGCTCGCGGAAGTCCTGGCGGCCGGCGTGCACGGCACTGGTATAGAAACGAGGCATGGCGGGGCTCATGATCGGTGTATGCCCTGCATCGTAGAATGCTGTACACCTACAGCGGCAACTGACGAATATCCTTCGACCCCGGAGCCGTTCAACCATGCTCGACAGAATCGATTTCGCCCTTTTGAGCCTTCTGCGGAAGAATGCTCGGCTGCCCAACAAGGAGCTTGCCGAACATGCGGGAATCGCGCCCTCGACGGCTTTCGAACGGGTGCGCAGGCTGCTGTCCACCGGCACCATCCAGGGCTTCCACGCCGAGATCTCGCCAGCGGCCATCGGCATACAGCTGCAGGCGATGGTCTCGGTGCGGCTGGCGCGGCATTCGCGTGGGCAACTGGACAGCTTCCACCGGCATCTCGCCAGCCTGCCCGAGGTGCTGGCGTTCTACCACGTGGCCGGGGCCGACGACTTCCTCGTGCACGTGGGCGTCAGGGACAGCAACCACCTGCGCGACCTGGCGCTGGAAGCCTTTACCGAGCGTCCTGAAGTCGCCCACATCGAGACCCGACTGATCTTCGAGTTCCGTCGCAACCCGGAGCTCCCGGACTACGCCGGTCGGGTGACCTAGAACGAATCGATGTCGCCCAGCGCGCGGATCAGCCGGCGCGCACGCTTGTCGGGCTTGGTATCGGGGGCGTGGTAGCCGGTGCGTTCTGCGGCACGGACTGCACGCACCCGCTCACGCTCCAGCCGCGAAGCCTCGGATTCCTCATAGAGCGTGCGCGCCACCGCAGCGGGCCCGCGGTTGTCGCTGAGGCCGAGCACGCTGATTTCAAAGTGCTCATCACCGCGCGTCACCTTCAGGCTGTCGCCGAGGCGCACGCCGCGGGCGGCCTTGGCGCGCTGCCCCCCGACCTCGACCTTTCCGGTTTCCACCGCCTGCTTGGCGAGGCTGCGGGTCTTGAAGAAGCGCGCCGCCCAGAGCCAGAGGTCCAGGCGTACGGTGGTCGGGGCATCGTGGCTGCTCATCGGGCCATTATCCGTGGCATCGGCGAAAGCGTCGTGCATGGCCGGAGGCCGGAAACGCGAACGGCCACCTTTCGGTGGCCGTCCATGCTGGAGCCTGCTGCGCCGGCTTACTTGGCGGCAGCGGCGTCCGCCTTGGCCTTGGCGTAGGCGGCCAGGTCTTCCTTGATGCGCGCCTTCTTGCCTTCCAGGCCACGCAGGTAGTACAGCTTGCCGGCACGGACCTTGCCGCGGCGCTTCAGCTCGACCGAGTCGATGGTGGCGCTGTGGGTCTGGAACACGCGCTCGACGCCGAAGCCGTGCGAGATCTTGCGCACGGTGAAGGCGGAGTTGAGGCCGGCGTTCTTCATGGCGATGACCACGCCCTCGTAGGCCTGGACGCGCTCGCGATTGCCTTCCTTGACCTTCACGTTGACCACGACGGTGTCGCCGGGGCTGAAGTCAGGCAGCTGGCGCTGCACCTGGTCGGATTCGAATTCTTGCAACAGCGTGTTGAGCGAGGGCTTGTTCATG
This sequence comes from Lysobacter spongiicola DSM 21749, assembly GCF_900167055.1. GTDB lineage: Bacteria > Pseudomonadota > Gammaproteobacteria > Xanthomonadales > Xanthomonadaceae > Novilysobacter > Novilysobacter spongiicola. The sequence continues at coordinate 617,969 of NZ_FUXP01000001.1, forward strand.
GTCGGGCCTGTTGGAGTCGTTGTTGCGCGAGTGCACGTGGACCCGCGTCATGGCATGGATGTAGCTAAGCCGCACATTATAGCGACAGACGCGGCCGGAACGCCATAGGGCAGCAGCCTCCCGTAGGAGCGACGTCAGTCGCGACCTCACCCGGCCCGGGGCGGAATGTACAGGTCGCGACTCACGTCGCTCCTACCCTTGCTCCACCCGCCATTGCTCGAGCAGCTTGCGGTCAGCCTTTGAAAGCGCCTGCTCGTCGAGCAGGTCCGGCCGCCGCTGCGAGGTCCGCCCCAGCGACTGCATCCGACGCCAGGCGGCGATATGGGCGTGGTTGCCCGACAGCAACACCTCCGGGACCGCGCCCAGCTCGTGCTCCACCGGCCGCGTGTAGTGCGGGCAGTCCAGCAGGCCATCGCCGAAACTGTCCTGCTGCGCGGACTCGGCATCGTTCAGTGCCCCCTCCTGCAACCGGGTCACCGCATCGACCAGCACGGCGGCTGCCAGCTCCCCACCGGAGAGCACGTAGTCGCCGATGGAGATTTCCTCATCAACCTCCGCGGCCACCAGGCGCTCGTCGATGCCTTCGTAGCGGCCGCACAGCAGCACCAGCCGCTGTTCCCCAGCGAGCTCACGCACCCGCGACTGGGTCAGCGGGCGGCCCTGGGGACTGAGGTAGATGGTGCGCGATGGCGCCGGATCCGCCTGGCGCGCGGCCTGCAACGCGTTCCGCAGCGGGTCGATCAGCATGACCATGCCCGGCCCTCCACCGAAAGGCCGGTCGTCGACCTTGCGGTAGTTGCCTTCCGCATAGTCGCGTGGGTTCCAGCCGTGCAGCCAAAGGAGCCCGCGCTCCACTGCCCGCCCGGTGACACCAAAGGCGGCGCACTGGGCGATGAAATCAGGGAACAGGCTGACGACGTCGATACGCATAGCGCGGGCTAGAACTCGGGGTCCCAGTCCACGGTTACCACGCCACCTTCCAGATCGATGTCGGTCACGTACTGCGGGCGTACGAACGGGATCATCCGTTCGCGCTCGTCGTCCCGGGCCACCAGCACGTCATTGGCGCCGGTGGAAAACAGGTGCGACACCGTCCCCAGTGGCACGCCATCAACGGTGACGACGCGCAGGCCTTCCAGGTCGACCCAGTAGAACTCGCCGGGTTTGGCAGGCGGCAACGCTTCGCGCGGGACGTGGATCTCGAGGCCGCGGAGGGCTTCGGCGCCGTCGCGATCGGTGACATCAGGGAAGGTTGCGACGATGTGTTTGCCGCTGTCGCGGCCACGGACGCCCTCGATCTGGCGCTCGCGCCCCTGCGCATCGCGCAGGGTCCAGGGCTGGTAGCGGAAGATCGCGTCCCGGGGCTCGGTCCACGACTCAAGTTTCACCTCGCCACGCAAGCCAAGGGCGCCAGCCACCCGTCCGAGGAGGATGCGACGCCCTTGATCGTTCATTGCATGCGGCCGCGCCGGAGCGCGGCCCGCAGGTCAGGCTGCGGAAGCAGCCGGCGCGTCGGCCGACTTCAGCGCTTCCTTGTACAGCACGGCGACCTTGTCGGTCAGCTGCGCGCCGTTGCCCAGCCAGTGCTGCACGCGCGCGGTGTCGAGCTCGACGCGCTTCTCGCCGCCGGTGGCGACGGGGTTGTAGTAACCGACGCGCTCGATGTTGCGGCCGTCGCGGGCGCTGCGGCTGTCGGTAACGATGATGTGGTAGAACGGACGCTTCTTGGCGCCGCCGCGGGTCAGTCGGATCTTGACCATGGGTGTTTTCCTGTGTTGCCCAGCCGCCGGAATGACGGGGTAAGCCGGCGAGTATAAGACATTTTTCCTAGAACGGCATGCCGCCGCGGCCGCCCATCATGCCCTTCATGCCGCGCATCATCCCCTTCATGCCGCCGCGGCCCAGCTTGCCCATCATCTTTTCCATCTGCTGGTACTGCTTCATCAGGCGGTTCACGTCGGCCGGCGTCACGCCGGCGCCAGTGGCGATGCGCTTGCGGCGGGAGCCGTTCAGCAGGGCCGGATTGCGCCGCTCCTTGATGGTCATCGAGTTGATGATCGCCACCAGCCGCGGCACTTCCTTGCCGGTAACCTGGCTCTTGACGGACTCGGGAATCTGGCCGATGCCCGGCAGCTTGTCCATCAGGCCGCTCAGGCCGCCCATGCCCTGCATCTGTTCGAGCTGGTCGCGCATGTCCTCCAGATTGAACTTCTTGCCCTTGGCGACCTTCTCCGCCAGGCGCGTCGCCTTGTCCTTGTCGACCTGCTGCTCGACCTGCTCGACCAGCGACAGCACGTCGCCCATGTCGAGGATGCGGCCGGCGACGCGCTCGGGGTGGAACACGTCCAGGCCTTCCGGCTTCTCGCTGGTACCGATGAACTTGATCGGCTTGCCGGTGATGTAGCGCACGCTCAGGGCCGCGCCGCCACGCGCGTCGCCGTCGGTCTTGGTCAGGACCACGCCGGTCAGCGGCAGCGCCTCGCCGAAGGCCTTGGCGGTGGCGGCGGCGTCCTGGCCGGTCATCGAATCGACGACGAACAGGGTCTCGACCGGCTTTACCGCACCGTGGAGGGCCTTGATCTCCTCCATCATCGCTTCGTCGATCGCCAGGCGGCCGGCGGTATCGACGATCAGCACGTCCGCATAGGACTTGCGCGCATCCTCGATGGCGGCGCGGACGATTGCCTCGGGCTTCTGGTCGGCACGCGACTCGAAGAACATCACGTCGACCTGGCCGGCCAGCGTGCGCAGCTGCTCGATCGCGGCCGGCCGGTAGACGTCGGCCGAGACCACCATCACCTTCTTCTTGCGCTTGTCCTTGAGGTGCTTGGCCAGCTTGCCGACGGTGGTCGTCTTGCCGGCGCCCTGCAGGCCCGCCATCAGGATCACCGCCGGCGCCGGCACGTTGAGGTTCAGCTCGGACGACTGCGCGCCCATGACCACCGTCATCTCGTCGCGCACGATCTTGATGAGCGCCTGGCCCGGCGTCAGCGACTTCAGCACCTCCTGCCCGACCGCCCGCACCTTGATGCGCTCGATCAGGGCCTGCACCACCGGCAACGCCACATCGGCCTCCAGCAGGGCGATGCGGACCTCGCGCAGCGACTCGCGGATATTTTCCTCGGTCAGCCGGCCGCGCCCACGCAGGCGCTCCATGGTGCCCGACAGGCGTTGGGTCAGAGATTCGAACATGAGCTGTTACCGGGGTCGTGGGGGTGGAACCGACCTTGAAGTATAGCCCGGCGCGCCCTCCGGCCCGCACAGCGCGCAGCCCTCGCTCCACTGGCTGCTGCCGTCGGTGTAGTGCTCACGCTTCCAGATGGGACTGGTGTGCTTGACCGCCTCCACCACCTGCCGGCAGGCGCCGAACGCCTCTTCGCGGTGCGGACTGGCGGCGGCCACGACCATCGCCAGCCCCCCGACTCCGAGGCGCCCCTGCGCATGGCCGATGTAGATCGCCACCCCGTCCCCGTACACCGTTCGTGCCTCGCCGGCGATCGCCTCGAATCCCGCCACCGCCAGCGGCATGAAGACGTCGTACTCCACGGCCACCACGGACTTGCCGAGGTTGAGGTCCCGGACCTGCCCGATGAACAGCGCCATGCCGCCAAAGCTGGGGCGCGAAACGAACTCCAGCGCCTCCTTCGGCTCCAGCACGGCGTTTGCCACGTCCCGGACCTCGCACTTCGCGAATTGCATTTCAGCCCCCACTCACTGGCGGCAGCACCGCCACAACCGATCCCGGGGGCAGCGCGTCGCCATCGCGCAGCACTGTGGTGTCGCTGGCGAAGGCGCAGCGGTCCAGCAGGCCCTGAGGCAGCGCGGGCCAATGTCCCTGCGCGTGATGTTTCAGCACCTCGCGCAGTCCGGCGACTGAAGCCGCATCCGGCATCTCGACCTCCAGCCACGGTTCCGGCTGGAGATCCCGCAGCGCCCCGAAGAGAAGGATTTCGACCTTCACTCGTGGCCCCCGCCATCGATCATCGCCAGCGCGTGGGCCAGCACCGGCGCCAGTATGTCGAAGCCCTGCCGGACCGCACGCTCGCTACCCGGGAGCGAGATCACCAGCATTCCCTCGACTTGCACTGCGCCGCCCCGGCTGAGCCACGCCATCGCGGTATGACGGCTGCCTTCCGAGCGCAGCATCTCGGACAATCCCGGGATCGGGCGCCCCCCCGAGTGCGCCAGGGCTTCCGGTGTGAGGTCGCGCGGACCCAGCCCGGTGCCGCCAGTGCACAGGCACAGCTTGACGCCGTCCTCGGCCAGCTCACGCAGGCGTCCGCATAGCGGCTCGATGCCGTCAGGCAGGACTCCCATCTCCGCGACGTGACCACCGAGAGCGGCAAGCGCCTGCGCCAGGACGGGTCCCGAGCGGTCCTCGGCGCTACTGGCACTGACGCGGTCGCTCAAGGTGAGAACGGCGCAGCGCGCGCCATCCAGACCGGCGGGCGCCCGCGGCCGGAACCGCTCCTGCTCCGCCTGGGTCAAGCCATCGGGGTTGAGCCACAAGCCGGACTTCCCACCCTCCTTGAACAACAGGCGAACCGGGCCGATGACCAGCGCGGGTTCCACGGGCTTGCACAGGTCGTAGAGCGTCAACAGCGCGGCATTGACGCCCGCCAGGGCCTCCATCTCCACCCCGGTGCGCGCCTCGACCGCGCACTCGCAGTACACCCTCACCACCTGGCGCTCCGCCAGCGTTTCGCAATGGATACGGACCAGGTCCAGCGGCAAGGGGTGGCACAGGGGCATCAGCGCCGATGCCAGCTTCGCGCCCTGGAGGCCCGCGACTTCGGCCATGGCCAGCGCATCACCCTTCGGCAGCGTGCGTTCCACGATCATCGGGAACGCCCTGGGCCCCGCCTGCAGCTCACCGACGGCGACGGCCCGGCGCCGGGTGGGGCGTTTATCGCGGATGTCGGCCATGTGGAAGCTCATGGATCGACGATAACAAAGCCGGCCGTTACGGCCGCGGCTGTGCGAGACTTCTCCGATGACAATCGTTCTCATCGCCATGGCTCTTTACCTGGCCTCGGCCGGCCTGCTGGTCGCCGGCGTCAGGCATGGGCCCGACCCGCGCCCGCCCAAGGCCTGGCTGTGGGCAGCCGTGCCCGCGGTGGTGTTGCACGCACTGGTCCACGGGTTGGCCTGGCAAGCGCACGGAGGCGCGGACCTGCACTTCTATGCAGCCCTTTCACTGGTCACGCTGGGGATGACGACTCTGACCACGGCGGTGGGGGCTAACGGACGCATGGCTGCACTTGGCGTGGTCGTCTATCCCGTGGCGATCCTCGCCCTGCTCGGCTACCACCTGTACGGACGGCTCGAGCCCGAAGCACTCGACTGGCGGCTGCAGCTGCATGCATGGCTGGCCCTGCTGGCCTACGCCACGCTGGCCATCGCCGCATTGCTGGCGGTGATGCTATGGATGCAGGACCGCGCGCTGCGGCGTCGCCAGTACCACGCCTGGCTACGTGCGCTGCCGCCCCTGGTCCAGTTGGAGACCCTGCTGTTCCGGACGATCGCCGTTGGATTCGTGCTGTTGAGCGCCGCCCTTCTGACGGGCGTGCTTTTCGTGGAGAACCTGCTTGCCCAGCACCTCGTGCACAAGACGGTGCTGAGCATCCTGTCCTGGTTGGCGTTCGGCCTGCTGTTGCTGGGCCGCAGGGTCCGCGGCTGGCGCGGCTCGACCGCCATCCGTTGGACACTCGTGGCGATGGCACTGCTGGTCCTGGCGTTCTTTGGCTCGAAGTTCGTGCTGGAGCTGGTGCTGGGACAAGGTTGAGCGCGGCACCGGCCAAAGGGGGGGCTGACGGTATGCCCCCTGTCGGCTGCGACAGGGCCAGAGTGTCACGCGGCCGATCAGCGGCAAGCAGCGACACCGCAGCTGTGCCGGCTATCGCGGCTCGTACCCCCCAGGCCCGCCTGCCTTTCCATCAGATAGATGAAGCCATCGTATGGCTCCCACAGTTCCAGCCCATTCCCGGCGCCGGCGATCTCGAACACGAAGATCGAACGACCGTCGCCCTCCCCCCTCACCTTGAGAATCCAGATCACCTCGCGCTCGGAACGAAAGCCGTAGAACGAGGTGACACTGCGGCCAGCAGGACTTGGCACTTCTCCTTCGACGACGATGTCGTCCTGGCACACCAGACGGTATCGCGGGGCCGAGAGGGCTGAACCGTCGTACACGAATTCATCTTCGGAAAGGATCACCGCTCTTCCTATCCGTTCAAGCGCGTCCGGTTCCGGCGTCAAGCCTCCCCGATACCGTTGGACCGAAACAACCGTATAGCGGCCCCAAAGATCCCGCAGATCAGGCGCGGAAGCACTTTCACAGGCGTCCTCACGGCCGGCAGCAGCCTCGCCTTGGCCAGCTTGCTGGCTACCGGGTTGCACCTGGGATGCTCCCACTGGGACCCAGTTGCACCCCGAAAGAACCGCGATCACGACCAATCGCTTCAAGACTGCGCGCGCAACACGTGCCAGACCCCTTCGCCCCAGACTCATATCGCCTCCAGGGCCTCCGACAGCCGCTCCACCGCGATCACCTCCATGCTGCCCACCTTGCCGCTGCGGGGCGCATTGCCCTTGGGCACGATGGCGCGCTTGAACCCGTGTGTAGCGGCTTCCTTGAGACGATCCTCGCCATTGGGAACCGGACGGATCTCGCCAGAGAGGCCGACCTCGCCGAATGCGATCACCTGTTCGGCGAGCGGCTGGTCGCGCAGCGAGGACAGCACTGCCAGCAGCACCGGCAGGTCGGCCGCGGTCTCCTGCACGCGGATGCCGCCGACGACATTGACGAACACGTCCTGGTCGCCGACACCGATGCCGCCATGCCGGTGCAGCACCGCCAGCAGCATCGCCAGCCGGTTGCCTTCCATGCCGACCGCGACGCGCCGTGGGTTGGACAGCGGCGAGGAATCAACCAGCGCCTGCACTTCCACCAATAGGGGGCGCGTTCCTTCGCGGGTGACCATCACGCAGCTGCCCGGCTGTGGACTGGCACTGCCGGAGAGAAAGATCGCCGAGGGGTTGGGGACTTCGCGCAGGCCCTTGTCGCCCATCGCGAAGACACCGAGTTCGTTGACGGCGCCGAAGCGGTTCTTGAACGCGCGCAGCACGCGGAAGCGGCTGCCGGACTCGCCTTCGAAGTACAGCACCGCGTCGACCATGTGTTCGAGCACGCGCGGGCCGGCGATGCCGCCCTCCTTGGTCACGTGCCCCACCAGGAACACCGCGGTGCCTGTTTCCTTCGCATAGCGGACCAGCCGTGCGGCACTTTCCCGCACCTGGCTGACTGAACCCGGGGCCGCGGCCAATGACTCCGTCCACAGGGTCTGGATCGAGTCGGCAACGATCAACCGCGGCTGGGTCGCCACCGCCTGCTCCAGGATCTTCTCGACCGAGGTTTCCGCCAGCGCATTCACGCCATCGAGTGGCAAGCCCAGGCGCGAACCGCGACCGGCCACCTGGGACAGCGACTCCTCGCCGGTTACGTAGAGCGCCGGCAGGGTGGCCGCCATCTTCGCCACCGCCTGCAGCAGCAACGTGGACTTGCCGATGCCAGGGTCGCCGCCCACCAGCACCACCGCACCCTGCACCAGCCCCCCGCCGAGCACCCGGTCGAGTTCGCCGATGCCGGTGGATACCCGCGACTCCTCGCTGTGGGTGACATCCTTGAGGGCGGTGACCTTGGGCGGGTCCACCTTCCCGGCCCAGCCTCCGCGTCGCGCCGCGCCTGCGCTTGCGGCCGCCTTGCCTGCGGCGGCCGACTCGATCACGAACTCGCTCAACGTGTTCCACGCTGCGCATTCGGCGCATTGGCCCTGCCACTTGTTGTGGTCGGCGCCGCATTCGGAGCAGACGTAGGCGATCTTTGCCTTGGGGGCTGATTTCGATGGTTTGCTGGCGATGGACATGTGGGTCGTTGGAGGGCGGATGGGGCAATGTAGCGGGGGCGCGTCGCGGGAGGCGAGATTGGTGGGGTCCGGGGTCGCGACTTGCGTCGCTCCTACGATGGCCCAGTTCTAACTTGTAGGAGCGGCTTCAGCCGCGATGTGCAGGCGGGACGGGCGAACGGTTTCCGGGTCGCGGCTGAAGCCGCTCCTACGCCCGAAGGAAGTCCCCGCGGGACAGCGGGTCGCAGAAGGGATGCGTGAGTAGTCCGGTAGGCGCAACTACAACCGGCCGTCGGCGGCGCCCGCGGGTAACACCGACTTGACGTCGTAAATGATGCAGGCCTCCTGACCGAAGGCGCGGATAGCATCGGCGCCGAGATCGTGGAAGGCTTCGTGGGGCACCGCCAGCACGATGGCGTCGTACCTGCCCTGTTCCGGCGTCTCGACCAGGTCCAGTCCGAAGGCCGCCTTTGCCTCGGTCGCATCCGCCCAGGGATCATGCACGTCCACCTGCGCATGCGAGGCCTGCAGCTCGCGCACGATGTCGATCACTCGCGTGTTGCGCAGGTCCGGACAGTCCTCCTTGAAGGTCAGGCCCAGCACCAGCACGCGGGAGTCGACCACGTTGATGCGCTTGCCGGCCATCAGCCGCAGCACCTGGTGGGCGACGTGCAGCCCCATCCTGCTGTTGATCCGGCGCGCGGTGAGGATCAGCTCGGGGTGGTATCCCAGCACCGTCGCCTTGTGGGTCAGGTAGTAGGGATCCACGCCGATGCAGTGCCCGCCCACCAGACCCGGGGTGAAAGGCAGGAAGTTCCACTTGGTACCGGCTGCGGCGAGCACGTCGGCGGTATCGATACCCATGGTGTCGAAGATCATCGCCAGCTCGTTGATGAGGGCGATGTTGACGTCGCGCTGGGTGTTCTCGATGACCTTGGCCGCCTCGGCCACCTTGATGCTGGGCGCCGCGTGCGTACCGGCGTTGATGATCTGCCGGTACAGGTTGTCGATGAAAACGGCGGCCGCCGGGGTCGAGCCGGACGTCACCTTGGTGATGTTCGCGAGCCGTCGCTGGCGGTCGCCCGGGTTGATGCGCTCGGGGCTGTAACCGCAGAAGAAGTCGCGGTTGAAGACCAGTCCGGACGCCTGCTCCAGCAACGGCACGCAGACTTCCTCGGTCGTGCCCGGGTAGACCGTGGACTCGAACACCACCACGTCACCCTGCTTGAGAAACCCGCCGACCAGCGAGCTGGCCGCCTCGAGCGGGCGAAGGTCCGGGCGGGTGGCATCATCGACCGGCGTAGGGACGGTGACGATGTAGACGTTGCAGGCTTCGAGCGCGGCGGCGTCGGCGGACAGCGTCAACTTGATTGCTGACTCCAGTTCCGCGCCCGACACCTCGCCCGTGCGGTCGTGGCCGCCAAGCAGCGCCTCCACCCGATCCTGGTCGATATCGAAGCCTACCGTCGGGAATCGCGAACCGAATGCCATCGCCAACGGCAGGCCGACATAGCCCAGGCCGATGACGCCGATTCGGACGTTGTCCAGTGAGAGCATGGTTTTCCGGAGGCGAAGGCGGACCGTGCAACTGTAGCAATCGCTGCACCGCGGCGGACTGCCGCAAAAAAATTGCCGGGCAAAAAAAGACCCGCCGGAGCGGGTCTGGAAACTTGGTGCCGGAGATAGGAATCGAACCTACGACCCCATCATTACGAATGACGTGCTCTACCAACTGAGCTACTCCGGCCAAGAGGCGGAATTCTAGGGCTGCGGGTTACCCGGGTCAATCGGATGGTCGATCAATCGACCAGCTGGACCCGTAGCTCCTTGGGCAGTGCAAAGACCATGTTCTCGGGTTTGCCTTCCAGTTCGACCATGCCGGCCGCGCCCAGTTCGCGCAATCGCGAGATGACGCCCTGGACCAGCACGTCCGGCGCGGAAGCGCCGGCGGTGACGCCCACGTTGCGCCGATCCTTGACCCAGGCGGGATCGATTTCATTGGCACCGTCGATGAGATGGGCTTCAACCCCCTCCCGCTCGGCGAGCTCACGCAGCCTGTTCGAATTGGAGCTGTTTACTGAGCCCACCACCAGGATCAGGTCGCATCGCGCCGCCAGCTGCCGCACGGCGTCCTGCCGGTTCTGGGTGGCGTAGCAGATGTCGTCGTTCTTCGGCCCCTGGATGGCGGGGAACCGCGCCTTGAGCGCTTCGATGATGCCGCGGGTGTCGTCGACCGAGAGCGTGGTCTGGGTGGTGAAGGAGACATGGTCCGGCTGCCCGACTTCCAGGGTTTCGACGTCCGCCAGGTCCTCGACCAGATAGATGCTGCCGCTGCCGGCCTCACGCTGCCACTGGCCCATCGTCCCCTCGACCTCGGGATGACCTTCGTGGCCGATCAACACCATGTCGCGGCCGGCGCGGCACTGGCGGGAGACCTCCAGGTGCACCTTCGTCACCAATGGGCAGGTCGCATCGAACACCTTCAACCCGCGGCGTTCCGCTTCGGCACGCACGGCACGGGACACGCCGTGGGCGCTGAAGATGACGGTATTGCCGTCCGGCACCTCGTCCAGCTCCTCGACGAAGATCGCGCCGCGCTGCTTGAGGTCATCCACCACGAACTTGTTGTGGACCACCTCGTGGCGCACGTAGATCGGCGCGCCGAGGGCGTCGAGCGCCCGGTTGACGATCTCGATGGCGCGGTCGACACCGGCACAGAAACCACGGGGATTGGCGAGGATCAGGTCCATGCTGCGTATTTTACTCCCGCGCCGGGTCCGGCTTGCGCTCTCCGCTGAACAGCCCGAACAGCATGATGCCGGCCGCACCGCCGACGATGGCCGCATCGGCGATGTTGAACGCCGGCCAGTACCAGTCCTGCCAGTGCCACTGGATGAAATCCACCACGTGGCCGTGGACGAAGCGGTCGATGACGTTGCCCAGCGCACCGCCGATCACCAGCGCGTAGGGCAGCGCCGTCTTCCAGTCCCGCCGCGGCGTCCGCGACAGCCAATAGCCCAGCAGCGCGCAGATGGCGATGGCCAGGATGATGAAGAAATACTGCTGCCAGCCGCCGGCATCACTGAGGAAACTGAAGGCGGCGCCCGTGTTGTAGGTGCGGTACCAGTTCCAGAAGCCCTCGATCACCGGGATCGCGGTGTACTCGGGCAATGAGGTCAGGACCCAGTACTTGGTCAGCTGGTCCAGCGCGATGACGAGCGCCGAAAGGATGAGCCAGGTCAGGGCGTTGCGGGTGGGCTTGGCAGGAGACATGTGGGTCCGGGGTCATGCGTACGTGGATCCCCGCCGCGGCAGGGAGGGCGTGCTGCTGTGGAACGAGTGGGTCAGAACCAGTGGCGGTCTTCGCCGTCGCCGTCGACGTTGTCGATACAGCGGCCGCACAGGCTCGGGTGGCTGTCGTGCACACCCACGTCGGCACGGTGCTGCCAGCAGCGGCCGCACTTGTCCTTCCCGGTGCGCACCGCTTCCACCACCACGTCCTTGGCGTCGTCATCGGCGACGACGCTGACGTCTCCGCTGATGAACAGGAACCGCAGCTCCTCCGCCAGTGGCGACAGCCAGTTCTGGTCCGATACGCCGCAGCGCAGACCGATCTCGGCTTCCAGCGCGGCACCGATCGTGCCCGCCGCCCGCATCGGCTCCAGCACCCGGGCCACCTGCTCGCGCAGGGCCAGCAGGCGGGTGAAGTCCTCGGCGGAAATCGGCGCGTCCTCCGGCAGCGGCGCCAGGCCGTCGTACCAGGTGGTGAACAACACGTTGTCCTCGCGGGTCCCCTGCCCCGTCTCCGACGGCAGGTGGCCCCACATCTCCTCCGCGGTGAAGCCCAGGATCGGCGCGATCCAGCGCACGAAGGCCTCGGCGATCCGGTACATCGCGCTCTGCGCCGAGCGGCGCCCGCGCGAGCCCTCCTGCATGGTGTACAGGCGGTCCTTGGTCACATCGAGGTACAGCGAACCCAGGTCGACGCTGCAGAAGTTGGCGAGGATCTGCACCACCTCGGCGAAGTCGTAGCGGCCGTACGCATCGATGATGCGCTGCTGCAGGCCGTGGGCGCGATGCACGATCCAGCGGTCCAGGGCAACCATGCCCGCATCACCGGTACCGTCCAGCGGAAGCAGGTGCGAGGCGGGATCGAAGCCGTGAAGGTTGCCCAGCAGGAAACGCGCCGTGTTGCGAATGCGGCGGTAGCCGTCGGCGCTGCGCTTGAGGATCTCGTCGGAGACGGTCATCTCGTTGCGGTAGTCCACCGAGGCGATCCACAACCGCAGCACATCGGCGCCAAGTGCGTCGACCACCTTCTGAGGTGCGACCACGTTGCCGAGCGACTTGGACATCTTGCGCCCGTCAGCGTCGACCGCGAATCCGTGGGTCAGCACCTGCCGGTAGGGCGCGGCGCCATCCATCGCGACACCGGTCAGCAGCGAGGACTGGAACCAGCCGCGATGCTGGTCGGAACCTTCCAGGTACAGGTCAGCCGGCTTGCGCAGGCCGTCGTCCGGGCGCTGGGCCAATACGCATTCGTGGGTGACGCCGGAATCGAACCAGACATCGAGGATGTCGGTGACCTTCTCGTACTGATCGGCCTCCTCACCCAGCAGTGTGCTTGCGTCAAGCGAATACCACGCGTCGATGCCGTCGCGCTCGACCACGGTGGCGACCTCCGACAGCAGCTCGACCGAGCGCGGATGCGGCTCCTGGGTTGCCTTGTGTACGAACAGCGCAATCGGCACACCCCAGGTGCGCTGGCGGCTGATGCACCAGTCCGGGCGGCCGTCGACCATGCCGGCGATGCGCGCCTCGCCCCAGTCCGGGAACCACTCGACCTTGCCGATGGCCGCGAGGGCGTCCTCGCGCAGGTCCGCCTGTTCCATCGAGATGAACCACTGCGGCGTGGCGCGGAAGGCAACCGGCGTCTTGTGCCGCCAGCAGTGCGGGTAGCTGTGGTTGAGCTGGGCGAGCGCCAACAGCGTGCCGTTGCCGCGCAGGGCCTCGACGATGGCGTCGTTGGCCTTCCAGATGTGCAGCCCCGCCACTTCCGTATCGCCCAGTGGCGGTGTCCCCGGCAGGTACACACCACGGGCGTCGACCGGGTTGAGCTGGGCCGCGCTGTACTTCTGCACCAGGCCGTACTGGCGTGCAACGGCGAAGTCCTCCTGGCCGTGGCCGGGAGCGGTATGCACGGCGCCGGTGCCGTCCTCGTCCGAGACGTGGTCGCCCAGCAGCAGCGGGATCTCCCGGTCGGCATAGAACGGATGGCCGACGACGAGGTCCTGCAGCTCGACGCCCCTGGCGCGTCCGTGCACGGCCACCTCCTCGACGCCATAGCGCGCGAGCGCCTTCGCGGCGAGCGCTTCGGCAATCACCAGCCAGCGGCGGCCGCCATCGGCACGCGCGGGCCCCTCGACCAGCACGTAATCAAGCTCCGGACCGATGCTGATGGCGAGGCTGGCCGGCAGCGTCCACGGCGTGGTGGTCCAGATCGGTACCGCGATCTCCACGCCCTCTTCGGCCACCACCTCGAAGGCGGTCGCGATCGGCTTGGCATCCTTCGCCGGATAGGCGACATCGACCGCCGGGGACACCTTGTCGGCGTACTCGATCTCCGCCTCGGCCAGCGCCGATCCGCAGTCGAAGCACCAGTGCACGGGCTTGGCGCCGCGCACCAGGTGGCCGCGGTCGATGATCCTGCCCAGCGAGCGCAGCATGTCCGCCTCGAAGCGGAAGTCCATCGAGCGGTACGGGTGCTCCCAGTCGCCCAGCACGCCCAGGCGCTTGAAGTCCGCCCGCTGCAGGTCGATCTGCTCGGCGGCGTACTCGCGGCACTTCTGGCGGAAGGCGGCGGCATCCAGCTTGGTACCGACCTTGCCGTACTTCTTCTCGATCGCGATCTCGATCGGCAGGCCATGGCAGTCCCAACCCGGGACATACGGCGCATCGAAGCCCGACAGCAGCTTCGACTTCACCACCACGTCCTTGAGCACCTTGTTGACCGCATGGCCGATGTGGATCACGCCGTTGGCGTACGGCGGCCCGTCATGCAGCACGAAGCTGCGCTCGCGGCCCTTCACCTTCTCGCGGATCTGCCGGTAGAGGCCATCGGCCTCCCAGCGCGCCAGCGTGGCCGGCTCGCGCTTGGGCAGGTCCCCGCGCATCGGGAAGTCGGTGGCCGGCAGGTGCAGGGTGTGCCGGTACGGGTTGGCGTCGTTGTTCTTGGCGCTCACGCGGGTGCTCGTGTTGAATCTTGCGAAAGGATGGCGCGGGCCTGGATGGCGTCGCGGTGCATCTGCGCGACCAGGGCCGGCAGGTCTTCGAACTTTTCCTCGTCACGCAGGCGCGCGACGAACTCGACTTCGATCCTGCGACCGTACAGGTCGCCGTCGAAATCGAACAGGTGGGCCTCGAGCAGTGGCTCACTGCCATCGACGGTGGGCCGGGTGCCCAGGCTGGATACGGCCGGCAAAGGCTGGCCTGCCACGCCATGTACGCGCGTGGCGTGGATGCCGGTGAGGGGCGGGACCTTGCCGCCGAGACGCACGTTGGCAGTGGGGTAGCCGAGGGTACGGCCCAGTCGTTCTCCCGGGACCACGCGCCCGCTGATCGCATAGGGCCGGCCGAGCATGCGCGCGGCTGCCTTGAAGTCACCCGCCTGCAGGGCTGCCCGGATCAGCGTGCTGGAGACACGCTCGCCATCGAGCAGCACCGGCTCGATGGCGCCGGCCGCGAAACCCTGCCCCTCCGCCTGCAGCGCAAGGCCCATCGATTGCAGCAGCGCGAGGTCGCCGCCACGGCGCTTGCCGAAACGGAAATCAGGACCGACCCACACTTCACGTACCGACAGATGCCGGACCAGCACTTCGATCACGAATGCTTCCGGCGTCAACGCAGCCATGGCCGAGTTGAATCGCAGCAGGCCGACCTGGTCGATGCCCAGCGAAAGCAGCCCCTCGACTTTGGCCCGGGGCGAGAGCAGGCGCGGCGGCGGATCGCCCGGGGCGAAGAACTCGCGCGGCAGGGGTTCGAAGCTGAGGGCTACCGCGGGCAGGCCAAGCGCCCGCGCCCGGGCCACGGCGTGGCGCACCAGCGCCCGATGCCCCACATGGAGGCCATCAAAGGCGCCGATGCAGACCACACTGCCGTGCGGGCATCGGGGCCCGCCGTCGACGTCTCTGAACAGCCTGCTCATCGCGGCGGAGTATAGCCGGGCCTCAATGGCGCAGGTGGCGGGGGCGCAGCCCGAGGGCCAGCAGCACGACGCCATAGGCACCGGCTCCGGCGGCGACGACGGCCAGCAGCCAGACCCAGCGCCACAGCACGGTCATGGCGGTCCAGTCTCCGATCCATTCGCGCAGTCCGACCACCACCGCCGCCATCGCCACAAGGGCGGCAAGGATGCGCAGGTTCCAGCGCAGCCAGCCGGGCAGCGGCTGGTAGACCCCGGCGCGGCGCAGGTAGCGCCACAGCAGCGCGGCATTGAGGATCCCTGCCAGCGCGGTGGCCGCGGCGATGCCGGTGTGCGCGTACGGGTTGTCCATCAACCACATCGGCGTCACCAGCACGATGGTCAGCACCACGTTGGCCACCACGGTGATCACAGCGGCCCGCATCGGCGTCTTGGTGTCCTGACGGGCGTAGAACGCCGGCAACAGGACCTTGCTGAGCATGAAGCCGGGGATGCCGATGCTCATCGCGGTCAGGGCGTAACCGACCATGCGGGTGTCCAGGGCGCTGAACGCGCCGTAGTTGAACAGCGATGCGGTCAACGCCTCGGACAGCAGCACCAGCCCCAGGCCGGCCGGCAACCCGATCAGCACGACCATGCGCAGGCCCCAGTCGAGCGAGCCTGAGTAGCCGCCGGCGTCCTCGTCGGCGTGGTGGCGCGACAGTTGCGGCAGGATCACGGTGCCGATGGCGACGCCGAACAGCCCGAGCGGCAGTTCGATCAGCCGGTCGGAGTAGTACAGCCAGGACTGCGCCGCCGGCACCAGGGCCGAGGCGAAGGCGGTACCCACCAGCACGTTCACCTGCGCGACCGATGAGGAAAAGATGGTCGGCAGCATCAGTTTCGTGACCCGCTGCACGCTGGGGTGGCGCAGATTGAACCGGAACCTGGGGCGGATGCCCAGCCGACCCATCGCCGGCCACAGCACCAGGACCTGCAGCACGCCCGCGGCGAGCACCCCCCAGGCCATGGACTTCTCCGGCACGTCGAGATAGCCCCCCAGGAGCAGCATCGCCGCGATCATCGCCAGGTTGTGCAGCACCGGGGTCAACGCGGGCAGGCCGAACTGCCGGAAGCTGTTGAGCACCGCCCCGGCCAGCGCGGTCATCGAAATGAAGGTGAGGTACGGGAAGGTGATGCGGAGCATGTCCGCCGCCAGCGGGATGCGCTCGGCGTCGTCCGGGGCGAACGCCAGGAACAGCCGCGCAATGTACGGCGCCAGCAGCATGCCCAGCCCGCTGACCAGCACCACCACCGCCAGTAGTGCCCCGGCGACGTGGTCGAGGAATTCCTGCAGGGCCTCCTGGTCGCCCTTCTGCTTCAACTCCGACAGCACCGGCACGAAGGCCGAGGCGAATGAACCCTCGGCGAAGATGCGGCGCAGGTAATTGGGGATGCGATAGGCCACCACGAAGGCGCTGACCGCGGGGCCGGCACCGAAGAGCACCGCCGTCAACGCGTCCCTGGCATATCCGGCGATCCGGGACAGGAAGGTCATCGCGCTGAACACGGCCGTGGAGCGGAGCATGCCGCCCTGCCTGGAGGGGCCCGGTCCGGTTTTGCCGGGCTGTCGGGCGGCGGTCGAGGGCTCCGCGCCGGGGTTCGAGTCGCTCATGGACGCACCCCAAGCGGGTTGTTGACGCAAACCATTGAATCCCCCATAATTTCCTGTCTACTTGCCCGCAAGTACCGCGTGGCGGGTTCAACTCTTTCTGCTTCAACTACATATTTCAGGAATAAGCCGTGGCAAACATCAAGTCCGCCAAGAAGCGCGCCAAGCAGGCAGTCGTGCGCAATGCCCGTAACGCCAGCCAGCGTTCGATGCTGCGCACGTCCGTCAAGAAGGTGCTGAAGGCCCTGGGCGAGAACGACGCCGCCGGCGCCGAGGCTGCTTTCAAGACCGCGCAGCCGATCCTCGACCGGTTCAGCGCCCGCGGCCTGATCCACAAGAACAAGGCAGCCCGCCACAAGAGCCGCCTGACCGCACGCATCAAGGCGCTGAAGACCGCCGCCTGATCGAGTGGTCGCCGCCCGCCCCTGGCGGGTGTGCATCGGAAAAGCCCGGCCCCGGCCGGGTTTTTTCGTGGGCGAAGGGAATCCGTCGCGGAATACGAGGTACTCACCCGGCGGTTGTACCACCGGAGCTTCCTGACGCCGTAGGAGCGACGTAAGTCGCGACCTGTACATCGGTTGATTGCTCGAGCGGTCGCGACTTACGTCGCTCCTACAGGGGGGTGTTGAGGGGGGTGCCGCCGGCGATCGGGGTGCTGGATGGCGGACCGGGTTTGGATCGCGGCTGAAGCCGCTCCTACGGTCGGGGGAAGTCACCGTGGAACAGGGGCGCGAGCGATTGCCGGCCCCGCTGCCGCGGTCAGGGTGCATCGCCGGGGGTGCCGGCTGCAGCGGCTTCCGCGGCGGCTTCGGCGGCATCCTCTTTCTGGCGGTCGAAGAAGGCCATGATGTCGAGCATGATCGGCCAGGTGCCCTCGCGGCCGATGGCCGAGACCATGTACCAGCGGTCCTTCCAGCCCAGGTCTGCGATGATCGCCTCCACGGTGGACTTGCGCTCGTCCTCCGGCAGCAGGTCGACCTTGTTGAACACCAGCCAGCGTGGTTTGGCGAGCAGCTCGGGGTCGTGCTTCTCCAGCTCGCGCTCGATCGCACGCACCTGCTCCGCCGGGCTGATGTCCTCGACCCCACCCTCCATCGGGGCCACGTCCACCAGGTGGAGCAGCAGGCTGGTGCGCTGCAGGTGGCGCAGGAACTGGGCACCCAGCCCCGCCCCTTCCGCAGCCCCTTCGATCAGGCCGGGAATGTCGGCGATGACGAAGCTGCGGTACTGCTCGACACTGACCACGCCCAGGTTCGGGTAGAGGGTGGTGAACGGATAGTCGGCCACCTTCGGGGTCGCGGCGGAGACGGCGCGGATCAGGGTGCTCTTGCCGGCATTGGGGAAGCCCAGCAGGCCCACGTCCGCCAGCAGCTTGAGCTCCAGCTTGAGCTCGCGCTCCTCGCCCGGCAGGCCCGGCAGGGCCTTGCGCGGCGTACGATTGGTCGAGCTCTTGAAGTGCATGTTGCCCAGGCCGCCCTTGCCACCCTGCGCGACCAGCAGGCGGTCGCCATGCTGGGCCAGGTCGCCGATCACTTCGTCGGTCTCGACATTGGTGACCACGGTCCCGACCGGCACGGTGATGACCAGATCGTCGCCGGCCTTGCCGTACATCTGCCGGCCCATGCCGTTCTGCCCGCGCTGGGCGCGGAACTGGCGCTGGTGGCGGAAGTCGACCAGGGTGTTGAGGTTCTCGTCCGCCAGCAGCCAGACACTGCCGCCATTGCCGCCGTCGCCGCCGTCCGGGCCGCCCAGCGGGATGAATTTCTCGCGGCGGAAACCGACGCAGCCGTTGCCGCCGTTGCCTGCGCTTACCTGGATTTCGGCTTCGTCAACGAGCTTCATGCGGGGGACCTCAGTGGGACGGTGACAGGATGACAAACATGGCGGAAACGAAAAACCCCGCCGAAGCGGGGCCTCCCGGTACAGCTGCGCGGCGCGACGATCAGCCGTTGACGACGCTGACGGTGCGGCGGCGCTTGGGGCCCTTGGTCGTGAACTCGACCTTGCCGTCGACGAGCGCGAACAGGGTGTGGTCGCGACCCAGGCCGACGCCGGAACCCGCATGGAACTGGGTGCCGCGCTGGCGGACGATGATGTTGCCGGCCTCGATGGCCTGGCCGCCGAACATCTTCACGCCCAGGTATTTCGGGTTGGAGTCGCGGCCATTGCGGGTCGAGCCTCCGGCCTTTTTGTGTGCCATGACTGCTTCTCCTTACTTCTTGTCGCCACCGGCGATGCCGGTGATCTCGATTTCGGTGTAGTGCTGACGGTGGCCCATCTGCTTGCGGTGGTGCTTGCGGCGACGGAACTTGACGATGCGGATCTTGTCCGCACGGCCGTGGCCGACCACCTTGGCGGTGACGCTGGCGTTCTTCAGCTCGTCGCCGAGCTTCACGCCATCGCCGTCACCCAGCATCAGGACATTGTCCAGCTTGATCTCGCTACCGGCTTCGGCTTCGAGCAGCTCGACGCGCAGGGTCTCGCCCTGCATCACGCGGTACTGCTTGCCGCCGGTTACAACTACTGCGTACATGACCAGTTCCTCTGTAGTTATTTTGGTCGCTGACGTACCCGTCGAGGGGCAGACAGAAGCGGAATTGTAGTGGGTTCAGCGGCTTGCGGCAACTGCCGGGGCACGCCCTCTTCCGTTTCCACCGTTTGCCCCCACTTCCCCCACTCGATACGCTCCCCTGTTGCCCGCCGCACCGGCGACCCCTCCCCCTTTGCAGGCCCCTCGATGGCGATGGAATTCATCAGCATCCGCGGCGCGCGGACGCACAACCTCAAGAACATCGATCTCGACCTGCCCCGCGACAAGCTGATCGTGATCACCGGCCTGTCCGGCTCGGGCAAGTCGTCGCTGGCGTTCGACACCATCTACGCGGAAGGCCAGCGGCGCTACGTCGAGTCTCTCTCGGCCTATGCCCGGCAGTTCCTGTCGGTGATGGAGAAGCCCGATGTCGACCATATCGAAGGGCTGAGCCCGGCGATCTCGATCGAGCAGAAGTCGACCTCCCACAACCCGCGCTCCACCGTCGGCACCATCACCGAGATCTACGACTACCTGCGCCTGCTGTATGCCCGCGTCGGCACGCCCCGCTGCCCCGACCATGGCTATCCGCTGGAAGCCCAGACCGTCAGCCAGATGGTCGACCAGGTGGTCGCGCTGGGCGGGGGCGATCCCGACAGCGCCGGCCGCTGGATGCTGCTGGCCCCGGTGGTGCGCGACCGCAAGGGCGAGCATGCGCAGGTGTTCGAGCAGCTGCGGGCGCAGGGCTTCGTGCGCGTGCGGGTCGACGGCACCCTGCACGAGATCGACGCCGTGCCTCCGCTCGCCCTGCGCCAGAAGCACACCATCGATGCCGTGATCGACCGCTTCCGGCCGCGCGAGGACATGAAGCAGCGGCTGGCCGAGTCGTTCGAGACCGCGCTCAAGCTCGGCGACGGCATGGCGCAGGTGGTATCGCTGGACGACGCCGAAGCCGCGCCTTTGCTGTTCTCGTCCAAGTACAGTTGCCCGGTGTGCGACTACTCGCTGCCGGAACTCGAGCCGCGGCTGTTCTCGTTCAACGCGCCCGCCGGCGCCTGCCCGACCTGCGACGGGCTGGGCGTGTCGCAGTATTTCGATCCGGGGCGCGTGGTGGTCCACCCGGAACTGGCGCTGTCTGCCGGCGCGGTACGCGGCTGGGACCGCCGCAATGCCTATTATTTCCAGCTGATCCAGTCGCTCGCCAGGCATTACCGGTTCGACGTCGACACGCCGTGGCAGCAGTTGCCGGAGAACATCCGAAACGCAGTGCTGTTCGGCAGCGGCAACGAGGTGATCTCGTTCACCTACCTCAGCGAAGGCGGCAGCCGACACCCGCGCAAACATCGCTTCGAGGGCATCGTGCCCAACCTGGAGCGGCGCTACCGCGAAACCGAATCCTCGGCGGTGCGCGAGGAACTGAGCAAGTACATCAGCGAACGCCCCTGCACCGAGTGCGGCGGCGCCCGCCTGAATGCTGCCGCGCGCAACGTGTTCGTGGCCGAACGCCCGCTGCCCGACATCGTGGTGATGCCGATCGACGAGGCGCTGAAGTTCTTCAGCACCCTGGAGCTGCCCGGCTGGCGCGGCGAGATCGCAGTCAAGATCGTCAAGGAAATCGGCGACCGGCTGAAGTTCCTGGTCGATGTCGGCCTTGATTACCTGACGCTGGAACGCAAGGCCGATTCGCTGTCGGGCGGCGAAGCCCAGCGCATCCGGCTGGCCTCGCAGATCGGCGCCGGCCTGGTCGGCGTGATGTACGTGCTCGACGAGCCGTCCATCGGCCTGCACCAGCGCGACAACGAGCGCCTGCTGGGCACCCTCACCCGCCTGCGCGACCTGGGCAACACGGTGATCGTCGTGGAGCACGACGAGGATGCGATCCGCCTGGCGGACCATATCGTGGACATCGGCCCGGGCGCCGGCGTACACGGAGGCGAGGTGATCGCCCAGGGCAGCTACGAGGACGTGCTGGCCGCGCCGCGTTCGCTGACCGGCCAGTACCTGAGCGGTGCCCGGCGAATCGAGATCCCGGCCAAGCGGCACCCGCCACGCGAGGACCTGATGCTGCGCCTGCATGGCGCATCGGGCCACAACCTCAAGCAGGTCGACCTGGAGATCCCGGCCGGCCTGTTGACCTGCATCACCGGCGTCTCCGGCTCCGGCAAGTCCACGCTCATCAACGACACGCTGTATCCCTTGGCCGCCAATGAGCTCAATGGCGCATCGCGACCGGTCGCACCGCACCGGTCGGTGGAGAACATGGACCTGTTCGACAAGGTCGTGGACATCGACCAGTCGCCGATCGGCCGCACGCCGCGCTCCAACCCGGCCACCTACACCGGCCTGTTCACGCCGCTGCGCGAGCTGTTCGCCCAGGTGCCGGAGTCCCGCGCCCGCGGCTACGCGCCGGGACGGTTCAGCTTCAACGTGCGCGGCGGGCGCTGCGAGGCCTGCCAGGGCGACGGCCTTATCAAGGTGGAGATGCACTTCCTCCCGGACGTGTACGTGCCCTGCGACGTCTGCGGTGGAAAACGCTACAACCGCGAGACGCTGGAGATTCTCTACAAGGGCTACAACATCAACGACGTGCTCGAGATGACCGTCGAGGACGCGCTGGAGCTGTTCGAGAACATCCCCTCGATCTCGCGCAAGCTGGAAACGCTGATCGATGTCGGACTGAGCTACATCCGGCTCGGCCAGTCGGCCACCACCTTGTCGGGTGGGGAGGCGCAGCGCGTGAAACTGTCGAAGGAGCTGTCGCGCCGCGACACCGGCCGCACGCTGTACATCCTCGACGAGCCCACCACCGGCCTGCACTTCCACGACATCGAGCACCTGCTGGCCGTGCTGCACCGCCTGCGCGACGACGGCAACACCGTGGTGGTGATCGAACACAACCTGGACGTGATCAAGACGGCGGACTGGGTGGTCGACCTGGGCCCCGAGGGCGGCCATCGAGGGGGTACCATCCTCGCGTCCGGCACGCCGGAGCACATCGCCTCGCTCGACCACTCCTACACCGGCCGGTTCCTCGCCCCGCTGCTGCAGCAGGCATCGGCGGGCAAGACCGCCACACCGGCCACCGCCGCCAAGCCCCCCCGCGCCCGCAAGGCCACCAAGAAGAAGTCCAGCCCATGAGCGACGCCATCCCCACCGACAAGCCCAAGCGCAAGCCGCGCAAGGCGGCTGCCCGCAAGAAGGCGCCCGGGAAGACTGCCGCGATGCAGACGGCCGGCCTCCAGCGCGAAGGCGGGGAAGGCAAGCCGGCGGCGGCGGACCCGACCACGCTGATCCGGGTACCGATGCCGGTGCGCTGGCGCGACCTCGACGCGTTCAACCACGTCAACAATTCCAAGTACCTGAGCTTCCTTGAAGAGGCGCGGTTGCAGTGGATGATGGAGGTGCCCGGCCAGGGACTGGACGAGCACGTCGCGCCGGTCGTGGCGGCGGCGCACCTCAACTACCGTCGCCCCATCACGTGGCCGGCGCAGATCGCCATCGAGCTGTTCGTCGAGCGGCTGGGCAACACCAGCCTGACCGTCGGGCATCGCATCGTCGATGCCGCGGATCCGGCCACGCTCTACTGCGACGGCAACGTCGTCATGGTCTGGATCGATCGTGACAGCGGCGCCGCCGCAACGCTGCCGGAAGCGGTGCGGACGGCCTGCTCGCCCGGCGCCTGATCAGCCGCCGGGACCGCGGACCTCGAAGCTGCCGGAGACCACGCCCCCGCCTTCCAGCAGGAATTCCACCGGCACCGCTTCGCCTTCGGCCAACGGCCGCACGGGCTGCATCAGCATCAGGTGCAAACCGCCAGGCTGGAGGGTGGCGCTGGCGCCGGCAGCAATATCGAGCCGCGGCAACGCGCGCATCCTGCTGACGCCATCCACCACGGTGGTCTCGTGCAGCGATACATCACCGAACGCGCCACTGCGCACCCCGACGATCGTCGCGGCCGTCGCGCAGTCGTTCTCGATCCGGCCGAACCCCGCCATCATCGGCATCTCCACCGGTGGCAAACGCACCCAGCCATCGCTGATGCGGGGGATGCATTCGCCGGCATGGACGGCCGCGAAGGTGATGCTGGCGAGCACCAGTGCGGACAACAGGGAGGCACGGATCGGGTTCATCGGCCTATGATACCGGCAGGCCGAGATCGGAGTTCGCGAATGCACCGTCCCCAGTTGCTTGTGCTCACCTGCGTCCTCGCGGCGTGTTCCGGGGAGCCCGCGCCGGACACGACGGCCGCGAGCGTCCGTGGGGACTCGCCCACGACGGAAGGCCAAGCCACTCCGGGATCCCGCGGGACCACCCGGCTGACCATCTACAGCGGGGACTACGAAGCACTCGCCCAGACAGCCAGCCCATCCCCTTCGATGCCGGGCTACGCTCTGGTCGAACGTCCGCTGGAATACCAGCTACAGGCGGGCCCGAACGAGATTTCGGCCACGGGCATGCCGGCGAGCACGGATGTCGAGGCCGCCATCCTGCGCAGCAAGGCCCCGGGCGTCACGATCGAGTCGCAGCGGCATGTCGCCGCGCTGACGGGCACCGGGGACCTGGTCTCACGCCTGCTCGGGCACCGGATCACCGTCGAGCACACCTCCGGCAACGCAAAGCAGACCGACTCGGGCGTGCTCGTCGACGCAAGCGACGGGCTCACCCTCGCGCTGAATGACGGTCGGATCAAGACCATCCGCGGATACGACTCGTTCTCCGTTGTGGACGGCGCGCGCCTGCTGCCGCAGCAGGCGCGGATCGAGTGGACCGTCACCGCCGCCAGTCCCGGTGATGCTCGCTTCACCCTGGCCTATCCGATGGGCGGACTGGCGTGGCGCGCCGAGTACCTGGCCACCATCGAAGACGCAGGTGCCGAAGCCGGGCAAGGCAACGATTGCCAGCTCGCCCTGGAGGGTGCCGCGCTGATCGCCAACCGGGCCGGGGTGTCGTTTTCGGATGCGCAACTGACGCTGGTCGCGGGCGAGCCGCGTCGCGTGGCACGCGGCAGCGGCGGCTCCCCGGAAGCGATGTACCAGGATATGGCACGCGCTGCCCCGGCAGCGAAGATGCCGATCGAGCGCGAATCGGCCGAGTACCACGCTTACGAGGTCCCGGGCACCATCCGCATCGGCAGTGGTTCGACCGAACGCGTACCGCTGTTCCCGGCGGCTGCATCGGTGGCTTGCGAGCGCGGCTACGTCGTCGATGCCGGCGATGCGCAGTGGCAGCCGCCTTTCCCGTTACTCGAGCCGGGCCAGCATGGCCGTACCGGTGCCTTACCGGTAACGGTGGCGGTGACCGTCGCCAATACCGAAGCCGCGGGTTTGGGCCGGCCGCTGCCGGCGGGCCGGGTGCGGCTCCAGGACGGCGACGATTTCCTCGGGGAATCCACGCTGCAGCACACTGCCACCGGGAGCGAAGTCCACCTGGAAGTCGGGACGGCGTTCGACCTGGGCGCCGAACGCGAATCCACCGATTTCCGTCTCGACGCCAACGGGCGCTCCCTCACCGAATCCTTCCGCATCACCCTGCGCAACGCCCGGCAGCAGGATGTGCAGGTCGAGGTGCTGGAACCGCTTCCGCGCTGGAGCGAATGGGAAATCATCTCCAGCAGCGTAGAGCCCGAAAAGAAGGAGGACCGGCGGGTCGGTTTCGATGTCACCGTGCCGGCCGGGGGCGAGCGCGAGCTGGAGTACACCGTCCGCTACCGTTGGCCGCAGGGGGTGATGCGATGAGCCGGGTGCAGGTAATCACCCACGGCGACATTGTCGAGATCGCGCTCGCGCGCCCGCCGGTGAACGCGCTGGATCCGGCGCTGTGCCGCGAACTGCGGGCCGCCCTCGAGTCGGCGATCGTGGCGGATGCACGCGGCATCATCCTGTCGGGCAGTGCCGGGATCTTTTCGGCAGGCCTGGATGTACCGCACCTGCTCGGCCTGGGTGACGACCGCGATGCGCTGGTGGAAGCCTGGCAGGCATTCTTCGCGGCGGCCCGGGCCATCGCCACCTGCCCGGTGCCCGTCGCCGCAGCGATCACCGGGCATTCTCCCGCCGGCGGCTGCGTGCTCGCACTGTGTTGCGACTACCGGGTGATGGCCGAGGGTGACTTCCGCATCGGGCTCAACGAGGTGCGCGTGGGCCTGGTGGCACCGGAAGGAATCCAGCGCCTGATGCGCCGCGCGGTGGGGAACAATTGCGCGGAGCGCCTTCTGGTATCAGGTGAAATGGTGGCATCGGACCGCGCATTGCACATCGGGCTGGTCGATGAGCTCGCCGAGGCCGACCTGGTCACGGTACGGGCGCTCGCATGGATGCGCGAGCTGCTGTCCTTGCCGCGCGATGCGGTGCTACAGACCCGTCGCATCGCGCGGGCGGACGTGGTGGAAGCGCTGCAGAACGAGCACATCGAACTCGACAGGTTCGTCGACGGATGGTTCGAGCCCGGGACCCAGGCCGCGCTCAGGGCGCTGGTGGAGCGGCTCGGAAAGTAACGCCACCGTCAGGGGTCGCCATACCCGGTCGCCACCGGTCGCGCCGGGTCCTCCAGCCAGCCACTCCAGGAACCCGCGTAGAGCTTGCCGCCCGGCATGCCGGCGTGCGCCATCGCCAACAGGTGGTGGCACGCGGTCACGCCAGACCCGCACATGACTGCCACGTCGGCCGGCGGATGGCCCTGCAGCAGCGTCCCGAACTCCTGCGCGAGTATGGGAGTGGACTTGAAAAGCCCTCCATCGAGGTTGTCGGTGTAAGGACGATTGACCGCGCCCGGCACGTGCCCGGCCCGCGGATCGATCGGTTCGACTTCCCCGGCGAAGCGTTCCCGCGCCCGGGCATCCACCAGCATGCCGCCATTGGCGAGGTGCGCCTGCACGTCGGATGCGTCCAGCACCCGGGTGCGGTCGAACTCGCCACGGTAGGTCGTCTCCACCACCGCAGGCAGCCGTGACTCCACCGGCAGCCCGAGCTCGAGCCAGCGTACCCATCCTCCGTTGAGGACCGCCACCGGCCGGTGGCCGAGGGCACGCAGCAGGAACCACGCGCGAGCCGCCGCCAATGCGCCGTTGCCGGCGTCGTAGGCCACCACCTGCGTCTCGGGCGAGATCCCCCATGCGCCGAGACGCCTGGTGAAGGCATCCGAGCGCGGCCACGGATGGCGACCGCCGGGAGCAGTATGGTCGGAGAGGTCGCGATCCAGGTCGGCAAACCGTGCCCCCGGGATGTGCGCCTCCCGGTAGGCCGCCTCGCATGATGCGGGGTCGGCCAACGACGAGCGTGCGTCCAGTACCACCAGGTCGCTTCGCCCCAGTGCCGCCGCCAGGGCCTCGGCTTCCACCAGGCTGTCCCAAGGACTCCCATCGGTGCTCATCGCATGTCCTCCAGTCGCTGGCGCAGGTTGAACAGGATGGAGGCGGTGGCGCCCCAGATCCGCTGCGCGGGGTAACGGTACTCCAGCACGCGCCGTTGCCGCCCCCGGTACTCCAGCATCACGCTGTCGAGGTTTCCCGGATCAAGCAGGAAAGACAGTGGCACCTCGAACACTTCCGCGACTTCGCCGGGATCGGCGCGGACCTCATGGCGCGGGTCCACCACCGCCACCACCGGTAGCACCCGGAAGCCGGTGATCGTCACCAGCGGATCAAGCAGGCCGATGGGCTCCACCTGCGCCGGCAGCACACCGATCTCTTCATGGGTTTCACGCAGCGCCGCGGCGATGGCGTCGGAGTCGGAAGGTTCCACGCGGCCACCGGGGAAGCTCACCTGGCCGCCGTGATGGCGCAGTCCGTCGGTGCGCCGGGTCAGCAGGACACGGGTCTCCCCCGCCCTCGGGACCAGCCCGACCAGCACGGACGCGTCAGCCAGTCGCACGGCCGGCGCCAACAGGTCCTCGACTTCCTCATGGTTCCACCCGCGGTCGACAACGGGCGCATCCAGCGGTCGCAATGCCCGTCGCAGCCGCGCAGCCTCTGCAAGGACATCGAGCAACCGGTCGGAGCTCACCCCTGCCCGGCCTCGCGCGCCGGCAACACTTCCTCCATCATCCGCAGTCGCTCTTGGTCGCTCATCTGCAGCCAGCCGGCGATCTCGGTGCCGGTGCGCTGGCAGCCTTCGCAGAAGCCCTGCAGGTCCAGGCTGCACACCCCGGTGCACGGGGTCAGCACTGCGCGTTGTGGTTGCGAAGACATCATGTGCGTCGACAGGTTCCGCTGGA
Organism: Lysobacter spongiicola DSM 21749; assembly: GCF_900167055.1. GTDB lineage: Bacteria > Pseudomonadota > Gammaproteobacteria > Xanthomonadales > Xanthomonadaceae > Novilysobacter > Novilysobacter spongiicola. Next base: position 645,463 of record NZ_FUXP01000001.1, read on the forward strand.
TCGGGCCCGAGTGGAATTCGGGGCCAGAAAAGACTTGCGCCGGGCAAGCCGGCGCAAGTCAGGGTAGCGCTGGTGGCGTCGGATTACTTGACGCTGGCCAGCTTGATCTCGAACTGGACGGCCATGTTCGGCGGGATCCCGGTGCGCGGGTCGGCGCCGTAGGCCTGGTCGGCGGGCACGGTCACTTCCCACTTCGACCCGGCAGGCATCTGCATCAGCACTTCACGCATGGCCGGCATCTCGACCTCGCTGAGCTTCAGCTCCGGCATCGGGCGGGCCTGGGCATTCTGGCCGCGCTCGCCCCACGGGAACGGACCGGCGACCTCGAGCTGCACCGTGCTCGACTGGGTCGGCTTGGCGCCGTTGCCGGCCTCGATCACGCGGTATTGCACGCCGCTGGGCAGCGACTGCACGCCGGCCTTGGCCTTGTTCTGGGCAATGAACGAATCGCTGCGGGTCTTGTTCTGGGCGGCAGCCTGGTCCCACTGCTGCTTGGCCTTCTCCGCCTGGCGCTTCTGCATGTTCTCGACCGCGGTACGCAGCTGGTCGACCGGCACCGAGGGGTCGCGCTTGGCGAAGCCGTCCTGCAGGCCCTTGACGATGGTGTTGACGTCCAGTGCCTCGCCGCTTTCGGCTGCGTTGCGACCGAGGTCATAGCCGAGCGCGTAGCCGAGCTTGCCCTTTTCGGTGGAAGTGTCCTGGGCGAAGGCAGAGCCCGCGGTCAGGGTCAGGGCCGCCACTGCGACCGCAATCAAACGCAACTTCATTCGGTGAAACCTCCGGTGATGGCGCGAAGCGGCGGCACCGCCCCGTTATGGGTGGTCCCGAGGTCGAAGGGCGACAACGGGACGCGCTAGGATAACGACGGCAGGGCTTAACCGCCACTGACGCCACGGGCTCAGACAGCGCGCTGCCGCATGAGTTCCCGACCGTCTGCGCAACGCCCGGTCCCCACTCCAACCCGGAAGCCAGAATGTCCGAAGCAGCCCCCAGCCAATCCCCCGTCACCGTGTCCGATCGGGACGCGGTACGTACCGTCACCATCAATCGCCCGGACAAGCTGAACGCGCTCAACGCGGCCACCATCGATGCGCTCCACGAGGCTTTCCAGGCGGCCGCCGCTGATGAGTCCGTGCGCTGCGTGATCCTCACCGGCGCCGGTTCGAAGGCGTTCGTGGCAGGCGCCGACATCAGCGAAATGAACACCCTGACGCCATCGCAGGGTCGGGATTTCTCCCTGCGTGGCACCCGGATGATGCGGTTCGTGGAGAAGATGCCCAAGCCGGTGATCGCCATGATCAACGGCTTCGCGCTGGGTGGCGGACTGGAGCTGGCGATGTGCTGCCACCTGCGGATCGCCGCCGACACCGCGAAGGTGGGGCAGCCGGAGATCAACCTGGGGCTGATCCCCGGCTTCGGCGGGACCCAGCGCCTGCTGCGCCTGGCCGGGCGGGCGGCCACCCTGGAGCTTTGCCTGCTGGGCGCGCCGATCGGCGCTGACCGGGCCTGCGCGCTGGGCATCGTCAACCGGGTGGTCGAGGCCGGCACGCTCGAAGCCGAGACCATGAAGCTGGCCGACCAGTTGGCCGCGTCGGCACCATTGGCGGTTCGCGGCATGATCGACTGCATCAACGTCGGCGGAGAATGCGGCATCGAGGAGGGGCTGGAATACGAGTCGGCCCAGTTCGGCCTGGTGTTCTCGACGGACGACATGCGTGAAGGCACCAGCGCCTTCCTCGAGCGTCGCAAGCCCTCGTTCCGCGGCAGCTGACGACGATGCCGGGGGCTGATCCCGTCTGTCGATGCGGCTGCCGTACGCCGGCAAGCGTCACGACCCACCTCGTCGCGGCGGCGCTGGCAGTGGACGACCTCGACCGGGCCATCGATGCGGGGCTGCTCGAGTGTCCGTCGTGCCTGGACTGTACCCCTGCCTGTTCGGCCTCGCTGGAGGCGGCACGCACCGCCCGGCGCACTGCGCTCGCGGCGCGTGATCGCTTCCGGGCCCGCCAGGCACGCCTGCAACAGCGGACAGAGGCAAAGGCCGCGCGGCGTGCCGCGGTGGCCGTGCCTGTGCCAGGGCAGGACACGGCTACGCAGCCACAATCCGGCCTGCCCCCTGCGGCGGCCGCGGCCCTGGCCCGGGCCAAGGCCCGCGCCGCTGCGCGCAGCTCCTGACAGCCATGCCGTCCGTACGAGCCGCGAAAGTGCGTCGCGCCCGCTCGCGGCTGAAGCGCGAAGAGATTGGTGAAATGTTCGAGCGCCTGCGCGCGCTCAATCCGGCACCCACGACCGAGCTGGAGTTCAGCTCCCCCTATGAACTCCTGGTGGCGGTGGCACTGTCGGCGCAGTCCACCGATGTCGGCGTCAACAAGGCCACCCGCAAACTCTTTCCCGTGGCGAACACACCGGCGGCAATCGCCGCGCTGGGCGTGGAGGGACTCAAGCCCTACATATCGACCATCGGCCTGTACAACACCAAGGCCGCGAACGTGGTCGAGATGGCCAGGCAATTGATCGAACACCACCGCGGCGAAGTCCCGCGTGACCGGGCGTCGCTGGAAGCGCTGCCCGGCGTCGGCCGCAAAACCGCCAACGTCGTGCTCAACACCGCCTTCGGCGAGCCGACGATGGCGGTCGATACCCACATCTTCCGCGTGTCCAACCGCACGGGACTGGCGCCAGGAAAGAACGTGCGCGAAGTCGAGGACCTGCTGGTCCGGGTGATTCCGCGCGAGTACCTGCAGGATGCCCATCACTGGCTGATCCTGCATGGCCGCTACGTCTGCAAGGCACGCGTGCCGGACTGCCCGCATTGTCCGATCCGCGACATCTGCCGGTACAGGGACAAGACGGCGGGCGAACCGGCGCCCTTGGCGGGCTCATAGGAACGCCTCCGCCGGCGTGTCTCGTCGTCAGTCGTGGCGGCCCTCGCGCAACCACTTGGTCGCGATCCACTTCTCGCCTGCCAATACCGGCGCCCCGGCATGCAGCGTGCGCGTCATCGGGTGCGGGCGGTCATAGCTGAAGAAGACGGCGTTGCCCTTGACTGCCGCGACTTCGAAGCCGACCTCGGGGAACGTCGTCGCCCCGCCCTGCTCCGGTGTGTTGAGGTACATCACCAGCGATGCGACGCGCTGCCCACCGCGGGCGATCTGCTTCACGCTGCCCGGCCAGGCGGGATCGAAGTAGTCGTGGTGCGGCCTGTACTCCGCGCCCGGACCGTAACGCAGGATCTGCATCGATTCGCCATGGTCGATCGGCCAGTCCAGCAGCGCGGCGATGCGCGCTTCGATTCGCGCACATAGCGCGTTGGCGCCACGGGCGAAATGGGTGCCGGCGCTGGTGCGGTCGACATGCACCTCGTCGCCTCCGGACGCGGGATCGAGCACGGTGGAACGTTTCAGCTTCGGCCGCGACAGCGCGACCAGCTCGTCGCACTCCCCTCCGCTGAGGAAGCCGCCGAACACGATCACCCGCGGCAGCCGCATGTTGGCCAGCACCGTGATGTCGCGGTCATGCGCGCGGAGGACGGATGCACCGTTGAGCTCAATGGGTGATGGCACCGGCACCGACGGCGGCAGTCCCGCATCGCGGGCATGTGACTCCATCCAGCGCCGCACCGACGCCTCCACCGCCGCGGTCGCGTCCTCCTGCGTCCAACCGGCTTCCAGCAAAGGCTGGAGCAACACATCCGGAGGCTGCCCCTCGCGCGCCTGCTGGACGATCCATTGTTCGGTGCGGGGTTCGAGTGCTCGGGTCATGCCGCGAGTGTGCACGCCGTTGATTGCAGATTTCTTATGACAGCCAGGTTTCATTCCGGCGGCTGATTTCGGGCATTCGGCAGTCGAGGTCAAGAAACCGTTAAAGCTGAAAGCTGCGTGTCACAAAGCCTGCCTATAACGATTTCCGAATCTTCGCCGCCCGGCGTCGAGCCAACCCGATCATCGGAGAAATCGTGCAAATGGCTGCTTCCAGCAACTCCAAGACCCTGTTGATGACCCTGACCGCGGCATTCGCGCTCAGCGCCTGCGGTGGTGGATCCGACAACGTGGCCTCGCCGGGCGAAGGTGCGTTCCCGCCGCCGCCCGCCGGCGCGCCGCCGACCACGCCCCCGCCGACGACCCCGCCGCCGACCACGCCCCCGCCGACCGCCGCGGAATGCCCGGATGGCACCACCGACGCCGGTGACGTGGCTGGCATGACCAACTGCCAGCTGCCCTCGCGCATCATCGGCGAGCTGGTATTGCCGAAGATCGATGGTGTCGTCTACTCGGTCAACGGCCGCACCGACGTCGGCGAGGACATGGGTGGAGACGCCGCGAACCCGGCACCGCAGGCGCGCAAGGGTGAGCTCACCATCGAGCCGGGCGTCACCGTGTTCGGCTCGGCCGGTGCCGATTTCCTGATGGTCAACCGTGGCTCGCAGATCTTCGCCGAAGGCACCGCCACCGATCCGGTCGTGCTCACCAGCCGCCAGAGCGTCGAAGGCGGGACCGACGTCGACTCCATCGGCCAATGGGGTGGCCTCGTCCTGCTCGGCCGCGCGCCCATCAGCACCTGCCCGGGCACTTCACAGCCGGGCTCCGCCACCTGCGAAGCGCAGGTCGAGGGTGCGAACGGCTACTACGGTGGCAACGCCGAAGACGACAACACTGGCGTGCTGCGCTACGTCCGCGTGATGCACTCGGGCTTCGAGGTGTTGCCGGACGTCGAGCTCAACGGCATCACCCTGGCCGGTCTCGGCAACGGCACCACGGTGGAGTACGTGCAGGTGCACAACAGCTCCGATGACGGCTTCGAGTGGTTCGGCGGCACCGTCAACGCCAAGTTCCTGGTCGGTACCGGCAACGACGACGACACCTTCGACACCGACTCCGGCTACCGCGGCGGCATCCAGTTCGGCCTGATCATGCAGCGCGCGGGCGGCGGCGACCGCATGAACGAGATGAGCTCGCAGGACCTGCCGTACCGCTCCATGCCGAACCTGGCCAACGTCACCTTCGTCGGCGCCGGCCACGACAGCGCGATCGTGCTGAACCAGGGCACGCTGGTCGGTTACTACAACGCCGTGGTCACCGGCGGCGACCCGGCCTGCGTCGAGTTCCAGTCCGACACCACCGACGGCGTCTTCCACTCGACCTACCTCTCCTGCGACGTGCCGTTCGCGGGTGGCGACCAGGGTCGCGAAGCCGCTGCGTTCGCCGCGGGCACCAACAACGACACCGGTGCTTCCACGCTGACCAACGGCTTCATCAACGGCGCCAACGAAGCGGCGGTGCCGGCCTACGCGGGTCTCGCGTCGATCAACGCGGCATTCGAGGACGTGGACTACATCGGTGCGGTCAAGGATGCGAACGACACCTGGTGGCAGGGCTGGACCTGCGGGCTGACCGCCGCCGACCCCTGCTGAGCAGTGACGGGCGTGGTCGCCGCGGCCACCACGCCACGGGACACGGGCTGGACCTCCAGACCGTCTCCCCATCGATGCCGCGGCCTGGCCGCGGCATCGATCTTTCCGACGCACCGAACCCACTGAAAGGCTGCCACTCATGAAGCTCACCCCTGCCCGCACGGGCCTGTTCCTGGCCATCTCGGCCCTGCTCTCGCCCGGCGTTGCGCTGGGCCAGGCCGGCACGGCCGCTCCGCAATCGCAGTCCACCCCTGCCCAGACCGGCGCCGTCCAGGCCGCCACGGCCGCTGCCGCGCCCATGCAGGCCACCGACCTCGACTCGGTCAAGGTGCAGGGCGAATACATTCCCGAGCCCATGCTGCTCAGCTCGGCGGTGATGTCGCACGTCTCCAAGGAAGACCTCGACCGCCAGGGCGACAGCACCGCGGCCGACGCCCTGACCCGGGTCGCCGGCATCAGCCTCAACCACGGCCGCTACGTCTACGTGCGCGGCCTCAACGAGCGCTACTCCTCTGCCCTGCTCAACAACTCGCCCCTGCCCAGCCCGGAGCCGCTCAAGCGCGTGGTACCGCTGGACCTTTTCCCGACCAACGTGCTGGAGACCATCGAGGTCCGCAAGACCTACTCGGCGACCATGCCCGGCGAGTTCGGCGGCGGCACCATCAACCTGTCCAGTGCAGTGGTGCCCGAAGAAGCGTTCCTCGACATCAAGCTCGGCACCGGTGGCAACAGCGAGACCACCTTCCAGGCCGGCCTGACCCATTACGGCGGCGGCGATTCGGACTTCTTCGGCTATGACGACGGCACCCGCAAGGTCACCGCCGAGCTGAAGCAGGCGCTGGCCACGGGCAACCGCATCACCCCTGGCCGCGACTTCAGCAGCGACGAAGTCAAGAAGATCGCGCGCAGCTTCACCAACGCGCCGCTCAACCTGCTGCAGGCCACCGACAGCGTCGACCCGGACTTCAATGCCGAGATCAGCATGGGCAACGCCTTTGATGTCGGCAGCGGCGCGCGCCTCGGGCTGGTCGCCACCGCGGCGATGAAGAACAGCTGGCGCACGCAGATCGGCGTGCAGCAGGACGGCGCGGTCGAGGACGGCACGATGACCGTCCAGAGCGACTACGACTTCATGTCGACGACCAACAACGCCACCGTCAACGGCCTGTTCGGCGCCGCGGTGGACTGGGACGGCCACCGCGTCGGCCTGATGACCATGTACGTGCACGATACCGACAAGGAAACCCGCAGCAGCGAGGGTTACAGCCTGCTGACCGGAGACAACGTGCGCGACGACACCACCCACTGGTTCGAGCGGGAAATGATCAACACCCAGCTGACCGGCCAGCACGCCTTCGGCGAGTACCGCGACCTGGAGATCGACTGGCGCGCCAGCCATTCCCGCGCAAGCCGCGATGCGCCCTACGAGAAGGGGTTCCGGTACCGCGAGGACGCGGAAGGCTTCTGGCAGCACGATGCCTCCCAGGCCCAGAACTACACCCGCTTCAGCGAGGTCAACGAGCGCGTCGACAATGCCGGCGTGGATGTGTCGTGGCGGCTGCCGGTCGAGCTCGACGTCACCATGAAGTTCGGTGGCGCGTGGTCGGACACCGAACGCGACGCGGTGTCGCGCGAATTCCGCCTGCTGTCGCTGGGCAACCTGCCCTTCTACGAGCGCTACCAGCGCCCGGACTACCTGCTGTCGGACTACAACATCAGCCAGGGCTACCTGACCCTGCGCGAGACCACCGGCGGCACCGGTGCGGCAGCGTACGACGCTTCACTTGAAACGCAGGCGGCGTACGTGGAGGCCGAGTCCCAGCTGACCGGCACCGTTCGCGCCACCCTCGGCGTGCGCTACGAAGACGCCACCCAGGAGGTCCGGCCGATCGACCTGTTCGGCGAAGGCCAGCCGCTGCCGACGGCGGCCCCGCTGGAGAACGACTACTTCCTGCCCGCCCTCTCGCTGACCTGGAACTTCGCCGATAACCAGCAGCTGCGTTTCGGTGCTTCGCAGACCATTGCGCGGCCGCAGTTCCGCGAGCTGGCGCCACAGCAGTACCTGGACACCGACAGCGACCGGCTGGTGATCGGCAACCCGTTCCTGGTCGACAGCGAGCTGCTCAACCTGGATGTGCGCTACGAGTGGTACTTCGATGCGGGCGAGTACTTCAGTGCCGGCCTGTTCTACAAGGACATCGACAAGCCGGTGGAGATGGTGCTCAACGGTCGCTCCGGTTCCAGCTGGCAGCAGAGCTTCATCAACGCGCCCGCAGCAGTGGTGCATGGACTGGAGCTGGACTTCCGCAAGTACTTCGGCAGCCCCTTCGCCTGGACGGGTGACAGCCGCCTGTTCGTGGGTGCGAACTACACCTGGTCCGATTCGGAGGTCCAGGTCGAGGAAGGCGACGTCGCCTACACCTTGGCCGGCAATGGCCGGCCGCAGGCCGCATCGGAGCTGGTGCTCGACGGCAGCCGCCTGCAGGGCCAGTCCGAGCACCTCGCCAACCTGCAGCTCGGCATCGAGAACCCGGCCACCCGCAGCCAGGCCACGCTGCTGGTGGGCTATGCCAGCGAACGCATCAACGCGCGTGGCATCAACGGCTATACGCCGGATGGCATCGTCGTGGTGCAGCCCGATTACATGCAGGACCCGGGAACCACGGTCGACCTGGTGCTGAAGAAGGGGCTCCGCCTGTGGGACACGGACGTGACGCTCGGCTTCGAAGCCCGAAACCTGCTGGGCGAGGAGTACAGCGAGTACCAGGCGTTCGGCGGTGGCCGTGCCGACGTCATGCGCTACGACCTCGGAACCAGCTACTCGTTCGAGATCAGCGCCTCGTTCTGACGACCGGGAGGGTTTGTCCGGGGCTTGGGGAAGTGCCCGGATGCCGCGGCCCGGCAGGGAAACCTGCCGGGCCGTTTTGATTGTTGCAGTCGGCGGTCAGCTGAAATCAAACGGTCACGAAACCGTCTCATCCTGTGACCCACGCCTGAAACGTCAGTGCCCCGGCCATTGCAGGATCCATGCCCATCCCGAATCCGCACGCCTTCGCCCGCACCACGGAATGGCGCACATGGCTGCCCGCCGCTGTTGCGGTCGTGATAGTTGCGTTGCTGGCACTCCAGGTAGGCAGGCTCGCATGGATTCTCCTGGTGCCGGCCGCCCCGGCCCGGGTCGACACCGGCGTGACCACGGCCGCGACCACCCCGCCCCCCTCGCTGCCCACCGCCGATGTGTTCTTCCGCAACTCGATGGCGACGGGCGGAGGCCGCAATGAAGCGGCCGGCTACCGGCTCTACGGTGTCCGCCGCGGCGCCACTGGCGACTCCGCGATCCTCGGCAGGGACGGCACCCAGTCCTCGACCAGGGCCGGAGGCGAAGTCGCACCGGGCGTGGTGCTGGAATCGGTGGCTGCCGACCATGTGGTGCTGGTGGCAAGCGGAACCCGGCACCGGCTCGACCTTCCGGACCGTTCCGCCACCACGCCCGCCCCCGCCAAGGCGACCGTCCCCGCCGCCGTGCCGGCCCCGCCGTCTCCGGCGACACCCGCCGCCACGACCGCGCAGGGCGGCTACACCATCAAGCCGCGCGACGACAGCCCGCTCCTGCGATACGCCGGTCTGGCACCGGGCGACGTGCTGTTGTCCATCGACGGCGAGCCGATCGAGGCGGGAACGCTGGCCGACCTGCGCAAGCAGGTCGCAGGCCGGCCACAGGTCCGGCTCCAGTACCGGCGCGACGGCGAAACCCGCACCACCACCCTGAAGGCGCCGCAATGATCCGTCGCACCACCACCCTGCTGCTCGTGGTCATGCTGGCCTTGCAGCCCATGCACGAAGCACTCGCCCAGGCGACCGGCGCCGCCAGCACGCCGCCACAGGCATTCAACGTGCGCGATGCCGACCTGCGCGCCTTCATCGAGGATGTCGCCCGCGCCACCGGCACCACCTTCATCGTCGATCCGCGGGTACAGGGCACGGTCAACTATTCCAACGATGCGCCGCTGAGCGAGTCGGACCTGATCGGGGTCCTGCTGACGATCCTGCGGGCGAACGGCCTGGTCGCCGTTCCCGCGGGCCCGGCGACGTATCGCGTGGTACCCGACGACACCGCGGCGCAGCAGGCACGGACCGCAGGCGGCGACGCACTCGGGTTCGCCACCGAAGTGATCCCGCTGCGCCAGGTCGATGCGCGCATCGCGGCCGAAACGGTAAAGCCCCTGGTGGGGCGCGGCGGCGTCGTGATCGCGACCCCCCAGGGCAACAGCCTGCTGGTGGCGGACTACGCCGACAACCTGCGCCGCATCCGCGGACTCATCGCCTCGATCGACTCCGACCGCGCCACCATCGATACCGTCACGCTGCGCAACAGCTCGGCCAGCGAGATCGCCGCCACGGTCAACGGATTGTTCGGCACCGGTGGCGAAGGCGGCAACGCCGCGCTGTCGGTCCTGCCCGTGGCCAGTAGCAACTCGATCGTGGTGCGCGGCGACCCGACGCTGATCCAGCGCGTGGTGCAGATGATCCTGGAGCTGGACCGCCGTGCCGAGAGCACCGGCGACGTCCACGTGATGATGCTTCAGCACGCCAGCGCCGAGCAGCTGCTGCCGGTGTTGCAGCAACTGGTGGGACAACCTTCCGACGGCGGGGCGGGGACGACGGCTGGCGCAACTGCGGTGCCGGTCGACGGACAGGCGCAGGTCATTGCCGCCACCCCCGGCAAACGCCCCACGATTGTCCGCGCACCGGGGCAGAACGCGCTGATCATCAATGCCGACCCGGAAACCCAGCGCACGCTGGTGGACGTGATCAAGCAACTCGACGTCAGGCGCCAGCAGGTGCTGGTGGAGGCGATCGTGGTCGAGATCTCCGATGACGCCGCCCGGGAGCTGGGCGTGCAGATCGCCGCCGCAAATCGCGATGGGGTGCCGTTCGGGACCACGCAGTTCCGTCGCGAAGGTGTCCCGGGAATCACGGAGCTTGCCGCCGGCGCACTGCTGGACGAGGACAGCGAACTGGCGGAAACCGCGCGCCGTGCGGCCCTGCAATCGCTGCTGGGGCTGACCGGTGGCCTGGCCGGCATCGCCGGCAGCGCGGGCGATACCCTGTTCGGGCTGGTGATCAATGCCGCCAAAAGCGACACCGGCTCCAACCTGCTGTCGACGCCGTCGATCATGACCCTCGACAACGAGCCGGCCCGCATTCTTGTCGGCCAGGAGGTGCCGGTGACCTCCGGCGAGGTGCTCGGCGACAACAATGCCAATCCGTTCCGCACCGTCGAGCGGCAGGACGTGGGCATCCAGCTCGAGGTCACCCCGCAGATCAACGCTGGCGGCGGCATCACGCTGCAGCTGCGCCAGGAGGTGTCGTCGATCGCCGGGCCGGTGTCGGCCGATTCCGACGAGCTGGTGCTCAACAAGCGCGAAGTCGAAACACGCGTGCTGGTCGACAACGGCGCGATCGTCGTGCTCGGTGGTCTGCTCGACCAGGCCGATCGCAACTCGGTCGACAAGGTGCCGCTGCTGGGCGACATCCCGCTGCTGGGCAACCTGTTCCGCTCCAGCGCGCGCTCGCGGAAGAAGACCAACCTGATGGTATTCATCCGACCGACCATCGTGGGTGGACCGGCGGATGCCCAGCGCATCACCGCGCCGCGCTACGACTACATGCGCGATGCCCAGCTGCAGCTCGACGACGGCAAGCAGCGGGAAGCGGCGCTCGACGTACTGGTGCGCGACTACCTGCGCACGCAACCGCCGGTGGCGCCGGCGGCGCCGGGTGCAGGGAGCGGCACCCCGTGACCACCGACGCCACCCGCGGCGCGACCCGCCTCCCCTACGCCTTCGCCAAGCAGCACGGTGTGCTGCTGCTTGCCGGCACCGGCGACGATGCACGGGTGGGCCTGCGCGAGGGCGCCTCGGCGACCGCGTTGCTGGAAGTCCGGCGCGTGCTGGGCCGGCCCCTCCAGGTGCAGCCGCTGCCGAGGCAGGTATTCGACCGGACCCTGTCGGAGGTCTACGCGGACGCCGGGCTGGATGGCGCCGGCACCGTCGACGCGCTCGACGCCCATGGCAGCCTCGATTCGCTGGTCGAAGACCTGCCGGCGACAGCCGACCTGCTCGAAGCCCAGGACGACGCCCCGGTGATCCGGCTGATCAACGGCATCATCGCCGAGGGCGCGCGCGCCGGCGCGTCCGATATCCACATCGAGCCGTTCGAGTCGGCCCTGCGCGTGCGCCTGCGGGTCGACGGCGTCATGCGCGAGGCGGCCAGCCTGCCAAGCCGCATCGCACCGCTGCTGGTGTCGCGCGTGAAGGTCATGGCCCGGCTCGACATCGCCGAGAAGCGCGTCCCGCAGGACGGGCGCATCTCGGTCGCGATGGGCGCCAAGGCGCTGGACGTACGCGTCTCCACCCTGCCCGCGCGCGGCGGCGAGCGGGTGGTGCTGCGCATCCTGGACAAGGACCAGGGCACCCTGACGCTGGAGCAGCTGGGCATGCCGCCCGCGGTCAACGCGGCGTTCGGCAAGGCACTGCAGGTGCCCAACGGGATCGTGCTGGTGACCGGCCCCACCGGCTCGGGCAAGACCACCACCCTCTATGCCGGGCTGGCCTCGTTGAACGACGGCAGCCGCAACATCCTGACCGTCGAGGACCCGGTGGAATACGCCATCGACGGCGTCGGCCAGACCCAGGTCAACACCAAGGTCGGCATGACTTTCGCCGCCGGCCTGCGCGCGATCCTGCGACAGGACCCCGACGTGGTGATGGTCGGCGAGATCCGCGACCCGGAGACCGCGCAGATCGCGGTGCAGGCCAGCCTCACCGGCCACCTCGTGCTGTCCACGGTGCACACCAACAACGCGGTGGGCGCGATCACCCGGTTGCGCGACATGGGCATGGAACCCTTCCTCCTCGCCTCGACCGTGCGGCTGGTGCTGGCCCAACGGCTGGTGCGCCGGCTGTGTCCCCATTGCCGCGCATTGCGCGAACCCGATGCCCTCGGGCGGCAGGTGATGGGCGCCGGCTACGCCGGGCCGATGTACCGCGCGGTGGGATGTCCGCGCTGCAACCACATCGGCTACGCCGGCCGGCTGGGCATTTACGAGGCGGTGGTGATCGATGACACCCTTCGCCGCCTGATCGGCGAGAACGCCGACGAGGACGCCCTGGCCCGCGCCGCTTTCGCGCGCGCCGGCACGCTGGCCGCATCGGCGCGCGCCGCGGTGGCCGCCGGCGACACCACGCCCGAGGAAGCCCTGCGCGTGGCCCGCCAGGAGGACGCACCACCGGCACCCGCGCTGAAGGAGCACGAAGGCGATGCCCGCGTTTGACTATGCCGCCCTCGACACGCGCGGACAGACCCGCAGCGGAGTGATCGACGCCCCCAGCGCGCGCGACGCACGCGAGCGCTTGGCGCGGCGCGGGCTGGTGCCGGTAGGCATCGAGGCTGCAACGACCGGTGCCCACGCCGGCCGGCGATCGCTCCTGGACCGCTTCACCGCCAAGGACCTCGCTCTGGTGACCCGCCAGTTGTCGACGCTGACGGCGGCGATGACGCTGGAGGAAGCACTGCAGACAGTGGGCTCACAGGCCGACAAGCGCGCGGTGCGGCGGGTGCTGATGGCGACCCATGCCCGCGTCCTTGAAGGTTTCCGGCTCTCGGACGCGATGGCGCGGCAGGGGGCTGCCTTTCCGCCGCTGTACCGGGCCATGGTCGCCGCCGGCGAAGGCTCCGGAGCGCTGCCGGACATCCTGGAGCGGCTGGCCGACCTGCTCGAGCGTGAGCAGCAGGTACGTGGCAAGTTGATCACCGCGCTGGTGTACCCGGCTGCGCTCGCACTGACCGCAGTGGCCGTGGTCGTCGCGCTGATGGCGTTCGTGGTCCCGAAAGTGGTCGAGCAGTTCGACTCGATGGGTCGTGAACTGCCCCTGCTGACCCGGGTCGTGATCGGAATCTCCGACCTGATGGCCGCGACGGGCCTGCCGGTGCTGGTGCTGGCGGCGGTCGGCGCGGTGGCGTTCTCCCGACTGCTGCGGCGGCCGGCGTTCCGGCATCGCTTCGACGCGACCGTGCTGCAGTTGCCGCTGCTGGGCCGGCTGGTGCGGGACGTCCACGCCGCGCGCATGGCTCGCACGCTTTCGATCATGGTCGGCAGCGGACTGCCGATGATGGAGGGGCTGGTGATCACCGCGCGCACCGTGCACAACCGCGTGCTGCGCGAGGCCACCGACCGCATGGTCGCATCCATCCGCGAAGGCGGCAGCCTGTCGGGCGCGATGCGTCGCGCCACCGTGTTCCCGCCCACCCTGCTCTACATGACCACCAGCGGCGAGAACAGCGGCCGCCTCGGGCAGATGCTCGAGCGCGCGGCCGACTACCTCGAGCGCGAGTTCAACACCTTCACGTCGGTGGCGATGAGCCTGCTCGAGCCGCTGATCATCGTCGTGCTCGGCGGCGTGGTGGCGGTGATCGTGCTGGCCATCCTGCTGCCGATCCTCCAGTTCAACTCCCTCGTCCTTGGTTGAGGTAATCCCGATGTGCACCCGTGCCCCATTCCGCACGCCCCGCCGCGCCGCCGGTTTCACGCTGGTCGAGCTGATGGTGGTCATCGTCATCATCGGCCTGCTGGCGACGGTGGTGATGATCAACGTCATGCCCAGCCAGGACCGCGCGATGGTCGAAAAGGCCCGAGCCGACGTGTCGGTGCTCGAGCAGGCGGTCGAGACCTTCCGGCTGGAAAACCTGGTCTACCCGCGCACCGAACAGGGGCTGGATGCACTTGTCCAGGCGCCGGCCGGACTGGCCCGCCCGGAGCGCTACCGCAAGGGCGGCTACGTGCGCCGCCTGCCCGCCGACCCGTGGGGCAATCCCTACCAGTACCGGCAGCCGGGCCGTAACGGCGCCTTCGACATTTTCTCGCTCGGGGCCGACGGCGCCGAGGGTGGCGAAGGCGACAACGCCGACATCGGCAACTGGAACTGAGCCTGCGCGATGCGCCCGCAACGCCACCACCGATGCCTTGCCCGCCCGGCCGGCTTCACGCTGGTCGAACTGATGGTGGTGCTGGTGATCCTCGGCCTGGTCGGGGTGGCGGTGGTGCTGACCGCGCCGGGCGGCGGGCGGCAACTCGCGCTGGACGCCGATGGCTTTGCCGCGCACCTGGTCCGGGCGCAGGAAGAGGCGGTGCTGACCAACCGCGCCGTGCAGGTGAGCGTCGATGCCGACGGCTATGCGTTTGCGCGACAGGATCTCGGTGAATGGGTGCCGCTCCCTGAAGGTCCGTTCCAGCCTGTTGCCTGGGGCGACGGCACCGTACCGACCCTGCCGACCAGAGAGGCGCGCGTCAGCTTCCGCTTCGACCCGACCGGTGGAGGCCGCGCCGCGCGGATACAGCTCCGCGGGGACGATGGCGCGGTGGAAGTGTCGGTCGACGACGCAGGCGGGGTGGGCGTCGATGCCGCGCCCTGACGCGCCACTGCCGACGTGCCGCCCAAGCGGCGGTTTCTCGCTGATCGAGATGTTGGTCGCCGTGTCGGTGCTCGCGCTCACGGTGCTCGCACTGCTCAACCTCGCGGGCGAGAACACCCGTACGGCGGTGATCGTCGAAGAACAGGTGCTCGCAGGCGTGGTCGCGGACAACCGTGCCGCCGAAGCGCTGCTGGCGGCGCCTGCGGAACTCTCCGCCAGCGCGAGCGGTGAGGACACCGTCGGCGACCGCACCTGGCGGTGGAGCCGCAGGGTCGCGGCCACCGACATGCCTTCGATCATGCGCATCGACGTGACGGTGATGCCGCAGGGCGAGGAGCGCGTTGTCGCCGAAGCCACGCTGTTCCAGGCGGCGCCATGACGCGCCGTCGCCGCGCCGCAGGCTTCACCCTGGTCGAGATGCTGGTGGCGTTGCTGGTCTTCGTCCTGCTGTCGGCGGTGGGGGTCGGCGTGATGGCCTACGCGGTCGACAACCAGGGCGTGATCCAGTCGCGCATGGACCGCCTCGGCGAGTTCCAGCGCGCGCGTGCCCTGCTGCAGGCCGACCTGGCGCAGGCAGCCGTGCGGCGGGTCCGCGGGCGCGATGGCATGGCGGCCCGTGATGCGTTCGTCGGCAGCACCGGCGGAACCCCCTCCGGAGGGGCGCCCCTGCTGGCGCTGGTCCGGCGCGGCTTCGCCAACCCCGATGAAGAGCCGCGGGCATCGATGCAGTACGTCGAATACCGGTTGGTCGATGGACAGCTGGAACGCGCCGTCCGCGGTGCCCTCGACGGCGCCATGACCGGAACCCCGCAGGTGCTGCTGACCGGTATCCGGGCAGCTTCTGTCGACTACCACTACCGGGGCGCATGGAACCGGGGCTGGGCCGGCGGCTTGGAGGCCCTGCCCGACGCGGTGCGGTTGGAGATGGAGCTGGAAGGCCTCGGCCGGGTGGAGCAATGGTTGCTGCTGCCGGGGGCCGGCCCTTGAACCGGCACCGGCCGAACATCTCGCACCGGCAGGACGGAGTCGCACTGCTGACCGTGCTGTTGCTGGTGGCGGTGATGGCAGTGCTGGTGATGAGCGTGCTCGACGACATCCGGTTCGGCCTGCGTCGTGCATCCAATGCCCAGTCGATGGCGCAGGCGCGGTGGTATGCGATGGGCGCCGAAACGCTCGCAAGAACGAGGATCGAACAGCTCATGGCCTCCCCGGCCGCCACCGCGCCGGCAAGCGAGTGGAGCGGGCGACCGATGGTGTTTCCGATCGAGCACGGCCTGATCCAGGCGCAGCTGGCCGACGCCTCCACCTGCTTCAACCTCAACAGCGTGGCCGAAGGCGCCGGCGACCTCTGGCAGCGCCGGGAGCGTGGCGCCCGCGAGTTCGACACCCTGCTCAGGGAACTGGGCATTCCCGCCCACCGCTCGGCGGCACTGGTCGACGCGCTGGTCGACTGGATCGACAGCGACCAGTCCCCCGGCCCCGAGGGCGCGGAGGATGAAACCTACGCCCGGCACCGGGGTGGCTACCGCACCGCCGGCGCCTTGCTGGCCGAACCCAGCGAGCTGCGCTCCATCGAAGGTTTCGATGCGGAGCTGTATGCGCGCCTGCGTCCTTATGTCTGCACGCATCCAACTGCGGACCCGTCGCGGATCAACGTCAATGCCTTGCGGGAGGACCAGGCTGCCTTGCTGGTGATGCTGACAGACAGCGCGCTGGACGCGGCCTCCGCGCGGCGGCTGATCCGCGCCCGCCCACCGTCCGGCTGGAGCAGCGCCGACGCCTTCTGGGCGCAGCCGATGCTGGCCGGCCTTCCGCCGCGGGAAGGCACGGGCCGGATCGATGTACGGCCCCGCTTCTTCTCGCTCGACACCCGGATCGAGTACGCCGACGCGCAGTTCGTTTCCAGCGCGCTGCTGGAATACGCCGCAGGCCGGGTGCACCTCGTAGCCAGACGCTGGACCCTCTCCGAATGATCACCACCCTCCACCTGATCCTGCTCCCGGCCGACGAGACCGCGCCCGTGGTCCGGCTGCGCGCCGACGCCAGCGGCCGGCTGCTGGGCCGCGACGTCCTCGACCCCGGTTCCCCGGTTGCGCCACCGGGACCCGATATTCGGCAGGTACTGGCCGTGCCGGGCGCGCAGTGCCGGGTGCTGTGGCTCGACCTCCCCGCCCGCAATCCGCTGCAAGCCCAGGCCGCGGCACGGCTGCTCGCCGCGGACCACCTGGCCGCCGCGGCGGAATCGCAGCACATCGCGATCGCGCCTGGCGAGCCCGACACCAATGAGCGGCTGGTGGTCTGCGTCGAGCACGGCGCCATGCAGCAATGGCTGGCACGGGCCACCGCGATGGGCCTGGTGCCGGATGACGTGGTACCGGCGCCGTTACTGCTTCCGCTTCCAGACGATGCCGACACGCTGGCGGTCACCGAACGGGACGGCGAGTGGTGGGTCCGCGGCCACGGCGTCGCGCTCACCGCGGAGCCGGAGCTGGCCATGCATGTCATCGGCGAGCGCCAACGCCACCTGGTTCCGGACCCGGAGCCAGCGCTGGCTCGCATGGCGCTGGAGTCGCCCATCAATCTGTTGCAGCAGGAATATGCCCGCGCGCCCGCCCATCCGGGGGGATGGAACGGCTGGCGACGCGCGGCGGCCCTGGCGCTGGTGTTGGCGATCTCGCCACTGGTACTGCTGGCAGCGCACATCCTGCGCGATACCTGGGCCGCGTCGGATCTGGAGGAACAGGCGAAGGCCGAGGCGGCGCGGGCACTGCCGATGCTGGCGGCGGACGGCGACCCGCTTCCGGCCCTGCGCCAGGCGCTGGACGCAGCCCACCAGGGCGATGCATTCATCCGCTCCACCGGCGCCCTGCTGCATGCCGTGGCCCAACTGGACGATGCCGAACTCGAGGCCATGTCGTTCTCCGACGACCGACTGGTCGCCACGCTGGCACACCGCGACGCGGCCGACCTCGACCAGGTCCGGGAGCAGCTCTCCGGTGCGGGACTGACGTTCACCGGAACCGGCTCGCGCACCGTCAACGGGCGCCTCCACCACACCTTTGAACTGGGACCGGCGCCATGAGCAGCACCGACAGCGGCATCCGCCTCCGCGCCAGCGACTGGTGGCTTTCCCGGGAACCACGTGAACGGCTGATGCTGGTGGTGATGGGCATCGCAGTGGCGGCGTTCGTGCTGTGGCTCGGCCTGCTGCGCCCGTTGCAGGCCTGGGCGGAAGAAGCCCGCGCACGACACGACCGGGCGGCAGCCGGGCTGGCGTGGGTCCAGTCGGCGGTTCGGGAGCTCGAGGCAAGGGGAATCGGCCAACCCGCACCGCAGGCTGACCAGGCTGATAACGGGTTCAAGGACATCATCCTGGCTACCGCGGCGAGCGCCCGGGTGGAGGTCACCCGCCAACGCACCGATGAGGCCGGTGGGCTGTCCATCGGCATCGATGCCGTCGGCGCTCCCGAATTGTTCGCCTGGCTGGACCGGCTGTATGCCGACCACGGCATCGCCCCGGTCTCCATGCAGGTCGACAAGCGCAACGGCGCGCTGCGGGTCGAAGTCGCGTTCGCGGCGAGGGGGACATCCTGAAACACCGGTGACACATGGACGTCACGTACACGAGGGGCTGTCACATTACTGCAAGATTGCAGCCCTACCCTGCGTCCACTTCCCCCGTGGTGTCACCGGATCGTCATGAAAATTCAACCAAACCGTCTTGCAGCGGCCCTGCTGGTCGCCTTCGTCGCACCCGCTACACAGGCTGCGGTACCCGTCGGCACCTTCGGTGGCTCGGAGATCAGCTTTGAAGGCCTCGTCCAGGCCGACAGCAACTGGTACGACAGCGACCTGCTCGACCTGGACAGCGATCCCGGCGACGGCAGCGACCATGACCACGAGCTCCGCCGCGCGCAGCTGGTGCTGAAGGGCAAGGGTCCGGGCGACTTCGACTGGGTCGTCGGCTACGACGCCAAGAGCGACAAGTGGCTCGACGTCAACGTCGGATTCGGGTTCGACGGCGGGCACAGCCTCCAGGTGGGCCAGTTCAAGCAGCCCAACAGCATGGAGGAGCTGTCGTCGACCAAGAACAACGACTTCATCTCCAAGGCGATGACCACCAACACCTTCGCCGTCTCGCGTCGCCTCGGCGCCGCCTATGCGTATACGGCCGACGACTGGACGCTCACCGCCAGCAGCTTCGGGCGGGAACTGACCAGCGGCGGCGCCCACGGCAGCGGTTACGGCGTGCGTGGCACGTTCGCCCCCATCAACGACGGCGGCAACATCCTGCACTTCGGCCTTTCCTATGTCGACCATGACACCGATGCCGACACCCTGCGCCTGCGCACGCGGCCACAGGCCGACCTGGCCGGCGTCCGGCTGGTCGACACCGGCACCCTGCTCGACACCGACCGCATTGCCACCACCGGCATCGAGAGCTTCTGGGCCCGCGGGCCATTCAAGCTGCAGGGCGAGTACATGCTCGCGGACGTCAGCCGCCACGACAACGCCGACTACAGCGCCACGGGGGGCTACCTGAGCGCGATCTACAACGTCACCGGCGAGGGCTGGAGCTACAAAGGCGGCACGCCGGGCACGGCCAAGCCGGAAAACCCCGCCCGCGGCATGTGGCAGCTCGGGCTGCGCTACGACACCATCGACCTGGACGACGGCAGCGTCGAGGGCGGCCAGATGGACGCCCTGACCGCCGGCGTGAACTGGTACTGGCAAAAGAACTTCAAGCTCGCGGTCAACTACGTGCAGGTCGACAGCGAGCGGCAGGGCGCCAGTGACGATCCGGACATCGTGGAAGCGCGCTTGCAGTTCTTCTGGTAGCCCGCCAGCCGACATACGGCGGTAACGTCCCCGCGATTCAATGGCTGCAGGAGCCTTGCGGCTTCAACAACTCTCTCTCCTGATGACACCTGCAGGGCGCGACCAAGGTCGCGCCCATTTTTTTTGAGCGCCTGTAACAAAAGCCGCGCAAGTGTCATATCGCGGTAACAAAAACATCATTTCATGGTCGCACCCGCCGGCGTGAGCCGGCATCCACCGTCCGGAGTTCCAGATGAACACCAACCCGTCGGCCAGCATCCGCACCGCCGCCCTCTCCCTCGCCATCGCACTGGCCGTGGCGGCCTGCGGCGGCAACGACTCCACTCCGGCCGCCGATGGCGGCACCAGTGCGCCCGGCGGCAGCACCGCAGCGGGTGACCAGGTCGCCGCGCAGATCACCGGCGCCGGCTCCACCTTCTTCTATCCGCTGGTCTCGCGCTGGTCGGCCGACTACAACGCCGCCACCGGCGCCAAGGTGAACTACCAGTCCATCGGCTCCGGCGGAGGCATCGCCCAGATCAAGGCCGAAACGGTCGACTTCGGCGCATCCGATGCACCGCTGACCAGCGCCGAACTCGACGAAGCCGGCCTGCTGCAGTTCCCGGTGGTGATCGGCGGCGTGGTGCCGGTGGTGAACGTGCCCGGCATCGAGCCGGGGGAGCTGCGCCTGACCGGGCCGCTGCTGGCCGACATCTACATGGGCAAGGTCGCCACCTGGAACGACCCGGCGATTGCCGCGGTCAACCCGGGCCTCGAACTGCCGTCCGGCAAGATCAACCTGGTACAGCGCTCCGACGGCTCCGGCACCACCTTCAACTTCACCAACTACCTGGCCAAGGTCAGCCCGGAGTGGAACGACACGATCGGCGAAGGCAAGTCGGTCCAGTGGCCCGACGGCGTCGGCGGCAAGGGTAACGAAGGCGTGGCTTCCTACGTGCAGCAGATCGAAGGTTCGATCGGCTACGTGGAACTCGCGTACGCCCTGCAGAACCAGATGTCCTACGCGATGCTCGAGAACGCTGCCGGCAACTTCGTCGCCCCCAGCGCGGAAACCTTCCAGGCCGCGGCCGCGACCGCCGACTGGGCCGGTTCGGAGGACTTCAACCTGGTGATCACCAATGCGACCGGTGAGCAGGCATGGCCGATCGCCGCGACCGTGTTCGCGCTGATGTATGCCGAGCCCAAGGATCCGCAGCGCAGTGCCGCCACCCGCGAGTTCTTCACCTGGGCGCTGGAGAACGGACAGGAGCAGGCGTCGACGCTGGATTACGTGCCGCTGCCGCCGGAGCTGGTGGGCCAGGTCGAGAGCTACTGGGCCGCCGAGTTCAAGGGCGCGCCGCAACAGTAGGACCGGGCCGCAGCGCCCACCGGCCCGCATGGTGCCGGTGGGCGTGCGCTCGTCCACGGAGTCCACGCAACGCATGAACACCATCGTCCTGCCCGCCAGCACCCGTGACCAGAAGGACGCCCGGAACGACCGGGTGTTCCGCTACGCGCTGGTCGCCACCGTGGTCTTCGTCCTGGTGGCGCTGGCCGGCGCGGCACTGTCGATGCTCTGGGGCGGGCGCCACGCGCTCGAAGCCAGCGGGCTCGACTTCTTCTTCACCGCCGACTGGAATCCGGTCGAGAACCGCTACGGCGCGCTGGTCCCGATCTACGGCACTGTCGTGACCGCGATGATCGCGATGGTGATCGCGATACCGGTCAGCTTCGGCATCGCCTTCTTCCTGACCGAGGTCGCGCCGCGCTGGCTGCGCGGCCCCATCGGCACCGCGATCGAACTGCTCGCGGGCATTCCTTCCATCATCTACGGCATGTGGGGCCTGTTCGTGCTGGTGCCGGTGATGACCCGTTACGTGACGCCATGGGCGAACGAGCACCTTGGCACGCTGCCGGTCATCGGGCCGCTGTTCCAGGGTCCACCGATCGGCATCGGCATGCTCACCGCCGGCATCGTGCTGGCGATCATGGTCGTGCCCTTCATTTCATCTGTCATGCGCGAGGTGTTCCTGACCGTGCCGACCCGGCTCAAGGAATCGGCCTACGCGCTGGGCTCGACCCGTTGGGAGGTCAGTTGGGACATCGTGTTGCCCTACACCCGCTCGGCGGTGATCGGCGGCATCTTCCTTGGCCTCGGCCGTGCCCTGGGCGAGACCATGGCCGTCGCCTTCGTGATCGGCAACTCCACCCGCTTCACCGCTTCGCTGCTGGAGCCGGGCACCACCATCGCCGCGCTGATCGCCAATGACTTCGGCGAGGCGACCGAGACCTATCGTTCGGCATTGCTGCTGCTCGGCTTCGTGCTCTTCATCGTCACCTTCATCGTGCTCGCCATCGCGCGCCTGATGCTGGGCCACCTGTCGCGCCGGGAGGGCAACTGATGGCCACCTCCGCCGATACCCGCGCGCTGCGCACCGCCGACTCCCTGTACCGCCGGCGCCGGGTCACCAACGTGGTCGCCCTGGTGCTGTCGTGCCTGGCCGCCGTGCTCGGGCTGCTTTTCCTGGGCTGGATCCTGTGGACGCTGGTCGCCCGCGGGCTGGGTGGCATCGACTGGGCGCTGTTCTCGCAGAACACCCCGCCGCCGATGGCCGAGGGCGGTCTCAGGAACGCCTTCTTCGGCAGCGCCGTGATGTGCCTGATGGCGATCCTGATCGGCACGCCGCTGGGCATCGCCGCCGGCACCTGGCTGGCCGAATATGGTGCCGCCAGCCGCATCGGCACCGTGGTGCGCTTCGTCAACGACATTCTCCTGTCGGCGCCGTCGATCGTGCTCGGCCTGTTCGTCTACACGCTGCTGGTGATGCAGGCCGGCGGCAACTTCTCGGCGATCGCGGGCGCGGTCTCGCTGGCGTTCATCGTGCTGCCGGTGGTGTTGCGTACCACCGACGAGATGCTCCGCCTGGTGCCTTCGCAGATGCGAGAGGCCGCGCTCTCGCTGGGCGTGCCGCAGTGGAAGGTCATCGTGCAGGTGATGTATCGCTCGGCGATGCCCGGCATCGTCACGGGCATCCTGCTGGCGTTGGCGCGGATCAGCGGCGAGACCGCACCGCTGCTGTTCACCGCCTTCGGCAACCAGTACTGGAGCGCCGACATCACCGGGCCCATGGCGAGCGTACCCGTGGTGATGTACCAGTTCGCCGGCAGCCCGTACGAGTCCTGGCAGGACATCGCCTGGGCCGGCGCACTGGTGCTGACCGCGTTCGTCCTGCTCACCAGCCTCATCGCCCGCGCCATCATCTCGCGCAAACGGGTGGCCCATGACTGACGCCTATACCGCCTTCCCCGCGGATTCCACCCGCCCGACTCCTCCCTGGAACCCGGCCATGAACGACGCCCACACGCCCAAGACCGCCAGTGCGGAGACCGCCCCGGGTCCGGCCAAGCTCGCCGCCCGCCACCTGGACTTCTATTACGACAAGTACCGCGCGCTCAAGGGCATCAATCTGGAAATTCCCGAGAAGCAGGTCACCGCGCTGATCGGACCTTCGGGCTGCGGCAAGTCGACGCTGCTGCGCGTGTTCAACCGGATCTATGCGCTGTACCCGAAGATGCGCGCATCCGGCGAGGTGCTGCTGGACGGCGAGAACATCCTCGACCCGAAGTACCCGATGAACCGGCTGCGAAGCAAGGTCGGCATGGTCTTCCAGAAGCCGGTGCCGTTCCCGATGACGATCTTCGAGAACGTGGCCTACGGAATCCGCCACCACGAGAAGCTATCCAAGGCCGACATGGCCGACCGGGTCGAGCAGGCGCTGCGCCAGGGTGCGCTGTGGGACGAGGTCAAGGACAAGCTCGGGGCGAGCGCACTCGGCCTCTCGGGTGGCCAGCAGCAGCGGCTGTGCATCGCCCGCGCAGTGGCCCTGCGGCCGGACGTGCTGCTGCTGGACGAGCCGACCTCGGCGCTCGACCCCATCTCCACCAGCCGTATCGAACAGCTGGTCGCCGAACTCAAGAGCGACTACACCATCGCCATCGTGACCCACAACATGCAGCAGGCGGCGCGCGTGTCGGACTTCACCGCCTTCATGTACCTGGGCGACCTGGTCGAGCACGGCCCGACCAGCCGGATCTTCTCGGCACCGGAGAAGCAGCAGACCGAGGACTACATCACCGGCCGCTTCGGCTAGGAGCACCACCATGCACAACCAGCCCCACGACCACATCGTCAAGAGCTACGACGAGGAGCAGCGCCGCCTGCTCGACGAGACCCTGCGCATGGGCGAAATGGCCGCCTCGCAACTGGAAGCCGCGCTCGACGTGGTCCAGCGCCGCGACGACAACGCCGCCGCCCGCATCATCGAGAACGACGAAGCCATCGACACGCTTGAGCAGGAGATCAGCCACGACGTCATGAAGCTGGCCCTGCGCGGCCCGATGGCGCGCGATCTGCGCGAGATCCTGGCGGCCATCCGGATCGCCTCCGACATCGAGCGTATCGGTGACTACGCGGCCAACGTCGCCAAGCGCTCCACGGCGCTGAACCTGGCACCGCCGCTGCCGCAGATCAGCGGGTTGCAGTCGATCGGCAAGCTCGCGGTGCAACAGTTGCGCGACGTACTCGTGGCCTACCGCGACAACGACGTCGACGCGGCCAGGGCCGTCCGCGATCGGGACGCCGATCTGGACGCGGCCTACACCGCCCTGTTCCGGGAGCTGCTGACCTACATGATGGAGGATGCGCGGAGCATCACCCCGTGCACGCACCTGCTGTTCATGGCCAAGAACATCGAGCGCATCGGCGACCACGCCACCAACATCGCCGAGAACGTCTGGTTCCTGGTCCGCGGCAACGACGAGTTGCCCCCGCGGGAGAAGCGCGACGAAAGCAACACCGTCGCCCCGTAGGGAACCCCGCTCGCACGCCTTTGTAGGAGCGGCTTCAGCCGCGATCGGATATCACGCCGCCGGCCCGGGCTCCGGATCGCGGCTGAAGCCGCTCCTACAACAGCACGGAGTCGCGGCGGACAACTGCACGGAGTCGCGACGGGCAACGGCAGGGCCGCCCACCGGCCCATTAACGACGTCCGCCACCAACCGCGCTAGCATCGCCTCCACCCGCGGCCCCCGCCGCATCGATGGAGACACCCGATGTCCAGCAATCCGAACAAGACCGCCCTGATGGCCGCGAGCGTCGCGGGCTCCCTCCTGCTCGCCGGTTCCGCGTTTGCGGCCACGCCTCTGTCGCAGGGCTACATGCTGGGCGCCCAGGATGCCGCCGCCGATGCCGCCGCCACCGACAAGGCTGGCCACGAAGGCAAATGTGGCGAGGGCAAGTGCGGCGTCGAGCGCGTCGACACCGACGGCGATGGCCGTCTCTCCCCGGCGGAGTTCGCCGCAGCGCACGATGGTGACGGCAGCCGCTTCGGCAGCTACGACGCCGATGGCGACGGCTTTGTCAGCACCGCCGAGATGGACGCACGCCATGCCGCCAAGAAGGAAGCCAAGGGCGACATGGAAGGCAAGTGTGGCGAGGGCAAGTGCGGCTCCATGTAACCAGGCATCGCTGAGGACCAGCACCAATGCGAGCCGGGCATCACCTTGCCGACGACGCCGTGGGCCTCGGCCTGCGGCGCGGCCTTCTGGGCGAATTGCAGGGCGCCCCGCCCGGGCAGTTCGACTTCCTGGAAGCGGCGCCGGAGAACTGGATCGGTGTCGGCGGCGCACTCGGCGAGGCCTTCGCCGACCTCGCCAGCCGCTATCCGGTCACCTGCCATGGCCTCTCGCTGTCGCTGGGAGGCCCTGCTCCGCTCGACGAGGAATTCCTCGACCAGTTGCGCGGGTTCGTGGACCGCCTCCAGTGCCCGGTCTACAGCGAGCACCTCAGCGCCTGCAGCGACGAGCAGGGGCAGCTCTACGACCTGATGCCGCTGCCGTTCACCGATGCGGCGGTGGTCCATGTGTCCGACCGCATCCGGCACGTCCAGGACCGGCTGGGCCGCCGCATCGCGGTCGAGAACGTCTCCTACTACGCCACCCTGGAACCGCGCGGGATGACGGAGGCGGATTTCATCAATGCGGTGGTCGATCGCGCAGGCTGCGACCTGTTGCTGGACGTCAACAACATCGTGGTGAACGCCACCAACCACGACTACGACGCCTACGACTTCCTGCGGTCCATGCCGGGCGAGCGTATCGCCTGCATCCACGTGGCCGGCCATTTCGATGAGGCCGCCGACCTCAAGATCGACACCCACGGCGCGCCGGTGAGTGACCCGGTATGGGACCTGCTTGGCGAAGCCTACCGCCTGTTCGGCCCGCGCCCGACCCTGCTGGAGCGCGACTTCAACTTCCCGCCGTTCGACCAGCTGGTTGCGGAAGTCGGGACGATCCGAAGCCGACAGGGACATGCGCAAGGCGAGCAGCGCCGTGTGGCCTG
This sequence comes from Lysobacter spongiicola DSM 21749, assembly GCF_900167055.1. Lineage (GTDB taxonomy): Bacteria > Pseudomonadota > Gammaproteobacteria > Xanthomonadales > Xanthomonadaceae > Novilysobacter > Novilysobacter spongiicola. The sequence goes on from NZ_FUXP01000001.1 coordinate 671,565, forward strand.
AGGGCGGCGGGGCAGCCGAGGCGCCCGGCCTTCCGCCTGCCGACCCGCAAAGCGCCCTGGCCGCCCACATCCGGGATCCCGTCGGCAACCCCGCCCCGGCCGGTATCGAAGCGCGGCGCCTGGCGATCTACCGGGAGCTGTTCTTCAAGAACATCGAATCGATGCTCGCGGGCAATTTCCCGGTCATCCGGCGCATCCTGGCTGGCGATACCGCAGGCGACAAGTGGGCGGCGCTGGTCCGGGATTTCTATCGTGACCACCCTGCGCGCACGCCGCTGTTTCCCCGGATCGCGCGGGAATTCGTGGACTACCTGGAAGCACGGGTCGTCGCCGATGACCCGCCCTGGCTGGCCGAGCTGGCCCACTACGAGTGGATGGAGCTCGCGCTGCAGATCAGCGAAGTCCGCATCGCCGATCACGGCCACGAAGCGGATGGCGACCTTCTGCGTGGCGCACCGCTGCCGTCGCCGCTGGCCTGGCCGCTCGCGTACGCGTGGCCGGTCCACCGGCTCGGTCCGGATTTCCTGCCGGGCGCCGAGCCGACTGAGCCCACTTTCCTGCTGCTGCAGCGCGACGCCGCCGGCAAGGTGCACTTCCAGCAGCTGAGCGCGCTGACGTTCCGGCTGCTGCAGCGTCTGGAAGAAGCACCGACGCTGGACGGCGAAGCGCAGTTGCGGGCGCTTGCGGTCGAGGCCACTGCACCGGACGTGGATGCGTTCCTGGAGCAAGGCGCCCTGATGTTGCAGCGGTTGCGTGCGGACGGGGTGATCCTCGGCACCCGCGCTGCCGCGGATCCAGCTGTTCTGTAGGAGCGGCTTCAGCCGCGATTGATGTCGGGTGCGAGCGGACGACGATCCGATCGCGGCTGAAGCCGCTCCTACAAGTGCATGAGGTTCCGGGGTCGGGACTCACGTCGCTCCTACGGGACGGAGGCGGCGAGTACGGGACGGAGGCGACGAGGTTTCGACGGGGTGCGTCTGCTAGGCTTCCCGCGATGGATGCCCCCACGCCCCCTGCACCACAGTCAACGCCCGCTTCCACCCCCGTTTCGCCCCTGGCCACCCGTTTCCGCGGCTACCTGCCGGTGGTGGTCGACGTCGAGACCGGGGGGTTCGACTGGAACCGCCATGCCCTGCTCGAGATCGCGGTGCTGCCAATCGAGCTGGACGATGACGGGCTGCTGGTCCCCGGCGAGACGGCCAACGCCCATGTCGAACCGGCGGCGGGGCTGGACATCGATCCGAAATCGCTGGAGATCACCGGGATCAAGCTGGACCATCCGTTCCGCTTCGCCAAGAACGAGCGTGCGGCGCTGGACCATGTGTTCGCACCGGTACGGGCGGCCTGCAAGAAGCACGGCTGCCAGCGCGCGATCCTGGTCGGGCACAACGCGCACTTCGACCTGAACTTCCTCAACGCCGCCGTCGCCCGGGTCGGCCACAAGCGCAACCCGTTCCACCCCTTCAGCGTCTTCGATACGGTGACGCTCGCGGGTGTCGCCTATGGCCAAACGGTGCTGGCCCGGGCGGTGCAGGCGGCGGGGTTCGAGTGGAACGCCGCCGAGGCGCATTCGGCGGTCTATGACACCGAGCGGACCGCCGAACTGTTCTGCCGCATCGTCAACATGTGGCCGCGCGGCATCTCCGCCGCGGCGACCACGCCGGTCTGACGCGGCCCGCCTAGCCGCCGGGGGTTTCGAGCGGCTCGGCCCCGGGTTCCGGATCAACCGGTGGAGCGGCCGCCTTGTCCACGACGCCTCCGATCGGCGACGTCTCACGCGGGAAGGCACCCTTCAAGGCATCCACGCCTTCCTGCGGTTCTGCCAGGTCGCGCAGGATCTGCCGCTCCCGCCGGCGCTCCATGGTCGAGATGTCCATCGCCTCGTCGCGCGCCTCCACGAGGCCGGGTTTCGCTTCGCCGTCCCGGTTGAACGACCATGCGAGCCGGGCCGGCCCGACCGGCAGGCTGTCGGGTTCCACCTGGTGTCCGCCGGTTGACCAGGTATGCCAGGTCTTGCCGTAGCTGTTCATCTTCTTGCGCATCAGCGCTTCCTCGGCCGCACGCGGGATGTTGGGCGCCACCAGCTGGCCGGACAGGATCTCGCCGTTGTGCGGGTGCCAGTACGCGCGCTCCTCGACCGGCAACTGCTCGAACACCCGGGCGGAGATGATGTACTCGATGCCGTTGAGGTTGGCGTCCTCGGAGTTGCCGTCGAACAGGGCGCACTGGGCGAAGTCCTCGTTGACCTGCCGGCAGAAGTGGTGCGCCTCCATCTGGTGCTCCGGGTCCTCTTTCATCGGATGGAAGCCGACGAGGTAGACATCCATCTTCCCGAGCGGGCCGTTGCCCTGCAGCGCGGCGGCCCCGGCCTCCAGGAGGTTGGTGGTGCCAGTTTCGTCGGCCCCTGCCGGATCCACGTTGGGCCCGACTTCGTCGCCACCGGTACAGGCCACCAGCAAGCCCGCTGCAAGGGCGGGCGCCATCAGGTAACGATTCTGCATCTGCTCGTCCTCCGACATGGGCCGGAGTCGAGCGTAGGACCGCGCGTGTTAGGACGGTGGCAAGCGCGGTTGCCGGCGTGCCCGGATCGAGCGGACGATCCCGTAGCCGCTGATGGCCACCCACGCAAGCTCGAGCAGGAAGACCGAAACGTTGAACTGCCCCAGCAGGGAAACCAGCACGCCACCGGCACCGAACAGGTTCAGCAACTGGTACGGCAGGCTGTCGCCCCTCTGGCGCCCGGCCTGCAGCAGGAAGAACGCAGCCAGGATCATGATGGTGCCGGCGATGCCGACCCAGTCGTACCAGGCAAGGTTCACGACGCCCTCTGCCGGACGGCTTCGAACAGCGTGACGCCGGCGGCGACGGAGACGTTGAGGCTCTCCACCGCGCTGCCCTCGCCACCCGGCATGGGAATGCGAACCAGCTGGTCGCAGTTCTCACGGGTCAAGCGGCGCAGCCCATCGCCCTCGCCGCCCAGGACCAGGCCCACGTTGCCGGTCAGGTCCAGCGCATACAGGGAGGCGTCGACGTCGCCTGCCAGTCCATACAGCCACACGCCCATCTGCTGCAGGTCGCGCATGGTGCGCGACAGGTTGGTCACCGGCACCACCGGCACGCTGTCGGCGGCACCGGCGGAGGTCTTGCGGACGGTCGCGTTGACCTGCACCGACTTGTCCTTCGGGATCACCACCGCGGTGGCGCCGGCGGCGGCGGCGCTGCGCAGGCAGGCGCCAAGGTTGTGGGGGTCCTGCACGCCGTCCAGCAGCAATACGAGGGCGCGCCCGTCGGCCGCCTCCACCAGTTCCTTCAGCTCGGCCTCGTCCCAGGCCTTGGCCGCGGCATAACGCGCGACGACGCCCTGGTGGCGCAGGTTGCCCACCACACCGGCCAGCGCCTGCTGGTTCACCCGGCGCACGTCGATGTCCATGCGACGCGCCTGGCTCTCGATCTCGGCCAGCCGCGGGTTCTTGGCACCCGCCTCCAGCAGGACCTCGCGGACGTTCTGGGGGTCATGCTCGATCGCGGCGGTGACGGCATTGATGCCGGCGATCCATTGTTTCTGGCTCATGGGACGTGGGCGCGAAGAAGGGCCGCCCATTGTAGGCCCCAGCCCCCGGACCCGCTGTCTGGTCCCGGCCTACGGATCCGCCGCCCCATGGCCGTTTGTAGGAGCGGCTTCAGCCGCGATCGGGAATTGGCGCTGGCCACCGGTTCCAGATCGCGGCTGAAGCCGCTCCTACACACACACCCACGCAGACAGCAGCAGGGCCCGGCTGGATGGCCGGGCCCTGCGCTGAACCGCAATCCTGCCGGCTCAGTACTTCTGCTTCTTCTTCCTGGCCGGGCGGGCCTCCGCCTGCGCCGGGCGATCACCGCCCTCGCCGGCCAGCTTGAAGTCGATCTTGCGCTCCTCGACGCTGGCCTTCATCACGATGATGCTGACCCGGTCGCCGAGGCGGAACTCGCGGCCAGTGCGCTCTCCGGTCAGGGTCTTGCGAATCGGATCGAAGTGGTAGAAGTCGTTCGGCAGCTGGGTCACGTGGACCAGGCCGTTGACCTTGGAATCGTCCAGCTCGATGAACAGGCCGAAGCTGGTGACGCCGCTGATGACGCCATCGAACTCGCCACCGACGTGCTGCTCCATCCATGCCGCGCGGTAGCGCTCGTCGACCTCGCGCTCGGCCTCCTCGGCACGGCGGGCACGTTCGGAGCACTGCAACGACAGCTGCGCCATGTCACTGGGCGAGTACTTGAACTTCTCCGGCCGCGCGCCGCTCAGCGCGTGCTTGATGGCGCGGTGCACCAGCAGGTCGGCGTAGCGTCGGATCGGCGAGGTGAAGTGCGCATACGCCTCCAGCGCCAAGCCGAAGTGGCCCAGGTTCTCCGGCTGGTATACCGCCAGGCTCTGGCTGCGCAGCATCACCGACTCGATCAGGGTGGAGTCGCTGCGCTCGCGGATGCTGCGCAGCAGTTGGGTGTAGTCACGTGGATGCACCTGCGCCCAAGGCGGCATGCGCAGCTTGAACTCCTTCAGGAACTCCAGCAGGTCGGCGTATTTCTGCTCCGGCGGGCGGTCGTGCACCCGGTACGGCGCCGGTACCTCGGCCTGCAGCAGGAACTTCGCCGCCTCCACGTTGGCGGCGATCATGCATTCCTCGATCAACTTGTGCGCGTCGTTGCGCACGATCATGCCGGCCTGGGTGACCTCACCCTTGGGGCCGAGCACGAAACGCACTTCGCTGGATTCGAATTCGATGGCGCCGCGCTTGGCCCGCGCCCGCGCGAGCACGTTGTAGAGATCGTGCAGGCGCTCGATCTGCGGCAGCAACGAGCCGATCTTGCCCAGCGCTTCCTCGCGGGCCTCGTCCTCGACGCCGTCGCCCACCGCGTTCCAGACCTGGGTATAGGTCAGGCGCGCGTGCGAATGCATGACCGCCTCGTAGAACTTCGAGCGGCTCACCTCGCCCTTGCGGTCGATCTGCATGTCGCAGACGAAGCACAGCCGGTCGACCTTCGGCTTCAGCGAACAGATACCGTTGGACAGCGTCTCCGGCAGCATCGGCACCACGAAGCCGGGGAAGTACACCGAGGTCGCGCGCTTCTGCGCCTCCTCGTCCAGCGGCGCGGACGGGCGCACGTAGTGGGAAACGTCGGCGATGGCGACCACCAGCCGGAAGCCCTCGCGGTTGGGCTCGCACCACACCGCGTCGTCGAAGTCCTTGGCATCCTCGCCATCAATGGTGACCAGCGGCAGGTCGCGGATGTCGACCCGCTGGCGCGCATCTTCTTCCGGCACCTCCAACGGCACCGCGGCGGCCTGGTCGAGCACCTGCTGCGGGAACTCGTGGGGGATGTCGTGCCCGTGGATGGCCGCCTGCACGGCCAGCGACGCAGTCAATCGCTCGCCGAGCACCGTCAGGATCCTGCCCATGGCGGGCCGGCGCGGATCGGGGGCACGCGTGAGCTCGCACACCACCAGCTGCCCGGCCTGGGCCTCGCCACGCATTTCCGGCGGGATCAGCACGTTGCGCTGGATCCGACGGTCGTCGGGCTCCACGTAGCTGACGCCGTCCTCGAGGATGTAGCGGCCGATCAGGCGGTTGAGGCGGCGCTCGAGCACCTCGACGATCGCGCCTTCCTTTCTGCCCCTGCGGTCCACGCCAGTGACACTGGCGAGCACGCGATCGCCGTGCATCACCTTGCGCATCTCGAAGGGCGGCAGGAACAGGTCGTCGCCGCCCCCCGCATCGGGACGCAGGAAGCCGAAACCGTCGGGATTCGCAATCACGCTGCCGGCGACCAGGTCTACCTGCTGGGCCGGCACGTAGCCGCCCTTGCGGTTCTGCAGCAGCTGGCCGTCGCGCACCATGGCGCGCAACCGGGCGGTCAAGGCGTCGAAGCGCTCCGGCTCGGTCAGCTCCAGCTTCTCCGCCAGCGCCTCCCCATCCAGCGGGCCATCGGAGGTCACCAGCAACTGCAGGATCATCTCCCTGCTGGCGATCGGCTGCTCATATCGGGCGGCCTCGCGCTCGGCGTAGGGGTCGCCCTTGGAGACATCACCGTGGATGGGCGCCAGCGGCGGCTTGCGGGCGCCGCGCGGCGGCGGATCCGGCATCCAGCCAGGCTTCTTCTTGCCACCTGGTTTGCCGCCACCTGGCTTGGCGCCCTTTCCGGGAGCACCGGACTTGCCTGGGGAACCGGCCTTGCCGGACGACTTGCGGGCTCCGCCGCGCTTGTTGGGGGTCTTGTTCATCGGCGCGATGGTACACCCCGGTCGTCAACGGCCCGTGGCTGCGGGGGCCGACCCGCCGGTGACTACGCCAGCATCACGGGCCGTTAGCACACCCTTCGCAAACCTGATCCATGCCGCCTTCCGCGGCAATCGCGCAACAGACCGAGGTACACATGGCCACGCCACAGAACAACACGCCCGAAAACACCCAGAACCAGAGCCACGCCTCGAACGCTCCGTCGAACGAGCGCACAGATGACAAGGAGCGTCGCGAGCGCAAGGAACACCAGGACGAGAACCAGACCGAGGCGCTGGAAGAGACTTTCCCGGCGTCCGACCCGGTGTCGCCGTTCATTCCGGCCAAGAAGCCGGAGTAACGGCGAGCCCAACAAAAAACCCCGCCGAAGCGGGGTTTTTTGTATGTCCGACGCGGTAGTCGTCAGACCGTGTTTGGTGCCCGGGAGAGGACTCGAACCTCCACGGAGTTGCCCCCGCTAGCACCTGAAGCTAGTGCGTCTACCAATTCCGCCACCCGGGCAAACCGCACGGCATCTGCTGTGCGGGCCGCGTATGTTGCGATGCGGCGACAGGCTTGTCAATACCAGTTGAAGCCCCCGGGTTTCAGGGCTAACTTGCCGGGATACCACCGGTCCCTGCGGGCGACGCACGCCGTGCGCCGCCCGCATTGCCATGGGGCGGCCGCTGGTTCCCCCACACTACATGCGTTTCCTGCCCGGAGCCTTTCCATGAACCACGACAAGTCCCCATCGGTGACCATCTCGCGTCTCGACTGCGAGCGCATCGAATCCCTGCTGGAGCAGCCCATCGCCGCCGGCATCGACACCAGCGCCCTGCGCCGCGAACTCGACCGCGCCGATGTCGTCGAGCCCGGCGACGTGCCCGACGACGTCATCACCATGAATTCGACCGCCCGTTTCCTCGACGAAGCTTCCGGGGAAGAGCACGAGATGACGCTGGTGTACCCGCGCGACGCCAACGGCCAGAGCGACCGCGTCTCCATCCTCGCACCGGTCGGCAGCGCACTGCTGGGCCTGCGGGTGGGCGACACCATCCAGTGGCCGATGCCGGGCCGCACCCTGCAGCTGAAGGTGCTCTCGATCCGCTACCAGCCCGAGGCCTCCGGCGAGCTGCACCGCTAGGCACGCACCGAACGCCGTTCTTCCACACGCACCAGCACCGGCAACACGATGACCGACCCCGTACGACAGACCTTCCACGGCTTCGAGCAGATCCCGCTGCGCGAATACGCCGAACGCGCCTACCTCGACTATTCGATGTATGTCGTGCTCGACCGCGCCCTGCCCTTCATCGGTGACGGCCTCAAGCCGGTGCAGCGCCGCATCATCTATTCGATGAGCGAGCTGGGGCTCAACGCCACGGCAAAGCCCAAGAAGTCCGCGCGCACCATCGGCGACGTGATCGGCAAGTTCCACCCGCACGGCGACAGCGCCTGCTACGAGGCGATGGTGCTGATGGCGCAGCCCTTCTCGTACCGCTACCCGCTGGTGGAAGGCCAGGGCAACTTCGGCTCCTCGGACGATCCCAAGTCGTTCGCGGCGATGCGCTACACCGAATCCAGGCTCACGCCGATCGCCGAGGTGCTGCTGGGTGAGCTGGCGCACGGCACGGTCGACTGGGATCCGAATTTCGATGGCACCCTGGAGGAGCCCTCGTGGATGCCGGCGCGCCTGCCGCACCTGCTGCTCAACGGCACCACCGGCATCGCAGTCGGCATGGCCACGGACGTACCGCCGCACAACCTCAATGAGGTGGTCAGCGCCTGCATCCGCCTGCTCGACGACCCCGACGCCACCACCGCCGACCTGTGCGAGCACGTGCTGGGCCCGGACTACCCGACCGAGGCGGAGATCATCACGCCGCGCGCCGACCTGCTGCAGATGTACGAGACCGGCCACGGCAGCGTGCGCACCCGGGCCATCTACGAGCGCGAGCACCAGAACATCGTGGTCACCGCGCTGCCGCACCAAGCCTCACCGGGGAAGGTGATCGAGCAGATCGCGACCCAGATGCGGGCCAAGAAGCTGCCGTGGCTGGAAGACCTGCGCGACGAGTCCGACCACGCCAACCCGACGCGCATCGTGCTGGTGCCGCGCAGCAACCGGGTCGACATCGACCAGTTGATGGGCCACCTGTTCGCGACCACCGACCTGGAGAAGAGCTACCGGGTCAACTTCAACGTGATCGGGCTCGACGGCCGGCCGCAGCTGAAGGGGCTCAAGGCCTTCCTCGCCGAATGGCTGCGGTTCCGCACCGACACGGTCACCCGCCGCCTCACCCACCGTCTGGACAAGGTCGAACGCCGCCTGCACCTGTTGGAAGGCCTGCTGGTCGCCTTCCTCAACCTGGACGAGGTGATCCGCATCATCCGCAGCGAGGACGAGCCGCGCCCGGTACTGATCAAGCGCTTCGACCTCAGCCAGGAACAGGCCGACTACATTCTCGACACCAAGCTGCGCCAGCTGGCCCGGCTCGAGGAGATGAAGATCCGCGGCGAGCAGGACGAGCTCGCCAAGGAGCGCGACCGCATCACCGCCACGCTGGCCAGCAAGGCGAAGATGAAGAAGCTGGTGAAGGACGAACTGCTGGCGGATGCGAAGAAGTTCGGCGATGCCCGCCGCTCGCCACTGGTCGTCCGCGGCGCGGCCCAAGCGCTGTCCGAGACCGACCTCGCCCCCAGCGAACCCATGACCGTCGTGGTCAGCCAGAAGGGCTGGGTACGCGCGGCCAAGGGACACGACGTCGATGCGGCCGGACTGAACTATCGGGAGGGCGATGAACTGCTGGCGGCGACGCGCTCGCGCAGCAACCAGCAGGTGGCTTTCCTGGACTCCACCGGCCGCGCCTACTCGACGGTGGTGCACAGCCTGCCCTCGGCGCGTGGCAACGGAGAGCCGCTGACGGGTCGCTTCTCACCCGCCGCCGGCGCCTCGTTCCAGGCGCTGGCAAGCGGCGACAACGATGCCCGCTTCGTGCTTGCCAGCTCGCATGGCTATGGCTTCGTGACGCGCTTCGAAAACCTCACCAGCCGCCAGAAGGCCGGCAAGGCGATGCTGTCGCTGACACCGAATGCGAAGGTACTGCAACCGGCGCCAGTGACCGACACCGCGCAGGACCGCGTGGTGGTCGCCACCAGCGCCGGCCACCTGCTGGCCTTCCCCGTCGCCGAGCTCCCGGAGCTCGACAAGGGCAAGGGGAACAAGCTGATCGACATTCCCAAGGCCAAGCTCGGCACCGAACGGGTGGTCGCAGTGGCGGTGGTGCCCGAAGGCGGCAACCTGCAGGTGCACTCCGGCGCCCGCACCATGACGCTGTCGTGCAAGGACCTGGACGGCTACGTCGGCACCCGCGCCACCCGGGGCGGCCTGCTGCCCCGCGGCTGGCAGAAGGTCGAAGGCCTCGCAGTCGAATAGCCTCCGCCCCCGAAAGCCGCCCCTGTAGGAGCGGCTTCAGCCGCGACCCGTCCCCTTGTAGGAGCGACGTCAGTCGCGACCGCGGAAATGCGACGTCGGCGAGTCGCGACTGACGTCGCTCCTACAGCGTGGTTGGCCACGCTCCCGCTATCCGGCCCCAACCCCACATGGTATTTTCCGCTCGGCGGCGAGAAGCCCGCCGCTGTACGCCAGGGCCACCAGGAAGGATGGCCTTTATCGCGACCCAAGGAGGGGACATGCAGGTATTTGCCAACGCAGCCGCGCCACCGCGCCCGGTCAACATCGACCAACTCATCCTGATCATCCAGCATGAATTCCCGCGTGCCGGGATCCGGATAACCGGACGGGCCCGGACGATCCGGCGACAGGCGGAGCTCATGGCGCAACGCATCCGCGCGAACCGGCTGGAGTTCCTCCGCACCTATCGACCTACGCAGCACATCCGAGAAATGGACGCGTGGTACCTGCAGAACCGGACCGCGACCGAGCTGCAGACTGTTGATGCCTTCGAATTTCTGATCCAGCAGGCGCGGCAGCGCGGTGCACTGGTATTCCCAACCATCTGTCCAATACCGCACGGGACATCAGCTGGCCGATCGGCAGCAGGCAACAGCTGGATGCGATCGAGGCACGCATGACCCAATTGGGCGCTTCGGTTCTTCGGGAACCCCACGCAGCCGGAGGAAGGCATTGGCATGTGGATTGGTAAGTCGACAGCAGCCGGCTGCATGCTCGCCGGATTTCTGATTGCGGGGTGCAGCGGAACTTCGCCTCGCGATCCCCACGGTGCTCCCCGCCCGACGTCGGCCTGGCGGTACGACGTGGAATTCGAATCGACTTGGGGTCATGCGCGAGGCATCGCGGCGTCGGATTTCTCCCCGTCGTGGAGTTCGGCTGCGGCTCTGGATGATGATGTGCTTTCGAAATCCGTGGCCGCACCCGACGCCAAAGAGTTTCTTCAGTCGCCACTTGCGTTCTCGGTTGAAGCCGACCTGGACGGGGATGGACGCAGTGAAGATATTTTCGTGGGTGTGTTCTCGACCGACACCGGCACGACAGGCCGCTTCGTCGCGGTGACCCGCGACGGCGAACTGTTGCAGCACTTCGAGCACCCTGGCACTCCAGGCTTCAGTGCGCTCCTGGAAGAGGGTGATGAGCTGCATTGGTACAAGTGCATGCAGTGCGGGGAGTTCGAAACGCTGCGGTGGTCGGGCGGTGCCTACGTGCTGGATTAGGTCGCGGCTGAAGCCGCTCCTACAGGGGAGCGGCTGGATGGCAGCCCCAGGGTCTCATCCTCCTGTGAAAGCGGGTTCGGGCAGGGCCGAGGCGTGGATGCCGGCGACGGCGCGGCCGGAGGGGTCGGCGGCGTTGGCGAAGGCGGCGTCCCAGGCAATGGCTGCCGGCGAGGAACAGGCGATGGACTTGCCGCCGGGCACGGTCTGGGCGCAGGCGGCGCCGGGGAAAGATCGTTCGAAGATCCGCCGGTAGAAGTACGCCTCCTTGCTCTGCGGCGGGTTGACGGGGAAGCGGCTTGCGGCGGCGGCGAACTCGCGATCGCCCACATGGGCTTCGGCATGCGCCTTGAGACCGTCGATCCAGCCGTAGCCGACGCCGTCGCTGAACTGCTCCTTCTGTCGCCAGAGGATGGACTCCGGCAGGTAGCCATCGAACGCCTCGCGCAGGACCGCCTTCTCGATGCGGACACTGCCATCGGCGCGCTTGCCGACCATCTTCGCGCTCGCATCCATGCGCATCGCCACGTCGAGGAACTCGACGTCCAGGAACGGCACCCTGGGCTCGACCCCCCACGCCATCATCGACTTGTTGGCACGCAGGCAGTCGTAGTTGTGCAGCGCATCGAGCTTTCGCACCAGTTCCTCGTGGAACTGCCGCGCATCCGGCGCCTTGTGGAAGTACAGGTAGCCGCCGAAGATCTCGTCGCTGCCCTCGCCCGACAGCACCATCTTGACGCCCATCGCCTTGATCCGCCGCGCCAGCAGGTACATCGGCGTGGAGGCGCGGATGGTGGTGACGTCGTAGGTCTCGATGTGGCGGATCACCTCGGGTAGCGCGTCCAGCCCCTCCTCCACCGTGTAGGTGAAACCATGGTGCACGGTGCCCAGTGCCTCGGCGGCGATCTCGGCGGCGGCAAGGTCGGGTGACCCCTCCAGCCCAATCGCGAAGGAGTGCAGCCGCGGCCACCAGGCTTCAGTTCGATCGTCCTCCTCGATGCGGCACTTGGCGAAACGTGCGGCGCAGGCGGCCACCAGGGATGAGTCCAGCCCGCCTGACAGCAGGACGCCGTACGGCACGTCGCTCATCATCTGCCGGTGCACGGCGCGCTCGAAGGCCTCGCGCAGCTCGTCGGGCGAGACCTCCACGCCGATGGTCGCGTCATGATCGCGCCAGGCGCGGTGGTAGAAGCACTGCAGCCTGCCTTCCCGGCTGTCGTAGAAGTGGCCGGGTGGGAACTGCGCCACGTCGCTGCAGACATCCGCCAGCGCCTTCATCTCCGAAGCCACGCACAGGCGTCCGTTGCCGTCGTGACCCCAGTACAGCGGCACGACCCCCATCGGATCACGGGCAATCAGCACGCGCCGCTCCTCGTGGTCCCACAGCGCAAACGCGAAGATGCCGTTGAGGCGGTCCAGCCATTCCGCCGGCGATTCGCCGGTGACGGCCGCCTGCCGGTACAGCGCGTTGATGACCTCGCAGTCCGATCCGGTCTGGAATCCGTAAGGCAGCACCAGCGCCGCCTCGAGTTCCCGATGGTTGTATATCTCCCCATTGACCGCGAGGACCAGTTGGCCATCGGCCGAGCGCAGCGGCTGGGCGCCACCGGCCGGGTCGACGATCGCGAGCCGCTCATGGACCAGGATGGCGCCGTCGTCCACATGCACCCCGCTCCAGTCCGGACCACGGTGGCGCTGGCGCTGCGACAGTTCAAGGGCGAGCCGGCGCAGGCGGCCGAGGTCGTCCGCCGGGGCCAGGTCGAAGATTCCGAGTATCGAACACATTCCAGGGCACTCCTTTGGGCAAAAAAAAGGCCCGCACTTCGCAGTGCAGGCCAGGGGTTCGATGAGCGGGAACGACTCGCTAATCGCCGGCCTGCGGGAGGCTGGCGTTGTTATTGCGATTGCGGATGTTGAAAGCGCTCATGGGTCTGATCCTGCGCCTTGGGGTGGCGCGTGGCAACCGGTCTGAACAAGTCAACGCGGGCGGCTCCCGGCACCGGCCACCGCTCGGCTAAGCTCCGGGACGGGGAATGGCGCGGGGGCATGACGATGGTCAAGTGGATCAGGCGGGGACTGGTGGCCATCGTGCTGCTGTTGGTGCTGGTGGCCGGGGCGACATGGCTGTTGCTCCGCGCGAGCCTGCCGGTACTGGATGGCAACCTGCCCGTTGCCGGGCTGGCAGCACCCGTCGCCGTCGAGCGCGATGCGCGCGGCGTCACCACGATCAATGCCGCCAGCGAGGCCGATGCGATGCGCGCACTGGGCTACGTGCATGCGCAGGAACGCTTCTTCGAGATGGACCTGATGCGCCGGACCGCGGCCGGCGAGTTGGCCGGGCTGTTCGGACCGATGGCCGTGGAGACCGACCGCAGCCACCGTATCCACCGCCTTCGCGCCCGGGTGGAGGCCCACCTGGAAGCGGCACTGGGCGGGCGTCGCCCCATGGCCGAGGCCTACGTGCAAGGGGTCAATGCAGGTCTGGAGGCGCTCGACGCGAAGCCCTGGCCCTACCTGCTGCTGCGCACCGAACCGCGGCCGTGGACGCTCGAAGATTCGGTCCTGGCGGGCTACGCCATGTACTTCGACCTGCAGGACGCCAGCAATGCGCGTGAGCTCGCGCTGTGGCGGATCAAGCCGCACGTGCCGCCGGCCCTGTTCGAGCTACTGACCCACGACGGGAGCAGCTGGGATGCTCCGATCATGGGCGCCGCGCGGGGCGATGCGGTGCTTCCCGGATCCTCGGAGCTCGATCTGCGCCGGATGCCAGCGCCAGCCGACGCCCCGGCCGACCCGGCGCTGCCGCGGCCCCCGGTCATCGGCAGCAACAACTTTGCCGTCGCTGGCGGGCTCACCGCGGACGGCCGCGCGATCGTCGCCGACGACATGCACCTCGGCCTGCGGGCACCCAACATCTGGTTCCGCGCCCGGCTGCGCTACCCCGATGCCGCCGCCCCCGGCGGGCGGGTCGATGCCGCAGGTTTCACTCTGCCGGGCCTGCCTGCGCTCGTGGTGGGCAGCAACGGCCACGTCGCCTGGGGGTTCACCAACAGCTACGGCGACTTCCTGGACTGGCAGCACCTGGCGCCGTGCACCGCACCCTGCGAACCCATCCAGACGCATCGGGAGCTCATCGAAGTAAAGGGCGGCGATCCCGTGGTGATGCAGGTGGAAGAGTCACGGTGGGGCCCGATCCTGCACCGGGAGGAAGACGGCAGCACGCTTGCGCTGCGCTGGGTGGCGCACCTGCCCGGGTCGTTGACGCTCGGGCTGGCCGAGTTCCTGCGGGTCGGATCGCTGGAACAAGCGATGGATGCCGCCAACGAAGTGGCCATCCCCGCGCAGAACCTGCTGATCGGCGATCGCAGCGGGCGGATCGCATGGCGACTGCTGGGCCCGACCCCCGTGCGTGGCGCAACCTGCCCTGCGTCCACGCTGGTGTTCGAAGCAGGTGGCGCCCGGCGGGAGACTGCGGGGGAAGCCGTCGCGGCATGCGAGCCCTGGTCGATCAGTACGGCTGACGCTCCAGCCGTGATCGATCCCGTCGACGGCCGCCTGTGGACGGCCAACAGCCGGGTGGTGGACGGCCCGATGCTGGCGCAGGTGGGCGACGGCGGCTATGCCCTGGGCGCGCGCGCCCGGCAGATCCGGGACGGCCTCTACGCGCGGGACGAGCTCACCGAGGCCGACCTGCTCGCCATCCAGCTCGATGACCGGGCGCTGTTCCTCGAGCGCTGGTGGGGGCTGCTGCAACGTGAGGGATCCGCCGGCGGCCCTGCCCTGCGCGAGCTCGCCGAAAGCGCCGCGGAGTGGGAGGGCCGTGCCACGACGGATGCGGTCTCCTACCGGCTGGTGCGCGGCTGGCGCCTGGCGGTGCACGACCGGATCGTCGAAGGCCTGCTGGCGCCGGCACGCGCCGCGCTGGGTGACGACTTCGTTGCTCCTTCGTTGTCGCAGCTTGAAGGCGTGGCCTGGCCGCTGGTCGAGCAGCAGCCGGCGCACCTCCTGCCGGCGCGATTCGAGAGCTGGCAAGCGCTTTTCGAAGACGCCGCCGAAGAACTCACCGACGAGCTTTCCGCGGCCGGCCCACTGGCCCAGCGCACGTGGGGCGAGCGCAATACCGCACGCATCTGCCATCCGATGTCCGCCGCCCTGCCCGGCCCGGTGCGATCGTTGCTCTGCATGCCCGACGAGCCGCTGCCCGGCGACTCGAACATGCCACGGGTGCAGGCGCCTGCCATGGGGGCCAGCCAGCGGATGGTGGTGGCGCCAGGTCACGAGGAAGACGGCATCGTGCACATGCCGGGCGGCCAGAGCGGCCACCCGCTGTCCCCGTTCTGGGGGGCCGGGCATGCGGACTGGGCCGCAGGGCGCGCGAGTCCGTTCCTGCCGGGGGAGGCACGGCATACGTTGGAGCTCGTGCCTGCGGCCGATGCGCCTTTGTAGGAGCGGCTTCAGCCGCGATCCTGGAATCGTCGCGGGCGTCCCACCGTCAGATCGCGGCTGAAGCCGCTCCTACAGGGGCGGGATATGGCGGTCGCGACTTACGTCGCTCCTACAGGGGGGGCAGGGACGGCAGCAGGTGGTCGGCGGCGCCGGTCGCCGGATCATGCGGCGCCGTCGGAGAGCAGCAGGCGTTCGATGAGGGTGAGGTAGAGGCCGGGCAGCGCTTCGAGATCGGCGAGACGGACGTGCTCGTCGACCTGGTGGATGCTGGCATTGACCGGGCCGACTTCGATGCACTGGGCGCCGAGGGGGGCGATGAAGCGGGCATCAGAGGTGCCGCCGCCGGTGCTCTCTTCCGGCGCCTTGCCCGCATGCGCCGCCAGCACCTCGCGCGCAACCGATCGCAGCTTCCCTTCCGGCGTGTGGAAGGGCTCGCCACTGCGATGCCAGTCCACCCGGAAGTCGAGGCCGTGCGAGCGCAGCATCCGCTCGCACTCCTGCTCGAGCCGCACGGCATCCCAGTGCGGGTTGTAGCGCAGGTTGAACAGCACGCGCAGCTCGCCGGGGATCACGTTGCTGGCGCCGGTGCCGGCCTCGATGTTGCTGATCTGCAGGCTGGTCGGCGGGAAGGTCTCGTAGCCGCTGTCCCACTGCCTCGCCACCAGCTCGGCCAGTGCCGGTGCCGCTTCGTGCACCGGGTTGCGCGCCTTGTCCGGGTAGGCGACATGCCCCTGGATGCCGCGCACGACCAGGGAACCGGTCAGGCTGCCGCGCCGGCCGACGCGCAGAAGGTCGCCCAGCACCGCCGTGGAAGAAGGCTCGCCGGTGACGCACCAGTCCAGTCGCTCCTCGCGCTCGGCGAACGTGCGCGCGACCCGGCGCACGCCGTCGATCGCGTCGCCCTCTTCGTCGGAGGTCAGCAGCAGCGCGAGCCGGCCCGGGTGTTCCGGATGGACCGCCACGAAGGCCTCGGCAGCGACCACGAAGGCCGCCACGCTGCCCTTCATGTCGGCGGCGCCGCGCCCGTACAGCACGCCATCGCGCACCTCCGGCACGAAAGGATCGCTGCTCCACGCCTCACGTGGCCCGGGTGGCACGACGTCGGTATGGCCGAGCAGTACCAGCGTCGGGCCTTCTGTGCCGTGGGTGGCCCAGAGGTTGTCGACCGCGCCGTAGCGCAGGTGTTCGCAGGTGAAGCCGGCCGCTTGCAGCCGCTCGGCGATCAACGCCTGGCAGCCAGCGTCGTCCGGAGTGACGGACATCCGGGAGATCAGGTCGCAGGTGAGCTGGAGGACGTCGGACATGGTTGAAGACTACCTGCTCGTGTAGGAGCGGCTTCAGCCGCGATCGTGGAGTCGGCGCGGGCGCTCCATGGGCTGATCGCGGCTGAAGCCGCTCCTACAACGGCGCGCCGGGTCGGCGTGGATGAAATCAACCCACGCCGAAGCGTTGCTTGAACCCGTTGTCGCTGAAACGCTGGGTCACCTCGCCGTCGCCGGTCACCACCACCGGGCGACGGATCAGCTGCGGGTACTCCTTCAGCAACAGCTTCCACTCGGCATCGGACCCGGGCGCCTTGCGATGCTCCGGCAACTGACGCCAGGTGGTCGATGACTTGTTGACCATCGAATCCCAGCCACCGAGCCGGTCCTTCCAGCCGACCAGTGTCTCCGGGTCCTGCCGGTGTTCGCGGTAGTCGATGAATTCGTGCTCGATCCCGAACCGGTCCAGCCACTTGCGCGCCTTCCTGCAGGTATCGCAGTTCGCGAGCCCGTAGATCTTCGTCGCCATGGTCACTCCGCCAGACCGCGCAGCAGGTCGTTGATGCTGGTCTTGGACCGCGTGCGGGCGTCAACCTGCTTGACGATCACCGCGCAGTACAACGAGTGCGACCCATCCTTGGAGGGAAGCTGCCCCGACACCACCACGCTGTACGGCGGGATCCGCCCATAGCTGACCTCGCCGGTGGCACGGTCGTAGATGCGCGTGCTCTGGCCCAGGAAGACGCCCATGCCGATCACGCTGTGGTGGCCGACGATGACGCCCTCCACCACCTCCGAGCGGGCGCCGATGAAGCAGTGATCCTCGATGATGGTCGGGGTGGCCTGCAGCGGTTCGAGCACGCCGCCGATCCCGGCGCCGCCCGACAGATGGCAATGCTTCCCGACCTGGGCGCAGGAGCCCACGGTCGCCCAGGTGTCCACCATCGTGCCTTCACCCACGTGCGCGCCGATGTTGACGAAGCTGGGCATCAACACGACGTCCTTGCCGATGTGCGCGCCACGCCGTACCAGCGCACCGGGCACCACGCGCGCACCGAGCTGGCGGAAGGCCGCTTCGTCGAATTCAGCGAACCGCGCCGGAATCTTGTCCCAGTACGGTGCGGGATCGGCCTCCACCACTTCCATGTCCTGCGTGCGGAAGTACAGCAGCACCGCCTTCTTCAGCCACTCGTTGACCTGCCAGCCGCCGCGGCCGTCCGGCTCGGCGACGCGGAACTCGCCGCTCTCGATGCCATCGATCACCCGCTCCACCGCCGGGCGGGTCGAACCTTCCATCTCCTCGGGGGTCAGCGTGGTGCGACGGTCGAAGGCACTGTCGATGACGACCTTGAGCTCGTCGGCCACGGGCACCTCGACAGCGGGTTTGCGGGTGGCGACGGGCCTGGCGGTCTTCTTCGCGGCCTTCTTGGTGACCTTCTTGGCAGGACTCACTTGTTCTCTCCTTCGATGCAGGCGAGCAACGCGTCGCTCAGGGCCTGCTGGTGTGCCTCGTCGAGCGGGCCGTTGCGGCCGGCGTCGTCGGTGGCGGTGATCTGGAACACGTCTTCGGCGCGCTCGCCGAAGGTGGCGATGCGGGCGTCATGCACCCGCAACCGCTGGGCACGCAGCGCCTGGGCCACGTCGGCCAGCAGGCCCGGGCGATCGGTGCAGACCAGGCTCAACGTGGTACGCCCGCCATCGGCTTGGTCGAAGCCGATCCGGGGCGGGATGCGGAAGTGCCGCAGGTGCCGAGGAAGGGTGCGGCGCGGGGGACGTATGTCGTCCAGCGGACCGGCCAGCACCTGCTCGAGGCGTTGCTCCACATCCTCGGGCACCGGCGCCCGGCGCGGGTCGGACGGGATGACTTCGAAGGTGTCGAAGATGGTGCCCGACGGTCCGTCCAGCACCCGCGCCTGCTGGATGGCCAGCCCGGCGCGGTCCAGGGTGGCGACGATCGCAGCGAACAGCCCGTCGGCATCGGGCGCATGCACGAACACTTCGAGTGCCCCGGCATGCGCCGCCACCGGGCGCACCCTGACCCGCGATGCCCCCACCGGCAGGTCCCGCAGCGACACCGCCTGCCAGGCCAACTGGTCGGCACGCCCGCGCTGGAAACCGACCGCCGGCATGCGCGCGAACAAGGCGTCGACCTCGGACGCTTCCAGGCCGTGGCTCTCCAGCGTCCCGCGCACGGCGGCCTGTGTCTCCTGGCTGCGCTCGTCGGCGGCCAGCGGATGCTCCAGGCCACGCCTCAGCGCCAGGCGGGTGGCGGTATAGAGGTCGGCGAGCAATCGGTCCTTCCACGCGTTCCACAGCTTGGGCGAGGTGCCGGCGATGTCTGCGCAGGTCAACAGGTAGAGGTGGTCCAGGCGGTCGCGATCGGCCACCTCGGTCGCGAACCGGTGGATCACGTCCGGATCGGCGATGTCCTGCTTCTGCGCCGTCATCGACATCAACAGGTGCCTGCGCACCAGCCACTCGACCAGCGACGCATCGGCCTCGGACATGCCGAGGGTGTCGCAGAACATGCGCGCGTCGCGTGCGCCCAGGTCGGAATGGTCGCCACCACGGCCCTTGGCGATGTCATGGAACAGGCCGGCGAGCAGCAGCAGTTCGGGCTTGCGCAGCCGCGGCCAGACCTGGTGGGCCAGCGCGAACCGTTCGGCCGAAGAAGGCGAAGCGAACGACGCGATGTTCTTCAGTACCGCCAGGGTGTGCTGGTCGACCGTGTAGACGTGGAACAGGTCGAACTGCATCCGCCCCGACACCTTGAGGAAAGCAGGGATCCAGCGCCCCAGCACGCCGAGCCGGGCCATGCGGGTCAGGGTGCGTACCGGCTGCAGCCCGCGCAGCAGGCCCAGGAACTGCACCTGCAGCGCCGGCTCGGCGTTGGCGTAATCGGGGAAGCGCGGCAGCGCCTCGGCCAGGGCGCGGGCGGTATGCGAATGCAGGCCGCTGAGCTCGCCGCGGGCCGCCCAGGTGGAGAACAGCGACAGGATCTCGGACGGGTTGCGCGGCCATTCGGGGTCACGCGCCGCCAGGTAGCCGCGACGCAGTTCGAACAGGTCGTCCAGGGGCTGCGGCTCGGCCTCGCCTTCCAGTTGCTCCTCGAAGCGCTGCAGCAGCCGCTCACCGATGCGCAGCACCAGCGCCGCGTTGCGGTAGAAGCCCTGCATCATCTGCTCGACGGCCAGCGTATTGCCGCTGTCCTGGAACCCGAGGCGTGCAGCCAGCAACTTCTGGTAGTCGAACCTCAGCCGCTCTTCGCGCTTGCCGGCCACCAGGTGCAGGCCATAGCGCAGGCGGGCCAGCGCACGGCGCTCCCGTTCCAGGGTGGCCACCTCGTCGGCGCCCAGCTGGCCGAACGCCACCAGCGACTCCATGTCCGCGGTGCCGATGATGCGCAGTGCCATCCAGTTGAGGGTCTGCACGTCGCGCAGCCCGCCCGGCCCCTCCTTCAGGTTGGGCTCCAGGTTGTCGGCGGTGTCGTCGAAACGGGCGTGGCGCTCGTGCAGCTCGGCGCGCTTGGCCTCGAAGAACTGCTGCGGTGGCCAGACCAGCCGTGGCGACACCGCGCCCTGCAGCTCCCGGCGCTCGTGCTCGTTGGCGGCCAGCGGACGGGCCTCCAGCAGCGCCGTCAGCACGGTGATGTCCTCGATCGCCGCCTCCGTGCACTGCTCCAGCGATCGCACCGCGTGGCCCACCGGCAGCCCCGAGTCCCACAGGATCGCGAAGAACCGTGCCAGCGATTCGGCATGGGTCGCCGAATCCCTGGGGGCGGCCATCACCAGCAGGTCGATGTCCGATTGCGGGTACAGCTCGCCGCGTCCGTAGCCGCCCACCGCGAACAGGGCCAGCTCGGCTTCCGGCGGGATGCAACGCTGCCAGGCCGCCTGCACCACCAGGTCGACCGCGGCCGCGCGCTCGGCCAGCAGGCGGTCGATGTCGGCATCGGCGTCGAAGCGCCGGGCGTAGCCTTCATCGGCCGCTGCCAGCTCCTCCCGCGCATTGCCGGCCCAGGCCGCGTCCTGCCGCGCCGCGGCCTGCTCGTCGCCTACGGGTGTCCCGGCCGTACCGGCGGCAGGCTCCGGATCAGTCATAGGTCGTTGTCGTCACCCGGCAGGCGGGTGAGGATTTCCACCCCATCGTCGGTGACCAGCACGGTGTGCTCCCACTGCGCCGACAGGCTGCGGTCCTTGGTCACCACCGTCCAGCCATCCGGGAGCACCCGCGTGTGGCGCTTGCCCGCATTGATCATCGGCTCAATGGTGAAGGTCATGCCCGGCTTCAGCACCACGCCTTCGCCCGGGTTGCCGTAGTGCAGGACCTGCGGCTCATCGTGGTAGACCTTGCCGATGCCGTGGCCGCAATACTCCCGCACCACGCTGAAGCGCTCGGACTCGGCGTACTGCTGGATCGCGGCGCCGACGTCGCCCAGGGTCGCCCCCGGCTTCACCGTCCGGATACCCCGGAACATGGCTTCGCGGGTCACGTCGATGAGGCGCTTGGCCAATACCGACGGGGTACCGGCCACGTACATGCGGCTGGTGTCGCCGTGCCAGCCGTCCTTGATGACGGTCACGTCGATGTTGACGATGTCGCCGTCCTTCAGGACCTTCGATTCACTGGGGATACCGTGGCAGATCACGTTGTTGACCGACGTGCAGACGGTCTTGGGATAGCCCTTGTAGCCCACGTTGGCGGGCGTCGCCTTCTGCACGTTGATGATGTGGTCGTGGCAGATGCGGTCCAGTTCCTCGGTGCTGACGCCGGGCTTGACGTGCGGCGCGACCACCTGGAGCACTTCGGCGGCGAGGCGGCCGGCGATGCGCATCTTTTCGATTTCTTCGGGTGTTTTCAGGGTAATTGCCATCCGGCGATTATCCCCTAACCACAAACCTTTTGGCGCAACGGAGCAGATGACGGCGATTTGCCGGAGCGCAAGGCCAACGACTGCCCGACTCGACCGCGCAGGGAAAACAAACGTGGCGGCAGATCCTAGTCCGCCGCCACGAAGCGTACCGGATGATCAGTTCTTGTAGCAGATACCCGTGACCAGGTTGCAGGAGCCCCACCAGTCAGAGGAGGTGTTCATCGGAGGCTCAGCCTTTTCGCCCTTCTTGCCGTCGCGCTCATCCTTCTTGTCCCCCGCGATCACGACGTATTCGCCCCTGGCTTCGTCGTAGGAGACAACGATCTCATCGCGCTCGTTGTCACGGTCGGACGCAAAAGCGGGCACCGAAGCAAGGAGGGAGAGAGCCAAAATCGTTCCGATCTTCTTCATCTTCAGATCCATCTGTCGCGGCGGATCGCCGCAGAGTCCAATTACCACACTTTGACCAGCTCCCTCAAGCATCGCTATGCAGCGGCCCTAAGCGCTTCCCACTCCGATGACAAAGCGGCAGTCATCCGCAATTGCTATCCCGCATCCGCCCGGTATACTTAGCGAGTTGAATGGAGCTATCGCTCCCTGCACCGCCCACGCCGGGCGTCACCGGCGAATACACACCTGCTGCCACAACCCGTGCCGGGGTGCCTTCAATGGAAGGTTCGGACACGGAAGCCGCAGGGAGGCCCAACCCCGGAATCCATGCCCAAGCCCTGTGCCCGGGCAGCCGCCCCACCCTACCCGGCGGCCAGGGTTCCACTATCGGAGTTATCTGCAATGCCCCAGATCACCATGCGCCAGATGCTGGAAGCCGGCGTCCACTTCGGCCACCAGACCCGCTACTGGAACCCGAAGATGGGCCCGTACATCTTCGGCGCCCGCGGCAAGATCCACATCATCAACCTCGAGAAGACCGTTCCGCTGTTCAACGACGCGATGAACTTCATCTCGGGCATCGCCCAGAAGCGCGGCATGATCCTGTTCCTGGGCACCAAGCGCAGCGCGCGCGAGTCCATCAAGGAAGAAGCCGAGCGTTGCGGCATGCCGTACATGAACCAGCGTTGGCTGGGCGGCACGCTGACCAACTTCGCCACGGTCAAGAAGTCCGTCGGCCGCCTGAAGGAGCTGGAAGCGTTCGAGACCGATGGCACCTTCGAGAAGCTGGTCAAGCACGAAGTCCTGACCATGCGCCGCGAGCGCGACAAGAAGATGGCGTCGCTGGGCGGCATCAAGGAAATGAACCGCCTGCCCGACGCGCTGTTCGTGATCGACATCGGCCACGAAGACATCGCGATCAAGGAAGCCAAGACCCTGGGTATCCCGGTCGTTGCCGTGGTCGACACCAACTACGACCCGGCCCTGGTGGACTACGCCATCCCGGGTAACGACGACGCCATCCGCGCGATCCAGCTGTACGCGCGTGCCGCCGCCGATGCCGTCCTGGAAGGCAAGGCGGCCGCCCCGTCGGCTGCCAGCGTCCGCGAAGAGGACTTCAACGAGGGCGAAGCGGGTGCCGAGAAGGGCCAGCGCCGTGCGCCAGCGAAGAAGGCCGCTGCCAAGAAGGACGACGCCAAGGTCGAGGCCAAGGCAGAAGAGCCGAAGGCCGACGAGGCCAAGGCTGCAGAGGCCCCGGCCGAAGCCAAGAGCGAAGCCCCGGCCGCCGAGTAAGAACGCTGCAATGCGGCCGCGCCATCATGCGCGGCCGTATCCCCCTTTTTCTGTAGGAGCGACGTGAGTCGCGACCGCGGCAACCGCACTGCGCGGCGTCGCGACTCACGTCGCTCCTACAGCAGATCCAATATTAGAGGTAACCCCATGGCAGAGATCACCGCTTCCCTGGTCAAGGAACTGCGCGAGCGCACCGGCGCCGGCATGATGGAGTGCAAGAAGGCGCTCACCGAGAACAACGGCGACGTCGAAGCGTCGGCCGAGTGGCTGCGCAAGCAGGGCCTGGCCAAGGCCGACAAGAAGGCCAGCCGCGTCGCCGCCGAGGGCCGCATTGCCGCTGCCCAGGCCGACGGCAAGGCCGTCCTGGTCGAGATCAACTCCGAGACCGACTTCGTCGCCAAGGACGAGAACTTCATGGCGTTCACCGAGACCGCCGCCAATGCCGCACTGTCGGCCGGCGACGTGGACACGCTGAAGTCCACCAAACTGCCTTCCGGTGAGACGCTCGAAGAAGCCCGTTCGGCCCTGGTCGCTAAGGTCGGCGAGAACGTGCAGCTTCGCCGCATGGCCCGCATCGACAGCGGCAACACCGTCGCGGCATACGTGCACGGCGGCCGCATCGGCGTGCTGGTCGAGCTCAAGGGCGGCGACGCCGAACTGGCCCGCGGTCTGGCGATGCACATCGCCGCGATGAATCCTCCGTACGTCTCCCCGGCCCACGTGCCGGCGGACTTCGTCGAGAAGGAGAAGGAAATCGCGATGGCGCAGGTGAAGGATTCCGGCAAGCCGGCCGAGATCCTCGAGAAGATGGTGTCGGGCAAGGTCGCCAAGACCGTCAACGAGCTGTGCCTCACCGGCCAGCCGTACGTGCTGGACACCAACCAGACCGTCGAGCAGACCCTGAAGGCCGCCGGCGCGGAAGTCGTCAGCTTCGTCCGCCTCGCCGTCGGCGAAGGCATCGAGAAGCAGACCGACGACTTCGCTTCGGAAGTCATGAAGCAGGCCGGCCTGGCGTAAGCCACCCGCCCTTGCAGATACGAGAAAGGCCGCGGAGCGATCCCCGGCCTTTTCTGTGCATAGAAAAAGGCCGCCCCCGAAAGGGCGGCCTGGAAGAGAGAGAATCGGGAAGCGTGGGGAGGCCATCGCCTCCCCACTTGGCGCCCTAGAAGTCGTAGCGAAGTGCGAAGCGGACGCTGCGCGGAGCCGAATAGCTCAGCACGCGGTTGGTATGGGCGTAGGGAACGCTCGGTCCGCCCAGTTCGCCATACTCGACGATGCTCTGCGCTTCCTGCTCATCGAACACGTTGAACACGTCAACGGAGAACTCGAGCGCATTGCCCGCCCAGTCCGGCGAATAGGCAACGCCGAGATCGAGCTTGTTGGTCCAAGGCAGGCGACCGCTCGTACCGCGCGCCACCGGCTCCCCATCGCAATAGTGGTAGTAGGGACCACCGTACGAATAGTTCTCGATGAAGTCCTGGTTCTCCGGCGTGTCCGGATAGTAGCCCGTGCAGTTCTTCGGGCGCCCGGACTGCAGGGTCACCGTCGCCGAGACGCGCCACTCGGGGTTGAGCTGATAGAAGCCGTAGGCCTTGATGTAATGGCGCCGGTCGTTCGGCAGATAGCCTTCCGCGTACTCCATCAGCTCCGGGTGGTCCCAGTCCATGGTCTGGGACACATCGCCCTGCCCGACGTCGGACTTCAACTGGCCTTCGGCGTTGCCGTAATTACGGGACAACGTGTAGTCGACGCGCCCGTACCACTTGCCATCGAACGGACGCTCGACGAAGAAGTCGATGCCCTGGTACATGCGCTTGAGCTGCGGGAAACCCAGGTCCTCTGCAGTCAGCGGAACCTCGATCAGCTGACCCGTACCGTCGTCCAACATGAAGGTATTGGCCTCACCTGGATTGAACAGCCGGCAGGAGGCGAGCTCATTGCCGAGCTGGCCGGCCATGTCCTCGGACATGCCCTGCTCGATGGCCCAGTTGTATGCGGGCCTGTAGTCACACATGTCGTCGATCGCGGCCTTCAGGTCGCGGTGCACATAGCGTGCGCCAACGTTGATGCTATCGGTCAGTTGCTTCTCGAAACCAAGGACAAACTCATCCTGGTAGTGCGAGTCCAGATCCGTTGCCGTCACCGAATCGGGGTCGGGGGCCTGACCGTACTCGCGGTTGGATGAATAGGGGCCATCACCCAAGGGGGTCAGCCCGATGGGTTCGCCTGTCTCCGGATCGATGTCCGTGAAGGCAAAGTACTCATTGGTATACAGCGATCCGGCAGCGCCGCGCAGCGCGACATTGTTCGGCATTGCCAGGTGATAACGGCCCGCATTGGCGAACACTTTGAACGTCGAGTCACCGAAGACATCCCAACTCACGCCCAGCCGGGGTGCCCACTGGTCCTTCTGCTCGGCGTAGGTCTCACCGTCGGCGTTGAAGTTCTCGAAGCCCTCGTTGCGCAAGCCGAGCGTCAACAGCCAGTTGTCGTTGATCTGCCAGCGATCCTCGAGATAGTAGGCCGACTGTTCGACGGTGAACGTTCCGCCATTTGCGTAGATGTACTGCGAAACATAGTCGCCGTTGCCGCCGGGGCAGACCGCTCCGCCGCCACCGTCAATGCCCTCACCTTCCTGGCCCGGCCCACAGGTCGAATAGATCCAGCGGTAGCCGGGACCCGAAGTCTGCTCGCCCGCACGAGACGTGGAATCCTGTCGGTCATAGCCGAGGCGAAGCGAGTGGTCGCCGACTTGCCACTCGACGTCGATACGCCCGCCCTCGGTCTCGTCGAACGCATCGGGGAAGGCCAGCTGGGCGTATGTGCCCCGTTGCACCGGGTCCGCCACCGAGCGGCTGTCACTCACATAGACTTCGCTGGGGTCGTAGCCGAACGGGATGGCGATGTGTTCCTGATCGTGCTGGCCATACAGTGCCGTCAGCGTCAGGTTGTCCGTGAGGTACCCGGTGTACTTGGCGATGTAGAGGTCACCACCATCTTCGTAATAGTAGCCACCGGTTTTCTCGAACCCCCTTTCGAAATCGTTGGTGCCCGCTTCATACGTGTAGGGGAAATAGTCCACGGTTTCCTTCTCGATGTCGGAAACGGCCGTGAACTCCAGCAGGTGGTCGTCAGTGATGTACCAGTCCAGTTTCGCCATCCAGCGGGGCGTGTCGTACTGGTACTCGCGATAACCGTTGGTCGCACCGCCGGGCCGCGCGGCAATCCATGTCTCCTCCTCCTGCTCGATCTCGCCGGAGGCGTACAGGAACAGCCGGTCCTGGATAATCGGACCGCCGGCATAGACGCCATAGCTCCACGAGCCGATCTCGTTCTCGTCCCGCCTCTGGTAGATGAGCCCGTCGTTGGCCGTACCGTTATCGGGATAGATAATGTTCTTCGGGTCGGCTCGGAGCGAATCCGGGCGGTAGGTCAACAGGCCACCGAACTCCCACTCGTTGCTACCGCGTTTGGTGACGATGTTCACCACGCCACCGGTAGCGCGACCGAACTCGGCACCGTAGCCGCCCGTGATGACCTGCATCTGCGAGATGCCATCGAACGGAAGCGAACTGGAGCCGAGATTCGTTAGCGGATTAGTGACCGCATAACCATTGATGTAGAAGGCATTCTCCGAAGCAGCCGATCCGCCGAAGGAGGCCGTTCCCGGATAGCGGGAGTCCGCCTGGACCACGCCGGGAGCCAACAGTGCGACCGACTCGATGCTCCGGCCCACAGGCAGCTTGTCGAGCTGCTCGGAGGTGAAGGTCGTTCGCGTGTCGGTGGAAGACACGTCGATGAAGGCAGAAGAGGACGTGCCAGTAACCACGATGCGATCCAGCGTGGTCGCGTCACCAGGCGTCGCCGAAGTCGACGCGAAGGAGACTTCGCGGCCCCCGCCAAGCGTCACCTGCACGTCTTCGCGTGAAGCGACCGCCTCTCCGTCCCGTTGCAGGGTGACCGTATACCGTCCGGTAGGAAGCGCGGTAGCGGAGTACCTGCCACTGGCGTCAGCTGTGATCTCCCGCGTCAAACCGGTGTCGGTATTTCGGATGACGATGGTGGTACCGGGCTGGCCGGTCGTGCCGAAGATGGATCCGGCTGCGTTGGACTGTGCCTGGACTCCTGAAACGAAACAAAGGCCGAGCGCGACTGTCAACGCGCTCCGGCCATCCCGCGCGAGATGGTTCTTCTGGACACTGGTCACTCCTTACCAAGGGTCGAATGGGTGCCTACCGGCCGGCCGACTATTACTTTTGTCACGGCCTCCTAACAACCCGGTCAGGGAATGTTTACTTTGATCTGTGACGTGCATCACGTTCTAATGGCAATTTCACCCACCCTTCACGCTTGCGGATTTCATGAAATAGTGCTCCGCCAAGTCCTGCAATAAATTGGCACTGGCGCAGGCGCGACATTGGTGATCCAGAGCCCGGTGTTTTCCCGTTGCCGTACAATTCGTCCGTTTGCCCACTCCAAGAGACCCCCATGCCCCAGCTCGCCTATCGCCGCATCCTCCTGAAGCTTTCCGGTGAGGCGTTGATGGGGGACGAGGACTACGGGATCGATCCCAAGGTCATCCACCGGCTCGCGCGCGAGGTGATCGAGGCGCAGCAGGCGGGCGCGGAGATCGCGCTGGTGATCGGCGGCGGCAACATCTTCCGCGGCGCGGGCCTGGCAGCCGGCGGCATGGACCGCGTCACCGGCGACCAGATGGGCATGCTGGCGACGGTGATCAACGCGCTGGCGATGCAGGACGCGCTGGAAAAGCTGGGCGCCAAGGCCCGGGTGATGAGCGCCATCAAGATCAACGACGTCTGCGAGGACTACATCCGCCGCCGTGCCATTCGCCACCTCGAAAAAGGCCGCCTGGTGATCTTCGCCGCCGGCGTCGGCAGCCCCTTCTTCACCACCGATTCGGGTGCGGCGCTGCGGGCCATCGAGATCGGCGCCGACCTGCTGCTCAAGGCCACCAAGGTCGACGGCGTGTACGACAAGGATCCGCAGAAGCATGCCGATGCGGTGCGCTTCGACCGGCTCACCTACGACGAGGTCATCGCCCGCGACCTGCAGGTGATGGATACCGCCGCATTCGCACTCGCCCGCGACAGCGACCTGCCGCTGCGCATCTTCGACATGAGCCAGCCCGGTGAGCTGCTGCGCATCCTCGGCGGCGAAGACATCGGCACGCTGGTGCAGGGCCGCAACTGAGGCGTCCGGCGCAGGCCGATGCCTTTGTAGGAGCGGCTTCAGCCGCGATCGTGGAGTCGGCGCGGGCGTACGCTTGTTCGATCGCGGCTGAAGCCGCTCCTACAAAAGACGGTCCTCTGGCGAACACGTGCCAGCAGCACGTAATAGTGTCCCGACGCTGACGCATGGCAGGATCGCGACATGCATTCGCACGACCACTCGCACAGCCACGGCACGCGCGCGTTCGCAATCGTCACCCTGGTCAACCTGGCATATACGGTCCTCGAAGCCGGATACGGCTTTGCCACCAATTCGCTGGCGCTGATATCGGATGCGCTGCACAACCTCGGCGACGTGCTCGGCCTGGCATTGGCCTGGGGCGCGGCGGTAATCGCCCGGCGCGCACCAACCGCACGCCATACCTACGGGTGGCGGCGGGCCACCCTGCTCTCGCCGCTGGCGAACGCCGCACTGCTCGTGGCGTTCTCCGGTGCGCTCGCCTGGGAAGCAGTCCGCAGGTTCAGC
The DNA here is from genome assembly GCF_900167055.1 of Lysobacter spongiicola DSM 21749. Classification (GTDB taxonomy): domain Bacteria; phylum Pseudomonadota; class Gammaproteobacteria; order Xanthomonadales; family Xanthomonadaceae; genus Novilysobacter; species Novilysobacter spongiicola. Next base: position 700,484 of record NZ_FUXP01000001.1, read on the forward strand.
GAGCCGCCGGAGATCCCGGGTCTCCCGGTCATCATCGTGGCCTCGATCGGCATCGCGGTGAACCTCGGCTCGGCCTGGTTCATGCGCGAGGGCCACTCGCATGACCTCAACCGAAGGGGCGCCTTCCTGCACCTGATGGCCGACGCGGCCGTCTCGCTGGCGGCGGTGCTGGCGGGCGTCGGGATCTGGTGGCTGGGCTGGTCCTGGCTGGATCCGGCGACCGCGCTGCTGGTCGGCATCGTGGTGGCGGTCGGGGCCTTCGCGCTGCTGCGCGAAAGCTTCGCCGCGGCCATGGATGCGGTTCCCCGCGCGATCGACCAGGCCGCCGTCAGGAAGTTCATCGAAACCCGCCCCGGCGTCTCGGCCGTGCACCACATCCACATCTGGTCGCTCGGTGCCGGCGAGATCGCCATGACCGCGCACCTGGTCCGGCCCGACAGCGGGGACCACGACCACTTCCTCGACGAGCTCAACCGCGAGCTCGACCGGCGTTTCGGCATCAACCATCCGACCTTGCAGGTCGAGCATGGGCGCTCCTGTGAACACGACCTGCACGACCGCGCCCCGCACGGGCACTGACCCAACATCTGCATCCCTATCCTCACCCGCATCCCGCGGGGCGCCGCCGGCACCCGGTTCGCTATACTTCCGCGATTACCGCACAGGATCGGAGCCGGCGATGCTCAACGAGATCAAGAAAGACGCCCAGACCCGCATGAACAAGAGTATCGAGGCGCTGCGGCAGGACCTGACCAAGGTCCGCACCGGGCGCGCTTCGACGGCCCTGGTGGACAGCATCAAGGTCAGCTACTACGGCTCGGAGATGCCGCTGACGCAGGTGGCCAGCGTCGCCGTGACCGATGCCCGCTCCCTGACCATCACCCCGTGGGAGAAGCCCATGGTGGCGGCGGTCGAGAAGGCCATCATCAACTCCGACCTGGGGCTGACCCCCAATACCGCCGGCACCGTGATCCGCATCAACCTGCCCGCACTCACCGAAGAGCGGCGCAAGGAGCTGTCCAAGCACGTGCACGCCGAAGGCGAGAACGCCAAGGTCGCCATCCGCAACATCCGCCGCGACGCCAACCACCAGGTGAAGGAACTGCTGAAGGACAAGCAGGCATCCGAGGACGACGTGCGCCGCAGCGAGGACGAGATCCAGAAGGTCACCGACGATGCCATCAAGGGCGTGGACGAGGTGGTCAAGGCCAAGGAACAGGAATTGATGGCGGTTTGACCGCAACGCGCTTCCCCACGATGGCACCGGCGCCCGCCAGTACCGACCGCGTCCCGCGCCACCTCGCCATCATCATGGATGGCAACGGCCGCTGGGCCGAGAAGCGCCGTCGCCCACGCGTCATCGGCCATCGCGCCGGTGCGCGTGCGGTCAACGTCTGCATCGACTTCTGCATCGAGCGCGGCATCGGCGCCCTGACCCTCTTCGCCTTTTCCAGCGAGAACTGGGGACGGCCGCAGGATGAGGTCGGCGCGCTCATGAAGCTGTTCATGAATGCGCTTGAGCGCGAGGTGGACGAGCTGCACCGGCGCGGCGCGCGGGTACGCTTCATCGGCGACCGCAGCCGGTTCGACGAGGCCATCGTGCGCCGGATGGACCATGCCGAGGCCCTGACCGCCGGCAACACGGACGGTCTGCAACTGAACATCGCCGCCAGCTACGGCGGCCAGTGGGACATCACCCGTGCGGCCCGGTCCCTGGCCGAGGACGTGGCGGCCGGGAAGCTCGCGCCAGCGGACATCGACGAGGCCATGATGGGCTCGCGCATGGCGCTGGCCGACCTGCCGCCGCCCGACCTGTTCATCCGCACCGGCGGCGAGATGCGCATCAGCAACTTCCTGCTGTGGCAGCTGGCCTATACCGAGCTCTGGTTCACCGATCTGTTGTGGCCGGAACTGGATGCGGCGACACTTCAAAGCGCACTGGACCACTATGTCGGCCGCGAGCGCCGGTTCGGCCTCACCGGCGCCCAGGTCGCCCACCCCGACGAGAAGACTGCATGACCCAGACACGCCTGCTCGCCGCCCTGGTGATGGCCCCGGTTGCGATTGCCGCAATCCTGCTGCTGCCCACCGACTGGATGATGGCCCTGGCGGCCATCGTCTTCCTGATGGGGCTGTGGGAGTGGTTCGACCTGGCCGACATCGAGGACACCCTCGCCCGGGCGGTCCTGCTGGTCGCCCACCTGGCCCTGATGGTCACCATGGTGTGGGCGTCGCGGGCACCCAGCGGGTTCACCTTCGTCCTGTTCCAGCTGATGACCGTGATCGGCGTGGTCTGGTGGTTGCTGGCCCTGTTCTGGCTGGGCCGGCACCGGTTCGCCAGCGACCATGACACCCACGCCCGGGTGTTCAAGCTCGCCGCGGGCGCGCTTGCGGTGATTCCGGCCTGGTGCGCGCTGGGCTGGCTCCACGCCAGCGACGCCACTGCCAGCATCATCCCCGGCGTTCCCAAGGGCCACCTGTGGCTGCTGACGGCGCTGATGATCGTCTGGGCAGCCGACACCGGTGCCTACTTCGTCGGCCGCAAGTTCGGGCGCCGCAAGCTGTCGCCCCAGATCAGCCCCAACAAGACGGTCGAGGGCCTGCTCGGCGGGCTGGCGGTCGCGGTGCTGGCGGGCCTCGGGTTCGCGCTGCTGACCGGCGCGGGTGCCGCCCAGTTGCCGGCCATCGCCGCCGCGGCGCTGATCGCCGGCCTGTTTTCCGTGGTCGGCGACCTGTTCGAGAGCCTGCTCAAGCGCCACGCAGGGGTGAAGGACTCGGGGCACCTGATACCGGGACATGGCGGCGTGCTGGACCGGCTGGACGGTGTCCTGGCCGCACTGCCCGCGTTCGCCCTCGCCAAGGCCGTCCTGGGTTTCTGATGTCGCCGATGGTGTCCCATGCGTGAGGTCGCCGTCCTTGGCGCCACCGGATCGATCGGCGCCTCCGCGCTGGATGTGATCGCCCGCCACCCTTCGGAGCTTAGGGCCAGCGTGCTTGCCGCCGGGCGCGACGTGCCGGGACTGGTCGAGCTGTGCCGCAAGCACCGGCCGGACCACGCCGTCATTGCCGATGAGGGGGCACTGGAGGCATTGCGCAGCGGCTTGTCGGAGGCACGGCTCGATACCCGTGCCCACGCTGGCGCCGGTGCCATCGAAGCCTTGGCCTCAAGCGACGCATGCGACACCGTGGTGGCGGCCATCGTGGGCGCCGCCGGCCTGCCTTCCACCCTTGCTGCCGCACGCAGCGGAAAGCGCCTGCTGCTGGCCAACAAGGAGTCGCTGGTGCTGGCTGGCGAGTTGTTTATGGCCGCGGCGCGCGAAGGCGGTGCCACCGTCGTGCCGATCGACAGCGAGCACAACGCCATCTTCCAGTGCCTGCCGGACGCCGCCGCCCGCAGCGGGCTTCGCCGGATCATCCTGACCGCCTCGGGTGGCCCGTTCCGCGGCCGCTCACGCGAGTCGCTTGCCGACGTCACCGTCGAGCAGGCCGTGGCCCACCCCAAGTGGTCGATGGGCCGGAAGATCTCGGTCGACTCGGCGACCCTGATGAACAAGGGGCTGGAGGTGATCGAGGCCCACCACCTGTTCGGCGTGGACGGCGGCCGCATCGACGTCCTGGTCCACCCGCAGAGCCTGGTGCATTCGCTGGTCGAGTTCGTGGATGGCTCCACCCTCGCCCAGCTCGGCCTGCCGGACATGCGCACCTCCCTTGCCGTGGGCTTCGGCTGGCCCGAACGCATCGAATCCGGGGTGTCGGGCCTGGACCTGCTGGCCGAAGGCGGCCGGCTCGAGTTCGAACCACCGGACCTGGAGACATTCCCCTGCCTGCGCCTGGCCTTCGAGGCACTCGCCGCTGGTGGTACCGCGCCGGCCGTGCTCAATGCCGCCAACGAGGTCGCGGTCGACGCGTTCCTGGAACGGCGGATCGGGTTCCTGTCGATTCCGCGGCTGGTCGAAGAGACGCTCTCGGCACTTCCGCCGGTTTCCGCGGTCTCACTGGCTGCCCTGCACGAGGCCGACGCCGAGGCGCGGGCCTTGAGCGGGCAAGCCATTGCCCGCCACCAGACCACATGAAGACGCCCACCGCCCTCCCCCGGACCACCTCCCATGACTGAACTGCTCGGGTCGATCTGGTGGCTGATCGTCAGTCTGGGGCTGCTCGTCACCTTCCACGAGTTCGGCCACTACTGGGTCGCGCGGCGCAGCGGCGTGCGCGTGCTGAAGTTCTCCGTGGGCTTCGGCAAGCCGCTGTGGTCGCGCCGCGCGCGCAATGGCACCGTGTTCCAGGTCGCCGCGATCCCGCTGGGTGGCTACGTGAAGATGCTGGACGAGCGGGAGGCCCCGGTCCCACCGGAACAGGTCGACCTGGCCTTCAACCGTCAATCGGTGTGGAAGCGCATCGCCATTGTCGCGGCCGGCCCCATCGCCAACCTGCTGCTCTGCGTGGCGCTGTTCTGGGCGATGTTCGTGATCGGCCGGCCCGACTACGCCCCCGTGGTAGGCCAAGCGGAGGGTATCGCGGCCGAGGCCGGGCTCCAGCGTGGCGACACCATCCTGGCCGTCGGCGAGCGCGAAACGCCGACCTGGAGCGAGGTCCAGCTCGCCATCATCCCCGCCGCCCTGGACCGCGCCGACACCCGTCTGCACATCCGTACCGCCGACGGCGAGGCGACCACCCGCACGCTGGCGCTGTCCAACCTGCCCGCGCAGATCGACGAAAGGCGCGCCGTGAATGCCGCAGGCCTGGTGCCCCGACACCTGCTGGCACCCGCGCTGGTGGGCCGGGTAGCACCGGATACCGCCGCCTGGGGCGTCCTGGCCGAGGGCGACATCATCACCGCGGTCGACGGCCGCCCGGTCCAGGCATGGACGGACATCGGCCCCGCGGTCGAAGCCTGGGGCGAAGAAGGCGGGACCGGCATGGTCGAGGTCCTGCGCGACGGCGAGCGGCTGGCGCTCGAGCTGGCACCTACGCGTATCCAGCCCGACGACGGCGAGCCCTACTGGGCGCTGGGCATCACCTCGGCCCGCGCCAGCCTGCCTGAAATGGATGCCGAACTGCGATACGGGCCAGCGGCCGCACTCCCCGCCGCGCTGGCCGAAACCGCGCACCAGGGCCGCGAACTGTTCGCCATGATCGGTCGCGCGTTCACCGGCCGGGTGGAAGTGGAGAACACCGTGGCGGGCCCGGTCACCATCGCCCGCGCGGCCAACGCCTATGCCGGACAAGGCGCGGCGTGGTACCTCTCGCTGCTGGCGATGCTCTCGCTCAGCCTGGGCATCCTGAACCTCCTGCCGATCCCGATCTTGGACGGCGGTCACCTGCTGTATTACCTTATCGAGCTGGTCAAGGGCAGCCCGGTGAGCGAGCGCGCCATGGCGGCAGGGCAATACGTCGGCCTTGCGCTGATCGTGGGGCTCATGGGCCTGGCGTTCTACAACGACATCATCAACAACCTGGTGCGCTGATGTCGGCCCTGCCTGCCTCCCACCTCCTCCCTGCCTGCAGAACCGGCGCCCGCATGTGCGGGTGTCGCAAGTTTCCCAACCGGAAGTGAAGATGACGCGACCCCTTTCCCGCCACCTGCTCGCCATCGCCCTCGCATCGGCGTTGACTTCCGCCCCGATGCTGACCGCCACGGCGCAGGTCTCCACGGCCGGCCCGGTCGCACCCTTCACCGTCAGCGACATCCGCGTAGATGGCCTGCAGCGCATCTCCGCCGGTACGGTCTTCACCTACCTGCCGATCGAGCGCGGCGACACCGTCGGCCAGCCCGAGGTGGGTGAGGCGATCCGGGCGCTGTACAAGACCGGGTTCTTCGAGGACGTGGAAGTGGGGCGCCAGGGCGACATCCTGGTGGTGTCGGTGACCGAGCGCCCCGCCATCAACCAGCTCACGCTGAGCGGCAACAAGGACATCGAGACCGAGGACCTGATGAAGGGCCTGGGCGATATCGGCCTGGCGGAAGGCAACACCTTCGACCGGCTCAGCCTGGACCGCGTCACCCAGGAACTCACCCGGCAGTACAACAACCGCGGCAAATACAACGTCAGCATCATTCCGACGGTCGAGCAGTTGCCGCGCAACCGCGTGAACGTCGCCATCGCCATCGAGGAAGGTGATGCGGCGCGGATCCGGCACATCAACCTGATAGGCAACGAGCTGTTCGAGGAAGAGGACATCCGCGACGGGTGGGAGTCCGGCGAACACAACTGGCTCAGCTGGTACCGCCGCGACGACCAGTACTCGCGCGAGAAGCTGTCGGGCGACCTCGAGAAGCTGAACAACTTCTATCTTGACCGCGGCTATGTCGATTTCAGTGTCGACTCCACGCAGGTAGCGATCAGCCCTGATCGGCAGGACATGTTCATCACCGCCGGCATCAGCGAGGGCGAGCAGTACAAGATTTCCAGCGTCGAGATCGTGGGCGACACGATCCTGCCCCGGGAGCAGGTCGAAAAGATGGTCGTCGTCAAGGAAGACCAGGTGTTCTCGCGCCGCCTGCTTGAAGTGAGTTCGGAGGCCATCACCGCCACGCTCGGCAACGTGGGCTATGCCTTCGCCGAGGTGACGCCGATCCCGGACGTGGATCGCGAGGCCAGGACCGTCGGCATCACTCTCCAGGTCGTACCGGGCCCGCGAGTCAACGTGCGCCGCGTGGTTTTCCAGGGCAACACCCGGACTGCCGACGAAGTCCTGCGCCGCGAAATGCGCCAGTTCGAGGGAAGTTGGTATTCGCAGGCGGCACTCGACCGTTCGAAGATCCGGCTCCAAGGCCTGGGCTACTTCGACAAGGTCGACATGGAAACCCGGCCGGTGCCTGGTTCCAACGACGAAGTCGATGTCGTCTACACCCTCAACGAGGTGCCTGCCGGCAGCTTCATGTTCGGCCTGGGTTATTCCGGCTTGACCAAGTTGAGCACACAGATCCAGCTCTCGCAGAACAACTTCCTGGGCAGCGGAAACCGTATTGCGGTGCAGGCCCAGCGCAATGCCTACCTGCAGCGCTACGACTTCTCCTTTACCAATCCGTACTTCACCGACAACGGCGTCTCGCTGGGCTACAACCTGCGCTGGAGCGAGTTCGACAACTCCGACTTCAACACCGCCCAGTACTCCTCCACCAGTGGCGTCGGGCAAGTGGTCCTCGGCGTTCCGATCACAGAGACCGACAGCATCACCACGATGCTGGGCATCGACAGCAACGAGATCTTCGCCCGTCGTGGCTATACGCCAGACTCCCTCGTCGACTACATCGATGCCTTCAACCAGCGGACCTTCCACACCTGGCGCGGCGAGATCGGCTGGGCGCGGAACTCGCTCAACCACGCGCTGACTCCGACGCGCGGCACGGTACAGCGTGTATGGCTCGAGGCATCGCTCCCCGGCTCGACCGTCGAGTACTACAAGCTCAACTACAGCTTCTCCAAGTTCTGGCCGATTTCCCGGCACCTCGTGCTCAACACACGCGCCGATCTCGGCTACGGCGACAACTATGGTGACGCCGTCACTCGCGATATCTGCTGGACTGCCCCGACGGCAGCCAATCCGAACCCGGACCAGACCATCGACTGCACGCCAGGCTCGGATGACTTCATCAAGACGGTCACTGCCGACGGACTTCCGTTCTTCGAGAACTTCTATGCCGGCGGCGTCCGTTCGGTACGCGGCTTCACCGACAATACGCTGGGCCCGCGCGAGGCGGCGTTTGGAAGCAACTACGAGCAGGCGATCGGTGGTGCCGTCAAGACCACCGGATCTCTCGAGATGATCTTCCCGTCGCTGATCAAGAGCAGTGCCGCGCGGGCATCCGCGTTCATCGATGTCGGCAATGTGTTCGAGGACATCGATGCCTTCGATGCCGGCGAATTGCGAGCATCCGCCGGTATGGCACTGATGTGGAGGTCCCCGATGGGCCCGATTTCGATCAGCTATGCACTGCCGATCAAGAAGGAAGACGGCGACGACATCGAGCGGCTGCAGTTCACCTTCCAGGGCGGTTACTGACCGGAAGGTCGCCCGCAGTCCGAGCCGGCCCATGCCCGATCACGTCGATTTCTCTGCTGCCGAGCTGGCCGAACGTTTCGGGCTCATTGTCGGCGGAGATGGCGATGTTCGCGTCAGTGGCGTCTCGACCCTCGCTTCGGCGGGAGCCCGCGAGTTGGCATTCCTGTCCAACCCCCGCTACCGCAGCCAGCTCACCACGACCCGCGCCGGCATCGTCATCACCCGCGAAGGCGATGCCGAAGGCTATACAGGCACCGTGCTGCTGGCTTCCGACCCCTATGCCGCGTATGCCCGTATCGCCGCGGAGTTCGAGCCGCGCCGCATGGCGACGGCGGGCATCCATCCCTCGGCCGTCATAGATCCCGATGCGACGGTCGACCCGTCGGCAAGTATTGGTCCGCTGGCCTGCATCGGTCCGCGCAGCACGGTCGGCGCGGGCGCGACCGTAGGTCCGGGCTGCATCGTCGGCGAGGACTGTGTCGTCGGTCCGGACTGCATCCTGGTCGCCCGGGTCACCCTCGACCGCCGTGTCCGCCTCGGCGCACGCGTCACCATCCACCCCGGCGCCGTCCTCGGTGCCGCCGGTTTCGGCCTGGCGATGGACCAGGGCCGCTGGCTCAACGTGCCGCAGCTGGGCGGCGTGGTGGTCGGCGACGACTGCGAGATCGGCGCCAACACCACGATCGACCGCGGCGCCATCGAGGACACCGTGCTGGAGGAGGACGTGCGCCTCGACAACCAGATCCAGATCGGCCACAACGTCCACATCGGCGCCCACACCGCGATGGCGGGCTGCGCGGCGGTGGCGGGCAGCGCGCGCATCGGCCGCTACTGCCTGATCGGCGGCGCGGCAGGCATCCTCGGACACCTGGAAATCTGCGATCGCGTGGTGGTCACGGCCATGAGCCTGGTCACCTCCTCCATCCGTGAGCCGGGCGAGTACTCTTCGGGGACGCCTTTGATGGACAATCGCAGCTGGCGCAGGAACGCAGCGCGATTCAAGCAACTCGACCGGATGGCGCGCCAGCTGCGCGACCGGGATTCCGACTGACCACGCCCGACACCCCCAATTCGTCCTTTTCGCAACGGCCTGCGGCCTGCGGACCGGCAGCAACAAGGAAAACAGACAACGTGAAACTTCCGATCGACGTCACCACCATCCAGGCCCTGTTGCCCCACCGCTATCCGTTCCTGCTGGTGGACCGCGTGGTGGAATTCGAGCCGCACAAGCGCGTGCTGGCCTACAAGAACGTCACCGCCAACGAGAACTTCTTCAACGGCCACTTTCCCGGCCAGCCGGTGATGCCGGGCGTGCTGGTACTGGAGGCCATGGCCCAGGCCGGCGGCCTGCTGACCCAGCTGTCGATCCAAGGCAATACCGACGGCAAGCTCTTCTACCTGGTGAAGATCGACGGCGCGAAGTTTTCGCGCATGGTGGTGCCGGGTGACCGCCTGGACCTGGAGGTCACGCTCAAGCGCACCATCCGAAACATGGCCATGTACCAGGGCATCGCCCGTGTCGATGGCGAGCAGGCCGCCTGCGCCGACATCCTCTGCGCCGAGGTTGCAGCCGAAGCATGAGCGATCTGTTCGTCCATCCCAGCGCGGTGGTCGAGCCGGGCGCAAAACTCGGTAACGGAGTGCGCGTCGGCGCCTTCAGCTACATCGCCGACGAGGTCGAGATCGGTGCCAATACCGAGATCGGGCCGCACTGCAGCATCCACGGCCCGACCCGCATCGGCCGCGACAACCGCATCATCGGCCACGCCGCCATCGGTGGTGAGCCGCAGGACAAGAAGTACGCCGGCGGCCGCGTCGAGCTGGTCATCGGCGACCGCAACACCATCCGCGAGTTCGCCACCATCAACCGCGGCACCGAAGGCGCCGGCGGCTGCACCCGCATCGGCGACGACAACTGGCTGCTGGCCTACACCCACGTCGCCCACGACTGCAGCGTCGGCAACCACTGCGTGTTCTCCAACAACGCCACGCTGGCGGGCCACGTCAGCATCGGCGACCACGTCATCCTCAGCGGCTTCGTCGGCATCCACCAGTTCTGCCGCATTGGCGCGCACGCCTTCATCGGCATGGGCGCCTTCGTCAACGGCGACGTGCCGCCGTTCGTGATGGTCGCGCAGGAAGGCTACGGCCGCCCCCGCGGGATCAACAGCGAAGGGCTGAAGCGCCGCGGCTTCGATGCCGGGCGCATCAGCTCGATCAAGCGCGCTTACCGCGCCCTCTACGTCTCCGGCACCTCGCTGGAGGAGGCCCGCGCCAAGCTGGCCGAGATCGCCGGTGAAAGCGAGGACGTGCGCGCCGTGCTGGAGTTCATCGACAGCGGCGAGCGGCCCCTGTTGCGCTAGGGCAAGGAGCCGCGCGTGGACATCTTTAACGACCCCAAGCCGACCCGGCCCAAACGCATCGCGCTGGTGGCGGGCGAGGCCTCCGGCGACATGCTGGGCGCCGGGCTCATCCGCAAGCTGCGCGAGCAATGGCCGGGCGCCGATTTCGTCGGCGTCGGCGGCGACGGCATGCGCACGGAGGGCATGGAGACCTGGTTCGACGCCTCCGAGCTGGCCGTCATGGGCCTGTCGGAAGTACTGCGCCACCTGCCCCGCCTGCTGCGCCTGCGCAACGACCTGCGCCAACGCCTGCTGGCCTGGAAGCCGGACGTGTTCATCGGCATCGACGCCCCGGACTTCAACCTCGGGCTGGAGCAGTGGCTCAAGCAGCGCGGCATCCGCACCGTGCACTACGTCAGCCCCTCGGTCTGGGCTTGGCGCGAGAAGCGCGCAGCAAAAATCGGCCAGAGCGCGGACGTGGTGCTCTGCCTGTTCCCGATGGAGCCGGAGATCTACGAGCGCCATGGTGTCGACGCACGCTTCGTCGGCCATCCCGTCGCCGACCAGATGCCGTTGCAGCCCGAGCGGGCGATCGCACGGCGCCTGCTGAAAGCCGACCCGGACCGGCCCCTGCTGGCCCTGCTGCCCGGCTCGCGCGTGGGCGAGATCGAGCGGCTGGCCCCGTCTTTCCTCGCGGCTGCCGCCCGGGTGCTGGCCGAGCAGCCGGACCTTCAGATCATCGCGCCGATGGCCAGCACGCACGCGGCCGAGGCGTTCCGCAAGGTCGTGTCCACGCATCCGGATGCCGCCGCACTGGCGCCGGCCCTGCGTGAGGTGGCCGGGCAGGCCCGCACCGTGATGATCGCCAGCGACGTCATCCTGCTCGCCTCCGGCACCGCCACGCTGGAGGCCATGTTGGCCAAGCGGCCGATGGTGGTCGGCTACAAGGTGGCGCCGATGACCTATCGCATGGTCAAGGGCCTGGGCATGTTGAAGGTGGACCACTACGCCCTGCCCAACGTGCTGGCCGGCGAGGAACTGGTGCCCGAGCTGATGCAGGACGACTGCACGCCCGAGCAACTCTCCGCCGCCGTGCTGCACTGGCTGCACGATCCCGCCGCCGGCGCCGCCCTGCAGCCGCGTTTCCTGGCCCTGCACGAGGAATTGCGACGCGATGCCTCCTCCCAGGCTGCACGGGCGGTGGTCGAACTCGTATCCTCCACGGATGGGTAAGCCGCTTCCCCAGATGGCGCTGGAACTCAGCGCGCCGCCACCCGCCCGCCGCATCGCCGGCGTGGACGAGGCCGGCCGCGGGCCACTCGCCGGCCCGGTGGTGGTCGCCGCCGTGGTGCTGGGCACCGGGCGCACCCCGATCAACGGCCTGGCCGACTCCAAGGTGCTCAACGCCGAGCGCCGGGAGACCCTCTACCAGCGCATCATCGAGCGCGCCGTCGCCTGGCACGTGGTGGCGGTGGAGGTGGACGAGATCGACAGCGTCAACATCTTCCAGGCGACGATGCTGGGCATGCGCCGCGCCGTGGAAGGCGTCCGCCACGCCACCGAGCTGGCCCGCATCGATGGCAACGCCCTGCCCCGCGGCCTGCCCTGCCCGGCCGAAGCCTGGATCGGCGGCGACGGCCGCGACCGCGCCATCATGGCCGCCTCCATCATCGCCAAGGTCACCCGCGACCGCCTGATGGCCGACCTGCACCAGCACTGGCCGCAATACGGCTTCGCCGAGCACAAGGGCTACTCCACCCCCGCCCACCTCGCCGCCCTAGCCGAGCACGGTCCCTGCCCCCACCACCGCCGCAGCTTCGCCCCCGTCCGCAACGCCCTGGCCGCCAAGGCCGAGTGCGCACCTTCCCCGGCGGCCCTCGCGTAACAGCGCCCCCCAACCGCCCGCCCCTCCCCCCGCCGCCAGCCCTGTAGGAGCGACGTAAGTCGCGACCTGTACATCAACCGGCCCCCTGCGCGGTCGCGACTCACGTCGCTCCTACAAGCCCCCGCGCCGTCCTCCCCTGTAGGAGCGGCTTCAGCCGCGATCCGACACCCGCCCGTCCGCGCCGGTTCCATGATCGCGGCTGAAGCCGCTCCTACAAGAGCGCCGCGCGCCGGCTCCGGGCCAGCGCCGCATCCACCCCCTGTCAAGCCTTCGCGACCCCTCCCGGGGCTGCTACTCTGGCCTTCGCCCTCGCCGGTCCGCCAACGGCACGAATGTCCGCGCGTTTCGTACACCTGCACCTCCACAGCGAATTCTCCCTTGCCGACTCCACCATCCGGATCGGCGAGCTGGTGTCGCGCTGCGTGGAGCTCGGGCAGCCGGCGATCGCGCTGACCGACATCAACAACCTGTTCGCGGCGGTGAAGTTCTACCGCAAGGCCGAGGGCGCCGGCATCAAGCCGATACTGGGCGCGGACATCGGCATGGCCGACGGCAACGAGGCCGCCTCCCGCCTGACCCTGCTGTGCCGCGACCGCACCGGCTACCTCACCCTGTCGCGCCTGCTCAGCCGGATGTGGATGGAAGGACACCGCACCGAAGGCGTCATCCTCCGCCCGGAATGGCTGCGCGAGGACAACGAAGGCCTGTTTGCCCTCGCCGGCCGGCAGAGTCTTGGCGGGCGGCTGGCCACCGGCAACCGGCCGGAGCTCGCCGAGGCCTGGCTGGCCGACTGGCAGGGCGTGTTCGATGACCGCCTGCACCTGGAGCTGACCCGCACCGGGCGCGACGGCGAGCAGGTGTTCAACGATTTCGCCCTGCACACGTCCTCCAAGCGCGGCCTGCCGGTGATCGCCAGCAACGACGCTCGCTTCCTCGACGCTGACGGCTTCGAGGCGCACGAGGCGCGCGTGTGCATCTCCACCGGCCGCGTGCTGGACGATCCCAAGCGGCCGAAGGAATACAGCCCCGAGCAGTACCTGAAATCCTCGGCGCAGATGGCCGAGCTGTTCGCCGACGTGCCCGACGCCATCGACAACGCCGTCGCGCTGGCCACCCGCTGCAACGTCGAGATGCACCTGGGCACCTACTACCTGCCCGCCTTCCCGGTGCCGGACGACCACACCATCGAGTCCTGGCTGCGCAGCCAGTCACGCGAGGGGCTGGCCACGCGGCTGGAGAAGGCCCCGCTCGCCGAGGGCAAGACGCGCGCCGACTACGAAGAGCGCCTGGAGACCGAGCTCGACGTCATCATCTCGATGGGGTTCCCCGGTTACTTCCTGATCGTTGCGGACTTCATCAACTGGGGCAAGGAACAGGGCATCCCGGTCGGTCCCGGCCGCGGCTCGGGTGCCGGCTCGCTGGTGGCCTGGGCACTGGGCATCACCGACCTGGACCCGCTGCCCTACGACCTGCTGTTCGAGCGCTTCCTCAACCCCGAACGCGTGTCGATGCCCGACTTCGACATCGACTTCTGCATGGACCGCCGCGATGAGGTGATCGACTACGTCGCGCGCAAGTACGGGCGCGACCGGGTCAGCCAGATCATCACCTACGGCACCATGGCCGCCAAGGCGGTGGTGCGCGATTCCGGCCGCGTGCTCGGCCACCCGTATGGCTTCGTCGACGGCATCGCCAAGCTGATCCCCAATACCCTGGGCATCAGCCTGGATGACGCGCTGGGCACCTCCGAGGCCGCGCAGAAGAACCCGGACCTCGCCTCGGCGGACCTCATTGCCCGCTACCACTCCGAGGACGACGTCCGCGACCTGCTCGACCTCGCCCGCAGCCTGGAGGACCTGACCCGCAACGCCGGCAAGCACGCCGGCGGCGTGGTGATCGCGCCCAGCCCGCTGAGCGACTTCTGCCCGCTGTTCGCCGAACACGATGGCGAAGGCCGCGGCAAGAGCCCGGTCACCCAGTTCGACAAGGACGATGTCGAATCCGTCGGCCTGGTGAAGTTCGACTTCCTCGGCCTGCGCACGCTGACCATCATCGACTGGGCGGTGAAGGCCATCAACGTGCGCCGCGCCGCCACCGGCACCACGGAAGAGGAGCGCGCCCCGCTCGACATCACCGCCCTGCCGCTGGACGACCGCGCCAGCTACGAGCTGTTTGCCCGCGGCGACACCGTGGCGGTGTTCCAGTTCGAATCGCGCGGCATGCGCGAGCTGCTCAAGCGCGCCCAGCCCGACACCTTCGAGGACATCATCGCGCTGGCCGCCCTGTTCCGCCCCGGCCCGCTGGGCTCGGGGATGGACAAGGACTGGGTGGACCGCAAGCACGGCCGCGAGGCCGTCAGCTTCCCGCACGAATCGCTTGAGCCGGTGCTGGCGCCGACCTATGGCGTCATCGTGTACCAGGAACAGGTGATGCAGATCGCCCAGGTGATGGCCGGCTACTCGCTGGGCGGCGCCGACCTGCTGCGCCGCGCGATGGGCAAGAAGAAAGCCGAGGAGATGGCCAAGGAGCGGGCCAAGTTCGAGGCCGGCTGCGAGGAGCGCGGCATCCCGGCGCGCATCGCCAGCCCCATCTTCGATTTGATGGAGAAGTTCGCCGAGTACGGCTTCAACAAGTCGCACTCGGCCGCCTACGCGCTGGTCGCCTACCAGACCGCCTGGCTGAAGGTGCACTACCCGGCCGAGTTCATGGCCGCGGTGCTGTCCTCGGACATGGACAACACCGACAAGGTCACCGGATTCCTCGACGAATGCCGGGTGATGGGCCTGGAAGTGCTGCCGCCGGACGTGGACGCCTCCGCCTACATGTTCGAGGCCGTGGAGCCGGGCGTGATCCGTTATGGCCTGGGCGCGGTGAAGGGCGTCGGCCGCGGCGCCTGCGAAGCGATCGTCGACGCCCGCCGCGCCGGCCCGTTCCACGACCTGCTGGACTTCTGCAAGCGCGTGGACAGCGGCAAGCTCAACCGCCGCGCCCTGGAAGCCATGGCCATGGCCGGCGCGCTGGACAAGCTGGGGAAGAACCGCGCCAGCCTGATGCTGCAGCTACCCGAAGTGCTGAAGGCCACCGACCAGCTCGCCCGCGAGCGCGCCGCCGGCCAGGTGTCCCTGTTCGGCGGTGGCGAAACCGCCGCACCGGAACTGCAGCTCGACCTGCCCGAAACCGACGAATTCCCGCTGGGCCAACTGCTCAATGGCGAGCGTGACACCCTGGGGCACTACCTCAGCGGCCACCCGTTCGACCCCTACCGCGACGAGTTGCATGGCCTGGTCGGCCACGACCTGGGGGATCTGGAGAAGATCTGGGAGAACCGCCCCGAATCCGCCCGCAGCGGCTGGCGCCCGGAGCTGGACACCGTCATCGCCGGCCAGGTGGTCGCCCTGCGAAAGAAGGGCGACAGCCAGATGTTCGTCCAGATCGAAGACGGCCGCGGCCGGCTGGAAGTCGCCTTCTTCTCCGAGACCTACACCGAGTTCGCCCCCCTGCTGACCCGCGACCGCCTGCTGGTGATCCAGGGTGGCCTGCGCGAGGACGCCTTCAGCGGCGGGTTCTCACTGAAAGCCGCACGCTGCTGGGATTACAGCCAGATCTGCGGCCAGCACGCCCGGCGCCTCTCACTGCGGCTGGACCTGCGCATCCCCGGCACCTGGGACCGCGTGGACAGCCTGCTGGCCAAACATCGGCCGGGAAAAACGCCAATCCGCGTTGACCTCATCAGGCCCGGGGCCGCGGGGATGCTGGATTTGAATGGCAGCCACTCGGTTAGAGTGGATGCGGAGCTGGTGGGGACGTTGAAGGCGGTGCCGGGGGTTAAGGCGGTGAAGTTGGCGCTGGGGCGGCCCTGGGGGTAGAACGACGCTTTTGATGTGATATCCGGTATCACCGGAATAAGCCGACCCACTACGAGTGAGCCGGGAGTTGAACAATAGCCCCAGCAGCGAACATGCCTTCAAATGGGACGAAGTGGGTTCGGTTCGAATGACCTGGTAGGCGGCGTCTCCATTTCCTGGCAAGCCATCGCGTATTCGGGCAACTCCATTGCGTCACGAAAGTAGCGTCCCATCAGAAGCCGGGGAAACACAGGCAGCCGCATCAAGAGGGTTGCCAAGTCGCGCGCTCTTACCCCAAGGTCCGTTTTCGGCACGAACGACGTCACCAAGCCCTCTGCGTACCTCTGCTTGCGGGTAGCGTACGGCCACATGCGCTTTTGGTAGTGCTTGAGCGCTGAGTCGAGATCCTCTCCGTGGACATGGATTTCTCCGGCAAGCACATACGCTTCGGCAAGTGCCAAGCCCGCGCCCTCGCCGGCTATGAGTGACGGGCATGCGGCGGCATCGCCCACCAGTGCCACCCTCCTTTTTGTCCATCCATCCATGCGGATCTGACTGATACTGTCGAAATAGACCCCATCCGTCTTTTCAAGTGCTGACAGAATTGCAGGACATTCCCAGCCCATGTCGGAGAATGCAGCTGTTAATGCCGCTTTGCGTTCGGGCTCACCGGTAGCGAGGGTGCTCGGCAAATATTCATTTCTGAGGAGCATGAAAAATAGCGTTCTATCATCGCGCACCGGGAACCGAGCTATGTACCTCCCCGGTGCCGTGTGCGCGACATATAGATTGTCGTCGCGAGGGCGATAGCCGGCTACCTCGAACGAGGCGACATGGCACCCCATCGGATACTCAAACTGTCTGTCCGGGCCGAATGTGATTTGGCGGATCCTCGAATGGAGGCCGTCGGCCCCGATGACGAGATCAACCTCTCGTTGCGGTGCGTGCTCGAAGCCAACGTGTGCGTGCGTTCCGTCGTCATCTATCGTGGCGATGCTATCGCCGAAGATCGTCTCTACCCGGTTGTCCAGCAAGCGGTAGATCGCAGCGGCGATGTCGGCGCGCGCTAGTGTGGCGATGCGCCCGTTTGCTAAGCGCTGCAGAATCTGAGATGGATAACCGCCGCGCGTTCGGCCTTGGCTATCGACCATGCGTAGTTCGTCGGTCTCGTACTGTAGCTCCAGCAGCTCTGGAAGGAGGCCCATCTTTTCCACTGCCTCGTAGCCGACTCCCCACAAGTTGAGGATGTAGCCGCCGGTGCGTAGTTCCGCAGCTCGTTCGATCAATAGTACCTCGTGGCCCATCTTGCTAAGCCAATAGGCTAGAGCCGTGCCTGCGATACCCGCTCCGTTGATGGCTACTCTCATTGTCCTTGTGCCTTGATTTTGATGACCCCCGACGTCCCCCCGCTTTCAGTAGCGGATTGATCTGGAGTCCGGGGTTGATGGTAGTGGATGCCAGTTGCCTTGCGTAGGCGCTCGGGGTCAGTCCGCCGAGTGCTTTCTTCGGACGCTCCTCGCAGAAGTTCATCGAGGCGATGGGGTGCACGTCGGAGGTGCGGTTTGTCTGCTGGTCGCGGCCGGCCTGAGCAGTTGACGGCGGAAGCCAGGCGTCGGGCAGCAGTGGCCTCGACTCGGGGTTGGCAGGGTCTTCACGAAGGCGAATCATGGGCCTTGGCAACTCCAACTGCGATCTCCGAGGCACGCTGAAGAACATGCTCATCCGCGACTTTCTACCGGGAGAGGAAGCGCTGCTGCGGGAGGTATTCGTATTATCCGTGCACCAGCTTGGCGCGAGCTTCTACACAAGCGAGCAGTTGGATGCGTGGGCGCCGGCTGATGTCGACGCGGCGAAGTGGCAAGAGAAGATCGCGACCATTCGTCCCTACGTAGCGGTGGTCGATGGCCGCATCGCTGGCTACGCCGATCTCCAGGAGACGGGCTACATCGACCACTTCTTCGTATCGGGGGCCTTCGCCCGCCGCGGCGTGGGCTCAGCGCTCATGCGGCATCTCCATGACGTGGCGCAGGCGCGCGGGCTGTCTGAGCTCTCGGCGCACGTCAGCCTCTCCGCAGAGGCATTCTTCGCCCGGCAGGGCTTCGTTGTCAGGGTGCGCCAGTCGGTACCCGTGAGGGGCGCGGTGCTCTCCAATGCCCACATGGTCAAGGAGCTGCGTGCTTCCTGACGAGATGCTCACCGGACTTGTCGATTTCGCGCCACGCCATTCGTCGATCCACGGAACCCATCCGATCGCAAAGGAGAATTGATGCGAAAGCTACATTTGCAGATGCAGACGTCCGTCGATGGCTTTGTCTCGACCGGCCCGAACGACGAGCAGAAGTGGGTCACGCTGGAGTGGAAGGAGATCCAGCCGTACGTGACCGGGCTGCTCGACATGACCGACACGATCCTCATCGGCAGGAAGCTCGCCGTCGACTACATCCCCCACTGGCAGGAGGTCGAGAAGCGCATTGGCGATCCGTTCCATGGGATTGCCGAGCGGATCTGCCGGGCCAGAAAGGTGGTTTTTACCCACACGCTGGAAGAGTCCAAATGGGACAACACGGAACTGGCGACCGGTGAGCTCGCCCGGGAAGTCAACGCGCTGAAGGCCCAAGAGGGCAAGGACATGATTGTCTACGGCGGCAGCTCCTTCGTGGCTGCCCTGCTCAGGGAGCGCCTGATTGATGAGCTCCACCTGTTCATCAACCCGATCGCCCTGGGTACCGGCGTCTCGGTGTTCAGCGAGCTGAAGGATTGGCAGCAATTCCAGCTCAGAAAGTCGGTTGCCTATGATTGCGGCCTGGTGCTTGTGAACTACACGCTCAAGTGACTGCAGTGCGGCGGTGGTTCCATGCCGCTGGACGCAGGTGATCCTGATCCCGCTGACGGAAGGACACTCCGATGACAGACAAGTCCGACAACAAGCCCAAGCTCCTCTCGGGCGGCAACCCCCAGATCCCCAAGGCCGACGGCGACGAGCCGGTGCAGGCGTACATCAAGGCGATGCCGGGCTGGAAGCACGACGTGGGCCGCGAACTCGACGCGCTGATCGAGCGCACCGTGCCGAAGGTGCGCAAGGCGGTGCGCTGGAACTCGCCCTTCTACGGCATCGAGGGCAAGGGCTGGTTCCTCAGCTACCACTGCTTCACGAAGTACATCAAGGTCACCTTCCTCCGGGGCTCGTCGCTGAAGCCGATGCCCCCGGAGACATCGAAGCACGAGCACGTGCGCTACGTGCACATCACCGAGGACGAGGGTCTGGACGAGAAGCAGATGAAGGACTGGATCAAGCAGGCGGCCAAGCTGCCGGGCGATGAGCTGTTCTAGTCCGGGCCGGAGGCTGCCGAGGCCTACTGTGGGCGGCTCCGGTGGTGGCCTGCCGGCCCAGCATGCGCGTGACCCGGAAGAAGTGCCGGAGGCGCTGCTTCGGACGGATATCCATATCCCGCTGGAGCCAGCACACCAATAGGCTGCCGAGCGCGCCCCGCGGTTCCCCAGCTCAGGGCAGCTCGCGCAGCGCGGCGTCGAGGCCGGGCAGCAACGCCTTGACGTGCGGATCCCCGCTCCGGGTCGCGGAAACATGCAACGACAGCAGGAACGCGCGCAGGTCGTGGCGGCGCGCCAGCCAGCCAGCGTCCTGCCAGTCCGCCTCCCCGACGCGCGGCCGCAGGGTGACCAGCCAGGCCCGCCAGCCGGCTTCGTCATGCAGGCCGGCGCGCGCCAACAGCAGCACCGGGGTCGCCAGCCGGTCGGGCTCTCCGAATACATAAGCGTGATGTTCGGGAACGGCCTGCCGGGCCACCGCATCCAGGATGCGCTGGCGCTGGGTGTCGGTCAGCGCCGGGTTGAGGCTCAGCTGCATCAGCCAGTCGGCGCCGTGGGCGACGCCGTGGCGCCAGCCCTCTCCAGGTTGGAAGCCGCGGTAGTCGTCCACGCCTTCCAGATAGCGCGCGGCACGCTCGACCATGCCGGCGCGATCAGCGGGCGACATCCATGGGGCGATGCGGTCGGTGCGCGCCACTTCGGCCAGCACCAGCGCGGCGAACGGGCGTCCGAATCCGTCGGGGTCGGACATGTCCAGCCGGGCGTAAAGCGCGGTCTGCAGCGCGCGCACGGTGTCGGTGGTGAGCTGTCCGCCGCGCATCCACGCGGCCAGTGCCGTGTAGGCGATGCCGTCGCGGACGGCCGGATCGGGGTGGTCCAGGCAAGCCAACAGTGCGGGTGCCAGCGTGTTGGCCCGCCCGGTGGGCAATGTCTCGAAGCCGGCGTCCGCCAGTTGCTGCAGCGATACGCGGGTCCATCCCTGCGGCGGGCATTCCGGCGCCGCGCTGGCGGGGGCGGCGGCCAGCCACAACAGGACGGCCAGTGCGGCGTTGGCGTGCATCGACATGTCGGCAGGTGTCCACAAGGCGTAGGCAGTGATGGTACGCGCGGGTCCACCGTTGGGAGCACGGTTCGAACCCGGAGGCGTCGAAGCACGAGCACGTGCGCTACGTGCACATCACCGAGGACGAGGGGCTGGACGAGAAGCAGATGAAGGACTGGATCAAGCAGGCGGCAACTCGACCGCCTGGGGCACCACCGATGGCCTGATGCAGAAGCACGCCGAAGAGCTGGTCGCCCGCCTCAAGGCGTCCTGATGGATATCGGCGCGCGGGACCTCCCGCGCGCCGCTCAGCTCCTGTGGCTACAGGAACCGGTCCTGCTCCCTCACCACCTGCTCGTACTCGGGCGATTCGTACGCGTTGATGCAGGTCATCAGCGACAGGTCGGTGCCGGGCAACTTCGGCACCGACGGGCGCTCCACCACCCACGCATCGAAGAAGCTCCGTACGTTCCGGTACGCCTCCTCGCTCTGGTGACTGCCAGTCTGGAAGTACCCGGCCATTGCCGCGCCACCGGGTTCGCGGTGCCCTTCCACGTGCGTAGCGACGCAGTGGGCGAGGCCCCACTTCTTGAGGGTGAGCCGAGCTTCGGTGGTCGTCGCATCGGCATCTGTCGCCATTCCGAGCGCTGCCATCAACAGGGCAAGTCGAATCATTTCAGCTCCTGGAACAGCATGCTTGACATCGAATCCGGTGGACGCGGGAGAACAGCAATGGCATACCGGGCGGCAATTCAATTCCCGCGCTGATTGTCTCCGCTATCGCTTGAAGTTGCATGCCGATGCGGCTAAGACCCGCATGGGCGGGAGTGTGTCTAGTACCGAGATCGTGCTCTTCAGCCCGCAGCACGAGCACGGCCAGGTGATCGATCACATGCTCGGGAAGATGGCGGGATAGCGCTGGCAACACATGGCGTCCGTCCTCGATTAGGCTTGGGAATCGAGCGGAGGCGACGATGACCACAGCCGGTTCCCGTATTCGGTTTAAAGCGAAACTCCTGCGCCCGGCCAAACCCGGGAAGGGTGCCAGCTGGACCTTCCTTGTCCTGCCCAGGGCCGCCAGCACCAAGCTGCCCGCGCGTGCCATGACCAGCGTGGAGGGCACCATCAACGGCGAACCCTTCGCGGCCACGCTCGAACCGGATGGCCAGGGCAGTCACTGGCTCAAGGTGGATGAGCAACTGCGGAAGAGCGCCGGTGCCGAACCCGGCGGCGAAGTGACGCTGGAAATCCGCCCCGCCGAAAAGGAACCCGAGCCAGAGGTGCCCGCCGACCTGCGCAAGGCACTGGCCGCCACCCCGGAAGCCAAGGCGGTATGGGACGACACCACCCCCGTCGCCCGCCGCGACTGGATCCACTGGATCACCTCCGGCAAGCGCGAAGACACCCGTGTCCGCCGCATCGCCACCGCCTGCGACATGCTCGCCTCCGGCAAGCGCCGCGCCTGCTGCTTTGATCGATCGGGGATGTACAGCAAGGCGTTCTCGGCGCCGGAGGCGGCGAAGTAGCACGGAGTTGCCACACACAGGCATTGCGCCGGTACTCTCCTTCCCCTGACACGCTCTTGCGCACCAATGGGACACGGAGGTCCTGCTATGTCAAGGATGATCATCGTTGAAGGCGACCACACCACCGGCGGTGGCCGCGTCGTCACCGGCTCCCACGAGACCGACATCGACGGGTTCCCGGTTGCCCGGGTCAGCGACACCTGCACCTGCCCCAAGCACAACGGCACGTTTCCGATCATCACGGGCGACATGACCTTCATGGTCGATGGACAGCCCGTCGCCCGCCACGGCGACAAGTTGGCGTGTGGGTGTGCGCTGATGTCGACCCGGCAGTTCCGCGTATTTCTGGACGACATGATCAGCAACGACGCCTCGGCCGACGCTGCGATGTTTGCGGCGGCTTTCCCGGCAGTCGCGTCACACCCTCCACCGGAAGCGCCCGTCACCCACGTGCATACCGATGGCGGGCACGAGGCCCCGCCAGACCCTGCCAAGGCACGCGACGTGGTGACAGCATCGAACAACGCGCTCATGGAGGCCGGCGCCTTCCGCGTCTACGACACGGAACTGCAAGCCGCCAAGGCATGGGCGGTCGTCGTCGAACCCGTGGCGAACTCTCCCGAATTCGGCGTGGAGGTCGGCGCCAACATCAGCCAGGTGAACGGCAAGTTCGTGCTGGGCACCGCGTACAGCACCGGGTCCGCTACTTCCTGCGATGGGCTGCCGGAGAAGGGACACAAGATCGCTGGCGGCCGACACACCGCCTATATCCATACGCATCCTGCTCCGTACGGAGGCACGGGCCGCAACCGCGCCTATACCCGTGGGGAACTCCCGGACGACCCGTTTTCGGAGGGCGTACGTGGTCGGCTTGAGTCCGGCTGGGATATTGGCCCCGGTGATTACGACGCCGCCTATGCCAAGAAGCTCAATGCGTATATTGCGGAGCCGGGATCACTGCTGGAATGGAACTTTCAGCGTTACCTCCAGTTGCAGTCCGAAGCGCATGCCGAAGACTCGTTGGCAGACCCCGCAGTTGAGCTGGGCAAAGCGGAGATACGGCATTGATTCGCTCGGTCACGGTTGTCGCCCTTGCCGTTGGAATAGCCGCATGCTCGCGTGTCCCGCAGGCCGACTCGGCTCCCGCCTCATCTCTCCAGGCGTGCGCGGACATGCGCTTCCATGGCGATCTGCAGGAGTCCGGGTGCGTCTTCGACGTGCGAGAGCTGGTGGCCCAACAAGGTCTCGACAGCACTCCGGTGTGGGTCTTCGACGGCTACCTGCATCAACAAGGTGACGGCTTCAGCCTACATATCGCGGACGATCCAGCGGCGCCGTTCGTGCAACTGGACTTGGCGAAGCTGCCTGCTTCAGAGATCCCGTATGGCCTTGTGCCGCTCGTCAGCTGGAGAACACGGATCATCGGCTACTACACGTCCGGAGACGTGGCCGCTCCTCTGCTTCCCGGCGCTGAGGGGACCTTGCAGGTGCTCTCCATCGGCTACCTCAGAGACCCCGATCGCCCACGGGGTGCGTACGATGAGGCCGCTCGGGTTTCCTCCCTCCATTCTTCTGAAGAAGGTCTGGTTCAAGTTGTCTCGATCCACCCGACCGTCATCGATCCATCCACCGGTGGCTCTGATCGCGCCCCCGACGATTGCGGCCGCTGGTCGCTGACACCGGCGCAGGCAGAGACGTTCTTTGCCCTCAGCGCGGAGGTGGATGCACGCATCTACCATCACGATTACGAAACGTCCCGCTGCATGATCAAGGGTGAGCTGATGTTCGAGGGCCAGCACTGGGACTTCCAGATCAATGGCGCATCCAAGGCCTACTGGAGCAACGGTATAAGCACGCGCTACTTCGGCTGTGATGCATCGGGCTGCGAGTCTTTGGCATTGGCTCCGTATATCGGCTTGAACCCTTAGTGTTAGACCGCGCCTTCCCTGCCAACTATGGACCTCGCCCTCTTCGACTTCGACGGAACGATCACCGACCGGGAGACCATGCCGGACTTCATGTCCGCCGCCGTGCGTCCGCGCCGGCTGGCGGTCGGTAAGGTCCTGTTCCTGCCACTCATCGTGGGCTACAAGCTCGGCCTTGTGCCGGGCTCTCTGGTCCGCAGCGCCATCTGCCGCTTCGGCTTTCGCGGTGTTCCGGTAGAGGAGGTCGAATCCCAAGGCGCCCGATTCGCAGAGGCGTTCCTGCCCGGCACCCTCCGCCCCGAGGCGCTGGAGCGCATCGCTTGGCACAAGGCCCGAGGCGACAAGGTGGTCGTGGTATCAGGCGGACTTGACGTGTACCTCAGGCACTGGGCGCAGGCGCACGGCCTCGAGCTGATCTGCTCGTCGCTCGAGCAGCGCAACGGGCGCTTTACCGGTCGCTACCAGGGAAGCCAATGCGTGCGGGCCGAAAAGGCGCGGCTGGTGCGTGAGCGTTATTCGCCTTCGGAGTTCTCCAGGATCTATGCATACGGCGACACTCCGGAAGACCATGAGCTGCTCGCCATGGCGAACGAGGCCTACTACCGTTGGCAGCCAATGGTGCCGGCTCGACTGGGTGGACGCTAGATGATGCGATGCAGACGCAACGCCACACGGCCAATGTTGATCGCCCTTGGAGCGTTCGCCTTGGCCCTAAGCGCTTGCCAAGGCGGAGGAGCAGAACGGTGGGAGCTCGTACCAGCCAACATCATCATTAACTTTGGACGCAGCCCTGCATCGGCAGCTCCAGGCACGGAATCAGATGTAGCCATTCCTGCTCAAGCTATCGCTGGTCAACCGATCGAAGTAGTGATTCTGTCGTTCGGGGACGGCTGCAGCCTCCAGGGGACAACTACGACGGAACTTGGCGATCACGTGGCCCGCATCCGGGTTTTCGACAAGCAACGCGTCTCGAATGAAGAAATCATGTGCACCACTGAGCTGAAGCGCTTTCGCCACCGGCTCTCACTGGTCCTTCCGACTCCGGGGGAGTGGCGCATCGAAGTGATTGGTGTGCGTAGCGGAAGCGGCCCCCCGTCGGTGCGCCCCGCAGTTATCACTCGCACAATAGTGGTCAAATGATGTTCGGTCAGGTGATACAGGGCGACAACATGAAGCATTGGAAGAATCTCGGGTTCGCACTCGCCTTGGCCGTTGTCTGCGCAGGCTGCGGTCCCGCCAACAGCAGTAGCGATAACAAGGCCGCTGTTGCCCCCGATACGGCCGCGCGCCCAGCTCCAGCCGCCGCGGTCGCGGAACCGGCCCTTCCAGCGCTGGAGTTGCCCAACACGTTCGTCCATGAAGTCCGCGCCGAAAGTTCTGGCCGGGATTACCAGTTGTGGGTCAGCCTCCCTGCTGGCTACAAGCGCGGCGAGAAGCAGTATCCGGTGGTGTTCGTGGCGGATGCGGCCTATTCGTTCCCGCTGGTGCGCAGCATTCGCAACCTGCTCGGCCAGGACGGGCGGAACATCGAGGACTTCGTACTGGTCGGTCTGTCGCCGGAGCGGCAGATGTCCGCCCAGAACAGCCGCAGCCGCGACTACACGCCATCGGTTCCGGTGCGCAGCTCCCCCGACGCGTACACGGCCGAGAGGTATGGCCAGGCAGATGTATACCGGGACTATCTGGAGCAGCAGGTATTTCCGCTGATTGCCGCGGAGTACGACGTCGACATGGAGCGCAAGGTCTTTGTCGGCCATTCCTACGGCGGGTTGTTCGGCAGCTACGTCCTGCTGACCCGCCCACAGATGTTCAGCGCCTACATCCTCGGGAGCCCGTCGCTCTGGTTCGACAAGCACCGGATACTCGGGATCGAAGCAGACTATGACCGGGACCACGACGCCCTGCCCGCCCGGGTGATGCTGTACGCCGGCGAGTTCGAGACTCCAGGCGATAGCCCCCGGCACTTCAACAGCGTCGACCTCATCGGCGACATTCAGCGCTTCGAACAACGGCTGGAGTCGCGTGGCTATCGGGGTCTCACCGTGGATAGTGAGGTCCTACCGGGCGAAGACCATCTCACCGTATTCCCGTCGCTTGTAAGCCGCGGACTGCTCTGGGCGCTGCCGGGGCACGGACCGTATACGAGCGGCTGACGCCCCCGGGTACGGGTGCCTGATGGCAAGACCGCGGGAGATTCCCCGATGAACCTTGGCTACAAGATCACGCAGATCCCGCCCACCGACCTGCAGTTGATGGGCGCCCTGCTGGATACCTTCGCCGAGGCATTCGACGACGCGGAGACTTATGCCGGCAAGCGCCCTGCTCCCGGCTACCTCCGGCGCCTGCTCGGGAGCAGCAACTTCATCGCGCTGGCGGCCGTGGCCGAAGGCAAGGTGGTCGGAGGGCTGGCTGCTTACGAGCTTCCCAAGTTCGAGCAGGAACGCAGCGAGATCTACATCTACGACCTCGCGGTGCTGGCGTCGCACCGTCGGCAGGGCATCGCCACCGGGTTGATCCGGGAGTTGCAACGCGTGGCCTCGGACCGCGGGGCCTACGTGATCTACGTGCAGGCCGACACCGGGCCGGAGGACGAGGCGGCGATCGCCCTGTACTCCGGGCTGGGCATCAGGGAAGAGGTCCTGCACTTCGACATACCGGTGGACCTGGCGAGGACCACCCAACCGCGGCCCTGTCGCTTGTAAGCCGCGGGCTGCTCCGGGCGCTGCCGGGACACGGGCCGTAGCGAGCAGGTGGCGGTCCAGCCCTGTATGTGGCGTTGCCGTATAGTTCCGGCCGTTGCCGCGTGCTCGGGGCCTGAAATGGCGCTCCAAAGCCTCGGCAAAACCTTCCCTGATCCTGTCACAGGAGTGACTTTGAAAATGAAACATGCCTTCCGCGTACTGATCGCCGCCAGCATCATCGTGCTTCTGTCCGGCTGCTACGCCGTCAAGAGCTCGAACAACTACTACGGGGTCAAGACGGCCAACCAGAACGTGGTGTTCCTGCTCGACCGCTCCGGGAGCATGGAAGGCAAAGATGAAGGTGTCGTCAGCAATGCGGTCCAGACCCAGGTACTGAACAAATCGGCCAACGTGGCCCAGAGCAAGATCGGTGGGATTGTCGGCAACCTTGTCGGCAACCAGATCCGCAGCGAAGGCAGCAAGATGGGTGCCGCCAAGCGGGCACTGATTCCAGCCGTACGCGGTCTCGAGTTGCCCAGCCGCTACTCTGTAGTGACGTTCGGCGGGCAGGTCGACACCTGGCACGATCAGATGGTCCCCGCTGCACCGACTCAGAAGAACGTGGATATCGTGCGCATCAACCAGGTCTCCGCCGCCGGCGGCACCCCGATGCTGACCGCACTGGAGCGGGGGTTCCAGTATCCCGACGCCACCGCCATCTTTTTGTTGACTGATGGGCAGCCGACGGATTCCAACAACGCCAGCATCCTGGCGCGGGTCGCGACGCTCAACGCCACCCGGCGCGTCACCATTCACACCATCGGGTTCGGCGAAGACAAGGACGCGGCTTTCCTGCGCCAGTTGGCGCAGGAGAACGGCGGCGAGTACATCGATCAAACCAACGCGGGTAGCTGGCTGCCGTTCTAGCCGGGGTGTGAATAGATGAATTGGGCACCGATCCTGGGCGGGACCGCCCTGGCCGCTTTCGGCTTGTACATGCTCGTCCATGCGTTACGCAGCTACAGGAGTGCCGTGGCCAGCAAGCGTTGGCCCACCACCGGCGGGACGCTCAAGGACGTCCACCTGTGGGGCACTCGCAACATCGGCGGCGAGATGAAGGCGGTGGAGAAGCTCAGCGTGCAGTACGAGTACACCGTGGGCGGCACGCTGCATACCGGCACGACGGTGTCGTTCTACACCCTCAACTATCCCGAGACGACGGACTTCGCCGACCGCCACCCCGAAGGCAGCGAGGTCACGGTGTACTACGATCCGGCACACCCGGCCCGGTCCACCCTGGTACCCGGCCCCAGGCCCGGCAAACCCTACAGCGATCTGGTCATCGGCTCGTTCGGCGTGATCGTGGGCCTCCTGATCGCGACCGCTGGCGGCGTGGGTATCATCGGCTGACGGCGGTTCTTCGCCCCGACCCCGACTGAAGGACTTGCACGTTCAGATCCGGCACCTGGCACGTTGCAGCTTACATAGTGTCACTTTAGTATCACTCCATGCGCACTGAACTCGTCACGACCCTGAAGCGGCAAGCAACCGAACTGCTCTCCGACCTTGAGCGTGACAGGGAGCCGATCCTGATCACCCAACATGGTTTGCCGAGTGCCTATCTGGTCGATGTCGGCAGTTTCGAGCGGATGCAGAAGCGGATGTCGGTGCTTGAAGGTATTGCCCGCGGCGAAATGGCCGTGGCCGAGGGCCGGGTAGCCACCCATGCACAGGCGAAGGAACGCCTGTCCCGATGGCTGAAATAGTCTGGTCGGAACCGGCACTGGGTGATCTGGACGCAATTGCCGACTTCATCGCAATCGAGGATCCGGCCGCGGCGGCTGCTCTGGTGAGACGAGTATTTGCGCACGTTGAGCAACTCTCCGAGCATCCAGCCAACGGCAGCAGGCCGTCGGAGCTTGGCCGCGGGCGCTATCGGCAGATCGTCGAGCCGCCTTGTCGCGTGTTCTATCGCCACGATGGCGACACCGTTGTCGTGTTGCACGTGATGCGATCTGAACAACGGCTGCGTAAAACTCGCTTGGCACCCCGTTGACCGATCCCTGTCCATGAGCGAAGAACGACTGACGCACCTCATCTACACCAGCAGGTCCTCGCCCGGCTTCGATGCCCGGGAGCTGAAGTCGATCCTGCAGGCCTCGCGCGGGAACAACGCGCGCCGTGGGGTAACGGGGATGCTGCTGGCCGCGGGCGACAACTTCTTCCAGGTGCTCGAGGGTGACGAGGCGACCCTGCAGCCACTGTTCGCAACCATCATGGCCGATCCGCGCCACGCGGGCGTGACCATGATCATCCAGGAGCCGATCGCCAGCCGTGCGTTCGGGGACTGGACGATGGGCTTCGCCGAAGTCGCGCCCGAGGAGCTGGCGAGCCTTGAGGGCGCGATCGATGCTTCGAACTCGGAACGCGTACTGGACGAGCTCAAACCCGGCCGCGCCAAGAAGATCCTCACCGCCTTCGCCCGGGGCCGCTGGCGCAGCCGCCTGGACTGACGGCGCAACGCAGGGCTCCATTTGCCGAGGGTGCTGCCGATACCTGCAAGATGAGCCCTGCCGACTTCACCTTCGCCTTCCAGCCCATCGTCGATACCCGGACCGGGAAGGCGTACTCCCATGAAGCCCTCGTCCGCGGCGCGGCGGGCGAGCCGGCGTGGCAGGTCCTGGGGCGCCACGCCGGCGCGGGCGCAGCCGCCTTTGATGCAGCGTGTCGCGCCAGGGCCATCGAAGTGGCGACCCGCATCGGGCTGGACACCCACCTCAACCTCAACTTCATGCCCAGTACGGCTTTCGAGCCCGGGCTGGGTCTGGATTCGACCGTTGAGGCCGCCCGGCGCCACGGTTTTCCGCTGGATCGCATCATCATGGAGGCGACCGAAACCGAGGCCATCACCGACCACGCCCGCTTCGCCGAGTCGGTCAACCAGTACCGCCGTGCCGGCCTGCAGTTCGCGATCGACGACTTCGGCGCCGGCTACTCCGGCCTGAACCTGCTGGCGGAATTCCAGCCCGACATGGTCAAGCTGGACATGGCGCTGGTGCGCGGGATCGAGTCGCACGGCCCCCGGCAGGCTATCCTGCGGGGCATCCACCAGGTGTGTGTGGACTTGGGCATCGATGTGGTGGTGGAAGGGGTGGAAACAGTGGAGGAGTTCGCCTGGTGCCATGCGCAGGGCGCCCACCTCTATCAGGGCTACCTGTTTGCCAAGCCCATGCTGGAGGGGATGCCGGAATTCGCGGAGCCCTATCTGGCGGTGCCCATGATCCGCTCAAGTCGGTGGCAGTCCGGCCGTTAACAGGGCCGAGTCCCAGGGAAGGATGTCTCGATCATCCGGCGCCGCCGCTTGCCCGACAATGGCGAAGCGGCGTTGCCGGGTCCGGCACAGTGCCCCTTCCCGAGCAGGACGACCATCGACCACGCAGCCACCCTTGCCGCTCTCCCAAGGCGCCGCCACTGCCGCGGCTGGCGTCTTGTCGCGCTGGTACTGCTGGCCGGCATGCTGGGCGCTGCGGGCGCGCATGAGAACGTGCCGGGCCACCCGGTGCAGGTCCACCCGCATGTATCGCCCGCGCAGGCGGCCTTCGACAAGCTGTTCTGGGACATCGACGACGGCGTCTATCCGATCGGCTCGCGGGTGGACGCGCTCAAGCTGCTGGCCTGGTTGCGGAGCGCGGTACCGGCGGGGGACGTGCACCGTGAATTGCAGTACCGGTACATGCACTGCCTGCTCGGATTCCAGCACGTGGCCGAGGGAGCGCTCGACTACGCCCGCGAGGGCGTGGCAGCGGCCCGGGACGCGGGTGACGGTGCATCCGAAGCAGCGCTCCGGCTGTGCCTGGGGCAACAACTTGTCGGCCACGGCGACATCGGGGCGGCGCGCCAGGAGTTCGAGCGCGCCGCCGAGCTCGCCCGCCGCAGCCACGACTTCAACGTCCATGGCATCGCGCTGGTGCAGCGGGGGCACCTGCGCATGGATGCGGGGGAAGTGGCCCTCGGCCTGCAGGACCTGCTGGACGCACAGGCGGTATTCGAGGAAGGAAAAGTCGAGTTCCAGATCGAGTTCAATCTCTTCTCCATTGCGCAGGCCTACCGCCGCATTGGCGACCTCGACCAGGCCGACGAATACCTCGGGCGGGTGATGGACTTCGGCCGCGCCCGCGATGATGCGCTGGTGCTGGGCGTCACGCTGGTGGAACGCGCGCGTTTGCGCAGCGCCCAGGGCCGACACGCCGAGGCCGAGGCCGACCTGGAGGAGGCACTGGCGCTTTCCCGGCAACGCGGCAGCGACGACGACGTCACGATGATCCATCTGGCCCTGGCCGACGTGTACAACGCGGCCTCCCGCCCCCGGGAAGCACTGGAGGCGCTGGAGACGGCCAGCGCGGGCTATGCGCGCACCGGGGACTCACCGGAACCGGGGCGGATCGAGTTCGCCACGGGCGTGGCGCGATCACGACTGGGGCAACACCAGGCCGCGCTGGATGCTTTCGATCGCGCCCTGCCCGCTCTGCTGGACCGGGACGACATGCCGTCGGTGATGTTGCTGTACCAGGCGCGGGCGATCAGTCGGGAAGCACTGGGCGACCCGGCCGGCGCCCTGGCCGACCTGCGCGAGTACGGGCGTATGCGCCGTGATGCGGCGGAACGCATCACCGACCAGCGCGTGCTGGCGCTGAGCCATGGATTCGATGCCCGCTACCGGGACCTGCAGAACGCGCGCCTCCGGCTGGAGCAGGAACGGACCGAACGCCTGGCCGCCGCCGAGCGCCAGAAGACACCGTGGCGATTGGCCTCCATCGCACTCGGTGGCGCCCTGGTCGTGTTGCTGGTGTCGCTGGCGGTACTGCAGGCACGGCGGACCCTGGGGCTGCGGCGCATGGCCTCCACCGATCCTTTGACGGGCGCGGCCAACCGCAGGGCGATCCAACAGATCGCCACGAAGACGATCGCTGCCGCGGATGCGCCAGCCTGCCTGGTGCTGTTGGACCTGGACCATTTCAAGCAGGTCAACGACCGCTTCGGCCACGGCGTCGGCGACCAGGTGCTGGTCCGCACGGTGGCCACGTGGAACACCGTGCTGCGGCAGGGCGACCGGCTCGGCAGGCTCGGCGGCGAAGAGTTCCTGGTGGTGCTGCCGGGTGCGGGCATCGGGGCCGGCATGCAGGTGGCCGGGCGTTTGCTGGAGGCCACGCGGGCCATGGATCTTTCGGACCTGGGCGAGGGATTGCAGCTCACCGTGAGCCTGGGCGTCGCGCAGATCGGTTCGGGGGACCGCACCTTGGAAGCCGTGCTCGAACGCGCCGATGCCGCGCTGTACAAGGCGAAGGACAACGGACGCGACCGGATTGAGCTGGCGGAACCACGGGGCACGGAGGACACCTCGCCGTGACCCTCCGATCAACGTGGCTGCTACTTGCCCTGCTGATGCTGGCACCGATGCCGGCGCTGGCCGAGGCCGCACCGACGCCCCCACGGTCGGTTGATAGCCCGATGCCTGACGAAGGCGGCCCCGCCGCTTTCGACCGGCTGTTCCGCGAACTGGACCTGGGCGGTCTGGGCGAAGCCACGCCCGACCAGGCGCGCGAGGAGGTCGCCCGGCTGCACGGGCTGCTGCCGACCGGCGATGCGCGGCGCGAACTGGAGTACCGCTACCTGGCGTGCCGGCTGCCAGCCGACGACCCGATGGCGGGTGTGGAGGCCGCGAGCCAAGGGCTGGAGGATGCACGTCGGCTGGACGAAAAACCGGCGCAGGCGAGGTTCCTCTACTGCCGTGCAAGATCGCGCGAGGCCCTGGGGCGGCCGGACCAGAGCCTGACCGACTGGGAAGCCGGCCTTGCGCTTGCCCGGGAAGCGGGCGAGTGGCGGCTGGTGGCGGACGGCCTGATCGGCCGTGGACACATGCGCTCGCTCCTGGGTGAACACGCGCGTGCGCTCAACGACTTCATCACCGCGCAGGAGCTCTATACCTCCACCGGCAACGCCCGGCTCGCGCGCGACAACGTGATCAACCTTGGCACCGCCTATCGGCGCATGGGCGAATACGACAAGGCCTTGGCGCACCTGCAGCAGGGGCATGACCAGGCGGCAGGTCGCGGTGACGGCAACGCCCAGGCGCTCGCGCTGTTGCAGCAGGGCTACCTGTTCGAGGAGCTCGACCAGCCGGCGAAGGCGCAGGATGCCTACGAGCGCCTGATCGAACTGCTCGGCGATCAAGGCAGCCCGAGTGAGATCGGGTTCGGACGCGTTGCGTTGGGCTCCGCGCTGATCAGGCAGCAGCAGTACCGGCCGGCGTTGGACGCGCTTGCAAAAGCGGAAGCGGATTTCGCATCGATCCAGGACACCTCCAGCCTGGACCGCCTGCACCTGCACCGGGGCCAGGCCCTGGCGGGCCTGGGCCGACATCGCGAGGCGCTGGTGGAGTTCAACGCGGCGGCCCGCCACATGGCCGCGGCCAACAACGAACGCTACCTGGCCTTGTTGCTCCCCGAGCGTTCCCGGACGCTGGAGGCGCTTGGCGAGACCGAGCAGGCACTGGACGATTATAAGCACTTCATCGAGATACAGGAGCGGCTGCTGGCGTCGATGTCCGAGCAGCGTTCGGTCGCCATGCGCCACCAGTACGACGCGACCCGGCGCGAACTAGATACCCGGCGCCTGACGACCGAGACCGCACTTCGCAGGCAGGAACTCGATGCGCTGATGAAGGCCCGCCGCTGGCAATGGATCGCGCTCTCACTGGGTGTGGTGCTGGTGCTGGTGCTGGCCACCCTGGTGTGGCGCCAGAAGAGACGCGCCCGCCGGCTCGGCGTGATGGCGATGACCGACGAGCTGACCCGCGTCGCCAACCGCCGCAACATCGAGCTGTTCGGGGAGGAGGCCGTGGCTGCCGCCCTCGACGAGCGCCGCCCGTTGACGGTGCTGGCCCTGGACATCGATTTCTTCAAGAAATTCAACGACACCTTTGGCCACCATGCCGGCGACCGCGTCCTCACGCGAGTGGCTGCGGCCGCACAGGGCGCCCTGCGCCAGATCGACCGGCTCGGCCGCATCGGTGGTGAAGAATTCCTGGCGGTGCTGCCCGGTACCGGCGCCGAGGCGGGCGCGCAGGTGGCCGAGCGTGTGCGCAGTTGCGTCGAAGACCTCGACCTGGACGACATCGCCGACGGGATACGGGTGACGATCAGCATCGGCGTGGCGGAACTGCACCCGGCCGATGCCGACTTCAAGGCCCTGGTGGCCCGCGCAGACCGCGCGCTCTATCGTGCGAAGGCCAACGGCCGGAATCGGGTGGAACCGGACCTTCCGGCATCCGGGACCTGAGCGGCTAGCGCCCCTTCAGCCGCGCAAAGGCCGCAAGGGCATCGTTTCGACTTTCGCCCAGGTCCACGATGGGGTGCGGGTACCCCTGCGTCGCCGCCAGGCCTGCAGCGCCCGCTTCCCGTGGCGCATGGCGCGCCCGCGCCGGCAGGCCCCGCAACTCCGGCACCCATCGCGCGATGTACTCGCCCTGCGGATCGAACTTGCGGGCCTGCAGCACCGGGTTGAATACACGGAAATACGGCGCGGCGTCCACGCCGGTCCCGGCCACCCATTGCCAGCCGAGCGCGTTGTTGGCCAGGTCCGCATCGACCAGCGTGTCGTGGAACCAGCGGGCGCCGTGGCGCCAGTGGATGCGCAGGTTCTTGGTAAGGAAGCTGGCGACGATCATCCGGACCCGGTTGTGCATCCAGCCGGTCGTCCAGAGCTCCCGCATGCCCGCGTCGACGATCGGCACGCCGGTGTTGCCGCGTTGCCAGGCCCGCAGCAACGCCGCATCGGGCTGGGCCCATTGGAAGTCGTCGAACCTCGGGTTGAAGTTGTCGTCCGGGGTATGCGGGAAATGGCGCAGCACGTGGTGGGCGAACTCGCGCCATCCAAGCTGCCGGAGGAATGCGGCTCGCTCATCGGGTGGTCCGGCCGCGTCCAGTTGCGTGGCGACGCGCCATGGAGCGATCTCTCCGAAATGCAGGTGCGGCGATAGCCGTGATGTCAGTGCACGATCCGGTCGGTCGCGGCCTTCGCTGTATGTGTGGAGCTTCGAATCGATGAAGGCCTGCAGCGCGAGGGCGGCTCCCTGCTCACCCGGTATCCATTCGTCCCAGAAGGTGTTGTCCCAGCGCGGGACCGGTTGCAACCCGAGCGCAGCCAAAGCGACTTCGCCGGGCACGGGATCCATCGTGGGCAAATGGTCGGGTGCCGGCTGCAGGCCGGGTGGATTCCACGCCTGCAATGCGGCCTTCCAGAACGGGGTAAACACCCGGAATGGATCACCGGCCCTGGTCTCCAGTTGCCAGGGTTCGAACAGCAGGCTGCCGTTGAAGGCTTCGGCGCGCAGGCCCAACTGGCGCAATTCCCGGCGGATGCGGGTGTCGCGTTGATCGATCGCCGGCTCGTGCCGGCGGTTCCAGAAAACCGCGGCCGCCCCGGTCGAGGCGGCCACGGAGGCCAAAGTGGCGAGGCTTTCGCCCGCGAACACATGCAGGCGGGAGCCACGCTGGCGAAGCTCGGCATCGAGCGCGGCAAGCGAACGGTGCCGCCACGCATCCGATGCCGCCCCCGGCGCCCACGCACCCTCTTCGTGCGGTGCGTGGATATAAACCGGCACGGGTGCCAGGCCGGCCTTCAGGGCCGCCTGCAGCGCCGGGTGGTCCCGCAGGCGCAGGTCGTCGCGGAACCACACCAGGGCGGTGGGCGTCGGGGAAGGCGTCATCCCGTCATTCGAGCAGGGTTGGCGCCCGGGCTCAACGGCGTGCTTCGGCCCGGACCTCGCCAGTGCTGCCGGCACGCATCAGCGGCATGATCTGGTACAGGGCCGAGAGACCGACCAGCACGTAGACCAGGCGGGCGAGCAGTGCATCCTGGCCGCCGAATATCGTGGCGACCAGGTCGAACTGCGCAGCGCCGACCAGACCCCAGTTGATGCCGCCGACGATGATCAGTGCGAGGGTCACGAGGTTGAGTGCTTTCATGGGTTGCGCTCCGGTTGTGGGAGAAGTTGTCGGATGATTGCCGTGGCCGGGACGCCTCAGCCGTCCGGCATCAGCACCTTGTCGATCACGTGGATCACGCCGTTGGTGGCGGTGACGTCGGCCATCACCACGTTGGCGCCGTCCACCATCACGCCACTGTCGTTGGCACTGATGTCGACCGACTCCCCGTTGACGGTGGCGGCTTCGTCCAGGCCGGCGACGCGGCCGGCGGGATAACGGCCGGACACCACGTGGTAGGTCAGGATGGCGACCAGCTGGTCCTTGTTCTCGGGCTTGAGCAGGTTGTCGACCGTACCTGCCGGCAGCGCGGCGAAGGCCTCGTCGGTCGGCGCGAAGACGGTGAACGGACCATCGCCCTTGAGGGTGTCGACCAGCCCGGCCGCGGTGAGTGCGGCGGCGAGCGTGTTGAACTTGCCGGCGGCGACGGCGGTATCGACGATGTCGCCCTTGGCCTGGTCGGCCTTGGCGTGGCCGCCGCCATGATTGCCGGCGACGGCGACGGGAGCCATCAGGCCGAGCGCGAGCGCGGCGGTGAGCATGCGGAGGGGGGAAGCTTTGCGGGTGGTGGCGGAGCGGGTCATCTGGGCAGTCCGGTTGGGGGTACGGCGCCTAGTGTCAGGTGCCAGCTGTTAGGTACCCGTACAATTTGTAGTTGTACGTTTGTTGTACATTTGCGCCCATGTTCCCCGTCAAGGCCGCCGCCGAGCTCAGCGGGCTCACCCCCGAAACTTTGCGTGCGTGGGAGCGGCGGCACGCGGCCGTGGTCCCCCACCGGGACGGCAAGGGGCGGCGCCTGTATGACGGCGACATGGTCGAGCGCCTGACCCGGCTGCACCGGCTCACCGACCGCGGACACCCCATCCGGGACGTCGCCGGCCTCGATGACGACGCGCTTGGACAGTTGCTGGAGGAGAGTCGCCATACCGGCTACGGTGGGCTCGATGCCCTGCCCGGCCAGATGCTGGATGCCATCGCCGACTACCGCGTCGACGTGTTCGACCGTGACCTCTCCGTTGCCATAGCGACGCTGCCGGTACCGGTGCTGGTCGGCAAGGTGGTGACGCCACTACTGCGGGAGGTCGGTGTGCGCTGGGCGGACGGGCGCCTGGCGATCGCCCAGGAACGGCTGGTCAGCAGCCTGTTGCGGGCCCGCCTGTTGTCGATTCTCAACCAGCATCCGCGCGAGCGCCGGCCGCGCGTGCTGTTCGCCACCCTGCCCGGCGAGCCGCATGAACTCGGCCTGCTCGGCGCTGCGCTGCACGCGTACGAGGCCGGCATGCCAGTGCTTTACCTTGGCACGGAACTGCCGGCCGTCGAGCTTGCGCGCGTCTCGGCGCGACTCGGGGCGGCGGCGGTTGCGATCAGCTCGGTCGATCCGGGGCAGGCGCAGGAAGCGTTGGCGGAACTGCGCGCACTCGACAAGGCGCTGGCGGACGGCGTGCCGGTATGGCTGGGCGGTGCAAACGCGCGTTACCTGGCCGAGGAGTTGGGGATTCCGCGGGTGCAGGCAGTGGTCGACCCGTCCGCCCTGACCCGACTGGCACGGGGGCGGCCCGCACCCAAACGGCGTGACTGAGCGCGGATACACTCGGCCGACCTTCCAGGGCGTGACCCGCATGACCCATCGCCGCGCCGCTCGGCTGTATGTCCTTGCCCTGCTCTGTTTCCTGGCGCTGTCCTTCGGTACGGCATTGGCCAGCCCGCCCGTCCGGGTGCTGTTCGTCGGCAACAGCCACACAGCGACGAATGGTTTGCCGCAGGTGGTCGAGACGTTGGCCGCACGGCAGGGCGTCCGGCTTGAGGTCGAAATCATCGCCGAGCCCGGGTATTCGCTTGGCGACCATCTCGCCGGTCGGGAGCTTCGCGCAGCACTCCAGGAAGACTGGGGCTGGATCGTGCTGCAGCAGGGGCCTTCCTCGCTGCTGGAGAGCCGGGAGGACCTCATCGCCAGCACGCGGTCGGTTGCGGCACTCCTGCAAGGGCCGACGCGCATCGCACTGCTGTCGGTGTGGCCCCACCGCGGGCATCGCGAGACCTCGCTCGCCGCGGAGGAGAGCTATCGCCAGGCGGCCAGGGCAATCGGCGGCTGCGTGCTGCCCGCCGCCACGGCATGGCGCCACGCACTGGCCGCCGATGCACCGCCCCGCCTCTACCAGCGCGACCAGTTGCACGCCTCGGAGGTGGGGACGGTGTTGGCGGCGCTGACAATGCTGCCCGGGCTGATCGGCGAGGACGCTGCCGGCCTGGCTTCGCCCGACGACGCACCGCCTGCCGGAATGGACGAAGAGCTGCACACCCTGCACCAGGCCGCAGCACGAGCCCATCGCGAGGAGCCGGAGCGTTGCAGCGGGATGGCGGAGCCCACGTAGCGGGCGAAGGAACAAGGACCGGCGCCCCAAAAAAAACGGCCGCCCGGAGGCGGCCGTCGGGTACAGCAGGACGAGCTGCTTAGAAGCGGAACTCACCGCCCAGGGCGATGGTGTCCACGTCCACGTCCACGCCGTCGTAGTCGGCCTGGCGGCGGTCGAAGTTCAACGACATGCCGAAGCGCGGGTTGAAGTCGTAGCCGACGCTGACGCCGTAGTACGGCTTGGTGGAGTGCTCGTCGTCGATGACGTCGAAGTCGTCCTCGCGCAGCTGCGCGGTCACGCGGGCGACGCCGACGCGGCCACCGATGAAGAAGCCGGTGTGCGCGGCCGGGCCGAAGTTCTTCTTGCCAGCGATGCCGGCGCCGAAGGAGACCAGGTCGAAGTCGACGTCGTCGCCCAGGTACTCGGAGTACATCGTGCCGATGTGGCCTTCGACGGCGAAGTTCTGGTTGAACCAGTAGCCACCACCGAACACGGCGGAGGTGTCGTTGTCGCTGTCGGAGACGCCGGCGAAGCTGACTTCAACGTCGCTCTGGCCGATCTCGCCGCGGATGAAGCCACCGGTGCCATCTTGGGCCATAGCGGCCGGGGCAATCATGGCCAGGGCCAGCGCGGAGGACAGGATCAGGGTCTTCTTCATGGGGGTACGAATCCTTTGCTTGATAGCGCCCACACTTGGGCGGCGGGCAGGATGCCACGTTTTCACACGCTGTCAATTTTTCGTTAATCCGACAGTCATTGACGCCCCCTCGCATGGCTGTGGCTTACGGTCCGGGCTTTCCTGGAAGAAGGAACACGCAATGGCACGCATCACGGGTGGGAAGGCATTCGCAGGGCTGTTGGGTTGGGTGCTGGTCTGCTTCATCGCGGCCGGCATTGGCGGCGTGGCTTCGATGCAGGCCGGCGAGTTCTACCAGGCGCTGGCGCAGCCGGACTGGGCGCCGCCGTCTTCGGTGTTCGGACCGGTCTGGACGACGCTGTACGCGCTGATGGCGGTATCGGCCTGGCTGGTCTGGCGCGAACGCGGATTCCGCGCCGCACCGACGGCGCTCACCCTGTTCCTGGTGCAACTGGCGGTCAATGCGCTGTGGAGCTGGCTGTTCTTCGCCTGGCACATGGGCGGGCCGGCGTTGGCCGACATCGTGCTGCTGTGGTTGTTGATCGTCGCGACGATGGTCGCCTTCTGGCGGGTCAGCCGGCTCGCCACCTGGCTGCTGGTGCCCTACCTGCTGTGGGTGAGCTTCGCCGGCTTCCTGAACTACACGGTGTGGCAGCTCAACCCCGGCGTGCTCTGAGCTTTCGGCACGGGTGGGCGCAGGCGCGCGCGGCTACGGTAGCGGCAAGGACAGCCAACGGAGATGCCGATGAAGGCACTTGCATCGATCGCGACCGTCTTGTTTGCGCTTCTCGCCGCGCCGGCCCAGGCGGCCCCTGCACTGCCGGGATGCGGGGAACTGTGCGGCAAGATGCGACAGGTGGTGCAGGACCTGACCCGGATAGAGACGCCCGGCGGCGTGCAGGATACCTACAAGGCGCGCATCGGCGGCATCGACCAGTGGATCAACATCCGCGGCCACGACCGTACCAACCCGGTGATCCTGTTCGTGCATGGCGGGCCGGCGTCCCCGGCGATGCCGACAGCCTGGCAGTTCCAGCGCCCGATCGAGGAGTACTTCACCGTCGTCCACTACGACCAGCGCGCGGCCGGCAAGACTTTCCGCGCCAATGATCCGGAGGCGGTCGAGGACAGCATCCGGATCGATCGCTACGTGGAGGATGCCATCGAGGTCGCCGAGCACGTGCGCGAGCGGCTGGGCAAGGACAAGCTGGTGCTGGTCGGCCACAGCTGGGGCACGATCGTGGCGACGAAGGCCGCGCTGGAGCGCCCGGACCTGTTTCACGCCTATGTCGGCATCGGGCAGGTCATCAACACCCGCCTCAACGAGAAGTTGAGCTTCGAGTTCGGCCTGGCGCAGGCCCGGGCGGAAGGCAACGAGGCGGCGATCGCCGAGATGGAATCGATCGCGCCCTACCCCGGCGACGAGCCGATCACCCGCGAGCGCATCATCATCGCGCGCAAGTGGCCGCAGCATTACGGCGGCATGACCGCGTACCGCGCCGAGTCGCCGTACTACCACCGTGGGCCGTGGCTGTCGCCCGAATACGACGCCGACGACGTCGCCGCCATCAACGACGGCAACGTGTTCACCCTGTGGCGGATCCTGCCGGAGTTCCTGGAGGTCGATTTCACCGGCGTGGATCGCTTCCCGATCCCGGTGGTGATGTTCATGGGCCGGCACGACTACACCACCCCCTCGGCGCCCACGGCGGAGTGGATCGAGGCGGTCGAGGCGCCCTACAAGCGCGCGGTGTGGTTCGAGCGGTCCTCGCACATGGTGCCGTGGGAGGAGCCGGGCAAGACGCTGGTCAGCCTGCTGGAACACGTGCGGCCGCTGGCCATCGAGCCAGCCGGCGGCCGCTAGCACCATCCGCTACCAGGCGCGGCCGTACTGGTCCGGCGGCTGCAGCTTGCCGCCCAGCTCGGCCGCCGCGCGCCGCGGGAAGTACGGATCGCGCAGCAGTTCGCGGGCGAGCAACACGACGTCGGCCTCGCCCTCGGCAATGATGCGTTCCACCTGGGCCGGCTCGGTCAGCAGGCCGACTGCACCGGTGGCGATGCCGGTCTCGCGGCGGATCCGGGCGGCGAACGGCGCCTGGTAGCCGGGGCCGACGGGGATGCGCGCCTTGGGCACGGTGCCGCCACTGGATACGTCGACCAGGTCCACACCGCGCTCCTTGACCAGCCGGGCGAGCTCCACGCTCTGCTCGATGTCCCAGCCCTCCCCCTCCACCCAGTCGGTGGCGGAGATGCGTAGCCATAGCGGCAGCCGCTCGGGCAGCGCCGCGCGCACGGCGTCGATGACCTCCAGCGTGAGGCGGATGCGGTTCTCGAAG
Source organism: Lysobacter spongiicola DSM 21749 (assembly GCF_900167055.1). Taxonomy (GTDB): domain Bacteria; phylum Pseudomonadota; class Gammaproteobacteria; order Xanthomonadales; family Xanthomonadaceae; genus Novilysobacter; species Novilysobacter spongiicola. Next base: position 741,435 of record NZ_FUXP01000001.1, read on the forward strand.
CTGCCGCCGTAGCGGTCATCGCGCTGGTTGGCCAGCGGCGAGAGGAACTGGTGCAGCAGGTAGCCGTGGGCGGCGTGGATCTCGATCAGGCGGAAGCCGGCATCGAGCGCGCGCCGGGTGGCGGCGGCGAAGTCGGCCACCACTTTCTTGATACCCGCCTCGTCGAGCGCATCCGGCACGGGGGAGCCTGCATCGAAGGCCAGTGCCGACGGCGCCACCGGCGTCCATCCACCCTGCGCCGGATCCACCGCACCGCCACCCCTCCACGGCGCGTCGGTACTCGCCTTGCGGCCGGCGTGCGCAAGTTGCACGCCTGCGATCGCGCCGTTCTTCTCGATGAAGGCGTTGATCTGCGACCACGCCTGCGCCTGCGTGTCGTTCCACAGCCCGGTGTCGGCGGGCGAGATGCGGCCCTCCGGCGAGACCGCCGAGGCCTCGGCGATCACTGCCGCGGCACCGCCGACCGCCCGGCTGCCCAGGTGCACCATGTGCCACTCGTTCGGCACTCCGTCGTGGGCGGAGTACTGGCACATCGGCGAGACGATGATGCGGTTGCGAAAGACGAGGTCGCGCTGGGTCAGCGGGTCGAACAAACGGGACATGCTGGTGCCTCATCGATGGCGGCCGTACAGGGTAGTCTGGGGCGGTCATGGCAGCTGGAACACCGATGAAACTGATCGTTGCAGGTACTGCGTGCATCCTGCTTGCGAGCTTCTCCGCCGCGGCGCAGAACGACAAGTCGGACTGGCCGGAAGGCAGTGCGATGCACACCGGGTTCGTGTTCGCAGAACAGCTCGACGAGGCACAGGCTGCGCTGGAGCAGCGGCACAAACGGCTCGTCGAACTGGCCACCGAGTACAGCTCCGACTACATGGGCACCCGGATTCCATCTGCGATCGAGGCCGAGCACGCGGCGTGGCTGGCGTATCGAGAGGCCGGTTGCGAACTCTTCGGAGCGGCGACCGGCGCTGGCGGCACCTGGCCCAGCACCCACGCACTGGGTTGCGAGGTCGACTTGACCACCCGGCGCCTGGAGACGGTGACGAATGCCGTCCAGTGCATCGAGGCGCAGCCCGAGGGCGAGCGCGACCTCGGCCTATACAGCTGCCTTGAGCCATTGCAGCCGCCGGTGCCGGGCATCGGCGAGGCCTGAAGGCCGCCTCCGGACCCCTCGGTATGGCGGGGGGTGGTCGGCTAGACTGTCCGTTCCGCCGCATTACCGCTGGCATGAGCCCAGGCCACTGATGAACCCGAACTACCTGGATTTCGAGCAGCCCATCGCCGACCTGGAAGCGAAGATCCAGGAACTGCGCCACGCCAGCCACGGCTCGGCGGTGGATGCGGACGCCGAGGTGTACGCGCTGCAGGACAAGCTGCGCAAGCGCACCGCCCAGATCTTCCGCGACCTCTCGCCTTGGCAGGTCTCGCAGCTGGCCAGGCACCCCGCCCGCCCGCACACCAACGATTACATCCGGGTGATGTGCGAGGAGTTCCAGGAGCTCGCCGGCGACCGCGCCTACAGCGACGATGCCGCGATCGTCGGCGGCCTGGGCCGGATCGATGGCCGCAGCGTGGTGATCATCGGCCACGAGAAGGGTCGCGACACCAAGAGCAAGGTGCGCCGCAACTTCGGCATGCCGCGGCCGGAGGGCTATCGCAAGGCGCTGCGCCTGATGAAGCTCGCCGAACGCTTCCAGCTGCCCATCCTGACCTTTATCGACACCCCCGGCGCCTACCCCGGCATCGGCGCCGAGGAACGCGGGCAATCCGAGGCGATCGCCCGTAACCTCCTGGAGATGGCCGAGTTGAAGGTGCCGATCATCTGCACCGTGATTGGCGAAGGCGGTTCCGGCGGTGCGCTGGCCATCGGTGTCGGCGACAGCACGGTGATGCTCCAGTACAGCACCTACTCGGTGATCTCGCCCGAAGGCTGCGCCTCGATCCTGTGGAAGGATCCGGCCAAGGCCAAGGACGCGGCCGAGCAGCTGGGCCTGACCGCCCACCGCCTGCAGGGCCTGGGGCTGGTCGACAAGGTGGTGCGCGAGCCCACCGGCGGCGCGCACCGCAATCCGAAGCAGATCGCGACCCGCCTCAAGGCGACGCTGATGAACGAGCTTGACGCGCTGGAGCAACTGCCGGTGGCCGAGCTGCTCGAGCGCCGCTACCAGCGCCTGCGCAGCTACGGGGCCTACGAAGCCGCCTGAGGGCGGCCCCGATCTTCCGTCGAGATTCGCAGTTCCCGGTCAGGCCGCGCGAGCGGCCTTTCGCGTTCCACTGGTCGACAGCACGAACCGGCCGACCGCCGCGCGGAGGCGGTCCGCCTGGTCGGTCAGCGAGGTGCTCGATGCCGCCACCTCCTCCACCAGCGAGCTGTTCTGCAGGTTGGCGTCCTCGAGCTGGCCGATCGATTCGCTGACGTCCTGCAGCCCGCGCGACTGCGCCTCGATGGAATCCGAGGCCTGGGCGGCCAGGGCGGCGATCTGCTCCGACGAGCCTGCCATCTGCTCCAGCGACTTGCCGGAACGGGCCACCAGGTCGTTGCCTTCGGCGACGCGATCACCCGCCACCGCGATCAACCCGCGGATGTCCTTGGCCGACTGCGTGGTGCGCTGTGCAAGCATGCGCACTTCGGAGGCGACCACGGCGAAACCCCGGCCCTGCTCGCCCGCCCGCGCGGCCTCGACGGCGGCGTTGAGCGAGAGCAGGTTGGTCTGGAACGCGATCGAGTCGATCAGCCCGATGATGTCGGCGATGCGCGTGGTGGCTTCGGTAATCGCGGCCATGGCGCTGACCGCCCCGCGCACCACCTCGGCACCTTCCTGCGCCCGCTCGTTGGCCGACCGCGTGATCTCGCGGGTCTGGCGGCTGTTCTCGGCCGCGGCGCTGATCGAGCTGACCAGTTGCACCACGTTGGCTGCCGAGCGCTCCAGGGAGCTGGCCTGCTGTTCGGTCCGGGCCGACAGATCGGCATTGCCGCGGGCGATCTCGTTCGCACCCGCGCCGACCTCGTCGGCCGCTGCCGCCACGCCCTGCAGCGCGGACTGCAGATGGTCCAGCGAGCGGTTCAGGGTGCCGGTCACGTCCGCCAGTGCGCCATCGAACTCGCCCGTAGCACGTCGGGTGAGGTCGCCTTCCGCCAGTGCCGCGGTCGTGGCTCCGATCTCGTGGAAGGCCGAATCCAGCGACTCCAGCGCGCGGTTGACCGAGCCCTTCAGGTCGTCGAGCTCACCCGGCAGGTCCAGGTCGATGCGCTGGCTGAAGTCGCCTGCGGCCGCGCCGGCCATGGTCGAACGCAGGGCGGCAAGTGCCGACTGCAGGCCGCCCATCGCGGCATCGACCTTGGCGCGGGACTCGCCCTGCACGCTGGCATCCATCCGGGCGGCGAAGTCGCCACGGGCGATCGCGTCCATCACCTCGTCAAGTGCGGCCATCGTGCCCGCCACCGAATCGGCACCCTGGTTGACACCCTGCTTCAGAGTGGCGAGGTCACCGGGAAGATCGGCCTCGACCCGACGGGAGAAGTCGCCACGCGCGACCGCGCCCAGCACTTCGTTGGTCTCTCCGATGGCGGAATTCAGGTTGCCGAGCAGGCCCTGGAAATCGCGGCACATCATGGCGATGGCATCGCTGCCCTCGACCTCGATACGCGAGGAGAAGCGGCCGGCGGAGACGTCGGCGATGACCTTGCGCAGCCGGTCGATCGGGCCGCGGATGGCCTGGTCGACCGCGATCGAGGCCAGGATCACAACGATCGCCAGCAGCACCACGAGGCCGATGCCCAGCATGGCCGCGCGATTGGCCGAAGCGGAGGCGTCTCCCAGTGCCGCGGTAAAGGCACCCTGGCGCTCGGTGGCCAGCGCGGCCAGCCCGGTGCTGAAGGTGTCGTAGGCCTGTTGCATGGCCTGCGCCTGTGCCTGCAGGTCGGCGATGTCGATATCGCCGTTGATCTGTCCCATCACCGTGCCGCGCGCAAGTGCGACATAGTCCGCCCACTGCAGCGAAAGCGTTTCGAGCTGGGCCGCCAGCGCGGGGTTGGCCTTGCCCATGGCCGCCAGTTCCGCGGCCACCTGTTCGCTCTGTGCGACCGCGTCCTCAACCAGGAACTCGTCACTGGTGCCCAGCGCCTGGGTGAACAGCGAGCGCACCTCGACCTGGTCGGTGCGCGCCTCCGCCAGCGAATTCAGCACCGGCAGGGTGTTCTGGGCGAAACCGTCCAGCGTGGTCGCATTGGAGCGCGCCAGCATCACGCTGAACAGCGCGTACAGCAGGAACCCGGCCAGCGCCGCCGCAGGCACCAGCATGACCTTGGCGCGAATGGACATGTGTCGCAGCGGACGTACGAGACCGCCGAGCATGAGGTTCGGGTGGAATCGGGGGGAAATAGCCATGGCTCTCGTGGTGCGTGTGCGCCTCCGGTACGGCGGCGCTTCCAGTGCCCCCTCTATCGGCGGGATGCCCCGGAACTTGAATGGTCGCAGCGGATGCGGCGCTAAAGATCCGCGGCGAAGTGCCGACAACCGGAGCGTCGCTCCACCGCATCGCCCGCACCGGGCCTGCCGGCGACGCTGTTCCCCCTATCCTGGAGACCTTCGTGAAGAATTCCCTCTCCGTCGCGATTGCCGCGACGTTGATCCTTGCCGCCGCCTCCGCCCAGGCCGAAGTCCGCGTGAGCGGGTTCGGCCAGGTGGTCGCTGGCGCCACCACCGGCGAAGGCGAGCGCTTCCCGCAGAGCGCCTACACCGATGAAGTCAGCTTCAAGGAAGAGTCGCTGTTCGCCGTGCAGGTCGATTCCACCCTCAACGATCGCGTCTCGGTCACCGGCCAGGTGCTCGCACGCGGCCATGAGGACTTCGACGCCGAGCTCGCCTGGGCCTATGCCAACGTCACCCTCGGCAAGGGCTGGTCGATGAAGGCCGGCCGCCAGCGCACCCCCTTCTACCGCTACTCCGACTTCCTCGACGTGGGCTACGCTTATCCGTGGATCCGCACGCCGGTATCGATGTACAACCAGCCGTGGTCGAACAACGATGGCATCAGCTTCACCCACACCGGCTACTTCGGTGACTGGTACTCGCAGCTCCAGCTGGTTTATGGCCACTTCGAAGGCGACGCCCGCTTCGACGGCTACAACTACGACGCGAAGCTCGAGAACATCGTCGGTTTCGCCTGGGACGGCGAATACAACGAGTGGCTGTCGCTGCGCGCGGCTTATCTCCAGGGCGACCTGAGCGTCGCCGGCACCTCGATGGACGACCTCGCCGCCGCACTCCAGGCCTACGGGCAGCCGGGCCTGGCCGCCGAGCTCGACTACAACGAAGACAAGGGCAGCTTCGCGAACGTCGGCTTCAAGGTCGACCGGGCCAACTGGCTGGTGGTCGGCGAATACGCCATCACCCGGATGGACGACACCGCGATGGCCGGCAACGACCGCGCCGACTGGTACCTGTCGGCGGGCCGCCGATTCGGCAACGTGATGCCGCACCTGACCTGGGGTCGTCGCGACGCCGACGTCCGCACCGACCTGCTGGCGGCGCTACCGCCGGAGCATCCGCTGTACGGGCCGGTGGCAAGCGCCGCCGCCAGCGAACAGCTGGACGAGTCCTTCGTGGGCCTGGGCGTGCGGTGGGACTTCGCCACCAACGTCGCGTTCAAGGCCGACTGGACCCGCTACGACAGCAGGATCGCCGAACACGGGGACGCCGACATGGTCTCCACCGGCCTCGTCTTCACGTTCTGACCGGGAGCCCATCATGAAAAAGAACTTCCTGGCATTCCTGGCGCTCGCACTGCTGGCCGGCCACGCCCATGCCGGCTCGGTGATCGTCGCCGCCGACAGCAAGGCCGGCGCGATGGACGCCGAAGCGGTACGCCGCGTGTTCCTCGGCCGCGAGGCTTCGGTCGGCGGCGCCAAGGCGCAGGTCATCTACCAGAAGGGCGGCGCGGTGCGCGAGACCTTCGACAAGGCGGTACTGGGCAAGGCCGGCGCCGAACTGACCACCTACTGGTCGCGGCTGATCTTCACCGGCAAGGCCACCGCGCCGGACGAGGTGGCCAACGATGCGGCGGTGAAGGCGAAGGTCGCCGGTACGCCGGGTGCCATCGGCTACGTGTCCGATGCCGCCGTCGATGGATCGGTGAAGGTGCTGCACAAGTTCTGAGTGCTTCACCGGGATGACCGGACGGCCCGCGGTGCGAAAGCCCCGCGGGCCGTTCCGTTTCCGGCGCCAGGCATTCCCGCTCCATTCCAGGACCTGGCGCCGTGGCACCATTCGCGCATGCGCGCCCTCCTCTCGCCCAACGACCTGCCCAAGGCCCCGATCTGCGTGGCCTTCAGCGGCGGGCTGGATTCGAGCGTGCTGCTGCACCTGCTCGCCGCCCTGCCGATGGCCCGTGAGCGCGGCCTGCGCGCATGGCATGTCCACCACGGCCTGCAGCCCGCGGCCGACGGCTGGGCCAACCACTGCGCCGATACGTGTCGTGCGCTGGACGTCGAGTTGCGGGTATCCCGGGTGTCTGTGATTGCCGGCGGCGACGGCCCCGAGGCGGCTGCACGTCGCGCCCGTCGCACTGCATTCGCATCCGGGCTTGGCCATGGTGAAGTCCTGGCGCTGGCCCACCACCAGGACGACCAGGCGGAGACCTTCCTGCTGCGCGCGCTTCGTGCGTCGGGCATCGATGGACTGGCGGCGATGCAGCCTTGGCAAGCCTTCGCATCGGGGTTCATGTGGCGGCCGCTGCTGCAGGCGACACGGGAATCGCTGGAGGACTACGCAACGGCACACGCCCTGCGCTGGATCGAGGACCCCAGCAACTCCGATGTCTCGATGGACCGGAATTTCCTGCGTCGCCGCGTGATGCCCGTGCTTAGGGAGCGGTGGCCACATGCGACCGCGGCGCTGGCCGGCTCGGCCTCCCTGTGCGCACAGGCCGCTGGACTGCTCCAGCAAGAGGACGCGGCAGCCATGGCCGGCGTCTCGGGCGCCGAGCCAGGGGAGCTCTCCCGCGCGAAGCTCCTCCAGCTCAACGTCGACCGGCGCGCACGGGTGCTGCGGCACTGGATCGACTCGCTCGGCCTGCCACCGCTCCCCGCAACCGGAGTCGCCCGGATCGAATCCGATCTCCTGCGTGCGCGGGACGACGCCTCGGCGCGGTTCGAGTGGAACAACGCCGCGGTGGTGGCCTGGCGCGACCGGCTCCATGCCGGACCGGTGCGGCCACCGCTGCCTGATGGCTGGCAGGTGGAGTGGGACGGACGCGCGCCGCTGGACTTGCCCGGCGGCGGCACCCTGGCCCTCGTCACCCCACCCGCCCCCGTAGGAGCGGCTTCAGCCGCGATCGGAGAATCATTCGCCCGCGCCGGGTCCACGATCGCGGCTGAAGCCGCTCCTACGCGCCGAAGGAAGTCCCCTTGGGGGACAGCGGCCTCCGGGCACGGTGGCAGGATGCCCGGCTTCGCCGAGCCGCTGGTGGTCCACGCGCGGCGTGGCGGGGAGCGCATCGCGCTGCCAGGCCGGGCCCATTCCCACGCGCTCAAGCACGTCCTGCAGGACACCGGCGTACCGCCATGGGTGCGCGCGCGTATGCCGCTGGTCTCCACCCGGGACGGCGAGCTGCTCGCGGCGGGTGATCGGCTGTTGTCGTCGTCTTTCAGCCGCCGGCTCGCAGCGCACGGCGCCCGCCTGGAGTGGGATGAAGGCAGTGGCCCGGCTCGCGTCGATTGACCCCGCAGGCACCCCACCCCACACTTGCCCGATGGCACGGAAAACCCAGAACGAAGCCTCGCCGGTCGCCGATTTCGAGACGTCCCTGGACGCGCTCGAGCAACTGGTCGAGAAGATGGAACACGGCGACATGACGCTGGAGGAGTCCCTGGCGGCGTACGAGCGCGGGGTCGGGTTGTACCGGCATTGCCAGACGGCGCTGGAACAGGCGGAGCTGCGCGTGCGCCTGCTCAGCGACCCGCAGGATCCCGCCAGCGGCGAGGACTTCGCCGCAGCCCCGGGGCCCTCCGAACGCAATGACTGACCCGCGCCTGGCGGCGTGGCGCGAGCGCACCGACGCGGCGCTGGCACAGGCGCTGCCTGACCCTTCGGTTTCGCCCGGGCGTTTGCACGCCGCCATGCGCCATGCGGTGCTGCTGGGTGGCAAGCGCATGCGCCCGCTGCTGGTCCACGCCACGGGTGCCCTGCTGGATGCCGATACGGCGCTGCTGGATGCACCGGCAGTGGCCGTCGAACTGGTGCATGCCTACTCGCTGGTCCATGACGACCTGCCGGCCATGGACGACGACGCACTGCGCCGCGGGCAGCCCACCGTGCACGTCGCGTTCGACGAGGCCACGGCGATCCTGGCCGGCGATGCCCTGCAGTCGCTGGCGTTCCAGGTGCTCGCGGGAGCACCTGGCGACGCCGCGCTGCGCGGACAGCTGCTGGCCACGCTGGCGGGCGCTGCCGGCGCGTCCGGCATGTGTGGCGGCCAGGCACTCGACCTGGAGGCGACCGGCAATGGCGGCAGCCTCACCGTCGCCGACCTCGAGCGGCTGCACGCCCTCAAGACCGGCGCCCTGATCCGGGCCGCGGTGCGGATGGGGGCCCTCGCCGGTGGCGGCGATGAAGACACCCTGGCGCGCCTCGACGCATTCGCCTCCGCGCTGGGCCTGGCCTTCCAGGTACGCGACGACATCCTCGACGTCGAAGGCGACAGCGACACCCTCGGCAAGACCGTCGGCAAGGATGCCGAGCAGGACAAGGCCACCTTCCCGGCACTGATCGGCATGCAGGCGTCGCGCGATCGGCTGGACGAGCTGCGCCGGGTGATGGACGAGGCACTGGCTCCGTTCGGAGAGCGCGCCAAGGCGCTGCGCTCGCTGGGCCGGCTGGCGGTCGAACGCGACCGCTGATCGTCCCGCATCCGACGCGCAAAAACCTGTAGGAGCGGCTTCAGCCGCGATCCGGAAACGGCACCTGTCGCCGGCTCCCGATCGCGGCTGAAGCCGCTCCTACAGGTTCCTGCAAAAACAGCGGGCGCCAGCCGGGTGGCCGGCGCCCGTATTCCTTACTTGATCAGCCGCATCGTCAGCGGGTAGCGGTAGGCCACGCCTTCGTTGGCCTTGATGCCACCGATGATGGCGAACACCAGCCAGGCGATGCCGATGATGATCCACGCCGGGATCGCGATGATCAGGCCGATGCCGAGGGTCAGCACCGACAGCAGCAGCAGCGCCAGGAAGACGATACCGACGGTGATGTTGAAGTTGAGCGCCTCTTTGCCCTGGTCATCGACGAAGGGCATCGTGTCCTTCTTGACCATCCAGATGATCAGCGGGCCGATGAATACACCGATGCTGCCGGCCCAACCCGCGGTGAGCAGTCCACCGACGATCGCCGACAGGTGCGCGAACATCGCCCACTGGCGCTGTTCCGGGGAGTGCCCCGGGGCAGCCGTCTCCGCGGCCGGCGGCGGCTGGTTGAACGGCGGCGGACCACCAGCGGGCGGATCATTCGGCGGCGGCGGGCTCGGCGGCGCCTGGCCGGACGCAGGCTGGCTGGAAGGCGGATCGTTGGGCGGCGTGCCCGGCTCGTTCTCGTTGGGGTTCACTTGCAGCTCCTGGTGACGGTCACGTGAATCGACACTATGCCACGCACACACCGACCGCCACAGCCAACGCGATGGTCAGCCTTCGCCGGCCACCGTCATGCGGCCCACGAGGATCGAACCGGTGCGCACGTGGGAACGGGTGTCGACATCGCTGCCCACCGCCTCGATCGCAGCAAACATCTTCCTGAGGTTGCCGGCGATGGTGATGCCGTCCACCGGATACTGGATCCGGCCGTCCTCGATCCAGAAGCCGGCGGCGCCGCGCGAGTAATCGCCGGTGATGTTGTTGACGCCCTGCCCCATCAGCTCGGTGACCAGCAGGCCGCGACCCATGCCGGCGATCATCGAATCGAGGTCGCCCGCATTGGAAGCGACCTGCAGGTTGTGCACCCCGCCGGCGTTGGCAGTGGTCTGCAGGCCGAGGCGGCGAGCCGAATAGCTGCCCAGGATGTAACGCTGCAGCACGCCGGCGCGCACCAGGGGCGACTCACGGGTCGCCACGCCCTCGGCATCGAACGAAGCGGAGCGGAAGCCGCGCGGCAGGAACGGCAGCTCCTCGATCCCGAACCACTCGGGGAAGAGCTGCGTGCCGGCGCTGTCGACCAGGAAGCTGGCGCGGCGGTAGAGCGCACCGCCCGATACCGCGCCGAGCAGGTGCCCGACCAGGGACCGCGCCACCTCGGCCGAATACAGCACCGGGTATTCACCGGTCGGCACCTGCCGTGGCGCCAGGCGCGACACGGCGCGTTCGGCGGCCTTGCGGCCGATGGTCGCGGCCGATTCCAGCTCGTCCGCCGACAGCGCGATGCTGTACCAGCCGTCGCGCTGCATGCCTTCGCCGCGCCCGGCAATCAGCGCGCAGCCCAGGCTGTGCTGGGTGCTGCGCTCGCGCCCGACAAAACCATGCGAGTTGGCATACACCGACAGGCTGCTGCCGCTGCCGACGGAGGCGCCGTCGGAGTTCTCCAGCCTCGGATCGTGGTCGCGTCCGGCCTGTTCGCATGCCAGCGCCAGCTCGATCGCGTGGTCGGCGTCCAGGTCCCAGGGATGCCAGCTGTCGAACTCGCGGATGTCGGTGGCCATCAGCCCGGCATCGGCCAGGCCGGCCGCCGGGTCGTGTTCGGTGTGGCGTGCGATCGCGCAGGCCTGCTGGATCGTCGCCTGCAGGCTGTCCTCGCGCAGGTCGGCGGTCGAAGCACTGCCCTTGCGGCCGCCGAAGTACACGGTGACTGCAATGCCGCGGTCGCGGGTGGATTCCACCGTCTCGACCTCGCCCATGCGCACGTTGACGTTGAGGCCGGTGTCTTCGGAGCAGGAGACCTCCGCCTGGTCGGTACCCTCGGCCAGGGCGTGGTCGAGCAGGCGGCGCGACAGCCCGGCCAGCATGTCCAGGCGGGCTTCGCTGTCGGCGGCGGGGGGCACGGATGAAGGGGCGATGTCGTTCAATGTCTTATCCTTGCACGATGGTGTTTCCGCCAGATCTGCGGAAACCGGGTTTTCTGGAAGGGGCAAGATGCGCGGCGTAGACGAAGAAACCGGCGAATACCGCGGCGCCAGCCGCAGCCAGCAGCGGCGCGAGGCGCTGGAGATCCTGTCGCTGGGCGAGCGCCTGGTCGCACTGACCGACGCCCAGCTGGCGCGCCTGCCGGTGCCGGAGGAACTGCTGCCGCACATCCGCGACACCCGCCGCATCACTTCCCACATCGCCCACAAGCGGCAACTGGCGTTCCTGGCCAAGCAGATGCGCCGGCAGGACGACGAGACGCTGGATGCGATCCGCGATGCCATGGACGAGAAGGGCGAGGCCGCGCGCCGCGAGGTGGCAGCCATGCACCGGGTCGAAGCATGGCGCGAGCGCCTGCTGGACGAAGGCGACCAAGCGCTGGGCGAGCTGGTCGAGCAGCATCCGGAAGCCGACCGCCAGGCGTTGCGCCAGCTGGTGCGCAACACCCTGGAGGAGCGCAAGCGCAACAAGCCGCCGCGGGCCTACCGCGAACTGTTCCGGCACCTGCGCGAGACGATGCTGCCGACGGCCACCGATGCCGACCCCGAAGACGGCGACGAAGAGACCGCGTGATTCCGCGGGCGGCGCCAGGCTCACGCCTGCGTGCCGCCCACCGTCAGCCCGTCGATCAGCAGTGACGGCTGGCCCACGCCGACCGGTACGCTCTGGCCGTCCTTGCCGCACACGCCGACACCCTCGTCCAGCGCGAGGTCGTGCCCGATCATGCGCACCTTCTGCATGGTCTCCGGGCCGTTGCCGATCAGCGTCGCGCCCTTCACCGGCGCGGTGATCCTGCCGTCCTCGATCAGGTAGGCCTCGGTGGCCGAGAAGACGTACTTGCCGCTGGTGATATCGACCTGCCCGCCGCCGAAGTTGACCGCGTACAGGCCCTTCTTCACCGAGCGGATCATCTCTTCCGGATCATGTTCGCCGGCCTGCATGTAGGTATTGGTCATGCGCGGCATCACCAAGTGCGCGAACGACTCGCGGCGCGCATTGCCGGTCGGCTTCATGCCCATCAGCCGCGCGTTCAGTGAGTCCTGCATGTAACCCACCAGCACGCCGTCCTCGATCAGCGTCGTGCATTCGGTCGGCATGCCTTCGTCGTCGATGTTGAGCGATCCGCGGCGGCCCGGCAGGGTGCCGTCGTCGACGATGGTGACGCCCGGCGAGGCCACGCGCTGGCCCATGCGGCCGGCATAGGTGCTGGTGCCCTTGCGGTTGAAGTCGCCCTCCAGGCCGTGCCCGACCGCTTCGTGCAGCAGCACGCCCGGCCAGCCGCTGCCCAGCACCACCGGCATCACCCCGGCCGGCGCATCCACCGCCTCCAGGTTGACGAGCGCCTGCCGCAGGGCTTCGCGTGCCCAGGCCTCCGGTTTGCCGTCGGCCAGCAGCTCGGCGTAGTCATAGCGCCCGCCACCACCGGTGTAGCCGGACTCGCGGCGCCCGCCCTGCTCGACGATCACCTGCACGTTGAAACGCACCAGCGGCCGCACGTCCGCGGCCAGCACGCCGGTGCTGCTGGCGACCAGGATGGTGTCGACGCCACCGGACAGGCTCACCATCACCTGCTTCACGCGGGGGTCGGCGGCGCGCACCAGCTTGTCGATGCGGCGCAGGGCTTCGACCTTCTCCTCGTTGGGCAGCGAATCGATCGGGTCGCGTGGTGCATAGAGTTCGCGCCCGGTGCCCTGCATCAGCGAATGGGTGGTGATGGTGGAGCCGTCGCGGGCGATGGCGCGGGCCGATCGCGAGGCCTCCATCAACGCCGCCGCGTTGATCTCGTCGGAGTACGCGAAGCCGGTCTTCTCGCCGCTGATCGCACGCACGCCCACGCCCTGCTCGATCGAATGGGCGCCGTCCTTGACGATACCGTCCTCGACCGTCCAGCTCTCGCGGCGGGTGTGCTGGAAATACAGGTCGCCGAAATCGACGCCCGGCCCCAGCAGTGTCCCGAAGGTGCGTTCGAGGCCACCGGCATCGAGCCCGGCGGGCAGCAGCAGGCGGGTCTCGGCGAGTTGGAGCGGTAGGGTCATGGGGCGGCCATCTGGAAGTGGAAAAACGAGGCCCCGATGACCGGGGCCTTATGACGATATGCGGGCGGTGCCGGCCGCTTCAACCTGCGGGCGGGGGCGTCGGGGTGGCTGCCCGGCCCTGGTCGCGGCCGACCACCTCGACCTCGGGTGCTCCCCAAGGGCCGGTGACGCGGTAGGTCTTGGCCGCCATCTGGCCCAGCGGCTTCTGCAGCACGGCGTTGGCGGCCGCGCCCAGTGCCGCGCCGACGGGGCCACCGGCGATCGCTCCGACCGCGGTCAGCAGGTTGCCGGTACGGGGCAGCACTTCGATGGTCTGGTCGAAGGTGGCATTGCGCAGGTCCGCCGCGCCACGGATGTTGATCTCGGCCGCGGGTCCCTCGATGGTGAGGTTTTCACTGCGTGCCCGGCCATCCTCGAACCGGATGTTGCCGTCCAGTCGGTTGAACGCGAAGCCCTTCTGGAAGAAGTCGCCGAAATCCAGCGACAGCCGCCGCGGAAGCTCGGCAAGGCTGAGCAGGCCGAGCACGCGACCGGCACCGGGCTCGACCTCGATCAACGTGCCGTCGCGCACGTCGATCTCCAGCTCACCATCGAGGCGGGCGGGCTGGAACGCCGCGGGGCTGCCGGGCCAGCCTGCGCTGAGATGCAACCGGCCTTCGCCGTCCGCCAACCGGTTGCCCAGCCCGAGCTCCGACATCAGCTTCCCGAAGTCGTCGCTGGTCACGTCGGCCACCATTTTCGTACGGGCCGCCGTGCCGATCCCGGTCCAGCTGCCGGTGGCGTCGATGGCCTCGCCATCACCGCGGGTCGCCAGTTGCACGAGTTGCAGCCCGGCGGGCGTCTGCCGGGTGCGGATGGTGCCACGGCCCAGCGCGGCATCCGCCACCTTGAGATCGTCGACGTCGATCGACAACGAGGGGATGCGCGCGGGATCCATGCCATCGTCCGGGGCCGGTGCCGTTGCGCTGGTCGCCGTTGGCCCGGCCGGGGCGGTGCCTTCGCGCGTGGATCGCCAGTGCAGCCGGGCGAAGCGACCCGAAATGGCCACGCCCTCCGCTTTCGGCACCCGGAGCCGCCCGTCGAGGGAAGCGCCGGTGGCCGTCACGACCATCCCACCGCTGGCATCGGGCGACACGCGCACCCGGGTATCCGGGAACGTGCTGCCGAGCAGCCTCAGGCCGCCGGCGGTGATATCGACACGCCGCAGCGGAAAATCTCCACCGCCATCGCCGCCCTGCACCAGGCCCAGCCATTCCAGTGCATCGAGACGTGCGGCGCGCCCGGTAGCGATGAGCCCGGAGGAAGGCGGTGCCTCCGCCACCCGGTTACTGCCGGCCTCGATGCGGACGCCGGTACGGCCATTGCCACTGCGCGCACGCAGGGCCATCAGATGGCCCAGCCCCACGCGCAGCTCTCCGCTTTCCAGCGGCAGCGGCGCATCGACGGTGGTTTCCAACGCCGTGGCCGCGGCCTTGTCCAACGGCGCCGGTAGCCGCAGGGTGGTGCCGGTGAGGTCTGAGCGCATACGGAGCCGGGCACCCCCCTCCGCCGCCGAGCCGCCTTTTGGAACCGTGACCGCCACGTTCCAGTCCGACCGCCCGGCCACATGCGCCGACAACCAGTCCAGCTGGGGTGCGCGGTCGGCCAGCGCTTCAACACCGAGGCTGGCATCGAGCTCGGCCTCGAATACATTGGCCGCCGCGTTGACGTGCCCCTCGCCGGCGCGCATCGACAGCCGCCCGGGCCGGCCCTGGTGGCGCACCCTCAACCCTTCGGCGGAGAAGCCGGTGCTTGAGTAGTCGACCTGGCCGGTGACCCCCTGGAACGACAGGTCCCATCGCGGGTCCGACAGACGCGCGTTCTGCAGTTGTACGGTGCCAGCGATCGAAAGCGGGACGCGGCCGCGCAGGGGCATGTCGAGTCCGAAGCTGGCCCGGGCCGGGCCGCTGCCTTCGATGCTGTCGAAAGTCTCCGGTTGCAGCGCATGCAACGGGCTTGCCCGGAGCAGGTCGAACAGCGGCCCCACACCGGTATCTCCAGACGCGCGCACCTTCAGCGTGCCGCCGCGATAGCTGTCCAGCCCGGCTTCCACCCGGTCCACGGCGATACCGGCCACGCTTGCGGTACCGGTGATGTCGAAGCCGTTGCCGATGAAGCGGGTATCGGCCTCCACCTGCTCCGCCGGTGCCCACTCGGGGTGGTAGCGCACCGTCGCGCCGCTGATGTGGGCGCTGGCCTCGAAGCGGCCGTCATCACCTTCGAACGGCCACTCGTCCAGGTCCCCCGACAACAGCGCGCGGCCATCCTCCAGCCGCCCGGCCACCAGCGCGGTATCGAGCCAGTCGATCAGCGCATCCGACATCAGGTGGCGCAGCCAGAACTGCCGGGCCACCGGCAGGTCGGTGTCGTCCACCGTGGCGGCGAGCTCCATCCAGGGGCGGGACCCGTCTCCCTGCCAGCGCAGATGGCCCCGCGCATCGATGCCGACATCGCCGCTGGTAACGCGCAGCGCACGGGACCCGACGCTCCAGCCGTCGTCCCCACGCCAGCCGGAAATCGTGCCCTCGAGCCGGGCGACGTGGTCCTGCCCGAAAGCGACCGGCCAGTGCACGCGTACCGCGCTGTCGCCATCCAGTTCGGCGCTGAAGCCGGTCGCGTCTCCAGCCACGGAGGCAGCGATACCGTCGAGTCCCGGACGCCCGGCGACCGGGTCGAATCCCAGGCCGGTGACACGTGCGCTGGCCGACAGGGGACCATCGCGCTCGCCCGTGACACGGATGTCATGCAACGAGGCACGCGGATCGGCCTGGCCGATCCAGCGCCGTAGCGCGGGGTGCAGCCGATCACTCAGCGCGGCGACCCGCACCAGGGGCCCCGCGTCCACCCGCTCGGCAAGCACCGCCATCGTCTCGCCGGTCGCAAGCAGGAGGTCGCCGACCTCGTGTTGGCCGGCTTCGTCGGTGATCTGGACCGACGGAGCGTCAAGGCGCCATCCACCCGGCATGCGCTGCCACTGGGCGCGGCCGGCGACCTTGGCGAGGACGACCTGCTTCGCGTTCCCTGCCCCTTCCGTGGATGCACCGACCAGTGTCACCGCGTCCAGCGCCGCGTCGACGGCGACCTGGTCCACCCGGTTGCCACGCAGGCGGGCCCAGCCCTCGGCGCGACCCTTCCCGGCATCCACCGCCACGCCCATGAGCCGGAGCAGGGAGGACCACTGGGCCAGGTCGACCTGCGGCGCCCCGGCGTGCACCCGCCCGTCGCCGCTGGTGCGGTCGAGCTCGAGCGAGGCATCCAGCGGAGAGGCGCCGGCGTGCGGGTGCGGCGTCGGCCACGCACGAAGGCCTGCGCGGACGGTGTCTTCCTCCACCCGCAGCCGCAGGTCGATGCGGGGAATCGTGGCGTCGATGTCCATTGCAGGCGCGACCACCGACAACCGGCCGTCGATGACCTGCAGCTCGCCCAGCCCCTCCAGCGCCGCGAGCGGGTCGCCGCCGCTCTGTTCCTGTCCGGGCAGCCCGCGCACCTGCCATCGCCCGTCCGGCAGGCGCTCCAGGGTCAGGTCGAGTCCCCTCAGTCGCAGTTCGGACAGCGGAATTCCCGGGAACAGGCCTGCATAGATGGACACCAGCATCTCGGTGTCGCCCACGGTGAAGGCGCCCTCCCCCTCTCCGACGCGCAGGTTCTCCAGCTGCAGCAGCGGTCCGCGTCGGGTCCACTCGGTCTGGACGGCGTCGAAGGCGATCGGGCGGCCGGAGCGTTCGCTCAGCCAAGCCGCCACCCGCTCCGGATTGCGCTCGGCGAGCGGCAACAGCTGGTTCGCCAGGGCCAGCACCATGGCCACCAGCACCAGGCCGATCGCCACGACGTAGCCCAGCCCGCGGCGGGCCATGCGCAAGCGGCGGCGCAGCGGCGTCGGCATCCGGTCTAGCGGCCGGTCAGGGCATCAGAGCAGCACGACATCGAACTGCTCCTGGGCGTACTGGTCGTCGGGCTGGAAGCGGATCGACTTGCCGAGGAACTCCTCCAGCTCGGCGACCGCGACGGACTCTTCATCGGTGATGCGGGCGACCACCTTCGGCGACGCCATCACCAGCAACCGCACGGCATCGAACTGGCGCACCTGGCGCACGATCTCCCGGAAGATCTCGTAGGTGACCGTCTCCGGCGTCTTCAGCATTCCGCGGCCGCCGCACTCGTGGCAGGGCTCGCTGAGCTGCCGCTCCAGGCTTTCGGTGGTCCGCTTGCGGGTCATCTCCACCAGTCCCAGTGGCGAGAACTCGTACACGGTGGTCCGGGCGTGGTCACGGGCGAGTGATTTCTCCAGCTGTCGCAGCACCTGGCGGCGATGCTCGGGATCGGTCATGTCGATGAAGTCGATGATGATGATCCCGCCCAGGTTGCGCAGGCGGAGCTGGCGGGCCACCGCATGGGTGGCTTCCAGGTTGGTGCGGTAGACCGTCTCTTCCAGGTTGCGCTGGCCGAGGAAGGAGCCGGTGTTGATGTCGATGGTGGTCATCGCCTCGGTCTGGTCGATCACCAGGTAACCGCCGGACTTGAGCGGCACCTGCTTGTCGAGCGCCCGCTGGATCTCGTCCTCGATGCCGTACATGTCGAAGATCGGCCGGGCGCCAGCGTAGTGCTCGATCTTGCCGTCCAGGGCGGCGCGATCGTCCGAGGCTGCCGCCTGAACCGCCGGCATGTACTGGGCGGCGAACTGGCGCAGCCGCTCGAAGGTTTCGCGCGAGTCGACCCGCACCTTCTCCACGTCGCGGCGGATCAGGTCGCGAACCGCGCGCAAGGGCAGGCTGAGGTCCTCGTAGACGCACTCGCCGACCCGGGCCTTGGCCGTCTTCTCGTTGATCAGCGCCCAGGCGCGGCTCAGGTAGGCGACGTCTTCAGCCAGCGCCTCCTCGGGCTGACCTTCGGCGTTGGTCCGGACGATGTAGCCGTGGCCTCCGCCGCTGTCGGCGAGCGAGGCGAGGATGCCCTTCAGGCGAGCGCGCTCGACCTCGTCCTCGATCCTCGCCGACACCCCCACCACGCGCGTGCGCGGCAGCAGCACGAGGTAGCGGGAGGGAATGCTCAGCTGGGTGGTCAGGCGCGCGCCCTTGCTGCCGATCGGGTCCTTGACCACCTGCACCACGATTTCCTGGCCATCGCGCAGCAGCTCGGCGATCGGCCGCGTGGGCGTGGCCGGCAGCGAGGTGTCCTCGCCGTCGCCGTTGCCGACCGGGGCCGGCTTGACGATGTCGGCCGCATGCAGGAACGCGGCGCGCTCCAGCCCGATATCGACGAACGCGGCCTGCATGCCGGGCATCACCCGCTGCACCTTGCCCTTGTAGATGTTGCCGACCACGCCGCGGGACCAGCCACGCTCGATGTGCAGTTCCTGCAGCATGCCGTTCTCGACCACCGCCACCCGGGTCTCCCGCGGGGTGACGTTGACCAGGATCTCCTCGCTCACGCGATCACCCCCGCCTGGCGCAGCAGCTTGTCGGTCTCGTACAGGGGCAGGCCCATGACGCCGGAGTAGCTGCCCTCCAGGCGGCTGACGAAGACTTCCGCCGCGCCCTGGATGCCGTAGGCGCCCGCTTTGCCGAAGGCTTCGCCGGTGGCGACGTAGCGCTCGATCACGGCATCCGTCAGTTCGCCGAAGGTGACGGAGGTGAACGAGCAGTCCCGCCACTCGCCGGAGGCCCCCACCAGGGAAACCGCCGAGATGACCTGGTGGGTCCGTCCCGACAGCAATTGCAGCATCCCACCGCGTCGGCGGCATCGGCCGGCTTGCCGAAGACCTCGTCGTCCAGGACCACTTCCGTATCGGAGCCGAGCACCAGCGCCCCGCCGCCCGCCTCCAGCCGCTGCAGCCCCGCCATGGCCTTCTCGCGCGCCACCCGGACAACGTAGTCCGCCGGGGTTTCACCGGGCTGGCGGACTTCGGGGATGTCGAGGTCGATCGGGTTGAACTCGACACCGAGCCGGCCCAGCAGCTCCCGGCGGCGGGGGGATTTGGAAGCGAGATACAGCATCGGGATCCAGATGGAAGCGGGCGCGGCGTGGGCCACGCGTGTTGGGGCAAGCATAACCCGCGCTGACCGGCGACCCCGGCGTTCCCCGTCCCACAACCCCGCTTCGGCTCACGGTTCGTTCACCCCTCCCGCCAGACCCTTCACTTCCAAACGGAGTACCGAATGATCCTGTCCCGCTCGCTCTCTCCCGCCTCGCTGCGCCCGCTCGTGCTGGCCATCGCCCTGTCCACCGGAGCCATCGCCATGCCCGTTTCCGCCCAGCAGACCGTCCCCGTCCAGCCCAACGTGCAGGGCACCCTGCTGTCGGTATCGGCCGTTGGTGAAGCCAGGCGCGTGCCCGACATCGCCACCCTATCCACCGGCGTCGTCACCCGCGCGCCGGACGCACGTGCGGCCATGCAGGCTAATGCGACGGAGATGGACAAGGTGGTCGCGGCGATCCGCGCCGCCGGCATCGCCGAGCGCGACATCCAGACCAGCGGGGTCAACCTCAACCCCGACTATCGCTACAACGACAACCAGCCGCCGACCATCACCGGCTACCAGGCCAGCAACACCGTGAACATCACCGTGCGCGACATCGGCAAGCTTGGCGAGCTGATGGATGCCCTGGTCGAAGTGGGTGCCAACCAGGTGCATGGCCCCGGCTTCGAGGTGGACGACAAGGAGGCGGCCCGGGACGAGGCCCGCCGCGCCGCCCTGGAGACCGCCCAGGCCCGCGCCGACATGTACGCCCGCACCCTGGGGCTGCAGGTACGGCGGATCGTCAGCATCAGCGAGGGCGGCGGCATGGGCCTGCCGCAGCCGGTGCCGATGATGGCGATGGCGCGCATGGAGAGTGCCCAGGCGGACACGCCGGTGGCGCCGGGCGAATCGACGCTTTCGGTCAATCTTGACGTGGTATTCGAACTCGGGAGGTAACACATGAGCACACCGGACAAGGATTCGCCGCCGGCAACCGACCCGCAGCCGGGACACAACCCGGGCTACGCGGAGACCGAACCCAGGGACAAGGAGGATGCACAGGACCCGCGCCCGCGGCGACCGCCCAATCCCGACGTCGGCGGACTGGACCGAGAGCCCGAGGAGAAGCCGGGCGCGGCCGACGACTGACGAGCCGCCGCTCCACTACCAGAGCCCGCCACCGGCGGGCTTTTTCATTGCCGCCCGTCGGCCCGCCCCACCATCCCCACAGCAGCGGCTTGCCATTCGACAGCGTATGGCGCAGCTTGAAGCCGAGGGCGCCGCGGGTGGGGCAACCCCACCGGCCGTGTCCGAGCGTTGCAACAGTCAACGATCGACGACAGGAGGTGGACCATGATGCAGGTGATTTCCCGCAGTCCCGCCAACCCCCGCCCGCTCGGGCTCGAGCCGACCCGGATCGCCGCTGCAGCCGGCGCCATCGCGGTCAATATCGTCGTACTGATGCTGATGATGGTGCCGATCCAGTTCGAGCCGCCGCCGGAACGGCTGATCACGCTTCCGGACGTGGAATGGCTGCCACGGGAGAGACCGGTGCCTGTGGTTCCGGTCCCGGTGCCGGTGGAGCCGCCGCGGGAGCAGGTCCGTGTGCCGGAGCCGACGCCCGCTGTCGTCCCACGCAGCGTGCCCGAGCCGGCCGTGGTACTGCCGGAGCCGGCCGGTTTGCCGGTCGCCCCTACCGTGGAACCTGCCGCAAGGGCACCCGCCCTGCCCACGGGTACGCCGTCGCTGTCGCCGGTTCTCGAGGGTGCGAGCCTGCAATATGAAGTGGCTCCGCCGCCGCCCTACCCCCGCCGGGCCCTGCAGGACGGGGCACAGGGCACCGTGCTGCTGCAGATCCGGGTCGATACCGACGGGCGCCCGCTTTCGGTGGAGATCTCACGCAGCAGTGGCAACCGTGATCTCGACCGGGCGGCGCTCCGGCACGTGGAGGCCACCTGGCGGTTCCGCCCGGCACTGGTCGATGGGCGGCCGGTACAGGCCGTCGGCCTGGTGCCGATCTCGTTCACCCTGGATCGCTAGGCAACAGCAGGACTGCCGCCGCGGCCGATACGGGCGCGGCGGCATCCGCCCCGAGTGGGGTCAGGCCCGGTGGTAAGGGTGGTTGGCGAGCATCGCCGCGGCGCGGTACAGCTGCTCGGCCATCACCAGCCGCACCAGCATGTGCGGGAGGGTCAGCGGCCCCAGCGACCACGACTCGTCCGCCCGCGCCAGCACATCCGGCGCGTGTCCTTCCGGGCCACCCACCAGGAAAGCGAGGTCCCGCCCCTGCCCCCGCCAGTGCTCCAGCCGTTGCGCGAGTTCCTCCGAACTCCACGCCCGGCCTCGGCCATCCAGCGTCACGACCAGCGGGTTCTTGGGTAGCGCCGCGAGTACCCGTGCGCCTTCGTCGGCGGTCGCCCGCAGGACGTCGCGGTTCTTGCCGCGCAGGCCTGGTTCGATCTCGATCAGCTCCAGCGGCAACCAGTGCGACAACCGCTTGCGGTAGTCCTCGAAGCCCTCGGCGACCCATCGCGGGGCACGCTCGCCTACGGCGATGAGCTTCGCCTTCACGGCGTCGAGCGCTGTGGAACCACGCGCCTAGCGGTGGCCGGCGCCGTGGTTCCCGCCGGTCTCGTCACCGTATTCGTCGATTTCTTCCGGCGGCTCGTCGCCGACCGTCCAGAGGCGCTCGAGCGCGTAGAACTCGCGCACCCGCGGCAGCATCACGTGCACGACCACGTCCCCGAGATCGACCAGTACCCACTCGGCTTCCCTTTCGCCCTCCACGCCCAGCGGCATGACATCCAGCTTCTTGGCGAACTTCACCACCTCGTCGGCGATCGATTTCACGTGCCGGGAAGACGTGCCCGCGGCGACGACCATGTAGTCGGTCACGCTGCTCTTGCCGCGTACGTCGATCTCCACCGCGTCCTTCGCCTTCAGCTCCTCCAGGGCGCCGCGGACCGCCTGCAGCAGCTCGTCTACGGAGGGGGGCGGGCTCGGCAACTGGGTCTTGATGACTTGGGCTGGAGTGGTCAAAGGCGCGCTCGGGAATGGGGGTCGGCGGAATTATAGCGAAGGCGAGGTTGCATCCGTGGATGCATACAGCCGGTGACGGTCGATGTAGCCGGCCACGGATGCAGGGACGAGGTGCTGCCAGGGCCCGCCGGCGGCGATGAGGGACCTGACGCGGGTGGCGGACTCGGGCTGGAGTGGTTGCCGCAGGAACAGCACCCGGCCGGCGGGGCTGTCCTGCAGGTCCGACACGCGGTCGGTGCGGCGCTGTTCGAGGATACGGGACAGGGCTTCGGGCAGGTCCGACAGTTCGATGCCCGGCCGCGCGGCGACCACGAAGTGCGCGAGCGTCGGGAGCACCTCCCAGTCCTTCCACTCCGGCAGGCCGCGGAAGCTGTCGGCGCCCACCAGCAGCGCCACCGGCTGGTCGGGCCCCAGCTCGCGGCGGAGCTCGCGCAGGGTTTCGCTGGTGTAGGAGCGCGTGCTGCGCTGCATCTCCCGCCGGTCGACCTCCAGCCCCCGTTCGCCGGCGACGGCCAGGTCGAGCATCCGGGCGCGGTGGAGCGCGCTGGCGCCCGGCGTCGCGCGATGCGGCGGATCGGCCGCCGGCATCAACCTGACGCTGGCGCCGAGCGTATCGCGGGCATGGCGGGCAACCGCCAGGTGCCCCAGGTGGACCGGATCAAAGGTGCCCCCGTAAAGGATGGTCAAGCGGCTGGGCTCGGGGACGGTCGGTTCAGCCATCGGAACGCGCCAGCAAGCGGATTGCGCGGGGCTCCGCCACCGCGAGCAGCAGCCGCTCCAGCGCGGTCCAGGGGTCTCCGCGCTCGCGGCCCTTCGCCATGCGGTCCACGCGCCCTGCCTGCGAGACGAAGGCTTCCCACCGGGGCGCCGGGTGCCGCTGCAGCGCGCGCCGGTACATCGGCTGTTTGGAATCCCAGATCCGCTGCGCCTTGAATTCGGCGGCGATGTTGCCGCCCCGCGCTTCGATACGGGCCAACGCCGCGGTGCGCTGCAGTTCCATCACCACCATGCCGAGCAACGCAGGCACCGCCTCGCCTTCGGCTTTCAGGCCGGACAGCATCCGTGCGAGCTGCGCCGGCTGCCCGTTCAGGGCGGCGTCGATCACGCGGAAGACGTCGTACCGGGCCGAGTCCGCCACCAGCGATTCCATCCGGGCCAGATCAATCGTGTCGCCGTTGGCCAGCAGCGCCAGCTTCTCGACCTCCTGGGCGGCGGCCAGCAGGTTGCCGTCCACCCGTTCGGCCAGTTGCTGCACCGCGTCGCGGTCGGCCTTCAGCCCGCGCGAGCGCAGCCGCTGGTCGATCCAGCCGGCTAATTCGTGCGGTTTGACCGGATAGGCGAGCGAGATGACGCCGATGCGCCCGATCGCCTCGCTCCACTTGCCTGCGTGCTTCTTGCTCCACTCGCCGGCGGTGACCAGCAGCACGACGTCGGCGGGCGGATTCGCGCAGAACTCGCAGATGACCCTGCCGCCCTCCTTGCCGGGCTTGCCGGTCGGCAAGCGGAGCTCCACCAGGCGGCGGCTGGCGAACAGGCTCGGGGCATTGAAGCTGGACTCCATCGCGCTCCAGTCCGGCTCGCGCTGATTGCCCTCCGCCTCGAACACCTCGCGCTCGCTGATGCCCTGGGCGCGTGCCGCCGCACGTACCGCATCGGCCGCTTCCAGCACCCGCAGGGTTTCGGCACCGGCGATGAGGTAGGCAGGCTTGAGCGGCCCGGATGCGAGCTGGCCGGCCAGCTGTTCCGGCTGCGATTCCATCAGCGCGGAGTGGGATCCGGGGCCGGTTCCGGGCTGGGCGTTTCGTTCCCGGCTTCGGCCGGCGCCATGGCCTCCGCCGCCTCCATCGCGGCCCGGGCGGCATCCGTCGGCTGCGCGAACACCGCGTCGACGTCGTCGACCACGCGGCCCTGGCTGCTGGCGGCGTCGATTCGGCGCAGTACCGCCGCGGCCATTTCGCGGCGCAGCTCGCGTTCCAGGATGTCGCGTTCGCCCTCGGTACCGATCGAAGCCTCCGGCACCGAGATGTAATCGCGTGAAAGCTCGATGTTCTGCATCGGCACCAGTACCGTGCCGTCGCCATTGCGCAGCTCGAACACCACCGCATAACGCAGGCTGTACTCCTGGGCGCGGCCACGCTCGTCGACGCTCACCGGCGTGCTGCCCCACTGCTCGGCCAGCAGCTCGAGTACCGCGGGCGATTGCGTATCCGGCGTGGCGGGCGTGGCCCCTGCGCGGGTGAGTGCCTGGGCCAGGGTCTCGGCCAACGGGCTGTAGCGATCCGGAGAGACCACCTTCACCGGGTCCAGGCCGACCGGCAGCGTGAGCGCGTCACGCAGGTGGAAGCCGCAGGCCGAGACGGCGAGCACGAGGACGAGGGACAGCAGGCGACGGATCATGCGGGGGAGTCTGTATGAGGAGGATGGCCGCGGCAAGCGCGGAGCCGGACCCGGGCGGGTGGCCACCGGTGCCGGTTCAGTTGGCCACGATGTTCACGATCTTGCCCGGCACCACGATCACCTTGCGCACCTGCAACCCCTCGAGGAAGCGCGATACGTGCGGTTCGGCCAGCGCCATCTTTTCGACCGCGGCCTTGTCGGCATCGACCGCGACCTCGATGGTGCCGCGCAGCTTGCCGTTCACCTGCACCGCCATCGTCACCGCGTCGCGCGCGAGCGCCGCGGGATCGGCTGCCGGGAACGGCACGTCCTCCAGCAGGGTCTCGGGGTGTCCCAACACCTGCCACAGTGCGTGCGAGGTATGCGGCGTGACCGGGTTGAGCAGCAGCACCATCGCCTCCAGGGCCTCGTGCCGGACCGCCCTGCCCTGGTCGCTCATGTCGTTGAACCGGGTGACGTGGTTGAGCAGCTCCATCAAGGCGGCGATTGCGGTATTGAAGCTGTGCCGCCGGCCATAGTCGTCGCCGACCTTCTGGATGGTCTCGTGCAGTTGCCGCCGCATCGTCTTCTGGACCGGATTGAGTGCGGCGGGATCCACCACCGGATGGTCAGGCTGCGCCGCATGGCCGGTCACCTCGCGCCAAAACCGGCGCAGGAACCGGGCCATGCCTTCGACACCGGCCTCGTGCCATTCCAGCGACTGCTCCGGCGGGGCGGCAAACATCGAGAACAGGCGGACCGTGTCGGCGCCGTAGCGGCCGACCATTTCCTCGGGATCCACGCCGTTGTTCTTGGACTTGGACATCTTCTCGATGCCGCCCACCACCACCGGCTGGCCGTCGGCCCTGAGGGTGGCACCGGTAATCCGGCCGCGCTCGTCGCGCACCACGTCCACGTCGGCCGGGTTGATCCAGTCCTTCGAGCCGTTGGGGTTCTCACGGTAGTAGGTCTCGGCGATTACCATGCCCTGGGTCAGCAGGTTGCGCGCCGGCTCGTCGGACGACACCAGGCCCTGGTCGCGCATGAGCTTGTGGTAGAAGCGGAAGTACAGCAGGTGCAGGATCGCGTGCTCGATGCCGCCGATGTACTGGTCGATCGGCATCCAGTAGTCGGCGCGCCGGTCGACCTGCTGCAAGGCGGCGGGCGATGTGTATCGGGCCGAGTACCAGCTCGACTCCATGAAGGTGTCGAAGGTGTCGGTCTCGCGTTCGGCCGCGCCGCCGCACTGCGGGCAGGTGGTCTTGCGCCATTCCGGATCGGCCTTGATCGGTGAACCGGTACCCATGAATTCGACGTCCTCCGGCAGGACCACCGGCAGTTGGTCTTCCGGCACCGGCACCGCACCACACGCGTCGCAATAGATGACCGGGATCGGGCAACCCCAGTAGCGCTGGCGGCTGACGCCCCAGTCGCGCAGGCGGAAGTTGACCCGGCGCTGGCCGTGGCCTTCCGCGCCCAGCTTCTCCACCAGCGCATCGAACGCCTGCTGGAAATCCATGCCGTCCAGCTCGCCCGAATTCACCAGCCAGCCACGTTCGGTGTAGGCGCCCTGGTTGTCCAGGAACTCCTGGAACTCCTGCACCACCTGTACCGCGGCGCGGGTGTCGTAGGTATCGGTCGCGGCCGCCTCGCCCAGGGCCGTACCCATGGGATCGACGTGGTGGCCCAGGTCGCGGCGGATCTCCTTCAATGCGTCACGCACCGCTTCGGGCACCACCACCGTGCGGATCGGCAGGCGGTAGCGGGTCGCGAATTCCCAGTCGCGCTGGTCGTGGCCGGGTACCGCCATGACCGCGCCGGTGCCGTAGCCCATCAGCACGAAGTTGGCGACGTAGACCGGCACCTCCTCCCCGCTGACCGGATGCACCGCGCGCAGGCCGGTATCCATGCCGCGCTTTTCCTGGGTCTCCAGCTCCGCCTCGGTCACCCCGCCCTTGCGCAGTTCGGCGATGAACGCGGCCAGCTCTTCGTTGTCGCGTGCGGCATGCGTCGCCAGCGGATGCTCGGCTGCGATCGATACGAAGGTCACACCCATCAGGGTGTCGGGGCGGGTGGTGTAGACGGTCAGCGGTTCGACCGGGGCGCCCGCGGCGTCGCGCACGTCGAAACGGATCTCCAGGCCTTCGGAGCGGCCGATCCAGTTGCGCTGCATGGTCTTGACCGCGTCCGGCCAGCCATCGAGGGTGTCCAGGCCGTCGAGCAGTTCCTGCGCGTACGCGGTGATCTTGAGGAACCACTGCGGGATCTCGCGCTTCTCCACCAGCGCCCCGGTGCGCCAACCGCGGCCGTCGATCACCTGCTCGTTGGCCAGCACGGTCTGGTCGACCGGATCCCAGTTGACCACCGAGTTCCTGCGGTAGGCCAGGCCCTGCTTCATCAGGCGCACGAACATGCGCTGCTCGTGCACGTAGTAGTCGGGTGTGCAGGTGGCGAACTCGCGGGACCAGTCGATCGCGTAGCCCATCTGCTTGAGCTGCGCCCTCATGTGCTCGATGTTGGCGTAGGTCCATTTGGCCGGCGCAGTGCGGTTCTTGATCGCGGCGTTCTCCGCCGGCAGGCCGAAGGCATCCCAGCCCATCGGTTGCAGCACGTTGTGCCCGGTCATGCGCTTGTAGCGGCTGATCACGTCGCTGATCGTGTAATTGCGCACGTGGCCCATGTGCAGCGCACCGGAGGGATACGGCAGCATCGACAGGCAGTAGTACTTGGGCTTGTCCGAGGATTCGTCGACCTCGAATGCCCGCGTGCGGTCCCAGAACTCCCGCGCACCGGCTTCGAGCCTGGACGGTTCGAAGGCCGCGGGATCCACGGCGTGGACGGAGGAATCGTTGGAGGCTTCCTGGGACACGAGCTCTGGCCGGTAGGGGGGACCGGAAAGACTACCCCACCCCCCTCCGGCCCGCACGCACCCGCGGCACACCCGGGTACCCCTAGAATGGCCTGGCACCCCGACCCCGGACCGCCCTTGCCCGATACCCTGACCAGGCTCCGACCTTACCGCTATCCGTCCATGGCGCTGGCCGCCGGGCTGCTGCTCGCCGTCGGGGTCGCAATGGTATGGGGGATCGCCGAGCTGAAGCGAGGCATCACCTGGGTCGACCATTCCTACCGCGTCATCAGCGAGATCGATGGCGGCCAAGTCGCGCTGCTGAAGTCCGAGTCCGCGGCGCGTGGGTACCGCCGCACCGGCGCCGCCGCACAGCAGGCCGACTACCTCCTGATCGTCCCGCAGGTGCTGGAGCACCCGGACAACCTGGTCCGGCTGACCGACGACAATCCGGAACAAAACGAGCGCGCGCGACGCTGGCGGGACCTGGTGCACACGCGCCTGGGGGAGCTGGAGCGCCTGATGGACGACACCCAGGCCACCGGCACCGCCGACGAAGCCATCAACCGCGACGTGCGGTTCAGCCGCATGCGCCGGGCCTCGACCCTCGCCAACGAAATGCGCGTGGTCGAACGCAAGCTGCTGGTCCAGCGCAGGGCGACGACCGACCAGCGTGCCACCCAGCTCACCATGTTCGTGGTGCTGGGTACGGCCATCCCCGTCGTCCTGCTGGGCCTGTTGCTGACCGGCCTGCTGCGGGAGAACGGCCGCGCCCGCAAGCTCGAGCGTGAAGCGCGCAGTGCGATGCGCGAGCTGGAGGCATCGCTGGCCCAGCGCGACCGCCTGTCGGAGCAGCGGCGGATCCTCGGCATCTACGCCGGCATGCTGCAGAGCGCGGAGGACGTCACCGAGGCGTTCTCGCTGACGGTCGAAACCCTTGAGAAGCTGCTGCCGCAAGCTGGCGGCCGCTTCTACACCCTGCATCCGTCAGCGGACATCGCGGACACGGCAGCCCGCTTCGGCACCGAAGCCATTGCCAGCGCCGATGTACTCGCCCCCAACCAGTGCTGGGCACTGCGCCGCGGGCAACCGCACCGGACGGATGACGAGCACGGGCACATCAAGTGCCAGCACCTGGACCAGGCGGTTCCGCTGGCGGGCATATGGACCCTGTGCGTGCCGCTCATCGCGCACGGCACTTCGCTCGGCATGCTGCACGTGAGTGCGCATGAACGCGATGGCACTGCCAACAACGACACCACGCTGGTGGAGGCGATCGCCGAACAGCTCAGCCTCGCGATCGCCAACCTGCATCTTCGCGAGACCCTGCGACTGCAATCCCTGCGCGACCCTTTGACCGGGCTGTTCAACCGCCGGTACCTCGAGGAGAACCTCAACCGCGAGCTGCAGCGCTGCGCCCGCCGGGGGCTGCCGCTGACGGTGATGATGCTCGACGTCGACCACTTCAAATCGTTCAATGACGAGTATGGACACGCCGCCGGCGATGCCCTGCTATCGCAGATCGGCCAGACCCTGGGCTCGCTGGTCCGCGAGGAGGACATCGCCTGCCGATACGGTGGCGAGGAGTTCACCGTGGTCCTGCCCGAAGCGGGCGCCGGGGAAGCCGCGTTGCGCGCCGAAGGCATCCGCAGCGAAATCGGCTCGACCACGGTCACCCACCTGCGCTCGACCCTTGGCCCCCGAACGATCTCCATCGGTGTCGCCACGTTCCCGGCCGACGGCGACACGCCGGCGCAACTGCTGGCGAAGGCCGACCGCGCCCTCTACGAGGCCAAGGCACAGGGCCGGGACCGGGTGGTCAGCGCCTGATTGCTTGCCCGGCCGGCAAGCGTGGCGACTATGATCGGAGCCGACCCCGAAAGGATTTTTCCCATGCGTCCACTCCTGCTGCTGGTGGCCTGCGCGCTTGCACCCGCCACCTTGCTCGCCAACGAAGCCAACCCTGTCGCCGTGCACTGCGGGCAGGTGTTCGACAGCCGCAGCGGGGAAGTGCGGGGGCCGCATACGCTGCTGGTGCGCAACGGCCGGATCGAACAGATGGTCACCGGCGGCCACGCGGATGTCCTGGGCACCCCGTCGATCGATCTGCGCGGGCACACCTGCATGCCCGGCTGGACCGACCTGCACGTACACCTGGGCAGCCAGTCGAGCCCCGACAGCTATTCCGAAGGCTTCCGGCTGGACGATGTCGACTACGCCTTCCGGTCGGTCGGCTATGCGCGCAAGACGCTGCTGGCCGGTTTCACCAGCGTCCGCGACCTGGGTGGCGAAGTGGCACCGCACCTGCGCGACGCCATCAACCAGGGGCTGGTGGATGGGCCCCGCATCTGGGCGGCGGGCAAGTCGATCGCGACCACCGGCGGCCATGCCGACCCGACCAACGGCTACAACTCGATGCTCTCGCACCTGCTCGGGCCGCCGGGTCCGACCGAGGGCGTGATCAACTCGGTCGACGAGGCGCGCCAGGCCGTGCGCCAGCGCTACAAGGAAGGCAGCGACGTCATCAAGATCACCGCCACCGGCGGCGTGCTGTCCTATGCGAGATCCGGTGACGCGCCGCAGTTCACCGTGGATGAAGTGTCTGCGGTGGTACAGACGGCGAAGGACTACGGCTATGCGGTCGCCGCCCATGCGCATGGCGAGGAAGGCATGCGGCGCGCGGTCGAGGCGGGCGTCACCAGCATCGAGCACGGCACCTACATGAGCGACGAGGTGATGTCGCTGATGAAGCAGCGCGGCACCTGGTACATCCCGACCATCCATGCCGGCCGCTTCGTCGCGGAAAAGGCGGAGATCGACGGCTACTTCCCGGAGGTCGTACGACCCAAGGCGGCACGGATTGGCGCGCTGATCCAGGACACCGCTGCCCGCGCCCATCGGGCCGGCGTCAAGATCGCCTTCGGTACCGACATGGGCGTGGGGCCCCATGGCGACAATGCCCGCGAGTTCCTCTACATGGTCGAAGCCGGCATCCCCGCCGCACAGGCGCTGCAGGCGGCCACCATCCGTGCCGCGGAGGTGCTCGGCGTCGAAGACCAGGGCGTGCTGGCACCAGGCAAGCGCGCCGATGTCGTCGCGGTGCGCGGCAATCCGCTGGACAACATCGAGACAGTGCTGGACGTCGCCTTCGTGATGAAGGACGGCAAGGTCTACAAGCAGCCGGAGCGCGACGCCCAGGCCACTTCCGCAAGCGCTCCGGCCCCCTGACTGATCGCGGCCGGCGGCGGGGCGGTTGGAATCGCATCCGCCCGGCACCATGTCCGGGCCATCGCCATGAGGAATGACGCATGACCGCCGCAGCCCAGAGCAAGCCGCACGTATTCGACGCCACCACCGATGCCTTCGAGACCGAAGTCCTGCAGAAGTCCCTGCAGACACCGGTACTGGTCGACTTCTGGGCGGAGTGGTGCGGGCCCTGCAAGCAACTCGGGCCGGTGCTGGAGAAGCTCGCGGCGGAATACCACGGGGCGTTCGAACTGGCCAAGGTGGACGTCGACAAGGAGCAGCAGCTCGCGGGCGCCTTCCAGGTGCGCTCCATTCCCACCGTGTTCCTGGTCAAGGGTGGGCAGGTGCTGGACGGCTTCCCCGGGGTGGTGCCGGAAGGGCAGATCCGCGAGATGCTCAAGCACCACGGCATCGAGCCGTTGCCGGCGCCCGCCGAGGAGACGCCGGATCCGGTCGAGGCGGCTCCGGTCGATCCGCACGCGGAAGCGCAACGCCTGAAGGAGGAGATCGCCGCCGCCCCCGACAAGGACGAGCTGAAGCTCGACCTGGCGCTGGTGTTGCTGCAGACGGGCGCCATCGCCGAAGCCGAGGCGTTGCTCGAGGGGCTGCCGGCGAACCTTGCCACCGACGAGCGTGCACAGCGGGCCCGGGCCCGGCTCGACTTCGCCGCGGTGGTGGCCGATGCGCCACCGATCGATGCGCTGCGGCAGGCGGTCGGGAAGGACCCCGGTGACCTCGGCGCGCGCCACCTCCTGGGTGCGCGGGAAATCGTGGCGGGCAACGCCGAAGCCGGGCTGGAACAGTTCATCCAGATGCTGCAGCGCGAACGCGACTTTCGCGACGGCCTGCCCCGCAAGGCGCTGATCGATGCGTTCCGGGTGGTCGAGGATGCCGCGCTGGTCAGCCGCTACCGTCGCCGGATGGCTTCGCTGCTGTTCTAGGTCCTGCCCGCGGAAAGGGCTGTGGCGGGCTTGACTGTACGCCTGCGTATGTCAGTCTTTCGCCGATGAATCCCAGCCTCTTCCGCCACGGCATCAACCTGTGGCCGCCCTTCCTGTTTGCAGGCATCCACCTGCGCGAGCTGTCCCGGGACTACCGGTACGCCCGCGTCGAACTCCGCATGCGGCCTTGGAACCGCAACTACGTGGGCACCCACTTCGGCGGCAGCCTGTTCGCGATGACCGACCCGTTCTGGATGCTGCTGGCGATGCATTCGCTGGGCCGGGACTACATCGTCTGGGACAAGGCGGGCAGCATCGAGTTCGTGAAGCCGGGCCGTGGCACCGTTCATGCCGATTTCCGCCTGGAGGAGTCCATGCTGGAAGAGCTGCGACAGGCGGCGGCGAACGGCGACAAGGTGCTCCGCTGGTTCGAGACGGATGTCGTCGACAGCGGTGGCGACGTGGTGGCCCGCGTGCGCAAGCAGCTCTACGTGCGCCTCAAGCCCCGCCACCGGTCGGCGGCGGACTGACGGCAGGGTCCGTCGGGGCCGTCAGCGGGACTTCCCAGTACCGGCCCTGCCCCTGCCAGAACAGCTCGAGTCGCAGCGCTTCTCCCCCGTCCGTGTCGACCACCTCGATCTTCCTGCCGGTCGGAATCGAATCCGCGGGCATCGCGGCCAGGCGCTCGCCGTAGGACCTGTCGTCTGTATTCTCGTGGAGCCGCAGCAGCAATTCCATCGCCTGCAGGCGCGCGGCGTGATCCTGGGTGCGATGCAGGTAATCGGTATACGCGGGTGCGGCAATTTCGGTGACCAAGCAGCCGGCAAGGTTGCCGGCGCACAGGGGCGTCGCCAGACCACCTGCCCAAGGCACGGTGACGGGCTCTCCCCGCAGAGCAGCCTCCTGCACCTCTCTCTTGCAGGAGTGCGCCAGATGGTTCGCCGTGCGCACTCGAGTCATCTGGCGGTCGTAGACCAACCATCCCCACGGGTTCTCCAGTGCCTCGCGATCCATGGTTTTCGCCGCGCCATCGACGAGACCCAGCTCACCGCGCATCGCCGTGCACGGCAGGTACTCGGCGGGCACTGGCGGCACATAGGCGGTTTTGCATGTCGAAGGGATCGGCTGGCCGTCGGGCTGTTCGGCCAACACGTCTGCAAGCAAGCGCGAGGAGCTTTCCACGATCGACATGGCCAACATCGTGGCAATGAGGGAATCCGAGTTGGCAGCCAACGGCCGCCAGGTCGAGACCGTGGTGCAGAGGTCAGCCATCGCACCGGCGGCGTCGCCATCGACAACCGTCAGCGCTTGCGCCGTCAGCAGCTCGCGTGAGTACGTTCCGATCGGTATCGACAGCGGCCTGTGAACGACCGGCTTGAACAGATCTCGATGATGGCCAACTCCCGACAAGGCACGCATCCGGTCGATCACCGGCGCACGTTCGGCAAGCGCCTTCGCCAACGCATCCCGGTTCGCCCGCACGTGGGCCAGGCAGCCGTTGCCGCGCCAGTCACACCACTCGGGTGAACCACCACTGGAATCGGCAGCGCGCGGGTAGCGGCCTTCGGCACTGCTGACGAATTCGGATGTGTCGGCAGGATCCCGAGCGGCGAATCGCCGCACATCCTGGGCCGCGATCGCTTCGATCTCGTCCGGCGGAATGTCGTAGGGCATCAGCCACAACGCCGCGAACGCATTGCGTCCGGGCGTCGGCGAGGCCTGCTCCATCAGGCGCAGCTCCGCGCTGTCGCGGCCCAGCCAACGGGAACCCGCGAACAGCACCGCCGCCAACAGCACCAACACCACCAGCACCCTTCCCAACCAGACTAGCCCCTGTCGCACCACCACCCCCTCGCATGAACATCCGTGCTCCGGCGGGCAGTATCGGACACCACCGTGATCCATGCACACTGCCATTACTTTTGGGGGGTATGCTTGCCCTCTCGCGACAGGGGGCCGCGATGGCAGCTTTGAACCACACCGACACCGATACCGCAGCCTTGCCCGAAATCAGGGGCTACCGGCTGCTGCGCGTCGTCAACCACGGCGGCATGTCGACCGTGTACCTGGGCGAGCAGATCGCGTTGTCGCGCGAGGTGGCCATCAAGGTGATGGCCCCGCAGGCGCTGTCCGACGAGGTCAGCCGGCGCCGGTTCGAGAACGAGGTGCGCACCATCGCCCGTCTGGAGCACCCGCACGTGGTGCGCATCCATGAGCTCGGCCGCACCAGCGAAGGCCTGCCGTACTACGCGATGCCCTACATGGGCCGCGGCCATCTCGGCCAGCGCAGCTTCCAGACCGCGGACGGCGTCGACGAAGTGCGGGTGGTGGAGACGCTGCGCGCCCTGCTGTCGGCGCTGGAATACGCCCATGGCAGGGGCGTGGTGCATCGCGACGTCAAGGCGGAGAACGTCCTGTTCGACGACAACGAGCGCCCATTGCTGGCGGACTTCGGCATTGCCCTGCGCCGCGGGTTCGGTCCGCGGGTGACCGCCGCGGGGCTCGCGGTCGGCAGCACCGCCTACATGGCGCCGGAACAGGCGCGTGGCGAGGATGTCGACGGCCGTGCCGACCTCTACAGCCTCGGCGTGCTGGCGTGGGAGATGCTGGCCGGCGAGCTGCCCTTCCGTGCCGCCGACGCGCTGTCGATGGCCGTGATGCACGCGCAGAACCCGATACCGAAGCTGCCTCCGCACCTGCGCCACTGGCAGCGTTTCATGAACCGGGCGCTGGCAAAGAACCCCGTCGACCGGTTCCGTGATGCAGCGGAGATGGGCGCGATGATCTCGCAGGTGGAGCGTCGGCGTGCCTGGCCGCGCCTGGCCGCGCTGGGACAGAAGATCGGCAAGCCGCTGGGGCGGATACCCGCCAAGGCCTGGGGCACCGCGGCGCTGGTGGGCGTGGTGGCAGCCGGTACCGCCCTGGTGGCGCGGGACCAGCAGGGCGAAGGCTTCTTCATGGGCGGCCGGCCAGCGGAGCAGGCAGCCGCGCGTCCCGATCCGATCGACTCGATGCTGCGCCCCCTTCCCGTCGCCCCGGTGCAGGCGGAGCTGGAGCTGGCGAGGGACCAGATCCAGCGCCGGAGCCTGACCGCTCCGGAAGGCGACAACGCGATGGAAACAGTGCTGGAGGCATGGCGCACCGACCCCGGCAACGACCACGCGCGCAAGGTGGTCGGTGAACTCACTGGCGCCCTGGCCGCCGAACTGGCGACCAACCTGCAGAACCGCCGCGACACGCGCGCCACCGAATATGCCACCCACATACGCACGCTGGGTGAGCAGACCGACACGCTGGATTCGGACGAACAGGTCCGGCTGCGGCAGGAGATCGAGCAGTCCCTGCGGGAGCGCATCGCGCAGGCGGCGGCCCGCTACGACCGCCCCGCCGCGTCTGCGGCGGCGGCACTCGCCAGGCCGATGGGCCTGGCACCGGAAACCGGGGCCACGCTGCAATCGCTCGCCTCCAGGGTCCCGCAACGCGGCCAGATGCTGCCGGGCGACCCCGCGGGGACGGTACTCGCCGACGGCGGCGTCGCCATCGGGCACCGGCCGGTCAGCCGGGAGGACTACGCCCGCTTCGCCACCGAGACGGGCCGGCCAGCCGCCAGGTGCCGCGAGCGCGCCTCCGTGTTGCGGGTACTGGCACCGCGCGACTGGCAGGACCCCGGCTTCCCCCAGGGCGCAGCCGAGCCGGTGGTGTGCGTCTCCATGGCGGATGCCGAAGCCTACGCCCGCTGGTACAGCGGCCAGACGGGCCACCAGTACCGCCTGCCCACTGCCACCGAGGCCAACCAGACCGCGCCGGAGATCAGCGGCCGCGACCTGTCCCTGTGGCTGCGCGACTGTGGCAGTGACTGCAACCAGCGGCGGGTCTCCGGCCCGTCCTGGCGCAGCGATGAGGGTGGACGCCTGCTGGATGCCAGCCGCGGTTACGACGACGTCGGTTTCCGCGTGGTCCGCGAGCTGTAGTTCCCGCAGCCAGGGGGCAACGCCCCGTACAATCGCGCCATGCGCCAACCCCCCACGCTCCAGCGGCTGTTCCTGACCGGACTGCTGACCCTGCTCCCGTTGTGGTTGACCTGGGTGGTCGGCAAGTTCGTATTCGTACTGCTGTCCGATACCAGCCGCCCCGTCACCGGCTTGTTGCTGCATCGCCTGGGTACCCACTACCCCGGCGTCGCAGTGTGGCTGGCGCAGCCCTGGGTCCAGGCCACGATCGCACTGGCGGCGACCCTGCTGGTGATCCTGCTGGCCGGCATCCTCGCCCACCGCGTGATCGGGCAGCGCCTGCTGCGCTGGGTGGAGTCGCTGATCGCGCGGATTCCGTTCGCCAGCACCATCTACGGCAGCGCGCGGCAGCTACTGGACATCCTGCAGACCAAGCCCGACGGCACTCAGCGGGTGGTGCTGGTGGACTTCCCCCACACCGAGATGAAGTCGATCGGTTTCGTCACCCGGGTACTCAAGGAGCAGGGGACCGGGCGTGAGCTCGCCGCGGTATATGTCCCCACCACGCCCAACCCGACTTCCGGCTACCTGGAAATCGTGCCGGTCGAGAAGATGACGCCGACGGACTGGACCGTGGACCAGGCCATGAGCTTCATCATTTCCGGCGGTGCCGTTTCGCCCGAGTCGATCCCGTTCTCGCCGCCAAAACCGGTGGCCGGACAGTAGCACCGTCGCTGCGGTCACGGATGCACCCGCTCCACCCCGCACGGGTTACCTTCGGCCCATGCCCCTGCACGCCAAGCCGGCGACGCTCGGGGTTTGCCTGATTCGCCTGTTCCGGAGAAGACTCAATGACATCCAGCACTCCCCGTACCCTCCTCGCCCTGGCGCTCGGCCTGGCGCTCGCCGGCGTCGCGCCGGCCACCTTCGCCCAGCCCGCACAGGCAGCCGCGACGGAGCAGCCGGCCACCGACAAGGCTGCCCGGCTCAACGAGCTGTACGCGCAGTACTGGGAAGAGATGCTCGAGCTCAACCCGCTTGCGGCCACCTTCCAGGGCGACAGCCGCTACAACGATCGCCTGCCCAACTTCCTGTCCGAGGAATACCGCGAGAAGTCGCGCGCGTTCACCCGGCGCTGGCTCGAGACGGTGCAGGCCGTGGGCCCGGAAGGACTGGAAGGCCAGGACTTGCTGAGCTACCAGATCTTCGTGCGCGACGCGAAGAACGAGCTGGAGGGCGAGCGTTTTCCCGGCTGGCAGCAGCCGATCAACCAGTTCTACAACTTCGCGTCCACGGCGGTGCAGCTGGGCTCCGGCACGGGCGCCCAGCCATTCAAGACGGTCGAGGACTACGACAACTGGCGCGAGCGTGCTTCGAAGCTCCCCGAGCTGTTCGACACGGCGATCGCCAACAGCCGCATCGGCGTGGAGAACGGCGTGGTGCAGCCGCGCGCACTGATGGAGAAGGTGGTCCCGCAGCTCGACGCCCTGATCAAGGACGACCCCGAGCAGACCCTGTTCTGGCGCCCGATCGAGACCATGCCCGAGTCCTTCTCCGCCGCCGAGCGCGAGCGCATCACCGCCGAGTACCGGACGATGATCGAGGACGAGCTGATGCCGGCCTACCGGGAGATGCGCGACTTCGTAGCCGACGAGTACATGCCGCACACCCGCGAGACCGCCGGCCTGGGCGCCCTGCCCGGCGGCGACGAGTGGTATGCGTACAACGCACGCAACTCCACCACCACCGACCTGTCCCCGGCGGAGATCCACCAGATCGGGCTGGATGAAGTCGCCCGCATCCACGGCGAGATGCGCAAGGTGATGGCCGAGGTCGGATTCGACGGCACGCTGCAGGAGTTCTTCGAGTTCATGAAGAACGACCCGCAGTTCCAGTTCGAAAGCGAGGAAGCGCTGCTGACCTACTACCGGGCGCTGGAGGACAAGGTCAACGTCCACATCCCCAAGCTGTTCTCGCTGACGCCCAAGGCGGACTTCGAGATCCGTCCGGTCGAGCCGTTCCGCGCGCAGTCCGCCGCCGGCGGTTCGTACATGCGGCCCAGCGAGGATGGCAGCCGCCCGGGCATCTTCTACGTCAACACCTATGACCTGCCCTCGCGGCAGCGCTGGGATGCCGAAGACCTGTTCCTGCACGAAGCCATCCCGGGCCACCACTTCCAGCTCGCCCTGCAGCAGGAGCTGACCGGGCTGCCCGCGTTCCGTCGCTTCGGTGGCGAGACCGCCTTCACCGAGGGCTGGGGTCTGTATTCGGAATCGCTCGGCAAGGACCTGGGCCTGTACCAGGACCCGTACAACTACTTCGGCTACCTGCAGAACGAGCTGTGGCGTGCGATCCGCCTGGTGGTGGATACCGGCCTGCACAGCAAGGGCTGGACGCGCGAGCAGGTGATCGCCTACATGCTCGAAAACTCCGCCACCGCCGAGACGCCGGCAATTTCGGAGACCGAGCGCTACATGGCCATCCCGGGCCAGGCGCTCGCCTACAAGATCGGCGAGCTGAAGATCAAGGAGCTGCGCGCCCGCGCCGAGGCGGAGCTCGGAGACGACTTCGACATCCGCGAGTTCCATGCCGAAGTGTTGAAGGACGGCTCGGTGCCGCTGGATGTCCTGGAAGGCAAGATCGAGCGCTGGATCGAGGCCCGCAAGGGCTGAGAATCTTCCCCACGAGCATGACGACAGGGCCGGTATTTGCCGGCCTTGTCCATTTGGGCATCCCATCCGGCCGGGAACAGCGTGTCCCGCCGGAGGGCACGGCCGCTTAAGGTCCAGCCCTTAGAATCGGGGGGTCACCTGAACATCGGTATCCAGATGCACGACAGAATCCGCAGTTCCGCCCTGCTCGAACGCCTGATGACCGCCGAACAGGCGGCGTCGCTGATCGAGCCTGGCATGACGGTCGCCATGAGCGGCTTCACCGGCGCCGGCTATCCGAAGGCCGTGCCGCAAGCCCTGGCTGCAAGGATGGAGCAGTCGGCGGCGAGCGGCCGCGGCTTCAAGATCAAGGTGCTCACCGGCGCCTCGACCGCCCCGGAGCTCGACGGCGCACTGGCCAGGGTCGAGGGCATGGAGCTGCGACTGCCCTACCAGTCCGACCCCAACGTGCGCGAGCGCATCAACGCCGGCACCCTGAACTACATCGACATCCACCTCAGCCACGTCGCCCAGCACACCTGGTTCGGCTTCTTTGGCGACATCAACGTCGCAGTGGTGGAAGTGGCGGGGATCCTGGAGGACGGTCGGCTGATCCCGTCGTCCTCGGTCGGCAACAACAAGACCTGGCTGGACCAGGCCGACAAGGTGATCCTCGAGGTCAACCGCTGGCAGCCGGCGGCGCTGGAAGGCATGCACGACATCTACTACGGCACCGCCCTGCCGCCCAACCGCAAGCCGATCCCGCTCACCCTGCCCGACCAGCGCATTGGCGAGCCGTACCTGCGCGTGGACCCGGACAGGATCGTCGCCATCGTCGAGACCGATGCACCCGACCGGAACTCGGCCTTCAGCCCGCCCGATGAGGCTTCGCGGCAGATCGCCGGGCACCTGCTCGATTTCCTCGGCCAGGAGATCAGGCGCGGCCGCTTGACCGACAAGTTGCTGCCGCTGCAATCAGGTGTCGGCAACATCGCCAACGCAGTACTCGCCGGTTTGTCCCAGGGTGGTTACCAGGGCCTCACCGCCTACACCGAGGTGATCCAGGACGGCATGCTGGAACTGCTGAAGAACGGCACGTTGCGCATGGCGTCGGCGACCTCGTTCTCGCTGAGCCCGGCAGGCATCGAAGAGTTCAACGCCCACGTCGAGTTCTACAGCAAGCGGATCCTGCTGCGACCGCAGGAGATCTCCAACCATCCCGAGCTGATCCGGCGGCTGGGCTGCATCGCGATGAACGGGATGATCGAGGCCGACATCTACGGCAACGTCAACTCCACCCACATCGCGGGCAGCAGGATCATGAACGGCATCGGCGGCAGCGGCGACTTCGCGCGCAATGGCTACCTGTCGGTGTTCATGTCACCCAGCATCGCCAAGCAGGGCAAGATCTCGGGCATCGTGCCGATGGCCAGCCACGTCGACCACACCGAGCACGACACCATGGTGGTGGTGACCGAGCAGGGGCTGGCCGACCTGCGCGGGCTGGCGCCGAAGCAGCGCGCGAAGCAGATCATCGAGCACTGCGCGCACCCGGACTACAGGCCTTTGCTGCAGGACTACTACGACCGCGCATTCCGCGACAGCTACGGCAAGCACACGCCGCACCTGTTGAACGAGGCCCTGTCATGGCACCAGCGGTTCGTGGAGACGGGGACGATGATGCCGGGTTGACCGGAACCGGGCGCCACAACGAGGAAGGGCCGGCATCACTGCCGGCCCTTCTTCATTGCAACGTCCAGCCGATGTCAGGCGCTGGTGTCGCGGCGCACGCCGCGCCCGCCCTGTCCGCGCTGTTTCGGGCCGGCATGGGCATGCGCCTGGCGCGGCGCCGGCTTGCCATGGCCTCGGTTGCCGGGGTTGCGACCGGCCGGACGCGGGCCACGGTTACCCGCGTTCTGGCGCGGATTCGGAATCGCAACGTCCAGCCGGATCGGCCGGCTCGGCTCGAAGCCATCAACGGTGACCAGCTCGACGTCCTTCTTCAGCACGTGCTGGATCTGGCGCAGCAGGCCACCCTCGTCGTGGGAGACCAGCGACAGCGCCTCGCCACTGGAACCGTTGCGACCGGTACGGCCGATGCGGTGCACGTAGTCCTCGGCCACCATCGGCAGGTCGAAGTTGATCACCAGCGGCAGGTCGGGGATATCGAGTCCACGCGCGGCGACGTCGGTGGCCACCAGCACGCGGGCCTTGGCGGCCTTGAACATGTTCAGGGCCTTCTGGCGCTGCGCCTGGCTCTTGTTGCCGTGGATCGCCACGGCCTTCAGGCCCGACTGCTCCAGCTGCTCGGCCAAGCGGTTGCAACCATGCTTGGTGCGACCGAACACGATCACCTGGTCATGCGGGCGCGAGGCCAGGATCTTGACCAGCAGGTCGCGCTTGCGGCCGCTGTCGACCGGGTGGGCACGGTGGGCAATGGTGTCGGCGATGATGTTGCGCGCCGCCACCTGGACCTGCTTCGGCTCACGCATGAACTGGAGCGCCAGTTGCTTGAGCTGGGTCTCGAAAGTGGCCGAGAACAACAGCGTCTGGCGCTGCGTCGGCACGCGGCCGAGAATGCGCTTGATCGCCGGCAGGAAGCCCATGTCGAGCATGCGGTCGGCCTCGTCCAGCACCAGCACCTCGATGGCATCGAGCTTCACGGTGCCACGCTCGATGTGGTCGATCAGGCGGCCTGGGGTGGCCACCAGCACGTCGACGCCACGGCGCAGCATGTCGACCTGCGGGCCCATGCCGGCGCCACCGAAGATGGTGCCGAAGTTCAGGCGCAGGTGGCGTGCGTAGGACTTCAGGCTGTCGTTGACCTGCACGGCGAGCTCGCGGGTCGGCACCAGCACCAGAGCGCGCGGCTTGCGCGGGCCGTTGGCGGAGGTCTGCTTGGACAGGTGGTTCAGTAGCGGCAGGCCGAACGCGGCGGTCTTGCCGGTACCGGTCTGGGCGCCGCCCAGCAGGTCGTGCCCCGCCAGCACCAGCGGGATCGCCTGGACCTGGATCGGGGTGGGGGTGTTGTAGTCCTGTTCGGCAAGCGCACGCAGCAACGCGGGCGAAAGCCCGAGGGATTCAAAAGACATTCTTGATGCTCCAAGTATTGGAAATACCGCACGAGTGCGGCGTTACCCGGAGCGTTCCCTAGAACCGCGCTGCGAGTATGGATGTGACGGACCGGATGCTCCGGGCCGTGTCGGCGCGACGAAAGACGTGCGGGATAAAGTCGCGCTGGACAGTCCTCGCCCTGGGGCGTGGGGTTTCGGCCGGAACCGAACCAATGCGACAGGCATACCTGGGAAACGTACCCTTTCGGGGAGGCAGCCGTGCGCTGAACAGGGCGATCCTACGTGAAACCGTGGTTTCGCGCCAGCACCCGCGGCCGCCTTGTTCAGGCGCCAACCGGCCTCCCCCGCCCTACCCCAGTGCCACGCCCAGCAGTGTGACCCAGCCGATGAGGAACACCAGGAGCAGCGCGATGCGACGGAAGGCCGACTGCGGCACGCGGCGAAGCACGCGCCTGCCCAGCCAGGTACCGGCCAGGGCCACGATCGCCAGCAGCGGGATCCACACCAGGTCGTCGGCATGGATGTAGCCGTTGCGCCAGTAGACCAGCGCGCGGCTGAGGTCGATACCCATGTCGATTGCCGCCGAGGTCGCGACGAACACTTCCTTGGGCAGGTTGAAGACGGCCATGGCCAAGCCACGCACCGCACCACCCGTACCCACCAGCCCGGCCATGCCTCCGGACACCGCGCCCGCGATGACGGCACCCGTGGCGGTTGGCGCGAACGATACCGATGGACGGAACAGCAGCCAGCCGCTGAAGACGATCAGGAACACCGCCAGCAAGCGTTCCAGCCATACGGTGTCGACCAGCGTGCCGGCCAGCCCACCGAGGACCGCGCACAGCACCGAGGGGACGCCCATCTGAAGCAGCAGCCGCCGATCGATACCCGCCCGGAACAGCCCCAGCTTGCTCGCGTTGCTGGCCAGGTGGAACAGCGCCGTGATGCCCAGCACGGATTCGAAATCGAAGAAGAAGTTGGCAATCGGTACGAAGAACACCGAGGAGCCGAAGCCACCGACGGTCCCCGCCACCTCCGCCAGCAGCGCCAGGGCCAGGAACAACAGCGCCCGCTCGAATCCCAAGATGATCCTCCCCACCGGCAACGGCAAAGGCCGCCCGGCCAAGGATGCCTGAACAGCAGGCCGAACACCCCCACGCTCAGCCGCTGCGGTCCGCCATGACCTTCTACACCCTCCGGGCGAGCGGTTCCCGTCTAAGGTTGACCGTCGCGGCCCCACGTGCAGAAGCACCGGCCGCCCTTCCGAAATCCATGTCCGGAGTTACCCGTGACCCTGAAGAAACCGCAAGTCCTGCTGCTTTCGCTCGCCATCGCCACCGCCGTGTCCGCCTGCTCGGGGGACGATGCCGCACCGGCCGCGGGCACCACCGCTGCGCCCGAAGCAGGCAACGAAGCCACCCTGACCCTGGACGAGAGCAACCTGCCGGGCGTCAACCGCTTCCAGTTGTCCGACCTCGACACCTCCGTGGACGCATGCACCGACTTCGGTGGCTACGTCAACGGCAAGTGGCTGGAGGCCAATGAGATCCCCGGTGACCGCACCTCGTGGGGCGCCTTCGAAATGCTCGCCGAGCGCTCCACCGCCATCCAGCGCCAGCTGGCCGAACAGGCCGCCGCGATGGACGCCAACGATGGCGTTGAGAACATCGTCGGCGACTTCTGGGCCACCGGCATGGACGCGGAGAAGATCAACGCCCAGGGGATCGAACCGATCAAGTCGCGGCTCGAGCAGATCGAAGCGCTGGACAGCCAGGAGGCGATCGCCGAATACCTGCGCACCAGCGCAGCGCGTGGCGAGAGCTTCCTGTTCGGCTTCGGCCCGGAAGCCGACTTCAAGAACTCCGACCTCAACATCGCCTATGCGACCCAGGGTGGCCTGGGCCTGCCGGACCGCGGCTACTACTTCGACGACGACAAGCAGGACAAGCTGGCCGCCTACGAGCAGCACGTCGCCAAGGTGCTGGAACTGTCCGGCATCCCGGCCGACGAGGCCGCGAGCCAGGCCAAGGACGTGATCGCCTTCGAGACCCGGTTGGCCGAAGTCTCCAAGTCCAGCGAAGAGATGTCGCGCGACGTTTCGCTGTACTACAACCCGGTCAGCCCGGCGCAGGCCGACGAGATCGCGCCGAACTTCCCGTGGACGCGCTTCTTCGAATCGCAGGGCGTTGCGACCCCCGAGATGTTCTCGTTCGCCATGCCCGACTTCCACGCGGAAGTCAGCGAAATGCTGGCCGACGTGCCGGCCGAGCAGTGGCAGAGCTACCTGCGCTTCCACACCGTGGACGGTGCCTCGCCGTACCTGTCGGACGAGTTCGCCGAAGAGAACTTCAAGTTCTACAGCCAGACCATGCGCGGCCAGAAGGA
Source organism: Lysobacter spongiicola DSM 21749 (assembly GCF_900167055.1). GTDB lineage: Bacteria > Pseudomonadota > Gammaproteobacteria > Xanthomonadales > Xanthomonadaceae > Novilysobacter > Novilysobacter spongiicola. Next base: position 785,078 of record NZ_FUXP01000001.1, read on the forward strand.
AATGAAGGAGCGCGAAAAGCGCGTGCTCGACACCATCGGCGGCCAGGCGGGCGAAGCCCTCGGCCAGATGTACGTCGACGTCGCCTTCCCCGCCGACTCCAAGGCACGGATGGAAGAGCTGGTCGGCAACCTCAGCGACGCGCTCAAGACCCGCATCGAAAACCTCGACTGGATGGGCGACGAGACCAAGAAGAAGGCCATCGAGAAGTGGGCCAGCTTCACGCCGAAGGTCGGCTACCCCGACAAGTGGCGTGACTGGAGCGGCCTGGAGACCAGCCGCGACAGCTACATCGAGAACGTGCTGGCTGCCCAGGAGTTCAACTACAAGTGGCAGCTGGGCAAGATCGGCGAGCCGGTCGACAAGTCCGAATGGGGCATGAGCCCGCAGACGGTCAACGCCTACTACAACCCGCTGGCCAACGAGATCGTCTTCCCGGCCGCGATCCTGCAGCCGCCGTTCTTCGATCCGGACGCCACCCCGGAGATGAACTACGGCGGCATCGGCGCGGTGATCGGCCACGAGATGATCCACGGCTACGACGACCAGGGCAGCCGCTTCGGCCCGACCGGCAACTTCGAGAACTGGTGGACCGAGGAAGATTCGAAGGGCTTCACCGGCCGTACCGACCAGCTGGTCGCGCAGTTCGACGCCTACGAGGCGATGCCGGGCCAGAACGTCAACGGCAAGCTGACCCTGGGCGAGAACATCGCCGACCTGGGTGGCCTGGCGGTGGCCTACGACGCCATGAAGAAGGCGACCGAAGGCACCGAGGATCCGATGACCGACGGCATGAGCCGCGACCAGCGCTTCTTCGCCAACTGGGCCACGGTGTGGCGTCGCAACTTCACGGAAGACGAGCTGAAGGTGCGCCTGAACACCGACCCGCACGCACCGGCCAACTTCCGCGCCATGGGTGCGCCTTCGAACCTGCCGGCCTTCGCCGCGGCGTTCGAGTGCAAGCCGGGCCAGCCGATGGTGCGCCAGGGCGACCAGCAGGTGGTGATCTGGTAAGTCCGCAGGTCTGAAGGAATCTGGCCATCCTCGTCGGCCAGAAGGCAGAGGCCCGGGTTTTCCCGGGCCTTCGTCTTTGTGGCGACCGGCTCAGCGCACGATGCGCGGCCGCGGTGGGCCACGTCGCCCGAACGGCGGCTGCCCGCGCCAGTACCGGATCAACAGCCAGCCGAACAGCATGCCCCCCAGGTGGGCGAAATGGGCGACGCCGGGCTGCAGGCCGCTGAAGCCGAGCAACAGCTCGATCACCCCGTAGACGATTACCAGGGTCCGCGCCTTCATCGGGATCGGCGGGATCAGCAGCATCACGCGCTGGTGCGGGAACAGCATGCCGTAGGCCAGCAGCAGCCCAAACACGCCACCCGAAGCGCCGAGTGTCGGATACGGCGGCGCGCCCTCCGACATCATCCATGCACCCACGGCGAGCTGGCACAGCGCCGCGCCGACCACGCAGACCAGGTAGTAGGTGAGGAAGCGCTTGTCGCCCCACGTGTGCTCCAACGGCGCACCGAACATCAGCAGCGCAAGCATGTTGAACAGCAGGTGGCCGATATCGCCATGCATGAACCCGTAGGTCACCAGCTGCCAGGGCAGGAAGCCGCCCGCGGAGTAGGGATCGCCCCCGCTCCCCAGCGGCCAGAGCATGAAGGGTGCAAGCGCTCCACCGGCGACAAGCTGCAATACGAACACCAGTCCGTTGGCGATGAGCAGGGCCTTGGTCACGGCCGGCAGGTTGGAAAACATCGCGCCTCCTGAAGATGGCGCCATGGTACCCGGGCGATGTGAGGCCGTCGTCCGCGTGGGCTCAGCCGGGGCCCCAGACCTGCTCGTCGACGCTGGTGGCGATGCGCTGCCCCTTCACCCGCCCCGCAACCACCCGGACGCCTTCGGCCCGCAGCCGGCGCTCCTGCTCGATGAAGCCGGTCGAACCGGCCGGGAAGGCAATGCGGCCGTCAGAGCGCAGTACCCGGTGCCAGGGCAGCCGCGGATCCTCGTTGCCGGCCAGCAGCCTCGCCACCAGTCGCGCCCGCCCCGGAAGCCCGGCACGGCGTGCGACCTCGCCGTAGCCGGCGACCTGGCCAATCGGAATCGCGTGCACGGCGGCGAGGATGCGTTCGGCGGAAGCGTCTGCAGGGGAGCCCGGGGTCATCGCGGTAGCATAGGGCCTCCGCAACGGGAGCCGCCTCATGCAGAACTTCGACCAGATCCGCCATCACCTGCGCCAGGCGGAGTTCCAGACCACCATCCAGGAAGAGGGCGTGGTGTGCGTCGAGCTCTCGCTGGAACAGGGCACCCGGCACCAGGCGATCTTCCTGTCCCAGCTCGAGGACGACGACGGCCGGCCCTATCTCCGCGTCAGCACCGCGGTCGCGCCCGCCGCCGGGCTGGACGCCGCCAAGGCACTGGTCTTCAACTGGCAGAGCCGCGTGGGCTACCTCGCCATCGGCGACATGGAAGGGGTGCCCTACCTGCAGTTGTGCGAAAACCGCCCGTTCGAGGGCCTCGACGCGGCGGAGGTACACCGGCTGGTGCTGGAGATCGGCGGGCTCGGCGACAGCATGGAGCGCGTGCTGTCGGCCGAGGGCGACGTGCTCTGAGGCACGCCGCGGAGCGGGAATCCGCTCAGGCCCAACCCATCGCCACCAGCAGGCGGAACAGCAGGTAGGCGATGCCCCCGGCCATCGGGATCGTCAGGATCCAAGCCCAGATCATCTTCTCCACCACCGTCCACTTGATGGCGTTGAAGCGCTTGGCCGTGCCCACGCCCATGATGGCCGAGGAAATGTTGTGGGTGGTCGACACGGGGATACCCAGCGAGGACGCCGCGAGGATCACGGAGGCGGCGCTGGTCTCGGCCGCGAAGCCGTGGATCGGGTGCAACTTGACCAGCTTGTGGCCGAGCGTCTTGATGATCCGCCAGCCACCCGCCGCGGTACCGGCGGCCATGACCAGTGCGCAGGTGATCTTGATCCACAGGTCGATGTCGCCCTCGGCGAGCGCCCCGGGCGATGGATGCAGGAAAGCGAGCATCGCCGGAAGGTCGTCGAGCACGCCGGTGGCTTCGGCGCTCACGAGGGTCAGGGCGATGATGCCCATGGTCTTCTGCGCATCGTTCATGCCGTGGGCAAACCCCATGCCGGCGGCACTGACGATCTGGCTCTTGCCGAAGAAGCCGTTGACCCAGCGGGGGCGGGCCAGCCGGGCAAGCACCCCGCCACTGCGCGCCATCATCGAAATCAGGAAGAACAGCACGCCCATCACGAGGAAGCCGGCGACAAAGCCGAGTAGGGGTGAGCTGACCATCGGCACGATGACCTTCCAGAGCACGCCCGCGCTCCGGTAAACGGGCTCGGCGGGTTCAGACCAGATGATCGCCCCGAAATTGTTGCCTGCAGCCGCCAGTGCCGCGCCCACCAGCCCGCCGATCAGCGCGTGCGACGAAGACGATGGCAGGCCCAGCCACCAGGTAATCAGGTTCCAGACGATGCCGCCCAGCAGCGCGCACAGGATGAGCTGCGAACCCACCTCCACCACGCCGACGTCGATCAGCCCCGACGCGATGGTCTTGGCGACCGCGGTGCCGGCCAACGCCCCCAGCAGGTTCATGCTGGCCGCCAGGCCCACCGCCTGCATCGGCGTCAGCACCTTGGTGGCGACCACGGTCGCGATCGAATTGGCGGTGTCGTGGAAGCCGTTGATGTACTCGAAGGCGAGCGCGACCAGCACCACCGTCATGACCAGGGTGAGCATCCCGGAGACCTCAGGAGTTCTTCAGGACGATTTCGTACGCCACCACGCCGGCTTCCCGGCAACGGTCGATCGCCTTTTCCAGGATCTCGAAGAACTCCTTGAGCAGGAACATCTGCAAGGGGTCGAGCTTGCCCGAGTAGATGTCGCGGTATAGCTCGAGCATCAGGCGGTCGGCCTCGTTCTCGAGCGCGCGCAGCTTGTCGCTGAGGGCCTTCATCGGCTCCAGCTTCATCCTGGGCAGCAGCCGGACCATCTCCACCACCACCGAGGACGCCTGCTCGAGCATTGCCGCGCGCGGTGCGAAGTCGATGTGCTCCAGGTGCTGGATCGCGAGCGAATAGCGGTCGGCGAACTTCTCCACCTGCTTCGGGATCTTGTAGAGCGCCGAACCCAGCGCCTCGATGTCCTCGCGCTCGATCGGGGTGATGAAGCTGTCCACCAGCTCCTGGCTGATCTGGGCAGAAGCATCACGCTCCCGCTGGCGCGCCAGCCTGAACGCGTCCAGCGCCGGCTGCCGCTCGGACCCCTTGAGCATCTCGTGCAGGGCCCGGGTGCTGTCGTGGGCGGCCACCGCGGCCTCCTCGAGCAGCGCATAGAACTGGTTGCCTTGGCCGAACATGGTTTGCAGGGAGAACATTGAAGGACCTCGTCTTGCCAGGCGGCGGTGCATCGTGGGGACACGGGCCGTCAGGGGCACCCTGCGGCAACCGCGGGATTATGACGGTTCGAAGACAGTCCCGCTGCCCCCCTCGCCGCCCGCCGGGGCCACCAGGCGCCTGCTGTTAAACTCCGGCGGCGCCCCTCCGGCGCGCAATCGCACCCGATTCCCAATGGACGACGACCCTTGCCCTCGACCGGGGCATGCCTTCCCCGCAGGCAGGCAGTGCCGCCCGCCCGATCCGATTGAGCCCGGGACGGGTCGCCCCGGATGATCGAGCTCATCGTCGTACTGCTGCTGATCGCCATCAACGCGTTTTTCGCGTTGTCGGAAATGTCGGTGGTCACCTCCCGCAAACCGCGGCTGCGCCAGCTTGGCGCCAACAGCCGGAGTGCGGCCCGGGCACTGGACCTGGCCGAGCATCCCGAGCGGTTCCTGTCCACCGTGCAGGTGGGCATCACCCTGGTGGCGATCCTGACCGGCATGTACGGCGGCGACGCCATCGGCGCGTCGATCGGCGAGTGGCTCGCAGCGCACCTTCCGATACTGGGCGACTACGCCGACAACACCGGCACGGTACTGGCGGTCGGGCTGATCACCTACCTGACGATCGTACTGGGTGAGCTGCTGCCCAAGCGGCTTGCGCTGCTGGCGCCGGAAAAACTGGCCGCCTTCGTGGCCCCGCCAATGCACTGGATCTCGCGCATCGCAACCCCTGCGGTGTGGCTGCTGACGGTCAGCACCCGCGGCGTGCTGCGCCTGCTGCGCCTGCAGAACAGCGAGGCCTCGAACGTCAGCGAAGAGGAGATCCGGATGCTGGTGAGCGAGAGCCACGAGCAGGGCGTGATCGACGCCGACGAACACAAGATGATGAACCGGGTGCTCGGCCTGGGCGACCGCACCGCCGACAGCCTGATGACTCCTCGAACACGCATCATCTGGCTCGACGCGGGGGCGCCACTGGAAGACAACCTGGCGACCATGCGGAACTCACCGGTCTCGCGGTTCCCGGTGATGCGCGGCGGCGACCAGGACGTGATCGGCGTGGTGGAGGCCAAATCGCTGTTGCGGGCGCTGGAACCCGGCGTGCCGATCGACCTGTTCGGCGACATGCGCGAGGCACTGTTCGTCTCGGAGTCCACGCATGCGCTCAAGTTGCTGGAGATCTTCCGGGAAGAGCAGCAGTCGCTGGCGCTGGTGGTGGACGAGTACGGCGACGTCACCGGCGTGGTCACGGTCAACGACGTGATGGGCGCGGTGATCGGCCGGGTGCAGTCCGGCATGGGCGGCGCCTCCGACAGCCACGAGGCGGATTCCTCACCGGTAGTCGAACGCGCCGATGGCTCGTGGCTGATCGATGGCTCCCTGCACATCGAAGACCTGCGCGAACTGGTCGGCGACTTCGTGCCGGGCGCGGATGAACATGATTTCCACACCGCCGCCGGCATGGTGATCGCCAATGTCGGACGGATTCCCAATGTCGGTGAAGTGTTCTCGTGGCCCGGGTGGCGCATGGAGGTAGTCGACCTCGATGGGCCACGCGTCGATAAGCTGCTGCTCTCGCGGGACCTCGTGCAGGACCAGGAGCATGATGGCGCCGGGCACTAGGCCCTCCAAGGAGGCCGGGGCAAGGGGCCTGCTGGACGCCTTCGCCGCTGGCGATCCGGAAGACCGGGTCCGGCTGGGGGAAGTCTTCAACGGGCTGGGCAAGCGCTCGTTCGGGATGCTGCTGTTCATCTGCACCCTGCCCGCTTTCATACCGGTACCCGGGGTCGGCGGTGCCGTGTCCGGGCCACTGGTCATCCTGGTCGGGCTGCAGTTGCTGGTCGGGCGACGCACGCCATGGTTGCCGGGGTTCATCGCCAGGCGCGGTCCGCACCGGCGTGCCGTCGCCCGCTTCCGTGACCTGCTGGCGCCGTGGCTGGATCGCCTGGAGCGGGTCGTACGGCCCCGCGCCGCGGTGCTGCTCGACCATCGGCTTGCAAGTGCCGTGACCGGGCTGCTGCTGGCCCTGCTCGGCCTGCTGCTTTCGCTCCCGATTCCCCTGACCAATTATCTGTTCGGGGTGCTGCTGCTCCTGTTCGCCTTCGCCCTGCTCGAGCGCGATGGCCGACTCATGGCGGTGGCCTGGGGCGTTGGTGCGGTAGCGGTGGGCGTGTTCGGGGTGTTGTCGGGGCAACTGGCCGGGGTGCTGGCGCGCTGGGTCGACCTGCTGGTCTGAACCTCACGCGCGCGGCGGTGTTGGCTGCCCGATCAGGGCCAGCAGCTCCGGCAATGCCAGCGGATGGCCCAGCCAGTAGCCTTGGGCGAGGTCGCATCCGCGCTCGCGCAGAAGCGCGTACTGGCCTTCCTTTTCAACACCCTCGGCCACCACGGTGATGCCCAGCGAATGTGCCATCGCGATGATCGCGGTGGTCAACGCCAGGTCGTCGGGGTCGTGCAGGATGTCGGCGACGAAGCTGCGGTCGATCTTGACGCCGTCCACCGGCACCCGGCGCAGGTGGCTGAGGCCCGAGAAGCCGGTCCCGAAGTCGTCCAGCCAGACCTTGACGCCAGTGGCGCGCAGCTGATCGAGCATCAGGCTCGCGTTGGCCTCGTCGCCGATCACCGCCGTCTCGGTCAGCTCCAGGTGCAGGCAGTGCGGGGACAGGCCCGTCTCGGCCAGGCAACGGCTGACCACGTCCGGCAGGTCGCCACCACGCAACTGCCTCGGCGATACGTTCACCGATACGAACAAGGGTTCGGTCCCTTCGGCACTGCACCATGTGGCGGCGTCGGCACAGGCCGCCTGCAGCACCTGCGGGCCAAGCACCGAGATCAGCCCGGTCTGTTCGGCGACATCGATGAATACCGATGGCGCCACCAGGCCGAGTTCCGGATGGTTCCAGCGCAGCAGCGCCTCCGCTCCCACCAGGGCCCCGTCGCCCAGCCGGAAGACCGGCTGGTAGGCGATGCTGAGCTGCCCGCGCTCCCATGCCACCCGGAGCTCCTGTTCCAGGTGCACCCAACGCTCGACCGCCTGGTCCATCGACCGGCTGTAGAACCGGAAGCAATCCTTGCCTGCGACCTTCGCCTGGTACATGGCGATGTCGCCGTTCTTCATCAGGCCGGTCACGCTGGCGGCGTCTTCCGGGAACAGTGAAATGCCGATCGAGGTGCCGAGGAACACGTCCCGGTCATGCACCTGCAGCGGTACTGCCAGCGCCTCCACCAGCGCGGTCGCCACCCGCGTGGCGACGGCGCGGGCATCGCTTCCATCGTCGGGCTCGACCAGCACCACGAACTCGTCGCCGCCGAAGCGCGCGAGCACGGCGCGCTCGCCACCCAGCTGTTCGACCACCTGGCGGATGCGGGCGGCCACCTGCAGCAACACTTCGTCGCCGGCGTCATGCCCCAGCGAATCGTTCACCCGCTTGAAGTCGTCGATGTCGGCGAACAGCAGCGCCAGGGGCCGTTTTCCCGCTGGCGGCCGCGTGTCCTGCAACCGCGCCTCCAGGAGCTCCCGGAAGGCCAGGCGGTTCGCCAGCCCGGTCAAGGGATCGGTGTAGGCCAGGTGTCGGATCTCGCGGTCGTGGCGCTCCACGCTGTGGCCCATGCGCCCCAGCGCACGCATGAGTTCCCCCAGCTCGTCGCGTCGACCACTGGCCGGGAAGTGAGCGCTGAAGTTGCCCGACTCGATCTCTCCCGCCGAACGGGCCAACTCGCGGATCGGCCGGACCAGTGCCCGCTGGATGAACCACAATCCGGCGGCTGCAACCACCATCAGCCCCACGCCCAGCAGTCCCATCCACCACCACTGCCTGCGTCCCAGTGCCTCCAGGCGCCCTGCAAGGTCGCCCAGCGCCCGGTCCCGGGTGGCGTGGTAGTTGCGCAGGTCGTACCCGACCCTGACTCCACCGATGCGTTCACGCCCGATCAGGATCGGCGCGGAGACATCCATCAGCGAGGCGTCCTGCTGGATGGTGGTCACACCGGCGGTCACCGCTGCCGGGGCAAAGCGATCATCCAGCCGCCGACCGTACCCTTCGATCCCGTCGCTGCCGTCGTGCAGGAGCAGGCCTTCGGTATCGAACACCTGGACATAGGCGATGTCCGGTTGTGCCAGCGCCGTACGCACCAGTTGCCCCACTTCATCGAGATCGTAGTAGTAGAGGGGGTTGGCCAACGCGCCCGCCAACGGCTCCACCAGCCCCTTTCCGCGCCGGCGCACCACCTCGGCAGCAACCGTCTCCATCACCTCGCGCCCGAGCACCTGGACCTCCGCCTGGATCGCTTGCTGGCGCTCCAGCAGCAGCGCCATCAGGGCCAGCACCACCAGCAGCGCGGCGCCGATCAGCATAAGGAACTGGGCCTGGAGGCCGTGGCGGAAGCTCATTCCACCTCCGACCTGACGCGTCGTACGCCCGAGCGGATTCCCTGCAGTGCGTCGCGGGAGGTCGCGTCCATTGGCAGGAACCGGGTGGTACCGAAGAACTGCCGCAAGGCGTCCGCAGCCGCTGGATCCCCGGCCGCTTCCATCAGCACCTGTCGCAAACGCTCGCGCACCGGCCCATCCAGGTCCGGGCGAACCATCTCCACCGCCCTCGGGTAATCGTCGGAGCGACCGATGATGGCGAGGTCCGGCTTGAATGCCGGCGGCATGCGCGCCGGATTGGCCCAGTCCACATCGCTCATCACGCCAACGTCGACCAGCTCCTTGTGGACCCAGGTGGAAATGTTGAGCTCGGAGCGGGCGAACAGGTAGCCAACCTCATCGCCCCGCAGGGCGTCGGTCGGCGACAGCAGTATCTCCAGGGTGTAGCCCCGCCCCAGCAGTTCGCCGGCGGGAACGAAATAGGCGCTGGTCGAGGAAGGCCGCTGGAACGCCACGGTCCTGCCCTGCAACTGGTCCAGCGATGTGATCCCGCTGTCGCGCCGGGCGAAGAACACGCTTTTGTAGTGGCTACGGCCATCGCGCTCGGTCAGCACCAGCGGCTCGGCACCGGCCCGGTCGCTCAGGAGCATGCCCGAGCCGGCTGTCTCGGTGACCCAGTCGACCTGCCCGCGACGCATGTAGCTCGCCATCTGGCGCGCATCCGGCGCCATCAGCACGCGTCCCTCCGTGATGCCGGTCCCGGCCATGCGCGGCACCACGTAATCGAGCAGTGGCTTGAGCTGGTCGTAATGGGCCACCGGATCATCGGAGATCCGTCCCAGCACCAGCACGCCGTCCGCGGGGCCCGCCACGGCCCTTGGCACCGCGAGGGAAAGACCCACCACCAGGGCGAAGACGAGGCGAGGCAGGCTTGGGAGCAAGGTGAAACCCGCGGGTAGCGCCGGCAACAGGCGACGGCGCAGCCTAATGCATCCCCGCCCCGGCCGATACAGCAGGCCCTGCGGTCCGCCTATCGGACCCTGCGCCTAACGCCGTCCCGCCAGCATCGCCATGCGCTGGCAATCGGCCAGGATGCCGCGCAGCAGCCGGACTTCGCGTTCGTCCAGATCGGCGCGGAGGTAGAGGCGGCGGAGCTTGCGCATCGCCGAGTCCGGGGACCGTCCCTTGTGGAAGTCGACCGCATCGAGCGTGTCCCCCAGTTGCTCGAAGAACCCTTCGAGCTGCGCGTGGGTGGCAGGCGGATCGACGTGCCCGACGGGTTCTTCCCTCCTTTCCGCGAGCAGGGCGAGGCGAAGTTCATAGGCCACCACCTGCACGGCGGCCGCGAGGTTGAGCGAGCTGTAATCGGGGTTGGCCGGGATATGGATGGCGGCATGGCACAGCTGCAGCTCGTCGTTGTCCAAACCGGTGCGCTCACGGCCGAACACGATCGCGACCTCCCGTCCGGCCCTGGCCGCCGACACGGCGCGGGTGGCACCTTCGCGCGGCATCAGCTCGTCCAGCGCGACCCGCCGGCTCCGCGCAGTGCAGCCCAGCACCAGCCGGCAGTCCGACACGGCCTCCGCCAGGGTCGCGCAGGTCACGGCGCTGGCGAGGATGTCGTCGGCGCCAGCGGCCAGCGCCATCGACTCGGCATTGGGTGCCTTTTCCGGAGCCACCAGCACCAGCCGACCCAGCCCCATGGTCTTCAAGGCCCGCGCCGCGGAGCCGATGTTGCCCGGATGCTGGGTACCCACGAGCACGATGCGCAGGTGATGGGCAGGTTCGCCCTGCAGGGGTTCAGGAAGGGAATCGGCAGTCATGCCGGCAATGGTAAACTGCGCGACCGGCCACGACCCGATCGTGCATCCGCCGGCTGCTCTTTATCCCCGCCAGCCCTTCCCCACCTCAGCCCCAGAGGCCGTTCGCCATGCAGAAACCCGCCGTCACCCTCATGGTCAAGGCTGCCCGCGCCGCCGGCAACGTCCTGTTGCGCCACATGTACAAGCTGGACGCGCTGAACGTGGTCGAGAAGGACCGCATGGACTTCGCCAGCGAAGTCGACGAGCTGGCCGAGAAGGAAATCATCAAGGAGTTCCGTCGCTCCACGCCGGACTACGCGATCCTCGGCGAAGAGAGTGGATCGCTGAAGTCGAAGGTCGGCAACAGCCGGTTCACCTGGGTCATCGACCCGCTGGACGGCACCAGCAACTACCTGCGTGGCATCCCCCACTTCTGCGTTTCCATCGGCCTGGTGGAGAACGGCGAACCGATCCACGGCGTGATCTTCGATCCGCTGCGCAACGAGCTGTTCACCGCCAGCCGCGGCAGTGGCACCACCCTCAACGACAAGCGCGTGCGCGTGGCCGACCGCAAGGACCTGGAAGGCGCCATGGTGCTGACCGGATTCCCGCCACGCGAGCGCAGCCGTGCCAGCGCGCAGCTCAAGTGCGTGGACACCCTGCTGAACGAGATCGAGGACATCCGCCGCACCGGCTCCGCAGCCCTGGACCTGGCCTACGTGGCCTGCGGCCGCGCCGATGCCTACTTCGAGGCGGGCGTGAAGCCGTGGGACATCGCCGCCGGCGCCCTGATGGTGCGAGAGGCGGGCGGCACCGTGACCGACTTCCGCGGACGCGGCACCGGGCCGATGGATGCCCGGGGCGTCGCGGGCCGTCCCCTGCTGGCCGGCAACCTGAAGGTCGCGAACCTGCTGCAGCAGCGCATCGTCAATACCGGTTACGCCAGCTCGTTCGACTGACCCCTCCTCCCCGCGCTTGTAGGAGCGACGCGAGTCGCGACCCACCGAACGCTGGAGATGATGTACAGGTCGCGACTGACGTCGCTCCTCCAGGAAGCCCCATAGAAAAAGGCCGCGCAATTGCGCGGCCTTTTGCTTGCTGAGATGTCGCTGCCAGTTTACGGCCGGCGTGCCAGCACCGCCTCATCCTTCGCCTTCGGCAGCAGGTCCTGCTTGGTCACCTTGAGAAAGCCCAGGGTCAGCAGCGGGGACGCCACGAAGATCGAGGACAGCGTACCGATGACCACGCCGATCATCATCGCCTCGGCCATGCCGCGCAGCGAACCGCCGCCGTAGAGCCACAGCGCGAGCACCGTCAGGAACGCCACCACCGAGGTGATGATGGTGCGTGACAGTGTCTCGTTGATCGACTTGTTGATGATCGTGGCCGCATCGGCACGGGTCGAGCGGAAATTCTCGCGGATGCGGTCGAACACGACGATGGTGTCGTTGATCGAGAAGCCCAGCACCGAGAGGATGCCGGCCAGCACCGTCAGGTCGAACTCGTGGCCGGTGATGGCGAACCAGCCGGTGACGATCAACACGTCCTGCAGGGAGGTGATCACCGCCGCCATCGCGAACTTCTTCTCGAAGCGGAAGGTGATGTAGATCAGGAAGCCGACGATCACGAAGATCACCGCCCAGATGCCGTTGAGGGCGAGTTCCTTGCCGACCTGCGGGCCGACGAAGTCGCTGCGGACGATGGTGCCGGGGTTGTCCGGCGTCGAGACGGCGTTGGTGATCTCCCGGGCCGCCGCCGAGTTGGCGGCCGGGTTGCTGCCATCGCTGCCGTCTTCCAGTTGCATGCGCACGAGGATGTCGTTGCCGGATCCGAACGAAATAACCTGTGCATCGCCGTAGCCGGCCTCGGCCAGCCGGCCGCGGGCGGCATCGATATCCACTTCGTTCTCGAAGCGCAGCTCGGTGACGGTGCCGCCGGTGAAATCGAGCGCGAAGTTGAAGCTCTTGGTCGCCATCGCGCCGATCGAGACCAGCACCAGCAGGCTGGTGATGGCCAGCGCCACCCACTTCATGCGCAGGAAGTCGATGTTGACGTCGTGGGGGATGATGTTGAACGGTTTCATATGCGTATCCCCGTCAGATCGCGATGGACTTGAGCTTGGAGCGCCGGCCATAGAGCAGCGTGGCCATGGCTCGCGATGCCGAGACGGCGGTGTACATCGAGGTGACGATGCCCACGATCAGCGCGACCGCGAAGCCCTTCACCGGGCCGGTGCCGAAGGCGAACAGCGCGACGCCGGCGAGGATGGCCGTCATGTTGGCGTCGAAGATGGTGCCGGTGGCCTTTTCGTAGCCGGTGGCAATCGCCGACTTGGGTGGGATGCCCGCCCGCAGCTCCTCCCGGATGCGCTCGTTGATCAGCACGTTGGCGTCCACCGAAAGGCCGACGGTCAACGCGATGCCGGCCAGCCCCGGCAGGGTCAGGGTGGCACCGAACAGCGACATCACCGCGACCAGCATCAGGATGTTGAGCAGCAGTGCGGCGCAGGTAATGAGGCCGAACATCCGGTAGTACACCAGGAAGAACAGCAGCGCGAACACGAACGAGTAGCTGACGGCGGTCAGGCCGCGCTCGATGTTCTCCTTGCCCAGGCTCGGGCCGACGATGCGCTCCTCGACGAAATCCATCGGCGCGGCCAGCGAGCCCGAGCGCAGCAGCAGCGCGAGTTCCGCCGCGGCCTTGGGACTGTCGAGGCCGGTGGTCTGGAACTCCTTGCTGAAGACGCCGTTGATGTTGGCGACCGAGATCACGTTCTCTTCGACGCGGGTGCTGCGCACCTCCTCGCCGTTGACCATGCGCACCTCGGGGATGCGTTCGATGTACACCACCGCCATCGGCTTGCCGACGTTCTCGCTGGTGAAATCGAACATGCGCTGACCGCCGGCGCTGTCCAGGCGGACCGACACCGAAGGCGTCCCCGATTGCGGGTCGATGCCCGAGGTCGCGCCGACCAGCTGGTCACCGGAGGCGATGATCCGCTTGTTGAGCAGGTGGGGGATGGGCTCTCCGCCGGGCACCTGCTCGTAATAGATCTCGGCCTGCGGCGGCACGTTGCCCGTTGCCGCGGCCTCATATGCATTGCCTTCGACCACCGCGCGATATTCGAGCGTGGCGGTGGCGCCGATCAGGCGCTTTGCCGCGGCGGTGTCCTGCACGCCAGCGAGTTCGACCACGATGCGGTCGTTGCCCTGCCGCTGGATCAGCGGCTCGGCCACGCCAAGGGCGTTGATGCGGTTGCGCAGGGTACCCAGGTTCTGCTCCAGCGCATCGGTCATCATGCGCTGGATCTCCGTCTCCGGCACCTCCAGGCGCAGGGTGCTTCCGTCGACATCGGAGCGCAGCGACGGCTGGCTGACGGCGATCCGGCGGATGGCCTCGTCGGCGTCGGCGGCATCGGAGAGGCGAACGGTGATGCTGTTGTCGGGACGACGGTTGACCGCTTCGTAGCGGATGCGCTCCTCGCGCAGCACCACCCGGACATCGTCGGTGATCGCGTCCAGCCGCTTGTCGAGTGCGGCCTCCTGGTCCACCTGCATCAGGAAGTGCACGCCACCCTGGAGGTCCAGGCCCAGCGACATGCCCTCGGCGCCCAGCGACGACAGCCAGTCCGGAACCGTCGACGCGAGGTTGAGGGCCGACACGTAGTCGCTGCCCAACTCGTCCTTCAACACATCGGAAGCGCGCGTCTGCAGTTCGGTGCTGGGCAGCCGGACCAGCAGCGTCTCATCGGCAAGCTCGATGGACTTGGTGGTCACGCCGGCATCCGCCAGGACCTTGCCCATCCGGTCGGCAAGCGCCTGGTCGACGGGCGCACCGCGGCTGGAGGTGATCTGTACCGAGGGATCCTTCTGGTACACGTTCGGCAGTGCATAGAGCACGCTGAACAGGATGGCCAGCACCAGGACGATGTATTTCCAGCGCGCGTAAGTCAGCATCGATTGCCCCTGCGGCGGCCGCCCCGGCCGCCGTTACGTCAAAGTGGTGTGGAGACGGCTCAGGCCGACTTCAAGGTGCCCTTGGGGAGCACGTTGGCGATGGCACCCTTCTGCACGCGGATGCGCACGTTGTCGGCGATCTCGACGGTGATGAAGCTCTCGCCAAGTGCCACCACGGTGCCGGCGATGCCCCCGTTGGTCAGCACCTCGTCGCCGTTGGAGAGCTTCTCGAGCATCGCCCGGTGCTCCTTGGCGCGCTTCATCTGCGGGCGGATCATCAGGAAGTACATCACGCCGATCAGCAGGATCGGGAACAGCAGGCCGCCAAGGCCTCCGCCGAACAGGCCACCGGTCGGAGCGGCTGCGGCATGGGCTGGAGCGATCACGAGGTCGAGCAGGTTCATGTCGTTATCCGGAAGGGCTGAAAATAGCCGGGGATTATGGCATACGGCCGCCGGTCATCCCTGCCGGGCGGCGTGGAACGACTCCCGGAAGGCGGCGAAACCGCCCTGCTCGATCGCGGCCCTCATCCGGGCCATCAGGCGCTGGTAGTGCCGCAGGTTGTGCAGCGTGCCCAGCATCGGGCCGAGCATCTCGTTGCAGCGGTCCAGGTGGCGCAGGTAGCTGCGGCTGAAGCCATTGGCGCAGGCATGGCAGTCGCAGCCTTCTTCGATCGGGCGCAGGTCGTGCTCGTAGCGGGCGTTGCGGATGCGCACGACGCCCTGGTCAGTGAAGAAGTGGCCGTTGCGGGCGTTCCGGGTGGGCATCACGCAGTCGAACATGTCCACGCCACGCGCCACCGCCTCCACCAGGTCCTCAGGCCGCCCCACCCCCATCAGGTAGCGGGGGCGATCCTGGGGCAACTGCGGCGTGGTGTGCTCGAGCATCTCATTGCGCTCGGCCTCCGGCTCGCCGACCGCCAGGCCGCCGATCGCGTAGCCATCGAAGCCGATCTGCTTCAGCGCCTCCGCCGAGCGCGTGCGCAGGCCGTGGTGGACGCCGCCCTGGACGATGCCGAACAGGGCGGCATCGTTGCCCTCGTGCGCGCGCCGGCTGCGCTCGGCCCAGCGCAGGCTCAGTTCCATCGAAGCCCGCGCGACGTCCTCGGTCGCCGGATAGGGCGTGCACTCGTCAAAGATCATCACGATGTCCGAGCCGAGCACCTTCTGGATGTGCATGCTCTCTTCGGGCCCGAGGAACACCTTGCGGCCGTCGGTGGGCGCGGCGAAGGTCACGCCGGCCTCGGTGATCTTCCGCTTGTGGGCCAGCGAGAACACCTGGAAGCCGCCCGAGTCGGTCAGGATCGGCCGCTCCCAGCCCATGAACCGGTGCAGGCCGCCGTGGGCCTCGATCACCTCCAGTCCGGGGCGCAGGTACAGGTGGAAGGTATTGCCGAGGATGATCTCGGCGCCCAGCTCCCGAACCTGCTGCGGCAGCACCGCCTTGACCGATCCATAGGTGCCGACCGGCATGAACGCCGGCGTCTCGATGGTGCCGCTCGGGAACGACACCCGCCCCCGGCGCGCACCGCCGTCCGTGCCGAGGAGTTCGAAGGACATCCGACTGGCGGGACTGGCGCTCATGACCGCTCCTCCGGCAACAGCAACATGGCATCGCCGTAGGAGAAGAACCGGTAGCGCTGCTCGATCGCGTGCCGATAGGCCTCGGAGATGCGCGCCTTGCCGGCAAATGCGGAAACCATCATCAACAGCGTGCTCTCGGGGAGGTGGAAGTTGGTGACCAGCGCGTCGATCGAGCGGATCCGGTAGCCGGGCAGGATGAACAAGCGGCTCTCACCCGCGAACGGCTGCAGCTCGCCCTCCGGATGGCGGTCGGTCCGCTGCATCGCGGACTCCAGCGCACGCACCACGGTGGTACCGACGGCGACCACCCGGCGTCCGGCTGCACGCGTCCGCCGCACCTGTTCCACCAGTCCGGCGCCGACGTTGAGCCACTCGCTGTGCATCACGTGCTCGGACAGGTCGTCGGCACGGACCGGCTGGAACGTCCCCGCCCCCACGTGAAGCGTCACGTGGCCGAATTCGACACCCCGTGCCGCGAGGGCGTCCAGCAGGGGCTGGTCGAAATGCAGCCCGGCGGTCGGGGCGGCGACGGCGCCGGCCTGGCGCGCGAAAACGGTCTGGTAGCGCTCGGCATCATCCGCGCCCGGCTCGCGCTGGATATAGGGAGGCAAAGGCAGGCGGCCGGCGTGCAGGAGGTACTGCTCCAGCCCCGTCTGCACGTGGAAACGCAGGTGGTAGAACTCGCCGTCTCGCCCGATCACCTCCGCCTCGCCGCCTGCGTCCAGCTCGATACGCGCTCCGGCCTTCGGCGATTTGCTGACGCCCAGCTGGGCCCGCGCTTCCTGGCCACCGAGCATGCGCTCGATCAGGATTTCGACGCGGCCGCCGGTCTGTTTCCGGCCGAACAGCCGCGCCGGGATGACCCGGGTGTCGTTGAACACCAGCAGGTCACCCGCTTCGAGCAGGTCGGGCAGGTCCCGGAACACACGGTCGGATAAGGATGCCGGCGCGGGTGGGACCACCAACAGCCGGCTGGATGATCGCTCCGGGAGCGGTGCCTGGGCGATCAGGTCGGGCGGCAGCTCGTAGCTGAAATCGGACTTCTTCAAGATCAATGGCTTGGCAGGTGGCCCCGGGAACATCGGGCGCTGGAGCGGCTGGGCAACGGCACAGTGTAGCGATGGCGGGGGTTATGCCGCTTGGTCCAGCGTGATAGAATCCCGCAACTAATTGAATAGAAACGGAAAACGCTGCTGCGCGGTTGTGTCCGCGCATTTTTGTTTGCGACGTTGTCCACACCCTGGAGGATCCATCCCGATGTCCAGCACCGCCCACGACAATGCCGTCGTCGCCAAGCTCGCACCGTTGCGCGCCCATTCCGGCACCCGCCGCACCACCGGCCTCGACGACGCCACCCTCGCCCGCTTCGCCGGCAACGCCGAGCTGCAGGAAGCCGTCGAGGCGGCGGTCGCCGCCTACCAGCAGGCGAAGGACGAGTTCGGCGACCTGCTGGACCTCGACGAAGACGCCCAAGCGGCCCGTGTCCAGGAGGCTTACGTCAACTTCTACCAGGACGATGCGGTCAACCCGTACGTGGCGCTCGCCGCCCGCGGCCCTTGGATCGTCACCCTGAAGGGCGCCGTGCTGCATGACTCCGGCGGCTACGGCATGCTCGGCTTCGGCCACGCGCCGGCCAAGGTCATCGAAGCGATGGCCAAGCCGCAGGCGATGGCCAACATCATGACCCCCAGCCTGTCGCAGTTGCGCTTCGCCCAACTGCTGCGCGAGGCGATCGGCATCGGTCGCGAATGCCCGTACAGCAACTTCCTGTGCCTGAACTCGGGTTCCGAGTCGGTGACGCTTGCGGCGCGCATTGCCGACGCCAACGCCAAGGCGATGACCGACAAGGATGGCCGCCATGCCGGCCGCAGCATCAAGCGCGTCGTGGTCAAGGGCGGCTTCCACGGGCGTACCGACCGCCCGGCGCTGTACTCCGACTCCACCCGCAAGACCTACATGCAGTTCCTGGCCAGCTACCGGGGCGAGGACAGCGTCATCGCCGTGGCGCCCTACGACATCGATGCCCTGAAGAAGGTCTTCGCCGATGCCGACGCCAACGGCTGGTTCATCGAAGCGATGTTCCTGGAGCCGGTGATGGGTGAAGGCGACCCGGGCCGCAGCGTGCCCGTCGACTTCTACAACGCCGCGCGCGAGCTGACCCGCGAGCACGGCTCGCTGCTGCTGGTGGATTCCATCCAGGCCGGCCTGCGCGCCAACGGCGTGCTGTCGATCGTCGACTACCCGGGCTTCGAAGGCGTGGAAGCGCCCGACATGGAGACCTACTCCAAGGCCCTCAACGCCGGCCAGTACCCGCTGTCCGTCCTTGCCGTGGGTGAGCGCGCCGCCAAGTGCTACCGGAAGGGCCTGTACGGCAACACCATGACCAGCAATCCGCGCGCCCTCGACACCGCCTGCGCCGTGCTGGAACTGGTGACGCCGGAGCTGCGCGAGAACATTCGCGCCCGTGGCGCCGAAGCGCTGGAGAAGCTCGGCAAGCTGAAGGACGAGCTGGGTGGCCTGATCACCAAGGTCCAGGGCACCGGCCTGCTCTTCTCCTGCGAGCTCGCACCGGAGTTCAAGTGCTACGGCGCCGACTCCACCGAGGAGTGGCTGCGCCGCCACGGCATCGGCGTGATCCACGGCGGCACCAACTCGCTGCGCTTCACCCCGACCTTCACCATGACCAGCGAAGAGGTCGACCTGCTGGTGGGCATGGTCGCGCGGGCGCTGAGGGAAGGTCCGCGCAAGCAGCAGGAAGCTGCTGCCTGATTGCCTGACCTATCGCCACCTGCAGTTGCTTGACGGAAAGGCCGGGTTGCTCCCGGCCTTTTTCTTTTCGGTCTTTTCGCCGTTACCGCGCGGCGCGGCATGGGCCGGTCAGGTCAGCGCCTGAGCCGCCGCACCACCACGACGAGTACGACCAGCAGCAGGAAGACGCCGCCCCCAAGCAGGATCCGCAGGCGCAGGTCCGGCAGTGCGCTTCCGTCCACGGTCGCAACCGGCGGCAAGGGCCTGGCGTTCAACGCCGCATTCTCCGCGCCAGCCGAAACCTGCCATGCGCCATCCACGAGCTCGACACGCCCCGCCAGCGGCGGCAACTGAAGCTCCCGCCAGCGGATCCTGAGATCGCCGATGCGCGGCTCCAGCGGATTGTCCGAGCTCGCAAGGCCGTTGCCTTCGGGCTGGAAAGTGGCCGCCAGGTTGGCCGGCAAGCGACTGAAGGGGGGGCGGAACTCCTGCCACTGCCCCAGTGTCTTGAGCACCGACAGGTCCAGCGGTTTGCCATCCAGCGTCGCGCCCTCCGCCCACCAGCGGCGGCTCTCCAGCGGCACGCCCGGCACGTTCTCGTAGCCCTTGTCGAAGCCGGTCGAGTCGACCAGCCCCGACGACCACACCTGGCGATAGCCCCCATCGGGCTCGCGCTGCCACTGGAGCATCTCCACCCGGCGGTCCAGCCCGAACTGGTCGGTGCGCACCCCGAAATCCGGATCCTCCAGTACCTGCCCGGGTTCGGGCTCGCCCTGCGGCAGTGCTGCCTGCTGTCCCGATGCGATGGCCGGCAGCAGCAGCGCAACGGCCAGCGCGACGGCCACCGCGAGCCCCCGGGCGGCACGAATCATGCGCCCAGCGCCCTCGCCTGCAGGCTGGATACTTCGTGGGTGGTGCCAAAGCGCCCGCGTTCGTCCCGGGTCACCTGCGCCAGCGCGCAGTCCGGGTCATGGGTAAAGAACAGGTGCACGTTGCGCGCCTGCTTGTCGGCCAGGAAGGCCTTCTTCTCGTCGATCAGCAGTTCGGCGTCGCGGTCGTAGCCCATGGTGATCGGAACGTGCACCCATGGCCTTCCGGGGACGAGGTCGGCGCAGAACACCACCCCGCCATGAGCCTGGCCATCGACCCGTTCCGGCCCGACGATCTCCGCGAGCATCAGCCCCGGCGTGTGCCCATCGCTGTACTCGAAACGGACGGCGTCACCCAGCGTGCGGGAGTATTCGCCGTCGACCAGTTCCAATCGGCCCGTGGCTTCCAGCAGCGCCGGCAGCTCCGGAATGAAGCTCGCACGGTCGCGCGCGTGCGGGCCGGTCGCGCGCGCCCAGTGCCTGGCGCCGACGATGTAGCTCGCGTTCGGGAAGACCAGCCGCGGCGGCACCCCCTCCTCGTATGGCGCCAGGAGCCCGCCGGCGTGGTCGAAGTGCAGGTGTGACAGCACCACCACGTCGATGTCCTCCGGCCTGAATCCCGCCCGCTCCAGCGAGTCCAGCAGAACGTGGCGGTCTTCCACCACGCCGTATCGTTCGCGCAATCGCGGCTCGAAGAAGGCGCCGATCCCGGTCTCGAACAGGACCGTCTTCCCCGCAAGCGGCGTCGCCAGCAGCGCCCGACAGGCCAGGTCGATGCGGTTGAGCTCGTCGGGCGGTGACCACTTGGACCACATCGCCCTTGGCGCATTGCCGAACATCGCGCCGCCGTCGAGCTTCTGGCTGTTGCCGTTGATCGACCAGAGTTTCATGTCAGTCCTCCAGGACCACTTCCGCCGACCCCACGGGATTGCGCGGATCGGTACCACCTTCGAGGCGGTTGCCCTGTTTGTCCCACCATACGGTCTGCAGGTTGCCCCAGGTGTCTTCCCCGGCGTTGACGGTATGGCCCATCGCCCGCAACTTTTTCACCGTCGGTGGCGCCAGCGCATCGGGCTCGGCGGAGATCGCGTCGGGCATCCACTGGTGGTGGATCCGCGGCAGGGCCGCTACCTGCTGCGCCGAGAGGCCATCGTCGTAGCCGAGGATGCCGATCAGCACCTCGGTGATGATGCGGCTGCCCCCTGGCGCGCCGAGGATCGCGACCTGGTCGGCGGACTCCATGTAGGTGGGCGTCATCGAACTGAGCATGCGCTTGCCCGGCTCCACCGCGTTGGCGTCGAACCCCATCACGCCGAAGGCATTGGGCGTGCCCGGCTTGAGCGCGAAATCGTCCATTTCGTTGTTGAGCAGCACGCCGGTGCCCGGTGCGACCAGCCCGGAGCCGTACAGCAGGTTGACGGTCTGGGTGGTCGAGACGCGGTTGCCCTCGGTATCGATGATCGAGAAGTGCGTGGTCTCGTCGTCCTCCAGCGGCACCGGCTCGCCGGAGAGCAGCGTGCTGGGCGTGGCCTTCTCCGGATGGATCGTCGCACGCAGGCCGGCGGCGTAACGCCCGTCGGTGAGCAGCCCGAGCGGCATCTCCACGAAGTCGGGATCGCCCAGGTAGATGGTGCGGTCGCGGTAGGCGCGACGCATCGCTTCCACCACCAGGTGCGTGCGCTTGGCATCATCCAGTTCGGGCAGGTTCCAGCCTTCCAGGATCTGCAGCATCTGGGCCAGTGCGACCCCACCCGACGACGGTGGCGGCGCGGTCACGATGCGCCAGTCACGGTAGTCGAACACCACCGGCTCGCGCTCGCGGACGGTGTAGCCGGCAAGTTCCCCGGCACGCCAGTGGCCGCCCTCCTCCCTCACCGAGGCCAGCAGCTTGTCGGCCACCTCCCCGCGGTAGAAGCCATCGAAACCGCGTTCGGCGATGAGCTCCAGCGTCCGCGCAAGGTCCGGCTGCCTGAGGATCTCCCCGGCCTGCGGCGGATCACCATCGGCGAGGAACACCTCGCGCGTCCCTTGGTAGCGCTCCATCACCTCGCTGCGCCGCGCATAGCCGCGCTCCAGCCGAGGGTAGACCTCGAAACCTTCCCGCGCGATGCGGATGGCGGGCGCGAGCGACTCGGCCAGCGGCAGCCGCCCGTACTTCTCCGAGACGTGCACCAGTGCCGCCGGCAGCCCCGGGATGCCTGCCGACCACGGGCCGTTCGTGGCGCGGTCGCGGTCCAGCTCGCCATCCTCGTCGAGGTAGGCCTCGGGAGTGGCTGCCGCAGGCGCCGTTTCGCGCGCGTCCACGAAGACATCTCGTCCGGTGGACGCATCGTGCAGCAGGAAGAACCCGCCGCCGCCGATGCCCGAGCTGATCGGCTCGACCACCGACAACGTGGCCGAGACCGCGACCGCCGCGTCGAAGGCGTTGCCGCCGGCGGCCACGACGTCCAACCCCGCCTGGGTGGCCAGCGAGTGCGCGCTGGCGATGGCGACGCCGGGGGGCGTGCGGGTTTCCTGCGGCGCGGCCGCGGCTGCCTGGACCCCCGTACCGGTATCGGTACCGGTGGCGCAGGCGCCAACGGCAGTGGAAAGGAAGCCAACCAGCAATACCGTCTTCAGCGCCATGCGCATCGGCCTACTCCTGTTGCAACCGGGCCAGCTTGGCCAGCAGTTGTTCGTGGGTCTCGGGGATCTCGGGATCCGGATCGATGCACTCGACCGGACACACCACCACGCACTGTGGCTCGTCGAAATGTCCGACGCATTCGGTGCAGCGGGCCGGATCGATCACGTAGATGGTCTCGCCCTGCGAGATCGCCTGGTTCGGGCAAGCCGGCTCACAGACGTCGCAGTTGACGCAAAGCTCGTTGATCTTGAGGGACATGGGGGATGGGCGGCGCGTACACCGCCCGGTACTCCTGTGTGCCGGGTGCGGCTGGCCGCACCCGGACGTTCACCGCAGCCGGATTACTTGGCCTCGACGAACTGGTAGTTCACGCCGGCCGGCTCGACGGCTTCGCGCACGCGCTCGCTGTCGGCCGCATCGCCGATGAAGATCACCCGGACGCCCTTCATCGAGGCGGGGTCCACCTGGGCGAAGGCGCCGACGACGATGTCGGCCATCATGGTGGATTCGGGGGAGCCGAACGCCACCAGGTTGCCCTCGACGATGCCACGCTGCATGGCCAGCTCGACTTCTTCCTTCAGACGGTCATGGGCGCCTTGGAATCCTTCGCTGTCGCTGGAGGGCAGGTAGTACAGGTACGGGCTGTTGCTGGTGTCGCCGATGTTGCGGCGGACAACGTCGGTCAGGTAGGCGCCCCACTCCTCATCGCCGTTGGTGGTCGGTGCGGCCATCGGCGCCTGCGCCTCGGCGACTTCCGCCTGCGGGGCCTCCTTGTCGCAGGCCGCCAGCACCGGCATGGAAAGGAGGGCGATCAGCATCAGTCGGGTCGTGGTTTTCATGTGGTTTCCCCAGTGGTGTCTTGGATGGTCAGGCATGGGTGCGTTGCCATTGGGCCTGCAACGCGTCGGCCACCGCCGGGGGCACGAAACCCGAGACATCGCCACCCAGGCGGGAGATCTCGCGTACCAGCGATGATGAAATGAAGCCGTATTGCTCGGCGGGCGTCAGGAACAGGGTCTCGACATCCGGGATCAGGTGGCGGTTCATGCTCGCCATCTGGAACTCGTACTCGAAATCGGAGACCGCGCGCAGGCCGCGAAGCAGGACCCCGGCTCCGATCCCTGACACGAAATGGGCCAGCAGCGACTGGAAGCCCTGCACCTCGACGTTGTCGTGGTGCGACAGCGCGCCCTGGGCCAGTTGCACGCGCAATTCCAGCGGCAGCGCGGGCCGTTTGGTGGGGCTCTCGGCCACGCCGATGACCAGCCGGTCGAACAGCGGCGCGGCGCGATCCACCAGGTCCACGTGGCCGTTGGTGATCGGGTCGAACGTGCCGGGATAGACGGCAATGCGGTTGCGGGCCGAGGTCATTCGATACCGGGTTCGGATGGACGGGTGCCCGGGCTGGCCGGGACGTGCCCAAGTGTATCAACCGGCGCGCCGGGTTCGCCCGACGGGGCGGGCAGGCGCCGGTAGAGCACGTGGGCCACCTCGCGGGTGGTGCCCTGGCGGTGCATCACCCACCCCGCGGGGGCGGTGACCGGCAGTCCCGCCGGCGACTCGACATACAGCCACGCCCCGGCACCCAGCAGCGGATCCACCGCCGCCAGCGCCTGCTCCCAGAGCCCCGCCGGGAACGGCGGATCGAGGAAGGCGATGTCGAACGACCCGCGCGGCTGGGCCGGCAGCCAGGCCAGCGCATCGGCCTGCACCACGGTGGCCGCCTCGCCGCCCGGCAGGCGCGCGGCGACCTGCGCCAGGGCCGTGGCAAGCAGCGGATCGCGCTCGACCAGCGTCGCCGTTGCCGCGCCCCGCGACAGTGCCTCCAGCCCCAGTGCGCCGCTGCCGGCGAACAGGTCGAGCACCCGCGCCCCCGGCAGCACCGGCATCAGCCAGTTGAACAGGGTTTCGCGCACGCGGTCGGAGGTCGGGCGCAAGCCTTCGATGTCGGCGACGGGAAGCTTGCTGCCGCGCCAACGGCCCCCGATCAGGCGGACCTGGCCCGGCGCGTGGAGATGTCTGGACGCACGCCCGCGGGGGCGGCCGGAGCTGTCTTTCTTCATGGGTGGCGCATGCGCCCCGGTGCTAGCATGTGCGGCATTCTCGCGCATTCGTGATACCACCTGTCGATGGTCAGCTTCTTCCGCCGCAAAAAGCCGGAATCGTCCGAGCGTCGCTACAGCACAGAAGAGCTGGCGGCGGCGTTTCCTGACGCCCAGCCCCCCTCCGACAAGCGAGAAGCGCCGCGGAAGGACGAAGCCGAAACGGGCAAGGCGCCGCCCGCACCGCTCGCACCTCCCGCCGGCGCCCCCGCCGATGATCAACGCGATACGGGCCGCCCGCGCGCGGAGTCGCCGGAAGTAGGCGCGGCTGCCGACACGACCGCGGAAGCCACGCCGCCTCCGCCGGTCAGCCCGCCACCCGCGGATGTGCCCGCGCCCTCCCCGGCGCCGCCAGCACCGAGGCCGATCGAGGAGCCTGACTACAGCTCCTGGATCGGACAGACCACCGACAAGCCGGCCGCACCGGCGGGCAAACTCGGCTGGCGCGAGCGCCTGCATGGCAGCGCCTTCGCGCGCAGTTTCGGCGGGTTGTTCTACTCCAACCCCAAGCTCGACGATGCGCTGCTGGACGACATCGAGACCGCGCTGATCACGGCCGACGTCGGCATGACGGCCACCACCGAGGTGGTGGAAGGCCTGCGCAAGCGCATGAAATCGCGCGAGTTCGCCGATGCGCAGGCCCTGCTCAAGGCCCTGCGCGCGGACCTGCTGTCGCTGCTGAAGCCGGTCAGCGTCCCGCTCGAGATCGACTCCAGCGCGCGCCCGTTCGTGCTGCTGACGGTGGGTGTCAATGGCGTCGGCAAGACGACGACCATCGGCAAGCTCGCCAAGCGCTTCCGCGACGAAAACCGCCCGCTGATGCTCGCCGCCGGCGATACCTTCCGCGCCGCGGCCGTGGCACAGCTTCAGGCCTGGGGCGAGCGCAACAGCGTGCCGGTGATCGCCCAAGGCCAGAACGCCGATCCCGCTTCGGTCGCCTTCGATGCCCTGCAGGCGGCCAAGGCCCGGGGCACCGAAGTACTCATCGCCGATACCGCCGGTCGCCTGCACACCCAGCAGGGCCTGATGGCCGAGCTCGGCAAGATCCGGCGGGTACTGCGGAAGGTCGACCCCACTGCCCCGCACGAGGTGCTGATGGTGATCGACGGCACCACCGGCCAGAACGCCCTTTCTCAGTTGCGCCAGTTCCATGCCGCCGTCGGCGTGACCGGGCTGGTGGTGACCAAGCTCGATGGCACCGCAAAGGGTGGCGTGGTGTTCGCACTGGCACGCGAGTTCGGCATCCCGATCCGCTTCGCCGGCATCGGTGAGCGTCCGGAGGACCTGCGCGTGTTCGATGCGGAGGCCTTCGTCGACGCCCTGCTGCCGGAGACGCTCGGCGCCTAGCGCCGGCTCCCCGTGTCCGTGGGCGCCACGCCAGCGCCGGATCGCTCCGACCCCGGTCCCCGCCGCCGCTGGCGCACCCTTCTCATCGTGGCCGCGGTGCTGGCGGCGTTGCTGCTGGCGTTCGCGTTCTGGTTCAGCCGCCCCTCCCAGGTCGCGCGGCTGGTGCTCGGCCAGGCGGGTAGCGCACTCGGCCTGGAAATCACCTCTTCAGGAGCGAGCGAGTACCGGCTGCGCGGCACGCCGCACCTGGTGGTCCGCGATGTCGTTGCACGCATGCCCGGCGCATCCGAGCCGCTGCTGGTCGCCGAGCGCCTGCGCCTCTCCCTGCCGTGGTCGACCCTGCGCGCGCGTGGCGCCGACCTGACGGTGGAGCGGGTCGAGGCCGACGCCCCCCGGCTGGACATCGAAATGCTCGGCAGATGGCTCGACAGCCGCCCGCCCTCCACCACCGATCCACGCATCCCGACCCTGACCGAAGGCCTGCACATCGTGCGGGGGCAAGTCATCGGCAGCGGCTGGAGCATCGAGGGCGTCAACATCGACCTGCCGTCGCTGGCGCCCTCCGCTCCGGTGGCGGCACGCGTGGACGGCCGGTTCGTCAATGGCGACACTTCGGTACCGTTCGACCTGCAATTGGCACTGACCGCACCTTCGCAGGATGCCGCCCTCGGCGCGTCCGGCATCGCCACCGTGGTCACCCCGGACTGGCGCCTCGCGCTCAAGCCCACGCTGTCGGGGCTGCTGTTCCAGGGTGAAAACGGCTTCGGCCTGGACCGCATGCGTTTCGCATCACCGTCGCGTCTGACCCTGCCGGACCAGTCGCACCGGTTTGCACTCGGGCTTGCAGGTCCGCTGCGCTACCGGGACGGCATGCTCTCGATCGAGCCCATGGGCCTGGCGACGCGCGGCGGCGGCCTCGTGCCCACGCTGGCGGCATCCGGCGGTTTCGCATGGCAGGAACACCTCTCGCTGCAACTGGGCGGCGAGTTCGCAGGGTGGCCGGAGGCATGGCCCGTCTTGCCGGAGCCACTGGCGCGGCCTTCTGACGCGATGCCGTTCCGGCTCACCTATTCCGGTGCCACGAACCTGTCGGGGCCGGCGCACCTGGAACTGGCCACCGAAGGCAGCACGCCCGGCACCACCCGGCTTGCCGGCGATTTCCGCCTGCCGGAAATCCTCGAATGGCTGGAACAGCTCGACCGTGGCAATCCGCTCCCGCCGGTCGACGGCACGTTTGAAACACCGCGCCTCGAACTTGCGGGTGCAACGCTGCACGGCGTCAGGGTCGAGATGAGCGACGGCAGCGACGAGGCGGGAGCCGGCTCGGAATGAGTTCCGTCGGTGACGGTTTTTCTTCGGGGTTGCTGGCCTGGTTCGACCACAGCGGGCGCCACGACCTGCCATGGCAGCACCCGCGCACCCCGTACCGGGTCTGGCTGTCGGAGATCATGCTGCAGCAGACCCAGGTCCGCACCGCCGCCCCCTACTTCGAGCGCTTCGTCGCCGCCCTGCCCGATGTCCCCGCGCTGGCGGGTGCGCCGCAGGAGCAGGTACTGGCGCTGTGGTCGGGGCTTGGCTACTACGCGCGCGCCCGGAACCTGCATGCCGCCGCGCAGCGTTGCGTCGAGATACACGACGGCGATCTCCCGCGGGACCTGGACGCACTGGTCGCCCTGCCCGGCATCGGCCGCAGCACCGCTGCCGCGATCCTCGCCCAGGCCTGGGGCGACCGCCACGCCATCCTCGATGGCAACGTCAAGCGCGTGCTCGCCCGCTACCACGGCATCGAAGGCTGGCCGGGCAGACCGGCGGTGGAAAAACAGCTCTGGGCCCTGGCGGAAAACCACCTGCCCCACGAGCGCCTGGCCGACTACACCCAGGCGCAGATGGACCTCGGGGCCACCCTCTGCACCCGCGCCAACCCCGCCTGCGTGCTGTGTCCCCTGCGAGACGGCTGCGTCGCACGCATCGAGGGACGCACCGGCGAGCTGCCAACGGCGCGGCCGACACGCAGCGTGCCCCAAAGGCAGGCCGATGTGCTCTGGCTGGAAGACGCCGACGGCCGCGTGCTGCTCCAGCAGCGCCCGCCCAGCGGCATCTGGGCGTCGCTCTGGAGCCTGCCGCAGGCGGAAGACGATGCGGGGGCGACGTTGTGGCTGGACACGCACATCGACAGCCACGCCCGGCAGGCGGAGCCCGAGCCCCTGCAGCCGGTCGACCACGCCTTCACCCACTTCAAGTTGCAGTTGCGCCCGCGCCGGCTGCGTGGCGTCGAACTGCGGCCCGCCGTGCGCGACAATGGCGCCCTGCGCTGGGTGACGCGCGAAGACATGCAGTCGCTCGGCATCCCCGCCCCGATTCGCCGGCTGCTGGAAGCCGGCTGATCCACCATCGAAGGCCCGCCATGCCCCGTTCCGTCCATTGCGAATACGAGAAGCGCGAAACCGAAGGGCTGGATTTCGTCCCCTGGCCCGGCGAAGCCGGCAAACGCGTCTATGCCCACATCGGCAAGCAGGCCTGGGCGGCATGGCTGGCGCACCAGACCATGCTCATCAACGAAAACCGCCTGTCACCGATGAACCCCGAGCACCGCAAGTTCCTCGAACAGCAGATGATCAAGTTCCTGTTCGAGGGCGGCGCCGACAAGGTCGCAGGTTACGTTCCGCCGGAAACCTGATCGCGGGCGGCCTTCTCCGCTTCGCGCACCGCATCGACATCGATCGGCTGGATCTGCTCGATCCTGCACGGGATGTCGATCGCATTGCGGTCCAGCACGGTGACGTTGTCGAAGCCCGCGTGCACCGTCCCGGACTGGTCGCCCAGGCTGATCGCCCGCGCGTACTGCAAGCCGGGGCAGCTCCCCGACAAGGTCAGCAGGTAGGCCGTCCGTGGGCGCGTGTGCACCACGATCGACGAGTCGTCCACCGGCGACCAGCTGTGCAGCGTGCCGAAGTGGTGGAAGCTCCTGACCGGCTCGCCGGCATGGGTGCGGTGGATTTCACCACGTTGCTCATCAGTCAGGCTGCCGCCCGTGGCGCAACCCGCGAGCAGCGCGACCGCGATCGCAAGTACAGAGAACCGCTTCGGATCCAGCTTGTTCATACCGACTCCTTCCAGCGCTTGGACATGCAAAGCACGATGCGCGCATCGAGGGCAAGCTTCAGCACGACCGCCCGACGACGTTCAGCGCACATCCCGCTTGCCAGTCCTGTTCCGGCCCCGTATCATTCCGCTCCTTCGCACGGCCTGCCGTGATGCAAGTCCGGCCGGGTAGCTCAGTTGGTAGAGCAGGGGATTGAAAATCCCCGTGTCGGGGGTTCGATTCCCTCCCCGGCCACCATCTTGGTGGCGTGTGAAACGTAGGCCCTGCAAGGCTCTTTGCCTCGCGGGGTTTTTTGTTTTCAGGCACGGGTCGGCTGGCGCTGCAGCATATGTGCAGCTCGTTCCTGCTTTGGCCCAATACGTCAGGCAACCGCCTCGAGCTCGTGCTGGACAGCCTCTTCGATCAAGGCGTTCAAGCTCGTGCCTCGCGCAGCAGCCGCAACCGTAGCCTTCTCATGCACCGAGGGGTCAAGCCTCATCTGGAACTTGCCCGAGAAGTTCCTGCGTGGAGCGATACCACGTTCGCGGCAAACCTCAAGGAACAAGGTCAGGGAGTTGCGCCCCTCTTCGAAAAGTGCCGCCACGTTGTCGGCGTAGAAGTCCGCGCCGCCGTTGAGCCCGATGAACTCGCCACGCAGAAGATTTGTTTCGGGGTCATAGCTGACCACCGCGCTGTAACCGTCAATGTCGAGAACGTTTCGCATGCTCATGGTGTCACTCCGTTTGCTTCAAGCCACTTCTTTACGCTGACCACGGCGCCCTTATCGGCATCAGGCGACGGATGCGGCCTATGGAACACTTGTACCTGGCTCTTCCAGATGAAGGCGACCCGAGAACCTTCCCGCTCCTCCCTGTCCGCACCAAGCACCACCAAAAGGGCCTCAATGTCGCTCCACCGGATCGACCCGGATACGGGACGGGCAAAGATGGCTTCCAATGTCTTGGCATGCTTCCGTTTCATTCGGTAGATAGTACTACCTTTCGGTACCACGTCAACTTGGCTTGCGGTGCGGCCGCTGCCGAGGCGGCCACAGCGAAAGGCAAGACCGGCGCTACCCCGCCCCCACCATGCGCCGTAGTATCCTCCGGGTCCCGCTCGAAGGAAGTACGGCATGAAGGCACTCCGCCCGACCCCCTTGATCCGCTGGCTGGCCGCGCTCGTCGTGGTCGGCCTGCTGGCCGCCTGCGCCAGCGGTCCGGTGCGGCGCGTGTCCGAGCCGTCGGCGAGGATCCAGCAATTGACCGTGCTCGCCGATGGCAGCTGGTCGGTCGAGCTGCGGATCGAGAACTTCAGCAGCATTCCGATGCGCTTCGACTCGCTGGACATCGACGTGCAGTTGGACGGACACGAGGCCGGCGCGCTGCGGGCCAGCCCCGCCCTGACCATCGGGCCGGAATCCGCCGACGTCACCTCGCTGCAGTTGCAGCCCTCCACTGCCGCCAAGCTGGCCGTCGCCGACGCGCTCGCAGGTCGCGGCAGCATCGGCTATTCGCTGGAGGGCTCGGTCACCGCCACGCCTGACGAAGAGCGGCAGCGCGAGTTCGAGATAGAGCGCAGCAGCGCCCTGTCGCCGGCCCCCGGTCTGCCCGGCGTGTTGCGCTGAGGCAGACGCCCGCCATTTTCCATCCGTCCGCCATCGGCGGCACCCGGCACCCCACGAAACGAGGTCGAGATGAGCCAGTACAAAGCCCCCTTGCGCGACATGCAGTTCGCCCTGTTCGACGTGGTCGGCGCCGAAGCCGAGTTCGCGCGGCTGGGCTTCTCCGATGCCAACCGGGAGCTGGTGGAGGCGGTGCTGGAGGAAAGCGCGCGTTTCGCCGAGAACGTGCTGGCTCCGCTCAACGAGGTCGGGGACCGCGAAGGCTGCACCCATGACAAGGCCACCGGCACCGTCACCACGCCCACGGGCTTCAAGCAGGCCTACCAGCAGTACGTCGAGGGTGGCTGGACCGGCCTGGTATCGGCAGTGGAGTACGGCGGCCAGGGCTTGCCGCAGGCGGTGGGCTTCCCGCAGAAGGAAATGATCGATGCGGCCAACCTGGCCTGGGGCAACTTCCCGCTGCTCTCCCACGGCGCCACCGAAGCCCTGCTCCATCACGGCGAGGACTGGCAGCGCGAGGTCTTCCTCAAGCCGCTGACGGAGGGACGCTGGACCGGCACCATGTGCCTGACCGAGCCCCACTGCGGTACCGACCTGGGCATGCTCAAGACGCGCGCCGAACCCAACGAGGACGGCAGCTACGCCATCACCGGCACCAAGATCTTCATCACCGCCGGCGAGCACGACCTCACCGACAACATCGTGCACCTGGTGCTCGCGCGCCTGCCCGACGCACCGGCCGGGACCAAGGGCATCTCGCTGTTCGTGGTGCCCAAGAAGCGTGTCGCCCGCGACGGCACCGTCGGAGACGCCAACGAAGTGCGCTGCGGCAGCATCGAGCACAAGATGGGCATCCATGGCTCGGCCACCTGCGTGATCAACTTCGACGGTGCGCAGGGTTACCTGGTCGGCCAGCCCAACAAGGGCATGAGCGGCATGTTCACCATGATGAATGCCGCACGCTTGGCGGTCGGCCTGCAGGGGCTCGGGCTTTCGGACCGGGCGCTGCAGAATGCGCTGGCCTACTCGCGCGAGCGCCTGCAGATGCGTTCGCTGTCCGGCCCGAAGTTCCCGGAGAAACCGGCCGACCCGATCATCGTGCATCCGGACGTGCGCCGCATGCTGCTGACCTGCAAGGCGCTGGTGGAGGGTGGCCGGGTGATGAGCTACCACGCCGGCCTGCTGATCGACACCGCCCAGCACGCCAGCGATGAGGGCGAACGCCAACAGGCCGATGCCCTGGTGGGCTTCATGACCCCCATCGTCAAGGCCTGCCTCACCGAATGGGGCGTGGAGTGCACCTACCACGCGCTGCAGTGCTACGGCGGCCACGGTTACATCGCCGAGCACGGCATGGAACAACTGGCCCGCGATGCCCGCATCACCACCCTCTATGAAGGCACCACCGGCATCCAGGCGCTGGACCTGATGGGGCGCAAGGTCATGCAGTTGCAGGGCGCAGGGCTGAAGGTGTTCCTTGGCATGGTCGGGGCCTTCTGCAAGGAACATGCGGGCAACCCGGCAGTCGCCGGGCTGCTCGGCACGTTGCAGGAAAAGGCGGCCGAATGGCAGCAGCTGACCCGGCAGGTCGCCGAGCGCGCGGCCGCCAACCCCGAAGAAATCGGTGCCGCCGCCTACGACTACCTGATGTACTCCGGCTACGTCGCGCTGGCCTATTGGTGGGCGCGAAGCGTGGTGGCGGCCGAAGCCTCCTCGCATCCCGAAGCATTCAAGGCGGCCAAACGCGAGACGGCGCGGTTCTATTTCGACCGCATCCTGCCACGCACGCTCGCGCACGCGGCAGGCATCACCGCCGGCGCCGGGTCGCTGATGACGCTGGACGCCGCACACTTCGACGCCTGAGCCCCCGCCGGGGCCGTCACCGGCCCCGGTGTCCAATTGCAACGCAACGGGGGTATGCTCGGTTTCCAATGGAGACCGACAGAGCGAATCTGCGCTTGGTCAGCTCCGGAACCCCGGGGGCGGCCGACGCACTCCGGGGACCGGAGGAAGTCCACTGCTCTCCGCGCCTGGCACTTGAACGGCTCAATGGCGTGCGGCTGTTGTCGCTGGACGCCCACGGGCGCGTACTCGACTGGATGAACTGGCAGGACGCCGCCTGCCTGTATGCGCGCGGCGCCGTCGCCTGGACCCTCGGCGACCCCTGCCTGACCATCCATGGCGGTACCAGCCGGTCCAGCGGCGAGCAGAGCCTGCTCCACCTGCACCCCATCGTCGCCACCACTGGGCACGCCCGTGCCCGCGCACTCAACCCCACACCGGCGCTGACCAACACCGCCCTGTTCGCGCGCGATGCCCACTTGTGCCTGTACTGCGGCGACCGCTTCCATCGGCCCAAGCTCACCCGCGACCACGTCATCCCGGTATCGAAGGGCGGGCGCGACATCTGGGAGAACGTGGTCTCGGCCTGCTTCCACTGCAACTCGCGCAAGGGCAACCGCACGCCGCAGCAGGCCCACATGCCCCTGCTCGCGGTGCCATACAGGCCGAGCTGGGTGGAGCACCTGATCCTCTCCAACCGCAATATCCTGGCCGACCAGATGGCCTTCCTGAAGAGCCAGCTCCCCAAGAAGCACGCGCGCGCGCTCAATTGACGCGCCCCTGCTCGGCCCTGTCCATTTGCGACCTGATCTGCGTGCAACCGACGCGAAACGCGCATTGACGCCCGTCTTGCGCTCCCCGACACTCCGGGGAGTTTGCTCACGGGAACACAGAATGGCGCTGACCCTCGGCCTTACCGGCATGGATGCTACGACGGAGGCCTCGCTGAAGGACGCCTTCAACGAAGCCAACGCCCGCCTCGGCGGTGCATGGCAACTCCAGCCAGAGACCCAGGCCGAGTTCGTCGTGGTGGACATGGACAGCATGTACGGCCCGATGAGCTGGCTGCGGCTGCATGCGGCCGGCAAGACCGTCATCGGCCTGACCTCGGCCCCGCGCACGCAGGCGGATTTCCGGCTATCCCAGCCATTCGATACCGGTTCGGTGGCGCGCCTGCTGCAGGAGCTGGCCCCGGGCGAAGCCGGCGCCGACACGGCCATCCCGTCCGGCCTGACCCCGTCACCCGTGCCGCAGGACCAGTTGCCGGAAGAGCGTGCCCGGCCCGACGAGGAAGCCGATCCCTCGCTCGCCAGCACCGAGGAAACCACCTCCCCGGAGGAGCCGCCCAGCGCTGCCGTGGCCAAGGTGGTGCCGGCCGCTCCGACCGTCGCGCCCCATACGCCCCCACGGCCCGCTGCGCCGGCACCCGAAGCCGAGCCGAAGACCCTGGCGGAGTGGCTCGCGCGCGGCCGCATCGCCGGCCGCGTGCGGCTTGAGCGCGACGGTACGCCACTGCTGATCGATGCCCGCCAACGCCAATACCATGGCCCTGCCGCGCTGAAACCCTTGTCCGCGCACGTCTCCGACACCCTGGTCGCGGCGGATTTCCAGCAACCCGATGACGCCGGGTGGGACAGGGAAGCGGCCACGCTCGGCGCCGGCCAGCCGTTGTCGCGACTGGTGTGGTTTGGTGGCCTGCTGGCCGGCAAGGGGGAACTGATGCAGGGCTTCGATCCGGAGGCCCGCTACCAGATGCTCAAGTGGCCGCAGACCGAGCGCGAGTATCCGAAGCACTTCCGCATCGCGACGGTGATGATGAAGGGCCCGGCCACCTTGCCGGACATCGCCGAAGCCAGTGGTGTCCCGCTCGCCGACGTCACCGACTTCGTCAACGCAAGCCTGGCGACCGGCTTCGCCGACGTGGAGCACCTGCCCGAACCGACTCCCGAGCCGCAGAAGCCGACCGGCCTGTTCGGCCGTTTGCGCGGCCGCTGAGCCCTTGCGGCGACGGCCTGTCGCCGCGCCGCAATTATCGACTCGCCCCACGAAAAGGGCCGCTCCATGGGCGGCCTTTTTCGTGGGTGGAACTTGCCTGTCTGATATCAAAGTGATATCACTTTCATCCATCATTCGTCCCCGAGCATCGCCATGAGAGAGAACCCCGTCCGTTCCCTGCCCGGCATTCCCGTCCTGCTGGCCCTCATCGCCGCACTGCTGGTCGCCAGCTGGCTGCTGATCAGCGGGGTTGGAGAGCAGCAACCCGCCTCCATCATTGCCGGCATCGTCATCGGCGCCTTGGCGGTGTTCGGCCTGGTCGGGCTTTACATGGTCGAGCCCAACCAGTCCGCCGTACTCAGCCTGTTCGGCAAGTACATCGGCACCGTGCACGACAACGGCCTGCGCTGGAACAACCCGTTCTTCACCAAGCGCAAGGTGTCGCTGCGGGTGCGCAACTTCGAGAGCGGCAAGCTCAAGGTCAACGAGCTGGAGGGCAGCCCGATCGAGATCGCCGCGGTGATCGTCTGGAAGGTGGTGGATTCCGCCGAGGCCGTGTTCAACGTCGACGACTACGAGAGCTTCGTGCACATCCAGTCCGAAGCCGCGCTGCGTGCCATGGCGACCAGCTACCCCTACGACAACCACGAAGAAGGCATCTCCCTGCGCAGCCACCCGCAGGAGATCTCCGAGCACCTGAAGGTGCAGCTGGACGAGCGCCTCACCACTGCTGGCGTGGATGTGCTGGAGGCCCGCATCAGCCACCTGGCCTACGCACCCGAGATCGCCCACGCGATGCTGCAACGGCAGCAGGCCAATGCCGTCATCGCCGCCCGCACCCGCATCGTCGCCGGCGCCGTGGGCATGGTCGAGATGGCGTTGCAGGAGCTGCAGAAGAACGGCGTGGTCGAGCTGGACGAGGAGCGCAAGGCCAACATGGTCAGCAACCTGCTGGTGGTGCTGTGCGGCGACCGGGGTACGCAGCCGATCGTCAACGCCGGCAGCCTGTACTGAGCCCCCGATGGCGGAAAAGAAGGCCTACGCCCTGCGAATCAACGCCGAGGTCCTGGCGGCCACGCAACGCTGGGCCGACGACGAGTTGCGCAGCGTCAACGCGCAGATCGAATATGTGCTGCGCGAAGCGTTGCGCAAGGCGGGGCGGCTGCCGAACGCCGCGGATCGACAAGGCAGGAGTGACAAGCAATGAGCACGCGCTGGATCTATGAAGTCGTCGAACTGAGCCCGAACATGATCGGCCCGCCCATGGCGGACCGGCTCAGTGAAGAACTGGACAAGCTGGGCCGGCAGGGCTGGGAGCTGGTGTCGTGCAACCAGGTGACACCGTTCGACCACGTCCGGCTGATCCTCAAGAAGCAGGCCTGAAGGAGGCGCACATGCTGCACATCGTCCGTTTGCTCGAACAGCGGTTCCCCGCCCATGCCCACCTGGTGGTCCCCATCCTGGCCACGGCTGCCGGCCTGGGACTGCTCGCCGGCATGGTGCTGCTGCTGAACCGCTGACCGCCCACCGCTGGCGCAACGCCAGCCCCGTCGCATCGCGTGCCAAGAGAAGGAGTTCCACATGCATCGATCGATCAGCACCCTCGCCCTGGCGACGCTCCTGGCGGGCGCTGCCACCGCCCTGGCCCAGACTCCCAACCCGCCCGCCCCTGTCGCCGCCGTGGCATCCAGCGCTGCCGAAGAGACGGCGACGCGGCTGCTGGACCAGCTGGATGCCAGCGACTATCGCGGCGCAGCAAGTGGTTTCTCCGCCGAGATGGCGGCCGCCCTGCCGGTCGACCAGCTCAAAGCCGTGTGGGAATCGTTGCCGGCGCAGTTCGGTGCCGCAACCGGACGCGGCGAATCAACGATCGTCGAGCATGGCGGCATGCAGGTGGTGCTGGTTCCGTTGCACCACGAGCGGGGCGAGCTGTTGGCGCAGGTCGCCGTCGATGCGGAGGGCAAGGTCGCCGGCTTCATGATCAAGCCCGCCCCGCCGCCGGCCGCTGCACCGCCGCCGGAAGATGCCGGATTCAGCGAAAGCGACTTCAGCATCGGCGAGGGGGACGACGCGCTGCCGGGTACCCTGGCGATGCCTGCTGGCGAGGGGCCGTTTCCCGGCCTGGTCCTTGTCCACGGATCCGGGCCACATGACCGGGACGAAACCGTTGGCGCCAACCGGCCGTTCCTGGACATCGCCCGCGGATTGGCGAGCCAGGGCATCGCCGTGCTGCGCTACGACAAGCGTACGTCGGCACGGCCGCAGGATTTTGCCGATGGCGATTTCACCATCGACGAGGAAACGACCGACGACGCCGTAGCCGCGGTTGCCGCGCTGCGCGGCGCCGACCGCGTCGATCCCGACCGGGTGTTCGTACTGGGCCATAGCCAGGGCGGGATGCTGGCGCCGCGCATCGCGGCTCGATCCGGCGAAGTCGCGGGACTGGTGATGCTGGCTGCGCCAGCCCGTCCGCTGCTCGACCTGTTGCCGGAGCAGAACCGCTACCTGCTGTCCGCCGACGGTTCGATAAACGCCGCGGAACAAGACTTCCTCGAGACGCTCGACGAACAGATTGCCCGCGTCCGCAGCGGCGAACCCATGGAGGCCAAGGACACGCCGATGGGATTGCCGCCTGGATACTGGCGGCAGTTCGACGCCATTGACCCCGTCGCCGACGCGGTCCAGACCGAACTGCCGATGCTGCTTCTCCAGGGCGGTCGC
This sequence comes from Lysobacter spongiicola DSM 21749, assembly GCF_900167055.1. Classification (GTDB taxonomy): domain Bacteria; phylum Pseudomonadota; class Gammaproteobacteria; order Xanthomonadales; family Xanthomonadaceae; genus Novilysobacter; species Novilysobacter spongiicola. The sequence goes on from NZ_FUXP01000001.1 coordinate 822,147, forward strand.
GACTTCCAGGTGGTGGATGCCGACTGGCAGCTCTGGCAGCGCGCGCTCGGCGACCGCGACGATGTGACCCTCCGGCATTACCCGTCACTCAACCACCTCGGGATCGCCGGTGACGGCCCCGGGAGCCTCGAGGAATACCAGACACCTGGCCACGTGGACGAGCGCCTGATCGGCGATATCGCCCGGTGGATCAAGCGATAGCTGGCGCCACCCCTCGTGACTGACTAACCTGCCAGGCATGCGTGTACAGCCCCGGATACTCGTCAACACTCCGCACATCGAACTGTGGCCGGGCGGCCTGCTGCGCGCACGCAGCAATCGCGACGCCCGGATCCTCGCTGGCGCCCAGCGGGTGTTCCGGCGCAAGCGGGATGGTCGGTACCTCGCGGCGCTGGGGCCCGACGGCCTGCAACCGCTGATCCCGCGATTGGCGCGGGAACCGGGCTTGGCGGATGCGACCGCGGCAACGAGCCAGCACTTTCCATCCCGGCCCGGACTGCTCCGGGTCGCCCACCTGCCGCTGGACCGGCTGCAGGAACGGCTCGAAAGCCTCGGTCTCGACGGCAGCTACGGGCAGAGGACGGGGTTGCCGCTGGTGGCCGAGCCAGGGTGGCTCGCGTTCGCCGGGAAGGACCGCTTTGGACGTGCCCTGTGGCTGCACCCCTTGGCCGCCCTCGCCTGGAAGCGCATGCGCGATGCCGCCTCGGCGGCGGGCATGCACCTGGATGCGATCTCCGGCTATCGCAGCCACGACTACCAACTGGGCATCTTCGAGCGCAAGCGCGAACGCGGCCAGACGGTGGAACATATCCTCGCGGTCAACGCGGCGCCCGGTTACAGCGAGCACCACTCGGGGCTGGCGCTGGACATTGGCACACCGGGCGAGCCTCCCGCCGAAGAAAGTTTCGAGCAGACGGCTGCGTTCGAGTGGCTGTCGGAACACGCCGGCGACCATGGTTTCGCGATGAGCTACCCGCGGGACAACCCCCACGGCATCGTCTACGAGCCGTGGCACTGGCGCTTCGGCCCCTCGATCGGCCCGTAGTCAGTCCTGCGACCGTTTGGTCGGCGTGGTGGCCTTGGCATCGGCATCCGCAACCCGCCACAGGTAGAAGCTGGCGTAGGTGCGGTATGGCCCCCAGCGCTCTCCCATCGCCGACAGTTCGCGGGGCGTCGGCATCACCTCGAGCCGGTGTACCCGCTGTGCCCCCTTGCGCACACCCAGGTCATCGACGGGGAGCACATCGGGGCGACCCAGGCGGAACATCAGCATCATCTCGACCGTCCAGCGGCCGATGCCGCGGACCGGCACCAGCGCGTCGATGACGGCGTCGTTGTCCATCGTCGCCATCTGCGTGAGCGACGGGATCTCCCCGCGCGACTCCCGGAGCGCGAGGTCGCGCAGCGCCAGCAGCTTGTTGCCCGACACGCCGCACCCGCGCAGCGTGGCGTCGTCGCACCGGCCCAGCGTGTCGCAATGGAAGCGCGGACTTTCGATCGCCGCTTCTACCCGCCCGACGATCGTTGCCGCGGCCTTGCCGCTGAGCTGCTGGTAGAGGATGGCACGGGCCAGCGCGTCCACCGGGTCAAAGCGCTTGCGCCATCGCAGGTCTGGCTCGATCGGGCCGATGCGTCGCATCCAGGTACCAAGCTTGCGGTCCCGCCGCGCCAGGTGCGCTGCTGCGGCGTCGGTATCGAACCCCCTTGCGTGCCTTGCCATCTCACCGCCTTGCCGCGTGGGCGGCCCATAGCAACCACGCCACGATCATCAGCCCGCCGCCGACTGGCGCGAGCGCGGTGGGCAGCTGGAGGAAATGCGCAGCGACCAGCGTGCCGGAGAACATGAGCGTGCCGAGCAGCAACAGGCCCAGCGCCGCGGCAGCGAGACGAGGCAATGCACGGGGCGCCAACGTGGTGAGGGCGATCCCGTGGCCGAACGCGAACAACGCCGCCGATTGCAGGCTCGCGCGCGCAGCCGGATCAGCCGCATGTGCAGCATAGGCGGCCAACGCAACGGACGCGGCCGCCAGCAGGCCGCCTGCGAATCCAAACAGCCGCACCCTCGTAACAGGCACGGAGTCAGGGCGGAGGCGGCTGGCATCTGCAGGATTCATCGCGACGGCTCGGCGGTAGACCGCGAACCATACCAGCGCCCACAAAAAAACGCGCCGCGGAAGCCCGCGGCGCGTTTCGTGTCTGGCGTCCCGGATCGGTCAGCGCACCGACCAGTACACCGTGAACTCGCCTTCCGGCGTGAAGCCTTCCTCGATACCGTCGTTCCAGGCCTCGTACGGGCGCCCGGTGGTTTCCATCCCGCGGGTCAGCACCCACGCACGCAGTCCGTCGCGCACGGTCGGCAGGTTCGCCATGTGGCCGGTGAAGGGGACAGCCGCGACCTTCGACGCCTCGCGCTGCACCAGCTCGACCGGACCTTCGAGGTCGACGTCCAGCGGACCGGTGGCGGCGGTTGCCTGGGTATCCCCGCCGTCGGTGGCCTCGCCTTCGGCATCTTCGTCCGCGCCGTCGCCGTTCCCGGACGGACGCACGGGCTGGGCCACCTCGAACGCGTAGCTCTCGGAGCCGAACTCGTTGGTGATGATCTGCACCGGACCATCGGCGACGAGGTTGTTGGCCTTCATCACCTTCTCGATCCACTGCATGTTGTTGTTCATCGTGCGCTGCACGACTTCGTTGTTGCGCTCCACCGCCGCGCCCACGATCAACACGTTCTGCGCCGGACGGTCCTCGATGCGCGGCGCGTTTTCGGGGTTGTCCTTGCTCAGCAGCGAGTAGTCGTAGTTCGGCACCGCCGCCAGCATGTTGCTCAGGCGGGTCAGGCTCATCTTGATGTCGGAGCCGACGCTGCTGCTCACGTACATGCCCGCATAGCGGCCCAGCAGGTCCATGCCGTAGTCGACGTCATAGGTCTGGGTGATCTTGACGTTGCGGTTGTTGCGACCGGTCGGCTCCAGGTGGAACGTGGTGCGCTTGTTGTTGCCGCGCTCGGGGTCCTCGATCGCGTAGGTCACGCTCTCGTTCGGCACCGTCTCGACGATCTCCCAGGCACCTTCGCCGATCCCGCGCTCCTCGGAGCTGTACTCGAGGCGGGCACCGACGCCCTCCTCCGGGCCAACGAGCTCCAGGTCCATGTTCGGATCCTTGGCGACCAGGATGTTCCAGGCCGGGAAGCGACGCAGGCTGTTGATCGTGTCGTACACGATCGTCATCTTGCGGTTGGTCTCCACCGAGTGCTCGAAGTGGCGGCTCGAAGGCAGCAGGAAGCCGACGCCGACGAATACCGCGACGACGATGGCCAGTGAAATCAGGAACTCGATCAGACGGGTCATTCAGGGTTCTCCAGGGCCGGGCCCGGGACGGGACTGGGCGCAGACCGGTAATCCTAGCAAGGATGCCGTGCCGGGCGCAGCCTCTGGAGATCACATAAATGCACCGCCCGTCCTCCGGTCCCCGGGGCGTTCACACCAGCTTGAGCTCGAACGCCTTCAGAACGGCCCGGGTGCGGTCGCGAACACCCAGCTTCGACAGGATGTTGGAGACGTGGTTCTTGATCGTCCCCTCGGCCACGCCCAGCGAATTGGCGATCTCCTTGTTGGAGAAGCCGCCCGCCATCAGTCGGAGGATCTCCGTCTCCCGGTCGGTCAGCGGATCGGGCCGGTCCAGGCTGACGAAATCGTTGCGCATGTGCTCCAGCCCCGACAGCAGGCGCTGGCTCATCGCCGGCTGCACCAGCGAACCGCCACGCGCCACGGTCTGGATCGCCCCGACCAGCTGCTCGAGCGACACATCCTTGAGCAGGTAGCCCTTCGCACCCGCCTTGATCCCTGCCAGCACCAGCTGGTCGTCATCGAAGGTGGTGAGGATGATCGTGGGCGGGAGTTGCCCCAGCCCGGCCAGCGCCTGCAGGGCCTCCAGGCCGGACATCACCGGCATGCGCATGTCCATCAGGACCACGTCGGGCCTGATCTGCGGGATCACCTCGACCGCCTGCTTGCCGTCGCTGGCCTCGGCGACGACTTCGATACCCTCGGCCAGGGACAGCAGGGAGCGGACGCCCTGGCGGACCAGGGTCTGGTCGTCCACCAGCAATACTCGGATCGGATCGGCACTCATTTGACGGCTCCTTCGCAAGCGGCGGCGGCTGCCGCCGATACCGGCAACTCCAGGCACAGGCGGAAGCCTGCCTCGGGCCGGGTTTCAATCGTGAGCTGGCCACCGTACTGGGCAAGCCGCTCGCGCATGCCCCGCAGGCCGTTGCCGACCGCCAACTGGTCGGCGCCCCGACCGTCGTCGCGCGCCCGCATCGTGATCAGCCCACCGCTGCTGCGCGCGGTGATCCAGAGATTGTCGGCGGCGGCGTGGCGGACCACGTTGGTGATGATCTCCTGGGTACAGCGCAACAGCACGTGCGCACGCTCCGGGTCATCCAGGGTGAGCGGCTGTTCGATCTCCATGTGGATATCCAGTCCCGGCACGTTCTCCGCCAACGGCTGCAGCGCGGCGGTCAAATCGATCGCGCCATCCTCGCGCAGGTGGCTGACGGCCTCGCGCACGTCGGTGAGCAGCAGCCGCGCCAGCGTGTGGGCCTGGGAGACGTGTTCCTTGGCGCGGCCCTCCACCAGGTGGCCGGCGACCTCCAGGTTGAGGCTCAGCGCCGTCAGGTGGTGGCCGAGCAGGTCGTGCAACTCGCGGGAAATGCGGGTGCGCTCGTTGATGCGGGCGCTCTCGGCCAGCAGCAGGCGGGTGGCGCGCAACTCCGCGTTGAGGCGCCGCTGCTCGTCGCGGGCCTCGGCTTGCTGCCTCGCGACGAAAGCGGTGACGAAAACCAGGCCCGAGAACCCCACATATGCAAGCGCCTGCACCAGCGCCAGTGGCCCCGGCATTCCGGCGGCCACGAATACCGGCGTGATCGCCAGGTTGCCGCCAATCAGCCACACCACGCCCACCCGGAGCGACAGCAGCCATGGCAGCAGACCGGCCGCCACCATCAGCAGGATGCTGCCCAACCCGCTGTTGGAGAAGTAGCTCACACCCACCGCACAGGCGGTAAGCACCAGCAGCAGGACGTGGTCCATGTAACCGGGTCGCCGCTGCCCCAACTCGCGCGTGATCCACCAGTAGGTGGCCCCGAAACTCAGATACAGGGCCACCCATCGTGCAATCAGCAGTTGGAACGGATGATCCCCGGCGCCAGGCAGGAACTGGAACTGCTCCGGTTCCATCCACATCTGGATCAGCCACAGTCCGACAGCGCCCCAGGTAAAGAGGCCGGCGAACCTCAGGAGTCGGGTGTGGTTCAGGCGGGCGAGCATTGCCGCATCCTATCGGCATCCGCCCCCATCCGGAGCGCCCGAAAGTCATGCCTGAACAGGCACCGGCGCCGGACGCCATCAGATCGGCGCGGCTCGCCCGCCCCCGGCCTCCATGCGATAATCCGCCGGTCGCCCAGCGACACCGGTAAAAACACCCCCTGGAGCCCGGAATGTCGATCGTCGTCCGCGACGTGCGCGAGCACGAGCTGGATTCCGTCCTTGCCCTCAACAACGCCGCCGGACCCGCGATCCTGCCGCTCGATGCCGGGCGCCTGCGCCAGTTCTACGAGAACGCCGAGTACTTCCGCGTCGCCGAACGCGACGGCACGATCGCCGGCTTCATGATCGGGATGGGCAGCAATGCCGAGTACGACAGCAGCAACTTCCGCTGGTTCCGCAAGCATTTCCCGGATTTTTTCTACATCGATCGCATCGTCGTCGCCAGCCGTCGCCGCGGCGGCGGCGTAGGCCGCGCGTTCTACGCCGATGCGCAGAGCTACGCGGAACTGCGCTATCCGCAGATGGCCTGCGAGGTATTCCTCGACCAGGGAGCGAACGATCCGGTGCTGCTCTTCCACGGCAGCTTCGGCTTCCGCGAGGTCGGACAGCACGTGATGCCGGGGAACGAACTACGCGCAGCGATGCTGATGAAGGAGCTCAGTTGCCACGCCTGGGTACGCAAGACCTACGGCAGCGAGCTGCCGGAGGTGCCGTGGACCCGGCGACGGGTGCTTCCCGCCCGCCCGGCCGCGCAGGCCGCCCCGCGCCCGACCGGGACGACTGGCCCATGACCGCCGCCGCAGTGGATTACGAGCAGGCGGGCGAGCTGAAGATCGGCCAGGTGGGCATCGCCAACCTGCGCATCCGCAACCTCGACGTGCCGCGGCTGGTCGAGGAGATGCGCAGCCGGGTCGAGCGGGCACCGAAGCTGTTCCTGAGGGCGGCGGTGGTGATCGATTTCGGTGGCCTCTCGCAGGTGCCGGACCAGGCGACCGCCCGAGCGCTGTTGGACGGCCTGCGCGGGACCGGCGTGCTGCCGGTCGCGCTGGCTTACGGATCCAGCGACACCGAGCACTTGGCGGAGGCCCTCGGCCTGCCGCTGCTGGCCAAGTTCCGCGCGCAGTACGAGCGGACGGGCGAGCCGGCCGACGCCAACGTTCCGCCGCCGTCGGCACCCGCGCCCGCGCCGGCTCCCACGCCGCAGGCGGCCGCACCCGCACCGGCCACGGCAACCGCTCCCCCAGCACCCGGGATGATCCACGCCGGGCTGGTGCGCTCCGGGCAGCAGGTGTACGCCGACAACCGCGACCTGACGGTATTGACCGGCGTCGGCGCCGGCGCCGAGGTCATGGCCGACGGCTCGGTCCACATCTACGGCCCCTTGCGTGGCCGGGCCCTGGCCGGCGCCCAGGGCAACGCCCAGGCCCGCATCTTCTGCCGCGAGTTCCATGCCGAGCTGGTCGCCATCGCCGGCCACTACAAGGTGCTCGAGGACATCCCGGCGGCTCTGCGCGGCAAGCCCGTGCAGGTCTGGCTGGAAGACGACCAGCTGCACATCGAGGCGCAGGCCGCCTCGTGAACCAAAAAACGGGCATGCTGTCACGCATTGCCGCACATCAAATCATCCGGAGGATCAGAACTTGGCCGAAATCATCGTAGTCACCTCGGGCAAGGGCGGCGTCGGCAAGACCACGACCAGCGCCTCCCTCGCCTGCGGCCTCGCCCGTCGCGGCCACAAGGTCTGCGTGATCGACTTCGACGTCGGCCTGCGCAACCTCGACCTGATCATGGGCTGCGAGCGCCGCGTGGTGTACGACTTCGTCAACGTGGTCAACGGCGAGTCCAGCCTCAAGCAGTCGCTGATCAAGGACAAGCGCTTCGAGAACCTCTACGTGCTGGCTGCCTCGCAGACGCGCGACAAGGACGCCCTCACCAAGGAAGGCGTGCAGAAGGTCCTGGAGGACCTGGCGGCGGACGGCTTCGACTACATCGTCGCCGACTCTCCGGCGGGCATCGAGAAGGGCGCGTTCCTGGCCATGTACTTCGCCGACCAGGCCGTCGTCGTGGTCAATCCGGAAGTGTCCTCGGTACGCGACTCCGACCGCATCCTCGGCCTGCTGGCCAGCAAGACCCGCCGCGCCGAACAGGGCGAGCGCGTCAAGGAGCACCTGCTGCTGACCCGCTACAGCCCCAAGCGCGTGGAATCGGGTGAGATGCTGAGCGTCGGCGACGTCGAGGAGATCCTCGGCCTCAAGACCATCGGCGTCATCCCCGAATCCACCGATGTCCTGCATGCCTCCAACAAGGGCGAGCCGGTCATCCTCGATGCCGAATCGGACGCCGCCCAGGCCTACGACGACGCCGTTGCGCGCCTGCTCGGGGACACCCGCCCGATGCGCTTCATCACGCCGGAGAAGAAAGGCTTCTTCAGCAAGATGTTCGGAGGTTAAGCCATGGGCATGTTCGACTTCCTGCTCGCCAAGAAGCAGACCGCGTCGGTCGCCAAGGACCGCCTGCGCATCATCGTCGCCCACGAGCGCGCCACCCGCGGCGGGCCGGACTACCTGCCGATGCTGCAGCGCGAGCTGCTGGAGGTGATCCGCAAGTACGTCAGCGTCGACGCCGAGGCGGTCAAGGTCGACCTGATGGGCGAAGGCGAGAACAAGGTGCTCGACATCTCGGTGTCCCTGCCCCAGAACGGCGAGGCCAGGCCCGCGCACGGCTGATCCGCGCGGGCATTTTCGCCCCCTGCCCCTGTAGGAGCGGCTTCAGCCGCGATCGGAAAGTCGTCGCCGCGCGGATATCCGATCGCGGCTGAAGCCGCTCCTACGTTCCGAATGAAGCCCCTCGGGGATGGCAGCACCACTGATCCAATGCTCACGCTCGCCGACATCGGCTTCGATGCCCCCACCGCCCTGCTCGCCCGCTACGGCCTGCAGCTGGAGCGCGTCGCCGATGGCCAGCCCATCCCCGGCAGCTACTGGGGCGACTGCGAAGCCGGCATCATCGCCGGCACCGTCTACGCCCGGCGGGACACGCCGGTGCACTCCCTGCTCCACGAGGCGTGCCACCTGATCGTCCTGCCCCCGGAGCGGCGGCATGCGGTACACACCGACGCTACCGACTCGATCGAGGAGGAGGACGCGGTCTGCCTGCTGCAGGCCCTGCTGGGCGACCAGTTGCCGGGCGTCGGCCGCGCCCGGATCCTCGCCGACATGGACGGCTGGGGCTACACCTTCCGCCTCGGGTCCGCCGCCGCCTATTTCGAGCACGACGCCGACGAGGCCTGGGCATGGCTTGCAGCACGCGGACTGGTGGATTCAGCGCGCAACCTGCTCCAGCCCCCGCAGGTCCCGGCGCTTCCTTCCGCCTGATCCGGCCCCTCGAAGTACGGACGCAGGTCCTGGCGGCACCGCGCTTGCGCCACGGCCGGCCCGCATCTAGCCTTCGTCGGTTGGCGCGATGCACGCGCTTCATCCAACGGAGCACCGACATGAAACCTGTACGCGCACTCCTTGCCGCCGCCATCGCCACCGGCGTGCTGGCCCTGGCTGGCTGCGATCGCTCGCCCAGCCCCGATACCACCGCCGACCAGCCGGCAACGTCCAGCACGGCCCAGGGCGAGGAAACCGCCGACCAGTTCATTGCCCGCGTCAACGCCGAGCTGAAGGAGATGTACCCGCAGCTCACCGCGGCACAGTGGCTCTCCTCGACCTACATCAACGAGGACAGCCAGTTGCTGGCCGCCAAGGCCAACGAGGAGTACCTCTCGCGCCTCAACGACTGGATCGCGCAGTCGCGGCGGTTCGAAGGCCAGGAGATGACGCCGGAGACCGCGCGCTCGATCCAGTTGCTCAAGCTGGCCACTTCGATGCCGGCCCCCACCGATCCGACCGAGCTCAAGGAGCTGACCGAGATCGTCACCCGCATGGAAGGCATGTACGGCTCGGGCGAGTACTGCACCGGCGAAGGCGACGCACGGCAGTGCCGCCAGCTCGGCGAGCTGGAGGACGTGCTGCGCAACAGCCGCGACTACGACGACCAGCTCGATGCCTGGCGCGGCTGGCACACGGTGTCCCAGCCGATGCGCAAGGACTACACGCGCTTCGTCGAGCTGGTGAACAAGGGCGCCGACGAGATGGGCTTCACCGATGCGGGGGAAATGTGGCGCTCCGCGTACGACATGAGCCCGGTCGAGATCGCCGCGGAAACCGACCGGCTGTGGACCCAGGTCAAGCCGCTCTACGAGCAGCTTCATTGCTACACCCGCACGCGCCTGGGCGCCGAATACGGCCAGGAGCGTGCGGAGGTCGCTGGCGGCATGCTGCCCGCGCACCTGATGGGCAACATGTGGCAGCAGGACTGGGGCAACCTGTGGGACGTGCTGGCGCCGTACGAGAACGCCGGCAGCCTGGACATCAACGCCGCGCTGGAGTCGCGGTACCAGCAGATCCACGCACAGAAGCTGGCCCAGGCGACCGGGGAGCGCACGCCGTCGCGCCTGGCCGACATCGAGCAGGAAGCCCGCGAGGCCGCCGCCCGCCAGATGACCAAGCGCGCGGAGGACTTCTACGTCTCCCTCGGCATGCCCAAGCTGCCCGACAGCTACTGGGAGAACACCCAGTTCATCAAGCCGCGCGACCGCGACGTGGTCTGCCACGCCAGCGCGTGGGACATGAACATGGAAGGCGACGTGCGCACCAAGATGTGCATCAAGCCCAACGAGGAAGACTTCACCACCATCTACCACGAGCTCGGCCACGTCTATTACTACCTGGCCTACAACGACCTGCCGCCCCTGTTCCAGGCCGGCGCCCATGACGGCTTCCACGAAGCCATCGGCGACACCATCGTGCTGGCGATGACGCCGCAGTACCTGGAGTCGATCGACCTGGTCGATGCGCAACAGCAGAGCGAGGAGGCCGTGATCAACGCGCAGATGCGCATGGCGCTGTCGAAGGTCGCCTTCCTGCCGTTCGGCCTGATGATCGATCGCTGGCGCTGGGGTGTGTTCGACGGCTCGATCACGCCGGACCAGTACAACAAGGCGTGGTGGGACCTGAAGGCGCAGTACCAGGGCGTGGCACCGGTGGATGCGCGCGGTGAGGAATTCTTCGACCCGGGCGCCAAGTACCACGTGCCGGGCAATACGCCCTATACGCGCTATTTCCTGGCCCACGTGCTGCAGTTCCAGTTCTACAAGTCGCTGTGCGATGCCGCGGGCTACGAGGGCCCGCTGCACGAGTGCAGCTTCTACGGCAACGAGGCGGCGGGCGAGCGCCTGCAGGCGATGCTTTCGCGCGGTGCGGGCCAGCCCTGGCAACGCACGCTGCAGGAGCTTACCGGCGGCGAAGGCATGGACGCGGGCGCGGTGCTGGAGTACTTCGCCCCGCTCCAGGATTGGCTGAAGCAGCAGAACGAAGGCCAGACCTGTGGCTGGCAGGCCAGTGCCGCGCCCCGGCCGGGCCCGGCCACGGAAGCGACGGAACGTACCGAGGACGCTCCCGCTGCCGATGGTGCCGACGGGGATGGGACAGCCTGATACCGCTGCCCGCTGTATCCGGGGGCCGGCGAAAGCCGGCCCTTTTTTGTCCGCCTGTTAGAGCGACCCGCCCGGGACCCGCTCCGCCTCGGTGACCTGCCCGGTCGCTTCCAAAGAGGGCGAGGCACCTGCTTCCCAGCGCCAGAACAGCCAGCCGATGGCGACGAAGGCCGTGGCGGTCAAAGCGAGCCACAGGCCATTGCCACTGATCAACGGCGACAGCACGCCGGCGAGCATGGCGTTCATCACCAGCGTGGTGAACGCCTGCAGCGATGATGCCGACCCACGCTGTCGCGGATACATGTCCAGGATCGCCAGGGTGATGATCGGGAACACCAGCGCGATGCCGAAGGCGTTCATGCTCATCGGGATCACGGCCCAGGGGACCTCGAGCACGTCGACCAGCAGGTTGTAGCCCACGTTGAAGGCCATCGCCACGGCGGAGACCGAAAACCCGATCGCCACCAGCCGGTTGCCGCTGATCCGGCCCGCGGCGCGGCCCGACAACCAGGCGCCGATGATCATGCCGCCGATCATCGGAATGAAGAACCATCCGAAATCGCCCTCGTCGAGGGGCTGCCCGCGGAAGTGCAGCAGGTCCAGCACGAAGGCCGGCGCCGAGGCGATGTACAGGAACAGCGCGCCGAAATTGAACGCCGCCGCGGCAGCCAGGCGCTGGAACCGCGGGTTCACCAGGATCGCCGTGTAGTCGCGGACCAGCCGTGCCGGCCGGATGGGTAGGCGCGACTCCGCCGGATGCGTCTCCGGCAGGCCTGCCCACACCGCCACCAGCAGTACCGCCGAAAACGCCACCAGGAACCAGAAGATCATCGGCCAGCGGCTCCAGCCCAGGATCCAGCCGCCGATGACCGGGGCGATCGCAGGGGCGATGCCGAAGATCATCGAGACCTGGCTCATCAGGCGCTGGGCGTCGTCGCCCTGCAGGACGTCCCGGATGACCGCTCGGCCGACGATGAACCCCACCCCCGCCGACAGTCCCTGCAGCGCGCGGAACATCAACAGCGTCCCCAGGTCCGGAGACAGTGCGCAACCGATCGATCCAATGGTGAATACGCCCAGGCCGCCGAGGATCACCTTGCGCCGGCCAAAGGCGTCCGACAGCGGCCCGTGCAGCAGGCTGGTGAGGGCGTAGGCGATCAGGTAGACGCTGATGGTCTGCTGCATCGCCACCTTGTCGGCCCCCAGGTCCGCGCCCATGGCCGGGAAGGCGGGGAAGATGGTGTCGATCGAGAACGGGCCGAACATCGCCAGGCCGCCCAGCAACAAAGCGAGCCGCCGCAGCGACAGGGCCGTTGTTGGACTGGGGGAGGCGGCGGACATGGCCGCGCAGCATAGCAATCCACGGCGGCGATGCCTGTGCCCCATTGGTCGCATTGGCACGGTCTGGCGGGGACTTTCACCCCGGAACCACGACCAGTCGCGCATCGTTTCCCGTATTCAGCCAAGGGAATCCCCATGCAGCAAGGCGCCGAAAAGACCGCCACCGTCAGCAGCGGCATCGAAGGCCTCGACGAGATCCTGGACGGAGGCTACACGCCCCACCGGCTCTACCTGCTCGAGGGCGTGCCGGGCTCGGGCAAGACCACCATGGCCATGCAGTTCCTGCTGGAAGGCCTGCGCCGGGGCGAAACCGTGCTGTACGTGACGCTATCGGAGACCCGCACCGAACTGACCGAGGCGGCCGCCTCCCACGGCTGGTCGCTGGAAGGCATGCACATCCACGAGCTGCTGCCGATGGGCAACCAGCTCGATCCCGAATCGCAGTACACGATGTTCCACCCATCCGAGGTTGAGCTGGCCGATACCACGGGGCGGATGCTGGAAGAGGTCGAGCGCCTGAAACCCGACCGGGTGGTGTTCGACTCCCTCGCCGAGATCCGGCTGCTGGCGGGCACGCTGCTCCGGTTCCGGCGCCAGGTGCTGGCCCTGAAGCAGTACTTCGCCGGCCGTGGCACCACCGTCCTCCTGCTCGACGACCGCCAGGGCGTGGAGCACGGGCTGCCGGTACATACCATCGTCCATGGCTCGATCGAGCTGGACCAGATGCGCCCCGAGTACGGCGGCGACCGCCGTCGCCTGCGGGTCAGCAAGCTGCGCGGCCGACCGTTCCACAGCGGCAACCACGACTACGTCATCAACACCGGCGGCGTGGTCGTGTTCCCCCGCCTGGTGGCCGCAAAGTTCCGTCGTGACGGTGCCACCGAACGCGTCAGCAGCGACCTGCCCGCACTCGATGCCTTGCTCGGCGGGGGCCTGGACCGCGGTACCAGCACCTTGTTGGTGGGTGCCGCCGGTACCGGCAAGTCCACCCTCGCCGCCCACTTCGTGATGGCCGCCGCCAAGCGGGGCGAGCGCTCCGCCATGTTCCTGTTCGACGAGAGCGAGCGCGCCCTGCTGACCCGTTCCCGGGGCCTTGGTTTCGACATGGAGGCCCGGTTGGCCGATGGCATGGTGTCGGTGCAGTCGATCGACCCGGCGGAACTCTCGCCGGGTGAATTCGTCCACCGCATCCGTTGCGCGGTCGAGAAGGACAACGCCCGGGTCATCGTGATCGACAGCCTCAATGGCTATTTCAATGCGATGCCAGGCGAGAAGTTCGTGATGATCCAGCTGCACGAGCTGTTGGCCTACCTCGGCCAGCTCGGCGTGGTGACCCTGCTCATCAACGCCCAGCAGGGGTTGATCGGGCAGATGACCAGCAGCATCGACATCAGCTACCTGGCCGACACGGTGATGCTGTTGCGGTATTTCGAGGCCAAGGGAGAAGTGCGACAGGCGATGTCGGTGCTGAAGAAGCGCACCGGCGCGCATGAACGCTCGATCAGGGAGCTCACTTTCGGCGCTGCCGGCATATCCGTCGGCGAACCCCTGAGGCACTTCCGGGGTGTCCTGAGCGGCTTGCCGGAAGGTGACGAAGATCCGCGGGTTGGAGGAGAGTGAACCGGGCCCGCCAGGCGGACCTGCACCAGCGCGTCCTGTTGCTGCTTTCGACGGCGCGCGATACGGAACTCACCCGGGAGCTGCTGGCGCGCAGCGACATCCCCGCGCATGTCTGCTCCGACTCCCGGGAGCTGCAGCACGAGCTCGCCCGTGGCGCCGGCGCGGTCATGGCGACCGAGGAAACCCTCTCGTCCTCCGGCGCCCAGGCGGTACTGGCCCAGGCGATAGAGTCACAGCCGCGATGGTCGGACCTGCCGGTGCTGCTGCTCACCCACGGTGGCGCGAACTCGACCGTCGTCGGCGACGCCGTCGCCATGCTCAACAACGTCACCCTGCTCGAACGCCCGCTGCGGGTGCAGGCCCTGCTGAGCGCGGTCCGGACCGCTCTGCGCGCGCGAAACCGGCAGTACGAGATCCAGGAACACCTGCGCGAGCTCGAACAGGCGCACGATGCGGAAGTGATGGCGGTCAGGCGCAAGGACGAGTTCCTGGCCATGCTGGCGCACGAGCTGCGCAATCCACTCGCGCCGATCAGCAACGCGTTGCACGTGCTGGAAATGGACGACAGCGATCCGGTGCGCCGCGCGACGCTGCGAACCATGATGAAGCGCCAGGTGGTGCACATGGTGCGGCTGGTGGATGACCTGCTGGAGGCCTCGCGTCTGTCACGGGGGATGATCACCCTGCATCGCGAGCGCATGGAACTCTGCAATGCCATGCGCGTGGCGATCGAGGCCAGCCGGCCGCAGCTCGACCAGGGCGGCTACCAACTGGAGGTCGACCTGCCCGAGACCCCGCTTCTGGTGGACGCCGACCCGGTGCGCATTGCCCAGGTGTTTGGCAACCTGCTCAACAACTCCGTGAAGTACGGCCGCCGCGACGGCTGCATCAAGGTGACGGTCCATACCGACGGCGGGCAGGCAGTGGCCGAAGTCGCCGATGACGGACTGGGCATCGACCGCGAGACACTCCCACATGTCTTCGAGCTGTTCACCCAGGGCGCCCGGGCAGGCGGCGACCAGCAGGAAGGGCTGGGCATCGGCCTGGCGCTGGTAAGGAACCTGGTGGAGCTCCACGGCGGCACGGTGGAAGCCCACAGCGAGGGGCGAGGACAGGGCGCCCGGTTCGTGGTGAGGCTACCGCTGGCGAGCAGCAAGAGTGCACAGCCCTCCACGCCCGCACCGGGGAAGACATTGTCGTCGGTTGCACCCGAGATCCGGGTGCTGGTGGTCGACGACAACCGCGATGCCGCTCAATCACTGGCATTGGTCATGGAGTCCATGGACCTGGCTCCACGGGTCGCACACAGCGGGCCCGAAGCATTGCGGATCGCGTCGGACTACCAGCCACACCTGATCCTGCTGGACATCGGCATGCCCGGGATGGACGGCTACGAGGTGGCGCGCCGTGTCAGGACCGGCGATGGAGCAGGCGATCCGGTGATCGTGGCCGTCACCGGCTGGAGCCACGCCCAGGACCTGGCAAAGAGCCGAGCCGCCGGTTTTGACCACCACCTGGCAAAGCCGGCCGATATTCCGCGACTGACTGCCCTGGTCGATGAGATTCGCTCGGACCTCATGTCCGCCCGAATGCACTGAGCGACAAGACCGCCACCATCACTGCAACTGCCGACCATGCGCGGGCAGCATGGTGCGACCAGCAGCGTGCGTGGGGGCCGCGCCGGGCGACAACTCGGTTAGGATCCCGCCATCGTCGAAGCAGGAAGGACCCTCGGATGAACACGAACACCACCTCGCGCCGCCCGAAAGGCGCCTTCATCGCCCTTTTCGCCGCCGCTGCCTGGTTCGCGCTGGCCGGCACCGCATGGGCGGGAGAGCCGGCGATCGACGCAGTCAAGAAGGCGCTGCGCACGCCGGATACCGAAGCGGCCGTGGCTGCCGGGGAGCGGGCCATCGCAGCCCTGCCCAAAAGTGCCGAGGCCTGGCATCGCGCTGGACAGGCGTACGGACGGATGGCCATCGAAGTGAACATGCTGCGCAAGGCGAGCTGGGCGACCAAGGCCCGGGACGCGTGGCAGCGCGCGGCCAACCTGGATCCGGATCACCTGGGCGCCCGCGAGGGGCTGGTGCAGTTCTACTCGATGGCGCCGGGCTTCATGGGCGGGGGCAAGGACAAAGCCGCTGCGGAGATTGCCTCGTATGCCGGCCGCAACCCGGCCGGAGGCCATTACCTGCGTGCTTTCACACTGGAGGGTTCTGCCGCGATACGCGAGTTGCGTAGCGCCGTCCGCCTCGACCCCCGGCAACCGCTCTACAGCCGGGGGCTTGCCGTCATGCTCGACCGCAACGAGCGCCCCGACGAGGCCCTTGCGGCTTTGGAGGCCGGGCTCAAACATTCCCCGAAAGATGCCCGGCTGCTGTACCTGCTCGGTCGCCACGCGGCGATGCACGACGTGCGCACAGGAGAGGGCGAGGCCGCACTCGACCGGATCATCACGGGATCCGCCGAGGCGACCGAAGAGGTGTCGCTGGGGGGCGCGCACTGGCGCCGCGGCCAGTTGCGCGAGAAACGCGGCGAGCATGCTGCCGCAACGGCGGACTTCCGCCGCGCCGTGGCACTGGCACCCGATCTGGATGACGCCCGCAGGGACCTCGACCGCCTCCTGGCGCGGCGGAAGTAGCGCAGCCGGCGCGGCTCATTCGAGCTCGACGATCTTCGGCGTCACCAGGTCGAGCGAGACCAGCAGCTCCCCGGCCGTGACCGGCAGGCTGAAGCGTCGCGGCCCTGCACTGCCCGGGTTGATATAGAGCACGCCGTCGCGCTCCTCGACGGCCGGCTTGTGCGAATGCCCGGACACCACGACGCGGATGCCCGTGGCGGCCGGGTCCCGGTCCAGCTGCTTGAGGTCGTGGAGCACCAGGATGCGCACGCGACCGATGGTTTCCTCGCGCACCTCGGGCAACCCGCTCGCCCATTCGCCGCTGTCGATGTTGCCGCGGATCGCCGTCACCGGCGCCAGTGCGCCAAGCGCATCCAGCACCCCGGACTGGCCGATGTCTCCAGCGTGGATGATGTGGTCGCTGCCACGCAGGTAGTCTAGGGCCGCTGGCCGGACCAGTCCGTGGGTATCGGAGACGAGGCCGATTCGCATGGGAATGCTCCGCTCGGGCCGGCGACGTTCGCACGGCGACCGTGGAGCCCGCGTGGCCGTGGGCCAGGGCCGGGTTGAGCGGCCATCCGCGATCCCCGACACTTGCCGGCAGCCAACATGCAAGGAAGACCCATGCGCCTACCAGCCCGAATCACCGCCCTCGCCCTCCTTCTGCCCCTGGCCGCCTGCGGCGTCGCCGAAGAGGGTGCCAAGCTCGCCGCACTGCCCTCGATGATGGAAGGCGCCAAGGACTGCATGCTGGTCCACACCTCCCTGCTCCACGCCGGCTTCGGCCCCTTGTCGGTGGTGGAGCAAACACCCGAGACCGACGAGATCATCGAAGCCCTGCGAGGGGGAGCCGATGCTCTACCGCTGGACGAAACCGGACAGCCGACGCTGCGCAACGCGGCCCGCGAAATCGCCGACATGCTGGACGAGGTCAAGGGGACCACTATCGAAACAACCACCGCCATGGCGAAGTCCGAGCCCTATCAACGCCACACTGGTGTACTGGGTGCCTGGCACGAGGCGAACTGCCAGTCCGAAGAAGCGCCGCAGGGCGACGAGGCCTAGATACGCCGCATCCGAGCCGTCACCACGCCACGTTCGCCCGACCTGTCCTACCCTCCGCTTTCCAGCCGGCGCGAGCACCCGCACTTGAACCATAGTGAAATTCAACGCCTGCTCCGCGCCCTGCCGGGCCGGTGCCTGGTCGTGACACCTTCCCCCGGATACGCGATCGTCGCCGCAAGCGACGGCTGGCTCCGGGAGGTATCTGCGGGCCCAGAGATCATCGGCCGGCCGCTGTTGGAGGTCGTGGGTGGAGCGGACAGTGCGGAGCAGGCGGACCCGCTTGGCGAATCCCTGGACCGCGTCGTTGCCACGTGCGCGCCCGACGACATGGGCACCGTCGGGTACGACATCCAGGGAAGACAAGCCGCTGGCTTCATCGGTCACCGGTGGTCGGTCGTCAATACGCCGGTGCTGGATGCCACGGGCAGCGTCGAATACATCGTCCATCGCATCGAGGACACCGCCCCGAAATCCAGTCGCGATGCGGAAGCCATTCTGGAGAGCATTACCGAGGGATTCTTCACGATCGATCGCCAATGGCGGTTCGACTACGCCAATCCCGAGGCTCACCGCATCCTCGGCAGGCATCCTGGCGATCTCCACGGCAGGAACGTGTGGGACGAGTACCCGGGGCTGGAGCAGACCGAGTTTGCCCCAGCCTACCGGCATACCATGGCTACTCGCGAGAAACGATCGGTCACCGCCTTCTATGCCGATCTGGGCAGTTGGTTCGAAGTCACGGCCTATCCCGCCCCCGAAGGGATCTCGGTGTACTTCCGCGACATCACCGCCCAGAAGAACACGGAGGCCGAACGCGAGCGGCTGGTGCTGGAGTCCGACAACCAGCGGCGCATGTACGAGACCGCCCTCGACAGCACCCCGGACTTCGTCTACGTATTCGACCTTGAGCACTACGTCATCTATGCCAACCAGTCCCTGCTGACAATGTGGGGCGTGGCCGACGCCCGCGGCAAGAAATGGATGGACCTGGGCTACGAGCAGTGGCACGCGGACATGCACGACCGCGAGATCGACCAGGTGATCTCGACCCGGGCACCGATACGTGGCGAGATCCCGTTTACCGGCACCAACGGGCGCCGCGTCTACGAGTACATCTTTTCCCCCGTGCTGGACCCCGAAGGCGAGGTCGTGGCCGTTGCAGGCACTACCCGCGACATCACCGAGCGGCAGGCTGCCGAACAGGCGCTCCGGGAGCAGGCGCAGCGGCTGGCCGAGGCTGACCGCGCCAAGGACGAGTTCCTCGCCACGCTCTCCCACGAGCTGCGCAATCCGCTCGCGCCGCTGCGCAACTCGATCGAGCTGCTGCGCATGATCGGCCGCGACACCGGACAGTCGGCCACCATCCACATGATGATGGAGCGGCAGGTCAACCACCTCGTCCGGCTGGTCGACGACCTCCTGGAGACGTCGCGCATCAGCCGCGGCAATCTGTCACTGCGCATGGAGCGCGTCGGACTGGAGGCGGTGGTGTCGAACGCGGTCGAAACGGTCGAATCGCTGGTGGGTGCCGTGGGGCACGAACTGTCGATCGACCTGCCAGCGCAACCGGTATGGCTGCAGGGCGACCCTGTCAGGCTCGCGCAGATCCTGGGCAACCTGTTGAGCAACGCCGCCCGCTACACCCCCGACGGCGGCCGCATCGAAGTCCGCGCCAGCGCGCAGGGCGATGAAGCCGTCATCGTTGTGCGCGACAACGGCATGGGCATCACGCCCGACGAGCTGCCGCGCATGTTCGAAATGTTCAGCCGCGGCGGGCGGGACAGCAGCCGCAGCCAGGGCGGCCTCGGGATCGGCCTGGCGCTGTCGCGCAAGCTCGCCGAGATGCATGGCGGCACCCTCGTTGGCAGCAGCGACGGCATCGGCCAGGGCAGCGAGTTCACCCTTCGCGTGCCCTTGGCCGAATCCGCGCCCGAACACGCGGACGCGCCTGCGGAGGGTCACGGCCAGCTGGTGCGCTCGCGGGTGCTGGTGGTGGACGACAACATCGATGCCGGCGACAGTCTCGGCCAGGTCCTCGGCCTGCTGGGCGCCGAAGCGCGCGTGGTACGCGACGGCGAGCAGGCGCTGGAGATGTTCGCCGACTGGCGTCCGGCAGTGGTGGTGCTGGATATCGGCATGCCCGGCATGAACGGCTACGAGGTGGCGCGTACCCTGCACGCCCGCTTCCCCGACCACGGCGCCACCCTGGTGGCATTGACCGGCTGGGGCCAGGAGAACGATCGTCGCCAGGCACGGGAGGCGGGCTTCCACCACCACCTGCTGAAGCCGGCGGACATCGGCGTGCTCAGGGAATTGGTGGCCTCGGTCGGCCCGGGCCACAGCCTGGCCGCGACCAACCTCTGATTCCGCGGCACGGTCAGCCGCTGGACCAGCGGGACAGGTCCTGCCGCAGGTTGTCGATGCCCGCCCAGGGGTCCTTGCGCCGCCGCCTCAGGCGCTTGGGCACCTCGACCAGGTCGAACGCGTCACCCCGCTTCAGCGCGCCCAGCTCGGACCACGCCAGTGGCATCGCCACCGGCGCGCCGTCTCGGGCACGCAGCGAGTACGAGGCGACCGCTGTCGCCCCGCGCCCGTTGCGCAGGTAGTCCACGAAGATCTTCTTCGGCCGCAGCTTCAGCGTCGACACCGACACGAAGCGCTGCGGCTGCGATTGCGCCAGCGCATCGGCGAAACCATGTGCGAAGGACTTCACCAGGTCCCATTCGCAGCCCGGGTTGAGCGGCACCACCACGTGCAGCCCCTTGCCACCTGTCGCGCGCAGGAATGAGGTCAGCTCCATCTGCTTGAGCAGATCGCGCACGTCGCGGGCGGCACGTTTGACCTCCGCCCATGGCACGCCCTCCCCCGGGTCGAGGTCGAACACCACCCGATTGGCGATGTCGGGATTCTCGGCGGTAGAGCCCCAGGGGTGGAATTCCAGCCCGTTGAGCTGCACCAGCTCCATCAGGCCTTCGGCATCGCGCACCACCAGGTAATTGGCGTTATTGCCGGCCTCCTCCTTCAGACGCACCAGGTCGACACGCTCCAGGCCCGGCGTGTGGTGCTTCTGGAAGAAACAGGCCTTGCCCGCCCCGCCGGGACAGCGGATGACCGACAGCGGCCGATCGACGATCTCCGGTAACAGGTGGTCCATGACCGCCTCGTAGTAATCGGCGACGTCGCGCTTGGTCAGGCCGCGGTCGGGGTAGATGACCTTGGTCGGGCTGCTGATTTTCACCGGGCTGACAGCTTTGGTGGCGGGCTTGCCGTTCTTGCTACCCGAGCTCTGCGCGCGGTCGCTGTCCGCCAGGTCCAACGGATCCTTGTCCGGTCGCACGGCTTTCAACGACGGCTGCCGCAGTACACCGTCGTCACTGATGCCGCGCATGAACACCTCGACCACGAACATCGGCTCGAACCACTTCGCCCCGCGCAGGTCGGCCTTCCCGCTGGCCACGTGTACCGTCGGCTTCGCGGTACCGGACTTGCCGATGCGCTTGGCGAGCTCGCGCAGCAGCTCGTCGGAGAACCCGGTGCCGACCCGTCCGGCGTACAGCCATCCATGCTTTGCATCGGGACGTGCCAACAGCAGGGAACCGAATCCCTTCCGCGAGCCCTTGGCTGCGGTGTAGCCGACCACCGCGAACTCGTCGGATTCGAGCCGTTTGGTCTTGCGCCAGTCGTCGCCGCGGCCCGGGTGGTAGGTCGCGTGCGCCCGCTTGGAGATGATGCCCTCGAACTTCTGGTCGGCCGCCAGCTGGTACGCGGCGTCGCCATCGGCGGGGATGTGCGAACTGTAGGCCAGGTGGCGCGGCGGCTTGTCCAGCAGTTCCTCGAGCAGGGCCTTGCGCTCGACCAGTGGCGCCTTGTCGATGTCGACGCCGTTGATATGCAGCAGGTCGAACAGGACGAACGACAACATCCCCTGCTGCTCGCCCGACAGCGTCCCCTGCAGCAGGTTGAAGTCGGCCTGGGTGCCCTTGCCGGCGATGAGTTCGCCATCGAGCGCGCCGCTGTCCAGCCCGAGCGCCTCCAGTGCCGCGGTGATCTCGGGCACCTTCCGCGTCCACTCGATCGCGTTGCGCGACCACAAACGGACCCGGCCGCCGCTGATCGTCACCACCAGTCGGTAGCCGTCCCACTTGACCTCGTGCAGCCACTGGTCGCCCTTGGGTGGGTGGTTGCCGAGCTTGGCCAGTTGGGGCTGGAAGGCCTCGTCCGGCAGCTTGCCCTTTGCCGCACCCTCCAGCTTCAGCGCCTTCTTCGCCCAGTCGACGCGCCGCGCCTTGGGTCGCGGCGGCCCGGCTGCCTTTCCAGCAGCCTTCGCGGCGGCCTTGCCGGTGCCCTTCGTAGCCACCTTCTTCGTTGCTGTCTTCTTGGCGTCCTTGGGGTCCGGCGGCGGCGTCACGTCCTCCAGCAGGTCGTCCGCCTCGACCGCGCCCGCGTATTCGTCGTCGTCCTTGAACAGCAGCCACTGGGGCTGTTTCGCCGGCTTGCCGGAGCGCACCAGGTGCCAGCCACCGCGCAGCTTGTCGCCGAACAGTTCGAAGCGCAGGTGGCCCTTCACCAGTTGCGCCTCCGCATCATGCGCGGTCGCCCAGATGCCGGTATCGAATTGCGCGACGTGGCCGCCGCCGTACTCGCCTTTGGGGATTTCGCCCTCGAAGCCGGCGTAGTCGACTGGGTGGTCCTCCACCTCCACCGCCATGCGCTTGACCTTGGGGTCGAAGCTCGGCCCCTTCGGCACCGCCCAGCTCTTGAGCGCGTCGCCCACCTGCAGCCGGAAGTCGTAGTGGCGGCGGCTGGCGTGGTGCAACTGGACCACGAAGATGGCCCGCTGCCCCGGAGGCAGGCGCTTGCCCGGTGCGGGTTCACGGGTCTTGTCGAAGCGGCGCTTGCGGCGGTATTCGGTCAGGCTCAAGGTGGCACGTCCTCCGGCCCCGGTTGGAGTGCACATGAATAGGCCGGGGAGGATGAAACCGGTGCGAATACGTATAATCGGCCGGTGGTAGACCCACCGGTGGGAGAAGCGGGGCAACCCGCTGCCGAAGGCGCAACGCCCGTAATCGCTCAGGCTCCCGAACCACCGGCTGGGACAACTCTGGAGAGACCGGTTCGAATCCGGCGCCGAAGGTGCACGAAGCGCGACCCTCCCCCGTTGCAATTGCAACGCGCTTCAAACTCTCAGGCAAAAGGACAGAGGGGCGCCTTTACGTGCGGCACCGCACGTAGCCCATTGGAATGCCTTGCCCATGAGCCACGACCCCGCTTCCTCCCTGCGCTCGCTCGAGCACCACGACGCGTTCATCGAGCGCCACATCGGCCCCAACGACGCCGAGGTCGCGCAGATGCTGCGCGTCATCGGCCATGAGTCGCTGGAGGCGATGACCGACGCCATCGTGCCGGCGGCGATCAAGTCGCCCGAGCCGCTGGCCCTGCCGCGCGCGATCAGCGAGGTCGAGGCGATCGCCAAGATCCGTACCATCGCCCAGCGCAACAAGGTGTTCCGCAGCTTCATCGGCCAGGGCTACCACGGCACCCACACCCCCAACGTCATCCTGCGCAACGTGCTGGAGAACCCGGGCTGGTACACCGCCTACACCCCGTACCAGGCGGAGATCTCGCAGGGCCGCATGGAAGCGCTGATCAACTTCCAGACCATGTGCGCCGACCTCACCGGCATGGAGATCGCCAACGCGTCGCTGCTGGACGAGGCCACCGCCGCGGCGGAGGCGATGACACTGGCGCGCCGCTCCAGCAAGGCCAAGTCCAACGTCTTCTTTGTTGCCGACGACGTGCTGCCGCAGACCCTGGAAGTGCTGAGCACCCGCGCCGAACCGCTGGGCATCGAGCTGCGCAGCTGCAGCGGCGAGGAAGCCCTGGAGCAGGACAGCTTCGGGGTGCTGCTGCAGTACCCCGGTGTCAACGGCGTGGTCCGCGACTATCGCGAATGGGTGGAGCGCTACCGCGCGCGCAGCGGAGGCATCGTGTGCGTCGCCACCGACCTGCTCGCGCTGACCCTGCTGACGCCGCCGGGCGAATGGGGCGCGGACATCGTGGTCGGCAATACCCAGCGCTTCGGCGTGCCCTATGGCTTCGGCGGCCCCCATGCGGCCTTCATGGCCTGCCGCGACGCCTACAAGCGTTCGATGCCGGGCCGCCTGATCGGCGTGTCGGTCGATGCCGAGGGTGACCCGGCCTATCGCCTGACCCTGCAGACCCGCGAGCAGCACATCCGCCGCGAGAAGGCGACCTCCAACATCTGCACCGCGCAGGTGCTGCTGGCGGTGATGGCGGCGATGTACGCTGTCTACCACGGCCCGGAAGGGCTGGTACGCATCGCCCACCGCACCCACCGCCTGGCCGCGATCCTGGCCGGCGTGCTGAGCAAGACCGGCATCACCGTCGGCGAGCACTTCTTCGACACCCTGCACGTCAGCGGCATCGACGCCGCCGAGCTGCACCGCCGCGCCCGCGACGCCCACATCAACCTGCGCGCCATCGACAGCAGCAGCGTTGGGATCAGCCTGGACGAGACCACCACCCGCGAAGACGTCGCCGCCCTGGCCGGCCTGTTCGGCACCGAGGTCACCGACATCGACGGGCTGGACCGCCAGACCGCCGATGCCCTGCCCGAGGGCCTGCTGCGCAAGAGCCGGTTCCTGACCCACCCGGTGTTCAACACGCACCACAGCGAGCACGAGATGCTGCGCTACCTGCGCTCGCTGGCGGACAAGGACCTGGCGATGGATCGCACCATGATCCCGCTGGGCAGCTGCACCATGAAGCTCAACGCTACCGCGGAGATGCTTCCGATCACGTGGCCCGAGTTCGCCAACATCCATCCGCTGGCCCCGGCCGAGCAGACCGAGGGCTACAAGGAGCTGATCGACGGGCTGGAAGCGATGCTGGTGGAGTGCACCGGCTACGACGCCGTCAGCCTGCAGCCGAACTCCGGGGCGCAGGGCGAGTACGCCGGCCTGCTGGCAATCCGCGCCTACCACCGTGCCAACGGCCAGGAGCAGCGTGACATCTGCCTGATCCCGGAGTCGGCCCACGGCACCAACCCGGCGTCCTCGCAGCTGTGCGGGATGAAGGTGGTGGTGACCAAGTGCGACGCCAACGGCAACGTCGACGTCGAGGACATCCGCGCCCAGGCCGAGAAGTACTCGGACCGGATCGCAGCGCTGATGATCACCTACCCCTCGACCCACGGCGTGTTCGAGGAGGACGTGGTGGAGATCTGCGAGATCATCCACAAGCACGGCGGCCAGGTGTACACCGACGGCGCCAACATGAACGCCCTGGTCGGCATCGCCAAGCCCGGCAAGTGGGGCTCGGACGTCTCCCACCTCAACCTGCACAAGACCTTCTGCATCCCGCACGGCGGCGGCGGCCCGGGCGTCGGCCCGTGCGCGGTCAAGTCGCACCTGGCGCCCTACCTGCCGCGCACCGCGCCGCGGGCCGAGGGTGGCGAGGATGCCGGCGTCGGCATGGTCAGCGCGGCGGCCTACGGCTCCGCATCGATCCTGCCGATCAGCTGGATGTACATCACGCTGATGGGCAGCCAGGGCCTGCGCAAGGCGACCCAGGTGGCGCTGCTCAACGCCAACTACGTCGCCAAGCGGCTGGAGCCGCACTACCCGACCCTCTACACCGGCCGCAACGGGCTGGTCGCGCACGAGTGCATCCTCGACCTGCGCCCGCTGAAGGACGCCACCGGTATCAGCGCCGAGGATGTCACCAAGCGACTGGTCGACTTCGGCTTCCACGCCCCGACGCTGGCGTTCCCGGTGGCAGGGACACTGATGGTGGAGCCGACCGAGAGCGAATCGCTGCACGAGCTGGACCGCTTCATCAACGCGATGATCGAGATCCGGCAGGAGATCCGCGCCATCGAGGAAGGCAAGCTCGACCGCGAGGACAACCCGCTCAAGCACGCCCCGCACACCGCGACCCAGGTCACCGCCAGCGAGTGGACCCGTGGCTACAGCCGCGAACTCGCCGCCTTCCCGCTCGACGTGCTGAAGCGGCAGAAGTACTGGCCGCCGGTGGCGCGCGTGGACAACGTCTACGGCGACAAGAACGTGTTCTGCAGCTGCGTGCCGATCAACGAGTATGAAGGCGAGATCGAAGCCTTCAGCGAGCCGATGGTGTCCTGATTGGCCGCGAGTGAAACGAGAAGCCCCGCTTCGTGCGGGGCTTTTTTGTTTCTGCGAACCCGCAATGTCAGGGCGACATCATGTCCGTCCGCAGCAGCACGAGGGGTTCGCAGGCTTTGGCGCTGCATCCCCAATGGCGGGTCCGTCCATGGTCGGTCCAGACAGCCGTTCCGCCTCCATCGATGGAGAAGTCCCATGACTGCCCTTCCGAGATCAGTCGTCCAGTGATCTTGCAGGGGAGCTGATAGAACATCGCATAGGGAGATTCTTCGAACTCTTCGCTCAGCCGGAAGAACTGCTCTACCTGCGTTGCATCCAGCTGCCAGGCGGCGCAAGCCGAACCCTCCGCGCCATCCACGCCTTGATGGATCGGTGCGTGTACCTCGACGACTCGTACGGATGGCTCAGAAGAAGGGCGGGGCGAGGCGGACAGGCAGCCGGTCATCACCATCACTGTCATACAGCCCAGCACCTTCACCACCTTGTTTGTATGAAATCTCATCGTGCTCATAGATGTCCGCATTGGTAAGTCCGTATTCGCTCTTGAGGATCCCGATCAGCCGCGCAATAGAACTAGCCTGCGCCACTGTAGGTGCTTCCCAGACATTCGCGGCTTTGTCGAACTTGGCAACAGTTTCGATTCCTACGCTGTCTTCGTTTGTTGGAAATCGAATCGGATAGGGCTTGTCTCTCTCGTGAGAGTGGATCCGTGACGGCGCCCACCCCCAACTGTCAATCAAGGCCTGCTCCTCGGCCGAGCATGTTCCGGTGATGTGGCAGCGGGAACGGATCTTTCCCACGTGCGCCGTCTTCTGCAGCAGGCTCGCCGCCTGAATCACGGCTCCATCCTTTCCAACCAGAAAATGGGTACCGACGCCGCGCTCAAACGACCGGATGGTTCCCTCGGTGGTAGTCGAATCGGTGCGGTGAAGAACTATCGCCCGTGGTCCGTCGAGGGGCCCGTTCTCGAGTGCCGGGACAGGGCGGATCTCGTAGCCTGCGTTCTGCACATAGCCGTTGCTACCCACGTATATGGGGACTGCCACTTCCTTGCGTTGGGAATTGGCAATGACACTTGTGATCGAGCCCGCCACATGGACGAACCTGCTCATGGCCCTTCCTCCTTGAGTTCCAGGACGAGCGTTTCCGAGTATTGAGAAGCGAGTAAGTGAGTCCTGCCGTTCCCATCGGTGACCCCCTCCTCGGTACGGCCTTCGGCGCCGACTATCCGGTACGCTCGTCCCACGAGCGGTTCACCGCTCTCCGCGCGCAGGACGAAGGCTTCATCGTAGGCCGCAGCAAACGAATCAGGCGACGCACCTAGCGTAGTAGGAGTTGCAAAGAGCGGGGGTTCCGTCGCTTCCACCCCGGAAGCTTCGAGATGCACCCGCGTCTGGCGTACGGCCAGGATTCCGCAGCCGCACGCCAGGCGGGAGCCGTGGAGCGCTACCGGTTGCCCATCGATGATGGTCGTCGGATCGCCGTCGACGATCGGGAAGGTGCCGTTGTGTTTGGGGCAGGTAGCGGAATCGCCTATCCGTGCCACCGGGGAACCATCGATATCGGTGAAAGGCGAACCGGTCACTACACGGCCGCCACTGGTCGTACTGTCACCCTCGACCGCCCACATCCTTGTCATTGCCGGCCTCCTTGCCAGTTGAAGCCGCAAGTCTGCCAGATCCGGCAGCCGCTCGGGCCGAAAGTGCCCGGGGTTGGCTCCCCTGCTCTCCTGATGCTTGCCGCCGGCTTGCATGAGTCACGCACTCAGTATAACGTTCGTTATAACTACCATTGGAGCCCGTCATGAAGCTCAAGATCACCACCATCGGCAATTCTGCCGGCGTCATCCTCCCCAAGGAGCTG
The DNA here is from genome assembly GCF_900167055.1 of Lysobacter spongiicola DSM 21749. Classification (GTDB taxonomy): domain Bacteria; phylum Pseudomonadota; class Gammaproteobacteria; order Xanthomonadales; family Xanthomonadaceae; genus Novilysobacter; species Novilysobacter spongiicola. The sequence goes on from NZ_FUXP01000001.1 coordinate 849,690, forward strand.
CTCGCTCGGCTTCGCCTGACGAAGGGCGATGAGGTGCACGTGCTCGAGATCCCCGACGGAATCAAGCTGACGGCGTTCGACCCCAAGCTCGCGGCGCAGATGGAGGTAGCAGAGCGGATCATGCGTGAGGATCGCCAGGTCCTCCACAAGCTGGCGCAGTGAGGTGAAGGGGATGATCGTCTGGATCGAAGCGGCCCTTGCACTCGCCATCCATGACCGTCAGTTGGCGGAACACGGCGGAAGCGCTGGCGTACGTGACGCTGCGCTGCTGGACTCTGCCCTGGCGCGACCACAACAATTGTTCGCGTACGGTGAGCCGCCCCCGGATGTTGCGGCCCTTGCCGGCAGCCTTGCCCATGGCCTGGCCCGCAACCATCCTTTTGTCGACGGCAACAAGCGCACCGCGCATGTCTGCTACCGCGTGTTCCTCGCTTTGAACGATGTCGAACTCGAGGCAAGCGAAGAGGAGAAGTACGCCGCGATGATCGGACTAGCGGAAGGCAGCCTGTCGGAAGCCGACTTCGCCGAATGGCTGCGTCGACACATCTGCTGCAAAGACGCCACCTCCGTCAACGAGCCGGCGCCCAGCTACGGCTGAACGCTCAGTCGCGGTGGGCAGCGTCCTTATGTGTCACCACCCGCCAGACGTACCAGATCGCGATGCCACCCAGCACCACGTTCGAAATCGGGCCGACCCAGTCACCGACGCGTTCGAAGTTGCCGCCAAGCAGGTAGCCCAGGTAGACCAGCAGTGCCGTCCAGGCCAGGCTGCCTGCCGCCGTGTAGAGCAGGAACGGCAGCAGCGACATCCCCTGGATGCCCGCCGGTATCGAGATCAGGGAACGCAGGCCAGGAATCAGCCTGCAGACGAACACGGCCCAGCCGCCATGGCGATCGAACCAGCCCGATGCACGCTCGATGTCCTTGCGCGACAGCGTCAACCAGCGTCCGTGGCGGTCCGCGAACTTCATCAATCGCTCTTTCCCGACCTTGCGCCCGATCCAGTAGAGGACGAGCGCGCCGAGCAATGAACCCGCCGTGCCTGCCACGATAGCGCCCCACAAGGACATGTCGCCGCTCGAAGCCAGGTAGCCGGCCAGTGGCATGACGAGCTCGGACGGGATGGGCGGAAACACCGTTTCCAGCAGCGTCAGCAGGAAGACGCCGAGCTCGCCCATTCGCGTGATCGTGCTGGTGATCCAGTCGCCCATGGTGCCGTCCAGCGGAGAGTGGGCGGCCAGCGTGCGGACCGACGGGTGGAGCGGGCGTGACCGTCAGCCGCCAGCCAATCCACCGCCCATGCGACCCGGCAGTGCGCCTTCGTCATCCACCGCATCGGGATCGTCGAGGTCACCAACTTCCTTGTCCATGCCGGCTTCGGGATCCGGTTCCACCGGTGGGCCTGCTGCCGGATCCTTGGCGGGATCCGTTTTCGGGTTGGTTCCAGCGCCCTGCTTCGGGTCGCGCTCGTCTGTTCCAGCCATGTCCGTGTCCTCGCTTGGGGAGAGACCGAGACTAGGACCGGTGCGGTGAACGCGCGGCATGCGCCCACAGCATCCTCAGAACGCGTAGCGCACCACCATCTGGTACACCGGGCCAGCGCTTTCCGTCTCCAGCTCGTACTCGTCATGGTCGCGGTCCAGCTGGTCGCCGAGCGTGTCGAACTTGTGGAACACCTCGTCCTTGGACGCGTCCAGCAGGTTGGTGCCGGTCAGGCGCACCGACCACTGGTCGCCAAAGCGCTTCTCGACGAAGGCTTCCAGGTCCTCGCCGTAGCGGGTGGTGACTTCTTCGGCGAGCAGCCGCGCATGGGCATCACCCTGGCGGCGATAGCTGACGCCGAAACTCATGCCCAGCGCAGGCAGGTCCTGCATGAAGCCGACGTTGAGCACCGAGCGGGCCTGGTCGTTGAATCGGCGCGTGCCGAGGGCATCCTCGACGTTGCTGTCCAGCCACGAGTAGTTGAGGAACACGCCCGTATCCGGAAGGCCGAATGCGTCCAGCGGTGTCGACAGGTCCAGCTCGACACCGAAGACCTCGCCATCGCCCACGTTGGCGGCGGTGTAGACATAGCTGTCGGGATCGAGCACGGGATAGCCCGGTGAACCGGGGGCGGCGCCCGGGTTGTCCGCCAGGAAGTCATCCACCTCATCCTCGAAGTCCCCCAGCGCCTCGTCACTGGGCTCCCCGGTATTGACCAGCTCGATCAGGTCGCTGACGTCGCGGTAGAACAGGTTGAGGCCAACCACGCCACGGCGGCCGATGCGGTGCTCGAAGCCCAGGTCGACGCCCGTCGCACTTTCCTGTTGCAGCGCCGGGTCACCGATGAAGTCGTTGTCGCCGTACTCCCCCTCCAGCAGCACTGGCGTGAGGTAGTCAAATGATGGCCTGCGTACCGTGCGGGCCAGGGACAGGCTCAGGCGATCGTTGGTGGTCAGGTTCCAACGCAGGTGCGCCGAGGGCAGCAGCATGCCTTCATCGTGCTCATGGGATTCGCCGTCCACGGCCACGCGGGTGTCGGTGGTCTCGTAGCGCAGGCCGGTTTCCCAGTCGAGGTGCCCTGCCGTCCCGGACAACATCAGGTACGGATCGATACGGTTTTCGCGGATGTCGCTGTCGGTGACATCGAAGTCCGCATACGGCGGCAATGGCTCGCCTTCCTCCTCCGCTTCCACTTCGCTGACCCCGAGCTCCAGCTCGCGATCCTTTCGGGTCAAATCGACGCCGAACTCGAGCTCCGCCGCCCCGGCAGGCCTGCGGTGCGAAAGCGCGGCACTGAATTCATCGTCGCGCAACGCCGTCAGCTCGCGCGTGCCTTCGAAGCCGTCCCATGCGGGCGGCGCCTCGCCGTCGTCGTAGCCCACCTCCACTTCGGTGGACATCGTGTCATCGTCGAATCGGGAGAAGCTCAGGTCGACCTCCGTGTCGCCGCCGGCCATGGCGAACCCGTAACCGCCCTTGATGGCGAAGTTGTCCTGGCGGATGTCCTCGACCTGGTCGTTCACCGAGAGCAGGTTGTCCATCGCCGTGCCGGCCGGCACGTTGTACTCGCGCGAGTGCTCGGTTTCGGTGCGATCGGTGCGCACGTAGACGCCAGACAGCGACAGCCGCCCTTCGCCGATGTCGCGCACGTAGGACAGGTTCACCGACGTGTCCTCGCCGTCGCGGATGTCGGACTGGTCCTCGCGGTTGTCGAATTCACCGCCCGGCGCGTCATAACGCAGGCTGGTCTTCTGCTTGGGGTTGTAGCGGCCCTGATGGCTGATGCCGCCCAGCACGCGGGCGTCGCCAACCGCGCCGCTGGCGACCGCCGCCACCGTCGGCGTCACCTCGCCGTCGTCGAAGCGGGACGCACCCAGGCGCACGTAGCCACCGTCGAACTCGTAGGCGTCGCGCAACACGATGTTGATGGCGCCGGCCACCGCATCGCCTGAACGATTGGCGCTGGGGCTGCGGACAATCTCCACCCGCTCGACCACTTCGGCCGGGATGCGGTCGACGAAGAACGAACGGTCCGCGCCGCCACCGGGCACCTTCTTGCCGTTCACCAGGATCTGCGTGTAGCCCGGATCCATGCCGCGCAGGCGGGCGCCGTCGTACTCCAGCACATCGGACACGAAGGCCACGCTCGGCACGCGCTTGAGCATGTCGCCGACCGTGCGCGGCTCGAAACGCTGGAAGAACTCGACCCCGTAGCTCAGGGTCGGTGCAGTGTCGGCGCTGCGGTCGCGGTAGACGATCTGTCCGGTCACCTTCACCGCATCCAGGTCCACCGCGTCGGGTGCGGGCCCACCCGTCTGCTGTGCGTGGGCAACAGGCACGGCCAGTAGGGTGACGGCCAGCGCGCGGGCCAAACCGAGGGCGAGGGGGTTGGACTTCATGGGATCGCCTGGTGGGTGTGAAGGCGACCACGATCAGGCACGAATATGGCGGCAGGATGACGGTTCCGAACCGCATGTCACGGGTGTAGGGCATGTCGCGGAACTGTCATGCGTCGGTGATAGAAACGTCGTCTCCATGTCATCCGGACCGACCGCCGATGCTGCCTGCCCACCCCGCCCGCACTGCCGTTCCGCTCACCATCCGCAGCCTGGCCAGCGCCTGCCTGCTCGGCCTGCTTGCCGCCTGCGCCAGCGTGCCGGGTGATCGCGAACCGGATGACAACGACGAGGACCCGATGCTGTCCCAAGCCGGCGTGCCCCACGCCGTCGTGCCCGAGGCCTTCATCACCACGCGCACCCCGGACGACAACGTCGACTCGCCTGCGCTGTGGCGTGGCCCCGACGGACGCGCCTTGCTGCTGGCCACGGCCAAGGCCACCGGACGGCTGATGGCCTACGACGGCGATACTGGTGAGAGCCTGGATCCGCTCGGCCGCCGCGGCACCGGCGCCGCCGAGTTCGACCGCCCCAATGGCATCTTCGTGGTCGACGACCTGGTGTTCGTGGTCGAGCGCGACAACCAGCGCGTGCAGGTGCTACGCCTGCCGGGCTTCGAGCCGGTCGGCCATTTCGGCGGCAGCGAGTTGAAGCAGCCGTATGGCATCTGGCTGCACGCCACCGCCCCGGGCCGTTACGACGTTCGCGTCACCGATGCCTACATGGCGGGCGTTGACGCCGACGATGAGGACATCGTCCCACCACTGGCCGAGCTGGACCGGCGCATCCAGCGCTATACCGTCACCATCGACGGCGACACGCTGCAGGCAACGCAGGTCGGCTCCGAAGGCGATACCACCGCCGCCGGCGCCATCCGCATCCCCGAATCGATCTGGGGTGATACGGCACACGGCCGCCTGCTGGTCGCCGAGGAAGACACCGTCACCGGTACCGCCCTGCGCGAGTACCGCCTGGATGGTCGGTTCGCCGGCCGCACCATCGGCGAGGGCCTGTTCAAGGCGCAGGCCGAAGGCATCGCCCTGTGGCAGTGCGACGACGGCAGCGGTTACTGGCTGGCTACCGACCAGTTCAAGGACCGCAGCCTGTTCCACGTGTTCGACCGCGAAAACCTTGCCCACCTGGGCGCCTTCGCAGGCAAGACCACCGGCAACACCGACGGTGTCTGGCTGCACCAGCCTGGAACCGCGAACTTCCCGGCCGGGGTGTTCTACGCCGTGCACGACGACATGGCCGTAGCCGCATTCGACTGGCGCGCCATCGCCACGGCCCTGGACCTCCGCCAGACCTGCACTGCCTCCATGCCTCACCCCACGCCCGCCACCACGCGCCGGTAATACGGCAACAACGCGGCTGCGCGTGCCACCACGAACACCACGAATGCCCCCCACAGGCCGTGGTTCCCGAACCGCCCCGCCAGCGGCCACGCCACCAGCAGGAACACCGCCAACGAGACCAGCCCCGCATTGCGCATCTCGCGCGTGCGGGTGGCGCCGATGAACACCCCGTCCAGCTGGAACGCCGCCACCGAGACCAGCACGTACAGCGCCGTCCACGGCAGGTAGGTGGCCGCCGCCGCGCGCACCGGCTGCAGTACCGTGAGCGCCTCGACGATCGAGGCGCCGAGCAGCGCAATCCCCAGCGCCAGCACCGCCGCGGTTCCGAAAGTCAGCTCGCTCGACAGGCGCACCGCCCGCCGGAAGCGCAGCCGGTCGCGTGCACCCACCGCACCGCCAACCAGCGCCTCGGCCACGAACGCGAACCCGTCCAGGAAGAACGCGCTGAAGGACACCAGCTGCAACAGGATGTGGTTGGCCGCGAGTGTCACGTCGCCGAACCGCGCGCCCTGGTTGGCGAACCAGCCGAAGCCCAGCAACAGGCACAACGTGCGCACCAGGATGTCGCCATTGGCCATCAGCGATTGGCGCAGCTTCACCCGGTCGGCGATACGCAGCCACGGCAGGAACGGCTCGCCGTCGCGGTGCCGACGGCGCAGCAAGCGCCACAGCAGCACCGCCGCAACCACGCAGGTCTCCCACTCCGCCAGCGCCGTACCCAGTCCGATGCCACGCGCGCCCATCCCAAGCCCGGCGGCAAAGTACACGTCCAGCCCCGCGTTGAGCCCGTTGAGCAGCAACTGCACGAACAGCAGGGTGCGCACGTGGCCAAGCCCGATCAGCGCGCCACTCAGCGCGTACAGCGCCAGCGCCGCCGGCGCCCCCAGATGCGCGCGTGGTAGTACTCGCGGCCGACCGACTCCACCGTAGCGCTGCCATCCATCAGCGCGAAGTAGCCCTGTACCACCGGCCACTGCAGCAACCACACGCCAACGCCGAGCCCGATGCCCAGCAACAACGAGCGCCCGAGCGTCGCCCGCACCTCCGGCTCGTCGCCCGCCCCGTCGGCCTGTGCGATGAAGCCGGTCGTGGCCATGCGCAGGAAGCCGAAGCTCCAGTAGACGAAGTTGAACAGCAGCGCGCCCAGCGCCAGCGCACCCAGGTCCGCCGCGGTGCCGAAGTGGCCGATCACCGCCGTGTCCACCAGCCCCAGCGTCGGGACGGCGGCGTTGGCGATGATGATCGGCCACGCCCGGCGGGCGATGGCGAGACGGGTGATCGGGGCACCGGCAGTGGCTGCACTCATGGCGCCATGATGCCGGCAGGCCTAATGAAAAACTAACGCCGCGGGCTGCAGCATCGGGCTGTCCCCCTCAAGGAGCACGGCCATGTCGAGCGACGATCGCAAATCCAACACGGGTTCGACCACCTCCACCGGCGCACCCGCCCCCAGCGACCGCAACTCACTCACCGTCGGCCCGGACGGCCCGATCCTGCTGCACGACGTGCACCTGGTCGACCAGCTGGCGCACTTCAACCGCGAGAAGGTCATCGAGCGCCAGCCGCACGCGAAGGGTGCCGGCGCATTCGGCGTGTTCGAGACCACCGAAGACGTCTCCCGCTACACCAAAGCCGCGCTGTTCCAGCCCGGTGGCAAATCGGACCTGCTGTTGCGCTTCTCCACCGTCGCCGGCGAGATGGGAAGCCCCGACACCTGGCGGGACGTGCGCGGGTTCTCGATCAAGTTCTATACCAGCGAAGGCAACTACGACCTGGTCGGCAACAACACCCCGATCTTCTTCGTACGTGACCCGATGAAGTTCCCGCACTTCATCCGCAGCCAGAAGCGCCTGCCCGACTCCGGCCTTCGCGACAACCACATGCAGTGGGACTTCTGGACCAACAACCCCGAATCCGCGCACCAGGTCACCTACCTGATGGGCGTGCGCGGGCTGCCGCGCACCTGGCGGCACATGAACGGCTACGGCTCGCACACCTACATGTGGATCAACGCCGCCGGTGAAAAGTTCTGGGTGAAGTACCACTTCCACACCCAGCAGGGCATGGCGTTCTTCAGCAATGCCGAAGCGCAGGACATGGCCGGCGCCGATGCCGACTTCCACCGTCGCGACCTGTTCGACGCCATCGCCCGCGGCGAGCACCCCGAATGGGCGTTGTCCGTGCAGGTGATGCCGTACGCCGAGGCCAAGGACTACCGCTACAACCCGTTCGACCTGACCAAGGTCTGGTCGCACAAGGACTACCCGCTGATCCCGGTCGGCACGCTTACCTTGAACCGCAACCCGGAGAACTTCTTCGCCCAGATCGAGCAGGCCGCGTTCTCCCCAGGCAATACCGTGCCGGGCATCGGTTTGTCACCCGACAGGATGCTGCTGGCGCGATCGTTCGCCTACAGCGATGCCCAGCGCAACCGCATCGGCGCCAACTTCCACCAGTTGCCGGTCAACCAGCCGCAGGTGCCGGTGAACACCTACATGTTCGACGGTCCAATGGCGTACCAGAACAGCGGCGATGCCCCGGTCTATGCCGCCAACAGCGGCGGTCGCCCGTGGTCGGACAAGACAGGCGTGATGGACGACAGCTGGGAATCCGACGGCGAGATGGTGCGCTGCGCCTACACCCTGCGTGCCGAAGACGACGACTTCACCCAGCCCGGCATCATGGTGCGCGAGGTGTTCAACGACGCCGAGCGCGACGCGCTGGTGGAACAGGTGTCAGGCAGCCTGCTGGGTGGCGTGCGCAGCCCGGTGCTGGAGCGCGCGTTCGAGTACTGGAAGGGCATCGACCCCGACGTGGGCAGGCGGATCGAAGAGAAGGTGCGTGCCGGCGCCGCGTCCGAACCCGCCGCCGGCATGGGCGAGAGCTGACGCCCCACCCATCCGGCGGCTGACGGGTCACCTTGCCGAATGGCGGGTGACCCACCCCAGGAAGCTGTCCACCCAGCCCTGCAGGAACTCCTTGCTGGCCGGACCGATGTTGCCGGCATCGTCGAACAGCCCATCCTTGGCGTGGATGAACGCCTCGGGCTGGTTCAAGGTCGGCATGTCGAGATAGGCCAGGATGTTACGCAGGTGCTGCTGCGCCATCGCCGTGCCAATTGCGCCGACCGAGACCCCGATCACCCCGGCCGGCTTGCCGGCGAACGCACTCTTCCCGTACGGGCGCGAAGCATGGTCGATCGCGTTCTTCAGCACGCCCGACACAGAGCGGTTGTACTCCGGCGTCACGAACAACACGCCATCGGCGGACTGCAGCTCCGACTTCAAGCGCTTCACCGCATCGGCCTGGTTGTCGTCGTCATCCTGGTTATAGAGCGGCAGGTCGCCGATCTCCAGCTGCTCGAAGGTGACATCCGAAGGCGCCAGGCGTGCGAGCGCATCGGCCAGCTTGCGGTTGAAGGATTCCTTGCGGAGGCTGCCGACGAGGACGGCAATGGTGGTCTGGCTCATGAGGGACTCCATGTGGCTGGGGTGGGCCGGCACCGGCCCTGGAGCCCTGCTCGACAGGACGACGCCGGTTTGGACCCCCGAGTCTCGGCTGGCGCGGCTTCAATCCACGTGAAGCGCCAACCCACCCACTCACCCATCCCGCCCCTGTAGGAGCGGCTTCAGCCGCGACCGGCCACCACCGACCTCTACGGAGCCCCGGCAGAAGCGTGAGGCGCCTGCCTCCTAAGCGCTTCATACAACTGCGCCGGCCCGAGCAAAATATCCCGCAGCCCATCGCGCACCCGCTCCGATCCCAGCGCCTGACTGCTCATGGTCGAGTGCGCCTCGAACGCATCCATGATCGCGTTCATCAGCGCATCCTTGAGGTCCGGGGAGTTCGCAAACTGCTCCTTGCTGTTGCTCATTGCCTGTTCGACCAGTGTCTGGTTCTCCAGCAGCTTTCCCTTCAGTACGCCGTTGACGTACAGCAGCTGGTCATCGTCGGTCAGCTGTCCCTCGAACAGTCCATTGACCTTCTCGATGATCTCGGCGAGGTACGCCTGCTGTTTCTCCTGCACCCGGCCGCTGCCCACCGCATCCAACGGAGGCAACTTGTACGTGCCGTCTGCGTTGAGGCTGAGCGGCTGCTTGCCCCCACTGCGCAGCGTGTGATGGGTCAGCACCACCTTCGAGAGATCGACAGTGTCGCGTTCGCGGCCGAACTCCAGCAGCGGCAACAGGCGTGTGTAGAACAGGGACCGCTTCTCGATATCGGTGTTGCCGTAGTCGAACATCTGCGACAGGAAGGCATACAGCCGGTTGAACGACGCCATGTCGCCCTTGAACAGGATCAGCGCCTCCAGTTCATCCTTCGCCGCTTTTTCCGACTCGCCGTCGTCGGCCCCGATAGCCGCCACGCGGGCCTGCTGCAATGCCTTGTAACGCTTGAGCAGACGGTCGGCAACAGGATGGATGGCGGCCACCAGCTGGGCCTGTGTCGCCCGCGGGTCCATCTCCACCTTCGCCAGCCGCTCCACCTCGAAGTCATCGTAGTGGCCGGCGGCGTCGAGCTTGGCCCGCAGGTCGAAGATGAGGTTGGGGTCCGTGGTGGCTTCCAGTTCGGCCGTCTCGTAGTACGTCTTGAACGCTTTCAGCACGTCACCGGCGTCGTTGACGAAGTCCAGCACGTAGGTGCTCTTCTTCCCGGGGTGGGCGCGGTTGAGGCGCGAAAGCGTCTGCACCGCCTGGATGCCGCCGAGCTTCTTGTCCACGTACATGCCGCACAGCAGCGGCTGGTCAAAGCCGGTCTGGAACTTGTTCGCCACCAGCAGCAGGTGGAACTCCGGCTGCGCGAAGGCCTCGCGGATGTCGCGGTTCTTCAGGCCGGGGTTGAGCAGCTTGCTGGTCTCGGTAACCGGCTCCGGGAAGCTCTCGGGATCACTCACCTCACCGGAGAAAGCCACCAGCACGCCCAGCGGATAGTCCCGCCGTTCGATGTACTCACGGATGGCCTTCTGCCAGCGCACCGCTTCCTGCCGGGATGACACCACCACCATCGCCTTGGCCTTTCCGTCCAGCAGCGGCTGCACGTTCTCGCGGTAGTGCTCCACCACGATCTGCACCTTGGCCGCGATGTTGTACGGGTGCAGGCGGACCCACTGCATGATTCCCTTCATCGCGGTGCTGCGCTCGACCTGCGTGTGGTCGATCTCCTTGCCATCGTGGACAAGGCGGAAGGCCAGGTCGTACGGCGTGTAGTTGAGCAACACATCGAGGATGAATGCCTCCTCGATTGCCTGCCGCATCGAGTACACGTGGAACGGCTGCGGCAAGCCGTCCGCTCCGGTACGGCCGAACAATTCCAGCGTTTTGCCCTTGGGCGTGGCGGTGAAGGCGATATAGGTCAGCCCTGACTCGGCACTGCGCGCGCCCATCTGCGCGGCCAGCAGCGCCTCGGTGTCGATCTCGCCGCCGTCCTGCAGCTCCGCCCATTCCTGCGGGCTCAGCAGCTGCTTGAGTTTGGCCGCCGCCTGCCCGGTCTGCGAGCTGTGGGCCTCGTCGGCAATCACCGCGAAACGCTTGCCCTCGGTGGCCGCCAGCTCCTGCACCGCCTGCAGCGCGAAGGGGAACGTCTGGATGGTGCAGACGATGATCTTCTTGCCATCCTTCAGCGCCTGCCCCAGCTGCGCGCTCTTGCTGCCGCTCTCGCCGGTGATGGTGGCCACCACGCCGGTGGTGCGCTCAAAGTCGAAGATCGCCTCCTGCAGCTGGCTGTCCAGCACGTTGCGGTCAGACACCACCAGCACGCTGTCGAACACTTTCTTGTTGTCGCGGTGCAGGTCAGCGAGGAAGTGCGCCGTCCATGCGATCGAGTTGGTCTTGCCCGAGCCGGCCGAGTGCTGGATGAGGTAGCGCTGCCCAGCGCCGTGCTCGTGCACGTCGGCCACCAGCTTCCGCGTGGCATCCAGCTGGTGGTAGCGCGGGAAGATCACCGCCTGCAGCTGCTTCTTGTCGTCGCGCTTGCCGATCAGGTAGCGGCCGAGGATTTCCAGCCAGCTGTCGCGCTCCCACACCTCTTCCCACAGGTAGCGAGTGGCAAATCCGGCCGGGTCCGGCGCATTGCCCGCCCCGCCGGCGTTGCCACGGTTGAACGGCAGGAAGCGCGTGTGCTCGCCAGCCAGCCGCGTGGTCATCATCACCTCCGCCTGGCTGACCGCGAAATGCACCAGCGCGCCGCCCGGGAACGCCAGCAGCGGTTCGCGCTGCCTGCCCTTGGGGTGAGGGTGCCGGTCGAACCGATACTGATCCACTGCGTCACCCACGCTCTGGGTGAAGTCCGATTTCAGTTCCGCGGTCGCCACCGCAATGCCGTTGACGAACAAGACCAGGTCCAGGCAATCATTGGGGCGGTTGGGCGAGTGCTTGACCTGCCGCACCACCCGCAGGCGGTTGGCGGCATAGTGCTGCTGGGTCACCGGGTTCATCCCCAGCGCTGGCTTGAACTGCACCAGCGACAGCGGCTGCTTGAGCCCCAGCATCTCCACGCCCCGGCGCAGCACGTCGAGCGTGCCGCGATCGTCCAGGTTCTTGCGGATGCGGTCGGCCAGGCGCTCGCCCAGCTGAGGCCCGTGAGTCTTCAGCAGCCGTTGCCAGCTGTCCGGTTGGGTGGCCTCGACCCACGCCAGCAGATCCGGCAGGAACACCCCGTGCTTACGGTCGTAGTGGGCCGCGTCGCCCTCTGCGTACAGCCAGCCATGGGCGGCGAGGTGCGCGCAGATCTCGCGCTCGAAGTGGTGCTCCTGGTGCAGGTTCATACGTTCCCCATCAGCTCGGGGCGATGCTCTCGCAACCACCGCTTGGTGTGTGCCAACAGTTTCGCCGCCTCGTCCAGGCATGCGATCAGTGTAGGCCCGGATACCGGATCGCCCTCGTAATCGGAGATGTTGCGCTGGCGACGCAAAGCGTCGAGCACGACAACGTCATCCTTCGGCACTCCCATGGTGTGCGTCAGGCACTGGATCGCCGTCTGATGATGACCCGGCTGGCTGGTGGACGTGCGATACCCGTTGGCCCACAAGCCCAACATGGCGCACTGCATCACGCACTTGTAGGCGACATCGAAGCGGCTATCCGGGCTGATCGCCTCGACCTGCGCATCGGCAAGGTTGCGTTCCGCCGCCGCCAACAACTTCCCTATTGCCGCTGCGTCAGCGGAGTGGGCCTGCAGTTGTCGGATTGCCAACAAGTTCTGCAACGTCATCCTTGTTCCCCTTTACGAAGAGTTTCGGGTTATCCAGCAGCCCGCGGGCAAAGGCATCCCCAGAAGCTGCCCGCGCTTGAAAGTCGGCCACCGGATACAGCACCGGATTGATGTCCCGCCGCAGGGCCTGCTGGATAGGGTTCAAAGCCTTGACGAGTTCGACGAAACCAAGATCCCCAAGCACCAGCAAATCGATATCGCTGCCTTCGCCCTCGGTGCCCTGCGCGAGCGAGCCGAACACCCAGGCAACATGGATGCCTGCATCCAGTGGCGCCAGTGCCTCCTGCAATGCCGGCACCACTCCATGCGTCTTGCGGAAGATCGCCGCCAGGTCATTGAACAGCAGGCTGTCCCGGTTGGCCCGGTAATGCACCTGGTTGCCCTGTTCGGTGCGTTGGAGCAATCCCGATTCGGTGAGCTTGTCGAGCTCCCGTCCAAGAGTGCCCGGGTGACTGCCAGTCAGGCGGGCGAGCTCTCGCAGGTGGAAACTGGTGTCCGGGCGCAGCAACAGCACGGCAAGCACGCGTTGGCGGGTGATGCCGAAAAGAAGATCCATCAACTGGCGGGTGTTGCTCATATGGCTACGAATGTTGCCTATAAAGCAACATGTCCGCAACACCCGACATCGCAAGTACCTGCCATTGGAGCTCGCAGGCATCGGCTCAAGTACTAAGCGTAATGCTCACGCCGGTGACAGTTGGGACACAGCGCAATCGCATTGGCTACGGTGTCCTCGCCTCCATCCGCGAGTCGTATCCTGTGATGAACCTCGAGATACGGACTGTGATCTGTCCTGCGGAAAAAGGGAGCAGACGCAAAACAGCTCTCGCATTTTCCTGCGGCACGAAGCAAGACCTCCGCGATCACGTCTGCGTTTCTGACGAAGGCTACAGTTGCGACGCTTATCTTCCGGGGGAGCTTCGGCGCGAGCATGAGGCGCTGTCTGCGCTGCGCCGGCGTATCAGTAAGGGCAGCCTGCAGTCGTCGATCGAGCTGCTCTTGAAGAGCCTCGGAACCTTCAGGATCGATCGGCGGTGCCACCACAATTTCCAGAAAGAAGGATCCATCGGATCTTTGGACGGCGGTCCTGCTCCGCCCTTCCCAGCCCTGGACGGTAAGGTCGGCGTAGGCCGTGTGCACAGGCAGCATGGAGAAGCGCTTCGCGGGTCGCGGCGGCTTGCCGCGCTCGATATCAAAGCGCCGATGCGCGGCAGACGTCAGGGAGTAGGTCGTACCTTCGCGTTCGACTCCCAGGACCTTGAAGACGCCATAGACACGATCCCGGACGATCACAACCACAACCTTGATCGGCGTCTTATCGGGATGATGATAGTCATACGCGGACCCCGTGGGCTGCGTGTAGGTGTAATCCTCCACAGTACCGCCAGTAGCGAGTAGCTTCTTGACGCTCTCACTGGAGTGTCGAAGCAACATGATGTCTTCCGGCGGAACGTCAAGCTCCCTCGCTACGAGTTCTGCCAATGACGTGCAGCCTGTGTGCTTCATGTCTCTGCCACCGCCGTTTTACGCTCGCCGAGCGTCCGGCCGTTGCCATCCTTCCACTCAATCCAACCGTTCGCGGTGCGTCCCGTCACGCATGCGGCCGCACCGCTGGGCGATTGAAACAGGTGATCCCGTGCAAAGCGGATGCGGTCGCCTTCAATGACCAGTACACCTTGCTCGACCAGCTGCTCGCGCACTCGGTGATAGCCGTGGTTCTGGAACGAGGGCACGGTCTCGAGACGACCACTTGACCCAGCCAACACCACGAACCCTTCCTCGGTATAGAGGCCTCTCGCGTCCGCGTCCGAGGCACGGCACACGAAGACCTCGTCGCCTCGCTGCACAACCTCAGCGCGCGCCAAAGGCTCGAACACCGGGAAGCCCAGCGTGGCCAGCAGCGTGCGCACGGTGGCGTGTATCTCGCTGCAGTCGGCTTCCATCGGCGCAGGGGTATAGGGGCGGCCACCGGCGTTGCCGTTGTCCATCACGTAGCGCCCAGCCGACTGCGCCTGCTGGATGGACAGCCACTCCAGGTAGCTCGCATGGGTATTGGTAAGGCTGTTGGTCAGCGACACCGCGATGAGGGCGCGGTTCCAGAAATCTTTGCCCGAGTTGTGCTGCGACAGGCGGGTCTTGAGCGAGCCGGTCTGGCCGATATAGCAGCGCTGGGCGCCGCCGTCCTCATCCTCGCCGAACAGGAAGTACACGCCGACCTGTTCGGCCTCCGGCATCTTCAGGAAGTCGCTCAGCAGACTGCGCGGCACCTCGATGACGCGGACGATGCGCGTGGTGATCTCGGCGATGCGGATGCCCTGCGGGTCGCCGGCGGGGAGGAAGATCTGTATGGTTTGCGGATGGGGCATGGGCGTTCCCTGCGGTCAGTCGTGCGCGTCGTGGCCGCGCATGTGGATGGCGTGCCTGCCGGTGAACCAGCGGCCGGTGACGCGGCTTCGGCGGTATTCACCCAGATAGCCGGTGCGGCGATCAAACACCTCGACGCGCCATGAGCGGTCGCCCAGCGGCGGCAGGCGGGCTTCGAGCGCGCGCAGGTCGGACAGCCAGTGGTCCAACCGCTCCGTGACCAGCACAGCGCGGCGCTGTTCCGGGATCAGGTGCACCAACGGATTCCCCGACGGCTCGGCGGTGGGTGGGCCGTGATGGATAGACAGGTGCAGCGGATCGCTGCCGCCGTAGAACGGGTCGTGGTGGTGGACCTGACCGCGCCGGGCGAAGCTGCGCCACCAGTCCTCGTCCGGCCAGCGAGAATGCCGGGCGAGCCAGGTAGGCGAGGGGCCGCCGCCGATCAAGGCGGACTGCGGCAACTCGTAGCCCACACCCAGCGGCAACCAGGACCACGCGGCGTAGTAGTCGATGAGGTCATCGGCGCCCCACACCCGTTGCACGAGCGCCAGCACGGGTGAATCGCCCACCGGCTGGCCGGCGGCGTACCACCACGCAAGGCCGCGGCCAACATCGGCCCACCCCAGCAGGCTGGACAGCGTGTAGTGCAGCGCGCCCCAATGGGCGCAGGCCTGTTCGAGTGGTCCGGTTGTCGGCCGCGGGATCGCGCTTTCAAGCCTGGGGTCGGCCAGTGCGCGGAACACTGCGAGGACATCGCGGAGCCAAGGATCGGTCACGCCGCCTCCGCCTCCACTGCACCGCGCACGTCAATCTGGCCGGTGACGGCAGCAGCGATCAGGGCGGTTCGGCGCTCCCGCAACAAACTCGCCGACCGCTTCGCTTCTGCCCCAAGCCGATCAATCCTTGCGCATTCTGCGA
Organism: Lysobacter spongiicola DSM 21749; assembly: GCF_900167055.1. Taxonomy (GTDB): domain Bacteria; phylum Pseudomonadota; class Gammaproteobacteria; order Xanthomonadales; family Xanthomonadaceae; genus Novilysobacter; species Novilysobacter spongiicola. The sequence goes on from NZ_FUXP01000001.1 coordinate 865,414, forward strand.
CCACGAAGTCACAGACGGCCCCTTGCTCAGAAAGCGGCGGCACAGCAATTTGAATCCCATTCAGCGTGCCGATGTTGATCACGTCCATCGTCCCGCCACGACTGAGCAGCGAGAATTGCTCGAACACAATGTTGCTACGGAGGACCGTAACCAAGAACTCAGCCAGGACATGCGACCTCGAACGTAAACGAATGAGGCGAGGATTGATCACGCCGGGATGAATCCCTTCTGGAACGATGGCGACTTTTCCGAATGTCCCAACGCAGCTGATCAAGATATCGCCTGGTGTGACGGCATACTGCTGAAGCTCTGAGTACTTCTCACTGCCGATGAAATAATCGCCCAGCGTGAAATCTGCAGGAATTACCTGCTCCTGCCCGTAGACGCGATAGCCACTAGCGCAGTACATGTCTTTCGTGAGTGCTGATCCGAACGGACCAGCCTTGGCGCTCGCGATCACCTTCTTCAACGGCCTCACCTCCCAATGCGCCGGCACCCTGCCCAGCCACGGGGTGCCGGATTCCATCATGGGGGCGTTGGCGTCGAGGCCGCGGGTGACGGCGCGGGAGATGGTGGCCTGGCGCTTTTCGGCCAGCAGTGCCAGCAGCTTTTCCTGCTCGGCGATCAGTGCGTCGATCTTGGCGGTTTCGCGGTCGAGAAAACTTGCTATCGCATGTTGCTCTCCGAACGAAGGAGTCCACAGGGGGATGCGAGCAAGATCAGAAGCGTTGATCGCTGGATAGCTGACCCCAGTAGATCGCGCGATGACCTGGTGAACGAATGCTTCGCATTGAAGTCCGTACTTTAAATACCCGGAGTACTGGCCCGATTTTGGGCGCACCACCGCAAAACCTGTGGAGGCGATGAGGTTCGGCGCTGGCGAAACCACCGGGGCAATCGCCTTGAGATACGTTCGAACTGTCGATACCAGCACGTCACCATCGCGAACAATACGCCGTGCCCGCGACGGTGCATTGGAAAACGTCAGGGCTTCGCTGCGTTCAATCCCTCCGGTGAGGCTCACGCTTCCGATATCGACGTACTCGATCTCTAGCTCCGCGTCGGTGGATTCCGGGAGCGTCTCATCGTTCAACGTTGCCAGCATGCTGATCGGGGTGGCCGCCCAGTGGGATGGGATATCTCCTATCCATTCAACACCACTGTCCTTGTACTCCGGATACCTCGGCAGACTCATTCCGCCAGCTCCCCCAGCATCCGCATGATGTTGCCGGCCACCTGCTTCAGCTCGGCGTCGATCTCCTCCAGCGCGCGCGGCGGCTCGAACACGTAGAAGTGGCGGTTGAACGGGATCTCGTAGCCAACCTTGGTCTTGCCCTCGTCGATCCACGCATCCGGCGCGTGCGGCAGCACCTCGCGCTCGAAGTACGCCTTGATGTCCTCGCCCAGCGGCACGTTCTCGGTATCGCGCAGGCTGCTGTCGGGCTGCGGCTGGCCCTTCTGCTTACCCTTCTCGAACTTGACGACGTTGCCGGCCTCGTCGCGCAGCGGGCGCTCGACGGTGATGGTGGTGTAGCCGAAGGCTTCGTTGTCGAAAATGCGGGAGATCGGCACGCGTTTCAGCTTGCCGCCCTCGGGCGCCACCGGCGGGCTGTCGGTGCCAGTGACGATGCGCTGCTCCACCTCGCGGCCGTCAGCATCCAGCAGGGTGACGCGCTCGGCCTCGGTGAAGTCGCCAAACAGCCGGGTGACGAGGGCAATGTCGTCCTCGCCCATCTCCTTGCGCTTGCTGCCCAGGCTCTTGCGCATCTTGCGCCAGAAGTCGCTGGCGTCGATCAGCTGCACCTGCCCGCGGCGGTCCTCGGGCTTCTTGTTGCTGACGATCCACACGTAGGTGGCGATACCGGTGTTGTAGAACATGTCGGTCGGCAGGCCGATGATGGCCTCGACCAGGTCGCTCTCCAGCAGGTAGCGGCGGATCTCGCTCTCGCCGCTGCCGGCGCCACCCGTAAACAGCGGCGAGCCGTTGAGCACGATGCCGAAGCGGCTGCCGCCCTCCCCGTTGACCACCGGCGCCATCTTCGACACCAGGTGCAGCAGGAACAGCATCGAGCCGTCTGACACGCGCGGCAGGCCGGGGCCGAAGCGGCCATCGAAGCCCTTCTGCTCGTGCTCGTCGCGCACGGCCTTCTGCACCTTCTTCCACTCCACGCCGAACGGCGGGTTGGACAGCATGTAGTCGAACTTGCGGTGGGTGAAGCCGTCCTCGCTGAGCGTGTTGCCAGGCACGATGTTGTCCACGTCCTGCCCGCGGATCAGCATATCGGCCTTGCAGATGGCGTAGGACTCGTCGTTGAGCTCCTGCCCGTACAGGGTGAGCCGCGCTGCCGGGTTGTGCTCCATAAGGTGCTCGGCGGCCACCGACAACATGCCGCCTGTGCCGGCCGTTGGATCGTAGATGGTGCGCACCACGGCGCTGCCGGGCGTCAGCACGTCGTCATCCTCGATGAAGATCAGGTTGACCATCAGCCGGATGACTTCACGCGGGGTGAAGTGCTCGCCGGCGGTCTCGTTGGACAGCTCGGCGAACTTGCGGATCAGCTCCTCGAACACGTGCCCCATCTGCGCGTTGTCCACGCGGTCCGGGTGCAGGTCGATGTTGGCGAACTTCTCGGTGACCAGGTACAGCAGCTTGTCCTTGGCCAGCCGCTCGACTTGGGTGTAGAAGTCGAACCGCTCAAAGATGTCTCGCGCCTCCGGCGAGAAGCCCTGCACGTAGGCGTAGAGGTTCTGGCGGATGTGGTCCTGATCGCCCAGCAGCTTGGGCAGGTCCATCGGCGAAGTGTTGTAGAAGCGCGCGTCGCCGACCATGCGTCGCAGGAACGGGTCGGGGTTGATGCCGGCGTCAGTCTTCTTCTTGAACTCGGCGAGCACCTTGTCCTTGTTGGGCGCCAGTACGCAATCCAGGCGGCGCAGCACCGTGAACGGCAGGATGAAGCGGCCGTACTCGTGCGGTTTGTAGTTGCCACGCAGGAGGTCGGCAACCGACCAGATGAAGCTGGAGAGGGAGGTTTGGTTCATGGGCCCCGGGGTGATCTGGCAGACATGCTTCACGTCAGATCATACGAGGTAACTCCACCCCGTTACCCGGTCCGCCAGTCGTCCCCCGGCATGATCCGCCCGCATGAAGCTGTCAAACATCGTCGACCTCGACGTCCTGCGAATCGAGCCTATGAGGGCATTAGGCAAATTACAGAGCAGGGCTAACTTCTCTAATTCACGTCAAACCAGCCTTGCCGCCCCCGTGTTGTCAGCCTCCGGGCTCGTTAACGACAGAACGGGCCGGGTCCCGGCATCCGCAGTACTGGCTGATCACGGCACTTCCTGCCGCAACCAGCCCGCACACCTGCCCTAAAAAGCTATGTGATGCAAGCGAAAACTCCTATACAGTTTTCGCCGCCCACCGTGCTCGGCGGGCAACAGGGGGAAATTGATGAATCCACGATTCGCGGCCAGCTGGCCGCGCATGGCTTGCTGCGGGCTGTTGTTTCTCGGGTTCGCTGGCATCGCTGCCGCACAGGGCGGCAAGCCGACCGTGCATTTCGCAGGCATCGCCTATACGGGCGCTGCTGACCAGGCCGGCACGAGGGCTCCTTACACCCAGGCTGCGATTTCCTCCCGAGGGGATCTCGCACTCAACGCACAGCTTCTGCAGGCGCTCTCCGACCGTCCTCCTGCCAACTTCATGGTGGAAGCCGGCACTCTCGCAAGCCTCGACGGCACCGGCAGTGCCGTAGCAATGGCTGTCGCCATCGACCGTGAAACGGTGGTGGTCGAACCGCTCGCCGGCCAGTACAAGCTGTTGTTTGAACTGGCCGGGCAAGCGCTCTTCTTTGACTTCGAGGAGCGCCAGGTACTCTTTTCATACCCGCTCACACTGCAGCGGATAGAGCTGCTACCCGAGCCTCCCAGCGAGGCCCGGAAGCAGCAGATCGCCCACGACATTCTGTTCGACGGGCGCGCCTCGGGCTTGCCGTTGGCACTGGCGGAGGAACTCGCCGGCCTGACGCTGCCTTCCGCTTCGGCCCGGCGCTTGCAGATCACGAGCGTCCACCTGCCGGACGCACTGGCACAGCGTCTTCCAGCCAGCGTCGATGGCGACCTCATCGGTCACGAGTTCAGCAAGATCCTCGCCGCAAGGCTTCGATTGCCGCTGTTGCCATACCAGTCCGGCCAGGCAATTGCCGGTGCGATGTCGGCCCGGTTCGCGGACGGCTCGGTCTACAACCTCTCGATACCCGACGCCGACTACACCATTGCACTTGAAATCAGCGACTTCCGCGAGAAGACGCTCAAGCAGACGCCCGCCTTCCGGCAGCAGCTCTACGGCGCCTTCTTCGATGTCCGGGTGGAGGAGCCGCTGTCGGCGCAGGTCTTTTTCGACCAGCCACTGCGACAGGGCGCCACCAAGACCATTCCGGCCTCGCAGGACCGGGTGGACACCGGCGCCGCCTACTACGAAACCTTGCTTGCCGGCCTGTCTTCCCTGGCGGTGGCTTCGGCGGGGGAAAACAACGACTGGGCCCGCGAGCAGCCCGGCGGCCGCCTGTTCAACAAGCAACTGAAATCACTGAAGGAGTTGATCGACCAATGCAGATGACATTTCGCCTGCGCATCGCGGTATGCGTGCTGGCTGCCCTATGCGCGTTACCCGCCCTTGCACAGGTGGTAAGCAGCAAGGGGATGGCCACCGTGTCCTACAGCGGCCGGCTGAGCCCGGATGAGCGGCAGGAGGCAATGCGCCGGGCCACGCTCTCCGCGCTCGAATCGCATGTTGCTGAAACATGGGTGGCCAAGGCCAAGGTATTTGCGAGCCGTAGGGAGGAGTTCGGGGCCCGGCTCGACCAGTTCGTCCTGGGCTCGACCGTTCTCAATGAATCGGAAGACAAGAAGGCGAACACCTACACGGTGGTGGTCAGGGCCGAGGTCAATGCGACGCTTCTCCGGGCCGAGCTTGACGCCGGTTCCGCCACCGCCACTGCATCCATGGGCGATCGCTCACTCGTCACTGCGTTGTTCGTGGCGCGCATGCAGGACAGCGTCCAGACCTTCCGGGCGCGCGATTATCACCGCGCTGACGTGAAAGCCTCCGGCGATGCCAGCGGCAGCTTCAGTGAACGCACCCGCGAAGGCGAAAGCATCGGCGGCGGCAGCATCGGCACCTCGGGGTCGATCACGCAACAGGCTTCGAGCAACGCGAGCAGCTCCGTGACAACGGAAACCGGTGGCAGCGTCACCCAGCGCGCCGACAACGTCGCCTGGAAGGTCACGAACGCGGGCGAGATCAACACGGCAATGACCGGGGTATTCAGCGGCGCTGGCTACGAAATGGTCGAAGCCGAATACGTCGAAGCCGAAAGTGGTGGCCAGTTGAGCGTCGAGCGGGTACGGAGTGACTTCAGTGCCGGCGACGACCTGTCACCGGAGGTGCTGCGATCCACCGTTGCCGGCGTTCGTACTGCCGGCATTCCCTACCTGGCCTTCGGCACGCTGGATGTCGGCATGCGTGACACCGACCCGGTCAGTGGGAACGTCCGCGTGTACGTGACGGTGACTGGAAAGGTCCTGGATGTGCGCGGCCGCTTCCCCCGGACCATCTCATCGGTGGGGCCTGTGCAATTCGCAGGGCTCGGCCGCAGCGAAATGGAAGCCCGTACCAACGCCTTGAGCATTGCCGCTGAAAGAACAGCACAGACCATGGTGGATGAGTTGAACGTCCGCGCGGTGCACTAACTGCCACATCCAACTACGAAGGAGATCCACATGAAGAAGATTGCCACCGCGCTCACCGTGATCCTGGCTGCGTCCGCCTCCCTGCCCGCCCACGCACAGCTGGGCAAGTTGTTCGGCAAGAATGCCGACCCGGCCCAGGCGGCTGCCGCACCCAGCGCGGATTCGCTCATCGTCAGTTTCAGCCAGTCGCAGGCGCTGCTGATCAACGCGCAGAGCACCCTCGGCGAGGCACTGGGACTGAAGGATCAATTGGCCGAAGCGCAGGCGACCCAGCAGGCGATGGCGTCGGGCCAACTGGACCATGACGCAATGAAGAAGACCCGCGAGTACTCGGAAGCCATGCAGGCAGCGATCGACCAGGCAATGGAGGACCAGCCGGAGCTGTCTGTCGAGGCGCGTGCAAAGTTTACCGAAGGGCTCGTCGGCTACCTGGCCGCACTTGCGGGTGCCCGCCACCTGGTGGGCGAAGCGTCCGCCTTCACCAGTTCGGCCACCTCCAATCCCTTGATGCTGATCGGCCAGGCACGCAGCGCCCTGTACGTGGGCAAGGAGATCCCGGGCTACGTCAAGAACCTAGGCACCACGACCCGCTCGCTCCTTGCATATGCGAAGCGCAACAACATCGAGGCGCCCGAGAACGCCACCGCCGCCCTCGACGGGCTCTGACCCATGCGCCGGCTGATCATCGCCAGCACGACCGCGCTGATGCTGACTGTGACATCCGCGTGTCAGCAGCAGGAAGAACCAGATGCGCCTGATGGAGCAGTGCCTGCGGAAACCGCTGCACCAACCTTCCGTGACAACCCCGATTTCGGGGGCGTGGAAGCGGTCACCGTCGAGGCGGAGGGGGTCGGCCCCACACCGAACATCGCCGCATTGCGTGGCCTCGACCAGGCGATTGCGCAGGTCAATGGACGCCGTGTTTCATCCTCATCCGCGGCGCTATCGGCGGGGGTGGACATCCGCGTGGACGGCCTTGGCTCACTGGGCGTGGATTCCGACGCCTACGCCGACGTCGTGGTCTCTTCCTCCGATGGGGCGGTCCGCAGTTTCTCCGTTGTCTCGAGCGAGGAAATCGAGCGGGTCGACTACGAGCGGGAATTCAATGCCGCTGCGAGCCTTGGCGGCTGGTTCGGCGACAAACTCGAGGTGAGTGAAACGGAGCGCGGCATGAGCCGCTACTGGAAGGTGCGGGTCAAGGCGGAGGTCGCGAAGTTCGTGGGCCCGAAGGACGACGGCCGTCCATCGATCGCGATCACTGCTCCCCGGGTCGGTTCGGCCCGGTACCAGGTGGGTGACGGACACATCGACGCGTCATCCGTCGCCGCCGAGATCCGTGGGCGGCTGTCCGATGCCCTGACCCAGACGGACCGGTTCCAGGTACTGGATCGTGAGTTTGGCGATGAACTGCAGGATGAAGTGGACTTCATCAATTCAGGCAACGCCCGTAAAGAAGAAGTCGCTCGACTTGGTCAGCGGTTGGCTACGGATCTCATCCTTGTGCCCACGATCGAACGCTTCGCCTATCCACGCTCCAGTCGCAAACTGCGTATGTCTGACCGGGAGCTGGTGTCTTATGCGGGTGGTGGGCGGATTTCGTTGCGCCTGATCAATGCGACAACCGGTGAAGTGGTGCTGTCGGAAACGTTCTCGCACGAGTTGCCTGCAACGGGCGCGAGTACTCTGCCCAGGAGCATTGACGGCGTCGGTTTGGCAACAGAGATGATGAGCTCCCTGTCTGGTCAGATGACCAAAACCATCGTCGCCGAGATCTTCCCGGTGTCGGTGATCGCACTGATGGGCGACCAGGTGGTGCTCAGCCAGGGAGGCCAGAGCTTGGCGGTTGGCGAACGGTATGAAGCCGTAGTTCTGGGGCAGGAGCTGTCGGATCCGCAAACCGGCCGGTCCTTGGGCCGCATGGAAATCCCGTGTTGCGTGATCATGGTGGACCGGGTCGCTGGTCAAACGTCCTACGGCACCATCGAAGGAAACGTACCTGCGAGTCTCTCGAGCTTCAGCCCTGGCATGGTCGAGCTGCGTGGCTTGGCGAAGGCTGCAACTTCTGCCCCCGAGTCTCCACCGGCAGTAGCTGATGCGGCCGCTGCGCCCATGCGGAGAGCCAGTTCCTCGCCGGTGGCCCAACCCACAGTGCCGGCTGCTCAGGAAGACAGCGACTGGTAGTCGCAGCGGATTCACTTTGTACTTGCCCCGCCAGGTTGGCGGGGCGTTCTTCCTTAAGGGCGGGTAGTCGCGAGCTACCTGCGGAGTACCTTCCCCAGCAGCTACGCCCGCATATCCCGCCGGTGCAGCCAGGCAGAAGGCATGGGCTTCGTCCCTCCCGATCGGATCACCAGGTCGATATCACTGCTGGCGGTGTCTCTGTGCTTGGCGCCCGCTCCGTAGATATGTGTCGCGTTGATCTCGCAGGCCAGTGATTCGGGCGCCCCCATGTAGCGGCTCGGCCAACCCGACCGCTTCTTGAACGCCTGCCGCAGCTACCGGAACACGCATTGCTGCCAGATGCCCTGCTACGGTCTCCGCACTCCCGGAGCCCCCCATGTCCACCCTGCCCCCCGCACCCCCCACGCCCCCGCGGCCGCCATCCCGCTGGCCTGCATTCGTCGCCATCGCCGCCATCGTGGCCGTGCTCGCCACTGCCTTCGCGTGGGCCGCCGGCTGGATTGGGACGCGCCTGACGGCCCCGCGCCTGGTCGACGATATCGAGGTCGGCGGGCTGAATCCCGGCTTCCGTCGCGCGCACAGCAAGGGGGTCTGCGTCGCGGGCTATTTCGAGCCGACCGCGCAGGCCCGGGCGCTGTCGCGCGCCAGCGTCTTCAGCCAGCCGCGCACGCGGGTCCAGGGGCGGATGTCGATTGGCGGTGGCGATCCGCACGGAGCGGAGGCGCAGGCGCGCGTGCGCAGCATGGCGCTGGTGCTCACGGCCGACGATGGGCAGGAGTGGCGGATGGCGATGAACAGCTTCCCGTTCTTCGCGGTGTCCTCGCTGGAGGGTTTCCACCACCAGATGCTGGCATCGCGCCCCGATCCGGCCACGGGCAAGCCGGACCCGGAGAAGATGGCGGCGTTCCTGGCCGAGCATCCGGAGGCCGCGCGGTTCCAGGCCTGGGCGAAGTCGGCGCCATGGTCGAGCAGCTGGGCCAACACCACCTACAACGGCATCAACGCGTTCCGCTTCGAGGATGCCGACGGTGGATCACGTTTCGTGCGCTGGTCGATGGAGCCGCAGGCGCCGTTCGAACCACTGGGCGAAGTGGAGCGCCAGCAGGCCGAACCCGATTACCTCGCCAGTGATCTCGAGACGCGGCTGCAGGACGGGCCCCTGCGGTGGGACATGGTCGTGACCGAGGCGGGCCCGGGCGATCCGGTGGCCGACCCCTCACAGCCGTGGCCCGAGGATCGCCCGCGCCACGTGGTCGGGGTGGTGGTGCTCGAAAACAGCCAGTCGCAGGAGACGGGGCCATGCCGGGACGTGAACTACGACCCGACCATCGTGCCGGAAGGCATCGCCCTGTCGGATGATCCGATCCTGGCCGCACGCGCTGCCGCCTACGCAGTGTCGTTCAACCGTCGCGAACGCGAGACCGCACAGGGCCTGACACCCCCGAAGCCCACCGACACCGCGCCGGAGGCCCAGCCATGAACCGCCACGGTCACTTCGATGGTCTCGCGCGGCTGCTGCATTGGGGGATGGCCGTGCTGATCCTGGCGATGCTCTTCATCGGTGTCGGGATGGTCGCGTCGGTGACGCTACGCCCGGTGCTGGTCGATCTGCACCGCCCGCTGGGTGCGTTGATCCTGGTGCTGGCGGTGATCCGGCTGGCCAACCGCTGGCGCAGTCCGCCCCCGCCACTGCCGGCGGACATGCCCCGGCTGCAGGCTTTCGCCGCCAAGGCTTCGCACTGGGTGCTGTACGGACTGATGTTCGCGATGCCGCTGCTGGGCTGGACGATGCTTTCGGCAGGCGGTTATCCGGTGCAGATGGTCGGTGCGCTGCAATTGCCGGCCCTGGTGCCGCATGATCCCACCCTCTACGCGTGGCTCCGCGGCGCCCATGGCCTGCTCGGCTACACCCTGTTCGCGGTGATCCTGCTGCACCTCGCGGCGGCGCTGTACCACGCCTGGGTGCGCCGCGATGGCGTGTTCGAGGCGATGGCACGCAAACAGTAGAGAAGAGAGAAAGTGTGAGCACCGCGTCCCCTATTGGCTTCTTCGAGCGCTACCTGAGTCTGTGGGTCGCGGCCTGCATCGCTACCGGCATCGCCTTGGGCAACCTGGCGCCGGGCCTGTTCCAGACACTGGCGGCGTTCGAGTACGGCTCGGTCAACTTCATCGTCGCGATCCTGATCTGGTTCATGGTCTATCCCATGATGGTCTCGGTGGACTTCTCCAGCCTGAGGCGCATCCACGAACGCCCGAAGGGCTTGATCATCACGCTGGTGGTGAACTGGCTGGTCAAGCCGTTCACGATGGCTGGACTGGGCGTACTGTTCTTCCACTACTTCTTCGTCGACCTGATCGATCCCGCGAACGCCGGCCAGTACATCGCAGGGCTGATCCTGCTCGGCGCTGCACCGTGCACCGCCATGGTGTTCGTCTGGTCGCAACTGACCCGGGGGGACGCCGCCTACACGCTGGCGCAGGTGGCGCTCAACGACGTGATCATGATCTTCGCGTTCGCACCGATCGTGGCCCTGTTGTTGGGGGTGACCGACATCCAGGTGCCCTGGGCCACGCTGATCCTGTCCGTTGGGTTGTATGTGTTGATTCCGTTGATCGCAGGCGTCATCACCCGAAGGCATCTCAGCCGCAATGCCGCGGATCCGGCGCAGGCCGATGCCGCGGTCTCGCGCTTCACTGGCCGCATCAAGCCGTTGTCGATCCTTGGGCTGCTGGGAACGGTTGTCCTGCTGTTCGGGTTCCAGGGGCGGGGCATCCTCGACCAGCCGTTGCTGATCGCACTGATCGCGGTGCCGCTGCTGATCCAGTCCTACGGCATGTTCGCCCTGGCCTACGGGGCGGCGAAGCTCTGGAAAGTACCCTTCAACGTGGCGGCGCCCTGCGCCCTGATCGGCACCTCCAACTTCTTCGAGCTGGCGGTCGCGGTGGCCATCGGCCTGTTCGGCCTCAACTCGGGCGCGGCGCTGGTCACCGTCGTCGGCGTCCTGGTCGAGGTGCCGGTGATGCTGTCGCTCGTGGCCTTTGCCAATCGCACGGCGCGCTGGTTCCCGGCCGCGCCGGCCACCGTGGCCTCGTGCGCCGTCAGCCGCCGGTAAGCCGCCGGACCGAACGGTACTCCCGAAGCCACCGCTGGCGCAGCGTACGGCTCAGCCAGAGGGTCACCCCCAGGGACGCGACGGCCATGACCAGCAGGGCCAGCCCCGCCTCGCGCCACGCCGCGCCGGCCAGCAGCCAGACGCCAACATTTACCACCAGCGCATACGCCAGCAGCACCCACGCCGTGGTCCGCGCCAGCCACAGGTCGCGCAGGCCGGTGCGCAGCTGCGCAAGCCGGACCCGTGCATAGGTGCTGGCGCTGCCGGTGGCGTCGGCCGCATGCCGCCGCGGCGAGCGCAGGACGAAGATCCACGCCATCGGCAGGAACGCCAGGAAGAACGGCATCAACAGCCAGTGCGCGGGATCGACCCGGCCACTGAGCAGCGCCTGGCCGAACACCAGCACGGCGATGACCGTTAGCGCCACTTCCAGCGTGCGCAGCAGGCGCAGCCGCAACTGGCGCCGGCGCACGCGGCGGGTCAGGTCCTGCTGGACCGGGGCTTGCGCCTGGCCCTGCCAGGCATCTTTCAACAGATCATCGAAATTCATTGGATGCCCTCTTCTTTTGACAGGGACTTCAGGCGATCTCGGGCGCGATGCAGGCGCACGCCGACGTTCTCAGGACTGATGCCCAGCATGTCGGCGATCTCCTGGTAGTCGAAGCCTTCCAGCTGCAGCATCAGTACCTGCCGCAACTTGAGTGGCAGCGTGGCCAGCGCCTCGAACAGCCATTGGGTACGCGCGCACGCATCGGCCGTGGCCGGGTCCGCGACATCGTGCAGCGCATCGTCGAACGGAACAGGTGTCGCCATCCGTGTCTCCGCGCGCACGTGGCTGGCACCCAGGTTGTGCGCGATGCGCAACACGAACGGCAACAGCCTGTCCGCCTCGCGCAGCCGAGGGAGGCTCTCCCAGATGGCGAGCAACACCTCCTGCAGCAACTCCTCGCGGACGGCGGGGTTGAGTTCATAGCCGCACACCGCGCGCCACAGCTGCGGATGGAAAGCTTTTACCTGTGGCCAGAGTGGGTGCATGCAGTGGTGTGTGGAGTGGATCGATCGGCGACCAAAGGGATGGCCAGCAAACCCTCAGTCGCAGCGGGCGGCGCATTTCTTACATCGAAACAATTTTTCTTTTTTGCGTAAGAAATTCCCTGCTGGCCGCCACTCATTGGGCGATCCCACTGGAAAGGACACACCTGATGCAACGTTCTACTCTCGCAAGCCTGCTGCTTCCCGCGGCGTTGTGCGCACCGCCCCCCGCACTGGCCAATGCGCCATCCGGCGGCGCACCGTTGGCGCTCGACAATGTGCACATCGTCGAAGCCGAAGACAACCGCGTCAGCGCGCTCCGCTGTGTACGCGTGGAAGGCGCCGCCATCGCCACCATCACCGCAGCCGGGGATCCCGCCTGCCTGCGCGGTGCCCGCCCCAACGATCTGGAGGGCCGCTATCTGATGCCCGGCCTGATCGACATGCACGCGCACCTCACGCTGGGGCCGATGGAGATCAAGCAGGAGCACGGCGAGGTTGTGATGCAGGCCCTGCCCGATGACGACATCGCCGAGCACAACGCCAGGCGGCTGGTCGCGTTCGGCGTCACCACCGTGCGCAATCCGGCCGGGGACCTGCAGGCGGCCGCCCGCTACAAGCAGCGGCTGGCCAACGGCGAGATGGTCGGTCCGGAAAGCTTCGACGCCGGGCCGGTCATCAACAACGCCGGGCTGCCCGGGCTGGCCACCGCAGTGCACAGCGCCGAGGAAATGGAGCAGGTGGTAAGCGCACAGGTCGAGTCTGGCGCCGACTGGATCAAGCTCTACACCGGCCTGTCCCCCGAACTACTGAAAGCCGGTATCGACGCTGCGCACCGGCACGGCCGCCCCGCCATCGCGCATCTCGAGAGCATCGCCTGGACGGACGCACTGGAGATGGGGCTGGATGGCATCGTCCACCTGATGCCGGTGAGCCCGGACCTGCTGACACCGGAGCAGCGCGCGGCATGGCAGGCCACCGCCCGTGGCGGTACGTACTCGTTCTTCGAGTGGTGGGAGCACTTCGACCCGGAAGGCCCGCAGGCGGACGGGCTGGTCGCGGCGTACCGGAGGCACCGCCCGGTGTTCGACGCCACCCTCGTCGCCTTCCATGCCGCCTTCGTCCAGGACCAGGACAACGTCCACAAGGACGACGCCCGCCGGTACGCCCATCCCAAGCTGCTGGCCCACTGGAACGAATGGTTCACCTTCGCCATCGGCTGGCAGCCCGAAGACTTCCAGCGTGCCCGCGACGTCTGGCCGAAGGTGCAGCGCATGGCCGCGCGGCTGTATGCCACCGATGCACGCATGACCCTGGGCACCGACATGAGCAACCCGTGGATCGCCCCGGGCATCAGCCTGCACCGCGAGATGCAACTGCTGGCAGAGGCCGGTGTTCCCAACGAGCGGCTGCTCCTGGCCGGAACGCGCAATGCCGCCGACGCACTCGGCGCCGGCGATCGGCTCGGGCGGATCGCGCCCGCGTACGAGGCTGACCTGCTGGTGCTCGACGCCAATCCGCTGGACGACATCCAGCACACCCGCGACATCCATGCCGTCGTGCTCGACGGCGAGTTCCTCACCACCGCCACGCTCGATCAACTCAAGGGAGAATGACCATGAAACACGAAGCACAAGCCCGAAGCCTTCCTGCCGCAGACCTTCGCACGCGCGAAGAGAGCGGCCCGGAGAACGCCGCGATGGCGGAGTCGCAACCGGCCGTGCGGCGCAAGTGGATGTGGATCAAGCTGGCCGGCGCCGCGTGTGTGTTGTCATGGGTGGCGCTGGCTGTCGGCATCGGGATGGAGGTCGATACCTCGACGATGCTGGTGCTGGCGACCCTCGCCGCGGTCACCACCGAGGGAACCATCTGGGTGGCCGCCCTGCTGCTTGGCGTCAGCGCCTATCAAGCGCGTCGGCGCCTATGGGAGCAAATCCGCCAGCGAATGCGTTGAACCACGACGGAGCGGTCGCTGCCAGGCGACGACCGCTCCCGGCCAAGACCGACCATCAAGTCGCCTGCTTGTTCTGCCGCAGCGGGCGGGATCGGAACCGAGGTCGCCGGACACTGAATGCCCGGGCGACCTCGGCGAAGATCGTGGACATCAGCCTGGGTCGCCAGGTGCAGGGCCAAGGCGCCCACTGCTGGTACAGCGCCCCGAAAACCGTGACCCCGTCATGCGTCATTCGCTGGCAACACGAACCACCAGTTTGCCGAAATTGCTGCCATTGAACATGCCGATGAAGGCACGTGGCGCCTGATCGAGACCGTCGGCGATGTCTTCGCGGAACTTGATCTTGCCGGCCTGTACCCATTGACCCATCTGCTCAATGAATTCACCGTAGCGATCGCCGTAATCATCAAAGATGATAAATCCCTGCACACGCATGCGCTTGGACAAAATGTTGCCCATGAGCAAGCCGAGGCGATCCGGTCCGGCGGGAAGCTCGGTGGCGTTGTAGTTGGCAATGAGGCCACATACCGGCACACGCGCCGAGGTATTGAGCAACGGCAATACCGCATCGAACACCGCGCCGCCGACATTCTCGAAATACACGTCGATGCCATCGGGGCACGCAGCAGCCAACTCGGCGTCAAAGTCTGCGCCCCGATGGTCGATGCAGGCATCAAAGCCCAGTTCCTCGACCACGTAGCGACATTTTTCCGCCCCCCCGGCGATTCCTACGCTGCGACAACCCTTGAGTTTGGCAATCTGGCCGACCACCGAGCCCACCGCGCCGCTGGCCGCAGCCACGACCACGGTTTCACCGGCTTCTGGTTTCCCGATGTCGAGAAGGCCCATGTAGGCGGTGAAGCCGGGCATGCCCAACACGCCAAGCGCGAGCGACGGCGCCTGCATGTTCCGGTCCAGCTTGCTCAGGCCGGTGCCATCAGACAGGGCATGGTCTCGCCAGCCGCTGAAGCCGAGCACCAGGTCGCCTTCCTTGAAGTCCGGATGCCTGGAAACCAGCACCCGCGACACGGTGCCACCGACCATCACGTCACCGATAGCCATGGGTTCGGCGTACGACTTGGCCTCGCTCATTCGACCACGCATGTACGGGTCAAGTGAGAGATACAGGGTACGCAGCAGCAGCTCTCCGTCGGCTGGCTCGGGCAGTGGTGTTTCGCGCAGTCGGAAGTTATCGGGCGTGGGTGCGCCTACAGGGCGGGAGTTCAGCACGATCGCCCGTTGCATGGTTGCGTTTGAAGACATGGGGTTGCCTCTTAATAAGTCGAGGACTAGCGTAGTCCCGGGCATGTGAGCTCAAGCAGAGGGCGATTTCCAGGATACGCCGGCTGGTGGTGGTATCAACCACGGAATGCCCCCCAATCCTCAAGCGCTTCGCCATGCATACGAACGGACCGCGCGACGCCGAAGTCCACTGGGAAAACGTCTACCGGACGAAGGCCAGTGACTCTGTCAGTTGGCACCGCGAGCACCTGGAGACGTCGCTCGCGCTTCTTGAGCAGGCTGGCCTCTCCTCCGACAGTCGCATCATCGACGTGGGTGGCGGCGCATCGACGCTGGTGGACGACCTCCTGGCGAGAGGCGTGAACCAGGTCACCGTGCTGGATCTGTCTTTGGCCGCGCTGGACATCGCCCGCGCGCGGCTCGGGCCCCGGGCACGCACGGTCCAGTGGATGGCCGGGGACGTGACGAGCCTGGCACTACCTGATGGCGAATACAGCCACTGGCACGACCGCGCCGTGCTGCACTTCCTTACCCGGCAGGAGCAGGTAGCGGCGTACGTCCGCCAAGCCACTCACGCGCTGGTGGTCGGCGGACACGCCATCATCGGCGGGTTCGCTCCCGACGGCCCGGTCCGCTGCAGTGGATTGGACGTCGCCCGCCGCTCCGCGCAGGACGTCGCGCGGTTGTTGGGCCGAGGCTTCAAGTTGCTGGACTGCCGACGGGAGCTCCACCGCACGCCGGACGGCAACGAGCAGGCTTTCGAGTACGCGTTGCTGCAGCGGACCGGGTAATCCTTCGACGGGCCAAGCGCTCCGCTTTTTCGCGCATTCCGCCCCGCGCCAATCGCCTCAGGCGCGATTGACGAGGCGATGCAACAGGATGCCAGCCAGCATGGCCGGCACGAACCACAGTGCTTCGGTCGAGCCGATGCCCAGACCGGCGAGCGCGGGGCCCGGGCAGTAGCCGGCGATGCCCCAGCCGATCCCGAACAGGGCGGCGCCACCGAGCAGCCTGGCATCGACGTGCTTCAGGTTCGACAGCTGGAAGGTGTCGGCGAGCACCGGGCTGCCACGGCGCAGCACGAAACGGAACAGAAGCGTTGTAGTGGCCACGGCACCGCCGAGGACGAAGGCCAGGGTCGGGTCGAACTCGCCGAACACATCCAGGAAGCCCAGCACGCGGCGGGGATCGGTCATGCCGGACATCGCAAGACCCAGTCCGAACAGCGCGCCCGACAGCAGGGCGGCAAACGAGAACTTTTTCATCATCAGCTCCAGACGTGCCGCACGACGAACGTGGTCGCCACTGCGGTCGCCATGAATGTCAGGACCGCCGCAAGCGAACGCATCGACAGCCGTCCGAGCCCGCAGACGCCATGGCCGCTGGTGCAGCCATTGCCCATGCGCGTACCGAACCCCACCAGTAGCCCGGCGGCCACCAGGCCCGCGCGCGAGTAGTCCGTCCGCGGCAGCGGTGCACCCGGCACCAACGCCATGTACAGCCCGCCGGCCGCGATCAGGCCCAGCATGAACATGGCCCGCCAGGACACATCGCCGGCCTTCGGGAACAGAACGCCGTTGAGGATGCCGCTGACACCGGCGATCCGGCCGTTCAACCACAGCAACAGGGTCGCAGACAGGCCGATCAGTACGCCGCCCGCGAGGGCGATCATCCACGTGGTCACGCGTCACCTCCCAGCTGGTTCATGGGCAGCCGCAGGTAGCGGATGCCGTTCGCGTCCGGCGGCGGCAGCTCGCCCGCGCGGATATTCACCTGCAATGCCGGCAGGATGAGCTTGGGCACCGCAAGCCCGGCATCCCGTTCCGTCCTCATTTTCACGAATGCTTCCTCCTCCGCCTCGCCTCCGACATGCACATTGCGCTGCTTCTGTTCGTCGAGCGAACTCTGCGCGCGCGCCTCGCGGTCGTCCGGTGGGTAGTCGTGGCACAGGAACAGCCGGGTGTCGGCCGGCAGGTCGAACAGCGTGCGGATCGACCTGTACAGCTTGCGCGCATCACCGCCGGGAAAGTCCACCCGGGCGGTGCCCGTATCCGGGGCGAACACGGTGTCGCCCACGAAAGCCGCATCGCCCACCAGGTAGGTCAGGCTGTCGTCGGTATGGCCGGGCGTCGCGATCGCCCGCGCTTCGAGCCCGCCGATGGTGAACGTGTCGCCGTCGGCGAACAGCCGGTCGAACTGGCGGCCATCGGTCGGGAACTCCGGCTCCAGGCCGAACAGGGTCTTGAAGCGCTCCTGCACCTGGGTGATGCCACGACCGATCGCCACCTTCGCACCGGTCTCCCGCTTGAGGTGTGCGGCCGCGGTGAGGTGGTCGGCATGCGCGTGTGTTTCGAGGATCCAGTCCACCGTCAGCGCATGTTCGCGCACGAACGCAAGCACGCGATCCGCCGATGCGGTCGATGTGCGCGCCGAGGCGGAATCGTAGTCGAGCACGGGATCGACAACCGCAGCCCGGCCGCCATCGCGGTCGTAGACCACGTAGGTGAAGGTGAACGTCGCTGGATCGTAGAAGCTCTGGACCTGAGGGTTCATGGGCGGCTCCTTGCTTTTCACTTTAGTAATGACTAAATTAGCTACACGGAAATTACTTGTCAACCACCCTCCACGCTGCGGCTGCCATGACGACACCCAGGACACCCGGATCCCAGCACCTGTTCCACCTTGAGCGCTGGCTGCCAGCCGCCACCTGGCTGCTCGGTTATGGGCGCGCGACGCTTGGCCAGGATCTGTTCGCGGCGCTGGTGGTCACGCTGATGCTGATCCCCCAGAGCCTCGCCTACGCGATGCTCGCCGGGCTGCCCCCTCAGGTCGGGCTGTACGCAAGCATCGCGCCCCTCATCGCGTACGCCGCATTCGGCACCAGCCGCACGCTCTCGGTCGGGCCAGTCGCCGTGGTGTCGCTGATGACCGCCGCAGCGGTGGGCGACATCGCGGCCACGGGCACGGCCGGCTATGTCGAGGCGGCGCTGGTGCTCGCGCTGCTGTCGGGTCTGGTGTTGCTGGGCATGGCGGTGCTGCGGCTCGGGTTCCTGGCGACGTTCCTCAGCCACCCGGTGATCTCCGGCTTCATCACTGGCTCGGCCGTGCTGATCGCGGCGAGCCAGCTCAAGCACATCCTCGGCATCCGGCTGGAAGGCGACACCCTGGTCGAGCTGGTGCCCGCGCTGGTCGGGGCACTGCCCGCCGCAAACGTTCCAACCGTGCTGATCGGCCTGTTCGCGACCGCCTTCCTGTTCTGGGTCCGCAAGGGCCTCAAGCCGCTGCTGCTGCGCATTGGCATGCCCGTGCGCGCGGCGGACTTCGCAACCAAGGCCGGCCCCGTGGTCGCCATCATCGCCACCACGCTGGCAGTGGCGGCGTGGGACCTGGCCCAGGGTGGCGTCCGCGTGGTGGGTGCGGTGCCTGCGGGCCTGCCGCCGCTGTCCTTCCCCCGCTTTGATGCGGGCCTGTGGACGCAACTGCTGCCCGCGGCCGTGCTGATCAGCCTGGTCGGGTTCGTGGAGTCGATCTCCGTCTCCCAGACGCTGGCGGCCAAGCGGCGCGAGCGCATCGATGCGAACCAGGAGCTGGTCGGCCTGGGCTCGGCCAACGTCGCGGCCGCGCTCACCGGCGGCTATCCGGTCACCGGGGGCTTCGCGCGCTCCGTCGTCAACTTCGACGCCGGTGCCCGTACCCAGCTGGCCGGTGTCTTCACTGCCGCCGGCATCGCACTGGTCGCGTTGTTGTTCACGCCGCTGTTCCGCAACCTGCCCCAGGCCGCACTGGCTGCAACGATCATCGTCGCGGTGCTGTCACTGGTCGACCTGGGCACGGTCCGCCACACCTGGCGCTACTCCCGCAGCGACTTCTCGGCCATGGCCGTCACGATCCTGGTCGTGCTCGCGGTGGGCGTGGAAGCAGGCATCGTCGCAGGCGTGCTGCTGTCCATCGCCCTGTACCTGTGGCGCACCAGCCGGCCGCACATCGCGGTTGTCGGGCAGGTCCCCGGCACGGAACACTTCCGCAACATCGAGCGCCACACCGTACTGACCAGCGCCCACGTGTTGTCCGTACGTGTCGATGAAAGCCTGTACTTCGCCAATGCGCGTTACCTGGAGGACCGGCTGTACGACGAGATCGCCCGGCGACCGGAGATCCGTGACGTGGTGTTGATGTGTCCGGCGGTCAATTACATCGACGCCAGCGCACTGGCCAGTCTCGAAGTGATCAACGAACGGCTCCTACAGGCCGGCGTGCGGTTCCACCTGACAGAAGTCAAAGGCCCGGTCTTCGACCGGCTGCAGCGCTCGCACTTCCTCGACCACCTCAGCGGCCGCGTCTTCCTGAGCCAGCACCAGGCCATGGCTGCGCTGGACTGCGAGACGACCCGGCGCGCAGATGATGACGTGCCGGCCGCACAGCCCCCGCCTACGGGTGCCGGCGCCACGAAAGAGGGTAAAGCTGCCACGGACCAGTGACCCCGCGGTCCCACTGCACTCCCAAGGCCGAATCCGCGTCGGTTTGCCGATCCTGGCGTGGAGCAAGTAGGCTACGACGGCCATGCACGCCCTCCGTCGCCACCGCCGCCGCCTGCGCACTGCCCTGCTCGTGCTGATGGTACTGGCCATGGTCGTCAGCCCGACCCTCGCGGCCGTAGGCGAACTTCACGGCCTCGAGCATGCCGCGATGGGTGCCAGTGACGACGGGCATGGGCACGGTCACCCGACACCCGATGGCCACCACCATCACGACCATTCCGATGACGTGGCCGATCCTGATCCCGACCATGCCACGGGTGGGCACGGCCTGATGCACCAGGCGGCTAGCCTCACGGTAACCATGCCCGACGAGCCGATGGCGATGTCCGGCGTGGAGCTCTGTGAGCCCTTGCTGCCGGAGCTCCACCGGCTTTGCCTCCCCGACGACGCCCCAAACCTCCCGTTCCGTCCACCGATCGCCTGACCGCTGTCCCCGGTCGCACCGCGACCGCGCCCGCGCACCTGCCTGATTGATCCGGACGGAGGGTCACCCGTGTTGTCTCCACATCGTTGCAAGGCGCGACGCCTGTTGGCGTTGTCGCTTGCGTGCTGGGCGTTGTCCGGCCACGCCCAGCAGCGCATCACCGCCGATGAGGCGGTGGCGCTCGCTTTGTCACAACCCCATGTCCGACAGGAGCTGGATGCCGGCGTAGGACACGCCCGCAGCGAAGTCTTGGCCGCGCGCACCTGGTCCAATCCCGAGCTGGAGCTGTTGGAGGAGCGCGACCGCAGTGCGCCGGGTGGCGACGGACGCGAAACCAGCGTGGTGCTTTCGCAGGAGATCGAGTTGGGGGGCCGCCGCGGACTGCGCATCGACGCGGCCGAACTCGGCATCCGCGCGGCGGAGGTGACCGCCCGCTACGAACGTGCGCGCCTGCGCGGCGAGGTCCTTCGCGCCTACTCCCGGGCCGTCGCTGCCGAAACGCTCAGGGATTCCTGGCAGCGGAGTGCCACCGGCCTGGCAACGCTTGCGGACATCGCCGGACATCGCCACCAGGCCGGGGACCTGTCCGGCTACGAAAGCCGCCGCATCGCCCAGGCCAGCGCCCAGGCCGAGGCCGATGCCGCCCTGGCAGATACAGAAGCCCGCGCCGCCCGCGCCCATCTTGTCGGCTGGATCGGCAAGGCGGCACTGACCGCCGAGCTGGACACCACGCCACCGCTGCCCGCCCTCCCCACTGTTTCCGCCGAAACCGGATCAGCAGAACTCGAGGTGCTTCAGGCACGGCGCGAACACGCCGCAGCGCAGGCACGCGCCGAACGCCGGCTGGCCCTGCCGCTCAACATTGGCGTGGGGACCAAGCGGGTGGAGGAAGCCGGCATCAGCGACAACGTCATGATCGTCGAGCTGGGTGTGCCGCTGCCCCTGTTCGACCGCAACCAGGCGGCACGCGCCCGCGCCGCCGCCGATTCCCAGTTGGCCGAAGCCCGATACCAGCGCGCCTTGCTTCAGACCGAGGGCCGCCGCGCTGCCGCCCTCGCCGAGGCCGCTCAACTTTCGGAATCGGCGCGGACGCTGTTGCGATTCGCGGTACCCGAAGCCGCGCGGCTTACCACGATCGCCCGCAACAGCTTCGCCGAAGGCGAGCTCGATCTGGTCGGCCTGCTCGACGCCCACCAGGCCGAAACTGATGTCATCCAGCAGGCGTTGGACCAGCAGTCGCGTGCACTCGAAGCGCTACTCGAGCTCCAGCTGTTGAGCCCCCTCGACCCCGACGTTCCCAACCCCACCCACCTGAAGGAGTGACCATGAAGATCAGCATCACCGCCACCGCCACCGCCACCGCCATCGCCGTCGCCCTGCTGTTGGCTGCATGCAACAGCGACACCACGCCGACCGACGCCACGCCGCAGGCCGATGCCGCAGCCACCGCCGAAGCCGCGGCACAGACCGAAGCCGTGTATGGCGACGAAGCCCCGGTGGCCATCGAGGCCGATGCGGCGGCAGAGGATCACCACGCGCACAACGCCGACGGCAGCCACCCCACCGGCGAGGACCACGCCGAAGAGGAAGGTGACCATCCGCACGGCGACGACGCCGACCACAGCCATTGATCCATCCGTCCCGCCCGGAACCCGGGCGGGACGCTCCCCCGATTGACTACGGAACCGCCATGCGCCGCCTCCCGATTTCGCTCGCCTCCCTCCGCACCCGCATGCTGCCCGCTGCGCTGATCGCACTGGCGCTGGCCGGCTGCGACCGCACGAGCGGGAGTGCGTCACCGGATCTGCAGGCGCAGGTCCATACCCATTTCACCCCCCGGACGGAGCTGTTCGTCGAGTTCGATCCGCTGGTCACCGGCGCCAAATCGACCTTCGCGGCGCACTTCACCCGGCTCGCGGATTACAAGCCGGTCGAAGCCGGCACCGTCGATGTGATCCTCTCCGGCGGGAACGCGCCCACCGAGCGTTTTCGTGTCAGCGCGCCGCGCGCTCCCGGCATCTTCGCGCCGACCGTCCTGCCCCGCGCCACCGGGCGCCGCAACCTCAGCCTTGTCATCACGGCACCCGGACTGGAGGCGCGCCACGAGCTCGGGGAAGTCACGGTCTACGACGATGCGACGGCCGCGTTGGAAGCCGGCCCTGCAGCCGGGACGACCGAAGGCGAGATCGGTTTCCTGAAGGAGCAGCAGTGGACCACCGACTTCTCCATCGAAGCGGTGCAGCCGAGAGAACTGCGCGAATCGGTGCGTGCCCCGGCCACCATCCGCCCATCCGCCGACGGCGCCGCCGAGGTGGTCGCCACCGCCGCCGGCACCGTGCGCGCGACCGGCGGCTTCCCTGCACTGGGCGACCGCGTCGCACGCGGGCAGACCCTGGCGATGCTGGTCCCCCGACTGGGCAGCGATACCGACGTCGCCTCTCTGCAAGCGGACCTGGCCACCGCCCGCAGCCAGGCGGCCCTGGCGGAGGCCGAGTCGGCGCGCATGGAGCGCCTGTATGCACAGCAGGCGGTATCCCAGCGTCGCCTGGAGGAGGCCCGCGCTGCACGGAAAGTCGCACAGGCACAGTTGCAGGCTGCCGGGGACCGGGTGTCACAGTTGGGCGGCAGCAGTGGTGGCATTGCAGTCAAGGCACCGATGGCTGGAATGATCGCGCTCGCGCCCGTATCAAACGGGTCCGCGGTGGAGGATGGCGACCTGCTGTTCCATATCGTCAACCGCGACGAGCTCTGGCTCGAGGCACACGTCTCCGAAGCCGACGCGGCGCGGCTGGAGTCGCCCACGGGCGCTTCATTCGAGCTACCCGGGCTCGACGCCCCGGTGGAGATCCGCACCGCGGACAACGGCCGGCTGGTCGGGGTCGGCGGGATGATCGATCCGGAGAGCCGCAGCGTCCCCGTGATCTTCGCGATGGACGACCCCGGCCCGCACATCGCGCTCAACCAGGACGTTGAAGCGCGGGTATTTACCGGTGGGATGCGCAGCGGCTTGAGCGTGCCGGTGGGAGCGGTCATCGACGACGGCGGCCAGCGGGTGGTGTACGTGATGCGTGGCGGTGAATCTTTCTCGCGCGTGCCGGTGCGACTGGGTCTGCGCGACGGCGACCGCTACGAGGTACTCGAGGGGCTGGAGGCCGGCCAGCGCGTCGTCAGCCGCGGCGCGATGCAGGTCCGGCTGGCGGCGGCGACGCCGGAAGCCATGGGCCACGGCCACGCACACTGAGGGCGCCGGAATGATCGAGAAACTGATCGGCTGGTCGCTGCGCAACCGCCTGTTCGTGCTGTTCGGTGGGCTGTTGCTGCTGGCCTGGGGGGCGATCGAAGCCCAGCGCATGCCGGTGGACGTCTTTCCGGACCTCACCGCCCCGTCGGTGACCGTGGTGGCCGAGGCGCATGGGATGGCGCCCGAAGAGGTGGAGACCCTGATCGCCTTCCCGCTCGAAACCGCGCTCAACGGCGCTCCCGGCGTGCGCCGCGTGCGATCCAACAGCAGCATCGGCATCGGCGTGGTGACGGTGGAGTTCGACTGGGGAACGGACGTCTACCAGGCACGCCAGATCGTCGCCGAGCGCATCGCCACCGTCCGCGGGCAGCTGCCGCCGGACCTTCCCGAGCCCACGCTCGCGCCGATCACCTCGATCATGGGCGAGATCATGTTCATCGCCCTGCACTCCGATCGGCACACGCCGATGGAGCTCAAGACCACGGCGGACTGGGTGCTGCGCCGGCGTCTGCTGGCAGTGCCCGGCATCGCCGAGGTGATCCCCAATGGCGGCGATACCCGGCAGTTCCAGGTAGTGGCCGACCCGGTGCGCATGGCCGCCTTCGACGTCACGCTGGAACAGGTGATGGATGCGGTCGGCGAGAGCAACGAAAACACCTCGGCCGGCTTCTACGTGGAGAACGCGCAGGAGTTCCTGATCCACGGGCGCGGCCGCGTCCGCGAGCCCGCGGACATCGGCGAGGTGTTCATCACCCGGCGCGGCGATCGTCCCGTGCTGGTCCGCGACGTGGCCGAGGTGCGCGTCGGAGCGGCGCCCACGCGCGGGACCGCCGCGTTCAATGGCGAGCGCGCGGTGGTGCTGGGCATCCAGAAGCAGCCCGGTGCCAACACGCTGGCGCTGACCGGCGAGCTTGACCGCGTGCTGGCCGATATCCAGTCCACGCTGCCCGCGGGCATGACCATCAGCGCCAACCTGTTCCGCCAAGCGGACTTCATCGAAGTCGGCATCGGCAACCTGGGCCGCGCCATCGTCGAAGGCATGCTGCTGGTGGTCGCGATCGTATTCGCGTTCCTCCTGAGCGGCCGCGCCACCGGCATCACCCTGCTGGCGATCCCGCTGTCGCTGGTGGTGGCGGTCCTGGCGATGAAGGCGGCCGGTATCGGCATCAACACCATGACGCTGGGCGGCATGGCGATCGCGCTGGGCGCACTGGTGGACGACGCGATCATCGTCGTGGAGAACACCGTGCGCCGGCTGCGCGAGAACGTGCTGCTGCCGGAGTCCCAACGTCGCGGCGTGCTGGACCTGGTGTTCGCGGCCACCCGCGAGATCCAGGGTTCGGTGGTGTTCGCCACCATCATCATCGTGCTGGTGTTCCTGCCCATCTTCTTCCTCAGCGGCGTGGAAGGCCGGCTGATGCAGCCGCTGGGCTTCGCCTACGTGGTGTCGCTGCTGGCCTCGCTTGCGGTCGCGGTCACGGTCACGCCGGTGCTGTGCAGCCTGCTGCTGCCACGCTCGAAGATCGTGCGCGAAGCGCGCGAGTCCGGATTGTCGCGCTGGTTCAAGGCGCGCTACCGGCCGCTGTTCGACGCCACCGTGTCGCGCTGGCGCATCATCGGCATCGCTTCGGTGGTCGGCACGGCGCTGACGCTGTTCGCGCTGTTCAGCGCCGGCCGGGCCTTCCTGCCCGACTTCAACGAAGGCAGCCTGACGGTCAACGTGACGACCCTGCCGGGCACCTCGCTCGAGCAGTCCGACGCGTTGGCCAGCCGGGTCGAAGGGATCCTGCTCGACCAGCCCGAGGTCGTGGCCACCGGCCGCCGCACCGGACGCGCCGAGCTCGACCCGCACGCGCAGGAGATCTACGCCTCCGAGATCGAGGTCACCCTGGCAATGGGCGAGCGCAGCAAGGAGGCCCTGCTGGCGCACCTCCGCAGCGAGTTCTCCGGCATCTCCGGCGCGCAGGTAGTAATCGGCCAACCGATATCGCACCGCATCGACCACATGCTGTCGGGCACCCGCGCCAACATCGCGATCAAGCTGTTCGGCAAGGACCTCTACGAACTGCGCCGCCTGGGCCAGCAGATCGAGGACCAGGTCAAGGCGGTGCCGGGCGCGGTTGACGTCAACCTGGAGCAGCAGTCGGAACTGCCTTTCGTGACCATCGACTTCGATCGCGGCGCCCTGGCCCGGTACGGCATGAGCGTGCGTGAGGCCAGCCACGTGATCGAAACCGCGTTCTTCGGCAGCACGGTATCGCGCGTGCTTGAAGGTGACGCCAGCATCGATGTCGTCGTGCGGCTACCGGACTCGGCGCGCGACAGCGTTGAGACCATCCGCGCCCTGCAGGTCGCCACGCCGGACGGAGCACGCGTGCCCTTGTCGGCGCTGGCCCGCGTGGAGCGCAGCCGCGGGCCCAACCAGATCGGCCGCGAGAACGTGCAGCGGCGCATCGTGGTGATGGCCAACGTCGCCGGCCGCGACCTCGGCGGGGTGGTCGACGACGCGCGCGAACGCATCGAGCGCAACATCGACCTGCCTACCGGCTACCACGTCGAGTATGGCGGCCAGTTCGAGAGCGCCGAGGCCGCCTCGCGCACGCTGCTGCTGATCGGCAGTGGCGTGGTGGTCGGCATCTTCCTGCTGCTGTACCTCGCGTTTTCCAGCACCCGCGACGCGCTGCTGGTCATGCTCAACCTGCCGCTCGCGCTGCTGGGCGGCGTGGCCGGCGTGTGGCTGTCGGGCGGCATCCTGACGGTGGCGTCGATCATCGGCTTCATCACCTTGTTTGGCATCGCCACGCGCAACGGCGTGATGCTGATAGCGCACATCCATCACCTGGCGCGCGAAGAAGGCATCGCCGATGCCCTGGAGCGGGTGCGGCGCGGGTCCGAGGAGCGCCTGGTACCCATCGCCATGACCGCGCTCGCCACCGCCCTGGCGCTGGTGCCGTTGGCATTGTCGGCGGGCGAGCCGGGCAGCGAGATCCAGGCACCGATGGCCATCGTGATCCTGGCCGGCCTGCTGAGCTCGACGGTACTGAATATGCTGGTGCTGCCGGCGCTGTACCTGCGTTACGGCCAGTACGGCCGCCGTGTCTCCGGCCCCGTATCCATGGAGAGCTGAACATGGGAGACGCTTGCTGCGGAAGCACCGTGGATATCCGCGCCCTGGAGGCACGGCAGCGCCGCGTGCTGATGATCGTGCTGGCCATCAACCTGGCCACGTTCGCGATGATGTTCCTGCGCTCGTTGTGGCGGGTGCTGCGCGATGCATGGGCCGAATTGCGTATGGAAAGTGCAGCGTGATCCCGGTGCTCAAAGTCGCCGCGCTGTTTGTCATCACCGCGCTCGCGGAGATCGTCGGCTGCTGGCTGGTCCTGCTCTGGCGAAAGGAAAGCGGCTCCGCGTGGCTCCTGATTCCAGCGGCGGTCAGCCTGGCCGCGTTCGCCTGGTTGCTGACCTTGCATCCGGTCGCCTCGGGCAGGATCTACGCCGCTTACGGCGGCATCTACGTCGCAACCGCGTTGGCCTGGCTGGTGCTCGTCGATGACGGCCGCCTCGACCGCATCGACGTGCTCGGTGGCGGCTTGATCTTCCTCGGGGCCATGGTGATGGTCGGCGGGCACTGGCGTACCTGACCCGCAGCAGAAACGACCATCGGTTGAAGCGAGGTTGCTACGCGGCCGCTGCAAACACCAGCGACTGGTGCACCTGCGCCCCGGCCCATGCGCCATCGCCGACGGCAAGCGATATCGAATGCGGCACGCGGGCGGCATCGCCGCATGCGAACACGCCGGGGATGCTGGTTTCCTTGGCCTCGCTGGTGCGGATCTGGGTGCCCATCGGGGTGTCCATCAGCTCGCAGCCGAGCTGTTCGGCGATGTCGGAGGCAGGCGCGTTGCGCGGTGCGGTGAAGAGGCCGGCGAACTCCAGGCCGCGCCCATCCGCCAGCACGACCTCCGCCTTGCCCTCAATGCGGCCAATCGTCGTCCTTTCGATGACGACGCCCCGCTCTGCCAGTGCCGTTTCCGCCGGCTCATCGAGTTCGAGCACGCCATTGGTCAACAGCGTCACCAGCCCCCACTCGGCCAACAGGCTCGCCTGGTGCGCCGACATCGGGTGGGCGGCGATGACGCCGACGTCGCCGCGGTCGAGCTCGTACCCGTGGCAGTAGGGGCAGTGGAAGATGCTCCTTCCCCATCGTTCCGCCAGGCCTTCCACCTCGGGCAGCGCATCGGAGACGCCGAGCGCCAGCAATAGGCGCCGCCCGCGGTGCTCGTCGCCGTCTCCCGTCGTGACGGTGAAGCCGTCCCTCGCGCCGGACGCGGCAACGGCGGTGCCCTCGATCCAGGTCAGCGTGGGGTAACGCTCGAGCTGGGACCGTGCGACGCGCGCGATCTCTGCGGGATCGCTCCCGTCCTGGCCCAGGAACCCGTGTGATTCGACCGCCATGCGGTTGCGCCGCTGCCCCGCATCGATGACCAGCACGGTGCGCCGCGCCCGGAGCAACTGCAGTGCAGCCGCCATGCCGGCGTAGCTCCCGCCAATGACGATGACGTGATAGGTCATGCCACCGCACTCCTCTTGTGGGCCTTGTGGCGGCGCGCGAACTCCTTCGCCAACTGCGCCAGGGACACCGAGGCGAACCGCTCCATCAGCAGCGCCTCGGCCTCGTCGAAAGCATCGTTCAAGGCCGCGTTAACCACCTGCTCGACCAGGCAGGCGGGGTTCTCGCTTCGGTGCCCGACGGCGAACAGCGCCGGCTCGCCGAGCGCCTCGTGCAGGTCCCGGAGCGTCACGGTGGCCAGGTCGGCCTTGATGGTCCAGCCCCCTGCATGGCCACGGCCGGCGGCGACCAGCCCGGCATCGCGCAGGAGCCCCATGGTGCGCCTGACCACCACCGGGTTGGTGCCCAGGCACTGGCCCAGGGCGGCGGACGTCATCGGCCCGGGGTGCTCGGCCATGTGCAGCAACGCATGCAGGACGGCGGAAAGACGGCTGTCTCGTTTCATGTAACTAACCATGTTACATATGGCGACCCTCGTCAAGCCCCGAGATCGTCGTGTTCTCGTTCAACGATCCAAGCGCCGCCACCCACTACATCGAGGGTGTGATCAAGAAGGTGCCGGGCCTCGCGGCGCTCCATCGGATGTCCGCGCTACTGCTCGCGGAGGTGGTTCCCGAGGACGGCCACGTGCTCGTGCTCGGTGCGGGCGGCGGCCTGGAGCTCAGCGCGCTTGCCGAAGCGCGCCCCGGATTTTGAGGGGATCGAGCTGTTCTATGCCCCGTTTTCGTTTCGGTTGGGAAACGTATCGGCCGTAGCTCACCTGAGGCCGCTTCCGGCCAAGACCGGACCTTCGCTTGGGGCACTCCACCTCGGAAGAACTTGACCGACCCGCGAAGCGGGTTCGGCTTAAGTGAATTGTCGGACATTCCCCCGGGCGGCTCACGTGCCATCCTGATTGCCGGCTACCATTGCAGATGATGACGGACCTCACCACGACGCTTCGAGCGCGCCTAGGGCTAGCTGTGTAAACCCAGGACGTTGTTCAGTGGAAGCTGGATGCGGCTGATCGGGGGTTGGTAGCCAAGGCTGGCGTGCGGCCGGTGCCAGTTGTAGTGGTGCAGCCAGCGAGGAAGAGCGTGCCGACGCTGCTCCGAGCTGTCGTAGGAGCGGGCATAGGCCCATTCGCGCAAAGCGGTCTGGACCAGGCGTTCGGCCTTGCCGTTGGTGCGTGGCGTGTAGGGCCGGGTGCGCAGATGGCGCAGGCCCAAGCGGCGCAGGAGCCGGCAGAAGCGCCGGGACTTGTAGCAGGCACCGTTGTCGGTCATCACCCGGGT
>NZ_FUXP01000004.1 GCF_900167055.1 Lysobacter spongiicola DSM 21749
CCAGCACCTGATCCACGATCCGTGGCGCTGTCGCGTGGGGACAGTGCCGCGGTCTCGAGGATCGATCGGTTAACCCGCCCGAACCTTCTTCCTTGAACCGTTTCAGCCACTTGTACGCTGTTCGAACGCTCACGCCGGCGGCGTGTGCGGCTTCTTCCACGCGCAGGCCCTGAATCAAGATGCGGTCCACGAGCAGGGCTCGACCGCGAGGGCTAAGGCGGGCATGTTTATGCAGGTTCATCCGGGGCTCCTGGAGGGGTGGCTGATTCGCACCTCCAGTCTTCCGGGACCACCCCGGATGAACAACCTACTGAGAGATCACACCTAGCCCCTGTATCCCCTTGTAGGAGCGGCTTCAGCCGCGATCGTGAGCTCGGCGCGGGCATCCCTTTGCCGGATCGCGACTTACGTCGCTCCTACAGTTGCAGGCCCCGGTCCGGACGGCGCAACCGCTTCACCTCGTCCGCCCCCAGCACCACCGGCTCGACCACGGGCGCGCCCACCGCAGTGAAGAACGGTGACCGGCGATGTCCGCGGCGCAACCATTCGCCCGCGGTGATCGCCAGGATCCGCACAAGCGAAGCCGCCAGCCCGTGGCCGGCGGGCTTGGTGTCCCCGGTCGCCGCCTCGGTATTCACCCGCGCCGCCACCGTTCCGAATGACGGCTGCAACGGCTGGCCCGCGAGGCAACTGTGCACCAACCCCACGAAACCGAGGCGCGGGTTCGCGGTGGTGTTGCCGACCGGTGTGCGGCAGCAGCCCGCGAACCAGCGCAGCATGCCGCCTTCGCCCAGCTTCACCACCGCCAGATGTTCGGCGCCCTGGTCGAAATGGACCCGCGACGCCGCCACCTGCACCACCTCCGTACCGCCCGCATCGTCCAGTACTTCCTCCGGCCGGCCCAGGTAGCGCGCGAACGCCTGGCAACTGCGGCAGTGGCAGATCGCGCGGTTCGACATGCCCGGCAAGTCGACGTGGCCGCGCAATGCGCCGCAGCGGCATGCCAGCGGGTGCCGGCCCATCTTCCCGTTGTTTTCCATGTGGCGCCCCCGGTGCCGATGACCTCCCGATCCTACTTGCAGCCGGCCTCCTCCGCCCGCTCGTCACCAAACAACCATTCGCCACACCGTCATGACCCGCGATGACTGCCCGCCCTTTGCCCGCATCGGCCACAGGCGCGACAATCGAGGCTTCCCGTTCGCGAGCGATCCCCCATGTCCGACACCCCCCAGTCCAAGAACCCGGTGATCATCTACACGCTCACCGACGAAGCGCCGCTGCTGGCGACGCAGTCGCTGCTGCCGATCGTCTCGGCGTTCACCGCGCCTGCCGGCATCAAGGTGGAGACGCGCGACATCTCGCTGGCGGCCCGGATCCTGGCGCAGTTCCCGGACGAGCTCGGCGAACGCCGCGTGAGCGACGACCTGGCCGAGCTGGGCGAGCTGGCCAAGTCGCCCGATGCCAACATCATCAAGCTGCCCAACATCAGCGCCTCGGTCCCGCAGCTGCGCGCGGCCATCCGCGAGCTGCAGTCCCAGGGCTATCCGCTGCCGGACTACCCCGAGGAGCCGGCCACCGATGCCGAGCGCGACATCAAGGCGCGCTATGACCGGGTCAAGGGCAGCGCTGTCAATCCGGTACTGCGCGAAGGCAATTCCGACCGCCGCGCACCGCTGTCTGTGAAGAACTACGCGCGCAAGCATCCGCACCGCATGGGGGCCTGGTCGAAGGACAGCCACAGCCACGTGGCGCACATGGACGGCGGCGACTTCTACGGCAGCGAGCAATCCACCACGGTCGACAAGGCCACCGACGTGCACGTCGAGCTGGTCGGTACCGACGGCGTCACCACGGTCCTGAAGGAGCGCGTGTCGCTGCTGGACGGCGAGGTGATCGATGCGGCGGTGATGGACACGCGCCGGCTCGGCCAGTTCTTCGATGCGCAGATCGACGACGCCAAGGCGAAGGGTGTGCTGTTCTCGCTGCACCTGAAGGCGACGATGATGAAGGTCTCCGATCCGATCATCTTCGGCGTGGCGGTCAACCGCTTCTACGCACCGGTGCTGGCGAAGCATGACCGCGAGCTGATGGACGCCGGCTTCGACGCCAGCAACGGCATCGGCGACCTGTACTCACGCCTGTCCTCGCTGCCGGCGGACCTGCAGGCCTCGATCAAGTCCGACATCAATGCGCTGTACGGTGAGCGCCCGGCGCTGGCGATGGTCAACTCCGACAAGGGCATCACCAACCTGCACGTGCCGTCGGACGTGATCGTGGACGCCTCGATGCCGGCGATGATCCGTGACAGCGGCCGCATGTGGAACCCGGCCGGTGAACTGCAGGACACCAAGGCGGTCATCCCCGATCGCAGCTATGCCGGCATCTACCAGGCGGTGATCGAGGACTGCAAGGCCAATGGCGCGTTCGATCCCGCCACCATGGGCAGCGTGCCCAACGTCGGCCTGATGGCGCAGAAGGCCGAGGAATACGGCAGCCACGACAAGACCTTCCGCATCCCGCGCGACGGCACCGTGCGGGTGGTGGACGAGGCCGGCAAGGTGCTGCTGCAGCACGCGGCGCAGGCCGGCGACATCTGGCGCATGTGCCAGACCAGGGATGCGCCGGTGCGCGACTGGGTGAAGCTGGCCGTGTCCCGCGCCCGCCTCAGCAACACCCCGGCGGTGTTCTGGCTGGATCCGCAGCGCGCGCACGATGCGCAGCTGATCGAAAAGGTCGAGGCCTACCTGAAGGACCACGACACCGAAGGCCTGGACATCCGCGTCATGTCACCGACCGAAGCGATGGCGTTCTCGCTGGAGCGCATTCGCCGCGGCGAGGACACCATCTCGGTCACCGGAAACGTGCTGCGTGACTACCTCACCGACCTGTTCCCGATCATGGAGCTGGGCACCAGCGCGAAGATGCTGTCGGTGGTGCCGTTGATGGCGGGCGGCGGCCTGTTCGAGACCGGCGCCGGCGGCAGCGCACCCAAACACGTCCAGCAGTTCGTCGAGGAGAACCACCTGCGCTGGGATTCGCTCGGGGAATTCCTGGCACTCGCGGCCTCGCTCGACCACCTGGCAGAGTCGACCGGCAATGCCCGGGCGAAGGTGCTGGCCGATGCACTCGACAGTGCCAACGGAGCGTTCCTGGACAGCAACCGCTCGCCCTCGCGCAAGGTCGGCGAACTCGACAACCGCGGCAGCCACTTCTATCTCGCGATGTACTGGGCGCAGGCGCTGGCCGAACAGGACCAGGATGCCGAGCTGAAGGCCAAGTTCGCACCGCTGGCGAAGGCGCTGGCGGAGAACGAACAGAAGATCGTTGCCGAACTCAACGGGGCACAGGGCGGCGCGGTCGACATCGCCGGCTACTACTACCCGGACCTGGACAGGCTTGGCGCCGCGATGCGGCCGAGCCAGACCTTCAACGCTGCGCTGGCATCGCTGTAGGCGCCGGCTCTCCGCGCTGTCGCATCCACTCCGCCGCCTCCGCCTCGGTCATTGCGTACCGGGGCGCGAGGTGCGGGCGCAGCAGGCGCATCCAGGCCTCGCTGGCTCGCCCGGCTTCGGCCGGGCAGTAGCGGGCGCGGGATTCGGGAAGGTCGCCCCGCGCCACGATCCCGGCGAAGCGTTCCGGATCCGATCCGTACAGCAGGCACTGCAGGTTGAAGTACCGCTGCAGGCCCAGCGAGTGGGTATCGGCGTAGGCGTCCAGCGAGAAGCCTGTATCCGCCCGCGCCAGGAACCAGTGCCCGGCCAGCCTCAGGTTGGCGGCTACCTGCTCCGGCGACTCGTGCTCACCACCGATGCGCTGCATCACCGAAGTGGCGAACTGGTCGACTGCGTCCTCCTGACGACCGGTAACCGGCAGGTCCAGCAGCTCGATCAATGCGTGACCGGTCTCGTGCGAGGCGATGAAGCGCAGATTCGCCCACACGTATTGCTGTGCGATGTCGGATGGCGATGCGTCCGCCGCTGCGTCGGGACCCACGACGCTTGAGACGTCACCGCTCGTGGCCAGCTCGGCGCCCTGTTCGTAGAGCACCTGCATCATCTCGTAGCACAGCACCACCTCGCGCTTGTCGGGCAGGTAGTACGCGTCGGGTTCGCCGCACTCCATCGCGACGTAGGTGATGGTCTCCGGCAACATCAACAGGCCGTCCAGCCATTGCACTTCCGGCAGCTTGCGCAGCAGGTCGCGGTCGCGCACCTGTGTGGCGACCTCCGCCAGCGCAGGCGACGGCGGAGCCAGGTAGCGGTAGACGAAGTTGGGCGCAGAGGGTTCCCCCCCCGCAGGCTCCACACCCGGAGCGACGGCCGGGGGTTCCGGCATCGCCGCTACCGGCGGCGCGCCGTGGTCACTCCAGGTCGCCTGCGCCACCGCGCCGCCAATCGCGCCGATCACGAAGGCGAGCGCCACCCGGGCAATCCCGGCGCCACGCGATGGTCCGCGCGCCATGCCACCCCAAGTGCGTCGTGTCCCCATGGGGCAATGGTACGACCTGCCGGCCACGGCGTCGCGCGGCGGCCGCTGGCGCCTAGCGCTGGATAAAGGGATGCGGGCGGCTGCGGAAGCGACGCACGCTGGAGAGCAGCAACCCGCCCCCCACTGCGTAGACCACCACCCACAGCAGTGCCAGCACCAGCACGACAACCCCGCCGCCCTCCGCACGCAGGGCGTAGGCAATCGTCACCAGTGCGAGCAGCAGCACCGGCCCCGCCAGCAAGAGCATGCGCACGCCATCGAGCCGCTGGCCCGCGATCGGGCGGATGCAGCCAACCGCCGTCAGCAGCACCAGCCCGAGTCCCGACATCATCATCAACGCCAGCAGCTGCGGTCCGGTCCCCATGAGCAGACCGATGGCCAGCAGCATCGCCAGGATGATGGCGCAAGCCCAGGACGGCGACCACAGAACAGCGCGCAAGAGCTGCGCACGCTGCGCCGCGGGGTCACCGAAACCCGGCAGCAGGGCGAATTCGTCGGTCTCACCCGCAGACTTGCGGTACATGCTTTCGAGCCGTTGGCCGTACATCACCACCAGGACCCCGCCACCACCGATCACGCCACCGACCAGCACGCCCGGATCACCACCTTCGCCCAGGCCCTGCAACAACAGGTAGAGCAGCGCGATCGCCCCGACGCCCAGTTGCACCAGAATCTGCGTGGCCGAAAGCGGCGCGAAGGGCGTGCCCAGCAGAGCGCGCATCGCCCGCACCGGCCGGGCCGGACCGGCGCCGGATGTCTGCCCCGCGGGCCACATCCAGTCCGGCAGCTGCTGGCTCTCGGCGCCACCGCTGAACCACCCGGCGCCCGCCAGCGCCCGGGGGCTGGAGGCCACCGCCGGCTGCCACCACACCGACGTGTCCGGGCGGTCGGCCTGAAGCGTCACGGAATGCCAGCGCCAGACGGCCAGTGCCAGCATCGGCGGTACCAGCCAGAAGACATCGGTGGCGTCAGGGCGCCACGCCGTCCAAAAATTGAGCGGCGGGCCCCAGCGCGTCCACAGCGCTCCGATCACCCCGATCAACAGAGGCGCGAAGCACAAGGCGAAGTAGATGATGCGCGGAAGCAGCGCCACGATCAGCCCGGCACAGGCGCCCACCGCCAGCACCGCCGTGGCCAGCATCGGATCCATGCCCACCGCGGCGAAGAGCATGCTCGGCAGCACGACCGACCCCAGCGTCACCACGGCAAGGGTGCCGCCGATGGCGCGGCCGACGCCCGGCATCCTGGCCTGCCGCGCTTCCGAGTGCAGCAGCACCAGCCGCGACACCCACACGCCCCACAACACCATCACCGCGATACCCGTCAGGACCAGCGCGACAGGCGCCCGCTGGGGTGGTTCGAGGGTTGCGAGCACGAGTCCGGCGGCGACCACGAATGCCCCGCTCAGCAGCACGGCCAGCGCCCGTTGCAGGAGGCTCGCGCCGTGGCGCAGCAGCAGCGCGCTGTGCCGGAGCTGCCCGCCGATACCGGGATTCCATGTGGGGGCGACGTTCATTCGGCCACCTCCACGAACAGGTCCTCCAGCGACAGCACGTCAGCGCGGACCTCCGGTGCACTGGCCAGTGCCGGCCAGGCCGCATCCGCCTCGCGCAGGATCACCACCGAAAGCGCTCCGTCGGCCAATGCCCGGCGCGAGATCTCCCCCGGAACCCGCCCCACCAGTTGTGCAGCCGCGGAAGCCGGGATGCGCAGGCGGAGGTGGCACTCCTTCAAGGTGTCCAGTTCGACCTGCAGCAACGTGCGGCCCTCGTGCATGAAGGCGACGTGCGACGCCACGCGCTCCACATCCGAAACGATGTGGGTGGAGAACAGCACGCTGGTGCCCGACTCGCCGGCACGCTGGGCGATCTCCCGCAGCAGTTCGCGACGGGCCACCGGGTCCAGCGCCGCGGCCGGCTCGTCCAGCACCAGCAGGGAAGGCCGGCATGCGAGCGCCCGGATCAGCGCGACCCGTTGCCGCTCGCCCGGCGACATCCGCGCCAGCACCTTGTTGCGCGGCAGCGACCAGCGCTCCAGGGTCGCATCGACGAAAGCGGCATCCCACCGGGGATAGAAGCGGCCGACGAAATCCAGCATGTCGCCCACCTTCAACCAGCCCAGTGCTTCGGGTTGCTGCGGCACGTAGGCAAGCCGCGCCTTGGCCTCGTCGTCGAGTTGCAGCGACGGGCGTCCCCAGATGCTGGCCTCGCCGGCGTCGGGCTGCACCAGCCCCAGCAGGCAGCGGATCAGCGTCGACTTGCCGGCGCCGTTGCGGCCGATCAGCCCGAGCACCGCACCGGGCTCCAGCTGCAGCGAAGCGCCATCGAGCACGCGCTGGCCGTCGTAGTGTTTATCGAGCCCGTGCACGCGGATCGGCCACTCCATTCCGGTGGGGTGCGCGGCAGTTGCGACCGTGGTCGCGGGCAGGGGGGTGGTGACGAGTCGAGCGGTATTCATGCGTGTTCCTCCATCCGTGACCGGAGCCGGGCGAGCACTTCGTCCGGCGGCAGTTCGAGTTCCTGGGCCTGGCGCGCGACCGCATCGAGCGCCGGTTCGATGAGTTGCCAACGGCGGCCCGTGGCAGGTCCCGCCGCGGCGCCGGGGGCGACCGCCATGCCCTTGCCACGCTGGCGTTCAAGCACGCCTTCGGCCTCCAGTTGGCTGTAGGCCTTGGAGACCGTCATGGGGTTGATGGCATGGGCCGCGGCGACATCCCGCACCGAAGGCAGGGTGTCACCCGGGGCGAGCTGTCCGCCGGCCACCAGCCGCCGGACCTGCTCGGTGATCTGCCGATAGATCGGTTGCGCCGCGGCGGGTTCGATATGCAACAGGCTTGCGTCCATGTGTATTACTACAACCATACACATGGCGTTTGTCAAGCCTGGATCGCCCGGCCCGGTGAGTGGGGTAGGCTGGCGACTTTCCCCTGCAAGGAGCCACGCGCATGAAACGTCTGCTGCTCGCGACACTGCTTCCCGCCCTGATGGTCGGCTGCGCCGATCCGGCCGCGGATGCCGACCCGGCCGCCGCCGCGCCCACCGCCGGTGAGCAGGCTGCCGACCCCGTGGCCGATGCCGAAGCGGGTGATCCGCTGCTCGCGGCAGTGGCGGGCGAATGGCGTGACCCCTCCAACGTCGCCCGCGACGAATTCCGGCACCCGGTCGAGACCCTGCAGTTCTTCGGGCTGCAGCCGGACCAGACGGTGGTCGAGATCACCCCCGGTGGTGGCTGGTACGCGGAGATCCTGGCGCCCTACCTGCGCGAGCACGGCCAGTACGTGGCGGCCGTGGTCGATCCGGGAGCGCTGGAGGAAGGTGGCGGGCGCGACTACCAGCAGCGTGCGAAGGACTCGCTCGAGCGCATGCTCGCCGCGGAGCCCGAGCAGTTCGACCGCGCCAACGTGGTCGCCTACGACCCGGCCAATCCGGTGTTCGGCACGCCCGGCTCGGCCGACCTGGTGTTGACCTTCCGGAACGTGCACAACTGGCGCTCAGCCGGCAACGCCGAGGCGATGTTCCGCGGCTTCTACGATGTCCTGAAACCCGGTGGCACCCTGGGCGTGGTGGAACATCGCGCTGCCGGGGAAGTGGCCGATGACGACGAGAGCGGTTATGTCGGGGAATCGCAGGTGGTCGCGCTGGCCGAAGCGGCGGGCTTCGAGCCCGACGGCAGCAGCGAGGTCAATGCCAACCCGCGCGACACCCGCGACCATCCCAATGGCGTGTGGACGCTGCCACCGAGCAACAACCATCGTGATGTCGACGACGGCAGCGTGTTCGAGCAGATCGGCGAAAGCGACCGCATGACGCTCCGGTTCCGCAAGCCGGGCTGAGCGACGCACGGTGCTGGTCGCATTCAACAAGCCCTATGGCGTGCTGTGCCAGTTCACCGACCGTAGCCAACCGCCCCGCCCGACCCTGGCGGGGTTCGGCCTGCCGCCCGGCATCTATCCCGCCGGGCGGCTGGACCATGACAGCGAGGGCCTGTTGCTGCTGACCGACGATGGCCCGCTCGCCCACAGGCTCACCGACCCGCGGCACAAGCAACCCAAGGTCTACCAGGTGCAGGTGGAAGGCGTGCCCTCCGCCGCGTCGATCGCAGCACTCCAGGCCGGGGTGGAACTGAAGGACGGCATGACGCGTCCGGCCCGGGTCCGGATCATCGAGCCACCGTCGATCTGGCCCCGCGATCCGCCGGTGCGATTCCGCAAGAGCGTGCCCGACACCTGGTTGGAACTCGTGATCCGGGAAGGGCGCAATCGCCAGGTCCGGCGGATGACCGCTGCGGTGGGCCATCCTACGTTGAGGCTGGTAAGGGTGGGCATTGGACCGCACGGTTTGGGGCCGCTGCTTCCGGGGGAATGGCGGGAGTGCAGTCCGGCGCACGAGTAGCGCGGGGGTGAATAATTCATGTTTGCGGACCGCGGTTCTCCATTGGCGGTTCACTTTCTGCTAACTTTTTCGGCTATTCAGCTTGGTTGCCGCCTGATGGAGGCCGCCCCCATTCCCAGCGGAACGCCATGAACGCATCCTCCACTTCGCTAGGCAGGATCCTGGTCGTCGACGACCAGGCGGCAAACCTGCGGGTGGTGAGCGCATTGTTGTCGCGCCAGGGATATGAGGTCATCACCGCCGGCGGCGGCGAGGAAGCGATCACCCGGTATTGCGAGTCCGTCCCGGACCTGATCCTGCTCGACATGATGATGCCGGGTATGGATGGGTTCGAAGTGCTGGCTGCGTTGCGCGAACAGGAACCGCCATTGCAGGTGCCGGTGGTGTTCGTCACGGCGGCGCACGATCGCGACCTGTTGCTGCGGGCATTCGACGCGGGGGTGGTGGACTACGTCACCAAGCCCTTCCTGCCGGAGGAGCTGCTGGCGCGGGTCAATGCGCACGTCGGCCTGAAGCTGACGCGCGACCGGCTCGAGCGGGTCGCACGCGAGCGCGAGGAACTGGTGAACCTGGTCGCCCACGACCTCAAGAACCCGCTTTCCAGTGTCCTGTTCGCCAGCGACATCCTGCTCCAGGACGGGTGCAAGCCCGACCGGGTACCGCGTTACCTGCAGATGATCCATGAAAGCGCGGACGATGCGCTGGGATACATCCGCCACTACCTGGAGAGCCAGGCCGGCGCGCGCGCCGATCGCGACAGCGAGGCGACATGTTCGCTGGGCGAGATCCTGGAGTGGCTGGTGCGGCGCTACGAATTCCAGCTCGACGCGCGTGGCATCCGGATCCAGCAGTCGGTACCGCCGGAGCATGCACGGGTGGCCATCGACGAGCGCGTGCTGCGCCAGCTCAGCGAGAACCTGGTCACCAACGCAATGAAGTACGCGCCCAACGGCGAACTGCTGCTCGCCGGCCGTGCCGGCGCCCCGGGCTACTGGCAGCTCGTGGTGGCCGATCGTGGCCCCGGCATCTCACCGCGCCAGCAGCGGGACCTGTTCAAGCCGTTTACCCGGCTGGAACAGGCCGACGACGGCATCTCCAGCGGGCTGGGCCTGTCGCTGGCCAAGCAGATCGTGGCCAATGCGGGCGGCCAGTTGTGGTACGAGGACCGCCCCGGCGGTGGGGCGGTCTTCGTGATCGAACTGCCCGCTGCGGCGGCCCCGGCGGACGTCGCCGCCCAGGCTTGATGTTCCTGCCGGGCGTCGGCCGGGATGCGTTCCGGGATCAGTTGGCGCCCGGGGTGTAGCTGGTTTCGGCCTGGCCGGCGGCACTGCCACTGGTCGGCTGCCGGGCGTCCACTCGGCGGGACTGGCCCTGGATCTCGTTCTTTTCAGCCTGGCGCGCCTTGCGGTGGGCCGCGTACCAGAGGATCCCGGCGCCGGCGACGGTCGCCGCGAGGATGGCGGGATTGCGCCGTGCGAACTTGCCCGCGACCCGCGCGCCGGTCTTCAGCGCGCCCAGGGTCATGCCGGTCTGGAGCAGGGTGCCAGCGCGCGAAGGCATGTGCTGGCGGAGGCTGCCCACCGCATTGCTGGCCAGGTCCATTGCACGGTGGGGTATCGTCTCGAGTCTGG
Organism: Lysobacter spongiicola DSM 21749; assembly: GCF_900167055.1. Lineage (GTDB taxonomy): Bacteria > Pseudomonadota > Gammaproteobacteria > Xanthomonadales > Xanthomonadaceae > Novilysobacter > Novilysobacter spongiicola. Next base: position 10,511 of record NZ_FUXP01000004.1, read on the forward strand.
TCATCGGTCTTGCCTGCGGCGGTTGAAGTGAGCGCCAGTGTGGCCAAGCCTCCGTTGAAGCAACGTGAGCCCGTCCACGGCGGGATCGGCTGCTCAGGTACCGCGTGGCTTGGCGCGGTGGGTGGCGCGCGCCGTCCAGGGGTCGTCGGGCCAGGGGTGCCGCGGGTAGCGCCCCTTCATCTCCTTCCTGACCTCGGGGTAGGTGCGCTCCCAGAACCCGCGCAGGTCTGTGGTGACCTGCAGCGGGCGCCCGCCCGGAGACAGCAGGTGCAGGGTCAGCGGGATCCGTCCCTCGACGATGCGTGGCGTGTCCGCCAGTCCGAACAGTTCCTGCAGCTTGACCGCGAGCACCGGCGCCACCGGGCTGCCCGCAGCCTCATCGAAGCCATACTCGACCGGCCGCTCCAGTCCCGAAGGCACCACCGTTCGCACCGGTGCCAGCACGTCGATCCGCTGCCTCGTCGCCCACGGAACCCGGGACTTCAACGCCTCGGCCAGCTCGGCCTCACTGATCGCGTCCAGGCGGCTCTTTCCCGACAAGGCCGGCTTCAACCATTCGTCCAGACCCGCCAGCAGCGCCGGACCCGACATCTCGGGCAGTTCGAGCTCCGGGCACCACTGACGCAGGCATTGCACGCGCGCCCGCCACTGCCGCAGGGATGGGCCCCAGGGCAACGCGTCCAGGCCGAGCTGCCGTACCGCATCCACCAGGGCCTCCGGATAGCGTGACCTGTCGCTGGCGGCGACGGCGCGGCTGTCGATCACGATGCGGTCGAACCGGCGCTCGCGTACCGCGCTGATCCGCCGCGCATCCATGTCCCAGACGACCCGCTCCTCCTCGACGAAACGCTCGGGCCAGTCACGTTCGAGGCGCGCCAGGTCGATCGGTGCGGCACGCAGGATCCGCGCGTCGCGCAGCTCATCGCGCAATTCGACCGCCACCAGCCACGGCTCGCCGAACATGCTGCTGTCTTCGGTGATCCGGGCGCTCCGCCCGTTGGCGAGCTGGTAGCGGTACGGGTCGGTGCGGTGCTGGAAGGCGATACGGTCCGGCCAGGCATGCGCCAGCAGGGCACCGAGCCGATGTGCGGCGGCTTCGGGCGGCGGCTGGCATTCGAGCCGCAGCCGGCGTCGCCACTGGCGCGCGGACTGGTCGACATGGGCCAGCGCCGGGCGGTTGGCATCGGCCCCGGCAGCCCGGGCGCTGCTCCGACCACGCCGGAAAGCCGCAAGGGCGTCCCACCGGGCGGCCAACGCATCCCCGCCATCGCGTAGCGGATCGCGTCCCTCCACCAGCGCTGCGAGATCGCAGGCCAGTGCCTGCTCGACAGGATCGTCCGCCGCCAGCAGCATCGCTGCCAGCCGGGGATGCGTACCGAGCGACAGCATCCGCCGTCCCAGCGGCGTCACCGCCCCGCCATCCAACGCTCCCAGACGTTGCAGCAGCTCAGTCGCAGCGGCCAGCGCCCCGGGCGGCGGCACGTCGACGAAGCGCAGGTCGGCATCGCCCCACGCCGCCAGCTCCAGCGCCAGCGCGGCCAGTTCCACCTGCGCGATCTCCGGCCGGCGCTGTGGCTCCAGTCGCTGGGATTGCGGCCAGAGGCGGTAGGCCCAGCCCGCCGCGACGCGTCCGGCCCGGCCTGCCCGCTGGTCAGCGGAAGCCTGCGCGACATGCACCACGTCGAGCCGCGAAAAGCCGCTGTTGGGGTCGAATCGGGGGTCACGCGACAAGCCTGAATCGACCACCACCCGTACGCCCGGCAGGGTGACGCTGGACTCGGCCACGTTGGTCGCCAGCACCACCCGCCGGCGGCCGGCCGGGTCGGGCTGGAGGACATATGACTGCTGCTCCACCGGCATGTCGCCATGCAGGGTCAGCACCTGCGCCGCGTCTTGTTGCATGGTCAGCACCCGCTGTACCCGCCCGATCTCCCGCTGCCCGGGCAGGAACACCAGGATGTCGCCGGGATGCGCTGCGAGTGCGTGTTCAACCGCCCGGCGGACATGGTGCTCGAGTTTTTCGTCCCGCCTCCCGGGGAAGTGCGACACCTGCACCGGGTAGCTGCGCCCCGCACTGGACAGGCGCGGCGCATCGAGGAAGTCCGACAGCCGCTGGCCATCGAGCGTGGCCGACATCAGCACGATCCGCAGGTCCTCGCGCAGCGACGCCTGCACGTCCAGCGCGAGCGCCAGGCCCAGGTCCGCCGCCAGGTGACGCTCGTGGAACTCGTCGAACAGGATTGCGCCGATGCCCTCGAGGGTCGGGTCGTCCTGGATCATGCGCGTCAGGATGCCCTCGGTGACGACCTCGATGCGGGTGCGCCCGGACACCCGGTGGTCGAAGCGGATCCGGTAACCCACGCTGTCGCCAACGTTCTCGTCGCATTGGCTGGCCATGAAGCCCGCCGCCGCGCGGGCAGCGACCCGGCGCGGTTCCAGCATGATGATGCGACGGCCTTCCAGCCACGGCGCATCCAGCAATGCCGGCGGCACCCGCGTGGTCTTGCCCGCGCCCGGCGGGGCTTCGAGCACCAGCCGCGGATGGCGGACAAGGCTGGCACGGATGTCGGGCAACAGCTCGTCGATAGGGAAGCGGGAATCCACCGGGGAAGGATACCGGCGGGGCTCTTGTAGGAGCGGCTTCAGCCGCGATCGGGGAAAGGTAAGGGCGAGCGGCTGACGATCGCGGCTGAAGCCGCTCCTACAGGAACACGCGATTGGCGAAGTGCTTCGCAGCACCGTCGCCTAGAATGCCGGCCATGGAATTGATCGACATCGGCGCCAACCTCACCCACGACTCCTTCGACCACGACCGCGACGCGGTGATGCAGCGCGCGCGCGACGCCGGCATCGTGCAGATGGTGGTCACCGGCGCCAGCCGCGAGCACTCGCCGCAGGCAATGGCGCTGGCACGGGCGCATCCTGGCGAGCTTTTCGCCACCGCCGGCGTTCACCCGCACCACGCCATCGAATACACCGCCGAGTGCGACGCCGAGATGCGCGCGCTGCACGCGCACCCGGAGGCGGTCGCCGTCGGCGAATGCGGACTGGACTACTTCCGTGATTTTTCGCCGCGACCTGCCCAGCGCCGCGCCTTCGAGCAGCAGTTGCAGATCGCGGTCGATACCGGCAAACCACTGTTCCTGCACCAGCGCGATGCGCATGAAGACTTCATGGCGGTGATGCGCAACTTCGAAGGCCGGCTCGGTCCGGCTGTCGTGCATTGCTTCACCGGCAGCCGCGAGGAACTGTTCGACTACCTCGACCAGGACTGGCATGTCGGCATCACCGGCTGGCTCTGCGACGAGCGACGCGGCCAGCACCTGCGCGAGCTGGTACCCAACATCCCCGCCAACCGGCTGATGATCGAGACCGACGCCCCCTACCTGCTGCCCCGGACAGTGAAACCGGCGCCCTCGCATCGCCGCAACGAGCCGATGTACCTGGCGCACATCGTCGAGGAACTGGCGCGCGACCGGGGCGAAGACGCCGCGGTGACCGCAGCGAACAGCACGGCGACTGCCAGGGCGTTCTTCGGCCTAGGCAGCTAGGCGCGGCATCGGGCAGGCGCTCACTGCATCCCAGCTCCCGCAGCCTGGAGCAACGCTTCAAGTTGGGCGCACGTTGCCGACCGTTCCGCCTCCGACGCAGCCTCCCAGTTCGACCGGACTTCTGCTTCTGCAGCTGCGAACGAGCTTTCAAAGCTACCCATGTCGAAGCCCTGCTCTGCGTGGCGTGCCTTCTGCCCCTGCTTGAGCCTGTCGAGCTCGGCCTGGGAGTAGTGCTTGCACAGACGGGCCGTTTGATGCGCGGCGCCCCCGAGCTTCGCCAGCTGCGTACCCATATCCTCTTGGGCAGATACCGGTCCCGCACAGAGCATTCCCACTACGACAAACGAAACGAGTGCTAAGGTTTTCCTATACACGGTGCTTCCTCCATACCTGCTGAGATACCGATATCTCTCACTTGCGGGATCCGGACGCGTCCACGCACCGTGACCCAACGAACATGCGACACGATGTTTGCTCCGCCTGGACATCGGGCTCGGAACCCGTCTGCTTCGAACGCTAGGGAGCGGTCGCGACATTGGGGATGTCGATCGGTTCGCCCCAGGCCGAGAAGTGGCTGACGGTCGATGACTCCAGGATCGGCGACTGCGAGGACGTGATCGCCTTGATGGGGAGGAAGGTGCTGTCCACCCATATCTTGAGCTGGGTGACGGTAATACCCGCCAGCTGGTAAGGCGCCGCACATCGGAATGCGAAAGCCTGGTAGTCGGAGAACTCGTCTCCCTCGACGGAGCTGAGCCCTTCGCTTACCCACTCGGGGCAGATGCCGTAGCCACCGGCGATGGCCGCCGGCTGCATGGTCGCCCGCAGCCCCCTCAAGGTGGCTGTTGCGATCCTGACCGCCGGATTCGATGAAGATTCGTCCTCCTGGAGCCAGTGCCCGTCCGGCCCCCGCGCCCAGCCGCCGCTATCGGTGACCACCATGCGCATCGTATCGTTGCCGACCACCACCGTGAGTCGCGGCCGGAACTGGTATTGCGTAGTGGTGGTTTCCATCTCCGGCCCCTCCAGCACCATGACGCCGGTGCCCGCGGCAATCATCGCGGTGGCGATGCATTCGCCGAGCGCCGTACCCGCAACGATGGCGTCGGGATCGCGGCTGACCGTGCAGGCCGGATCGGCCTCACTGGAAGGCTCGGCTCCGGCGTCGTGGATACTCGCGCTATCTGCAACCCTCCGTGGAGACGGCGTCTCGCCCGTGTCATTGCACCCTCCCAAGAGCAGGACAAGCATTGAGGTAGTTGCAACGTAACCGAAACCTGGTCGAAGGATGCGGCGGGAGCTGGCGCGGTACTGCAAAAGCATGGGTGCGTCCTTTCGTCGGGCGCTGGCAACGGTTCGCGGCCGGCGCAAATTAGATTGCCACGAGCTCAACACGTCTGTTCCTGGCTTTTCCCGCTTCAGTAGCGTTGTCGGCCACTGGTTCGTCTTGACCAAAGCCCCTTGCCTGCAACCTGTCGGCGGAAACACCGCGTGCAGTAAGCGCCGCGACAACGGATGTCGCACGTTCTTCCGATAGCTGCTGGTTTCGCGCAGCGTCCCCGGTATCGTCGGTATGCCCGTTGACGGACAGCCTGAGCTCGGGGTCGTTTCTGAGCAACTCGGCCACCTGCTCAATCTGAGGTTTTGACTCTGGCAGGATCTCGGCCTTGTCGGTTGCGAAGTTGACCTCCAAGGCCACCTTCCCAAGGCTGTCGAGCTGCTGCTTGAGTTCGCTGGCAGGCAGTAAGGCTGCCGTCGGCTTGAAAGCTTCCGACTCGACCACCATCCAGGATCCACTGGCGGTATTGCCGACGAAGTGGAGCCAAATGTTGCGGTCAGCCCGGCGGACCAGCCAGGTCAGCACCTTTTCGTTGTAGATATCGCCACGGCCGGGGGAGTAGGCCTGTTCCTCACCCCACGCCTCGACCACCTCGTTTGGTGGTTTCGACTCGGTGACTTTCACCCCGCCGGCCTCCGAGACCTGATGGTCGAGGTTGCGGATCACTTCCAGGAGGGACCACCCCTTGCCGGGTTCAGCGTGAACAAAAGACTCGAAGATCCGACCTTCGACCCATTCAAGCCGGTCGCCGGTCCAGACTGCGACCCGGTCGAACTCGCGAACGGGGATCGGCTTGTTCGGATTGCCATAGCCAGCGGGCAAGGTGAAGTAGGGGAAGTCGCCGAGTGCGACCTCGGATACCGGAACCGCACCGACCTCGAATCCTTCAGGGGCGGCGGGCCCGGCGGCGGCGGCTTCGAGCACCGGCTCGACCGGCGCGGCGCCCGGAGCGGCGCCTTCGCGGGTTGGTCCGGCCGAGCGCTCCTCGCCACCAGGTCGGTCCCCGCCGCACGCGGCCACACCGAAGGAAGTCAGGACGGCGAGCAGCGCAGTGGCCAGGTGGCGCCGGGAAAACGGGTTCATCGGATGCAACTCCTTTTGGATCTGGTCATTTGGTTCTGCCATTGCGCGCGTCGGCCTCGGCTTGGTCGAGTGTCCTCGGAAGCTCGAAGAGGTCCGGCGACATCGGTGTGTGTTCCACAGCAGTGACTTTGTATCCACGTACGTCGCCGCGGCCGGCCAGCCTCCCCTTGAATGCCAGCAGTAGGCCCGTTTGGGGATCCACCCACAAGGTGCCCGTGTCGGTGCCGTCAGGACCTCGTCCGTCCGCGTCGCGGTAGCGCCATTTCCGGACCAGGCGATTGGCGACCACATCGACCGATTCCGGCTCGCAACGCGCTGCCATGTCGGCACAGGGCGCCTCTGGATCCAGTCTGAAGGTTGTCCATCCGGGAGCAGGCACCGGCAATGCGACATCGCCACTGCGGCTGACCATCCATGCCTGCCGTGCGTCCGCTGTGGTGTCTGCCAGCAGATATCCGTCCTCACCGCTCCTCGATTCGAAATCGATGCGCAGGTGGGAGCCGGACAGGCGGATGGTCAGCGGCAGGATCTCAGTTTCGCGTACGGGGCCAATCCCCCGGGCCTCGGCGTGGAGTGTGACGTCGCGATGTGGGACATCGTCACTCGCAACGGCAGCGACACCGGACGTGGCAATCCAGATGGACAGGCTGTACGCGACAAGAGCCGTACTCCGCATGTCAGCGCAACCCTGACGGTTTATCAAGGGGCGATTGCATTCGCACGATTGCGTAGGACTCGAGCCTCATGCGGCTGTAGTGACCGAGGGAGCAACGGAGATCCTGCCGCCAGGTGTCCCCCTCCGTGATCAATCGCGAGAAGCCGCCAATGACGCGGTCGACGAATGGCACGATCATCGGGTAGCAGTAGCGCACCCGGATCTTAAGGACGTTGGCATCTTGAACGCTCACGCCGCTGCTTCCCACCCGGTTATCGCGAAAGGCGAGATTATCGTTCGGCAAAGCTCGCCGACCATCCCATTGGCGCTCGGCGAACTCGTTCCAGGCTTGCCGGGTCGGGCTGACAATATCGATATCGCTGTACAACGCCACGTCCGCACCAGCTTTAGCCATCCCTTCAATGGCACCGCCTACTCCCGGCGAATCCGCATACAGCGGTGCCAGTCCCCGAATCAGCCCTTCACGAATTTCGCCGATGTCCGCCCCGTTCACCGCTCCACTCCGGGCAGCCTCAAGGGTGGCGTAGTCGAGCGTGGCCTTTGCCCGGTAGATGAGCATGAACTGGAATGCGGCCAACACCAGAAATAGAAAGGCAGGTACGACGATGATGAACTCCACCAGCGACTGACCTCGCTGCGATCGACCAGCCGGACCCGCAGCTCCCGAAGGATTGATCACGTTTCGATCGGTTGCCATTGCAGCACCTCTCCTCTTACCGGGGCGATCCGCGACAGACCGCCGGCGCGAAGTTCGACAGTGGCGTACGCCCCACGCTGGCCACATGTTCGCCAAGGCGACAGATCTTCTCGCCACCCGAGCACCTCGCCGTCACGGCCAAGGAACAACACGTCCAGCGGGTACGCCATCCAGAAGGTATGCACCGAGTTGCACGGAGACAGCCACAGGCCTTCGGCGGCGTCACCGGCCAAGGGGCGGCGACCCAGCAGTCCGCGCAGTCGCTGCCACCAGCGATCAGCGCGCCACATCCGCGGCACGACACACTGTCCTCCACGGCTGAGGCGGCCGGCTCTCAAAGGATCCCCTGTTGCTTCATCTGCAGGTAGATGAAGTACGCCAGCACCAGGAAGATCAGCGGGAAGAAAAACATCACCAGCGGCAGCATCATCTTGACCGGCGCTTCCAGCGCCAGCTTCTCGGCACGCAGAAAGCGCTCCTCCCGTCGCTGGCCAGCCTGCGCGCGCAAGGCATCGCTCAGGCTCGCACCTACGCGGTCGGCCTGGATCAGGGAACTGGTGAAGTTCGAGATCTGGGAGATATCCATGCGGTCCGCCATGCGCCGCAGCGCCTCCGCGCGCGGCAGTCCGGCACGCAGGTCCCGCAGCATTCGCGCGAACTCCTGCCCGAGCGGCCCTGCCGGCCCCTTCTGGACGGCCTGCTCGATTGCACCTGTGATATTCAGTCCAGCCTCCACCGCCATGGTGATGAAGTCCAGATAGGTCGGCAGGTCCCTGATGACGTGCTTGCGACGCAAGTTGCGCTTCTCGCTGAGCCACAAGGTGGGATACATCCACCCGAGCGGTGCACCGAAGACCAGGCACATCAGAAGGGTCGGAAGACTCGCGCGACCCAGCATCATGACCAGCAACGCAAAGAACAGCGAAACGATGACGGCCGCGACCAGCCGCAGCCCATAAAGGCTCTCCGGTGTCAGCACGTAGTCCTGGCCGGCCGACTGCAGGGCTCGATGGGTTTTTTCCAGTTGCGCGGATTTCAACCGCGGCGCGATCGCCAGCGTGGTCGCGGTTACCAGCGGCCAGATCAGCTGTAGACCCTTGGGCAGCGGATCCTGGAAATAGCGGTCTTCCGCCGGTACCTGTTGCAGGAGGCCACGTGTGGCCACCATCGCCAAGCCCACTGCGGCGGCGGCGGAGAACGCAACGAGGATAAGCAACATGTTCATATGTCAATCGTCATGATCTTGCGGCACATGCGGTAGCCCAGATATTCCATCACCGCGCAGATCCCGATTACCGACCAGCCGATTGGGGTGTGGAACATCGGGCGCATGGTCTCGGGATAGGCAAAGGCAAGGAAGGCCACCATGGCGACCGGGAGCATCGCCATGACGATCCCCTGCAGCCGTCCCTGCGATGTCAGCGCCTTGACCTTGCCTTCCATGATCAGCCTGCGCCGCAGCGTCTCGGCAAGGATCGTGAGGCTTTCGGCGAGGTTGCCGCCAACCTCTCTGGAAATCTGTACCGCAGAGACGAAAAGTTTGACGTCCTGCACCGGCACGCGTTCGGCAAAGTGGTCGAGTGCCTCTTCGGTCTTCACTCCCATGCGCTGCTCCCGCAGCACCAGCGCGAGCTCCTGCGCCAACGGGGGCATGCCATCGGCGACCATCGCCTCCATCGCCGGTCCGAAGCCGACACCGGCCTTCATGCTGCCGGCAAGCATGAGCAGGCCATCCGGCAGTTGCTCCTGGATCCTGTCTATCCGCCGCTGACGCATCCATACGTAGATCTTGCGCGGCAGAATGGCCAGCAGGAGCAGGGTTGCCACCGGTAGCAGCAGGTTACCGGTGCCGATCCACAGGATCAGGGGCACCAGGACGAGCACGGCCATGTTGATCGCGAACAGGCTGCCGGTGTCCATGAACATGAACATGTCCGCCAGGTTTATTCGTGCCTGATTGACGAAGCTCTCCTGATAGCGATGCATGAAGCGTTCGCCGGCCTGTACAGCGACGACGCCGGCGGCAGCAACCCCCAGGAAGACCAGCACCCCGATCAGCCACACGTTCATGCGGCAGTCCCGGGCTTTCGGAAGATCTCAAGATCGACCGGCACGCCCCGGTCCGCGAGCTCTTCGTAGAACTCGGGCACGGCACCGGTGGCAACGAAATCACCTTCAACCTTGCCGCCCGCACCGGCATGGTTGCGCGCTCGAAATAGAAACACATCCTGCATCTGGATGGTTCCACTCTCCAGACCGGTAATTTCGGTAATGTGGCTGACCTTGCGCGAGCCACAGGGGTAGCGACGCTGGTGCACGATCAGATCCACGGCAGATGAGATCTGCTCGCGTACCACCGTCATTGGCAGGTCCATGGACGACATCAGCACCATGACCTCCAGCCGGGAGAGCGCCTCACGCGGGTTATTGGCATGGGCGGTGGTGAGTGAGCCTTCGTGGCCAGTGTTCATCGCCTGCAGCATGTCCAGCGCTTCGCCACCGCGGCACTCGCCTACGACAACCCGGTCCGGTCTCATGCGAAGTGCGTTCTTGACCAGATCCCGAATGGTGATCTGGCCCTTGCCCTCAAGGTTGGGCGGCCGCGCCTCCAGGGCAACGAGGTTGGGCTGCACCAGCTTCAATTCGGCGGCGTCCTCGATGGTGACGATGCGTTCGTGCTCCGGGATGAAGTTCGACAGGATGTTGAGCAACGTGGTCTTGCCTGATCCGGTTCCTCCGGTAACCACGATGTTGCGCCGCTCGCGCACCGCGATGGTGAGGAACTCGAGCATTTCCCTGTTCAACGATCCGTAGGTGAGCAGGTCTTCGCCGGTAAGCTTGCGTTTGGCGAACTTTCGGATGCTGATGCTGGCGCCCCGCAAAGCCACCGGCGGAATGATCGCGTTGACACGCGAACCGTCTTTCAGCCGCGCGTCCACCATCGGAGAGCTTTCGTCGATCCTGCGGCCCAGCGGAGTCACGATGCGCTCGATCGCCGACAGCACCGCCCGCTCACTCGTAAAACACACCTCCGACTTTTCGATGCGGCCGTTGCGCTCGATGTATATCTGGTCGAACGCGTTGACCATGATCTCCGTGACCGTGTTGTCCTCGATCAGGTCCTCCAGCGGGCCCAGGCCAATTGCTTCGTCCAGCACCTGTTTTGCCAACCGACGCGGATTGATGGTCTTGGGCAGATCCGCGAACTCCCGGGCCATGATCTCGTCGATGAGCTTCATTGTGGCTTCGCGGAGTGCGTCGTCACTCAGGCTGCGCACGTCCAGGCGACGCAGGTCCATCTGCTTGACCAGGGCACCGTGCACGCGTGCGCGCCAGACGCTCATCTCGGGAGGCAGGTCGGCAGCGCGTGCGATTTCGCGGGAGTCCGATACCACCACGTGCTCCTGCGCGGGTGCGACCGCAGCAGGCATCGGAGCCACCGGTTCGTTCGCCGCCACGGCCGGCGCGCTTCGTCGCTGGTCTTCGTTCAGGACGCGGATCCTGTATTCGCCGATTTCGACCAGGTCGTTCCCAGTCAGAGGACCGTGGGTGGTCTTCACCTTCTGTCCGTTAACCAGCACTGAGGCGCGGCCGCCACCAAGCGACTCGATGAATATGCCGTCTTCCATCCGCTTGAGTGCCGCGTGGCGGCTGCCGATGTTCCAGCCTTGCAGGACGACAAGGTTGCCGTCACTCCGACCGATTCCACACTCCCGATGGAGGCAGCGCACCTCGCGGGGGTCCCGGTTACCGGTTTCGATCAGAACATTGAACATGCGCCCACCTACTGTTGGAGCTTGCGACCGAACTCGCCTTCGAACGACTCGCGGATCTGGTGGCCCTGCTCGATACGATCGAGGTTTTCCGCCGAAGCGGGATCCACGGTGCGGGGTGTGACAAAAACCACCAGATCGGTCTTGTTCGCGCGGAACTGATCAGAACGGAAAAGCCGTCCCAGGATCGGGATCTCGCCCAGGATCGGGAACTTGTCAGCCGACTTCGCGGCATTGATATCGGTAAGTCCGGAGATGACGATCGTTTCGCCATTGCGGACATTGAACTCCGAACGGGTCCGCCTGGTCAGGAAGCCGGGAATGCCCGCCACGGTGATGCTGGGGTCGATGCGGCTGACCTCGGCCATCATTGTGGTGAGGATCTCGTTGGATCCGTTCACCACCGGGGAGATTTCGAGCTTGATGCCGTACTCCTTGAACTCCACTTGGGTCTGGCCGAACAGGGAGGACACCGGGATCGGGAGTTCCCCACCCACCAGGAAATCGGCCTCGCCCCCACTGCGCGCGCTCAGGTGGGGCGACGCCAGCGCGTAGGCCTTGCCCTGGTTGACCAGGAGGTTGATGCGCGAAGTGATCGACGTAGCGAGCCCGAAGGCGGTCCGGATCGGATTGGCCATCCCGGCGAACTCATCGTCGTCAAAAGGGCTTCCGTCCGGAAGTACACGGAACTCCGATGAAGACGAGTCGTAGAGTGCTCCAGCATTCGGGCCATCGATCCGGCTGTCCCAGCGGATGCCGAGTTCTTCCAGCGCGTTGCGGTCGAACTCCATGATCTGGACGTCCATCATCACCATCGGTCGCATGCCAACGGCGTCGACGCTGCCGAGGTTGACGATGCTCGGGTAGACCTCGCGCATCTGCTCAATGCGGGACCACTCCCCTTGGCTGATGTCTTGGCCGGTCACCACGACGTTTCCACCAACGATTGAAACCCGGGCGTTGCTGGCGGGGCTTAGGGTCGACTGCAGCACCCGGGCCGCCTGCCCAAGATTGTCACCGACGATGGTGACGGGTATCTCGCGCTGGCTGCCGTCCTGGAACCAGAGATGCAATGCAGAGTTGCCAGGCTCGATGGCGATGATGACAAGCTCCCGGCTGCCGAGCGTCTTCACCTCCAGCAGCTTCCCGCTACCCACTGCGACGCGGCGCAGCGGGGCGTGCACCTCATGCACCACCACCTGCCCCCCATAGAGAGTGAGTTCCTCAGGAAGCAGGCCCTGGCGACCGCCGCCGGCCGCCGAAATCGGCGAATGCCCCTGAGTATCCCAAGCCTCGATTTCACTGTTCTCCAGCACGTAGCTCGCGCTTGCGCGCGGGCTCGGCGGTTCCTTGCTTGGTTGCGCGTCGCGCAGCATCGACTGCGCTTCCGTGACGCTCCGGGGTGGCGACGGTGCTCCATCTTCCTGTCCGGTAGAGGTCGCCGCTGCACCCCCACTCGATATCAGAATCATTGATACCAGCACCCACCCACCGGCCTTCCCCTTGGCCACCTTCAGTCGCTTCAACTTCCACCCCCGATAATGAATTCCACACCGCCCCCCCGGCGCGACACCGGACGAGGTGCCCCCCGCAGGAGTTCACTTTCCGTCAGCCCCTCGAGCTCGAATGCGGTCGCATCCTCGCGCTGACGCAACAGCACGCGCAGGTCGCCGGCTTTGTCGGCGACCGTCAGCCGTTCCGCCTGCTTGGGCTGGAGCTCCAAGGTCATGGTGGAGAAGCCCAGCCCGCCTTCGTCATTGGAGAGTTCCTCTCCGACGCGGGTTCCGGTCGCGAGGACGCCTATGTCCTCCAGCAGGGGCATCACGCGCGTATTCCCACCGTCCTCCTCGACCGACATCAAAATGTCGACGCGATCGCCCGGCGTAACCATGCCCGAGATCGAATTCGTCTCGTCGACCTGCAGCGTGTAGCCAACCCGTCCCTCGCCAATGACACGGGAGAACTGGTCGTACAACGGCACCAGCGCCGCGCCCGGCAAGGGCGCGCCCTCACGCACAGGGGCGCGTAGCATCCGGCCCATCAGCTCCGTGTAATTGTCAGGGGTGACCGCGCCTGCCGGCACGAAGTCGACCGGAACTTCGCGAACCGCGAGGTCCTCCTCGTTGATCACCGTACCGATGTCCATGTCGCGCTTCGGCACCGCGACGGGAACCATCTCCGTGTCCGCGTCACGCGTGCGTTCCTCCACTTCGGCGCGGATGTAGCCAACTGCGGCGACCGCGGCGACAAGTCCGAGCAGCGCTGCCACTCCGATGTAGAGGAAATTCTTGTTCATTGTTGGCATGAGCAGATCCGTAATGACTAGGGCAGGGGCACTTCGATCCAGGACATCGCAATCACGTCGACGAACGCGATATAGGCGTCCCGCACGGCTTGGACGAGTTCCAGGATGATGTTCGGATTGGCCACGATCACCAGCACCACGAACACCAGCAGCACGGTGTACTCCACCAGTCCCTGCCCGGCCTGACGGCGACCTCCCCTCGGGTGGCACATCCGATGATCCCCCTTCATCGTGTCTATCTCATTGCCCGGACTGGTTCGCCACCACCACGGTGGCGTCCCCGTCGCGCTGTATCGCCAAGGACAACTGCTGGCCGCCGCGGCTGAACTCCACAAGACAGCTGCTGGCCATTACCGAGCAGCCGGGGCCCTGTGGCTTCCACTCATCCGCCGCCAAGCGGCTACGGTAGAAAAGATAGTTCTGGCTGGGGCTGAGGGTGTTCCGCAGCGCGAGCGTGCGCGGCTTTCCCGACAGGTCGAGATACTGGATATCGCTCAAGACCTCGGTGTTGGCCGGCCGCGCCAGCCAGGTTCCCGGCGGGTGGTCAGGCTTCGTGGCTCGTGCATCCATGATGCCGACCGTTGCCTCGGTACCGCCCCCCATGCTTTCGATCTGCACCGTAATGTAGTGACGCCCGTCAAAGTGGCCCAGGACCGTGGCGGTGCCGAGTTCGTTTTCAACCACTTCCCCTGCCCAACGTTTGCGATAGAACTGTTTCACTTCGTCGACGCGGGCGCGTGTGCGGAACTTGCTGGTGCTCATCGGCAATCCGTTGAACAACATGTTTTCGGCAACGTCGATGGCGTCGGCGTCCTCCGGCAGCGGCACGTCTGGCCAGTCGGCGGCCGAAAGCGGCAGTGCTACAACGACCAAAGCACAAGCCAGCCAATCAGGGACGCGGCGCATAACGTTCCAGCCGGTTCTTCGGCACCACGTCCGGTTCGATGTGGCCGATGTCGAGCTCGTCGAGCACGCCGAGCACGGGGATGACATCCGGGATGTTGACCTCGGGGAGCTTCCCATCCAGATATGACGTTGGCACCAGCGAACGGACCTGAGCGAGTACGCTGCGTTCGTGGGGAGAACGACCCTTGCCTCCGCCGGCGGCATTCCATGGATCCGTGAGCAGCACCTGGTGCGATTGCATTTGCAGGTTGATATTGTCGAAGGGCGCGAGATAGGCGGCCGGCCGACCATCCGAAGTGCGCAGGTTCTGTGGGTTGAGCTGTATCCGGGTACGGATCAGGCCGTTGCTGTTGGGAGGAAATTCTCCCGGCGCTTTCTCGAGCATCTCGAAGACGTCGTCCATCACACCCGGGGCGCCGGTGTTTCCGTACGGCTGCAGCCGCACGTCGGCGCGACGCAGCAACGGCTGGTTGCTGAAGGTGTTGAGGAAGACATCCGGGAGCGGCGAGTTCGCCGGGGGTGCCGTGGGCCGGCTGTTGATTGGCTCTTCTGCCGGCGCGAAGTGCCGGATCAGCAGTTGCTGTTGCATCTGTGCCCGCTGGGGGACTCCGTAGTCCTTGTGGACCGTTGCCTCCCACGCGGCAGCCCGGGCCATCTGCTCGCCTTTGTGCTGCAGATGTACGTACTTGGCCAGCACCGGTACCAAAAGGAACAGCGGTACCAGCACAGCGCCCATCACTGCGACTTCAGTAAGGGACTGCCCCTTCTGTAACCGGCGTCGCCGGGGCTTACTTCTGCCCCCTGCGCACAAGCCGGGCATGATGCCAGGACTCATGGCCTCCCACCTTCAGGAGGTGAATATGCAGCGGAATCCAAGGTGCTGCCGACGGTGAAAGCCAGAGTGCGGATCCGGCAGCCATCGCCATCCACCGGTTCCTGCGTCAGGATGATCGATCCGAGATTGGATTCGATCGTGCGTCCCGGGCTGCAACCCTCCCCGGTGTCGTGGTCGTCGAACCCAAAGGCGCGGCCTCCAGACCAGAGGCACTGCTCGATCGGCCCCCTCTCTCCGTCCCCCCGCCATGCCCGACACGGATGCCCCGCGGCTTGAGACGTGCCCAAAGGGCTGAACCCCCCGCGTGGACCGCTTGGCGGATCAAGGGGATATCGTGGCGGAATCTCAGCGCCAGCGGACATTCCCGGATCCGGGTCGATGCCGGCGCCGCTCGTGGGCTCACCCAGTTCACGGCTCATTCCCATGGAACCGTCCATGTAGCTGTAGCGTCCCTGGTGCTTGAGCCGGAACAGGCAACTTCCAGCCGATGCATCACCATCCAGGGCCAGCTTCCACTCATCGTCGCGGATCACTTCCAGCTGCGGAGAAATCCACATCCTCACGCGGGTGGTTCCCAAGCGCTCGAGCTCGGCACTGGTCAGCTCGTTGATGGGCCAGTCAGTCATGCGGCAATTCTCCAGCGCAAACTGGTAGTCCTGTCTCGCTTCGTTCTTGCCATTGACAATCCGCTCCTGGACCTGGTCGAGGTGGATGGGCGGCCAGTCGACTACGGCCCCATCATCCGCCGTCGCCATGGAAACCGAAATCGCGCTGGCCTGGCTCTCCGCCGCGGGCCCATCGGCGCATGCGGCGACCATGGCTGTGAGCGCCATGGCCAGGATCCACGTCCCGGGGTCTCCGACTCGGCGCTGAGTCACAACACACCTCCGGCAAGACCCAGACTGTTACGCACGGCCGCTGGTGTCTCGATCAGGCGAGCCTGCCAGTAGGGGCTGAAAAGGCTGCCCCACTCGCGCATGCCGTCATCCCGCCTGAAGAGGTTCAGCGTCGGCGGCCGCTCAAAATAGACTTCCGCCGACGCCAAAGTCGAAAGCTGCCGGGTCTGTTCGCGGAGTTCCATCCGCCCGCTGGAGAGACCTACGGTGCTGCTGGTGCGCGCCTCGCGCATGTCGAGCGTCGCCTCCACAGTGAAGACAGGGCCAGAGCCCGGAGTGCCCTTCTGGCCAGGCTTAAGGTCGTGATAGTCACGAAGTCCCCGGTAACCAGTGAAGTAAGCGTCTTTGGCCTTGCCGCCATGCAGTGACACATTCGGATCACCTGCCGCGAGCTCGGTGATGTAGCTCCTCGGGTTCATTCCGCCATAGATGCCGTAGCGCCTGTTGTCGAACGGCGAACGCCACCCCCGGTTGTTGTTGAAGCCCGGCAGGAAACGCTGGTTCTGGTATCTGTCGACCGCCTGTGCACCACCCCAGCCAACGGGAAGTTCGATGTCCCCGCCCAGCCACCTGGGCAGATCGATCTTGATCTGCATGGTGTCCATTGCCACCCAGCGGTCGTAATTGACCATGTCGGTCCCGCCGTAGGTGGCGAACTTGACGGGACCGGGAGTTGACTGGCCGCGGTTCCAGCTGAACCGATCGCGCGATTGCATCACCACGTTGCGGTAGCGATTGAAAGGCTCGCTCTGACCGAAACGCGGCAACCTGTGGAAATCGATGAAATTGCTTTGGGATGCGACCAGTTGACTCCCCAGAACAGTGGCTCCAAGCGCAGTCAGACGCGCCTGATCGACATTGGCTTTGATTATCTCGTTGGCAGTGAAGATCGCATCCGCCTTGGAGACTGCCGTAATCGCGGTTATCGCAACGTAGGCCCAGAGTCGGTTGAACTCGTCCAGCACCGTGATCGCGGCCTGGATCGCCTGACGCGCCGGTCCCCGGATCGATTTCAGCGTCTGATCCGCAATCTTGAAGGCAGTGGCCAGTATTCGCGCAGGTATGGCTACCGGCGGAAATGGGATGCTGCCCAAAGTCTCGAAAAAGGTCTTGAGGATGAAGGACGCAGTATTGAGATGGTTCAACCACGAATAGAGGCTGACGAACTGGGCCACGGCCACCTCGTTGGCTACGCGCCCACGATTCATGTACGCCGCGAGGTTCCAGGCGCGGGCGTTCTGGACCGCCACGCTATAGGCGGCCGCATCCGCGGCGTTGGTCAACTGCACCTTGCGATGTACGACCTGCCCGGTGTTGAACAGGAGCACGGTGCCCACCGCGAGCACGAGCAGGAACACCATGCCCAGTACGAGCGCCTGGCCTCGGTGCTTGCGGGTGCCGGGAGCAGTACGATTCCGATTCGATAGCAGTGCTTGCACGCCCATCACCTCTCACAGCGTCGACGCGCCGGCACCGCCTGCGGTCGGAGAATTCGGCTGGGAAGAGGGGCGCCGCCCTCGGGCGGCGGCCCCATGCTCGGTGCCGGAAAGCACCGGTACGGCGGCATGAAGGCTTACTTGTTGTTGTAAGCGTCCATTCCCTTGGTCTTGTCTGCTTCCGTCTGCGCCTCGTTGGCCGTGTTCTTGGCGCGGTTCATCGATTGGGTCGCACTCTGGCCGGAAAGCTCCTTGGCCATGCCGGCGACACCACTTCGGACTGTGCCGCCAAAGGCGGTAATGCCGGCGATGGCTGCGATTGCGATGAGGGCGGTGATGATGATGTACTCGGTCATGCCTTGGCCGCGCTGGCGGCCGGCACCGAAACGGCGCTGCTTGATCTGCATTGGGTGATCTCCCTGCGTGATGGTTCGACTCGGAACTTCCTTCCTGCATCACCCCGGTGACGTTTCACGTCGCTTTATGTCAACCTAGGGCGTGTCGGAGCCTACAACGGGCGGACCCTAAGTCAACGCCAGCTAAATGACAGTGCCGTGTTTTGTGATTTATGTCACGAAAAATGGCGCATTCAGGTAGCGGATCGCGGGTTTGGTCACATTTTGTCGTGGGGTGACACGGACTCACTCCAGACTCTCGAGGGTCGATTCGCACGTGTCTGCGCGTCGGGCCGCTGCCATGGCGACATCGTCGATCTCGACCCGCCGGGCCGCGATCGGCAGCGCTTCCTTGAGCTGGCGCTCGAACTCCTCGGTGGAAGTACCCATTGCCTCGGCCTGCTTGCTCTGCGCAGCAAGATGAGCCTCCAATTGCGTCTCGGTCGCTCCACAGGCAGCCGCGTACGCATGGGTGGTAGCGGCGGCACCCGCCCAACCGAGGTCAACCAGCTTGGCGTCCAGCGCGGCAGCGTCGCCTTCGGGCGCGGCCGAAGCGCTTTCGTTCATTGTGGACTCGGGTGCGGTTTCGCCCAGAGGTGCCCGGGCACCCAGGTCGTAACTCGGTTCTTTGCCTGGGCTGCATGCGGCAACAGCGGCAACCACCAGTGCGGTAGCCAAGGACTTAGAGCGAAACAGGGACATACGGACTCCTTTCGTCTGGGTGTGGATCGCGCGGCGGGCAGCGGCCCGCAGCACTGCCCCATCATACGAACAGGATTCCGTGAAGCGCAGCTATCAACTACGCAGTCTTAATTCCGCGCATGGGCAACCAAAATCCCAGCAGCACCCCGGGCCCAAGCATCATCACGCGGCGAGCCAAAGCGGCACGTCGCTTATCCCGAACATGCCGCAGCGGAAGGCACTGACCATCTAGAAGACAGGTTGGCACGGGTCAACACGCCTCGGCCCAGTGCGGCAGCGGCGTGGCCGAGTAGAACACGCCGCCGAAGTGGTCGGTAGGAGTCAGGATGAACATTGACACGATCGCAATGTCGTCGGACTTTTGGCGAACCCAGCACTGAAGAAACCCGTTGGGCACAGATCACCACACCCCGGAACACATCAGACAAGGTCAAGAAGAGACCTGCACCTCGGTGAACACGATGCGATCAGCAGCAAAGCGGCGAGGGATGTACCAGCCAGCTTTCTAATGCTCCAGTCGTGCGGAATCCGAGGCTCTACCGGCTCCAGCGATCGGGCGCCTGCTCAAGCGCGGCACAGCTCTCGGCTACCTCGGTCGGCGAGAGAGAGTCAACTTGGACCTTGGCCGCGTCCGCCGCTCGTTCGAATGAGCCCGCATTCCCGCCGTCCGCGACAAACCGAATCCTTGCTTCCGCTAGCTCCGCTTGAAGCTCGGACGAGCTCGCGGTCCCGCACTTTTCAGCCATCAAACTCATCCCCAGGGCCACCTGCAGCATCTCCGTCCCGGCGAGCTCCCCCGCATCGCTTTCAGAGCGGGCGGCAGTGACCGCCTGAGCCGAGGCGACTGGTGTCGCAGGGCCGGCGGCAGAAGATACTTCTGTGTCTGACCGCGACCCACTGTTTTCGGAGCCACTGCAGCCGACGACCGCTAATGCGATAAAGGCGCAGAAGGAAAGTTCGAACGCGGGTGTCTGGCGTCGTTTCATAGCGGGTTCTAGGATAGATGTGAGCGGAGGAGGACAGTACCAGAGGGGGGAACTGCAAGCGGAGCAGGTCACTTGTTGCCTCCTGGTGGCCAACTGGGGCGTGAGGCACGGTGGCTGCGGCCTATATCCGCACCAGCTCCACCCGCCGGTTCTTCGCCTTGCCTGCTTCGGTGGCATTGTCGGCTACCGGTTCGCTCTGGCCAAAGCCTTGCGTCTGCAGCCGCGACGGGTCGATGCCTTCGGCCGTCAGGGCCGCAGCCACCGATGCGGCGCGCGCTTCGGAGAGCTGCTGGTTGTGTGCCGCATCGCCGCTGTCATCGGTGTGCCCGTTGATCGAGAGCTTCAGGTCCGGGTGCGCCTGCAGAAGGGCCAGTACCTGCTCGATCTGGGGCTGCGACTCCGGGAGGATCTCAGCCCTGTCGGTGGCGAAGTTCACCTGCAGCGCGACCTTGCCATCGGCATCAAGCTGCTGCTTGAGCTCGCCCGCCGGCAGCAGGGTCACAGTCGGAACCAACGCCTGGGTTTCCCCGACTATGAAACCCGCAACGCGCCTGCTCTGGCAGACGCGAATCCATATTTCGCGATCTTCCCGCCGGATGACGAACACCTGTGCAGGATCATGTGCCCAGCATTTGCTTTCGAGATCGTACTGCCGCATGAGCGATTGGATCGCCTTTGCTTCGCGCTCCTGCTTTGGCTCTTCACCCTGGAAAATTTCTACACCGCCTGCGGACTTGATCGCCTGTTCCAGGTCACGTGCCACCTGCAGCGAAGAAAACTGTTTGCCGCTGTCGCGCTCGCGCCGGATGCCGGTGGCGTACACGCGACCCTCAATGGTTTCGTATCGGTCACCGGTCCAGAACGCGACTTGTGCGAAGTCGAGGCGCACAGTGTTCAGCGGATCCTCTCGATGGCCTTCAGGGATCGAGAAGTAGGGAAACTCGCCCAGCGAAACCTCCGATATCGGCACGCTTTCGATCGTGAAACCGGATTCATCCGGATCTACATCGTTTCGCGAATCGTCATCGGTTGCCGCAGCAGCCACGTTTGCGGTGCCCTCAGGCGCTACATCGGACTCAGGCGCCTCAGCTCCGGCGGTTGCCGCCGCGGTCGAAGAATCGTCACCGCTACAGGCAGATAGCATGGAAGCGAAGGCGATGCCCAGCACAAGCGGACGAAGCAGGGAAAGGCGACGGATCATTCAGGCACTCCTCGATCGGTTCGGATGTTCCGGCCCGGAGTGCTGCGTCGGCGCGCCCTCCATGGCGAGCCGCGACGATATCAGATCAGCTGCGCAGCCCGACCCCGCGCTTGAGCAGCCACAACCCCAGCGCCCCGAGCACCACGACGAACCCGAGCATCAGCACGTAGGCGATCCAGAGCGGCACGTCGCTGACCCCGAGCAGGCCATAGCGGAATGCATTGACCATGTAGAAGATCGGGTTGGCGTGGGTCATCGCCTCGGCCCAGTCCGGCAGCAGCTTGACCGAATAGAACACGCCGCCGAGGTAGGTCAGCGGGGTCAGGATGAAGGTCGGCACGATCGCGATGTCGTCGAACTTCTTGGCGAACACGGCGTTGACGAAGCCGGCCAGGGCGAAGATCACCGCGCCAAGGAAGACCGTGGTCAGGGTCACGAACGGATGCGGGATTTGTACTTCGGTGAACAGCGAGGCGATCAGCAGCACGATCGCGCCGACCGCCAGCCCGCGTGCGACCGCGCCGGTCACGTAGCCCAGCAGGATCACCCAGTTCGGCATCGGGCTGACCAGCAGCTCCTCGACATGGCGGCCGAACTTGGCGCCGAAGAAGCTCGACGAGATATTGCCGTAGCTGTTCTGGATGATGCTCATCATCACCAGCCCCGGCACGATGAAGTCCATGTAGTCGATGCCGTCCATGGTCCCGATCCGGGAGCCGATCAGGCCGCCGAAGATCAGGAAGTACAGGGTCATGGTGATGGCGGGTGGCACCAGCGTCTGCGCCCAGATGCGCAGGATGCGGTGGACTTCGCGACGGGCGACGGTGCCCAGGGCGACCAGGTTGCGGTTCATGCCTGGCCTCCTGCGCTCGTGCCGGTGCGGGTGTTGTCGGGCACCTGGGCCGGGCCGGGGTCATCAGGCGCGGCATCGCCGGCGGCGACCATGCGCACGAACAGCTCCTCCAGCCGGTTGGACTTGGTGCGCATCGAGCGCACGCGGATGCCGGCCTGGTCGAGCACGCCAAAGACCCGGTTGAGATCCATCGCTCGCGGCATCTCGATGTCCAGCGTGTGGTCGTCGCGTGCGACCACGATGGTGCCTTCGATGTCCGGCAGTTGAGCCGGCAGCTCGCCGTCGATGTCCAGCACGAAACCTTCGACATCGAGCCTGGCGAGCAACTGCCGCATCGGGCCCTGGGCGACGATGGTGCCGCGGTCGATGATGGCAAGGTTGCGACAGAGGTATTCCGCCTCCTCCAGGTAGTGGGTGGTCAGGATGATGGTGGTGCCGGCGGCGTTGATCTCGCGCAGGGTCTGCCACATGCCGCGGCGGATCTCGATGTCGACGCCGGCGGTGGGTTCGTCAAGGATCAGCAGGCGTGGGCGCGTCATCATCGCCCTCGCGATCATCAGCCTTCGCTTCATGCCGCCCGACAGGGTGCGGCTCATCATGCGCGCCTTGTCCCACAGCTGGGCGCGCTTGAGCTCCTCCTCCGCACGCACTATCGCCTCGTCACGGGACACGCCGTAGAAGCCGGCGTAGTTGACCAGGATGTCCAGCGGCTGCTCGAAGGTGTTGAAGTTGATCTCCTGCGGGACCAGTCCGATCATCCGCATCGCCGCCGAGCGGTCGCGGCGCAGGTCGATGCCATGCACCTGGACCGAGCCGGAAGTCAGGTTGACCAGCGAGCTGACGATGCCGATCAGGGTGCTCTTGCCGGCACCGTTGGGGCCGAGCAGTGCGAAAAAGTCGCCTTCGGCCACGTCGAGCGAGACGCCCTTGAGCGCCTCGACCTTGTTGTCGTAGGTCTTGCGCAGGTCGCGGATCGACAGCGCCGGCACGGCAGGCGCCGTGGACGGGCTCGCCTGGTTCTGTGTCATCGGGTCGAAGCCTTTGGTGTGGAGCGTGCAGAGCCGTCGGCGGAAGCCGCCCGGCGATCCCGGTAGTATAGGCGGCCTGATGGCCGCGGCCGGGTCGCGTGTCGCCACGCTGTGTTCCAGCGCGGTACGCCAGCGGGCCTTTCGCCCGCTCCGCCGGCACGGTCGCCCACTTTGCAAGGCCCCTGTTCCGTGGCGATCCAGCACTTCCCGCTCAAGCTCGTGTCCCGTCGCATGCTCGCGCCCGCCGTCGGGCACTACGTGTTCGTCCGCGACGATGGCCAGCCGCTGGATTTCATCCCCGGCCAGTTCATCCAGGTGCACTTCACCTACGCCGACGGCACCCCGACCAAGCGCAGCTATTCGCTGGCCACCATCCACGACCACGCCATGGAGCCGGGCGAGGCGGTCGAGATCGCGGTGAGCTACGTGCCGGGCGGCGCGGCGACTGCGCTGTTCGAGGGCCTGGAGATTGGCGAGACGGTAGATGCGAGCGGTCCGTTCGGCCGCTTTTGCCTGATGCCCGCCGACGACAACCGGCGCTACCTGCTGATCGCTACCGGCACCGGCGTCACCCCGTACCGTTCGATGCTGCCGCTGCTGGAGCAGGCGATCGTCGAGCGGGGCGTGGAGGTCGTGCTCCTGCAGGGCGCACGCAACCCGGATGAGCTGCTGTACGGCGACGAGTTCCGGGCCTTCGCGGAACGCTTCCCGCGGAACTTCCGGTTCATGCCCTGCTTCTCCCGCGAGCTGCCCGAGCCCGGCTCGGCACAGGCGCATGCGGATGTGCGCCACGGCTACGTCCAGCAGTTCCTGCAGGAGTTCGCGCCGGATCCCGCAGGCGACATCGCTTATCTGTGCGGCAATCCGAACATGGTCGATGCCTGTTTCGAGGCGCTCAAGGAGTCGGGGCTGGAGATGCGCCGGGTACGGCGCGAGAAGTACGTCTCCTCCAAGTAGCGCCGACGCATCACCTTTGTCACGTTCCACGCCCGGTTCCCGTCTGTCATCCTGACGGGCAATCGCCGTCGCGAGAAAAGGGGCACCATGCGAACCTGCGTACTCACCACCGCCGTCGTGGCGGCCCTGCTGTTGGCCGGATGCAACGGCACGGCGGAGGGGCCGACGCGCGTCGGCAGCCACCATTTCGGCAGCATCCCGATGGAGCCCTGTTCGCTCCCGGGCAGTGGCGGCCAGCCGCCGACGGAAGCCCAGTGCGGCACCCTGGAGGTACCCGAGGACCACGCCCGTCCCGATGGACGCCGTATCAGCCTCAACATCGCCTGGTTGCCCGCCAACAGCGGCAAGGGCGGCGGCACCGACGACCCGGTCATCTTCCTTGCCGGTGGCCCCGGCCAGGCCGCTACCGAACACGCGGCCACCGCCAAGGCGACGCTGGTCGAGGCGGGCAAGCAGCGCGACATCATCCTGGTGGACCAACGCGGCACGGGCGCGTCCAATCCGCTGGACTGCCTCGACGCGGGCGGACAGCCGATGTCGATGCAGGCCATCGAATCGCCCGATGCCGCGACGATGGCGGAGTTCGCGGCCGAGTGTGCGGCGGGCATGGGCGAACGCGCCGACCCGCGGCTGTACACCACCACCGACGCCGTGCAGGACCTTGACCTGGTTCGCCAGGCCATCGGCGCCGCACAGGTCAACCTGATCGGCGTCTCCTATGGCACCCGCGTGGCACAGCAGTACGCCAGCACCTATCCGGAGCACACGCGTGCACTGGTGCTCGACGGCGTGGCGCCCAACGACCTGGTGGTCGGCGGCGAGTTCGCCCGGACGCTCGAGGATGCGCTGGCACTGCAATCGGAGAAATGCCGCGAAGTGCCCGCTTGCGCGCAGCGCTATCCACGGGACATGCGCGCGCAGCTGCGCACCGTGATGGAGCGGCTGGAGGCAGAACCGGTCGAAGTCGACTTCCGTGACCCCAGCACCGGCGAACTCAAGCGCGACACCGTCACCGCCGATGCCGTCGGCGGCCTGACCTTCATGTTTTCCTATGCGCCGCAGACGGCGTCATTGCTGCCGTTGGTGATCGACGAGGCGGCACACGGACGCTACGCCCCGCTGATGTCGCTGTTGCAGATGGGCAGCGACCAGATGGAAGACCAGATGACCCGCGGCATGCAGTGGTCGGTGCTGTGCGCGGAGGATGCCGGCCGCTACCGCCCGGACGACATGGCGGCCGACACGATCATCGGCTCCGGCGTCGCCGAGTCCTTCTTCGCCCCCTGCAGGTCGTGGCCGCACGGCACCGCACCGGAAGGCTTTCATGCACCTTTCGAATCGGAAATTCCGGTCCTGCTGCTCTCCGGCGAGCTCGATCCGGTCACCCCGCCGCGCTATGGCGAACAGGTGGTGGCCAATCTCCCCAACGGGCGCCACCTGGTGCTGCGCGGGCAGGGCCACAACGTCTCCTGGGTGGGCTGCACGCCCAAGCTCATCGGGCAGTACTTCGAAGAACCCGACGTGGATGCACTGGATACCACCTGCCTGGACACGCTGAGCTACGTGCCGCCGTTCCTGCATTTCAACGGGTGGTCGCCGTGATCACCGTTCATCTCTCTTTCCACCGACAGCACGACGGATCGGATCGATCCATCCGGAGCCCGCGATGATCAGCGCCCACGAGCTGCACAAGTCGTTCAAGACCAAGACCGGCACGGTAAAAGCCGTCGACGGGGTCGATTTCCGCGCCCGCGACGGCGAGATCACCGGCCTGCTCGGCCCCAACGGCGCCGGCAAGACCACCACGCTGCGCATGCTCTACACCCTGATGAAGCCCGACAGCGGGCGCGTGGAGGTCGATGGCGTCGATGCCGAGCGCGATCCCACCACCGTGCGCCGTGTGCTGGGGGTCCTGCCGGACGCCCGCGGGGTCTACAAGCGGCTGACCGCACGAGAGAACATCGCCTACTTCGGCGAGCTGCACGGGATGTCGCCCGCCGAGATCGCCAGCCGCACCGATGCGCTGTCGGCCGCACTCGACATGCATGACATCCTGGACCGGCAGACCGAAGGCTTCTCGCAGGGCCAGCGCACCAAGACCGCCATCGCGCGCGCGCTGGTGCACGATCCGCGCAACGTGATCCTGGACGAGCCGACCAACGGGCTGGACGTGATGACCACCCGCGCCATGCGCGGCTTCCTCCAGCAACTGCGCGCGGAGGGGCGCTGCGTGATCTTCTCCAGCCACATCATGCAGGAGGTCGCCGCACTGTGTGACCGCATCGTCATCATCGCCAAGGGCCAGGTGGTCGCGGCCGGCACCGCCGACGAGCTGCGTGCGCGGTTCGGACAACAGAACCTGGAGGACGCATTCGTGCGTGCGATCGGCACCGACGAGGGACTGCACGCATGAGCAAGCCAACGAACCGTCGCCGGGCACCCGGCACCTTCGCCACCCTGTGGTCGGTGGCCCGCAAGGAACTGCGCGACTTCGCCCGTGATCGCCGGACGCTGGCCCTGACCCTGCTGATGGGCCCGCTGCTGTACCCGGCGATCATGCTCGGCATCGGCGCGATGGCCGAGAACCGGGCCCGGACGCAGCTGGACAAGGAGCTGGAGGTCCCCGTCCTGGGCGCCGAGAATGCGCCCAACCTGGTGGCCTTCCTCGCCAGCCACGGGATCAAGGCGACCCCGCCTCCGGAGAACATCGAGTCTGCCATCCAGTCGCAGGAAGTCGACGTCGCACTGTCGATCTCCGACTCGTTCGGCGAGGAATGGGCTGCGGGGCGTCCCGCACCGGTCGAACTGATCCACGACAGCACCCAGCGCAACGCGGAGATCCCGGTGCAACGGGTGAAGGTGGCGCTGCAGGGTTACGCCGACCAGGTGGGCGCGCTGCGGCTGTACGCCCGAGGCATCGATGCCACCATCACCCGGCCGGTTTCGCTCGGCAGCCGCGACCTGGCCACGCCGGAGGCCAAGCGTGGCGCACTGCTCGCCCTGCTGCTGCCCTACCTGCTGATCCTGATGTCGTTCCTGGGCGGCGCCTACCTGATCATGGACGTCACCGCGGGCGAGCGTGAGCGGCAATCGCTGGAGCCGCTGCTGGCTACGCCGGCAACCCGTGGGGCGATTGTCAGCGGCAAGATCGCCGCGGCCGGGCTGGTCGGCATCACTTCGCTGCTGCTGACCCTCCTGGCGTTCAAGCTCAGTGCACAGTTGTCCACCGGCATGGCGGAGATGCTCGACGTGCGCTTCGTGGCGATCGGAAAGCTGCTGCTCATCCTGCTGCCGATGCTGTTCATCGGTACCACGCTGCTGACGTTCCTCTCGGCTGCATCGCGTAGCATGAAGGAAGCACAGAGCCACATGACCTGGCTGATGCTGCTTCCGATGTTGCCGATCATGCTGCTGGCGGTGAACCCGCTGAAGTCGGAGATGTGGCAGTTCGCGGTGCCGTTCCTGGCCCAGAACCAGATGATTCTGAAGGTGATCCGGGCCGAACCGATCGCCCCGGACGTCTGGGCGGTCTACCTGGCGTCGGGGCTGGGTCTGGCGGCACTGCTCTGGTACGCAGCCGTCCGGCGATACGGGCAGGAAAAGCTCGCGATCTCGGGCTGAAGGCAAAAGAAAAGAGCCCGGCGTTGCCGGGCTCCTTCTGCGCGACCAGTCTATCGGGTCGGATCGAACCCGATCGTCCGCCGTGTCGTAACTGCCGCCGAGATGGGCTGGAAGCGCCACCGTTGGACCGCATCCAAGGCAGCGCGATCAAAGATGCGCGGTGGATCCGAGCGAACGACGCGTGCCGAAGTCACTGCGCCATTCGTTCCGACGGTAAATTCAACCTGCACCTCGCCCGAAGTACCCGCTCGCAAAGCGTCCCGCGGGAACGTGGGCGCAGGAGTGGACAGCGGCCGCAGATCGGCGGCAGTAGGTTGTGCCGCCGCCGTGGTACGCGCAGCCTGCTGCTGTGCTGCCCGACGCTCCGCCGCTTCCCGTTCTGCGGCCGCGGCCGCATTGGCGGCGGCGACCCTGGCCGCCTCTTCCTCGGCGGCTTGCTGCTCCGCCAGTTGCTGCGCGGCTTCTTCCTGCTGGCGGCGCTGGTCGGCCAGGCGCTGGCGCTCCAGTTCCGCCTGCTGTGCCGCCTGCTGTTCGGCGGTGACGACCTCGCGTTCCGCACGCTCTTCCGCCGCCTGCTGGCGGGCATCGATGTTGCTCTTCAAACGCGAGAGCGCCGGATGCGAGGGCTCTGCCTTCTCAAGCAGCGCGGCCAGTCGTCGTGCTTCGCTGAAGTCGTCGCGCGCGATGCTCTGCTCGGTGGCGATGACGGTCATCGGCAGCAGGTCGGTCAGGGCGCTGGATACCGAAGCATCCCCCTCCGACTTGTCACGCAGGGCGAGGTAGTACTCGACGGCGTTATCGCCAGCCGGAGCGTAAAGTCGATTCTCGGCATAGGCCGCGCGAGCCGCCTGGCGCAGCTCGTCCTCGCCGAGCGCGTTGACGCTGTCGGCGACGGCCGTCTCGGGCGTGGGTGCGGGTTCGGACGCGGCCGGTGCGGTGGCCGGCGCGGTGCCCAGTGCCGCCTGGTCCGATGCGGCATCGTCGCCGCCACAGGCGGAAAGCGCCAGACCGGCAGCGAGTGCAAGCGACAGGCGTGAAACGGCGGCAAGCCGGCGCGGATGCCGGTCTTTGATCTTGGTGTTCATGTAGAGCTCCCCTGAAGTGCGACCTGCTGGGCACACATGCACAAGTTCGCGAGAGCGCGGTGCTCTTGTCAAGCGCGGCCGCCGGAGCCTGCCACACCACGCACCACCACCGACGCCAAATGTGACTGTCATCACACTCTATTTGCCGATGCAGAAGCTCGAAAAGATGCTGCCCAGGAGATCATCGGCGCGAACCACGCCGGTGATCTCTCCCAGCGTGTCATGGGCCGCCCGTAACGCCTCCGCCGCGAGGTCAAGCGATTCAAGCTCCAAGTGTCGTGCCGCCTGCGCCAGCTCGACGGCGCTGCGGCGCAGTGCATCCACGTGGCGGGTGCGCGCGGTGAAGCTGCCTTCGGTGCTTGAAGGCGCGCCCCCTGCGAGTGCCGCCAGTGCCTTGCGCACTTCCTCCAGCCCCTGGCCGGTCAGGGCCGACACCGCGAGGTGGCGATCGGTTCCGCCATCGGCAACAGCGGCCGCCTCGCCATCGGTGAGGTCGATCTTGTTGTGCAGCCACAGCCGCGCCGGGACGCCTGCGATCGAATCGGCGATCACGCTGGTACCGCCGGTGACATCACGGGCATCGAGCACGATGATCGCCAGGTCGGCCCTATCCAGCTCGGACCGGGCGCGGCGCATGCCTTCCCGTTCGATGCTGTCGCCACCGTCGCGCAAGCCAGCGGTATCCACCAGCGTCAGTTCCACGCCATCAACCCGCACGACTTCCTGCAACAGGTCGCGGGTGGTGCCGGCAACGTCAGTGACGATGGCACGGTCGACGCCGGCGAGCGCGTTGAGCAGCGAACTTTTTCCAGCGTTGGGTGGCCCGACGATGACCGCGTGCAGTCCGTCGCGCAGGCGCCGCCCCCGCTCAGCTTCGAGCATGAGCTGGTCGAGGTCGATCCGCAGGTGGACCAGCCGCCGTCTGAGCCCGTCACCGCCCAGCGTCTCCAGCGACTCGTCGGCGAAGTCGATCGCCGCTTCGACATGGACCCGGACCGCCAGCAGGCCTTCGGCGATGGCATCGATCCGGCGCGAGAAATCGCCTTCCAGGGTCCGTCGGGCGGCGCGGGCGGCGCGGATGTCGCCCGCGGCGATCAGATCGGCGACCGCCTCGGCCTGGGCGAGGTCCAGCCTGCCTTCCAGGAAAGCGCGTTCACTGAACTCGCCCGGGCGTGCGTGCCTTGCCCCCAACTCAAGGCACCGGCCCAGCAGCGCCCGCAGGACCGCCACGCCACCGTGGCCCTGCAGCTCGACCACGTCTTCACCGGTGTAGCTGGCCGGCCCCGGGAAGAAAAGCGCGATACCGTCGTCGAGCACTTCGTCGTCCGCATCGTGGAACCGCACGTGGTGCGCACGCCGCGCCGCCAACGGGCGCCCGCAGATCCGTTCGCCGATGTCCCGGGATCCGGGGCCCGACAGGCGCACGATGCCGATGCCGCCGGCACCCGGTGCCGTGGCGATCGCTGCGATGGTGTCGCGGTGGGATGGCTGCATGTCGTTATCGTCGCAGATGGGGCACCAATGCAAAGCCCGCCACGAGGGCGGGCTTTGCGGCGAAACCGGGTGGGACGGTCAGGCCTTGACCGGCGCCTCGCTGTACTTCCTGATCATCCACCATTGCTGGAGCAGTCCAAGGCCGGCATTGGTCACCCAGTACAGCACCAGGCCCGCCGGGAAGAAGGCGAACATCACGCCCATGACCAGCGGCATCAGCTGCATCATCTTCTGCTGCATCGGGTCGATGCCGGCCATCGGGTTGAGCTTCTGCGTCGCCCACAACAGTGCCATGTTGATGATCGGCAGCACAAAGTAGGGATCACGCGCGGTCAGGTCCTGGATCCAGAGGATCCACGGCGCATGGCGCAGCTCGACCGACTCCGACAGCATCCAGTACAGGGCCAGGAACACCGGCATCTGTACCAACAGCGGCAGGCAGCCACCGACGGGATTGATCTTCTCCTTCTTGTACAGCTCCATCATCGCCTGCTGGAGCTTCTGGCGATCGTCGCCATAGCGCTCCTTCAACTGCGCCATCCGCGGCTGGAACTTGCGCATCTTCGCCATCGACTTGTACTGCGCCGCCGACAGCGGGTACATCAGCAGCTTGATCACCAGCACCAGTCCGACGATCGCCCAGCCCCAGTTGCCGAGCAGGTCGTGCAGGTTCTCGAGCACCCAGAAGAGCCAGCCGGCCAGGGTAGCCATGATGCTGAAGCGGCTGAAATCGACCGCTCGCTCCAGCCCCGGCACCTGTTGGGCCTGGATCTGGCTGACCAGTTTCGGGCCCACCCACAACCGTGCCTCGGTGGCGGCCGAACCTCCCGAAGGCGCCTGCAGGCCCGGGCCCAGCGAACGGATCAGGTAGTGGCTGCGACCGTTGTCGCTCGGGGTGGCCAGGGAGAACGTGGTGGTGTCGCCGGGCTGCGGAATCCAGGCACCGAAGAAGTGATGCTGGAGGAACGCGATCCAGCCGCCGGTGACCTGCCGGTTGAGCGGGCCGTCCTCGACGAATTCGTCATACGGGCGGCGCTCGTACTTCTCCCCGGGGCTGTACCACGCCGCGCCCTGGAAACTGTACTGCTCGACGCTCATCGGCCCGGACTTCTCCAGCGCCCGCGGCACGCGGCTGAGCTGGCGATAGACAAAACCCTGCCAGGGCTCGTTGCTGCGGTTGATCACCTCATCGCGCACCTGCACCACGTACTCGCCGCGGTTGAAGGTGAACGTCCGGCGGATGGTGACGCCTTCGCTGCCGGTCCAGCGGAACGGGACCACCACCTGTTCTTCGCCAGGATCCAGCTTGAGGTCCGCGCCCGCCGGGATCGCTTCGCGATCGAGGGTGAAGCCGTTCTGGTGGGTCGGCGCGCGCCCGCTGTTACTGACCCATCCGCTCTGGGCGACGAAGTAGTTGGCGGGGTCCTGCGTGAACAGCCTGACCGGCGGGCTGTCCTCGTCGGCCGTGCTCGGATAGCGCAGGAGATCGGCGCGACGAACCTCGCCTCCGTCCAGCACGACGCGCAGCACGTCGGTGACGACCGCCACCGCCTGGGGCGCCGCGGTTGTCGTCTGTGACGAACCACTGGCTGGCACCCCGGCAGGGGGAGCGGTCATGACAGGTGCCGCGGGAACCTGTCCGTCCAGCGACGGGTCCAGGTCCGGGATGCTGCCTTCGCTACTCGTCGTGGCGGGCGCCGGCGGCGGGGCCACGGACTCCTTGTTCCATTCCATCCAGAGGAGGGTCGCCACCATCACCCAGGCGAAAAGAAGGAATAAGCGGGTCTGGTTCATGGTGTCCGGCAGGCTCGACCGGCGCCGGGACCCGGCGCGGGATCATTGGGAGGGGAGTCGTCGGTTCGACTCGGCGCGGGCATTGTGCCGGCCACTGCCGGTCCGGGCAACGCGGCTGCCGCGGGAGACAGTGCACCTGCGCGCTTCAGCAGGTTGAAGAATGCCTGGCGCAACTGGTCGGCGTCCTGTGCACTCGCACCGGGACGCGCAACCACGACATAGTCGCCATCGCGCAGGAACCCGCGCCGCTGGCGGAAGGCTTCGCGCAGGACGCGCTTTACCCGGTTGCGGCCGACGGCACGGCGGTCCACCTTTCGCGACACGGCCAGGCCCAGGCGTACCCCACCGGCGGAATCCGGAACAGGCATGGGCGTGGTTGGCTCTCCGGAATCATCCACCGCAGCGGGCGGCGTCCAATGAAGGGCCAGCACGGGCAACGCGACCCGACGGCCCTGCTTGAATATGCGGTCGAAGTCCGGACGCGCGCGTACCCGCGCGGTGCGCGGGAACCGGTGGGTCGTCATCGTGGGAAAGACGGCGGTGTCAGTGGACCGCCGCCGCAGGTCCGGCGCTTACGCGCAGAGACGCTTGCGGCCCTTGGCGCGGCGACGCGCCAGGATCTTGCGGCCGTCGGCGGTCGCCATGCGGGCACGGAAGCCGTGGTCGCGCTTGCGCTTGAGGTTGCTGGGCTGGTAGGTGCGCTTGGTGGCCATGCGGGGCGGCTCTGCGGTTACGGCGGAAAAGACCGGCAAGTCTAACGACATGCCCGGCGACAGGTCAACTGCCGCGGATGCGCCGCCTTATGTGGCGTAGTCCGCGTGGCTCCTCGCCCGCCACGGATGGACCGCCCGCGCATGCTAGTCTGGTCGACCCCCTGATCATCCGTGGCTCGCGTCGCCTGCGTGGCGCACGGGCGGCGCATGCACAAGCACGATTTCAAGCACACGAACCCTATGGACGCCTGGCCCCGCTGCCTAGAACGCCTCGAAGCCGAGTTCCCGGCCGAGGACGTCCACACCTGGCTCAAACCACTCCAAGCCAGCCGCCACGACCGCGGAATGGTGCTGTACGCGCCCAACGCATTCGTGGTGGAACACGTCCGCGAGCGGTACCTCGACCGGATCCGGGAACTGCTCGCCCATTTCGCCGGCAGCGACGAGGTCAGCCTCGAAGTCGGTTCGATGCCGCGCGCGCCCACCACCCCGGCGGCGACGCCGGTCGCGGCCGGGCGTCCGGTTCCGGCAGCTGCCGTCGAAGCATTCAACGGGCATCTGGACAGCCACTACACCTTCGACAACTTCGTCGAGGGCCGCAGCAACCAGCTGGGCCGCGCCGCCGCATGGCAGGCCGCGCTCAAACCGGGCGAGCGGGCCCACAACCCGCTGCTGCTCTACGGCGGCACCGGGCTGGGCAAGACCCACCTGATGTTCGCCGCCGGCAACGCCATGCGCCAGGCCAATCCCGGCACCCGGGTGATGTACCTGCGCAGCGAACAGTTCTTCAGCGCGATGATGAAGGCGCTGCAGGAAAAGGCGATGGACGGGTTCAAGCGCCAGTTCCAGCAGGTCGACGCACTGCTGATCGACGACATCCAGTTCTTCGCCGGCAAGGACCGCACGCAGGAGGAGTTCTTCCACACCTTCAATGCGCTGTTCGATGGCAAGCAGCAGATCATCCTGACCTGCGATCGCTATCCGCGCGAAGTCGAGGGGCTGGAACCCCGACTCAAGTCGCGCCTGGCCTGGGGGCTGAGCGTTGCGATCGAGCCACCGGATTTCGAGACGCGCGCCCAGATCGTCCTGTCCAAGGCCGCCGAACGCGGCGCGGCCATCCCGGAGGAAGTCGCATTCCTGCTGGCCAAGAAGATGCGTTCGAACGTGCGTGACCTGGAGGGGGCACTGAACACCCTCACGGCACGGGCCAACTTCACCGGGCGCACCATTACGCCCGAGTTTGCCCAGGAAACGCTGCGCGACCTGTTGCGCGCACAGCAGCACTCCGTCGGCATCCCCAACATCCAGAAGACCGTGGCAGACTACTACGGCCTGCAGATCAAGGACTTGCTGTCCAAACGCCGCACCCGCTCACTCGCCCGACCGCGGCAGATGGCGATGGCGCTGACCAAGGAGTTGACCGAGCACAGCCTGCCCGAGATCGGCGATGCATTTGCCGGCCGTGACCACACCACGGTGCTACACGCATGCCGGCAGATCCGGACGTTGATGGAAACCGACGGAAAGCTGCACGAAGACTGGGACAAGTTGATCAGGAAACTCAGCGAATGAAACGTGTGGGCGGATGCGGGACAAGTTGTGGACAAGTGGGTCCGCGGCGGTAGCCAGAAAAGTTGTCCACAGGTTGTCCCGCTGCCGGGACCTGGGTTGTACAGAGTTTTGCCTGCACCTTATATTCTTGTATTTCAGTGGGTTACGTGAGTTTTCCCGCGGTTTCGCCAGCACCACCACCACCATGCTTTTGATTTATTCCACTCTTTTGTATTGGGCATAGGGGAAGGACCGAATGCGTTTCAGCCTGCAACGAGAAGTGTTCCTCAAGCCGTTGGCCCAGGTCGTCAACGTGGTCGAACGGCGCCAGACCCTCCCGGTGCTGGCCAATCTGCTGGCCCAGGTCAAGGACGGCCAGCTGTCGCTGACCGGAACCGACCTCGAGGTCGAGATGGTCTCCCGGGTGCTGGTCGAGGATGCCGAGGACGGTGAGACCACGATCCCGGCGCGGAAGCTGTTCGACATCATCCGCGCCTTGCCCGATGGCAGCCGGATCAGCGTCAGCCAATCCGGCGAGAAGATCACGGTGTCGGCCGGACGCTCGCGGTTCACCCTCGCCAGTCTGCCCGCGAACGATTTCCCCTCGGTGGATGAGGTGGAAGCGACGGAGCGGGTCCGGGTATCGGAAGCCACACTGAAGGAGCTGATCGAACGTACCGCGTTCGCCATGGCCCAGCAGGATGTCCGGTATTACCTCAACGGGCTGTTGTTCGACCTGCGCGAAGACACCCTGCGCTGCGTCGCGACCGACGGCCACCGCTTGGCCCTGTGCGAAGCGGCTTACGAGGGAAGCACCCAGACCAAGCGGCAGATCATCGTTCCGCGCAAGGGTGTGACCGAGCTGCAGCGTCTGCTGGAAGGCGGCGATCGGGAGCTGGAGCTGGAAATGGGACGCGGCCACATCAGGGTCAAGCGCGACGACGTCACCTTTACCAGCAAGCTCATTGACGGCCGCTTCCCGGATTACGAAGCCGTTATCCCGATTGGGGCCGACAAGGAGGTAAGGATCGATCGCGAGGTGCTGCGGGCGTCCCTGCAGCGTGCCGCCATCCTGTCCAACGAGAAGTACCGCGGTGTCCGCATCGAGGTCTCACCTGGCCAGCTTAAGATCAGTGCCCACAACCCGGAGCAGGAAGAGGCGCAGGAGGAGGTTGAAGCCGACACCAGGGTCGACGACCTTGCGGTGGGCTTCAACGTCAACTACCTGCTGGATGCGCTGACCGCCCTGCGGGAAGAGCAGGTGGTCCTGGCGCTGAGGGATGCCAATTCTTCCGCGCTCGTGCGTGAAGCCACCAACGACAAATGCCGCCACGTGGTCATGCCGCTGCGGCTGTAACGTTCCACGTGGAACACGCCCCCAGATCGCGCCCGGCCTGTTCCGGGCGTGATCGTTTCTGGATTTCGAACCTGAGACACGCGGATGTACCTGACCAGGCTTGATATCCGGAACTTTCGCGGCTTTGAGCAAACGCGATTGGCTCCAGAGCCCGGCTTCAATCTGATCACGGGCGGCAATGGCGCGGGAAAGACAACGCTCCTGGAGGCCATGCACCTGATGTCCTACGGGCGCAGTTTTCGTGGGCGGGTGCGCGATGGACTGGTCCGCGGTGGGACCGATCAACTTGAAGTCTTCGTGGAGTGGCGGGTCGGGGACCCCGCCACGGATCGGGAGGTGTCCCATCGAGCGGGGCTGCGTCACAGCGGGAGCCGCTGGGAAGGCCGGCTTGACGGCCAGGATGTTTCCAATCTGGGTGAGCTGTGCGCCGCTCTATCGGTGGTGTCGTTCGAGCCTGGCAGCCACGCCCTGGTCACTGGGCCGGCTGAAGTCCGCCGCCGGTTCGTGGACTGGGGTTTGTTCCACGTGGAACCAGGGTTTCTTCCGCTGTGGCGCCGCTACGCGCGGGCCCTCAAACAGCGAAACGCGCTCCTGAAGGCGAGGGCCCCAATGAGGCACTTCGAGCCATGGGATGCTGAGCTGGTCCTGGCGGGCGAAGCCCTCGACAGCTACAGGGCGTCCTATATCCATGAGATCGCCGCCCTTTTTTCCGAGCTGGTTTCCGTATGTGCTCCTTCGCTGGGGCGGACCTGCCTGGAACATGTCCCTGGGTGGCGGCGCGAGGAGGTGTCCCTGGCCGATGCACTCCTGCTATCCCGGGACCGCGACCTGCTGACAGGTCACACCTCCGTGGGCCCCCATCGTGCCGACTGGCGCATCTGCCTTGCCTCCCTGCCGGGGCGCGAGGCGCTATCCCGCGGCCAGGCCAAACTGATTGCGCTCGCTGCGTTGCTCAGCCAGGCGGAGCATCAGGCCGCGAAGCGCGGAAGCTGGCCCGTTTTTCTTCTGGATGATCTTGGCTCGGAACTCGACCGAGCCCACCGGGAGCGGGTGCTGGGCCGTGTGCTGGCCTATGGCGCCCAGATATTTGTCACCGGGACCGAAGCAGACGTTCCCGGCCTCACCGGCATCGAGCACCCCGTGTTCCACGTGGAACATGGCAGCGTTCAACGGCTTCAATGAGTGCGTCCCCCGGAGCTCCGGGGAGGCCGCCTGTTATACTTCCACTACATATAAATGTGTCTCGACCTCGCCGCATCGTGCGGTGGTTGCGTCGCTGGAGTTGATTGTCGAATGAGTCATATCGAAGAGCACGATCCTTCCTCCGAACAGTCTGCGGCGTCCGATGGCGTGCCAAACCAGACGTACGACTCCAGCAAGATCACCGTACTTCGGGGACTCGAAGCGGTGCGCAAGCGTCCCGGCATGTACATCGGTGACGTGCATGACGGCACCGGCCTGCATCACATGGTCTTCGAAGTTGTCGACAACGCGATCGACGAAGCCCTGGCGGGCCATGCGAACGACATCATCGTCACCCTGCACGACGATGGGTCGGTCGGCGTATCCGACAATGGTCGCGGGATTCCGGTGGACATCCACAAGGAAGAGGGGGTTTCGGCTGCCGAGGTGATCCTGACCGTGCTGCACGCCGGCGGCAAGTTCGACGACAACAGCTACAAGGTGTCCGGCGGCCTGCACGGCGTCGGCGTGTCGGTGGTGAACGCGTTGAGCGAGCATCTGTGGCTCGACATCTGGCGCGATGGTGCGCATTACCGGCAGGAATACGCGCTCGGGGTCCCGCTTTACCCCCTGGACAAGCTCGAGGCCACCGACAAGCGCGGAACCCTGCTGCGCTTCAAGCCTGCGGGCAGCATCTTCACCGACGTCGAGTTCCATTACGACATTCTGGCCAAGCGCCTGCGCGAGCTTTCATTCCTCAACTCCGGGGTGAAGATCACGCTCGTGGATGAGCGCGGGGAAGGCAAGCGTGATGTCTTCGAATATGAAGGTGGCATCCGCTCCTTCGTCGAGCACCTGGCCCAGCTCAAGACGCCGCTGCACCCCAATGTCATCGCCGTCTCCGGCGAGCAGAACGGGATCACCGTCGACGTGGCGATCCAGTGGACGGACGCCTATCAGGAAACGATGTTCTGCTTCACCAACAACATCCCCCAGAAGGACGGCGGTACCCACCTCATCGGTTTCCGCGCCGCGCTGACCCGCACCCTGTCGAACTACATCGAGCAGAACGGGATCGCCAAGCAGGCGAAGGTCAATCTGTCGGGCGACGACATGCGCGAGGGCATGATCGCCGTCCTGTCGGTGAAAGTACCCGATCCCAGTTTCTCGTCGCAGACCAAGGAAAAGCTGGTCAGTTCCGAGGTAAGGCCAGTAGTTGAGCACACGTTCGGTGCACGTTTGGAGGAGTTCCTCCAGGAGCACCCCGTGGAAGCACGCGCGATCGCCGAGAAGGTGGTGGACGCCGCGCGGGCCCGTGAAGCGGCGCGGAAGGCCCGCGACCTGACGCGTCGCAAGGGCGCGCTGGACATCGCCGGTCTTCCCGGAAAGCTGGCCGACTGCCAGGAGAAGGACCCGGCCCTGTCTGAACTGTTCATCGTCGAGGGTGATTCGGCCGGTGGTTCGGCAAAGCAGGGGCGCAACCGCAAGACCCAGGCCATCCTCCCGTTGAAGGGCAAGATCCTCAATGTCGAGCGCGCTCGGTTCGACCGCATGCTGGCCAGTGCGGAAGTGGGGACGCTGATCACCGCACTGGGCACCGGCATCGGCAAGGACGAGTACAACCCCGACAAGCTGCGCTACCACCGCATCATCCTGATGACGGACGCAGACGTCGACGGCAGCCACATCCGCACGCTGCTGCTGACGTTCTTCTACCGGCAGATGCCGGAACTGATCGAACGCGGCCACGTGTACATCGGCCTGCCGCCGCTCTACAAGATCAAGCAAGGCAAGACCGAGCTGTACCTCAAGGACGACATGGCGCTCAATGCCTACCTCGCCAGCAACGCGATCGAAGGCGCTGCACTGGTACCCGCCGAAGGCGAGCCGCCGATCACCGGCGGGGCGCTGGAAGGGCTGCTGCTGGCCTTCGCCGGGGCACGCGACACCATCGCCCGCAATGCCCATCGCTACGACCCCAAGGTCCTGGAAGCGCTGATCGACTTCACGCCCCTCGACACGGTTCACCTGGCCGAGAACATCGATGAGCGCCATGAGCTCGATGCACTGGAGAAGCGACTCAACCGCAGCGGCCTGGGCAAACCCCGTTACCGGTTGAGCCTGCAGGGCGCCACCGAAGGGCACCCCGCGGCGTTGGTGGTCAAACGGCAGCACATGGGTGAAGAGTTCCTGCAGATCCTGCCGTTGGGAGCCTTCGACGGCGGCGAGCTGCGCCCCCTCCGCGAAGCCGCGGCCCAGTTGCACGGGCTGATCCGCGACGGTGCCAGGATCATCAGGGGCAACAAGGAGCAGCCGATCGAAAGCTTCGCGGAAGCCCAGGAATGGTTGATGGACGAGGCCAAGAAGGGTCGCCAGATCCAGCGCTTCAAAGGCCTGGGCGAAATGAATCCCGAACAGCTGTGGGAGACCACGGTGAACCCGGAAACGCGTCGTCTGCTCCAGGTGCGGATCGAGGATGCCGTGGCAGCCGACCAGATCTTCAGCACCTTGATGGGCGACGTGGTCGAACCGCGTCGCGACTTCATCGAGGACAACGCACTGAAGGTGGCGAACCTCGACATCTGATCGACCTGGATCCGCCGCGACGCTCGGAAACCCTCCGAGGCGGGCCAATTGACGGCCTGTTCATCATCGCGGGACTACAAAAAGGCTCCGGTTCGAGATCCTCAAGGAGTCACCACGATGAAGCGCCTGCTCCTGGGCCTGGCGGTCGCGTCCGTCGTCGCCGCCTGTGCCACCACCACCTCCCCCACTGGCAGGACCCAGCAGGTCGGGGCCGTGTCCCAGCAGGACCTGGACCGGATGGGGGCACAGGCCTTCGCCAAGTACAAGGCGGAACTCCCGCAGAGCCGTGATTCCTCGCAGGTGGCGTACGTGAGGTGCGTGGTCAACGCCATCGCGCGTGAGCTGCCCGCGGGCTGGCAGGCGAACTGGGAAACGGCGGTCTTCGTCGATGAATCTCCCAATGCCTTCGCGCTCCCCGGGGGCCGGGTCGGGGTCAACACGGGAATCTTCACCGTGGCCAGGAACCAGGACCAGCTCGCCGGCGTGCTCGCCCACGAAATCGGCCACGTCGTTGCCCGTCACCATGACGAGCGGGTGACGCGGCAGATGGGCGCACAGGCCGGGCTGGGCATCATCGGTGCGCTGGTGGGCTCGCAATACGGCTCCAGCGCGGCGCAGACCACCCAGCAGCTGGGTGGCGCAGCGGTGCAGACGGCCTTCCTGCTACCCAACAACCGGACCCAGGAAAGCGAAGCGGACGTCGTTGGACAACAATTGATGGCCAAGGCCGGCTTCGATCCGCAGGGCGCGGTATCCCTGTGGCAGAACATGATCCAGGCCGGCGGGAACCGGGCCCCGGAGTTCCTGTCGACGCATCCGGACCCCCAGAATCGCATCGCCGAACTGCGTGCGCGTGCCGACGGATTGACGCCGACCTACCAGCAGGCGCGTGCCGCCGGGCGCACGCCCAACTGCCGCTAACCACGAAACAGCAATCTACACAAGGCGTTACGTAGTGAAGCGACTTTCTGCTAGGTTGCTCCCCTTCCATTCTTCACGTCGCCTCCAGCTCCAGCGGAGGATGAGGTTTCCATGAAAAATTCCGCGAATAGAACCCGCATGCTCTCCGTGGCTGTGGCGGCCGTCCTCATCACTGTAATGGGGACCACCGCCGCGCAGTCCGATCGCCGGTCCAGGGATCGGGCAAAGGAGCAAGTTGCCGACAAGGCTCCCGCCTTCCCCGAAGCCACCCGGGAAGAGCCGGATACCAAGACCAGTCGAGATTCCGCTCGCAAGCTGCAGAACATGGTGGACCTGTACAACGAACAGAAGCTTGACGAGGCGTTGGCGGTCTCCAGGGAAATCAGTGCATCGGACGAGTCGAGCAATTACGACAAGGCGGTTGCGGCACAGATGGCGGCACAGGTCGCCTATGCCAACGAAGACATGGAAGCCGCTGCAGAGAACTTTGCGAGGGTGGTCGAGTTGGATGCCTTGGACAACGAGAACCACTACACAATGATGCTGAATCTGGCACAGCTCCAGCAGCATCTTGGCCAGCTTGAAGAGTCCATTGCCACGTTCGACCGCTTCTTCGAGGAGACCGGGAGCAAGCCGGCGGAGGCGACCATGCTGAAGGGACAAGCCCTGCTGAAGCTTGGTCGCCACGAGGAGGCCATCGCGGCCATGCAAGAGGCTATCGCCGCCGCGGAACAGCCGGATCCTTCCTGGCAGGCACTTCTGATGCAGGCGCATGCTGAGACCGGCAATGCAGGCGAGGCAGTTCGAATGGCCGAGCAGGTTGCTGCAGCCAAACCGGACGACAAGCGTGCCCAGCTGAACCTGGCGGCTGTCTATCAGCAGGCGGACATGGCCGACAAGGCGACCGCTGTGCTGGAGCGCCTGCGTGAGTCCGGCAAGCTGGACCAAGCCTCTGAATACCAGCAGTTGTACGCGACTTACGCGAACATCGAGGGCCGCGAACAGGACACGATCGCCGTGATCGAGGAAGGACTGGCCAAGGGCGTTCTCAAACCCGACTTCAACACCCAGATCGCACTCGCACAGGCGAACTACTTTTCCGGAAACGTCGATGCCGGCATCGCTGCTTACCAGAAGGCTGCTCCCCTGGACAGCGACGGAAGCACGTACCTCAACCTTGCGAAGATTCTCCTCAACGAGGGGCGCACCGCCGAGGCGAAAACAGCAGCACAGAAAGCGAAGGCCAAGGGACTGACCGACCCGCAGGCGGCAGAGGCGATCCTCGGTCGAGCAGGCGGATGACTGTGTCACGAAACCGGCCGTTGCCACTTGGTACCGGCAGTGCGGTTTGGTATATCCTAGGAGGTTCCCGCCACCGATACACGGCAGGAACCATTAAGGCCCGCGGTGCTTCAGAGCGCCCGGCATCCCCTCCCGAGCTGACGGCGCAATGACGCAAGACCTGGAAATCCACGCGAGACACGAAGACCAGAGCGAAGGGCTGAACTGGGCGCGCATCGCCGGTATCACCATGGCGATGGCTGTCCACGCTGCAGCATTGTTGATGCTGCTGGCTCCCATGGCCCCTCCGCCCCAGGCCGAGGCCGAGGAGGAGGTGACGCTGGTGAACATCATCAAGCCGCCGCCGCCGCCGCCGCCGCCGCCGCCGCCGCCGCCGGAACCGCCGAAGCCGATCACGCCGCCGCGCGAACTGTCGCCACCGAAGCCGACGCCGACGCCCCCACCGCCCGAGCAACCGCCGATCGTGGTGGACGACCCGAGCCCTGTGGACGTCCCGGCCCCGCCGCCGGCGCCGCCGTCGCCACCGGCGCCTCAGGACACCATCGGTTCGGTCAACCCTTCGTCGAGGGCGATGAACCCGCCCCAGTATCCGCCATCTGCGGTCAGGTCGGGCATCGAAGGCACCGTGATCCTCGTGATCAGCATCGATGCGCAAGGCAACGTGCTTGATATTGAGGTCGAGAAATCCAGCCGGAACCGTGACCTCGACCGTGCCGCGGTCGACGCCGCCCGCAAGTGGAGCTTCAGCCCGGAAATCCGGAACGGACAAGCCGTTGCGAGCCGCGTCCGGGTACCGGTCGATTTCAGTCTGAACTGATGCCGGCGAAGATCCTTTACGGATTCACACCCCCGGGTCGAAGTTGAGTCACAGTTGCTTCATTCGTTAGTCCCTTTCTTCCACGACATCCAAAGGTAAGCGTCATGCTTCAGGAAACCACCACCGCCGCTGCTGGAGGCAACAACGCCGAAGCTTTCCAGCAGATGAGCTTCTCCCACATGATCACCCAGTTCGACACCGTCGCCTGGATCGTGTTCCTCACGCTGGTTCTCTTCTCGGTCCTGTCGGTGTACTGGATCGTGGTCAACATGATCAAGAACGCGCGCCTGCGCTCCACCTCCGATCGGGTGATGAGCACGTTCTGGGAAACTCCCAATGGCCAGGACGCCATCCGCTACATGGAAGAGCAGAAGCGCAGCGAGC
Organism: Lysobacter spongiicola DSM 21749; assembly: GCF_900167055.1. GTDB lineage: Bacteria > Pseudomonadota > Gammaproteobacteria > Xanthomonadales > Xanthomonadaceae > Novilysobacter > Novilysobacter spongiicola. Next base: position 52,937 of record NZ_FUXP01000004.1, read on the forward strand.
CGTTCTCGAAGATCGCGCTCGATGCCGCCCAGGCAGCCGCCCACCACCAGCGCCATGAAGGTTCGCGCCTGGTCGAGTCGCTGAACCGCTCGGAGTTCGTGGACCGCGCCCTGCGCCAGGCCGTGACCCGCGAGTCGATGCGTCTCGAGAACGGCCTGACGCTGCTGGCAACCGTCGGCGCCACCGCGCCGTTCGTTGGACTGCTCGGTACCGTTTGGGGCATCTACCACGCCCTGATCCGCATCGGTGCCACCGGCAACGCGTCGATCGACGCCGTGGCGGGTCCGGTCGGCGAGGCGCTGATCATGACCGCGTTCGGTCTGTTCGTCGCCATCCCGGCGGTGCTGGCGTTCAACTTCTTCACCCGCACCAACCGGGTGACGAACAACAAGATGGACACCTTCGCCCACGACCTGCACGACTTCTTCGCCACCGGCTCGCGCGTCGGCGAAGTCGGCAAGCCGCAGTAAGCGTCCATCCAACAGGTTCAGTCGGAGTTCGGAAATGGCCTTCAGTTCAGGCAACAACAGCGGCGGACCCATGGCGGACATCAACGTCACGCCGCTGGTCGACGTGATGCTGGTGCTCCTGATCATCTTCATGATCACGGCGCCCTTGATGTCGCACAAAATCCAGGTCGACCTGCCCGAAGCCAATCTGGACCGGAAGGAAGACCTGGCTCCGGAGGTCCCGCCGATCACCCTGGCGATCGAAGCCGACGGCTCGTTGTACTGGAACGACGAGCCCATTGATGCGGGACTGCTCGAGAGCCGGCTCTCGGTGGAGGCGCAGAAGACACCGCAGCCACAGATCAACGTGCGCGGTGACAAGACGACCAAGTATCGCTTCGTTCGCGAGGTGATGGACGTCGCCCAGGCCCAGGGCATGCGCAAGGTCGGATTCGTGGCGATCAAGGATCGCTCCAACTAAACCGGAGAACACAGCATGGCTTTCAGTTCAAACTCCGGCGGCGGCGCGATGAGCGACATCAACGTGACACCGTTGGTGGACGTGCTCCTAGTGCTCCTGATCATCTTCATGGTCACCGCGCCGATCGCGTCGTATCCGATCGAGGTCAACCTTCCGCAGCGCTCTACTGTTCCACCACCGCTGACCGAGCCGCCGCCGCCAGTGCGCCTGCGGATCGATGCGGCCGGACAGATCTACTGGAACGACTCGCTGTACCCGCTGTCCACGATTTCCAACATGATGCTGATGGAGGTCCAGAAGGATCCGACCAACCAGCCGCAGCTGGAGATCGACACCAACGAGGACGCGGATTACGGCACGCTTGCCAAGGTACTCGCCGCGGCAAAGAACGCGGACATGAAAAAGATCGGTTTCGTACAGGACTGATCGACGACGCTTACCGTCTTTGGAAACGCCGCCTCCGGGCGGCGTTTTTTTTATCCCGCTGCTTCGAGGATGTCGATGTAGCGCCGGACGGTCCGGTCCAACCCTTCGTAAAGCGCTTCGCCAATCAATGCGTGACCGATCGATACCTCCTCGATAGGGGCGACAGTGGCGAGAAAGGCGCCGAGGTTGTCTTGGCTGAGGTCGTGGCCGGCGTTCAGTTGCAGCCCCGCCCGCGTAGCGAGTCCGGCATAGCGGGCGAAGCGTTCCAGCATCGGTGCCGCGCCGCCTCGCGAGTAGGTATCGGCGAACGGACCGGTATAGAGCTCAAGCCGGTCAGCGCCAATGGCGGCAGCTCTCCCCACCTGTTCTTCCTGCATCCCGCTGGCTCCATCGGCGTCGGCGAACAGGCTGACGCGGCAGCCCAGGGACTTCAGGTGGGCGACGATCGGAACCAGGCTGGCCCCGTCACGAACGAAATCGAAGCCGTGGTCGGAGGTGATCTGCCCGTCACTGTCGGGCACCAGCGTCGCCTGCGCCGGCCGGACTTCTTCACAGAGCGCGAGGAATCCCGGATAGCCTTCGCGCGGAGGCGCAAAAGGATTGCCTTCGAGGTTGAACTCGACGCGGCGCGACCGCGTGAGTTCCGCCAGCGCCCGCACGTCATCGGCACGTACGTGGCGGGCATCGGGACGGGGATGTACGGTGATCCCGTGCGCACCTGCATCCAGGCAGGCAGTGGCCGCGCGCACGATGTCGGGCTCACTGCCTCCGCGGGAGTTGCGCAGCACCGCGATCTTGTTGACGTTGACGCTCAGGACGGTCATGCGCGCAGTCTACCCAGACGCGCAGCATCAGTCCCGCGGTTACGGCTGGCGCGGATCCACGGCCTTGCGCGCTTCCGCCTGCTCCCGCATCCGTCGCAGTACTTCCGGGTCGACCATCATTGATTCGTCGCGGCTGCGGCTGCCGACCCGCCGTGCCAGGAGCTGCATCAGCCCGGTGAGCCCGAGCACCAGCGAAACCAGCAGGCAGAACACCAGCAGTCCGACGGAGGTGGTTCGGAAAGCGATGACCAGGGCGGCAAGGGAAGCCAGGAACAGCAACCACGGCATGACGGGCTCCGGAACGGGCAATGGCGGGCGAAACGAGTCTACCGGGGCGTCGCGCCTCCCGACCATCCGCCGGGGCCGCCGCAAGCGCCGTCGATCGGTCAGAGCAGCGGCGACACGACCCGGGCGAGCGCTTCGGGCAGGCGCGATCGCCAGAGCGGCCGGTCACGATCGTTGCGCACGAGCTGGCAGCTCCCGCACTCCGCCTCGATCAGTTCAGCCAACGAGGCGACCAGGTCGCGGTCCCGGAACAGTACGGAAATCTCGAAGTTCAGGCGGAAGCTGCGGTGGTCGAAGTTGGCACTTCCGAGGATGGCGAGGTCGTCGTCGCACAGAAGCGCCTTGCTGTGCAGCATCCGCGGCCCGTACTCGTAGATCCGCACGCCGGCCGCGAGCAGCGCGTCGAAATACGAACGGGCGGCATAGGTGACCAGCCGGCTGTCGCTGAGCTTGGGCACCAGCAGCCGGACGTCCAGTCCGCCGAGTGCCGCCGAGGTCAGCGCCATCATCGCCGCTTCCCCCGGGACGAAGTACGGCGTCATCAGCCACACACGACGCTGGGCGGCATGGATCGCACCCACGTGCAGGCGGTGGATCGGCTCCCATGAGGTATCCGGGCCGGACACAAGCACCTGCGCCGACACCGGGCCCGGACCGCCTCCACCGCGCGGCAACTTCGGCGGCGGCTGGCCGGTGGCGTAGACCCAGTCTTCGATGAAGACCAACTGCAGTGTGTCCACCACCTCGCCCTCGAGCCGCAGATGCAGGTCGCGGTAGGCATCCGCACGCAGCCGCTCGTCCTGCTCGTCGGTGATGTTGATGCCCCCGGTAAAGGCCACCTTCCCGTCGATCACCACGATCTTTCGGTGGGTCCGCAGGTTGAGCCATGGCCGCTTCCAGAACCAGCGCAGGCGCATCGGGTGGAACCAGGCCACCTCGCCGCCGGCCTCCAGCAGCGGGCGAAGGAAGCGCCGCGACACCTTGCCCGAGCCGACCGCATCCAGCAGCAGCCGGACCGTCACCCCGGCGCGCGCGCGCTCCACCAGCCGGTCCAGCAGCGCCTGCCCGGTCCGGTCGGGAAGGAAAATGTAGTACTCGAGGTGGATGTGCGCGGTCGCGGCGTCCACCGCGGCCAGCAGTTGCTCGTACTTTGCCGCACCGTCTACCAGCAGCGTCACTGACGTCGCGGTGTTGGGTGGCAGGCCGGTCGACGCCTGCCCGAGCCGCGCCAGCTCGATCGTCTCTGCATCGGGCTCCATGCCCGGCGGTGGGGGCGGCAGTGCGGCCCGGGCCCGCACCCGGCGCAACCGCTGGCGCTGGATCTTCTGCGGGCCCAGGAAGTAGTAGATCAGGAAGCCGAGGTAAGGCAGCGCCGCCAGACTGATCAGCCAGCTGATCGTGGCCGCCGGATGTCGCTTCTGCAGCACGATCATCATGCCCAGGCCGAGCAGGTAGGCGATCCAGCCGGCTGCCAGCAGGAACTTGATGTGATCGATCGAGAGCAGGTCGCGCCACAGGTCGATCAGGCCGTCGGGCATCCGGTTTTCAACCCTGAATGATTAAGGGACATCGCTTGCTGTGCGACGCGGCCCGCCTAGGCTACGGCGCATGGAAGACGCCCGCAAAGCCCAAGTGCCCATCAAGGGCCGCGGCGCCGCCTCGAAAGTGGCGGGACGGTTCGGGAACACACGTGCTGTGGGGACCGACGATGGTTGGGGCTCCGTGTACGAAGACCTGGCCGAGACCCCCCGCCTGCAGACCGTGGTGACCGAGGAGCGCGCGCGCAGCGTCATCACCCGCAATGACTCTCCGGACATCGGCTTCAGCCAGTCGGTCAATCCCTACCGGGGATGCGAGCACGGCTGCGTCTATTGTTTCGCCCGGCCGTCCCATGCGTACCTGGATCTGTCGCCCGGCCTGGACTTCGAAAGCCGGTTGTTCGCCAAGACCAATGCCGCCGAGCGACTGCGGGTGGAGCTTGCCAGGCCCGGTTATCGTCCGTCCCCGATCGCGCTGGGGATCAACACGGATGCCTACCAGCCCATCGAACGCCGCTACGAAGTGACCCGGGAAGTGCTGCAGGTACTGGCGGACTGCCGGCACCCGGTGAGCTTCGTCACCAAGAGCGCCATGATCGAGCGCGACCTGGAACTGCTGGCGGGCATGGCGGCGAAGGGGCTGGTTACCGTCTACTTCTCCATCACCACGCTCGACAACCGGCTGGCGTCCCGGATGGAACCCCGGGCCTCGGCGCCCCATGCGAAGCTGCGCGCGATGCGGTCGCTGGCCGATGCCGGGGTGCCCGTGGGGGTGATGGTCGCGCCGGTGGTCCCGATGATCACCGACAACGAGATGGAGGCGATCCTCGAAGCCTCACGCGAACACGGTGCGCGCGCCGCGGGCTACGTGCTCTTGCGGTTGCCGCACGAGCTCAAGCAGGTGTGGCGCGAGTGGCTGGAACTGCACTATCCGGACCGTGCCGCGCATGTCATGAGCCTGCTCAGGCAGATGCGCGGCGGCAAGGACTACGACAGCAACTTCGGCAGCCGGATGCGGGGAGAAGGGCCATTCGCGGACCTGATCGGCCAGCGTTTCCGCAAGGCCCACCGGCGCCTGGGGTTCGGGCGGCTGCCGGCGCTGGATTGCAGCCGCTTCGCGCCGCCACGGGTGCCCTCGCCGCAGGGCGAACTGTTCTGATCCGGCGCAGCGTACCTAGCCCATCCCCGGCAACATCGGTCCGTCGAGCCAGATCCAGCGCGTCATCCATGCGGAGACGAGCGCGATCATCATGGTCAGGGGCACGCCGATACGCATGAAATCGCCGAAACGATAGCCACCGGGGCCCAGGATCAACAGGTTGCCGTGGTGTCCGATCGGCGTGAGGAAGGCCACCACCGCGCCAAGCGCGGTACACACCACCAGTGGTGTGGGGCTGATCCCCATCGATTGACCCAGATGCACCGCGATCGGGCCCAGCAGCACCACCGTGGCCGAATCGGACAACACCTGGGTCAGCAGCGCCGCCAGCCCGAACAGCACCAGCAGTATCGCCAGTACCGGCCAGCCCGCCACCATCTTCTCCAGGCCGCCGGCCAGCATGCCCGCGGTACCCGTCTGTTCCATCGCGATGCCCAGCGGGATCACGCCGGCGATCATCACGAACACGCGTACGTCGATCTCCCGGTAGGCCTGCCCGATGTCCACGCAGCGTGTGGCGACCACCGCCACCGCGCCCAGCAGGAAAGCCAGCGGCACCGGCAGCCAGCCGGTCACGGCCGCAAGGATGGTGGCGCCCAGGATGGACAGGGCGAGTGGCGCCCGGACCCGTCGCTTGGCCTCGCCCGCGAACGGCACCAGCATCAGGAAGCCGTGGTGGGTGGCGAGTTCGGCGAACCGCGAAGGCTTGCCCCACAGGACCAGCAGGTCGCCCTCGCGCAGGCGCGCATCGGCCAGGCGACGCGCGACGTGGCCCTCGCGGCGCCACAGGCCGGCGATGACCGCCTTGAAGTGGTGCGAGAAATCCAGCTCGCGGATGCTGCGCCCGATGAACTCCGAGCCCGGCGCCACCACCGCCTGCACGAGCTGGGCCTCGCCTTCCCCGTCTTCGTCATCGTCCTTTCCGCCGAACCTCGCGATGGCGTACAGCTCCAGCCCGGGATCGTCGTGCAGCGACGCCAGCGCATCCGCGGAGGCTTCCACCAGCAGCACGTCGCCGCTGATCAGCGGGCTCTGCGGCCCCAAGTCACGCCGAAGGCGGTCGTCACGCATCCAGCCGACCAGGCGGAAGCGGTCGCCGAGCGCCTTCTCCAGTTCCGCAAGCGGGCGGGTACTCCAGCGCGATCCTTCCACCACGAGCAGCTCGGTGCGGTAGCGATCCAGCCGCAGGTAACCGTCATCACCGCTGCCGGCGCCGCGCTTGGGCAGCAGCCAGCGCGCCAGCAGCATGTAGACCACGCCGATGATCACCAGTGCGATACCGATCGGCGTGATCGAGAAGATGCCAAGCCCCTCGGCGCCTGTCCGCTCCAGCAGGTTGTCGGCGAGCAGGAATGCGGGCGCGCTGACCAGCGTCAGGCAGGTGCCGAGCGATGCCGCCAGCGACATCGGCATCAACAGCCGGGAAGCCGACAACCCGTGTTCGCGGGCGAACCGGGTCAGGATCGGCATCATCATCGCGGTCACCATCACGTGGTGGGTGAAGGACGCCATCGCCGCCACCGCGGGCATGGTCACCGCGATCGAGCGGGCCTCGCTCCTGCCCGAGGCGCGCCCGATCCACTGGCCGACATGTTCGGTGATGCCGGTCGCACCGAGGGCTCCGGAGATCACGAACACCGCGGCGACGATAATCGCGGGCTCGCTGGCAAAACCCGACAGCGCCTCCTGTTCGTCCAGGATCCCGGTCAGCACCAGTGCGAGCAGGATCAGCATCGCGCTGACATCCACCCGCACCCGCTCGCTGATGAACAGGTACAGCCCGCCGGCCAGGATCAGCAGGAAGACCAGTTGCTGCAGGGTGATCGGGAGCATCTCCATCATGGGCGGTATTGTGAGCTACAACGCCAGCTGTACGCGTGGGCGCGGCCCCCGCCCAATGCACCGGCCCGTCACGGAGCGGGCCGATACACTTGCGGCTGGATCTCCACCGGCAGGACCATGCACGCTGCGGCACCAACGGGTGACGACTGTTTCCGCCTCGCGATGGCCGCTTCGGGCATCGGGATGGCGATCGTGGAACTCGATGGGCGCTGGCGGGAGGTGAACCCGGCGGCGGAGCGGCTGCTGGGCCGTGACGCTTCCGAGCTGGCCGGGCGGCAGGTCTTCGAAGTCATCCACCGTGACGACGTGGAAGCGGCGCGCGAGGCGCTGGAAGGCCTGGTGCAGGGGCGTAGCGAAGTCATCGATGCGCCCCGCCGTTACCTGCATCGCGACGGCGAAGTCGTGTGGGTGCATACCAATGCCGCCGCATTGCGCGACGCCTCCGGGCAGCCCCAGCTGCTGGTGGTGCAACTGCGTGACATCAGCCGTGAGCGCCAGGCGCAGGCGGTACTGCAGGCGGACGCCACCGATCGCGCGGCCGCCCTGGACGTCTCCAACCAGCACCTGCAGATGTTCGCCGACTCGGTGGCCCACGACCTGCGTGCGCCGCTGCGTTCGATCGAGAGCTTTTCGGCGATGCTCGACCAGCGCATCGGCGAGAGCCTCGATCCCACCAGCCGCGACCACCTGGACCGCATCCGCGCCGCCGCAACGCGCATGAGCGGTCTGCTGTCGGCGCTGGGGGAGCTTTCACATGCCACCCGGGCCGAGCTGAAGCCCGGCCCGGTGGACCTGACCCTGCTGGCCGAGTGGGCCGTGGCCGAGCTGCGGGAGGCCGAGCCGGAGCGTGACGCGGAAGTGCGGATCGCGCCGGGCCTGGCCGCCCATGGCGACGAGCGCCTGCTCAAGCTGGCGATCGCGCAGCTGCTTTCCAACGCGTGGAAATTCTCGCGGCAACGCGACCGGGTGTTCATCGAGGTGGTCGGCGGCCCTGGAGCCGACGGGGTCCGGCTGACGGTCCGGGACGCCGGCTGTGGTTTCGACATGCGTTATGCTCACAAGCTGTTCCAGCCGTTCCAGCGCCTGCACGGCGCCGACGAGGGTGCCGGCCACGGGCTGGGGCTGGCAATCGCACAACGGGTGGTGGAGCGCCACGGCGGACGGATGAGCGCGGCCTCCGAGCCGGGCTTGGGAAGCACGTTCCACATGGATCTCCCTCCGCCGCCCGACTACTAGGTACTGCTGATGCACAAGGACATCCTGCTGGTCGAGGACAACCCCGACGACGTCGAGCTCACCCGCATCGCCTTCCAGGAGGCGAAGATCGCCAACCGTCTGGTGGTGGTGGGCGACGGCGCCGAAGCGCTGGACTACCTGTTCGGTCGTGGCAAGCACGAAGGCCGTGACGTCTCCGACCTGCCGTCCATCGTCCTGCTGGACCTGAACCTGCCCAAGGTGGACGGGCGCGAAGTCCTGCAGGCCATCCGCGCCGACGAGGCGACCCGCACGCTGCCGGTGGTGGTGCTGACCACCAGCACCGAGCCGTTCGATGTCGAGGCCAGCTATGCGCTCGGCGTCAACAGCTATATCCAGAAGCCGGTGGACTTCGAACAGTTCGTCTGGGCGGTCAAGCAGGTGGGGCTGTACTGGCTGGTGCTGAACCACCCGCGCACCGCGTAGGCGGTTGCCGAACGGGCTCAGGCGGTCGCGAACAGTTTTTCCGCACGCTGGAACAGGATCCAGCTGGTGGCGATGACCTTGTCCCCATCGACCGGGCGATTGCCGCGATGGGTGTGGGTGAAGGCCGCCGGGGCGATCAGCAGCGAGCCGGCGCGCGGCGTGATCTTCCGTTGCTGGTACAGGAACTCGGTCTCGCCGGCCTGGAAGCCGTCGTTGAGGTAGATCGTCCACAGCAGGTGCCGGTGCAGTGTTTCCGCGGAAGGGTCGCGCGGGTACAGCTCGCAGTGCCAGTACGGGTATCCGCCGCGGCCGCCGGCGTAGCGCTGCAGGTTGATGCCTCCCGGACGCAGGACGGTCTGCACCACCGGCGCCAGCGCCGCATCGTCCATCGACTGCAGGCGCTCGGGCGTCAACCGGTGCCGCTGTCCTTCCGCGCCCGGCACTTCCAGCATGAGCGGGCCGATCAATGCGTGCGGGTAACGCCGCAGGTACCGCAACAGCCCACCGAATACGGCCTGGTTGAGGATTCCCTCGGCTTCCCGCCATTCCGGCCGCCCACTGATGGTCAGGTCCAGGCTGTCCTTGAGGTCGGTATGGACGCCGCCGCCGACCTGGCCGGGGCGGGCATGGGTACTGGCGTCGAACAGCCCGACCAGCTGGCGGCAGCTGGCGGCATCCAGCGCCCCGGCTTCGACGTGGATGAAATCACCCGGATCCGCGGGCGGCGCCTGCGTTGTCTTCTCCATGATCCTTTCCCGGTCGCAACCAGCGACATGGTCGCACGGCCGGCGTCCGCGCCGGACCATACGCCACCGTTGTACAGCTCTGTCCCCCGGTGGTGCCCCGGGTGTTACATCGGAGCCGGGGCCAATGGACACGCGGCTTTCACGGCCGGCCCGGGCCCGGCCAGTCAGCGAGGTGATACAGCCGTGAAACACATACCTGTGGCGCCCCGGTCGCGTAAAAAACGCAACTCCATGATTTAAAAAGGAATCCGAGGTTGGCACGCGGCATGCGTTGGTCCCTGCACACGATTCGCAGGACATCTCCATGGCCGTCTCCATCCGCCCGTTCCACTGCATCCCGGTCGCCTTTGTCGCCGGTCTGCTGCTCACTGCCCCTCCGGCCTCCGCTTCCGGCGGGCGCCAGGGCGTGCATGCCGTGGGCGGGGAGATGGTGATCCTCCGTGACGTATCCGCACGGCCCGCCTACCGCCCCGCCCCCCCGGGCATGGCGCTGATCGTCGACCCGTCCCCGGTCAACGAAATCAACATGATGCTCGGCCTGGGCGAGATGTCCGACGCGGAATACGCGGAGATCGGCGCCGGCAGTGGACCCGACCTCGGCCCCGGCGGCCATGCCCCCACCACCATGGTGGAGCGGGTGGCCGGCGGAGCGATCAACGGCAGTCTGGGACGCGTGACCGACCGGGGCGGGATTCTTTCCGGAACCGGCATGACCGGCGCCATGAGCGCGCCGATGGGCGCGATGGGCAACACCACCCGCGGCATCGGCGACCACGTCAAGGGCGCGCTGTCCCAGTTCCCCCTGTTCACCCAGCCCGCCACCAGCGGCGCCCCGGGGGGCTGAGATGAACCTGCGACACCTGCCCCGCAACTGCGCAGCGGTCCTCGCGCTGTGTGCCGGCGCGATCGTGGTGCCGCCGGCCGACGCCCAGGCCCCGCCGGACGAGTACGACCGCATGCTCGGTTACCTCGCCGACACCCGCATCGACGGCAACGCCCTGGCGGGAGCCAATGGCGCCATCGCGATCAACCAGGCAGCCGGGGATCTCAACCGCCAGGCCAACCTGCGCTCGATCGCGAGCGGCCGGCATGCATCGGCCGACGTGCGCGCGGCCCAGCACCAGGTCGCGGACCGCCACGACAGCCCTTCCGAGGCATCCGCCGTGATCGGCGGTCGCGCGCTCGATGGCGCCAGCGGCCTGGCCTCGATCAACCAGGCCAGCGGCAGCGGCAACAGCGAAATGAACGTGGTCGCGGTGACGCTGGCCACCCAGGGCATGCGCGAGGCAGACGACGGGAATGCACCCGCCGCCTCCCCCGCGTCGGCAGGGGGGCAGCCCCCGCTGAACCGGACGCCGGCGAAGGCCGGCCTCCGCCACGTCGCGGTGGAGGCCACCGCGCTGCACGGATTCAGCGGAGTGCTGCAACTCAATCAGGTCGCGGGCGCCGGAAACGCCACCGGGAACCAGCTCGGGCTGTCCATCCAGGGCGGCCCGTAGGACGCCCGCGACCCTTCGTCCAACAGTGGTACCACCAAGAGAGAGAGAGGAAACACCATGAACAGCACCATCAGGAAGACCGGACTCGCACTGGCTGTCGCCGCACTCGCGGCCAGCCCGGCGGCCTTCGCGCAGGACGACCAGAACGCCAGCGCCAACATCGACCACCAGCACGTGGTGAACGAGGACTGGGACATCGACGTCGATGACACCCGCGACTACATCCTCAACAACGACACCACCAACACGACCACGACCAACACCTACAACAACACGGTCAACAACCTGACCAACAACACCGCCAACAACACGGTCGACACCAATGTCGACCTGTCGCTCGACGCCGCCGCCCGCCTGCGGCTGAACGCGGCCGCGAACATCCAGTTCGATGGCGACTACGACGAGACCATCAGCAGCACCGAGAGCTATCGCTACAGCGAGAATGTCGTATTCGAAGACATCCAGCGCACCGAGAACGTCCAGTCGGACATCCGCCGCGAAGGCAACGAGCACCAGGTGTCCGTCTCGCTCGAGAAGGACCTGTCGCTGAGCTCGGACATCAACTTCTCCGGCGACCCGACCATCAGCGGCGACATCGCCATCGATTCGGCCGCCATCGCCGTGGTCGACAATCGCCAGTCGGTCACCGGCAACGTCGGTTACAACGACATGCTCGACAACGACGCCTCGATAGCCGACGACGCCGCCGAAGGCGCCGCGGGCAACCTGGCGTTCAACGTCGCGGCCGGCGACAACAACGTCCAGGACAACGCCGTTGCCCTGTCCGCTGCCGACGCCAGCTTCGCCTTCGGCATGGCCGATGCGGAAGTGTTCGTGAACCAGGTCGGCTCCGGCAACGGCACCATCAACATGGGCGTAGCCAACGACGCCAGCATCGGTGGCAACGCGTTCGCCAATGCCGCCGGCAACCTCGGCGTCAACGTCGCTTCGGGCAACAACAACTCGCAGAAGAACGCGATGGCCGCCTCGGTGGCGACCGCCGCCTATGCGCAGTCCAGCGTCAGCTCGAACCAGATGTCCTCGGGCAACGTGACCTCCAACGAAGGCAGCTTCACCACCGTGCAGGACAGCATCGCCATCAACCTGGGCGGCACCGTCAGCGGCTCGGCCGACGGCACCTACGAGGGGTCCGGCGCTTCCTACCAGCAGTCCAACTTCTATCCGGACTACTGGGAAGGCAACACCCATCCCGACGGCACGCAGCTGGGCCACATCGACTATGACAACGATGCCCAGGGCGCGGTCGAGAACCCGAACCGTGACGGCGTCGGTGGCTTCGCGTTCGACAACGAAGAGAGCGGCGTCATCGCCCTCGACGACATGGCGCTCGATGCCAGCCTGAGCGGCACGCTGGACTTCAGCTACCAGGTCGCCGTGGCTGCCACCAACAGCGCCACGCTCGATGGCAGTGCCTTCCAGGGCGCGTCGGGCAACATCGGCGTGAACATCGCCTCGGGCACCGGCAACATGCAGGCCAACAGCCTGGCCATGGCCGTGGCACAGCCGTCCACCGGTGGTGGCGGCGGCGGTGGCGAGCAGTAAGCGCTAGTACCGCAACCCCGCGTCAACCCCGGCCATCCCCCTGGTGGCCGGGTTCCCCGAAAGCCCCGCTCCACTTCCCCCGGGAGCGGGGCTTTCCCTTCTAAGGAATGGACCCACCATGTTTCGACACCTCCTGCTCGCCGTGTTGGCTTCCTGCAGCGCGCTGGCATCGCTGCCGGCGTTGGCGGCGGAAGTCGGCTTCAGTGGCGTGCTTCCCAACGGGGCGCTCTATACACAGCCCGTGGAAAGCATGCGGGAGCAACGTTTCAAGTACCTGGTAAGGCAACAGACCGACTACAGCTGCGGCGCTGCCTCGCTGGCCACCATCCTGCGCTACGCCTACCACCTGGACGCGGACGAAGAGACCGTCATCCAGGGCATGTTGCGCGTCGCAGACGCCGAACTGGTCGCCCAGCGCGGCTTCTCGCTGCTGGACATCAAGCACTACATCGAATCGCTTGGCCTGCGCGGCCGTGGTTACCGGGTCGACGAGGAACGCCTGCGTTCGCTTCGGATCCCGGCGCTGGTCCTGATGGACGTGCGCGGCTTCCGGCACTTCGTGGTGCTCAAGCAGGTCAACGGCGACTACGTGGAAGTGGCCGACCCGATCCTGGGCAACCGCAGCGTGCCGTTCGACGAGTTCCTGGAGTCGTGGCCTTCGCGCGCGGTGTTCGTCGTTATTGGCAGTGACTTCGACCGCAATACCGTTTTGCTCGAGCCCTCCGGGCGGGCCAGTGCCCGCACGCTGCTGGCCCGGCAATCCCCCATTTCCGATGCCGAACTGCTCGACTTCGGTTTCACCCATGCAGACCTGTTCTAAGGAGGGTGCCATGCGACCCCCGTATCTCCTGATCCTGGCAGCCGGCCTCGGTGGCTTCTTTCCCGCGGTCGACGCGACCGCCGCAGAAGCGGAGCGCCCCACCGCCAGGGGATTGACCGAAATTCCCGACGCGGAGCTCAACCTGATGCGCGGCCGCTATACCGTCGGCCACAACGAAGTGGCGTGGTTCGGCGTGTCGATGATCTCCACCTGGCAGGACGCCGCGGGCCAGACCCTGCAGAGCACGATGACGCTGGGCATGGATTTCTCCGGCTCCGGTGCGCCCGAGCTCAGCTTCACCCCCACCGTCAGCATCACCGCCGCCGATGCGCCGCTGCCGGTCACCGCCGACGGGGTGCAGCGCAGCGTCGACGGCTCGGGCCTGGCCAACGCCTCGGGCCTGGTGCAGAGCGTGCAGGTGGCCGGTGACGGCAACCTCGCCAACAACCTCACCCAGTTGAACGTGCGCGATGGCGACGCACCCGCCGCCGGCACCGGGGCGGCGACTGCAGGCTCGGCCTCGACCAGTGCAGGCAGCGCCGTTGCCAGCGCCAGCTTCGACGGCTCGGCTGCTCAGGTAATGCTGCAGATCCAAGGCCAGGGCGCGGTGCGCCAGTGGATCGGAAGCGGCAGCCTGGGCCAGACCATCCAGCTGACCAGCGACAACCAGCAGGTCAGCAACCGGATGCAGGTGGACCTGGTCCGCCAGCCGCTGGCGGCCAACACGATGCTTGCCCAGAACGTGGCGCAGGCGATGACCATGACCCGCGGAATCGGGTCCGGCTATTGAGCGCGTCGCGGGGGCGACGGTGCGGGGGATGACGATGGACAGGAACATGCAGTTGCAGGCCAGGGCGCTCGCCCTGGCGATCGCGGGCGGCCTGGTGGCCGCTTTTCCCGGCGGCGTGCTCGCCCAGCAGTCCCCGACCGGTGCCCAGCCGGTCAGCCCGGGCACGGATGGCGACATCGACCCGGCCGAGGTGCGGGCGTTGCTGGGCCAGCTGGAATCGCTGAAGCAGAGCTATGCCCAGGAGGTCCGCAGGCTCCGTGAGCTGGACATGCAGGTGCAGGCGCTGCAGGCCAAGCTGGAGGGGCGATCCATGCCCGCCAGCGCGGGAGGGCCTCCGCCCGGAGCGACGCCGGCGACGGCACGGCCGGCCCCGTCGGCCGCCAGCCGCGTTGCCAGCCAACCCGCCCAACCCTCCCAGCCGACCCAGCCGTCCCAGCCGCAGGAAGGCTACGCCAGCACCGCCACCGAGGCCCGCGAGGCGCAGGAAGCGGCACGGCGCAGCGTCGACGATGTCAAACAGCAACAGGCCGCACTGTTCAACCGCCGGCTGACGCTGGAGAACAGCATCGCCTACAACCGCTATGACCGTAAGCAGCTCACCCTGACCGGCTTTCTGGCGCTGGACGCGATTTTCCTGGGCAACATCGCCATCGAGAACGTCGAATCCGACACCCTCACCCACAACTTCGCGCTGCGCTACGGGCTCAACCCGCGGTTGACGCTGAACCTCGACGTGCCCTACATCGCGCGCAAGACCGTCTACCAGAAGGGTGGCGCCGGCGGTTCTGCCGCCGCCATCGCACAGGAGGACACCACCGGCCATGGACTGGGGGATGTCACCTTCAGCGGCAACTACCGGCTGATCGCCGAGCGTGAGCGCTGGCCGGAAACCGTATTGACGCTGGGCGTGACGGCACCGACCGGACGTGAGCCCTACGGGATTTCCTGGGACGTGCTGGAGCGCGACGATGACGGCTTCATCCGCTTCGCGGTGCCGGAGAAGGAGCCGACCGGCAACGGTGTCTGGCAGGCCAACCTCGGCGTGTCGATGGTCAAGACCACCGATCCGGCGATCCTGTTCGCCAACGCCGGCTATATCCATTCGGTGGAAGCCAGCTTCGACGACCTGGACAACAATCCGGACACCACCAACCCCGGCGACGTGCAACTGGGGCGGTCGGTGTACTTCGGTGCCGGCGTCGCATTCGCCTTCAACGAGCGCACCAGCCTCAGCATCTCGGTCAGCGACAAGCTCAGCGCGCGTGCACGGACCCGCTATGAAGGCCAGGAGTGGCTGAAGGTGATCGGCAGCGACGCCAACGCCGCGATGTTCAACCTCGGCGTGACCTATGCGTTGAACCAGAACACCACGCTGGTCAGCCAGCTGGGCATCGGCCTGACGCCTGATGCGCCGGACTTCAGCCTCGTCTTCAAGGTGCCCTACATGCTGTGAGCAATGCCGGGCCGGGGCCGCCCGGCCCCTGGCTCAGCGCAGCTCGTCGAGCGCGAGCGAGTGCTTCTTGCACAGGCGGTAGACGGTGACCCGCGAGACCTTGAGCCGTCGCGCGACCTCGCTGACGTTGAAATCGCTTTCCTTCAGGCAGGTCAGCACCGCGTCGTGCTCGGCGACCTCCCGGGCGGAATCCAGGCCGCCATCGTTGGCGGCCACGTCCGTCACCGGCAGTTCCATGTCCTGGGCGGTGATCAGCTCGGACTCCGCCACCACCGCCGCGCGCTGCACACGGTTAAGCAGCTCGCGCACATTGCCGGGCCATTCGAAGCGCGCCATCGCCCGCCGTGCGGAGGCGCTGAAGCCGCGGGCGCGTCCCGGGTGTTTGCCCCGGAAGGTCTCCAGGAAATGCGTGGCCAGCAGCGGAATGTCCTCGCCGCGGTCGGCGAGGCGCGGCATCTGCAGGCGCAGGACGTTGAGGCGGTAGTACAGGTCGCTGCGGAACCGGCCGCTGGCGACGGCAGCCTCCAGGTCGACGTTGGTGGCCGCCAGCACCCGCACGTCCACGGCGATCGGCTGGTTGCTGCCGACACGCTCCAGGCTCGACTCCTGCAGCACGCGCAACAGGTTGGTCTGCGCCTCCAGCGGCAGGTCACCGATCTCGTCGAGGAACACCGTGCCGCCGTTGGCCGACTCGAACAGGCCGGCGCGGCGGGCGGTCGCGCCGGTGAATGCACCCCGCTCGTGGCCGAACAGCTCCGATTGCAGCAGGTTGGCCGGCAGCGCACCGCAGTTGACGGCCATGAAGGGCCGGGCATGGCGCGGCGACAGCTCGTGCAGCGCGCGGGCCGCCACCTCCTTGCCGGTGCCGGTCTGGCCGGTGATCAGCACCGGCAGGTCCACCGGCGCGTACTTGCGGATCGCCGCCTGGGTCTTGCGCATGACCGGGCTCCGGCCGATCACCGCGTCGATGCCACGGCCGCGGGGCATGAACTGCTGGCCGCGCAGCCCGTCGAGCGCGCGGATCAGCCGCGTCGTGTCGACCGGCGCCGGCAGGGTTTCGCTGCATCGCTCCAGCAGCGCCCCGGCGGCATCGGAATCCGGCCGCCGCGGGGGCACGATCGCGACCAGGGACAGCAGGGTGAGGTCGCTGGCCAGTTGCTCGAGGCCGCGCAGGGCTTCCGGCCCCATCGACCTCAGGTCGACCATGCCGACCACGGTGTCGGCTGCGCGAAGGCCGACGCGGGCGTGGGATCCCGGTTCGGCGACCCTGACCTGCCAACCCGCGGCTGCGAGCGCGTCCTTCTCCTGTTGCAGCGGTGTGCCGAACCAGATCACGCACTGGTCGGCGGATTCCCGGACTGCAGCCATGGCTTCCCCCAAAGGCTGTTGTACACGACAGTGGCCCCGCACGGCGGGCCCGGCCCGGGCATGTCCGGGCGCAGTGGTGTCAACGGCACTTTGCGACGATGGCGGTCACCCGCAGGCCCCGCTCGTTCAGGCGGGGCTGGTCAACCGGTTGCGGCAGCGGCCGACCGGCCGGTGTCGTGCTCCCGGTGGTACCGCTCGGCGTGGGCGACTTCCGCTCGCGAGCCCAGGAACACCGGGACCCGCTGGTGCAGGCCGGTCGGCTGCACTTCCAGCATGCGACCGCGACCGGTGCTGGCGGCACCGCCCGCCTGTTCGACCAGGAAAGCCATCGGGTTGGCCTCGTACATCAGCCGCAGTTTTCCGCCCTTGGCCGCGCACTTGGCGTCCAGCGGGTAGGAGAAGATCCCGCCCCGGGTCAGGATGCGGTGCACGTCGGCGACCATGCTGGCCACCCAGCGCATGTTGAAATCCTTGCCGCGCGGGCCGGTGGTGCCGGCGAGGAGGTCGCCCACGTAGGCCTGCATCGGCGGCTCCCAGTGGCGCTGGTTGGACATGTTGACCGCGAACTCGGCGGTCTCCTCCGGGATCCGCATGCCACGGGTGGTGAGCATGAAGCTGCCGATTTCCCGGTCCAGCGTGAAGGCGTGGGTGCCGCGGCCGATGGTCAGGACCAGCGTGGTGTTGGGGCCGTAGGTGCAGTAGCCGGCGGCGACCTGCTCGGTGCCGGGCTGAAGATAGTGCTCGTCCTCGGGCACGGTCACGCCCTCGGGGCAGCGCAGCACGGAGAAGATGGTGCCGACGGAAATGTTCACGTCGATGTTGGAGCTGCCGTCCAGGGGATCGAACAGGAGCAGGTAGTTGCCGCGCGGATAGACATCCGGGATAGGCATGCTGTGGTCCATCTCCTCGGAGGCCAGCCCCGCCAGGTGGCCGCCCCAGGCATTGGCTTCCAGCAGCACGTCGTTGGCGATGACGTCGAGCTTCTTCTGTGCCTCGCCCTGGACATTGATGCTGGCCGAACCGGGCGTGCCCGCGTCGCCCAGCACGCCGCCCAGCGCACCCTTGCCGACCTCGATGGAAATGCGTTTGCAGGCCCGCGCGACGACCTCGATCAGCAGCCTCAGGTCCGGGCCGATGTGCCCGCCACGTTGTTCTTCGATCAGGAAGCGGGTCAGCGAACAGGCAGGGTTGGAGCGCGAGGCGGGCGTCATGGCGGTGGCTGCTGGTGGCGAAACCGCCATTGTAAGCAAAGCCCCGGGAGCCGGCCCCGCGGCGTGATGGTCAGTTCAGGCCGCCTGCCCCAGGCGCTGGGAGCGCCGGACGATCGACGACAGGTTGTCCCGGGCCATCTGCAACATCAGCAGCGGCGCGGCCGGCTCGGCCGAGTGCAGCACGCGCTTGGCGGCATCGACCGCATCGGCGACGACGTCGGCGCCGTCAGCACCCAGCATCACCCTCAGGGCCCGCGCGTGCGCGTCCAGCTGGCGCTCCAGCTCCGGATCGGCACCCTCGCCGGCGCGCCGGGCGGCGGTATCCATGGTCGCCTCGGTGCGGGTGAGTTCGTGGATCAGTTCGTCGTGGGAGAAGTTCATGGGGCGCAGGGTAGCCAACATCGGTCTCAGCCGTTGAGAGAGGTGCCTCGGAGGCGGCGGATCATGCCGTCCCGGCCGTGATTTCCCGGTGCAGACGGGCCGGACATGTGCGCACGGGCGGCCCGGGTTGCCGACCGTTCAGATCACCCGCAGCGTGATCGCCTTGAGCACCGCGCGGGTGCGGTCGCGGGTACCGAGCTTGTCGAGGATCACCGACACGTAGTTCTTGATCGTGCCTTCGGCAAGGAACATCGCGCGGGCGATCTCCTTGTTGGAATAGCCGCCGGCCAGCAGGCGCAAGACCGCCACTTCCTTCTCGGTGAACAGCGTCGCGGGGGCATCGTCGGCGTGGTAGCGGTAGCGCGCCCTGACCGGCCCGGTACTGACCGGCTGCAGCAGCGTCTGTCCGGCGGCCACCCGGGTGATGGCATCACGCAGGTCGGCGGGGGCGGCATCCTTGAGCAGGAACCCCTGGGCGCCGGCTTCGGTTGCGCGGAGCAGCAGTTCGCTGTCGTCGAAGGTGGTGAGCATCAGCACCGGGGTGGCATCGCCACTGTCTCGAAGCCGCCGCAGGGCCTCGATGCCGTCCACCCCCGGCATGCGGATGTCGCTGAGCACCACGTCCACCGGCAGTCCCGGCAGCTGCTCCAGCAGTTCGGCGCCGTCCGCCGCCTCGAAGACGACGTTGATGCCCTGGCGCTCCAGCAGCGCGCGCAGGCCGGCGCGCACCAGTGCCTGGTCGTCGACCAGTGCGATCCGCACCGCCTCGCGTGGCGCCTCCGGGATGGCGGTCATGCCGGCAGCTCCGCTTCGATGTGCAGGGGCAACCCGGCGGAACCGGACAGGCTCAGCCTTCCGCCCATGGCCTCGATGCGTTCGCGCATGCCGCCCAGGCCATTGCCCTCGCGCAGCGGACCACGCAGCCGCCCGTTGTCGCGGACGCTCAGGTGGAGCTGGCCGTTGCGCCGCTGCAGGTCCACCTCCAGCCGGTCGGCACTGCCGTGGCGCGCACTGTTGGTCAGCGCCTCCTGCACCACCCGCAGCACGGTTTCCGCGGTGCCGGCATCGGTCACCTGTACGCTGGGGCCGATGTGCAACTGCAAGGCCAGGTTCGGTAGCGGGGCCGCGAGCGCGTGCAACGCGGTATCCAGGTCCAGCCCGGTCGCGTCGCGCAGCTCCTGCACGACGTTGCGGATGTCCCCGAGCAGCTCGCGGGACAGGCGCTGCAGGACCTCGATTTCGGCGCTGCCCGAGAGCGCCGGATGGTCGGCCAGCAGGCGCAGGTTGAGGTTCATCGCGGTGAGCTTGTGCCCCGCCACGTCGTGCAGCTCCCTGGCGACCCTGACCCGTTCCGCATCGCGCGCGCTGTCGGCGAGCAGGGCCCGGGTGGCGAGCAGGTCGGTATTGACCCGCGCCAGCTGGTCCCGCGCCCGTTCCGCGCTGTGGGCGTAGTGGGCAGTGAGGGCGGCGAAGCCCTGGAAGCCGGCGTACAGCAGGCTCACCGTCAGCGGCGCCGGGTGCTCGGCCTGGCGCAGCACCAGGTACACCACCAGGTCGACCGCCACCACCGCAGCGAGCAGGACCCGTGGAGGCCACAGCGACGCCACCATCGCCACCCAGACCACCAGCAGGACCTGGGCCGCACCGTTCTGCGTGCTCAACGCCACCAGCAGCACCGCCGCTACCGGCATCAACGCCAGCAACAGGTGCCCCGCGACTTTCGATCGCCGCAGGCACGGCTCCCGGCAAACGAAGGCCAGGGTGAAGGCGCCGAGCAGCAGGGCGCCCGACAAGCGGTCCTCCGCCGGCATCCACCGCAACGTCAGGCCGACCGCGGACAGGGTCAGCAGGCCGGCAAGGTCGAGGGGTTGAAACAGCTCGCGCCAGTTCACTTTCATCGATTCATGCTGAGCGCCGCGGGTGGCGCTGGCAATGCCGTGGGCGTCGAAAGTGACTTCCGGCAGGGCGAGGTCGTGACCGGCGGGACTACGGCCGGCCGGCGGCGGGGACGATCCTGCAGGTGATCCCCAAGGAGTCGCCGCCATGCCCGCCTATGCCCTGTTCGTATCGCTACACATCAGTGCCGGCGTGATCGCCCTCACCACCTTCTGGCTGGCGGCGGCCCTGCGGAAAGGCAGCCCCGCGCATCGCCTGTCCGGCCAGGTCTACCTCTGCGCGATGACGGCGATCATCGCCACCGGCTTTCCGCTGGTCATCCAGCGGCTGGTCGACGACCAGGTGGTGACCGCGACCTTCCTCGCCTACCTGCTGGTAATCACCGCGACCGGTGTCTGGGTATCGTGGCGTGCGATCCGCGACAAGCACGACGTGGCCAGGTTCACCGGCCCGGTCTACGTCGCGCTGGCGATCCTGTCATTGGCCAGCGGGCTGGGCGTGCTGGCGCTGGGCATCAAGGTAGGCGCGCCGCTGCTGATGGGGTTCTCCGGCGTGGGCCTGCTTGCCGGCATGGGCATGTTGCGCAAGCGCCGGAACCGCGCGGCACTGGCGCAGCGGCCGCGCTGGTGGTTGTCGGAGCACTACACCGGGATGCTGGGCAACTTCGTGGCCACCCATATCGCGTTCCTTTCGATCGGGTTGCCGAAGCTGCTGCCGATGCTCGATGGCGTCGTCCTCAACTACGCGTCGTGGTTCGGCCCGCTGCTGCTCGCCGGCCTGGCCAAGTTCTGGCTGGACCGGCGCTGGTCGCAGCGGCCCAGTCAGACGTCGCCGTCGTTGAGCCAGCCTTCGCCGGTGCCGCGGTTGTAGACACGGTCGCCTTCCAGAACGTCGCCCGCCGGGACCGATTCGAGCCGGGCCAGTTTCTCGTAGATCGGGGCGAAGTCCGGGCCGGTGGCATCCATCAGCTGCTCGAAGCTGTCGATCACGAAGTAGGTCTTCTGATAGGTGTCGATGCGATAGCGGGTGCGCATGATGCGCTCCAGGTCGAAACCGATCCGGTTGGGCGCGTCGCTCTCCAGGCTGTACATGGACTCGCCCTTGGAGCTGACGATGCCGCTGCCGTAGATGCGCAGGCCGTCCTTCTGCCGGATCAGCCCGAACTCGACCGTGTACCAGTACAACCGGGTCAGGTTGACCAGCGCATCCTCGCCGATCCCGTGGGCCTTCACGCCGCCGCGGCCGTAGGCTTCCATGTAGTCGGCGAACACCGGGTTCATCAACAGCGGCACGTGGCCGAACAGGTCATGGAACAGGTCAGGCTCGGACAGGTAGTCCATCTGGTCGGGCTTGCGGATCCACCACGTCACCGGGAAGCGGCGGTTGGCCAGGTGGTCGAAGAAGGTCAGCTCAGGCAGCAGCCCTTCCACGCCGATCAGCTCCCAGCCGGTGGCCGCGCGCAGGATCGGGTTGAGGTCGGTGAACTTCGGGATCCGGTCCGGCGTCATCTCCATCGCCGACAGGGCGGACAGGAATTCGTCGCTGGCCCGGCCGGGCAGGATGGCGCACTGGCGCTCGAACAGCTGCGCCCAGACCGAATGGTCGGTATCGGTATAGGTGTCCCACGGCTGGTCGACCACCGAAGTGGTGTAGACCGGGACGTAACCCTTGTCGGTCATCTGGTGTTCGACGCGTTTGGGCGATTCCATGGCGGGCTTCTCCCTGGTGGGGTGGGGCTGGTGTAGGAGCGGCTTCAGCCGCGATCGTGAAACTGGACGAGCGACCGACTATCCGATCTCGGCTGCAGCCGCTCCGACACCAGCTTGAATGTGGGTCCCACCACTCTAGCGAGTAGACGCAGCAAGCGTGTTGCGTTCTTGTCTTGTTGACTCCGCAATTGGCACCATAATTGCGCCGACGACGGGAAAAGGAGAGGAAACGTGCAAGAGGCAAGCCTGGACCGCATCGATCTGCTGCTGCTGGATGAACTGCAGCGTTCCGGTCGCCAGACCAACGCCGAATTGGCCGAGCGGGTCAATCTTTCACCCTCGGCCTGCCTGCGGCGGGTCCAGCGGCTGGAGCGGGATGGCGTCATCGCCGGTTACCGCGCCGTGGTGGACCCGGACCGGGTGGGGCTGGGGCTGCAGGCCTTCGTCCGGGTGCAGCTGAGCCGCCACGACAGCGCCGCGATCGAGGCCTTCGTCGGGTTCGTCGAGACCTGGGACGAAGTGGTGAGTTGCCACGCGCTGACCGGTGACATGGACTACCTGCTGCAGGTGGCGGTGCGCGACCTGGAGCACTTCTCCCGCTTCCTGCTGGACCGTCTCCTGAACCAGGCGGGGGTCGACGATGTGAACTCCAGCTTCGTGTTGCGCACCGTCAAGGCGTTCAAGGGCGTTCCGCTGCCATCGCGTTGAACCGATCCTGGCTCCGGTGATGCCCACCGCCGGCCCTTCGGGAACCACCGCGACGGCCGATAGCCCTGCCGACTACCGGGGAAGCCACATGTCCATCGATCGCCTCAAAAACGACCTGAGGCTCACATTGATACTGATGTTCGGCGTGCTGACGATCACCGGCATCACGCCGTTCGTCATCTATCGCTTCGCCTCGGGGCAGTGGGCAGCGGGCCTGTTGGACATTGCCATACAGGCGGGGATCGGCGCAGCCGTGCTCTACGCGTGGCGTGGCGGCGACGTGGATCGGGCCGGCCTGCTGGTAGCAGTGTTCTGCTCGACGGGCTGCGTCGCGGTAGGCCAGGTCATGGGTCTACCGGGCGCCTTGTGGCTATATCCGGTCCTGTTGGCCAACTTCCTGCTCGCCGCCAGGAGCGCCGCGGCGATCCTGTCCGTGCTGACCGTGGCGCTGGTATCGGCGACCGATGCACTTGGCGGTGCCATCAATACCGGAACCTTCGTGGTGACGGCGGCCATGGTGGCCGGGTTCGCATACATCTTCTCCTATCGCACGGAGGAACAGCGGCGGCTGCTCGAGGGCGTGGCGGCGATGGACCCGCTGACCGGTGCCCTGAATCGGCGGGGGCTGGACGATGAACTTGACGCGGCAATGGCCGAGGCCATGCGCACGGGGAGCCCGGTCGGGCTCGCGGTCCTCGACCTGGACGGATTCAAGCAGGTCAATGACGAGAACGGGCACGAAGCCGGCGACGCCGTTCTGCTCGAGTTCGCCGGCCTGGTGCGCGAACTGACCAGGAAGAGCGACCGCTTCTTTCGCCTGGGCGGGGACGAGTTCGCCCTGCTGGTGCCGGGTGCCGACGCCGACGCGATGTCCCGCATCGCACAGGCGGTGCGGCATGCGGTGCAAAACCGGATCGCCGGGAATGGCCAGCCGGTCACGGTGTCGATCGGCGCGACGATCATGCTGCCCGGCGACACGCCCGGGAGCTGGCTGCACCGTGCGGACACCGCCATGTACCGCGCCAAGCGCGAGGGCAGCAATCGTGTCGTCGTCAGCTGCCCCCCGCCCGCTGGCGAGGGTCAGCGCTGACGGCTGGCCTCAGAAGCGGCGATCGCCGCCGAGGATGTCGCCCAGTCCGCCGAGGACGGAGCCCTCGCCGCGGTCCTTGCCGCCGCCGCCCGGCGCAGCCGCCAGCATTCGTCCAGCCATGCGGGAGAACGGCAGCGACTGCAGCCATACCTTGCCGGGGCCGGTCAGCGTGGCCAGGAACATGCCCTCGCCGCCGAACACCATGCTCTTGATGCCGCCCACCGCGCGCACGTCCATGTCGACGTTGGAGTGGTAGGCCATCACGCAGCCGGTGTCGACGTCCAGCCGCTCGCCCGGCTTCAGGTCGTATTCGACCACCGTTCCGCCGGCGTGCACGAACACCCAGCCATCACCCTCCAGCTTCTGCATGATGAAGCCCTCGCCGCCGAACAGGCCGGTGAGGATCTTGCGCTGGAAGTGGATGCCGACCTGCACGCCGCGTGCGCCGGCCAGGAACGCGTCCTTCTGGCAGATCAGGCGGCCGCCGTGGTCGGACAGCTTCATCGCCAGCACCGTGCCCGGGTAGGGCGCGGCGAACGCGACCTTGGCCTTGCCCTGGCCGGAATGGGTGAACACGGTGGTGAACAGGCTCTCGCCAGTGATCACGCGCTTGCCGGCGGACATCAGCTTGTCCATGAAGCCGCTGCCGGCGCCGGCCGGGCCGGAATGGCTGCCATCACCGAAGACGGTGTCCATCTGCACCGCGGCGTCCTTGTACATCATCGAGCCGGCTTCGGCGATCGCGCTTTCGCCCGGATCCAGCTCGACCTCGACGAACTGCATGTCGGTGCCGACGATGCGGTAGTCGATCTCGTCGTCGCGTCCGGCGCCGGAGCCGGTCGACGGCAACGGCGGCATTCCCGCCGGGCCCTGCCCGGCCGCCGGCGACTGCGGGGCCAGCTCGGCGACCTTGCCGACCGGCTGCCAGTCGGACATCCCGTCACGCCAGCACCAGTCCTCCGGATGCTGCTGCGCGTGCACGCGCGCTGCGTTGTCGTCGAGCGGGCCCACCCGCGGGCTGTTGCTGCCGGCGCTGAAATACCAACGTTCCATCTGAAATCCCTCTCCGGAGTGAAGCGCCGAGTCTAGTACCCCGGCATGGCGCTTGCCCATGCCGGAAGTGCGGTCACTTGCACTACTCGCGCCGGCGGAACGGCAGCACGGTGCCGCGGTCGACATCTTCCGGCCGCGTCCAGATCACCGGTACCGCATCCGGTGACGGAGGCTCCAGGCCATCGGCCGCTTCACGTTCGGCCAGGCGGGCTTCCAGTTCTTCCTCGATTTCCCAGCTGTAGCGCTTCCGCGCGGCCTGGGGATCGGACCGCCGCCACAGGAACGCCGCGGCCACGCCGCCGATCGCGCCGCCCAGGTGTGCCTGCCACGATACGCCCGCCTCGCGCGGCAGCACCGTCAGCAGCATGCCACCGTAGAGGAAGAACGCGATCATGGCCGCGGCTATCGCTGGTCGGTCGCGACGCAGCAGCCCGAGGACGAAGACCAGGAACATCAGTCCGTGGGTCAGCCCGCTGGCGCCCAGGTGGTGGGAGCCGGCAGTACCCAGCAACCACGCGCCGAGGCCCGACCCGATCCACGCCAACGGGAAGGCCCGCGCAGTGGCACGCGGATACATGCCGCCCGCCAGGGTGCCGAGCATCAACATCGATATCGCGTTGGCGGCGAGGTGGTCGATCGAGCCGTGCAGCAGTGGCGCGCCGACGAGTCCCTTCAGCCCTTCCATTGACCAGGGCTGCACCGTCCAGCCGCGCAGGTCCACGCTGCCCTGCAGCGAGAACATGACCAGCATGGCCAGCACGAAGGCGAGGCTGAGGTTGAACGCCCGCAGCCAGCGCTTGCGATCGGCGGTGCGCTGGGCCTTGGGGTCGGCGGGAAGGTCGTCGTCGGGCAGGTGCATGATCGAACAGTGGCGTCGCGTGGGCCGATTGCAAGCCGCGGGATGGTGCATCCCGGCCGCGTAGAATGGCGAGATGAACAACGATACCCCCACCGTCCGCCTCAAGAACGCCTGGAAATCCACCCATCCCTGGATCTTCCAGCGGCTGGTCGAAAAGCCCGCCCAACGCCCCCGCCCGGGCAGCATCGTCGACGTGGTCGGCGTGGATGGCGACTGGATCGGCCGCGGCTTCTACAACGGACATTCGCGCATCGCGCTGCGCATGCTCGACAGTGATCCGGAAGCGGTGATCGACGCCGGCTGGTTCAGCCGCAAGATCGCCGCGGCGGTGTCGCTGCGCCGGGACGTGCTGCGGCTGGACGAGGTGTCGGATGCCTGGCGGGTCTTCCACAGCGAGGGTGACGGCATCAGTGGCCTGGTCGTGGATCGCTATGCCGACTTGCTGGTGCTGGAGTACTTCAGTGCGGGCGCATTCCGGCACCGCGAGTGGATCATGGCGGCGCTGCGCGAGCAGTTCCCGGGCTGCCGCTTCCATGCCACGGCCGACGAGCATGTGCAGAAGCAGGAAAGTTTCGATTTCCGTGGCTTCAGCAGCGACGGCACCGGGCCGACGACGCCGGCGATCATCACCGAGCATGGCGTGAGGTTCCGGGCCGATCCGGCCGGTGCACACAAGACTGGCTTCTTCGCCGACCAGCGCGACAACCGCCAGTGGCTGAGCCAGCACGTGGAGGGCCGCCGGGTGCTCGACCTGTGCTGCAACACCGGCGGGTTCGCGGTCTACGCGGCGGTGCGGGGTGCGTCCGAGGTGGTCGGGGTGGATATCGATGCGGAGGTCATCGAGATCGCCAAGGGCAACGCCAAGCTCAACGGGGTACGCCCGCGTTTCGTGCAGGCGGACATCTTTCCGTGGCTGCGCGACCAGGGCAACGCGGGCGAGCAGTACGACGTGGTGATCCTGGATCCGGCCAAAATGACGCGCGACCGTGACCAGGTGATCCCGGCGCTGAAGAAGTACCTGGATATGAACAAGCTGGCGATCAGTGTGGTGAAGCCGGGGGGGTTGTTCGCGACGTTCTCGTGCACGGGGCTGGTGGCGGAAGACCAGTTCCTGGACATGCTGCGGCGGGCGGCGTTCTATTCGAACCGGACGGTGCAGGTGCTGAAGGTGGCGGGCGCGGGGCCGGACCATCCGTGGCTGGCGCAGGTGCCGGAGTCGCGGTACCTGAAGGCGGTGTTCTGCCGGGTGGTGGATAGAAGCTTCGGCGTGATCTGTAGCGCCAGGAGCAACGGCAACAGCAACAGCAGTGCGTAGGCTTCGGGGGGAGCGGTGCGCCCCACAGGCGTTGCTCCTCGGCTCGGTCAGCCATCCATGGCTGACTCGCCGCCGCGGACATCCATGTCCGCTCTACGCAATGCCTGTGGGGCGCACCGCGTCGCGATCTGGTCGATCACCGCTTCTGCATCCGGAGACCTGCCGGAGCAAACGGAGGCCGGGTGGAGTGACGGGTGGTGGGGGTGTTGCGGAAAGTCGGCCAAGGATGGCCGACGTCCCCGAGTCAGGACAGGACGTCCTGACCGAGGGGTGCAGAAACACCCCCACCGCCCGGCGCTCCAGCGCGCACCCCGGAGCACTGGCTCCCGGCAGCACAGAGATCGCAGCCCCTGAGACACCCCCCGCTACACTGACAACATGCTTGAATCCTCAACGCTCCTGATCCTCATCCTGCTCGCCGTACTGGTGGCGATTGCACTGCTTGTCGTGCTCCTGCTGCGCAGGCCCGACGCCATGCTGGAGGCCCACCGGTCGAAGCTGGAGCAGGCGCTGCGCGACGAACAACGCGAGGGGCGGGGTGAGCTTCGCCAGCATCTGGACAGCATCTCGGCGCAGCAGGAAGCGCGTATCGAGGGGTTCAGCGGGAAGCTCGGGGACCTGACCTCGCGGACCGACCAGCGGCTGGAGTCGCTGCGTGCGGCCTTGATCGAGGATGCCCGGGTGGCCCGGGTCGAGGCGGCCGAGGTGCAGCAGCGGTCCAGCGATGCCATTGGCCAGAAGCTCAGCGAACTGACCCAGCGCAATGAGCAGCGCATTGGTGAGATGCGCACGACATTGGAGCAGCAGCTCCAGAAGCTGCAGGCCGACAACGCTGCCAAGCTTGAGCAGATGCGCGCCACGGTCGACGAGAAGCTGCATGCGACGCTCGAGACGCGCCTGACCGAGAGCTTCGGCAACGTCACCACCATGCTGGCCAAGGTCCACCAGGGACTGGGCGACATGACCAAGCTGGCTGCGGATGTCGGCGGGCTGCAGCGCGTGCTCACCAACGTGAAGTCACGCGGTGTATTCGGCGAAGTCCAGTTGGCCGGATTGCTCGAGCAGGTGTTCGCGCCGGACCAGTACGCCGCCAACGTCTGCACGGTGCCGGGCAGCGCGGCATCGGTGGAGTTTGCCGTGCGTTTCCCGGGGTCGACCGGCGAGGCGCCGGTGTGGCTGCCGATCGATGCCAAGTTCCCGCGCGAGGATTACGAGCGCCTGCTCGATGCCCAGGAGCGCGGGGAGGTGGATGCGGCCCGTGCCGCCAGCGATGCGCTGGAGCGGGCGGTGAAGAAGGAGGCGCTGCGCATCCGCGACAAGTACGTTTGCCCGCCGCACACCACCGAGTTCGCGATCCTGTTCCTGCCGACCGAAGGCCTTTATGCAGAGGTCCTTCGCCGACCGGGGCTGGTCGAGGGGCTGCAGCGGGACTGCCGCATTGCCGTCGCCGGGCCGACCACGCTGCTGGCATTGATGACCAGCTTCCAGATGGGTTTCCGCACCCTTGCGATCCAGGAACGCTCGAGCGAGGTCTGGCGCACGCTGGGCGCGGTCAAGACCGAGTTCGGCAAGTTCGGGAGCGTCCTGGATGGCGTCAAGAAGAAGCTCGACGAAGCCAGCAAGAAGATCGACGAAACCGGTGTCCGCACCCGCGTGTTGACGCGCAGGCTGCGGGACGTGGAGGAGTTGCCTGCCGACCAGACCCAGCGGCTGCTGGGAGCGACGCTGGAAGGCTTGGACGAGGACTGACGCCGCGGGTGGATCCGCCACCCGCGGCCTTCGGGTGCCGCGCCTTGCGGCGCCGCTCGCTCAGCCGGCCGGGGCCGGCGCCACCGCCGGTGCGGAGCAGCTTGCGGGCAGGTGGTCGGCCAGCACGTGCGCACCCTGGGCACGCAACGCGGTCTGGTAGCCCGGGGGCACATCGGGCTGCGCCGGTGATTCGAGGGCGCCGGTGATCTCGGCGTAGATCCCCTGGTGCGGCTGTCCGAGCGCGGTGGAGCGGGCGGAGGAGCGGGTGCGCAAGGGCTCCATCAGCGGGTCGCCGCCGATGATCCAGTACGTGTCGTTGGAGCCGCATGGGCGCAGCGTGTGGGCGCCGTCGTGGAAGATGTACAGGCCCCGCACGGTGGTCGGGGGCTCGCTCGGCTCCGGTGTGGAGGCACATGCGGCTACGGTGGTGACGGACAACAGGGCGGCCAGCTGGACCAGCCGAAGGGCACTGCGCATCTTGCAAACTCCATTTCTGCGGTAGGCGCGTTCAGGGTAGCCCCAGCCGCCGGTCAAGTGCCACCGCGAAGACGCAAGGCTCAGCCGTCGCCCGGCAGTACCGGTACCGCACCGGCGGGTACCAGCGGCAGGTTGT
The DNA here is from genome assembly GCF_900167055.1 of Lysobacter spongiicola DSM 21749. Classification (GTDB taxonomy): domain Bacteria; phylum Pseudomonadota; class Gammaproteobacteria; order Xanthomonadales; family Xanthomonadaceae; genus Novilysobacter; species Novilysobacter spongiicola. Next base: position 82,444 of record NZ_FUXP01000004.1, read on the forward strand.
CGTCCTTGAGGTAGTCGGGCAGCCCGTCGTCGTCTTCCTGCATCCGGTCGCCGAAGATCTGGTAATTGCGGCGCTGCATCCAGGCGTCACGCACCAGCGCGTAATCGTCGGCGGCGCCCTCCCGCAGGCTGTCGGTGGCAAGCAGCTGGGTACGCACGTCCACCAGTTGCAGGCCCTGCAACGGGATGCGGGTGGCGTCGTCGCTGACCTGCCGCAGCGGACTCAGCGGTGCATCGCCGACCATGCCGAACACGTCACGCACCGTGCGCGGCCCGAACAGCGGCAGCTCCACGTAGCGCGAGCGCTGCCAGCCCCAGGTACCCAGGGTCTGGCCGAAGTCTTCGCTGCGGTTGGCAAGCGATGCATCGCTTGCCGGGTCGAATATGCCGCCGATGCCCAACGTGGTGTTGAGGGTGAAGCGTCCGATGGCGTGGGCCGCCTGCTTCGGCTTGCCTTGCAACAGCGCGTTGACCGCGGCGACGGGCTGTCCCAGGTTGCTGAAGAAGTTGCTCACCCCCAGGCGCACCGGCCGGGGCACCACGGCGACGTAGGCTCGGGCCAGGGGGCGGGCCACCGTGCGATCAACCGCGTTGTTGAACCGGTGCATCCGGCGGTTGTACGGCTCCCACGGGTCATAGACCTGCTGCTGCACCGCGGGTGCGGGCAACGTCGGGTCCGCTACCGGGTCGTAGCTGCCGTTGCCATAGATTTCCGCGAAGTCCTGTTCCGCTTGGGTTGGCGGGATGGCGTCTACACCTCCAACCGGCTCCACGGGGGTCGCGGTGCTGGCCGGCTCAACGGAGGTCGTCGCCACGGGCGCGGAAGGGGCGTCATTGCGGGGCGCGGACGCGCAGCCACCCAGCAGCAGCGCCAGCGTTACCGCGAGCACGATGGGCGATGCGGGTCCTGGAGCGCGAACGGAGGTGCCGGCGGAGACGGCCGGGCCGGAAACGGGGGAATGGAGGCGCATGGGCGGGCAGTCTAAGGCGCCTCGGCTACCGGAGCCATGTGCGCAGGTGGGAAAGTGGGTTTCGCCGGCGGGCCATTTGGCCCGGCCAGTGGATCAGCTGGCGAAGGCGAGGTTGCCGTCGAGCCGGTACGCATCCCTCAGTGCAGCGAGTCCAACGGGATCGCCTTCGATGGAGATCCCCCGACCCTGCCCGGCCAGCTCCGCCAGCATCGCCAGGCCGGCGCTGTCGATGGACGAAGCGCCGGCCAGGTCGAACCGTCGGATGCCAGCCGCCAGCGGCGCCGCCTGCGTCCAGAGCGCCGGGACAGCAGCACGGTCCAGCGGCCCGGTGAACACCAAGGCGTCGCCTTCGCGTACCACGCCAGCGGAGTTGGCCCGATCGGTTGCCACGTTACTGGGCTTGCGCCTGCAGCTTGCCGGCCGCCAGGTCGTTGGCGACCTCGGTGATCGTAGCGCGCGACAGCGGGCCGTCGAACTGGTTGCGGAAGGTCTGGACGAAGCTGACCCCCTCCACCATCACGTCGAACACTTTCCAGTCGTTGCCGCTCTTGCGCATCAGGTAGTCCACCGGGATCGGCTCGCCACCCTGGCGCAGGAATTCGCTGGAAACCTTCACCATCGAACCGCCGCGCAGCGGGGTCTCGGACTTCACCCGGACCTGCAGCTTGCTGTTGAAGTCCAGCAGCGAGCTGCCGTAGCGCTGCATCAGGTTGTTGGTCAGGGCGTCGGCAAAGCGGTTGATCTCGGCGTCGGACGCGCCGCGGCCATGGCGGCCGAGCACCAGCTGCGCGGCGTACTTGCGATCGAACATCTGGTCGAACTCGCCGGCGATGAACTGCCTCAACGCGGTGCGATCGGAGGTGAACTCGCCGCGCCGGGCTTCCAGCGTGGTCAGGATGCGGGTGGCATTGTCCAGCACCAGTCTGCTGGGGGATCCGGCGACGGCCTGGCTGGAGGCCTGTGGCTGCGCGGACGCCAGCATCGGGGCGCCGGCGAGCAACGCGCCGGCAATGAAGGTGGCAATCAGGGTCTGCTTCATGGGATTCATTCCGTGGGGGGGACGGGATCGGCTTCCTGCAGGTAGGCCGGGACGTCGGTCGCCTCGCTCGATGGCGCCGCAGGATCGCCGCCATTGTCGCCACCGCCGCTGAACATGTACTTGCCGACCATCTGGATCAGGTCGACGGAGGACTGGGTCAGGAAGATCTGGTCGCCTTCGCGCAGCGGCTCCGGATCGCCACCGGGCTGCAGGCCGACATAGCTCTCGCCGAGCAGGCCCGAGGTCAGAATCGCGGCGCTGGTGTCGGCTGGCAGGTCGTCGTAGCGGGCATCAATGGCCAGGGTGACCACCGAATCGAGCTTCACCGGGTCCAGCGTGATGGCGGAGACGCGGCCGACGTTGACGCCGCCGATCTTCACCGGTGCGTTGGCCCTCAGCGGCCCCAGGTTGGTGAAGCGCGCGGTGATTTCATAGGCGTTGCCGCCGAACCAGCCCAGCTTGCCGTTGGTGGAGGCGAGCGCGAGGACCAGCAGCGATGCCAGTGCGAGCAGGAGGAAGGCGCCGACGGCGAATTCGATGCGTGGGGCGTGCGAGGACATGGATCGGGTACCTGTCACTGGAAGAGGAGCGCGGACATCACGAAGTTGAGCATCAGCACCAGCAGCGAGGCGTTGACCACGGCCTTGGTGGTGGCCACGGAGGTGCCCTCGATGGTGGGTTCGGCGTGGAAGCCGACATAGGCGGCGACCAGCGCGGCGACACCGCCGAACACCGCGGACTTCACCAGCGCCATGCCGAAGTCGTCGACGAGGTCGACGTTGTCCTTCAGCACCTGCCAGAAGATGCCCGAGTCGATGCCGATCACCTGCACCGCCTCGAAGTAGCTGGCGCTGATCGCGAAGCTGCAGAAGAAGCCGGTCAGCAGCGGCACGCACAGCACCGCTGCCCAGAACCGCGGGGCGACCGCCTTGCCGACGGGATCGATCGCCATCAGGCCGAGCGCGGTGATCTGGTCGGTGGCGCGCATCAGGCCGAGTTCGGCGGCGATCGAGCTGCCGGCGCGGCCGATGAACAGCAGCGCGGTCAGCACAGGCCCGAGCTCGCGGTAGATGCCCAGCCCGAGGATGGCGCTGACCTGGTTGCTGGCGCCGTAGGTGTCCAGGGCGCGATAGCCCAGCAGCGTCACCGACAGGCCGACGAAGGCGCCGCCGACGGCGATGATCGGCAGCGAGCGGGCGCCGATCTTGTAGATCTCCCGCACGAACTCGCGGAACAGGTCGGCGCCCGGCCTGGACGCGCGCAGCACCGAGAGGGTGAACAGGCCGGCGCGGCCGACCGAGCGGGTGGCGGCAACAAGCGACATCAGGCGGCCTCGGTGGCGTGTGGCGCGGCGCCATGGCGCGCGGCGCTGTCGAAGGGAATGGGGCCGTCGGGTTGGCCGTCGAGGAACTGCCGGACCAGCGGATCGGTGCTCGCCTGCAGCGCCTGGGGCGTGCCAGAGAACACGATGCCGCCGTTGGCGATCACCACCGCATGGTCGGCCACCGGCAGGGTCTCGTGCACGTGGTGGGTGACGACGATGCTGGTCATGCCCAGGTGGTCGTTGAGCCGGCGCACCAGGTCCATCACCACGCCCGATGCGATCGGGTCCAGGCCGGTCAAAGGCTCGTCGTAGATCATCAGCGGCGGATCGAGCGCCAGCGCACGTGCCAGCGCCACCCGACGGGCCATGCCCCCGGACAGCTCGCGCGGGAAGGCGTCGGCCGCGGCGCGCAGCCCGACCGCATGCAGCTTCATCGCCACCAGCCGGTCGATCACCGGCCTGGGCAGGCGGGTGTGGGTGCGCAGCGGCAGGGCCACGTTCTCGGCCGCGGTCAGGTCGGTCAGCAGGCCGTTGCCCTGCAGCAGGACGCCGATGCCCTTGCGCAGCTCCAGCAGCGCGCGCTGGTTGCGGGGCACGGGTTGCCCCAGTACCTCGACCGAGCCCGAGGCGGGTGCGAGCTCGCCGGTGATGGCGGCCAGCAGGGTCGACTTGCCGCTGCCCGAGGGCCCCAGCACCGCCACCACCTGGCCGCGCGGCACGACCAGGTCGACATCGCGCAGCACGTTGCGGCCGCCGCGGTCGAGGCGCAGGCCGGCAATCCGAACGATGGGATCTGCTGTCGTCATGGGGCTCCTGGGTGGGCGCGCCGTCACGCGGGCCGAATGGACCGCACAGCTTGGCGCGCAGGTGCTGAACGGCAGGCGCATTGTCGCAGGTGCGCGCAGCGGCTGCCCGGTCTCGGCGGGTGCGACGCCGGTACGGCAAGATGGCCGCCATGCCCGCCGCGCCCGACTTCCGCCTCTACCACTCCAATTCGCTCGAGGTGCTGGCCGGGCTGCTGGCCGAGGCATTGCGCGAGCCGGCACCGGGCCAGTCGCTGCTGGCGCCGGACATCGTGCTGATCCCGCAGGTGGCGATGCGCCGCTGGCTGCAGGCCACCCTGGCGCAGGCACATGGCATCGCCGCCAACCTCGAATTCCTGACCCCGGGCGAATTCGTCCGGCACGCGCTGGATGCCAACGTCGCTGGTGCCGACGACGACATGGATGCCGAAGCGCTGTGCTGGCGGCTGCTCGGCGTGCTGTCGGACTCCGCCGCGGTGCGCGAGCCCGCCCTGCAGCCCTTGCGGCGCTACCTGGGAGACGGCGATCCGCTCAAGCCCTGGTCGCTGGCCGGCGAACTGGCTTCGGTGTTCGAGAAGTACCAGGCGTGGCGCCGCGACTGGCTGCTGGACTGGGAATCCGGCAAGGGGCCCGCCGATCCGCAGGCGGCGCTATGGCGCCGTGTGGCCGGCGGGCGCCGCCATCGTGCCCGCCGCATCGATGACTACCTGCGCGGGTTCGCCGCACCCGACGCGCCGCTGCCGGCCGGGCTGCCGGGCCGGTTGTTCGCCTTCGCCACCCTCAATGTCTCCCCGGACGTGCTGCGGGTGATCGCGACCCAGGCGCGGGTCGGCGTACTGCACTTCTACCTGCCCACCCCGACCTGCTCGTACTGGGGCGACCTGCAGACCCTCGGTGAACGGTTGCGCAGCGGCGCCGATGATCCCTTCGACGGTGGAGGCGGGGAGAACCCTTTGCTGCAGGCCTGGGGGGCGGCGGGTCGTGACTTCATGGCAGTGCTCGGCAGCTACGAGGTCGTGCATCCGTCCGGCGAGATCGCCGCCTACGACGATCCCGAGCAGCGCCCGCAGGATGGCCCGTTCGCCGACACCCTGCTGAAGCGCTTGCATCGGGACCTGTTCCATCGCCGTGCCCACCCCGGCGCACCGCTGCGCGCCGCGGTCGACCGGCACGACCCGAGCCTGCAGGTGCATGCCTGCCACACCCGCCTGCGCGAGGTGCAGGTGCTGCACGATCGCCTGCGCGGCCTGCTGGAGGACGCGCGTTTCGATCCACCGCTGGAGCCGCGCGAGATCGCCGTGCTGGCACCCGACATCGATCCCTACGTGCCCTACATCCATGCCGTCTTCGGCGGCGTGGCCGGCGCGGATGCCATTCCCTACGCGTTGGCCGACACCAGTCCGCTGACCGGCGAACCGCTGGCCGAGGTCTTCCTGCGCCTGCTGGACCTGCCGGTCTCGCGTTTCGGGTTCGGCGAGGTGCTGGACCTGCTGGCCAGCCCGCCGATCGCTGGCGTGGCCGGGCTCGATCCCGCCGCGCTCGACCGGCTGCGGCACTGGCTGGGTGCGGCGGGTGCGCGCTGGGGCATCGACGCCGCCCACCGCGGGCGGCAACAGGCGCCGGTGGACGACGCCTACACCTGGTCGTTCGCGCTGGACCGGTTGTTGCTGGGCCATGCCAGCGGCAGCGATGCCCCCATCGGCGGGGTAGCGCCCTGGACGGACCTGGAAGGCGGCGCAATGGCGGCACTGGACACGCTGGTCCGCCTGCTGCGCGTGCTGGCCCGCCATGAGCGCACCCTGGGCGAGGCGATGCCGGCGTCGCAGTGGCGCGAGCGCCTGCTGGGCCTGCTCGACGCCCTGCTCCCTGCCGGTGCCGTGGGCACCGCCGACGTGCGCGCACTGGAACGGCTGCGCGCGCATGTCGATGCCTTCGCGGACTCGGCGGCCCGGGCGGGTTTCGATCGCCCCGTGGCCCCGGAAGTCGTGCGGGCCCATTTCGCCACCACGCTCGCCGAGGCCGACACCCGCGCGCCGCTGCTCACCGGCGGGGTGAGCTTCGGCCGGATGGTGCCGATGCGCCTGTTGCCGTTCCGGGTGATCTGCGTCCTGGGCATGAACGACGGCGAGTACCCGCGGCGGGATCCGGCAGCCGGGCTGAACCTGTTGACCGCCGAACTCGGCACGTCGCGGCGCCGTGCCGGCGACCGATCGCTGCGCGAGGACGACCGCTTCCTGTTCCTGCAGCTGTTCGCGTCGGCCGCCGAGGTGTTCCACCTCAGCTACCTCGGTGCGGACCCGCGCGACGGCAGCGACCGGGAGCCGTCGGTGCTGGTGTCCGAATTGCTGGACATCGCCGCCTTGCAGTACGACGACCCCGCCGCGGCACGGCGTGAGCTGGTAGTGCGCCATCCGCTGCAACCGTTCTCGCCCGCGGCTTTCGGCGCGACTGCCGATGAGCCGGAGCCACGTCGTTTCAGCTACCGCGCCGAGTGGCGTCCCGCAGCCACGAGTGCTGCCGGCGGGCGCGCGAGCCCGGGCCGCTGGGCGCTGGACCCGCTGCCGCCCGGTGGCGAACTCGAGCGGGTGTCACTGGAGCAACTGCGCGGGTTCCTGCGTGATCCGTCCGCCGCATTCCTGCGCCAGCGCCTGGGCATCCGGCTGCCCGACAGCGAGGACGCACCGGAGGACCGGGAGCCGCTCGCGCTGCCCGAGCGCGGGCTCGAGCGCTGGCACCTGCAGCAGGCGGTGCTGGCAGCCTGCACCCAGGGCGAAACCGACGGCCTGCATGCGCGTCTGCGTGCACGCGGGCTGCTGCCCAGCGGCGCATTGGGCGAGCGACAGCTGGCCGGGCAGCTCGCCCAGCTCCGGCCGTATGCGGACGCCTTCAACGAATGGCGCAATGGCACCGCGCCGGTGTCACGGGCATTCGAGCTGGACCTGGACGGCGTGCTGCTGCATGGGCGCGTCGACGGCATCCACCCGCACGGGCTGCCGCGCCTGCGCCATGACAAGTTGAACGGCCCTGCGCAGATCACCCACGGGCTGGACTGGCTGGTGATGGCGGCGATCGGCAAGGGGCTGCCGCTGGCCCAGTTCTTCGACACCGGTGCCGGGCCCGGGCCGGTGCTGCGTGAGCCACCCGCGCCAGACCGGGCGCGCGAGGCGTTGCGCGCGCTGCTGCGTCTTCGCGCCTGGGGTCTCCGCGAACCGTTGCCGTTCGGCCCCCGCGCCGGCTGGTGCTGGTACGAAGCGCAGGACGACGGCAAGGGTTGGGCGGCCGCGGCACGCCAGTGGCAGGCCGAGCGTGGCTTCAGCGAGGGCGGCACCGACAGTGCAAGGATCGCGCTGCGCGGCCGTGATCCCTTCGCCGACGAAGTGCTCGGGCAGGACTTCCGGCGGATCGCGGGCATCGTGTTCGACGCCGTGGTGGCCGGCCGGGACGCGGAGGCCGAGCCGACATGAACGCCATCGACCACGCGCCCGCCGATGCCTACCTGGACGTCGAACTCGACGGCCTGCAGCTGATCGAGGCCAGCGCCGGCACCGGCAAGACCTTCACCCTCGCCACGCTGGTGGTGCGGCTGGTGGTCGAGCGCGGATTGCGGCTGGGGGAGGTGCTCGCCGTGACCTTCACCGATGCCGCGACCCAGGAGCTGCGTGCCCGCCTGCGCAGGCGCCTGATCGTTGCAGCCGACATCGCCCGGTCGCTGGCATCCGAAACCGATCCGGACGCATCCGCCGGAGCGGAGCCCGATCCGGAGGCCGCACTGACCCGCGCCATCATCGAGCGCCGGTTGCAGCACGAGCCACTGCGGGCGCTGCTGGCGCGACTGGAGCGCGCGACGCTCGAGATCGACCTTGCGCCGGTGTTCACCATCCATGGCTTCTGCGCGCGGGTGTTGGCCGAACATGCGCTGCATACCGGCCAGCCGTTCGATCCCGCGAAGCTGGTCGCCAGCGACCGGGAGTGGCGCGAGGAAGTCGCCGCCGACCTCTGGCGCGTGCATGGCGCCGAGGCCCTGGGTGCCGAGCTGTTGCACGTGTTGTGGAAGCGGCCGGCCGAGCTGGCCGACGACCTCGGCGCGCTGCTCGGTGCGACACGGGTGTTGCCCGAACCGCCACCGGACGTGCCTGACCCCACGCCCGAACTGCAGCAGGCATTCGCAAGGCTGTGCTCGTTGTTCCACCACCACGGAGACGAGGCCCGGGCAGCACTGGACGCGGCCATCGCCGCGAAACACATCGACGGGCGCAAGGCGCGGTCGACCAGCTACGAGAAGGCATGGGCATCGTTGACGCGCGGCGTGGCCGGTGCATGCCTGGACCGAGACGACGACCACCTGGACAAACTCACCACCACGCGCCTGCGCGAGTGCGCCAAGGTCGGCTGCGAGGACAAGCTGCCCGCATCCCCTTTGTTCGATGCCCTGTCCCACTGGTTCGAAGTGGACCAGCGCCGCCGGTACTGGCTGTCGCGGCAGGCGCTGACCCTGCTGCACCGCATCCGCGAGGATGCTCGCGGGCGCATGGCGCACCTCAAGCGGGTGCGCCGCGTACAGGGTTACGACGACCTGATCGCGGGCGTTGCCGACGCGCTTGCCGGCGAACAGGGCGCGGACCTCGTGCGCAGCCTGCGTGCGCAATACGCGGTGGCGCTGGTCGACGAGTTCCAGGACACCGATCCGCGCCAGTGGGCCATCTTCCGCCGCATCTTCGCCGGAACGGAGGGGCCGCCTTCGCTGTTCCTGATTGGCGACCCGAAGCAGGCGATCTACGGCTTCCGCGGCGGTGACGTGCATACGTACCTGGCCGCCCGCCAGGACGCGCGTCTGGCGCCGCCGTTGTCGCACAACTTCCGCTCGCGCCCGTCGGTGCTGCGTGCTGTCGAGGCGCTGTACAACCAGGCCGGGGAGGAGGCTTTCGTCGATGCCCGGATCCGCTTCCACCCGGTGCAGCCCGGCGGCCGCAATGACGACACGCAGTTCCTGAGGGACGGCAAGGCCGCCACGGCGCTGACGGTGCGGGTATTACCACCGGCGCAGGACGGCAAACCGCACAAGGCCGACGACTCCAAGGCGCTCGCGACGGGCGCCTGCGTCGCCGGGATCCACGCGCTGCTGTCGGAGGCCCGCGAAGGGCGGGCAGAGCTGGAAGGTCGGCCGGTGCGTCCGGGCGACATCGCGGTGCTGGTGCGCAGCCACAAGGAGGCCACGCGGGTGCAGTCGGCGCTGGCGCAGCTCGGCATTCCGGCGGTCGCGGCCGGCCGCCAGAGCCTGTTCGAAACCGAACAGGCCGGCGAGGTGCTGGCGGTCCTGGAGGCGGCGCTGCATCCGGCCGATGACGGCCGGCTGCGCGCGGCGCTTTCGACCGTGCTGCTGGGCGTCGACGCCGCCGGCATCGATCGCCTCGACCACGATGGCGAATGGCAGCGCAGCCAGCAGATGCTGGCGCTGGCCTGGCACGAGCGCTGGAAGCGGCAGGGGCCGCTCGCGCTGGTGTCGGACCTGTGCGCGACGCACGCCGAACGCCTGCTCGGATTGGCCGATGGCGAGCGCCGCCTGACCAACCTCCTGCAGCTGGGAGAGTTCCTGCAGGATGCCGAAGCGCACGCGCTGGGCCTGCACGGCCTGGTGGACTGGCTGCGCGGGCGCATCGCCGGCGCCGATCCATCGGACGACCAGCAACTGTTGCGGCTGGAGTCCGATGCCGGCCGCGTGCAGATCATGACCCTGCACAAGAGCAAGGGCCTCGAGTTCCCGCTGGTGTTCCTGCCCTTCGTCGGCATCGGTCGCAAGCCGGGTTCCCCCGCCCGCCACTGCGAGGTGGTCGGCGAGTCCGGTCGGGCGTTGCACTGGAAGGCCGGGAGCGAAGAAGGCGCCTGGCAAGCGGCTGCTTCGGATTGGCAGGACGAGCAGCGCGCCGAGGATGCGCGCCTGCTGTACGTCGGCCTGACCCGTGCACGACATGCGCTTTGGCTGGCGTGCGGGCCACTGTTCGAAGCAAGGGCCACCGCACTCGCGCCGATGGTGGCGGACCTGGAGGCCTTGGCTGCGGACGATGCGATCCGGCTCGACCGGAGACCGCCGCAGGCTTTGCCCCTCCCGCTGGCGCCGGAACCGGCCGGCGAAGTGCCGGCTGCCCGTCGCGCCAGCCGCTCCCTCCCGCGCGACTGGTGGGTGTACAGCTTCACCCAGCTCAGCAAGTCCGAGGGTGGCGAGGAGGTTGCGCCGACGACCACGATCCCGGAGGAACGCGCCGCCGACGACGAGCCGGGGCCGGCGTTGCCGCCTGCTGCCGCCGACACCGCGGCAACGGAAGAGGCGGAGGTCGCTGATCGCCGGTTCAGCGGCAGCCGGTTCGGCAACGTGCTGCATGAAGCACTGGAGCATGTCGACTTCGCGGCGTGGCGGGACTGGCGGGAGATGGCGGCGCCGCCCGGCCAGGACGCGCCGCTGCGCGCCGCCCTGCGCACGGCGGGTTATCCGGACGCCGATCTCGACGACGGCGTCGCCGAGCTCACCCGGCTGGTCGGCCGCACCCTGACGGCCGCGCTGCCCGAGGGCGGCCGCCTTGCGGACCTGCCCGCGGATGCCCGGCGGGCCGAGCTGGAGTTCCACTTCTCGATCCAGCCGACCTCGGTGCCGCGACTGCTGAAGATCCTGCACGGCCACGGCGTGGTGCCGGCCCGCGAAGGGTTCGGCCCCCGCCGCCAGCTGGAAGGGCTGATGACGGGCAAGATCGACCTCACCTACACCCGCGACGGACGCTGGTACCTGCTGGACTACAAGTCCAATCGCTTGCCGGCCTATGACACGGACGGCCTGGCCGCGGCGATGGCGCATAGCGAGTACGACCTGCAGGCGCTGGTCTACACCCTGGCGCTGCATCGCTGGTTGCGGTTCCGCCTTGGCAGCGCCTACGACTACGGGCGCGACTTCGGCGGCGTGCGCTATGTGTTCAGCCGGGGCCTCGGGACGGCGGGTGAAGGCGTGCACGCGCATGTCCCGCCTGCCGCGCTGGTCGAAGCACTCGACCGCCTGTTCGATGGAGTGGCCGCATGAGCCTGATGGACCAGCTGTCCCGACCGGGCGGCCTGCGGCCGCTCGACCATGCGCTGGCCCAGGTGCTGCGGCGGCTCGGGATGGCGGACACCGGGTCGGCGCCGCCAGAGCCCGTACTTGCGGCTGCCGGACTCGCCTCGCTGGCGGTCGCGCAAGGCCATGCCGGGTTCGAGCTCGCGCGTCCATCGCTGTTGCTGGACGGGCCGGTCGACTGGCCGGACCCGCGGCAGTGGCGTGATGCGCTGGCACGGTCGCCGTGGGTCTCCACCCCGGCCGCGGAAGACGCGGCACCGACCTCGGCACCGCTGGTCATGGAGCAGGGGCTGGTCTACCTGCGCCGTTACCGCGAGTACGAGCGCAGGCTCGCGCAAGGGCTGCTGCGCATCGCCGCAGCGGCCCCGGCGGGCGGGGATGTCGCTGCGCTGGCGCCCGTGTTCGCGGCACTGTTCCCTGCTGCGGCCGGCGGCGCCGACGCCCAGGCGCGTGCGGCGGCGCTGGCGCTGCTGCGATCCCTGCTGCTGGTCACCGGCGGACCCGGCACCGGCAAGACCACGACCATCGCCCGGATGCTGGTGCTCCTGCTGGAGCAGGCGCGCGCCGAAGGTCGCACGCCCCCGCGAATCGCGCTGGCCGCGCCGACCGGCCGCGCCGCCGACCGCATGGCCGGCAGCATGCGCAACGCGATCGCCAGGCTCGACCAATTGCCACTGCTCGACGACGACCTGCTGTCCGAACTGCCTGTCCGCGCCAGCACCCTGCACCGCCTGCTCGGCACCATCCCCGACAGCCCCCGGTTCCGCCACGACGCCGACCACCCGCTCCCGTTCGACGTGGTGGTGGTCGACGAGGCCTCGATGGTGGACCTCCCGCTGATGTGCAAGCTGGTCGAGGCCGTGCCCAATGGCTGCCGGCTGGTCCTGCTGGGCGATCCGGACCAGCTGCCGTCCGTGGAGGCTGGCGACGTGCTGTCGGGCATCCTTCGTGCCGCGGGCGACGGACAGGTGCTGGCAATCGCCGACGCCACGCGCCTGCAGCCATTGCTTGGCGACCCCCCTGCAACACAGGGCGATGCGACGGCCGGCGGGCTGGCCGGTCACCGGGTGCACCTGCAACACGGCTACCGCCAGTCCAGCGGCCTGCAGTTGTCGCCATTGGCCGACGCCGTGCGCACGGGTGATGCCGACGCGGCGCTGGCCCTGCTGCGCGGCGCCTTGGCGGGCGTGGAATTCCATGAGGGTGCACTGGACCCCCTGGTTGCCGGCCGCGAGGCACTGGTGGGGCACTGGCGCGCGCTGGCATCGCGGGAAGACCCTGCCACCGCCCTGCGGGAAGCCGGCCGGCTGTGCCTGCTGACCGCACTGCGCGAAGGTCCGCAGGGCGCCCGCGGCCTCAACGCGCGGATCGAGGAGCTGCTTGGAGGGCGCCAGTCCGGTTACTTCCAGGGCCGCCTGCTGCAGGTGACCGAGAACAGCTATCGGCACCGCCTGTTCAACGGCGACGTCGGCATCTGCATGCGTGATGCATCTGGCGCGATGGTGGCCTGGTTCGCCGGCGATGGCGACGGCGGCCTGCGGGGGTTCCACCCCGGCGCCCTGCCCGCGCATGAATCCGCATTCGCGATGACCGTGCACAAGGCGCAGGGTTCGGAATTCGACGAAGTGTGGCTGCAGTTGCCGAGGCAGCCCTCGAAGGTGCTGTCGCGCGAGCTGGTCTATACCGCGCTGACCCGGGCCCGGAGCGTCCTGCATCTGTGTGCGGACGAAACGGTCCTGCGCGAGGCGCTTTCGCGCCATTCGATGCGGGTTTCCGGACTTGCCGCGCGGCTGGGCGTGGAGGCTTCCTGAACGGTAGCGGCCGCGGCCCTGGGTCCTTCACCATGGTTCAACCGGCCCCGGCCTAGCTTGCACGGGCCGGTGTTCGTTGCCGGCTTCCCCCACGAGCAACGGAGTAAACCCATGAATGACGTCAAGAAGGACCACAGTCTCGGTGCAGGCACCGGCGCGGTCGCAGGTGCGGTGGCAGGCGCGGCGGTCGGATCGGCTGGAGGCCCCATCGGCAGTGCGGTCGGTGCCGTCGCCGGTGGCGTGCTTGGAGCGAAGGCTGGCGATTCGGCGGCCGAAGCGATCAACCCGACCGAATATCGCGAGCACTTCAAGAACGAATACAGGAATACCCCCTACTACTCCGCCGACAAGGAGTGGAACGACTACGAGCCGGCCTACCAGTATGGTTACGAGACCTACGGCCAGCACCGCGGCAAGCGTTTCGAGGACGCCGAACCGGAACTGCAGCGCGATTGGAACAAGACCCGCGCGCAGAGCAATTCGCGGCTGGAGTGGAACGATGCCAAGCATGCCGTGCGCGACGGCTGGCACCATATCGAGCGGCGCCTGCCGGGCGACGCCGACGGCGACGGCCGCTGAGCAAGGCGGCATCTGCTTGAACTAGAAGAACAAGCAAACAAGAAGAACGCGGTTTCGACGGGGTCGCCAGGTGCGGCCCCGTTTTTTCTGGCGGAGCCGGTACTGAAGCCGTGCGGACACTGGAGTAGCATGGCGGGCCCGCTATCCCCCGTTACCCCCGGACCCCCGACCATGGCCGAAGACCCCCGACAGCACGACGACCTGGAACAGCCCCGGCCGACCCGTGAAGACGCGGAAGCGGCGATCGCCACACTGTTGCGCTGGGCCGGTGACGACCCGAGCCGCGAAGGCCTGCTCGACACCCCGCGGCGCGTGGCCAAGGCCTATACCGAGTGGTTCAGCGGCTACGGCCTGGATCCGGATGCCTACCTGGCACGCACCTTCGAGGAAGTCGCCGGCTATGACGAGCTGATCGTGCTGCGCGACATCCAGTTCGAGAGCCATTGCGAGCACCACATGGCACCGATCATCGGCCGCGTGCACGTGGGCTACCTGCCGGACAACAAGGTGGTCGGCATCAGCAAGCTGGCGCGGGTGGTCGAGGCATTCTCGCGCCGCCTGCAGGTGCAGGAGAAGATGACCTCGCAGATCGCCGACTGCATCCAGCGCGTGCTGCAGCCGCGCGGCGTCGGGGTGGTGGTCGAAGGCGCCCACCAATGCATGACCACGCGTGGCGTGTACAACCGCGGCGTGAGCATGATCACCTCGAAGATGCTTGGCAGCTTCCGCGAGGACGCGAGGACGCGTGCCGAATTCCTGCAGTTCATCGACGTCGGCCCCGGGCGCTGACGTCCGAAGCGCGCGGACTTCACGGACTTTTAACCGGGCCTTCGCGGCCGATCCGTAAGCTTGGCGGATGAGCGCCGTCAACGACCCCGCCCTTCCGGACCCACAGAGCGCCGACCCTTCGGGCGCGGATTCCAAGGCCCTTCGCGAGGCATTCCTTCGCGTCCGCCAGCGCACCCTGTCCCTGGCCGCACCGTTGTCGGCCGAAGACGCGATGGTGCAGTCGATGCCCGATGCCAGTCCGGCGAAATGGCACCTCGGGCACACCACGTGGTTCTTCGAGCGATTCGTGCTCGGGCACGATCCGGGGTATCGGCCGATCGAGCCGGACTGGCACTTCATCTTCAACAGCTACTACGAAACCGTCGGTCCGATGCACGCCCGGCCGATGCGCGGCCTGCTGTCCCGGCCCTCGTTGCAGGAGGTGGTGGATTATCGCCAGATGGTGGATGAGCGCGTCGCGTGCCTGTTATCCGGGGGCGTCGACCCCGAGGTCCTGGAACACCTGACGCTGGGCCTGCACCACGAGCAGCAACATCAGGAGTTGCTGCTGACGGATATCAAGCATGCGCTCTGGTGTAACCCGCTGAGGCCGGCCTACCAACCGGAGCTGCAGGCGGTCACCGGCGAGGCCCGCCCGCTGGAATGGCATCGGGTCGACGAACAGCTGGTCGAGGTCGGAGCGCCACCATGGCCGGCAGCCACCGCGTTCGCCTTCGACAGCGAGTCACCCCGCCACCGCGTCCTGCTGCAGCCGCATGCCCTGGCCTCGCGCCCGGTGACCAACGCCGAGTACCGCGCCTTCATTGACGATGGCGGCTATCGGACCGTCGACCTGTGGCTCAGTGATGGCTGGGCGCGGATCAACGCCGAAGGCTGGACGAGACCGTTCTACTGGGACGAGGACCTGGAGCGGGAATTCACCCTCGGTGGTGTCCGGCCGATCGATCCCGCCGCACCGGTCAGCCACCTGAGCTATATCGAGGCCGATGCCTTTGCACGCTGGGCCGGCGCGCGGCTGCCGACGGAGTTCGAGTGGGAACATGCCGCCGCCCCGCTGCCGGTCCGCGGCAACTTCGCCGATCGCGGCCTGCTGCATCCCGCCGCGGCGCTGGGCCCGGTGGATGCCGGCGCGCCGATGCAGATGTTCGGTGACGTCTGGGAGTGGACCAGCAGCGCCTATGCCGCCTACCCGGCCTTCCGTCCACTGCCCGGCTCCCTGGGCGAATACAACGGCAAGTTCATGAGTGGGCAGCAGGTGCTGCGCGGCGGCAGTTGCGCCAGTCCCGCCGACCACATGCGGGCGAGCTACCGCAACTTCTTCCATCCGCCCGACCGCTGGCAATTCAGCGGATTGCGGCTTGCCAGGGACATTCGATGAGTATTGCCGCGGCCGACATCCCGCTGACCGACCTGCACCCCAGTTCCGGCGACATCACCAGCGACGCGATCGAAGGCCTGTCGTCCTCGCCGAAATGGTTGCCTTCCAAGTACTTCTACGACAGTCGCGGCTCGCAGCTGTTCGAGGCGATCACCCGACAGCCCGAGTACTACCTGACCCGGGTCGAGCTGGAACTGCTGGCGACCTCCATGCCGGCGATCGCCGACGCGGTGGCCTCGTGTGCGCACGTGGTGGAGTACGGCAGTGGCAGTGGCCGCAAGACCGAGTTGCTGTTGGAGGGGTTGGAGGACCCGGTCGCCTATACCCCGATCGAGATCTCCCGCACGGCGCTGCTGGCCAGCGTTGGCCGGCTGGCGGAAGCCTTCCCCGCGATCGAGATGCTGCCGGTCTGCGCCGACTTCACCCAGCCGGTGCCGTTGCCGCAGCCAACCCGCGAGAGCGGGCACACGCTGGTCTTTTTCCCCGGCTCCACGCTCGGCAATTTCACCCACGACGATGCCGCGCTGCTGCTTCGCTCCATGCGCGAGACGATGGGGCCGCGAGGGCAGGCACTGGTGGGCATCGACCTGGACAAGGACACGGCCCTGATCGAAGCGGCATACAACGATGCCGCCGGCGTGACCCGTGATTTCACCCTGAACCTGCTCGCGCGCCTGAACCGCGACACCGGCAGCGACTTCGACCTGGCCGGCTTCGAACACCGTGCGCGCTACTCGCGCGAGCGTGGCCGCATCGAAACCCACCTGGTGAGCCTGCGCGAGCAGCACGTGCGACTGGCGGACCACAGTTTCCACTTCCACGCCGACGAGGCGATGCAGGTCGAGTACAGCCACAAGTACACCGACCAGAGCTTCGAGGCCTTGATTGCACGGGCCGGGCTGCGAGTGGCGCGACGCTGGAACGATCCGCGGGACTGGTTCGGCCTGCGCCTGCTGGAGCCGGCGTAGACCTGCATGCCGCACCTCCGGCACTTCCGCCGCAGGTGCGTCGTTCGCATACTGCCCGCTCCAGAAGCCGGAGCGACCTGACATGAAGATCCTCGCCCCCCTGTTGGCGGCCGCCTTGCTGTCCGCCTGTGCGAGCGCCGAATACCGCGACAACAATGCCGCCGTCGATGCGCGTCCCGAGTGTGCCGGCACCGACTACGACAACCCCGCACAGGGCCGACCCGGCTGGTGTGACCGTGAAGCCGGCACCGCCTGGTCGAGCGGGTCCGAAGGCATGAAAGTGGAGTTCAGCGCGGACGACGACGACCGCTGAACACCACCCACTTAACATCGCGGCGTTTCGCGCGTCCTAGACGGGCGGCGGCTGATGCTGCCGCCATGCCTTCCCGACCCCTGCAGACGGCCGACCCCGAAGCCACCGCGCGCCAGGCCGGGCTGCGCTATGTGTGCGACGACAATCCGGGCATTGAGCGCCGCCGGGGAAAGGACGCGTTCTCCTACTTCCTGCCTTCCGGTGCAGCGGTCGACGACGAGGCGACGCTGCAGCGCATCCGGTCGCTGGCGATTCCGCCGGCCTGGACCGAGGTATGGATCTGCCGCACCCGCAATGGCCACCTGCAGGCGACCGGCCGGGATGCGCGCGGTCGCAAGCAGTACCGCTACCACCCCGACTGGGCGCAGGTGCGTGGCGACGGCAAGTTCGACCGCATCGTCGCGTTCGGCGAGGCGTTGCCGAGGCTGCGCCGGCGCCTTCGCCGCGACCTGAAACAGCCCGGCTTCCCGCGCGAAAAGGTGCTGGCGATCGTGGTGGCGCTGCTGGCCGATACCCTGGCCCGCATCGGCAACGACAGTTATGCCCGCAGCAACAAATCCTTCGGCCTGACCACGCTGCGCAACCGTCATGTTGCATTCGTGCGCGGTGGCCGCGCCCGTCTGCGATTCCGTGGCAAAGGCGGAACCGAACACGACATCGAACTCGACGACGCACGGCTGGCGCGCCTGATCCGGCGCTGTCAGCAACTGCCGGGACAGGCGCTGTTCCAGTACAAGGACGAGGACGGCACCCTGCAGCCGGTCGATTCCGGCGAGGTCAACCAGTACCTGCGTGACGCCATGGGCGAGGCCTTCAGCGCGAAGGATTTCCGCACATGGGGCGGCACGCTGTCGGCTTTCCGACGGTTGGCATGCACGCCATTGCCGCAGCCCCACAGCGGCGGTGAGCCGAGTGAGCGGGCGCTGGCAGCCACCTGCAACGTCGTGGTCAAGGATGTCGCGCGTGAGCTGGGCAACACGCCGGCGGTGGCACGCAAGGCCTACATCGATCCGCACGTGTTCGAAGGCTGGCGTGACGGCCGCCTGCTGCGCGCGGCCGCCAGCGCCCGCGGCCCGCGGCAGTGGGAACAGGCGGCCCTGAAGTTCCTGAAGGCCGCGCACCGGCGCAACGGCAAGGGCAGGCGCCGCGCCCCAGCGAAGCGTTGACCCCGCCTTGCGCCCTGGCCCCCTAGGGTGGCGATTCCGACAACGAAGACGGGAACCACCATGGCCACCTGCGACGTCTGCGGCAACGACTACGACAAGAGCTTCACCATCAAGACCCATGACGGCGGCGGCACGTTCGACTCCTTCGAATGTGCCATCCATGCGCTCGCCCCAACCTGCGCCCACTGCCAGTGCAGGATCATCGGCCACGGCGCCGAGCATGACGGCACCTTCTACTGCTGCGCGCGCTGCGCAAAGCAGTCCGGCGTGGTCGGCATCGACGACCGGATCTGAGGGTGGTCAGGCAAGTGACCCGCTGCACTCGTGCGGCGCCATGCACGACTGGCCGGAACTCGAGACCCAATCGGAACCGCCCGCGTTTGTAGGAGCGGCTTCAGCCGCGATCGGATGCCGGCGGACCCTCGCCGGTTCCAGATCGCGGCTGAAGCCGCTCCTACAGGCATGCAGTGGCGCGGGTCAGGGCGCCAGCATCTCCAGCGTCTCCTCCGGCAGCGGCACCAGGGCCCAGAACGGGACGTTCTGCCCGCGCCACTCCTCGGCGGCTTCGTTGAAGATCGCCAGCAGCGTATCGAACGCGGCCTGGTCCGCCTCCCGCCATTGCCCGGCATGCTCCAGCAACAGCAGGTAACCGGGCGCGTGCCACCAGGACATGTCGCCGAGGCTGTCGGCCAGGGCATCCCAGTTGCCCCCGAACCAGTCGGGAAAGCGCAGGGCCTTGCCGATGTGCCTGAGTGCTTCGGCCTTGTCCGTGACGCCTTCGAGGTCGATGCGTGCGACCGCCAGGTTGAGGGCCGCGCCGGCTTCCACCATGGGCCGGGTGTCGCGCTCATCGACGAAATAGGCGCCCGACTGCAGCGGGTCGACCAGCATCGCCCGGATGTCGACTGCGTTCATCGCGACACCCGGGGGATGTCAAAGCGGCGGAAGCTTGCGTAGTGGTCGTCCGTGTAGAAATAGACCTCCGGTGGATCGCCCCCGATCACGATGCGGCGCGCGCCGCGATCGTCCGACCCGGGCGTGGGCACGGTGAACTCGCGGTAGTAGCCGCGCCCGCGCTCGGGCAACAGGCCTTCGCGGTTGTGGAACACGCTGCCGTCCTGTCGGTATTCGAAAGGCCCGCCGTGGGCGATGTCGTCCAGCACCGGGTGCGCTTCGGCAGGCAGGAAAGCGGGATAGTCGGCCGATCGGCTGCCGGGCGGCGGTGCCGGCGCAGGAACGGTGCCGGGGATGGCGCTGCCGGAACTGGTAGTCGGGCCGGATCCGGATCCGGATCCGGAGGATGGAGAGCCTCCGGCACCCGGGCTGCCCGGCCCATCGGACGTGGCGGCGTCGGCAGGTGTCTCCACCGGGGCAGGCGGTGCGTCGAGGGTGCCGTCGTCGGCCGGGCGGGTCCAGAACCACAGGACCACCACCACGATGGCGGCGAGCAGCCAGAAATAGTGCTTGCGTCGCATGGCATCAGCCCGTTGCTGGGTGGACCGCCAGTCTAACGCCAGCGCAGGCAGCGGCCCGTAGGAGCGACGTCAGTCGCGACCACGAAACACCAATGCTGTCGTAGGAGCGGCTTCAGCCGCGATCGTGCAACCGGCGCGTGCGGCCCATTGCCGGATCGCGGCTGAAGCCGCTCCTACAAGATCCGAGGCCGTCGCGACCGCCTTCAGCCGCAGCGCAATCCGGTGATCGCGCCGCGTTCGTTGACGTCGATGTTCAGCCGGTCCGGCCGGTGGTCCATGGTGACTGCCTGCCCGGGCTCGATGACGCGTACGTCACGGCTGTTGCTGCCTGCGCGCGCGCGTTCGACCACTTCCGGCGTGGCTGCCTGGCCCACTGCCCAGCTGGCGTTGTCGGCATTGCACGGCCCGGTGGCACCCGCGTCCGCGCCCGGGGGCGGCATGGTGGTGCAGGCGACGACGGAACCCAGCAGCACGGCGATGGGCAGGACATTGCGGATCATGGCGTCTCTCCGGGAGGCAATCCGCAGCAGGTTGCGGGCGCCGTCGTGTGCATCATGTAAAGGTGGCCGGATCCTCCTGGTCCCGTGCATGCGCCTCCACCAGTCGCAGCATCAGGCGCGCCAGCGTCACCACGTCCTGGTGGTTGTGGGCGCAGACGCGGCGCAGCAGCCCCGAGGAGCCGCCGCGCAGGTACGACAGCCATGCGGCCGGGGCCTGCGAGCCGGGCAGGTCATCCTCGCGGATGATGCGCAGCAGCTCGCGCTCGATCGTCGCCAGCCGGCAGTTCTCCCAGACACCACGGTAGCGGCGGCGCGTGGGGTGCAGCAGGTCGACGTGGTCCAGTGGCGTGATCGGATCACCCATCCGGGCAAGGCGGTAGCGCGTCTTGAGCAGCGGCGCGTCGTAGCTGCGGCCGTTGTAGCTCGACAGCACCGTCGATGGCCGCAGCCAGCTCCGGAACATCTCCAGCATCGAGCGCTCCGCCGCCAGCGTGGTGATCAGCAACTGGCGTATGCGCAGGCTGTCGCCATGCTCCGGGTCGTGGTGCCAGTCGGCCGCACCGATCTGGAAGGCGCGGGTGCCGGTGCCGCCGGCCAACCCGGTGGTCTCGGTATCGAAGAACAGCAGGTCGCGGGGGTTCACGACGTCGCTGCGGCGCGCAAAGTCCAGGGGCAGCGGACCTGCGGGCGCGGCGAACGGCAACCGGGACTCGATCAGCAGCAGCCCCGGCGCGATTTCATGTCCCGGCAGGGACCGGTCCACCGGTCCGCGGGCGACGGTGTAGGAAGGCACCCGCTCACGTACGCCGAGCAGCCGGCGCAGCGAGTCGATCGAGGTGCTGGCGCGGGTGGGCGCAGCTGCCATGGTGGGCATGGGTGCCGACACAGGCGCCGGGACCGTTGCCGGCGTTTGCGCCGATACCGATGCCGAAGCCGTTGCAGATGCGGATGCCGACGCCGATGTCGTTGCCGCTGCAGATGCAGATGAACTTTGCGTGGATTCGCGTGACCCTGGTCGCGGCGTGGGCACGATGGCTCGCGTCCCTTCCTTCCGGCGCGGGCCATCGACACCCGCTTGCCGCTTGAGCGTACGCAGCCGGTCCAGCGTGATGCTCATCGCGATGCTCCGCAGAAGATGCTTGGCGATACGCGCCGCCCGCGATCTCGCCCGGGCACCCGTGCCGCCAGCCGTCCTGTAGGAGCGACGTGAGTCGCGACCTGTACATCGTTTCCAGGCGTCGGCGGGTCGCGACTCACGTCGCTCCTACAACCCGCTGTCGGGAGGAAAGGGAGCCGTGTTTGCGATGCAGCACCCCGCCTCTGTAGAAGCGGCTTCAGCCGCGATCGGATGTCTGGCTGGGTGCCCGGTTCCAGATCGCGGCTGAAGCCGCTCCTACATGCCAGCGGAGGTCGCGGTCGTGGATGAGCGGCCGCCACCTCACCGGACGTCGGGGCACGAGGAGCGTGGACGGGGCCGAAAAGCTTCACGCCGTTGCCTCCGCCAGCAATCCCAGCACCCGCCGCGCCAGCGATTTCGGGGTCGTGCCTTCGCCGGTTTCATCGCTTGCCAGTACCGGGCCGACGCAGGCGGGGCAGCCGGCCTTGCAGTCGCAGCGCTCTACCAGTTCGGTCGCACGGCGCACCAGTTCGGCCTGTCGTGTCCACAGCGGTTCGCTCAGGCCGACGCCGCCGGGGAAGTTGTCGTACAGGTAGATGGTCGGCACGAACTGCTGCATTTCGACGTCCCCGGCGGTGGCGTCGTGGGCCGGTATCCCATCGCGCCTCGAATCGCCCTCGGCGCCGCCATCGGCGGACACCGCACGCATCACCGGGTGCCCCGCGTCATGGTTGTCGGTCCCGTCGCGGCCCTCGCCGGCGCCATGTATTTCCATGTAGTCCTCGTGCGCGTCCTGCGGCAACCGAGCGCGCGCGCCGGGGGCGATCGACAGGCCTTCGACCGGACCCTCCACCCCGCGCAGCTGGCCGCGGCCCTTCGCATCGGCGGTCGCGAACCACGCGCCGTCGCCGCTGCCGACCGCCTTCTGCAGGTCGCGCGCGTCGGCCATCACCGCGACGGTCGCCACCACGTGCAGCGCGTATCCGGCGCCGAGGAAACCGTCGAGCGCGTCCTGGCGCGAGGCGAACCACGCCAGCAGGGTCGCCTGCGGCAACTGCCACCAGACCGCGGTGGTGTGCAGTTCCTGGTCGGGCAGGTTGACCGGGCCGTAGCCGATGTTCTCGTGGGTGTAGTAGCGGATCTTCTTGTAGCCGGCGACGCGCCGCACCACGTGCACCTCGCCGTGCCCGCAGTCGCCGTGGCCGGCGTCGATGCCGTCGAAGCGCTCGAGCACCTTCAGCTTCGAGTAGTCGATCGAGTCGGTGTAGTAGTCGACGTGGGTGCGGGTGACGTAGGCCTTGCGGCCTTCCCAGTCGAGCCGTTCGACCTGGTACGGCGTGCTCTGCACCATGTGGATCGCGCCTTCGTACAGGGTCAGCGCGGCCGCCGAGTAGTCGACCTCGGCGATGATCTGCTGCTTGCCGCCGGTGCGGTCGACCACCACGAAATTGCCGTCGGCGACCGAACGCAGCGACACCGCGTTGGCCGGATAACTGTCGGCGATCCACTCCCAGCGGTCGCCCTCGCGGTGGACGACCTCGGTCTCCGCCAACGCCTCGAGATACACCTCCGGCTCGATCGGGCCGAACATTTCGTCGACCACGAACGGCAGCTCGAACGCGGCGCAGCGGATGTGGTCGAACAGGATCAGCGGCTGGTCGGGCGCGGTGCGCGCGTGCTCGGGGGAAGCGTCGGCGAAGAAATCGGGATGGCGCACGACGTACTGGTCGAGCGGCTGCGAGTTCGCCACCAGCACGCCGAGGCTCGGCTGCTGCCGGCGGCCCGCGCGACCGAAACGCTGCCACGTAGCGGCGACCGAGCCCGGGTAGCCGTTGAGCACGACCACGTCGAGCGAGCCGATGTCGACGCCGAGCTCCAGCGCCGAGGTCGAGATGATCCCGTCGATGTTGCCGGCGCGCATGTCGCGCTCGGCCGCGCGGCGCTCGGTCGGCAGGTAGCCGCCGCGGTAGGCGCGGATGCGCGGGGGCCGGCGCGGGTCGCTGTCGAACACGTCCTTGAGGTACTTGGTCAGCACCTCGACCATCAGCCGGGTCTGCGCGAACACCAGCGTCTTCAGCCCGGACTTGATCGCGATGCGGGCGATGCGGTTGGCCTGCGACCGCGCTGACGCCCGCAGCCCGAGGTCGGGGTTGATCACCGGCGGGTTCCACAGCAGCACGTGTTTGTCGCCGGTGGGCGCGCCGGACTCGGTGATCGCGTGCACGTCGGCCTCGATCAGCGCGCGCGCGTGCTCGGCCGGGTTGCCGATCGTCGCCGAGCACAGGATGAACTGCGGGGTGACGCCGTAGAACGCGCAGATGCGCTTGAGCCGGCGCAGCACGTTGGTGACGTGGCTGCCGAATACACCCCTGTAAGTGTGGATCTCGTCGATCACCACGTAGCGCAGGTTCTCGAAGAACTGCGCCCACTTGGTGTGGTGCGGCAGGATCGCCTGGTGGAGCATGTCGGGGTTGGACACGACGATGTCGCCGTGCAGGCGGATGGCCTGGCGCGCGTCGCCGGGGGTGTCGCCGTCGAAGGTAAACGCCTTGACCCCGAGGTCGCCGGCGCGGTTGAGTTCGAGCAGCTCGGCCACCTGGTCCTGCGCCAGCGCCTTGGTCGGGAACAGGTAGAGGGCCTTGGCATTGCCCTGCATCGCCGCGCTCACCACCGGCAGCGTGTAGCACAGCGACTTGCCCGAAGCGGTCGGGGTGACGATGGCGACGTTTTCGCCACGCTGCGACGCGGCCCAGGCGTTGGCCTGGTGGCGGTAGAGGCGGTCGACGCCGCGCGCGCGCAACGCATCGGCGAGCGCCACGGGGACGTCATCGGGAATCGGTGCGTAGTCGCCCTCGCGACCGGGGATGGTGAAGCTGCCGGTGATCCGGTCGGCGTAGCGCTTGGACAGCGCCTGGGTCAGCGCGGCACCGTCGCCGCGGCGGCGTGTCTCCCGCACCGGCAGGATCCCGCCTGCATCGAGGCGGTCGACTTTGTCGCCCGCCCCCTCCTGCCGTACCAGTGCCCGCCCCATGCGCCCGCTCCCGCCAAAGGCGCGCAGTAGACCAGCGTCGTGTCGCATCCGTTGAGACAGCGAATGAACGATTCAGACGGTGAGGCCTCGCCTTTTGTAGGAGCGGCTTCAGCCGCGATTGGGAGCCGTCCGCCCGCGCCGGCTTCACGATCGCGGTTGAAGCCGCTCCTACAAAGAGCTTTGTCGAGCGCGGCACACGCTGTTCCGCTGCTGTTACCCCTTCCGGTTGTGCTGCGGCGCACAATAGCCGGCCCGTTTCCAGAAGATTCCGCCTTGGCGCCCGCCACAGCCCCGACCGCCCATGAGCGCAACCGCGCCCGCTACGCCGCGATCCTGTTCGCGCTCGCGGTTGGCGGGTTCGCGATCGGCACCAGCGAGTTCGCGATGATGGGCCTGATGCCGAGCCTGGTCGCGGATCTGGGCGTCAACGAGCCGCAGGTCGGCCACATGATCAGCGCCTACGCGCTCGGCGTAGTGGTGGGCGCACCATTGCTGGCGATCCTCGGGGCGCGGCTGCCACGGCGCACGCTGCTGCTGGCGCTGATGGGCTTCTACGCGCTCGCCAACCTGGCCACCGCCTTCGCGCCCGACTATCACGTGATGCTGGCGTTCCGCTTCATCGCCGGCCTGCCGCACGGGGCGTACTTCGGCGTGGCGATGCTGGTGGCCGCGTCCATCGGTGGCCCGGGCCAGCGGGGCGCGGCGATCAGCCGGGTGATGCTGGGCCTGTCGGTCGCGATTTTGGTCGGCAACCCGTTGGCCACCTGGATGGGTCAGGCACTGAGCTGGCGCTATGTGTTTGCCCTCGTCGCTGCGGTCGCGGTGTTGACCGTCATCCTGGTCGCGAGCTCGCTGGTCGACGATCGCGCCGAACCGCGGCAGGCGCCGCTGCGGGAGATGCGGGCGTTTAATACGTCGCAGGTCTGGCTGACGCTGCTGATCGGCGCGATCGGCTTCGCCGGCATGTTCTGCGCCTTCAGCTACCTTGCGCCGACGCTCACTGAAGTGACGGGCACCGCCGAGGGCTGGATCCCCGTGGCGATGGCGGTGTTCGGCGTCGGCTCGATCATCGGCAACCTCGCCGGCGGGTGGCTGGTCGACCGGCTGCAGTTCCGCGCCACGCCGGTGATCCTGGGATGGTCGGCGCTGGTGCTGCTGGCCTACCCGTTAGCGGCGCACTCGTTGTGGTCGATGCTGCCGGCAGTGATCGCGGTCGGCACGATGGGTGCACTGGCGCCGGTGTTGCAGACGCGCCTTATGGACGTGGCCGGCGACGCGCAGACCCTGGCCGCCGCGTCCAACCATGCCGCGTTCAACGCCGCCAATGCGCTGGGGCCCTGGCTCGGCGGACTGGCGATCAGCGCCGGCCTGGGGTGGACATCGACCGGCTATGTCGGTGCGGCGACGGCGGTTGGTGGCCTGCTGGTATATGTCTGGGCACGCCGGGACGAGCGGCGCATGACAACGGCGCTGGCGCGAGGCTGACCCGCCGTTCGACCATCGCGGGGTCGCGTGCCACCATCGTATCGCGATGAATCCCGACACCCCACCCATGGCGCCCACGCTGCGAAGACGCCTGCTGCGCGGGATCGCGGTCGCGATCGTGCTGCTGATGGCCCTGGTCGGCAGCGGCCTGTTGTTCAGCGAGCAACTCGCTCCCAAGGCCACCGGCGCGTCCGGGCATGCGTTGCCGCTGCACCCGGCGCGCACGGCGATCGATCGCGAACTCGCCCCGATCCTCGCCGCCCACCCCGGGCAGACCGGCGCACTGCTGCTCACCGATGGCCTGGATGCCTTCGCCGCCCGCGCCATGAGCGCGCGGCGGGCCGGCCGCAGCCTGGACCTGCAGTACTACATCTGGAACGACGACCTGGCCGGCCAGCTGCTCGCACGCGAGGCGCATGCCGCCGCCAAGCGGGGCGTGCGCGTGCGGATCCTGCTCGACGACCTGACTGCCGAGGGGCTGGATCCGAAGTGGATGGCGCTGGACGCGCACCCCGGCATCGAGCTGCGGCTGTACAACCCCTTCCGCAACCGCGCCAGCGGACTGGAGCGCGGGGTCGAGCTGGTGCAACGGGCCTTCAGCATCAACTACCGGATGCACAACAAGGCCTGGATCGCCGACGGGCGGGTGGCGGTGATCGGCGGGCGCAACATCGGCGAGGAATACTTCGCTGCCGCTGAAGCGGTCAACTTCCACGACCTCGACCTGATGCTGTTCGGGCCGGCGGTGGAGCAGGCCAGCGCGATCTTCGACGCGTTCTGGAACAGCCCGGCGGTGGTGCCGATCGCCGCGCTCAACACGACCACGCCGGACCAGCTGGCCGGCTTCCTTTCGGATGTCGAGGACGCCGCACTGGAGGCGCGTGCGCGGCCGTACCTGTCACGCGTCGCCGCCTCCCGCACCGTGCACGGTTACCTCGAAGGCCGGTTGCAGCCCCACTGGAGCGACAGCCTGGAAGTCGTTTCCGATCCTCCGTTGAAGGCCGGCGACGATGACCGTGGCGACTGGTTGTCGACCCGGCTCGGCGACGCGGTGCGCGGCAGTCGCGACAAGGCCCTGCTGGTCTCGCCGTACTTCGTGCCGGGCGACACACTGACCCGCGAGTTCGGTGCGCTGGTGGACGCCGGCGTGCAGGTCGGCATCGTCACCAACTCGCTGGCCGCCAACGACGTGCCGGCGGTGCACAGCGGCTACGCCGGCTACCGCGGTCCGCTGCTGCGTGGCGGCGTGCAGCTGTATGAAATGAAGGCACGCGGGCATCAGGACACGGCGGGCGCGTTCGGCAGCAGCGGCGCCAGCCTGCACACGAAGGCATTCGTGCTCGACGACCGCCACGGATTCGTCGGCTCGTTCAACCTCGACCCACGCTCTGCCAACCTCAACACCGAGATGGGCGTGCTGTTCGATGACCCCGGGTTGGCCGCCGGCGTGCGCGCCGAATACCTGCGACTGTCGTCGCCGCAGCTGAGCTACTGGCTGTACCTGGACGCCGGCGGCGAGCTGCGCTGGCTGGACCGCGCCAGCGACCCGGCGACCGTCCTGGAGGACGAGCCGGATGTATCGTGGCCACGCCGGGCCCTGGCGGCCATCCTGGGTTGGCTGCCGATCGAGTCACAGCTCTAGGTCCGCCACCCCGCCAGTGCGACGAAGAACGGGGCGCCCGCCGCGAACGGCAGGCACCCCGGCGCTACCCGGTCAGTTCTGGATCTGTACGTCGTCGATGTAGACGTTGACGTCCCAGGCGGTCTGCGCCCGGTACAGCCAGATCGCGTCCAGTTTCACCGTGCCGGCGCTGATGGCGCCGTTGCCGCCGGCCCAGGCATTCCACTGCGCCGCATCGGTCAGCGACCACGACACATAGGTCCACTGGTTGGCCGGCAGCGAACGGCGTACCGAACGCTCGGTGCCGTCGCTGTCGTCGATGCCCAGCCCGACCTGCATGCCGCTACCGGCGGCGAACACCCAGAACCCGACCTTGCCGCCGGAGCGGGTCAGCGGGGTGTTGCTGCCGGGACGGCCGGTGCCCGACAACAGGCGGACCGCCCAGTTGGCGGAGGAGCCACTGTTGTCCTTCAGCAGCACCCGCAGCGAACAGTTCCCGTTGCGCCGGGTGGCGCAGGTGCGCGTGGCGCTGGAGGCGGTCGAGATGCCGGTGGTGCTGCCGGAATAGGACGGACTGGTGTTGAAGTGCCCGACGCTGCCCTCGAAGCTGTCGAGGATGGTGGTACCGCCGCCACCGCCGCCGCCCGGGTTCAACAGGTTGTAGTAGCGCCCCCAGTTCCAGTTGATGCCCGGGTCGGTGTGGGTCTGGCTGCTGTAGTGCTGGTGGCCCTTGACGTCGATCGCGGTCGACAGCACCACCACGCCGCTGTGGGCGGGGCCGCTGTAGGCGTTGGCGCAGCTGATCGCCGAGTACTTGCTGCAGAAGCTGCGCACCAGCGCCGCCGAGCTGTTGTACATCGCGGTGGTGTACCACGAGCTGTTGTTGACGTAGCCCTCGTGCTCGATGCCCAGCGTGGTGCCGTTGTGCACGCCGACGTGGTGGGCCCCGCGCGAGTTGCGCACCATCTGCGTGACCTGCCCATCGGAACTGCGGATCACGTAGTGCGCACTGACGCTGTACGGATTGTTCTGGAACCAGGAGATGGTGCCGCCGTAGCTGCCCTGTGCGGTGTGGATGGTGACCGAGCTGTAGCTGCTGCGGGTGCGGTGGTAGGGCGAGGCCACCCACAGCGCCGGCCCGTAGTCGGTGCTCTGCGTGCCCATGTCCGGCGCATCTTCGGCCGCGAGCAGGCCGACCTCCGGTGACCGGGCCTGCAACGTCTCGCTGATCGGGTCGAGCTCGAAGCCGGCGGTCTCGATCCGGTCGCGGGTGACGTCCAGGCGCACGAACGGCGCGCGCAACTTCACCAGCTGGTCCATCTCGAACGCCCGTTCCCATTCGATGGCACGCTCCGGCACCTTGATGCCGCGGTCGTCCACTCCGCGGTCCTGGGCCAACAGCACGTCGTAGGCAAAGCTGGTGCGGGCGTAGTCGGCGACTTCACTGTCGGCCGCGGCGCCCGCCGGCGCGGATGCGAATCCGGCGTAGCGCATCAGCGCGGGGCGGATCGACTCGGGGGTGGGTTTGCCGAGCCGGCCGCGGAGTGCTTCGGCCTGGCCGGCATCACTGCGGATTTCCCGATCCAGCAATGCGGCGGCCGCGAGCACGTTGGTCCGCGGGTCATCGCGCACCCGGCTCGCGCTGACGCCCAGCAGGCGTGCCGCCTCGCCCACCTGGTCGGCGAAACCGTCACCGGCGTACAGCCCCATGGCGCCGTGCGCGGCAGGCATGTGGTGGTGGCGCTCGCCCTGCATCTGCTTCGGGTCGGGCCGCAGGTGGAGCCAACGGCTCTGTACGTAGGCGATCGCTTCGAGCGTGCCGGCGGGAATCGCCGGGTACCGGGCGTAGGCGTCGCGGAAATAGCTCTGCAATGCCTGCCGCTGCGGTAGCAGCGCGGCTTCTTCGGCGTCGAGGCCGACTTGGAGGCCGGCGTCCGGGCGCTGCGACGGCTCGGCGGCGAGCGCGGGTGAAACGAGCAGGCTGCCGAGCATGGCCGACAGCAATACCTTGGATCCCTGATTCATTCCATGAACCCCTTGTGTTGGTTCGTGTGCCCCCTGCCCGGCCGGTTCTACCCGCGACGCAAGGTGGGATGGCGAAGAATCCACGGAAGAGGCGAAAAGCGTGACGCCGGTCGTGAACGCGACAGCGTCAGTTGCCGTTCATGTGAAGGGCCCGTGTAGGCGGTGTGGATATCGCAGGGGCCAATGACGCAGCGCATCGACACTTTCCGATGCGGAACCGTATGGAGTGGGCACCGATCAGTCCGGAATCTCGCCGGCGTGAATCTCCCGCACGCACAAACCGCGAAGCTGTGCCGGCGATGCCACCCCGATCCCGCGGTCGCGCCCCGCCACGTACAGCGTCACGTGCGGTGGCGGGACCAGCAACTCCCGCCCCAGCCAACGGCCCAGGTGCCGGTGGAAGTCCGCCATTGCCGGCATCAGCAGGCACTCGATGACCGAATGGGCGGTGGGACCGTGCCGGGCGGTAAGCATCGGCTTGCACAGCAGCAGCCGGCGGCCCGTCCGTTCGTATGACCAGTCCAGCGATTGGAAGACCTGCCTCACCGGGCCGTCCAGCATTCCGGAGCCGAGCGAGCCGGACAGCTCCCTCCCCAGCCGGCCCGATACCACGGTGATGTGGAGCTCGGATTTCGGCCCGAGGTGGATACCGTCAAGCTGCAGGCCCTGTGCCGGTGGTGCCCATTCATGCCGGGGGATGGGAATGACCAGCGTGTGGGCGGCAGACAACAGGCTCATGGCTCCATGCTCCACGATGGCCGTGCAGGCAGGGTCGCAGCACCCGGCACGAAATGGACAAAAAGGGAAATAAGGCCTAAATTGACTTCGGTTCCCCCGTTGGATCGACGCCATGCAGCCACTCCGGAACATCGAACACGTCCGCCAGCTCGCCGGCGACGACACGCCGGTGCGCTCAGCCTCGGAAGTGAAGAGTGGCTGGAGTGGCATCGTGCGCGAAGTGGTGCGCCATGGCGAGGTCATCGTGACCCACCACGGCCGGCCACAGGCCGTGGTGGTGGATGTCGAGGCCTACGCCGACCTGGTGCGTCGCGCCAACGCGAATGATCCTTTGGAAGTGCTGGCCGCGGAATTCGATCGACGGTTCGCCGCGCTCGACACGCCCGCCGGTGCCAGCCGGCTGCGCAGCGTGGCTGCCGGCGGCATCCCCAGTCCGGCCCGTCGCCGCAGGGATGGCCTCCGCAGCCGATGACGCCACCCACGCCGGCCGACCGGCCGACCCTGCTGGTGCTGGCCGGGGTCAACGGCGCCGGCAAGAGCTCGGTGGCTGGCGCCGCCATCCGCAGCCAGGGACTCGACTACTACAACCCGGACGAAGCCACCACGCGTTTCCTCGCCACCGGCATGGAGCCGGGCGAGGCGAACGCCGCGGCCTGGCACTACGGACGGCGCGCGCTGGAACGTGCCATTGCCCAGGGTCGCAACTTCGCCCTGGAAACCACCCTGGGCGGCAACACCATCCCGGCGCTGATCGCAAAAGCCTGCGACAGCCATGACGTCACCCTGTGGTTCGTGGGACTCGATTCTCCCGAGCGCCACCTGGCGCGGATCGCATCGCGGGTGGCCGCGGGCGGACACGACATCCCCGCCGACAAGGTCCGCGCGCGCTGGGATGGTGCACGCCGCAACCTGATCCGATTGCTGCCGGGCCTGTACGAGTTGCGCCTGTACGACAACAGCCACGAGCAGCCTGATGGTGCCGCCGCGGCCAATCCATCCCTGCTGCTGCATTGGCGCGACCGCCGCATCGTCGCCCCCGCCGCCTCGCGCTTTCGCCACACGCCGCAGTGGGCGAAACCGATCGTCGAGGCGGTGGGGCGGCTGCAGGAGCAGGGCTGAAGCCTTCCGGACAGCGGCGTCGCGTCCCTCACCGTGGCAGCGCAACGTCTCCCGGCGCCTCCTTCTCGCAGCGTGCGCCGGCGTCCGCCACGGGCG
The DNA here is from genome assembly GCF_900167055.1 of Lysobacter spongiicola DSM 21749. Lineage (GTDB taxonomy): Bacteria > Pseudomonadota > Gammaproteobacteria > Xanthomonadales > Xanthomonadaceae > Novilysobacter > Novilysobacter spongiicola. Next base: position 113,887 of record NZ_FUXP01000004.1, read on the forward strand.
CCGGTACCTGCGCCGGCACCTCAGACGGAATGGCGACCGAATCGAGATCGGCCGGCAGCATGTTCGCCTCCCGCCACCGCCCCCAGCGGTAGTAGGCGATCGACAGCGCCATGGAGACGAATGCGCTGACCGGGAAGCTCCACCAGATCGCGTCCACCCCCAGCCGTGGTTGCAGCCCGTTGGCGAATGGAATGCGGATGCCCCATAGCGCCACCCCGAGGATCACCAGGGGCGGGATCACCGCGCCGGTGGAGCGCACCACGCCGGCGATCACGAACGTCACCCCGAAGAACAGGAACGACCACACCGCGATGTGGTTGAGGTGGCGCGCGATCTCCAACGCTTCGCTGCCGGCGGGCATGAACATCGACAGGGTGAAGCGATCCAGCAGGATCAGCGGCGCGATCAGCCCACCGGTCAGCAGGAAGTTGAAACCGACGCCTGCGCGCGTGGTCGCCTCCACCCGGGGCCAGTTGCCCGCACCGACGTTCTGCGCAGCCATCGACGAGCAGGCCACGCCGATCGCCATGGCCGGCATCTGCACATAGGTCCACAGTTGCAGCGCCGCACCGTAGGCTGCCGTGGTGTGGGTGCCGTACTGGTTGACCATGGTGATCATCGCGATCATCGCCATCGAAATCAGCACCATCTGGAGCCCCATGGGCACGCCCTTGGTGACCAGCGTGCGCACGATGGCCCAGTCCGGGCGGTAAAGTTGGCGCTCGCCTCGGCCGATCCACAATGGATGTCGGCGATGACGCAGCCAGGCGAGTATCGCCGCCAGCGCAACAGCGTTTGCGACCAGCGTCGCCATGGCGCTGCCGGCCATGCCCATCTCCGGCAGCGGTCCGACGCCGAAGATCAGCAGCGGCACCAGCACGATGTCCAGCGCCACCGCTAACAGCAGGAACAGGAAGGGCGTGCGGGTATCTCCGGCCCCACGAAGTATCGCCGACAGGAATGCGAACGCGTAGAGGAACGGCAGCGCCAGGAAGATGATCTTCAGGTAGGCGTCGGCCAGCGGCAGCGAGGCCTCGGGTGTCGACATCCAGGCCAGCACGTGGCGCGACAGGGGCAGGCCGATTGCCGCCAGCGCGATCGAGATGCCGAGGAAAAACGTCGCTGCGGTGCCGATCACCCGGCGCGCGCCCGGCAGGTCCTTCCGGCCCATCGCCTGGCCGACCAGAATGGTCGAGGCCATGCCGAAGCCGAACACGCCGCCAAGCAGCAGGAACATGATGTTGTTGGCGTTGGCGATCGCCGTCAGTGCTTCCTCGCCCAGGAAGCGGCCGACCCAGATCGCATTGACCGAGCCGTTGAGGGACTGCAGCACGTTGCCACCGAGGATCGGCAGCGCGAACACGAACAGGGTCCGCGCAATCGGCCCCCGGGTCAGGTCACGGGATTCCATGGACACAAGGTAGGCGGTGGACCCGTGCCGGTGCCGCGAAGACCACGCAAGCTGTCTGGTGCCTGACCGGGATCATGGGTCTCGCGCTCCAGCGCCGTTCTTTCGACACTCCCGTGATGCCCAGTGCTCCAGAATTCGCCACCAGAACGAGACCAGATGGAAGCAATCCAATGAACCGGCCGTGGGAAGTGATCAGGTACGTCAAGGCGACGCTCGGCGAGTGCGGCTGGGCATGCCTGTCGCTGGTCGCGGCGATCATCTTCGTGGGCGTGTTCGTCCTGCTTGCCGAAGCACCCGCGGCGTCGGTGTGGGAGGCGCTGCGCAGCCCGGTCAACATCGTGCGGGTGGCAGTGCTGACCGCCGCAATCTGGATCTGGGCGTACATCGCCCGGGCGATCCGCAGCGTTCGCGACGAGCAGCGGGAGCGTGCCGATAGCGGCGGTGAGCGGCCACTGGCGGACCTGGGGTTCGATGGCATCCTGCGGGATACGCGATAGCCGCCGGCCCCCGGGGGCCCAAAGGTTGGGTTGATCCACCCTTCGCGCCCTGCTAACAAGGGGGCATGGATTCGATCACAGCGCCTTCCAGACCTTTCTCCGCGGCCTGCGCCCGCAACCGCGAACCCATCCTGACCGTGCTCCTGGAGCAGTTCCGCAACGCGAAACAGGTGCTGGAAGTCGGTAGTGGCACCGGACAGCACGCCGTGCATTTCGCCGCGGCGATGCCATGGTTGTCCTGGCAGTGTTCGGATCGCGCGGGGAACCTGCCCGGGGTGCGCGCATGGTTGGACGAAGCCGCGCTCGCCAACACGCCGGCGCCGGTGGAGCTGGACGTCGCCATGGTGCCCTGGCCGGCGCTTGGCCCACGCGACCGTTTCGATGCGGTGTTCTCCGCAAACACGCTGCACATCATGTCGTGGGCGGAGGTGCAGGCCTTCTTCGCAGGTGCCAGTGCGGCCCTGGCCCAGCACGCCACGATCGTGGTGTACGGGCCCTTCAATTACGACGGTGAATTCACCAGCGCCAGCAACCGCGAGTTCGACGCTTCCCTGAAGGCGAGGGATCCGCGCTCGGGCATCCGCGATGTCGAGGCGGTCGACGGCCTCGCCTCCGGCCTGGGGTTCCAGCTGGCCGAGGACGTGGCCATGCCTGCCAACAACCGTTGCCTGGTCTGGCGCCGCTGACGGCAACTGCTCACCCGGCGGGATCGGGTTCACCAGGTATCTACCCCAAGACAGGCACCCTCGGCATGCGTTGCGCCGCTGCGCGATGCCCACCTGCAGGAGGGATGCGATGAGGACTGACGGTCCGGTACTGGGCGAACGCGCCCCGAGCAAGGTTGCCGCATTGTTCGGCGACCAGCGTGGGGCCGAGGCGGCCGCTGCGCGCCTGCGGCGGGAGCTGGGGCTGGGCGAAGCGCAGGTGCGGGTGCTCTCCCCCGGTGAGCCGCACCCGGGCCGGAAGATCGAGCCTGACGACCGCGGTATCTGGCACACGGCGATCAAGGCGCACGTCACGCTCGGCCTGCTCGGGTTGATGGCGGGCCTGGTGCTGTTCGGACTGCTGTGGGCGGCCGGCATCACCGCGGTCCGCAGCTCACCCTGGGCGGCCGGAGGCGCGGTGGTGATGTTCGGTGCCGTCTTCGGGCTGCTCGCCGGTGGCCTGGTGACGCTGAGGCCCGATCACGACAAGCTTATCGTGGAGGTCAGGGAGGCGGTGGCCGGCGGTCGCTATGCCGTCGTCACCCATCCGGTCGATCGTGGCCAGCGCGAGCGCAGCATCGAGCTGCTGGCGGAGGAATCCGGCGAGGTGCTGCGCACACTGTGAGACCGGGTTACGGTGCGCTTGCCGTGGCCGGCATCGGCTTCCCGAACAGGTAGCCCTGGCCGAACTCGCAACCCAGCTCCAGCAGGACCTGGCGTTGCTCCTCCGTCTCGATCCCTTCCGCCACCACGTCCAGTCCCAGCGCCCCGGCCAGTGCGATGACCGCCGAAATCACGGCCGCGCTGTGGCCCTGCTGGCCGAGGCTGGCAAGGAAGGTGCGGTCTATCTTGAGGACCCGCAACGGAAACGCGTGCAGGTAACTGAGCGAGGAATAGCCGGTGCCGAAGTCGTCGAGCGCCGTGCCCACCCCGTGCGACTGCAGCCGGGTCAGGATCATCCGCGCGTTGTCCGGGTCGTCGAGCAGCGAGCCTTCGGTCACTTCGATCACCAGGTGCTTCGGATCCATGCCGGTTCGCCCGAGCAGTTCCAGCATGCGCTGGTCGAAGTCCTCGCGGCGCAGGTGCCGCGGCGACACGTTGATGCTCAGGTAGGTACCCGGCGGCATGCCGGCGGCCCACGCCGCGCTGCGCTTGAACAGCCGCCAGTCCATCGCATCGATCAGTCCGCTCTCTTCGGCGACCGCCAGGAAATCGCCTGGAGCGAGCACGCCCCGCCGGGGGTGGTTCCAGCGCATCAGTGCCTCGTGGCCGACTACGCTGCGGTCGTCCAGTCGCACGATCGGCTGGAAGTAGGGCTCCAGCTGGTCCAGCCGCAAGGCCTCGCGCAGCTCGCCCTCCATCTCCAGTACGTCGATGGCGGTACGTTGCAGGGACTCGTCGAACAACTGCCAGCGCTTCCGACCCAGCGCCTTGGCGCGATACAGCGCGGTGTCGGCATCGCGCACAAGATCGTCGACCTCGGCATAGCGCGCGTCGCCCACGGCGATGCCGATACTTGCCGAAGGTTCGAGCGCCCGCCCACCGACCGGCATTGGCCGCGACAGCAGGTCGAGGATCCGCTCGGCCACCGCGATGGCGGCGGTCGGCCGGCCGGAGGCGTCCACCGAGGCGTCCTCGATCAGGATCGCAAACTCGTCGCCGGACAGGCGCGCCACCAGGTCCGGCTTGCGCACGCAGGCCTGCAGGCGGCGGGCCACCTCGCGGAGCAGGTCGTCGCCGGCAAGATGGCCGAGGCTGTCGTTGACCACCTTGAAGCGGTCGACGTCCAGGTAGAGCAGCGCGCAGCGGCGCTGTGGCTCCAGCTGCAACCGTGCCAGCACCCGCTCGATGCGCGCATGCAGCTGGCCGCGGTTGGGCAGCCCGGTCAGGGCGTCGTGCATGACTTCGTGCTGCAACTGGTCCTGCACGCGCTCGCGTTCGCTGATTTCTCGGCGCAACTCATGGGTGCGTTCGGCGACCCGCTCCTCCAGCTGGGCGTAGGCCTGCTGAAGTACCTGCGCGCTCCGGCGCCGGTGCAGGCTGCTGGCGATCTGCGAGGCGACGAAGCCCAGCAGTTCGCGGTCGTTCTGGCCGTATCCGACCGATGCATCGTAGCTCTGGACGGCGACCAGGCCGATCACGTCTTCGCCCAGGAACAGCGGGATGCCAAGCCAGCAGTGGCACCGCGGGCCGCGACCGGGGTGGTACTCGATCTCGCCGGTGGCCTCGAGCGCCGCCATCCCGGGCGCGGTGGCGAGCAATGGCTGCCGGGTACGCAGCACGTACTCGCTCAGCCCGCGCGACAGGGGCCGGTGCATGGGGCCGTTGTTGCCGTGGGAATCAACGTAGTAGGGGAATTCCAGCCGCGTGCCATCGGCCGACAGCAGGGCGATGAAGAAGTTGCCGGCGTTCAGCAGCTGGCCGACGATGTCGTGGACGCGCAGGTAGAACGCCTCCTCGCCGATGTCGTCGGTCGCCAGTTGGGCGATCTGGAACAGCGCGGACTGCAGCCGTTCCGCGCGCTGGCGCTCGGCCACTTCCAGTTGCAGGTCGCAGTTGGCCTGCGCCAGCTCCTGCGTGCGCAGCTTGACACTGTGCTCCAGCAACTCGGTGCTGCGTTTGCGTTCGAGGGTGGTGAGTACGTGGTCGGCGACGAAGCCCAGCAGGGTCTGGTCGTCTTCGCTGAATCCCTGGTCGTCGCGGTAGCTCTGCACCACGATCGCTCCCAGCGCCTCGCCGTTGCGCAGCATCGGCACGCCCAGCCAGTCATGGCAGTCGCTGCCGACCATCCGCAACGGGCCGTCGACCTGCCGGATCAGCCGTTCCTCGTTGCCGCGCAGAGCAACGCCCGAGCGCAGCAGGTACCACGTCAGCGACTGCCTGAGCTCGTCCAGCGGCAGTTCGCCGAACGGTGGCTCATCCTCGACGTCGACGAAATAGAGGAAGCGGATGGTGTCCTGGCCGGGATCACGCAGCACGATGAAGAAGTTCTCGGCGTACATCAGCGAACCGACGATGCCGTGGATGCCCTGCAGCACCTCGGGCATCTCCCGGTCGGAGCCGGCCAGCTCGGAGATGGCGAACAGCGCGCGCTGGACCTGTTCGGCGCGCTCCAGATGGAGCACCTCGCGCTCCAGTTCGGTCAGGCGCAGGCGGTTGCGCAGGCGACGGTCGGCTGCGGCCAGGGGCGCGGCCAGGTCGCGTGCCAGTGCTTCGGATCCGGCACCCGCGACGAGCTCCACCAGGAGGACGGCGGTACTGACCGGCAGCGGGATCGCGACCAGGCCACCATCGCCCTCGACGATCGAGCCCGTCAGCATCGCCTCATCGGCCAGCAGCAGCGCCTCATCGCCCGGTGGCTCGCTCGCCGGCACCCCCTGCGGATCCAGCTCCCACAGCACGCGGGCGCGGCCCACACCCGGCTGCCCTTCGGCGAGCTGGAGGATCAGTCCGACCAGGTCGGCCGCGCTGTCGGCCTCCAGCAGCGCGGTACGCCAGTCGTCAGGCAACCCGACCGGCGGCTCGAAAGCAGGCAGTTGCAGGTTCATGTCCGGCTCGCGCCCGCGTTTTGTGACCGCTGTGACATCTCCAGGCCCGGCCGGCAGGGAGGCCGGCACGATCGTGATATCGGCTGCGGGGGCGCCATCTTTAACCTGCGCCCGTCCAGCAAGGTCAGGCGACCTGCACCACCCGCAGCGGATTGTCCCACTGGGCAAGCAAGTCCTGTTCCCGCGCCTTTGCGTCGTGCAGGTGCGCTTCCTTGACGTGCCCATAGCCGCGGATGTGTTCGGGCACCGATGCGATGCGGGCCGCCAGGTCGACGTTGGCGCGGTCCAGGCGCGGCAGCAGGCCTTCGACCGTCCGGAAATAATCCTCGACCAGCTGGCGCTCCATCCGTCGTTCCGCCGTATAGCCAAAGATATCCAGCGGCGTACCGCGCAGGCGCCGTACCTTCGCCAGCCACTTGAAGGCGGTGAACACCCAAGGCCCGAATTCGCGCTTGACCAGGCGGCCCTCGGCATCCTTCCGCGCCAGCAACGGCGGGGCGAGGTGGAACTTCAGCTTGAAGTCGCCCTCGAACTGCTGTTCCAGCTTCCGCCGGAACTCGCCGCTGGTGTACAGCCGGGCCACTTCGTACTCGTCCTTGTAGGCCATCAGCTTGAAGGCGTAGCGAGCGACCGCTTCGGTCAGGTCGGTGCTGCCCGGGGCACGCGCGGTTTCGGCTTCACGTACACGGGTCACCAACCCGGCGTAGCGGCGGGCATAGGCGGCATTCTGGTAGTCCTGCAGGAAGGCCGTGCGTCGGGCGACCAGCTCGTCGAGCGAGCGCGACAGGCGCTCGTCGTCCAGCGGCAGGAAGGCGACCGCCTGGTCGGCCGAGGCATGGGCCGGGACGTGGCGCAGCTCATCGCCGTCCGGGTAGCTCGACGGTGCCGACGCGCTGCCGGCCTCGTGGCCTTCCCACTCGCCGGCACCCAGCACCGGAAGTTCGTGCACGGCCGACTCCGCTGCGGTGGCCGCATTGCGCACCAGGCCCGCGGCCCCGGCAACCGCCGCCGGATCGATGACCGCCAGCCGGCCCCAGGCAAAGGCGGTCTTGTTGGCCTCGACCGCGGCGCCATTGAGCTCAACCGCCCGCATGATCGACTCCAGCGACAGCGGCACCAGCCCCTGCTGCCAGGCGTGGCCGAGGATGAACAGGTTCGACATGATCGCGTCGCCCATCAGGGCGGTGGCCAGCTGGGTGGCATCGACCACGGACAGCGCACCGGCGGCCGCGTCGTTTCCGCCCAGGGCCTGGCGAACCGCATCGATGATGTCGTTGGCGGGGAACTGCATGTCCGGCCGGGTGGTGAAGGAGCCCGGCATCGCCTCGTAGCTGTTGAGTACCACGTGGCTGCGGCCACCGCGGATCTTGGACAGCGCCCAGTAATCGTTGACCACCACCATGTCGCAGCCCAGCACCAGGTCGGCCTCGCCGGCGGCGATGCGCACGGCGTGGATGTCGGCCGGGGTGTTGGCGATGCGGATGTGGGTGGTGACCGCGCCGCCCTTCTGCGCCAGGCCGGTCTGGTCGAGCACGCTCGCGCCCTTGCCCTCCAGGTGCCCCGCCATGCCGAGCAGCGCGCCGATGGTGACCACGCCGGTACCACCGACGCCGGTTATCAGGATGTTCCAGGGGCGGTCCAGTGCCGGCAGTCGCGGCATCGGCAGGTTGTCCAGGCGGCTGGCCGCGGAGTCGCGCCCGCCCACCGGCTTGCCCTTGCGCACGCGGCCACCCTCGACCGTCACGAAGCTCGGGCAGAAGCCCTCGACGCAGCTGTAGTCCTTGTTGCAATTGGACTGGTCGATCGCACGCTTGCGGCCGAACTCGGTTTCCTTTGGCAGCACCGACACGCAGAACGACTTCTTGCCGCAGTCACCGCAGCCTTCGCAGACCAGGCTGTTGACCATCACCCGCTTCTGCGGGTCGACCATCTTGCCGCGCTTGCGGCGGCGGCGCTTCTCGGTGGCGCAGGTCTGGTCATAGATGAGGATGGTGGTGCCGGCGGTCTCGCGCAGGCGCTTCTGCACCGCGTCGAGTTCGCGCCGGTCGAAGAACTCCGTGCCGGCGGGGAAGATGGTCGGGTCGGACCACTTTTCAATCTCATCGGACACCACCACGATCGCCTGCACGCCTTCGCTGTGCACCTGCCGGGCGATCTGCGGCACGCTGAGCTGGCCATCCACCGGCTGCCCGCCGGTCATTGCCACCGCGTCGTTGTAGAGGATCTTGTAGGTGATGTTGACGCCGGCGGCCACCGACTGCCGGATGGCCAGGCTGCCGGAGTGGAAGTAGGTGCCGTCGCCGAGGTTCTGGAACACGTGCGGGGTATCGGTGAACGCCGCCTGCCCGGCCCAGGTGACGCCTTCGCCGCCCATGTGGGTGTAGGTCTCGGTGCTGCGGTCCATCCAGGTGACCATGTAGTGGCAGCCGATGCCGCCCAGCGCGCGGCTGCCTTCCGGCACCACCGTCGATGTGTTGTGCGGGCAGCCCGAGCAGTAGTGCGGCACGCGCGGGAAGCTTGCGCGGGGCAGGGCCAGCTCGGCCTCCTTCCGTTCCATCCACGCCAGGACGTTGTCCATGTGCTCGGAGCGATGGAAGCGCTGGATGCGCTGGGCGATCACGCGCGCGATGCGGGCGGGGGTCAGCTCGCCGGTGCTGGGCAGGATCCATTCGCCGGACTCGTCGTACTTGCCGACGATGCTCGGACGCTGGCTGCCGCCGAAATCTGTGGAGTTCCAGTTGTACATCGACTCCTTCATCTGGTTTTCGATGAAGGCATGCTTCTCCTCCACCACCAGGATGTCCGACAACCCGCGCACGAAGCGGCGCAGCCCGGTCGGCTCCAGCGGCCAGGTCATGCCGACCTTGTAGACGCGAAGGCCCAGGTCGCTGCAGGCGCGCTCGTCCAGGCCCAGGTACTCCAGCGCCTGCAGCACGTCCAGGTAGGACTTGCCGGTGGTGATGATGCCCAGTTGCGGCCGCGGCGAATCGATCACGATGCGGTCGATGCGGTTGGCCCGGGCGAATGCCTGCGCCGCCTTCACCGCGTACTGGTGCAGGCGCATCTCCTGGTCCATCGGCGGGTCAGGCCAGCGGATGTTGAGGCCGCCCGGCGGCAGTTCGAAGTCATCGGGTGTGGCGATCTGCAGCGCCAGCGGGTTGACGTCGACCGAGGCCGAGGACTCCACCGTCTCGGCGATCGTCTTGAAGCCGATCCAGCGCCCGGTGTAGCGGCTCATCGCCCAGCCGATCGCGCCCATGTCGAGGATGTCCTGCACGCCTGCCGGGTTCAGGATCGGCATCATCGCGCTGGTGAACTCGCCTTCGCTGCCGTGCGGCAGGGTCGAGCTGCGGCAGGCGTGGTCGTCCGCCGCCAGCGCCAGCACCCCGCCGAAGCGGGAGGTGCCGGCGGCGTTGGCGTGCTTGAACACGTCGCCGCTGCGGTCCACGCCCGGCCCCTTGCCGTACCACATGCCGAACACGCCATCGTGGCGCGCGCCCGGGAACAGCTGGGTCTGCTGGGTGCCCCAGACCATGGTCGCGCCGAGATCCTCGTTGAGGCCGGGGCTGAACTTCACGCCCGCGCCCTCGAGGTGCTTCTTGGCCCGCCACAGCTCCAGGTCGAAGCCGCCCAGCGGGCTGCCGCGATAGCCGGAGATGAAGCCGGCGGTGTCCAGCCCGGCGGCCTGGTCGCGCAGCCGCTGCATCAGCGGCAACCGCACCAGCGCCTGCACGCCTGACAGGTAGATGCGCCCGGACTCGCGGCTGTAGCGGTGGTCGAGCGAATACTCGGCATCGACGATGGGGCCGGCGGCGGGGCCGGTCGTGGCGGTATCGGACATGCGTGGCTCCGGCGCGGCAGGGGCCGCGGGCGTGGCTGCGGGGGGAGCCCGGCGGTGCAAAGTGCCGGGCAAATCCGTCTGATTGTAGCAGTGCGCGACACGGCGCCTGCCCGCCGGTATCATGGGCGGGTACACAGGGGGAATACCACAATGAAGTCCTACAGCCCGCTATTCCGGGGCTTGGCCGTCGCGGCCTGCCTTGCCATGTCCGGCGTCGCCGCCGCCCAGTCGCAACGCCTCGTGCCGATGTCCGAGTTCTATTTCGACGAGGATGCACGAACCGCGCAGCCCATCGCGCCGGTCAAAGGATCCGGCGACGCGCTGGTCGACAGGCTGCTCAAGCTCATCGCGCGAAACCCGCACGCGAAGGAAGAAACCGCACAACTCGCACACATCGCGATGGAAGGCGGACGGCCGGAGCTGGGTCGGGAGCTGTACGGGCGGGTGCTGGCAGGGCTGAACGCCAGCGACGGCCTGTGGAGACCGGTCCTCTGGAACTACGGTTGGGACCTCTACCGCCAGGGCGACCACGCCGGGGCGCTGGCGCAGTGGCAGACCATGATGCAGGCTCGATCAGTATCGGCGCAGTGGATTCCTACAACCTTTGCATTGGTACTGTGGCAGCTGGATCGGAAGGATGAAGCGGTCCAGTGGTACGCCGCCGCGGTCCGCACCGAACCGGGCAAGTGGAACAGTCCTGGCCGCTATGCCGAACTTCTGCCCGATTGGCGTGAGGAAGACCGTGCGGTGCTGGCCGAAGTGCAGCAGGCATGGGCGGCGAATCCGCCGGAATGGCGCTGACGGTATAGTCCGGAAAGCGGTCCCTGCGATCAGGCGGGACGATCCATGGAGGGAAGCATGACGCGTTCGATACTGTTGATGGGACTGTGGTGGCTGGCACAACCGGCCGCCGCGCAGGTTGCGGAACCTGGCTTTGAATCCTGGGGCGTTGCGGTCGACGTGTCGCCCGCGCCGCCCGCGGTGACCAAGTGGAACGAGCAGTTCAACGCTGCCATGTCGGCCCGTGCAGCGGAACTGGCCGCCGCCGGAACCGCCGAGGGCTTGCTGGCCGCGGCGCTGATCGAGCCGCCATTAACCGACGCCGCAGCCCATTCGAGTGATGCTCCGGCGCCCGTCTGGATGCAGGCCGCACTGGATGCAAGGCCTACGACCCCACTGGTCCAGTGGGTGGCAGCCAGCGACTGCCCATTGTCCCCGGTGGTGGAGTGCGATCGCGAACGAGCGCTGGAGCGGTTGCTCGAGCTCGACGGGGACAATGCCGCGGTCCATCTGATGGCGGCATCGTTCGCTTCATCGGCGGGCGACGAGGTGGCTGCCCGCACCCATCTGGCGCGAGCGGCGGAGTTGCCGCGCTATAACAACTACGGCAGCGACCTGTTCCGCATTATCGTTGACGCGAGGCGGGGTGCGTCGTTGCCGCGGATGCCCGATGAGGTCGTGGCTTATCACCAAGCGGCGGACGCATTAATGGCCAGTGCCGAGGACGTGTCGGCGGTGTCCTCGATCAGCCAGTGGGCGGCCCAGGTGCTACCGACCTTCACAGGTGTAATGGACCTCTGCCGCCGTGACGAGAGCTCTCTGGTCCGCGATTCCGGCCTTCGGCAGGACTGCCTGGGGGCTTTTGCCCATCTGGCCGGGTCCGATGCCACCATCATCGAGCCGCTGGTCGCGCTTCGCACACTCGTCCGCTATTCGGAGGGTGCCGAAAAGGGCCGCTGGAAGGCACGTCTCCGGCAGGTGGCATGGCTGCACGAGCAGGCCCTGCAGCTTGCGCCGGGTTGGCCGGGCGCAAGCATCGAATCGGCCCAGTACGTCGATTGGCTCATGGAGGAGGGCGAGCTCGGGGCGTACAGGCGTGTGCTGCGGGAGCACGGCATCCCTGTGGAGCCACCGCCGGGCTGGCTCCCCGACAACCCCGATCATCGGGCGCTGCTCTCCGGCGACGCCTGATCGCCCACGGCCCCCGGCCGGTGTAGGCTGCGGTTTCCAGTGCAGCCTGTGCAGCCCAACCGGGGGAACCGCATGAAGACCGTACTCGTGGCCAGCTCGAAGGGTGGTGTCGGCAAGACCACCATCGCCACCCACCTCGCCGCCCACGCGGCGATCGAAGGGCGCAATACCGTGCTGGTCGATGCCGATCCGCAGGGGTCGGCGACGCGCTGGGCCCAGCGGCGCTCGGAACTGGACACTGCGGTGCTGCCAATCGACGGTACGGGCGGAAAGGGCTGGCGCCGCCAATTGCCGGAAGGTACCGACCAGGTGGTGGTCGACGCCGCTGCCGGCGCCATGGCCTCGGACCTGGGGCCATTCCTGGACATCGCCGATGCGGTGGTGGTCCCGGTGCTGCCCTCCACCATCGACATCGAAGCCAGCGTCGGCTTCCTCGATACGCTCGCGCGCAACCCGCGGGTGCGTCGCGGCGAGCTCAAGGTCGGGCTGGTGGGCAACAAGCTGCGGCCGTGGACGACGATGTCACAGCAGACCGTCGAACTGCTCGGGAAATGGCCCTACCCGGTGGTCGCGCAACTCCGCGACAGCCAGGCCTACGTGCTGTTGACCGGCCTGGGCAAGAGCCTGTTCGATTACCATTCCGCCCATGTGCGCGAACACCAGGCCGACTGGCAGCCGCTATTGAGGTGGCTCAGGAAATAGGCCATCGCCGGCCCTCCCGCGGGACACCGCCCCCACCGAGAACGCCCCAATGCGCGAACTGATCCTGCTGCGGCATGCCCACGCCGAACCCGCCACCGCCGGCCAGGCGGACCTGGACCGGCCGCTGTCGGCCGAAGGGCTCGCCGAGGCCGAGGCCGCGGGTCGCTGGCTGGCCGAACAGGGCCTGGTGCCCGACTGCGTGCTGTGCTCGCCATCGCGGCGGACGCGGGAGACGCTGGAAGCCGTGCTCGGGGTGGTGGGCTACGTCGAGCAGCGGGTGGAGGACACCATCTACGAGGCCAACCCCGGCACGCTGATCGCACTGGCCGACACCCATGTCGAGGTCGAAAGGCTGATGCTGGTGGGCCACAACCCGGGCATGGAGCAACTGGCGGCGCTGCTGCACAGCGGCCAGTCCGGTGACTACCGCGGCATGCCGCCGGCAGGCGTCGCCGTGCTGGCCATGCCCCCCGGGGTGCCGCTGGAGCCGGGCATCGCCCAGCTCAGCGCGTTCTGGTGGCCGTGAATCGCAGCGTTTCTGCGCGGATCCATTGGCTGTGTGCGGGTTGCTTGCTGGCGTGGGTCGCGGGTGCCACGGGTGCAACGCCCCGTGCCAGGTCTCCTGTCCCGGCGTTGCCGCCCGGCACGTCGCTTGACCTGCGCTTCGACCCCGGCCTGAGCCACTTCGGCTTCGAGGTGCGTACCCGCTGGGGCATCCGGGTGGAAGGCCGGTTTCCAGACCATGGCGGCGCCCTTACCATCCTGCCCGACGGGCGCCAGCAGGTGCACGTGCGGCTGGCGACGGGCGCAGTCGAAGTCGACGGCTCGGACAAATACACCGAGATCGCGCGCGGCGAGGGCTTCTTCGATTCGACCCGCCACCCGGTGGCGGAGTTCATCTCGCAACCGTACCGGCCGGAGCTGGTGCACGACGGGGGGCGCCTGCGCGGCAGGCTGACCATGCATGGCACCAGCCGGATGGAAACCTTCACGGTCGCACCGGCGACCTGCGCGCGGCCGGGGTGGGAGTGCGACGTGGTCGCCACCGGCGTGGTCGAACGCGATCGGTACGGGTTGGACGGTTGGCGCCTGGCGCTCAGCGACAAGGTGCGGTTCAACATGCGGGTGAGGTTGCAGGAGGGGGAGACGGAGTGAACGGAAGGCAGATGGCCACCCGCCTGGCAGCCATGCTGCTGGCGTTGGCGACGAGCGCGTGCGCCACGCTGGCGCCGGCCCAGGCCGACCGCGCCGCCGCGATCGCCGAGGCCGCACGTCCGGTCGCGGTGGAGTGTTCCGAGCCCGACGCCTGCGCCCGTCCGTCGCCCCTGCACCGGCTGGCCGGCGATGCCTTTGTCCGCTCCACGCCGGAGCGGCCAGTGCACCACGCGCTCATCCTGGACGAAGGCACCGGGGCGATGCTGGCCCGGATCAACCTGATCCGCAGCGCCACCACCGCGATCGACGTCCAGACCTACATCTATGACGAAGACGACGCGGGGCGGCTGGTGCTCGACGAGCTCATCGACGCCGCCCGGCGGGGGGTGCGCGTCCGCCTGCTGATGGACCAGCTCTCGGCCATGCGCAGCGTAGAAACGCTGGCGGCCCTGTCGGGCGTGCATGCCAACTTCGAGCTGCGGCTTTACAACCCGACCCTGGGCCGGGCGCGCATCACCTATCCGCAGTACGTGCTCGCCGCCGCCTGCTGCTGGCGCAGGCTCAACCAGCGCATGCACAACAAGCTGCTGCTGGTCGATGGAGCCGTGGGCATCACCGGCGGGCGCAACTACCAGGACGACTACTACGACTGGGACGACGAGTACAACTTCCGCGACCGCGACCTGCTGGTCGCCGGCCCCGTCGTGCGGGACATGGCCGCCGACTTCGGCCGGTTCTGGAACAACCCGCTCAGCGTGCCGCCGGCGCGGCTGGTGGACGTCGGCACGATGCTGCTGCGTGACGGCGTGCCGGCTCTGCAGCCGCATCCGTTCGAGCGCCCCGAACGGGCCCGGCGGATGCGCGAGGATGCCGATGATCCGGCGCTGGCCGCGCGGCTGGCGGCGCAGGCCATGGAGGTCTCGGAGGTCTACTACGTCTCCGACCTGCCGGGAAAGCACACCGGTGAGGATCCGTCATCCCATGCCGCCATGTCCCGGTCGCTGCGCCGGATGATCGAATCGGCGCAGGAAGAGGTCCTGCTGCAGACGCCCTACCTGGTGCTGTCGGACGCCGCCCAGCAGACCTTCCGCGACCTGCACGACAGGCCCGACCCGCCACGCGTGATCGTGTCGACCAACAGCCTCGCGGCCACTGACGCCTTCATCGCCTATGCGCTCTCGTACAAGTACAAGCGCCGCTTCCTGCGTGAGTTCGGCTTCAACATCTACGAGTACAAACCTTTCCCCGAAGATTCGCCGGTGGACCTTGCCGCCACCGGCGCTTTCGTTCCAGAGTACATACCCCAGGATCCACCACGCCGCGAACGGGGTGCCGATCGGACCAGTGCGCTGAACGGATTGCGCCACAGGCAAGGCCAAGCGGAATACGGCGCGATGCGCTACGTCGGCCGCCGGGCGAACGAGCCGGTGCCCCTGCGGCGCGCGGGCGTCCGCATCGGCCTGCATGCCAAGTCGATGGTGGTGGACGAGCGCATCGGCGTCGTCGGTACCCACAACTTCGATCCACGCGGCGACACCTGGAACACCGAGGGCTCGGTGGTGGTGGTCGACGAGACCTTCGCGCGCGCGCTGGCCGACAGCATCCGCCGCGACATCAGCCCGGGCAATTCATGGGTGATCGCGCCGCGGGACAAGGCGCCGGTGCTGTGGGGCCTGGAATACTCGCTGGCCAAGGCGTCCGAGTACCTTCCCCTGTTCGACCTGTGGCCGGTGCGCTACGCCACCAGCTACGAATACGTGCCGGGGGAGCACTGCCCGGCGCCGCTGCCGCCCGATGATCCCGGGTTCCGGGACTGCTACCGCCCGGTCGGCGACTTCCCCGAGGTCAATCCGGCGTTGAAGGGGCTGCCAACGCGCCTGTTCACCGCCTTCGGCGCCGGTCTGGCGCCCATTCTCTAGTTGCCGGCCCGCCTCTGGGCCTACGCAGCCGGAGACAGGTCTTCAGTGGGGTGACTTCTGGCCCATGGTGCTTCCGCCTAGGTGTTGTACTTTACCAACACACCAAGGCACCAAGACACCAGAGCCCGTCCCCCGAAGCAACACCCCACTGAGGATCCACACCATGAACACCGTCCGCACCCAGCTCCGCACCGCTTCCTCCTCCGTCGCCGCCCGCAGCTATGCACCGGCCCCGGTCCGCAGCAACCCGGCCTATGGCAACCGCGAGTTCGGCGTCGGCTACGGCTCCAGCAGCGGCTATGCCTCCCCCACCCGCTACGTGCCCAACAACACCCCGCGCCTGTTCCGCTTCGTCTGAACAAGCGGGTGGCATCCATGACCCCCGTCGCGCACCAGGACCCGGTGTGCCGGCCCCTCCCCTGGTCGGCGCATCGGGTCCGGTGCTGCTGGTTGGCCGCCGCGGGTCCCGGTATCGTTGCCGGATGAATGAACCCAACGCCGGGCCTTTCCGGCGCAGCACCAGCCTGGATCGCCTCAACGAGCTGTCGCGTGGCACCGCGATGGAGCCCCTGGGGATCCGCTTCACCGAAATCGGTCCCGATTTCCTGCGCGGCACCATGCCGGTGGACGAGCGCACGAAGCAGCCTTACGGCCTGCTGCACGGCGGCGCCTCGGTCCTGCTGGCGGAGACGCTGGGCAGCACCGCCGGCAACCTGTGCGTTCCCGAGGGCCGGGTGTGCGTCGGGCTGGAGATCAACGCCAACCACCTGCGCGCGGTCCGCGGCGGCAGCGTGACCGGTACCGCGAGGCCGCTGCACGTCGGCGGGCGTACCCAGGTCTGGGAGATCCGGATCGAGGACGGGCGCGGAAAGCTCGCCTGCATCTCACGGTTGACGCTCGCGGTGGTCGCTTCCGGCTGAGCCGGTCGGCGCTTCGGTATCATCGCGCCGATGAACGCGCCGCCCTCTACCACCACCACGCCTGCCGGAGCGGCGCGCGCCGTCCGCGTACTGCGCTACCTGTGGCGCGTGCCGATGCTGCTCTGGCACCTGCTGGTGCACCTGCCCCTGACCCTGCTGCTGATCTCGCCGCCGATGGGCGGCATCATCATCGGCGGCGAGCGACTGGAGCACCGGCTGATCCGGGCGTGGTCGAACGGACTGCTGCGCGTGTTCGGCTTCCGCATGCAGCGGGTCGGTACGCCGCTCCCCGGTGCGGTGATGTTCGTCGCCAACCATGTCAGCTGGATCGACATCTCGTCGATGCACAGCCAGCGCATGATGGGGTTCGTCGCCAAGCGGGAGATCCGCTCATGGCCGCTGGTGGGCTGGATGGCCAGCCGCGCCCAGACCATCTTCCATGCGCGGGGCAGCAGCGAGTCCCTGGGTGGCGTGCTGCACGAGATGCTGGCGCGCCTGCGCGGCGGCCAGTCGATCGGGGTGTTCCCCGAAGGTGGCACGCGCGGCGGCGAGGCCCTGGGTCCCTTCCATGCCCGCATATTCATGGCAGCGGTGGAGGCGGGGGTGCCGGTGCAGCCCGTTGCTTTGCGCTACGGCGCCGGGGGCGAGGCCCAGCAGATCGTGGCTTTCGGGCCGCGCGAACGGTTCGTCGGCAACTTCCTGCGCCTGCTGGGCGAGCCGGCACGGGTGGTGCAGGTGCATTTCCTGCAGCCGATCATGCCCGGCGAGGCGGAGGGGCGGCGGCGCCTGGCCGAGCTGGCACGCAGCCGCATCGCCGAAGCGCTGGCCAGTTGATCGCCGCCGGATGGTGACCTCGAGCGACTTCAGTCCTCCCCGCTGGCTGCGCAATGCCCACCTGCAGACGGTGCTGGGTTCCAGCGCAATGCGCCAGCGCCTGGGCGAGCGGCAGCTTGCAACGGCCGGCGCGGTCACCACCCAGCACCTGGTCGACGGCGGGCGCGGCGTACGCCTGCAAGGCCTGCACAGCGCGGTGCCCGGTGCCTGCGACCGCGGTCTGGCGCTGTTGCTGCACGGCTGGGAGGGGAGCGCGGATTCCAGCTACATGCGATTGACCGCGGCGCGGCTGCTGGCCTGCGACTTCGAGGTGTTCCGGCTCAACTTCCGCGACCACGGCGGCACCCACCACCTCAACGAAGGGATCTTCCATTCCAACCGGATCGAGGAGGTCGTGCACGCGGCGCGCGACGTCGCCCGGCGTTTCCCGCTGCGGCCGCTGGTGGTGGCCGGCTACTCGCTGGGCGGCAACTTCGCCCTCCGCCTGGGGTTGCACGCGCCGGACGCAGGGCTGGCGATCGCGCACATCGCGGTGGTGTGCCCGGTGCTCGACCCTGCCCGCACCATGGAGGCCATGGAGGCCGGGTTCCCGCTGTACCTGCGTCACTTCGAGCGCAAGTGGCGTACCTCGCTGCAGCGCAAGCGCGCGCTGTTTCCCGACCGCCACGACTTCGACGACCGCGTGCTCGGGCTGCGCATGCGGCCGTTGACCCAGTGGCTGGTCGAGCGCCACACCGAGTTCGGCACGCTCGAACGCTATTTCGACGGCTATTCGATCGCGGGGGATCGCCTCGCGGGACTGCGGGTCCCCGCCAGCATCCTGATGGCCGCCGACGATCCGGTCATCCCGGTCGCCGATTTCCACCAGGCAGAACTGGGGGCCTCAACCCGGCTCGAGGTGTCGCCCTGGGGCGGGCACTGCGGCTTCATCGAGAATGCCCGCCTGGATGGCTTCGGCGAACGCTGGATCGCCGAGCGGCTGCACGCGTCGGCCTGAACGAGCGCCCGAGAACCGCCCGTGGTGGCCCCGCTACAATGCCCGGCCACGCCAGACACGAGCCACCCATGCACGAGAACATCATCGACGCCCTGCGCCGCGGCGCTGCCGACGAGGCGCTGACGGCCGCACGCGAAGCGGTCGCCGCGCAGCCGCAGGATCCGATGGCCCAGCGCCTGCTGGCGGCAGCGCTGCGGCTCGCCGGTGATCGCGAAGGCGCCGTCGAGGCCATCGATCGTGCCGTGGCGCTCGCGCCCGACGACGCCAGCATTCAACTGGAGCGGGCGGGGTTGCTGCTGCAGGAACGCAAGCTGGACGAGGCCGAGGCCGCACTCGCCCGGAGCGTTGGTCTGGATCCGAACCAGTTCCCGGCGTACATCGTACAGGCGCAATTGGCCCTGGCCCGTGGGGAAATCGAAGAGGCCGAGCGCCTCGCACGGACCGCCGCCCGCATTGCGCCCGAGCATCCGCAGCTGGCAGCGGTGGAGGGCAGCATCGCGCTCCGTCGTGGTGACGCCGACCGTGGCCTGGCCATACTGTCGGCCGCTGCAAAACGTTGGCCATGGGAAGGCACGCTGCGGCACTCCCTGGGTTTCGCCTATTGGGCCAAGGGCCATCTCGCATTTGCCGAGGAGGCTTTCCGTGCCCTTCGAGAGGCCAAGCCGGATTCGATGTCGTTGCGTTTCCTGCTCGCGGACCTGATGCGTCAGCAAGGTCGCCCGGGAGATGCGTTGGCGGAGCTGGAGCCGTTGCTGCGTGATCCGTCCGCTACCCCCGCGATGCGTCGGATGGTGGGGGAGCTGGAGCTTGCGGCAGGTCGCAACGAGGCTGCTGAACTCCATTTGCGGGAGTCGCTGCTGGAACACCCTGGAGAGCGGCGGACACTGCTGGCACTCATCGAAGCGTGGCGTCGGCTTGGTGACTCCGACGGTGCCCGCGGCACGTTGGACCGCCTGTTGGAGATCCATCCCGGCAATGTCGATCTCTGGCGGGCACGGTTGATGTTCGAAGAATACGCAAGCGAGGGCGCGGTGGCGGTAGTGGACAGGTGGCTCGCGGCGACCCCCGATTCTGTCCCTGCGCTTGAGGCCCGGGCGACGCTGCACGACGCAGCAGGCAGGGGGGAGGAGGCCGAAGCAGTAGCGCGCCGCATCACGGAGCTTCAACCAGGCCATGCCGCGGCGGAAATGCGGATCGTCAGGGGCTTGCTCTCGCGTGATCCGGAGGCGGGCATTGAGCACATTGAACGGCTGCTATCCGCCGCGGACAATGAACAGGCCAGCCGACAGTTGCGCCAGGCGCTGGGGCGTGCGCTGGACATTGCGGGACAGCCCGCCGCCGCGGCGGCAACCTGGGCCGAATTGCATGTGGAGCTGGCACCGCGGCGCCTGCCACTTCCCGAGCCGGCTCCCGCTCGGACGGAGTGGCCGCGATCCGGAGAGCTGTCCGAGCCTGCGCCGGCGGTGATCCTGCTGTGGGGGACGCCCGGTTCGATGGTCGAACGCCTCGCTGCCACGCTTCAGGGCAACGGCCTTCCGCTGAGGGCAGATCGGCTGGGAGAGGATCCGCCGGACGATCTGTTCCAGCGCTTCTCTACCATCCGCCAACTGGCGAGCGGAGAGGCTGATCCACTCGGCCTGGTCGAGGAGTGGCGCGCCGCCTTGCCCGCGCGCGGCATCAGCGACGGCCAGATCCACGACCTGCTCTTGTGGTGGGACAACGCGGCGCTCATCGCGCTGCGCCCCCATCTACCAAACGCGCAGCTTGTCTTCGCATTGCGGGACCCGCGCGACATGCTGCTGGATTGGCTTGCGTTCGGTGCCCAGGCCCCGTTTGCCCTGGAAACACCGATGGCAGGCGCCCGGTGGATGGCGGATGTGCTTGCCCAGATCGCAGACATCCACGAGCAAGGCCTTTTTCCCCATCAGCTGGTCAGGATGGACGCTGTCGTTGATGATCCCGAGGGGATCGCTGCCGCCCTCGCCCCGATCCTGTCGTCCGGATTGCGGCCTCTGCCGGCGGAGCGATTGGGCGGCGAACGCCTGCCAGCAGGGCACTGGCGCCGGTTCCACGAGCCACTCGGCGAAGCCTTCGCGCTGCTGGAGCCGGTCGCGCGCCGACTGGGCTACGCGGCCGACTGACGAGGCGGGCATCCGGCGGTCACGCCGGCTCTGGCAGACTCCCCGCGTCCCCCAAGGAGCCGCACGATGCACATCCGCAGCGACAGTTTCGACCACCACGCACCGATCCCCGCCCGGTTCGCGGCCGGCCAGCGTGACGGAAAGGATGTCGGCTTCGGCCGCAACCTCAACCCGCACCTGGCGTGGCGCGATGCCCCTCCGGAGACCCGCTCGTTCGCGCTGCTGTGCATCGACGCCGACGCCCCGACCGTGCCGGAGATGGCGGGCAAGGAAGGGGTGGAGATCCCGTTCGACCAGCCGCGTACCGATTTCTGCCACTGGGCGATGATCGACATCCCGCCGCACGTCGACGGGATCGCCGAAGGCAGCTGCAGCAACGGCGTTACTCCTCACGGAAAACGCGATCCCAAGGGTCCGGAGGGCAGCCGCCAGGGCCTGAATGACTACACGGGCTGGTTCGCCCAGGATCCCGACCTCACGGGCGAATGGCTCGGCTACGACGGGCCGTTCCCGCCGCCCAACGACCGCCGTCCGCATCGCTATTTCTTCCGGCTGTACGCACTGGACGTGTCACGGCTGGACGTGGGCGAACGCTTCACCTGTGCCGACGTGCAGCGCGCGATGCAACACCACGTGCTGGCCGAGGCCCTGCTGCAGGGGGTCTACACCCTGCATCCCGAAGTCGAGGCCCGTAGCGCCTCCTGAACCGTCGCGGGCGGGGCGGCTGCCTCAGTCGCCCGCCGGCAACCACAGCAGCAGCGCAGCGCCCAGCACGATCCGGTAGATCGCGAAGGGCGTGTAGCTGTGCTGCTTGATGTAGCCCAGCAGCCAGCGCACCGCGATGAAGCCGGTCACCGTCGCCGCCGCGAACGCGACGCCCAGCTCGCCCCAGGCCACCGGATCGGCGCCGCTGTCGAGGAAGTGCTCCAGCAGCGCGTAGGCGCTGGCGGCGAACATCGTGGGGATGCCCACCAGGAACACGAATTCAGTCGCCGCCGAACGGTTGCCGGTACCGGCCAGCATCGCCATGAAGATTGCTGCGGCCGAGCGAGAGGTGCCGGGGAACACGCCGGCCACCACCTGTGCGAGGCCGACCAGGATCGCGACCGTCCACGTGATCTGCATCGACGCCGGCCGCCGGGCCGCGAGGCGCTCGGCCACCAGCATCCAGATGCCGCCGAGGATCAGTGCGATGGCGATGGGCGAGACCGTTTCCGGCAGCTCCCAACCCATCATCCGCACTGGCAGGCCCACCACCGCCGTCACTGCGAACGCCACGGCCAGCTTGGCGAGGTAGTCACGGTTCTCCCGCTCGCCCAGGCCGGTGCCCAGCGCCCACAGCCGCCGGCGGAACACGAGCGTGATCGCCAGGATCGCTCCCGCCTGGATGACGATGTTGAACAGGTCCGGCCTCGCGCCCAGCCAGTGCTGCGCGATCAGCAGGTGGCCGGTGCTGGAAATGGGCAGGAATTCGGTCAGCCCTTCGAGGATGCCGAGCAGCAGGGCGGCGAGGATGTCTGGCATGGCGGGGCCGCAGAGGCGCGAAGTGGGTGGCGGGGCAGGATACCCCGCCAGCGTTCGCACCGATCAGGCGCGATGGGTCCAGGGACGCACCTGGGTGGTGCGCGCTTTGGCCAAGGCCTCCCTCGACACGTAAAGGAATCAACAGGTTGCGCGGCTCACACGGTTGGCACGCCGCTTGCTGTCTCCTAGGCAGTCTTCCCACCCAGCCGAGTCCCCATGTCCATCGAGAACGTCGAAAAGCTCATCAAGGAACACAAGGTCGAGTTCATCGACCTGCGCTTCGCCGACATGCGCGGCGTGCAGCACCACGTCACCTATCCCGCCTCGATCATCGAGCCCGGCCTGTTCGAGGACGGCAAGATGTTCGACGGCTCGTCGATCAGTGGCTGGAAGGGCATCCACGATTCGGACATGGTGTTGCTGCCGGATCCGTCGACGGCGTTCCTCGATCCGTTCACCGCCGACCCGACGCTGGTGGTGACCTGCGACATCCTCGATCCGGCGACCATGCAGGCCTACACGCGTGACCCGCGCGGCATCGCCAAGCGCGCCGAGGCCTACCTCAAGTCCAGCGGGATCGCCGACCAGGCCTTCTTCGGGCCGGAGCCGGAGTTCTTCATCTTCGACAGCGTTCGCTACGCCAACGAGATGGGACACACCTTCTTCCACATCGATTCGGAAGAGGCGCACTGGAACTCCTCGCGCGAGTACGCCGGCGGCAACACCGGCTACCGTCCGGGCGTGAAGGGCGGGTACTTCCCGGTGGCGCCGCTGGATTCGCTGCACGACATCCGCGCCGAGATGTGCAAGACGCTGGAGGCCGTGGGCATCGAGGTCGAGGTGCACCACCACGAAGTCGCCAACGCCGGCCAGTGCGAGATCGGCACCAAGTTCAACTCGCTGACCCGCAAGGCCGACGAACTGCTGACGATGAAGTACATCGTCAAGAACGTTGCCCACCGCAACGGCAAGACCGCGACCTTCATGCCCAAGCCCATCGTCGGCGACAACGGCAGCGGCATGCACGTGCACCAGTCGCTGGCCAAGGGCGGCAACAACCTGTTCTCCGGCGACGGCTACGGCGGCCTGAGCCAGATGGCGCTGTGGTACATCGGCGGCATCTTCAAGCACGCCCGCGCGATCAACGCCTTCACCAACGCCACCACCAACAGCTACAAGCGGCTGGTGCCGGGCTTCGAGGCGCCGGTGATGCTTGCGTATTCGGCCAGCAACCGCTCGGCCAGCTGCCGCATCCCGTACGTGGCCAACCCGAAAGCGCGCCGCATCGAGATGCGCTTCCCCGACCCGATGAATTCGGGCTACCTGATCTTCACCGCGCTGATGATGGCCGGCCTGGACGGCATCAAGAACCAGATCGACCCGGGCGAGCCGGCCGACAAGGATCTCTACGACCTGCCGCCGGAAGAGGCCAAGGACATCCCGACGGTCTGCCACAGCCTGGACCAGGCGCTGGAAGCGCTCGACGGCGACCGCGAGTTCCTGAAGGCGGGCGGCGTATTCACCGACGACTTCATCGACGCCTACATCGCGCTGAAGATGAAGGAAGTCACCGCCTTCCGCGCCGCGACCCATCCGCTCGAGTACCAGATGTACTACGCGATCTAGTCGCGGCGGTTCGCATCACATCGCAAGACAACGGCCCGGCAACCCCGGGCCGTTTCCCTTTCCGCAGGCAGGTAGGAGCGACGTAAGTCGCGACCCACTGACAGCACATCGGCCATCGATCAACGCGCATCTCCAACTACGCGCCGCCAGGTCTCGAACACGGCACCCAGGAGTGCGGCGTCTCGCGCCGGATGTCTCGCCGGCTCCGGCGAGAGCGGCGCCTCGGCCGGATGTTGCCGCCCGGTTCGATCGGCCATCCATGGCCGACTCACCGGCCGCGGCCATCCATGGCCGCTCCGGCAACATCCGGCCGAGCCACCGCATCGGCGGTTGGTTTCCATGTCGCGGCCCCTGTAGGAGCGGCTTCAGCCGCGACCCACCGTTTCGTCCCTTGCGCCGATTCCCGCCGCCGTTGCTGCACTAATATGGTGCGATGCCCGACACTCCACCGCCACCGGACGCCGACACCCTGACCACTCCACTGGCGTGGACAGGTGCGGACGGCGCCATCTCCGGCTGCAACCAGGCGTTCGCGCGCTGGCTGGGCGTGGGATCCCGTCGCGTGGTCGGGCGGCCGTTGGCGAGCCTGGATGCCGGCCTGCCCGAGCGCCTCGCCGATGCCGTGGCCCGGATCGGACCTGACACCGCACCGCTGCGCCTGCGCCGGGTCCACCTGCGGCACCCGGAAGCCGAGGAGCGTTTTGCAGACCTGTGGCTGAGCGCCCACGGCGATGGGGTGCTGGTGGAGGCGCATCCGGTCGACGAGTTTCCCGGCGAGGATCCGGCGCTGTTGCTGCCCGCGGCGTTGACCGCCTCGCTCAAGGGCCTGGCGCACGAGCTGCGAAATCCGCTGGCGGGCCTCAAGGGGGCGGCGCAACTGTTGGGGCGGCGGGTCGGGGATGCGGCGTCGAAGGAGCTGGTCGAGCTGATCGACGGGGAGGTGGCGCGGCTGGCGGCATTGCTGGACCAGCTGCTGACCCCGGCGCCGCCGAGGCCGCACGCGGCGCTGAACATCCATGCGGTGCTGGAGCGGGTGCTGCGGTTGGCCGAGAGCGATGCCGGCTGGGCGGTGCGGCTGGTGCGCGACTACGACCCGAGCCTGCCCGAGTTCGCCGGCGACGCCGATCGCCTCACGCAGGCGTTGTGGAACCTGGTGCGCAATGCAATCGAGGCCGGTGCTGGCACCATCTCGTTGCGCACCCGGGTCGAACATGGCCTGCGGATCGGCGAACAGGCGCACCCGGTGGCACTGCGGATGGAGATCGTGGACGACGGTCGCGGCGTGCCCGAAGAGTTGGCCGAGCGCGTGTTCCTGCCACTGGTGTCCGGCCGCGCCGAAGGCACGGGGTTGGGGCTGGCGCTGGCGCAACAGGTGGCGCGCGAGCATCGCGGCTCGCTTGCCTATCGATCGAGGCCGGGCCACACCGTGTTCACCCTGCTGCTGCCAATGGTCGCGGCGGAGGCGGTGGCATGAGCACGGCCCGGATATGGATCGTCGACGATGACCGCAGCGTGCGGTTCGTCCTCGCCACGGCACTGCGCGATGCCGGCTACGAGGTCGAGCAGTTCGAAGGCAGCGATTCAGCGCTGCGGGCACTGGCCGAGGCCGATGCGGCGGCCCTGCCATCGCTGCTGTTCACCGACGTGCGCATGCCCGGCGACGACGGGCTGGTCCTGCTCGAGCGCCTGAAGTCGAGGATGCCCGACCTGCCGGTGGTCGTGATGAGTGCCTATACCGACGTCGCCAGTACCGCCGGTGCATTCCGGGGCGGCGCGCGCGAATTCCTCTCCAAGCCTTTCGACCTGGACGAAGCGGTGGCGCTGGCGGCGCGCACCCTGGCAGCGGTTGGCGAGCCGGCGGCGGCGCAGGCTGGGCCGACCGGCGATGCCGACGGGCTGCTGGTCGGCAGTTCCGCACCGATGCGGGAGCTGTTCCGGGCGATCGGCCGGCTGGCACAGGCGCCGCTGTCGGTGCTGGTCACCGGCGAAACCGGCACCGGCAAGGAACTGGTGGCCCGGGCCCTGCATCGTGAATCGCCGCGTGCCCGCAAGCCATTCGTAGCGCTCAATACCGCGGCCATCCCCGCCGAGCTGCTGGAGTCCGAATTGTTCGGCCACGAGGCGGGCGCATTCACCGGCGCCACCCGTCGGCACCAGGGCCGTTTCGAACAGGCCGACGGCGGCACGTTGTTCCTCGACGAGATCGGCGACATGCCGTTGCCGTTGCAGACCCGCTTGCTGCGCGTGCTGGCCGAAGGCGAGTTCTTCCGCGTCGGCGGCCGCGAGCTGATCCGGGTCGACGTGCGGGTGGTCGCCGCCACCCACCAGGACCTGGAGCAGCGGGTGGCCGATGGCCGCTTCCGCGCCGACCTCCTGCACCGGCTCGACGTGGTGCGCCTGCAACTGCCGCCACTACGGGAGCGCTCCGGCGACGTGCGCGAACTGGCGGAACGTTTCCTCGCCGGTGCCGCCAAACGTTTCGGCACCGCCCCCAAGCGGCTGCGGCCCGAAGCCGTCGAGCGCATGCGAGCGCACAATTGGCCCGGCAACGTGCGGGAGCTGGAAAACCTGTGCTGGCGGCTGGCAGTGTTCAGTGCCGGCGACTCGATCGGTGGCGACGAGGTACAGGCGGCGCTGGGCCGGCGTCGCCATGTCGCAGGTGGCACGCCGGCAACGACGGATTCCGGGTGGACCGGTGCGCTGCAGCACTGGGTCCGCAATCGCCTCGAAGCAGGCGATCCTTCGATCCACGCCGAGGCGCTGGAGCAGTTCGACCGGGTGCTGCTGGAAACCGCGCTGGAGCATACCGGTGGCCGCCGCGCCGAGGCCGCGGCGCGGCTGGGGGTTGGCCGCAACACGCTCAGCCGTAAACTGAAGCCGAAGCGCCCGCGCGGCTGAATGCGGTTCACTCCGGTTGAACCCGGCCCGCGCTAGGGTGCCGCCCCACTGTCCTGATCCGGAGACCGCCATGAAGACCGCACTGCTCGCCAGCGCCAGCGCCCTTGTCCTCGCCGCCTGCAGCACCACGCCGCAATCGGGCACTTCCACTGCATCGAGCACCCGCGCCGCCGCGCCGGCACCCAGCAGCACCATGGCTTCGACTTCGACCGTGTCCAGCGCCCACGTCAACCTCGCCTCCGCGTCGGGCAGCCTGGTCAGCGGGCGCCTCTCGCTGATGCCGATGGGCGGCGGTTTGCACCTGCAGGGCGAGGTCGGCGGGCTGGCTCCCAACAGTACCCACGCCATCCACATCCATGAGAAGGGCGACTGCAGCGCGGCCGACGCCAGCAGCGCGGGCGGCCACTTCAACCCGACCAGCGACCCGCACGGCAAGGTCGGCACCCCGACCCACCATGCCGGCGACATGAACAACATCGTCGCCAACGCCGATGGCGTGGCGCAGGTCAACGTGCACGCCCAGGGCCCGGTGCTGGGTGGCGGCGCGGCGAACGATGCCCTCGGCCGTGCGGTGATCGTGCACGCCGACGGCGATGACTACACCAGCCAGCCTTCCGGCAACGCGGGCGCCCGGGTCGCCTGCGGCGTGATCACCGCCGGCTGACCTGGCGATGCCTGGTCGCATCCGGGTGCGCTCCGCCCAGTCAGCCGACGCCGACCTGCTGGCCGGTTGGGCGGTCGCCATGGCGATGGAGACCGAACACAAGGCGCTGGATCCGGAGGTCGTGCTCGCGGGTGTGCGCGCGGGCATCGCCAACCCCGGCAAGGCGCGCTACTTCGTCGCGATGGAAGAGGCGTTGGCGGCCGGCCGCGAGACCCTGGCCGAGCCGGTCGGCATGCTCATGCTGACCAGCGAGTGGAGCGACTGGCGCAACGGCGACTGGTGGTGGATACAGAGTGTGTACGTCGCGCCATCGCACCGCCGCCGTGGCGTCTTCGCCGCGTTGTACCGGTATGTCGAACAGCTGGCACGCGAAGCGCCCGGCGTGATCGGGCTGCGGCTGTACGTCGAGCGCGACAACGGCACCGCGCAGCGGACCTACGGGGCGATGGGCATGGCCGACGCCGGTTACCGCATCTTCGAGGACGAGTTCCCGCGCCAGCCCGGATGAGGGTCAGCTGAGCGCGGCGAGGCAGTCGACACCGCGTTCGCAGTGCACGAAATTGACCACCACGCCGTGCGCAGTGAGTACGGTGGCGAACTGGCGTTGCCGCGCTTCGAAGTGCTGGTGCAGCCGGTGCAGTTTTTCGCGCGTGGCGGGGTCATCCCCGGCCACTCCGCCGGCGTGGCGTGACTGCCATGCCGAGGGGGAAAACAACGCGATGCGCGCTTCGCCGCCCGCGTAGTGCACCAGCGGCTCGGGTACCTGGTCCAGCCAGGCTTCACCCGTGGGTTCGAGCAGGGCGGTTTCCAGTACCGGCCACAGCGGCCCCATCCCCGCATGGTCGTACTGCATCGCAATCATGGCGAGCAGGTCGTGCAGGGTCAGGTAGCGCGCGTGCTCGACCCGCAGGCCGAATGCCTCCTGGGCCGCCAGCGCGGTGTCGGCGCCGGCCATGCCGGTTTCGATCAGGTCGCGTTCGAACAGCTCGGCCACGGCGGCGACATCCTCCGGCCGGCCGTTGAGCACGAAGGGCACCAGCCGTAGCGGGCCGCCGACATATTCCGGGGACGGGGTGAGCGCACCCGGCAGGCGATCCTCGTGGCTGCCGAAGGCGATGATGCGTCCCTGCCCGGGCGTGGTTCCGTCGCGAGGCGCCCGCGCCGCCAGCTGGTCGAGCTCGCGATGCAATGGCCAGCCCGGGCGGAGCAGTTCGATCGGATCGTAGTGCGCGCCGACGGTCGTCAGGTCAAGGCGTGCCGCGTCCGGCGCGAAGCCGCCGAGGTCGCGCGCAACCAGCGCCGCCAGTTCGCCCGCTGCCGCCTGCGGCAGGCGGTCGCGGGCGACGGGTGCGCTGCCGGAAAGCTCGAGGGCCAGTGCCCCCAGCACCTGGGCGGGGACGGCGGCGGAAGCGGTGGGCGAAGCAGGGTTCGGCATCGGTCGTCCGGAGGAAAGTACGCAGGCGTTTGGTAGCTTCCGGGTGCGGAGCTACACTGCATCCATTATGCCCGCAGCAGCCCGGCGGGCTTCCTGCACGCCACGCATTCCGGCCCCCGGGCCGCCATGCGCAGACCGAGGTGATCCGATGCGACCTGTCCGTCCCGTTGCCGTGCTTGGCGGAGTCCGTATTCCGTTCTGCAGGCAGAACACCGCCTATGCGGATGTCGGCAACCTGGGGATGTCGGTGCGCACGCTCGGGGCGCTGGTCGAAAAATACGGCCTGCACGGCCAGCAACTGGGCGAAGTGGCGATGGGTGCGGTGATCAAGCACTCCAGCGACTGGAACCTCGGCCGCGAGGCGGCGCTGTCGTCGGGCCTGTCGGCGCTGACACCCGGCATCACCCTGCAGCGTGCCTGCGGGACCTCGCTGGATTCGATCATCACGGTCGGCAACAAGATCGCCACCGGCCAGATCGAAGCCGGCATCGGCGGCGGTTCCGACTCCACCTCCGACGTGCCGATCGTCTACGGCAAGGTGCTCCGGCGCCGCCTGCTGGCCGCGGCCGCCGCCAGGGGGTTCAAGGAAAAGCTGGCGCAGTTCCGCGGCTTCTCCTTCGGCGAGCTGAAGCCCGAGTTCCCGGGCGTCGCCGAGCCGCGTACCGGCAAGTCGATGGGCGAGCACTGCGAGGACATGGCCAAGGAATGGAACATCTCCCGCGATTCCCAGGACGAATGGGCGCTGTCGTCCCACCAGAAGCTCGCCGCCGCCTACGAGCGCGGTTTCTTCGATGACCTCGTGGTCAGCTTCCGCGGTGTCTCGCGGGACAACAACCTGCGCCCCGACAGCAGCCTGGAGAAGATGGCGACGCTGAAGCCGGCGTTCGACCGAAGCTCGGGCCGCGGCACGCTGACGGCGGCCAACTCCACCCCACTCACCGACGGCGCGGCCGCCTGCCTGCTGGCCTCCGACGAATGGGCGCAGGCACATGGCCACGAGGTGCTGTGCCACCTGCGCGATTCTCAGTCCGCCGCGGTCGACTTCGTGCATGGCGAGGGGCTGCTGATGGCGCCGACCGTGGCGGTGCCGCAGATGCTGGCGCGCAACGGACTGTCGCTGCAGGACTTCGACTTCTACGAGATCCACGAAGCCTTCGCCGCGCAGGTGCTGTGCACGCTGCGGGCGTGGGAGAGCGAGGAATACTGCCGCAACCGCCTCGGCCTCGCGGCGCCGCTGGGTCGCATCGATCCGGCGAAGATCAACCCCAATGGCTCCTCGCTGGCGACCGGCCATCCGTTCGCGGCGACCGGTGCACGCATCATCGCCACCGCGGCCAAGGAGCTGAAGGCGCGCGGCGGCGGTCGTTGCCTGGTGTCGATCTGCACCGCCGGCGGCATGGGCGTGGTCGCGATCTTGGAGCGCTGACCGCGAGGGTTGCGTGCACCGCCGGACCGTCCGTCCGGCGGTGCAGCGCCTGACCCGTCATTCGCGCAGGCGTGGCATCCCGTGCTCGTCGCGTTCCTCGGTGACCGCTTCGTCGTAGATGCGCGAGCGCATGTCGCGCCCCGGGAGTTCGGTCACCGGCTCTCCACGGCTGGCCCGCAGGGCGTTGCCGTAGCACAGCCGCGCGCGCGGCTCGTCGCCGCCCTGCGCGAATCCGTGGCCCAGCTCTTCCCACGCTTCGGCGTTGGCGCCCTGAGCCAGCGCGCGGTGCAGGTAAGCCTCGGCCTGCGGCCACTGTCCCTTGGCGCGGTGCAGCCGGGCCAGGGTCAGCAACAGGCCCGGACTGGCGGGGTGGGCGTCCAGCCAACCTTCCGCACGCTCCAGCCGCGCGTCGATCCGGCCGATCTGCAGCCGGCCATACAGCGTGGCGAGCGATTCGTCCCAGCGTTCGTCCAGCGCGGTTTCCACGCTGCGGGCCGCGGCTTCTTCCCAGCGCAACGCCGCGGCACGTTCGGCGTAGGCGGCCACGGCGACCGGGTCGGTCCGCAGCGGTGCCGGCAACGATTCCCAGCGGTCGGCGAGCACGTTGGCGTCGGCGGCCTCGCGCAGGCCGGCCTGCGCCCAGTCACGTTCCAGTGCATCCAGGCGCGCCGGTGGCAACGCCTGCTGCTGGCGCATCGGCCCGAGCAGGGCATAGGCGTCGCCGGCACGGTCGAGGGCGGCCAGTGCGTGCGCACGCAGCGCCAGTCCACGCGGCGGCAACGGCTGCACGTTCGGTGCGTCCAGCAAGGCGAGGGCTTCGGCGGGCTTGCCGGCAGCGAGCGCGAGCTCGGCCGATACCACCGCGCGGCTGGCCGGGTGCGTCCCGCCCAGGGTGTCCAGGTACTGGTGGGCCTGCGCAGCGTCACCGCGGGAGGCCGCGGCGCGGGCGGCACCGAGGCTCGCCAGCTTCGCCACGCCGTCGGATTCCGGATCGGGCGCGCGGGCGGTTTCGCCGAGCAGCTTTTCCGCACGCGTCCAATGGCCGAGCTCAAGCGCGTCGAGGCCGTCGACGAAGCGCGCCCTGGCGGCACGCTCACGCCTGCGCCGCAGCGTCTGGAACGGCAGGGTGAACATCTTCCATACCAGCCACAGTGCGAGCAGCGCGCCCAGCCCGATCAGCACCGCCGCCGCCAGGGTGGTGGTGTAATCCATGCCGCGGTAGCGCACCAGCACGTAGCCGGGGTCCTGCACCAGCAGTTGCGCCACCAGCGCGCCGACCAGGGCCAGCACAATCCAGAACAACAGGTTTCGGAACAGGTTCATTCAACGGACTCCTTGCCGGGCGCACGCATCTGGCGCAACTGGGCGAGTGTGGTGCCGAGGGTCGGAACCGAAAGTGAAAGCGGCATCGCTTCGATCGCGCGCAGTTCCTCCAACCCGGCCTGTACCGAGGCGCCATCGCCTCCCAGGCGCTCGAGCCAGCCGCGTGCGCGCCGCAATGCGGTGTGCCAGCCGGCCGCGTCGCGGCGCTCGGCCGCGGCGCGTGCCAGGCTGAGCTCCAGCTGGAGTGCCGCGCGCGCGGCGGTGACGTCGGCCGGCTGTACCGCGACGCTGTCGCTGCTCGACTGCACCTCCACGATCCCGCCGAAGGCCCGCTGCCACCAGGGACGCGTGGGCGCTGGCGCCGGCGCGCCGGTGCGTGCCCGGTCAAGCGATTGCTCGAAGCGCTCCAGGCGCAGGAGCGCTGCTTCGCGCGGATCCTCGCCCAGTGCTTCCAGCGCCGCCCTCTCCTGTTGCAGCGTCTGGCGCACGCTCAGGTAGGCAGGGTCATCGACGCCCTCCAACACGCCGCCGGCCAGCGCGTAAGCGCGGCGCGCGCCCTCCAGGTCACCGGCCAGCTGCAGGCGGCGCTGGCCCATCACCAGCAGGAGTTCGGCCTCGTCCAGACGCAGGGCCTGGGCCCCATGCCGGTCCGGGTCCGCGAAACGCGCGAAGCTGTCTTCGATGATCGCCGAACGCTGTCCCAGCCCGAGCAGCTCGTCGCGCAGGATGCGGTTGGTGGCGTCGGCCTGCTGCAGGCGTTGTGCCTGCGCGCGGTGGTCGTCCTTGATCGCGTCGATACGCGCGGCCATTGCGTCCAGGCGCAGCTCCGTGGGGTCGGCCGCAAGCTCGCGTGCCTGGCGCGCCTGCCATGCCTGCCACGCCGACCAACCCGCCGCGGCCGCGGCCCCGAGCAGGACGAGTGCCAGCAGCCACGGCAGCCAGGAGCCGCGTCGGCGGGGAGACGGATCGTCGGGGCTGGTGGACACGGCGCGGCACGAAGGGTGTGGGGACCCGCCATGCTAACGGATGCCGCGGTCTCCGGCGGCCGTGCCGAGGATCCTCGCGGCCGCACGCGCGAGATCCGCCGGGCGGGCGCTGTCGGCGATCGTCGTCTTCGGGAAACCGGACGCGCGGGTCAGCTCGCCCAGACGTTCGCTGGCGGCCACCACGTGCAGGCGCTGCAGGCGCTCCGCGATGTCGGCCGGCACCGCGGCAAGCAGCCGCTGCAGCGCTTCGCCGCTGGAGACCGCCAGCACTGCCGGGGCATCGAGCGTCCGCAGCTTCGCCAGCGTGCGGGCCGTGACCGGCACCGGCTCGCGTCGGTACACGTCTGCGCGGATGATCGTCGCGCCGCGCTGCGCGAGCGCCGGCGCGAGCATGCCGCGTCCGCCGGGGGCGGTGACCAGCCCCACCGCCAAACCGTCCAGCTGCTGGAGCGCGGGCAGGTCGAGCAGGCCCTCGCTGTCCATGCGCCGCGGCGCGGCGACGTCGACCACGCCCGCTTTCCGCAAGGCGGCCGCCGTTCCACTCCCTACGGCCAACCAGTGCTGGCCAGCGGCCGCGCGTAATGGCAGGAGCGCGGCCGCGGCGCGTACCGCTGCCGGGCTGGTGAACAGCACCCGTGGCGCGGCCAGGGCCCGTCGCAACACATCGCGCACCCCATCGCCCCCGAGCATCTCCAGCCGCCACGGAGCCGCGCCAACCACCCGGCCGCCGAAGCGTTCGACCGCGCTGCGCAATGGGCCGTGCTCACCCTGCGGGCGCAGCGAGATCACGTACCATGCGGGCGCCCGCGCGTGCTTGTCTTCCGGCATCGCCCCAGCATACCGGCGCCGCGCCATCGCGGGCCGGTCGCATCCCTTCCCCCGCTCCGGATCCGCCTCCTCCATGCCCCATGCCGACGCGCTGCAACGCCTCCTCCACCATTACCAGTCGATGCCCCCGGTGGCCTCGATGGGCATCGCCATCGCCGGATACGACGGCCAGGCCCTGCGCCTGACCGCGCCGCTGGACCGCCACGTCAACGACAAGGGCTGCGCGTTCGGCGGCAGCCTCGCATCGATCATGACGCTCGCCTGTTGGGGCCTGGTGTCGCTGCAGGTCGAGGCAGCCGGCATCGAGGCGGACGTCTTCGTCGCCGACAGCCAGGTCCGTTACCTCGCCCCGCTGTTCGGGGACCTCGAGGCGATCGCGCGCCTGGGCGGCGATTCCACTTGGCCCGGCTTCGTCGCCACCCTGCGCCAGCGCGGCCGGGCGAGGGCGCACCTGACCGCCACCGTGCCGCTGGCAGACGGACGCGTGGCCACCGACTTCACCGCCCGCTTCGTCGCGATCGCCAAATAGCGGCAAAGCCTCGTTAGGATGTGCCCCTTCCTTCAACGGGATATCCCATGCGCCTGCTGACCGTTCTTCTGGTGACCTGCCTCGGCCTCCTGGCCGGGTGTGCAAGCTCGCCTTCTGCGACCGACGCGCTGGACGAATCGCAGTACGCGTGGTCGGGCGCAATCCGGTGGGGTGACTTCGAGGGGGCGGAGAGCCTGGTGGATCCGGATGTGAGGACGGAGCAGGTCGTCACCGATCTGGAGATGAAGCGTTACGAGCAGATCCAGGTGTCGTACTACCGGACCGGGGGATCCAGTCGCAATGTCGACGCTGGCACCGCCGTGCGCGACGTGGAAATCGGCGTCATCAACCGCCATACGATGGCTGAGCGCGTGGTGAAGTACCGCGAGCAATGGCGTTGGGACGAAGAAGCCGGCATCTGGTGGAACACCAGCGGCCTGCCCGACCTGTGGGCGGAATAGGTCTGCCGCGCCACCGCCCGGAACGGCGTTCTTTGCACCGCCCGCGGGGGTGGGCGACAATCGCCGCCCCGTTGCCCTCGCCGTGATCACGTGACCGTCCAAGAACTGCTGGCCTTCGCCGGCCGCCATCCCTATCTGTCGCTGGCGCTGGTCGGCCTCACCGTGGCACTGGTCTATACCGAGCTGGCCCGTGTCTTCCGTGGCTACAAGGGGCTGCGCCCCGCGGAGCTCACGGCGCTGATCAACCGCGAGAACGCGCTGGTCATCGACATGTCCCCGAGCACCGACTACGCCAAGGGCCACATCGCCGGCAGCAAGTCGGTGCTGCCCAGCCAGTTCGACCCGGAGAGCAAGTCACTGGCGGCCGCCAAGGCGCTGCCGGTGGTGGTGGTCTGCCGTACCGGCATGACCGCCGGCGGGGCCGCCAAGCGGCTGAAGAAGGCCGGTTTCGAGCAGGTCTACGTGCTCGAAGGCGGCATCCAGGCCTGGCAGCAGGCCGACCTGCCCCTGGTCAAGGGCCGCAACTGACCGTCCGGGCGCCGTCCGGCCGCGTGCCATAATTCCCTTTTTCCGCCATACGCTGGAGACATCCGATGTCCGACGAAACCCCCAACGGCGCCGCGGCGCCGGCCGAAGCCGCCACCGATACGCCCCAGGGCCCGGCTTTCACCGTCGAGAAGATCTACGCCAAGGACGTCTCCTTCGAAGT
Organism: Lysobacter spongiicola DSM 21749; assembly: GCF_900167055.1. Classification (GTDB taxonomy): domain Bacteria; phylum Pseudomonadota; class Gammaproteobacteria; order Xanthomonadales; family Xanthomonadaceae; genus Novilysobacter; species Novilysobacter spongiicola. The sequence goes on from NZ_FUXP01000004.1 coordinate 148,936, forward strand.
ACCGGGCGCCCCTGCCGTCTTCAACGAGCAGGCCCAGCCCCAGCTGCAGATGAACCTCAACCAGAGCGTGCAGCGCCTGGGCGACAACGCCTATGAAGTGGTGCTCACCCTGACCCTGACCTGCAACGCCAACGAGAAGCCGTTGTACGTGGTGGAAGTGAAGCAGGCCGGCGTGTTCGGCATCAGCGGTTTCGAGGCTGCCCAGCTGGACGCGATGCTCGGCACCCACTGCCCGAACGTGCTGTACCCGTATGCGCGCCAGCTGATCAGCTCGCTGGTCCAGGCCGGTGGCTTCCCGCCGTTCTTCCTGCAGCCGATCAACTTCGAGGCGCTGTACGCCGAAGGCCTCCGCCAGCGTGCCGCCAAGCAGGCCGGCGACCTGAACACCGCCGAGACCGCGGGCAACGCCTGAGTCCGCATGCAGAACCGTCCGAGCGAGGGCGGCGCCCTGCGCGTCGCCGTACTGGGCGCGGGCTCATGGGGCACCGCGCTCGCTGCACTGATCGCGCGCCACGCACACCAGGTGGTGCTCTGGGGCCGTGACGCCGCCGGCGTGGCCGCCATCGACGGCGAGCACCGCAATCCGCGCTACCTGCCGGGCATCGCGCTGCCGGAGTCCCTGCGCGCAACCACGGACATGGCCGCCTCCCTTGCAGGGGCCGACCTGGTGCTGGTCGTGGTGCCGTCCCATGCCTTCGCCGAGACCCTCCAGGCCCTGGCGCCGCATCGGCCCGCGGCCGCCGGCGTGGCCTGGGCGAGCAAGGGCTTCGAGCCGGGCAGCGGGCGATTCCTCCACGAAGTCGCTGCCGAAGTACTCGGCGAGGACGTGCCGCTGGCGGTGGTGACAGGGCCTTCCTTCGCCAAGGAGGTCGCGCTGGGGCTGCCGACCGCGCTCACGGTGCATTCCGATCAGGCCACGTTCGCCGAAACGGTCGCGGGGGTCCTCCATGGCCCCAGCTTCCGCGCCTATACCGGTGATGACATGCTCGGGGCCGAGCTCGGCGGCGCGATGAAGAACGTGCTCGCCGTTGCCACCGGCGTCGCCGACGGCATGGACCTGGGACTGAATGCCCGGGCCGGGCTGATCACCCGCGGCCTGAACGAAATGCTGCGCCTCAACCGCGCGCTGGGCGGTGAGCCGGAAACGCTGATGGGCCTGGCCGGCCTCGGTGACCTGGTGCTGACCTGCACCGGTGACCTGTCGCGCAACCGGCGGTTGGGCCTGGCGCTGGGCCGCGGCCAGCCGATCGACGAAGCGATCAAGGCCATCGGCCAAGTGGTCGAATCGCTGCAGACCGCCGACGAGGTGATGCGCCTGGCGCGGCGCCACGATGTCGAGCTGCCCATCGCCGAAGCCGTCTACGCCGTGCTGCATGGGGAGATCACCCCGGCGGAGGGGCTGGCGCAACTCATGGCGCGCGAGCGAAAGGCGGAATATCCGACCGCGCTTTTCGGCTGAGTCCCCGCGACCGCAATACGCGCGACTGCCCACAAAAAAACCCGGCCAATGCCGGGTTTTTTGTTGGGCGCGTTTGCTCGGTCAGAAGCTGGCGCGGACACCCACCATGTACTTCGTGGTGTCGGCGTCTTCGACCAGCTCGCCGCTCTCGATCTCGGCGAAGATCCCCCAGGTGGGGTTGAACTTGAACTGCACGCCGACCAGGCCCGAGAGCGAGCCGTCCAGGTCCCCGCCATCGTTGTAGCTGGCCTTGACCCAGCCTTCGAGGTTGTCGCCGGCCATGCCGCGGAAGCCAGCGCTGACGCGGCCGCCGTCCAGCGTGGCCGAACCCAGGCCGCCGATCTCGATGTCGTGGCGCAGGTAGCCGATCTCGGCAATGAAGTCGGCGCGCTCGCCAACCGGGGTGTGCACGCCCAGGCCGAACTGGCCTTCTTCGAGCTCCACGTCGAAATCGTCGCCTTCCACCGAGGAGTAGCCGCCGAACAGGTACAGGCTCTGCGATACCGCGGCGGAGCCGCGCAGCTGGAAGCCGTCGCCGGTCTCGCCTTCCAGGTCCACGTGGGCATAGCCGGCCTCGACGTAGTTGTATGCGATGCCGTCGGCGTTGGCGGCGAAGGGCGCGATGGCCAGCAACAGGGCGGCAGCCAGTGACTTCTTCATTCTCTTGGTTCCTTCCGTAATTGGGCCGCTGATGCGGCGGCGCATTTAACGAAAATTTCACCGTCATTGCAAGCTAAAAAAGAGCCCGGCCGGAGCCGGGCTCTATCGCGACGTTTCGGGGGAGAGAGAGATCGTCGCTGTAACGCTGTAACGCTGTAACGCTGGAGATCAGAACGTGATGCGCGGACCGATGAAGTATTGGGTGTCGCCGTCGGTGAATTTGACGTCGCCGCTCAGGCCCCACATCGGGTTGAACTTCACTTGGGCGCCGAGGCGGCCGTAGAAGTCGCCGTCGTAGTCGCTGCCGCCGTCGGCATATCCGGCAAGCGCATAACCCTCGAGGTTCGTGGTCAGCGCACCGCGGACACCGGCCTCGACGCTGTAGCCGTTGAAGCTGTTGTCGAATTCGTCCTCGAAACGCTCGTAGGCGACCCGGGTCAGCAGGTCGGCGCGCGGAGAGATTTCGTGGTTGTAACCAACACCCAGCCGCATCTCGTCGATCTCGACACCTTCGAAGCCTTGGCCGTCGACGGCGAAATCTTCGGTCTTCTGGCCGGAGTAGCCGCCGAACAGGTGAAAGTTCGGGGCGATCGCTGCCGAGCCATTGATGGCCCAGCCATCAGCGCGATCAATGTCGAGGAGGTTGTCGTCCACCTCGGTAGCGGCATAACCCGCCTCGACGTAGTTGTACGACACGCCATCCGCGGCGGACGCCGCGAACGGCAGGGCGGCAAGCAGGGTCAGGGCAAGCAAGGACTTCTTCATGGGGTCTTGGCCTCTTATGGGTTCGGTCGGCCGCGGTCGCCATGGGCGGCGCCTCGACTCGCCAGCGCAGTATCCCGGGAGCGGCCAAATCCCCACTGAACTGTGAAGTTTTCGGTATGGGGATCTACATCCCCCATTCATATTTGCCGGACACCGCCTCCACGAGGCGCTGAGGCCAGCGCGATATGGTGGGAAACTTGCGAAACGGGTTGCCGCCGAATTGACCTCCATGCTGCTTGATCCAACCGAACCCAGAGGCTTCATCCCGAGGTGCTGCATATGAGCGCCGCTCCCTCTCCAGCGTCCGGCTCCTTTGCACTTGTCGCCGATATCGGCGGTACCAACGCGCGGTTTGCCCTGACCGATACGGCGGCGGATATCCCGCAACTGCTGCATCCGCGCACGCTGGAGAACGCGTCCTTCGGCAGTCTGCAGCACGCCGCGGAGCACTACCTGGCATCGCTGGACGTCCGCCCTGCCCGCGCCGCCATCGCACTCGCCTGTCCGGTGCACGGCGAGGAGATCCGACTCACCAACCGCGCCTGGTCGTTCAGCCGGAGCGAGCTGCGCCGGTCGCTCGGTCTCGACGACCTGCTGTTGTTGAACGATTTCGGCGCCGTGGCCTGGGCGATCCCCGCATTGCTGCCGGAGGACCGGGTTGCCCTTTACGGACCAGAGCGCGAGGTGCTGGAGGGGCCAGTAACGGTACTCGGGCCTGGCACCGGGTTCGGCGTGGGCCTGCTGGTCGGCAGCGATGCGCAGGGCTGGCACGTGGTGGAAACGGAGGGCGGGCACGTCGCCTTCGCGCCGCTGGACGAAGAGGAGCGGACCATCGCGCGCTGGCTGGACGCTCGGCATGGCCGGACCTCCTACGAGCGTCTGCTCTCAGGTGAAGGACTCTCATCCATCGACGCGGTATTGCGCGGCGGCGAGGGCAGCGCGATGCGCAGTCCGGCCGAGGTGGTCGCGGCCGCCCTCGACGGCCATGACGTCGTGGCGCGGCGCACGCTTGCACGGTTCTGCGCAGTGCTGGGCAGCGTGGCCGGCGACGTGGCGCTGGCGCATGGCGCCCGTACGTTGATGATCGCCGGCGGCATCGTGCCGCGCTTTCTCCCGTTCCTGCGCAGCAGCGAGTTCCGCGAGCGCTTCCTGGCCAAGGGCCGATTCGCCGCCTACCTGGAGTCGGTATCGGTGCAGGTGGTGACCCATCCCAACCCGGGCCTGCTTGGCGCAGCCGTCGCGCTGCGCCATCTCGCTCCCGCCGCCGGCTGATACCCGGCAGGCACCCGGTCAGGTCGCGGGGATGTACTCCAGCGGCGACCCCGGGCCGATCGGCCAGCCCATGGCCATCCAGATCGCGAACAGCACGGTCCAGCCGGCCAGGAAGGTCATCGAGTAAGGCAGCATCACCGCCACCACGGTGCCGATGCCGGCCTTGGGCTCGTAACGCTGCAGGAAGGCGATGATCAGCGCGAAGTAGCTCATCATCGGCGAGATGATGTTGGTGACCGAGTCGCCGATGCGGTATCCGATCTGGGTGAGCTCGGGCGAGTAGCCCAGCAGCATGAACATCGGGATGAAGACCGGCGCCATCAGCGCCCACTTGGCCGAAGCCGAGCCCATGAACAGGTTCGCCAGCGCGGTGAGCACGATGAAACCGGCGAACAGCACCACCCCCGGCAACTGCAGCTGCGTGAGCAGCCCCGCGCCATTGACCGCGAAGATCAGGCCCAGCTGGGTCCAGTTGAAGAACGCCACGAACTGGGCGGCGAAGAAGGTCAGCACCAGGTAGATGCCCAGCGTGCTCATGCTCTTGCCCATGCCGTTGATGACGTCGGCATCGCTCTTGATGGTGCCCGCGCCGATGCCGTAGGCCACGCCCGCCACCACGCCGTAGATGAAGATCAGCGCGACGATGCCCCGCAGGAACGGCGAGTTCAGCAGGTCGCCGGTCTCGGCATCACGCAGGAAGCCATCGGCCGGGATCGTGCCCCACATCACCAGCGCCGTCAGGGCGCCCGTCGCCACCAGGGCGAACAGCAGGCCGCGCTTTTCCGAGGCGCTCATCGGTTCGATGTCTTCGCTGCCGTCGTCCTTCGGCGCGTCGGGGAAGCGCCGGGCCACGAAGCGCTCGGTGACCCACCAGCCCAGCCCGGTGACCAGGAAGGTCGAGACGATCATGAAGTACCAGTTCGCCGCCGGGCTGACGGTGTAGGCCGGGTCGATGATGCGCGCCGCTTCCTGCGACAGGCCGGCGAGCAGCGGATCGATCGTGCCCAGCAGCAGGTTGGCCGAGTAGCCGCCCGAGACGCCGGCGAACGCGGCCGCCATGCCCAGGATCGGGTGCCGGCGTGCGGCCAGGAACACCAGCCCGGCCAGCGGCACCAGCAGTACGTAGCCAATCTCGCTGGCCATGTTCGACATGACGCCGGCGAACACCATCACCGGGGTCAGCAGGAAACGCGGCGCCGCCAGCACCAGCTGCCGCAGCGCCGCACCGATCAGGCCGGAGTGCTCCGCCACGCCGATGCCGATCAACGACACCAGCACCGTGCCCAGCGGCGCGAAGCTGGTGAAGTTGGTGACCAGCCCGGTGAGGATGCGATGCAGCCCGTCCACGCTCACCAGGTTCACCGGCGTGATGATCTCGCCGGTGGTGGGGTGCTGCACCGACAGCGCGAACTGCGAGGCCACCCACGACAGCAGCACCACCACCATCGCCAGGATCGCGAACAGCGTGGCGGGGTGGGGCAGTGCATTGCCGCCACGCTCGACCACGGTCAGGAAACGGTCGATGGCGCTGCTGCGGCCCGGGGAGGGCGGGGTCGGGGCGGGCGGGGTCGGCGGGGCCGGGCTGTTCATCTCGCGGGCGGTCCTTTCGGGCGGCCGCGGGTCCCCGGCCGGGAACGCCGGAGTCTACCGGCGGGGCCGCCGGGTGTCTTCGAACCCGGACTTGACGCAAGTCAGGGAGGCCGGTGTGGCTGTTCATTAACTTGGCGCCATCAAAGAGATCCCAAAGCAAAACCCAAGAGAGTCGTCATGAAGAACCTCGTACTGCTGTTCGCGCTGGCCACCGCGGCCGGCTTCACCCCACAGGCCATCGCCGCCGGCGCCGGCAGCGCCGACGTGACGCCGGTCGCCGATGTCACCTTCAGCCTGCGCACCGAGATCGCCGATGGCGCCCTGGTCTTCGTCGGCAACGGCGGTTCCATCAAAGACGTGGTCAACCCGGAGTTGAAGGTCGAGGAAGGCGCCGTCGTCGCCATCACCGTCGTCAACGCCGACGGCGCGATGCATGACATCGCCGTGCCCGAGTTCGGCGCCCAGTCCGACCAGATCGTCGGCAAGGGCGCGGCCACCACGATCGTCTTCCGAGCCACCAAGGGCGGCACCTTCGAATATGTCTGCACCGTTCCCGGCCACAAGGCGGCCGGCATGTTCGGCAAGCTGATCGTTGGCGACGTCAAGGCCGCCGTCAGCACCGCCAAGGACATCTCCAAGAACCCGATGGAAGTCGCCGAGCCGGTCGGTGACCGGGCGCCGAAGCACATCAACTACGACCTGGTCACCACCGAGGTGGAAGGCAAGCTGTCCGACGGCAGCACCTACCGCTACTGGACCTTCGACAACACCGTACCGGGCCCGCTGTTGCGCGTACGCCAGGGCGACACGGTGACCATCAACCTCACCAACGCGCCTGACAGCGTCAACATCCACTCGGTCGACTTCCACTCCGTGACCGGCCCCGGTGGCGGCGCGGCGGTGACCCAGGTGGCCCCGGGCCAGACCAAGAGCTTCACCTTCAAGGCGCTCAACCCGGGCCTGTACGTCTACCACTGCGCCACCCCGATGATCGCCCACCACATCTCCAACGGCATGTACGGGATGATGCTGGTCGAGCCGGAAGGCGGCCTGCCCGAGGTCGACAAGGAGTTCTACATCATGCAGGGCGAGCTCTACACCGCCCAGAAGCATGGCTCCTCCGGCCTGCAGGAGTTCTCGCTGGACAAGCTGCTCGACGAGAACCCCGAGCACCTGATGTTCAACGGCTCGATGGATGCGCTGACCAAGACCTACAGCATGGAGGCCAACGTCGGTGAAACCGTCCGCATGTTCTTCGGTGTCGGTGGTCCGAACCTGATCTCCAGCTTCCACGTCATCGGCGAGATCTTCGACCGCGTGTATGACCTGGCCTCGCTGACCAGCCCGCCGTTGACCGACGTGCAGACCACGGTGGTGCCGCCGGGTGGCGCGACGATGGTGGAGTTCGACGTCGACTACCCGGGTCGTTACATCCTGGTGGACCACGCGCTCTCCCGCGCCGAGAAGGGGCTGGCCGGTTTCCTGCACGTGAAGGGCGATGCCGACGCGACCATCTTCGAAACCAAGGAGCACATCGACGCCGCTTCCGGTCACTGACCGGCGGCGGGTTGAACCGGAGCCGGGCCGCGTCATGCGGCCCGGCTTCTTCTTTTGCCGGAACGGGCGTGATCGGCAGGCATCCGCCCCGCACGCTGCGGGCGGCTGGAAACCCGGGCATGATCGGGCATTCGTCGCCGCTGCCGGCGACCCGTCACGGAGCCCCTGTATGCGCCACGCCCCGCTGTCCCTTTCCCTGTCGATGATCCTCGCCGCCGGCACCCTGGCTGGCTGCCAGCCGGCCACGCTGCCGATATCGGATACGCCTCCCGCTTCCGCGCCTGCCGCCTCGGTTGCGAGCGATGCCCGCTTCGAGCAGGTCGCCGAATCGCTGCTGATGCGCGCGCTGGAGCGCAGCCCGGAGTGGTCGATCTACTCGGGCAGGTATGACAACGCGGAGAAGCTCACCATCCCGGATGCCGCGCGTCGTGCCGAGGACCTCGCATTCGCCCGCGCCGCACTCGCCGAGCTGGAGGCGTTCGATCCGCAGCAGCTGCCGGCTTCGCAGCGCATCGACCACATGTTGCTGGGCAACCAGTTCGAATCCGCCATCTGGTACCAGCAGCAGTTCCGCGACTGGGCCTGGGACCCGTCCAACTACAACGTCGCCGGCACCGTGGCGCTGCTGCTCAATACACCCTATGCCGCAGAGGATGCTCGCCTGCGCACGGTGATGCAGCGTATCGACCGCGTGCCGGAGTACTACGCCGCCGCGCGCGCCAACATCGAAGACCCCACCACCGAGCACGTCGAGCTGGCGATCGTGCAGAGCCGCGGCGCGCTGAGCGTGTTCGACGATGAGCTTCGCAAACGCATCGCGGCATCCGGCCTGGAGAGCGCGGAGAAGACCGCGTTCAACCAGCGCATCGACGATGCGCGCGGTGCCATCGAAGGCTGGATCGGTTGGCTCGAAGACAAACAGGCGCAACTGGCCACCAGCGGCGATGCCCGCTCGTTCCGGATCGGCGAGGCGCAGTACGAGCGCAAGTTCGCCTACGACATCCAGTCCCACTACAGCGCCGCCGAGCTCTATCGCCGCGCCGTCGAGGAGAAGGAACAGCTGCACGCCCGCATGGACGACATCACCCGCGAGCTGTGGCCGAAGTACCTGGCCGGCACCGCGATGCCGCAGGACCGGCTCGAGCGGATCGGCATGATGATCGACCACCTGTCGGCGAAACACGTCGAGCGCGGCGACTTCGTCGACGAGATCAAGCGGCAGATCCCGACACTGGCCGAGTTCGTCCGCGAGCACGACCTGCTCGACCAGGACGAGACCCGCCCGCTGGTGGTGCGCGAGACGCCCGAGTACATGCGTGGCAGCGGAGCCGGGGCCTCGGTCAGCGCACCGGGCCCGTTCAATCCGACCGCCGACACCTACTACAACGTCAGCCCGCTGGATGCCTATACCGACGAGCAGGCCGAGAGCTTCCTGCGCGAGTACAACCACTGGGTGCTGCAGGTGCTCAACATCCACGAAGGCATCCCGGGCCACTACACCCAGCTGCTGCACGCCAACAAGAGCCCGAGCCTGGTCAAGAGCCTGCTCGGCAACGGCGCCATGGTGGAAGGCTGGGCGGTGTACTCCGAACGCATGATGCTCGAGCAGGGCTATGGCGGGCAGGAGCCGGAGATGTGGCTGATGTACGGCAAGTGGAACCTGCGCGTGGTCACCAACGCCATCCTCGACTACGCCGTGCACGTGCGCGGCATGACCGAGGAGCAGGCCATGGACCTGCTGCAGCGCGAGGCCTTCCAGGAGGAGACCGAGGCGGTCAACAAATGGCGCCGCGTGCGCCTTTCGCAGGTGCAGCTGACCAGCTACTTCACCGGCTACGCCGAGATCATGGACCTGCGCGAACAGCGCAGGCAGGCGTTGGGCGAGGACTTCGACCTGAAGACCTTCCACAACCGCTTCCTCAGCTACGGCAACGCACCGGTGTCGGCCATTGCCGAACTGATGGCCGAGCAGTACCCGGCACAGTGACCTGGCGCGGGGCAGGGGTCAGTCGGCGGCGCCGGCGAAGCCCTGCTGCCGCCAGGCCTCGAACACCACCACCGCCACCGCGTTGGACAGGTTGAGGCTGCGGTTGCCCGGGCGCATCGGCAGGCGCAATCGCTGGTTGGCCGGCAGCGCCTCCAGTACGTCGCCGGGCAGGCCCTCGGTCTCGCAACCGAACAGGAACACGTCGCCCGCTCGGTAGGCCGGAGCATCGAAGCGGGTGGTGCCGCGCGTGCTCAGGGCGAATATCCGTGGCGCCGTTCCCGCGGCTTCGGTAATGGATGCCACTGCCGCGCCCAGGTCGTCGTGCACCTGCATCGTGGCGTACTCGTGGTAGTCCAGGCCGGCGCGTCGCATCTGCTTGTCGTCCAGCTCGAAGCCCAGCGGCCGCACCAGGTGCAGGCGGGCGCCGGTGTTGGCGCACAGGCGGATGGCATTGCCGGTGTTGGGCGGGATGCGGGGCTGGTGGAGGATGACGTCGAACATGCGCGCAAGTGTAGGCCGCCGCTGGCCGGACGCGCCTGCATCGGCTGATGCAGGTCAAGGCGGGCCGGGGCGCCACCGCCCGACACTGGCACACCCCTTCTTGACGCCCGCGGGCGGAGACTGCGCGCCATGACCACCCGCTACCAGAGCGTTTCCGAAAACATCCTCGACGCCATCGGCGACACCCCGCTGGTGGAGGTCGACGGCATCTTCGCCAAGCTCGAGTTCCTGAATCCCTCGGGATCGATCAAGGCGCGCATCGCCAAGTACATGATCGAGCGAGCGGAGGAGGACGGGCTGCTCAAGCCCGGCGACACCATCGTCGAGGCGACCAGCGGCAACACCGGCAACGCGCTGGCCATGGTCGCGGCGGTCAAGGGTTACCGGATGCTGGTGGTGATGCCGGAAGGGCTGTCGAGCGAGCGGGTGGCGATCTCGCGGGCCTATGGCGCCGAGGTGATGTTCGTCGGCGACTTCCACGTCAACGCCGCGCTCGAAAAGGCGCGTGAACTGGGCCGGCAGCCCGGCCACTTCTGCCCGAGCCAGTTCGATTCGGAATGGAACGTGGAAGAGAACCGGGTGATCCTCGGCCCCGAGATCCTGGCGCAGCTGCCCGAAGGCGTGGTGCCCGATGCGCTGGTCGCCGGCGTCGGCACCGGCGGTACCCTGCTGGGCGTGGGGCAGGCGTTCCGCGAGGCCAACCCGGATGTGCGCCTGTTCGCGATGGAGCCGGCCGAGTCGCGCACCATCCTCTGCGGCGAGGTGGCGCTGCACCGCATCGAAGGCATCTCCGACGGTTTCGTGCCCGGCATCTTCCAGCGCCACGGTGCGATGGTGGACGAGGTGACCAGCGTGTCCAGCGAGGACGCGGTGGAGGCGATGCACCAGCTAGCCCGTCGCCACGGCCTGTTCTGCGGTCCCAGCTCAGGCGCGCACCTGGTCGCCGCCCGGCGCGTACGCGAGCGCCATCCAGACCTGCGCACCGTGGTGACCCTGTTCTGCGACGAGGGCGAGAAGTACCTGCAGGACTACTTCATGGGCAAGGCCAAGGCGCCGCCGGAACCCAGCCCCTTCGTCTAGCGAACCGTCGGCGGAAGCTGGCGACAGGACTTGTGACCTAGTGCCGCGGGCGCCGCGGGCCGCTAGGATCGACCGTTGGCACCCGTCCGGGTGGTCGAACACAAGGAGTGTCGTATGTCCGTTTCCTTCCAGAAGGGCGCCCTCGCCCTCGCACTGTCCACCGCACTGGGCATGGCCGCGTTCGCGCCGGCCCCCGCGATGGCCCAGGCCGCGTCCGCCGAGGCCGGCGTCGACATCCCGTATGAAGAGTTCACCCTGCCCAACGGGCTGCGGGTGATCGTGCACACCGACCGCAAGGCGCCGATCGTCGCGGTCAATGTCTGGTACCACGTCGGCAGCAAGGACGAGCCGCGCGGCCGCACCGGCTTCGCCCACCTGTTCGAGCACCTGATGTTCAACGGCTCGGAGAACAACCCCGGCGAGTACTTCGCCCCGTTCGAGCTGGTCGGCGCCACCGACATGAACGGCACCACCAACACCGACCGCACCAACTACTTCCAGAACGTGCCGACCACCGCGCTGGACACCGCCTTGTGGATGGAGTCCGACCGCATGGGCCACATGCTCGGCGCGATCGACCAGGCCACCCTGGACGAGCAGCGCGGCGTGGTGCAGAACGAGAAGCGCCAGGGCGAGAACCAGCCCTACGGCCAGGTCTGGACCAAGCTCAACCAGGCGCTGTACCCGGAGGGGCATCCCTACCACCACAGCGTGATCGGCTCGATGGCCGACCTCAACGCCGCCTCGCTGGAGGACGTCAAGAACTGGTTCCGCGCCTGGTACGGCCCCAATAACGCCGTGCTGGTGCTGGCCGGTGACATCGACGTGGAAACCGCGAAGCAGAAGGTCGCCAAGTACTTCGGCCATATCCCGGCCGGCCCGGACATGGCGCAGCCCGAAGTCGACGTCGCCGTGCGCCCGGCCGACACTCGCGAAACCATGGAAGACCGCGTGCCGCAGCCGCGCGTCTATCGCGTCTGGAACGTGCCCGAGAGCAGCACCGCAGACACCGACCGCCTGCAGGTGCTGGGCCACGTGCTGGGCGGCAGCGATACCTCGCGGCTGGAGAAGCGCCTCGTGCACGGCGAGAAGCTGGTCGACAGCGTCAGCGCCGGCGTGAGCGAGTCGCAGCTGGGTTCCAACTTCCTGGTGGTCGCCACCATCAAGGAAGGCGTCGAGCCCGAGCGCGTCGAGAAGATCATCGATGAGGAGCTGGCCAGACTGCTGGCCGAAGGCCCCACCGCCGAGGAGGTCGCCCAGGCCAAGACCATGGTGCGCGCCGGCTTCATCCGCGGCGTCGAGCGCATCGGCGGTTTCGGCGGCAAGGCCGACGTGCTGGCCAGCTGCGAGATCTTCACCGGCGACCCGGGCTGCTTCCGCGAGTCGCTGGACACCATCGCATCGGTCACCCCGGACCAGTTGCAGGCCGTCGGCCGCAAGTGGCTGGGCGATGGCGACCACACCCTGGTGGTTCTGCCGGGCGAGCGCACTGCGCTGCCGGAGGAGCCGGCAGTAGATCCGACCCCGCTGCCGCTGCCGGAGGCCAACCCGAAGTACACCACCACCGAGTCCACCGTGGACCGCAGCACCGGCGTGCCGCTGCCCGATGAATTCCCGGAGCTGAAGTTCCCGGAGCTGCAGCGCGCCGCGCTTTCCAACGGGACCGAGGTGGTGCTGGCAGAGCGCCACGCCGTACCGGTGGTGCAGCTCCGCTTACTGCTGGATGGCGGTTTCAAGGCCGATGTCGGCGGCAAGCTGGGCACCTCCAGCTTCGCCATGGGCATGCTCGATGAAGGCGCCGGCCAGTACGACGCCCTCGGCTTCGCCGCCCGCGCCGAATCGTTGGGCGCCAGCCTCGGTGCCGGTGCCTCGCTGGACGGTGGCAGTGCCTCGCTGTCGGCGCTGAAGGAGAACCTGGATCCGTCGCTGGCGCTGTTCGCCGACATGCTGCGCGAGCCGCGCTTCGAGCAGGACGAAATCGAGCGCGTGAAGGCGACCTGGATCGCCGGCATCAAGCAGGAGAAGGCGCGCCCGAACTCCTCCGCGCTGCGCGTGTTGCCGCCGCTGCTGTATGGCGAAGGCCACCCGTACGCGATTCCGTTCAGCGGCTCGGGCACGGAAGATTCCATCCAGTCGCTGCAGCGCGATGAGCTGCTGGCCTACCACCAGGCCTGGGTGCGCCCGGAGAACGCCACCCTGGTGGTGGTCGGCGACACCACGATGGACGAGATCCTGCCGCTGCTGGAGAAGCACCTGGGCGACTGGAAGGGAGAGGGCGAGCCGCGTACCGGCATCGCGGTGCCGAAGGTGGCGGCCGCGGACGATTCGCGCGTCTACCTGATCGACCAGCCCGGCGCCGTGCAGGCCAACATCTTCCTCGGCCAACTGGTGCCGCCGACCGGCTCGCCGGACGAGACCGAGTTCGAGTTCGCCAACACCGTGCTCGGCGGCCAGTTCAGCTCGCGCCTCAACATGAACCTGCGCGAGGACAAGCACTGGGCCTACGGCTCCTACAGCTTCGCCAGCGATGCCAAGGGCGAGCGCCCGTGGCTGGCCTTCGCCCCGGTGCAGATCGACAAGACCGCCGAATCGATGGCCGAGCTGCAGCGCGAGGTCTCGGAATACGCCACGGGCAAGGCGCCGCCGACCGCGGAAGAGATCGAGAAGGTGAAGTCCACCGAGATCCGCAGCCTGCCCGGCGCCTACGAGACCAGCAGCGCGGTGATGGGCACCATCGCCGGGATGGTGCGCTATGACCGCCCGGACAGCTACGTGTTCGACCGCAAGGCCGAGATCGAGGCGTTGACCCCGGCGCAGGTGGCCGAGGCGGCCGCCGCGATCAACCCCGACGCCCTGACCTGGGTGGTGGTGGGTGACCTGGGCCAGATCGAGGTGCCGGTGCGCGCGCTGGACTTCGGACCGGTGCAGGTGCTCGACGCCGACGGTAAGCCGGTGGCGGAGGCCGCCGCCGAGGCCGGGGCCACGGAAGCGGCCGGCGCGCAGTAGCCGCCTGCCGCACCGGATGGGCGCCTTCGAAGGGAGGGCGCCCGCCGGTTCCGGGTCAGTCGGGGTTCACCGTGGGCCGCGCAAAACACCCGTGCCACGCCCACAATCACGACATCCGATATCTGGGAATGCCCATGCCACGTTCCATCCTCACCACCGGCCTCGCACTGGCCGCGCTCACGCTCGTCTCCGGCTGCACCTGGGTGCACATGGCGCCCGGCGCCAGCGCGGTGCGGGTGATGCCCGCCGGCGAGCCGCCCACCAACTGCACCCGCCGCGGCGAGATCGCGGTGTCGGTGAAAGACAGCGTCGCCTTCTATGAGCGCAACGAACTGCGCGTGCGCGAAGAGCTGGAGACCCTGGCCCGCAACGAGGCCCCCGGGCTGGAGGCGGACGTGATCCAGCCACTGGGTTCGCCGCTGTCGGGCGAGCAGCGCTTCGGCGCCTGGCACTGCGGCGGCGCCACGCCGGTGGCCGGACAGGCCCCGGAAGCCCAGCGGGACAGCGCCCGCACCTACCCCGTCGGAGGCTGACTCCCTCAGCTGGCTGAACCGTTCCGGGAGCAGGGGGGGCAAAAAAGCGTTAATCTGTCGTGATCTTTGCCCCGGTTGCTGCCCATGTTGTTCCAACACGTCGCCATCGCTGGCCTGGCCCACATCGACGCCCCGCGTCGGCTCGGGACAGACGAGATCAATGCCCGGCTCCAGCCCACGCTGGACCGGCTGGGCATCCGCGTGGACGTGCTCGGCGACATCGCCGGCATCCATGCGCGCCGCCTGTGGGACGGCGACATGCAGGCCTCCGACGCCGCCACCCTGGCCGCGGTGAAAGCCCTGGCCGACGCCGGCATCGAGCCCGAGCGCATCGGCCTGCTGGTCAACACCTCCGTCAGCCGCGACTACCTGGAGCCGTCCACCGCCTCCATCGTCAGCGGCAACCTCGGCCTGCCCGACACCTGCCAGAACTTCGACGTCGCCAACGCCTGCCTGGCCTTCATCAACGGCATGGACATCGCCAGCCGCATGATCGAGCGCGGCGAGATCGACTACGCCCTGGTGGTGGACGGCGAAACCGCCGACCTCGCCTACGAGAAGACCATCGAGCGCATGACCCGCGCCGACTCCACCGAAGAAGACTTCCGCAACGAGCTGGCGACCCTGACCCTGGGCTCCGGCGCCGCCGCCATGGTGATGGCGCGCGCCGAGCTGGTGCCCGGCGCTCCGCGCTACAAGGGCGGCGTGACCCGCGCGGCCACCGAGTGGAACAAGCTGTGCCGCGGCAACCTGGACGGCATGGTCACCGATACCCGCATGCTGCTGACCGAAGGCATCAAGCTGGCCCAGAAGACCTTCCTGGTCGCCAAGCAGAAGCTGGGCTGGGTGGCCGAGGAGCTGGACGAGTTCGTCATCCACCAGGTCAGCAAGGTCCACACCGCCGCCTTCACCAAGGCGATGGGCATCGACCCCAAGAAGGTACTGACCATCTTCAACGAGCACGGCAACATCGGCCCGGCCTCGGTGCCGATCGTGCTGAGCAAGTTGCGCGAGATGGGCCGCCTGAAGAAGGGCGACCGCGTGGCGCTGCTGGGGATCGGCTCGGGGTTGAACTGCTCAATGGCCGAGGTGGTCTGGTAGCACGCTGAAGCTTCAGCCGGCTGGACAGGCGGGATCCCGCCCCGCGTAGACCGCACAGATCTCCTGGCGGCAGGCCAGTCCCTTGGCGGTGTTCGCGGGTGGGCACTCGCGCAGGTTCGACTGGATCTGCTGTGACCTCCTCCGGGTCGGACGGGACTGCCCGCCCACCGCCGCACTGCCGCCTGCGGCGTTTTCTTCCGCAGCCATGTCCTGAAGCAGCACGTCGAGCGGCGAGACCTCCCGCTCGGCTGGCGGCGACTGGATGTTGGCCAGCAGGGCGGCCAGTAACCTCGATTCCGACTCCACTCCCGCGCTAGACGCCGGTTTTGCCGCCCGCGGACGGCGGGCCGCCGTTGCCGGGGCAGGGCGCGCGCCCGATACGAACGGATTGTTGCCCTGGGCGCCCGGGTCCGGCTGCGCTTCCAGGGACGCGCTTGAAGCCGCCGATGCTTCTGTCGCTTTGGCAGCCGTTGCCCCCGGCTGGTCGGCGGGCGCGTCAGGATCCTGCTGGATCGCCAGCGCCGGATGTCCGATTGCTTCATCGACGATCATCGCCGAGTGGTCCAGCCGGGCCGAAGCGTCGGTGCGTTCCGCGCCTGCCTTTTCGGACACTGACCATGACTCGACGGCGGCGCCATCGGAACCGGTTCGGGACAGCAGTAGCACCACCATCCCCGACAGTGCCAGCAAGCCGAGCGCCGGCAGCAGCATCCTTGCCCGCCCTTTGCCCGGTGTGGCGACGCCGGGCCCGGGCCGGCCATCCATGTCTGCTAGGATCCGCCCGGTCGGCGGAGGAGGAGGTGCGCTGTGCTCTGGGCCGCCCGCCAGCAGGCTGGGGCGGCGCGGTTTGGCATCTTGCCGATCCACTTGGACTCCTTTCCGGGCCGTGGGATCCGGCCGGTACCGGCGCGGTAGCACGCCGGTTGCGCCCGCATTCTGGGGTGGGTCAGGAGGTGCGTCAATCGCGCACGGGTCGTGCGCGCCGGCAACAGGCAAACACCAGGAAGGTGATCGATGGCGCTATGGATGGCGGGGTTCTTCTTGTTCTTCACTGCGTTCGCGTGGCTGGGACTGTTCCCCGCTGCCCGCGAGGGAGCACTCAACGGCGCCGGCCGGGTCGTCGAGCGGCTGGCATCGCGCCTGGGGCACTGGATCACCAGCGGCGTCCACATGGTGCGCAGGCCTGTGCAGTGGCTGTCTGGTATGCACGAGGGCGCGATCGAAGTGATTCGACGCCATCGCTCGCTGGCGATGCTGACACTGGTCCTGTTGTCGGTGCCGCCAGCCGTCGTGGTGGTGACGCAGCGTTCGGTCGAAGGAGTTCCTTCCACACAACTGGTGTCGGGCTGGGCGCCTGACGCGCACGTACTCGGGCTGTTGCGCGGCGAACAGCTCGCGCCGCCCCCCGAATTGCCGCCCGATGTGTTCACTTCCGCCGATGCGCGACGTGTCGCGCCTGGCATCGCCACCGCGGACCGAAAATGGGAGCGGCTGGACCCGGACTTCAAGCAACGCCTGCTCACCGTGTTCCGGGTCATGCGCGAGCGGCATGGTTACGAGATGGCGCTGGTCGAGGGCTACCGGAGTCCGGAACGGCAGGCGCGGCTTGCCGCGCGCGGGGCCCACGTGACCCTCGCCGGCGCCGGCCGCAGCTGGCACCAGTACGGGCTGGCGGCGGATGCCGCTCCGTTGCGCTCGGGTGCGCTGCAATGGGACATGCAGGACCCGTGGACCCGCCGGGGCTACCAGCTGTACGGCGAGGTGGCGCGTGAGGCGGGACTGGTGTGGGGGGGAGGCTGGACCCGCATCAAGGACTACGGCCATGTCGAATTGCGGCGACAAGGCGTGCGTGCCGCTGCCGGACAGGCGCCGGGGTGACCGTGCCGGCGACTCCTGCTATCTTCGCGCCCGGCACAGGACGCCACGTCGCCCGAGAGGGGCGAGCCAGGGAGCACGGCATGTCTGATCGATCCAACAGACCGATGAGCGACTGCGCGCGGAGCCCCGGCGACACGGGTTGGTGATCCTGCGATGGCCATGCCGGTACGGGATGTACCGGCATTCGGGGATGTAGCGAGCGATACGGAGCGTCAGGCATGGATGCAGGTGAAGGGTCATGAAGGCAGCGGGCGCGCTGCGCGCCACCGCGTGGGTCGTGGGCGTGTTCGCCGTAGTCTGGCTGACGACCATCGTGGCCTGGCGTGCCCTGGGTAGCGACCCGACGGCCATGCACCTGGTCGGGTTCCTGCTCGTGCTGCCGCTTGCCGTTCTGTCGGGCATCTGGCTGTTGCGACGGCGTGGTCGCGGGCCGCAGGCCGTCGCCGCCACCGGCCCCGGTGTGCCTGTCGACGTCCCCGCTGTACCGTCGCCGCTCAGCCCGTTGCGCCTGTGTGCCAGCGCGCTCTGGCTGCGGGCCGGGTCTTCACCGGCCGAAGTCGCCAATGCCCTTGTGCGGCCCGAGCGTCCGCCCCTGCACGGGCACCTGCGTGACCAGGCCGGCTTGCCGGTGTTCGCCGCCGCGGTCGATGGCGTCGACCCCGAATCCATGCGCAGCGTATTGAAGGCCGTGGTGGCGGAGGATGCCGACCGCTGCTTCGACGAGGAGCGCTTGAGGGCGATGGTCCTGCTCGACCCGGTGGCTGAAGACCTCCTGTTCGCAGCGGCGGCCACGCTGGCCCCCGCGGCCGCAAATGATCCAGGGCCCGGGGCGGATCGCATGCGGATGCAGACCACGATGCACCATTCACGATCATCCCGGGCCGCGCCGCACGTGTTGGACGCCCCCACGCTGCGGGTGCGGCTGCTGGTAGCCCATGACTGGCCGGGCGCCGCACGTGACGTCGCCGCTGCCTGGCTGATGGCAAAAGCCACTGCGGTGGGTTTGGCCGCAGGCAGTTTCACCGTGGAGGTTTCCTCGGCCGAAGGCGCCTTCGACGCCTGGACGCTGATGGCCCGCCTCATGGACCCGCAGGAACAGGCGGCGCCCGGTGAGCACCACCTCGTGCTCGCCACCCATTCGGCGATAGGAGCCGGCGCCATCGCCAGGCTGGATGGCCAACGGGAGCTCCTGGTCAGCGGCCATCCCGAAGGCCGGATTCCGGGTGAGGGCGCGGCTGGCGTACTGCTCACGGAACAGCAAGCAATGAACCACGCGCCGGTGGACGCGATGCCCATCCAATTGTCGGGATTGCGGCAAGGCCCGGCAGGGCAGGGGCGCGGTGCGGGCCGGCTGCTCGGGGAACTGCTGGTGGATGCAATGGCGGCGGCGGGCACGACCACCGAAGCGATCCGGTTGGTGCTGACCGACGCGGACCATCGCCCGAGCCGGGCGATTGAAGTTGCCGGGGCGATGACGGCCGCACTGCCCGGACTGGACGCGCTCGAAGACTCGTTCCACCTCGGGGTTGTATGTGGCGACCTGGGCCCGGCGGGACCGCTGGCGCTGCTCGCCGTCGCGGCCTCGCGCGCCATCGACGACGGGCCGGTACTGGTGGCCAGTGTTGCCGACCCCCGGCGCCGGACCGTGCTGGCGGTATCGCCGGGTCCGGCCGCTGTCGACTCGATCAAACCCCTTCTTTCCGATGCCGCCGTCCCCGAGACGGCGGCTGCATGAGCTTCATGGACGATCCGCGATGAGCAGCTTCTGGATGAACCTTCGCTACTGGCTGATGGACTACCGCGTCCTTGCCGCACTGGGCATCGTCGCGGTCGCGGCGGTCGCCTGGCTTGGCATGGATGGACTGCTGGCGGCCGGTGGCTGGGTCCTGGTGGTCCTGCTGGCCGTGGCCATGCTTTGGCTCGTGGTGGTGGTGGTTCGGAAGATCCGTTCCCGCCGCGCCGCTGCACGGCTTGACCAGATGGTCGCCGGACACGCCGACGACGCCGTGGCCAACGCCACGCCAGCCGCGCGCGCCGATACCGAACTGCTGCGTGAGCGGATGACCGAAGCGGTGAAGGTGGTGAAATCCTCGCGCATCGGCCAGATGAAGGGGCGGGCGGCGCTGTACGAGTTGCCCTGGTACGTGATCATCGGCAACCCGGCTGCGGGCAAGAGCACGGCCATCCTCAACTCGGGACTGCGCTTCCCGTTCGAGGACAACCGCAGCAATGTCATCCACGGGTTGGGCGGCACCCGCAACTGCGACTGGTACTTCACCACCGAAGGCATCGTGCTCGACACCGCAGGGCGTTACACCGTCAGTGCCGAGGATCGGCTCGAATGGCTCACGTTCCTCGACCTGCTGAAGAAGCATCGTCCGCGCGCGCCGATCAACGGCATCATCATTGCCGCGTCCATCGCAGAACTCTCCGGCAGCAAACCCGAGTTCGCGATCGACCTGGCCAAGAACCTGCGCCAGCGCGTACAGGAGTTGACCGAGCGACTGGAGGTGCACGCACCGGTCTACGTGGTGTTCACCAAGGCCGACCTGATCGGTGGCTTCACCGACTTCTTCCGGGGCCTGGACCCGGCCGAGCGGGAGAATGCCTGGGGTGCGACGCTGCCCTACGACGTCGAAGGCAAGGCCGATGCGCTGTCCGCCTTCGATGGCCACTTCGACCAGCTCTGTGACGGCCTGCGCGAGGCGGGCCTGTCGCAGATGGCGATGGCGCGTGGTCGCGACATCGCACCGGGACTGCTGACGATGCCGATGGAGTTCGCCGGTATGAAGCCGGCACTGCGTACCTTCATCGCCACCCTGTTCGAGGACAATCCGTACCAGTTCCGGCCCGTGTTCCGCGGTTTCTACTTCACCAGTGCGTTGCAGGAAGGTGTTGCGGTGCAGCCCGCCTCCGAGCGGGTGGGGCGCCAGTTCGGGCTGGACGGAGAGCGCGACCCCCGGGAAGCGGTGGAGCCAGCCGACAGCAGCCACTTCCTGCTGGGCCTGTTCCGAAAGGTGATCTTCGCCGACCGTGCGCTGGTCCGGCAGTATTCCAGCCCGCGCCGCAGCCGCCTGCGGCAGGCAGCTTTCGTCGGCGCGGCCCTGGCGCTCGGCACCGCACTGACGGCATGGACGTGGTCCTACAGCGGCAACCGGCAGCTGGTCGCGGACGCCACTGCGGACCTGGATCGCGCATTGGTCCTGCAGCAGGACCGGGTGGACCTGCAGTCACGCATCGAGGCCCTGCTGGTGGTGCAGGATCGCCTGCAGCAGCTGGAGCACTACCGGCATGAGCATCCGCTCCACCTCGGACTGGGCCTCTACCAGGGCGATGCGATCGAGGCGAAGCTGCGTGCGGAGTATTTCCACGGCATGCAACAGTTGCTGGTGGAGCCGGTCTCGGAAAAGCTCGAGGGCTACCTGGGCCAGGTGGTGGCGCGTCGGGGAGAGCTCCGCTCCCCGTCCGCCCCGGGTGGCGCGGACGCCTCCACGGCGGACGCTGCGCAGGCGGCTGCGGCCAGCGGCAGCGCGCTGTACAGCGACCCGTCGCCGACCGACGCGCAGGACGCCTACAACGCCCTCAAGGCCTACCTGATGCTGGGCGAGCGGGAGCGGGTGGAGGCGACCCACCTGGGCGACCAGCTCACCCGGTTCTGGCGCGGGTGGCTCGAGTCCAACCGTGGTGCCATGCCGCGCGAGGACATGCTGCGGGCAGCAGGCCGCTTGATGAGCTTCCACGTGCAGCAATCGGCGAGCGATGGCTGGCCGCAAGTGGAGCTGCGCTACAGCCTGGTCGATGACAGCCGGGAAGCACTGCGGCAGGTGATGAAGGGCACCCCGGCGCGTGATCGGGTCTACGCCCAGATCAAGGCCCGCGCCGCAACCCGTTTCAGTCCGGTCACCGTGGCGGGACTGCTGGATCCCGCACAGTCCGGCGGCGTGGTCGTGGGCAGCTACCAGGTGCCGGGGACGTTCACCCGCGAGGCCTGGGAGGAGTACGTGCAGTCGGCCATCCGCGAAGCGGCGACCACCGAGCTCAGCAGCACCGACTGGGTGCTCGATTCGACGGTCAGCGACGACCTGACCCTGGCAGGCAGTCCCGACCATGTCGCCGAGGAACTGACCTCGCTCTACAAGGCCGAGTACGCGCGGGAATGGGCCCGCTTCCTGCAGGGCGTGAGCGTCGCCCGCTTCGATGGCTTCGAGGACGCGGTGGCAGGTATGAGCCACCTTGGCGATCCGGAGCGCTCACCCCTGCGCACGGTGCTCCAGACCGTGAACGAGCAAACGTCGTGGGACAACCCGAACGCGGGTGGGGCGGCGGCGGAAGCCGCGAAGGGCGGCATCGTCGGCTGGTTCAATCGCGTGGTGATGCGGCGCAACCGGACACCGGTCAACCTGCAGGTCGACGCCGACGACATTCCGGCCGGGTCCACGGATGCCGGCGCGGTCGGGGTACGGTTTGCCGGCCTTGCCAGTCTCTGGGCCGCACAGGAGGGTGGGCCGTCGCTGCTGTCGCGCTACTTCGAAGCGCTTGGGGGGATCCGCAGTCGCTTCAACGCGATCGCCACCGAAGGTGATCCCGGCCCCGGCGCACGGCGACTGATGCAGCAAACCCTGGACGGCGACGGCTCCGAACTCGCAGCCGCCCTCAAGCTGGTCGACGAGCGCATGCTCGATGGCCTCGACCAGGAGCAGCGCGATACGTTGCGTCCGCTGCTGCTGCGTCCCCTGGTAGAGGGCTTCGCGGCGCTGGTCGCCCCGACCGAGACCGAGATCAACCGGACGTGGGAGGCGCAGGTCCTGCAGCCCTTCCAGAGTGGTATCGGCATGCGCTACCCCTACGCCCCCGACGCAACCGTCGAGGCGGCGCAGGCCGATATCGACCAGATCTTCGGCCCGAGCGGTGCCATCGCGCAGTTCGGCGAAACCGCACTGGGTTCGCTGGTCAATCGCCGCGGCAACATGCTCTCCGCGCGCCAGTGGGCGGATGTCGGCATCAACCTGCGTCCGGAGCTCCTCGCAGGCTACGGCCGCTGGGTCGGTGCCAGTGCGGCGGGTGCCGGGCCGACGATGGTGTTCCAGATACTGCCGATGCCGGCGCAAGGGCGCGAATACACCTTCACCGTCGACGGCCAGCAGGTGCGCTACCGCAACACGCCTGCGCAATGGCACACGTTCCAACTGCCCGGTGAAGGCGTGCCCGGCGTCACCATCAGCGCCGTCACCGGTGATGGGCGCAGCATCAACGTGTTCGAAGCGGCCGGTGACGGCGCCACCGCGGAGATGTTCCGCGCCGCCAGCAAGCAAGTCGTCGGCCCGCAGCACTACCGGCTCAGCTGGGCCCAGGGCGGTGCAGAGGTTTCCGTCGAGTTGCGCATCATCTCGGTGGTCGAGCCAAACCAGACCGATGCGGCCGGCCTGCAGCTGCCCGCGCTGGTCGCCGGCGCGCTGCCGGTCGCTCCCGGGCCGGTACCGGCAGCGAATTCGGCCGCGGCGGGGAGCCGCTGATGGCCGTGGTCGAGGCGGCTTTCACGCCCAGCTACTTCGGGAAGCTACCCAGTCGGGGTGATTTCGTCCGTACCACCGAGGACCACCACCTCATGGCGATGCTCGACCGCTGGGCGGGCAACGGACTGGAACGACTGGCCGCCGATCCCGGCTGGAAGCAGTTGTACGACGAGGCCCCGGCGATGCACTTCGCCTTTCTGGGGCCCCGCAGCCGATGGGTGGTGGTGGGCCATCTTCAGCCCAGTCGCGACGCCACCCAGCGGAGGTTTCCGTTCCTCGCGGCCAGCCGGTTCGAGGTGCCGGAGCCGCACTCCTTCCTGGCCCGCAGCCCGCTGGCGCTCTCCCGCTCGTGGACGGTGCTCGGCCGGCTGTCGCGGCAGGCAGTGGCTGCAGAGGATGCGGGCGATGCACTGCGCGCGCTTGCCGAGGCCAGGGTGGTGTCGAGCGCGGATGCGCGCACCTACGACGCGGCCTTCAATGACTTCATGGAGCTGCAGGACGTGGGCTCCCTGCAGGCCATGCTTCGCATCTCGGGCCACCCCGACCTGCAGCTGCGCTGGCTCCTGCCCGCGCTCGGCCTGCTGATGCAACCGCTGCAGACCGGTGGTGCCGCACGCATCGACAAGGCGCTTTCCCTGCCACTTCCGCGGGACGTCCTGTACCGGCCCCTGGTGGCCGCATTCTGGATGGAGCTGCTGGCTGGGTTCCTGGGGCGCATGGAGTTCGAGCTGTTGTTGCTGCTCCCCGATCCGGGCGCATCGGCCGCGCCGCGGCTGCTGGTCGGATTCAACGGCGGTGACGGACGCACCATACAGGCGGCGCTCGATCCACGGGTCGCTGCCGACGCCATCGTCCAGGTCGATGACGCCGGGTGGGTGGAGGAGCAGGTCGCCGAAGACTATGCGCTCAACAAGCTGGTCAGCTACATCGAGCGCGATGACCTGTCGCTGTGCTCGGCGCGCGCCGCCTTCAACCAGACATTCCTTGGAACCTGACATGCGCCTGCATCCGCTCAACTGTCTTCTCCTCGTTGCCCTGCTTGCTGGCGCCGGCACCGATCTTCGGGCGTCGCCGGCCAAGCCGGTCATCGCCAGCGGCACCGTCCCGGACGAGGCCACGCGTGCCGCCGTGCTGCAGCGCCTGCGCACGCTGTATGGCGCAGCGCGGGTGGTCGACCGTATCGAGGTCGGCTCGGTGATCGCACCGCCGAACTGGAGCGATCGCGTTGTGGGCATGCTGGGCGAAGACCTGCAGCGGGTTTCGGCAGGCGAGCTGGAGATCAACGGCAACGCCGTCCGCATCAGCGGACAGGTCGGCAACGAGGCAGTCCGCCAGCAGATAGCCGGCGGCATCGCCACCGCCGCCGGCCCCGGCTATCTGGTCAGGAACGCGCTCAGCGACACCGGTCAGGACGAACAGGCCGTGCTTGACGAAGCACTGGCCGACCGCATCATCGAGTTCCAGAGCGGCAGCGCCACCCTCGCGCCTGCCGGCCAGGCCATCCTGGATGAAATGGTGCTGGCGATGGCGCAGCTCGGGGACCGCCAGGTACAGGTCGTCGGCCATACCGACGATGTCGGTTCGCGGGCGGCCAACATTGCGCTGAGCATGCAGCGCGCGATCGCGGTGAAGGCCTACCTGGAGCAACAGGGGGTGGATGCCGACAACCTCAGCGTCCAGGGATTCGGCCCGGACCGGCCAGTCGCCGACAACGCCACCGACCAGGGCCGCGCCAGGAATCGGCGTATCGAATTCCGGGTGCTGTAGCGCCCCGGCAGACACACGGAGGCCACATGGAAGCCACACGCAAGGAACGTACCGCATGAGCACCAACCTCAAGACCCTGATCGGGAAACTCAACGCCCCGTGCCGGGAGGCGGCCGAACGTGCCGCGAACCTGTGCCTGGCGCGGGGCAACTACGAAGTCGACCTGGAGCACCTGTTCCTCGCCCTGCTGGAGCAGGCGCAAAGCGACGTGGTGGTGGTCGCCCGACGCAGCGGTCTGGGTGTCGATGCGCTGCGCCAGGACCTCGAAGCCGAGGTCGCGCGCTTTCGCAGCGGCAACACGCGTACCCCCGTGTTCTCCCCGCACCTGCCGACGCTGTTCGAGCACGCATGGCTGCTCGCTTCCCTGGATACCCAGACCACCCGTATTCGTAGCGGGCACCTGCTGCTCGCACTCCTGACGGAACCGGGGCTGGCGCAACTCGCCACCCGCGGGTCCGCAGGCTTCGCGAAGATCAGGCTGGACGAGCTCAAACATGATTTCACCCGCATGACGGAAGGGTCGTGCGAAGGCGGTGACGTGCGTTTTGCCGATGCCACGGGTCTGGATCCGTCCGGCCCAGACGGAACAACGGCGGCCCCCGGGTTGTCGGCAACGCCCGCGCTCGACCAGTTCACCACCAACCTCACCGCGCGTGCATGCGATGGCCACGTCGACCCGGTGATCGGTCGCGATGCCGAGATTCGCCAGATCATCGACATCCTGCTGCGCCGCCGGCAGAACAATCCGATCCTCACGGGCGAAGCCGGTGTCGGCAAAACCGCTGTCGTGGAGGGGCTGGCGCTGCGCATCGCGCAAGGCGACGTGCCCGATGTGCTGGCTGGTGTACAACTGCACACGCTCGACATGGGGTTGTTGCAGGCCGGTGCCAGCGTCAAGGGAGAATTCGAGAACCGGCTGAAGAACGTCATCGACGAGGTCAGGAAGAGTCCGCACCCGATCATCCTGTTCATCGACGAGGCGCACACCATGATCGGCGCCGGCGGCCAGGCCGGGCAGAACGATGCCGCCAACCTGCTCAAGCCGGCGCTGGCCCGCGGCGAGCTGCGCACCATCGCCGCCACCACATGGAGCGAGTACAAGAAGTACTTCGAAAAGGACGCAGCACTGGCCCGGCGCTTCCAGGTGGTGAAGGTCGAGGAGCCGAGCGAACCGCTGGCCGCGGCGATGTTGCGCGGCATGGTGCCGTTGATGGAGAAGCACTTCGGTATCCGGGTGATGGACGAGGCCATCACCGAGGCCGTTCGTCTTTCGCACCGATACATCAGTGGCCGGCAGTTGCCGGACAAGGCGGTGAGCGTGCTCGATACCGCCTGCGCCAAGGTGGCGCTTGGTCAGAGCGCGACACCTGCGGCAATCGAGGATGCGCGGAAACAGTTGGAGCGGCTGGGTGCCGAGCGTACCGCGCTGCAGCGTGAAGCCGCGGCTGGCGCCCCTCATGCAGAGCGGCTGGCGGAGCTCGAGGCCGAACAGCAGCAGACGCGGGTGTTCTTGGACGAAAGCGAGAAGCGGTTGAAGCTCGAAACGGACCTGGCCCGGCGAATCCAGAAGCTGCGCGATGAGCTGGAGACAGCCGCGCCTGCACCGGCAGGCGAAGGCCCTGATGCGCCGGTGGTGCCTGGCGAAGCAGACGGCGATACCGCGGTGGTCGCCCGTCCGAAGGCACGCAAGTCCACCCGCGCACGTGCCACGATCGCTTCCGTGGCCAACAGCCCGAAGTTGGCCGAGCTCGACCTGCTGCTGGCGGAGCTGCGCGCATTGCAGGGCGAATCACCGATGGTGCCGTTGCAGGTGGACGGGGCGGTGGTGGCTGAGATCGTCAGCGCCTGGACCGGCGTGCCCCTGGGCCGGATGGTCAAGGACGAGGTCCGCGTGGTCACTTCGCTGGCCCCACTGCTGGGCGAGCGGGTCATCGGGCAGGACCACGCGCTGGAGGCGGTGGCCCAGCGTGTGCGCACGGCCAGCGCCAAGCTCGAAGACCCGAACAAGCCGCGCGGCGTCTTCATGTTTGTCGGTCCCTCCGGCGTGGGCAAGACCGAGACCGCGCTCGCGTTGGCCGACATCCTCTACGGTGGCGAGCGCAAGCTGGTCACGATCAACATGAGCGAGTTCCAGGAGGCGCACAGCGTCTCGGGCCTGAAGGGCTCGCCGCCGGGGTACGTCGGCTATGGCGAAGGTGGCGTGCTCACCGAGGCTGTTCGCCGCAACCCCTACTCCGTGGTGCTGTTGGACGAGGTGGAGAAGGCCCATCCGGACGTGCTGGAAATGTTCTTCCAGGTGTTCGACAAGGGCGTAATGGACGATGCGGAAGGCCGCGAGATCGACTTCCGCAACACGCTGATCATCCTGACCAGCAACATCGGCTCTCCGCAGATCATGCAGTCATGCCTGAACAAGTCAGCCGCCGAACTTCCCGCGGCCGACGACCTTGCCGAGGCCCTGCGCCCCGTCCTCATGAAGACCTTCAAGCCCGCTTTCCTCGGACGGATGAAGGTAGTGCCCTACTACCCGATCAGCGACGAGGTTCTGGCGCGCATCATCGAATTGAAGCTGGGCCGCATCCGCGACCGCGTCGCCGCCAACCACAGGGCTGCCTTCAGCTGGGATTCCACCCTGGTGGACGCCGTGCTCCAGCGCTGCACCGAGGTGGATTCGGGTGCCCGCAACGTCGACCACATCCTCAACGGCACCCTGTTGCCCGAGATCGCGTCGTCCGTGCTGGCCAGGATGGCCGGCGGCGAAGCGATCGCGACGATCAAGGTCGGCGCTGACAAAAAGGGCGGCTTCAAGTACCGGATCCACTGAACCACAGCGGCGGGCGGGTTGTCGGTATCATTGGCACCCCAACGCACGGATGCGGGGCGGCCAACGCGGCCGCCAGGCGAATCGCAAGGAGGCGAATGCCATGGATGTCCTCGCCGGAGTACTGACCGCACTGGTCGGTGGTCCCGGACAACACGACCGGCTGCTGCGGCTGCATACGCCGTTGGGCCCCGAGGTCCTGGTCGCCGAATCGCTGGATGCGCACGAGGCAGTGGGGCCGTCGCCGGATGGCGTCACTGGCTATCGCCT
Source organism: Lysobacter spongiicola DSM 21749 (assembly GCF_900167055.1). Taxonomy (GTDB): domain Bacteria; phylum Pseudomonadota; class Gammaproteobacteria; order Xanthomonadales; family Xanthomonadaceae; genus Novilysobacter; species Novilysobacter spongiicola. Next base: position 176,696 of record NZ_FUXP01000004.1, read on the forward strand.
GGCGCTGACCGCACTGTCGGTGGACGCGCACATCGATCTGGCCGAGCTGCTGGGGCAACCAGTACTGCTTGAATTGCTGACCGACGTGGCTGGCGTGCACCGCCCTTTCCACGGCCACGTCACCGCGTTCGAGCGGATCGGAAGCAACGGTGGCCTCGCCCGTTACCGCTTGGTGGTGGAGCCATGGCTTGCGCTGCTGCGGCAACGCGTCGACAGCTTCGTGTTCCAGGACCTCACGGTGCCGGAGATCGTGGAGTCGGTGTTCGCCGACCATGTCGATGCCGGCGGAAAGCTGGTCCCGGCATGGCGCTGGGATCTCGCCGACGCGTCCCGCTATCGCAAGCGCAGTCTCGCCACCCAATTCGAGGAGAGCGACCTCGCGTTCGTCGAGCGCCTGCTGGCCGATGAGGGCCTGTACTACTGGTTCGAGCACGAAGGCGCGCCGGGTGATGACACCCTCGGCGGCCACGTGCTGGTAATCGCGGACCACGAACAGGCCTTCTCGGATGGCGGCGTCGTGCGATTCCATCGCAGCGACGTGACCGAGCGCAGCGACAGCATCCAGCAGTGGTCGGCATCGCGCCGCATGCAGACCTCGCGGCTGCAACGTGCCAGCTGGGACTACCGCAGCCGCGGTCTGCGCCCGGCCGCCGCGGAAGCACTTGCCGGGGATGCGCCGGTCACCGAGGACATCGACACCGTTGGACCCTATGGTTGGCCGGACCGCGTGACAGGCGAGCGCCTGGCCCTGCAGCAACTGGAGGCCGCGCAAGTCGCCCGCCGGACTGTCAACGGCTCGGGCTCGTGGCGGGCGATGGCAGTGGGTTCACACTTCTCCCTGGTACAGCACCCCGGCCACGGCGCGGGCAACGAGGACAACCGGTTCCAGTGCCTGCGGCTGCATCACCGCGCACGCAACAATCTCGATGCCGAAGTCCTGGCCCAGGTCGAGAAGCATCTGGGGATGGCCACCTCCTCCGCACTCCCGCTGCCGGGAGCATTCGCCGCCATGCCTGTTGGAGCCACGGAAGCGGACGGCGCTATCGACTTCTACCAGAACACTTTCGATGCCCTCCCCGCCGGCATCGCCTACCGCCCACGCACGCGCGACGGCTACGGCGAACGACTGCACCCCAAGTCGACGGCGCATGGCACCCAGACCGCCATCGTGGTCACCGATGGCCAGCCGGTGCAGACCGACCGCGACCACCGCATCAAGGTCCAGTTTCCGTGGCAGCGCGGCTCCAACGCCAGCAATCGCCAGCCGCACCCCTCGGGCGATGACAACGCACCCGGTGCCGACACGGCATGGACCTGGGTGCGGGTGGCAACTGCATGGGCCGGCGACAACTGGGGCAGCGTGCAGGTGCCGCGCCGCGGCCAAGAAGTGCTGGTCGCGTTCCTGGAAGGCGACATCGACCGGCCGGTGGTGATCGGCTGCCTCAACAATGGCCGAGGGCACGGCGATGCACCGCACAACCAGGTAGCGGGGGGCGCGGCCTGCGCCACCGGCAATGCTCCGGCCTGGTTCTCGGGGAACGACCACGATGCCGTCTTTAGCGGCTTCAAGAGCCAAGCTCTAGGCGAAAGCCAGACCGGTAGTGGTGGTTATCAGCAGTTGCGGCTGGACGACACCCCGGGGCAGGGACGGGTGCAGGCCAGCACCACCGAGCACGACAGCACGTTGAGCCTCGGCCACCTCAAGGGTGGGCGCGACAACATGCGCGACGGTGACCGCGGTTTTGGCATCGAACTGTCCACTGCTGCAAACGGCGCTCTGCGCGCCGGGGCCGGCCTGCTGCTGAGCACCGACCGCGGCCGTGAGCAATTGGATGCCGCCGCCGCGCATGCCCAGCTTGCGTCGACGGCGGAACTGGTCGCCGGCCTGGGCGAGGTCGCCAGAGCGCAAGGCGCCGAACTGCTCGACGAGCAGGGCGAGCTCCCCGCCCACATCGCACTGAAGGACTTGCAGGAGGCGCTGAACGCCACCGCAGCCGCGAGCGTCCCGGGAGGTGGTATCGACGGCGGAAGCGGCGAAGTGCAGGCGTGGGCCATGCCGGCGTTGCTGGCCAGCAGCCCCGACGGCATCGTCAGCACCACCCCGGCCGACCAGGTGTGGGTGGCCGGCACGCACGCTACGCTTGCCGCCGACCGGGACCTGCAGTGGGTGAGCCAGGGCGACACCATCACCGCGGTAGGCGGGGGAATCTCCCTTTACAGCCACGGAACGACACCCCCGGCGGGCAGGCCCAACCAGGAAACCGGCATCGCCCTCCATGCCGCCACGGGTGCCGTCAGCGCACGCGCGTGTGCCAACGAGGCGAGTGTTGCGGCGAAGAACAGCGTCACCATCGCAAGCACCCACGCCGACGTATTGCTATCGGCTTCAGGCAAACACTTGCTGCTTGCGGCAGGTGGGGCCTACTTGAAGCTGGAAGGCGGCAACATCGAGCTTGGTGCGCCGGGGACGATCGAGTTCAAGGCGGCCAAGAAGGAGTGGGCCGGCGCGCAGAGCGTGAGTGGGCAGGTGCCGGCGCTGGCGGCCGGCGAGCTGAAGGCCTGCGACTTCAAGATCAGGAAAGCAGCGCATTGCGGCGACGGTGTGGCATGAGTGCAGGCGACACGCCAGCCATCAACGCAGATATATCAGACCAGCTGTTTATCCTGGCCCGAAAGCATCTGCGCACCACGGTGCTGCTCGATCCGCTTGAGCCGCTCCAAGGAAACCTTGCGGCCCTGATCGAGGACAGGGCGAGAACGTCACGCTCAGTGGAGCTTCCGCCCTTCACCGGTCGATCGAGTACGGCACCGCTGCTGGTGCAACTCGACGACTGGCACGATCCACTACTGGATGCGTCGATTGCCCTCGCACGCGAGCAGAGCAGTAAGCCCGACGGTATCCGTCAGGTCGGCGGATGGATATTCGGATCTGAAACGTTGGATGCCCTCGCTGAGAGCATCGGCCGCCGCTTGGATGTAGCCCATGGAGCTGAACGTCGCCACCTGCGCGTGCATGATCCACGGGTTCAAACCTGTCTGATTCACATGCTAGACGCTTCCCGTCGTGCGTCCTTCTGCACCGGCAAGACGCAGTGGCTGTCGCTACGTGAAGACGGCACATTGCAGATCTTTGTGGAAGCCGTCGACCAACCGCGCCGGATCATCACCTCGGCGGTAGATGGAACGCTGTGGCAGCGCCTACACGACATCAGCGCCATCAATAGGGCCACGGCCGCGATGCGTCGCCTGGGGCAAGCCTTTCAGTCCCATTGGATAGCGCAGATCGAGTCGCTACTACGCCGCGCCCGCGAGCTCGGCTACGACGCGCAGCCGGATCAGATCGCCTTTGCCGTACATGGGCTGACATTGGGCATGGCCTTCGACCAGCACCCGCGAGTACGCGAGGCATTGAGCTCCGCAAGCGAGCGCGGCGAAGGGTTCTGCCAGGCGATGGCAGCCTTTACCCCGGCGGAGCTGCACGCGATCGCCGGTGCCCTTGCTTCTACGTCTGCCCGGAAAGGATTCCCCGCATGAGCAACCCGATCATTGTTGACATCCTGCAGTCGGCACCCGGTCAACCCGGCAACTGCCCGTTCTGCGACAAGCAGGGCCTGATGGTCTTCCCGCTCCGGCAATCAGCGCTGTGCTGCGACGATCCCGCACTGGCCGGACAGGTGCCCGAGGCAGGTCTGGGCGCGAGTGTCCAACTGTCCCTCGCCCGCCATGTAGCGCGGATGCTGCGGGAAGGCTACCTGTACGTTCTGATCGAGCGGCCGGGATTACGCTACTGGCAAGGGTACTTCGTTACCGACGATGCCTATCTGTACGCATTTCCCGTCAATGAACCTGCGCCTCGAAGCATTGCGTTTTCATGTTCGCGCGATGCGACCAATCCGGCAACGTCGGTGGTCGCCATCGAGCGCCCCGAGGAAGTCGACAAGACCTGGTGGCTGTTCACGCCTGATCCCTTGTCGGCCGCCAAGCTCGATGAGTACAAGAACAACGCGGACAGCTATGCCGGAGAAGGAAAGCTGCAGACGTTCAGTCCTTCCCGCTGGGTCGCCGGGGACACCGGGCAGGATCATTGCCTGGAGGGAACAGCGGTGCCCGAATGGGCCGCTGAACTCCGGGCCCTGGATATAACGGCGGGGGCCGGCAGCAGCATGCCGAGCGGCGTGCTTGCCATCAACCCACTATGCAAGGTGCTGCAGGAGCAGCCCTATCCGGCGCTGGCGGACCCGTTTACGCCTGATCCGCGTGCCCTCCATGAAGCTCGCCCACGCCTTCAGCGCGTTGCCGACACTCTCGTCGCAGAACAGGGTGCATGCATCGTCCTGCGCGACGCACTTGGCGTGACCCAGGAGCTCAACGCTTGGCGCAACGAAGCAATGGAGGGGTTGGAGCCGTGGATGCAGGCCAAGGATGAGTTTGGAGCGACCAATGCGCGGAAATACCACGTCGCTACCCGTCTGCGGGATGTGCGTTCCGGCATAAGGGACGCCTTAGTCCAGATGGGCGAGACCGCTGCCGAACGGCGTCATCGCGAGCAGGCTGAATATGCCCTGCGCGGCTTCGACGAGCCGCAGGTCCAAGCCATGTTCGGTCAGCAGCGCGCCGCACAGATCAGGGGCACGATCATGGACACCCACATGGACGACCCGTGGGGCCAGCTGGACAGCGACAAGGCCCGCGCGCGCGCGCGCGCCGAGGCGAAGATGACCGAGTACGCAGCCTTGCTGGATGGCACCGACGACGACACTTTGCGTGAATTCGACCGCCGAGCCGCACCGCTGCAGGCGCTCATGCAGCAGCGTGTGGCGGACCATCTCTCCTGGCTGAAAGCCCCCGAGCTCCATCGTGCATTGTGCGCCTACGACGAAAACGACCTGCACCACGGGTGGGCGTTCGCCGTGCAAACGGCACTGGCGACGACCGGGATGGAGGCCAGCGAAGACGGACAGGCGCTGCTTGACCTCTGGGCTGCGGACATAGCGATCGGGGAAGGCAACCTGCTATGGCGGACCTACGCCCTGAACCAGCGCCAGCTGACTGCCGATACGCAGCAGACCCTGGCAGAGCCCAATGCCGATGGCTGGAGTACCTTCGCCAGTATGACCGGTGCGGCGCAGGTCTTGCTGATCAGCTTCAAGCGCGCGGACGAAGCGCTCAAAGAGTGTGAGCAAGCAGGCCGGGTTGCTTGGTTCCAGCGCTCGCGACTGGGAGCATTGATGGGGTGGTATGCACACTTGGGGCGGGCTGTGTTCAAGACTGCCCTGCCGGTCGGAGCCGACCGGCAACTGGCCCATGCGATGGTGCGCGTGCTGCAGGCACGGCTGGGCGGCTTCGCGCTGCAACTGCGCATGGAGGAGATGCATGCCGCTGGAAAATCATTGCAGCTGGCGCGTGCGCGTGGGCAGATCAACCGGCGCATTCGCGAAGCGGTCGAGGCCGAGGTCAGCCTGGGGCGACACGGTCAGTTCTACGGCTTCCGGTTTGCTGCACTGCTGACCATCACGGAAGCGGTGAACCTGCTGGTCAAGGCGCGCGAACTGCCGGACAGTGAGGCAAAGGATAAAGTTGAATTGGTGGCGGCTGGGCTCGCCCTGGTGGGCGGTAGTATGGAAATGATGGGGTCGGGTGGAGAGTGGGCTAGCAAGCATTTCTCCGCCGCGTCCAATACCGCCCGTATCGCCAAGACTTGGGGCGGAGGGATGCGGTTGTATGGGGGATTTCTGGGCGGAACCGTGGGTATTGCGGGTACAGTTTTCGACTTCGTATCCCTCGGAGAATCCCTCACACGCGAACGTTGGGCTCTAGCGGTTGCTTACGGCTCGCGAGGCCTGATTGTCGCATCCGCGACAGCTATGGGCGCGACAGTCGCTTTCGCCGGCAGCGCGCCATTCCTGAAGCGAATGATGCTTCGAGTTAATAGTGTATTCCTGAAAGAGCTTATCCGGGTTGCAGCGCAGTTGGCAGTGCGTTTGGCAGCGAGACAGGTGCTGCTCTTCAGCTTGCGCATTTGGGGTGCACGCCTAGGCTGGGCCGGCTTAGCGGTTTCCACGGCGATTTTCTTACTGAGTCCGGATGAGTTTGAGGAGTGGTGCGAGAAATCGGTGTTTCGCAAAGACAAAGGCCAGCGCGGCTTTGTCAATGAAGGTGCGGAGCTGGCAACATTGGAGATGGCATTCAAAGGGTCGCAAGCCCATGTATCTGTTTGAGTGGGGCATCTGGAGCATCCGTTCCGAAAGCCCGGAGAAGAAGGCGCACGAAGAGGCGCTGGTCGAAAAGGCCTTCGGCCCGAACTACTTGGAAGAGTTCCTTGGAGCAGAACCAACAAGTGAGAATGCGGAAGCCGAGTGGTCTACAGCTGAGCGTGCCAGCGAAGGGCCCACCGATGGCGGTGCGTTCTACGAGGTGAACGACACCTTCATCGAAGCACGAGCGGCTTGGCAAGAGGAGAAGCGGGGGCTGGTCACGTTCCTAATGCTCGGGTTCGGCTACGCCTTGGGATACCTCCTGCTCTGGAAATCCGGCCTATGGCCAGTTATTCACATGACGTTCTACGGCACGACGCCATGGGAAACAGAGCCGAGTATTGGCGCTTGGGTCACAACGCTGCTTTTTACAGCCGTAGGATCCGGTATTACTTATCTGGTTTGGCGTTACGCCTTCAAGTTCATCCGCACCGAATTGTTTACCCAACGCCACCTGCTGATACGCTTCAACCGCAGGACCCGCCAGGTCCATCTGCACCGACCGAAGTACGCCGGTGGCATCGTCACCCTGCCGTGGGAAGCTACCTTGGCGGCGATCAACCCGCAGTTGCCCGACAGCCAGGGTTTGGGCGACACGCTGGCACTGGGATGGCCGCACGAACGCACGGGCGCCGGGTTCGATGAGATGGCTTTCGTAGGCCCACCGCTGGACGGTAACCGGGAGATGGAAGGCCTGTGGGAGTACATCCGCCGCTACATGGAAGACGGCCCGCAATCCGTTCCCAAACCGAAGTCGCTGCGTTCCCGCTTCCCATGGCCGTGGGACTCGCTAAAGGCGAGCCTCCACTTCATGCGCCCGATGTGGCGGCGCGGCGGTGGGTTGTGGGTCGTTATCGCCGTTCTTGTGCTTTCGCCGCTGATCGCGCTGCACAGCCTGAGCCACTGGGTCTCGATGCTGCTGTGCTGGCGCCCGCGCTGGCCCAGGGACATTCGTGAAGCCGGCCGGCCCGGCAAACCCGTCCCGAAGCTTACCGTCGCCGAAGACTACGGTCCCGAGATCGGCGGTTACCTGCGTGCCAACGCCGAGCGGGATGCGGAAAAGATGCAAGCTCGGATCGCCAAGAAAACCAGACGTCGCGCTAAAGCAGTCGCGTAGGAGATCCCTCATGAGCGAGTGTTAGTACAAATCCACCGGATCCACATCCAGCGACCACCGCACCTTCCTTGCCTCCGGCAACGCATATATCTCCCCCAGTGCCCGGTCCAGCACCTCGTGTAACCCCGGCCGGTTCGGCGCAGACAGCAACAACTGGCTGCGCTGGTACCCCGCCCGCCGCGGCATCGGCGCCGGCAGCGGCCCGCTGATCTCCAGCGTGTCATCCGCGACGTTGGCGATGCACCGGCGCGCCGCCTGCAGGAATCCATCCGCCGCCTCCACCTGTTTCGCCTCGGCCCGCAGCATCGCCAGGTAGGCGAACGGCGGGAATGCGGCGGCTTCGCGCTGCTCCAGTTCGGCTTCGGCGAACGCGGGGTAGCCGCCGGACAGCAGGGTCATCAGCAGCGGATGTTCGGGGTGGTGCGTCTGTAGCAGCACTTGCCCAGCGCGGTCGGCGCGCCCGGCGCGGCCGGCGACCTGGATCAGCAGCTGTGCCAGTTTTTCCGGTGCGCGGAAGTCGGCGCTGAAGAGGCCTTCGTCGATGCCGACCACGGCCACGAGGGTGAGGTTGGGCAGGTCGTGGCCCTTCGCCAGCATCTGGGTGCCGACCAGGATGCCGGGGGCGGTGCCGAACTCGGCCAGCAGTGTTTGCAGGCCATCGCGACGCTGGGTGGTGCCGCGGTCGATGCGCAGCACCGGCACGTCCGGGAAGCGTTCGCGCAGGGCTTCTTCGATGCGCTCGGTGCCGGCGCCCTGTGATTGCAGGGCTAGGCCGCCGCAGTCGGGGCAGGCGTTGGGCGCGGGCCGGCGGGCGCCGCAGTGGTGGCACTGCAGCCGGCGGCCGCCGCCGTGCACGGTCATGGCGGCATCGCAGCGTTGGCATTGGGCGCTCCAGCCGCAGTCGTGGCACAGCAGCACGGGGGCGTAGCCGCGGCGGTTCTTGAACACCAGCACCTGGCCCTGGGCCTGAAGGGCGGCATCCACGGCCTGCAGCAGTTCCGGCGAGAGCCCGGCCTGCAACGGGCGCTTGCGCACGTCCACCACGCGCACCGCGGGTGGCTTGGCGTCGCCGGCGCGCTGGCGCAGGCGCAGGTGCATGTAGCGGCCGATGCGGGCGTTGTGCAGGGTCTCCAGCGCCGGGGTGGCGCTGCCCAGCACCACCGGGATGCCCAGTGCCTTGGCCCGCACCAGGGCGAAGTCGCGGGCGTGGTAGCGGATGCCGTCGAGCTGCTTGAAGCTGCCGTCGTGCTCCTCGTCCACCACCAGCAGGCCGGCGTCGGGCAGCGGCAGGAATACCGCCGAGCGGGTGCCGACGATGACGCGGGCCTCGCCGCGCAGGCAGGCGGCCCAGGTGCGGGCACGCTCGCCATCCGACAGGCCGGAGTGCAGCACGTGCACCGGCACGCCGAGGCGGGCACGGAAGCGCGACAGCAGTTGCGGGGTCAGGCCGATCTCGGGCACCAGCACCAGCGCCTGACGGCCGCGCGCAAGGCAGTCGGCGATCGCGTGCAGGTAGACCTCGGTCTTGCCGCTGCCGGTCACGCCTTCCAGCAGCACCGGCTCGAACTGGCCGGCGCTGGTTAGGATGGCGTCGATTGCCTGTTGTTGCTCGGGGTTGGGGGTCGGCCCGGCCGCGGGGGCGGGCGCCAGTTGCGAGGCGGGCACGGCGATGCGCTCGCACAGGCCGCGCTGCTGCAACGAGCGGGCGGCGCTGCGCCAGCCGTCGATGCTGTCGTCCAGCGCGTCTTCGTCCACGGCGCCCGCCTGCAGCCGTTCGGCCAGCCGCCGTGGTTTGCCGCTACGCAGGCTGTCCAGCCCGGTGCGGGCGGCCTCGGTCAGTTGCCAGGCCCAGGCGTGGGTGTCGGCCAGCGGCTCGCCGTGCCGCAGCGGGCCGGGCAGGGCGGTGGCGAACACCTCGCCGGCGGGGGCGTGGGTGTAGCGGACCAGCCAGCGCAGCGAATCCAGCAGCTCGCCCCTGAACAGGGGTTCGGCGTCCAGCACCGCCAGGGCCGGCTTCAGGGCGGCGGCATCCACGTCGGCCTCGGCCGGCAAGCCGACCACCACGCCCACCAGCTCCCGGGCCCCGAACGGCACCCGCACCCGGCTGCCGACCGCGGCGACGGGGCCGTCACCGGCGGGGGTGAGATAGTCGAACAGGCGTGGCAACGGCACCGGCAGGGCGACCCGGAGTACGCCGCCGCCCGACGCCGGCCGGGACCCCGGGTCAGGCTCGGGGGCGGGGGCTGAATGGGGCGGATCGACGGCCATGTGCGCAGTCTATCCGGGGCCCGGATCATGCCGGTTAGGCACCCGGTCCAAGTTGCCGGCCATTGCTGCCTGTCATCTGACAAAGTGGCGCTAAGCCGGTGTTCCAAAAGGACATTCACCGTTATCCACATCTTCTGTGGATAACTCTGTGCATCGATCCCGAGAGGGGGTGCGCAGTGCCGGTAGTACAAGCAGGTGCGCCGGGTTGGCTAAAAAAGTGCCATGCCGGTAAATTTCAACGGGATCAACCACTTGGCCGTGAAACATTTGCAAAATATGGCGTCCGGACAAGCTGAACGGATGTTCATGACCATACGGTTACTGCTGTGCACAACCGTTCTGGCCGCAAACCCCCGTCACGCTTCATTCGCGTTGCTTTACGGGGGTTGTCAAGCCTCTTTGGGAGCTGCCGGGATGGCTATGATTGCGCCCATGGTGGATCTGTCCAGATGACCGGCCGCTCCGCCGGCCCCGAGCCCAATCGCCCCCGGCCGGCCCCGGTGCCCCCGGCGCTGGCGGCGTTCCTGCGGGGTGTCGAACGCCGCGGTGCGGTGCTGGCCGAGCTGCAGTGCGGCGACGCATCCACCGGCGATGCCGCGCTGGCCGCGGCGATGGCCCGATTCCGCGACGAAGCCGCGCGCATGCCGATGGGCGACTGGCCCAGCCGCTTCTGGGCGATGCTGCTGGCCCAACCGGGGCTGCGCGGCCATACCGCGGTGGCGATGGAGCTGGAGGCGAGCGACCGGCTGGCGGAACTGGGCAGCGGCCCCCGCGCCGCACTGCTGCTGCGGCTCGCCGCCGGGCTGGAGGAGGCCGAGGCCGCCAGCGTGCTGGGCGTGGCGCTGCCGAGCTACCGGCTGGCCCTGCACCGGGCCTTGCCGCGCCACCCCGACGGCAGCGCCGACCCCGATGCATGGCAGCGCCTGCGCCGGGAGATCCACCGCCGCATCAAGACCCTGCCCCCGGACCGCCTGGCGCGGCTGGGCCGGATCCGCGAGCGCGCGCTGGAAGGTGGCACCCGGGCGACGCCGGCAGAAGCCGCCGAGGTGGCGCCGCGCCGATCCAGATCCTTTATCGTGCGGCTGCTCTGGGCGCTGCTGATCCTTTGCGCGCTGCTGTTCGCCGCCACCTTCAGCGACCGATTCGCCGATTGGGCGGGGCTGGGGCCGGACCTCTCGGGGCCGCCATCCGAACTGGATGCCTCCCGTCCGGCGTCCCGTTACTCGGAAGAAGCCGGGCTCGTCGCCCACCGGGATTTCGAGCTTCTCGCCGAGCCGGCCGCGATGGAAGAGGCCGAGCAACTCGCCTTCCGCAGCTGGCTGGCCGCCGGCGGTCTGGAATCTCCACCGGCCGCGCAACTGGAGGAGGACGAGTGAGCCGCCGCTTCGGGATCGTCGGCGGATTCCTCGCCTGTGCCCTGGGCGTGGCATCGGTGGGCTACGCGACGCCGCCGGTGCTCGAGGATTTCGCCGGGGTCCTGCCGCGCCTGCAGCCGGAAGACCGTGAACGCCTGCAGGCTCGGGCGCAACGCTGGAGCCGCTGGTCCGAGGCCGAGCGCGCGGCCTTCGCCGAACGGGTGGCGCGCTGGGAGGCCCTGCCGCGCGAGGCCCGGGTGGAAGCCCGCGAGCGCCACGCGGCGTGGCAGGCATTGCCGTCGCAGGAGCGTGCCCGGGTGCGTGCGGCCGCCACCGCCTTCGCCGCCGCGCCGCCCGAACGCCAGCAGGAGCTGCGGGCCCGGTTCGAGGCGATGGACCTGAGCCTGCAGCGCGGATGGCTGCTCGGCCCGGAGCTGGGCGCGGACTATCCGGACCTGCAACCGCTGCTGGCCCAGGTGCCCGCCAACGAGCACGAGGCGTTGCTGCAGGTATTGCGATCGATGTCCCCGGGGCAGCGTCGCCAGCTGGCCTTGCTGGTGCAGCGCACGCCCCCGCAGGAGCGCGCCCAGTTGCGCAGCGAGTTGATGTCGACCGCGGCCGGCAGCCGCAACGACTGGCTGCACGATCGGCTGGACCGGTAGCGTCAGCCCTTGGCCAGGGTGGCCAGGAACATCAGCACCGACACCACCGACAGCAACACCATGTAGATGTTGCCGATCACCAGGTACTTCAGCACCGTCATCGGCCAGCCCTGCCCGTACACCCGCTTCTGCATCAGCAGCAGGTAGACCGGCATCCAGACCAGCAGCACGAAGACGCCGATCCAGCCCAGGTGCGACAGCCACGGCAGCGCGCTCTCCGCCAGCGACCCCAGCCCCGACAACAGGAACATCGCCGCCAGCGCCAACAGCAGGAACACGTGGCTGTACAGCGCCACCACCAGGTGCTCCAGGTACAGGCGGCCCTTGAAGACGTAGGCCAGCTTCAGCAACAGCGCGAACAGCGGGACCAGCAGGAACAGCGCCGACGGCAGCGAGCCCATGAAGGCCTGGATCCAGAGGTCGGGGCGGCCGTCCATGCGCTCGATGTTGTCGCGGGCGTGCACCATCTTGCGGGTCAGCCAGCGGTTGGCGAAGCCGGGCAGCCAGCCGACCTGCACCGGGTCGGCCTCCGGATCCCAGCTCCGGGTGCCGGCGGCGAACACCGAGCCGTTCGCGCCCGGCCCGGTCGGCGCGATGCGTCCGTCGGGCGCGGCATCCTCGGACGTCGTGTCTTCGGGTGCGGGTCCAGCGCCCGATGCCTCGCGCAGTTCGGCGATGCGATCGGCGGCCTCGCCCCTGATCTGCACCTGCGTCGTGATCAGCGCGGTATCGACGCCGGGGACCTGCCGGGCGCCCTCGCGAGCCTGTTCCAGGTCGGCCAGCATGCGGTCGCGGATCTCGCGCACTTCTTCTTCGGTGGTGGCCTGGGTGATCTCGCTGACATCGACACCAACCGTCATCGGCGTCGAGTCCAGGTCCAGGCTGAGCTGGCCGATGAAGAAGGCGAGCACGCTGAGGATCACGAACAGCCGCAGCGGCGCGATGTAGCGCTGGCGGTGGCCTTCGATGTAGCCGCAGGCGACGCGCCCGGGAACCATCAGGTCGCGCAGGGTGCGGAAGACGCGCCCGTCCAGGTGCCAGAACGCTTCGAAGAACTCCTCGATGGCGTGGCCGGCGTGGCGGATCGGGTTGTGCATCGACTGCCCGCAGTGGTGGCAGTAGTGCCCCTGCAACGGCGTGTCGCAGTTCTCGCAGGTCTTCGGCGCCGGCGGGCCGGCGTCGGGGGCCGGGGCGGTGCCGGCGTCGATCGTGGTGTCGTTCATGCAGCCACCCCCTCCGGTGCGCGTGGGCCATCGCGGCAGGCGCGCGACGGCGGCGGCTAAGATAGCGGGCCGCCACGACCCGGCGCCAGCGCCGCGCCCGCCTGCATGTTCCCCACCCCCGCCATCGACGCGCCGACGCCACCGCGCCTGGGTGCCGAAGTGCGCCGCACCGGCGTGCTGGCTGCGCCACTGGTGTTCGGCCACCTGTCGACCGGGCTGATCGGCTTCGTCGACAGCGTGATCGCCGGCCACCACGGCACCGATACGCTGGCGGCGGTCGCGGTGGGCACGGCGCTGTTCTGGCTGCCGATGATGGTGCCGATGGGCACGCTGATGTCGTTCCCGCCGGCGGTGTCGCAGCTCGATGGCAGCGGCCGCCGCGACGAGGTCGGCGCGCTGTTCCGCCAGGCGCTGTGGCTGGCGGCGGGGCTGGGCCTGCTGCTGTTCGGCTTCATGACCGTGGTGGTGCACGCGCTGGGCCCGATGGGGATCGCGCCGGAGATCATCCCCGGCGCCACCGCCTTCATCCACGGCATCCGCTGGGGCGTGCCGGCGCTGACGCTGTACCTGTGCATGCGCTACCTGACCGACGGCCTGCACTTCACGATGCCGACGATGGTGCTCGGCTTCGGCGGCCTGCTGTTGCTGGTGCCGATGGGCTATGCGCTGACCTACGGCGCCTTCGGCCTGCCCGAGCTCGGCCCCGGCGGCCCCGGCATTGCATCGGCGGTGATGCTGTGGGCGCAGGCGATCACCTTCATCGTCTACCTGCGGCGCTCGCCGCGGTTTGCCGGCTTGCGGCTTTTTGCACGCTTCGACCCGCCGCGCTGGCCGCCAATCCGGCAGCTGCTGTGGACCGGCCTGCCGATCGGGGTGACGGTGGCGATGGAGGGCGGCCTGTTCATCGCCACCGCGCTGCTGATCGGCCGTCTGGGTGAGATACCGGCGGCGGCGCACCAGATCGCCATCAACGTCGCCAGCCTGTGCTTCATGATCCCGATGGGCTTGGCCGAGGCCACCACCGTGCGGGTCGGCCACGCGGTCGGGCGCGGTGATGCGGGCGGGGTGCGCCGCGCGGCGAAGGCCGGGCTGGTCATCGTGCTGGGCACCCAGCTGTTCTCGGCGACGGTGCTGCTGCTGGGCAACGACTGGATCGTCGGTTTCTACACCGCCGATGTCGCGGTGGCTTCGCTGGCGGCGGCGCTGCTGCTGTATGCCGCCGCGTTCCAGTTTCCGGACGGGCTGCAGGTGCTGTCGGCCGGCGCGCTGCGCGGCCTCGGCGACACCCGCATGCCGATGCTGTTGGCGGGCCTGGCGTACTGGGGCATCGGCATGCCGCTGGGGGCGGGTCTGGGCCTGGCGCTGGGCTGGGGGCCGCGCGGCATGTGGGTCGGGCTGATCGCCGGGCTGGTGGTGGCCGCCATTCTGCTCGGCCTGCGCCTGCGCCGCTCCAGCAGTCCCGAAAAGCTGGCGCCTTTGCTGAACCGCTCAGCCACCGCGACCCCCGTGGCGATGGCACGGGTGACCAATGACGGGTGAGCGCGCCCGGCCACTCCGGTAGGCTTCGCGGATCCAATGGAGTTTCCACCAATGAACCAGCCTTCCCGTCGCGGCCCGATCGCACGCTTCTTCATCGGCCTGTGGGACGCGATGAACTTCACCCGCAGGTTGATCTTCAACCTGATCTTCTTCTTCCTGCTGTTCGCGATCCTGGCCGCGCTCAGCGCCGGCGACCGCACCCAGCCGCTGCTCGACCGCACCACCCTGGTGATCGAGCCGGAAGGCATGCTGGTGGAGCAGTACACGGTGGACCCGGCCACCCGCGCGATCACCCGCGCGATGGGCGAGGAGGCCACCGAGGTGCAACTGCGCGACCTGTTGCGCACGCTGGACGAGGCGCGCGAGGACGATCGCATCGAGCGCGTGGTGCTGCAGCTCGACGGCCTGTACGGCGGCGGCATGGCCAGCCGTCGCGAGGTCGCCGCCGCGGTGGCGCGCCTGCGCGAGAGCGGCAAGCAGGTGATCGCGTTCTCCGAAGCCATGGGCCAGGAGCAGTACCTGATCGCCGCGCAGGCCAACGAGATCTACCTCGATCCGATGGGTGGCCTGATGCTGGAGGGCCTCGGCCGCTACCGCCAGTACTACCGCGAGGGGCTGGAGGAGAAGCTCGGCGTCGATGTGCACCTGTTCAAGGTCGGCGAATACAAGTCCGCCGCCGAGCCCTTCATCCTCGACCAGGCGTCGGAGGAATCGAAGGAGGCCGACCTGTACTGGATGAACGACCTCTGGGGCCGCTACCTGGCCGACGTCGGCACCGCCCGTGGCATCGCCCCGGCCAGCATCGCCGCCGACATCGAGCAGTTGCCGCAGGACGTGGCCGCGGTGCAGGGCGACCTGGCCCGCTACGCGCTGGAGCACAAGCTCGTCGACGGCCTGAAGACGCGCGAGCAGCTGGACGACCTGCTGGCCGAGCGCGGCGAAGCCGACGCGGACGCCGAAGGCGGATTCCGCCAAGTGTCGATGGAGGGCTACCTCGGCCACCTGGTCAAGCCGCTCAATGCCGCCGCCGACCCGCGCCCGCACGTGGCGGTGGTGGTGGCGGCCGGTGGCATCACCGGTGGCGAGCAGCCTCCGGGCACCATCGGCGGCGAGTCCACCTCGGCGCTGCTGCGCCAGGCGCGCGACGACGACCGGGCCAAGGCCGTGGTGTTGCGGGTGAACTCGCCGGGCGGCGAAGTCTTCGCCTCCGAGCAGATCCGCCGCGAAGTGGTCGCCCTGCAGCAGGCCGGCAAGCCGGTGGTGGTATCGATGGGCGACCTCGCCGCATCGGGTGGCTACTGGATCAGCATGGACGCCGACCGCATCTATGCCGACCCCTCCACCATTACCGGCTCGATCGGCATCTTCGGCATGATCCCGACCATCCCGCGCGCGCTGGACAAGATGGGCATCAACACCGACGGCGTCGGCACCACGCGTTTCGCGGGCGCCTTCAACATCACCCGCGAGCTCGACCCCGGGGTCGGCGAAGTCATCCAGTCGGTCATCGAGAAGGGTTACCGCGACTTCATCGGCAAGGTCGCCGAAGCACGCGAAATGCCGGTGGCCGGTGTCGACGAGGTGGCCCGCGGGCGCGTGTGGAGCGGTGCGCAGGCGATGGATCGCGGCCTGGTAGACGAGTTGGGCGGGCTGCAGCAGGCCATCGTCGATGCCGCCGCGCGCGCCGAACTCGGCGAGCCGGGCGACTACCCGGTGCATTACGTCGAGAAGCCGGCCACGCCGTTCGAGCAGTTCTTCACCGGCTTCGCCCAGACCCGGATCGGCAGCGCCCTGCTGCGCGATTCCAGCCTGGCCCGCAGCGTGCTGGCCAGTGCGCTGCCGCAGGCGGAAGCGGACCTGAAGCTGCTGGAAGGCACCTTCAAGCAGACCGCCGGCGTGCCGGTGAAGTCGCTGGCCTACTGCTTCTGCACCCTGTGAAGGGTGCGGCCGCCGGCACCTAGCCGGCGGTTGGTGTCTCGGCCGCCTGCGGCTCTGGCGGCTGTTCCGGGTCCGGCGGGTTGGGCTTGCCGCAGGCGCCGAGCAGCAACACGGCGGCGCAGAGGATCATGATTCGCTGCATCGGGGCGTCCTCGTGGTGGCTCGCGGCTATCCTAGCGCGACCACCCCGACGACCCTGTGGAGCACCCATGGACCCCAAACGCTGGCGGCTGGACGGACAGCTGGCCCTGGTCACCGGCGGCAGCGCCGGCATCGGCCGGGCGATCGCACGTGAACTGCTCGGCTTCGGCGCCAACGTGCTGCTGGCGGCGCGCGACTCGGCAGGTCTCGACACGGCGCGCGCCGAGCTGCTGGAGGATTTCCCCGAGCGCGAGGTGGAATGCTTCGCCGCCGACGTGGGCGATGACGAGCAGCGCCGCGAACTGCTCGACTGGGTCGAGGACCTCGGCGACGGCAGCCTGCACATCCTGGTCAACAACGCCGGCACCAACACCAGCAAGCCGACCACCGACTACGGCGACGAGGAGTGGCGGCAGATTTTCGAGACCAACCTGTTCTCGGCCTTCGAGCTGTCGCGTTACCTGCATCCACTGCTGACCCGGCACGCCGCTTCGAGCATCGTCAACGTCGGCAGCGTGTCCGGCCTGACCCACGTGCGGACCGGCGCGCCCTACGGCATGAGCAAGGCCGCGATGCACCAGATGACGCGCAACCTGGCGGTGGAATGGGCGGAGGATGGCGTACGGGTCAACGCGGTCGCGCCCTGGTACATCCGCACCCGCCGCACTTCCAGCAAGCTGGCCAACCCGGACTATCTCGACGATGTCCTGCTGCGCACGCCGATGGGCCGGGTCGGGGAGCCGGAGGAAGTGGCCGCCGCGGTGGCCTTCCTGTGCCTGCCGGCAGCGGGCTACATCACCGGCGAGTGCATCGCGGTGGATGGTGGTTTCCTGCGCTACGGGTTCTGAGCGCCGGCCCCAGTATCATTGCGGCCCCACGCGACCTTGAGCCCACGGCGCCTGCCGCCGACGAGCCACCGATGAGCACACGCTTTCCCGATTACCCGTTCACCCCCGCCCGCTTCGAGGTCCGCCCGGGCATCGGCATGAGCTACCTCGACGAGGGTCCGCGCGACGGGCAGGTGGTGGTGATGCTGCACGGCAATCCTTCGTGGAGCTTCTACTGGCGACGGCTGGTGTCGGCGTTGTCGGACCGCTACCGCTGCATCGTGCCCGACCATGTCGGCATGGGGCTGTCGGACCGTCCGGGCGATGACCGCTACGACTACACGCTGCAATCCCGCGTCGACGATGTCGGCACCCTGCTCGCGCACCTGGGCATCGACGGGCCGGTGACGCTGGCGGTGCACGATTGGGGCGGCATGATCGGCTTCGGCTGGGCGCTGCGGGACCCGGCGCGGGTGCGCCGGCTGGTGGTGCTCAACACCGCCGCGTTCCCGTTGCCGGCGGCCAAGCCGATGCCATGGCAGCTGTCCATGGGTCGCGATTCGAAGATCGGTGGCTTCCTGATCCGGCGTTTCAACCTGTTCGCCCGCGGTGCGGCCTGGCTCGGCACGGAGATGCGGTTGCCGGCGCCGGTGCGGCGGGCCTACATCAAGCCCTACAGCGGCTGGGACGAGGCGATTTCGACGCTGCGCTTCATGCAGGACATCCCGCTCTCGGAAGGCGATCCCGCATGGCGGCTGGTGGCCGAAGCCGGCGCGGCACTGCCGGGCTACGCCGACCGGCCGGTTTTCATCGGCTGGGGCCTAGCGGACTTCGTGTTCGACCACCACTTCCTGGCCGGCTTCCAGGCGGCGCTGCCACGGGCCGAGGTGCATGCCTTCGAGGATGCCGGCCACTACGTGCTGGAAGACAAGGCGCCGGTGCTGGTGCCGGCGATCCGCCGCTTCCTCGACGCGAACCCGGAGTAGGGCTCAGGCGGCGAGGTCGTTGCCGCTCCAGTCCGCCGGCGTCAGCAATGGCAACCCGTGCGCGACGCGGGCGCGGTCGCACTTTTCGCTGGCCTCGCCGAACTCCCAGGACGCGGCCACCTCGCGGCAGACGCTGGGGCGCGCCGGGTGGATGGAACAGCGGCTGTAGACGCCGACTTCGGCATCCAACGCGATGCACCTGGAAGGCGACGACAACGTTCCCAGCATCGCCACCCGGTGCGGACCGATTGGCGTGGTGAGCGCGGGTGGAACCGGACCACCGAGTTCAGGGGCCGCCTCCGACCAGTGGAAGCCGACGCGGAACCAGGCGCAGCATGCGCCGCAGGACAGGCAGGGGTGGTTCATCGGTGCCCGGCTCGGGGGCATGGGTCGGCAGTTGGGGAAGCGCGATTCTGCGGTTTCCGACGGTGCACGCAAGTGCCGTGGCAACCCGGCCGACGAGCGTCGACAATGGACCGATGAACGAGCCCTGCAACATCGCCGCCTCGCTGCCGCGGCTGGCGGCCGCGCAGCCCGACCGCATCGCGATGCATTGCCCCGGCAGCCGCGGCAGCGACGGCCTTGCGAGGTACGACGTCAGCCTCAGCTACGCCGAGCTGGACACGCGCAGCGACGCCATCGCCGCCGGCCTGGCGATACGCGGCATCGGCCGCGGTACCCGCACCGTGGTGATGGTGCGGCCATCGCCGGAATTCTTCCTGTTGATGTTCGCGCTGTTCAAGGCCGGCGCGGTGCCGGTGCTGGTGGACCCGGGCATCGACCGCCGTGCATTGAAGCAATGCCTGGACGAAGCGGCGCCGGAAGCCTTCATCGGCATCCCGCTCGCGCATGCGGCTCGCCGGCTGCTGGGCTGGGCGTCGTCGGCGCGGGTGCTGGTCACCACCGGCCGCCGCGCGTGGCTGGGCGGCAGCACCCTGGCCCAGGTCGAACGCGATGGTGCCGGGGCGGGTTCGCAACTCGCCTCCACGCTGCCCGATGACGTCGCGGCCATCCTGTTCACCAGCGGCTCCACCGGCGTTCCCAAGGGCGTGGTGTACCGGCACCGGCATTTCGTCTCGCAGGTGGACATGCTGCGAGACGCGTTCGGGATCGTGCCCGGCGGCGTGAACCTGCCGACCTTCCCGCCGTTCGCGCTGTTCGATCCTGCGCTGGGCAGCACCTCGGTGATCCCGGACATGGACCCGACGCGCCCGGCCAGTGCCGATCCAAAGAAGCTGCATGCGGCGATCGAGCGCTTCGGCGTCAACCAGCTGTTCGGATCACCGGCGTTGATGGCGGTGCTCGCGCGCCACGGCCAGCCGCTGCCGACGGTGAAGCGGGTGATGTCCGCCGGGGCGCCGGTGCCGGCTGGGGTGGTGGCGATGCTGCGCCAACTGCTGCCCGCCGACGCCAGCTTCTGGACGCCCTACGGCGCCACCGAATGCCTGCCGGTCGCACTGGTCGAGGGACGCGAACTGGAGGCGACGCGGGAAGCGACCGAAGGGGGCGCCGGCACCTGCGTTGGCCGACCGGTCGCACCGAACCGCGTGCGCATCATCCACGTCGACGACGGTGCCATCGGTGAGTGGTCCGATGCACTGTGTCTGCCGCAGGGCGAGGTCGGCGAAATCACCGTCGCCGGCCCGACCGCGACCGACAGTTACTTCAACCGCGATGCACAGACGCGCCTGGCCAAGATCGTCGAGCGCGGAGCAGGCGGCGCGGAGCATGTCGTCCACCGCATGGGCGATCTCGGCTATTTCGACGGCGACGGCCGGTTGTGGTTCTGCGGTCGCAAGTCGCACCGGGTGGAGGCGCGCGAAGGTCCGCTCTATACCGAACAGGTCGAACCGGTGTTCAACACCCATCCCCGGGTCGCGCGAACCGCACTGGTTGGCGTGCCGGACGACGGCGCGCAAGTGCCCGTGCTGTGCGTGGAACTGGCTGCCGGCGTTCGTGCCCGCGAATGGCCGGACATCGAACGCCAGTTGCGCACCTTGGGCGCCGGGCATGCGCACACGGCCGGCATCCACCACTTCCTGCGCCATCCCGCTTTCCCCGTCGACATCCGCCACAACGCCAAGATCGGCCGCGAAAAACTCGCCACCTGGGCCGCCCCCCGCATCACACTCCCCGCGACCTCCCCACCCCCGTAGGAGCGACGTAAGTCGCGACCCCACATCCCGCTCCCACCGCGCCTCCACCCGCTTTTGTAGGAGCGGCTTCAGCCGCGATCCCCACCCGCCGCCCGACCAACTCCACGATCGCGGCTGAAGCCGCTCCTACACACACCTACAATTCCTCCCATGAAGATCCTGGTGACCGGCGGTGGTGGCTTTCTCGGGCAGGCCCTGTGCCGCGGCCTGCGCGAACGTGGCCACGAGGTCGCCAGCTTCAACCGCGGCCACTACCCGCAGCTCGATGCGATGGGCGTGACCCAGCATCACGGCGACCTTGCCGATCGCGACGCCGTACTCGCCGCAGCGGAAGGCGTCGACGCGATCTTCCACAACGCGGCGAAGGCGGGTGCCTGGGGCGACTACGAGGGCTACCACCGCGCCAACGTGCTCGGGTCCGGGCATGTGATTGAAGCCTGCCGCGCGCATGGCATCGGCCGGCTGGTATACACCTCCACGCCCAGCGTCACCCACCGGGCCACCCATCCGGTGGAGGGCGGCACCGCCGACAGCGTCCCCTATGGCGAAGACCTGAAGGCGCCCTACGCGAGCACCAAGAAGATCGCCGAGCAGATGGTGCTGGCGGCCAACGGCCCGGCGCTCGCCACCGTCGCCCTTCGCCCGCGGCTGATCTGGGGCCCGGGCGACAACCAGTTGCTGCCGCGGCTGGTCGAGCGCGCACGGGCAGGGCGATTGCGCCTGGTCGGCAGCGGCGACAACCGCGTCGACACCACCTATATCGACAACGCCGCGCAGGCGCACTTCGATGCCTTCGACCATCTGGCGCCGGGGGCCGCGTGCGCCGGCCGCGCCTACTTCATCAGCAATGGCGATCCACGCAGCATGCGCGAGACCGTCAACGCCCTGTTGCAGGCCGCCGATGCGCCGCCGGTCGACGCCACGTTGCCGTTCGGCGTGGCCTACGCCATCGGCGTGGCCTGCGAGGGCCTGTGGACGGTACTGCCTTTGAAGGGCGAGCCGCCAATGACGCGCTTCCTCGCCGAGCAGCTCGCCACCACCCACTGGTACGACATGGGGCCGGCAACGCGGGACTTCGGTTACCGGCCGCGGGTGTCCTTCGAAGAGGGGCTGGCGCGGCTGCGCGAGGCATGGCGACAAAGCGGCGCCGCAGGTCCAGGCTGACGGGACCGGCCGCCCGACACAGCCTCTTCCAGGGCGCCGCCGCTAGAATGCCCGGATGACCGAAGACCAACCCCGACGCTCGCCCCTGGACGCCCTCAAGCCGGCGGCCGGCCGGGCCCTGGAAATCGCCCTCAACCGTGCCCTCGCGCTCGATCCGGACACCCGCCAGGCGCTGCGCGCGCTGGATGGCCGCCGCGTGGCGCTGCACGTGGCCTCGCCGCCGCTTGCGCTGCAGGTAACGGTGGCCGGGGAGCGGCTGGAGGTCGGGCCGGTCGATCCCGCCGACGAACCGCACCTGTCGGTGCGCAGCACCATCGGCGGGCTGGTGTCGCAGCTTCCGTTCCTGCGCAACGACGAAGCGCCGCCGGTAGGGCGTCTGCGGGTGGAAGGCGACGCTGATCTCGCGCGCCGCCTGCAGCGCTTGGCCGAGCGCTTCGATCCCGATTGGCAGAAACCCTTTGCCAGTGTCTTCGGCGATGTCATCGGCGTGCAGGTCGCCAATGCCATCGCCGGCGGATTACGCCATGCCCGTGGCGCGGCGCGCGACTTCGCCGGGGTGGCCGCCGAATACGTGACCGAGGAATCCCGCGACGTGGTGCCGCGCGCGGAAGTGGACGCGTTCAACGACGACGTCGACGGGCTGCGCGACGACGTCGAACGCATGGAAGCGCGGATTTCGCGGCTGCGCTCCCGGGCCGCCACGTGAGGTCGGCCCTGCGGGCCTGGCGTATCGGCCGGGTGCTGTTGCGCCACGGGCTGGACGACCTGCTCGAGGGTACGCCCGCCGCGCGCTGGCTGCGGCTGGCGCGGCCGTTCGTGCCGCGCGCGTCCGCGGAGATCGCGAAGCTGCCGCGCGGTGCGCGCCTGCGGCTGGCGCTGCAGGAACTCGGGCCGATCTTCGTCAAGTTCGGGCAGATCCTGTCCACCCGGCGCGACCTGATCCCGCCGGATGTCGCGGTCGAGCTGTCGCTGCTGCAGGACCGTGTCGCACCCTTCGATGGCGAAGCCGCGCGCGCGATCGTCGAGCAGGCACTGGGCCGCCCCGTCGCCGAGGCCTTCGCCGGTTTCGACACCACGCCGCTGGCTTCGGCCTCGATCGCGCAGGTGCACGCGGCGACCTTGCCACCGGTTGACGGCAAGCCGCCGCGCGAGGTGGTGGTAAAGGTGCTGCGCCCGGGCATCCGCCGCCGCATCGCCGAGGACATCGGCCTGCTGGAGGCGCTGGCCGGCGTGGTCGAGCGGACCCATCCGCGGGCCGACAAGATCCGCCCGCGGGAAGTGGTCGCCGAGATCCGCGACACCCTGGCCGCCGAGCTCGACCTGCAGCGCGAGGGCGCCAACGCCAGCGTGCTCCGACGCTTCTGGAAGGACAGCGACGACCTCTACGTGCCGGAGGTGATCTGGAGCCACACCGCCGAGCGCGCGCTGACCCTGGAGCGTGTCGACGGCATCCCGTCCGACGACATCGAAGCGCTGGACGCCGCCGGCATCGATCGCAAGGCGCTGGCGGCCAAGGGCGTGCGGGTTTTCTACACCCAGGTGTTCCGCGACAACTTCTTCCATGCCGATGCCCATGCCGGCAACATCTGGGTCGACAAGGACCCCGCGCGCAAGGCCAATCCGCGCTTCATCGCGCTGGACTTCGGGATCATGGGCCAGCTCTCGGACGAGGACCAGTTCTACCTCGCCGAGAACTTCATGGCGATCTTCAACCGCGACTACCGCCGCATCGCCGAGCTGCACGTGCAGGCGGGCTGGATGCCGGCCGACACCCGCATCGACGAGCTCGAGGCTGCCGTGCGCTCGGTATGTGAGCCGTACTTCACCCGCCCGCTCAGCGAGATCTCGCTGGCCGAGGTGCTGCTCAAGCTGTTCCGCACCGCGCAGCGCTACCAGCTGACCCTGCAGCCGCAGTTGATCCTGTTGCAGAAGACCCTGCTCAACATCGAAGGCATCGGCCGGCTGCTGGACCCGCGCATCGACATCTGGGCGGTCGCCCGGCCGGTGCTCGAGCGCATCCTGCTCAAGCGCTACAGCCCCGGCCGGCTCATGCGCGAGTTCCGCAAGCGCCTGCCGGAACTGGCCACGCATGCGCCGGAGATGCCGCGTCTCCTGCACGCATGGCTGAGCCAGCAGGTGGAAGGCCGGCATGAACTGCGCATGCGCTCGCAGGACCTGGCCGAGCTCAGCCGCACCGTCGCCGAAGCGCAGCGCCGCACGGTCGCCGCGATCCTCGGCACCGGCCTGCTGATCGTCGCCGCGGTGCTGTACGGGCTCGAAGCCGGCGGCCCGACCTGGGCCTCTGTCCCGGCGTCGTCGTGGATCGCCGGCGTCGGTGGCATCTGGGCCCTGCTGGCCGCCTGGCCGCGGCGGTAGGCGCCGCAATGCATCCCCGGCCTTCTGTAGGAGCGGCTTCAGCCGCGACCATGCAACCGTCCGCCCGCGCCGCATGCCGATCGCGGCTGAAGCCGCTCCTACAAAAGCGGCAGGCAGCGATGGGGACGAGGTGCGAACCGTGACGGTTGACCCGGCGGCACTCGCGCTGGAGGTGCTGCATGCCGACCCATACCTGGCCGTGGTCAACAAGCCGGCCGGGCTGATGGTGCACGACAGCGCGCTGGCGCGTGGCGAGCATGACTTCATTGCCGACCGGCTGCGCATGCAGTTCGACCGCCAGGTATTCCTGGTGCACCGGCTGGACCGCGCCACCAGCGGCTGCCTGCTGTTCGCGTTCGATCGCGAGACCGCTTCCGCGCTGGGCAAGGTGGTGATGTCGCGCGAGGTGGAGAAGGACTACTGGGCGGTCTGCCGCGGGTGGCCGGAAGGCGATTTCACCATCGACCACGATCTCGACGGCGGCCCCGGCAAGCCGCTGAAGAAACCGGCGGTCACCCGGTTCGAGGTGCTCGCGCGCACCGAATGCGACTGGCCCTCGACCGGCTTCCAGACATCACGATATGCGCTGGTCTGCGCGCATCCGGAGACCGGCCGCTTCCGCCAGATCCGCCGCCACCTCAAGCATGCCTCGCACCACCTTATCGGTGACAGCAGCCATGGCGACGGCCGCCACAACCGCGCCTTCCGCATGCTCGGCATCCACCGCATGCTGCTGCACGCGCGGCGCCTGGCCTTCGATCATCCCAATGGCGGCCGGATCGAAGCGGTGGCGCCGGTGGACACCCAGTTCGCCAAGGCGCTGGCGCTGTTCGATGGCTTCGGCGGGACGTCCTAGAATCCCGTCATGGTCGAGGTCGGCAACATCACCATCCCCGAGTCGGAACTGGTCGAGCGCTTCGTGCGTTCGGCGGGGCCGGGCGGGCAGAACGTCAACAAGGTGGCGACCGCGGTCGAGTTGCGCTTCGACATCGCCACCTCGCCCTCGCTGCCCGAGCCGGTGCGCGAGCGCCTGCTGGCGCGGCGCGACCGCAGGGTCACCGGCGAGGGAGTGCTGGTGCTGAGCGCGCAGCGCTTCCGCACCCAGGAGCGCAACCGCCAGGATGCGCGCGAGCGCCTTGCCGCCTTCATCGAAGCCGGCCTGCACGCGCCGCGCAAGCGCGTGCCGACCAAGCCCAGCCGCGGCGCGAAGGAGCGGCGGCTGGCGGGCAAGCGCGAACGCAGTACGATCAAGCAGGGGCGGTCGGGACGCGACTGGGACTGACAGTGCCGGACCGCGACGACGGTACAGGGGAGCCGACGCGAACAATGCAGCAGCCACAGCACAGCGGCGGCGGGGTGGTCCCCGAACTGCCGCCCAACGCGCCGCGGGTGCCGCCCGGCCGGTTCTCCCGATGGGTCGGCAGGACCGTGCTCGGGATCGGCGGCTGGCGCGTGGTCGGGGAGTTCCCGGACATCGCGAAACTGGTGCTCATCGGTGCACCGCACTCCTCCAACTGGGATGGTGTTTGGGGCTTCGCCGCCAAGCTGGCACTGGGACTCGACATCCGCATCCTCGGCAAGGACACCCTGTTCCGGGTGCCGGTGCTCGGCTGGTTGCTGCGCCGGATGGGCGTGATCCCGGTCAACCGGCGCGAGGCGCGCGGGGTCGTGGACCAGGCCACCGGGTTGCTCCGCGGCAGTGACCGGATGTGGTTCGGATTGGCGCCGGAGGGCACCCGCAAGCCGGTCGAGCACTGGAAGACCGGGTTCTGGAAGATCGCCCACGGCGCCGGCGTACCGGTGTTGCCGGTGTACTTCCACTACCCCGACCGGCGCATCGTGGTCAGCCCCGTATTCCAGCTGGGCGAAGACATGGCGAGCGATATCGCCCGCATCCGCACCTGGTACCGATCGGTGGGACGGGGCAAATACCACGACGCCTGAGCCGTGCCGGGGCCGTGTCCCCGGCCGGATTGGCACGACCCTTGCGTACTCCATGTGACGCACGTCGCATTCGGCGACGGGCCGGAGCAATGGATGCGACGCATAGACACCACTCGCCGGGCATGGCACCCGGCTCGCCGGGAAGGCGGCTGAGCCGTGGCACCGGGCACCTGGTTCATGGCGGGGCCGGCCGCGCTGCATGCCGCGGCCGCGCTGCGGCGCGCGCCCGACCTGGTGGTGCCCAACCCCGCCGAGGACTGGCGGCTGGCGCGCATCGACGTGGTGGTGCACGCCAATCGCGACCAGGCCACGATCGTCCATTGCCTGGCCTCCCTCCTGCGCCAGACCAGCCCCCCGCGACGCGTGCTGCTGGTGGACGACGGCGGGGCCGAACGCGACCACGGCAGCCAGCTGGCGCGTGAGTTCGCCCGGGCCAACGGCCTGGAGCTGCGGGTGATCCAGCGCAAATGGTCGATCGGCAAGGCCGCCACCCTGAAGCGGCAGGCCCGTGAGTTCACCGGCGACGTCATGCTGGTGATCGACGCCGACACCGTGCTGCAGTCCCCGCGCTACATCGAGCAGTGCATCTACCGGTTGTACGAGGGCGCCGGCATCGCCAGCGCCTGTGGCCTGCTGGAGCCCTTGAGGCCGGCGGACCGCAAGCGGCAGTCGGGCTGGCCGGCCTTCCGCAACTGGCTGGCCGGTGATGATTTCGTCGATCCGCTGTCCGGCGGGGACTTCCTGCAGAAGGGCTGGCAGGCCTGGGGCGACCTTTGCGGCGCACACGTCGCGCGCCTGCAGCAGGGGCTGCTGGAGCGCGGCGCCATGGTCCGCCACGGCGGGATCCCGGTGCCCTCCGGTGGCGCGATCGCCTGGCGCCGGCGTTACCTGAAGGATCTGTTCGACCGCTACGAGCCAGTGCGCGGCGACAACCTGACGGCGATGGAAGACCACTTCATCGGGCTGGCGCTGGCCACCGAGGGCTACCGCAACATCCGGCTGCGGCACGTGCGTGCACGGGTGCAGTGCCCGGGCCCGGAACGGCTGCCCGTCGCCGCGTGGCGGGAGACCATCGCCCAGCTCCAGGGCGCGCACTACTTCGATGCGCTGTTGCGCACGCCGTTCCGCAACCTGCGCAACCGCTGGCCTGACTGGTGGGCTGCGCGCCGTGGCCAGTTGCCCGAGCGCCACCGATGGGAGGAGCAGCGCAAGGTGCGCGAGGCCTATCGCCAGCCGTTTGGCGAATGGCTCACCCACCGCAGCGGCCGCCCCATCGGCACCACGCTGCTGCTGCTCGCCTTCGAGCGCGTCGCCTGGCCGACACTGCTGGCGGTGCTCGCCATCCTCGGGCAGTGGTGGGCGCTCACGGTGCTGGTGGCGGTGGAAACGGGAATGACCCTGGCCGCGACCGCATGGGTGGCGCCGCAGCATCCGTGGCGGGCGGTGCTCGATGGGCTGCTGTCGACGCCGTTGCGCTACCTCGCCTTGATGACCAGCCTGCCGGCCATGCTCTGGTTCGGCCTGCGGCTGTGGTCGCGCCGCGACTTCCAGTGGCACGCGCAGCGGGCGGCGGAGGGGCCGCCACGGCCAGCGGCCCGGCGCCGCCGGAAGCGACTCTGAGGCTCCCGGCTCACCGTTCCGATGCCGTCGCGTTCGAGCTTGGCCCCTCGCGCGTGAACAGGTCGGGCCGGATCAGCTCGGTGAACGCGCGGGCCTGCGGGCTCAGGTACTTGCCCTTGCGGACCACGACGCCGTAGCTGCGACGCGGGAAATAGCTGGCCAGCGAGCGCGCGGCCAGCCGGGTGCGGTCGGCTTCGCCCAGGCAGATGGCGGTGACGATGCTGATCCCCATGCCCATTGCCACGTACTGCTTGATCACCTCCCAGCCACCCACCTCCAGCGCCACCGTGTACGGCACCCGCGCGCGCTGGAACACCAGGTCCACCAGCCGGTAGGTGGTCAGCCGCTGCGGCGGCAGGATGAGTCCGTAGGGCGACAGGTCCTCCAGCGTCGGCGACCTGCGGCGCGCCAGCGGATGGTCGAGCGGCGTGATCAGCATCGGGTCGAACTGCGCGACGGGGGCGTAGTCCAGGTCGGCCGGCACGTCGAGCATCGAGCCGACGGCGAAATCGACCGCATCCGAGCGCAGCAGCTCCAGCCCGCTCGCACCGGTCACGTTGTGCAGGTTGAGGCGGACCTCGGGATAGGCCGTACGGAATGCCTCCACCACCCGGGGTAGCAGGTAGAGAATGGTGGAGCTGCCGGCGGCGATGTTCAGCTCGCCCGCATCCAGCCCCCGGATACGCTCGCGGAATACCGTGTCGAGGCCGTCCACGCCTTCCACCAGTGGCCGTGCCAGCTCGTACAGCGCCTCGCCCTCCGGCGTCATCACCCAGCGGCGGCCGCTTCTCTCGATCAGGCGCACGCCCATGTCCCGTTCCAGCGCCTGCAACTGCAGGGTGACCGCCGGCTGGCTGAGGAACAGCGCCTCGGCCGCACGCGAGATCGAACCCAGTCGCACCGTCTGGCAGAAGGCACGCAGCGGCTTGAGCCGGTCGCCCTTGTAGGAGAAGCGGGGGCTGGCGGGCCGCCTGGATGGCATCGAAGGCTCCGTAACGAGGAGGTTCAGCAACCCCGGAAGCCCAAGCCACGGGCGTTCCATGAAGGATATTTGAAAAACTTATAGATCGGATTGATAAATCTTGTTTGTCATATACCACACGCCGGCGCATGTTCGGAGCCCACCCCAGCAGGAGCTCAGGCATGTCGGCAGTGATGGCAACCCCGGACGATTCGAACGCGGTGCAGCTCACCGCGCAGGCAGCAGGGCAGGAGCATTTGCTCACGCCAGCCGCGCTGGCCTTCCTCGCCCGGCTGCACGAACGCTTCGAGCCCGTCCGCCAGGCCCGCCTCGCCGAGCGCATCACGCGGCAGGCTCGGATCGATGCCGGGGCCGAGGGCCTGCCGGGCTTCCGGGACGACACCCGCACCATCCGTGAAGGCGACTGGATGGTCGCGCCGCTACCGCAGGCGCTGCTGGACCGCCGCGTGGAGATCACCGGCCCGGTCGACCCGAAGATGGTGATCAACGCGCTGAACTCCGGCGCGAACTGCTTCATGGCCGACTTCGAGGACAGCACCTCGCCGACCTGGCCCAACCTGCTGGCCGGGCAGCAGGCGCTGCGCGACGCCGTCGCCGGCACGCTGGAGTTTACTGGGCCCAGCCCCGACGGCACCGCCCCCGGCAAGCACTACGCATTGAAGCCGTCCGGGCAGCAGGCGGTGCTGCTGGTGCGCCCGCGCGGTTGGCACCTGGACGAAAAGCACGTGCAGGTGGGCGGCGAATCGATGTCGGCGAGCCTGTTCGACGCCGGCCTGTTCGCCTTCCACAACGCCGCCGCACTCGCCGCGAAGGACCGCGGGCCGTACTTCTACCTGCCCAAGCTGGAGTCGATGGAAGAGGCGGCGCTGTGGAACCAGGTGCTCGGTCACATCGAAGGGGCGTTGGGCCTGCCGGGCGGCCAGATCAAGGTCACGGTGCTGATCGAGACCCTGCCGGCGGTGTTCGAGATGGACGAGATCCTGCACGCGCTGCGCGGCCGGATCGCCGGGCTCAACTGCGGCCGCTGGGACTACATCTTCAGCTACCTCAAGACCTTCCGTGCCGACCCGTCCAAGGTGCTGCCCGAGCGCAGCCAGGTCACCATGACCCAGCCGTTCCTGCGGACGTACTCCGAGCTGCTGATCCACACCTGCCACAAGCGCGGTGCCCACGCGATGGGCGGCATGGCCGCGCAGATCCCGATCTCCAGCGATCCGGAGGCCAACGAGGCCGCGCTGGCCAAGGTGCGCGCGGACAAGCTGCGGGAGGTCACCGCCGGGCATGACGGCACCTGGGTCGCGCACCCGGCGTTGATCCCGCTGGCCCGCAAGGTCTTCGACGAGCGCATGCCGACCCCGCACCAACACCACGTGCTGCGCGAGGACATGGCTGCCTTCACCGAGCAGCAACTGCGCGACCAGCTGCTGGCCGTGCCGGTCGGCACCATCACCCGCGCCGGCTTCGACAACAACGTCGAGGTCTGCGTGCGCTACCTGGCCGCGTGGCTGGACGGAAACGGCTGCGTGCCGATCCATTGGTTGATGGAGGATGCCGCCACCGCCGAGATCGCCCGCGCGCAGCTGTGGCAGTGGATGCGCCATGGCCAGGCCGTTGATGGCGATGGTGAGCCGCGCCTGCACCTCGACGACGGCACGCCGATCGACTGGACCCTGCTGGAGCGTTCGCTGATCGGCCTGCCTGCACGCCTGGGCGACCGCGCCGCGTTGCCCGGCGGCAGCCGCATCAACGAAGCCATCGGAATGCTCGACCGCCTCACCCACGCCGACGTGCTGGAGGACTTCCTGACCCTGCCGGCCTACCAGCGGCTCGACTGACCCGCAGCCCGTAGTGCCCTTGTAGGAGCGGCTTCAGCCGCGATCCCGAGCCGGGCGCGACGAACATCCGATCGCGGCTGAAGCCGCTCCTACAAAAGCCCCAACGAAAGAAGCCCCAGCCCCGTCGCCCCACCAGAAGCCCCAGACCCCGCCATCGCCACCCAAGGAGCCACACCATGACCACCCAGCCGACCGCCGACCAGATCCGCCATGAATGGAACACCGACCCGCGCTGGGCCGGCGTCACCCGCCCCTACTCCGCCGAGGAAGTGGTGCGCCTGCGTGGCACCGTGCAGGTCGAGCACAGCCTCGCCCGCCTGGGCGCGACCAAGCTGTGGAACTCCTTGAACAAGGAAGAATTCGTCAACGCGCTGGGTGCGCTGACTGGCAACCAGGCCATGCAGCAGGTCAAGGCCGGGCTGAAGGCGATCTATCTGTCGGGCTGGCAGGTCGCCGCCGATGCCAACCTCGGTGGCCAGATGTACCCGGACCAGTCGCTGTATCCGGCCGATTCGGTGCCGGCGGTGGTCAAGCGCATCAACAACACCCTGCTGCGCGCCGACCAGATCCAGCACGCGGAGGGGCAGGGTGATGTCGACTTCCTGCAGCCGATCGTGGCCGATGCCGAAGCCGGCTTCGGTGGCGTGCTCAATGCGTTCGAGCTGATGAAGGGCATGATCGAGGCAGGCGCCGCGGGCGTGCACTTCGAGGACCAGCTGGCCTCGGCCAAGAAGTGCGGCCACATGGGCGGCAAGGTGCTGGTGCCCACCCGCGAGGCGGTCGAGAAGCTGGTGGCCGCGCGCCTGGCCGCCGACGTCATGGGCGTGCCCACGATCATCGTCGCCCGCACCGACGCCGAGGCCGCCGACCTGCTGACCTCCGACATCGACGACAACGACCGTGAATTCACCACCGGCGAGCGCACCGCCGAGGGCTTCTTCAAGACCCGCAAGGGCATCGACCAGGCCATCAGCCGCGGCCTCGCCTATGCGCCCTACGCGGACCTGGTCTGGTGCGAGACCGGCAAGCCGGACCTCGAGTTCGCCCGCAGGTTCGCCGAGGCCATCCATGCCAAGTACCCGGGCAAGATGCTGGCCTACAACTGCTCGCCGAGCTTCAACTGGAAGAAGAACCTGGACGACGCCACCATCGCCGGCTTCCAGAAGGAACTGGCCAAGCTGGGCTACAAGTTCCAGTTCATCACCTTGGCCGGCTTCCACGCGCTCAACTACGGCATGTTCCACCTGGCCCACGGCTATGCCCGCCGCCAGATGAGCGCCTTCGTGGAGCTGCAGGAGGCGGAATTCGACGCCGCCGACCGCGGATTCACCGCCGTGAAGCACCAGCGCGAGGTAGGCACCGGCTACTTCGATTCGGTCACCCAGGTCATCCAGGGCGGCAACTCCTCGACCGTCGCGCTCAAGGGCTCGACCGAGGAGGAGCAGTTCCACGGAGACCGCGCCGCGGCGGCCTGACAGCCCGGTTGGCCGAGACCTTCCGCGGCCCCCGTTGTTTCGTGGAGTCGGGTGCTATCCTGCCCTCTCCACGGATCCGGGGGTCGTGGGATGAACGTTGATCCCGCAGTGCCCTTGGCCTGCGAACCAGCCAACCAGAATGCGGGCACGGCCTTGCAAGATCCTGAGCAGGGCGCACTGTCGGCCGACGAATACGCACTCTTCGCGTCGGTGGCCCGCGTGCGCCGCGTCTACGCCGGCGAAACGCTGTTCCACCGCGGCGACCTGGGCACCACGATGTACGTGATCGCCAAGGGCGCGATCGAGCTGGATTTCGGCGAGGACCTGATCGCCAAGTCGCTGGGGCCCTGCGAGTTCTTCGGTGAACTCGGCCTGCTGATCGGCGACCACGCCCGCAGCGCCGACGCCCGCGCGATCGACGACGGCGAGCTGCTGGAGCTCCGACACGAGGAGTTCCAGCGCCTGGTGGAGATCGATCCCACCCTGGTGTCGTACTTCCTGCGCCGCGCCATCATGCGCGTGGTGTTCAACGAGCAGAGCCTGATCCGCCGCCTGCGCCGTCGCAACCAGGACCTTCAGTCCGCCCTCGACAGCCTGCGTGCCACCACCCAGCAGCTCAGCCGCACCGAGGCGCTGGTGCGCCGCGACGAGCTCACCGGCCTGTACAACCGCCGCGGGCTGCTGCAACACCTGCGCGAGCGCCACCGCAACGGCGCGACCTCCGGGCTCGGCCTGCTGTTGATCGACTGCGACCAGTTCAAACGCATCAACGACGAACACGGCCACCTGATCGGCGACCGCGTGCTGCAGGGCGTGGCCAACATCCTGCGCTCGGTCGCCGGCACCAACGACATCGCCTGCCGGCTGGGCGGCGATGAGTTCTGCCTGCTGGTGAAGGCGGAGACACGCGAAGAGGTGATGCGCTACGCGGAGTTCGTCATCCACACCTCCCATGGCCTGCTGCAGATGCCGCAGCTGCCGCCGCTGATCTGCCCCATGAGCATCGGCGCCTGCCTGGTCTGCGCCGAAGGCGAGTGGAACGACTGGTACGCCCGCGCCGATACCGCCCTCTACCGCGCCAAGCGACAGGGCGGCAACCGGGTCGAATGGCAGGACAACGCGCCGATCCCGGCCTGACACCCCTATGACAGCCGCCACAGCAGCCATCGTCGCCAGCTCCGCGGAATCCGCCACCGGCGTACCGCAGTTGCGCACCATCCTGCTGACCGACCTGGTCGACTCGACCGGCTGGGTCGAGCGCCTGGGAGATGGCCCTGCTGCCGAGCTTTTCCGCGCCCACGACCGCCTCGTCCTGCAGTTGCAGGAGCGCTGGCGCGGCCGGCTGATCGACCGCTCCGACGGCATGCTGCTGCTGTTCGAGCGCCCCATCGATGGCCTCGGGTTCGCCATCGACTACAACCGCGGCCTGCGTGAGCTGGGTGAGCCACACGGCGCCGAGCTCACCGCGCGCGCCGGCCTCCATGTCGGCGAAGTGCTCACTTGGCGCAACAGCGACGAGGCCGTGCGCGTCGGCGCCAAGCCGCTGGAGATCGAAGGCCTCGCCAAGCCGATGGCCGCCCGCCTGATGACCATGGCGCGGCCCGGCCAGATCCTGCTCTCGGCCGTGGCGGAACCGCTGGCGCACCGCGCCGCCCGCGAACTGGGCGAACGCGGCCAGCACCTGCTGTGGAAATCGCACGGCCGCTGGCGCTTCAAGGGCGTCCCGCAGCCGCAGCAGATATTCGAGGTCGGCGAGCCCGGCATCGCCCCACTGCGCGCACCGCCCAGCAGCCCCAAGGCCTGGCGCGACATCCCGCTCTGGCGCCGGCCGGCGGCACTCGCCGCCGAGGCCGCGGTAGTCGCCGTCATCGCGGTGGGCCTGTGGTTCTTCATGCGCCCGCAACCGGCCATCGCATTCAACGAGCGTGACTGGGTGGTGCTGGCGGACCTGCGGAACCTCACCGGGGACAGCAGGTACGAAGGTACTTTGACGACTGCTCTCCGGATAAGCCTTGAACAGTCGCGCTACGTGAACGTCCTTTCAGAAGCCAGGGCGCGCGACATCATCGCCGCGACGGGGCGTACGCCTGAGGGTGTGGTGATGGATCGGACGCTAGCCTCGGAGGTTGCGATGCGGGGAGGTATCCGGGCAGTACTTCTACCGACCATTTCCGACGCCGGAGGCCCTGTTCGCGTAAGTCTCGAGGTAATCGACCCCCATACTCAGGCAACTGTCTACGCGGAGTCGGCACAAGGGCAGGGAGCGAGTTCGGCCATAAAATCGGTCGCGGTGGTAAGCGAGGCGCTGCGCTCCCGTCTCGGAGAGGAGCTCAGGCAAATCCGTGCGAGTTCGATGCCGCTGGCGCAAGTAACCACGAGCAGCCTGGATGCCCTAAGGGCATACACGTTGGGTCAGGAAGCGTTCGCTCGCCAGCAGCTTGATGCTGCCGAGCAACATTACTCTCAAGCGCTGGAGCTGGATCCCGAGTTTGCGATGGCGGAGATTGGGCTCGGAAGGGTCGCATTCGCGAAAACGGACGTGGGCGCCGCGTTACGGCATATGGACGCGGCGTTGCGGCACTCAGAGCGTCTCTCCGAGCGCGAGCGGCTGTACGTCTCCGCGCAACTGTCGATGCTTAGGTGGGAGAAAGGCTACGTAGCCCAGTGGCGGGCGCTGGCGAAGCTGTACCCCGACTATCACGTCGCGCTTTTTAACGCCGCCCACGGGTTATATCACGCCAACCGATACCCAGAGATGCGCGAGCTTTCGGATCGCGCCTCGGTCAGCGTGGCGGTTACCCGCCCCGCGGCCCTCTACTACCGCGGGCTTGCCGAACTTCCGCTGGGACAGGTGGATGATGCGGTAACCAGTTTTTCGCAGGCATGGGCGGCGGGATTTCCCAACGGCTTTGTCGAACCTGCCATGCCCTCTGCGGTGCGAAGGGACTTCAAGAAGGCGGCGGAGATGCTTAAGGAGGTCGCCGGTCCACCGCAGGTCGCGGTAGAGAAGCGTGTGATCGACATGACGTTTGCAGCAGACGATGGGAAATGGGACCTCGCCGCGGCTAGTGCCGAAGCGATCCGGGATTCCTTTTCTCGACCCGGTGCTCCGTTCGAATGGGCTGCACGCGCCTCTGCGTTGGCGGTGGAGAGGCGACTTCTGGCTGAGCCCGAGGTCAAGGAGCGCGCGCGGGAGCTCATCAACATCGCGTCCAGCGCCCTCGAGAGTTCGCCGGGGCGGGCGAGGGAGTCAGTCGCATCTGCAGCACTTTATGCGGGCTTTGTTGCGGCGGCCGCGGGCGACGCCGAGTTGGCAGAGCGCTCGATCGAATTGGCTGCTCCGGTTGCGGACGCCTCGCCGGCGACCGTGCTCGCCAACCTCACTGCCATTGTCCGCGCACAATCGGACATCCGTGACGGTAACTACTCCGAAGCAATTGAACAGCTCAAGCCCTTCAACGACGACGCCGCCCTGCTGCTCACCCGATTGGTGCGGGCGGAAGCGCTGGATCCCGAAGCGATCGAGGAACACGCAGCCATGACTCAAACAGAGGCATGGAGGGCCCGTGCCTACGGGGAATGGGCGGCTGAGCGCCCACCAGTACTTGAAGCCTTGCGGCCGAAGCAGTCAGTTACAGCTAGCGACAGAAAACGATCCACGCGCTAGTCGCTTCGATCTGCCGACTCAGCAGTTCCGCATTTTCAGCAATGGCCTGCTTCGACGGGAGCTCTACCTTAGAAGGTGCGATCTCGGGATCGATGTCGAACCCGTATTCTCCGAGTGCTGCTACCGGATCTGCTTCCACGCGGGCCCGAAATGCATCATCGGTAGCGAGGCGTTGCAACAACTTGTGAGCGTTGTTTCTGGTTGCCAAGGTGTTCCCCTGTCTGGTTTTCCCCAACCGTGTTTCTACGGTGAAAGTACTGGCTATGCAACTGGTTCACGTCCAGCGTCGGGAGAATAGGGCGATGGATGGAGATCAAGTCGATCATCCGTCGTGTCGACCAAGCCAAGCCCGTTCGCGCCAATAACCATCTCGCATAGAGGGTCTAGGCCCAGAAGGTCCAGTACATCGCCATCGTTCATGGCAGCAGTAAAGAAGACCCCCAGCGATCTTTCAGTGGCGAGCAGGTAGAAGGTTTGGCTGAGGTGGCCGGAGTCCAGGAGCACAGCTTTGTACGCCTTGGGATGACGCCGGTACTTCCAGTGGTGGCGGTCCAATCGGGCCACGTGGAAGACCAGCGTGCTCGCGTTCCCGAAATAGGTTTGGCCCGCAGTAAGTGCCGAAGCCTGCCGCCGCGCTTCTTCAGGGGTCATCGGCCGGATCAGCGCCAGCGAGTTGTCTCGGGACTGATAGTGGTAGAAGCCTGGGGCGACGCCGGCCACGTCAACAACTAGGGGATAGGCATCAATTGGATGCAACGCGCCACCCGAGGGACTCGTGCGCTTGACCGCGACCATTCCTGGAGCAAGCGTTTCCGTTCCTGTTGCGCCGAAAGTCCCGCCGAGCACCCGGCTGAATTCGGCCAGTGGCAACGGAGTGTCCGTCCGCAGGTGTCGCGAAGTCCGTCGTCTGGTCAGCACCTCGCCCAGCGGACCGTCGAGCGGTTGATGTACGAGCTTGAGATGGCTGCTCGCGTCACGGTGGATATGGAAATGGGGCGGGATGACCCCGTACGCTGCCTCCTGCGAGCGCAGGCGTTCCAGCTGCGCTAGATCGCCATGTTCCCGCGCGCCCTCCTCGCCTTCGACCGAACGCCATCGGCTCAACGCTTCCAGTACGGCTGCTTGAGGGTGCCATCCGACAGCGTGGAGCCTGTCCTCTGCTTGCCGTAAGGCCTTGGCGGGAATTTCATTGGAGTCGCTGCACACCAAGCCGCGAGCGGCCATGTCTTCAATGACAGAAACAGGGACAGCATGAGTCGCTGCTACTTCGGTCGCCAGATGCCATCTGTCCGACGTCAATCCGGCGATGACGCGCAATTCGGTGTCCGGGATTCGTATTCGCTGACCGCTGATGGGACAGAGCAAACAAGCGGCAGTATCCGCAGCCAGCTCAGAACGCCCTCGCAGCAAAGCGCCAAGGTCCAGCGCGAGAACATCATCAATCTGGATCAGACATGGGTTTCGACGACGGACGCGCATAGCTCGTGATTATGCGGGTTCTACTGGCTCATGGCAGCCAAGCCCCGATCCATCCGCCGGTAGCCGATCGCTTCGGTGAGGTGTGCCGTCCGGATCTGCGGGCTGTCCGCGAGGTCGGCGATGGTCCGGGCGACCCGCAGGATGCGGTGCATCGAGCGGGCCGACAGCTGCAGTTGTTCAACGGCATGCTCGAGCAGGGCGTGGTCGCTGCTGGCCAAGCGGCAGGTGGCGCCGGTCTCGGCCTGTCCGAGCCGGGCGTTGGGTTTGCCGGCGCGGGTATCCTGGATGGAGCGGGCGCGCAGGACCCGGGCGCGCACGTCTTCGCTGGGCTCGCCTTCCGGTGCGCCGGGCCTTAGCTCCGCCGGCGGCAGCCGTGGCACTTCCACGTGCAGGTCGATGCGGTCCATCAGCGGCCCCGAGACGCGGCCGCGGTAGCGCCGCACCACGTCCGGGCTGCAGTGGCAGCGCCCGCTGGGATCGCCGGCCCAGCCGCAGGGGCAGGGGTTCATGGCCGCCACCAGCTGGAAGCGTGCGGGGAACTCCGCACTGCGGGCGGCGCGGGAGACGGTGACGACACCGGACTCCAGGGGTTCGCGCAGCACCTCCAGCGCGCGCCGCTCCCATTCGGGCAGTTCGTCCAGGAACAGCACGCCGTGGTGGGCGAGTGAGATTTCGCCGGGGCGAGGCTCCGCGCCGCCGCCTACGAGCGCCACCGCACTGGCCGTGTGGTGGGGGGCGCGGAATGGCCGGGTGCGCCACGCGGCCGGGTCGAGACCGCGGCCGCTGATCGAAGCGATGGCGGCGGCTTCCAGCGCTTCTTCTTCGCTGGCCTCGGGCAGCAGGCCAGGCAGGCGTGAGGCCAGCAAGCTCTTGCCGCAGCCCGGGGGACCAATCAACAACAGGTGGTGACCGCCGGCGGCAGCGACTTCCAGCGCGCGCCGGGCGTGCGCCTGTCCACGGACATCGCGCAGGTCCGGGGTCGCGGCGCGGGTCACCGCAGGTGCGACCGCCGCCGGCAGCGTCTTGCTGCGGTGGAGCATGGCGCAGACCTCCAGCAGCGTGCGGGCGGTGTAGGCCTCCACGCGGCTGGCCAGCCCGGCTTCCTCGCCATTGCCAGCGGGGACCACCAGCTTCCGGCCGGCATCGGCCGCGGCGAGGGCGGCCGGCAGGATCCCGTCGACACTGCGCAGCTCCCCGGTCAGGCCGAGCTCACCGACGAACTCGTAGCCCTCCAGCGCCTCCAGCGGTACCTGGCCACTGGCGGCGAGGATGCCCAGTGCGATCGGAAGATCGAAGCGGCCCCCGCCCTTGGGCAGGTCGGCCGGCGCCAGATTGACGGTGATCCTTCGCGCCGGGAACTCCAGCTGGGCGCACTGGATGGCTGCGCGCACGCGATCCTTGGCTTCGCGCACCGCGGTTTCCGGCAGCCCGACGATCGACATCGAGGGCAATCCACCCGCCAGGTGGACCTCCACCCGGACCGCGGGCGCACGCACGCCCGTTCGTGCAC
Organism: Lysobacter spongiicola DSM 21749; assembly: GCF_900167055.1. Taxonomy (GTDB): domain Bacteria; phylum Pseudomonadota; class Gammaproteobacteria; order Xanthomonadales; family Xanthomonadaceae; genus Novilysobacter; species Novilysobacter spongiicola. Next base: position 215,214 of record NZ_FUXP01000004.1, read on the forward strand.
GGCTGTGCACGAGTGCAAGATTCACGGGGGGGCTCAGTGACGCGGCAGCGCGTCGTCGCCGGCCAGGGGTTCCGCATCGGACCCCGGAGCCTGGCGCGATGCCGGGGCGGGATCGATCTGTGCTTCCAGGTCCGCCACCAGCTGCTGCAGCTTTTCCAGCTTCTGGCGGGTGCGCAGCAGCACCGCGCGCTGCACTTCGAACTCCTCGCGCGTCACCAGGTCCAGGCGCGCCAGCCCCGACTGCAACACCGACTTGAAGTTCTGCTGCAGCTCGTCGCGACCCTCGCGCAGGCCCGGCGGCACCAGGGTGCTCAGGCGGCGGGCGAGGTCGTCGATGTGGTTCAGGTCGATCATCGGGGTGGCTCCTTCGACAGTAGCGCCAGCTTCCACCGCCCCGCGTCGAGGCGGCGTAGGCGGCAACCGCGTCGCAGTGTCGGAAAAACCCGACACGCACCGTGGGATTCTACCCGTGGCCGCGGGCTTCCGGGCTGCGGCGGCGGCCTGCCGTCGGCTATTCTGGCCGCCTGTAACAGGAGGCAACCCGATGAAGATGGTCATGGCGGTGATCAAGCCGTTCAAGCTCGACGACGTGCGCGAGGCCCTGGCCGAGGCGGGTGTGGCCGGGATCACCGCGACCGAAGTGAAGGGCTTCGGTCGGCAGAAGGGCCATACCGAGCTCTACCGCGGCGCCGAGTACGTGGTCGACTTCCTGCCCAAGATCAAGCTGGAAGTCGCCGTGACCGACGAGCAGGTCGATGCCGTGGTCGAGGCCATCATGAAGGCCGCCGGCACCGGCAAGATCGGCGACGGCAAGATCTTCGTGCAGGACCTGGACCGGGTGGTCCGCATCCGCACCGGCGAGCTGGACGCGGACGCGCTGTAGTTCGCGCTTGTAGCTACTTCGCCAGCGCCTCGGCCACGAACGGCGGCAGCACCTGGGCGGCGGCGTGCATGTCGGCGCTGTAGTAGCGGTTGCCAAGACCGGCCTTTCGGGCATCGTCCGCGCGGAAATCGAAGCCACCGGACTTGCGCGCCAGCGTGCATGACCACCAGCCGGTCGGATAGCACGGCTGCGGGAACGGCAGGGTCTGGAAGGTCGTGAAGCCGGCCTTGCCCATCTCCCCGCGCATTTCCTTGATGAGGTCGAGCAGCACCAGCGGCGATTCCGACTGCTGCACCAGGATGCCGTCGTCCTTCAGCGCGCGGAAGCAGCTCTCGTAGAAGGCCTTGTTGAACAGCCCCTCGGCGGGACCGACCGGGTCGGTGGAGTCGACGATGACGATGTCGACGCTGCCGGGCTCGCAGTTCTTCATGTATGCCACGCCGTCATCGAACAGCAGCTCGGCGCGCGGGTCGCCGTTGGACTCGCACAGCTCCGGGAACCACTTCTCGGCCATGCGGGTGACCTGCTCGTCGATGTCGCACTGCACCGCCTTCTCGACGCCGGCGTGCTTGAGTACCTCGCGCAGGGTGCCGCAGTCGCCACCGCCGATGATCACCACCCGTTTCGGGTCCGCATGGGTAAACAGCGCCGGGTGCGACATCATCTCGTGGTAGAGGAAGTTGTCGCGGCTGGTCAGCATCATCGCGCCGTCGATGAGCATCAGGTTTCCCCAGTCGGTGCTCTCGTAGATCTCGATCTTCTGGAACGGCGACTGCACCTCGTCGAGCTTGCGCGTGATGCGATAGCCGATGGCCGAGCCGGACGGGTCGAAGTTCTCGTAGTGCCACGTCGTCTCAGTGTTCATTCCGGTTCGTCCAGTGTTGGCAGCCACGGCCGGTTCGGCGAGGGCGTGGCAGGTGGGAGGGGGCGCGAATTGTAACCAACCCCCGGGGCAACACGCCGTGAGTCGAGGATGTGCCGTGACGGCCACCTCCCGGCCGGGGCGATAGAATGCGCGTCCCCCACCCCTGGTAGCAGCGCGATGTCCGACTGGTCGATTGATCAGGCCCGCAAGACCTATTCGATCCCACACTGGAGCGAGGGCTATTTCGACGTCGACGCCAAGGGCCGGGTCGTCGCCAGGCCGCGCGGTGGGCAGGGCCCGGAGGTGGCGCTGTCGGAAATCGTCGACGAGGCGCGCGCGAATGGCGCGCAACTGCCATTGCTGGTGCGCTTCCCCGACATCCTCGGCGACCGGCTGGGCAAGCTGCAGGCCGCGTTCGCCGGCGCCATGGAGGATTGGGAATATCCGGGGGGCTACACCGCGGTCTACCCGATCAAGGTGAACCAGCATGCCGGCGTGGCCGGGGTGCTGGCGTCCCACCGCGGCGAGGGCTTCGGGCTGGAAGCCGGCAGCAAGCCCGAGCTGATGGCGGTGATGGCGCTGAGCCGGCCGGGCGGCGTGATCGTCTGCAATGGCTACAAGGACCGGCAGTACATCCGGCTGGCGCTGATCGGCCGCAAGCTGGGGCTGCAGACCTTCATCGTGGTAGAGAAGCCCTCCGAACTGCCGCTGGTGATGGAGGAGGCCAAGGCCCTGGGCGTGAAGCCGGGCCTCGGCGTGCGCATGCGGTTGGCCTCCCTCGGGGCTGGCAAGTGGCAGAACAGTGGCGGCGACAAGGCCAAGTTCGGGCTGTCGCCGCGCCAGGTGCTGGACCTGTGGAAGCAGCTGCGCGATGCCGGCATGGGTGATTGCCTGGAGCTGCTGCACTTCCACATGGGGTCGCAGATCTCCAACGTGCGCGACATCGCCAGCGGCATGCGCGAGGCGGTGCGCTACTTCATCGAGCTGTCGAAGCTCGGCGCCAACGTGCGCTTCATGGACGTCGGCGGCGGGCTGGGCGTGGACTACGAAGGCACCCGCTCGCGGAGCTATTACTCGATCAATTACGGCGTGCGCCAGTACGCCGGCAACATCGTGCAGCCGCTGGCCGAGGCCTGCGCCGAACACGGGCTGGTGCCGCCGCGCATCATCACCGAATGCGGCCGTGCGATGACCGCCCACCACGCGGTGCTGGTCGCCAATGTGTCGGAGGTCGAGCGGGCACCCGAGGGCCGGGTGCCGGACGTGCACGACGACGAGCCCACGGTGATCCGCCACCTGCGCGAGATCCATGCCGAGCTCGATTCGCGCCCGGCGGTGGAGCTGTTCCACGAAGCCGCGCACTTCCACCTGGAAGGCCAGTCCGCCTACGTGCTGGGGCAGATCGACCTGGTCCACCGCGCGCGGCTGGACGACCTGTTCTACCTGATCGCCCACGGCGTGCGCGAGCGCCTGAGCCCCGGCGAGAAGAGCCATCAGGGCGTGCTGGACGAGTTGAACCAGCGGCTGGTCGACAAGTACTTCGTCAACTTCAGCGTGTTCGAATCCATGCCCGATGTCTGGGCGATCCAGCAGGTGTTCCCGATCATGCCGATCGACCGGCTGGGCGAGGCGCCGGACCGGCGTGGCGTCATCGCCGACCTGACCTGCGACTCCGACGGCCGCATCGACACCTACGTGGAGGCAGAGGCGTTGAACACCTCGATGCCGATCCACGGCCTGCGCCCCGGCGAGAGCTACCGGCTGGGCTTCTTCATGGTCGGCGCCTACCAGGAGATCCTGGGCGACATCCACAACCTGTTCGGCGACACCGATGCGGTCGAGGTGCGGGTCGAAGGTGACGGGCACCGCCTGGTCCAGCAGCGCCGTGGCGACACCAACGACGTGATGCTTGATTACGTGGGTTACCGCCTGGAAGACCTGCGCGCCGCCTACCGGGAGAAGCTCGACGCGGCCGGGCTGGCCGCCGAAGAAGCGCAGCGGCTGGGCGATGCGCTGGAATCCGGCCTGACCGCCTATACCTATCTCGACGACACCCCGGCCGATTGACCGGATCCGATGACCGGGCCGCGTCCGCGGATGCGTGCCCCTTGCATGACAGCACAAAGAAAGGGCCGGCCGTGCGGCGACCCGGGAGATATGGATGAAAGTGGGATTCATGGGCCTGGGCGCAATGGGTGCGCCGATGGCGAGACACCTCCACGACGCCGGCCTGCTGGCGGTGGTCGGCAACCGGACCCAATCCAAGGCCGATACGCTGGCCGCCGAGCTCAAGGTGCGAGCCGCGCGCTCGGCCGACAACTTCGCCGACTGCGACGTGGTGGTGCTATGCGTGTCGCTGGACGCCGACGTGCTGGAGAACGCGGCGGCGCTCGCCCAGGTACTGAAGAACGGCGCGGTGGTGGTCGACCACTCCACCGTTTCGGTGCAGACCGCACGGCGGGTGGCGACGACCCTGGCCGAGCAGGGCATCGGCTTCATCGACGCGCCGGTATCGGGCGGGGTCGAGGGTGCGCGCAACGGCAAGCTGTCGGTGATGGCCGGTGGTGAGGCATCCACGCTGGAGCAGGTCCGCCCCGTGCTGGAGGCCTACGCGGCGCGCATCAGCCACATGGGCGATACGGGTGCCGGCCAGGCGACCAAGGCGGTCAACCAGGTGCTGGTGGCCGGCATCAACGAGGCGGTCTGCGAAGGCCTGGCGCTGGGCGAGAAGCTCGGGCTGGACCCGGAGCGGTTGTTGCCGACGCTGATGGCGGGCGCGGCGAGCAACTGGTTCCTCGACAAGCGCGGCGCCACGATGCTGCGCGGCGAGTTCACCCCGGGCTTCAAGAACGCGCACATGTTGAAGGACCTGCGCATCGTGCAGGCCGTCACCCGCGACAGCGGGCTGAGGTTGCCGGTGCTGGAGCAGGCCCTGGCCGACTATGCCGAGCTGGTGGAGAAGGGCCGCGGCGACGCCGACACCTCGGCGCTGATCACGCTCAAGCGCGGCTGAGTTCGTCTCCGGCGCTTACTGGACCTTGATCGCCATCGCCGGCAGCCCGCCGGCGTCCAGCTTGCGCTTGGCCTCGGCGAGGTCGCTGGCGGTGCCGTAAGGCCCCATGCGCACGCGGTAGATGGTCTTGCCATCGATCTGCGCCGACTCCACCCGTGCGCCGAGCCCGAGCAGGGCGATGCGCGCCTTCAACTCTTCGGCCTGGCCGGACGCCTGGAACGCCCCTGCCTGCAGCAGGTAGCGGCTGCCGTCGCCGACGCCTGCCGCGGTGGCGCGATTGCCGTCCGGCTGGGGCGCGGGGGTGGCGGGGGCACTGGCAGGCCGCGGTGCCGGTTCGGTCACCACGGGCGCGGGCAGGGCAAGGTCGGCGGCATCCTCGTTGCGCGAGCCGGCCGGGATGTCTCGCTCGGCCATGCGCTCGGCCTCGGCCCGCTGGGTCGCGGCCAATTCCTCGTCGCTCATGCGGACTTCCTTGCCCGGCAGCAGCGTGTAGAAGTCGTACTGCGGCTCTTCGTCCTCGACCGGTGCCGCTTGGCGCGGCTGGTCAGCGCGGGGCACCCCGAGGTCTTCCTCGCCACCGGCGACCGGCGCCGGCGTGGCATCCGGGTTCGGGCGGGGCCGGAAGAAGCCGTCGCCATCGGACTTCAGCAGCTTGGGCATGCCCATCACCACCGCGATGGTGAGCACGATGCCCAGCACCATCCAGGCCCAGCCGGGCAAACCGTTGTTGCCCTGGTTGCGCCTAGCCTGTGTCTTTCCGCGTCGTGCTGCCACTTACATCACCTCGGGCGCGCTCACGCCCAGCAATTCGAGACCGTTGGCGAGGACCTGCCGCGTCGCCGCGGCGAGAACCAGCCGGGCGTGCCGCTGGCTGGCGTCTTCCACCAGGAACTGGTGGTCGTTGTAATACGTCTGGAAGGTCTGTGCCAGCTCAAGCAGGTAGGCCGCGACCTGGTGCGGCTCGAGGTCCCGGCCGGCAGTTTCCACCACGTCGGGGTAGCGCAGCACCGCGGTGACCAGCTCGTGCGCGGCCTCGTCCTGGAGGTCGAGCGGCTGGGCGAGCCCGTCGGCGGCGTCGTAGCTCAGCCCGCGTTCGGCCAGCTGGCGCATCAGCCCGCACATGCGGGCGTGCGAGACCTGCACGTAATAGACCGGGTTGTCGAGCGACTGGCTGCGCGCCAGGTCGATGTCGAAGGTGAGCTGCGAGTCCGGCTTGCGCGCGATCAGGAACCAGCGGGTGGCGTCGCGGCCGGCCTCGTCGATCAGGTCGCGCAGGGTCAGGTAGCTGCCGGCGCGCTTGGACAGCTTCACTTCCTCGCCGCCGCGCATCACCGTCACCATCTGGTGCAGCACGTACTCGGGCCAGCCCTGGGGAATGCCCGCATCCAGTGCCTGCAGACCCGCCCGCACCCGCGCCAGGCTGCCGTGGTGGTCGGCGCCCAGCTCGGTGATCGCGCGCTCGTAGCCGCGCTGCCACTTGGACAGGTGGTAGGCCACGTCCGGCACGAAGTAGGTGTAGGTGCCGTCGGACTTGCGCATCACGCGGTCCTTGTCGTCACCGAAATCGGTGGTGCGCAGCCACAGCGCGCCGCCTTCCTCGTAGGTGTGGCCGTGGGCCACCAGCTCACGCACGGTCTCCTCCACCTTGCCGTCGTCGTACAGCGAGGACTCCAGGAAGTAGACGTCGAAGCCGACGCCGTAGGCTTCCAGGTCGTCGTTCTGCTCGCGGCGCAGCCAGGCGACGGCGAAGCGGCGGACGGCGTCGAGATCATCGGCGTCGCCGGCACCGGTGACGCTGTGGCCTTCGACCTCGACGGTGGCGCCATCGAGGTAGGCGCGGGCGACGTCCTTGATGTACTCGCCGCGGTAGCCGTCCTCGGGCCAGCCAGCGTCTTCCGGCGTGCGGCCCTGCGCGCGTGCCTGTACCGAGATGGCGAGGTTGTTGATCTGCGCGCCGGCGTCGTTGTAGTAGTACTCGCGCGCCACTTCCCAGCCGTTGGCGGCAAGTACGCGGGCGATGCAATCACCGATGACAGCAGCGCGGCCGTGGCCGACGTGCAGCGGCCCGGTCGGGTTGGCGGAGACGTATTCGACGCCGGCGTGGCGGCCATTCCCGGTGCGGTTGCGGCCGTAGCCATCGCCCTGCGACAGGACCTCGCCGAGCTGCCGGCGCCATGCGCCTTCCGCCACGTGGAAGTTGATGAAGCCCGGGCCGGCGATCTCCACCCGTGCGATGTCATCGCTCGCGGGCAGGGCGTCCACCAGTGCCTGCGCGATCGCGCGTGGGTTGGAGCGCGCCGGCTTGGCCAGCAGCATCGCCGCGTTGGTCGAGAAATCGCCCTGGGCACGGGTCTTGGGCCGCTCGATCACGAAATCAGCGGTCTGGAGGTCGGCCGGCAGGGTGCCATTGGCGCGCAGTGCGTCGACGGCCTGCGCGACCAGCGCGCGGATGGTGGCTTTCACGGGGATCCTGCGGATGGAGCGGAACCGGGCATTTTACTCGCTATGCGCGGCTGCGTCCGGGAGAGCGCGAACGGGTTCAGACCCAGCCGCGCGCGGCCAGCGACACCGGCGGGCCATCGGCGATGACGAAGTGGTCCAGCAGGCGCAGGTCGACCAGTGCCAGCGCCTGTTTCAGGCGCGCGGTAACGGCCCGGTCGGCGGCGCTGGGTTCGCGGTTGCCGCTGGGGTGGTTGTGCCCGACGATCACCGCCGCCGCGTTGTGGGCCAGGGCCCGGCGCACCACTTCGCGGGGGTGCACCTCGGTGCCGTCGAGCGTGCCGCGGAACAGCTCCTCGAAGGCCAGTGAGCGGTGCCGGGTATCCAGGAACATCACCGCGAACACTTCGTGCGGCAGCCCACGCAGGCGCTGGGCGAAATAGCGGCCGGCCGCCTGCGGATCGGTCATCGCCGCGCCACGTTCGAGGTCCGCCGAAAGGTGGCGATGGCCCAGTTCCAGCGCAGCGGAAATCGCGCAGGCGCGTGCCGGCCCCAGCCCGGGCAGCTCGGCCAATTGCCGGGGCGTCCGCTCCAGCAATGCCCGCAGCGGCCCGTGTGCTCCGAGCAGGTCGCGCGCCGTGCCGACGGCGTCGCGGCCGCGCAGGCCGGAGCCCAGGAAGATCGCCAGCAGCTCGGCATCGGACAGTGCGGAAGCACCGCGTGACAGCAGCTTCTCGCGAGGACGCTCGTCGACCGGCCAGTCCCGGATGTGCATGCCAAGGCTCCTGTAGCGGCCCTCCATGCTGGTGGCCGGGCGGGGTCGCTGCCACCAGCCGTGTCCACGGCATCGGGTAAGCTAAGCGTCGATTCCGGCGTCAGGAAAACCCCAAGGTGCCAGCCCTCCAGGACCAGAAGATCCTGCTGTGCGTATGTGGTGGCATCGCCGCCTACAAGGCCGCGGTGCTGGTCCGCAGGCTGGGGGACGCCGGGGCCTGCGTGCAGGTGGCCATGACCGACAACGCCCAGCGTTTCGTCGGCCCCGCCACCTTCCAGGCCCTGTCCGGCCTGCCGGTCCGCACTTCCCTGTGGGACGAGGCGGCCGAAGCGGCGATGGGGCACATCGAGCTGGCGCGCTGGCCGGACCGCATCGTCATCGCCCCGGCCACCGCCAACACCATTGCCCGGCTCGCACACGGCTTCGCGGACGACCTGGTCAGCACCCTATGCCTGGCGTCCGATGCGCCGGTTGCGATCGCCCCGGCGATGAACCGGCTGATGTGGGCCCACCCGGCCACCCGCGCCAACGTGGAGACGCTTCGCGGGCGCGGCGTGATGGTGCTCGGACCGGATTCGGGCGGACAGGCCTGCGGCGAGACCGGTGAAGGCCGGATGCTGGAGCCGGAGTCGATCGTTGCGGCCCTGGTGCGGGAGTCGGCGTGAGCGCGGCATCACTGTCCGGCCGTCGCATCCTGGTCAGTGCCGGGCCCACCTACGAAGACATCGACCCGGTGCGTTTCCTGGGCAATCGCAGCAGCGGCAAGATGGGTTTCGCCATCGCCGCCGCGGCTGCCCGGCGGGGTGCGCAGGTGCTGCTTGTAGCGGGCCCGGTGTCCCTGCCGACGCCCGAGGGCGTGGAACGCATCGACGTGCGTTCGGCCGCGGAGATGCACCGTGCGGTGATGGACGCGTTGCCCGTCGACGTCTACATCGGCGCGGCGGCCGTGGCCGACTTCACCCCGGCCCAGGTTGTCGGCGACAAGATCAAGAAGCGACCCGGCGAAGAAGGCCTGGTGCTGGAGCTGGTGCGCACCCGCGACATCCTCGCCGAGGTGGCCAGCCATGCGCGACGGCCGTCCCTGGTGATCGGCTTCGCCGCCGAGACCAGCCATGTCGAGGAGTACGCCCGCGGCAAGTTGGAGCGCAAGAAGCTTGACCTGATCTGCGCGAACCGTGTCGGCGTTCCGGGCAGCGGCTTCGAGTGCGATGACAATACGCTGCTGGTCTACGGGGCAGGGTTCGAGCAGGTGCTGGGGCCGGCCTCGAAAGCCGAGCTGGCCGACGCCCTGCTCGACCTGGTCGCAGCCCGCTGAGCCATCCCCGGTTGTACCTATCGCGGGGGCCCTCCCCGGGTGGCCCCGGCACGAACGGAGTCAACGATGCACCACACCCTCCAGCTCAAGATCCTCGACCCGCGCTTCGGTGGGCAATGGCCATTGCCGGCGTATGCCACCGCCGCCAGCGCCGGCCTTGACCTGCGCGCCGCACTGGACGAGTCCCTGGAACTGCAGCCCGGCGATACCGCGCTGGTGCCCTCCGGGCTGGCCATCCACCTGGGCGATCCCGGGTTGTGCGCGGTCATCCTTCCGCGCTCCGGGCTCGGCCACAAGCATGGCATCGTGCTGGGCAACGGCACCGGCCTGATCGACGCCGACTACCAGGGCCCGCTGATGATCAGCGTATGGCATCGGGGCAAGGAGCCTTTTACAGTGGAGCCGGGGGATCGGATCGCCCAGCTGGTCGTGCTGCCGATCGTGCGCGCGCAGCTGCAGGTGGTCGAAGGATTCGAAACCAGTGACCGCGGTTCCGGCGGCTTCGGCCACACCGGCGTACGTTGAGCGCGGGAAGCAGTGATCCGGGCGAGCAGTCCCGGTCGGGATATTCAGGGGAAGGTCGATGGTCGATTTGAAAATGGAACGCCCGCAGGTCTCGGTGGCGGAACTGAAGCCGCTGCTGACCGCGTTGGCGGTCGCCTTGCTGCTGCTGGCTGCGTGGATCGCGTGGGGCGTGTGGCAGCAGTACGACGACGGCGCGCGCCGGGAAGCGGTGCAGTCTGCGCGCGTCGGCGCCGTGGCCGCCGTCGAGGCGAACCTGTCGGAGGAGAAGGAACGTTTCGTCCAGCAGTTGGCCAATCCGCTGTTGCAGCGGGCGCTGGCCGAAAGCGACCTCGACCGTGCCGGTGCTCTGCTGCAGGGCGGGTGGCCGGGCGCCACCGACGGCGCCGTGGTGCCGCCGGAACTCGATGCCGCGTACGCCGCGTTGCCGGAAGCCGGATACGGGCGTGTTGCCACGCTCGAGACCGCACTGGTCCAGGACCGGCCGGTGGCGCGGGTGATCCAGGCCGCCGAAGGGCCGCGCCTGGCGGTTGCGGGCCCCGTCCGTCTCCAGGACCGGCTCGTCGGCGTCGGCATCGTGCACCTGCCGCTCAAGACGGTGGCGGGCCCGGTGGAGACCGCGCAGGTCGGGTCGAGCGCTTATCTCGCCCTGCGGCAGTCGGGGGCCAGCATCCTGGAGCGTGGCGACAGCAGCCTGGCGCGCGCCGCCGAGCGCATGGCCGTCCCGGTAGCCGACAGCGAGCTGCGCGTGGCCGCTGCGGTGCCCGCGGTGTCCGCGGCTCCCTTCGGGCTGGGAACCGTGGGCGGCGCCGTCGCCGTGGCGGTGCTTGTCCTGCTGGCGCTGCTCGCATTGCGCGCCCCGCAACTGGCGGCAGGTCGCCGCCGCGGCGATGACGCCGACGCAACAGCGCCCGAATTAACGTTGGAGGAATCTTCACGGCAGGACGTCCTGCAGAACGACGAGGAGCTTCCCCTGGACACCACGACCACTTCCGCAGCGGCCGGCACCAGTGCGGCCGGCAGCGCGGGCACCGGTATCGAGATCGACCGCGGCATCTTCCGCGCCTATGACATCCGCGGCATCGTCGGCCGCGACCTCTCACCCGCGGTCGCCGAACTCATCGGCCATGCCATCGGCACGGTGATGCACGAGCGCGACCAGCAACACGTGGTGGTCGGCCGCGACGGCCGCCTGTCGGGCCCCGAGCTGGTCGAGGGCCTCATCGCCGGACTGCGCAAGGCCGGTCGCGAGGTCGTCGACATCGGCATGGCGCCCACCCCGGTGATCTACTTCGGCGCCTATCACCTGCGCGCCGGCTCCTGCGTGTCGGTCACCGGCAGCCACAACCCGCCCGACTACAACGGCTTCAAGGTGGTGGTCGGCGGCGAGACGCTGTCGGGCGACGCCATCCTCGATCTCTACGCACGCATCGCCGACGACCGCCTTTACACCGCGCCGGTCGAGGGTGGCCTCGAGCAGCGCAACATCGACGAGGAGTACGTGCAGCGGATCGCTTCCGACATCCAGCTCGACCGGCCGCTCAAGGTGGTGGTGGACGCGGGCAACGGCGTGGCCGGCGAGATCGCACCGCGGGTGCTGGAGGCCATCGGCGCCGAGGTGGTGCCGCTGTACTGCGAGATCGACGGCACGTTCCCCAACCACCACCCGGATCCGAGCGAGGCGCACAACCTCGCCGACCTGATCCAGATGGTGGCGCACCTGGATGCCGACCTGGGCGTGGCCTTCGACGGCGACGGCGATCGCCTCGGCGTGGTGACGCGAGACGGCAACAACATCTACCCGGACCGGCTGCTGATGCTGTTCGCCGCCGACGTGCTGGAGCGCAACCCCGGCGCCCAGATCATCTTCGACGTGAAGTGCACCGGCCGGCTGCCCGGGCATGTGCTGCGCCATGGCGGCAGCCCACTGATGTGGAAGACCGGGCATTCGCTGATCAAGGCGAAGATGCGAGAGACCGGCGCCGAGCTGGCGGGCGAGATGAGCGGGCACTTCTTCTTCAAGGAGCGCTGGTTCGGCTTCGACGACGGCATCTATGCCGCCGCCCGCCTGCTGGAGATCCTGGCGGCCCAGGGCGGGCGCCCGAGCGACGTGCTCGACGCGCTGCCCGACGGCGTCGCCACCGCGGAGATCAAGGTGCCGGCACCCGGTGACAACCCGCATGCCTTCGTGGAGAAGTTCGTGGCCAGTGCCACCTTCGACGAAGCACGCCTGTCGACCATCGATGGCCTGCGCGTGGACTGGCCCGACGGCTGGGGACTGGTGCGTGCCTCGAACACGACGCCGGTGCTGGTGCTGCGTTTCGACGCCGACAACAACCAGGCGATGGCGCGCATCAAGGAGGCCTTCAGGGCCCAGTTGCTCGGCGTTGCGCCGGAGCTGGAACTGCCGTTCTGATACCGGTGGGCCGGGACCCGCGTCCCGGCCGTTCAGCCGCGCCCGTTGCTGTCGGTGGTCTTCAGCTCGCGGTAGCGCTCCAGCGCGGACGTCAGCTCCTCGTCCATCGCCTGCTGTTCCTGCAGCTGTTGCTCGAGGACTTCCTGCTGCTGCCTCAGGCTGTGGTGCTGGGCGAGGATCTGGTTACCCAGCGCCTTGCTCACCGGCTTGCCCGCCAGTTCGGTTTCGGCCGCGCGCTGCAGCAGGCTGAGCAGGCTGCGGCGCGCACCGTCGATGCCCAGCCTGGAGGTCTCGAGGCTGGAACGGATGAGTTCGATGCGGTGGTTGAAGGCGCGCTGCAGCTCGTCCTCGCTGGCGTAGGACTCGACCATGGCCAGCTCCCGCCTGATCTCCGCGGCGGCTTCGAGCGCGGCCAGCCGCTGCTGCTCGGCCAGCCGTGCCGCCTCGCTGCGCTCTTCATCGGTCAGGGCGCGGTCGACGCGGCGGGTCGGCATGCCGGAGGCGCTGAATTCGGTGCGGGCACTGTCGACCGCGGTTGCCGGAAGCGCGTCGCCGCAGACCTTGCTGCCATTCTCGTCCCAGCAGTAGATCTTCTTCTCGACGGTTTTCTGCTTCTGTGCGAAGGCTGGGATCGACGCGGCCAGCAGGCCGGTGCCGAGGACGAGGCTGATGGAGCGGAGGGTGGCGCTGTTCATGTGGGCCTGTTCCGTGACGCTGTCGCTATCAGGTACAGGTGACGCAAGAGTCGGGCCAAGCCGCGGTTACGCCGCCGCGCCCGGATCCTCGCTGCCGTAGGCGTCCCGGTAGGCCAGCAACTGCTCCCGGTGGGCCGCGAGTCCGGGGTGGTCGGCGGCCATGGCCAGCAGGTCGTCCAGGCTTGCGACGGCGACCACCGGCACGCGGTGCTCCTGTGCGACAGATTGTGCCGCCGAGCGTCGGCTGCGGGTGGGGTCGACCACTTCCTGCCGGTCCAGCGCGATCACGATGCCGGCCAGCTGGCCGCCAGCCCCCTCAATGATCGCCAACGCCTCGCGCACGGCGGTGCCGGCGGTCATGACGTCGTCCACCACCAGCACGCGGCGGCCTTCGAGCGGTGCGCCCATCAGATGCCCACCCTCTCCGTGGGCCTTGGCTTCCTTGCGGTTGAACGCCACCGGCAGGTCACGGCCGCGGCGGGCGTACTCGCAGGCGAGCGCGGTGGCCAGGGGGATGCCCTTGTAGGCGGGGCCGAACAGCAGGTCGAAATCGACGCCGGCGGCGTCGATCGCATCGGCGTAGCAACCCGCCAGGCCGGCCAGGGCCGCGCCGCTGTCGAACCGGCCGGCGTTGAAGAAGTACGGGCTGGTGCGCCCGGATTTCAACGTGAACTCGCCGAAACGCAGTGCCTCCGACTGGATGGCAAGCCTGAGGAATCGGGTTCGGTGGTCGGTCATGGTCGGGTCCGGGTTCGCGGTTGGCCCCAGCGGCGAACGGGGGCTGGATGGAGGGATGCATGATAGGCCAGCGCCGCCGTGGCCGGCCCGACCGGCGGGGCCGTTGCTATGATCGCCGGACCCCCATGCAGGACCGTCCATGCGGATCATCAGCTTCAACGCCAACGGCCTCCGCTCCGCGGCCAGGAAAGGATTCTTCGAATGGTTCCGTGACCAGGACGCCGACGTGCTTTGCGTGCAGGAAACCAAGGCGCAGGAACACCAGCTCGCCGGCCCCGAGTTCCTGCCCGAGGGCTATCGCGCCTTCTTCCGCGACGCGACCACCAAGAAGGGTTACAGCGGGGTCGCCATCTACACCCGGCGGGAACCGGACGAAGTCCGTACGGCCATGGGCTGGGAGCCGTTCGACGAAGAAGGCCGCTACATCGAAGCGCGCTTTGGCAACCTCAGCGTGGTCTCGTTCTATATCCCGTCCGGCTCGTCGGGCGAACTGCGGCAGGGCTTCAAGTTCGAAGTAATGGACTGGCTGCGCCCGCAGCTGCAGGAATGGCTGGCCAGCGGCCGCGACTACGTGTTGTGCGGCGACTGGAACATCGTGCGCAGCGCGCTCGACATCCGCAACTGGAAGTCGAACCAGAAGAACTCCGGCTGCCTGCCGCCGGAGCGCGACTGGCTCAACGGCCTGTGCGGCGAAGGCGGGGATGGCGGGCCCTGCTGGGTCGACACCTATCGCGCACTGAACCCGGAGGCGCAGGACTACACCTGGTGGAGCAATCGGGGCGCCGCCTATGCGAAGGATGTCGGCTGGCGGCTGGACTACCAGTTCGTGACGCCCGGGCTGGCCGAGCGCCTGCGCGGCTGCTCGATCCTGCGTGAGCCGCGGTTCTCCGACCATGCCCCGTACACCGTCGACTATGACCTCTGACACGACGGCCGTAGCGCCCGCGGCCCGGCCGGGCTGGCGGCAGGTGGTGGGCCGGCTGGGGCAGCCCAAGGTCGCGGTGATGCTGCTGTTGGGCTTCGCCTCGGGCCTGCCGTTCATGCTGGTCGGCAACACCATGGGCTTCTGGCTGCGCGAGGGCGGCATCGAGCTGTCGGCGATCGGCTTCCTGTCCTGGGTCGGCCTGGCCTATTCGCTCAAGTTCCTGTGGGCACCGGTGGTGGACAAGGTCGATGCGCCACTGCTGGGCCGCTGGCTCGGCCGCCGCCGGGGGTGGATGGCGCTGTCGCAGATCACCGTGATCCTGGCGCTGGCCGGGATGGCGATCGTAAAGCCCGAGGGCGGCCTCATGGCCTTCGCCGTGATGGCGCTGGTTGCGGCCTTCGCGTCGGCGACCCAGGACATCGTGATCGACGCTTGGCGGATCGAGAGCTCCAACAACGGCGAGGAGCTGGCGCTACTCAGCGCCGGCTATCAGCTGGGCTACCGTGCCGCGCTGCTGGTCACCGACGCGTTGATCCTGATCCTGGCGGCCTATATCGGATGGTCGATTTCCTACCAGGCGATGGCCATGGCGATGGGACTCGGCCTGCTGGCCACGTTCCTGGCGCGCGAGCCCGCGGCCGCGCTGCGGGCGGCAACCACGCATGGTTCGCTGATGACCGGGCGGGGATTGTTCGATGCCGTGGCCGGTCCGTTCATCGCCTTCTTCAAGCAGCACGGCAGCTGGGCGTTGCTGATGCTGCTGACCATCAGCCTGTACCGGCTGCCCGACTTCGTGATGGGTCCGATGGCCAATCCGTTCTATGCCGACTTGGGCATCGACAAGGAGACGGTGGGCGCGGTGCGCGGTTCGATCGGGCTGTTCGCCTCGCTGGGCGGGATCGCCGCGGCCGGGCTGTTCGCGGTGAGGTTCGGCTTCGTCGCCACGCTGCTGATGGGCGCGATCCTCGGCCCGGGCTCCAACCTGGCCTTCGCGTACCTGGCCCACCACGGCGCCGACGCCACCGTCTTCAGCATCGCGATGGTGATCGACAACTTCTCCACCGGTTTCGCCGGCGTGGCACTGGTCGGCTACATGTCCAGCCTCACCAACGTCGGTTACACGGCCACCCAGTACGCCCTGCTGAGTTCTTTCTACGCGTTGTTGGGCAAGGTGCTCAAAGGCATGTCTGGCGTGGCGGTCGAATCCCTTGAGGTCGGCCGCACCTTGCTGGACGCCTATGCGCTGTTCTTCGTGGGGACGGCACTGCTCGGCTTGCCCGCGCTATTGTTGTGCCTGTTGCTGGTCATGCGCAGGCCCCCGGCCGCACCGGTCGCCGAAGCCCCTGGCAGCGCGTAAACTCCGGGATGCAGGGGAGGAGAGGGAGACATGAGCGAAAACCTGCTGTTGGAGGTGGACTCGCTGCTGTTGGAGCGGATCCGGCGATATGCGAAAGCGTCCGGTCGCACCGAGCGCGAGGCCATCGGGCACCTGCTCGAGCACGGCCTGTTTGCCTGCGAGGCCGAAATGAAGGCGCGCTTCGATGACTCCGATGCCGACGCCCTCAAGGCGGCGATCGCAGCGCTGGAGTCGATCCAGGACGATCCGGGCTTCTCGTTGATCGGGCGGGCAAAATCGGATGGTGCCGAGGCACCGGTTCCGGCCGGACGTCACGCCGCCGGGTAGACCACGCCCAGTACCCGCAGGCCACGCGCTCCGGTGACGCTGGGCAGGTTGCCCGGCAGCCCGAGCAGCGTCTGGCGGGCGAGCCAGGCGAAGCCCATGGCTTCGACGAAATCCGGGTCCAGCCCGTGCCCTGCGGTCGATTCGATCGAGGCATCCGGCAGGCGTGCCTGGATACGGGAGATCAGCAACGGGTTGTGCACGCCGCCACCGCAGGCAAGCACCCGGCGGGTGGTCGGCTGATGCGCCAGCAGTGCATCGGCGACGGTTGCCGCGGTCAGCTCCAGCAACGTGGCCTGCACGTCCTCCGGCCGTTCGTTGCCTCCCAGGTGGGTGCGCAGCCATTCCAGATGGAACTGCTCCCGCCCGGTGCTCTTGGGTGGCGGTAGCCGGAACCACGGGTCGCTGCGCATCCGCTCCAGCAGCGCATGGTCGGGCTGGCCCGAGGCGGCGAAGGCGCCTCCGGCATCGTAGGCGACGCCGCGGTGGATCGCGCACCACGCATCGAGCAGCGCGTTGGCGGGGCCGGTGTCGAAACCGCGGACCTCGCCCTGAGCCGGAAGCAGCGTGAAGTTGGCGATGCCGCCGAGGTTGAGTACCGCCCGGTCCTCGTCGTGCGAGCGCAGGAC
This sequence comes from Lysobacter spongiicola DSM 21749, assembly GCF_900167055.1. Classification (GTDB taxonomy): domain Bacteria; phylum Pseudomonadota; class Gammaproteobacteria; order Xanthomonadales; family Xanthomonadaceae; genus Novilysobacter; species Novilysobacter spongiicola. The sequence continues at coordinate 232,110 of NZ_FUXP01000004.1, forward strand.
CGCGGCGTGCAGCGCCGGCAGCAGGGGCGCGCCGTGGCCGCCAGCCGCGACGTCACGCCGCCGGAAATCCGCGACGGTGGCGATGCCACTACGTTCGGCGATGACGTTGCCGTCGCCGATCTGCCATGTAAACGGGTGGCGCTGGTCTCCCGCGGCTCCGGCGGGGCGATGGCGCACGGTCTGGCCATGCGAGCCGATCGCCCGGATGGCACTGGCGCCCAGGCCTGCGTCTTCCAGCAGTGCCAGCGCGGCGTCGGCGAAGGCCTCGGCGACGCGCACATCGAGCGTGGCCAGTTCTTCGAGCGAGTGCGCGGCACCGCCCTGGCCAAGCTCGACCAGGCGTGCGCGGACCAAAGGATCCCAGGGATAAGTGTGGCCGAGCCGAAGGATGCAGCCGCCATCGGCGACGAACTCCACCAGCGCCGCATCGATGCCATCGGCGCTGGTCCCGGACATCAGACCGACATAGAGCTCTGCCGGCGCCCCGGGTTGTACTGCCATGTCAGGCCTTCTTGTCGACCTTGCTGGTCTTGGCCGGCTCGGACTCGGCCTGCGCGTAGCGGACCTGCTCGACCTGCTGCATGCGTGCCACCACCGGTGCGGTACTGGCCTGGAAGGCGACGAGCGCCGCGCCCTTGAGCGGCTCCGGCGGCGGCATGGTGACCGTCAGCGGATTGCGGTGCACGCCGTTGATGCGGAATTCGTAGTGCAGGTGCGGGCCGGTCACCAGCCCGGAGGCGCCGACGTAGCCGATCACCGTGCCCTGCTTGATAGTGGCGCCGGGCTTGTACTTGCCGAAGCGCGACATGTGCGCGTAGAGCGTGGTGTAGCCCTTGCCGTGGTCCAGCACGACGGTGCGCCCGTAGCCGCCCTTCCATCCAACGAAGGAGACGCGGGCATCGCCGGCGGCGTGGATCGGGGTACCGGTGCCGGCGCCGTAGTCGACACCCTGGTGCGCGCGGGTGCGGCCGAGCACGGGGTGCTTGCGCGCCTTGCTGAAGCCCGAGGTGATGCGCGCGTACGGGATCGGCATGCGGATGAAGGCCTTCTTCAGCGGCCGGCCGTCGGCGGTGTAGTAGCCGACCTTGCCGTCATGCTCGAAACGGAAACCCGAATAGGTCTTGCCGCCGGTGGTGAACGTGGCAGCGGCGATGTTGCCGGTGCCGATGCGCTCGCCTTCGCGCCAGGTCTCTTCATAGACGACGCTGAAGCGGTCGCCTTTCTGGGCGTGGCTGAAATCGATGTCGTACTGGAAGATCTCATCGGTCATCGTCGAGATCGCGGCGGGCGAGAGCCCCGCCTTGCGCGCGGCCGCGTACAGCGAGCTGCTGATCTCGCCGGTGGTCACCACCGTGCGGGTCTGGCTCGGGCGTTCGATGACGGTTTCGGAGATGGCGTCCCCGGTGATCGCAAGTTCCACCCGGTGGGTGTCGTCGCGGTCGAAACGGAAGGCACGCAGCCCGCCGGTGGCGGGGATGTCGAACGCCAGCTCGGTGCCCGGCCGCAGCCGGCTCAGCGCATCCCTGGCACCCGGATGTTCCAGGATGCGGTACATGGTGCTTGCCGGGACGTCGAGTTGCCCGAAGATCTCGCCCAGGGTCTGGCCGCTCTGCACGCGCACGATCTGCCAGCTGTCGAACGCCTCGGCCTGCTTGCTGCGGGCCGGCAGCGGAGGCAGCGGCAACGTCATCGATTGCCGGGGTATCGCGCCTGCACCGGTTTCCAGATGGTCGAAACCGGGGACGATGGCGGCGACGAGCATGCCGACGGTGGCGAACAGGCTGGCCTGCACCCACTGTCGTCGCGACCAGCGGCCGTTGAACCCGTCGGACAACTGTCGTGCCAGCACCGGGCGGTGCAGGGCGGCTTCGCGGAGCTGTTTCAGGTGTTCGCGCCGCGCAGGCCCGGACTTCGGTGATGTCATTCGTGGTCTCTCCCGGCGCGCGGATGTGAAAGCGGCGTCGCGGGGTTACCATAGTCACGCGAGAAGTACGCGTCAAACCCTTGAGCTGAATGGAATTTTTACGTTTGGCGGGAAACGCGACACAGTTATCTTTTCTTCACGACGGCCGTCGCCAAGTGCTTCGCCCGTTCTGCTGCGAGCACGCCCTTTGTCCGACCTGACGAACGCCACGCCTACCACTTCCATCGACTCTGCCCTTGAGCTGATCGGCCGCGGCGCCGACGAGATCCTCAAGCGCGACGAACTGGTCGCCCGCCTGCAGCTGGGCCGGCCCCTGCGCATCAAGGCCGGCTTCGACCCGACGGCGCCGGACCTGCACCTGGGTCACACCGTACTGTTGAACAAGCTGCGTCAGTTCCAGGACCTCGGCCACCAGGTGATCTTCCTGATCGGCGATTTCACCGGAATGATCGGCGACCCGTCCGGCAAGAGCGCCACCCGCAAGCCGCTGACCCGCGAGCAGGTGCTGGCGAACGCCGACACCTATGCCCAGCAGGTGTTCAAGGTGCTGGATCGCGACCGCACCGAGGTCCGGTTCAATTCCGAGTGGTTCGGGAAGATGTCCGCCGCCGACATGATCCGGCTGGCGGGCCAGCACACCGTGGCCCGCATGCTCGAACGCGACGACTTCGCCAAGCGCCATGCAGCGCAGCAGCCGATCGCGATCCACGAGTTCCTCTATCCGCTGGTGCAGGGGCACGATTCGGTGGCGTTGCAGGCGGACGTCGAGCTCGGCGGAACCGACCAGAAGTTCAACCTGCTGATGGGCCGCGGCCTGCAGGAGGCCGCCGGGCAGGCGCCGCAGGTGGTGTTGACCATGCCGTTGCTGGAAGGCATCGACGGCGTCCACAAGATGAGCAAGTCACTCGGCAACTACATCGGCATCGACGAGGCGCCCATCGACATGGTCACCAAGGCCATGAAGATCGACGACGCTCTGATGTGGCGCTGGATCGAACTGCTGAGTTTCGAGATCGGCATGGACGAGGTGCCGGGCCTCAGGCGTGACATCGAAAGCGGCGCGCTCAATCCCCGCGACCTCAAGCTGCGGCTGGCGCGGGAGCTCACCGCGCGTTTCCATGGTGCCGACGCCGCCGACCGTGCGGTTGCAGGGTGGAACGCCGCCGTGCGCGGACAGGGCGACACCTCCCAGTTGCCGCTCAACGACGTGGCGGTGCCGGCCGAGGGCCTGCGGATTGCCGCGCTGCTGACGGCGGCCGGGCTGACGCCGAGCAATTCCGAGGCGAACCGCAAGCTCAAGGAGCGGGCGGTACGGATCGACGGCGAGGTCCTGGAGGACCTACAGCGGGTACTCGTTCCGGGGTTTGAGGGCGTCCTGCAAGTCGGCAAGCGCACGTTCGCACGCGTGCGGCTGGTGCAGGGCTGAACGTCGCGCTCATCACCGCCGCAACAACGCAAAAAATTTCGTCGATCCCCCTTCCCAATCCGTCACAAGGCGTGCACAATGCGCGGCCCGCCACGGAGCAGTCGGCCACGGCGGGGATCGGCAGGAAAAAGTGGAAGTTGAGGTGTTGACGGCCACGAAATCTGCTGTATGATGTGCGGCTCACTCGGGCACTTCGGTGACGGGTACGGGATCAGGCGCTGAGGCCGGTTCCAAGGATCTTTGACAGTGTGCGCAGGTGACTTGTGCGGACGTCTGGCGGGTGGATGGTTGTCCATCGCAGATGTTCGACACAGTCCAAATGAATCAAGAACAAGCATCGCAAGATGCGCGTGAAGAGTAATTTGGGCTGGGACGACACTGCACTCAAAGCATTGGCGAGGACTTCGGTCCGAGCCGGAAACTTCAAGTGAAGAGTTTGATCCTGGCTC
>NZ_FUXP01000007.1 GCF_900167055.1 Lysobacter spongiicola DSM 21749
GTCCTGACCGACAACGGTGCCTGCTACAGATCGCGCAGCTTCCGCCGCCTGGTCCACCGGCTCGGCATGCGCCACCTGCGCACGCGCCCCTATACCCCGCGTACCAACGGCAAGGCCGAGCGGCTGGTCCAGACCTGCCTGCGCGAATGGGCCTACGCACGCTCCTATGCCAACTCCGAACAGCGCGCAGGCGCCCTCCCGGGCTGGCTGCACCACTACAACTGGCATCGGCTACACGCCAGTCTTGGCTACAAGCCGCCCATTACCCGCATCCCGCTGAACAACGTGCTGGGTTTACACAGCTAGCCCGGACTCCGGATTCGGATACACGGCGATACGCAGCACCGCGACGATCGCCAACAGTCCGACGATCATCAGCACCGCCGTACGCCGCACGGTCAGGGCCAGGGCGGCGACCGGGAACAGGTCGAAGAGAGCGGTGCGGAACTCGGGCGGGATGGTGTCGGGGTCCAGTGGCAGCGACATCAGCGAGGCGAGCCCGCCGCCATAGACCAGAAGCGTCGCCGCGAGCACCCCGTTGTTCTGCACGCGCAGCGTTGCTACCGAGAAGGAGCTCAGCCCCAGGGCCCCCAGTGCGGTCAGTGCCGGCGGATAGCCGATGCCGGGCACCCATCCCATCACCTCCAGCCCCGCCAGCAGTACCAGCAGGGCCGACCCCATGAGCAGCAGGACCGAGTATGCCGGCCGCGACGCTTCCAACTGGTTGGCAAGCAACTGCCCGCGCTGGGCAGGCGTCAGCAGGCTCATCGGGTCGCGGAAGATGATCTTCAGCATGCCCGCCAGCCTCGTGTGCGGGCGGGGATCGCGTGTCTTGCTGCGGATGCCGGGGGCTGCCATCGTCGGCACTCTATCGGGACCCGTGTAACGAAGATGCAGGCGGAAGCCGTCCCCAGAACGCAAGAAGCCGACCCTTGGGCCGGCTTCCACGTCGTTCTGCTGCAAATGGTCGGGGAGACAGGATTTGAACCTGCGACTTCTACGTCCCGAACGTAGCGCTCTACCAGGCTGAGCTACACCCCGACTGCAGAGCCGCGCATTTTAGACCCTGGCGCAGGGCGAGGCAATAGCCCCGTCGGTGATTGAAGCGGCAGGCGACGCCGGCCGGTAAACTGTCGGGATACCCGCCAAACCTCTCTACCTGGAGTCCCGCTTGATCAAGCCGCGTACGCCGCCCGGGGTCATGGAGCTGCTGCCTCCCGACCAGATCGCCTTCCAGCGCATGCTGGACACGATCCGCCGCAATTTCGAGCGCTTCGGCTTCCTGCCGGTGGAAACCCCGGTCATGGAGCTCTCCGAGGTGCTGCTGACCAAGTCCGGCGGCGAGACCGAGCGCCAGGTGTACTTCGTGCAATCCACCGGAGCGCTGGAGAAGGCGGGCGATGGCCTGCCGGAGATGGCGCTGCGGTTCGACCTGACCGTGCCCCTGGCCCGCTATGTCGCCGAGCACGAGCACGACCTGGCTTTCCCGTTCCGCCGCTACCAGATGCAGCGGGTGTATCGGGGTGAGCGGGCGCAGCGCGGCCGCTTCCGCGAGTTCTACCAGTGCGACATCGACGTGGTCGGCAAGGACGCGCTGAGCGTACGTTTCGACGCCGAGATCCCGGCCGTCATCCATGCGCTGTTCTCTGAGTTGGCGATCGGCAGGTTCACCATCCAGCTCAACAACCGCAAGCTGATGCGCGGCTTCTTCGAAGCGCAGGGCGTGGCTGATCCGGACCTCCAGGCCCGGGTGTTGCGGGAGGTCGACAAGCTCGACAAGCGTGGTGCCGACTACGTGCGCGACACGTTGACCGGTGAAGGATTTGGCCTGGCACCGGGTGCGGTCGCCACCATCCTGGAGTTCGTCTCGGTCCGTTCCACCTCGCACGCGGATGCGATGGCACGCCTGGATGCGCTGGGCAGCGGCAACGACGACCTGCGCGAAGGCGTGGCGGAGCTGCGCGAGGTGCTCGAACTGGTGCGTGCACTTGGCGTGCCGGAGACGGACTACGCACTCAACTTCTCGATCGCCCGCGGCCTGGACTACTACACCGGCACCGTCTACGAGACGACGCTCGACGACTATCCCCAGATCGGCTCGATCTGCTCCGGCGGCCGCTACGAGGACCTCGCCAGCCATTACAGCAAGTCGAAGCTGCCCGGTGTCGGAATTTCCATCGGGCTGACCCGCCTGTTCTGGCAGTTGCGCGAAGCGGGGCTGGTCGACGCCGCCGAAAGTACCGTGCAGGTACTGGTGACCCAGATGGACGCCAGCCGCCTCCCGCACTGCCTGGCGGTCGCCAGCGAACTGCGCCAGGGCGGGCTCAACGTCGAGGTGGTGATGGAGCCTTCCAAGCTGGGCAAGCAGTTCAAGTACGCCGACCGCGCGGGCATCCGCTTCGTTGCGGTGCTGGGCGAGGACGAAATCGCCAAGGGCACGGTGACGGTGAAGGACCTGCGCAGGGAGGATCAGTTCGAGGTCACCCGCGACGAACTCGCCCGGACCCTGAAGGTAGAGCTGGCCCAGCCGCTGGTGGAGGTGCGCGAGTGAAGCCGGTGCGCCTGGATGGCCGCTCGCTGACGCGCCCGCAACTGGTGGCGGTGGCGCACGGTGCTTCTGTGGAGCTGGATGAAGCACAGTTGCCGGCGGTCGCACGCGCGGCCGAGTTCCTGGCCGAACAGGCCGGGCGCGAAGAGCCGATCTATGGCGTGTCCACCGGCTTCGGCAGCAACGCGGATCGTCTGCTGGGCAACCAGCGCCTGCGCAATGGCGCCGGGGTCGACGCCACCAACCCGCACGAATCGCTGCACGAGGAGCTGCAGCGCAACCTGATCGTGACCCACGCGGTCTGCGTGGGTGAACCGTTCGCACCGGAAGTGGTGCGGGCGATGCTGTGCATCCGCATCAACACCCTGATGCGCGGCCACTCCGGCATCCGCGTGCAGACCCTGCAGGCGCTTGCGGCCATGCTCAATGCCGGCATCGTGCCGGTGGTGCCGCAACTGGGTTCGGTCGGCGCCTCGGGCGACCTCGCGCCGCTGTCGCACCTGGCCATCGTGCTGCTGGGTGGCGGTGAAGCCTTCTACCAGGGCGAGCGGTTGGCGGGTGCGGAAGCACTCGCGCGCGCCGGTCTGCAGCCGGTCACGCTGTCGTACAAGGAGGGCCTGGCACTCAACAACGGCACCGCGCAGATGCTCGCCTGTGGTGTGCTGGCGCTGTCGAAGCTCGAGGACCTGCTGGACACCGCCGACCTTGCCGCGGCGATGACCATCGATGCCTTCGCTGGCCGGCTGGGCGCGTTCGCCGAAGAGGTGCACGCACTCCGCCCCCATCCGGGCCAGGTGGAGGTCGCCGCGCACCTGCGCAGGCTGCTGGAGGGGTCGACGCTCGCCAATATCCCGTACCACCTGGTGCCGCGCTTCAGGCCGTGGACGCCACAGTCCTGGGGTACGGAAGAACTGCAGGCGCTGCGCTTCGATATCGGCTGGGACTGGGTGCCGCTGGCGCAGCGCCAGGGCCGCGAGAAGTTCTACACCCGCTTCCGCCCATTCCGTGGCGGCAAGAAGCACCAGCCGCAGGACAGCTATTCGCTGCGTTGCGTGCCGCAGGTCCATGGGGCCGTGCGCGACGCGGTGGCGCAGGCCGCCCGGGTGCTGGAGGTGGAGCTCAACTCCCTGACAGACAACCCGATCGTCTTCCCCGATGCCGCGGCCGAACACGTGGAGGAGCAGGTGATCTCCGCCGGCCACTTCCATGGCATGCCGCTGGCGCTGGCGATGAGCTACGTGAAGGCGGCCATCCCGGTGCTGGCGTCGATCTCCGAGCGCCGCCTCAACAAGCTGGTCGATCCCGCGACCAACGATGGCCTGCCGGCCTTCCTGATCGGCAACGAGGACGCGACCGAGTCCGGCTTCATGATCGTGCAGTACACCGCCGCCGCCATCGTCAACGACCTCGCCAGCAGGGCGATGCCGGCGTCGGTGTACTCGATCCCGACCAGTGCGAACGCCGAGGACCATGTGTCGATGGGCGCCAACGAGGCGCGGCACGTGCTGGCGATGGCGGACGATCTGGGCAAGGTGCTTGGCCTGGAGCTCTATACCGCGGCCCAGGCACTCGACCTGCGGCTGGACATGATCAATGCGGCGCGGGCCCTCGCCCGGGAGGGCGATTCCGGGGCGCTGGCGGAGAAGGTGTCCGGCATCCCGGCGGGCGCCGAGGGGCAGGGCACCTTCCACGCGGAGATCTCCGGGCTGCGGGACGAGCTGGCCGGCTCCGCGGAGTTCCGCCCGGGAGCTGCTGTCGCCGCCGCCCACGCAGTGATCCGCGAGCGCATCGGCTTCCTCGAACGCGACCGCGCGCTGGACCGCGACGTGGCCGAAGCCGTGCAACTGGTGGTCGAGGGCCGGGTGCTGGCGGCTGCCCGCTCTGCCTGACCGCGGTCGGGCCCGGCGCCCGGCCTTCCATCAGCCCAGGGCCAGCGTCCGGGGCGGCGGCACGGCATCTTCCGGGAGCCAGCGCACGCAGTCACGGCCGTCGGCCTTGGCCTGGTAGAGCGCCTCGTCCGCGCATTGCAGCGCGGCGTCGGTGTCCTCGCCTCCGAGCAGGTCGAGCTCGTGCACGCCGATGCTCGCGGTGACCGCAATGCTCCGTCCTCCGCTTTCGCAGGGCGAGGCCCGAAGCTGCCTCACCAGCTCCGCCGCCACGGCCGTGGCCGCCGTCCGTCCCAGGTCCGGCAGGCCAACCACGAACTCCTCGCCGCCGAAGCGTGCCAGCAGCGCCTCGTGCGGACGCAACGCCTGCCCCACCACATGGGCGGCCCAGCGCAGGCAGTCATCGCCGACGAGGTGGCCGTGGCAGTCGTTGATCTGCTTGAAGTGGTCCAGGTCGATCATCAGCAGCGAGAGCGGGCGGCCGTTCGCGCGCGCGCGGGCAATCAACTGCCCGAAGCCTTCGCGGAAGTGGGCCCGGGTGTGCAGGCCGGTCAATCCGTCGCGCCGGCTGGATTCGCGCAGCCGCGCATGGGCATCGCCGAGTTGGGCAAGCGCGTTGCGCAGCTCGGTGGTGCGCTCCTCCACCTGGCGTTCCAGTTCCGCCTTGGCCCGGTGCACGATGCGCTCGTTCTCGTTGCGCAGCGCTGCATAGCGGTAGCCCAGGGCGACCGAAAGCAGCAACATCTCCAGCGCGGAACCGATCTGCACGCCATAGATGGTGACGAAGGTCTTCGGCAACAGGCCGAACGCCACGGCCGCGATCATCGCCGTGCCGAGCAGGAACATGCTCCAGGCCAGCAGGAACAGCCGCGCCGGCTTGTAACCCCGCGACATCACCACGATCGATTCAATAGCGATCCAGGCAATGCTCACGAACACCGCCGCCGACGCCAGCGGGGTGGAGATCCGGTAGGGCAGCTGCAGCGAGGCGATCGCCAGCAGCACGAAGAAGCCGATCATTGCCAGGCCGACCCGGTCCCCGAAGCGCCAGCGCTCATGCAGTTCCAGGAAATGGCGCGCGAACTGCTGCATCCCCACCTGGGCCAGGCAGATGGACAGCGGCACCGCCCGGTCCGCGAACCATGGTGAATCCGGCCACAGGTACTGGAAGCCCAGCCCATTGAGGGTGAACAGCACCAGCCCGAAGGCGATGATGTGCAGCAGGTACCAGAGGTAACTGGCGTCGCGCAGCATCAGCCACAACACCAGGTTGTAGACGAACAGGGCCAGCAGGATGCCGTAGTACAGGCCGATGCCCCATTGCGCATCGTGCATGGCCTCTGCGAGCGAGGCGGGTGTGTGCAGCACCAGTGGCACCTGCATCGAGCTCTGGCTGCGGACCCGGAGCAGGAGGTCGACCGGCTCGCCGGCGGGCAGCAGCAGCTCGAAGCTCGGCATGTGGTACTCCACCGCGCGCCGGGCGAATGGCAGGTTGTCTCCGCCGGCTGCATGGCGCACCTGGCCATCGGCACCGACCACGTACAGGTCCAGCCGATCGCTCAACGGATAGTCCTGCACGAGGAAGCGTTTCTGCTCGCCCGGATCATGGTTCACCACCCGCACGTGGAACCAGAAGGCGCCCGGCTGGAAGCCGAAAGCAGGATTGCCCTGGGGCAGGGGCTCGAAACCGCCCGACGCCGCCAGGCGCCTCGCACCGGCCACGCGGAGCTCGCCATCCGGATCGTGGTGGAAGCTGACGTAGGGAGACAACCCGACGCTGCCGGTGTCCGGCTGCAGCTCCACGGTCACCGGGGGAGCCACTTGATGCGTGGCCGCCTGCAACGGGACAGCCACCGCGACGACGCTCGGCGTAAGCCATGCCGATGCCACCAGCAGTATCCAGAATCGGGCCGCAGCCCCGAAGCGGCGCATGTCCTGTCGTCCTCCCCGGCGCACCGTCGGCACGCGTTGATCCAGCATCGCAATGGGTACTAGCCCCACGGGGCTGCATGGCTCGATGAACGCACTGTGCCGCCAGAACCGGCCTTGACCCACCGCCGCTCCTGCCCTAATGTACTAACACGTTATTACATTGACACACGATGAAACGTCGCCCCTCCACCAGCGCAACCGATGTCGATGTCCTCGACGAACTCGCCTCCGCATTCGCGGCGCTCCGCGGCGCCGACGAAGTCAGGAGCTTCCTTGAGGACCTTTGTACGCCGGCGGAGCTGGAGGCGATGACGGACCGCTGGCGGGTGGTCCCCCTGCTGATGGAGCAGGTCCCGTATCGCGAGATCCACGACCGCACCGCGGTCAGCGTAACCACCATCGGCCGCGTCGCCCGCACCATCGAAACCGGCGCCGGTGGCTATGCCGCCGCGATCCGACGCACACGACCCCGGGGCGCCTGAGCCTCCCGTATTCCAGGAATTCCGATGTCCCCACCCAATGCCACACCCCGCGATCGCCTGCGCATCGCGATCCAGAAGAGCGGCCGCCTGGCCGACCCCGCCAGGGCGCTGCTGGCCTCCTGCGGCCTCAGCTGGCGGGAAAGCCGCGACCGCCTGTTCTGCTACGGCGAGACCCTGCCGGTGGACCTGCTGCTGGTTCGCGACGACGACATCCCCGGCCTGATTGCCGATGGTGTCTGCGATCTTGGCGTGGTCGGCCGTAACGTCATGACCGAGCAGGACGGTGAGCGCCGGGCGGCCGGAAAGCCCACGGCCTATCGGGAGCTGCGTGCGCTCGGGTTCGGTGACTGCCGGCTTGCGCTGGCGGTGCCGGAGGGGTGGGAGTGGAAGTCCCCGCGGCAGCTGGACGGCATGCGCATCGCCACCAGCTATCCCGCGCTGCTGTCGCAGTGGCTTGCGGACGAAGGCGTATCCGCGGAGGTGGTGCTGCTGTCGGGTTCGGTCGAGATCGCGCCCCGGCTTGGCCAGGCCGATGCCATCTGCGACCTGGTCTCCAGTGGCGCCACGCTGGCGGCGAACCAGCTCAAGCCGGTGGCGACCCTGTTCGAGAGCGAAGCGGTGCTGGCCGGGCCGGTGCACGAGTTCGACGCCGCCCGCGGAGAGCTGGCGTCGATGCTGTTGCGCCGGCTCGATGGGGCGCTGCGGATCCGCCACAGCAAGCTGTTGATGTTCCAGGCCGAGCGCGCCTCCCTGCCGGCCTTGCTGCCCTTGCTGCCCGATGCCGAAGCGCCGACGGTGATGCAGATCGATGGTGCCGACCACCTCGCACTGCAGGCGTTATGCCACGGCGCAGTCACCTGGCAACGGCTGGAAGAACTGAAGCGGGCCGGAGCGAGCGGGCTGATGGTGTTGCCGGTCGAGGGCATGCTGGCATGAAGCGATTGCAGTGGAGCCGGCTTGATTCCGTTGCCCGCCGCGAGGCGCTGCGCCGGCCGGCGCAGGTGACCGCCGAAGACACCCGCGTGGCGGTCGGTGCGTTGCTGGAGCAGGTGCGGACCGGAGGCGACGACGCGGTGCGGGCTTTGACCGCGCGATTCGATGGCGTCGACCTCGAAGCGGTTGAAGTGACCGGAGCCGAATTCGCCGCGGCGCAGGAGGCCGTGTCGGCCTCCCTGCGGGCCGCGATCGACGCCGCTGCCGGCAGGATCGAAGCCTTCCACCTGGCAGGCATGACGCAGCCGTATGCCGTAGATACCGCTCCCGGCGTGCGCTGCGAACGCATCCTCCGCCCCATCCGGCGGGTCGGGCTGTACGTGCCGGCGGGTTCGGCGCCGTTGCCATCGACGGCCTTGATGCTGGGCGTGCCGGCGCGGCTGGCGGGTTGCCCGGAGCCGGTGATGTGCACCCCACCACGGAAGGACGGAAGTGCCGATCCGGCAGTGCTTGTCGCTGCCGCGCGCTGCGGGATCCGCCGGGTGTTCAAGGTGGGCGGCGTGCAGGCGATCGCGGCGATGGCCTTCGGCACTGCGAGCATCCCGGCCTGCGACAAGTTGTTCGGCCCCGGCAACGCCTGGGTGACCGAAGCCAAGCGCCAAGTGTCGATGGCGGAAGGGGGCGCGGCGATCGACATGCCCGCTGGCCCTTCGGAAGTGCTGGTCATCGCCGATGCGGGGGCTCCGGCCGAATTCGTGGCCGCCGACCTGCTGTCGCAGGCCGAGCATGGCCCCGATTCCCAGGTGATCCTGGTGAGCAACGACGAGGACCTGCTGGATCGCGTGGCCGTCGCGATCGGGGAGCAACTGGCGGAACTGCCGCGCTCGGCGATCGCGCGCCAGGCGTTGGCTGATTCTCCAATGATCCGCGTCGACTCCCTGGAGGACGCCATCGCGATCAGCAACGAGTACGCGCCCGAGCACCTGATACTGGCGCTGCGCGACGCGCGCGCCTGGCTCCCGCGGGTGCAGGCTGCCGGTTCGGTGTTCCTGGGCGACTGGTCGCCGGAAGCGCTGGGGGACTACTGCAGCGGTACCAACCATGTCCTGCCGACCGGCGGCGCGGCCCGCTGCACCGGTGGCCTGAACGTGTCCAGCTTTCAGGTGGCGATCACGGTGCAGGAAGTGGACCGGCGCGGGCTGCAGGCGATCGGCCCGTGCGCCGTCGAGCTCGCCAACGCCGAGGGGCTTGGCGCACATGCCCGTGCTGTCTCAGTACGGCTGGATGCAGCATGAGACCGCCCAGCCACATCGCGTCGACGGACCCCCGTACGCTGGTCCGCGAGGATCTTCGCGACTTCACCGGCTATGTGTCGGCACGTGGCACCACGGCCGCCGGCAACGCGTGGCTCAATGCCAACGAATCGCCGTGGACCAACGGCAGCCCGGGCACGGAGCGTCTCCGGCGCTACCCGGATCCGCAGCCGCACGCCCTGCGCGAGTCGTTGGCGAAGTTGTATGGCGCCAAGGTTGACCAATTGCTGGTCGGACGGGGCAGCGACGAGGCCATCGACCTGTTGCTGCGCGCGCTGTGTCGTCCGGGCGGTGATGCGGTGCTGACATGCCCGCCGACGTTCGGCATGTATGCGGTGTGCGCGCGGCTGCACGGGACGCGCGTGGTGGAGGTGCCACTGCAGGATCTTCCGGCCGAAGGCTTTGCCTGTGACTTCGCGCGGGTTGGTGACGTTGCACTGGAGGAGGGGGTCCGCCTGGTGTTCCTGTGCTCGCCCGGCAATCCCACCGGAAACCTGCTGCCACTGGATGCCATCGAAACCCTTGCCATTCGTCTGGATGGGCAGGCCATCGTGGTGGTGGACGAGGCCTACGGTGAGTTTGCCGAAGCCGAATCCGCCGTCTCCCTGCTAACTGGCCGACGCAACATCGCCGTGCTGCGCACGTTGTCGAAGGCGCACGCGTTGGCCGGGGCCCGCATCGGAAGCGTCATTGCCGACGCTTCGCTGATCGAGGTGCTGCGGCGCTGCCAGGCGCCGTATCCGGTGCCGGAGCCGTGTGTTGCGGTCGCCCGGCAGGCGGTGGCGCCGGCCGTGCTGGTCGACACACGGGTCAAGGTCGGGCGCGTGGTGGCCGAGCGCGCAAGGCTGCGTGCGAGGCTCGAAGCTTCGCCCGGTGTCGTGCGCGTGTATCCATCGCGGGCGAACTTCCTGCTGGTGCGTTTCTCGGATGCCGAGGCGGCGTACCGGCGGCTGTTGGACGCCGGCATCGTGGTGCGTGACCAACGCACTGCCCCGGGCCTGGGCGACGCGCTGCGCATCACCATCGGTACCCCGGAGCAGAACGACCGGGTCATCAACGCCGTCGTCGGCATGGAGCAACCCGCATGAGTGCCCTCACGCCGCTGCTGTTCGTCGATCGCGACGGCACCCTGATCGAGGAGCCCGATGACTTCCAGATCGACCGCTTCGACAAACTGCGCCTGGTGCGTGGTGTCATCCCGGCGATGCTGGAGCTGCGCGACGCCGGCTACCAGTTCGTGATGGTCAGCAACCAGGATGGCCTCGGGACCGACGCATTTCCCCGGGAAGATTTCGACGGCCCGCACGGGCTGATGATGCAGGTGTTCGAGAGCCAGGGCATCGTCTTCCGCGATGTGCTGGTGGACTGCAGCCTGCCCGCGGACAACGCGCCTACGCGCAAGCCCGGCATCGGCCTCGCGCTGCCCTACCTCAAGGACCGCACCATCGACTGGAGCCGCTCGGCCATGGTCGGGGACCGCGAAACCGACAATGCGTTCGCCCGCAACCTTGGCATCCGTGCCTTCCAGTTGCGCACGCCGCAGTTCGGCGGCGACTGGGACTGGCCTGGCATCGCCCATGAGCTGGCGCGCGCGCCGCGCACCGCCACGGTGGAGCGCAAGACCAAGGAGACCGCGATCCAGGTGAGTGTCGACCTGGATCGCACCGTCGAGCCGGCGGTACGCACCGGCCTGCCGTTCTTCGACCACATGCTGGAGCAGCTCGGCAAGCACGGCGCGTTCGCGCTGTCGCTCACCTGCGAGGGCGACCTGCAGGTGGACGAGCACCACACCATCGAGGACTGTGCACTGGCGCTGGGTACAGCACTACGGGAAGCGCTGGGCGACAAACGTGGCATCGGGCGATACGGCTTCTGCCTGCCGATGGACGAGGCGCTCGCGAGCGTGGCGCTGGATATCTCCGGCCGCGCCTATTTCGTGTTCGACGGGGATTTCCGGCGCGAGCGGGTGGGCGACATGCCGACCGAGCTGGTGCCGCACTTCTTCCGCTCGCTGTGCGACGCCGCCGGTCTCAACATGAACCTGAAGGTGCAGGGCGACAACGACCACCACAAGGTCGAGGCCTGCTTCAAGGTGGTCGCGCGCGCGTTGCGCCAGGCGCTGCGCCGCGAAGGCAACGAGTTGCCGAGCACCAAGGGGGCGCTGTGACCGGGGTGGTGCTGGTGGATGCCGGCGGCGCGAACCTGGGCTCGGTCCGCTACGCGTTCGAGCGGCTGGGGGCGCGGGTGGAAGTAAGCGCCGACCCCGGCATCATTTCCTCCGCGGAACGGGTCATCCTCCCGGGCGTCGGCGCTGCCGCGGCCGGCATGGCCAGGCTGCACGAGCTCGGACTGGTGTCGGTGCTGCGTGGGCTGCGCCAGCCATTGCTCGGCATCTGCCTGGGCATGCAGTTGCTCTACGAATCATCCGAGGAAGGCGGCGTGCCGTGCCTGGGGCTTTTGCCCGGACGGGTGGCGCGCATGTCCGCGGCCGATGGCGCCCGGATCCCGCACATGGGCTGGAACCGCCTTGAGCTGGTGGGAGAGCCGGATCCGCTGCTGGATGGCATGGGCGGAGGCGAATGGGCGTATTTCGTGCATGGCTATGCCGCGCCGGTGGGTCCGGAAACGATCGCACGATGCGTGCACGGCACCCCCTTCAGTGCTGTGGTACGTGCCGGCAACCGCTGGGGCGCCCAGTTCCACCCCGAACGTTCCGCCGGCGCCGGTGCGCGCCTGCTGGGCAATTTCCTGTCGGAGCGCCTGCAATGAGCATGATGGACAACACCGGCGTCCAGGCGCCGGAGGCCGGCTTCACCCTGCTGCCCGCGATCGACGTGCGCGAGGGCCGGGTGGTACGGCTGCGGCAGGGTGACTACGCATCGGAGACCCGCTACCCGGTGGAACCGCTGGAAGCGGCCCGCGCCTACGCCACGGCCGGGGCGGGATGGCTGCACCTGGTCGATCTCGACGCCGCCCGCGCGGGTGGCTACACACTCAAGCCACTGCTGGCCGAGCTGAAGGCGACCACTGCACTGCAGGTGCAAACGGGCGGCGGCGTGCGCGATGAATCGGGCCTGCGCGCCATCTTCGATGCGGGCGCCGACCGCGTCGTGATCGGCTCCCTGGCGGTGCGGGAGCCGGAAATGATCGCGGGATGGCTGGCCGACTTCGGGCCGGAGCGCATCACCGTCGCTCTGGACGCGCGGCAGGCCTCCGATGGGCGATGGCTGCTGCCGACTGCCGGCTGGACACGCGACAGCGGCGTTGAGCTCGAACCGCTGCTTCGCCACTACATGGATGCGGGCCTGCGCCACCTGCTGTGCACCGACATCGCGAAGGACGGCATGCTCGCCGGCCCCAACCTTGGCCTGTACCGGCAACTGCACGCCATCGCTCCGGATGTGCTGTTGCAGGCGTCCGGCGGCATCCGCGACGTCGCCGATGTCAGGGCTGCGCGTGATGCAGGATGCGCGGCAGCGGTGCTGGGCAAGGCCTTGCTCGACGGCCGGCTCGACCTGGTGGGTGCGCTGGCGGAGGAGCGTGCGCCATGTTGAGCCGGCGCATCATTCCCTGCCTCGACGTGCGCGAGGGGCGGGTGGTCAAGGGCGTGCGCTTTCGCGACCACGTCGACATGGGCGACATCGTCGAGCTGGCGCTGCGGTATCGCGACGAAGGCGCCGACGAGCTGGTGTTCTACGACATCACCGCCAGCCCGGAAGGGCGCAGTGTGGGAGTGGAATGGGTCGAGCGCGTGGCCCGGGCCATTGACATCCCGTTCTGCGTGGCCGGCGGCATCCGCAGTGTCGAGCAGGCACGCCGGGTGCTACATGCCGGTGCCGACAAGGTGTCGGTGAACACGCCCGCGCTGCTGCGGCCGGAGCTGGTTGCCGAGCTGGCGGAGGCGTTCGGCGTGCAGTGCGTGGTGGTCGGCATCGACAGCCTGCGCGACGGCGACGGCGAGTGGCGGGTGCGACAGTTCACCGGCGATCCGGACCGGACACAGGCACTGCCCCGACGGACCCTGGACTGGGTGGTCGAGGTGCAGGCGCTGGGCGCGGGCGAAGTGGTGTTGAACTGCATGGGCAGCGACGGTGTGCGTGCCGGCTACGACCTCGAACAGCTGCGTGCGGTCAGGGCGGTGTGCGCGGTCCCGTTGATCGCCTCGGGTGGCGCCGGTACGCCGGGACACTTCGCCGAGGCCTTCAAGCAGGCCGATGTCGACGGCGCCCTTGCCGCCAGCGTCTTCCACTCCGGTGCCATTGCCATTCCCCCACTCAAGCGATACCTGCAAGGGCAGGGCATCGAGGTGCGCCATGGTTGACTCCGTCACCGTCGAAGGTGATTTCCCCGATCCTTCAACGCTTGCCTGGGATGCGGCGACCGGCCTGTTGCCGGCCATCGTCCAGGATGCCGACACGCTCCGTGTGCTGATGCTCGGCTACATGGACCGGCAGGCGCTGCAGGCCACGCGTGAGAAGGGGCAGGTGACCTTCTACAGCCGCAGCCGCCAACGGCAGTGGACCAAGGGCGAGAGCTCGGGCAACGTGCTGGACCTGGTGGGGATCGAGACCGATTGCGACGCCGACACCTTGCTGGTCCTCGCGCGCCCGCGCGGGCCGACCTGCCACCTCGACCGCACCAGTTGCTTTCCGGACGCGCCCGGGGACTTCCTGGCCGAACTCGACGTCCTGGTGGCAGACCGTGAGCGCGAACGGCCGGAAGGCAGCTACACGACCCGCCTGTTCGAATCCGGCGTACGTCGGATTGCGCAGAAGGTGGGCGAAGAGGGCGTCGAAACGGCCTTGGCGGCGGTGGCCCAGGACGACCAGGCACTGCTGGGGGAGGCCGCCGACCTGTTGTTCCACCTGCAGGTCCTGCTGCGCGCCCGTGGCCTTGGCCTCGGTGACGCTGTCGACATGCTGCGCACCCGCCACCGGTGACATGTAGGAGCGGCTTCAGCCGCGATCCGAGACTCGAGCTCAGGTCTCAGCCCCCGATCGCGGCTGAAGCCGCTCCTACAAAATCCGCGGCCTTGAAGGAGAATGGCGGCATGGATCCGACCGAAGCACGGCCCGCGCCCGCCACCCACTCCTGCCGCCACTCGCTTGGCCGTGGCCTGCTCATGGCTTTGGCATTGGCCGTGCCCCCCGCCGCCATCGCCGCCGAGCCCTGCAACGCCGGCTACGTGTTCGAGAATCGCGACCCCGCCAACGGCCAGGTCGTAGACGGCCCCGGCATTCCCGACGTCAAGGTGTCGGATGGCGTCCACATCGTCACCACCGACGCCGACGGCCGCTACGAGTTGCCTGCGGTGGACGGTCGAACCACCTTCGTGATCAAGCCGCCGGGCTACGCCATGCCGGATCGGGGCAACGGACTGCCGGACTACTGGCGCAACCTGCGCACGCAGCCCGGGCCGCCCGTCCGGTTCGGGGGCATTCCCGTGGAGGATGCCAATTGCCGGAACTTCCCGCTGGTCCCGGCCGCCGCCGGCGATGACGAGCTGCAGGTACTGGTCTTCGCCGATCCCCAGGTGAAGTCGGAAGTGGACGTGGACTACTACCACCGCGACATCATCCAGCCGTTGCTGGAGCAGGGTGCCAACGCCGACCTGGGCCTGACGCTCGGGGACGTGGTCGACGATGACCTCTCCCTGTATCCGGCGCTGAACGCGCACACCGCCTCGCTAGGGGTGCCATGGCTGCATGTGGCGGGCAACCACGACATGGATCTGGACGCCGGGCGGGACGACGATGCTCTGCTCAGCTTCCGCCACGTGTTCGGCCCCGACACCTTCGCCTGGGAGGAGCAGCGGGCTACATTCCTGCTGCTCGACGACGTCATCCACCAGCCCGGACAGTCCCCGGCCTACATCGGCGGCTTCCGGGAGGAGCAGTTCCGCTTCCTGGAGGCCTACCTGCCCACGGTGCCGGTCGAGCGCCTGCTGGTGGTCGCACTGCATATCCCGCTGTTCGAACCGGACGGTCGCGACACCTTCCGCGACGCCGACCGCGAGCGGTTGTTCACCCTGCTGTCCCGGTTCCCGAACGTGCTGCTGCTCAGCGCGCACAACCACACGCAACAGCATGTCTTCCATGATGCGACCAGTGGATGGCAGGGAAGCGAGCCACTGCACGAGTTCAACGTCGGTGCGGTCTGCGGGGCATTCTGGTCGGGCGTGGAGGATGCGCAGGGCATTCCCGACACGACCATGGCGGATGGCACCCCGAACGGCTTCGCCCGCCTGCGCGTGGGTGCCGGTGGCCAGTACGCCCTCAGCTGGCATCCCGCGCGGCTGCCGGCGGGTGATCCCGCACTGACGGAGGCCATGGCGCTCCACGCTCCGCGCGTGCTTCGTCGTGGCGCCTATCCGGCCTGGGGCGTCTACGCGAACGTCTTCATGGGCATGGACGACAGCCGCGTCGAATTCCGTATCGATGATGGCGCCTGGAAGCCGATGCGGCGTGTCGAACGCCCGGATCCGCGCCTGCTGGTGGAGAACGTGCGCGACGACGAGGCCATCGCCCTGCGCGGTTTCGACCGGTCGCCGGAAGCCCAGCCCGGCAAGCATCTCTGGCGGGGGGCACTGCCGACCGACCTGGAGGCCGGCGAGCACCGGGTGGAGGTCCGGGTGTTCGACCCGTGGACGGGCGAGCAACGCGCGAGTACGACCTACGAGTTACAGGACGCCGGCGAATAGCCGGCGTGCGCTAGAGGCGCAACTTCATGCCTTCGTGGGAGGCGACGAAGCCGAGGTCCTCATAGAAGCGTAGGGCCTCCGGACGCGCCTTGTCCGTGGTGAGTTGCAGCAGATGGCAGCCACGCTCCCGTGAACGTTCAATCGCCCAGTCGAACATGCGGCGGCCAAGTCCGAGCGACCTCGAACCCGAATCGACCCTCACCCCTTCCACCAGGGCGCGCCAGCCGCCCTGGTGGGTGATGTGGGGGATGAAGGTCAGTTGCAGAACGCCTTTGACCGCGCCCAGAAGCTCCAGCACGACAAGCTCGTTGTTCGGGTCGCCGTCGATCGCACTGAAGGCGGCGACATAGGTGTCCGGGAGGGGCGACCGGTATTGCTCGCGTGTTGCACCCAGCGGGTCATCGGCCAACATCCGGACGATGTCCGGCAGGTCACCGAGTGTGGCCGTGCGGATTCGCACCGTTTCGCCATCCGGATATCCGATGCGCTGGTTCAACCGATCGCGACCTCCGCGAAACTCTCGACGCGCCGGTGGCCATTCGTGGCATCTCCGTGGCGCGGCTGCGGGTAGTCTTCCAGCCGGTCCACCAGGACGGTCTGCAGGCCGGCTTTGCGCGCGGCATCGAGTTCTTCGACGACGTCGGACAGGAACAGGATTTCACTGGCGGGTGCATCGATCGAGGCGGCGATGCTCCGGTAACTGCCGGCCTCCCGCTTTCCGCCGACCTCGGTGTCGAACCAGCCGGAGATCAGATGGGTGAGGTCACCGGCGTCGCTGTGCCCGAAAAACAGCCGCTGCGCCGGCACGCTGCCCGACGAATAGACGTACAGCGGGGTGCCTTCCGCTTTCCAGCGCTGCAGCGACTCGGCCGCGTCGGGGTAGATGTGGGCGGTGAAATCGGCGGTGGCGTAGCCGTCGGCCCAGATCATGCCCTGCAGTGCCTTGAGCGCGGTGTGCTTGCGGTCCTGGTCGATCCAACCCTGCAGGACTTCGACCACCACCGCGTCCTGGCAGACGCCGCCGTTTTCGGTGGCCACCACGTCCAGCCACTTGCGCACCGCCGGGTCCTGCGCGCGCGCCTTGACGAAGCCCGGCAGCGCCTTGCGCGCGTATGGGAACAGCACGTCCTTGACGAACGAGATGCTGCTGGTGGTGCCCTCGATGTCGGTCAGCACGGCCGAGACGGGTGCGCTCATCGGCCGGCCTCCGGATCCAGTCGCGGGAAGCGCTGCGCGATGTCGGTGCCGGTGAAGTGGCCGACCCAGCCATCGGGCTCGGTGAAGAACCGGATGGCGACGAAGCTGGGTTCCGGCCCCATGTCGAACCAGTGGGTGGTGCCATCGGGGACCGCGATCAGGTCACCGGCCTCGCACAGCACCTCGTAGACCCCGTCGCCGACGTGCAGCGTGAACAGGCCGGACCCGGCGACGAAGAAGCGAACCTCGTCTTCCTTGTGGAAGTGTTCGTCGAGGAACTTGCGCCGCATCTCTTCCCGGTTCGGATTGTCCGGCGCGATGCTGACGACGTCGACGCTCTTGAAGCCGCGTTCCGCCACCAGCCGGTCGATGTCCGCTCTGTAGGCAGCCATGATCACCTCGGGGGCATCGCCAGGGGCCACCGGCTGGCTCGCCTCCCATTGCTCGAACGCGACGCCGATGCGCCCGAGTTCTTCGGCCATCCGGCCGCGATCCGTCGTGCTGCTGACCGGCGTCCCGGGTTCGTTCTCGGCAAAAATCCGAAGTCGGCTCACGCGTGCAGTCTCCTCAGTTCAAGCTCGCAGGCGATCAGGAACTCGAACGCCTCCAGGTGGCGGCGCGCCTCGCCCATGTCGCGGCCCCAGGCGTACAGGCCGTGGCCGTCTATCAGGTAGCCCCACACGGGCTGGTTGTCGAGCAGCGCGTCGACCTGGGCGGCGAGGGTGTGCATGTCCTGGCTGTTGGGCAGGACCGGCAGGTCGATCGCCGCCTCGTGGGTGGTGTTGCCATTGAAGGCCTTCAGCAGCTCGTACCCTTCCAGCCGCAGCTGGCCGGCTCCGGCGTACAGCCGCGATGCCACCGTCTGGTTGAGCGAGTGGGTGTGCAGCACGCATCCGACGTCGGGGAAACGCGCGTAAAGCTGCGTATGCAGCAGGGTCTCCGCGGACGGGCGGTGGTCGGTCGCGACCGCGCTGCCCGACAGGTCGACCACCATGACGTCGTCATCCGTGAGCCGGCCCTTGTCGCGGCCGGAAACGGTGATCGCCACGTGCCGCTCGTCGAGCCGCATGGAGAAGTTGCTGCTGGTAGCGGGCGTCCAGCCGCGCGCGGAAAGCTCGCGCACGGAAGAGGCGATCTCGCTGGCGCAGCGGGCCAGCCGCTGCGCGTCATAGGGCCGGTTTTCCATCCCGGCAGTTTATCGCGAAGCCGGCGTGGACGCCGGCCCTCGCGGATCAGAACAGGACGTTCAGCAGCACCGCCAGCACCAGCAGCGGGGCGACCACGCGCACCAGCCAGCGCCACAGCGTGAACAGGGCAGGCGACAGCCCCTTGAGCTGCTCGCGCAGCACCGATTCCTTCAGCGCCCAACCCGCGAACAGCGCGATCAGCAGCCCGCCCAGCGGCAGCATGATCTCGCTGGCGACCAGTTCGATGAAGCCCATGATGTCGCGGTCGAAGATGCGCACGTCCGACAGCACGTTGAGCGACAGCACCGACGCCAGGCCGAGCACCCAGCACAGGGCAGCCATGGACAGCGCGGCCGTGCGGCGGCTGGTGCGGCCCCGCTCCACCAGGTAGGCGGTGGCCGGCTCCAGCAGGGAGATCGAGGAGGTCCAGGCAGCGACGAACAGCAGTCCGAAGAACAGCAGGCCGTAGATCACGCCCATCGACATCGCGTTGAACGCCAGCGGCAGCGAGGTGAAGATCAGGCCGGGACCACCACCCGCGGGGTCGATGCCGAAAGCGATCACGATCGGGAAGATCGCAAGGCCCGCCAGCAGTGCCACGCCCGTATCGGCGACCGCGACCACCGCGCCGGTTTTGGGGATCGAGACGTCTTTCGGCAGGTAGGCGCCGTAGGTCATCATCGTGCACATGCCAAGGCTGAGGGTGAAGAAGGCCTGGCCCAGCGCCGCCACGAACACGCCTCCGTTGACCTTCGACCAGTCCGGCTGGAACAGGAAGGCTGCAGCCTGCCCGAGGTGCCCCGTCGTGGCGCCATAGCCCACCAGCAACAACAGCATCAGGAACAGCGCCGGCATCAGGAAGCTGACCGCCCGCTCCAGGCCCTTCTCCACGCCCAGTGCGACCACGCCCACCGTCAGCAACATGAAGGCGGCGTGCCAGAAGGTCAGTTCAAGCGGATCGGCGAGCAGGGCACTGAAGGCGGCGGCGGGATCATCGATCGGGGCACCGCCGAAGA
Organism: Lysobacter spongiicola DSM 21749; assembly: GCF_900167055.1. Classification (GTDB taxonomy): domain Bacteria; phylum Pseudomonadota; class Gammaproteobacteria; order Xanthomonadales; family Xanthomonadaceae; genus Novilysobacter; species Novilysobacter spongiicola. Next base: position 19,195 of record NZ_FUXP01000007.1, read on the forward strand.
GTTGCATCAGGTACAGCCAGGCGTAGTGCAGCGTCCAGCCGCCGACCACGCTGTAGAAGCTCAGGATCAGCACGCCGGCGATGATGCCGATCCAGCCGATGCCGGCCCAGGCTTTGGCCGCGCCTGTTTCGCGCGCAAGGTCGAGCAGGGTGTTGACCGGGCTGCGGCGGCCATGGCGGCCAAGCAGGATCTCGGCGATCAGCACCGGCAGGCCGACCAGGAAGATGCAGCCCATGTACACCAGCACGAACGCGCCGCCGCCGTTGTCGGAGACCAGGTACGGGAAGCGCCAGATGTTGCCCAGCCCGACGGCCGAGCCCGTGGCTGCGAGGATGAAGGCGAGGCGCGATGACCACATGCCGTGGATCGAGGTCTTTTCCATGGGAAGGCTCAGGCTCTGGTACCGGTAGTGGACGGGGCGGCTTCAGGCGACATCGAATCGCGCGGAGGCATGCGCAGGATCTTGAATCCCGCATACGCCAGGACGGCCGCCACCAAGGGGCTGGCGAGGTTGAAGAACGCGTACGGCAGGTAATCGAGGGTGGCGACGCCCAGCGTCGCGGCCATGTAGGCACCGCAGGTATTCCACGGCACCAGGGGCGAGGTGATGGTGCCGCCATCTTCCAGTGCCCGGGACAGGTTCACCGGTGCCAGCCCGCGCTTCTCGTACTCGGGGCGGAACAGGCGCCCGGTCAGCACGATCGCCATGTACTGGTCGGCCGCCACCACGTTGGCTCCGATCGCAGTGCCCAGGGTCGCGGTGATCAGCGAGCCGGTGGAGCGCGCCGCCTTGAGCACGCTGCGGATCATGCGCTCGAGCAGGCCGGTGGATTCCATGACCGCGCCGAAGCCCATCGCGCAGACGATCAGCCACACCGTGTTGAGCATGCTGGACATGCCGCCGCGGGTGAGCAGGTCGTCCACCGCGGCGTTGCCGGTGCTGGCGTTGTAGCCGTCGAACATCGCCATCCACGCGCCCGAAAGCAGCGCCATCGGGCGGGCCAGGGTTTCCCTGTCGGCGAGTTTGACCACCAGTTCGGGCTGGAAGATCACCGCGAACACCGCGCCGAGCAGCGCGCCGATCAGGATGCTGGGGAAGGCGGGAAAGCGCATCGCCGCCAGCGCGAATACCACGGCCATCGGGATCAGCAGGTACCAGCCCAGGTCGAACTGCGCCCCGAGCACCTGCGGAAGGTCACCGAAGGCGTCGCCGCCCACGCCCGCCGCCTGGCTGCCCATACCCATGATCGCGAACAGGACCAGCGCGATCAGGAAGCTCGGACCGGTCGTCCAGATCATGTGGCGGATGTGCTCGAACAGCTCGCTGCCCGCGGCCGCCGGCGCGATGTTGGTGGTGTCCGACAGCGGGGACATCTTGTCGCCGAAGTAGGCGCCGGAGATCACGGCGCCGGCGGTGATTGCCGGGGACATGTCCAGCCCCTGCGCGACGCCGATCAGGGCCACGCCGAGCGTGCCCGCGACCGTCCACGAGCTGCCGATCGCAAGGGCGACGATCGCGCAGATCAGGCACACCGCCGGGAAGAAGAACGAGGGGTGCAACAGCTTCAGCCCGTACACGATCAGGGTCGGTACGGTGCCGCTGAGGATCCACGTGCCGATCAGCGCACCCACGGCGAGGAGGATGAAGATAGGCACGATCGCCAGCGAGATGCCGCGTACCAGGCTGTCCTGGATGTCGTCCCAGCGCATCCCGTTGCGGATGCCGACCAGCGCGGCGACACCGCCGGCAATCATCAGCGAGACCTGGTTGGCGCCGTAGGAGGCGTTGTCGCCGTAGAGGTAGACCGCGGCGCCCAGCAACAGGACAAGAAGCAGCAGCGGCAGCAAAGCCTGCAGCAGGGAGGGCTCCCTGGGCGCTGCAGTGCTCATCCGCAGTGGATTCCGCACGGGTGCGGGGACAGGATCATGGGTACCGGGCGGCCCGCCGAAGCGCTCGGCTCGATGCTGGACGACTTGCTGGACATGGATTCCCCGGGTTGAACAAGCGGCGGCGCGATGTTGCCGCCAAGCACGTCGCCCTTGGCGCGCGACGAGTGGCGGGCCACCATACCCCAGCCGCGAAACAGCCGGCAAGCCGTGCTTGCGCTTGTCATGATCCCTCCTGCCGGACGTACTTTCCCGTATGCATCACGCCCCACCCTCCGACCATTCACACCTGCTTGGCAGCCTCTCCCGTTATCGCCGGCAATGGCCTGCGGAGGCCGAGGTGGTGGACCTGTTCGAGGCGCTGCTCGACGATCCGGAGGCGCCATTCGAGAGGGCGCGCCTGGCCGGCCATTTCACCGCTTCCAGCTGGCTGGTGGACCGCAGTGGCACCCGCACCCTGCTGACCCACCACCGCAAGCTCGGCCGCTGGCTACAGCTCGGTGGGCATGCCGATGGCGACATGGACCTGGCCCGCGTGGCATTGCGGGAGGCGACCGAGGAATCGGGCCTGGAGGGGCTGGTGGGCGAGGCGAAGATCTTCGACCTGGACCGCCACTGGATCCCGGAGCGGGGCGCCGTGCCGGGTCACTGGCACTACGACGTGCGTTACGTGGTGCGGGCGGAGGCGGGCGAGGAGTTCGTGGTCAGCGAGGAATCGCTCGACCTGGCATGGCGGGAGGTCGCGCAGGTCCTGGAGGATCCGGAAGCCGATCCCTCCCTGCGGCGCATGGCGGAAAAGTGGGTGGCGCGGTCGGCGCGGCAATAGCGAGCGCCCGAGCGCCAGCCGTCAATACAGGATGCGGGTCCGCAGGGTGCCGTCGATCGCCGCCAGCTCCTCCTTCAGCTCCGTGGCCTGTTCCTCGCTGGCGTCCACGTCGATCACCACGTAGCCGACTTCCGGATGCGTACGCAGGTACTGGCCGTCGATGTTGACGTTGCGCTGCGAGAAGATGCCGTTGACCCGCGACATCATGCCCGGCACGTTGCGGTGGATGTGCAGCAGCCGCCGGCTGCCGGTGTGCTCGGGCAGGGTGACCTCGGGGAAGTTGACCGCGGAGAGGGTCGAGCCGTTGTCGCTGTAACGCACCAGCTTGGCCGCCACTTCCAGGCCGATGTTGTCCTGCGCCTCCAGCGTGCTGCCGCCGATGTGCGGGGTCAGCAGCGCGTTGTCGATGCCGGCCAGCGGCGACTCGAACACATCGTCGTTGCCCTTTGGTTCGACCGGGAACACATCCACTGCCGTCCCGCCCAGGTGGCCCGAGCGCAACGCCGCTGCCAACGCTTCGATGTCGACCACGCTTCCGCGCGAGGCGTTGATCAGGTGGCTGCCGCGCCGCATCCTCGACAATTGCGGCTCGCCGATCATCAGGCGCGTGGCCGGTGTCTCGGGCACGTGCAGGGTCACCACGTCGCTCTGCTCCAGCAGGCTGTCGAGGCTGTCGACCGGGCGCGCGTTGCCGAGCGCGAGCTTGGCCTCGATGTCATGGAAGAGCACGCGCATGCCCAGGTTCTCGGCGATGAGGCCGACCTGGGTGCCGATGTGGCCGTAGCCGACGATGCCGATGGTCTTACCACGGGCCTCGTGGCTGCCGGCCGCCGACTTCTCCCAGCCACCGCGGTGGCAGGCTGCGTTCTTCCGCGGGATGCCGCGCATCAGCATGATCGCCTCGGCCACCACCAGCTCCGCCACGCTGCGGGTGTTGGAGTAGGGCGCGTTGAACACCGGGATGCCCAGGCGCTCCGCCGCATCCAGGTCCACCTGGCTGGTGCCGATGCAGAAGCAGCCTACTGCCAGCAGCCTGCGGGCCTCGCCCAGTACCTCGGCGGTGAGCTGGGTGCGCGAGCGGATGCCGATGAAGTGCGCATCGGCCACCTGCCTGCGCAGCTCGTCTTCCGGCAACGACTTGTCGAACTGGTCGATGCGCGAATAGCCAGCGGCGCGGAACTGTTCGACGGCGTTCTGGCTGATGCCTTCCAGCAGCAGGATGCGAATCTCGTGCTTCGGGTAGGACGTCCTGGCCACGTGTGGGTGTCGCTCGAGCGGAGGTTCCGAATATCGCAGAATCCGCGCCGTGCTGCCGCGGTGGCCAGTGGACGGGCAGGCCCCGCGGCTGGCAGGCTCGGATTCCCGTTAGCGAGCAACCCCCCGATGACCGATCCGCGCCTGGAATCGCTGCGCTCCGTGCTGCCGGGGCTGCAGCTGGAATGTGGCCCCGCGGAGCTCGAGCACTTCGGCCGCGACTGGACGCGCCGCTGGACGCCGGCGCCACTTGCCATCGCGTTCCCGCGCCAGGCGCAGGACGTGGTCGGCATCGTGCAATGGGCACGCCGCGAGGGCGTGGTGCTGGTGCCTTCGGGTGGACGCACCGGCCTGTCCGGCGGCGCCGTGGCGGCCAATGGCGAGCTGGTGGTCAGCCTGGAGCGGATGAACCGCATCCTCGGCTTCGACCCCGTCGACCGGACGCTGCAGGTGCAGGCGGGCGCCGTGCTGCAGGTGGTGCAGGAGGCGGCGCGCAGTCATGGCCTGGCCTACCCGGTGGACTTCGGATCGCGCGGGTCGTGCACCATCGGCGGCAACATCGCGACGAACGCGGGCGGGATCCGGGTGCTGCGCCATGGCAACACGCGCGAATGGATCGCCGGCCTCACCGTCGTGACTGGCCGCGGCGAACTGCTCGAGCTCAACCGTGGCCTGGTCAAGAATTCCAGCGGCTACGACCTGCGACACCTGCTTGTCGGGTCCGAGGGCACGCTTGGGATCGTGGTCGAGGCGACGCTGAAGCTGGCCCCGTCACCGCCGCCCACCAACGTGATGCTGCTGGCCCTGCCGGCGTTCGAAGCGGTCATGGAGGTCTTCTCTGTGTTCCGGGAGCGTCTGCAACTGGAGGCGTTCGAATTCTTCACCGACGTGGCGCTTCGCCACGTGGTGGGCCATGGCGCTTCGGACCCTTTCGACCAGGTGCATCCGTATTACGTGGTGGTGGAGTTCGCTGTCGCCGACGAAGCGGGGGAGGCGGCTGCAATGGCCGCTTTCGAACGTGCGATGGAGGCCGGGCTGGTGGTCGATGGCGTGGTCAGCCAGAGTGACGCGCAGGCCGCGCAAATCTGGCAGCTGCGCGAAGGCATCACCGAAAGCCTGGCGCCCAGGCGGCCCTACAAGAACGATGTGTCGGTGCGGGTAGGCGCAATGCCGGCCTTCCTGGCCGAGATCCAGGGTCTTCTGGGTGAGGGTTACCCCGACTTCGAGGTGGTCTGGTTCGGGCACATCGGCGATGGCAACCTCCATATCAACGTGCTGCGGCCGGAGGGTATGGCCGAGCAGGCGTTCATCGGCCGCTGCGAGCAGGTCACACGGTTGCTCTCGGACGTGCTGGCCCGGCATGGCGGCAGCATCTCGGCCGAGCACGGCATCGGGCTGGTCAAGAAGCCTTACCTGCAGGGCACCCGCAGCGTGGCCGAGATCGAGGTCATGCGTGGCATCCGCCGGGTACTGGACCCGGACGGCATCATGAACCGGGGCAAGGTGTTCCCGGACTGACCCCGCGCTGAACCCGGTCGATCCATTGCCTCTCCAACCGGGCGGTGCGTCATGGGATTGGGCCGTGTTCGCCGGTAATCTGTCGCCCTCCGCCGGCGGCCGCCGGCCCCACGGCCCTCCCGAACATGCACACGCTGAACATCAAACCGGTCACCCTGAACATGAAGCCGGTGCGGATCCTCACCGCCGCGCTCCTGCTCGGGCTTGCCCCGGCAGCGCTGGCTTCCAGCTTCTACACCACCTCCGATGCATTGAGCGGCGCGGTCAAGTCGGTCTCGGACGGCATCTCCGGCACCAGCGGCTCGTTCAGCGACAACAAGATCTTGCTGGCTGCGCGCGACGATGCGGCCAGCCACGTGGCCAGTGATGGCGCGATCCGCGGCGTGCACCTGGAAGCGGCGCTCGAGCTGCTGCGCCAGCGCGTTCCGGAAGCCCGCACCGCCAGCGACATGGAACTGGCGCAGGCCATCCTGGCCCTGTGAAGCCGGCACGGGACCCGCGCCGGCGCCGCTGGCCGGGTCTCCTGCTCGCCGCCGCACTGCTCGCGTCCGGGCCGGTGGCGGCGCTGCAATTGCAGTTGGACCCCGAAGGCCTGGACGGCCACGAGCAGGACGCCACCCAGGGCCTGCTGGACGACGCCGTTTCGATGCTGCCGCCTGCCATGGCCGCGGCCATCGAGGAGCCCATCCGGATTCGCTGGGACGCCACGCTGGCACCCGAGGTCTATGGGCGCGCGACGCAGCGGACCCTGCTGCTCAACCGCCGCCTGCTGCCGCGCCTCGTCGACGGCACCTCGGCCATGGCGGCGAGCCCGCATCCGGAGCGGAGCGAGCTGGAGCAACTGCGCGCGACGCTCCTGCATGAAGTGACGCACTTCTACGACCGCACGGGCGGCCGGGGCGGGCGGTTGTCGGGCGATCCACGGCTGCTGGACCTCGCCGGCTGGCAGGTGGGGGCTTTCCCCTGGTCGCGACGTTCCGGCAACCACTTCACCGATCGCAGCCCCGATCCGTACGAGCTGGAGAGCGCGCGGGAGTTCGTCGCGGTCAACATGGAGTATTTCCTGCTCGATCCCGCCTACGCCTGTCGGCGGCCGGCGCTGCATCGCCATTTCCGCGAGCACTTCGGCTGGGCGCCGCCTGCCGATGCGTGTCCGGCGGGCCTGCCTTTCCTCGATCCGGATCCCGACAGTGACGGCGCGCTGACCCTGCTCGACCCGGCGCGCGTCTACCAGGTGCACTACCTGCTGGCCGAAGGCAACGAGCAGCTGATGAGCCGCTGGGGCCACGGCATGCTGCGGCTGGTGGTCTGTGCGCCGGGGCGGGAGCGGGGACCCGACTGCCTCCTGGACCTGCAACACCACCGGGTGCTGTCGTTCCGCGCCTTCGTCGATGACGTGCAGCTGTCCAGCTGGCGCGGCCTGACCGGCTCGTATCCCTCGCGCCTGTTCGTGCTGCCGCTTGACCAGGTGGTGGATGAGTACACCAAGGTCCAGCTGCGTGCCCTGCAGTCGATCCCACTCGAGCTGTCGCAGGAGGAGATCGGCGGCGTCGTCGAGCGTGCCGCGCGGCTGCACTGGAGTTACGACGGCGAGTACTACTTCCTGAGCAACAACTGTGCGGTCGAGACCTTCAAGCTGTTGCACGACGGCGCACCCCGCCTCGGGAGGGCGCGCCTGCGCAGCATCACCCCGACCGGACTGATGGGGAAGCTGCGCAAGCAGGCAGTGGCGGATGCTTCGGTGCTGGAAGACCGGGACGAGGCGCTGAGGCTGGGCTACCGCTTCGATTCGATGCGCGAGCGCCAACAGGCCATGTACGCGGTTGCCCGCGAGCGGCTTGGACTGCCGGAGGCGCAGGTGGAGCAGTGGCTGGACCTGCCAGCATTGCGTCGCGCGGCCTGGGTGGGCAAGGGTGACATGCAGGCTACCGCGGCCTTGTTGCTACTTGAGCAGGCTGCGCAGCGCCGGCGGATGCTGGAGGCGCGCGACGAGCTGAAACGCCGCTACTCGGACGCCGGGGACGCGTCCGCAACGGAAGGTTTCGGGGAGGTGGCCGACCACCTGCGCCGGATGCTGGCCGACAGCGGTTTTCTCAGCCGACCGGCCGCCTTGCTGGAGGGGCGGCCGGGATACGGGTTGCCGCAAGGCGACGAGCTGGCATGGATGGAAGAAGAGGGCGCGCGGCGACAGGCGCGCCTGGAGGCGATGGGCGTCTCGCTCGCCGAGCAGGTCCGTCCACTGCTCGACCCGCGCATGCGGGATGACCTGGAGAACATCGACGCCAACGTCGATGCGCTGGCCGCCCGCATGCGTGCACTGCACGCGGCGCAGGGCGGCCTGCGCCTGCCGTGACCGGTCGGCGGCCAGGTATCAGTCGGCGCGGCCGGCGAATTCGCCGCTGCTGGTGTTGACCAGCACCCGCTCACCATTGCCGATGTACTCGGGCACCATGATTTCGATACCGGTGGAGAGCTTGGCCGGCTTGGGACGCTTGGTCGCGGTGCCACCCTTGAGCTCCGGCGGCGTTTCCACCACCTCGATCGCCACGCTTGCCGGCAACTGCAGCGCGACCGGCTGGTCGTCGATGATCTGCACGTAGCAGCCCGACAGATCGTCGACGATGTAGCCGGCGTCGTCGCCCACCACGTCGGCATCAAGGGTATACGGCGTGTAGTCCTCGTCGTCGAGGAACACGAAAGCGTCGCCGTCCTTGTAGGAGTAGGTCGCCTGGCGGCGGGTCAGCTCGACTTCCTTGAGCTCGTCGTCGCCGCCCAGGCTCAGGTCGTACTTGTTGCCGCCCGGTACCGAATACATGGTGAAGCGGAACTTGACGTTGCCGCCGCGCCCCTGCGGCGAGCTGCGCTCGATGTCGCGCACCTGGTAGATCGCGTTGTTGTGCTCGACCACGTTCCCTTTCTTGACGTCTGAGGCTTTCATGCGTTTTCCGGTGGTGTTGTTTCGTATGTGTGTGTGCGTAGGAGCGGCTTCAGCCGCGATCGTGGAATCATCCGTGCCGCGCCTGTTCCCGATCGCGGCTGAAGCCGCTCCTACAAAACGAAGGGAATCACGCGGGCCAATGGCCCGGGGAGCCCTGACCTACTTCGGCGCGAGCCGCGTAGCACCATCCAGCCGGATGGTCTCGCCATTGAGGTAGGTGTTGCCGAGGATGTGCGCGACAAGGGCGGCGAAGTCCTCCGGCTTGCCCAGGCGGGACGGGAACGGAATGCTCGCCGCCAGCGACTGCTGCACCGACTCGGGCATGCCGTCGACCATCGGGGTCCAGAACACACCGGGGGCCACGGTCATCACGCGGATGCCGAAGCGCGAGAACTCGCGGGCCATGGGCAGGGTCATGCCGACCACGCCGCCCTTGGAGGCCGAGTACGCCGCCTGTCCGATCTGGCCCTCGTAAGCGGCGACGGAAGCGGTGTTGACGATCACGCCGCGCTCGCCGTCGGTGCCGGCCTCGTTGTGCTGCATCACCTCGGCGGTGGCCTTGGCGACGTTGAAGCTGCCGACCAGGTTGACCATCACCGTGGTCTGGAACTGCGACAGCGGCATCGCACCCTCGCGGCCGAGCACGCGGCCCGCACCGAGGATGCCGGCGCAGCTGACGGCGACGTTCAGCCCGCCCAGGAAGTCCTTGGCTTCGGCGACATTGGTCGCCACGCCCGCCTCGTCGGTGACATCGGTGCGGAAGAAGCGCGCATTGGATTCGCCTAGTTCGGCGACCGCGGCCGCGCCCTTCTCCTCGTTGACGTCGAACAACGCGACCTTGCCGCCGTTTGCGACCAGGTGCTGGGCGACCGCGAGGCCGAGGCCGGAAACGCCGCCGGTGACGATGGCACGGGTGTCGGTGAGCTGCATGGGGAAGTCCTGCGGGCGAAAACCGGGATTCTAATTGAGGGGCGGGGTTGGCCGCGAATCGCGGGGCAGGTCGCAGCGATGCGAAGTCGGAACCCCGTGCTTTCGTAGGAGCGACGTGAGTCGCGACCGCCGACCGTTCGGAACCATGTACAGGTCGCGACTCACGTCGCTCCTACAGGGGGAGGGCATCGCCGGTTGAGGAGGGCGGCACCGGGCGGTATTGCGCCAGCAGCTGGTCGGGCAGCAGGGCGCGGTCGAACAGGAAGCCCTGGCCGATCCCGACGCCCAGGCCGACGAGAAACTCGCGTTGCGCCTCGGTTTCCACGCCCTCGGCGACCAGCCCGAGGCCAAGGCTGCGGGAGATCCCGACCACCGCCTCGCAGACGGCAACGTCGGAGGCGTTGTCCGGTACGCCCTGCACGAACAGCTGGCTCAGCTTGAGCCCGTGGATCGGCAGCCGGCGCAGGTAGTTCAGAGCGCTGTAGCCCTCGCCGAAGTCGTCGATGCTCAGGTGCACGCCCAGCTCGCGCAGGGCGGCGAAGGTGCGCACGGTCTCGGGATCGTCCTCGATCAGTACCCGCTCGGTGAATTCCAGCTCGAGCGCGGTCCCCGGCAGGCCTGTCTCGGCCAACGCGGCACGCACCCGTTCGACCAGGTCCTCGCCGATGAACTGCCGGTAGGACACGTTGACCGCCATGCGATCCACCATCAACCCGCGGTCGCGCCAGTCCCGCAGCTGCATGCACGCATTGCGCAGGACCCAACTGCCGATGCGGATGATATCGCCGGTGGTCTCTGCGTGGCTGATGAACTGTCCCGGGTCGATGTCGCCGAGGTTGGGGTTGTTCCAGCGGATCAGTGCCTCCACTGCCACCAGACGGCCGGAGGTGAGTTCGACCTGCGGCTGGTAGGCGAGGTGGAACTCTTCGTTCTCGACCGCACGGCGCAGGTGCGTCTCCAGTTGCAGGCGATCCTGTTGCCGCGCCGCCAGCTCGGCGGTGAACGCCTGCCAGCTGTTGCGGCCGCGTCGCTTGCTGTCGTACATCGCCACGTCCGCGCTCTGCACCAGCTGCCCGGCGCTGGTGCCGTCGACGGGCGAACAGGCGACGCCGATGCTGGCGGTGATGGCGAACTCCTCCCCATCCATCCGGAAGCTGTCGCCGAAGATCGCCAGGATCGCCTCGGCCAGGCGGGACGGACGGCCGGCATCGTCGCCAGTGGAACAGGCCACCAGGAACTCGTCGCCACCGAACCGGGCGATCAGGCCTTCGCTGCCCACGGCACGCCGGATCCGGTGCGCCGCCGATGCCAGCAGCCGGTCTCCCGCCGAATGGCCGAGTACGTCGTTGACGATCTTGAAACGGTCCAGATCGATGTACAGCACTGCCAGGTGCGCCAGCGAGGGCTCCTGCAGGCGTGCCTCGATCTCGAAGCGGATCGCGTCGCGGTTGAGCAGGCCGGTCAGCGGGTCGGTGCGTGCCTGGATGCGCAGGATCTCCTCGCCCTGCTTGCGCTCGGTGATGTCCTGCAGGGTGCCGGTAAGGCGCGCGCTGAGCGGGCCACCGGCGTCCGCCTCGCCGATGATCCGGGCCCAGAACGGCGCGCCGCCCTGGCGAAATCCCTGGACGTCGAGCTCCAGGCCCTCGCCAGTGGCGGCGGCATGCTCCAGTGCCTCGCGCAGGCGTCGGCGGTCGGGCTCGACCAGGCAGCCGTGGAGTTCGCCGAGCGTGGTGGGCGGAGTGGTGCGGCCGAGGATGCGGCAGGCCTCCAGGGTCAGGTAGAGCTGGTCGCGGCCGGTGTCCCATTCCCAGCCACCGATGTGCGCGAGTGCCTGGGCACGGTCGAACAGCGCACTGTCGCGCTTGAGCTCGGTCACGTCGGAGTACATCGACAGCACCTGGTGCGGCGTCGCGTGCCCCGGCAGGAATTCGGGCATCGCCGTGACCGACAGCCAGGCGAGCGTCCGCCGGCGGCGGTGGAAATAGCCCAGCACCGTGGCTTCCACGGCACGCCCGGTATGGACGGCGCGGGCGGCAGGCTGTTCGGGCGCTGTCAGCTCGCGGCCATTTTCGTCCACCACCGTCCACTGTTCCGCGGCCAGGGCCTGTGCGGCCGGTTCGCCGGGATCGATTCCGAACAGGCGCATCGCCGCTGCGTTGACGTGCGTGATGTCTCCGCTGGCATCCCGCACCAGGACGGCCGTGTCGATGGTTTCCATCAGCAGGCGATAGCGCTTCTCGGCGTTTCGGCGACCGCTGAGGTCACGGGCTACGGCGACGATACAGTCGCGGCCCTCGTGGTGGAGCGGCGCCGAATGCACCTCGACCGGGAAGCGGGTGCCGTCGGCCCGCATGTTGTTGACCTCGATCACATAGGACCGGCCGCGGTTGAGCGTCTCCCAGACCGGCGCCAGGTGGTCGTCCGGCAGGTCCGGGTTGAGCACGTGGATGGGCTTTCCGATGATCTCTTCGCGCGTGCGCTGGTAAGCGGCCAGGCCTGCCCGGTTGAGGTCGAGCACGGTGCCGTCATGGTCGAGGATGCTGACCGGATCGGGCACGGCGTCGAACAGGGCGTGGTAGCGCAGCCGCGCCGATTCGGCATCGTCCCGGGCGGCTTCCAGTGCGGCCCGCGCCTGCCCGAGCAGCGCGTGCATGCCTGCCGGAAGATCCTTGCGGAGGCAGGCTTCCTCCAGTGCCGCGAGCGCCGTCGTTGCATCCGTCCCGTCGGGGGGTGGAGGCACGCCGGGCACTGGCGGCCGGCCGGTCATGACACCGCCAGCGCCTTCCCGGCACGGCTGCCGGTCTCGCGTCCGAGCAGGCCGGCGAGCCAGCGCCCGGTCGCGGCAAGTTCCGCCAGGTCGATGCCGGTCGTCATCCCCATCCCATGCAGCATGTAGACAACGTCCTCGCTGGCGACGTTGCCGCTGGCGCCGCGTGCATAAGGGCAGCCACCGGCGCCGGCAACCGAGGAGTCCACCACCCGCACGCCGATCTCCAGGCAGGCGAGGATGTTCGCCAGCGCCTGTCCCCAGGTGTCGTGGAAATGCACCGCGAGCGACTGCATCGGGACCTCCGCGGCCACTGCCGCCAGCATCGCTCGCGCCTTGCCGGGTGTCCCGGTGCCGATGGTGTCGCCCAGTGACACTTCGTAGCAGCCCATTGCATGCAGTTCACGCGCAACCCGCACCACGTCGGCCAGCGGAACCTCGCCCTGGTAGGGGCAGCCGAGCACGGTGGAGACATAGCCGCGGACCCGCACGCCATCCTCGCGCGCCATGGCCATGACCGGAGCGAATCGCGCCAGGGATTCGTCGATCGAGGCGTTGATGTTCTTGCGGTTGAAGGCCTCGGAGGCGGCGCTGAAGACCGCGATCTCCTCGACGCCGACCTCCCGCGCACGCAGGTAACCCTTCTCGTTGGGCACCAGTACCGGATAGTGCACGCCCGGCTTGCGCTGAATGCCCGTGAACACTTCGGCGGCATCGGCCAGCTGCGGCACCCACTTGGGGCTGACGAAACTGGTGGCTTCGATGCTCTGCAGGCCGGTGGCCGTGAGGCGATCGATCAGCGCGATCTTGTCGGCCGTCGCGACCTGCGCCTTTTCGTTCTGCAGTCCGTCGCGCGGACCCACCTCGACGATGCGGACGTGGTCGCTCATGCCGGCTCCATCGCCACGAGTACGGCGTCGGCTTCGACGAAATCGCCGGCTTCGGCGCGGATCTCGGCAATCGTGCCAGCCCTCGGTGCCTTGAGGCTCAGCTCCATCTTCATCGCCTCGATGACCATCACTTCCTGTCCGGCCTCGACAGTGTCGCCGGCCGCCGCCTTGACCACGACCACCCGGCCCGGCATCGGCGCGACCACGTTGTCCGCCCCCGTCGCGCCGGCGCCGGCTTCGTGCTGGTACATCGCCAGGGGTTGCAAGCGCAGGCGCTGCTGGCCGTCGTGCACCAGGACATGGTGCTCGCGGTCCAGCACCAGGAAGCGGCGGCCGCGGTCGCCGATGCGCAGGGTCAGTTCGCTGCCCGCGAGCCGGGCACCGGCGACGGCCACATGTCCGCCGTCGTGTTCGATCTGGTAGTGCCCGTCGCTGCCGCTGGCATGCAGCTCGATGCGCTGGTCGCCCTGCCCGAAAGCCAGGCTGCGACGGCTGCCGTGGCCGAGCCGCCAGCCATCGGCGATCGCCCAGGGGGAGGTCGGATCGCCGGACCGCTCCGCACGTTCTCGGGTCGCCTCTTCATCCCCCAGCAGGCGCGCGACCGTCGCGGCCATCAGGAGGTCGTGGTCGACCTCGCCCGCGGCGGGCATGAACTCTTCGAGGTGCCGGTCCAGGTAACCGGTATCGATGGTGGCCTCGACCACCGCCGGGTGCCGGACCAGCCGTTCCAGGAAGCCGATGTTCGACTTGGGTCCCACCACCTCGCATCGGGCCAGCGCCTCGCGCAGGCGTGACAGCGCCTCCGGCCGGTCCGCACCATGCACGATCAGCTTGGCGATCATCGGATCGTAGAAGATGGTGACCGTATCGCCTTCGACCACGCCGGAGTCGATGCGGACGCCGGGGGAGGCTTCCGGCAGGCGCAGCCGCTCCAATTTGCCGGAGCCGGGCAGGAACCCGGCTTCCGGGTCCTCGGCGTACAGGCGCACCTCGATGGCATGGCCCTCTACCGGCACCTGGTCCTGCGCCAGCGGTAGCGCACCGCCCGCAGCGACCTGCAACTGCCACGCCACCAGGTCAAGCCCGGTCACGCATTCGGTCACGGGGTGCTCGACCTGCAGTCGGGTATTGATCTCCATGAAATAGAACTGGCCGTCCTGGCCGACGATGAACTCGACCGTGCCGGCGTTGACGTAGTCGATCGCGCGGGCGGCGAGCACCGCGGCCTCGCCCATGCGCTGGCGCAGCTCCAGGGTCACGAAAGGCGAGGGCGACTCCTCCAGCACCTTCTGGTAACGACGCTGCGCCGAGCACTCGCGCTCGTTGAGATGGATGGTGTTGCCGAGGGTGTCGCCGAATACCTGGATCTCGATGTGGCGTGGCTTCTCGACGTAGCGCTCGATCAGCACCCGGTCGCGGCCGAACGCGTTTTTCGCCTCGCGCTGGCACGACTCCAGGCTGGCCAGGAACTCGGCCGGGTCGCGCACGATGCGCATGCCCTTGCCGCCGCCGCCATGGGCCGCCTTGATCATCAGCGGATAGCCGACCTTGTCGGCCTCGGCCTTCAGGTGCGCGGGCTCCTGGTTCTCGCCGGTGTAACCAGGCACCACCGGTACGCCCGCAGCCTGCATCAGCTCCTTGGCACCGGCCTTGCTGCCCATCTTGCGCATCGAGGCGGCGGCGGGGCCGATGAACGCGATCCCGGCATCGGCCACCGCTTCGGCGAAATCCGCGTTCTCGGACAGGAAGCCGTAGCCCGGGTGGATCGCCTGTGCGCCGGCGGAACGAGCCACCTCGATGATCTTCTCGCCCCGCAGGTAGCTGTCGGCCGGCTGCGGCCCGCCGATCAGGTAGGCCTCGTCCGCCTGGCGTACGTGCTGCGCGTCGGCATCGGCCTCGGAGTAGACGGCGACGGTGCGGATACCCAGCCGGCGGCAGGTACGGATGACGCGGCAGGCGATCTCGCCGCGATTGGCGATCAGGATCTTGTCGAACATCAGTTGCACCAGTCCGGCTTGCGCTTGTCCAGGAATGCCCCGAGGCCTTCCTGGCCCTCCGGCGATACGCGGAGCCGCGCAATCAGCGCGGCGTTGTCGTGGTCGTGGCGCGCGCCATTGGCGTGCGACGTTACCGAGCGCACCAGCGCCTTGGCCTGCGCCGACGCCACCGGCCCGGCCTTGAGCAACAGGTCGACCTGGCGTTGCACCGCTTCGTCGATGTCGCCTGGCTCCACCACTTCATGCAACAGGCCCATTTGCAGTGCCTGCGCGGCATCGAACACCTCGGCCGTGGCGAACCATCGCCGTGCCTGTCGTGGGCCAATGGCCTGCACCACGTAGGGGGAGATCACCGCCGGCAGCAGGCCCAGGCGGCTCTCGGTCAGGCCGAACCTGGCTCCCGCCGCGCCAATGGCGATGTCGCAGCAGGCCACCAGCCCGACGCCGCCACCGAATGCGGCGCCGTGCACCCGGGCAATGGTCGGCTTGGGCAGTTCGTCCAGCACGCGCATCAGCCGGGCGAGCGCGAGCGAATCGGTGCGGTTCTCTTCCTCGCCGGCGGCGGCCATGCCGCGCATCCAGTTGAGGTCGGCGCCGGCCGAGAACGATGTGCCTTCGGCCTCCAGCACCACCACCCGCACGTCGCCGTCGCGGCCGAGCGCATCGAGCGCCCCGGTCAGTGCGGCAATCAGGGTCGGATCAAAGGCGTTGTGCAGCTCGGGCCGGTTCATGCGCAGGCGGGCCACCGGCCCCTCGCGCAAGCTCAGAAGTGGGTGGCTCATCTATTCGCGGTGTCCTTGCTGCGGGGTCGATGAATGATAGCGGCCAGCACCCCCGAGGGCATCGCGCGCGGCGGCTCCACCAATGCGACCAATTCTCATTTGAAGTAACATCCGGCTCTTCCGCCTGCCGCGATGCCCCGAATGTCCAACCTCCTGCGCTCCCTGGTGCTGTCCGCGCTGTTCCTGCTGTGCCTGCCTGCCGAGGCCAATCCCGGCGCGCAGACCGTGTGGCGCCTGCTGGATTACGTGGCCGTCGACTACCCCGAGGCCGTGCAGGGGGGCGAGGTGGTCAACCAGCTCGAGTTCGACGAGATGGTCGAGTTCTCCGCCTCGGTCCGCGAGCGCCTGGCCGCGTTGCCGGATGCCGGATCACATCCGGAGCTGATGCGCGAAGCCGAAGCACTGGAGGCGGCCATTGCCGCGAAGGGCGATCCGGCCGAGATCGGCGTGATGGCGCGTGCACTCGCCGCCGCAGTGCTGGAGGCCTATCCGGTGCCCCTGGCGCCGGATTCGGTGCCGACCCCGGCGGCGGCCGCGCCCCTGTACCAGCAGCAGTGCGCCAGCTGCCATGGTACCGAGGGCGCCGGCGACGGTCCGGCGGGCGTGGGACAGGATCCCGCACCGATCGATTTCACCGATGAGGCGCGCGCACGCGAGCGCAGCATCTTCGCCCTGTACCAGGTCATCGAACAGGGTCTGGAAGGCACCACCATGGGCAGCTATGCCCATCTGCCCGCTGACGACCGCTGGGCGCTCTCTTTCCATATCGGCCAGTACGCCTACCCGGCGGACCTTGTGGAGCCGGGCCGGCAACTGTGGGAAGGAAGCGATGAGGTTCGCGCGCTGCTGCCCGACCTCGCCACGCTCATCCATGTGACGCCCGCCACGCTGGCGGCGGAAGTCGGCGAGGATGAGGCCCGGGCCCTGACCGCCTACCTGCGTCGCCACCCGGAGGTGGTGCAGTCCGTGCAGGAACCGGCCGGCCTGCTGGCACTGGCCCGCGAACGGCTTGCGCAGGGCACCGATGCCTATGCAGCCGGGAACCAGCGCGAAGCCCGCGACCTGGTGTTGTCGGCCTACCTCGACGGGTTCGAGCCGATGGAGCCCTTGCTGGCCGCCCGCGATGCCGGGTTGATGGCGGAAATTGAAGAGGCGATGGCCGAGTTGCGGAGCCGGATCGCCGGTTCCGCCGACGTCGCCCAAGTGCAGGCGCAGGCCGACGCGGTGGATGCACTGTTCGACCGGGCCGAAGTGGCGCTGGCGCCCGACCAGGCGAGCGACGCCTCGTCCTTCATCGGCGCCTTCACCATCCTGCTGCGCGAGGGGCTCGAAGCCCTGCTGATCGTGATCGCGATGATCGCCTTCCTGCGCAAGGCCAACCGGGAAGATGCGATGCCATACGTGCACGCCGGCTGGGTCGGCGCGCTGCTCGCCGGCGTCGTGACCTGGATCGCGGCGACCTACCTGGTGAGCATCAGCGGCGCCAGCCGGGAGCTGACAGAGGGCTTCGCGGCCCTGTTTGCCGCCGTCGTGTTGCTGTTCGTGGGCATCTGGATGCATGGCAAGAGCCAGGCCGGCGCATGGCAGCGCTACATCCAGGAGAAGCTGTCACACGCCCTGAACCGGCGTTCGGCCTGGTTCCTGTTCCTGCTGTCGTTCGTGGTGGTGTATCGCGAGGTGTTCGAGACGGTGCTGTTCTACGCCGCGCTCTGGAGCCAGGGCAACGGTGGGGCGATCGTCGCGGGCGGTGGCGCCGCCGCGCTCGTGCTGGTGGTGGTGGCATGGGCGATGCTGCGTTACGCCCTGAAACTGCCGATCGCGCGCTTCTTCGCACTCAGCTCAATCCTGATCGCGGTGCTGGCCGTGGTGCTGGCAGGCAAGGGCATCGCCGCGCTGCAGGAGGCGGGTTGGATCTCGATGTCGATGTTCAACGGACCACGCGTGGACCTGCTCGGCCTGTATCCGACCCTGCAGAGTGTTGGCGCACAGGTGCTGGTGCTGGCCGTCATCGCCGCCGGGTTCATGTACAACCGGTTCGCCGAAGCAGGCAGGCCCGCCACGGCTTGAGGAAGGTGGGCGGGCGGCGCAGTGGCGTCGCCCACCCGTACACGTCCCTTCACGAGGTGGGCGACGGGTCGCGACTCAGTGGCGGCCTCGCCGCCCCCTGGAGGCGGCCTTGCTGGCCAGCACTTCGAGGGTGAAAGTCCGCTCCTCGCCGGGATGGAGTGCGCCGACCCCGACTACCTGCCGGTTGATCTCCCGACCGCGCTCGTCGCGGATCGACAGCACCATCGAGTACTCGTAGGCCGCGTCGCCGGGGGCGGGGATGGTGCCTTCCACCCGCAGCGGTGAGAACGTCTCGGCCTTGACCGCGTTCGCCTCGGCGTCGAAACGCAGGTGGCCCCGGCACTGCGGACAGACGCTGGCGCTTTCCAGGATCGTCGTCCGGCAGTGGGGGCAGGTGCGTGTCGCGCCCGCGGTGCCCGGGCGCGGACCATTCATGCGTCAGCGTCGGGCTTGGTGCCGGAGCGGCCCTTGTCGCCGCGGCCGGCGGGCGCGTCCTTGTCGCTCCAGCCGAAGTCGACCTGGCCGCGCATGCGTGCACCGGACGCCACCGTCAGCACGCCGGCCTTGACGTCGCCGGTGAGGGCGCCGGACTCCAGCAACTCGACCCGCTGGGCCGACTCGATGTTCCCCTCCAGCTCACCGGCCACGATGACCTTGTGTGCACGCACGCCACCAGATAGGCGCGCCCCGGTTTCGATGGTCAGGTTGCCCTGCACGTTGACGTCGCCGTTGAAGCGGCCGGCGATGCGGACATGCCCGGTACCTTCGATCTTGCCTTCGATGGTGAGGTCGGCGGCGATCACCGATTCCTTCAGCGGTGCTTCGGCGGCGCGGCTGCCGCTGCTCGCGGAGGGCGAGGGCGAAGACGGGACTTCGCGGACCGGCGCCGGATCGAAGCTCGCCGGCTTGGGAGCGTTGTCCGTTTCGGAGGAGGGCGCAGGATTGGGCGCGGTAGCAGGCTTGGCGGGGGTGGAGTCTTTCCAGATGGCCATCGACAGGATCCGTATGGGTGGATGCAAGGGATCCCGAACTTAGCACCTGCTTCACAGCGTCATCATGTGACCAACTACGTCAGGACACCGCAGCTTCAGGAAACGGTCAGGAATCTTCCCCAAAGCCGTGATGGCCGTCTCGCCGTGGCTCCTACATCCGGAACACGCCGAACTTCGTACGCGGATCGATCGGCGCGTTGAGCGACGCCGACAGCCCCAGCCCGAGCACCCGCCGCGTGTCGGCGGGATCGATGATGCCGTCGTCCCACAGCCGCGCGGTGGCGTAGTAGGGGTTCCCCTGGGTCTCGTACTGGTCGCGGATCGGGGACTTGAAGGCCTCTTCGTCTTCGTGGCTCCATTCGCCGCCGCGGGCCTCGATGCCGTCACGCCGGACGGTCGCGAGCACGCTGGCCGCCTGCTCGCCGCCCATCACGCTGATGCGCGCGTTCGGCCACATCCACAGGAAGCGGGCACCGTAGGCACGGCCACACATGGCGTAGTTGCCGGCGCCGAAGCTGCCGCCGATCACCACTGTGAATTTGGGCACGTGCGAACAGGCCACCGCGGTCACCATCTTGGCCCCGTCCTTGGCGATACCGGCCTGCTCGTACTTCTTGCCGACCATGAAGCCGGTGATGTTCTGCAGGAACACCAGCGGGATGCCGCGCTGGTTGCACAGCTCGATGAAGTGGGCGCCTTTCAGTGCACTCTCCGCGAACAGGATGCCGTTGTTGGCGACGATCCCGACCGGGTAGCCGTGCAGGTGGGCGAAGCCGGTCACGAGTGTCTTGCCGTAGCGCGCCTTGAACTCCTGGAACTCGCTGCCGTCGACGATACGGGCGATGACCTCGCGGATGTCGAACGGGCGGCGGGTGTCCTTCGGGACGATGCCGTACAGCTCCTGCGCGGCGAACAGCGGTTCGCGCGCCGGGCGCACGGCTACGGGCAGCGTCTTCTCTCGGTTGAGGGTGCTCACGATGTCCCGCGCGATCTGCAGCGCATGGCGGTCGTCCTCGGCAAAGTGGTCGGCGACGCCGGAGATGCTCGTGTGCACTTCGGCACCGCCCAGCGTCTCGGCATCCACCACCTCGCCGGTGGCGGCCTTCACCAGCGGCGGGCCGCCGAGGAAGATCGTGCCCTGTTCCTTGACGATCACCGATTCGTCGCACATCGCCGGGACGTAGGCGCCGCCCGCGGTGCAGCTGCCCATCACCACCGCGACCTGCGGGATGTTTTCCGCGCTCATGCGGGCCTGGTTGTAGAAGATGCGCCCGAAATGCTCCTTGTCGGGGAATACCTCGTCCTGCAGCGGCAGGAACGCGCCACCGGAGTCGACCAGGTACACGCACGGCAGGTTGTTCTCGCGTGCCACTTCCTGGGCGCGGAGGTGCTTCTTCACCGTCATCGGGAAATAGGTGCCGCCCTTGACCGTGGCGTCGTTGGCGACGACCACCACTTCCTGCCCCATGACGCGCCCGATGCCGCAGACCATGCCGGCCGCGGGGGCTGCATCGTCGTACATGCCTTCAGCGGCCAGCGGCGCGATTTCGAGGAAGGGCGAGCCGGGGTCGAGCAGGGCGGTGACGCGGTCACGGGGCAGCAGCTTTCCACGCGCGGTGTGCTTGTCCCGCGCCTTTTCGCCGCCGCCGGCTGCCGCACGTGCCAGCCGTGCATCCAGTTCCTCGACCAGCGCACGGTGGTAGGCGGCGTTGTCCTTGAAGTCGCGCGAGGCTGGGTCGAGTGCGGAGCTCAGTACGGGCATGGAAGCGTCGGCCGGGTGGTGAGGGGCGCCACAGGATAACCGCAGCCCCAAAAAAACAGGACCCGCAAGCGGGTCCCGTCGGTACGGCAAGCTTGGGACTGAAGGTCAGTCGTTGGCTTCTTCGATAGCCTCGGCCTCGGCCTCGTTCTGCTCTTCGCGCATTTCCGCGGAGACGTTGTCGGCGCCGTCGGCGATGTTCTCGGCCGCGTTCGCCTTGCCTTCCTCGTACGCGCGCTGCATCGGGTCGGTGGCTTCGTCTACCGCGGCAGCGGCGGAACCCACGGCGGCGGCGGTGCCTGCGGCAGCGGCTTCAGCGCCGGCAGCGGCGGCGTCGCCAGCGGACTCGGCGGCGGCGGCGGCCTGGTCACCGGCCACTTCGGCCTGCATCTCGGCTTCGCTGGCTTCCTGGTCGGCGGTGGGGGAGTTGCAGGCGGCCAGGGCAAAGGCGCTGGCGGCGAGAAGGATCGAAAGCTTGTTGTTCATTGAAAGCTCCTGGGTTGTCGGCAGTGGAACTGCATTGGGTCGCCGGTTCTGCCGGCGGGCGCACTATTGACGGTCCGCCCGTAAAGCAATGTGAAGACGACACCAAAGAAAAGGCCGCCAGGTTGCCCTGGCGGCCTTCTTGTCACAGCAACGCGGCGATATTACATGCCGTCGTTGTTGGTCTCCGCGTCGGCTTCGGCAGCGGCTTCTTCAGCAGCGTCCTGAGCCTGCTCAGCGGCGTCGGCAGCGTTCTCCGCGGCGTCGGCGCTGTCGTCGGCAGCGGTCATGTCGTCCGCAGCGGCGGCGGCGTCAGCCGAGGTGGCAGCGGCTTCGGCAGCGGCGGCGGCGGTGTCAGCAGCAGCCTGGGCGGAGTCCGCGGCCATGGCGTCGCCAGTGGCGCTGGCGTTGGCAGCGGCTTCGGAAGCCTCGCCTGCGGCCTCGGCGGCCTCGGCGGCGGAGTCTTCAGCCTGCTGCTGGTTCGAGCAGGCAGCCAGGGCAAAGCCCATGGCGAGGGCAAGCAGCGCCTTGTTGAAAGTCATGGTGTATTCCTCGTCAATTAAATAGGTTGGGCATCGCGTGGTTGCGCGCCCATAACATGATGACAACACCGCGACGCCTGTCAAGCGGCGGCAGTGCCCGGACACGTTAACAACCCGTTAGCCGAAGATCGCCGGCAACTCCCGCGCCCGCGGCTATTCAGCATCTTCCCTAACTGCGTCAACGGCTTACGCCGGAGGCCGCCGCTCACGCGTGTTCCACCAGTATGGCGTCAATCTGGCGGTCCCGGGCCTGAACGAGGTTGGACATGCGCAGCATCTGGATCGACGCGTGCGGAAACAGCGCTGAGGAGGATACCTACCCGGCTCTGCAAGGCGAGGTCAATGCGGACGTCGTGGTGGTTGGTGGAGGCATCACCGGCGCTGCCACGGCCATGCGTCTGGCCGAAGCCGGCCTGTCGGTGGCGTTGGTGGAAGCACGGCGCGTGGGGGCCGGCAATACCGGCCGTTCCACTGGCAATCTTTATGGGACTGTCTCCAGCGGACTGCGGAACCTGCGGAAGAAATGGGGTCCCGAGGAGGTCGCTTGCGCCGTGGCGGGGCGATCGCGGGCCCTGGCGTGGATACGCGAAACAGCCGGCCGCCACGGGATCGACTGCAGCTTTGAAAGCGTGCCGTTGCACGAATGCGTCGCGGACGACGACGGTCTGCAGGTGCAGGATCTGCGGACAGAACACGAAGCGGCGCTGGAAGCGGGGTTGCTGGCCGAGTGGGGAGAGCAATTGCACGGATGGCCGCTGCAGGCGCGACGGGTGCACACATTGCTGTCCCAGGCGCACTTCAACCCGTGCGCGTTCACCTGCGGCCTGGTCCGCGAACTGGCCAGACGCGGGGTGGCCGTCTATGAGAACAGCCCGGTGCTGGACATCGATGCCGGAAATGGGCGGGTAACGGCTTCGGGCGGGACCGTTAGCGCCACCGATATCGTGCTCGCCACCCATACGCCG
This sequence comes from Lysobacter spongiicola DSM 21749, assembly GCF_900167055.1. Lineage (GTDB taxonomy): Bacteria > Pseudomonadota > Gammaproteobacteria > Xanthomonadales > Xanthomonadaceae > Novilysobacter > Novilysobacter spongiicola. The sequence goes on from NZ_FUXP01000007.1 coordinate 41,792, forward strand.
CTCGGGTTCAACATCGTGCAGGCCGAGATGGAGGTATTCCGCGAGTACGGCATCGCCGCCCGGCTTGCTTCCGAGGGACCTCCCGTGGGCAGCGTCTGGATGAAGGGACCGGCGATGCGATCGATCCGCACGTACCGGGACCCGAACGGCACCCGGTACCTGGTCGTGGTCGGCGAGAAGCACAAGACGGGCGAAGGCGAACGCGGGGTGGATTACGCCGAGCGCTTGCGGTCGTTCGCTTCCGAGCACTTCGACATCAGGACGTTCACCCACCAGTGGTCCGCGCAGCAGTACAGTTCGGCCGACGGGCTGCCCTACATCGGTGCCAGCGGCCACGACAACGTGTTCATGGCAACCGGCATGGGGGCCGATGGCCTCACCTGGGGCGTGGTGGCAAGCGAGGTCATCACCGATCTGGTCCAGGGGCGGGACTCGCCATTGTCCGAGCTGCTCAGGCCGCGACGGTTTACGCCGATCAAATCCGCGAAAGGGTGGCTGGCGGAATACAAGACCACCACCCGGCACCTGCTCGAGCGGCTACACCCGCACACTGCGGACGCGGCCCTGGACCGGTTGCCGGCGGGGACGGGCCGCCTGATGGACATCGACGGAGAAGCCCGTGCCGTCTATCGCGACGACGATGGCGCCGTCACTGTGCTCTCGCCGGTGTGCCCCCACCTCAAATGCCATGTGCACTGGAACCAGGGCGAGCGCACCTGGGACTGCCCGTGCCACGGCAGTCGCTTCGACACCACCGGGCGGGTGATCGAAGGGCCCGCTTTGCAGGGATTGAGCCGGGCAGGGGACGGCTGAAACGAAACAGGCCCCCGTTCGGGGGCCTGCTCGGGCTTGCAGCCGGCAACGACTCAGTCACCGACCGGTGGCTCCACGTTATCGCCACTCGATATGTCCGCACCGGTGGCGGCCGCCGCCTCGGCTTCGCAATCGGTCAACGCCTGCCCGGTGAGGCCGGTGCAGCGCTGATCGGGATCGACCGCCTGTGAAGCCACGTCCGGGTCGACGTACGTGTCGGGCGTGTTCTCATCAATGACCGTGGTATCCGCCGAACGTGCCTCGTCCTGCAGGTGTTCGTCGCGGCGGTCGCAGGCGACGAGCGCGCTGGAGAACACCAGCGCCACGGCCACGGATTGCATGAGCTTCATCGGGATATCTCCGGTTGGGTTGTGCCGATCCTATCCGCCGCTGCGTGCGGGCGGCGTGTGGATCAGAGGAGCTCGACCGCGATGGCCGTGGCCTCGCCGCCGCCGATGCACAACGATGCCACGCCGCGCTTGCCGCCACGCTGGCGCAGGGCACTGAGCAGGGTCACCAGCAGGCGTGCACCGCTGGCACCGATCGGATGGCCGAGCGCCACGGCGCCGCCGTGCACGTTGACCTTTTCGTGCGGAATGCCCAGGTCCTTGATCGGCGCCATCGCGACGCAGGAGAAGGCTTCGTTGATCTCGAACAGGTCGACGTCCTCGACCTTCCAGCCGGCCTTGTCGAGCACGTTGGAGATCGCCTTCACTGGCGCGGTGGTGAACCACTCCGGCGCCTGCGAGTGGGTGGAGTGGGCAACGATGCGCGCCAGTGGCTTCAGCCCGCGTGCCTTGGCGTCGTCGGCGCTCATCAGCACCGTGGCCGCGGCACCGTCGGAGATCTTGGAGGAAGAGGCCGCGGTCAGCACGCCTTCCTTGCCGAAGGCCGGACGCAGGCCGGCGATCTTGGCGGTGTCGATCTTGCCCGGCTCCTCGTCGCTGTCCACCACGACCTCGCCCTTGCGGGTCTTCACCGTGACCGGAACGATCTCGTCCTTGAACTTGCCATCGGCCTGGGCGGCCTTGGCACGGTTGACGCTCTCCTCCGAGAAGGCGTCCAGCGCCGCGCGGTCGAACTCGTAGGTGTTGCAGGTGGCGTCGCCGAAGACGCCCATCGCCTTGCCGTCGTACGGGTTGGTCAGGCCGTCGTGGGCCATGTGGTCGAGCATCTCGGTGCTGCCGTAGCGGATGCCGGTGCGCGATCCGTTCAGCACGTGCGGCGCGTTGGTCATCGACTCCATGCCGCCGGCGACCACCACCTTGGCCGACCCGGCCTTGATCAGGTCATGGCCGAACATCACCGCCTTCATGCCCGAGCCGCAGACCTTGTTGATGGTGGTGCAGCCTGCGGATACCGGCAGGCCGGAGTCCAGCGCAGCCTGGCGGGCAGGAGCCTGGCCGAGGCCCGCGGGCAGCACGCAGCCCATGATGACCTCCTCGACCTGGTCCGGGGCCAGCCCGGCCTGCTCCAGCGCGCCGGTGATCGCGGCGCTGCCGAGCTTGGGCGTGGGGACGCCGGTGAACTGGCCGAGGAAGGAACCGATGGCGGTGCGCTTGGCACCGACGATGACGACGTCGCTCATGGGGGACTCCTGCTGTGGAGGGGGGGCGATGGACCGCCCAGACCCCCGATTATGGTCCGTCGTGCTGCGGTGCCGCAAACGCCCGGGATGCCACAACGGTTCACCTGTCTGAGCAGGCCGTCATTGTCCGGGCGGCCGATTTCGGCGGATACTCGGGGCCGGGAGAACAACATCAGACCAGGGGAAATCTATGGCATCGCAGGGAAATCCGCGCAACGGCGCGTGGCGTTTGGGGTTGAGCAGCTTGAGCGTGGCGATCCTCGCCGCGTGTGGCGGTGGTGGCAGCGGCGGCAACGTGCGCCCGATCGACCCGCCGCCGACGTCGCCGCCGCCGACCCCACCGGTGGTGTATGACCCGGAGCCCGATTTCAGCAAGCACCTGACGCTCACCAATGCCGGTGAAGCCCACGACGCCGGCCTGACCGGTGAGGGCTACCGCATCGGCGTGGTCGACAGCGGCGTGACCAGCACCCATCCGGCGCTGAACCCCCGTGTGCTGGTGAACCTGTTCTATCTCGATCCGACCCGCAACGACAAGACCGTCGACGACGTGGACGGTCACGGCACCGGCGTGTCGCAGATCATGGCGGGTACGCCCTTCGGCGCCTGGCCGGGCGGCATTGCGCCCGGCGCGGAGATCGTCTCGGCCCGCATCATTTCCGACGAACCGCCGGTCGACGACGGCTCGGGCGAAGGCAACGAGGTCGACGGCGCGCTGGGCCTGGAAGGCATCCACGATGACCTGATCGATTACGACGTCCGCATCATGAACAACTCGTGGGGCGGGCTGTACTGGGATGACGTCGGGGCAACCGATCCCATTGCCGAGGAATACCGCCGGTTCATCCATGACAACGACGGCCTGGTGGTGTTCGCCACCGGCAACGAGTCCTTCGCCGACCCGACGGACATGGCGGCCCTGCCGAGCCAGCCGGGTCCGAACGGCACCCGGCCCGCTGCGGACCTGGAAGAGGGTTGGATCGCAGTGGCCGCGCTGGCCACCGCGTCGCCGACCGAACTGGCGAGCTACTCCAATGCCTGTGGCATCGCGATGTCGTACTGCATGGTGGCGCCCGGCGACGTGGTCGTGACCGGCAAGGATGACGCGCCCGATGCGCCCACGTACTGGAACTGGAGCGGCACCTCGCTCGCCGCTCCGCTGGTGTCAGGCGCCGCGGCCCTGGTCTGGGAGGCGTTCCCGTATTTCGACAACAACCTGGTGCGCCAGACCCTGCTCGGCACCGCGCAGGACCTTGGCGCCCCGGGCACCGACGAGGTCTTCGGCAACGGCCTGCTCGACATCGGCGCGGCCATCCGCGGCCCGTCGAGGCTGGATTGGGGCGATGTCACCGTGCGCATCGACGGTGGCAGCTCGACCTGGTCGAACGAGCTGTTCGGCAATGGCACCCTGACCAAGCAGGGCGCGGGCAGCCTCTACCTCGACAATGACGCCAGCTTCGACGACGGCATCCAGGTCTCGGGTGGCGCGCTGGTCTCGGCCGGCTCTATTACCGGCGACGTCGGCGTGGGCACCAACGGTGCTTTCGGCTTCGGTACCGGCCTGGTGGGCGACCTCGACAATGACGGCTGGGTGCAGGTGACGCTGGACGAGGCCGGCACCGGCAGCATGTCGGTGGGGATGGACGGCAACTACACCCACGGCTCGGACGCAACACTCGCGATCGAGCTGGGCACCGAGTTCCATGTCTCCGGTACCGCATCGATCCAGGGCGGCGACGTGCACGTGCTGGGCGTCCGCGAGGACTACGTCAGCGGCGCACGTGAGGAGTTCCTGTACGCCGAAAGCGGCCTGACCGGTTCGTTCGACGACATCACCACCGCCAGCGGCGTCTTCCTCGAGGCCACGCTGGGTTACGACAGCAACTGGGCGTGGCTCGACATCGACCGCCTGGACGTGACGGCGGCCGCGCAGTCCTACGGCTTCACCGCGGTCTCCGTCGGCAGCGCCACCCGTGTCGAGACGGCCTTCCGCGCCATCGATGGGACGGAGGGCGCCGATGGTGCCCCGGTCGGCGTCAACGGCGACTTCCTCGGCGCAGCGGGCCAGTTCCAGCGCACCGCGAGCCTCGCCGCCGCCGAGCAGTCCCTCGCCAGCCTCTCGGGCGAAATGCATGCCGCCGATGCCGCGTTCACGATGATGGCGCTGGAGGGCAGCCGCCACGCGCTGGAGTCCCGCCTGGACGCCATCGGCAATGGCATCGCCGCCGGCGCCTGGGCGGACCGGATCAACGGCCAGCGCGGCTGGTCCCACGCCGAGCTGGACTCCAGCGGCTGGACCATCGGTCAGGACTTCCGGGTGGCCCCGGGCCTGGTGATGGGCGCGTCCTTCAGTGAAACCGATGGTGTTGCGGGCCGCGGCCTGCGTGGCGACCGCGAGCGCAATCGCCAGACCGAAGGCCAGGTGCATGCATCGTGGAGCCAGGACGGCAACTACGTGCTGGGCCACCTCGGCATGGGCCGGATGGAGCGCGACATGCAGCGCGAGATCCTGCTGGGCAATAGCCGCTTCGGTGTCGCTGCGGACTATGCCAACCGGTACACCACCGCCGGGCTGCAGGTCGGCCACCGGTTCGACGTCGGCATGGGCACGCTGACCCCGTACCTCGGCACCCAGGCCCTGCGCATGGAGCGCGAGGCGTTCACCGAGCAGGGCGCCGCCGGCTTCGGCCTCAGCACCGCCGGCTCGACGCTGGAAGCCACCCAGGCCCTGGGCGGCCTGCGCATGGACCGGCAATGGCAGTGGGGCGCGACCGCGCTCGACTTCCGCGGCCGCCTGGAGTGGCAGCGCACGCTGTCGCAGACGGGCGAGGCCATCGATGCACGCTTCACCGGCATCGACGCCTGGTCCCCGATTGCCGGCACCGGCCTTGGCGGCGACGCCACCGTGTTCGGCCTGGGTGTTGGCGCGGCGCTCCCGGTGGGTCACCTGACGCTGGATGTCGACAGCCGCAGGCAGGATGGCCAGAGCTGGACCGGCGCGTTCGCGAACTGGGCCGTCGGGTTCTGAGGCTGGAAGTCGTGTAACGAAAAACGCCGCGGATTCCGCGGCGTTTTTTTATGTCGACTGCGTGAATGTTTCCCGACGAGGACACCCGCGCGTTCCTTGTGGGTGTTGCCGGCACCGAGGATCTCCCGTTGCCCATGTAGGAGCGGCTTCAGCCGCGACCCAAACCGGTTCGCCCGCGCCCATTTCACGATCGCGGCTGAAGCCGCTCCTACAGGAAGCCCGATGGCGGTGCCGTCAGCCGCCGCGTCGCGCGCCCCGACCGTGTAGGAGCGACGTCAGTCGCGACCTGTACATGCCACCCGGAAATGCGCGGTCGCGACTCACGTCGCTCCTACAGAAGAGCACAGCCCGGGGTGCGAGGCATCGCCCGGGAGGTCGAAGGCCTCGCCCGGAGGCGAAAGCTGTCGCAGCGGGAGGTGCCGGCGCACTCCGGCCCAAGCACCCTCAGCTGCGCCCGTCGAACAACTCGCGGCCGATCAGCATGCGGCGGATCTCGTTGGTGCCGGCGCCGATGGCGTACAGCTTGGCGTCGCGGAGGATGCGGCCGGTGGGGTATTCGTTGATGTAGCCGTTGCCGCCCAGCGACTGGATCGCTTCCAGCGCCACCTGCACCGCGGCGTCGGAGGCGTGCAGCAGGCAGGAGGCGGCATCCACGCGGCTCTTGTGGCCGGCGTCGTAGTCGCGGCCGACCTGATAGGCGAAAGCCCGGCTGGATTGCAGCGCGGTGTACATGTCGGCGACCTTGGCCTGCATGATGCCGAAGGTGCCGATCGGCTCGTCGAACTGCCGGCGCTCGCGTACGTAGGGCAGGGTGATGTCGAGGGCCGCTTGCATCAGGCCGAGCGGTCCGCCGGTCAGGACCAGGCGCTCGGTGTTCAGGCCGCTCATCAGCACCTTGACGCCGCCGTTGACCTCGCCAAGGACATTCTCCGCCGGGATCTCGCAATCGTCGAACACCAGCTCGCAGGTGTTGGAGCCGCGCATGCCCAGCTTGTCCAGTTTCTGCGCGGTAGTGAAGCCCTTCATGCCGCGCTCGACGATGAAGGCGGTCATGCACTTGCTGCCCGCGTCCTTGCCGGCGGTGCGCATGTAGACCACCAGTACGTCGGCCTCGGGGCCGTTGGTGATCCACATCTTGTTGCCGTTGGCGACCCATACGTCGCCCTTCTTCTCGGCGCGGCAGCTCATCGAGCCGACCACGTCGGAACCGGCGCCCGGCTCGCTCATCGCCAGCGCGCCCTTCCACTCGCCGCTGCACAGCTTGGGCAGGTACTTCTCGCGCTGGGCCTGGGTGCCGTTGGCATACAGGTTGTTGACGCAGAGGTTGGAGTGGGCGCCGTAGCTCAGGCCCACCGAACCCGAGGCGCGGGAGATCTCCTCCATCGCCACCAGGTGCGCCAGGTAACCCATCTCGCTGCCGCCGAACTCCGCCGGTACGGTCAGCCCCAGCAGGCCCATCTCGCCCAGCTTCGGCCACAGCTCCTGCGGGAAGGCGTTCTCCTCGTCGATCGCAGCTGCGTGCGGGGCGATTTCCGACTCGGCGAATCGGCGCACGGCCTCGCGCAGGGCGTCGATTTCTTCACCAAGGGGGAAAGGGCGCATGGAAGGCTCCGGAAGGGGGGTGGGAATGGCGTACGGGAATGGCGTACTGATAAGAACAACAACGTCGAATCTTGCAAACGACGACGGGGCACTCGGCCCCGTCGTCGGTACAGCTTCAGAGGCGCTTACGCACCGCCGCGGATGCGGCCCTGGAAGCGCGGGGTCGAGCGGCCCAGCGGCAGCTTCAGCTTGCCCATCAGCTCGATGCGCTCCTCCGCCATGCGGTCGGCGGCCTTGTAGGTCGGGATGCCGTCACGCTCGGCGATCTCGAAGATGCGCGTCAGGTTGTGGTAGATGGTGCGCATCTGGCGCATCGCGCGCTCGCGGTTGTAGCCGGTCATCTCCAGCGCGACGTTCATCACGCCGCCGGCGTTCACCGCATAGTCCGGCGCGTACAGCACGCCGCGCTTGGCCACTTCGTCGCCGATGGCGTTGGTGGCCAGCTGGTTGTTGGCCGCGCCGCAGATCACCTTCGCCTTCAGGCGGGGCAGGGTCTGCTCGTTGACGGTGCCACCCAGCGCGCACGGCGAGTACACGTCCGCCGGCACGTCGTAGATCTCGTCCAGGCCCACGGCCTCGGCGCCGTACTCGGACACGGCCTTCTCGACCAGGCCCTTGTTGATGTCGGTCACGAAGATCTTCGCGCCGCGCTCCTTGAGCAGCTTCACGTACTCCATGCCGACGTGGCCCAGGCCCTGCACGGCATAGCTGTACTTGCCGACTTCCTCGTCACCGAAGCGCTTGTTGAGCGAGGCCATCAGGCCCTGCAGCGCGCCGTAGGCGGTGAACGGGGAAGGATCGCCGGAACCGCCATGCACCTGGTGCACGCCGGTGACGAATTCGGTCTCGCGGTAGACGAACTCCATGTCGTTGACGTCGATGCCCACGTCCTCGGCGGTGATGTAGCGCCCGCCCAGAGACTGCACGAACTGCCCGAACGCGCGGAACAGCGCCTCGGACTTGTCGGTGGCCGGGTCGCCGATGATCACGGCCTTGCCACCGCCGATGTCCAGGCCGGCCACCGCATTCTTGTAGGTCATGCCGCGGCTCAGGCGCAGGACGTCGTTCAGCGCATCCTGCTCGGTCTGGTACGGCCACATGCGCGTGCCGCCCAGGGCAGGGCCCAGCACGGTGTTGTGGATCGCGATGATGGCCTTCAGGCCCGCGTCCTTGTTGTGGCAGAACACGACCTGCTCGTGGCCGAAAGTATCCAGGGTTTCGAAAATCATCGGGTGCTCCGCGTCGGCGTGTGAAGGGACTACGCCAACAGAGGGTGGTAAGTCATTGAATCGGAGGGATTCACCAAGGACAGCGGGCTAGAAGCCGGCCGCTGCGGGGCGACAGTTTAAAGCAATCGGTCGGCGGGGACAGTGCATGCCCCGGCTGTAGAAGAACTTCACCGGCCCGCAACGCCCGCTGCGTACCGTAAGCCCCGCGGTGTCACTGTTTCGACCGCGGGCTGGCACCCGCCGCCCGCTCCAACGAAGACCCTCCGCACGGCGCCCACGCGTCCCAGCCCGCAGGCGCGCCAGGCCTTGCCGTCGCAGCCGGCCGCATAAGGAGGGCAGGACCGGAGCCTGCATGCCCTCATCCATCAACGACCACGCCTTCCTCAGCAACACCCGCGGCTCGGCCCTGGTGGACCGCTCCGGCTGCATCGACTGGCTCTGCCTGCCACGGTTCGATTCGCCCGCCTGCTTCGCCGCCCTGTTGGGCACCCCGGAGCACGGCTGCTGGGAACTGGCACCCGCCGGCCAGCCCACCCGGACACAACAGCGCTACCGCGACGACACCCTGGTGGTCGAGACCGAGATCGAGGTGGCAGAAGGCACCGTCTGCATCGCCGACTGCATGCCGATCGACCCCGACTGCGCCGAGGTGGTCCGGGTGGTGCGGGGCGTGTCTGGACGGGTGCCGATGAAGATGCGGTTCCGCCCGCGCTTCCAGTTCGGCTCCTGCACACCGGAGCTGGTGGACCGGGACGGGGTGGTGATTGGCCATGCGGGAGACGAGGCCCTCGCTTTCAACGCATCGGTGCCGTGCCGGGTGGAGGAAGGCGACGTGCGCGCGGACTTCGAACTTGCCGCCGGCGATCGCGTCACCTTCGCCATGACCTTCGCCCGTGGCGGGCGCCCAACGGACCCGCCCATGGATCCAGACAGCGCCCTGGAGAGCTGCGCCGAGTGGTGGCGCGAATGGGCCGGCCGCTGCGAATACGACGGCCCCTGGCGCGACGCGGTGATGCGGTCGCTGCTGACCCTGAAGGGCCTGATCTACGAGCCGACCGGCGGCATCATCGCGGCGGCGACGACATCGCTGCCGGAAGTGGCCGGCGGCTGCCGTAACTGGGACTACCGGTTCTGCTGGCTGCGCGATGCCACCTTCACCCTCTACGCCTTGCTCGGCAACGGCTACCGCGACGAGGCCTGCAAGTGGCGCGACTGGCTGGTGGACGCGGTCCGAAGGGAGCCGCTGGCGATGCACGTGCTGTACCAGGTGGACTGCGACTCGGAGATGTCCGAGGCCACGGCCGATTGGCTGCCCGGCTATCGCGATTCGCGCCCGGTGCGCATCGGCAACGAGGCCGGGCGCCAGTTCCAGCTCGACATCCGCGGCGAGGTGCTCGACGTGCTGCATGTCGGCCGCGAAAACGGCCTGGAGGGGCGCGAGCACTTCTGGGACCTGCAGGTCGCGATCCTGGAGGACCTGGAGCAGCACTGGCGCGAGCCCGATCGCGGCATCTGGGAGATGCGTGGTGGGGAGGCGCACTTCGTGCATTCCAAGGCGCTGGCATGGGTGGGTTTCGACCGCTGCATCCGCGCCGCCCGCGAGGGCCTGATCAAGGGGCCGGTGGAGCACTGGTGCGAGGTGCGCGATGCCATCCGCGCCGACATCTACGAGCACGGTTTCGACCGCGAGCGCGGCATCTTCGTGCAGCGCTACGGCGCCAAGGACCTGGACGCCAGCCTGCTGTTGCTGCCGCTGGTCGGCTTCGTCGCCGCCGATTCGCCCGAGGCCATGGCCACCGCCGATGCCATCGGCAAGGAACTCGCGGTGGATGGCCTGCTGCGCCGCTACAGCCCGGTCAACCCGCTCGACGGCCTGCCGGGCGTGGAGGGCGCCTTCCTGCCGTGCTCGTTCTGGATGGTCGACAACCTTGCCCTCAGCGGCCGGGTGAAGGAAGCCCGGCACCTGTTCGAGCGCCTGCTGGGCCTGTGCAACCACGTCGGCCTGTTGAGCGAGGAGTACGACATCGAAACCGGCGACATGCTCGGCAACATCCCGCAGGGCCTGACCCACGTGGGCCTGATCAACAGCGCCCGGATCGTCGCCGACGCCGAACGCGGCCGCACCGGTCAACCCGATCCGACCCGGCCCGAACAGCAATCGAAAGAGCAGGGCGGCCGCGGGCATTCCCCCACCGGCGCGCGTGCCGCCGCGCCCGACACACCACTCACGGAGGAAACACCATGAGCCAGACCGTAGGCGACTTCCTGCTGCAACGCCTGTCCGACTGGGGCGTCAAGCGCATCTTCGGGTACCCCGGCGACGGCATCAACGGGATCATGGGTGCGCTCGACCGCGCCTCCGACCGCTTCCACTACGTGCGCGTGCGCCACGAGGAGATGGCCGCCTTCATGGCCACCGCCCACGCCAAGTTCACCGGCGAGATCGGCGTGTGCATGGCCACCTCCGGCCCCGGCGCGATCCACCTGCTCAACGGCCTGTACGACGCCAAGGCCGACCACGTGCCGGTGGTGGCGATCGTCGGCCAGCAGGCGGTGACCGCGCTGGGCAGCGACTACCAGCAGGAGGTCGACCTCAAGACGCTGTTCAAGGACGTCACCAACTACCTGGAGCAGATCAACAAGCCGGCCCAGCTGCAGCACGTGGTCGACCGCGCCTTCCGCGTCGCCGCATCCGAGCGTGCGGTGACCTGCATCATCGTGCCCAACGATCTGCAGGAGGTGGATGCGGTCGAGGAGATCCCGCGCGAGCACGGCTACGTCTATTCCGGTGTCGGGCACGCGCTGTCGCGCCCACAGCCCAACGACGACGAGCTGCAACGCGCGGCGGCGATCCTCAACGAGGGCGGCAAGGTGGCGATGCTGGTCGGCGCCGGTGCCATCAAGGCCACCGACGAGGTGGTGCAGGTGGCCGAGCGGCTCGGCGCCGGCGTGGCCAAGGCGCTGCTGGGCAAGGCCGCGGTTCCGGACGACCTGCCGTTCGTGACCGGCTCCATCGGCCTGCTGGGCACCAAGCCGAGCTGGGAGCTGATGAAAGGTTGCGACACCCTGCTGATGGTCGGCACCACCTTCCCGTACTCCGAATTCCTGCCCAAACAGGGCCAGGCCAGGGCGGTGCAGATCGACATCCAGCCCCGCAACATGAGCATGCGCTACCCGACCGAGATCAACCTGGTCGGCGACAGCGCCCAGACCCTGGCCCGCCTGCTGCCACTGCTCAAGCACAAGGATGACCGCAGCTGGCGCGACGAGGTCGAAGGCAACGTACGCGAGTGGTGGGAGGATCTGGAAGCCCGGGCCATGGCCGATGCGAAGCCGATCAACCCCCAGCGCGTGTTCCACGAACTGTCGCCCCGGCTGCCGGAGCGTGCGGTGCTGTGTGGCGATTCCGGTTCGCACACCAACTGGTATGCGCGCGACATCAAGATGCGGCGCGGCATGATGGGCTCGCTCTCCGGCGGCCTGGCCACGATGGGCAGCGGCGTTCCCTATGCGATCGCCGCCAAGATGGCCTTCCCGGACCGCCCCGTCATCGCCATGGTCGGAGACGGCGCGATGCAGATGAACGGCAACTCCGAGCTGCTCACCGTCCAGCAGTACTGGAAGGAGTGGAGCAACCCCAGCTTCATCGTGCTGGTGCTGGCCAACCACGACCTCAACCAGGTGACCTGGGAGCAGCGGGTCCTGGCCGGCGACCCGAAGTTCCCCATTGCCCAGGACGTCATCGATTTCCCATACGCCCGTTACGCCGAACTGCTCGGCTTCCGCGGCATCAAGGTCGAGCGGCCCGAGGATGTCGGCCGGGCATGGGACGATGCATTCGCCTCCGACCGGCCGGTGGTGATCGAGTTCGTGACCGATCCGGACGTGCCACCGCTGCCGCCGCACATCAAGCCGGGCCAGGCCCGCGCGCTGATGTCCGCCCTGGTGCATGGCGATCCGGACAGCGCCGGCATCATCAAGCAGAGCATCAAGCAGGTCGCGGCCGGAGTGCTGCCGCACAAAGACGGCAAGTGAGCGCGCGGCCGTCCATCTCCAACGTGCGGGTGGATGCCTGGACGGTGCCCACCAACGAGGTCGAGGCCGACGGCAGCTTCCGCTGGGACAGCACCACCATGGTCGTGGTGCGGGCCGAGGCGGGTGGGCACTGCGGGCTCGGCTACACCTACGGCCATCGGGCGGTGGTGACGGTGGTGCGGGACACGCTGGCGCCACTGGCCGAGGGGCGCGACCCGTTCGACACCCGTGCCATGCATCGCGATGCCGTCATCGCCCTGCGCAACGCCGGTTACCCCGGCATCGGCGCGATGGCGGTCTCGGCGATGGACGTGGCCATGTGGGACCTGAAGGCCAAGCTGCTCGATGTCTCGCTGCCGGACCTGCTGTCTTCCACCCGTCGCTCGCTGCCGGTGTACGGCAGTGGCGGCTTCACCAGCCTGGACGACGATGGCCTGCAATCGCAGCTTGCCCACTGGGTCGGGCAGGGGATCGGGCAGGTGAAGATGAAGGTGGGCACGGATCCGGGCCGGGATGGCGAGCGGACCCGCATCGCCCGTGAAGCCATCGGACCCGGCGCGGTGCTGATGGTCGATGCCAATGGCGCCTATGACCGCAAACAGGCGCTCGCGCTGGCCGATGAGTTCGCCGACGCCGCAGTCGGCTGGTACGAGGAGCCGGTGTCATCGAACGATCTGGAGGGCCTGCGGCTGCTGCGTGACCGCGTGCCGGGTGGCATGGAGATCGCCGCCGGCGAATACGGCTGGGCCAACCATTATTTCGCCAGCATGCTGGAAGCCGGCGCCGTGGACGTGCTGCAGGTCGACGCCACGCGATGCGGCGGCTACACCGGCTTCCTCGATGCCGCCGCGCTGGCGCATGCCCACCACATTCCGCTGTCCGCCCATTGCGCTCCGGCGCTGCACGGCCCCGTCGCCGCCGCCGTGCCCGAGCTGCGGCACCTGGAGTACTTCCACGACCACGTGCGGCTGGAGGCCATGGCCTTCGATGGCGTGGCACCGCTGCAGGATGGCGCGCTGGTGCCCGACCGCAGCCGCCCCGGCCACGGCCTGGTGCTGCGCGAGGCCGACATGGAGGAGCACAGGATCTGAAATGGCGCTGGCATCCGACACCGCACACGCACTGGCCCGGGAGCTTCGCAAGCGGATTGATGGCGAGGTCCGCTTCGACGCGGGATCTCGCGCGCTCTACGCCACCGATGCCTCCAATTACCGGCAGGTCCCCATCGGCGTGGTGGTGCCGCGCCACCTTGACGATGTTGTCGCCACCGTCGCCGCCTGCCGCGAGTTCGATGCGCCCGTGCTGTCGCGCGGCGGCGGCACCAGCCTGGCCGGCCAGTGCTGCAACACCGCCGTGGTCCTCGACTATTCCAAATGGTGCAACCGCATCGTCGATATCGATGCCGAGGCGGGCACCGCGCTGGTGGAGCCGGGCTGCGTGCTCGACCAGCTGCGCGATGCCACCGCCGAGCATGGCCTGACCTTCGGGCCCGATCCTTCCACCCATGCCCACAACACCCTGGGCGGGATGATCGGCAACAACTCCTGCGGCGTGCACTCGGTCACCACCGGCCGCACCGCCGACAACATCGTGGCGCTGGAGGTGCTGACCTACGACGGCGCGCGCTTCTGGGTCGGTGGCGAAGACGGTGACGAGGTCGCCGAACATGCCGGCACCGACGGCCGCAAGGGCGAGATCTACCAGGGCCTGCAGCGCCTGCGCGAGCGCTACGCCGACATGGTCCGCGAGCGCTACCCGGACATCCCGCGGCGGGTATCGGGCTACAACCTCGACAACCTGCTGCCCGACCACGGGGTCAACGTTGCCCGCGCGCTGGTGGGCTCGGAAGGGACCTGCGTGGTGGTGCTGCAGGCCCGCCTGCGGCTGACCCCGCGCCCGAAGTGCCGCACGCTGGTGATGCTCGGCTACGCGGATGTCTGCAATGCCGCCGCGGACGTCGAACGGGTACTGCGATACGAGCCCTACGGGCTGGAGGGCATGGATGAGGCGCTGGTCGCCGCGATGCGCAAGAAGAACCTGCATCCCGGCGCCATCAAGCGCCTGCCCGATGGCGAAGGCTGGCTGATGGCGGAGTTCGGCGGCGACGACCAGGAAGACGCCAACGCCGCGGCGCAACGGCTGGTCGATGGCATCGGCGATGGCGGCGATGGCGACGAGAGCCCAAGCGTGGAGCTGGTGGAAGACCCGGCCGAGCAGGCGCGCCTGTGGACGGTGCGCGAGGCCGGCCTGGCCGCCACCGCCCACGTGCCCGGCGAGCACGAGACCCATCCCGGTTTCGAGGATGCCGCCGTTCCGCCCGAACGCCTTGGCACCTACCTGCGCGAATTCCGCGAGCTGCTGCGCCAGCACGACTACCACTGCGCCCTGTACGGCCACTTCGGCGACGGCTGCGTGCACTGCCGCATCGATTTCGAGGTGGAAACCCGCGAGGGCATCGAGAAGTGGAAGCGCTTCCTTGATGAAGCCGCCGACCTGGTGGTGCGCCACGGCGGCTCGCTCTCCGGCGAGCACGGCGACGGCCAGGCCCGCGGCTACCTGCTGTCTAAGATGTACGGCGACGAGCTGGTCGGCGCCTTCCGCGAATTCAAGGCGCTGTGGGATCCCGACGGCCGGATGAATCCCGGCAAGCTGTTCGATTCCGCGGTGGACGAACACCTGCGCGAAGGCCCCGGGCTGAACCTGCCGAAGGTCGCGTCCGCCTTCGACTACCCGGAGGACGAGCACCAGTTCTCCGGCAGCTCGATGCGCTGCGTCGGCGTCGGCGCCTGCCGCAACATGACCGGCGACGTGATGTGCCCCAGCTACCGCGCCACCCGCGACGAGCAGCATTCCACCCGCGGCCGCGCTCGCCTGCTGCACGAGATGCTGCGCGGCGAAACCATCCAGGACGGCTGGCGCAGCGAGGCCGTGCGCGATGCACTGCACCTGTGCCTGGCCTGCAAGGGCTGCAAGAACGACTGCCCGGTCAACGTCGACATGGCCACCTACAAGGCCGAGTTCATGGCCCGCCACTACCAGGGCCGGATGCGCCCGCGCGATGCCTACTCGATGGGGCTGATCTTCTGGTGGAGCCGCATCGCGTCGCACATGCCGGGGCTGGCGAACGCTGCGCTGCATGCACCTGGCCTGGGCAGGCTGGCGAAGAAGGTCGGCGGCATTGCGGTGGAACGCGAGATGCCACGTTTCGCCAAGCCCACTTTCAAACGATGGTTCGCGGGACGTACGCCGGCGGCCGGGGGCAAACCCGTGGTGCTGTGGGCGGACACCTTCGGCAATTACCTGACGCCGGGGCCGCTCAAGGCCGCCACCGACGTGCTGGAGGCGGCGGGTTACCGGCCCATCGTCCTGCAGAAGCCGCTCTGCTGCGGCCGGCCGCTGTACGCGGAAGGCATGCTCGACCTGGCCCGCGCGCAGCTGCGCGACACCATGGACGCACTGGCGCCGTACATCGACCAAGGCCTGCCCGTGGTCGGGCTGGAGCCGTCGTGCGTCGCCAGCTTCCGCGAGGAACTCCCGCGCCTGTTCCCCAGCGACGGCCGCGCCCATTACCTGGCCGACAACGCCTTCATCCTCAGCGAGTTCCTCGATCGTGGTGACTGGTGCCCGCCAAAGCTCGGCCGCCGCGCGCTGGTGCACCCGCACTGCAACCACCACGCGGTGATGGATACCGACGCCGAGCGCCGGGTGCTGGAGCGGGCAGGGGTGGATTTCGCCTTCAGCAACGCCGGCTGCTGCGGCATGGCCGGCTCGTTCGGTTTCGCCGAAGACCGCTACGAGGTCTCGCTGCAGATCGCCGAGCACGAACTATTGCCCAAGCTGCGCCAGACGCCGGATGAGACCTTGCTGATGGCGAACGGCTTCTCCTGCCGCGAGCAGATTCGCCAGCTGACCGGGCGCCACGCGCTGGACCTGGCCGAAGTGCTGCAGATGGCCATCGCGGAGAGCGAAAGCCGCCACTGAAGTCCGGCAGTGCTCAGGCCTGCCGGTAACGCCCCTCCCGCAGCCACAGGGTGGCCTGCCACTGCTCGCCGCTGCGCACCGGCAGGTCGGCGTGCAAGGCGTCGCTGTCGTGGCTGCCGTCGGCGTGCAGGGTGTCGAACATCACCGCGCAGCCGGCGCGCGGGGTAGTGCCCATCCCGGCCTGCGGGAACACCATGCCGCCGCCCCCGTCCGCGGGGCGCAGGCAGACGTGCAGGGTGCGCACGCGGTTGCCGGCCTCGGGGTGGTCGCGGGCCAATACGTCCGGTTGCAGGCTGTCGAAGTGGCGCGAGCCGGCCGCGGTGATGCCGTCCCCGGCCCCAGGCCCGCGCCGCTGGATCTGGATCTGCTCGGCATGCGCGAGCTCGGCATGCGCCGCCCGGGCCAGTCGCAACTGCACGATGCGCAGCGCCAGGTCCTCATTGGCGATGTCGAGCCGCAGCGTCGCCGTGGTGCTGGCGGCCCGGCGGGTGCGCACCAGCGCGGCGGCCATCAGCAACCGGCACTCGTCGGTGGAGAGCAGGGCATCAATCTTCGACAGGCGCGGGCGCGGTGCCAGCAGGACCGCCCGCGACGGAGCCAGCGCCTCCTCGAACGCGAGTGTGGCAGGCGCCGCGCCGGCCGCATCCGGCGGCACCGGCAGGGCGACCGACAGCGGCAGCGGATCCACCCCCTGTCCGCGCAGTCGGGCCCTTACCGCCGCGGCCAGGCGTGGCTCCGGCTGGCAGCCCTCGCCGTGCTGCAGGCGCTCGGACAGCAACAGCGCAGCCACCGCATTGCCCCTCGCCGTGGCGCACTCCAGCATGCGCACGCACAGCGCCTGGTCGCCCGGGTCCGGCCGCCGGCCCAGGTGCACGGCCGCGGCGACCAGCGCCGGCGTATAGCCGTACTGCATCGCCGCCAGGATGCGCTGGTTGATGCGCGCGGTCCGGGGCAGCAGCACGCTGCCCAACGCCGCCCAGGCCAGCCAGTAACCGGCCACCGGGTGGGCGAGCCGCTCGGCCGCCATCAACCAGTCCACACCGTGCTGCGGATCGGACTCGCCGCCGATGCCCTGCAACTGCATTCGCCCGTAGGCGACCTGTGCACCCACATGGCCCGCCCGCGCCGCCCGACGGTGCAGCGCCCGCGCTTCCTCCTCCGCGGCGGCGTTGCCGCTGGCCGCAAGCGCGGTCGCCAGCCTGAACATCGACCAAGGCGCACCATCCCGTGCCGCCGCGCGCAGGCGGGCGGTCCGGGTGGGCTCCACGACGGTCGCGGGCATGGCCATGTCACCTGTCCAACGGCAAGTCCGGCACGGTCCGGCCGTCGTCGTGGCGGGGCGGGGACGAGCGGGGGCGTCGCCGGGAGCGCCTTTGGCGCCGCGTTACAATCGGGCATTCCCGCATCCAGCAGTCGAGTTGCGTCCATGAGCACCCCCGCCAGCAACGTTTCCGCCGCCGATACCGGCGCGGCCACCGCCAGCGCCACGCCGCTGCGTTTCGTCACCGCCGCCAGCCTGTTCGATGGCCACGACGCCGCCATCAACATTATGCGCCGGCTGATCCAGGCCCAGGGCGCGGAGGTCATCCACCTGGGTCACAACCGCTCGGTGGAGGACGTGGTGCGTGCCGCGCTGCAGGAGGATGCCGACGGCATCGCGCTGTCCAGCTACCAGGGCGGCCACGTCGAGTACCTCAAGTACATGGTGGACATGCTCAAGGAGCGCGACGCCGGCCACATCAAGATCTTCGCCGGCGGTGGCGGCACCATCACCCCCGAGGAGATCCGCGAGCTGCAGGCCTACGGCGTGGAGCGCATCTACCACCCCAACGACGGCATGCACATGGGGCTGGTGGCGATGATCGAGGACGTGGTCCGCCGCGCCAGCGAAGGCCGCCAGGCCGACACCACCCCGGACAAGCCGGCCGCGATCGACGACGAGATCACCATCGGCAAGACCCTCAGCGCCATCGAGGAAGGCCTGCTGGACGAGGCCGAGCTCTCCCACCAGCGCAAGCAGTGGCAGCTGGCTGGCGGCAAGACCCCGGTCATCGGCATCACCGGCACCGGCGGCGCCGGCAAGTCCTCGGTCACCGACGAGCTGCTCAACCGCTTCCTGGCGAACTTCCCGGAGATGCGCATCGCCGTGATCTCGGTCGACCCCACCCGCCGCCGCACCGGTGGCGCACTGCTGGGCGACCGCATCCGCATGAACTCCCTGCGCAGCGAGCGCGTCTACATGCGCTCCATGGCGACCCGCCGCCAGCACGCCGCCACCAACGCCGTGCTGAAGGACTCGATCGGCTTTTTGAAGGGCCTGGGCTACGACCTGGTGATCGTCGAGACCGCCGGCATCGGCCAGAGCGACTCGGAGATCGTCGACCTGGTCGACTTCCCGATGTACGTCATGACCAGCGACTTCGGTGCCCCCAGCCAGCTGGAGAAGATCGACATGCTCGACTTCGCCGAACTGGTGGTGCTCAACAAGTACGACAAGCGCGGCGCCGAAGACGCCCTGCGCGACATCCGCAAACAATGGAAGCGCAACCGCGTCGCCTTCCAGACCAAGGACGAGGATGTCCCCGTCTACCCGACCATCGCCAGCCAGTTCAACGACCCCGGCATCAGCTGGATGTTCACCAACCTCTGCCGCCTGCTGCGCGAGAAGCTGGGCGTGGGTGGTGGCGCCGACGCCGGTGCATCCGGCGTGGGTGGCTCCAATGTAGGAGCGACGTCAGTCGCGACCCCGCAGAGCTCCCCGAACGATGTACAGGTCGCGACTGACGTCGCTCCTACATCGAAAGGCAATTCCCGCTGCGACTTCCACCCCGACATCGACACCTCGCTGAAGGAGCCGCGCGCCACCGTCCTGATCCCCGGCAACCGCGTCCGCTACCTCGCCGAGATCGCCGAACAGGGCAGGGGCATCAACCAGCGCATCGAGAGCCAAGCCGAGATCGCCGACCGCGCGCAGTCGATGTGGCAGGCCCTGAGCGAGCTGGAAGACCCGCAGCTCCCCAAGCAGCTCGACCTCTACCAGGCAGAGGCCCTTGTAGGAGCGACGTCAGTCGCGACCGCTGTAGGAGGGTCTTCAGGCCCGACCGCGACATCCGCTGACGGCGAAACCCGCGGGGAAACCGATTCTCCGATCGCGGCTGAAGCCGCTCCTACAAATGCCCACACAGGCGCAGGGGCCCCCGACCGCACGCTGCTGAACCTCCGCCAACGCTACAACGACGCCGTCCAATCCCTCGACTCCGAGGCCCTCAAGCTCCTGCGCGACTGGCCGGCACGCCTCAAGTCCATCACCGACGAGGTCAACGAGTACCAGGTCCGCGACAAGACCATCCGCGTGGAGAACTACCGCGAGTCCCTGTCGCACCAGCAGATCCCCAAGATCGCCGCGCCCACGTACAAGTCCTGGGGCGAGCTGCTGACCTTCCTGCAGAAGGAAAACCTGCCTGGCGCGTACCCCTACACCGGCGGCGTCTACCCGTACCGCCGCACCGGCGAGGACCCGATCCGCATGTTCGCCGGCGAGGGCACCCCGGAGCGCACCAACCGCCGCTTCCACTACCTCAGCCTCGGCCAGCCGGCCGCGCGCCTGTCCACCGCGTTCGACTCCGTCACCCTGTACGGCGAGGACCCGGCGCCGCGCCCGGACATCTACGGCAAGATCGGCAACTCCGGCGTCAACATCCCCACGCTGGACGACATGAAGAAGCTGTACTCCGGCTTCGACCTGTGCGCCCCGACCACCTCGGTGTCGATGACCATCAACGGCCCCGCGCCGATGATCCTGGCGATGTTCATGAATACCGCCATCGACCAGCAGGTGGAGAAGTACCTGCGCGAGGACCAGGCCCGCTGGGACGACGCCCGCGCGAAGATGGACAAGCTGTTCGAAGGCAAGCAACGCCCCGAATATGGCGGCACCCTGCCCGAAGGCCATGACGGCCTCGGCCTGGGCCTGCTGGGCATCACCGGCGACCAGCTGGTGGATGCCGAGACCTACGCCCGCATCAAGGCGCACACCCTCAAGACCGTCCGCGGCACCGTGCAGGCCGACATCCTCAAGGAAGACCAGGCCCAGAACACCTGCATCTTCAGCACCGAGTTCGCCCTGCGGATGATGGGAGACATCCAGCAGTACTTCGTCGACAACGGCGTGCGCAACTTCTACTCGGTGTCGATCTCCGGCTACCACATCGCCGAGGCCGGGGCGAACCCGATCAGCCAGCTCGCCTTCACCCTGAGCAACGGCTTCACCATCGTCGAGTACTACCTCGCGCGCGGCATGAAGATCGACGACTTCGCGCCCAACCTGTCGTTCTTCTTCAGCAACGGCATGGACCCGGAGTACACCGTCATCGGCCGCGTCGCCCGCCGCATCTGGGCCCGCGCCATGCGCGAACGCTACGGCGCCAGCGCCCGCAGCCAGATGATGAAGTACCACATCCAGACCAGCGGCCGGTCCCTGCACGCGCAGGAGATCCAGTTCAACGACATCCGCACCACGCTCCAGGCCCTGTACGCCCTGTTCGACAACTGCAACAGCCTGCACACCAACGCCTACGACGAGGCCATCACCACGCCGACCGAAGAGAGCGTGCGCCGCGCCGTCGCCATCCAGATGATCATCAACAAGGAGCTGGGGCTGAACTTCTGCGAGAACCCCTGGCAGGGCAGCTTCATCGTCGACAAGCTCACCGATATCGTCGAAGAGGCCGTCTACAAGGAGTTCGAGGCCATCAGCGAGCGCGGCGGCGTGCTCGGCGCCATGGACACCATGTACCAGCGCGGCAAGATCCAGGAAGAGAGCCTGTACTACGAGCACAAGAAGCACGACGGCAGCCTGCCGCTGGTCGGCGTCAACACGTTCCTGCCGAAGGAGCACGCCGGCGACATCGTCACCGAGATCGAACTGATCCGCTCGACCGAGGAAGAGAAGGGCCAGCAGATCGACAACGTCGCCAACTACCAGCAGCTCCGCAACGCCCTGACCCCGTCCGCCCCTGTAGGAGCGACGTCAGTCGCGATCGGAACCTCTGACCGCGACGCCGGTCTCGCCTACCTCCAGAAAACCGCCCGCGACCGCCGGAACGTGTTCGAATCGTTGATGGAAGCGGTGAAGACGCACTCGCTAGGGCAGATCAGCCATGCGTTGTATGAGGTGGGTGGGGAATACCGACGGAATATGTGATTTATTTGAATTGATTGCAGAAGAACGGCCCGCGCTTGCGGGCTTTTCTTTGAAACAGGGGCGACGAAATGTTGAGCAAAACTCAAATAGATAAAGTTGGCGATAAATTAAGGCGTGACGAGGCTGATGAGGATGCGCTAACAAAGCTTTTTCAGTATCAGGAAGAATTTGTTCCCGCCTATAAGTATGTCGAGAGAATTCTTACGAAGAAGATGTACCTAACAATCACCGGTCGGCCGGCCAAGTCGACATTGTCAATTATCGAGAAGCTTAGACGGATCAATTCCCGGCTTTCTCAAGTTCAGGATGTGTCAGGTTGTCGTACTATCGTCCACAATCTGGCCGCCCAGGATGAAGCCATTCAGAGGGCGAAAGACTGGTTTGTGTCGTTGCAAGTGGATGATAAGCGCGACAATCCAACTCATGGATATCGCGCGGTTCATTTGTTGGTCATGCATGAAGGAAAATGTGTGGAAGTTCAGATTCGTACTAGGATCCAACACTTCTGGGCAACTATTTCGGAAAAGCTGTCTGATACGTATGGGCAGGAGATCAAGTATGGAAAAGGTAATCAAAAGGTCCTATCACTTCTTGATCGGCTCTCGCACAACACCCGGCACTTTGATTTATTAGTAAACCGGCTTCACGAGATGCAGCACGATCATGTGCTTGCACTATCACAGAATAGGCGGGATCAGGTGCGGACGCTAAATAAGCGCATCAAGGATCAGGAACAGCAGCTACGTCACACCATGTACGAAGCACGAGCAATCTTACTCAAATTTGATCAGATGGAGGATCGCAATGTACTTTCTGATTAACTACAGTCGTCAGGATGGAAAGCTGCTAAGCATAACGGAGTATTGCGACAGTGCCGAGGCATCTAAAGCGAAGCGCGAGGTTGAGATTGCTGCTATTGGGAAGTCGGTGAAGACTGAAATCGTGATTTTGGAGGCCGATAACTTAGACTCCCTTAAGAGTAGCCATAGCCGTTATTTCAATGATCTCGGGAATATCCAGCTTTCCAAGTAACATGAGTAGTTTCCGATCAGTGTGAGTTCGAGGGGCGGAATGTCTGGATTGAATAATTTGCGTCAGCGTCACGACGACGCGCTTTCCCGCGTGGGCTGGGACCACTTCGAAAGTTTGCTGGCGGTCTACTTCCGCGGTCAGGGTTACGAGGTCGGTCAGTCAGTCGCGGACGGCGCCGACAGCAACACCGGACTCCAGCTACATCCAGACGTCGCAGGCGCGAGCTCCGGTACCCACAGCAGAGCGGTGTCGCGAACTGATCGATGCACCTTCGGGCACCTACATCGACCACTGCATGAGTTCGACCCCACCGACCGTTCGCACGGAAGAGGGGCGCCGCGAACTCACACGTAAGGCGGATGCGGCGATGAAGGTGCTGGAAGCGCCGACTCCGGAGATGTAGCGAGGCCAGAGCGCCAATCGGACTGACCAAGCTTTTCTGGCAGGATCGCCCCGTACCCACGATCAACCCACACGCCACACGGACCGGCGGAGCAAGGACGCATCCGGCACTCGCCGGATTCACACATGGATCGACAAGGAGATCACCGTGTCCCAGAACCACATTTCGCTCGACATCACCGACGATCAGGTCACCACCGCCCGCGCCGGGCTGGACCAGTTGGCCACCGCGCTGCCCGGGCTGGTGGCGATTCCGGATTCGGAGCGCCGCAACCTCATCTACATGGGCCCGCGCTCGGAGGTGTTCGTCCGACAGACCCTGCGGGTGATGGCGGCCAATCCGCAGGTCTTGCCGCCGAGCCTATGAAACGGCCGCAGCAAAACGCGCGTATAGGTCACCCGGTAGATCGTGAGCAAGGCGCCATGTGATTCCCATCGGGCGCTCGCCTTTATGCGAGACGTATGACGCAGGCCCCAATAGCCAGAACGCCCGCTGATCCGTCGTCAGGCGGGCGAATGGCAGTGCAATGCTTCCGGCGGTCCCGTGCTGCTGGTACCTCTGACCGGTGTCGCTCTCCGCACGGGTAACGGACTGACTTTCCCAGTGGATCAGCTCCCGGCTGATCGCGTAGTCCCGATATCGCGTGGTGGGCGAGAAGTGTCCACTTGCTTTGTCGAGAGTGAATGCCAGCAAGTCCACCGATGCGTCCGGAAGCCAGCGCACGCCTTCCCGCCACTCCGGCACTTTCAACCGATCCCCTTCGCTGAAAGCGGCAAGAATCTCCCTCCGTGTGTATCGGGCATGGACATACAAGGGCACTTCGGGGTGCGTTGAAAGCGGAGCCTGTACGTGATCGATACGTTCGGTAAGGACATCCATCAGCTGGTCCAGCTCCATCAAAACTTGTGGGTGCTGCCATATCAGTGATGCGGCGTCATTGAGGTTCTCGCCAACCGTGCTTACGCTCTCGGTGAGCACCGTTGCCAGCATATGGAACAGCCGGCGGGTACGAGTATCGAGCGAGCCAATGCTCGGCGGCAGCGTTGATTGCGCAAAGCTGCGGTACTGCTTAATCCGCTGCTCATCGTCGAGGTGGAGCAATCTCCCCAACGCGCGCCGCAGTGCGTTCTCCTCAGGCCCGTTCGGCAAAGTTGCTACGCCACCCGCTTCCAGCAAGTCGGACCAGCAGTGGTTGTTGGAGTAGATGTCTTCGAGCTCGAGTCCGGATTCCTCGAGAAATCTCTTGAGCGTGATGTCGGGTGTGGCTTCCGCCACGCGCTGCAGCTCGCGCGCCTTTGCAGGCCACGTGGAAGGCAGGCTCTGACGAATATTCTCGAGCACCGTTTGCGTGGCAACGGCATCAAGTTGCATATGACAACCGCTGGGCAAGAAGGGGAAGCCACTCTCAATCTGTTTCTCCAGTTGCTTTCGGCTGCCGCCCAGTAACGCTCCAAACCTGCGGTGGAACTGAAACTCCTTGCGGTGCTGGCCAACGAAGTCCAGCACGGTGCAAACGGACTTTGTTTCCTGGCGACGTAGGCCACGGCCGAGTTGCTGTAGGAAACAGTCGGGCTATCGGTCGGCCGCAACAGCAGGAGAGTATCGACGGAAGGCACGTCTACGCCTTCGTTAAAGAGATCTGCGGAGAACACCGCTCGGAGTTCGCCGGCTTTCAGCGCCTCTAGAGCATGGCGTCGCTGCTCGGGTGGCGTGTCTGCCCATACCGCTACTGCCGGCAGATCGGCCTCGCAGAACTGGTCCGCCATGAATCGCGCGTGTGCCACTGAGACGCAGAAGCCCAATGCGCGCATCGAGTCGGGATCCGGAGCGACCTTGGCGACGTTTTCAATGATCAATCGAGCCAGCGCGTGATCACCAGTCACCAAATTGCTGAGTTCCTGCGGGTCATAGCCGCGACCTCGCTTCCACGTCACCCCGCGGTAGTCCACGCCATCGCTAATGCCGTAGTAGGCGAAGGGGCTCAAGCGGTGCTGATCGATGGCATCCCACAAACGCAGTTCAGCGGCGATCCTGCCGTTGAACCAATGCAGGATTGGTTCCTCGTCACTGCGCTCGGGCGTGGCGGTGAGGGCGAGCAGCTCGATTGGACAAAGGTGGTCGAGCAGCGCCTTGTAGGTACGTGCCGCGGCATGGTGGAACTCGTCGATGATCACAACATCGAAATGGTCCGGCTCGATGTTGGCCAAGCCGGTAGCGGTCAGGCTCTGCACTGACGCAAACACGTGATCGAAATGCGTCGGATGGTTGCCACCGACCCAGAGCTCGCCGAACGCGGCGTCCCGCAACGCGTGTCGGAATGTCGCAAGGCTTTGCTCGAGGATTTCTTTGCGGTGAGCGATGAAGAGCAGGCGCGTACGTGGCAAGCGCCCCCGCAGGCGCTGGTAGTCCAGTGCCGCCATGACCGTCTTACCGGTTCCTGTGGCCGAGACCAGCAAGTTTCGATGCCGGCCTCGCAGCCGTGAGAGCTCGATCTGCTCCAACAGCCGGGATTGGAACGGTTCAGGGCGGATTTCGACGGGGCTGAGATATACCCTCGGGCCGCTGGCCGGTGTTTGTGTCAGCTCACGGAACTCAGCCTCGTCGAAGGGGCGGAAGTCGTCGTTGTTCCAGTAGCTGTCGAAGACGGCCGAGAACTTGTCGATGACGTCAGGGTTTCGAGCGCCGGAGACGCGCACATTCCACTCCAGCCCCGTGACCTGCGCGGAGTGGGTCAAGTTCGACGAACCGATAAAAGCCGTCGAGTAGCCAGAAGCACGATGAAACAGCCATGCCTTAGCGTGGAGACGTGTGCTGGAAGTGTCGTAGGAAACGCGTACATCGGCCCCGAGGTCGCGCAGCGCTTGGAGTGCCGACAACTCCGTGGAGTTGGTGTACGTCGTAGTCAGCAGTCGCAACGGTCGCGTTGCGTCTCGGTGTCGCCGCAGGAGCTCGAGCAGTGGCTGAATACCGGAGCGTCGGACAAAGGCCATCAGGATGTCGATGCGATCGGCGGACGGGACTTCGGATTGGAGCTGGAACCCGATCCGCGGTTCCCCCGGTGCATTGGTCAGCAGGGTGGTATCCAACAGTGGCGTCGCGGGGAGCTTGATGTGCTCGGCCGTGCCGTCGGGCCGCAGTGAGGCTATGGCTTGGAGGACTTCACCTGCCGGGGAGGGTGCATCTGCCGCATCGACGCCCTTTGCAGCCGCGTTGAGAAGATCCACGATTTGTCCGGCAAGCTGCACGCCTACGTCGGTCCGCCGTTTGGCATCGAGACCTGAAATCGCTCGCCGTATGAGCGTCCCCAAGTGCAGTGCTATCCGGTCGGCCGCTTCTTCTCCGTGGAGCCGGGCGCGAAAGGCCTCATGCTTCGCATCAAGCTCTCTTAGCTGCGCTTCAAGCGCCACGGTAATGAGCTGCTCGTACAGCCCACGCTGGAGTCCGGTCATGCCGCCCAGGCTAGCACCGCTGCTGGCCAGATTCGTCGATTGGGAGGCCCCCCTGGTCTCAGTTGGAGCGACTGCTCCTAGCGAAGATATCTCCGTCCAGTAATTGGGGGAATCGATATGGCGGATCTGGCCTATGACGACGGGTGCAGCATCTTCGAATACATGTACCGGGATGCCGGCAACTGGAAGACACACGGAGCTCTGCTGTTATCGGGAGCGCCGCTCGAGTCAGCCGTGCGTGAGTGCCTCGAGTGGGGAGACCAGTTCGTGGCGGAGCAGGTTGGTGTGCCATCGCTTTGCCCCGAACATTTCGCTGCAACGGGTGAGGGGCCGTCGGACCTCGATCACGCGTATCACGAGTTCGTCGCGCTCCGCTCTGCTTCCGTAGAGGAAGTCGAGAGTCTTCCTGTGGCTGGCGCCTTGTCCGACCTGGTGAAACTCATGCTGGCAGCCAAAGGGCGATGGGATGTGAGACTGTCACCCAACTGCGAATAAGTGCCTAGATGTGATCTGTCAGTAGGCTATTCATCCGGGGTGGCGAATAGCGTACGTGCGCTCCTACGCCAGTTCCGACCAGCGCGTCGGTGAGCCGCCGTATTGGCTGCACCACTACAGCTGGCACCGCAACCACGCCAGCCTTGGCTATAACCCGCTTATCAGTCGCCTTCAGATCCCACTGAGCAACGTACTGGGTTTACACAGCTACCGGACGACTGTGGCGTATCGGACAGGACATTGCGCACCGAAGTGTCGGCAACGGGTCGCACTAAATGCGACGGTCACTCAGCCGCCGGTGGGGCGTCTGCGGCGGGAGTCAAGGTCTTGCTGACTACCCCTGCTTGATCTGCAAGCAGGGGGCCTAATTCTGTTACGGAACTCCACTTCCGAATGGCCACAAAATTTTCGTATAAGCACCATAGGAGAAAAGCGATTGGCAGAATCAGGGTGATTCTCTGCTTCCGCACTTCTTTCTCCAAGTGTACCTGGAGTTCCGCGTCGCCCCAGATATCACACAGGATCTGAGTCTCTTTCCTAGAAAACCCGGCGGCGGGCGATTGTTCGATGCTGTCGCCGTTGCACGAGCTGACGTAGAGTGGCTCGTGGTTTTTTAGTGAGAATGGGGAGGCAATCTCTGCTTCTTTTTCGCCGAGCCAGAGCCAGGTGTCGGTGGCTTTGAGCGTTACAAGTAAGCGACTGCTTGCAGTGGCGGCCAAAAGCATAATCAGCGTTAAGAACAGAGGTAAAAACAGGATAATTAGTCCCCCCAACCACCTTTTCGCCGACCCATGGGAGCGAGTCAGCGTCAGGCTTTTTTTGTCGAAAGCAGAGCCGGCCCGTCCAACCAGATAGAGAGGGATGTTGCTCTCTTCGGAAAACGCCAATAGAGCCTTGGCGTCGCTCAGCGTCTGCGCGCGGACTCCATGCGTCATCCGGAAGCTGGCTAGTGCAGCTTGATCCGCTAGGTCTTTTCTGATTACGGGATCTTCGATGTCATCCTTGCTGATGAAGAATCGTAAGAGCCGTGCGTTGATCGGGTGGAATGAGCCGGCCCGCCAGCACGTAAAGGCTGCGGCTAGAGTGAAGGCGACTCCCGAGGTTATGAAGACGCTGTTGGCAAATATGGCTATCCAGTCCATCTGGTTCCTTTGGATTGTCGGCTACGGGCTGCTCGTCTGTTTGCGGCGAGCCGGATGGATGTGATTGAGGTCGGTGCGGCGTGTGGGCGATGTACGGATCAAAACGAGACTGCCGTCGTGCCTTTGCACTGCGGGAAACGCGTGCAGCCCCAGAACGGCTGTCGCGTGTGCCGGTTATGCCGGAGGGCCATCGCACCGGCACAAACAGGGCAG
This sequence comes from Lysobacter spongiicola DSM 21749, assembly GCF_900167055.1. Lineage (GTDB taxonomy): Bacteria > Pseudomonadota > Gammaproteobacteria > Xanthomonadales > Xanthomonadaceae > Novilysobacter > Novilysobacter spongiicola. The sequence continues at coordinate 70,005 of NZ_FUXP01000007.1, forward strand.
GAAGGCGTGTCACTGGCGGGAGCCGCCTGTGTCGGTGCCGGTCTTCCGCCAGCCTGTGCGGCGCGTATCCGTTCCAGCAGGTCGCGCCCGGTCACGAGGTGGATCAGCTTTCCTTCGGCGAAGCGCGCTGCATCGGGGGTGAAATCCCCGAGGCTGACGATATGCACGGCAGCTGCGCCATGGTGGTCGACCAGCCCCCACATTTCGCGGACCGTAGCGGCACCCACCTGGCGGCGCTTCCACTGCTTGCACTGCACCAGCTCGCGACGGCCGCTCTTGGACACGATCAGGTCGATGCCGCCGTCCTTGCCCCCGAGTCCGGTTTCGGCAACCTCGTAGCCCTGTCGGCGGAACGACTCGCCCACCAGCATCTCGAATTCGCGCCATGAGATGTCAGCCAGGCTGTCGAGGTCGCTGCGGGTGTCGTGCAGGCGTCGTCGCTGCTTCGCCCTGAGCCAGGACACGCCCGCTGCAATCCAGCAGGCGAGCATCGCGAACCACGCCAGCGGCGCCAGCGTCCCGCCAATCTGCTGCCCCAGAGGCCCGAGCAGCGAACTGCCCGCAGCCGAGAACCATGTCCCGACGCCGTAGCGGATGAGGAGAAAGGCGAGGATGCCCGCCACAATGCCCACCGGCCACGGCGATGACGCGACCTCATCCAGGCCACTCTTTCTTCGACGTCCCATATCCCCTCCCGTATCTGGCGATGGTAGCGCTGCCGGTGGCGCGCGCCATGCTGCGTGGCTGCATTTCGCGCTTGCGGCGCCCCAGCCACACATGTACGCTCCACCGGACACAATGTCCGGTAAAGCGTACATATGGCTCGCATCCTCATCGTGGTGGTTCTGAGCTTTGGCCTGGGCGGTCTGCTGGCTTCCGGCGCAGCGGTCTGGCCGGTGCCTCCGGGCGTCGCGGGTGCGCTGCTGATGATGCTCGTGGCGTTGGTGGTGCGGCGGCGCTGGGGGCTGCTGGCCGACACCGCACCGGGCTCGCCCGAGCGCATGCTCTGGGTCTCGCTGGCCGCCAATGCCGTTGTCGCGGGGCACCTGCTGGCCGCGATGTACCACATCGGCCCGACGCTGGTGATGCATACGCCGGTCGTACATGCACTGGGGCGGGACAGTTGGACGCTGGTCGCCGGCGCTTTGCTGGCGTACTGGATCGTCCGTGACCCGGCGCCGCGTGCCGACGAGCGCGACCGCGCCATCGCCTCGCAGGGCCTGCGCACCGCGCACTACGGCCTGTTGACGGTGCTGGTGGTGCAGATCCTGGTGCTGGGGTTCGTGCACGACGGTTGGGTCAGCCAGCTTTCGCGGCCAACCATCGCCCATGCGCTGATCCTGGCCATCATCGCCAGCGTGCTGGTGGATGCGATCGCGCGGCTGCGGGCATACGCGCTGGAAGCGATGGCGTCGGAGGCGGACCTGCACCAATGACTGCGCCACCGGTCGGCAACCACTTGCGACGCCTGCGGTTCGAGCACGGCGGGCTCTCACAGGAGGCGCTGGCGCGCCGGGTAGGGGTGACCCGGCAGACCATCATCGCCATCGAGGGCGGCCGCTATGCACCTTCGCTGGAACTGGCGATGCGGCTGGCGCGCAGCTTCGATCTGAGCGTCGACGAGGTCTTTTTCTGGACGGGCGACGAGGATTGAGTTCCGCACCCGGTACCCCGCAGCCGCTAGCAATAACCCGCGAGCCGTAATCCCGTTCCACCCACCAAGTCCACCCACCAAGGCGACCCGACATGAGCGCACGCGCATTTCCCTTCTTACTCAAGATCCTGCTGTGGGCGATCGGCATCGCGCTGGCGCTGCTGCTGGTTGGCGCGGCGTGGGTGTTATGGCGGGTCTACAGCTTCGATACCGAGACCCTGCCCGAGCGACATGGGCAGGTCGACGCGCGGCTGTATGCGCCCGCTGGCCCCCCGCGGCCCCTGCTGGTTGGCCTGGGCGGCGCCGAGGGCGGCAACAGCTGGACGCGTGATCACTGGCAACAACAGCGCGACCGCTTCCAGCAACAGGGCTATGCACTCCTGGCGCTGGGGTATTTCGGGCAGCCCAATACTCCGCAGGATCTGGACCGCATCGCGCTGGAGGGCGTGCAGGAGGCAATCCGCGAGGCGCAGGGCGACCCGGCAGTCAACGGCGACTGCGTGATCCTCATGGGCGGGTCGAAGGGTGCCGAGTTGGCGCTGCTCCTCGCCGCGCATGACCCGGACATCGATGCGGTGGTTGCCATGGCCCCGGGCGACACGGTCTTCCCCGCGCATACAGACGCGATGACCACGTCTTCGTGGTCGTATCGCGGGGAGCCGCTGCCGTTTGCGCCCATCCCGTGGTCGGCCACGCCCGACCTGATCGGCGGCAATCTCCATGCCGTGATGGAGCGGACGCTGGCGGGCGAGACCGCCGCCGCGGCAGCGATTCCGGTGGAGCGCATCGCGGGGCCCATCCTGCTGGTTGCTGCGCAGGACGACGAGATGTGGCCGTCGGTACGGATGTCACGCCGCATGGTCGAGCGGCTGGAAGGCGCGGGGTCTTCTTATCCCAAAGAGTTGGTCGTGGTGGAAGGCGGGCACGAGGCGGTGGTCGATCATTTCGACCGTGTCGAAGCGTTCCTGCAGGAACACGTCGCTACCCAGGCGGGGTGCCGGCCGGTGAGCGTGGCAGAGAGCTAACTGGCGAGAACCCTGAAGATGTACGCTTCGGACCGGCTGCAGTCCCGGAGCCAGTCTGTAACTGTTTTCGAGGAATGCCAGGTATGTCCATGATCGGCCGTCGTTTGGTGCTGTTCCTGATGCTGGGTTGCCTGTCGCCCGTGACGTGGGCCGCCGACGACACGGCGACATCGGGGCTATGGGTTCACGAGGACCCGTCGGCGATTGCCTGGCAGCCGCCGCCGGGACACAACAGCAGATGGCGCGAGCTCCTGAACCACGAGCTGCGGCGCAATCCCCGCAACGTGTCGGCGCGGATACACCGGGCCTATCTGCTCGACAGGGCAGGCGACCATGAGCGGGCGCGGCGCGATTACGATGCGGCACTCGAAGCTGCACCGCCGCAGAGCCCGGAGCTTCGGCACATCCTCTGGTCGCGCGGCTGGAGCCGCTACGACATGGGCGATCTGGCCGGGGCGCTCGAAGACTGGCAGGAGTCCGTACGCCTTCACGGGGGCCGCCCGTTCTGGGTCCCCTATACCTTCGCATTGACGTACTGGACGCAAGGCGACGTCGAGCAGGCGATGAAGTGGTACCAGGCTGCGGTCGGCGCGAGCAAGGACTGGAGCACCGAGGCCGGAATGAAGGACAGGATCAGCCACTGGCGTCCCGAGCAACGCGAGCGCATGCAGGCGCTTTTCGCATTCTGGAGCGCAGGGGCCGGGCCGGCTGTCGACCCGGCGGCGGCTGCTCCCGATCACCGGGAAGGCGGGTGACGTTTCACTGCTGGAGAGGGTCGTCCCGTTCGGGCTGCGTGGCTGATGCATGCCCGGCGCCTGCATCAAGCATGTCGTTCACCTGTTCGAAGAGGTTGAACATGTAGGGGCGGTCGGTTTCGACGCCCCGCCACAGGAACCAGCCTTGGGCCAGCAGGTTCGTGCCGGTATTTCGGCGGTTGACCATGACCAGGCGGCTTTCGGGATCAATGATGACGAACTGCCCACCCCAGCCGTCGGCGCAGAGCAGGCGCCGCCCGTTCTGTTGGCGCGTCCACCACATGTAGCCGTATCCCTCGAAGAATCCGCCACCGAAGGCTTTTTCCGGGTCGGTCGCGGTGGACGAGTGCATGGCGGTCATGTCGCGGATCCACTCCGCCGATACCAGCCGCCTGCCGCGATAGCTGCCTTCGTCGGCCACCAGCACCGCCAGGCGCATCAGGTCGTCGGCGCTCATGTAGATGACGTACTGCCGGACACTGGACCCATCGATGCTGTCCCAGTCGACATCGGCCGGCTCGAAGTGCTGCATGCCGAGAGGCTCCGCCAGCCACGTGGCGATCACCTCGCCCAGCTCCATGCCCGTCTCGCGCTCCAGGATTTCGCCGAGCGCGTTGAATCCCCAGTTGTTGTAGAAGAATTCTTCGCCCGGTTTCGCGGCGTGGCGGTCCGGGCGTTCCCAGTTCTGCCCGGAAGCATCGATATAGATGCCTGATCGGGACATCATCAGGTCGCGGATCGTGGCCTGCTTTTCCGCAGTTGTCAGGGGTGTTTCGCGGTCGTCGAAGCCGAGTTCTTCCAGGCTGTCATCGAGCTCCACGAGGCCCTTTTCGATGGCCATGCCGTAGAGCACCGCGAGGATGCTCTTGCGGACGGAATGCGTATTGATCTTCTCCACGGCCTGGCCTTGCCGGAGTACCAGCTCGCCGTCCTTGGCGATGATCAATGCGTCCGAGCGGTGCTGGGGGGCGTCGCTCGCCAGTCGGGTGATGGCGGGCGCATTCCAGTGCGGGGACTTCGGGAAGTCCGCGAGGCCGTGCGGGCGCGTATCCAACGCGCAACCGGTGGCAAGGGAAAGCAGCGCCGCATAGAGAACGGCGGCGAGGCGGGAGCCGGAATGGCTGGAGGTCATGGGTGCCTGTTTCCGAGGAAGTGGGCGCTCAGACTCACCCGGCCCCGGCAGACATGCCTCCCGCTGGCCAATGGGATGCTCCCAAAAAAAACGGGAGGCCATTCCTGTCTACGGTTGCTGGCGGAATTCGGTTGGCGACAGGCCCGTGTCAGCCTTGAATACGCGATAGAAGCTCGATTCGGAGTTGAAGCCACTTTCGAGTGAAATCGCCAACACCGACACGCTGCGGTAGCCGGGATCGCGCAGTTTCCGCTTGACCGCTTCGACACGGAACTCATTGACGTAGGTACGGAAGTTCTTGCCGGCGCCTTCCCTGATCAGCCGGGAGGTTTCAGCCGCGGTCAGGCCCAGCCGTTGCGCCACCATGTTGAGGTCCAGATCGGGCTCGGCGAACAGCTGTGATTCCTGCATCAGCGCTTGCAGCCGGCCGAAGGCCTCGTCGGTGGGCAGGTCAGCACGGGCAGGGCGGGCAGGCGGGGCGGGCTCGGCTGCGGCGTCCGGAAAACGCGGCAGGTCCTTCAGCCGGAAGCCGACGATGCCTGCCGTGTAGACCAGCACGACGTAGAACGCCTGGGCCGAAAGGCTGAAGACACTGCGCGCGCCCAGCCCGAGCAGGTGGTTGGCCGCAAAGCTGGCCAGATTGATGATGGCCGCCACCAGCGCCAGGGCCATGACTGCCTTCAGCAGCCCGAGCAGGTCCGCGTACCGCTCCGGGATCCAGTTGGCGATACGGGCGTGATGGCGCCTCACCCTCGACCACACCAGCACCGCCAGCACGGTGTTGATCCCGATGGTCAGGTAGTCCTCGAGCCGTTTGAGCTCCCCGTAGTGCCACCGCGCAGCGACGGCATCCAGCCTCGCGATGCTCGGCTCTCCAATGCCGGCAACGTAGACGAGCACGGAATAGCCCATGAAGATCGCCCACGGCAGCAACCATGCGAGCGCGCGACGGGTCGATGCGGCAGGGGCCGCCGTGAGGTTGAGCACGTACAGGTAGAACAGCGGGAAGATCGCCAGGTCGAAGCTCAGCGGTAGCCGCCGCAGCAACAAGTGCCCCTCAAGCCCCGCAGCGTGCGTCCACAGCCGGAGCAGGGTCAGCGACAGCGCCAGCACCCCGAGTGCCAGCCAGTGCGACCCATTCTTGCGGCCGGCATAGAACAGCAGCGCCAGGCCCGTGATCGCACCCTGCATGAATCCGAGCAGCAACACTGTGTCCATCAATGGCCGGCGTCCTGTGGCGGGAAGACGCCGCCCAGTCTGCCGCAGGCGGCGGGGCAGGTGTCGGATCGCTTTCAGCTCCGGGTAGCCAAACACGCGGATCCGGAAGCTTCGGGTGATACTGCGGCAGGTGCCAGCATCGGCGCCCGACTCGACCGACGCCCATTGGACCCGCCACCATGCCCACGCCCCAGGACACCAAGCTCGACCGCATCGTCGCCGAGGCCCGGCGCAGCGCCGAGCAGCGCGACAAAGGCTACCGCGAGCGCGCGCTGAAGATGTACCCGTGGGTCTGCGGCCGCTGTGCGCGCGAGTTCACCCGGGCCAACCTGCAGGAGCTGACGGTCCACCACCGCAACCACAACCACTCCGACAACCCGCCCGACGGCAGCAACTGGGAGCTGCTGTGCGTGTACTGCCACGACAACGAACACTCCCGCCAGATCGACCACACCGGCGTCAGCGCGCTGGATGCCGAGGACAAGGCGGCCTCGGCCACGTCCAACCCCTTCGCCGGGCTGAAGTCTTTGCTGGGCAAGGGGTCGCCGGGAGACGGCTGACCGAGTCTTCGCGGCGATGAGCGGTTCAGGCGGCCCGGCATAGAGTCGGGGCTCCTTTCCAGCATCCCGGGAGCACGCCATGAAGAAGCTTCTGATCGCCAGTGCGCTGGCCGCCATCACCTTCTCCGGCACCGCTTTTGCCGACGACGACCGCAAGGAGCTGCGCAGGGATTACGCGGAGGCACAGCGCGAGCATGCCAAGGACCGTCGCGAGGCTGTCCGTGAATACGAGAAGGACCGCCGCGAGTATGAGAAAGACCGCCGCGAGCACGCGCGCGAGGTCGCCAAGGACCGCCGCGAGGCCGAACGCGAATACTGGAAGGACCGCCGCGAGGCCGAGCGCGAGTGGCGCGAGGATGTCCGCGAGCACCGCCGCTGGGCGCGTGGCGAGTACATCCCGCGCGATTACCTCGGCGACAGCTATTACGTGCGCGACTACGGCCGCTATGACCTGGCCCCGCCGCCGGCCGGCCACGTCTGGGTGCGCCCGTACCAGGACGACGACACCTACTACCTGGTGCAGATGGCCACTGGCCTGATCTCGACCATACTCGGCGACTGATCGCACCTGCATACAAGGACCACCCATGCGCCCCATTGCTTCCGTCGCTCTGTTCCCCTTGGCCTGCGCGCTGGTGCTCGCCACCACCGCCTGCGCCACGTCCCCCGCCGTCGACACGCCCGGGAATGAACCTGGGGCCGCCGGTCCGGTGACGATCACCGGCACTGTCGCGTCCATCGACACCCAGCCATGGGCGTACGATGGCAATGCGGTGGTACAAGTCGATGCCGCCGACGGTGGTCGCGTTGCGGTCGAGCTGCCGGCACGCTGGAACCTGTGCGAGGCGCCGCCGGTGGACGTGGAGGCATTGGCCGTCGGCATGCAGGTGCAGGTGGTCGGTGACGCGTCGGGCGAGGGCGGGCTGGTGGTTTGCTCGCACCCGTCCCACCGTCTGGCGCCGGTGCAATAACGACGGCTGCGCCAGGACGCGGGGTTTTCACGCACGGGCGGATGCTGGCGCTACTATTGGCGCCCGCCGCGTGAGCCTTCCGCAGTTTTGAAACCAGGGTTGTACGGATGAGAACCACCATCGTGGGTCTGGTGACGCCGCATTTGCTGCGCGTCGTCGACCTCGCCAATGAAGCGCAGAAGGGCATGAACGTGGATTGGCACGTGCGCGATGCCGTGGCCAAGACCATGGCCGAGCTGGCCGACCAGTACAACGCGCCGACATTGGTGGCGGCTTACGTGGAGGGGCTGGAGAACGTCGCGGAGCAGGCCCCCAAGTTCCAGACCGACTACGTCCGCGTGCTGAAGGCTGCGGCTGAACAGGCTCGCCGTCTCCGGCGCGATTGAGCCGTGGGACAGAGCTTCGAGGACGTCGAGCATGCCCAGCTGATGGCTTGGGACCTGTAACGGGTTGCGTCATATAACGGGTGGCGTTATGGTTGCTGTGTGATTCGGAGCTTTGCCGACAAGGAAGCGGAAAAGATTTGGCGCGGCTCGGCGTCCCGACGACTGCCTGCCGTGATTCAGCAGGTCGCCCGCCGCAAGCTGCGCATGCTTAACAGCGCTGTCACCCTGGATGACCTGCGGATTCCTCCCGCCAATCGTCTTGAAGCACTCAAAGGTGGCCGCAAGGGCCAGCACAGCATCCGGATCAACGACCAATGGCGCGTGTGCTTCCGCTGGAGGAATGGTGACGCCCATGACGTGGAGATCGTCGATTACCACTGAAGCAACGGAGACGACAGTGAAGGCCCTGCCCAACATCCACCCCGGTGAAGTGCTGCTGGAGGAATTCCTCATCCCGCTGGGTATTAGCCAGAACGCGATGGCGAGAGCCGCAGGCGTACCTCCGCGTCGCATCAACGAGATCGTTTTGGGGAAGCGCGGTATCACCGCCGATACTGCCGTTCGACTCGCCGCCGCACTGGGCACCAGCGAGCGGTTCTGGCTGGGGCTGCAGGCTGACTACGATCTCGAAGAGGCACACCGCACGCTCGGCGACACAATCGGTCAGATCGAGCGGATCGCAGCCTAGCCAGGGCGATCCAGCGACAGCCGCCGTGCCATCCAGCCCAGGGTCGGCCCCTGCACGATGCTGGAGACCAGCACCACGAAAAACACGATGTTGAAGATCGACTGTGCGCCCTCCACGCCGGCGACGATGGGGAAGGTCGCCAGCACGATCGGCACCGCGCCCCTCAGGCCGGCCCACGAGACAAACAGCTTCTCGCGCCAGCCGTAGGCCCGGAATGGGGCGAGGCACAGGAAGACGCTCAAAGGCCGTGCGACCAGCATCAGCACCGCGGTGACCGCCAGGCCCGGGCCGGCGACGTCGAGCAGCTCGGTCGGGTAGACCAGCAGGCCCAGGGTCAGGAACATCACCACCTGCGCCAGCCAGGCAAGGCCATCCTGGAACAGGGAGACGGTCTCCTTGTCGGGGAACTCGCGATGACCGGCGACGATGCCGGCCACGTAGCAGGCGAGGAAGCCGCTGCCGCCGATCAGTCCCGCCAAGCCATAGCCCAGCAGGGCGACCGCGATCGACACCACCAGTGCCAGCCCGCCGACGTGCAGTTGGGCCCGCCGCAGCAACATCGGCATGCCGACGCCGATGCCGTAGCCCACGCCGGCGCCGACGGCCATCTGCAGCATGAAGTCCGGCACCAGTGCCGCGACCGACGTATCGGGCGTGGCGATCAGCAGCAGCACGGCGCCGACCAGGAAGATCGCCATCGGATCGTTGGAGCCGGATTCCAGCTCGATCAGGCCGCGCACCTCGTCGCGCAGCGGCAGGCGGCTGGAGCGCAGGATGGCGAAGACCGCCGCCGCATCCGTCGATGCGATGACCGAGCCCAGCAGGAAGCCCTGCAGGGGCGTGAACGCAAACAGCCACATCGCCGAGATGGCGACCACGCCCGCGCTCACCAGCACACCAACGGTGGCCAGCACCAGCGCCGGCACCGTCGCGCGCCGCACGCTCTTCCAGTGCGTGTCCAGGCCGCCCGAGAACAGGATGAAGACCAGGCACAGCACGCCCACGCCCTGGGCGGCGGCATGGTCTTCGAAGTTGATGCCACCCGGGCCGTCGGCACCCGCCAGCATCCCCAGGCCCAGGAAGCCGAGCAACGCCGGCAGGCCGAAGCGGCTGGAGAAACTGCCCGCCATCACGGTCAGCATCAGCAACAGCCCGACGACGAACAGCAGGAGCTCGGAGGAGGTGTTCAAGTGTCGGGGTGTCTGGGGAGGGGGCGGGGCTGCAATGGTATTACCGCGGCTGTCTGGCCCGCGGCATTGTTCTATCTATAACTCTAAGTGTTATAGTCACGTCATGAAACGGATCTTCATGACCCGCGCGTTTGTGCGGTGGCTGCGCAGGAGCGCGGTATCGGAAGCGGCGCTATCGGTTGCGGTCGCGGAAATGTCGGCTGGCCTCGTAGATGCGGATCTCGGCGGGAGCGTAGTCAAGAAGCGGGTCCCCATCGCCGGCCGGGGCAAGCGTGGCGGTGCAAGGACGTTGGTAGCGACCAACCGTGGTGATCGATGGTTCTTCGTGTTCGGGTTCGAAAAGAACGAACGGAGCAGCATCACGCGGCGCGAGCTTGAAGCCCTGCAGGCTCTGGCGAGGACCTTGCTGGATCTGTCGGCTGCCGAATTGGACGCTCAAGTGACACAACAGCTACTCAAGGAAATTCCCCATGACCAAGGCGCGAACCACTAGCCGCATCCTGGACGAGGTCCACGAGACCGCGCAGGATTTCCATGCTGCGGCTTTCATCGATGCGCGGCGCATGCGTGAATTCGATGCGCTTTGCCTCGCGCCGGTTGCAGACTGGCCCGCCGAACGCATCCGCGAGCTGCGGTCGCGCCATCGGCTGAGCCAGGTGGTGTTCGCTGGCGTGCTCAACACCAGCGCTTCTACCGTGCGGCAATGGGAGATTGGAGCCAAGCGGCCGAGCGGTCCATCACTGAAACTGCTGGACCTGATCGACCGCAAGGGGCTGGAAGTACTGCTTTGAGAGATCCGTGTCCCGTTGACCAGCAGGCGCGTCCCCCTACAGCACCGCCCGCAGGATGAAGAAGAAGATCACCGACAGCACGGCGCCGGCGGGCACGGTGATCAGCCACGACAGGAAGATGTTGCGGATCACGGTGAGGTTGATCGCCGAGATGCCGCGGGCCATGCCCACGCCGAGGACGGCGCCCACCAGGGTGTGCGTGGTCGAGATCGGCAGGCCGGTGCTGGAGGCGAGCACGATGGTGCTGGCCGCCGACATTTCGGCGGCAAACCCACGGCTCGGGGTCAGCGCGGTGATCTGGGTGCCGACGGTCTGCATCACCTGGCGGCCGTAGGTGGCCAGGCCCAGCACGATGCCGCCGCCGCCCAGCAGCAGCACCCATGGGGACACCGCCGACTCGCCTTCGACCAGGCCGGTCGTGGCGACGGAGATCACCGCTGCCACCGGGCCCACGGCGTTGGCGACGTCGTTGGAGCCGTGTGCGAAGGCCATCGAGCAGGCGGTGATCACCATCAGCACGCCGAAAATGCGCTCCACGGTGGCGAAGCGGAACTTGCGATCAGCGGCCGGGTCGACCTTGATGCGGTCGATGATGAACTTGCCCGCCACCGCGACGATGATCGAAATGACCGTGGCGATGGCCACGTTCTGCGACGTCGTCAGGTCCAGCCCGACATGCTTCAGCCCCTTGGTGAGCGTCATCATCACCACCAGGAAGGCGGCGACGAGCATGTAGACCGGCACCCAGCGGCGGGCGCGCTCGATGGGGTCGGCCCGGTCGAGGATCAGCATCTGCACGGTGCGGAAGATGACGAAGGCGATCACGCCGGAGACCAGCGGCGACACCACCCAGCTCATCACGATCTGGCCGACCTTGCCCCATTGCACCGCCTCCATGCCGATGCCGACCGCGGCGAAGCCAACGATGGCGCCGATGATGGAGTGGGTCGTCGAGACCGGCCAGCCGAACTTCGAGGCCACGTTCAGCCATACCGCGGCGGCCAGCAGCGAGGCGAGCATGCCGTAGATCATCAGTTCCGGCGTGCCGCTCAACAGGCTGGCATCGACGATGCCGCTGCGGATGGTCGAGGTGACGTTGCCGCCTGCCAGCACCGCGCCGGCGAACTCGAACACCGCGGCGATGATCACCGCCTGCTTGAAGCTGATCGCCTTGGCGCCGGTGGAGGTGGCCATGGCGTTGGCGACGTCGTTGGCGCCGATCGCCCAGGCCATGTAAAGGCCGAAGACCGCGGCCAGCGCGATGTAGAGGGTCATCTGGTCCATGGTCCGGTCCTCAGCGGGCGAGCAGGCGTTGCAGGCGGCTGCCCACGCGCTGGGCGTAGTCCCCGACCTCGCCGATCCACTCGATGGCCTGGTACATGAACACCACGTCGACCGGCGGCAGGTCCTTTTCGCGCACGAACAGGGCGGCGCGGACTTCGGCCTGCAGCTGGTCGGTATCGTCCTCGATGGCGTCGAGCTGGCCGATCATCTCTTCCACCACCTCCACCGCTGCGCCGCGGAAGCCGGTCTCGAACAGTTCGTCGAGCTCGGAGACGCTGCGCTCGGCCTGGTCGACGGCGTCGATGCAGCGGCGCACCAGCTTCATCAACGGCTCGCCGATCTCGGTGGGGAAAGCCATGTGCCGGCCGATGACGATGCCGGAGACATCCTTGGCGGTGTTGGCCACCCGGTCCTGGACCATCAACAGGTCGAGCAGGTCGGCGCGCGCCACCGGCATCCAGAGGTTGTCGGGCAGGTTCAGGCGCACGCTCTTCTTCATGTCGTCCGCGGATTGCTCCTTGGCGACGATCTGGTCGCGCGATGCCGTCGCGGCGTCCCAGTCGCTGCGCAGTACGGCCTCCATGAACGGCACGAGCTCACGCGCGCAGGCCGCGGCTTCCCGGAAGTGCTTCTGCAGCGGGCGGACCGGCGATCGGCCGAAAAGACTGGCGACGAAGCTGTTAGCCATGTGGGGGTCCCTTGGAGTGGTGGCCGGCAGGCGCGCCGGCTGTCATCAGGGCGTAATTATCAACGAAAGCACGGGCCGGTTGGGCCGGCCCCGCCCTGGTGGGACCCCCGGGGCTCAGTCGCGGTCCGGCGGGGGTTGGCCGCGGTCACCCGCGCCGCGCCGCTTCGATCGCGGCGATGTCGATCTTGCGCATCGTCATCATCGCGTCGAAGGCACGTTTGGCCGCCGCCGGGTCAGGGTCGGTGATCGCCGCGATGAGGACGCGCGGGGTGATCTGCCAGGACAGGCCCCACTTGTCCTTGCACCAGCCGCACTCGCTCTCCTGTCCGCCGTTGCCGACGATCGCGTTCCACAGGCGGTCGGTCTCCGCCTGGTGGTCGGTGGCGACCTGGAAGGAAAAGGCCTCGCTGTGCTTGAACGCGGGGCCGCCGTTCAACCCGAGGCAGGGGATGCCCATCACGGTGAACTGCACGGTCAGGACGTCGCCCTGTTGGCCGGCGGGGTAGTCGCCGGGCGCGTGATGCACGGCATCGACCGAGCTGTCGGGGAAGGTTTCGGCGTAGAACCTGGCGGCTTCCAGCGCATCGCCTTCGTACCACAGGCAGATCGTGTTCTTGGTAATCATGCGGTGTCTCCTCGGGGTTGCCGGGGCGGGCGGGGCGCCCGCGTATCCTGATCGACGAGCGAAGGGCCCGGAAATCGACACACGGGCGGTAGTGCTGCTCGATACTCAATATTGCGTGCTGGCGGCCGATAAGGACCGCAGGACATGGACTTTCGACCAGCCGCGCCGGATCCGCGCTTGCCGGGTACTTCCCGCCGCGCGCATCACCTGCCACGAAGGGTTCCAAGCCTCCATGCCTCCGCACCACCTGCCGTTCGATACCACCTATACCTCGCCCTACCGAGAGGCGATGGAGCGCGGTCACGCGCGCCTGTTGTTCGGGCCGGCGCTGGAGGCGGGGTTCCGCGACGCCCAGTACCTCACGAACCTGGCCTGGATGCGTTGGGTATCGTGGATCGGCATTGCGACCTACCTCGCGTTCGTGGCCATCGATCTGGCCACCATCCCGCTGCAGGCTTCTCGCTGGACGGCGGCCATCCGCCTCCTGCTGATCGTTCCGACCCTCGTCGTCGCCCTGGCGGTCAGCTATCGCACCGCAAGCCGCGCGGTGCTGACGCCGGTGGTCTTCCTGACCGCCACGGTCGTCGGGTGCGGCACCGTCGGGATCGTGGTGCTGTCACTGGCGCTGGGTGCTCCCGTGCCGTACGAGGGCACGCTGCTGCTGCCCTTCGTCATCCACCTGCTGCTCGGCCTGCCGTGGCGCCAGGCGCTGGGGTCCAACCTCATCGCGCTGGCGATGTTCGTGGTGCTGGTACCGCTGGTCCAGCCCGACCGCATGATCCTGACCTACCAGCTGTCGTACATGCTGCTGGCCAACGTGTTGGGGGCGTGGGGCGGCTATGCCCTGGAGCACCGGGCCCGCGCCAGCTTCCTGACGGCCGGGCTGCTGTCGGAGCTGGCCGAGCGCGACGGGCTGACCGGAATACACAACCGTCGCAGCTTCAATGACCACCTGGAGCGCGTCTGGAAACAGGCCGCGCGCGAGGGTGGCAACGTCGGACTGGCCCTGATCGACGTCGACCATTTCAAGCAGTTCAACGACCGGCATGGCCACGGCGAAGGCGACGCCGCGCTGCGTGCCGTGGCCGATGTGCTGGGCGCGCACGCGAACCGCCCGCTGGACCTGGCCGCCCGTTATGGCGGCGAGGAGTTCGCGCTGATCTGGTACGACCCCCAGCCCGACCAGTTGCACGCCATGGGTGAACGCGTGCGCCGCGACATCGCCGCGCTCGAGCTGCATGCGGCGGACGCGCGGATCGATCCCATCACGGTCAGTGCGGGCGTCGCCGTGCTGCGCCCGCGCGACATCCCGCGCCATACGGACCTGCTGCGCGCGGCCGATATCGCCCTGTACCAGGCCAAGCACGGGGGGCGCGACCGCGTCGTGGTGCTGTCGCACCCTGCCCCGGGGGAGCTCCGCTTCCCCGGAACACCTGTCTCCTGAAAGCCTGGGCGGCTACTGCAGTCGTTCCGCCAGGTCCGTCAGAAGTGCCGATAGCGATGCTCGGCGTTGGGAGTCGCGGCCTTCGGCATCGGAGGCACTGGACACCGAACCGGCAAGCGCCTGCAGTCGGTTGGCAAGGGCGCGGTCCGCGGTCGGCGCAGGGCCCGCCAGCGCGGTGCGGGCAGCGTCCAGCGCCGACCGCAGCTCGGCCTCCAGACCAGCGTCGAGCGAGCCGCTGCGCGCGAGCTGGTCGACATAGGCTTTGGCCACCACCGGCGACGCCGGCCAGGTGACCGCGAACTGCTGCTGCGGGTTGAACACGGCGTCCCCGGCAGCCAGCGCGGCGGCGGTGATCTCGTTCCCGGTGATGTGCTCGCTCGGCTCCAGCGCCAGCACGTCCAGCCCGCGGGTGATCTCGGTGCCGTAGATGCGCCCCTTGTAGTGGTACGCCGACCAGAACCCGCCGGTGATCAGTTTCTCGGCATCGACCGGGCCGCGGTCGAAATAGGCGATCTCGAACGGGTTGGCAGAATCGGTGAAGTCGATGACCGACAGCCCGCCCTGGTACCAGGCTTGGACGAACAGGTCGCGGCCCGGGACCGGCACGACCGAACCGTTGTGGGCGACGCAGTTCTCGGTCACCGTCTGCGGCGCCGGCAGCTTGAAGTAGCTGCGGAAGACCAGCTTGCCGTC
Source organism: Lysobacter spongiicola DSM 21749 (assembly GCF_900167055.1). GTDB lineage: Bacteria > Pseudomonadota > Gammaproteobacteria > Xanthomonadales > Xanthomonadaceae > Novilysobacter > Novilysobacter spongiicola. The sequence continues at coordinate 85,109 of NZ_FUXP01000007.1, forward strand.
GACGATATCGTAGATGGCGTCCGCGCCGTAGTTGCGCGGGTCCGACGCCCGGCAGCGCGGGCGCGAGCCGCCGCCCCATTCGTCGGTGAAGATGACCTTGGTGCCATCGTTGTTGAAGGTGGCCGAGTGCCAGTAGGCGAAGCCGGGGTCGATCACCGCGTCGATGCGCGTGGGCTTCATCGGGTCGGTGATGTCGAACAGGATGCCGTTGCCCGAACAGGCGCCTGCCGCGATGTTGCCTTCCGGGAACACCGTGATGTCATGGCAGTGGTCGGTCTTGTTGGTTTCCTGGGTCTGATCGCCGTGGTCTCCGCCGCGCCACAGGCCGGCCAATGTGCCGGTTTCGTCGTCGGCGAAGACCGCCGGGCTGTCGATGATCCGGGCCCTGGAAGGGTCGGCGACGGGGATCTCGATGACGTCGATGCGGAACAGCGCGGTGCGCTGGTCGCCAGCGAGCTCGTCGACGCAGCGCTCCAGCTCGTCCTGCTCGCGGACCGAGGCGGTGCCGGAGTTGTAGACCACGATGCGCTCCTCGTCGCTGGAGACCACCGAGTGGGTATGCGAACCACGGCAGGTCTGCACGGCACCGACTTGCTTCGGCCGCGCAAGGTCGCTGATGTCGAAGATGCGCAGGCCGCGGAAGCGCTCCTTCGAGACGTCCTCGATGACGCCTTGCAGGCCGCAGTCCAGCCGGCCGCGGGTTTCCTCGACCGACATAAGCAGGAGATCTCCGACGATGGACACGTCACCCTGGCCGCCTGGGCACACGACGGAGCTCGCCAGCGTCGGCACACCGTCGGCCCCCAGCCGGTAGGCGTTGAAGCCGTGGTAGTTGCCGACCACCAGCACGTCCCCTGAGAACGCCATGTCGGTGTTGGCAAAGCTCAGCAGCCCACGCCGCGCCTTGCCGGTGGACTCGCCCTTGTAGCGCTTGAACGCCTGGTCGCGCTGTTGCTTGGCGAGCGCTTCTTCGTCCTTTTCCTTCTCGTCCTCGTCCTTCTCGGGCTCGAGCGGCAGCCCGGCCGGGTTCTCGGGGTCGAAGAATCCCGCGGGCTTCGGCAGCGAAGCGACCAGCCGCAGGTTCTCGATGGCTTCCCCGGCGTCACGGAAGCCGGCGGCCAGGCCGGTGCGCGGATCGCTGCCGACGTCGGCCAGCAGGGCGCTCATGCGCTCGATCTCGGCGGCCTGGTCGTTGCTGACGTCGTTGACGAACTCGAACAGCGTCGGGTCGTAGGCCGAGCCGGACTGCTCCAGCAGGTCCTCGACCATCTCCAGCGCACCGGCGTGGTGGCTGATCATCAGTTGCAGGAACTGGCGGTCGAAATCGGAGCCCTCGGCGTTGGCCAGTGCCGCCATGTCTTCCGGCGACACCATGCCGGCCATCGCGTGCGACCCGTGCATGGCCGCGTGCGCCTGCGGATCCGGCACGCGTTCGCCGCGCTCGGCCAGCCATTGCTGCATGAACTTGATCTCGTCGCGCTGCGAGGCCTCGATGCGCCCGGCCGCTTCGATCAGCGTGGGCGAGTTGGTCCGCTCGCCGACCAGTGCCGCGAGCTCCAGCGCCTGGTGGTGGTGGGGAATCATGTCCTGCATGAAGCGCACGTCCGCCTGCGAATAGCGGGAGCCGGCGATCTGCACCGCATCGTCGGGGGTGAGCACGCGCGGATCCGCGCCGGGCGCACCGGGGTTGACGATGCTGACCTGCGCCATGGCCGGCGTGAACGGCGCGGCCAGCAGGATGGCGAGCAGGAGGGGCGGACGCACACGCAGGGCTCGTGCATGTGGCGAAGCAGTGGGCGCAATCCGCGATCGGGTCATCGATGGGTTCCTGTGGCCGGGACGAAGGTGACGCACGATGCGTCGGGCCTTGCGAATCTAGCAGAGGCGGCAGCGGTGGCTTCGGCCCCGGTTCTACGGCACGCTTCCGCGCACCATGTGCATGCCCATCCCCAGGAAACTCCTCTCCGCCGGCCAGGTGCTGGCGCTCTCCGTGTGCGTGCTCCTGATGACAAGCCTTGCATCGACGCTGTTCGCCGCCCCGCGCGATCCCGGGTTTCCGCGCCTGTCGGACAACACCGCCGCATCCCGCAAGCTGGAGGTACGGCGGCAGATCAAGGGCCACGTGCAGGCCATGTTCGCCTTGCCCGCGCGCAATGAGGTCATCGTGGTCGCCGACGGCTACCTGTGGCGCTTCAGTGCCGACGGACGCCTGCTCGACAGCCTGAAGGAACCGGGTTGGATGCACCGCAACGGCATCTCGTTCGGGGACGACAGCTTCGTTGACTGGGTGCACACCGGTGCGCGCGTCCAGAAGCCCTACGCGCCGCAGGTCGACGGCAACGCGCTGGATGCAAAGCAGCTGGATTCCGTCTTGGCCGCGGCCCGGGTGGTGGCATTTGGCCGGGACAAGGAGAGTGCCTGGGCGTGGCTGTGGGACGGCGACAAGGCCTGGAAGATGGACATCAGCCGGCATCGCGAGCGGGTGGATACCTACTGCACCCCGCGCTCGTCCACCGACGATGAGCTGTCCTGGCGTGATACCTGTCTGGAGGGGTTGGGCCTGCCGGCGCCACTGATGGTGGAGGTCAGGCCGGGGTCGTTCGAAGGCGGTTACGGCGGCGCGCCCGTGCGCGTGGAGGTGGTCGACTTCGACCGTCGGCGCTACCACCTGGAGGGCGGGGTGCGCGGCTACGTGGCCGAGACCGTCGTCGGGGGGGTGTTGAAGTCGCTGGCGCCGGACCTGCCCGGGGGCCTGCCGGAGCGCTACTGGTTCGGCGATGCACACACGCGCCTGCGGCTGGGCGACGAGGTGCTGCAGTTCAAGGTGTTCGTAGCCAGGCAGAAGGGTGACTACGAGTTCCTGCACGCGGTGGACTGGTGGGACCCCTCCAGCGTCATGCCGGGTGCCAGCCCGTGGCTGCGGGTGCACATGCGTGGCTACATGGAGTTCGCCGGTGAGGAAGAGCTGTGGGAGCACTACCGCGACGACTTCGGCCTGTACGCCGTGCGGCCGCGACGGAGTCCGCACGATGTTCCTGCCCCGGCACAGTCCCTGCCGGCGTGGGAGCCTGCGTTCGAAGGCCCGGAAACCAAGCGCGATGCGGTGACCGGCACGGTGGTGCTGGAGAACGGCGCCGAGGCCCATCGGTGGCTGCGTGCCAGGCCGGCGCGCATGCGCATCAGCGCTCCGGAAGTGGCGGTGGACGCGGACAGCCCGCCACTTGTCGGGCCGCCGACCGCCATGCGGGTGGAGTGGGGCTCGCCGTGGGACGGGGACGAACACACCGTTGTCGAGGTGAAGCTTGATCCGGCCACGACCCGCGCCGCCTTCGCTCGGCTGCCGCGAGGCGATGGACCCGCCAGGCTCCTGCTGCGGACACCGGATCTGTTCGGCGAGGCCGATGACATGCAGCTGTTGCTGCGCCTGGGCGACACCGACGTGGCCCTCGAGCCGGCAAGCATCGAGTACCTGCGGCGCCCGCCGTTCCGGCCCTGGCATGCGCGTGACGGCGAAGCGGCGCCACCGACGCGCGTGGCCCAGATGGAGCAGACCGCGCAGCGCCTGCTGGCGGGCGAGAACGACCTGTTACCTCGCTTCCAGGCCCAGGCCGAAGCGCTGGCGCGGGACACCGGGATGGTGGCGCGGGCGACGCCGTTCATCACCCAGGGCTATGCCCTCCTGCTCAGTGGCCTGAACTCCAGCGGCCGCGGGGACGCGTCGATGGCACTGGTGCGGCACTACCTGGAGGAGGTGCATCCGCGTACGGCCGGGCAATCTGACGACCCCAGCGTCGCGTACAACACCAGCGTGATCGTCAGCCAGACCCTGGCGGTGGCGGTGCATCGCCCGCAGGACGCCGATGTGGGCAACGCAGTGATGAACACGCTGCTGGGGCCTGGCTTCGATCCCGACGAGCATCCCAACTCGACCCTGCTGTACAACCTGGCGTGCTACCACTCGCTGCAGGGGGACAAGGCGCAGATGCTGCGGCACGTCGCCGCTGCCGTCCGACTGGGCAAACCGGCGGCGCAGTTCAGGCGGGATCGGGACTTCGAGCGGTACTGGAACGATCCTGATTTCGAAGCTGCGTTGTCCGTACTGTAGGCGTGTGACCGACCACCCGGGCTGCCGTCCGCATGACATCGCCGGGCCGGGGGCGGTTTGCTTCTGCAACATTCCCTGTGATTGACTGCAACGTTATGGGTACTTGCCCATAGCCGTTGCAAAAGTGGGGATTTATGGCGATTGGTGTCTGGATCAGTTTGGGTCTGTACTTCGCGTTGATGCTGGGGATCGGCTTCTACGCGTATCGCAACTCGACCTCGTCGTCCGAGGAGTACACCCTCGGCGGGCGCAAGCTGCTGCCTTCGGTCGCGGCGCTCTCCGCCGGCGCATCCGACATGAGCGGCTGGTTGTTGCTGGGCCTGCCGGGCGCGCTGTACGTCAGCGGCCTGGTCTCGGCGTGGATCGGCATCGGTCTGACGCTTGGCGCACTGGTGAACTGGATCGTGGTGGCGCCGCGCCTGCGCGAGCAGACCGAGCGCTACAACAACAGCCTCACCATCCCGCAGTTCCTCTCCAACCGGTTTCCCAGCAGGGCGCTGGCACTGCGCATCGTCTCGGCGCTGATCGTGGTGGTGTTCTTCTCCGTCTATACCGCGTCCGGATTGGTGGCAGGCGGCAAGCTCGCCCAAAGCGCCTTCAGCGCGGTGCTCCAGTCCGACTTCATGAGCGACTACGCAATGGGCGTGTCGCTGACACTCGGCGTGGTGCTGGCCTACACAGTCATCGGCGGCTTCCTCGCCGTCAGCCTGACCGAATTCGTCCAGGGCGTGATCATGATGCTCGCCCTGATCATCATGCCGGTGGTGGTGCTGTTCGGGCCGGGTGGTGGGGGTATCTCTGGCGCCTCGGAGACGCTGGCCGCCGCGGGACCGGACTATCTCTCGTGGTTCTCGGGGCTCACGGCGGTGGGCTTTGTATCAGCCATCGCCTGGGGCCTTGGCTACTTCGGGCAGCCGCACATCATCGTCCGCTTCATGGCGCTGCGGTCGGTCAAGGATGTTCCGCGAGCCCGCAACATCGGCATGTCGTGGATGGCCATCTCGGTGATCGGCTCGATCAGCCTGGGCATCTTCGGGCGCGCCTACGCAGTGCGCAACGGGCTGGAGGTCGCCGACCCCGAGACCATCTTCATCGTGCTGGCGGACCTGTTGTTCCACCCGCTGGTGACCGGCTTCCTGTTCGCGGCATTGCTGGCCGCGGTGATGAGTACGATCTCCAGCCAGTTGCTGGTGGCCTCCTCGTCGTTGACGGAGGATTTCTATCGCTTGTTCCTGCGCAAGGACGCCAGCGAGAAGGAAACCGTGCTGGTGGGGCGGATCAGCGTGCTGCTGGTCGGCCTGGTGGCCGCCTACCTCGCCTGGGATCCCGATTCCAAGGTGCTGGACCTTGTCAGCAATGCATGGGCCGGGTTCGGTGCAGCCTTCGGACCGTTGATCGTGCTGGCGCTGACGTGGCCGCGCATGACCGGCACTGGTGCCGTCGCAGGGCTGGTGGTGGGTGCGGCCACGGTGATCGGCTGGATCCTGCTCGGCTGGAACGCGAGTTTCATGGGAGGGCCGGGCGTGTACGAGATCATCCCGGGCTTCGCCGCCGCATGGGCCGCGATCTACTTCGTCAGCCTGATGACCCGGGACCAGGATGAGCACCGGCCACTGCCCGGTACCTGAGTGGGTGCATTTTGTTTACATCCGGCTGTGCATGATGGGTCCAACGCTGCACTTGGATCCCGATGCCCAGCACCCCACCGATCTTCGACGAAATGGGTTGGCCCGATGACATCAGGCCGCCTTATTCGCTGATAGACGCCTGGTTGAAGTCGGCCCCGGCCGAGCAACTGGCGCTCAAGCGTCGCGAAGCCGAGGTGCTGTTCCGCCGCATCGGCATCACCTTTGCCGTCTATACCGAAGGTGGTGACGCGGAACGGCTCATCCCTTTCGACCTGATCCCCCGGGTGATGGCGCAGGCCGAGTGGCAGCGCCTGCGGCAAGGCCTGGAGCAACGGGCCAAGGCGCTCAACGCCTTTCTTCACGATGTCTACCACGACCGCGACATCATCCGCGCCGGTCGGGTTCCCGAACGCCTGATCCTGCACAACGACGAGTTCAGGCCGGAAATGAACGGCCTGGACCTGCCGGGGCGGGTGTATTCGCACGTCTCGGGCATCGACATGGTTCGCACCGGGCCCGATGACTACTACGTGCTCGAGGACAACTGCCGCACGCCTTCGGGCGTGTCGTACATGGTGGAAAACCGCGAGGTGATGCAGCGCCTGTTCCCGGAGCTGTTCCGCCAGGCGCGGGTGGCGCCGGTCGCGCACTACGCCGACGAGCTGCTGGAGACCCTGCGCTCGGTCGCGCCGCCCAACTGCCACGGCGAGCCCACGGTGGTGCTGCTGACGCCGGGCATCCACAACAGCGCCTACTACGAACACGCTTTCCTGGCCGACGAGATGGGCATCGACCTGGTCGAAGGCGCGGACCTGCTGGTACGCAACGATGTTTGCTACATGCGCACCACCGCCGGGCTGGAGCGCGTTGACGTCATCTACCGCCGCATCGATGACGACTACCTCGACCCGCTGGTGTTCCGCCCCGAGTCCGCGCTGGGCGCCGCCGGGCTGCACTTCGCCAACCGCGCCGGCAACCTGACCATCACCAACGCCGTGGGCGCGGGCATCGCCGACGACAAAGCCGTCTACATGCACGTGCCGGAGATGATCCGCTTCTACCTCGGCGAGGAGCCGTTGCTGTCCAACGTGCCCACGCATGACTGCAGCAAGCCGGACGAGCTGAAGTACGTGCTCGACCACCTCGACGAGCTGGTGGTGAAGGCGGTGCATGGTTCCGGCGGTTACGGAATGCTGGTCGGTCCGCACGCCAGCAAGCAGGAGCTGGAGGATTTCCGTGCGCTGCTGAAGGCCAAGCCGGAGACCTATATCGCCCAGCCCACGCTGGCGCTGTCCACGGTGCCGACGTTTGTTGAATCCGGCGTGGCGCCGCGCCACGTGGACCTGCGGCCCTTCGTGCTGTCGGGCAGCGACAAGGTGCGCGTGGTGCCAGGCGGCCTGACCCGGGTGGCGCTGCGCGAGGGTTCGCTGGTGGTGAACTCGTCGCAGGGCGGCGGCACCAAGGACACCTGGGTGCTGGAGGAATGATGCTCGCGCGCACCGCTGGTGACCTGTTCTGGCTGGCCCGTTACATGGAGCGGGCAGACTACGTGGCGCGCCTGCTGCAGGTGGCCGGGCACATGAACGCCGTGCGCGTGGACAGCAACCGCAGCAGTGAGTGGGAATCGGCGCTGGTCGCCGCCGGCTGCGAGGAAGGCCTGGAGGCCTCGGGTCAGCCGGCCGACGAGGCCAGCGTCATCCAGTTCCTCGCCTTCGATCGCGCAAACCCCTCATCGATCGCCAACTGCATCGAGACCGCCCGCCGCAATGCCCGCTCGGTGCGCACCACGCTGACCACCGAGATGTGGGAAGCGGTGAACCAGACCTCGCAGGAGCTGGCCGACTTCACCCAGGCGCCGCTGGATGCCGACCGCCTGGCCGAGTTCCTGGACTGGGTGAAGGCGCGCGTGGGCCTGTTCCACGGCGTGTGCTCCAACGGCATGCTGCGGCGCGACAGCTACCACTTCATCCGTACCGGGCAGTTCCTGGAGCGCGCGGACAATACCGCGCGCCTGCTGGACGTGAAGTACCACGTGCAGTTGCCGGACGTGAAGGATGTCGGCGGCGTGGTGGACTACTACCAGTGGCTGGCGATCCTGCGGGTGGTCGGCGCGCGGCGTGCCTACCGGGTGTTGTTCAAGGGGCGGGTACAGCCGGCGCACGTGGCCGAGCTGCTGATCTCCCGCGCAGTGTTCCCGCGCTCGCTGGCGTTCTGCTACGAGCAGATCACCCAGCACCTGGATGCCATCGAGGCGCAGGATCCGGAGCTGGCCGCCGATGCCCGCCGCCAGGCCCACACCATGTATGCCCAGCTGCGCTTCGCGCGCGCCGATCAGGTCATAGAGGACGGCCTGCACGAGTACCTCACCGATGTGATCGATCGCACCCGGGACCTGGGTGCGGGAATCGCCAAGGGACATCTTTTCTGATGCAGCTCTCCGTTACGCACCACACGCGCTACCACTACGGCCAGGCCGCCTGGCTGGTGGTGCAGGCCCTGCGCATGTGGCCCGCGCCCAGCGAGAGCCAGCAGGTCAAGAGCTGGCGCGTGGAGGTGGACGGCAAGGTGCTGCAGCCCACCGGCGTGGATGGCTTCGGCAACCCGGTCGCCACCCACGCCATCGACCGCCAGGTGAGCGAACTGCACCTGGCCGTGCATGCCCAAGTGCGCACCCTGGACCGCAGCGGCGTGCACGGTGACGACGCCGGCGGGCTGCCGCCGATGTTCTTCCTGAAGCCCACGCCATTGACCCTGCCGTCGCCGGGCATCATCGCCCTGGCCGATGCCGCGGCGGGCGAGGGCGAGGGCGAGGGCGAGGGCCTAGGACGCCTGCACCGCCTGGCCAATGCCGTGCGCGACAAGGTCGATTACGTCAGCGACACCACCGACGCCTGCACCAGTGCCGCCGAGGCCTTCGAGGCCGGTACGGGCGTCTGCCAGGACCACGCCCAGGTGCTGATCGCCGCGGCCCGCCACCTCGGCTACCCGGCGCGATATGTCAGTGGCTACCTGTGCCCGATGGAGGCGGACGACGCGGCCGCCAGCCATGCCTGGGCGGAGCTGTTCGTCGACGGGCTCGGCTGGGTGGGGTTCGACCCGGCCAACCGGGTCTCGCCGGACGAACATTACGTGCGCGTGGCCTGCGGCCGCGACTACCGCGACGCCGCCCCCGTCCGCGGCCTGCACCGTGGCGGGGGCGACGAGACACTCGACGTGGATGTGCGCATCACGCAGTCCGCGCAGACTACGCAGTAACGTTCGCAGCCTGCGTTCCTGTTTGGGAGTGACCGAGTGACCTATTGCGTTGGCCTGCTGCTCGACGAAGGCCTGGTGATGCTGGGCGATACCCGCACCAATGCCGGGTTCGACAACATCTCCTGCTTCTCCAAGCTCCAGAAGTTCCACCAGCCCGGCGAACGCCTGATCGCCACGCTGACGGCGGGCAACCTGGCGATCTCCCAGGCGGTGCTCAACCTGATCCAGGAGGGCCTGCCGGATCCGGAAACGGGCCAGGTCGAGACCATCTACACCGTGCCCACCATGTTCCGCGCCGCCGCGCTGGTTGGCGAGGCCGTGCGCCGCGTCCACAAGACGCACGGCGAGGCGATGAAGCAGCAGGGCGTGGGCTTCGACGTATCGATCATGCTCGGCGGACAGATCGAAGGGCGCACGTTGCGCCTGTTCCACGTCTATGCCGCCGGCAACTTCATCGAGGCCACCACGGACACGCCCTACCTGCAGATCGGCGAGCACAAGTACGGCAAGCCGATGCTCGACCGTGCCGTGACACGTGGCCTCGGGTTGAGCGAAGGCGTGAAGCTGGCGCTGATCTCGATGGACTCGACCCTGCGCTCCAACCTGAGCGTGGGCATGCCGCTGGACCTGCTGGTCTACCGCAATGACAGCATCGATGGGGTGGTGGAACAGCGCATCGAGGAAGGCGACGAGTACTTCAGCATGATGCGGGAGCGCTGGTCGCAGGCATTGAGCGAGGCGCACCGGCAGATTCCCGCTCCGGGCTGGTTGTCGCCGTAACGCGGTTCAACGGCCGCCGGTCGTGCCGCGCCGGGAAGACCTCCCGTTCACGCGCCCCGGGTCCATATGGCACCTCTTCGAAGAGTCAGGAGCATTCCATGAACGACGTGATCCGCCGCCGCCTCGGCATCATGCTGGCCATGAGCGTGCTGGTCCTTGCGGGCTGTGTCGGTCCGGGCATCCTCGGTGGCACCACCGGGAGTGGTTACGGGCAGCCGGGAGCAGGCTATCCCTCACAGTATGGCCGCCAGCTCCAGGGGGCCGTGGACGCGGTGGACACCCGGTATGGCCGCATCCTGTTGCTGGTCGACGACCCTCGCAGCGGACGCGGCGAGCGGCGGGAAGTCCGCTATGACCAGCGCACCCGGCTCTTCTACCAGGGGCGCGAGCACGCGGTGGAGGGCCTGGAGCGGGGCGATGTGATCCGGGTCGAGGTGGCCGACGCAGGCCGTGAGTTGTGGGCGCGAACCATCGAGGTGGTGCGGAACGTCCGCGAGACCGGCTATGGCGGTGGCTACCGCGACGACGGCTACGGTCGCGACGGCTACGACGACAGGGATTACGACGATCGTGGCTACGACGATCGGTACGGTGCGGGTCCTCTCCAGGAGCTGAGCGGGCAGGTAGCTTTCGTCGACGAGCGGGCCCAGCTGATCAGCCTGGACCGCGTCGGCTACCGCAACGCCACCCGGCTGCGCTTCGACAGCCGTACCACCGTCGAGTACCAGGGCCGCAGCTATCGCCCGGAGAACCTGGAGCGTGGTGACCAGGTGCGTGTCCAGGTACGTCCGTTGGGAAACAACGAATGGCTGGCCGAGCGCATCCGCGTGGAGCGCTCGGCCGGGTACTGACCGGACCGGCAGGGTCAGCGGTTACAGGTTCTGCGCCGGCCCGTGCACGCCCGCATATCCGCTGCCGCAGCCGGTCGTGCAGGTGGTCGTCAGCATGTTGCGCAGGATCACGCCGGTATTGGCCAGTGAGCGGAAGTGCCCCACGCCGTTGCTGTTGTCACCGCCGCCGGCGTTGACCGGCATGCCGTCGCCCCAGTCCCAGTCGTAGCTGTAGGCGCTGTTGCCGAAGCCGACGTCGACCTGCGCGGCGACGTTGCTCCGGGCATTGAACAAGGCACCGCTGGGACAGGTTGCGGCGTTGTTGGTGGTGAAGCAATGCACCTGGTCGTGCACGCCTGCGGTGATGGTGTAGAAGCGGACCGACGTCCAACTGCCCGGGAGGTTGCGCAGCGAACCGCTGCCGCTGCCGGTCCAGCGGTTGTAGCCGTAGCCGGGCATGCCGCTGCTCGGATACAGGCCGAAGGTGTAGTGGTTGTACGGATACATCCAGGCTTCGGCGTTGCAGGTCTGTGCCATCGGGTTCTGGTAGCCCGTGTAGCGGCAGGTCTGCAGGCCCCGGATGGCACCGGCGATGTTGACGAAACGGCGAACGCTGCCCTGTGAGCCGGTGTACTTGAGCATCGCCAGGCTCATCGAGCTGCCGAGCGAGTGTGCCACGATGTCCACCTGCGCCTTTCCGGTATAGGCCTTGACCGCGTCGATGAAGTCCTTGAGGACGTCGTAGGTGAAAGGCTCGTGGTAGTTGTACTGGGGGTTGGCGCGTTCCACGTCGGAGAGATAGGTCACGCCGAAGAGTTCGCAGTCGTTGTAGCCGGCGGCCCTCAGTTCCTCATAGGGTGAGCGCGTGGGCCTGGAGTAGCCCGCGACCGTGCCGGACGGCATGTCGAAGCTGATCGCTGAGTCCCCGTTGCCGTGGATGTACACCACCGGCGTCCTGCTGGCGGTGCAGGCGCCGCCGCCGAAGCCGCCGTAGCCGGTACCGGGATTGAAGCCCCCGGCGTACTGGCTGCCGGGACCGGTGCAGGTGTAGCCGTTGTTCCCGCCGCACTCCAGCGCCGCGGCGCCGCCGGCCCAGAGCGTGGTGAGCGCGAGGAGGGCGATCTGCAGGCGGAAGCGGACGGTCGCGGGCCGGGCTGGGGACGAATCGACGTTCATGGCGCACCCTCTCGAGTGGTGGGATCGAACCGATCCTCCGCCCGCGCGTGCCTGCGGACCACTGTACGAAAGGGCTTGATGCAGTGCGGCAGAGACGCCGGGGTGCGGGTGACGTCAGCGCCGGAACCAGCTGTGCAGCCGCATCAGCAGCAGCTCGGCGTCGCTCAGCGCAGCACGCTCGGCGCGCAGGCGGACCGCTTCGGCCGGCATGTCGGTGCTGATGTCGTCCACGCCCGGGTCCATGTAGCGCGTCATGCGGTCCGCATCGTTGACCGTCCATGCCTGCAGCAGGTAGCCGCGGCGCCGGGCGTTGGCGACGACGGCGGTATCGATCTGCAGGTGGTTCAGCCCCAGCATGTCGAAGTCCGTCCTGCGTGCGATGCCCGGCAGCGCGGCATTGGCGAACAGCGCCAGGCGCGCGTCGGGTGCGGCGGCGCGTGCCGTGCGTACCAGGTCGGGCGAGAGCGATGCGAGGGTGACGGTGTCCCCGTAGCCGCCGCTCTCGACCACGCGCAGCGTGGCGTCCAGCAACGCCTGTTCGTTGCCCGGGTCCGGTTTGAGTTCCACCAGCGCGAGCGCCCGGCGATCGATGAACGCCAGCACCTCGGCCAGTGTCGCGATGCGTTCTCCCGAGAACGCGGGATCGAACCAGCTGCCGACGTCGATGTCGCGCATGGCCGCGAGGGGGGTATCCACGACGGCGCGTGGGTCCCCCGCGACGCGCAGGAAATCGCTGTCGTGGAACACCACCACGACGCCGTCGGCGCTCAGCCGTACGTCGAACTCGATCGCGTCCGCTCCGGCGTCGATGGCGGCCTGGAAGGCCGCGAGTGTGTTCTCCGGTGCCACCAGCGCGGCGCCACGATGTGCGGTCACGGTCACCTCGTTGCGCAGGTTCATGCTGGTGACGGCGAGCGATGCCTGTACCAGTGCCATGGCCAGGAAGGCCAGTTCCGCCCCCCAGACGAACCGGCCGGGATGCGGTGGCGTGGCCTCGACCACGCGGCGGCCGCGGGCGCCGCCGAGGCGATGGAACAGCGCACGTACGAGGAGCGTGTTCAAGGTGGTCCCGAGCAGCAGCACGCCCAGTACGGTGGTGGCATAAAGCGTGAGGTAGACGACCATGCCCGCGTTGACCATTGCGCGGTGGTCCGGCAGCCAGTCCAGCAGCGGCGTGGCCGCACGGTCGTAGAGCTCGGTCACGGCGACCGGCATGGCCGCGACGGTCAGGGCGACGCCCACCACCAGTATCGCGATCCGCAGGTGTCGGCCGCGGGTGAGCCGCCGGCTGCGGATGAGCGCCGCCACCGGCGACAGGCCTTCCAGTACCAGTGCCGGCGTGGCGAGCAACCACCGGAAGTACAGCGTGGCGTGCAACACGAGGCCAACCGCCAGCACGGGCAGGAAGGCGCCAAGGAACCACCAGAGCTCCCGGGGGCGCGCCATCAGCACGTAGTAGGGATCGTAGGACCCGAGCAGCCATCCGTAGAGCGCCATCCCGACCAGCAGCCACGGCAATGCCAACAGCGAATGCGCGACGACCTGCGAGGCAGCGAGTACGGCGAGGGGGCCCGCACGCCGGAGCATGCCGACCAGGGCCGCGGCGGCGGTGCGGTAGCGACAGCCGTGGCTGGCCGAGACCAGCAGCATGCCGGCCTGCTGGAGCATCACGACGTACCAGGAGAGCGCACCCGCCAGCATGAGCCAGGCGAGTGCCAGGAGGCCCGCCGGCAGGCCATCGAAGTACCCCGCGAGCGGCCCCTCGATCCAGTGCAGCAGCGCAGCGAGGGACCAGGTCGTCAGCGGCGCGGCCGCCACCGTCGCGAATGCGGTGAACAGCAGGTACCACGCGAGCATCGGGCGCAAGTGGCGCCGAAGGTCCTGGCGGATATCGTGGGCCAGGATGCCGCGCAGCAGTGCCCGGTCGTCCGCGACGCCTGTGTCGCCACTGTCCACCTTGTCCCGCACGCTGTTCTGATCCCACATCGCACAAGTGTAGTCACGCGAAGTCCCGCGGCAGGTGTCCTGGTGGCTCGCGCGCCATGCCTTCAGTTGTGCGGATCGACACTCCGGAACGTCCAGGCAATGAATCGACTCTGCTTGTTGCCCTGGGCCATCGGCACCTCCCGCACGGCCGTCGCGCCGAGCCGGTGGAGCTGGCTCCGCAGTGCAGGGAGATGCTCGGCGCGGGCGACGAGGCTGCTGAACCACCGCACTTGTTCGCGGAAATCGGCGCTCTCGCGGACCATCCGACGGAGGAACTCCGCTTCGCCGCCCTCGCACCACAGCTCGTGTGCGTGCCCGCCGAAGTTCAGCTCAGGCGTGGCCGCCGGACGAGGAGCGGATTTGCCGAGCTGGCGCACTTTCCGCTGGTTGGCGCCGGCGGCCTCGCGGGCAGAGGCGTGGAAGGGCGGGTTGCACAGGGTGAGGTCGAACCGGTCATCCGCGCGCATGACTCCCCGGAAGACGTTGCCGCGCCGTGGTTGCAGGCGCAGCGCGATCGCCTTGTCGAGCCGGTTCGCTTCCACGATCGCCGTAGCCACCCTGAGCGATGTCGCATCGATGTCGGAACCCACGAAACGCCAGCCGTACTCGGCGTGGCCCAGCAGCGGGTAGATGCAGTTGGCGCCGACGCCGACGTCGAGCACGCGGAACGCCGCGCCGCCTGGGATCGTACCGTCGCCGGTCGCGGCGAGCAGGTCCGCCAGCCCGTGCAGGTAGTCGGCCCGACCAGGGATGGGCGGGCACAGTGCGCCGTCCGGCAGGTCCCAGTGGGCGATTCCGTAGTCGCAGCGCAGGATCGCGCGATTAAGCTCCCGCACTGCCGCGGGACTGCTGAAGTCGATGCTGGTGTCGCCCCGTGGCGTGGTCACCAGGTGCGCCGACAGGGCGGGACTCCCCTTCACCAGTCGCCCGAAGTCATAGCGTCCCTGGTGGCGGTTGCGCGGGTGCAGCGCGGGCCTTGCAGGCGCAATGCCTGCAGCCGGGCGGGCGCGATGGGGAGGCTGTGGCTTCACTGGAGCTGGCGGCAGGATGCGGGCAACGGGGACGCGCAAGGTACAACGGAATGCCGCCTGAGGCCCCGTGTGCATTGGCGAAGACAGGCGCAGCGCCTTCACGCCACCGGCCTATGCTGTCGGGATGCAGAAACTCGCTGAAAACTTCTGGAACATCCGTGGGACCTACCGCGTCGGCGGGGTGCTCGACATCGGCACGCATATGTCGGTGGTGCAAGGCGGCGATGGATGCTTCGTGCTGATCGACGGCTGCGCGCTGGACGAGGGTGGGCGTGAAGCCCTCATGGCACTGACGTCCAATGGGGAACGGGTGGCGGCCGTCGTGCACGTGCATCCCTTCCATACGCTGCACGTGGAGGCCACGCACCGGCTGTTCCCGTCGGCGAAGTTGCATGGCACCGCGCGCCACCGCCGGCTCGCTCCGTCATTGCCGTGGTCGGAGGCGCCCGTGGAAGAGTGGGGGCCGGATCACCCTTTCGCCGACCTGTTCGACCTCTCGGTGCCGGATGGCGTGCAGTTCACCTGCCCGGACGAACGCGTGCACGTCGCCTCGGTGCTGGTGCGCCACCGGCAAAGCGGGATTGTCCACGTGGATGACACGCTCAACGTCATGGCCGGCCCGGGCGTGCTGCGCCGTCTGCTGCCGCAGTCGTCCCTGCGCATGCACCCGATGCTGCGGCACGCGCTCAAGCCGGAAGCTGGTGCGGCCGATGCCTACGCCGCTTGGGCACGTGGGCTGGCTGCCCACTGGGCCGATACGCGAACCGTCTGTGCGGCGCATTCGGCCGTGAGACACCTGCCGGCGGGTGGTTTTACCCGGGAGGTCGAGGGGGCGCTGGACCGGGTCTCACGCACGCTTGATCGGCACCGCGCCCGATACGCGTAGCTCGGCACCGCTGTCGGCGCGGATATAGCGCGAGGTGCTGGTTAAAGGTGGGGGGCGGGGTGCCGTTACTTGCCTGACTCCTGCTCCCGTGGATTGCCGCTCGTGTATCTCATCATTGGTGCCATCGTCGTCATCGCCAGCGTCGTTGGCGGCTTCACGATGGTCGGCGGGAACCTGCTGGCCCTCTGGCACGTCAACGAGATCATCGTGATCTGCGGCTGCGCCGCCGGTGCCTACGTCATCGCCACGCCGCCCAAGGTGATGAAAAGTGCGCTGCATGGCATGAAATCACTTCTCAAGGGCCCGAAGTACCGTCGTGCGGACTACGTCGACCTGCTGAAGCTGATCTACGAGCTGCTGCTGAAGATCCGCCGGGAAGGCACGATGTCGATCGAGGGCCACATCGAGAACCCCAAGGACAGCGCGATCTTCCAGAAGTACCCGAAGGTCGCCGCCGACGACCACATCCTGGCGTTCATCACCGACTGCCTCCGGTTGATGGTGGGCGGCAACATGAATCCCCACGAGCTCGAGTCGCTGCTCGAGTACGAACTGGAAACGCACCACCAGGAAGCGCTGGAACCGGCGCACTCGATACAGAAGGTGGCCGATGCGCTGCCGGGGTTCGGCATCGTGGCGGCGGTGCTGGGCATCATCATCACGATGTCCATCGTCGGCACCGCGCCCCCGGCGGAGATTGGCGAGAAGGTGGCCTCGGCGCTGGTCGGTACCTTCCTCGGCATCTTCATCGCCTACGGCTTCGTCGGTCCGATTGCCAGCGCGATGGAGAACCGCGCTCACGAGGACGGCAAGGCCTTCGAAGTGATCAAGATGGCGCTGGTGGCTTCGCTGCGCGGCTATGCGCCCCCGGTCGCGATCGAGTTCGCGCGCAAGCTGCTGTTCTCGGACGTGCGTCCCAGCTTCCAGGACCTGGAAGCCGACCTGAAGGCCGCGAAGGGCTGACGGCACGGACATGGCCGCCGAACTGCAACCGATCATCATCGTCCGCAAGAAGAAGCGCGGCGGCGGCGCCCACCATGGCGGCGCCTGGAAGGTGGCCTACGCCGACTTCGTGACCGCGATGATGGCTTTCTTCATGGTGATGTGGCTGGTCGCCACGATGCCCCAGGAGAAGCTCGGCGGCATCGCCGACTACTTCAAGAACCCGAGCATCGTCGACGGCAAGGCGGCGCTGATGGCGCCCGGTTCCAATGGTCCCGGGGGCGCCGGCGACGCGCCTATCAAGATGTTCGAACAGGTTCGCAACCCGCCGGGTGCCGGGCCCGACATCGCAGGGGCAGGGAGCAGGGACGATACAGGGCAGGCGGCTCGTGACGCGCAGGACCGGCAGCGGCTGGAGGCCCTCCAACGGGCCCTCGAGGAGGCTGTCGCCAGCAGCCAGGCGCTGGCACCGTTCAAGGACCAGTTGCTGATCGACATCACTCCGGAGGGCTTGCGTATCCAGATCGTGGACACGCACAACCGGCCGATGTTCGACCTGGGCTCGTCCAACCTGAAGGATTACGCCAACGAGATCCTGGTGGAGCTGGCGACCTACTTCAACCAGGTGGAGAACCGGGTCGCGATCTCGGGGCATACCGACAACGCGCCTTACTCCGGCCGCAGCGGCTACAGCAACTGGGAGCTTTCAACCCAGCGTGCCAACGCCGCGCGCCGCGCGCTGGTCTCCGGTGGGCTGCACGACGACAAGCTTTCAAGGGTGGTGGGTCTGTCGTCTTCGGTGCCGTTCGACAAGACGGACGAGCGCAACCCCATCAACCGGCGGATCAGCATCGTGGTGTTGAGCACCGCCGCTGAACGTAGCTCGGTCGATGCGGACGACTCGGTCCCGCCCAGCGCGGTCCCTGCGGCGTCGCAACCGGGCTGATGATGCCGACCCGTCAGCCGGGTGGACTTTCCCGAGTTGCCCTGGTCCGGTTGCGCCCCCATCTAGACGGATCCCCAGGCACCCGGAAGATCCGATGTACACCCACCTGCTGTCGCCGGTCGACGCCGGCTCCACCACACTCCCCAACCGTGTCTTCATGGCGCCGCTGACGCGCTCGCGTGCCGGCCAGCCGGGCGACGTGCCTACGGCAATGAACGCGGAGTACTACGCCCAGCGCGCGGGTGCCGGGCTGATCATCTCCGAGGCGACACAGATCTCCAGGCAGGGGCAGGGGTATGCGTGGACGCCGGGCATCCACAGCGACGAGCAGGAAGCCGGATGGAGGCTGGTGACCGATGCCGTGCACGCCAAGGGAGGGCGCATGGCCGCGCAGTTGTGGCACGTAGGGCGGATCTCACACCCGTTGATCCAGCCGGATGGCGCAGACCCGGTCGCGCCTTCGGCCATCGTTGCCGAGGGCGCGAAGTGCTTCGTCGTGCAGCCCGACGGGACGCCCGCCAATATCCCGACCGCGATGCCGCGGGCGCTGGAAGCCAGTGAGATCCCCGGCATCGTCGGGGACTATGTGCAGGCGGCGAAGCGCGCCGATCGCGCCGGCTTCGACATGGTCGAGATCCACGCAGCGAATGGCTATCTGCTGCAGCAGTTCCTGGCCACCAACAGCAATGCCCGCACGGACCAGTACGGCGGTTCGCTCGAGAACCGCGCGCGCATCATCCTCGAGGTGGTCGACGCGGTGGTCGCGGAGCTGGGCGCCGGCCGCGTCGGCGTGCGGCTTTCCCCGCACTTCGCTGCCCACGGCATTGCCGATGAGGATGCCGAGGACAGTGCGCTCTACCTGGCCCGCGAGTTCAGCAAGCGCGGCATTGCCTACCTGCACATCGCCGAGCCGGACTGGGCAGGCGGTCCCAAGCTCACCGATGATTTCCGGGGCGCGCTGCGCAAGCAGTTCCAAGGCCTTCTGGTGTTCTGCGGCGGGTATTCGGCCGCCACTGCGGATGCGCTGATCCGCGATGGCGGCGGCGACGCGGTGGCATTCGGTCGCCCTTACATCGCCAACCCCGACCTTGTGGAACGCTTCCGCCTGGGTGCCGAACTCAACGAACCCGATCCCTCGACCTTCTATGGCGGCGGCGAGCGTGGCTACACGGACTACCCCACGCTGGACTAATAGGCCGCGTGCGGGGGCCGGGCTTTGCTGTCGCGGATCGCCGGGTCCCTGGGCCCTACCGTTGATCCAGTTCGTGGTGGATCAGGACCACGCATTGCGAGGCGAACAGCATCGTCCTGCCCAGCGTGATCCTTTTCGCACCGAGCCGGTCCAGGCTGTTGAAGGTCTTCTTCGGCATCGGGATGTGGTCGGTCAGCAGGAAGCAGGGGTTGCCTTCGAGAGCCTGCTCGCGGATCGGGGTGCCCTTGCGGTCCATGACGAACAGCTGGTGGTCCTCCGCCAGCTGCTGCACCAACCGCTCGAAACTGATGGTGCGCACCGTGACGCCGGATTCCACCGGTCGTTCCTCCTCCTTGCCCATTCCCCGGGATGCATCGAGCGCTTTCGCGACCTTGCCCAGCAGTGCCTGCTCGTTGAAGCCGCCGATCTCGTGCATGGCCCGGGCCTCAAAGCGGATGGTGCGCGAGAAATCCTGCGTGCTTTCAAGCACCAGGTAGACCACCACGTCGGGGCGGTGCGACTGCGCCACGAAGATGGCGTTCATCAGCGTGTGGGCGAGGATCTCGGCATGCACCTCGGTGCCGACGGAAGCCAGCAGCTTCGCGCTGTCGGTGGGGGCTGCCCGGGCCCTGAGTACGAAGGTTCTCATGGGCGCATTGTCCACGATCGGGAGGAGGCGGAGACGCGGAAGTGACCACTTATCCGCGACAATGGGGACCCCGGTGCCCCCAGCGATCCCGATGCTCCCATTGCGCGTGACCTTCGTCTCCCTCCTGCTTGTGGCCAACACGGTGCTGCATGTGGGCCCGTTGCTGCTGGTGGCGCTCATCAAGGCGCTGTTGCCATCCAAGCGGCTACGCAAGGCCAGTGACCCCTGGCTCACCGGGATCGCCGAGAGCTGGATCGGCGTCAACAGCTGGATGGTGGACCGTTTCTTTCGCACACGCTTCCACGTCCAGGAGGACATGACGCTGCATGAGGACGGTCATTACCTCGTTCTGGCCAACCACCAGAGCTGGGTCGACATCGTGGTGTTGCAGAAGGTGTTCAACCGGCGGATCCCGCTGATGCGTTTCTTCCTGAAGCGGCAGCTGATCTGGGTGCCACTGCTCGGGTTGGCCTGGTGGGCACTGGACTTCCCCTTCATGGGACGCCACACGCCCAAGCAGATCGCGCGCCGTCCCGAGCTGGCCGGCCGGGACATCGAAGCCACCCGCCGCGCCTGCGACAAGTTCCGCGAGATTCCCGTGGCGATCATGAACTTCGTCGAGGGGACCCGGTTCACGCCGGAGAAGCATGCCCGGCAGGGATCGCCCTACCGGCACCTGCTCAAGCCCAAATCAGGCGGCGTTGCGTTCGTGCTGGACGCGATGGGCACCGGCCTGCACGCCATCCTCGATGTCACCATCGCCTATCCCGCTGGCCGGCCGTCGATGGTCGACCTGCTGGCGGACCGCATCCCCGACATCCACGTGCACGTGCGCCAGCGGCCCATCCCGGAGGAGTTGCTGCACGGCGACTACCAGAACGACCGCGCCTTCCGCGTCCGGTTCCAGCAGTGGATGAACGGATTGTGGCAGGAGAAGGACGAGGATCTCGGGCGGTTGCTGGGAGAAGAGGCGCGCGTGGCCTGACGGGCGGAAGTGGGCAGGCTCAGCTCCCGGGGATGATCTGCGCCGATTCGCCCGAACCCAATACACGAACCGGAGCGCCGACGATAAGCCCGCTGGCGTCGGCGGACTGGATGGCGGATTCGCTGCCATCATCGAACTTGATCATCACCATGTAGGCAGTGCCGGTGTTCTGCCGCGCCGACGCCGCGGCCGTGGTCGACGTGGTCGCGTCGCGGGTGGCGCTACTGGCGATGTCGTAGGCGTCGTAGGAGCCATCAGTCGCATTCGAAGCGGCGCGGCCCGCTAGGCGTGACAGCGAGCGGGTGAGGGCGTTGCCCGTGGAAGTCGGGCGCTGCGGCCGGGCAGTCTGCGTCTGGACCTGGATCGGCGCGATGCCGGTCACGACGCCCTTGCGTATGGCGACTTCCTGCGCGGCGGCCACGGTGGACATGGCGAGCAGCGCGACTGCGACCAGGACATTGAGCGCGAGTGTCTTCTTCATTTTCATGGTCACTTCCTTGACGGTGGGTATTGGATGCAGGGCCAATCCTACTGCTGGCCGGGATTTGCCTCCATCAGGCCCGGGCGGCAAACTCCATCGTGTCGCAGGATCGCGGCTCTGTTTCATCAAGGAGGATGCATGTTTCGTATCGACAAGGACGGGATGGTTCGCAGCGCGCTCGTCGAAGCGCGCCGACTCACTGCGCTGGAGCGCGGTGACATGCCGGTGGTGAACGGCATCGTCGTCCACCAGACCGGCGGGTCGACGGCGCAGTCCACGTTCAACAGCTACCGCAACAGCACCATTGGTGCCCACTTCCTGATCGAGAAGGACGGAAAGATCTACCAGACGGCTTCTTTGCTCAAGCGTGCCAATCATGTTGGGCTGCTGAAGTCGCGCTGCCTGGAGCGGCATGCCTGCGCTCCGGCGGAGCTCAAGCGATTGCAGTCCACTACCTTGCGGAAGCGCAGCACGATGGAGCACGGGAAAGTTTTTCCGGACCGATTCCCTTCGAACCGCGACAGCATCGGCGTGGAGCTCGTCGGCGAATACAACCGGAATCCCGATTTTGGCAAGATTCGCGGGGCCGACGAGTTCGTATACGTCGCGGTTACCGGCGAGCAGAACGCCGCACTGCGGTGGCTGGTCGGAGAGCTGCGGCGCACGCTCAAGGTGGCCGCTGAAGAGGTGTATCGGCACCCACAGGTGTCCTACAAGACCACGACCGAAGCGGCGACCGCGACATGGTGAGGTGGGTCTTCCGAACCGCCGCCTTCGGGGCCTGCTGCTTGGTCGCTGCGTGCGGTGTGTCGTCCAGGCATGCGCATATCGATCGCCATGCAGGGGCTGGCCTGGCTGTGGAATCGCTACGCATTACGGAGAACGGCGCAGCTTCGCCGGAGGTGGAAGCCCGGGGATGCGAGGGCTTCGTGATCGACGAGCCTACGGCCAGACAGGCGCTGGAGGCTGGCGAGGCGATCAGTCGTGACCAGTACATGCACCATCTCCCATGGTCGCCGTGCCTTGCGCGGGGGCGGGTGGTGCTGGCGGATGGGCGAGAGGGCACATGGACGGTTCGCCAGTACGGCACGGGCTCCGTCATCCTGGATGACGGAGCCGAATGGTTCCTCTGGTGCCGTTCCTGTTCCAATCCGCCGTTCGTAGAGATCGAGTAGCGGCCGTCACCGCAGTTGCGGGCTGGCAGATGCCTGGCCGTCGGCGCTTGGTCCCGGATTTTTCGGGTCGACGTCGCCGGCCAGGGTCCATACGACATTTCGGCCTTCGGGGTCACGACTGAGGTGGAAGTACGCGGGCATGTCGTCTGTCAGTCGCCCGCCGGTCTCGCGCGGGGGTTCGCCGGACGGGTGGAACGGGATGATGTAGAGGCCGGAGGCGTCGATCGTGCGGCGTGCGTCCGTATCGGCGAGGTCGCCGATCTCGGTGATGGTGCCGCCGCGTTCCAGCAGTGGACGATCGAAATTGATCAGAAGGTCCACCTGCGTGCGGGCTTGCCCCGGCGGCGCCAGGGTGCCGCCGGTGATGAGCAGGTCCGGCCAGACCTCGCCGTTCTCTGGCAGCTCCTCGTAGGCGTCGCGTGGCAGGCCGGCGTGGTCGCCGGTGGCGATGGCGTCGAGTGCGCCGACGAGGGCAAGGAAGTTCAGCTTGCGCAGTTGCTGCTTCTGCAGGTCGCCCTCTATGCCGCCCGATTCGATCAGCACCGTCGACACCCCCGCCTTGGCGGTGAGGTCGCCGAATGCCCGGGGATTGAAGGTGTCGTCCCACTTGGCGATGTGGCCGGCGATGTAGGGCTCCAGCACCGCGCGGACGGCCACTGCCACTTCGATGGCGCGGGCGCGGGTTGCGTCCACTTCGCGGGCTTCGTTGAAAGCCGGGGCGAGCAGGGCGATGGCGGTACCGCGGTCGGAATCGCCGGCCCGATAGCCGACCTGCTGGTCGTGCAGGTTGAAGCCGAATGCCGGTCTCACCTGTTCGCGTAGTCCATGCAGGGCGCGCGCCTCCGGCGAGGCCAGGGCGCGCGCGTCCCGGTTGATGTCGATGCCCTGCGCATTGTGGCGCTGGAAGCGCGCGGCGCCGTCGGGATTCATCATCGGCAGGAAGTGCAGGGTGGTGGCCTCGCGCAGGCGCTGCACGAGCGGGTGGCCCGGATGACCGCCGAGGAAGTGGAACAGGTCCGCCAGCGCCATCGACGCCGTGCTTTCGTCGCCGTGCATCTGCGACCACAGCAGCACCGGGATGTTGCCGCGACCCCAGGACACATGGCGCAGCGGCCGCCCTTCCACGCTGCGGCCGATCTCGCGGGTTTCGAAACCGCGCGAGTCCTCCAGCAAGGGATTGGCAACCTGCCACCAGTGTTCGGGTTGGAAGGCTCGATCCTCCAAACCCGCCACGCGGATGCGGGCTTCGTACAGCGCGTCCAGCTCGCCGAGCCAGGCCGGCGGTGGCGTCGTCCTGGCGGCGGCGCCGGTGGGCATGTTGTCCGGACGGGCGACGGAAGCGCCTGGCCACAACAGAGACAACAGCAGCAGGGACAGTGCGACGCGACGCATGGGGTGCTCCGTGGCGATGCCGGATAGATGCTCCGAGGCGCGCGATGTGATGTCAAACCGGCGGAAGCCTGCGGCCGGTGCGGTAATCTCGGCTGCATTCCACTCGACAGGCGATGGCATGCACAGGCGGGATTTCCTGGGAAGCGCGGCGCTGACGGCACTGTTGCCGCTGGTAGGCACAGGCAGCATTGCGGTTGCGGCGGAAGGCGGGCGGGTGCTGCCGGTGCCCCTCAATCCTGGCGACACGGTGGGGCTGGTCAGTCCGTCCTCGGCGACCGACGAGCGCCTCAACCTGCAGCTTGCACGGGAGGTGATGGAGGCGCTGGGTTTCAAGGTGAAGACCGGCGAGCACTACGCCGCACGGCACGGCCACCTGGCGGGCACCGACGCGCAGCGTGCCGGCGACCTCAACACGATGTTCGCCGACCCGTCGGTCAGGGGCATCGTCTGCGTCCGTGGCGGATCAGGCGCGGCGCGGCTGCTGCCGTTGCTGGACTACGACACCATCCGCGCCAACCCGAAAGCGTTGCTGGGCTATTCGGACATCACCGCGTTGCACAATGCGATCCTCGCGCAGGCGGGCCTGGTCACCTTCCACGGGCCGATCGGCGCCGCCAGCTGGAACCGCTTCAACGTCGATCAGTTCCGGCGACTGTTCTTCGACCGCGAGCTGATGCACTACAAGAATGTGTCCGACCCGGGCGACGAGCTGGTCCCCCGCAGGAACCGCACCCTCACCATCACCGGCGGCAAGGCCCGCGGTGAGCTGGTCGGGGGCAACCTGTCGGTGCTGGTGGGTCTGGCGGGTTCGCCCTACCTGCCGGATTTCGAGGGCCGCATCCTGTTCCTGGAGGATGTCGAAGAAGCCCCGTACCGCGTCGACCGGATGCTGACCACGCTGAAGCTCATGGGCGCGCTCGACCGGATCGCAGGGTTCATCTTCGGCGAGTGCACCGACTGCGATCCCGGTGCAGGCTACGGGTCACTGACGCTGGACCAGATCTTCGATGACCACATCAAGCCGCTGGGCATTCCCGCCTACCGCGGGGCGATGATCGGGCACAGCCGCCAGCAGTTCATCGTGCCGGTGGGGGGCAGGGTGGAGATGGATGCCGACGCAGGTACGTTCCGGATGCTGGGCCCGGTGTTCCAGGGCTGACGCGCTGCCACCGGTAGACTGTGCCTCGCCCATGAAGACCCCGCTGGATCCATGATCAACAACGACGTCCTGCGCAGCATCCGCTACATGCTCGACCTGAGCGACGGCAAGGTAGTGGAGATCGCCCATCTCGCCGACCCCGCGCTCGACATCGACAAGGACGATGTGCGCGCGTTCCTGCTGAAGGAGGACGAGCCGGGATACGTGGCCTGCAGCGACAGCGTGCTGGCGCACTTCCTCGACGGCCTGATCATCCATCTGCGCGGCCGCGACGAGAGCCGGCCGCCGCGGCCGGTGGAGAAGCGCATCAGCAACAACGTCGTACTGAAGAAGCTGCGTGTGGCGTTCGAGCTCAAGGACGTGGACATGCACCAGGTGTTCGCCGATGCGGGGTTTCCGGTGTCGAAGCCGGAGCTGTCGGCGCTGTGCCGGCAGCCCGGCCACAAGAACTACCGGCCTTGCGGTGACCAGTTGCTGCGCAACTTCCTCAAGGGGCTGACGCTGCGCCTGCGCGGTGATGGAGCGTCGGATCACGCGTGACAGTGCCAAGTATCTTTTCGACTCAGGGCGTCACGGTCAGCTCGTAGTGCCCAACCGCTGACACCGTCGGACGCCGGCCTGCACGCAGGGCATTGATGACGGGGCGCGGGTCGCAGGAGAACGGCACCTGCACGTCGACTCCAGTAGCGACCGCGTCCATTGAAGCGACCTCGTAGGCCAGCACGTCTTCCAGGTGGGGCACCGGAAGCCGCAGGTCCCGCACATGGCTCGCGAAGCGTGCCGCCTCCTGGCCCGCGAACGGCTCGGGCAGGGTCTGCTGCCAGTAGGTGTCCATCAGCGCGTGGACGCGCTCCTCCCCCAGGTGCAGCACCATCAGGCGATAGCTGAGGGTGAGCAGGTCGACCAGCATGCCGGCGCGGACGTTGGTAACCAGTTGCTGCAACACGCCGACGGCGGGGTCGTCCAGCCATGCGGCAGGCGAGGGCGATACCCGCACTCGGCGATTGACGGCGAGCGCCAGGCTTTCCTCCCATTCGGCCTGTGCCGGGAGTGGTGCACTTCGCGGCGCGGCACGCGTCAGTGCCGGGACGTGCGTCGGAGCGGCACGCGATCCCCGGGTGGCCCAGACCTCGCGCATCGTCGTCAATTGCCCCAACACATCGTCGGTGCCGATGGCCTTGGCGGCCAGGTAATCGGGAATGATCTCGAACACCATCGCCTTGAGATTCGGAAGGCGCGGAACCCAATGCCGGCACAGCTCCATCAGTGCTTCCGGTACTGGGCCGGAGTGTGCGTCCAGCCAGTATCCGTCCACGTCATCACCGCCGGCCAGGTGGATCTCCCACACGCGCTCCAGCGGCAGGCTCGAGAGCACCTCCTCGACCGATTGCCGGCCATTGAGCTGGTTGCACCACAGGTTGTGGAGGTCCAGCAGGATGCCGCAGTCCGCCTGCTCGGCGATATCGGCCATGAATTCGCCGTCGGGCATCTCGCCTGTCAGTGGCTTGAGGTAGTTGGCGGCGTTCTCGAATGCCAGTGGGCGGTCGATCGCGCGTTGCAGCTGTCGGATGTTGCGGACGCAGGTATCGACGGTTTCGCTCGATTGCAGTGGGGGCAGCAGGAATCCGCTGTTAAACGCGCCATGCCCCTGGCCGGCGCGTAGGAAGGCCAGGTGCTCGCTGACCCACGGAGGATCCAGCCTTTCGATCGATTCCTTGAAAGCCCCCAGTTGCGACGGGTCCAGGCCCACGGTCCCCGCCAGCGGGATGCCTACGCCGTGGACCAGTTTGCGCTGTGGGCGCGAGTCCAGGCGAGCGAAGGCGCGATCGTCAAGACGGGGAGCGCCCTGCCGCGAATCCTTCAACCACAGCGGTTGCGGCTCGACCTCGATGAGGTCGATGAGTCCCTCCCCCGCGTCGAGCACATGCTCGAGCGCGGGAAAGTAGACGATCCCGACGCCGAGTTCGGGAAGTGGGGACATGCCTCAGTACCCCGGTCCCCCGAACCTGTCGCCCTGGATGTCGAGCTTCTCGTCGACCAGGAAGCGGCGTTGCAGATCCCACCGGATGTCCCAGCCGGAGCAACAGGCCATGCACCCCAGCCGTCCGAGGATGTCCTTCTGTACCTTCTGGAATGAATCCAGGTCGTAGTAGGCGCTGGCAGGCAGTGACACCTTGATCACGTTGTTCGGTTGCCGCCTCTTGAGCGACTGGAGCTGGTTGTCGTTGATGGATTTCATGTCGATCCCTCGATTCCATAGCGGATCCATGCCGTGGTGGAACCGGACCCTCCGGCCCGGGAAGGCCCCGAAGCATGGGAGCGGGGCCTTCATCCCATCCAACGAGGGAGTTCCGGGGCATCGGCCATTGGACTCGCCGACGAAAATCGCGCCGGACCGGTTAATCTCTCCGCCTCATTGGGGTATGGCAGGGCGAAATTGGAGATCTGGTCCGGTGCCGGCAGGCAGTGGCGCGTAGTCGGTGCAGTGGCCGCCGTTTTCGCGACGATGCTTTCGTTCCACGTGCACACCGCTTCCGCGCAGGCGAAGCCCATCACCGCCTACCGCGGCACCATCGGGGGGGCTGCGGTTGAAGTGCTGCTCATCCACGACTGGCAGCTGGACGGCATGGACGGATACCTTTTCACGGATGTCGAGCGCTCGCTGGTGCCGTTGGAGAAGACGCCGTACAGCGAGGACGAAGGCCTGCTGATCAACGTGCTCGGCGATCCGAAGCTGCCGACGGCGGCCCTTGCGTTGCAGCCGGCCGTGCCCGGCGCGAAGCATCTGCGGGGGCGCTCGATCGACCTGCGCAGCCGGGAGCAACAGGACATCCAGCTGGAGCGGGTGGTGCGCTTCTCCAGTGACCAGGGCGACGCCTACGATGGGGAGCTCCTGCAGGTCCCGGCGGACGAGCGCTTCTACTTCCGGGTGCACGCGCGCAAGGCACGGGGCGAGCATGGGGGGCGGGTGGACACCATCACCGTCTTCGACAGGGCGCACGGGCAACCGGTGCAGGTCATCGACGGGCTCGACCTGTTCTTCTCGGGAACGGACACACTGGCACTGCACGACTTCAACGGCGACGGCGTGCTCGACTTCTCCGTCATGCCGATGCGCCCGGACGATCCGACACGTACCGCAAGGCAGCGGGACTACTACATCTACGGAGCAGACACCGGCTACGTGCGAAACGAGAAGCTTGGATCGCTGGCAGCCCAGGGTGACCTGAAGCTCGGCGAGGAGGGGAGGGTGAGCCTGCGCCCGCAGGATGGCATCGACTACCGAGCCGGCACCATCCAGTGGCGGCACTACCGCTTCGTCACACCGACCCGTCTCGAACGGGTGGGCGAAAGCGAGGAGCGGTTCTGATGGCCACCCATTGCGCCTGGATCGCCCGGCTCGCTGGCACTGCCTTGATGTTGCTGTCCCTGCCATCGTGGGCCTCGCACGCCATCTACACCGGTCGCATCGGCAACAGCGACATCACCTTCGTGGTCGAAAGCCGCAATGCCGTGCAGCGGGCGATCTATTCCTATGACCGCTACCGGACGCCGATCCGGCTGAAGCCGGCTTTCCTGCACCAGAGCCACGACTTCGGCATGGACGAGCTGGATGCCGCCGGCCTGCCGATCGCGCGCTTGCGCTTCGACCTCGCCAGCTTCCATCGCTCGACGCCCCGGCTGACAGGGACCTGGACCGACTACCGCAGCGGCAAGACACTGCCGCTGGTGCTCGACCTGCAGGCGACCATCGACTACGACGGCGCCTGGCCTGCTGGACCGCAGCCCCTGCTGCAGGCGTCATCCAGCGATCGGTTCTACTTCCGCGTGCCCATGGTGGAAGACGATGCCGTGGTCACCGCCATCGAGGTCATGGACAAGTCCGACGGCCAACGCTGGCAAACCATCGAGCTGTCCCGGCCGGGCTGCAACCACGGGATGGAAACGATCCAGGTAGTGGTGCAGCAGGGAATCACGCAGCTGCGCATGGAAGAGACCGCGTACTGCCCGGGCGCGGTGTTCGAGTGGGATCCGACGGTGCAGCGTTTCGTGGACGCGCTGCGGTAGCGCTTGCCGGCCGGAAGGGCGTGGCATGATCCGGGGATTCTGGTTGAAGCGAGGGCGTCATGGAAGGTTGGCCCAGGTCTGCTGCACGGGTTCGGCGCCACCGTGGGTGCGTTCATGCCTGGCTGCTGGTGTGTCTGTGCATCTTCGGGATCGCCGCACCAGCGGTGGTCCTGGCCACCCCGCA
Organism: Lysobacter spongiicola DSM 21749; assembly: GCF_900167055.1. Classification (GTDB taxonomy): domain Bacteria; phylum Pseudomonadota; class Gammaproteobacteria; order Xanthomonadales; family Xanthomonadaceae; genus Novilysobacter; species Novilysobacter spongiicola. The sequence goes on from NZ_FUXP01000007.1 coordinate 113,959, forward strand.
ACGGTTGGCATGGGCGCTGGAAGCAGACGCGCGACCGGAGCAGATCGAAGCATCGCTGGCGAAGGTGTCGAAGGCATTGCTGGATGGGGACAGCCCGGATGCAGCGGGTATCACCGCTGCACAGCGCTCGCACCTCCAGATCGTTGCGGGTCGATACCCGGAGGCGGTGGCCTCTATCGAGGCGGTGGTGGCCTCGCTCGCGGACGAGGGCGAAACGGCACGGGCGCAGCGTTGGATGCCCTATCTATTGCTCGCCGAGGCAAGGGCCGCCGAGGACACCCGCTTTGCCCAGGCGTATGCCAGCGCTTTCAGGAAGCGGTTTGCACGGCTCGATGACGCTGTCGCCTTGCAAACCCACTACTGGCTCGTGGCGGATCCGGATCAGGCGGCTGCCCAATTGCAGAGTGCTGCTGCCGGCTTCAGTGGCGATGGGACGCTTCCGCTGGAAGCCGCCCTCGACCTCGTCCGGCAGGCCGCGTTCGTCCAGGCCTACCGTGCAGCAGGGGAAATGGCCCCCGCCCTGATCCGCGAGGATGAGGTCCGGCGATTCCTAGTCGATGACGAGGTGCTCATCCCGGCAGCAGACGGAGTCGTCCTGTCGGCTCATGTAGTCCGCAGCCGTCGGACAGTCGATCCCTTGCCGGCCGCGATGCTGTTCACCATCTACACCGACCCTGCCCGCAATCGCAACCAGGCCATGCATGCGGCAGCACATGGATATGTCGGTGTGGTTGTCGATGCGCGTGGCAAGCGGCGGGGGACTGGCGACATCGAGCCCTACGAGCACGAGGGCCAGGACGCGCATGCCGCCATCGACTGGATCAGCCGGCAGCCCTGGAACGACGGCCGCGTCGCCATGTACGGCGGCAGCTATTCGGGATTCGCAGCGTGGGCAGCGGCCAAGCACGCGCATCCGGCATTGAAAGCCATTGCTCCCTACGTGGCGGCGATTCCGGGCCTTGGGCTGCCGATGGAGAACAACGTTTTCCTGAGCGCCAACTATGCGTGGCCGTTCTACGTGGCCAACAACCGGCTTCTCGACGACGACACCTATGGCCAACGCGAACGTTGGTCGGCGCTGACCGACAGGTGGTATGCGTCGGGGCGTCCGTATCGCGAGATTGACCAGCTGGACGGGATGCCCAACCCCTGGCTGCAACGCTGGCTGGCGCACCCGACGTACGACGAGTATTGGCAATCGATGGTGCCTTATGGGGAGCAATACAGGGATATCACCATCCCGGTGCTGTCGATCACCGGCTACTACGACGATGGCCAGGTTTCGGCACTGCACTATTTCAATGAGCACTACCGACACCTGCCCAATGCCGACCACACGTTGCTGATCGGCCCATACGATCACTTCGGAGCGCAGGCGTCGTCAAAGCCCGGGCAGCTCCGTGGATACGCACTTGATCCCTCTGCGCAGTTCGACACACAGGCAGTCACTTTCCAGTGGCTGGACCATGTGCTCAAAGGTGCCGCACGGCCGCCACTGCTCGTGGATCGGGTCAACTACCAGTTGATGGGCGCCGACCTGTGGGGCCATGCACCTTCGCTCGACGCGGCGGCCGGCGGCTATGCCACGTTGCACCTGTCTCCCGGATCAGACGGCAGGTACCACCGGTTGACCACGAGCGCTCCGGGCCCGGGTCGGTTCTTGACCCAGGCGGTCGATTTCGGCGATCGCGCCTCCGAGAGGGATGGCTACTACCCGGTTCCGATTCTCCGCAATGCATTGGAACCCGGCAGCGGGCTGGCTTTTGCCAGTGAGGTATTCACTGGGCCGGTCGATGTGGTCGGCAGCCTGTCCGGAGAGCTCAAGGTTCGTATCAACAAGCGCGACGTGGATTTCACCGTCGTGTTGTACGAACTGATGTCGGACGGGCGGGCGATGCAGCTCTCGTACTACGTGGGCCGCGCCAGTCACGCGCACGACATGACAGCCCGCCATTTATTGGAGCCGGGGGAATGGGTTGTGTTGCCGTTTGAACGGTCACGCATGACGGGCCGCCGGATGGAACCCGGCAGTCGGCTTGTCGTGGTGGTGGACGTGCTCAAAGACGCGATGCATCAGGTGAATCACGGTACTGGCGGGGATGTCAGCGACGAATCGGCTGCTGACGCGGGTGAGCCATTGCGGATCGACTGGCATTCCGACAGCTTCATCCGGATCCCGATGCGGTCGCCTGTCCATTAGCGGGAGGCAATGCCGCAGGTCTTCTTGGTGGTTCTGCCGAGCTTCTATCGACGGGGTGACTAGTGGCAGTGTCATCGTTCCCACCTGGCCGCCATATTCGGACCCGTCGTAACGCAGCGCTGGAGCCGTGCATGGAGCTGGATCTCGCCAACGATCGCTACCCGCGCCTGCGGAGCCTGGTCGAGAGGGCCGGCCACCCCTTCTTCTTGCTTGGCGCCCTTGCGCTGTGGTGGGCGATGGGCCTGAGTGAGGTCGCCGCCCTGGTCGCGGCCGCCATCATCCTGTTGCTGATGGAATGGCTCGAGCGCGCCATCCCGGCCAAACCCTCGTGGCGGCTATCGGTGCGCGCGCGGCTTGCGCTGGTGGGCTGGTACGTGGCGCTCCTGCTGGTCGCTGGCCTGGTGCTCGCGAGCTATGAGGCGCTGGTCACGCCGACGCTCGTCGGCGTGCGCGAGGGGCTTGGTTCGGGCATCTGGCCAGAAGGTTGGCCCTTGTTGCTCCAGGTGCTGATGCTCTATTTCGCGGCGGACCTCATCTACTACTGGATCCACCGGGCGATCCACCGCTTCGGCTGGTTCTGGCGGCTGAGCGGACACGGCGTGCACCATGCGTTCCACAACCTGCATGCGCTCAATGTCAGCGCGACCCATCCGCTGGAGACGCTGTTCCTGACGCTGCCCATGGTGCTGCTGGCCGGGTTGTTCGGTGCCCCGTCCGAGGCCGTGGCGGGCGCGGTGGTGCTGCTGGTGGTCAACGGAACGCTGGCCCATGCCAACCTGCGGATGCGGACGCCGATGCTCGACTGGTTCTTCACCTCCAGCAACCAGCACCGGCGGCACCACTCGCAGGTGTTCGAGCACAGCAACTCGAACTACGCCTGCAACGCGATCATGTGGGACCGGCTCTTCGGGACCTACAGCGATGGGGATGTCGAGCAGACCGGCATCGGCCCGCGCCAGCCCTCTGTGTGGGAGATGTTGCGGATGCCCTGGCGGGAGCCGGGTGACGTGGATACGGCGGCTTCGCGGGCACGCGGCGGCAGGTAGGCAAGCCAGGCGGGTGGGGCTTCGCATCCCACCCTTTTCGCATGTGGTTCATGGGGGATCGGTTAACACTACGGCTCCCCCAAAGCGCAGGAGACCACCATGGCTTCCAGCAAGCGAGAGCTGATCGAACCGCACGAGGGCGACAAGCGCTATATCCGTCGCGATGACGAGGGGCGCATCAAGGAGAGTACGGATGTAAGCCGGTCCTTGAGCCAGGACGTCCGCAAGGATGCCAAGAATGAGGCCGAGCCCGGTCACGGGGACCGGGGCGACCGCAAGGGCTAGTGCCCGTGCTCTACACCGGAAGAGCCGCCTTGGGGCGGCTTTTCCATTGACGGGCGGGTCGCAGGAAGGTCTGCGTGGCTGTATGCGACAGAAGCCCGTTTCGACGCCTGTCCCCCGTGCTAGAAGTAGGCATGGCCAGCACCCCGTACAGCAATCCCACCTTGCCGGTGATCCGTGACAGCCAGCAACTGGACACCTACATGGCTGCGTGCGCCGCCGGCAGGGTGGACCAGGTGCTGGAAGCCCTGCGGATGGAACATGGGCACTGGTTGGAACTCGCCGGCAGCGGTGGCGATGTCGCGTGGCAACAGGCAGGGAAGCTCGGTGTGCCATTGGTCGACGTATCGGCGATCAACCGCAGCCCGGATCTCAGGAAGCTGTTCCCCGATGCGGCAGCGCGCCGCCTGCAAGCAACGCCCCTGGCGGACGCACATGGTTACCTGGCGGTTGCGGTCGATTCGGGGACGGACGAGTCGATGATGTCGATGCTGGGCTTCGTCACCAACCAGCCGATCATCCCGATGGTGGCGACCACTCACGCACGGCTCCACCAGGCCGATCCGCAGGCGGAGCACGAAGAAGACCGCCAGATTGCAAGCCAGATGGGCCTCAAGCCCGGGCAGCGCGACGAACAGCGACTGGCCAGGGACGAAGAGCTGGCCGCCCGTTGGCCAATGATCCAGACCATGCGGGCGACGATGGTGGCAGCGGTTCGCCAGAGGGCATCGGACGTCCACATCCGACCCGGGGCCAAAGGGTTCGAGCTGCTGTTCCGCATTGACGGAAACATGGTCCACCAGCGCGACATCATTCCCGAAGTCGCTTCGCTGGTCGTCAACCGGGTCAAGGTCTTCGCGGAAATGGACATTGCCGAGCACCGGCGCCCGCAGGACGGCCGCGGTTCCTTCAAGCTGGACGACGGGAGGGCGATCGATCTGCGTGTCTCCGTGGTGCCCACCGTGCTGGGGGAGAGCGTGGTGATCCGGCTGCTCGACACCGAGGAAAGCCTCAAGACCATCGACGAGATCCAGCTGACGCCCGCCGACCGGGCCGAGCTGGACGACCAGATGGCCCGCTCCCACGGATTCTTCCTCACGACGGGACCGACTGGTTGCGGCAAGTCGACCACGCTATACGCCATGCTCCAGGAGCTCAGGACCCGTCCAGTCAACATCCTCACCGTCGAGGACCCCGTCGAGTACACGCTTGCGGGCATCCGCCAGATGGAGGTGAACCAGACCATCGAAGTCACTTTCGCGAACGCCTTGCGCAGCTTCCTGCGGCACGATCCCGACGTGATCATGGTCGGCGAGATCCGGGACCGGGAAACCGCGAGGATGGCGGTGGAAAGTGCGTTGACCGGGCACCTGGTCTTGAGCACGTTGCACACCAACACTGCCGCCACCACGGTCACGCGCCTGCTCGAGCTGGGCGTGGAGGCCTACCTGCTCCGCGCCGCGCTGACAGGAATCATGGCGCAACGGCTGGTACGGCTGACCTGCGAGCATTGCCGAACGGAGGAGGATGTGGCGCCGTCGATCCGGGATGCGCTGGGCGTCGGCCCGCAAGAAGCTTTCAGCACCGGTCGGGGATGTTCGCGATGCCACGGCACCGGCGTGTACCGGCGTTGTGCCGTCTATGAGCTGATGCGAATCACCCCCGCGATCCGCGATCTCATCGAGCCCGGCGTGGACGCCGACCGCATCCACAAAGCGGCCCTGGATGGCGGCATGATCCCGATTACCCAGGCTGCGGTGGCCATGGCCCGGCAGGGGCGGATCTCACTGGCCGAGGCCTATCGCATCCGCGCGGATTGAGCTGCGGCTCCCCAACCAGGTACCTCACGAGGAAGTGACCGTCGTCCCGCTAGGGTCGCGGCTGGAACCTCAGTTGCGGAAACCAACATCATGATCAAGTGGGCCATCATCTTCGCCGTCATCGGCCTCATCGCCGGCCTCCTCGGCTTCACCGGCATTGCCGGCGGCGCCTTCGGCATTGCCAAGTTCCTGTTCTGGGCCGCCGTCATCATCGCCGTGGTGTTGTTCGTCCTCGGCGTCACCGTTTACAAGAAGGTGACCTGACGCCAGGCTGCCATACGGGTGCGAGGTGCCGGGTCCGCTGTCCTGTGACGCTCTCCTTTTGCGTTGAATGCTGGATCGGCGCGTAGACTTGCGCCGATTCATCAACAAGGACAGGGGAACCAAGATGAAGAATACGACGATGGCGGCGGCCGTGGCCGCCGTCACGGTGGGGTTTGTGATGGCATCTGCCAGCGCCCGGGCACAGGACGCGGGGCTCGAGGTCTGGCAGCCTCCACAGCAACAGCAAGCCGACCCGGCCAAACGCGTGCCGCGAACCCAGGAGCCGCCCTCGTCTTCTCAGCCCGGCACCAGGTCCGGCGTAGATGGCCTGGTTGCACCGGCCGCCCGCAAGGAGAACCGGGGAGGCTTTTTCGTCGGGGCGCAATCCGGCAAGGGCTGGGTTTACGAGGACGTCGATCAGTCAGCTGCGATGATCAACGCCGGGTATCGGTGGCAGGCCGGGCCGGTGACGCTGGTGGGAGTCGAAGTCGCGCATGGCCGGCTCAATGATGCCGAGCACGACGGTTTCGATGCGCCGGAGGTCGAGTACAGCAGTGTCGGTGCCAACGCGCGCTTCAACTTCGGCAGCGGCAATCCGGTGTATGCGCTGGTGCGTACGGGCTACTGGAGGGCCGAGTACAGCAACTTCCGCGACTCGACCGACGGTGCCTATCTCGGCGTGGGCCTCGGTGTCGACTTCAGCCGCCACTTCAACATGAGCCTGACGTACACCAACCACCTGTACTTCAGCGAGAGCTACTGGAATGGCACCGAGATCAACAGTGCCGACACGGTGATGCTGGGGGCCGAAGTCCGGTTCTGATCGGCCATTACGTGCCTTCCGCGCGCATGTAACGCATCGGTCGGGATGTCCCGGCCGATGCCGTTTCAGTTGTGCACCCACCAGGTCCTGCCGGCCGAGCCGACTGCTTGGGTGGAGCGTCAGCCCTTCGTGCGGCGGTATTCCCGGATCGCCTGCTCCGGCGTCGGGTTGGACATGGCCATTCCGTTGACGAACACGGCGGGTGCGCCGCGCTGGAATACCTTGACGGCGCGGTCGACGCCCTCCCGTTGCTCACGGGTCGGATTGACGACGTCGAAGGCCATGGAGCTGCCACGTCTCACCGGAATACCCGCCCGCGACAGGCTCGCCACCAGTGCTTCGGAGCGCTTGGCCTGTTCGGAAGGGCAGTTCGGCGGCGCGAGGACAAGGACTGCGCCGCGCGGCGCGCCGGTGGGCATTTCTACCGGGACGAATCCGTTTGGGCTTGCCCCTGCGTCGACCATCCCTGCACCGGACCGGTCGTGCCACCACTGATAACCGCCATACAACGAAGCCGCCAGAAGCAGCAGTACCAGCATGCGCATTTCCTTCCCCTGGAGCGTGGATGCAGTGGGCGAGTATCCCGGCGCGAGCGGCGGTCGGCAAGCGCCAGCGGCTGGATGCTGTTTGCGCTCGTGCTCGCGTCACCGTTGCGATTGTCGATCTTGTCCGGCCTGGTTCGTCGATCCTGTACACCCCGAATCGATGGAGGCCGACATGCTGAAACTCTACCCAACCCCGCCCACCCGTCCCTTGCGCGTGATGTGGCTGCAGAAGAGCTGCGAAACCTTCGCGGCTTCGGCTTGAGGAGCGCGGCCATGTCAACGGATTCGGAGCTGAAGGGGCCCGCGTCCTACTTCCCGTCCATCGAAAAGACCTACGGCAAACCGGTTGAGCACTGGTTCACGCTGCTCGACTCGATGCAGGACGCGAAACACATGGAACAGGTTGCGCTGCTGAAGACTGGCCACGGGATCGGGCATGGGCACGCGAACGTCCTCGTTGCCTACCATCGGGCCCGTAGAGGCTAGCCGACGCTTCCCTCGACACCTGCGCAAGCGAAGACACCGGCCGGGGAACCCGGCCGGTGTCGTTTCAGCTGGAGCCGAAGCCCTGCGGGGGCAGGACGAAGAAGGCTCAGTAGAGGACGCGAACAAGCGAATTAGCGGCCGAGTGCCGTTACGACCTTGCGTCGCAGTGCAAAGACACCTTGCGCCAACGGGAGTGACCGGGCTGCTACGACCGGTCGATAATGCGTGTCCGCAACGCAGCCGCCCCCCCCTGTAGGAATGGCTTCAGCCGCGACCCACTCACCAACCACCGGCGCCAGGCCACCGGAGCTGACCCACACCATGCCGATCCACCGCAAGATCGTCCTCACCGACTTCGCACGCACCCGCCTGTTCCCGCGTGAGCCGCGGCGCAACACCATCCAGGACTGCACGCCCGATCAGTTCGAGCGCCACCTCAACGAATCTTCGCCGCTGAAGGTGCTGGACGGCTACGCGCCGTTCTGCAAGCTGCACGTGCACCGCAACTGGACCTCCACCAGGTGCCTGACGGTGCCCATCACCGACGACAACCGGCACCTGCTGCGTTCCGACTACGAGGCTCGCTCCAGATCGGAGTTGCCGGTGCTGGTGCGCTGGTTCGAGGGGGTCGATCCGCCGGTCGCCGGGTACCTCATCGTCATCCTCTACAGCCGCGAGCAACTGGCAAAAGAAGGCACGGACATCGTCGAGGACTGGGGCGTGGTGGGCTGCATGTACACCGCCGAGCAGGAGGAAACCCCGATGGCACCGATCACGATGATGCGCAATGCGCTCGGGGTGGGGGAGGGCGGCTCGGGCATCCCGCTGGACCGCAAGGCCTACCGCCGCAGCGTGGAGTTCTGGAGCACCCACGCGAACTGGCGCGGCTAGGCGGTGCTATATGACGTCAGGCAGCTCATCCGCCAGTGATCGCTCCATCTGCCTGCGTTCACGCTTGGACCGGATCTGGGTGGCGCCGTAGCTGCGTGGTCGCAAAGCGGGTCCACGCTCGTGCTGGATGATGTCGAAAGTCCGCCTGGCGCCCGCCAGCAGATCCTCCGACCCATGGACGGCAATGACCTTGAGCTCGAGCGAATGGCGACCGGCGCCTGGCTCGAGGCTCCTCCCGCCCTCCGGTGCAGACTCCATCGCGTGATCGATGATGGCCTGCACGCTGCCCATGTCCCTCACGTGTCCGGCCTTGAGCGGTCCCTGACGCGTCCATAGCCGGATCTCGCTGGGATCGCTCCAGGTCTCGTTGTCGAGCTCGGTGATGGAACAGACCAGCACGCCCTCCGGCCCCTCGATGCGGGCAATCAGGGCGTGGATGTAGATGGCTTCCGCGCTCATGTTGGTCACCAGGCAGTGGGCGTCCAGCCCGCGGCCTTGCCCGAGGTTGATCAGGATCGTGGGCTTGCGCTGGCGACGGTAGCTGGCGAGGAAGACCTGCAGGTAGACGATCCAGACGACAAGCGTCCCGACCGTCACCAGGAGCGAGATCGACTCGCGGTGCTCGAGGATCCATTGCATGGCTGCGCCTCGCTGTGTTCGTAGGAACACGATAAAGACGCCTGCGTCGCGCAGCCGTTAACGGTCAGCGCGGCTCCGCCCGTCCATGCTGCTCCATCATCCGCAGGACCGATTCCACCGGCAGGGCCTCCACCTGGTGGCCGTCGCGGCCCTGCATGGAGGCGGCGTGGAAGAGGGAGTTGATGATGGCCTCTTCGGTGGCCTCGATGGCGGCCATGAACAGCGGGGACATGGCGTCGTTTCGCAGCACGGTTGCCTCCTGGAGTCGGCTCCCGGACTCATGGGGCACACGAACCGATTCGTTGGTCGAGAACGCGATGACGTAGTCGCCACTCCCGTTGGAGGCGATGCCGCCGGTCCGCCCGAGGCCGAGCATGGCGCGCTCGGCCAGCCGTTCCAGGTTGCGTGCATCGAGGGGAGCGTCGGTGGCCACGATGATCATGCATGAACCATCCGGCGAATCGTTGAGTGCGTCGCTGAGGTAGTACTTACCGAGCGCCTCGCCGATGGCGACCCCGTCGACGGTCAGCACGCCGCCGAAGTTGGTTTGGACGAGGACGCCGACGGTGTATCCGCCGAGCGAGCCGGGCAGCCTGCGGGACGAGGTGCCGATCCCGCCCTTGAAGCCGAACGCGACCGTGCCGGTGCCCGCGCCCACGTTGCCTTGCTCGATCGGACCGCTCGTGGCCGCGGCGATGGCCTCGAGCACATGACCCCGGGTCACGTGCCGCCCGCGGATGTCGTTGAGATACCCGTCGTTGGTTTCACCGACCACCGGGTTCACCGAGCGGACGTCGTCGTTCCCGGCGTAGGAGAAGGCGTGGTCGATCAGCGCGTCGGCCGCGACCGGCACGCTGAGGGTGTTGGTCAGGATGATCGGCGTCTCCAGGGTACCCAGCTCCCGGACCTGGGTGCTGCCCATGAGCTTCCCGAACCCGTTGCCCACGTGGATCGCGGCCGGCACCTTGTCGCGGAATGTGTTCCCGCCATGCGGGAGGATGGCGGTCACGCCGGTGCGCACGTCGTCGCCATTGATGAGCGTCCTGTGGCCCACCGCGACCCCCGGGACATCGGTGATGGCGTTCAGCCTCCCTGGCGGGAGCACCCCGATGTTGATGCCATGGTCACGCAGGCTCCCCTGCTGCGCGTGCGCGCACATGCAGGCCGTCAACAGCATTGCGAAGGCAGCTAGGCGAAGCGGCATGGCGATATCCGTGTCGTGGCGTATGGCGGAGGACGATACCCGGATCGATGGCGTTGTCGATTTGCCCTCTCCCGGTTCGTCGTGAGGGTACAACCAGCCTGCGGGCCTTCGCGGCAGTAGCGGCGCTGGGCATTCACCCAAGGAGGAGCAGCACATGACCTATTACACCGGTTCGATCGCAGCAGTCCCCACGACCAACAGGCAGGCCTACATCGAGCATGCCACCGCGGCCTGGCCCTTGTTCCAGGGTTATGGCGCCACCCGCATGGTGGAAGCCTGGGGCGTGGACGTCCCGCATGGCAAGGTCACCGACTTCCATCGGGCGGTGGAGGCGAAGGATGACGAGAGCGTGGTGTTCTCCTGGATCGCCTGGCCCGACAAAGCCACCGCGGATGCTGCCTGGCCGAAGATGGAAAGCGACCCCGCGATGAAAACGCTGCCGGAGATGCCCTTCGACGGCAGGCGGATGATCTTCGGTGGGTTTTCCCCGGTGTTTACGCAGGGCCAGGCGGCCGGCCAGGGCTACTACCAGGGATTCGCCCTGGCCGTGCCCGCTGCCAACAGGGCGGCGTACGTCGACATGGCCAAGCAGGGCTGGGAGATGTTCCAGAAAGGGGGCGCCGTCGGGATGGTGGAAGCCTGGGGTGAGGACGTGCCACGCGGCAAGCGCACCGACTTCTACCGTGCCACGCAGGCCGAAGGCGACGAGGTGCCCGTGTTCAGCTGGATGGTCTGGCCGGACCGCGCCACCTGTGATGCGGCGGCCAAGGCCATGGATGAGGGGATGGACTGCCAGGACATGCCCGAGATGCCGTTCGACGGCAAGCGCATGTTCTGGGGCGGGTTCGAGCCGGTATTCGATTCCGGCGCCCGGGCCTGACCCGCAGCGCCGCGTAACCCGCCTTTTACGCAGTGCTGAGCCGCATGCCCGCACAGTCGGTCGCGTCTTGCCGAACTGGTGCCTGCATGAACCCGACTAGCTGTGATCTCTCAGTAGGTTGTTCATCCGGGGTGGTCCCGGAAGACTGGAGGTGCGAATCAGCCACCCCTCCAGGAGCCCCGGATGAACCTGCATAAACATGCCCGCCTTAGCCCTCGCGGTCGAGCCCTGCTCGTGGACCGCATCTTGATTCAGGGCCTGCGCGTGGAAGAAGCCGCACACGCCGCCGGCGTGAGCGTTCGAACAGCGTACAAGTGGCTGAAACGGTTCAAGGAAGAAGGTTCGGGCGGGTTAACCGATCGATCCTCGAGACCGCGGCACTGTCCCCACGCGACAGCGCCACGGATCGTGG
>NZ_FUXP01000022.1 GCF_900167055.1 Lysobacter spongiicola DSM 21749
CGGCCACCGATGGTGGGGTGGCATGCGGACAGCGGTGCGGGCGCGATGACCGGTCATCCAGGCCTGCCCAGCCTTCTTCGCGAAAGCGGCGCAGCCACTTGTAAGCGGTTCTGACGCTCACGCCCGCGGCATGCGCTGCCTCCTCGACCCGCAGGCCATGGTTGATCACTCGCTCCACAAGCAAGGCTCGACCGCGAGGCGTAAGACGGGCATGTTTATGCAGGTTCATCCGGGGCTCCTGGAGGGGTGGCTGATTCGCACCTCCAGTCTTCCGGGATCACCCCGGATGAACAACCTACTGAGAGATCACAGCTAGCGGACCCGGTTCCGGTGGAGTTCCAACGAGGCAAAGCCGAAGAGGCCGACGGATTCGACCGAGAAGGGATCGAGTACCAGGGACTAGAAGGTGACCTCATTCCGGCTTTCCTGTTCACGCCGAGGGGGCGCGACACGCTCGGCGGAGTTGTTGTGTTTCACCAGCACAATGGGGAGTTCCACTTCGGCAAGAGCGAGGTTGCCGGCGAGGTAGGCGACGCTTTTCAAGCCTTTGGGCCGGCGCTCGCTCGTAGAGGCGTCGCAGTCTTGGCCCCGGACTCCATCACTTTCGAGGATCGACGAGGAGCGGTTCGGGGGGTGGAACCGGATTATTACGATTGGCTTCAGCACTACAACGCCATGAGCTATCGATTGCTGGATGGCGACCTGCTGATGAGGAAGTGCTTGGATGACGCGCAACGCGCCCTGAGCGTCCTGCTCCAGGCCACTGGGATAGACGAGCGGCTCGTGGGCGTGGCCGGGCACTCGTATGGGGGTACCACGGCCCTCTACCACGCGGCCGTCGATGCACGATGCAGGTTCGCATGCGTCAGCGGTGCCGTGTGCAGCTTTGAGACGCGCCGCCGGGAAGACACCGGGATCCTCCTCTTCGAGGCCGTGCCAGGGCTCGCTCGCATGATAGAGGCGCACCATGTGCTTGCAGCCATCGGACCTCGGCCGACCATGGTGGTGTCGGGTGCGAAGGACAAGTATTCGCGGGATGCAGACCAGGTCGTGGCCAAAATCGCCGGCGACTTCATCACCGAACTCCGTGTCGAGGGCGGACACGCTCTCGATCAAGACCGATTCGATGCGATCGTCGAGTGGATTGTCGAGCGCGTATCCAATCAGTGAAACAGGTCGCCTAAGACCGCCGTGTCGAGTGGCCGCTTCGGGTCGAAAGGTGCCCTTCCCTACCCCCGATAAGCGTCCCTGATCTGCTGTCCTCGGACTTAGCTGCCGATTAGCCCTTGTAGGGGCTATATCGTTCGACGCTACGCCCCGGTGAGACCCGCTCGCGGCATATTCACGACGTTTGGGGCAACCCGGCCCGATGCGGCTATCCTAGGGGCTAGGTCCGACGTGGGAGGGACTTCCGCCGTGCCACCATTCGTCTCGTTCCAGAAGCCCAGATGGCTTCGGGATCTCCTGCGCTTCCTGCCGCTGAAGAGCCAGTTCGTCCTCTCCGGTACCGTCAGTGACCTGCAGGCTAGTGAGGTCTCGCCGGGCATCGTTACGCCGCAGACTTTCATCGTGAACCTGCGCGACGCCTTGCTCGAGGCTGGTTACAGCCAGGTCGTTGCGTGGGATCCGCTCGCGGGATTCAGGGTGCTGGTGCGACCTGGCACCGATCCTGCAGCCGGCGAGACCCTGCTCCGCGAACTGGGTTTGACCCCGGTCGAAGGCGCCGCCGTCGCGGGCCCTGATTTGCTCGGCAACACACTGCGGCGATTCGTCGAACGCAACGGCGAGCCGATCGCTCTGATCGTCGACTTCGCCTCGCGTCTCGTCGTCCGCAATGAAGGCCTCACGGCCGCGGAGCACCAACTGTTCACTCAGGCACTGGTGCTATCCCACCAAGCCAGGGCGCGCCCCGCCGGCGAAGCGCGGAAGCCATTCTTTAACACCGTGCTCTGGATCGTAGACAAGGAAGGCGATCTTCCGGACTGGTTGCTGGTCGATAATCCACGCCTGCGGCACATTCCTGTGTCAAAACCCGACCTGCCTGCGCGCCGCGCGATCGCGGCCAGCCTACTACGCGGCCTCGAGGGCGGGCGGGACGCTGCCGCCGAGACGCTGGACCAAGCTACCGAGGCCTTCGTCGAGAGTACGGAAGGCCTGCTGTTGCTTGACCTCAATGCCATCGCGCAGCTCGCTCGTGTCGAAGGCGTGGCGATGGATCGCATTGCGGACGCCGTGCGCCGCTACAAGGTCGGTGTCACCGAAGATCCATGGCTAAAGATTGATCGTCAGAAGATCCGCGAGGCCGATAGCTTTATCCGGCGCCGTGTTAAGGGCCAGGCTCACGCGGTCACTCACATGCTGGATATCGTCAAGCGCGCGATGACGGGCGTCGGTGCCAGCCGGAAAGGCAATCGCCCCCGCGGCGTCGCATTCCTGGCCGGCCCAACGGGCGTCGGCAAAACCGAACTGGCCAAGACTGTCACCAGCTTGCTGTTTGGCGACGACACCGCCTACATCCGCTTCGACATGTCTGAGTTCAGCGCCGAGCATTCCGACCAGCGCCTGATCGGCGCACCTCCCGGCTATGTAGGCTACGACGTCGGCGGCGAACTCACCAACGCAATCCGGGAGAAGCCCTTCAGCGTGGTGTTGTTCGACGAGATCGAGAAGGCTCACCCCCGCATCCTCGACAAGTTTCTGCAGATCCTCGACGACGGCGTGCTCACTTCGGGGCGCGGGGATCGCGTCTACTTCTCCGAGGCGTTGATCGTGTTCACGTCGAATCTCGGCATCTATCGACAAGACGAGAACGGGGATCGGGTTGCCAACGTGATGCCCGTCGACCCATTCGAGACAGTCCAGCGCAAGGTGGCGAGCGAGATCGAGCGCCACTTCAAGCTCGTGCTTAACCGTCCGGAGATCCTCAACCGCATTGGCGAGAACATCATCGTCTTCGACTTCATCCGAGAAGATGTCGCCGTGCAGATCTTCGAGCAAATGGTCGACGCCACGCTCGACGACCTCCGCGAGCAGCAGTTGCAGGTCGAGCTGGCCGAATCTGCACGGGGATCGCTCCGCGAGCTGTGCCTGAGCGACCTGTCGAATGGTGGGCGCGGAATCCGAAACCAGTTGGAGGCCTACCTGATCAATCCACTGGCGCGCGCCTTGTTCGATCAAGACGCACAGCCGGGCCAACGTTTCGAGGTCCCGGAACTGTCGCCGGCGGGACTGCGGCTGGTATCGCATTGAACATCAAACTTGACCTCTCGCGTGTGCATTTTCCGGTGACCACGCTCGGGCCCGGACGCCGCCTGGGGATCTGGTTTCAGGGTTGCAGCATCCAATGCCCGGGCTGCATCTCTGCGGACACATGGGGATCGGGGCGTCATCTGACGACCGTCGGCGAATTGCTCGAGCAGGTGCAACCTTGGCTCGATCATGCCGATGGCATCACCGTCACGGGTGGCGAGCCGTTCGATCAACCGGAGGCCTTGCTCGAGTTGCTGGTGGCGCTCCGCCGCCAGCGACACATCGACATCCTGGTCTACAGCGGGCATCCCTTAGAACGACTTACTGCATTCCTGGACCGTGCCGAGGGTCTGATCGATGCGTTGATCTCCGATCCGTTCGAGAACCAGCAGCCCCAATCCATCGCACTGCGCGGTAGCGACAACCAGCGGCTGAATCTGCTGACTGCGCTCGGGCGCGAACGCTTCACGGCATTCGAGAGACCGTTGCGTGCGGGTGACCAGGTCCTGGACCTGATGCTCGACGACGACGGCAGTGTCTGGATGGCAGGCATCCCCCGGCGCGACGACCTGCTGCGCCTGCGCGATCTGCTGCGCGACCAAGGGCACCGACTGCAGGTCAGCGCCGACACTGCCTACCGCGACGCACGTGGGACAACGCGCTCATGATGCGGTTTTGCCCCAACTGCCACACGGAACGCGCGCTCCACGAGATTTTTTGCGAAGGCACGGTGCAGGATCGGCCGTGCCACTGGGATCTGGCCAGCGAGCCGATTCACGAATCGGGATGGCGGCCTGTGCCGGTCGTCACCCGGCACTCTCCTGTGCAGGCACCGTTAGAGAACGGTCAGAACGAGCGGCGTTGCAATAGCGGCCATCTGATGACACCCGGCGATCTGATGTGTATGGAGTGCGGTGCCGAGCCTGCGTCGCCCCTGCCCTTCGGCGTCGCCGGCGACGTGCCGCCACGCGAACCGGATACCCCATCCGACGAAAGCGAAACCCGGATCGACGGCTGGCGGCTATTGCGCGAGATCAGCCGCACGGACGGGGCACGTGAGCGCTATCTGGCCCAGCACGAAGATGGCCGGCAAGCGGTCCTGACCCTTTATCGCGCAGGCGCCGAGCCGGATCCGGCCATTTACACCGTGCTGCGTCGCTTGCCGCGTGAGCACGTCCCCGAGGTGATCGCCACCGGCCGCTGGAACGACCGCGCCTACGAGGTGGCCGAGGAGCTAACCGGGGGCACCCTCGCCGGATTGGGCATCGTGATTCACGACCTTCCGGCCGTCCGCCACGTGGTTCGCGAGCTTGGTCTCGCCTTGCACGCGTTTAGCGAAGCCGGACTGCGGCATCGCGATCTGCGTCCAGGCACGCTGCTGGTCAGGCGTCGCGAACCGCTGGATCTGGTGATCAGCGGCTTCGGGTCGGCACGTCTATCCGAATTTGACCTCGACATCGTGTCGCCGCTGGAAATCAGCCGTTATATGGCGCCCGAAGCCATCGCTGGTGGCGTCGCTGCCGCGTCGGACTGGTGGAGCCTGGGCATGATTCTGTTGGAGCAGGTCACGCAAGGTGCCTGCTTCGAAGACACCCATCCCAATGCCTACCTGATCCACGTACTGGCCCACGGGGTGTTATTGCCGGAGGATATCGACCCACAGCTGGAACTGCTGCTGCGTGGCCTGCTCGCCCGCGACCGCCACCAGCGCTGGCAATGGCCACAGGTCCGGGCTTGGCTCGACGGCGAGCCGGTGACTGCCCCGGCCGCAACAAAGGCCGAGCAGGACGACGAGGCAGGCGCAACCATCGCTCTCGGTTCCCGTCATTTCCACAAGCCTGGCCTGTTCGCATTGGCTGCGGCGGAAGAACAGCACTGGACGCAGGCACTGGACCACTTGTTGCGCGGCGTGATCGTGACTTGGGCCGAGCAGATCGGGTTGCCGCCGAAGTCGCTCGCGGGCCTGAGGCAGGTCGCCCAGCACGAGGAACTGGATGACGATCTTCGGTTGATGCTGGCACTGAAGATCCTCAATCCGGACATCCCCCTAATCCAAAGAGGGCAGATCGTCACGCCGGGCTGGCTGCTCGAACACCCGCTGGAAGGCTACCGGCTGGTCATCGGTGCGGTCCCTGACCTACTGGAAGCGTTGGGCAGCGACAACTGGCTGTGGCGATTGAAGGTCCGCGCCGATCAGGTGCGCCAGCGTGCGCGACACCAGGACATCGAACTCGATGAACCGCAGTTACGCATTTTCCTGTTGTCGACGTCACGCGCTCGCTTGACCGCGCAATGGCAGGAGCGCCAGCGGCTGTTGCCCGACAGCGAGCATCCTGGCATCCGTTCGTTGTCCGATCGCCGGTTAGTCGGCGAGGAAGACCTGATCGTGTTGCTCGCCGCGGCCATCCATCAGTTTCGCTCGGTGGACGCGATTGTCGATGAAGCCGCGCGGCTAGCGGCAGATGCGGGCGTGGCGCGATTCGACACCGAGACGGCGCGAACACAACTGCAAGTGGATCGGCCAACGTTATATCGCACCGTCGACGAGCGCATCGCTGGGTTCGCACGCTGCGGTAAGGAACGAGTGGATGCTTGGGCGGATCAGTTCCGGCTGGAGCGGCGCATGCCGCTCGCTAGGGCCCTCGTTCTGCTGGCCGTGCCACCCGAAGGCTGGCTTGAGCCGCAGAAGCAACAGTACGTGTCGCAGATTCTGGACTTCTTCGAGAAGAAGATCGCCACGACTGTGCTGCGTGGCCCACTGGTGCGGATGAGCATCGGCAAGACCACCGCGCGGATCGACCTGCGCGAACTCGATACCGAACGTCGCCCTGCACCAGCCCTGCTCGATGCCCTGCTGCAGCGACAGGCGCGGGCCATTACACTGGATCCCGAGGCGTTCGCCGCCAATCCGCTGTTGGAACAACGGCTACACGGCTTGCATCGGCAAAGTTCGCTGTACAAGCGCGACACCGGTATCGACGGCCTGCACCTTGGGTTCCCGTTCCTGCTGACACGTGATGCCCGCGGCAACACCCGGACCCGCATCGCGCCGCTGCTATTGTGGCCGGTGAAGTTGCAACTCGAGCTGGGTAGTCGTGGGCAGGCGTCCCTCGCCTTCGACAGCGAACGCGAGGAAGTCCGGCTGAATCCCGCGCTGGAGGCGCTGGTAGGCGTCGAAGCGTGCAAGGTCTGGCGCAGGACCGCGGATGAATTGCTGGGGCGTTCCGCACTGAAGGCGTCGGAGGTCATGGATGCGTTCGGCCTACTGGCCAACGCACGGACGCGCGTGCTTGACAGCCTGCCGCCCGGGTCCACCGAAGTCCGGGCGCATCACGACGAACTAGCCTGCGCCGCGGTGCTGTTCCATGTGACCTTCATGGGCCAGGCACTCGGCGAGGACCTGCGCCAGCTCAAGGCGATGTCGCCCAGCGGCACAGGCCTCGAGACTGCGCTACGCCTCGGCACCGGCAGCACGGCTGTGTCCACCGCGCCACCGCCGGAACTCGAACGCTTCTTCGCCGCGCCTAGCGATCCTTCGCAGGAAGACGCCGTGCTGCAGGCGAGGCAGGCACCGGGCCTGCTAGTCGAAGGACCACCTGGCACCGGCAAGAGCCAGACCATCGTCAACATGGTGGCCGATGCGATCGGGCGGCAACGGAGCCTACTGATCGTCTGCCAGAAGCATGCCGCGCTGGAGGTCGTACACAAACGACTGGTCGCGGAAGGACTGGGCAGCCGTGTGGTGATGCTCAACGACGTCAACCGGGACCGTGAGTCCGTGATTCGAAGCGTGCGCGAGCAACTGGAGGTGCTGTTTGCCGCCGAGCCCGTGCAACATACCTGGCAACGCCAGCGCGAACGGATCGCGGCGCGCATCGAATCGCTTGAGGGCGAACTCGATCGGTTCCACGCCAGCCTCCACGACATCGACGAACGCACGGGACTGAGCTACCGCCAGCTGCTGGGCGAACTGATTGAGCTTGAGCAGGGCGAATTTCCGCTGGAGTTCCCGGCATTGCGTCAGCGCCTCGCCGAGCTCGACATCACCGGACTGACGCGACTGGAGGAGTCCTGCGCACCGCTAGTGCGGCTGTGGCTGCCCGCGCGCTTCGAGGACAGCCCGCTGTCAAGTCTGCAGGCGTTTCCGGTCGACGCCGCGAACCTGCAGTCTTTCCGCCATGACCTGCAACAGTTCGCGGAGGCGGAGACCGCACGGCTGGATGTCCTGCAAACCCGCCCTTCCGGCTTCGAGGTGGATGAACCGGCCCCCCATCGCAACTGGCTGCAGGGCCAGGCGCAGACGCTGCTCGCTTTGACGGAAGACCAACGACAGCGCCTTGCGCGCTGGCTGCCCCTATTCCGCGACGCGACGATGGGGGGCGAAAGCGTTGGGACGCACACCCTCTCGGCGCTGGAACAGGTAGAACAGCGGTTGGGACAATCTGCAATCCGCGATTTCGCCCCGCAATGGTCAACTGCGTTAAGCGCATTGACGTCGCCTGTGCTGGATCGCCTGGCCATGGACGCCGGGCACGTGCTACGTGCTACATCGTGGTTCGCAAAGCTCAATCCCCTGCACTTTTTCCGGCGCCGCAACGTCGATGCGTTCTTCGTCCGCCACGGTGATCGCCATCCAGACCTATCGCAGGTGGGAGCGCTGCTTGCAGCCGCGCAGCTGGAGGCGCATTGGCGCCCGCTGCGCACTGAGTTCGGGGCCCTGCGGCAACGGCTCGGCATGTCGCCACCGGCCTTTGACAGTGGCCCGACGTTGGCGACGCAGGTCGCCGACACCCTCGACAAGCTGCGCGAGGCGCAGGCGCTGGCCGCATCGATCTCAAAGGCACCACGGCCCGAACCACTGGAGGCCGCGGTGCTGGAAGGTAGCCGGCAGTCGCTGGAGGCGCTGCTGGCGGACACCGAAGCTGCCTTGGCGCGACAGGCCGCACGACGGCGCAGCCGCGATCACCTGCAGCGATTTGCCAACTGGGCGGAAGGCGACTGGATCGCGCAGTTGCAAAGCGCGATAGACGGCGACCAAAGCAATCGCACCGTGCTCGAAGAGGTTGCGCAGGCGCTGCCACGACTGGCGGCGTACCAGCAGTTCCGCATCCGTGCAGCGCAACTGAGTACTGCGAACCTGAATTTCCTCGCCCATTTGCGTGAGCTGGAGACCGTGCTGGATGGCGTTCCTAGTGAAGGTTTGGAAGCCAGCATCCGGCGTCTCATCAACAGGGAGGCGCGTCTGGGTTGGAAGCTGCGCATAGAACGGTCGCAGCCTGCGTTGCTGCTGGGCAAGGACGAAGCCGCGGCGAAGATCGCCAGCCTCGCGCAGGCGGATGCGCAGATGCGCCAACTCAACCGGCAAATGCTCCGAGATGGAATCGACCGCGATCTGCTGGGAACCCGCAAGCAGTGGGAAGACGTCACCCGGCTGACCGGGCGCCGATCGCGACGCCTGCGTGAGTTTCTGGACCTCGGCGCCGGCCTCGGCCTGATGCACCTGCGTCCGGTGTGGTTGATGAATCCAGACGTCGCCAGCCGCGTCCTACCGCTGCGGCCGGGGCTGTTCGACACGGTTATCTACGACGAGGCATCCCAGATGCCAGTGGAGTTCGCGTTGCCCACGCTGTTCCGCGGTCGCATCACTGTAGTCAGCGGCGATGAGAAGCAGATGCCGCCAACGTCGTTCTTCTCGAGCCGCGTCGAGAGCGACGAGGCCGAATTATTCGATGGCGAAACGCCAGACGAGGATGCTGAACAAGAAGAGCACGAGCAGTTCGAGGAAACCTGGAACCGTCGCGAAATCAAGGATTGCCCCGACCTGTTGCAACTGGCTCGAAGCGTCCTGCCCATCACGACGCTGGAGATCCATTATCGTTCCGCATACCGGGAACTGATCGGATTCTCCAACGCGTCGTTTTACGGCAACCGCCTGAGCGTGCCCGTCCGCCATCCACCCGCCAAGGTTCTGACGGCCAAACCGCTAGAACTGATCCGCGTCGACGGTCTCTACCACGAACAGACCAACGCGCAGGAGGCCGACCGCGTGGTTGAGTACGTGGCGCAGCTCTGGCGCGACCCTGCCGCCCGGCGCCCATCGCTCGGTGTGGTGACCTTCAACCGCAAGCAGGCCGACCTGATCGAACAGCGTATGGAACTCCGGGCCGAGGAGGACGAGCCGTTTCGCAAAGCCTTTACCGAGGAGCGGGAACGCAGCGAGGATGGTGAGGACATGTCGGTGTTCGTCAAGAACGTCGAGAACGTGCAGGGCGACGAACGCGACGTGATCGTGTTCTCCTCGACCTTCGGCCGCAACGGCCAGGGTACCTTTCGCAGGAATTTCGGCGTGCTCGGGCAGACCGGCGGCGAGCGCCGGCTAAACGTCGCGGTGACTCGTGCACGCAGGAAGGTGGTGATGATCACTTCGATGCCGATCGCCGACGTGTCCGACATGCTCGACACCCAACGCCCGCCCATCAGTCCCCGCGACTACCTGCAGGGGTACCTCGAGTATGCGCGTGCGCTCTCATCGGGCGAATTCGCCAGCAGTGGTGCGCTGCTCGGCAGGCTGCAGACGGATCGCTCGGAGGTCCGGGGCGGGCGCATGCAGTTGGGCGATGGGTTCACTGCCTCGGTGGCCGGGTACATCCGCTCACTGGGCTGCGAGCCGGTCTCGGCGGACGAAGGCGATACGTTCGGACTGGATTTCGCAATCGAGGATCCCGACACCCGGCTTTACGCGATCGGCATCGAGTGCGACAGTCCGCGGCACCCGTTGCTGAGGCATGCCCGCGCGCGCGAGATCTGGCGCCGCGAGGTGCTGCGCCGCTCGGTCCCGTACATTCATAGGGTGTCGTCGCAGGGCTGGCATCGTGATGGCGACGCCGAGCGCCAGGCCCTAAGACAGGCGATCGAAGCGGCGCTGGCCGCCGATGGTCCTACGATGCGAGCCGCCGGCATCGATGCACCCATCCTCACGGCAGGGCCAGCATGAGCGGTCCGAAGGTCGTCCGTATCGTGACCCGCGAAGAGATATTGGCGATTTGCGAAGGACACCTGCACCGGCTCGCGCAGGCGTTCGAGCGCTGGCGGGCCCAAGCCGAACGTATCGGCGAACTCGACGCGGCGGAACTCGCCGCCACTGGCGCGCGGCACGAGCGCCTGCGCCGGATGCTGCAGGACGACCAACTCACGGCGCTCCAGAACGAGGTCCCTGCCGAGATAGAGTTTCTCTCCCGCGACCTCGCACAGCGTGAGGAGCGGGCCGTTGGCAAGGCAGCTCAGGCGCGCAAGTCGCAACGGAACCTGCGCGAGAATGCCGCCTCACTGCTCCGCTCGCTGGAAGCCGGAAGCTCGTCGCCAGATCCGTCGCTGGTCGAAGCGCTGCAGTCGATCGCCTCGGGGCGCGCGATCGTGGACGCTCAAGCGATCGTCGCCGAAGGGTTTGCGAGACTGGGACACGACACGAGATCGGAGTCGTTGAGCGATATCCAACGTGATCTCGCTAGGAAGCTGCAGGTTGAGCGGTCCGGACGATGGGTCGCCGAAGAACACACGTCCCGCGAGCCACGCCTCGACCACATCGACCACCACATCGCCCAGTTGCAAACCTTGCATGGCGCCAGCGCCGCCGACTCGTTCCTGCGTCGGCTGGAGATCATCGAGCGCGATCCGCACGCCGCGCAGCGGAACATGCTGCTCGACAGTTTGGTATTGGATCTCGCCAGTGCAACGGCTGAGCACCAAACGCGACGTAGCCGCTTGGCATCATTGGGGACACTGGCGTCCGAGTTGGAAACGCTACTCGGGCAGGCCGGATCGGCGTTGCCAGCGCAGGTTGCGGCCTATCTGGCGGAACCCGAACCGGACATGCAGCAGGTCGATGCCTTTATGCAGCAGTGCACCGATGCCATCCAGCATGAACTACATCGCCGTGCGGCGTTCGCCCGGCGCCGTGCGGTCCTTGATGGGCTGGCCAGCTTGGGCTACGAAGTCCGCGAAGGCATGGAGACCGCATGGGCTGCAGCGGGCAGCGTGGTCTTGCGCAAGATGGCGACGCCGGGCTACGGCGTCGAAGTTGGTGGTCGCGCGGAAAGCGGGAGACTCCAGGTGCGAGCGGTATCGCTGTCTGGAACCCATGATCGCGCGCGCGACCGGGATATCGAAACGATCTGGTGCGGGGAGTTCACGCGTCTGCGTTCGCTGATCGCCGAGCGGGGCGGCGAACTCACCATTGAGAAAGCACTGGCGATTGGCGAAGTACCGCTAAAGGTGGTCGAAGTGAAGCAAGACGGTAACAGCGAAGCCTCTGAATTCAGCACCAAGAGCTCAAGCTGATTCGGCAGCATTTGATTCACTTGGGTAGCCACGGATAGATACCGTGCCCAATGGCGTTCTTTAAGCTGGAGACTGCCCTTCCCTACCCCCGATAAACATCCCTAGTCTTAGCCAAGTAGACGCCTGCTACTGGCTAGGCCTGGACGTCGACCAAAAGCGAAAGCTAGGCCGCGCCGCGAAGCAGCAAAGCTTGAATTAGCCGCTACTCAGAGCAACCTTCGCTTCGTTTGCGGGCTAGCCGAATGACATCGGAACACCTGCTTGAGACGGCACCCAACACGAGCCCAATGAGGCAAGCTGGCAAAAGAAATAATGCTTGGGCCATGCTGGCGGAGAAACCAATTTGGTCCTGCAAGATCGACGTCCCCCCGCCTTCAGTAGCGGTCGGCTTTAGAGTCCGGGGTTAGGGTATCCGAGCCCGCCAGGGTTTTGGCATAGGCTTCTGGGGTCAGC
>NZ_FUXP01000002.1 GCF_900167055.1 Lysobacter spongiicola DSM 21749
CTCCAGCACCTGATCCACGATCCGTGGCGCTGTCGCGTGGGGACAGTGCCGCGGTCTCGAGGATCGATCGGTTAACCCGCCCGAACCTTCTTCCTTGAACCGTTTCAGCCACTTGTACGCTGTTCGAACGCTCACGCCGGCGGCGTGTGCGGCTTCTTCCACGCGCAGGCCCTGAATCAAGATGCGGTCCACGAGCAGGGCTCGACCGCGAGGGCTAAGGCGGGCATGTTTATGCAGGTTCATCCGGGGCTCCTGGAGGGGTGGCTGATTCGCACCTCCAGTCTTCCGGGACCACCCCGGATGAACAACCTACTGAGAGATCACAGCTAGCGATCTACTGGCTGGTCATCGCTTTTTCCGCGGC
Organism: Lysobacter spongiicola DSM 21749; assembly: GCF_900167055.1. Classification (GTDB taxonomy): domain Bacteria; phylum Pseudomonadota; class Gammaproteobacteria; order Xanthomonadales; family Xanthomonadaceae; genus Novilysobacter; species Novilysobacter spongiicola. Next base: position 365 of record NZ_FUXP01000002.1, read on the forward strand.
ACTGGGCCTGCTGCTGCGTCGCTACCGCTTCGCCTTTGCCGTGCAGTCGCTGCTCGCCCATGAGGCCCTGCAGGCGCAGGCACGCACCGACACCCTGACCGGTCTGCTCAACCGTAACGGCTGGAACCGCCAGGCCGCCCGGATGTTCCAGTACCACCGCAATCGCGATCGGCCGCTGTGTGCGGTGTTCTTCGACATCGACCATTTCAAGCGCGTCAACGACACCCACGGGCATGCGGTGGGAGACCGGATCCTCGTGCAGCTCGCCACGGCGATACGCCAGCACCTGCCCGACGGGGCGGTTGCGGCGCGGTTCGGTGGGGAGGAGTTCGTGGTGCTGTTGCCGGCGGCCGAGTTGCCGACGGCTTCGACCTATGCCGAAGCGGTCCGCGGGGGCTTCGCCACTGCAGCGCGCGCACGCGGCGTGCGGGTCAGCGCCGGGATCGCCCGGCGCCGCCCTTCCGATTCCCTGTCGCGCCTGCTGCGTCGGGCGGACGAGGGCCTGTATGCCGCCAAGGCCGCCGGACGCGACAGGGTCGTGGTGGTCGAGTAGGTCAGGCCGCCGAAGCTGCGGGTTCCACCTTCGGCACGTCCTCGTGCCGCGCCTGCCCCTCGCCCCGCACCACATAGCGCTCGATGGTCAGCGACTCCAGGCCCATGGGACCGTAGGCATGCAGGCGGGTGGTCGAGATGCCGATCTCGGCGCCCAGTCCGAGCGTCCCGCCATCGTTGAATCGCGAAGAGGCGTTGACCATCACCGCCGAGCTGCGGATCTCCCGTACGAAACGCTCCGCCGCCGCCTTGTCGGTGGTGACGATCACTTCGGTGTGGTCGGACGTGAAGCGATGGATGTGCTCGATCGCCTGGTCGATCGAATCCACCACGCGGACGGACAGGATCGGCGCCAGGTATTCGGCATCGAAGTCCTCGTCGGTCGCGGCGACGGCTTCGGGGAACAGCGCCCGGGTCCGCTCGCAACCACGGATCTCGGCGCCGCGCGCCTGCAGCTCGGCCAGGGCATCCGGCAGCCATTCGTCGGCGATGTCGGCGTGCACCAGCATCGTCTCCAGCGCGTTGCATACGCCCGGACGGGAAAGCTTGCCGTCGATCGCCAGCCGCAGCGCCAACGCAGGATCGGCGGCCTTGTCCACGTACAGGTGGCAGACGCCCTTGTAGTGCTTGATCACCGGCACCCGGGCATGCTCCGCCACGAAACGGATCAGCTTCTCGCCACCACGCGGGATGGCCAGGTCGATCAGGTCGCTGAGCTGCAGCAGCTCGAGCACGTGTTCGCGGGCGGTGTCCTCCACCAGCGACACCGCCTCGGGCGGCAGCCCCTGGTCACGCAACGCCCGGTGCAGGCAGGCCGCAATGGCCATGTTGCTGTCCCTCGCCTCGGAGCCGCCGCGCAGGAGCACCGCATTACCGGCGCGCAGGCACAGGGCGGCGGCGTCGGCGGTGACGTTGGGACGCGCCTCGTAGATCATGGCAATGAGGCCCAGCGGGATACGCACCTTCTCCACCACCAGGCCATTGGGCCGGACATCGCTGCGCGTCACCTGGCCCACCGGGTCGGGAAGCCCGGCGACCTCGCGGATGGCGGTGACGATGCCTGCCACGCGCTGCTCATCCAGGCGCAGGCGGTCGAGCATGGCGCCCGTGGTACCCGCGGCTTTCGCGCGATCCATGTCGACGGCATTCGCCTTGAGGATGTCCTGGCTGCCCGCCTCGACCGAATCGGCCATGGCGTTCAGGAGCGCGAGTCGGCCTTCGCCGTCGAGGGCCGCTATGGCCTGTGCTGCCGAGCGGGCGCGCTCGGCGAGTGTGCGGACGTATCCGGTCATTGCTGGTTCTCCAGAAGGGCTTCAAGGTCATCGGGTGCGGTACCGACGGCGGCGTTGAGGAGCACCATGTCCTCGCGTCGGATGACGGACTCCCCGTTGTGGAAGCCGAGTACGGTTTCTATTTCGCTGCTGTGCAGGCCCGCGATGCGTTGCAGGTCGGAGGCCTGGTACTGCACCAGCCCGCGTGCGAGGCGCTGGTAGCCTTCGGCCGGCATCACGTCGACCATTGCATCGCGGTTGAAGTCGCCCTCCACGGCCACGACGCCACCCGGCAGCAGCGAAGCGCCGCGGTCGGCGATGGCCTGGGCCGCACCTTCATCGACGCGAACGATGCCGCCGCTCGGCGGCGTGTGGCGCAACCACATCTTGCGGGCCACCAGGCGATCGCCATGGGCGGGGATGAAGGTGCCGAACAGGCGGTCCTCGGCGAGCGCCGAAATCGTGTCGGCGTGGTGGCCACAGAACAACGCGGCGTCGATGCCGGCGGCCGCGGTCTTGGTGGCGGCTTCCAGCTTTGTATACATACCGCCGGTGCCGAGCAGGCCGGCGCCACCTTGGGCCATCTGCATGATCTCGGGGGTGATCTCCTCGATGCGGGGCACCGGCCGGGCGTCCGGGTCGTTGCCGGGATGGCCGGTATAGAGGCCGGCGGTGTCGGTCGCGATCAGCAGGATGTCGGCACCCACCAGCGTGGCGACCACCGCGGCGAGGTTGTCGTTGTCGCCGAGCTTCAGCTCGTCAACGGCGACGGTGTCGTTCTCGTTGACGATCGGCAGCGCACCGATGCGCAGCAACTCGCGGAGGGTCGCCTGTGCGTTGAGGTAGCGCCTGCGGTTGCGCAGGTCATCGTGGCTCAACAGGACCTGCGCCACCGGTTGTTCCACCAGCCCCTGCCAGAGCGCCAGCATCGGCGTCTGGCCCAGCGCCGCCAAGGCCTGCCGCTGTGCCAGTTCCGCCCCCGAGCCCGCCAACAGGCCACGGCCCGCGGCGACCGCCCCGGAAGACACCAGCAGCACCTCGCGTCCCTGGTCACGCAGGCGTGCAATCAGGCCGGCGAGTGCGGCTGCGTTGCGCTTGCCCAACCCACCCTTGCCATCGGTGAGCAGGCTGCTGCCCACCTTGAGCACGGCCCGCCTCCACGGCGGCATCTTCTGTTCGGGAAATGGCGAAGTCATCGGCTGGAAGTTCCTCCTCGGAAAAGACCGGATTCCGGCGGCGCGTCACACGGGCGCGACTCGGTCCGCTGTAACACCAGCGGGCCAGGCGGCGACGGGAACGAGGAAGCTGCAATGGCGAAGCACCCGAAGGGCACCCGCGGCACGCGCCTGTCAATTTCCTGGACGGAAAGGCGCAATGCGGGACAGCGGCGTTACGTTCACCAACGCCGGAAGCTGTAATCGGTAGGGGCGCGAGTTTAACAGCTCGGGGCAATAGCAGCCACCGCCCCATTCAGGTCACTCTGGAAACGACGCTCGCGTTTCAGTTCACGAGCGCGAGTCGGCGACGCAGTTCATCCAGCCCGAGGTCGCCCGCGGCGCCCGGCGACACGCGTTCGGCAAGGCTTCGTGCCGGGTCGCCCTGCTGCCACCTGGCGGGATCGGCGGCCTGGCGGTAGGCCTCTCGGAACGGCATGCCCGCGCGCGCCATGTCGACCGCCAGGTCGGTCGCGTACATCGAAGGTTCCAGTGCGCCATGCATCGCATCCGGAATCCACTCGAGGTTGCGAAGCAGGTCCGGCAGCAACTCCAAGGCCGCCAGGCCACGGCCGAACGCATGGAAGATCGCGCCCTTGGAGAACTGCAGGTCGCGGTGGTAGCCGGATGGCAGCGACAGCAACTGCTCGATTTCCGCACGGCCCGCGGCCACGCTGGCATAGCTCGCGCGCATGAGCTCGATGACATCCGGGTTGCGCTTGTTGGGCATGATCGAACTGCCGGTGGTGTATTCCGCCGGCAGCCGCACGAACCCGAACTCCGCACTGGTGAACAGGCTCAGGTCCCATGCCAGCCGTCGCAGGTCGAGCACCGCACTGGCCAGCGCGTCGATGGCAGCAAGTTCAAACTTGCCACGCGACAGCTGCGCGTACGTGGCGGACACCTGGGTCCGGCCGAAGCCCAGGGCCTGCGTGGTGTATTCGCGCGCCAGCGGCAGGTTCACGCCGTAACCCGCCGCCGTGCCGAGCGGGTTCGCGTCCACCCAGGACAGCGTCTGCCGCGCCCGCTCGGCGTTGTCGATGAAGCCTTCCGCCCACGCCGTCCACCACATGCCGGCCGACGACACCACCGCACGCTGCATGTGCGTGTAACCGGGCAGCGGCAACATCGCCTCCACGCCCGCGCGCTCCAGCGCCACGGCCGCGCTCTCGGTGCAGAGCTTGGCAAGGCGCGCCAGCCGGTGCTTCAGCCACAGCCGGGTGGCGACCAGCACCTGGTCATTGCGACTGCGCCCGGTATGGATGCGACGCCCGGCATCACCCAGGCGTTCGACCAGTCGCGCCTCGATCGCGGAGTGGCCATCTTCATAGGTGGCGTCGAGCACGAAGCGACCGCTGCTGAAGTCGTCCGCCAGCACCGCGAGCTCGCGCTTGATCGCCTCCAGCTCGTCCCGGGCAAGGATGTCGATCTGCTGCAGGCCCTCCGCATGGGCGATGCTGGCCTGGATGTCGAACAGGAAGAACTCGCGATCCAGGATGACGTCGTCGCCCGCACAGAAGCGCTGGATCCGCTCATCGACGCGGACGCCGGGTTTTTGCCATAGCAGGTCGCTCATCGCGGGTTCCTCTGGGGATTTGGGCGTTTTGTAGGAGCGGCTTCAGCCGCGATCTTGAAGCTGGCGCGCGCGGAGCTGTATCCGATCGCGGCTGAAGCCGCTCCTACAACGGCATGGTTGGGGTTCAATGCGGGATGCCGGTCAGCTCCGGCAGGCCGAAGGCGAGGTTGAGATTCTGCAGCGCCTGCGTGGCGGCACCTTTGAGCAGGTTGTCCAGCGTCGCCACCACGACCAGCCGTTGTCCGTCGGCGGACAGGGTGAAGCCGCCGATCTCCACGTGGTGGCGACCAGCGATCGCGCTGACCCACGGCGCCTCGTCAAGTAGGCGAACCATCGGCTCATCCGCATAGCGCTCCCGGTAGCGAGCGGCCACTTCTTCGCGATCGAACCGGCGCGCGAGGTGCAGGTTCGCGGTGATGGTGAGGCCGCGAAAGTGCGGCGCAACGTGGGGCATGAACTCGACCGGACGGCCAAGCCTTGCCGATACCTCGCGCTCATGCACATGCCCCGAGAGCGCATACGGCATCAGGTTGTTGCGCAACAGCTCCGGATCGTTGCGGTCCGACGGACTCGTGCCGGCGCCCGAATAGCCGGAGACGCCGAAGCACTGCGCAGGCGCCTGCAACACGTCCAGCATGGGGGCGAGCGCAAGTTGCATCGCGGTGGCGTAACAGCCGGGGTTGCTGATGCGCCGCTGACCGGAATAGTCGCCGCGGGTCAGCTCCGGCAGCCCGTAGTACCAGCCAGCATCGAACCGGTAGTCGGCCGACAGGTCGATGATGACCGGCGTCGCGCCCTGCTCATCGAAGGCACTCACGCACAGCGCTGCCTTCCCATTCGGCAACGCGAGCACCACGGCCTCGGCGCCGAATGCCGGCAGCTCGCCATGCTCCGGCGCGCTGTATCGCAGATCGCCTTGCCAAGCCGGCTGATGATCGGCGACGCGCTCCCCTTCGAGCTCGCGCGAGGACACGAACGCGAGATCGAACCGGGGGTGCGCCGCGATCAGCCGGATCAGTTCCGACCCCACGTACCCACGCGCGCCCACAATGCCGATCGAGATTGGGCTGGTGGTCATGATGCCTCCCGTGCACGTTCCAGCGGCTCCAGCAACGTGGGCGCGCGCTCCCGGCAATGGGCGACGCAGCGGGCAAGTTCGCCGGGCTCGCGGATCCCGCACCAGAACACGTTCCAGTGCTCCTGCTTGAAGTGCCCATCGGATTCGGCGTAGTAGAACGCGTTGACGGGGTTACCGTGGCGCGAGCGCCAGAACACGCGCGGGTTCTGGTCGCGCATCACCTGCCACACCGCGCGACCGAGGCCTTCGCCCTGGGCATCGTCGAGCACCGCGAACTTGTCGAGATAAGTCTCGCCTCCGGCTTCGCTTTCGACCAGGATCACCGCCGCGCGGTAGTGCTCGCTGACATACGCCCGGTGCAGGCGCGTGCGTTCGAAGTAGTCCGGCACCAGCCGCCGGCCGAACGCGGATTCCACCAGCGTCCGCAGCCGCGGCAGGTCCAGCTCGTCCCATTCCGTCGCCTCCACCACCCGTTCGCCGCGCCGCACCAGCGTGCCGGAACCCTTGTGCGTGAACAGCTCCTTTGCCAGTTCCGCCGGACGCGTGATCGACACCGACGACGAGAATGGCAGCCGGTCGAGCAACTGCTTGATCTGCTCGATCTTGACCCGCATGCCGCCATTGACCCAGGGCTGCGCCATCAGTGCTTCGTACTCGGTGGTCAGGTTGATCGAGTCGATCAGCCTGCCCTGCCCGTCCAGCAACCCGCCGGTGCCGGTGAGGAACACGATCTTGTAGGGCTGCAGCACCTGCACCAGTTCGTTGGCGGCGAAGTCGGCGTTGATGTTGAGGATCTGGCCGCCGGTGGTTTCGCCGAGGCTGGCGATGACGGGGATGGAGCCGGCCTGCAGGCTGGCCTGGATCGGCGCCAGGTCGACCCGGGCCACGCGCCCGACAAGGCCGTAGGTGTCGCGGTCCAGGTACTCCGCCTCGAACACGCCCGAAACGATCGAGGTCGCGCGCGCGTCGCTGCGCTGCAGGGCCTCCACCAGCCGCAGGTTCTGCGCATGGAATACCCGCCGCACCACGGCCAGGGCCTCCGGCGAGGTGACGCGCAGCCCGCCGACGAGTTGCTTGTCGATACCGGCCGCGGCCAGCTCCTCGTCCAGTTGCGGACCCGCGCCGTGGATGACGATCGGGGTGAGCCCCACGTCCTGGAGGAAGGCCAGCGAAGAGGTCAACGCATCCAGGTCATCGCGCAGCACCGCGCCTCCGACCTTGACCACGGCGAAGCGCGCCGCGTCGAGCTGGGAAAAGCGCTTGAGGTACTGGCTGATCTCCTTGGCGCTGGCCATGCTGGACAGCAACCGCACGATGGTCTGCCGGGTCTGGATGTCGTGCGCGGTCGGGGGAATGGTCATTGGGGCTTCGTGGGTCGTGCTGTTGTAGGAGCGGCTTCAGCCGCGATCTGGAAGTGGCGCAGGCAATGAGGGTTCGGGTCGCGGCTGAAGCCGCTCCTACAGGGCCCCTGAAAGGATTCGGGTGACGGATTCGCCGTAGCGCTGCAATTGCTCCAGGGCCACCCACTCGTCCGCCGTATGCGCCTGGGCGATGTCGCCGGGGCCGTAGACGATCGCCGTCATGCCGCCCGCCGAGAACAGCGAGGCCTCGGTCCAGAAGTCGACCGCGTTGCCGATCGGCAGCCCGAGCGCTTCGGCCAGGTCCCTCGCTTCCAGCCTCCGGTCTTCGGCCGTGGCGGTATCACCGCTGGGAAGTGGCGGCCCGCGGAAGGTCTCCTGGTATCGCTCCACGGCACCCGCCTCCACCAGTGCACCGAAGCGCGCGTGCAACTCGTCGATCGACATCGACGGCAGCGGCCGGAAGCCGAAGCGCAACTCCGCGGCCGGCGCGATCATGTTGGCCTTGATGCCACCGTCCACCCGCCCGATGTTGAAGCGCAGCCCGGTCAGCCCGCCGAAGCGCTGGTGCGATTCCGACTCCACCAGGTCCAGGGCACGGCTGCCCCAGCGCATGGCATGGTGCAGTGCGCTGGCATCGAGTGCGTTGGCACCGGAGGCGTGGCCGGCGCTGCCGCGGAAGTGCATCTGCACCGAGCTGATGCCGCGGTGTGCCAGGACGGCCTCGCAGCCCGTCGGCTCGGCGACGATGGCCTCGCAGAAGCCATGCCCGGCGCCGAGGAAGGCGGCGATGCAACGGGCATCGTTGGCTTCCTCATCGGTGGTGAACAGGAAAGCTGCGTCGCCATCGGTGATCGCAGCCGCGGCCAACAGCCCTGCAGCGGCACCCTTGATGTCGCACGCGCCCAACCCGATCGCGCGATCGCGGTCGACGCGAAGCTGGTGGGGTTCGGCTGACCACGCCGGAGACGACGGCACCGTATCCAGGTGCACGTTGAAGACCCGGCGCGGCCGTCCGCGCACCGCGAGCATCGACACGGCGCCATCGCCGTGGTCGGTGACGTCGACGCGGAAACCGGGCAACTGCGCGCGCAGGTAATCGAATATCCCACCCGTACCGATCCGGCGCGGCGGGTTGCGGGTATCGAACGATACGAGGGCTTCGAGGTGGCGGAGGATGTCGCGGAGCATTGAAAGATCCTGTTGCACCAATGGAGGACGGCCTCTGTAGGAGCGGCTTCAGCCGCGATACGGGAATCGGCGCGTGCGACCGGCTATCCGATCGCGGCTGAAGCCGCTCCTACAGGGAGCGATCGGAGCCGGGCTAGTTGCGGTTGACCTCGGCCCACAGTGTGCTGCTCATGCCGAACAGCTTGATGAAGCCTTCCGCCTCGGCCACGCCCCAGTCTGCCGCCTGTGCGTAGGTCGCGCCCCTGGCCTGCAGCAGGTGCGGCGACTTCACCGCCACCGCGTTGACCACGCCACCATGGGTCTCGAGCACCACTTCACCGTTGACGGTCGATTGGCTGGACGCCAGGAAAGCCTCGAGATCGGCCTTGAGCGGATCGTGAAAGAAGCCTTCATAGACCAGCTCCACCCACTTGCGCGCCACCTCCGGCTTGAATCGGTTCTGCTGCTTGCTCAGCACCGCCTCTTCCAGCGCGCGGTGGGCGCTCAGCAGGGCGGCAAGCCCCGGCGCTTCATAGATGATCCTGCCCTTCAGGCCGATGGTGGTGTCACCGGTATACAGGCCGCGGCCGACCCCATAGTCAGCGAACAATGTATTGAGGCGCGCCAGCATCAGGTGGCCCGGCATCTCCTCCCCGTCCAGCGATACCGCCTCGCCGTTGCGGAACCCGATGGACACCCGCAGCGGCTGCTCCGGCCACTCCGAGCGCGGTTTGCACCAGCCTGCCGCGCCTTCGCCGGGCGCCTCCCAGCGGTCGATCTCGCCACCGGACATGGTGAGTCCGAGCAGGTTCTCGTTGATCGTGTAGGCCTTCTGCTTGGCACGCACGCCGAAGCCACGCTGCTCGAGGTACGCCTGCTCGTAGGCCCGTACCTCGGTATGTTCCTTCTGGATCTCGCGGATCGGGGCGATGATCTCGTAGTTGCCCAGTGCCTTCACCGCCAGGTCGAACCGCACCTGGTCATTGCCCATCCCCGTGCAGCCGTGCGCGATGGCACGCGTGCCCAGCTCCTCGCAACGCGCAAGCGCGGCTTCGACGATCAGGTATCGGTCGGAGACCAGCAGCGGATACTGGCCCTGGTACCCCTCCCCTGCCCAGACGAACGGCTTGACGAAGCCCGACCAGATGGCGGGGCCGCCGTCGACGGTCCGGTGGGAGGCGACGCCCAGTTCCGCGGCCCGCGCTTCGATGAATCCGCGCTCCTCTGCGTCGACCCCGCCGGTGTCGGCAAAAACCGTGTGGACATTCCAGCCGCGCTCGGCCAGGTATGGCACGCAGAAGCTGGTGTCGAGGCCGCCGGAAAAGGCGAGGACGATGTCTTTGCTCATGATGGGTGGGTCGCAGGTCAGGTTGATGGAAGGGGGTTCGGGATCAGGAGCCGGCCAGCGTGGCCATGATCGCCTTCTGTACATGCAGGCGGTTTTCGGCTTCTTCGATGGCGATGCAGCGCGGCGAATCCATCACCGCATCGGTGGCCTTGACGTTGCGGCGCAGTGGCAGGCAATGGCTGAAGACGGCATCGTTGGTCAGGGCCATCTTCTGCTCGTCGACGATGAAGTGGCGGTAACGGTCGCGGATGGGCTTCTCCGGCGCCCAATTGCCGAAGTACGGCAGCGCACCCCAGCTCTTGGCGTAGACGACGTCCGCTCCGGCATAGCTGCCCTCGATGTCATGGCTGACCCGCAGCGAGCCACCACTCTCCCCGGCGTTGCGCTCGGCCCACTCCATGTAGCGGCGGTCGAGCACGTACTCCGGCGTCGGGCATAGCAACGTCACGTCCATGCCCATGCGCGTTGCGATGGTCAACGCGGAATTGGCCACGGCGGTGTTGAGCGGCTTGGGGTGGTAGGTCCAGGTCAGCACGAACTTGCGCCCGCGCAGGTCCGTGGCCGGCGCACCGGGGTTACCGAAATGCTCCTGCAGGGCCATCACGTGGGCCAGCTCCTGGCAGGGGTGGGTGATGGTTTCCATGTTGATCACCGGCACCGGCGAATAGCGCGCGAAGCTGCGCAGGACCCGGTCCTCTCGATCGACCGACCAGTCGACGAATTTCGGGAACGCCCGCACGCCGATCAGGTCGACGTAGCGTCCGAGCACCCGCGCCACCTCGGCGACGTGCTCCTCCGCCTCGCCATCCATCACGGTGCCCAGGTCGAACTCGATCGGCCACGCGTCCTTACCCGGCTGCAGTACCACCGCATGTCCACCGAGGTGGAAGGCACCCAGCTCGAAGCTGGTGCGGGTGCGCATCGACGGGTTGAAGAACACCAGCGCGATGGACTTGCCACGCAGTTGGTCGCCCAGGCGTTCGCGCTTGAAGACGTGGGCCTGCGCGAGGAGCGCATCGAGGTCGGGACGGGACCAGTCCTGGGTGTTGAGGAAGTGCCTGATGGTCATTGCGGGATCCGTGAGCGGGAGGGTCGCGGGGCCCGGAAACAAAAAAGCCCAGCGCGGGAGCTGGGCTTTCATCTGCTGCGCCTGTGCTCAGGCGTGCGTGCGGCTACCCAGCCGGGGTGGAAGGCACCGGTCGGCGGGCACGCGAGGTCATTCCCGCCGCCATGTAGGCGGAGGTCAAGATGTCGGCGTCGGCACGGAGCTGGGTCATTGCGGGAGGATGCTCGCACGCCCGCTGCCCTACGGCAAGCGCGGCACGAAGATGGTTCAGCCGCCCGGGCCGCCGGACACCACCGGGGTCACGCCGATGCGGATCCTGAGCCGGTTGCCCGGGTCGTCCGGGAGCCGGGACCGGTACTTGGAGCCCTTGTAGACGTAGTCGACGTCGTAGGCGATGGGACGCCGGAACTCCCGCTCGACCGTCACCGGTACGCAGTCGGCCGGCTCCGGCTCCTCTTCGCGGCTGAAAGCACCCTTCACCGCGCCGACTACACGCGAGAGCTTGGAGCCATCCTCTTCCGGCGTGGCGGACTCGCAGCGCTGCTCCACCGCCGAGGCGGTCAGCGTCTGGTAGACCGGAGTCACGCGCAGGACCTGGGCGTAGGCGAAACGAACGTTCTCCGCCTGGATCACCGTTGTCTCCTGAGCCCAAACCGGCGCCGCCATGAGCGTGCACAGCAGCAGGATTGGCAGGCAGCAGCGACTCATCGGATAGGCAGGCTCGGAACGGGATCCATGCAAGTGTATGCGCCGGCGGGCAATAGGGGCTGAACCCCGACCCTGCTGCCCCCCGGGCCCCGTTAGAATGGCGAAAACCATCGCGCAATTCCAATGAGCCTGCATCTCTACAACAGCCTGACCCGGCGGGTCGAACCGTTCGCGCCCGCCGACCCGGCGCGGCCGACGATGTATGTGTGCGGCCCGACCGTCTACAACTACGTGCACATCGGCAACGCGCGCGGGCCCGTCGTGTTCGGCGTCCTGGCTGACCTGCTGCGCAGGCGCCACGGGGCCCTGGCCTATGCGCGGAACATCACCGACGTGGATGACAAGATCAACGCCGCGGCGAAGGAGCTCGGTGTGCCGATCTCCGACATCACCGACCGTTTCGCGGCCGCCTACCGGGAAGACATGGCCGCGCTTGGAGTGGCTCCACCCGACCTGGAACCCGAGGCGACCGCGCACATCCCGCAGATCGTCTCGATGATCGAGCGCCTGATCGCCGCCGGCCACGCCTATGCGGCGGAAGGCCACGTGCTGTTCTCGGTGGCGAGCTTCGACGGATACGGGAAGCTGTCGCGACGCGATCCGGACGACATGCTGGCGGGTGCCCGCGTCGAGGTCGCGCCCTACAAGCGCGATCCGGGCGACTTCGTGCTCTGGAAGCCCTCGAGCGACGACCTGCCGGGTTGGGACTCCCCCTGGGGTCGCGGCCGCCCCGGGTGGCACATCGAGTGCTCGGCGATGGCCGCCGCGCACCTGGGCGAGACCATCGACATCCATGCCGGCGGCGCCGACCTGCAGTTCCCCCACCACGAGAACGAGATCGCCCAGAGCGAGTGCGCCCATGGGGGCCGGACGTTCGCCCGGTGGTGGCTGCACAACGGCATGCTCAACTTCGGTGGGGCAAAGATGTCGAAGTCGCTGGGAAACATCGAGAAGGTCCACGACCTGGTCCGGGCCCACCCGCCGGAGGCGCTGCGCCACGCGTTGCTCTCGGCCCACTACCGCCAGCCCCTGGACTGGTCGGATGCGCTGGTCGAACAGTCGGTGCGTACGCTCGACCGGCTGTATGGCACCTTGCGGGATCTCTCGGACGTGGAGGCGACGACTCAGATTCCCGCCAGCATCGAAACGATCCTGGACGACGACCTCAACACCCCCCAGGCGCTGGCCGAGATCGCGCGGATTGCCGCAGAGGCGCGCAAGGCCGAGGACCCGGCAGAGCGGAAGCGCCTGAAAGGCGAGCTGCTCGGAGCAGGACGTGCGCTGGGTCTCCTGCAACAGGCACCGGCGGACTGGTTCGCGCGCGGCGCCGACAACAGCGACGACAGCCGGATCCAGGCCCTCGTGGACGAGCGCAACCTGGCAAAGAAGAACCGGGACTTCAAACGCGCCGATGAGATACGTGACCAGCTCGCCAGCGAGGGCATCCTGCTGGAGGACACGCCTGCCGGCGTGCGCTGGCGCCGACAATGACACAGGAGCACCCGACCATGGCGTCCCCTTTCCCGCTGGAACCCACCGCTGCCGAGGCCCAGGCGGCAATCCGCGAGGAGTTCGCGTTCTTCAGCGACTGGTCCGAGCGCTACCAGTACCTGATCGACCTTGGACGCAAGCTGCCGGAGTTCCCCGAAGAGTGGAAGACCGAGGAGCATCGGCTTCACGGGTGCCAGTCCCTGGTCTGGATCGTGCCGCGGGGCGATGCCGAGCGGCTGGACTTCCACGCCATCAGCGACTCCGCGATCGTCTCCGGCCTTGTCTATCTCGCGCTGCGCGTGTATTCGGGCCGGAGCGCCGCCGAGATCGCCGCGACCGACGCCGAGTACATCGCCGACATCGGCCTTGCCAAGCACCTGTCGCCCACTCGCAGCAACGGCCTGGCCGCGCTGCTCGGGTTCATCCAGCAGCACGCGCGCCAACAGATCCAGGCATGAAAAAAGCCCGCATCGAGCGGGCTTTTTTCGAACACGGCCCTGCGACCAGGGCTCGGGCTGGATGGATCAGTCGCCCATCTGCTTCTGCAGGTGCTCCCAACGCTCCTGCGCATCGATGGTGCGCTCGGCGGTAAGACGCGCCTCCAGGCGATCCAGGCCAATCTCCTCGCCGGTATCCACGCAGAAACCGTAGTCACCCGAGTCGACGCGCTTGAGGGTGCTGTCGATCTTGCTGATCAGCTTCCGGTAGCGATCACGCGTACGCAGCTCCAGCGAGTTCTCGGTCTCGCGCGTGGCGCGCTCGGCCTCGTCACCGACATCGCGTACTTCGTCCTTGAGGTTCTCGATGGTCTGCTTCGATTCCTCGACCAGGTCCGCTCGCCACTGCAACAGGCGCTGGCGGAAGTACTCCAGTTGCAGCGGGCTCATGTATTCCTCTTCCGCGCTCGGCTTGTAGCCGCGCGGGACAATGGGTCGACCACTGCCTTTTTCTGTTTGGTACTGCACGACTTTGACTTTACCTCTGGGTGCGGGGGCTTGCGGCTTGGCGGCGACCGCGACGGCAACCTTGCCGACGGGACGCTTCACCGGTGCCGAAGCAGGCTTGGCGGCGGGCTTGCTGGAAGCCGGTGCCTTGGCAGCCTTGGTGGGGGATGGATTGGCAGTCGCCCTGGTGCTGGCGACGGGTTTCTTCTCCGGCTTGCTGCTCGTTGCCGGTTTCCCGGCAGCCTTGGCGGCCTTGCCTGGCGATTTGCCAACAGTAGCGGTGTTGGCCTTCCTGGCGGGTGAAGCCGCCTTCGACTTTCCGGCAGGCGCATTCTTGCCCGTCGTCTTCTTGATCGTCTTCTTGGAAGATGGAACCTTCGTCACTGCAGCCTTTTTCGTTGCTGGTTTCTTTTCCGGAGCCTTCCGGGCAGGTGCGGCCTTCTTCGACGCAGCCACCTTCTTGCCGACCGGCTTGGTGGGTACCTGCTTGCGGGCAGGTACAGCCTTCTTCGCAGGTGCGGCCTTCCTGGCAGGCGTCTTCTTCGCGGCGGGCTTGCGGGCAGGCGGCTTGGCGGCAGCCTTCTTCGGGACCGTCTTTTTGGACGCGACTTTCTTCGCGGCCGCATTGACAGTCTTCTTGATGGCCTTGGCGGCCTTTTTCGCGGTTTTCTTCAATGCCACGAGCGCCTCGTCCTTTTATTCCCTTGTGACGGGAAAGCGCGCTGTTATACCCTGCCCCGGCACCCGCGGCAACCGCGCCACCGGATCCCCGGACGCGCCCCTCCGGAACCGAGCTCCATCATGGTGCCTACCGGTATCAAGAAACAGTGATCGACCGCCTGCTCATAGCGTTGCTGCGCGGTTACAAGCGCTGGATCAGCCCGCTGCTCGGGCCGCGCTGCCGGTTCCACCCGACCTGCTCGGTCTACGCGATGCAGGCGATCGCGCGATTCGGCGCCTTCAAGGGCAGCTGGCTGGCGCTGCGGCGTATCCTGCGGTGCCATCCCCTGCACCCTGGCGGCCACGATCCAGTGCCCCCGGTGGACTGACACACGCCAACAAGGATCCCCATGACTTCTCCCGCGACCCTCATCGTCAACGCCCGGCTGGTCAATGAAGGCCGCGAGTTCGAAGCCGACTTGCGCATTGAAGGCGGCCTGATCACCCGCATCGAAAAAGGACTCGCGGCGAAGGACAACGAAACCGTTGTCGATGCTGCCGGACGTCGCCTGCTGCCGGGGATGATCGACGACCAGGTCCACTTCCGCGAACCGGGCATGGAGTACAAGGCGGACATGGCGGTGGAGTCCGGCGCCGCCGTGGCCGGGGGCATCACCAGCTTCATGGATATGCCCAACACCAGCCCACCGACGCTTGACGCCGATGCATTGGAGGACAAGTACCGCCGCGCGCTCGGCCGCGTCTGGGGCAACCACGGCTTCTACATGGGAACCAGCACCTCCAACCTGGAAGCCATCCAGCGGCTTGATCCGCGCAGCGCACCGGGGGTGAAGGTGTTCATGGGCGCGTCGACCGGCAACATGCTGGTCGACGATCCGGAGATCCTCGCCGCCGTCTTCCGCGATGCACCTACGCCGGTCATCACCCACTGCGAAGACACGCCGATGATCGAGGCCGAAAGCGCCCGCTACAAGGCGCGCTATGGCGATGACATCCCGGCGGAGTGCCACCCCGACATCCGCTCGCGCGAGGCCTGCATGAAGTCGACGCTGCTGGCTATTTCCCTCGCCAAGGAGCACGGGACGCGGCTCCACGTGCTGCACATCTCCACGGCCGACGAGCTGGCGCTGTTCGAGGCCGGGCCGCTCATCCGCCCGGATGGCAGCCGCAAGCGCATCACCGCCGAGACCTGCATCCACTTCCTCCGCTTGGACCGCTCCGACTACGCCGCGCTGGGCCACCTGATCAAGTGCAACCCCGCCATCAAGGACGCTTCCGACCGCGAGGCGCTGGTGCGGGCGGTGGCGACGGACGTCATCGACGTACTCGCCACGGACCATGCCCCGCACCTGCTGGAAGAGAAGCAGAACCCCTACACGCGCGCCCCCAGTGGTCTGCCGCTGGTGCAGTACGCCCTGCCCGCCGCGCTGGAGCTGGTGCACGAAGGCCACCTGACGACGGCGCAGGTGGTACAGAAGTTCGCGCACGCCCCGGCCCAGCTGTTCGACGTCAGGAACCGCGGCTTCCTGCGCGAAGGCTACGCCGCCGACCTGGTACTCATCGACGACGTGCCGCTGACGGTCCGCCGCGAGGACGTGCTGTCCAAATGCGGCTGGTCGCCGTTCGAGGGGCGCACCTTCCACAGCAGGATCGCCTCCACCTGGGTCAACGGCGTACAGGCCTGGGACGGCAGCCGGCTCGTGGGCACCCCGGGTGGCCAGCGGATGGAGTTCGACCGTTGAGGCTGGCGATCTTCGCGGCCCTGCTCGCAGCCACCACCGTCGCCCCGGTGACAGCGTCGGCCGCAGCCCAGACCTCCACGCCCGAAGCTGCCGCTACCGCTATCGGTACGGACATGGACACGCGGGTCGTGTTCCCCTTGTCGGTGCAGCAAGGTGCCCTGGTGATCGGCAAGGTGCCGCCCGGCAGCTCCGTCACGCACGATGGGCGCCGGCTGCGCGTGACCGGTTACGGCAGCGTCGCTTTCGGCGTGGCGCGCGACCAGGAGGGGCCGGTGCAGGTCTCCGTCACCCGTCCGGACGGTGTCGCGGACGAGATCTCCATTGCGGTGCAGCCGAGGGACTTCCCGGTCGAACGGGTCAACGGCGTCCCGGGCAAGACCGTCAAACCGCCCCCGGCAATCGCCAAGCGCATCGCGCGTGAACAGGCCCTCGTCACCGCCGCGCGCGAACGCGACGACCCGCGCACCGGCTTCGCCGAACGCTTCATCTGGCCGGTCGAGGGGCGCATCAGCGGTCGCTTCGGCAACCAGCGCATCTACAACGGCACCCCCGGCTCGGCCCACTCGGGCATGGACATCGCAGCGGCATCGGGGACGCCGGTGAAAGCGCCAGCATCGGGTGTCGTGACCTTCGCTGGCGACCTCTACCTGACCGGCGGGACCATCCTGCTCGACCACGGCCACGGCGTAAGTTCCAACTTCCTCCACCTGTCCCGGATGGATGTGCAGGTCGGCGACGAGGTGCGGCAGGGCGACGTGATCGGTGCCGTCGGCGCTACCGGCCGCGCCACTGGTCCGCACCTGCACTGGGGGATGAACTGGCTGACGGTGAGGATCGACCCGTTGCTGGTGTTGGAGCGTGGTAGCTGAGTTCGCCTCGCATTGCGCAAACCAAGCCGTCACGACAGGCTTGGCTTGCGCCCTGACCTTCTATTCGGCCTGCGGCTGGATCGGCATGGCCAGCTCGCTCGCACTGCAGAATTCGGCCAGTGCCGGATTTCCATCGGGCGCCCCATAGCTGGATCGAGCCCGATCGAAGCGGACCGTGTACTCGCGGGTGACAGCTTCCCCAAGGTGCTCATCGAAGCACGCCCGGGTAGCTGTTATCTCGCGCCACTCCTCACCGCGGAGCGGTCCGCTCGCATCCAGATCGGTAAAGAAGTCATCCATGACCTTGACTCCAAAATTCCCCGGGCAGTCGACGAACCCCATGAAATGTACGACTTCGTGCATCCCATAAACGCCCGAGACGTCCTTTATCAGGAAGTCATTGCGCCCATCCATGTTCAAGTCGGGGCGAGCGTGCAGGAAGGTTTTGCCGAGGGCACGCGAATGGAGGCAGTCGCCCGCTCCGTCTGCACGGCAAACGCTGACCGACTCCCCTTCACCAGAACGGATTTCCACCCGACTGTCCGCATGAGCCAGCGCGCAAGGCCCCCGCTGGCGTGGAGCGCCCCGGGTCAGGTCGTCAAGGTCGGACGAGGCTGGTGAGGCACTTCCCACGGCCAAGAGCGCGGTGACCGCAATTGCAGGAATATCCCTGCGCGCATGCTGAACCATGGCTGCTAGTTAACCATAGCCAGCAAATAACTCCCGGATTTCCTCGCGACTGACGGCGCTGCGTTCAAGGATCGCAGCGAGTTCGTAACTTGCCCTCGCCCTAATACGAATGAAAACATCGGCACCTAATAGACCAGCGTTCCTGAATCCAACCCAGTCTCTATCACGCCTTGGAACTCACTGGGGGCAAGGATAATTGCACTCATACGGGCAGCCACAGAGTACTTTCCGGCCAACCTGCCCCGCTCCTCGACCGGGTAACGGAATTTTAGCCGCACGGACTGGTCTGGATGAATGGAAATGACCTTGGCGTACTTGTCACGGTCATCAACCAGGTGTTCTTCATCCAGGTCATAGAGCCAATCCGCGCCATCCAAGGAGGTAATGCCAACCGTCACCGTAGCTTGCGATCCCTCGTCCGCTCGCCCCCAGCCTGATGGCCCCACCAACTCAAGAGGAGTTCTGCCAGTGTTGATGATCGTCAAGAGGATGGTGATCGCACCCGGAGAAGCCTCTGCCTGCAGTTTTGGGTGAAGCCCAATTACGGGACTGCCCCTGCTCAGCAGCTCGTCCCTGATCTCTGCGAATGGTCTCAGCCGCGCATTGAACTCCGAGCCCAGCGATAGGTCATACACACCGCTGTGATCCACACCTCCAAGCTCAAAGTCATAACGAATGACGTTCTGGTGCCGCCCTGGCCTTGGTGACGGAAGTGGCCGACTGCTTAATACCTCCGCCAGTTGAAAGAACTTCTGCTTAAGGCCGGGATCCGCCGTAATTTCGTATTTCCCTATCCCAAGATATCCCGTGCGTGAATCATCGTCACGAAACGATTTACGAAGAAGTAGATACGCAGTATCCCGTTCGAGCATTATTGTTGTTGGCGGCGAAGGCCGAGAGCTACCAAGCGTTTCTTGACTGAACTTCATGTGCGCGTCCCGAGAATCTGCCACAACACTCCCGGCACACAGGCGGCAGTGGTAATTGAAAGAAGAAACGCGGCCATAACTATATTGAAACTTCCCATAGCAACCCTGTTTTTGAATTGAACCAGTCTCTAATGTGGTTCATATAGTACTTCGGCGTGCTGGGCGCTGGGGACCACATTAGCCGCACGTCTTCGACATTCACGTACACCTTGTAACGAACAGAGCCCTCCGGAAGCGCCTTGTCGAAATACATGGATGTGCCAGCAGGCAGTAGAGCAGTTGTCTGCCCAGACACGGCTCCAAGCATCAGCGGCTGCTCAAGCCTGTGAATCGGGGGGGGGCGGCCCCCGCTTGGCCACCCATTCGACTCCAAGAGCACACGCCGCCCCGGCTGGCGCTGCAAAGACGTAGCCGACTCGCTGTCGCCCCAACCCGCGGCCGACAGAAGAACCTCTCGATGCATGACCTCGATGTACTCGAACTTGGCACGGCTTCATGCTGCAACCGGTCAGAGCTTCGGATCGGCCTGGGCTCCGTGGCATTCGATGCATCGCTACTTGATCTGGTCGGGCAGGGAAAACCCGATACCGTAAATAACGCCCGCTTCCTTTCGACTATCCACATCAAACCACGGCCTCGGAACTCCGGCTGGCGTGACACGGTCCGAGCACACATTAATACCGCGCGAACAACTTATGGATAGCCTTCCATCAGCACGGCGGTTGACTTCGAAAACAGTCGAGTTGTGATCAACTGCCACCCCATTTACTTCCAAGTAGCCACGAAACATATTCGCGGGCACACTTCCAGCGCCAGGCCTGTGATTATCATATCCAGGCTCCCACTCCTCGTAAAGCGAGTTAAAGTTCAACCTAATTCCAACGTGCTCAACTATCCTGTTGTCTGTCGAATCCCATTCAACAATAACGCCGATATTATCCCACACGAAGGTAGTCTCGTATTCATAGCCCGGGACTGCCGGGCGATAGTCCTCTCCAAGCACCTCGACCCACTCCGTGAAATCGTCGCCGAGTGTTAGAAACTTCCCGTCGAAGGTAATCCTCGCGCCCTCGACAGTAATCTCAGGTTCTGCGCCTCGTGGTATCTGCCGCGGTTCGTTTAAGGCATTACCGATGCCCTCCTTCGCCTGAATCCACTGCGACTGTGCGAAGTCGCACCCTGCTAGAACACACAGTAGAGACACGATGGCAAGAAGCTGCTTCACTAGGCTTTCCATGCTTCTATATTACCTGACCTGGTTCTCTTCCCCGAACAGCGTTTCGTAGTTGCGCTGAATGTATTCCCAGCCCTGGCCCCCATAACGCCCTGCGCGGCGAACCTGCTCCATCGTTTCCTGGGCATGGGCTTCGTGCAGGTGCTCCAAGATGGTGGCTGATTCGCCGCGCTCGATATTGGCGCCATTGCTTCTACTCCAATTCAGCACTATCGCATCCTGCCACGAGCTGTCATAGGGGTGGACAAAAAAAGCCGTCGCAACGCCCCCGGGGTCACTTGCCGTATCACCGTCCCAACGGGCCTTCATTGCCGCCCCGGCCTGTTTAACCGCGTATTTGGCGAGCTTGGCTGCCAATACGTGCAAGGGATGCACGTCATGGTCCTTGGCCAGCTGCGAATGACTGGGATCAGTGGAGCCGTTGGTGTTGGGGTCACCGTAGTGGGTTTGGGCGTCATCCACGCTGTTGCCAACCAGATGCAAGAGACTTTGATATACGAGGTTGTAGCCGTTGAGGACGGCGCGCATCGGGGCTGACGCGACCCAACCAATCAACTCTGCGTACTGATGCCCGGGAATTTCGGTCCATTGATCGCGCAAGCTCAGGAACTGCTTGAACGACGTCAGGTAGCGGGGATCACTGTGCTCGGAAAGCAGGATTTCCAGGATTTTCTCACTGTCCGAGCGCTGGCCGGGCTGGCTCGCCTTGAAGGTCCAGCCCTCGACCGGAAACAGCGCCTGGGCGATCGGTCCAGCAATGCTGGCGATTACGTCGGTAGAGCCGAACATGCCGGTCACCAACGGGTACTGGTGCCGGCAATCAGCGGGCGATGTCCACGGCAGGACGCGCTCAAAACCGACCTTCCGGAGACTCAGCTCCACGAAGTTGGAGTGTGCAAAGAAATCTTCAAGCACATGCAGGGCCGAGCCTAGCAGGCGCTTGCCCTCTGAAGTATCTCCAGCCGCTGCCGCGCGGTTCAGCTCGTCGCGCATGGAGTCGCGGGAGTCAGCGATGTAGTTCTTCATCGAGGTCGCCGGGTTGACCGCGAGCTTGGGGCTGTCCGCGGTCACCCAAGGCTCGAAGTCTGCATCCACCGATTGAGGGTCCGGCGGATGCGGATTGATGTTCTTGGGATTGTCGATGTGCTCGGTCGGCCGGTAGACCCCGAGTTTGTCGGCTGTAACCGTATAGCCACTTGGATTGGCAGTGCGAAGGTCATAGAACTCACCGCCGGCCAGCACGTCGATGACCTTGGTCAACGCTTCGCGCGAGATGTAACGACCCAGGTCTTTCGGCAACCCGGGCGGCCGCACGATTTTAGGATCGACAATCTGCGAGAAGTCACGCAGCCAGTTGCCAAAGTAGATGGCTTTCCGATCTTCCTGACGCGGAAAATCATCCTGAAGCACATCCTCGATCGACTCATGTCCAAACGAAGCACGCGGTCGATCTTCATGATGTTCACCACGTCCGGCGCCGAACGTTTCACGTGTGTGGTGTCGGCCGTCGCGGCGTTGGGCATCGGCGCCCTGCATCTGCTGGATCGCCAATCGTGCCTGGGCGTAGTTGACTTTGAGCGGGCCTGTGTAATCCGGCGATTCGTACTGGGCGTACTCGGTCTGGCTGCTGGTCTCAAGGTCGAACACCGCTATGCTGTACGCGTAGCGTGCACCTTCCTCCAGTGGCCCGTCTGGCCCGAGTGTAGAGGTTCCATCAGGATTCCTATCGGCCAGGTCGTGGCGTAGGACATTGTCGATATGGTGCCCGAACTCGTGCAGCAGCACAGCGAGCAACTCGCGCGCGCCTTCGACGTTGGTGGCAGCAAGATCCGGGGCGCCGGCATGCACGCGGATGATGCGGTCCTCGTTATCGTAATCGGCGGGATACGTTCCACCGGACATGACTATATGCTCGGGGTTCCGGATCTTCCCCTGCTTCAGGGCGTCCTGCAGCTTGATGTAGGTCTGTGCCGGAATGTCAAAACCGAAGATCGGCGCGAGCATCAGCACGAATTCGACCGGCGTACTCCTGTTGGCGACCTCCGTCAGCTGGTCGAAAGCGAATGTGCTTCGAATAGCGCGTACAGGATCGGGTTCACGCGAGCTGACCGGCAGCGGTATCAGCCGGGCGCCGTGGGTCATTGTGGCCGCCGCCCCACTCATGAACGGCACTTGCCCCGCCTTGACGACAAACGTGCCCGGGCATTTGAAGGTGATATTTCCGCCCTCCAGCACGACCTCGGTCTGACCCGATGGATGTGCAGGTCGGCGACGAGGTGCGGCAGGGCGACGTGATCGGTGCCGTCGGCGCTACCGGCCGCGCCACCGGCCCGCACCTGCACTGGGGCATGAACTGGCTGACGGTGCGGATCGACCCGTTGCTGGTGCTGGAGCGTGGTGGCTGAGTTCGCCGGGCTACTCGTATTCAGCGAGTAGCTCCCGGATCTCCTCGCGGGTAACGGGACTGTGCTCGAGGATCGCGGCGAGGTCGTCACGCGACAGCGGATAGTCACGAAGCAGCTTGCGGAGCTGCTCGCCATCGACAGGCCTCGCCGACAGAGGCGATAGCCAGAACTTCTCCTGGGACTCGTGGGACTCCAACCGCACCCCTTCGACGTTCACGTACACCTTGTAACGAACGAATCCTTCGGGAAATGCCTGGTCAAAGTACAGGGACGTGCCTGCAGGCAGTAAGGCGGCTGTCTGACCGGGACCACCTCCTATGATCAGCGGCTGCTCGAGCTTGTGTACTTTCGGCATCTCATCGCTCCTGAACTCCATCGCAATTCCAACTCCCGCCGCTACTCCAAGCAGAGCGGCGACCGCGCACCCAAATGCTGCCTTCATGGATAAGTCTCCTTGCGGTCCACTCGGATTGGCGGCTCGTCGTCCAGAAAGCGCTGTAGATTTTCGGGAAGAAACAGTCGGTCCGGCGTCCCGTAAAGCTTGAGGGCTGCACGCTCTGCAAAGCTGAGAACCGCCCCGGGATCCATGTACTCCATCGATCCCTCTTCGTAGGTCGGCCAGATCGCGCTCGCAGCGTCCAAGCTGATGGTCGTGCAATTCGGCCCTAGCGCATGGTAGCTCTGCTGCAACTGGAAAACCCTGAGGTAGCTTCTGCCCAGCTCCAGGTCCTCTCGCCGTCGTCCCCCGGCAACGTGCCCTTCAAAGAACGCGGCGGCCGGCCGCGTGTGTCGGGAGAAGATCCGGTACACGTAGGCAGTCGTTGTTCGGTCGAGCACGTTTTCACCGGCGATGTACTTCCCGAAGTTCGACCACACGCGGAGGATGCCCTCGCCTTCAGCTCCGAAGTCCCCAGTGGTAGCTCCATAGCGACCGAAGTCGAATACGGTATCGCTGACCGGGGTCTTGATCCTGACGGCGGTATGACCGTATCGGTGCTGCTCGCCGTCTTGCTCGTAGGGGCCGCCAATCAACATGTGGAACTCCGAATCGGGAGCCATCTCCACACGGACCACGCTTTCTCTCGCGGGCACTGTTCTCGATTCAGTCCGGCGGGGCTCAGGCATCTGACTGTTCTCCCGATGGTCCTACACCCCACTCGACGGTGATGTCCTCCGCGAGGATCGATCGGATCCTCGCGGTGCGACCGTGGGAATCCGTATCGCCGAAGTGGACTTCCCCCGAGGCCGTCTCCACCCGGTACGGCATATCCGGAATAGGTTCGCCCGTTTCCGAATTGACCAGCTGGAATTGCTGATCGAATGGCTTCAGTCGGGTATCTGGAAGCCTTGCCAGCTCTGCCCTGCCTCTCGCTCCCGCCTTGAACGGCACCTGTCCCGCTTTGACGACAAAAGTGCCCGGGCATTTGAAGGTGATACTCCCGCCCTCCAGCACGATCTCGGACTGCCCCGCCTGCAGGACGACCTTCTCCTTGGCCAGCACATCGATGCGCTCGTCGGTGGCGGTCACCGTCACGGACTGGTCGGCCAACAGCTCCAGCGGGCCGGCGTGGGCCTGCAGACTGAGCGGGCCGTTGGCGGCGATGGCCTTCAGCGGCCCCGCCTGTGCGAACAATGCGACCTGGCCGCCACCGACACCGGCGAACGAGTGGCCGGCGGCGAGGTGCGCGTCCTGCTGGACGGTCGCATGGGTGTTCCCACCCGCATAGGCTACGGCACTGGCTGGGGTGGCCAATGCGATCGCATCGGGGGATTCGGCAAACAGCAGCGGCGCGGCGAACCTTTCCACCGCATCGCCGCCGTCGCGACGACTACCTCGAGGCTTGGTGGCGGGCTGGCCGTTCACCGCGCCCGTGTAGCTCCCGTCCTGCTCCGGGTCGACCTGCTTGATCAGCCCCTTCTGGCGGGCGTTGGCGGCCAGTGGCACGACTTCGCTGTCTTCGGCGGCGTCGCTGAGCGCCCGGGCCGTGCGTTCCGCGCCCTTGAGCTGGCTGACGGCTTCGGCGACGTCCATCTGGGTGGAGTTCCCGTCGGCCCTGGCCGTGCTCGACAACAGGACGCCCTCTCCTCCGCGAACGTTGGCCCACCCCAGCGTTGCCAGGTCGAACCCCTGCCCCCTCAGACGGCCCCGGCTCGCGTCGCGGTGTTCAAGCAGGTGCCCCAGCTCCAGCCGGCTGTCCCCCAGGCTGGTGTGGAGGCGCTGGCGCAGTTGCCCGGTGGCGTCGTCCATCAGCCACTGTTGGGTGCCGCTTCCATCGAGGGACCGGCTGTGGATGCCTGACATGGTGCCGGGATGGTTGCTCGCATCCGCCAATGCGAACGGGGGTGCGACCTCGCCGTTGTACAGCTGGCCCACGATTATCGGCTGGTCGATATCGCCATGGAGGAACTCGACCAGCACCTCGCTGCCCACCCTCGGCAGGGCATGGCTGCCCCAGTTGGGGCCTGCGAGCCACTCGGCAACACGCACCCAGGTGCCGCTCGTGTCGTCGCCCGGGGCATGGCCGTCGTCGTGCTTTCCTCCCGCGGCCAGTCCACCCGGATTGGGTCGGGTACCGCGCTGCCAGCCGAACTGGATCCGGACCTGATGGTCGCGGCTGGAGGTCACGGCGGCGCCTGGCATCCCCACGACGCGCGCTGTCTGCGCACCCGGAGCCGTCGGCTTGCACCTAGCGAGGGGAACGATCGGCGTACCGGCCGGCACCGCGACGAACCGGTTGCGGTAGTTGCCCCGCTCGATGTCAGTGGCCTCGGCCAGGGCGGTAATCCCGCTGCCGAGGTTGTTGGCGGCCACGTGTTCCACCACCAGCGGGACGAACTGCCGGCCGGACAGGTCCGGGTGCTGCGAAAGCACGAACGCCGCCCCGGCTTCGATGCCGCGGCCACTGCCGGATCCCGCGTGCAGCCGCTGTGGCAGGCGCAGGGCATCGAGCTGGTGCCCGGCCCAGGCTTCGGCAAGGTCGCGTTGCGGAAACCGGCCGCTGCGCCCGGCCATGAAAACCTCGCTGTTGGGCAGGTGCGGGCCTGCCGTTTCACCGGCGACGCTTGCACCGACCGCGGCCACCTGCCCTGGTTGCCAGCTGGTCGTGGCGAGTGTGCCGGCTGTCGTCTGGCGGAGGTCGGTGAAGTGGGCGAGGCCATCCAACCCCTCCGTCGCGTCCGCACGGTGGAACCGCAATACCGGTGGCCGTGCCTGCGGGACCTCGGCCTCGCGGTCGAAGACCACCAGCTCATGTCCTGCATCCCCACCGTCCGCCCCGCCCTGCCGATGCTCGAAACGCCAAGCAAGCCCGGCGTCGGCGAGCAGGCGGAAGACGAATTCGTGGTCGCTTTCGCGATACTGCGTGGTGATGTCCGGGGCGTGCAGCGGCCTTCCCACGTCCACCTTCAACGCCGCCTGTGGGTACGCCTCTGCTATCCGCTCGAGCACACCAACCGCATCGAGTCCCTGGAATATCAGGGCATTGCGGCGCAGCCGGAGGAAGGCCGTCCACGGCTCCATCACGAGCCGGTACCGGGCCAGGCCACCGTCGCTCCCAAGCGATTCCACGCCCGTGCAGTAGCCATGCCAGTGACGATGTCCACCGTCGGCCGTGCGCAGGCGCAGCACCAGCGCTCCAGCAAGGAGCGCCGCCCGGTCGATGAAGGCGGAGGTCGACAGGCAGTCGATGTCGAAGCGGAAATCGGCGCAGACGCCTTCCACGCCGGTGAGCCTTTCAACCACCAGCCCGGCGGGATAAGAAGTGTCGAGTTCGATCAGGCGCGCGTGCTGCGAAAGCAGCGCGGCACGCGGCAAATCCATTGCCATGCGTCAAACATCCTTGTCGTGACCCGCGCAGGCTAAAGGGTTTGGCCCGCCTGCGCCAGCTCCCGCTGGTGTCCGGGGCGACCACTGACACGGTCACGCCCGCCCTGCTTGCTGGCATAGAGGGCGGCATCCGCGCGTTCGAGCAGGTCCTCCGCCGTCTCGCCGGGGGCAAGCTCTGCGACCCCAAGGCTCAGCGTGACCTGGAACAGATGGCGGTCGATCGACAAGGGCCGGCAGTTGACCGCCGAGCGGAGGTTCTCTGCCACGCCCATCGCTTCACCAAAGCGGGTGTCGGGCAGCAGCACGACAATCTCGTCGCCGCCCCAGCGGCCGAAAAGATCGTAGGTCCGCAAACGGTTGCGGGTGCGCAGCGCGATGATCTTCAGGCAGCTGTCGCCGACGCGGTGGCCGTAATCGTCGTTGATGCGCTTGAAGTGGTCGATGTCGAAGAAGACCACCGACAGCGGCAGCCTTCCCTTGTGGGCTTCCTCGACCGCCGCCTTGAGCCGCGCTTCGATGGCCGGCCGCGACATCGCACCAGTCAGGCCGTCGAACGTGGCAAGGCGGCTGGCGTGATCCCGATCCCGGCGCAACTGCTGGAGCGTGTCGGTCAACCCGATCATCAGCACCAGCCCGGCCAGCACGAAGCTCGCCGGGAATGCATGGGACAGCCACGCCGGTGCGTTCCATGGCCCGGTCACGCCTGCGATGCTGATCGCCAGCAGCAGCAGCATCGGCAACCACGAGAAGAACACGAAGTACGACGCCCGATGACCCCTCAGGACGCCGGCAGCGGCGGCCACCATGACGATCACCGTGGCCACCAGCAAGGTAAGGTTGGCCAGGTGCGCGATCCAGATCGGCGTTGCCACCAGCGTGACCATGACCAGCGCGCCGAACACGATGCCGCACCCCATCAGCAGCCTCGCCAGCAGCGGATGGCGATCGCGCAGGTCGAGGTAGTGGACCAGGAACACCACGCTCGCCAACGCGCCCACCAGGCCGATGAGCCGCGGGATGCGCGGGTCCATCAGCACCGAATCAGGCAGGCCCGGCACCATCCGGATCTCCCCGCCGACGGCGGCGAAGAAGGCCGCCTGGGCAAACAGGGTCAACAGGAGGTAGCCGTAGCTCCGTTCACCGATGCCGATCCAGAACCCCAGCGCCAGCACCGACAGCAACAGCAGGCTGACCAGGATCGCGCTCCGCCAGGCCACGTGCACCAGGTCGGCCCGGTGCACCCGGGCGAGCGGTTCCACGCGTACCTCCATGGGCATTGCCGAGGTCGCGTGCACCCTCAGGTACACCGCCTCGCCGGCAGCCAGTCCACCCGGCAACGGAAACACCAGGCCGCGCGTGGAAAAGCCGGGATCGGCATCGGGGCCATACAGCGAGCGGGTAACCGGGAGCACCTTGTCGGGCGTCCAGGCCTCCACTCGAGCCTGGTGGGGGGACGTGAGCACCAGGTGGGGCTGGCCATCGGCGGGAATGTCCGTCTTCGTGGTGATCCGCCACCACCGCGGCGCCCCTCCGCGTTCACGCACCACCGTTTCGGGCACAAGCACGAAGCGCCCATCGAACTCGCCAGTGAGGATCCTCGCCGGTACCGGATCCTGGTCGAGCCTCGCCACTTCCAGCTGCGACGCGGCGGCCGGAGTCGCCGTCGGGGCTTTCGGTGCAGCCAGGGTCGCGCACGAAAGCACAGTCAGCAAGAGCATCAACGCCCATGCCAACGAACCGCTGTTCCAGTTCCCCTGTCTTGATCTGCCGCCCATCCTGGCCCCCTGCCAGCGTGCGCTCCAGCATAGCCCGGGCGTGACCGCTGTCACGAACCGCTGATCGGCCCTGGACGACCGTCAGGCGCCCCACCTCCGCCTCGCCGCCTAGCCGCGGGCGGCACGCCAGGCGATCGGAAGCACTCGCCAAGGAGGCAACGGAGCCAACGGATCAAGCCGGTCAAGGCGCCTGCGCGCCAGCGTGGCCCACAACCTGCGCTCTACCGTGCTGGCGCGGCCGGCTGGCCAGCGGCCCCGCAGCATGTCCGCCCATGCCGCGGCGGCATTGGCATCACCGGCGGCCGCCAAGGCGGAGAGCGGCGCCGCGGCTTCGCCGAAACGCGCCAACCGTGAGTAGAGCAAGGTTGCCGACAGCGCGGCCTCGTCCGCAGGTGCCGCGGGCGCGCCCAGCACAGACCCTTCAACCTCGACGGCTGCGGATGAGAACGGCTCCATCGCGGCGAAGGCGTCGTCCGCGTCCACAGGACGCTCCCTGCTGGCCGCCAAGGCCGGTAATGCGGCCGCCAGTGACGGCCAGGCGGCCGGATGACGTTGCAGCGCCGCTCCCAGCGGATGGCGACGCGCGCCCCGGCTCCAGCCGGCGAACTCCTCCTGCCACCAGCCCAGCTTGGCCTCCCCGGGACGGGGGTCGGCCCCGCCCCAGGCTGCATCGGTGAGTTCCTGCAACAGGGTCGCCCAGGCCAATGCCGATTCGCGGCGGTGCCCGGGAACGAACACTTCGGCAAACTGCCACTCCGGCCAGTTCGATCGCCACTTTGCGAGGTGCGAGGCCGCCTCTTCCGTGGTCATGACGGTGCGGGCCACGAAGCGGCAAGGCGAAGTTCCCGCGGATCCTCGATCAGCACGTCGCCCTGCCACGCAAACGGATCGTCTTCCGACAGCCGGTAACCCCATAGGGCGACCACGGAAGCCATGCCGGCCGCACGCGCAGCGGTGATGTCGCGTTCGTCATCGCCGACGTAGGTGCAAGCGACCGGCTCCACACCCATGCGTTCGGCGGCCACCAGCAAGGGAAGCGGGTCGGGCTTGCGCGCCGGCAGCGAGTCGCCGCCGATCAGGACCGCGCACCGCTCCTGCCAGCCGAGCTTCGGCAGCAGCTGGGCGGCGAGGTACTCGGGCTTGTTGGTCACGATGCCCCACGGGCACCCGGCCTGCTCCAACGTCGCCAGCATCTCTTCGATGCCGTCGAACGCGCGGCCATGCAGGCCCAGTTCGCGCTCGTAGGTCTCGAGGAACTCGGGGATCCACGTCTCGCGCTCGGCGTCGTCCAGTTCGGGGAAGGCCTGCCGCACCATCGCACGGGCTCCCTTGGAGACGTGGGGACGCAGTTCCGCCAGCAGCATCGGCGCCTTGCCGCGCGCACCACGCATGGCGTTGACGGCCGCAAGCATGTCGGGGGCGCTGTCGAGCAGGGTGCCGTCCAGGTCGAAAAGCACTGCTGCCGGGAAGCTCGCACTCATTCCGGCTTCAATGCGCAGGCGAGGTAGTTCACGTCGGTCCGCCGCGTCACGCGGGCGGCATTGCGCCACGGCTCGTACATCAGTCCGCTGACATCCTCCAGCTGCAATCCGGCGCCGCGGAGCCAGGCGCCCAGTTCGGACGGCCGGATGAAGTCGCGATACTGGTGGGTGCCCTTGGGTAGCAGCCGTGCAACGTATTCGGCGCCGACGATCGCCAGCGCGAAGGCGGCAGGCGTACGGTTGAGGGTCGACAGGAACAGGCGACCACCCGGCTTCAGCAGCCGCGCACAGGCGTCGATCACCGCACCGGGGTCGGGAACGTGTTCCAGCATTTCCATGCAGGTAACCACGTCGAAGGTGCCCGGCTGCTCCGCCGCCAGCGATTCGACCGATTGCAGCCGGTAGTCGACCGCCACCCCCGACTCCAGGCCATGCAGTTTTGCCACCTTGACCAGCTCCGGCGCCAGGTCCAACGCGGTGACGCGGGCACCCTCTCGGGCAAGTGCCTCGCTCAGCAGGCCGCCGCCGCAACCGACGTCCAGCGCGCTTGCGCCTTCCAGCCTGGCCCGGGCCATCACATAGCCGTGCCGCGCGGGGTTCAGCGCATGCAGTGCCTTCTGCGGCCCTTCCGGATCCCACCAGCGGCTGGCAAGGGCGCCAAACTTGTCGAGTTCGGACTGGCTGAAGTTGTCCGGCGCAGCGGCGTGGTCGCTCATCGACATGCTCTCAGGGACGCAGGGCGGCGATGCGGTCGCGCCACTGCCTTGCATTGGCCACCAGGGCCGGGAGGTCGAGGTCGACCAGCTCGCGCCCGCGCAGCTTGGCAGCGCCGCCGATCCAGACATCCGTGACCTGGTGTCGGCCGGTCGCGTAGACCAGCTGCGAGACCACGTTGAACAAGGGCTGGCTTTCCAACTGGTCCAGGTCGACGCAGGCGAGGTCGGCCTGCTTGCCGACCTCAATCGAGCCGATCGTGTCGTCCAGCCCCATCGCCCTGGCACTGCCGAGCGTCGCCGCCCGCAGTGCGCTGGCTGCACTGAACGCCGCGGCATCACCGGCCACGGCCTTGGCCAATTGCGCCGCCGTCCGGGTCTCGCCAAACATGTCCAGGTCGTTGTTGCTTGCCGCGCCATCGGTACCGATCGCGATGTTGACCCCTGCCTGCTCCAGCCGGCCAACCGGGCAGAAGCCGGAGGCCAGCTTCAGGTTGGACTCGGGGCAATGCACCACGCTGACGCCGCGCTGGGCGCACAGTTCGATCTCGCCGTCGGTCAGCGCGGTCATGTGCACCGCGATCAGGCGGTCGTTGACCAGGCCGAGGCGGTCGAGCCGGGCGAGCGGACGCTGGCCGTACTTCTCCTGCGACTCGGCCACTTCATGCGCGGTCTCGTGCGTATGCAGGTGCACCGGGATGTCGAGCTGGTCCGACAGCATCCTGATGCGTTCGAAGCTGGCATCGGACACCGTGTACGGCGCGTGCGGCACGAATGCCATCGTGACCAGCGGATCCCCGCGCCACTGGTCGTGGACCTCGCCGGCACGGTCGAAGTACTCGTCGTCGCTCGACGCCCACGCGGTCGGGAAGTCGATGACGGGCAACCCGACGCAGGCCCGGAAGCCGTGACGCTTGTAGGTGGCCGCCTGCGCGTCCGGGAAGAAGTAGTTCTCATTGGCGCAGGTGGTGCCGCCGCGCAGCATCTCGGCAATGGCGAGCGTCACGCCGTCGGTGACGAACTCCGGTCCGATGACCTTGCCCTCCACCGGCCAGATGTGGCCCTGCAGCCACTCCATCAGCGGCAGGTCGTCGGCAAAGCCGCGCAGCAGCGTCATCGGGTTGTGCGTGTGGGCATTGACCAGCCCCGGGATCAGGGCCGATCCCGGACGGGACACCGTCTCGCGCGGCGCGAAACGCATACGTGCCTCGGCCGTCGGCAGTACCGCCACGATCGCCCCTTCACTCACGGCCACCGCGTGGTCCACCAGGACCACGTCGTGCGGCTGGACCGGCACCACCCAGCCGGCTTCGATCAGGAGGTCGCAGGGCGTCGGGGCGGGTGCGGTCATTACTTGACCCGGCTGACGTATTCGCCGGAGCGGGTGTCGACCTTGATCACCTCGTCCTGGCCGACGAACAGCGGCACGCGCACGACGGCGCCGGTCTCCAGCGTGGCCGGCTTGCCGCCACCACCCGAGGTGTCACCGCGGACGCCGGGATCGGTCTCCGTGATCTTCAGCTCGACGAAGTTCGGCGGATTGACATAGATCGGGATGCCGTTCCAGAGCGTGACCACGCAGTCTTCCTCGCCCTTGAGCCACTTGGATGCATCGCCGACGCCGTTCTTGTCCGCCTGCACCTGCTCGAAGCTGGACGGGTCCATGAAGTGCCAGTGCTCGCCGTCCGAATAGAGGAACTGCATGTCGGTGTCGACCACGTCCGCCGCTTCCAGCGAGTCGGTGGCCTTCATCGTCACTTCCTGCACGCGGCCGGTCTTGATGCTGCGGTATTTCACGCGCGTGAAGGCCTGGCCCTTGCCCGGCTTGACGTACTCGGTATCGGTGATGACGCACGGGTCGTTGTTGACCAGGATCTTCATCCCGTTCTTGACGTCGTTCATGCCATAGCTGGCCATCTGGAGCTCCTGCGGTATAGATGTATCGGGTGGTTCGGCCCCTGGGAAAAGATCCACTCTCCCCCGGACCGTTAGAATGTCGCGCCGCCGGACAAGCCGGACGCACGCAGAACCGGACCCGAATGATACCCGCAGCCCCGGCCGCTCCGCAGCCACGACCGCTCCAGGCCCCGCGCTGGCAACAGCTCTGGCGGGAGGCCGTGCGCGACCCGGGCGAGTTGCTCGCGATGCTGGGGCTGCCTCCGGACCTGCCGGGGATCTCGCCCGCGGCGATCGACCAGTTCGCGCTGCGGGTGCCGCGTGGCTTCGTCACCCGCATGCGCCATGGGGATCCGGCCGACCCCCTGCTGCGCCAGGTGTTGCCGCTGGACGCCGAAATGCGGCCGATGGCGGGCTTCAGCCTGGACGCCGTGGGCGACGGCGCTGCGAAGTCCGGCCACGGGGTCATCCAGAAGTACCGCGGCCGCGCACTGCTGGTGGCGACCGGCAGTTGCGCGATCAACTGCCGATACTGCTTCCGCCGCCACTTTCCGTATGCCGAGGAAACTGCTGCCGCGGCCGGCTGGCGGGAGGCGGTGGCCCGCATCCGCGACGACGACAGCATCGACGAGGTCATTCTCTCGGGCGGCGATCCGCTGTCGCTGTCCACCGCGAAGCTCACCGACCTCACCGATGCGCTCGCAGGCACACCGCACCTGAAGCGCCTGCGGATCCACACCCGCCTGCCGGTGGTCCTGCCCGAACGCATCGACGAGCCGCTGCTGGCTTGGCTGCGTGGCCTGCCATGGCCGACCACGGTGGTCCTGCACGCCAACCACGCCAACGAGTTCGATGCGTCGGTGGACGCCGCCATGGCGCGTTTGCGCCGGGAGGGCGTCACGTTGCTCAACCAGGCGGTACTCCTGCGCGGCGTCAATGATTCGGTCGAAGCGCTGGCCGCATTGAGCGAGCGCGGTTTCGCCGCGGGGGTGCTGCCCTACTACCTCCACCAGCTCGACCGGGTGCAGGGTGCGGCGCATTTCGAAGTCGCCGACGACACCGCACGAGCCTTGCATGCCGCACTCGCGGCTCGCCTTTCCGGATACCTGGTGCCCAGGCTGGTGCGGGAAATCCCGGGCGATACGGGCAAACGGCCGCTTTGAGCCACTACTGACGTCTCAACTCTCGACACCTGTCATGGACGGATCAACCGGCTTCTGTCATAACGAGGCCGAAGTTGCCGGAACAGGTCGGTTTCCGACCGGCCGGGGGGCATGGAAGCCACGACCACAGTGGCGCCGGGGGCGCCCGAAAGGGGCAGACATGCTGGACGAATCGAACCACGGCACGCCGGTGCCGTCGGGACAGGCAATGCCGGCGGGGCCTTTTGGCGACGCCGCGGCCTTCCGTGGCATGCTCGCTCCCTCACTTTCAAGACACCCGGATGGAGGGGTGCGTATGCAATCGGGCAAGGACATGGTGTTGCGGCTGCTTATCGTCGATGACAGCGTCGAGGCGGCCGAGGCCATCGTCAGCGGGCTACGCAACAGTGGTATCGCGGTGCGACCCAGCCGCCCCGAGAGCGAGTCGGACATGCAGTCCCTGCTCGGCGCCCAGTCCCACGACCTCGTGGTGGCGGCACGCGATGCCACGACCGTGCCACTGGACAAGGTGATGCTGCTGGTCGGCGCCAGCGGCAAGGACCTGCCGGTGCTCATGCTGGTGGAGTCCATCGACGATGCCGCGCTCATGCAGGCTGTCGACGCCGGCGCCCGGTCCGTGGTGCTGCGCGGCCGGATGGAGCACATCGAGAAGACCATCCGCAATGAATGGCGGGACCTCGAGGCACGCCGCGGCCTGCGCCGGCTCGAAGTCCAGGTCCGCGAGACCGAGCGCCGCTGCGACTCCCTGATCGACTCCTCGCGCGATCCGGTGGCCTACGTCCACGAAGGCATGCACATCCGGGCCAACAGTGCGTACCTGGAAATGTTCGGCTTCGAGTCCTTCGAGGATATCGAGGGCATGTCGCTGCTCGACCTGGTGTCGCCGCAGCACGTGGCCGCGTTCAAGACGCTGCTCAAGCAACTCGGCAAGGGCGAATCGGCGCCGCCGCGATTCGAGACCGAAGCGCGCACGCTCGATGGCGACACGTTTCCCGCGGTCATGGAGTTCACTCCCGCCAGCTATGAAGGCGAAACCTGCCTGCAGATCGTATTGCGGCGCCAGGAAGCCGACCCCGAGCTCGCCCGCGAGGTGGAGGAGCTGCGCCAGCGCGACCAGGCCACCGGCCTGCTCAACCGCGCGACCTTCCTCCGGTCCCTGGAGGATGCCGTCGGCGATGCCGCGCGCAATGCGGGCCACCACGCGCTGCTGCTGATCGAGCCCGACCACTACTCAAGGCTGCTGCAGGAGATCGGGCTGGATGCGGCCGACGAGCTGATCAAGGCCTATGCCGACCGGCTGGCCTCGGTGCTTGGCGAGAACGACATCGCCGCGCGCTTTGCCGAGCACCAGTTGGCGATCCTGCGGCGCGACAGTGACTACCACGCCAGCGTCGCCCTCGCGGATTCGGTCCGCGCGGCGTTCGCGGATGCCGTACTGGAGATCGGCGAGCGCTCGCTCAACGCCACCGTCAGCATCGGCGGCGTGCAGATCGGGCAGCGCATCGCCACCCTGACCGAGGTGCTGGGCAAGGCCAACCAGGGCGTGCAGTCGACGGTGGGCGTGGGCGGCAACCGGGTGGAGATCTTCGACCCGGGCGCGGTGGACCGTGCAGAGGTGGAACGGATCGCAGCGTGGGTGGACCGGATCCGCAAGGCGATCGACGACGACCGCTTCCTGATGTACTACCAGCCGCTGGTCAGCCTGCACGGCGAACCCAACGAGATGTACGACGCCTACCTGCGCATGCAGGGCGACAAGGGCGAGGTGGTGCAGCCGATGACCTTCCTGCAGATTGCCGAGGAACACGGCCTGCTGTGGGAGATCGATCGCTGGATGGTCAGCCACGCCATCGCCAACATCGGCTCCCGGCTCAAGGCCACCGGCAAGCGCACCACGCTGCTGGTGAAGATCACCGAGGTGTCCCTGCAGGACGAAAGCCTGGCCGATTACATCCAGGAACAGCTCGCCAAGCACGGCGTCGACGGGGAGCTGCTGGTGCTGCAGTTGCCGGAATCGAAGGTGTTCACCCAGCTCAAGGCCGCCCAGGCGTTCCAGCAGCGGGTGGCGAAGCTGGGGGTCAAGGTCGGGCTGGAGCAGTTCGGCAGTGGCTTGAACTCGTTCCAGCTTCTGACCCACTTCGATGCGGCGCTATTGAAGCTGGACCGGACCTTCATGGAAGACCTGCCCAACAACCCCGAGCACCAGCAGCGCATCAAGGAGCTGGCGGAGAAGGCGCGTGCCGCGGGCAAGCAGACCATCGCAGAGTTCGTGCAGGACGCCGGCAGCATGTCGGTCCTGTTCGGCGCTGGCATCGACTACGCCCAGGGCCACTTCCTGGCCCACGCCGGCCCCGAAATGGACTACGACTTCGGTTGACCACTTACGGCGGCGGGAGCCGGCGAGGCTCCCGCTGACGCGTCAAAGCGCCGTGCGCACCGACCCGTCCAGCCTGCGGAGCGCCTCGATGCGCTCCTCCAGCGGCGGGTGGCTCATCAGCAGGCGGCCGAGACCGTGCCGCACCGCGCCGCTGATCCCGAAGGCCGCCACCTGCTTGGGCAGGGTACTGGCACCGTAGGTCGCCGAGAGCCGCTGCAGGGCCGCGACCATCTTGTCCCGGCCTGCAAGCTGCGCCGCACCGGCGTCGGCCCGGAACTCGCGGTGCCGGGAGAACCACATCGCGATCATCGACGCGAACAGCCCGAAAACCATGTCGAGCACGAACACGATCACGTAATAGCCGATGCCGGGCGCACCATCGCGGCTGCCACCGAGGTAGCCATCGATCACCCGGCCCACCACGCGCGCCAGCACGATCACAAACGTGTTGAGCACACCCTGAATCAAGGCCATGGTCACCATGTCGCCATTGGCCACGTGGCTCACTTCATGGGCCAGCACCGCCTCCGCTTCGTCCCGGTCCATGCCGCGCAGCAGGCCGGTCGACACCGCGACCAGCGAGTTGTTGCGGCTGGGGCCGGTGGCGAAGGCGTTGATCTCGGGCGCATCGTATACGGCGACCTCGGGCGTCGCGATGCCCGCGGCCTCCGCCTGCCGCTTCACGGTGGCCAGCAACCACTGCTCGCCCTCGCTGCGCGCCTGGGTGATCACCTGCGCGCCGGTGGTGCGCTTGGCCATCCATTTGGATGTCATCAACGATATGAAGGCACCACCGAACCCGAACACGGCAGCGAACATCAACAACGTGCCGTTGTCACCGAGATTCACGCCGAACGCCTGCAGTACGCTCAGCACGATCCCGAGCAGCACCATCACGGCGAGATTGGTCGCAAGGAACAGGGAAATACGCTTGAACATCGAAGTACCCGGCTTCCGCGCACCACGCGCGGTCATGAACGCGAGATATGGCAGCCCGTGGGGGAACGCAAGATGAAGCCGCCTACCGGTTCAGCATCCGAAGGGGCATCGGGCGGACTCTACCGGGGCCGCTTCGCGCCCTCCCCCACCGGCGACCTGCACGCCGGCTCGATCATGGCCGCCCTGGGCAGCTGGCTGTTCGCACGACGCGCCGGTGGAGAGTGGCTGGTGAGGATCGAAGACCTTGATCCGCCGCGTGAGGAGGCGGGTGCTGCCCGGCGGCAGTTGCGCATGCTGGCGGCCATGGGACTGGTGCCGGACGGTCCGGTCGAATACCAGTCCACGCGCTCCGCGATCTACCAGCAGGCGCTTGACCAGCTGGTGGAGCGGGGACAGGCGTTCGCCTGCCACTGCAGCAGGAGCGACCTGTCCGCCGTCGGCGGCATCCACCGTGAATGCGTGGCGCGCCGTCGACGGCAGAATCCGGCCATCCGGTTGAGGGTGCCGGCCGGGTCACGGGTCACGTTCGTCGACCGGATCCTGGGCGAATGCACCCAGGACGTCTCCGGGACGGTGGGCGACTTCGTGCTCAGGCGCGCCGACGGCTGGTGGGCCTACCAGCTGGCCGTTGTGGTCGATGACGGCGCGCAGCGCGTGACGGACGTCGTGCGCGGCGCCGACCTGCTCGATTCCACGCCGCGGCAGATCCTGCTGCAGCGCGCGCTCGGCCTGCCCACGCCCGGCTACGCCCATCTGCCGCTGATCCTCGGGCTCGACGGGACCAAGCTGTCGAAGTCCGGGGCGGCGCCTGCGGTTGACCCCGAAGATCCGGTCGCCGCCCTCCATGCGGCCTGGCTCGCCCTCGGGCAACCGCTTGGGGCGGTACCGCGCGGGGGAACGCCGCAGGCATTCCTCGAGGCCGCCAGTGCGGCATTCGATCCCGCACTCGTACCTTCGAACCCGCAGCCCGCCGCAGTGCACAACAGAGGCGTCACGCTTCACGAATAGAATCCGGCCACGGTTCCACGCTCGTTCCAGGGCTCACGGCAAGGGAGAACACCATGCAGGCACGCGTCGCACTGGTCACCGGCGGTACCGGTGGCATCGGTACGTCCATCGTCAAGCGGTTGGCGGGGATGGGGCACAAGGTCGCCACCAACTTCCGGGACGAAGCCCGCGGACGCGCCTGGCATCAGGGCATGAAGGATGCGGGCTTCGACATCGCGATGGCTGCCGGGGATGTTTCCAGCCCCGAGCAGGCGGCGGCGCTGGTGCAGGAGGTCGAGCGGCAACTCGGCCCCGTCGAGATCCTGGTCAACAACGCCGGCATCACCCGTGACTCCACCTTCCACAAGATGTCGGCGCAACAGTGGAACGAGGTGATCTGCACCAACCTCAATTCCTGCTTCAACGTCACCCGCCCGGTGATCGAGGGCATGCGGCAGCGCAAGTGGGGGCGGATCGTGCAGATCAGTTCCATCAACGGCCAGAAGGGCCAGTACGGCCAGGCCAATTACGCCGCCGCCAAGGCTGGCATGCACGGTTTCACCATCTCCCTGGCGCAGGAGAACGCGCGATTCGGCATCACGGTGAACACGGTATCGCCGGGCTACATCGGCACCGACATGGTGATGGCGGTGCCGGAGGAGGTGCGCGAGAAAATCATCGCGCAGATTCCAACCGGACGGCTCGGCACGCCGGAGGAAATCGCCTATGCGGTGGGCTTCTTTATTCCCGACGAAGCCGGCTGGATCACCGGTGCCAACCTGTCGGCGAACGGTGGCCAATACATGGGTTGGTAACGCGGTTGCAAGCCCTCTTCGCGTGGGCCATGCTGCAGAGCATCACGATCCAGGGCTCCGCAGCATGGCCAGTCGCGTCATCAAGAAGTATCCGAACCGTCGCCTCTACGACACCGAGATCTCCAGTTACATCACGATCGAGGACGTGCGACAGCTGATCGTCGACGGCGAGGAGTTCGAAGTCCGCGATGCCCGCTCCGGTGACGACCTGACCCGGCAGGTCCTGCTGCAGATCATCGCCGAGCACGAGCAGGACGGCGAACCGATGCTGTCGACGCAACTGCTGAGCCAGATCATCCGCTTCTACGGCGATTCCCTGCAGGGCTTCATGGGCCCCTACCTCGAGAAATCGATGCAGGTGTTCCTGGACCAGCAGCAGCAGTTCCGCAGCCAGATGGGCGGCATGATCGGCCAGAGCCCGTGGACGATGATGAACCAGCTCACCGAGCGCAACATGTCGATGTGGAAGGAGTTCCAGCAGAACCTGTCCGGCAGTGTCGGCCAGACGGCTGCGGCGGCAAAGAAGCCCGAACGCAAGCGCTGATCTCCTCAAGCACGTTCCGCGGTCGAGCCGCCTGTTCTACTGCAGCGACGGGCTGCAGTAGCGCTGGCGGAACTCCTCCGCACGGGGCATGAGCCCCTGCAGGACCTGGATCCGGTTGGCCGGATCCGGATGGGTTGAAGCGAACTCCGGTGGCCGCGCGCCGTCTCCAAGCTCCGACATCCGCTCCCACAGGGGAACGGCTTCGCGCGGGTCGTAACATGCGGCCGCCGCCAGCATCAGCCCGACCTCGTCCGCCTGTGTCTCATGGTTCCGCCCGTACGGCAGGATGAGCCCGTACTGCGCACCCGCGCCCAGTGCCGCCATCAAAGCCTGTTGTTGCTGCGGCTCCATGCCACCCACCGCGACGCCTGCCGCGATCTGCCCCATCTGGACCAGCTGCTGCTGGGCCATGCGCTGCGACCCGTGCCGCAGCAACGCGTGGGCGATCTCGTGGCCCATCACCACCGCGAGCGCATCCTCGTTGCGCGTGACCGGCAACAGCCCGGTATAGACGGCCATCTTGCCGCCGGGCAGGCAGAATGCGTTGGCCTGGTCGGAACGGATGACGCTGACGTCCCACTGGAAATGCTCATGCGCAGTGGGGGCGGCGCTCTGGTGTTGCGCCGCCAGGTCGGCCGTGACCTGCGGGACCCTCGACACCAGGCGCTCGGCGATCGCGCGCACCTGGCGACTCTCCTGCGCCTGCGCAGGCAGGAGGGCGCCCTGGGCCTCGGCGTCACCCAGCACTTCGCGGTAAGCCTGCGCACCGAGCAGGACCTCGTCGCTGGGCGAAGCACCGTAGCGTGCCGTCTCTCCCGTGTAGGGATCGGTCTCGGCGGTGCCGAACCACTGCCATGCGGCGTAGACGGCGAAGATCACCAGCACCCACCAGCGGAACCCACCGCCACGGCGGCGCCCGGCATTCGAGCTGCCCCGCCCCCGGCCCAGGGAAACCTTCATCCACTTGCTCCTGTTCCGGCTTCGGCCGGGCTACCGGTTCAGATATCGCGTACGACCCGGAAGCCGATACGCGCATTCGTGGTGTCGGACTCGCTGGCAATGCGCCAGGCCGACCGCGTCTGCTGGGGCGAGCTCGCCCAGGACCCGCCCCGTACCACCTTGGTGCGGCAACCGGGATTGATCCAGGCCTTGCCATCAGCAGGTGCGCGCCGGTAGCTGTCATGCCAGCAGTCGGACACCCATTCGCTGACATTGCCGGCCACGTCGTGAAGGCCGAATGCATTGGCCGAATACGACTCCACAGGCGCGGGGCCCCATGCACCATCGCCGTAGTCCTCGAAAGCGTTCCGCCAGCGGCGACCACTCGGCGAGACGTCGCCGCTCCCGGTGAAGTTGCCCGCGCCTTCGGGCGGCGCGCCGTCTCCCCACGGGTAGGTGGACTGGCTGCCAGCGCGCAGCATGTACTCGAACTCGGCTTCGCTGGGCAGCCGGTAGTGGTGCCCGGTCTGCGAAGACAGCCACTCCGCATACGCCGCCGCGTCCTGGGCGCTGACGTGGATCACGGGCATGTCATCCGGGGCCGGGTTGCCCACGTAATCCGACTGCCAGTCCATCCCGCTGCGGCGCACCAGGTTGCCGCTGCGTTCGTCATAGACGATCGAATGGCCGCGGCGGGTGGAGCGAGGCACGTGCCCGCTCGATGACACGAACCGGCGGAACTCGCCCACCGTCACCTCGTGGCGGGAAACGGCGAGGCCGCGATCGAAGCGAATGTTGCGGGTGGGCCGTTCGGCGTCGGTCGCCTCCTGTTCGTCCGGTGCCGCGCCCATGCGGAAGGCACCATGGGGAATCACCACCATTTCCGGGCCACGCCCACCACTTGCCATCGCCTCGGTGAAAGCCTGGCCGGGTCGGAACAGGCCGTAGTGGGTGGCCAGTTCGATGCGCTCGCGCAGTTGCACGGCGGCCGCATCCCCTGCCGGCGCGATGCGCAGCAGGGTCGCGAGATGCTCGCGGGCCGTATCGATTCCGTGCTCGCGCCCCAGCGCCGCGATACCGAGGTCACGCAGCGCCCCGACGCGCGCGCCGCGCTGGCGCTGGATGCGCAGCCGGGCGTCATCCACCGTCTCCATGCCCGGACGTACCTGCGCGGCGCGGTCGAGCCATTCCACCGCACCCGCGTAGTCATCGTTTGCCGCCCGCTCCTCGGCTTCCCGGATCAGCGCGCTCTCGGCGGCAGCGAGCCCTTGCGTGGCCCTCGCGTCACCCGGCCGGATCCCGAGTGCAGCGCGGAAGCGCGCAATGGCGCTGTTTTCCCCGCCATCGATCCGGCCGGCATTGAGCGCCTGTTCGCCGCGCCGGTTCTCCGCAGAAGCGCGCTCGGCCACCTCCAGGCGCTCCAGGAAAGCCGCCGCTTCCCGGTCGTCGGTTGCAACGGCGCGTACCACCGCCCCCACCTCCTGCGCATCCCGCAAGGCGGCCGGCTCCAGATCCATGCGCTCGATGGCCCGCGTGCCCTGTTCCAGCAGGAGCGACAGCGAGCGGTCGAGCCCTTCCTGCACCTCACGGTCCGCGGGCGCCTCCTCACGCAGGGCCAGGTAGAGCGGGATCGCATCGTCGGCTTCGCGAAACAGCTCGCCCGACTCCAGCGCTTCCGCGGCGGCGGCCTTGGTCTCTTCGAGATCCGCCTCCGCGCCGTCGACCGGCGCTTCGGGCACATTCCATTCCGGTACCGGGGCCACTTCCTGTTCCGGCGCGACGGTCACGATCGGCGCTTCATCCCCGCGTTCGCCCGTGGCCGCCGCTCCGCCTTCCGGTTGCTGGCCGCCTTCGCGCGAACAGCCCGCGCCCATCGCCAGCACCAAGGCCAGGCCAAGGCAGCCGGCTGCACGGACGACGTGACCTGGTGATGCATGCTGTGGCAATCGTGCGCGCAAACGTCCTCCAAGCCGGCTGGCCATGCGGGGCGGCCCAAGAGGGCGAACTGAAAGTAGGCTATTGTCGCCCGCCCCGGCAACTTCCGTCTTCGACTCGCCCCCCAGTGCAAAGTTCATCCAATCCTCCTCCCTGCCCTCCGGCTCCCGCCCCCTCGTGGATCGCCGACCCCGCCGAGCTGGCCGGACGCCTCGCGTACGGCCCCTGCCGCATCGGCATCGATACCGAATTCATCCGGGAGCGCACCTATTGGCCGCAACTTGCGCTGGTGCAGATCGCGCATGAACGGGACGGGGGCCAGGAAGTGCTGCTGGTCGACACGCTGGCCCCGGGCATGGCCGAGGCCCTCGCACCGATCCTGGCGGACCGCTCGATCCTGAAGGTGATGCACAGCCCCAGCGAAGACCTGGTGGCGTTCCGGCACACCTGTGGCGTGGTCCCGCGGCCGCTGTTCGATACCCAGCTGGCGGCGGCCCTGGCCGGCATTGGCGGCGGCATGGGCTACCAGCGGCTGGTTGAGCAACTGACCGGGGTGGCGCTGGCGAAAGGCGAGACCCGGTCGGACTGGCTGCGCCGCCCGCTGTCGCCTGCCCAGCTGGAGTACGCTGCCGACGACGTGCGCCACCTGTTCGAGATGCACGACGTGCTGGAGGGCATGCTCGGCGAGCTCGGTCGCGGCGAATGGCTGGAGGCCGATGCAGAACGCGTGGCCGACATGGCTGAAGATAGCGCGCTGGAACGGTGGCCGCATCTGTCGATGCGGAGCGCCGGCTTCCTCGACCTGGATGCCCAACGGCGCCTGTTGCGGCTGCTGCGCTGGCGTGACGCCCATGCCCGCGACTCCGACCGTCCGCGCACCTGGATCCTCGACAATGAGCTCGCCGTGGCCATCGCTCGCCAGCCACCGGCCGACCGCGATGCATTGCAGGCACAGCTTGAGGCCCACCCCAAGGCGCCGCGCAAGCTCGGCGATGCGATCTGGCGTGCACTGCAGGAAGCTGCCGACGACGAGTCCGCGGTTCCCGATGCTGGCGCCGCGGAAAAGCGCGACAAGAACCGCCTCCGCCAGCTGCAGACAGCGGTCGCGACCCGCAGCGCCGAACTCGGCCTGCCCGATGGCGTGTTGGCCTCCCGTCGCCACCTCGAGCACCTGATGGACCGGGGCGAGTGGCCGGATGCACTGGCGGGCTGGCGCCGGGAATTGCTGGAGCCCGTGCTCGCGCCGCTGCTGACGGAAGCCGGTGCCCCACCGCCGCCCGTGGACGGCTAGAATCCCGCTGCGCCGCGGTCTCGTTCATCCAGGACGGCGGCGACGGGCGCTACGCACAGGGGGAACAACATGTCCATCAAGCTTGTCCTTGCAGCGGCCATCGCCGCGGCAACCATCGTCGCGCCCACCGTGGCCTCTGCCCAGGAAGCCACCTTCGGCCAGTTCACCCACGTCGAAGCCGAGGACGATTTCGACGACAGCGACCGCAGCTTCGTCTATGCCGACTCCACCACCAACGACGGCGCCTCCTCGCTGATCTGGCGCTGCATGGAAGACGGGCTCAACGTGCTGTACCACTTCGCCGCCTACAAGGGCGGTGACAGCGACGACGAAGTACTGGTGCGTTACCGGTTCGACGAGCTGGAAGCGACCGAACGCGAGTACTGGC
Source organism: Lysobacter spongiicola DSM 21749 (assembly GCF_900167055.1). GTDB lineage: Bacteria > Pseudomonadota > Gammaproteobacteria > Xanthomonadales > Xanthomonadaceae > Novilysobacter > Novilysobacter spongiicola. Next base: position 43,760 of record NZ_FUXP01000002.1, read on the forward strand.
CGTTGCTGCAGGGCCACAAGTCGGCACATATCCCGATGGACGAGGTCGCCTCGTTCACTTCCGTCGCCCGCCGCAGCGACGGCGTCGTGATCGAGGTGCTGGATCCGCTGGATGGTGAAGTGCAGAAGGATGCCTTCCTGCTGGAGGGGCTGGGACAGGCGCTGGCCACCCTCGACTGCGCCGGCATCTAATGCGGCAGCGGTGGGCCGGGTCGCGGGCCGGGGTGGCGCCAGCGCTGGCTCCCGGCTAGAATCGTGGCCTTCGTGGGGCGGTAGCTCAGCTGGGAGAGCGCCACGTTCGCATCGTGGAGGTCAGGGGTTCGATCCCCCTCCGCTCCACCACGAAAAAACAGGAGAGGCTGGACATCGCGTCCAGTCTCTTTTGTTATGCGCCTCCGTCTCGAAGGGGGGGAGGCCATCGCCCGCGGTTCCTGCGATAATCGTCCGGATCGGCCCCGTAGCTCAGCTGGATAGAGCGGTCCCCTCCTAAGGGACAGGTCACACGTTCGAATCGTGTCGGGGTCGCCAACCCGAGTTCCAGCGTTTTCCCGCGGGCTCCGCGCAATCCTGCGCCGCCCGCACCTGCGGAGCACCATCGCGCCCCGTTTCCCGGGCGCCCCAACAGGAGTTATCAATGACCCACCCCGTCCTCACCGCTCTCGGCCTGAACGACACCGAATCCGGCACCTACCTTGGCAATGGCGAATGGGCCACCGCCAGCGATGCCGGCGTCCTGGAGCCGCTCAACCCGACCGACGGCGAGGTGCTGGCGCGGGTCAATGCCACCTCCAAGGCCGATTACGACAAGCTGGTGACGCGCGCCCAGGAGGCCTTCAAGGTCTGGCGCGCCACCCCGGCCCCGCGCCGTGGCGAAGCTGTGCGCCTGTGCGCCGACGCCCTGCGCGAGAACAAGGACGCACTGGGTTCGCTGGTCGCGCTGGAAATGGGCAAGTCCAAGCCGGAAGGCGACGGCGAGGTCCAGGAAATGATCGACATCGGCGAGTTCGCCGTGGGCCTGTCGCGCCAGTTGTACGGCCTGACCATGCATTCCGAGCGCCCGGGCCACCGCATGTACGAGCAGTGGCACCCGCTGGGTCTGGTCGGGATCATCTCGGCGTTCAACTTCCCGGTCGCGGTGTGGGCCTGGAACGCGCTGGTGGCTGCTGCCTGCGGTGACATCTCCATCTGGAAGCCTTCGGGCAAGACCCCGCTGTCGGCGATCGCCTCCATCCGGATCTGCAACGAGGCGCTGAAGAAGGGCGGCTTCCCGGACATCTTCTTCCTGTTCAACGACGCCGGCACCGAGCTGGCGGAGACCTTCGTCGACGACAAGCGCGTCCACCTGATCAGCTTCACCGGCTCGACCAAGGTGGGCCGCCACGTCGGCGAGCGCGTTGCCCGCCGCATGGGCCGTTCGCTGCTCGAGCTGGGCGGCAACAACGCGATGATCGTCGATGCCACCGCCGACCTGAAGCTGGCGATCCCGGCGATCGTGTTCGGCGCCGTCGGCACCGCCGGGCAGCGCTGCACCACCACCCGCCGCGTCTTCATCCACGAGTCGATCTACGACGACGTGCTGGCCAAGCTGGTCACCGCCTACAAGCAGGTCGAGAAGAAGATCGGCGACCCGACCGACCCGGCCAACCTGATGGGCCCGCTCAACAGCCAGGAAGGCGTGCAGGCGTACCTGGCCGCGATCGAGAAGGCCAAGGCCGCCGGCGGCAAGGTCGAGACCGGGGGCGAGAAGCTGGACCGCAAGGGCAACTTCGTACTGCCGGCGCTGATCACCGGCCTGTCCAACGATGCCGAAGTGGTGCAGACCGAGACCTTCGCGCCGATCCTCTACGTGATGAAGTTCAAGGACCTGGACGAAGCGCTCCGGATGCAGAACGACGTGCCGCAGGGCCTGTCGTCGGCCATCTTCACCGAGAGCCTCAAGGCATCCGAGCAGTTCCTGTCGGCCTGGGGTTCGGATTGCGGCATCGCCAACGTCAACATCGGCACCTCCGGTGCGGAGATCGGCGGCGCGTTCGGCGGCGAGAAGGAAACCGGCGGCGGTCGCGAATCCGGTTCGGATGCGTGGCGTGCCTACATGCGCCGCCAGACCAACACCATCAACTACTCCGACGAACTGCCGCTGGCCCAGGGCATCAAGTTCGACCTCTGACCCAGTCCCGCTCCCCGAGACCCGCCCATGAGCGATCCCGCACCCGTCAGCGTCCCCCCGCCGGCCCCCGTGGCCGGCAGGCCGCCCACCACCAGCACGCTGGCGGTGGTCAGCCTGGTCTGCGGCATCCTCGGGTGGACGATGCTGCCCGGTCTCGGCAGCATCGTGGCGATCATCACCGGCCACCTGGCGCGTTCCGAAATCCGGAACGCGTCACCTGCACTGGAGGGTGACGGCCTGGCCGTCGCCGGGCTGGTGCTGGGATACAGCATGATCGCGGTCGCCGTGGCCGCGATCATGATGTTCGTGGTGTTCTTCGGCGGGATCTTCGCCCTGGCTGCGTTCAGCGGCGCCTGACGGCGCATGTACCGCTTCGCCCGCCCCGTCCTGTTCCGGCTCGATGCCGAGCGGGCACATGACCTGACCCTGCGCGCCCTGGACCGTGCCGCGGCGACGATGCCGTCGCTGCTTCCCGGGCGTCCGCAGCCCTTGCCCACCCGCGTCTTCGGCCTGGACTTCCCCAACCCGGTCGGCCTCGCCGCCGGGCTGGACAAGAACGGCGCCCACATCGACGCCCTGCTCGCCCTCGGCTTCGGGTTCGTGGAGATCGGTACCGTCACGCCCCGGCCGCAAGCGGGCAACCCGCGGCCGCGCATGTTCCGGCTGCCCGGCCAGCAGGCGATCATCAACCGGCTGGGCTTCAACAACGCCGGCGTGGACGCACTGGTGCGCAACGTCGAAAAAGCCAAGCGTCCCAGCGGGCTGCTGGGCATCAACATCGGCAAGAACAAGGACACCCCCAACGAGATCGCCGAGGGGGACTACATGTACTGCCTGTCGCGGGTCTATCCGCTGGCGGACTACGTGACGGTCAACATCTCCTCGCCCAACACCGCCGGCCTGCGCGAACTGCAGGAAGAGCAGTTGCTGCGCCGGTTGATCAGCATCCTGAGGGAAGAGCAGGAGCGGCTGGGCGCCAAGCACGGCCGACGCATCCCGATGCTGGTGAAGATCGCGCCCGACCTGTCCGAGGCCGATATCGAGGCCTGCGCGCGCGTGCTTTCGGAGCTGGAGGTGGACGGCGTCATCGCCACCAACACCACGGTCTCTCGCATGGCCGTCGAGGGTGTACCGGGCGCCTCGGAACAGGGCGGACTGTCCGGCCGCCCGCTCATGGGACAGGCGACCACCGTGTTGCGCATGATGCGTACCCGCCTGCCCGAATCCATTCCGCTGGTCGGCGTTGGCGGCATCCTCTCGGGTGCGGATGCGGTGACCAAGATGGCGGCTGGTGCGAGCCTGGTGCAGTGCTACACCGGGCTGGTGTACCGCGGTCCCGAACTCGTGGGCGAGTGCGTGGAAGCGATCCGCCGGCGCAAGTTCGCGCCCAGCAGCGGCCCGGTACCGCCGATCGCATGAACGGTTCCGTCCGCGTCCAGCGCGACGTATCGCTACGCCAGCTCAACACTTTCCACGTTCCGGCGCGCGCGCGCCTGCTGGCAGAGGTGGCGGATGCAGCCGCTTTGCCGGAACTGCTTGCCCACCCGGACTTCGCGGCCTCCCGGCCGCTCGTACTTGGCGGTGGAAGCAACCTGCTCTTCGTATCCGACCCGGTGCAGCCCCTGCTGATGCTGACCGGCACCACCGTGCAGGTGCTGCCGGATGTCGACGGCTGCGCCATCGTGCGGGCCGCTGCGGGCGTGGCGTGGCACGACTTCGTCCTGGCGACGGTGGACCAGGGCATGGGCGGGCTGGAGAACCTGGCATTGATTCCCGGCACCGTGGGCGCCGCGCCGATCCAGAACATCGGCGCCTACGGGGTGGAAGTGTGCGAGTTCATCCACGCGGTCGAAGCGTACGAGCCCGCCGCCGGGGAATGGTGCCGGCTGTCGGCCGATGCCTGCCGGTTCGGCTACCGGGACAGCCTCTTCAAGCAGCAGCCGGACCGCTTCATCGTCACTGCGGTCGAGTTCGCGCTGCCACGGCCACATGTCCCGCGGCTGCGCTACGCCGGGTTGCTCGAAGCACTCGGCCGCCAGGGTGCGGATGGCGCTCCCACCCCGCGCGAGATCGCCGAGGCGGTCATCGCCATCCGCCGCAGCAAGCTGCCGGACGCCGCAGTGATCGGCAACGCCGGCAGCTTCTTCAAGAATCCGATCGTCGACCGGATGACAGCGGAGGCATTGGGTGCGGACCATCCCGCCCTTCCCGTTTTCCCTGGTCCAGACCCGTCCACGCGGAAACTGTCCGCCGCCTGGCTCATCGATGCCTGCGGCTGGAAAGGCCACCGTGACGGCGATGCCGGCGTGGCGGCCAGCCATGCGCTGGTCCTGGTCAACCACGGGACCGCCACCGGCCAGCAGTTGCTGGAGCTGGCCAGGGGCATTTCCACTTCGGTCCGCGAACGCTTCAACGTGGCGCTCGAACCCGAGCCGCGGCTGGTGGGTGCCACGTGGTGATCGCCTCGCAGCACACCCGCGCCGCGCTGCTGATGCTCGGCAGCACCGGCTTCTTCGCGCTCATGGTGATCGTGATCCGGCTGGCATCGGAATCGCTGCACACGTTCGAGATCGCCTTCTTCCGCTCGTTCTTCGGCCTGCTTGCCGCCCTGCCGCTCCTGCTGAGGCACGGTCCGGGCCTGCTGCGAACCACGCAGGCACCGCGGTACGTGGTGCGTTGCGTCCTGGGCACCGCATCGATGTTGTGCGGCTTCTGGGCGATCGGCCACCTGCCGCTCGCACAGGCGGTGTCGCTGTCGTATTCCACGCCCCTGTTCGTCACCATCGCCGCTGCCCTGTGGCTCGGCGAGCAGGTCCGTGCCAGGCGCTGGACGGCAGTGGTACTCGGCTTCATCGGCGTGCTGGTGATCGTGCGCCCGGGGACGGCGGAGTTCTCGGCAGGCACGCTGGTCGCCGTGGCGGCCGCGGTCATCAGCGGCATCGTTGCGATACAGATCAAGCAGTTGTCCCACACCGAGCCGGCCGACCGCATCGTCATCCTGACCACCGCGCTGTGGGTGCCGATGTCGCTCATACCGGCACTGACGGTATGGGAATGGCCGCAAGGCATCACCTGGTTGTGGGTCGCCGCCGCCGGCGTGCTGGGCACGGCGGGGCACATGCTGTGGACGCGGGCGCTCAAGCTGGGCGATGTTTCGGCGCTCACACCGATCAGCTTCATGCAGTTGCCGATCGTGGCGGTGCTGGGCTTCCTGCTGTTCGGGGAAGCGGTGGACCGCTGGACGGCCATCGGGGCGGCGATCATCCTCTTCGCGAACGGCTATATCGCGCATCGCGAGGCACAGCTGGCTCGGCGCGCAGCGACTGCTGCGGCAACCTCCGCGGTCGAGCCCGGGCAGTAGAAACAGGAACCCCGGCGCGTGGCCGGGGCTCCCGTCGTGCTTCAGGGCGCGAAGCTCAGAACTGCAGGCTCCACAGGTCGATCTTGCCGGTGTCGTAGTTGTAGTTGTCGTTGACGCGCAACTTCCACACGCCGTTGGCGACTTCCGAGGAGGCATCGACCGAATAGGTCGCGTCGATGTCGTTGGCGCTGCCACCGCTGCGGTTGCGCAGGTTGTACACGCTCCCGTCCGGGGCCACCAGGTCGACGCGCAGGTCGCCGACGTAGGTATGGTCGATGCTCACCGTCACCTCCAGGTCCGAGGGGGCATTGCCCGCCACGCCGGAGACTTCGATCGGGCTCTCGACCGTGGCACGGTCGCGGATCTGCACGTCGGTGCCGTTCTCGAAGTAGGTGTTGCCACCGCCGCCGCCATCGTCATTGAAGCTGCCGGTCAGGCTCACGCCCGAGAACGCGCTGTAGCCGCGCACCATGACGTGGTAGGTGCCTTCCTGCACGTTGGCGATGCTGCAGGTCTCGTTGTTGCCGGACAGGTACGGACGGCAATCGTAGGTGGTGGTGGTCGGTGCCGCGCCGAAGCGGACGTACAGATCCGCATCACCGGTGCCGCCGGCCATCTGGAACACCAGATTGGAGGCGCCAGCGGGCACTTCCAGCGTCCAGAACTGCTGGCTTCCCGAAGCGCCGGCGATTCCGGTCTCCGGCACGCCGTTCTCGAGCTCGCCGCCGCCCGGCGGCGGATCCTCGCCACCACCTTCGCAACTGACGCCGACCACCGCGAACGCCGCGGTCACGTCAGCCACTGGCAGGCCGAGTTCGCTCGCACCCGCCTCGACGCCACAGGCACCCTCGTCGAAGCCGGTGGTGGGCTGCCACTCGAACTGGTTGGCGTAGGCGAACACCTGGAACGCCAGCTTCGGATCCCAGCCACTGGTCTGCGACAGTTCGCAGTAGGCCTTGTTGTAGACGCCACTGGAGTAGTGCACGTCCAGGCCGTCGTAGTAGTCGTCGGCGTGGTCGATCGAGGCGCCGTCCTGGGTCGGGTTGCACATGTAGCGCAGCGATCCGTTGCCCTTGAAGATGTCGGCCCCGACCAGGAAGTCGTTGCTTCCACGGTCGAAGAACTCCGCGGCCTCGCCGGCCATGTCCGAGAAGGCCTCGTTCATGCCGCCGGACTGGTACTGGTACTGCAGGTCCGAGTTCTGCTCGGTGAAGCCGTGGCTGACCTCGTGTGCGCTGACGTCCAGCGACACCAGCGGGTGGAACGTATTGAGGCCGTCGCCGAAGGTCATCGAAGAACCGTTCCAGAAGGCGTTCTCGTAGCCGTTGCCGTAGTGCACGTTCATCTTCAGGCGGAACGTCAGCGGCGGCGCTCCGACATAGTCGTTGAACATGTCATAGACGACGCCACCGAAGTGGTGGGCATCGTTCAACGGCGAATAGGCGCCGTTGATCTCCTTCACGGTGTTGGTCGGGCAGTTGAAGGTATGGATCGGACCGCTGCTGCCGTGGTTGAAGTTGTGCGTCTCGACGTTGGTGTTCACCATCGAGCAGGTGCTGCCCGATTCCTGCACGTCCAGCGCGGGATAGTCGGTGCCGTAGTCATAGCGGCCGATCTTCTCGTTGCCACCCGGGCCGAAGCCGTCGGCGTAGGTCAGGCCTTCCCACTGGTCGAGCACTTCGCCGGTATTGGCGTCGATGATGGCGGTCGGGCGCGTCGGCGCCACGCCGTCATCGGCGAAGAACGAAGTCACGTACACCAGCCGGGCCGGCCCCTGTTCCGCGTAGACGAAGAGCCTGGTCTGCTCGACGCTGATGTCCGCCCCCCTGGCGAGTGCCTGGGTGTTGCGCGCGAGGATCGCCTGCGCGCGCTGCGGGCTCAGCTTCGGCGTGACCGAAGGCAGGTCCACCTGGACGTCCTCCAGCACCTGGCCACGGACGCGCAATGCGTTGCCGCGGTCATCCTGGACGACGGCGACGCTGTGGCCGTACACCGGCACGCCGCGGTAGGTCTGCTGCATGCGCACGGTGCGGGTGCCATTGCTGAGCGGACCGGCGGTGCGCTCGGTGAGCGCCATTCCGGCGCCAAGGCCCAGTTGGGCCGACAGGCGGTCCGTCGGCATGCCGCCGAGATCCTGCTGCGGAACCTGTTGGGTGGTGGCTGCCGTGGCGGCCGATGCGGCGACCATGCCGATCGCGGCGACCAGCAGCTTGATTCGATTCGAACGCGGGGTAGGTGACATCCCGAAACTCCTCTTTTCCATGAGAACGTCCACCGCGATGCGGTGGCGCGGATTCAGCTTTTCCCCCTGTTCCGCAGGATCGTCCCTGACCGGTAGGTACCGGCAGCCATCAATCCGGATGTGGATCGACCCTTCGGATCGTCGCAGTGCCGAAAACGGCGACCGGCTGACGCTATGCGTCACATGACGGGCACGTCAACCGGTGTCCGGAGCGCCGCAGCGGGCTCCGGCCCTCCATGGCCATACCCCCAGGTCCGTCCCGGACGCTGCAGGCCCCGCCAGTTCTTGCGTCGCGGCGTGGCCGAGCAATGCAGCCCCCTGCAACACGGACGAAACAATGTTCCAGGAATATTGACGCGACGCAGCAGCGGTTTCCGCGCCCGCTACTGGTCGAACCCTGTCTGCCAGGGCCGGGCGTGGAAGCGGAACAGCACGAAGTACGACACTCCGACCCACGCACTGGCCGCGGCCCAGCCGGCCAGGATGTCCGACGGGTAATGCACCCCGAGGTAGATCCGCGAGAAACCGACCAGCACCACCGCCGGCGGCAGGAGCACGGCCGCAGCCCAGCGCCAGCGGGTATGCCATGCCAGCAGGAACAGCACGCATGCCAGGGTGGCCGAGCCCATGGCGTGCCCGCTGGGGAAGCTGTAGGTGAGCTCGGGTGTGATGGATTCCCACAACGATGGCCGCTCACGCGCGAACACCAGCTTCGTTCCCATGTTGAGCAAGGCCGACCCACCCAGCGCCACGGCGGCGAACGTCGCCTCGCGCAACCGCCGCATCGCGAACAGCGACAGCACCAGCAGGATGTCCAGGGGCACCACCCCGTGCAGATAACCCAGGTCGGTCACCACCACGAAGAACCGGTCCAGCCCTTCACTCGCCAGACCCTGGGCCCAAAGCAGCAGTGGCTCGTCGAATGCGAATCCCTCCCGGTCGGCGACTTCGTCCGCGAGTTCCGCAAAAAGCCACAAGGGCAACAGCAAGCTGAAGAACGCGAGCAGCAGGCTCCCGCCGTGACGTTCCCAGAGTTCGAGCAGTATCCGACGCTCGGCGCGTACGGCGCCTTGCGCGGAGCCGGAAGCCGGGTCAGTCGGGCCTGGGGCCGCCATAGTGCCGCTCCACGTAGCTGTCGATCAGTCCGACGAACTCGTCGGCGATGCGCTCCCCCCGCAGTGTCACGGTCTTTTCGCCGTCCTCGAACACCGGGGCCGAAGGTGCCTCGCCCGTGCCCGGCAACGAGATGCCGATGTTGGCATGGCGCGATTCGCCAGGTCCGTTCACCACGCAGCCCATGACCGCCAAGGTGAGGTTCTCCGCGCCCGGATGCGTGACCTTCCACTCCGGCATGCGGGCGCGGACGTGCTCCTGCACCTTCTGCGCGAGCTCCTGGAAGAAGGTGCTGGTGGTGCGCCCGCAGCCGGGGCATGCGGTGACCATTGGCGTGAACGCGCGCAGCCCCATCGTCTGCAGCAACTCCTGCGCGACCACCACCTCGTTGGTCCGCGACTGGCCCGGCTCGGGGGTCAGCGAAATCCGGATGGTGTCGCCGATCCCCTCCTGCATCAGCACCGCGAGCGCCGCGGACGACGCCACGATGCCCTTGCTGCCGATCCCGGCCTCGGTCAGCCCGAGGTGCAAGGCATGGTCGCCGCGCCGGGCGAGCTCGCGATAGACGGCGATCAGCTCCTGCACGCCGCTGACCTTCGCGCTCAACACGATGCGCTCCGGCGGCAGCCCCAGTTCGACCGCACGCCCGGCGGAATCCAGTGCGGAGCGGATCAGCGCCTCGCGCAGCACCCTGCCCGCCTCCCACGGCACCGCCCGCTCATGGTTCTCGTCCATCAGGCGCGTCGCCAGCGCCTGGTCGAGCGAACCCCAGTTGGCACCGATGCGCACCGGCTTGCCGTACTTGATGGCGAACTCGATCAGGGTGGCGAACTGGCTGTCGCGCTTCTTGCCGAAGCCGACGTTGCCGGGGTTGATGCGGTATTTGGCCAGCGCCTCGGCGCATGCCGGCTCGCCTGCCAGCAACTGGTGCCCGTTGTAGTGGAAGTCGCCGATCAGCGGCACCGGCGCGTTCATCATCGCCAGCTTGTCGCGGATGCGGGGCACCGCGGCGGCGGCCTCGGCCGTATTGACCGTGAGCCGCACCAGCTCCGAGCCGGCGCGCCACAGCTGCGCAACCTGCTTCACCGTGCCGTCGATGTCGGCCGTATCGGTGTTGGTCATGGACTGCACCACCACTGGCGCACCGCCACCCACCGTCACGCCACCGATATCGACGGGTCGGGTATGGCGGCGCGCTTGCGGACCGAAGGTGGGAGCGGCGTCGGGGCCGTGTGCATCGGGATTCATGGCGCGCATTGTACCGCCGCCGGCCTGACTGCCCGGTCAGTCTCGGCCGCATCCAGGTGACCGTGGCGGGTCGCTGCGCTAGGGTATCGGGCCGCACCGCCCGGCCCTGCCATGCCCCTGGAAGACCCCGCCCGAGACGTCCTGACGCCGAGCCAGCTCAACACCCTGGCGCGCGACCTGCTGGAGGGTTCCTTCCCCCTGGTCTGGCTGGAGGCGGAACTGGGCAACGTGGCGCGTCCCGCGTCCGGGCACCTCTACTTCACCCTCAAGGATGCGCGCGCACAGGTGCGTTGCGCGATGTTCAAGCCCAAGAGCAGCTGGTTGAAGTTCGTGCCGCGCGAAGGCATGCGGGTCATGGCGCGCGGACGGGTGACGCTGTACGAGGCACGCGGCGAGTACCAGATGGTGCTCGACCACATGGAGGAGGCGGGGGAAGGTGCGCTCCGGCGCGCGTTCGACGAGTTGCGGGCCCGCCTGCAGGCGGAAGGACTGTTCGATGACGCCCGCAAGCGCCCCCTGCCCGCCTTCGCCAGGCGGATCGCCGTCATCACCTCGCCCACGGGCGCGGCGGTCCGGGACGTGCTGAGCGTGCTGGGCAGGCGCTTCCCGCTGGTCGAGGCCGACGTGCTGCCGGTGCAGGTGCAGGGAGCGGCCGCCGCGGCGCAGATCACCCGCATGCTCCAGCGTGCCGAGGCATCCGGACGCTACGACGTGATCGTGCTGGCGCGCGGTGGCGGTTCGCTCGAAGACCTGTGGGCGTTCAATGACGAGCACCTCGCGCGGGCGATTGCGACATGCCAGGTCCCGCTGGTCTCCGCCGTCGGCCATGAAACCGACTTCAGCCTGGCGGACTTCGCGGCCGATCTGCGGGCACCCACGCCGTCGGTCGCCGCCGAGCTGCTGGTGCCTGCTTCCGATGATCTTGCCCGGCGCCTGCGAACGCTCGAAGCAAGACTCCGGAGCCACCAGTCCCAGAGGCTGCACCGACTGATGCAGCGTACCGACCGGGCTGCCCTGCGCTTGAACGCGATGCGGCCACGGGCCCGACTGGACCTGCTGTGTCGCAGGCAGGCCGAAGCGTTGCGCCGACTTTCCGCGGCTCTGGCGCGGCGGCTCGAGCAGGACCGCGCCCGGGTCCGCCATGCCGACGCGGTGCTGCGGGCCGCCCATCCCGGGCGCCGCCTCATCCGTCTGCGTGAGCGCCTCGCCGCGGTGTCCAACCGGCCGCAGGCGGCGATCGCAAGACGCCTTTCCGACGACGCCAGGCAGCTGCGCGGGCTCGCGCGTTCTCTGGAGGCTGTGAGCCCGCTGGCGACGGTCGCCCGTGGCTACGCCATCCTCCAGCACCAGGACGGCCGGATCGTGCGCTCCGCGCTGGATGCCGCCCCCGGTGACCGCCTCGATGCGCGGCTGGCGGATGGGCAGTTGCGGTTACGCGTGGAGTAGTAACCTCGGGTGCTGGCCCCCACCAGGACCCCCGCGATGCCAAAGCTGAAGAAGCAGTACCCGTACTACCTCGCCGGCCGGCCGTTGCAGCCCAACGCCGACCTGCAGGTCCGCGACAAGTACAGCGGCCGCGTGGCCACCCGCGTCGCGATGGGCGATGCCGCTGCCGTCGAGAAGGCCATCGCTTCTGCGCATGCCGCCCGCGACGCTATGTCGGCTTTCACGCCGGACGCGCGGCGGGACGTACTGGAGCATTGCGTCCGCAGGTTCCGCGAACGCAGCGAGGAACTCGCCCACGCACTGTGCATCGAGGCGGGAAAGCCGATAGGCGACGCCCGTGGCGAGGTCGAGCGACTGGTCGACACCTTCCGGATGGCCGCGTCGGAGGCCACCCGCATCGGTGGCGAGGTGATCGAACTGCAGGTGTCGGAACGCACCCGCGGCTATCGTGGCATGACGCGCCGGTTCCCCATCGGGGCCTGCAGCTTCATCACGCCGTTCAACTTCCCCTTGAACCTGGTGGCGCACAAGGTGGCGCCAGCGGTGGCGGCCGGTTGTCCGTTCGTGCTCAAGCCCGCAGCCAAGACGCCCATCGGAGCGCTGATCATCGCCGAGGTCCTGGCCGAAACCGACCTCCCCGAAGGCGCATTCTCCGTGCTGCCCTGCTCCAACGAGGACGCCGCCCCACTGGTGGAGGACGAGCGCATCGCGTTGCTGAGCTTCACCGGCGGACTGGTCGGCTGGGACATGAAGGCGCGGGCTGGACGCAAGAAGGTGGTGCTGGAGCTTGGCGGCAACGCCGCCTGCATCGTCGACGCCGACCCCGGCCTGGATCTGGACCACGTGGTCGAGCGCCTGGTGTCCGGGGCCTACTACCAGTCCGGCCAAAGCTGCATCAGCGTGCAGCGCATCCTCGCCCATGCCGACATCTACACCGCGCTGCGGCGGAAGCTGAAGGCGGCGGTGGCGAAGCTTCCCATGGGCGATCCGCGCGACGAGGACACCTTCATCGGACCGATGATCGACGAGGAGGCCGCGCGCAGGGTCGAAGGCTGGATCGCATCGGCCCGCAAGTCCGGTGCCAGGAAACTCGCCGGCGGCCCCCGGGAAGGCAACATGCTGCCGGCATGGCTGTTGGAGGACGTTCCGCGCGAAGCCGACCTCTATCGCAAGGAGGCATTCGGGCCGGTCGCGATGATGGAGCCGTTCGACGACTTCGAGCAGGCGCTGGATACGGTCAACGACAGCGAATTCGGCTTGCAGGCCGGCGTGTTCACCGCACGGCTGGACCATGCGATGCGCGCCTGGGAGCGGTTGAAGGTGGGCGGGGTCGTGATCGGTGACATCCCCAGCTTCCGCGTCGACAACATGCCCTATGGCGGTGTGAAGCAATCCGGGCTGGGCCGCGAAGGCGTGCGATACGCGATCGAAGACATGACCGAACAACGGCTCCTTGTCATCCGCGACGCTGGATAGCAGGCCGGGCGGCCTGCACTGCCAACCCCGATTGTCCTTGTCGTGCGTTTAAGCTCCTCGCAACGACAAGGAGACCGGTATGCACCAGAGCACGTCGAACACCACCAGCACTGCCTCGCGATCCGTCGCGCCATCAGGCGGCGCCGCGCGCCTGGCCGCCGCGGTGCTAGCCGCCCTCGCGCTGGCCGCCTGCAGCACAACCCATGACTCGCCCGTGGCAGCCGAATCCGGGGGCACGCGGGCTTCGGAACGTACTGCACCACCGATCGTCGTGGATGACCCGTCTCCGCTCGATGTTCCCGCGCCCCCGATCGCGCCGGCCGCGCCACCGGCACCGATGGCCTCGATGGCGAACCCCGCGAAGATGTTCGCGGTCTCCCCACCCGCGAATACCGAGCGCTATGCCGAGGTGGAGGACAATCCGGTCCAGCGCGCCTCCGAGCAACCGGTGTCGACGTTCTCCATCGATGTCGATACCGGCAGCTACAGCAACGTGCGACGCATGCTCACCGATGGCATCCGCCCGCCGGCCGATGCCGTGCGTGCCGAAGAGTTCATCAACTACTTCGACTACGGACACCCCGCTCCCGCCGACCGCGCGACGCCGTTCCGGGTCAGCACCGAGGTCGCCGCCGCGCCCTGGAACGCCGATCGCCAGTTGCTGATGATCGGCATCAAGGGCTACGACATCCCGCGCGACGAACTGCCGCCGGCCAACCTGGTGCTGCTGGTGGACACCTCGGGATCGATGCACTCGCCCGACAAGCTGCCGCTGCTCAAGCGCGCCATGGGCATGCTGGTGCGCCAACTGCGTCCGCAGGACCGCGTGTCCATCGTCGCCTACGCGGGATCGGCGGGCCTGGTGCTCGCCCCGACGCCGGGTGACCGGCAGGGCGAGATCCTCGCCGCGCTGGAGCAGCTCCAGGCCGGCGGCAGCACCAACGGTGGCGAAGGCATCAAGCTCGCGTATGCGATGGCGCGACAGGCGTACATCGAAGGCGGCGCCAACCGGGTGTTGCTGGCCACCGATGGCGACTTCAACGTCGGCACCGTGGACCAGAATGCACTGGAGACCCTGGTCGCCGACCAGCGCGACAGCGGCATCGCCCTGACCACGCTCGGCTTCGGCAGTGGTAATTACAACGACGCCCTGGCCGAGCGCCTGGCGGACCTGGGCAACGGCAACCATGCCTACATCGACAGCGCGCTGGAGGCGCGGCGGGTGCTGGTGGAGTCGATGGGGTCGACCCTGCTGACCATCGCCAGCGACGTGAAGGTGCAGGTCGAGTTCAACCCGGCGCGGGTCGCCGAGTACCGGCTGGTGGGCTACGAAAACCGCGTGCTACGCAACGAGGATTTCGCCAATGACAAGGTGGATGCCGGCGAGATCGGCGCGGGGCACGAGGTGACCGCGCTGTACGAGATCACGCTGGTCGGTTCACCGGCGGCACGCCTGCCGGCGCTGCGCTATGGCGCCCCACCAGTCGCTACCGGCGATGCCAATGCGAAAGAACTCGCCCACGTACGGCTTCGTTACAAGGACCCCGGCACGACGCACAGCAAGTTGATCGAAGCCCCGGTGCTGCCGACAGCGCCCGGCACGCAGCCGGGTGAAGCGATGAAGCTGGCCGCGACCGTCGCCGGGTTTGCCGATGCCCTGCGCGGCGGCACCCGCACCGATGGCTGGGGCTGGGAAGGGATCCTCGCCAGTGCCCGCACCGGTGATCGTGGACAACGACTGGCACCACGGGAGTTCATCGAACTGGTGGAGCAGGCGCGGATGTTGAGCGGCGGCACCGTCATGGGTCCCACAGGGGAGTCGCTCAGGAACTGATGGCCAGGTCCCCGGCCGGGTGCATCTGCTCGGCCGGGCGACCCAGCAGGAAACCCTGCCCGCAGGTGCAGCCCAGCTCGCGCAGGGCGATCCGCTGCTCCTCGGTCTCGATCCCCTCGCCGATGGTGTAGATGCCAAGCGTACCGGCCAACGCCTGGATCGCCCGCACCACCGCGATGCTCTCGGTCCGGCTGTCGCCGACCAGGCCGGCGACGAAGCTCTGGTCGATCTTCAGGCACTCGATCGGGAACCGGTGCAGGTACGACAGGGCGGAGTAGCCGGTGCCGAAATCGTCGAGCTGGGCCATGATCCCGTGGCTGCGCAGCGTCCTCAGCGTGCGCAGGGCGCGTGGCACGTCGTCGAGCAGAGCCACTTCCGTGATCTCGATGCGCAGGCGGCAGGGATCCGCGCCGGCGGCATCGACCAGCCGCAGCAAGCGGTCGGCGAAGTCGGGCGCACGGAAGTGGCGCGGCGAGACGTTGATCGAGATGTACCCTTCCCCGCCCCGCGCCAGCCGCGATATCACCTGCGCGTACATCAACCAGTCGACTTCTTCGATCAGGCCGTTGTCCTCGCCCAGGCCGATGAACTCCCCCGGGCTGAGCAGCCCACGCTCCTGGTGGCGCCAGCGCAGCAGTGCCTCGTGACCGATCACGGTGCGGTCGCTCAAGCGCACGATGGGCTGGTAATAGGCCACGAAACTGTCGACGTTGATGGCGCGGCGCAGGTCCGCCTCCAGGTCGAGGATCTGCACGGCGTGCTCGCGCATTGCTTCATCGAACACCGCCCAGCGGTCCCGTCCCCCGGCCTTGGCGCGATACATCGCGGCATCGGCGTCCCGCAGCAGCTCGGCGCCGTTGTGGTAGCGCGGGTGCCACATCGCGATGCCCAGGCTGGCCGAAGGGAAGACCTCCCGGCCTCCGACCCAGCACGGCTGCCCCAACGCATGGAGGATGCGCTGGGCGAGGTCCTCCGCGACGTGCAGACCGTCGATGTCGTCGATCAGGATCGCGAACTCGTCGCCGCCCAGCCGCGACACGGTGTCGTCGCCACGCACCGTGGCGACGATCCTGCGACCGGCCTCCACCAGCAGGTCGTCGCCGGCGGAATGGCCGACGCTGTCGTTGACGAGCTTGAACCTGTCCAGGTCCAGGAACAGGACTGCGAACGCGCGCGGCTGCGGGCCTGCCCGGCCCGGGCGGGTCCGGGTGCGGGCGGCGGTGATCGCCCCGGCGAGCCGGTCCAGCAACTGGTGGCGGTTGGGCAAACCGGTCAAGGCATCGTGCCGCGCCTGGTGGGTCAGTTGCTGTTCGGCCCGCATGCGCTCGCCGATCTGCTCCAGCAACTCCGCATTCGCCATCGCCAGCTCGCGTGTCCGCGATTCGACCCGCTGTTCGAGCTCGGCATGCGCGGAAACCAGCCGGTCCTGCCCCTGCTTGCGCGCCAGGCCGATCCCGATGTGGTGGGCCACGAAGGTCAGCAGGTCCTGGTCACGCGAGGTGAACCCGATCGCGGGCGAATAGCTCTGCACCACGATGACACCGACCACCGCCTCCTCGCGGTACAGGGGCACGCCGAGCCAGCAGTGCGACAGCGTGCCGTGGCTGCGCAAGCGCCCGCGCGCCTCGAGTTCGCTGATCCGGCTGCGGTCGGCCAGCAAGGGCTTGCCACTGGAGATGACGTACTCGGTCATGCCCATACCAATTGGCCGGCTGTCGCGTGCGACGTCGCGCTCGTCGATCGAATACGGGAATTCCAGTTGCTTGCCGTTGTCGGACACCAGCGCAATGTAGAAATTGCGCGCGTAGAGCAGCTCGCCCACGACATCGTGGACCTGGGCGTAGAACCGCTCCAGCGTCTCTGAGGTGATCGAGAGCTCGGCGATGCGGAACAGCGCGCGCTGCAGGCGCTCCGAACGCTGGCGTTCGACGATCTCTGCCTGGAGGTCGCGGTTGCTCTGCTGCAGGGCCTGGGTGCGCTCCTCGACCCGGCGCTCGAGCTGCTCCCGCGCGGTGTGCCGGTCGAGCGCCGTCAGGATGTGCTGGGCGACGAAGACGAGCAGCGCGCGTTCCTCCTCGCCGTAGCTGAAGGGGCGGTCATAACTCTGCACCACCACCGCGCCGCAGACCCGGTCGTCGCGGCGCATGGGCACGCCCAGCCAGTCCTGGCTGTCGGGACCGTGGTTGTCGTCGCGCTCCACGCCCAGTTGCGCGCGCACCCGGTCGGAGGAGCCCTGCGCCGGCTCACCATGCCGCAGCAGCGCCAGGGTGAGGCTGTTGGGCATCTCCGCAGCATGGATCTCGCGCTCGGGCTCGGCGACGTAGGAATCGATGCGATCGGCGAAGTAGAGGAAGCGGAAGGTGTCGCGCAGCTCGTCGTACAGCACGATGTAGAAATTCTCGGCATACATCAGCCCGCCGACGACACCGTGGATGCGCTCGAGCATGCGCGCCATCTCCAGGTCGGAGCCTGCGAGGTCGGCGATCTCGTACAACGCCTGCTGGAGCCGCTCGGACTTCTCCAGCGACTCCACGCGTGCCCGGGTGCGTGCCTTCTCCAGGTGCGCGTCGACCAGGCGGCGCGCCAGGCACGACCACGCCGACTGCATGGCTGGCACCACTTCCCCGGCCAGATCCACCGCGATGGCGGCGCGGCCATGTTCTCCTTCCCAGGCCTGGTCGAGCGGACCGGTGCTTTCCGAGTGGTGCCCCGGACGGCCGAGCAGCAGGTGCTCCGCGCGGTCCGACAACGCAGCGCTCACCCCGGCGCTCGCCGAGCCGCCCGGCGCGCCGGCCCCTTCACGCCAGCGCACGGCGACCTCCGCCCCGGCCGGAAGCGCCTGCTGCAGGACGGCCGCAAGCGAACCCGCGCCCCGCCCCGACTGCACGGCTTCCGTGTGCTCTGCTGGTCCTGGCTGCATCCCGTGGCTCTCGCCGAATCGCCCCCGATCGGCCGAGGATAGCGCGCCGGCAGGGTTCGCGGGACTTTCGGCATGGCAACCCCGCAGGCCGTGCCCGGGCGTTCCATCAACAATGGATTCCTGTCGTAAATTTCCCGGACACGGCGCCACCGGCTTTGCGGACCTGCTTCCACCGCTTAACCTGCAGCGGATGAATGCGCCCGCAGATGCAAGCGACGAGGTCCTGATGCTGTCCTGGTGCAGCGGGGATGCGAGCGCGTTCGAGCAGATCTACGCCCGGCACCGCAGGCCGCTGTATGGCTTCCTGCTACGCCAGTTGCGGCAGCCTGCGCTGGCGGACGAGATGTTCCAGGACGTGTGGCAACGGGTGATCGGCGCCCGCGCGGGTTGGCAACCGGACGGCGGATTCCGCGCCTGGCTGTTCCGCATCGCCCACAACCGCCTCAACGACCACTGGCGGGCATCGCGCCACCGGCCGCCTGCGCCCGCGGACAGCGACGACAGGATCAACCGCGAGGCCGATCCGTCCACCCCGGAACACGTGCTGTCGGAATTCGAACAGAGACGCCGCCTGCAACTGGCGATGGAACAACTGCCGGACGAGCAGCGCCTGGTGCTGGCACTGAGACTGGAACAGGAACTGAGCCTGGAGGAGATCGGAGAGGTGACGGGAGTGGGCCGGGAAACCGTCAAGTCGCGGTTGCGGTACGCGATGGACAAGCTGCGCGCGGAGCTAACTCCATGACAACGCCCCGGAAAGAACCTTTGGATCCACAGGAGCGCGAATGGGCCGATCGCCTGGCGCGCCTGGGCCCCCATGGAGATCCGCCGACGGGCGTGGATGCCGCCATCCTCGCTGCCGCCCACGCCGCCGCGAACCCCGGGCGGCGGAAGCCGAAGCGCTGGCCTGCCATGGCCGGACTGGCGGCGATGCTCGCACTGGCGGTCGGCGTCACCTGGCAGTTGCGTCCCACCCAGGAGTTGCCAGCGACGGCCGGTGAAGGGCCTGCCACGGCGGCCGAAGGTGTTGCCATCAAGCCCGCCGAGCCCGCTCCGGCACCCGCACTCTACGAAGCGCTACCCGCGCCCCCTCCGGAGCCGGCACCGGCGACGCCCCCGCCGCCAGTGGCCAAACCGGCGGCTCCTCCAAGCTCGGCCGCGCCGCCACCCCCGCCTCCGGTCGTAGCCCCGGCACCACCGGCACCACCGGCACCACCGTCACCCGCGGCGGCGGCGCCACGTGAAGCCTCGCGGTTGCAGAGCGAAGTGCGGGCCGTACCCGAAGGCATCTCCGACCCTGCGCCCATGGATATCGACCGGGAAAGCGCAAGCACAGACGCAGCGGAAGCGACGGCCTCCGCTTCGCGCCAGCGCCTCTCGCGATCTGCCCCGGCTGCGGCTGAAGCGACGGCTGCCAGGGCCGAGCCGATCGAGGACCGCGGCCTCACGGTCGACGACCTCCCCATCGAGGCCGACCTGGGCCTGGCACCCGAAGTCTGGATCGAGCGCATCCGGCAAAGGCGCGAGCGCGGGAACCTGGAGCAGGCGCGCCGGAGCCTGGATGCCCTGCGCGAAGCCCACCCGGACATCGAGCTGCCGCCGGACCTGGCCACCCTGCGACGTGCGACAGATCCGGGGCGATGAGCGGATTCACCCTCGCCCGCCGCGAACGCCATGAAATCGAGGTCAAGCACAGCCGCTTCCTCGCGCTCGCCGGTCCGGTTGATTCCCCCGCGGCGGCCTTGGCCTTCGTCGAGGAAGTCGGTGATCCCGCGGCAACCCACAACTGCTGGGCCTACCGGATCGGGGACCTGTACCGCTCCAGCGACGATGGCGAGCCTGCCGGGACCGCTGGCAGGCCGATCCTGGCCGCGATCGATGGCCAGGGGCTGGACGAGGTGGTGGTGGTGGTGACGCGCTGGTACGGCGGCATCAAGCTGGGGGCAGGCGGGCTGGTACGTGCCTACGGCGGTTGCGCCGCCGAGTGCCTGCGTACCGCCGAACGCAGCGAGCTGGTGCAGTGGACGCAATGCACCGTGCACTACGCCTTTGCCGATACCGGCCCGGTCCACGCCTGCGCCACCGCCCACGGCGCAGAGAAGCTCGAGGAGCACTTCGATGCCGGGGGCGCCCGCCTGCGCCTGCGGCTGCCCGCCGACCGGCTGGAGGCGCTGGCGGACCACCTGCGGGACGCCACCCGCGACCGGGCGACCCTATCGGATTGAAGTGCTGCCGCCTGCCGCCCGAGACGCCCGGCGGCCGATGGCGGACAATGGCGGGATGACTGATCCGATCGAGTCCGGGAAGGACACCACTCCGCCTGCCAAGGCCCCCGTCAGCCGCCTGCGTACCCTCTGGCCGTTCGTGCGCAAGCACCGGGCGCTGTTTGGCGGTTGGCTGTTGGCGCTGGCCGCATCGTCGGCCGCCACGCTGAGCCTGCCGGTGGCGTTCAAGACCATGATCGACCAGGGCTTTGCCGAGGGGGGCGGCGGCGCCATCGACCGGGCGTTCATGCTGCTGTTCGCGGTCGCGGTGGCGCTGGCCATCGCCACGGCGGCGCGCTTCTTCTTCGTCTCGCTGTTGGGCGAGCGGGTGGTGGCCGACCTGCGCGGGCGGCTGTACTCGCACCTGATCAGCCTCGACGCCGGCTTCCACGACCGCAGCCGTACCGGCGAGCTGGTCTCTCGGCTGACCGCCGACGCCGAACTGCTGCGCGGCGTGATCGCCACCAGCATGTCGGTGGCCCTGCGCAGCCTGGTGACTTTCGTCGGCAGCATCGTGATGCTGTTCATCAGCAGTCCGCACCTGGCGGCGTATGCGATGGTCGGCATCCCCCTGGCCGTGCTGCCGATCGTGCTGGGCGGCCGCCGCCTGCAGAAGATCTCCCGCGCCAGCCAGGACCGCGTGGCGGATGCCAACGCGCTGGCCAACGAGACACTGGGCGCGGTGGCGACGGTGCAGGCGCATGCGCGCGAGCCCTACGAGCTCGGCCGATTCAGCGAGGCCCTGAAGATCGCCGTGGCCACCGCCCGCCGCCGCATCCAGGCCCAGGCCTGGGTCACCGCCATCGCCATCGTGCTGGTGTTCGGGGCCATCACGCTGGTGCTGTGGTCGGGCGCCCACGACGTCATGGAAGGCACGATGAGCGCGGGCACGCTCGGCCAGTTCGTGCTGTACGCGCTGATCGGCGGCGGCTCGGTGGGGTCGCTGGCGGAAGTCTGGAACGACCTCCAGCGCGCGGCCGGCGGCATGGGACGGGTGACCGAGCTGTTCGACGAGCAGGCCGCCATCACCACGCCCGCGCAACCGCTGGCCCTGCCCGATCCGGTGCGTGGCGAAATCGACATCGACGACGTCACCTTCCACTACCCGATGCGTCCCGATGCGCCCGCACTGGAGCACTTCTCGCTGAAAGTGGCGCCGGGCGAGACGGTCGCGCTGGTCGGTCCGTCCGGGGCCGGCAAGAGCACGGTGCTGTCACTGCTGCTGCGCTTCCACGATCCGGAAAGCGGAATGCTGCGCATCGACGGCCTGGACGTCCGCCAGCTCGATCCGGCACGGCTCCGCGAGGCCATTGCCCTGGTGCCCCAGCAACCCGCCATCTTCGCCACCACCGCCCGCGACAACATCCGCTACGGGCGCCTGGAGGCCAGCGACGCCGAGGTCGACCGCGCGGTCGAGGCGGCGCATGCCACCGACTTCATCGCAGCGCTGCCGCAGGGCCTGGACACCGAACTCGGCGAACGCGGCGCCCGCCTGTCGGGCGGACAGCAGCAACGCATCGCGATCGCCCGGGCGCTGTTGAAGGATGCTCCGATCCTGCTGCTCGACGAAGCCACCAGCGCACTGGACGCCCAGAGCGAGCGGGCCGTCCAGCAGGCACTGGACGCGTTGATGGAAGGCCGCACCACCGTGGTGATCGCCCACCGCCTGGCCACGGTGCTCAAGGCCGACCGCATCGTGGTCATGGACCACGGACGGATCGTGGCCGAAGGCACGCACGAACAGCTCCTGGCACAGGGCGGGCTGTACGCGGAACTGGCGAAACTGCAGTTCCTCGACTGAGACTTGACATGGATCAGCGCCCGCATTCAGGCGGGCGCATAGCATCGTGTTCACGATGAACACCGCGACCTTCCACCGCTTCATGAGCCGCCTGGCACTGGTCGCTGCGCTGCTGGTGATGCTGGTCCCCACCACGGGTCGGTTGCTGGCCGGGGCGGAAGGTTCGGCGGCCGCCACGGTCGCCCACCACGGGGTGCTCATCCAGGCGTCGGAGCCGTCGGCCTCCGACACCGCTCCGGCGATGCCGGACACGCCGATTTCGGGTCACCTCGAAGACTGCGCCTACTGCCCGTTGCTGGCGTCGTTGATCAGCCAGCCCGGCCCGGCGAGTCCGCCTCCCCATGCCAACCGCCGCGCTGAGCGGTTCGCAAATGCCGACGCCGGCCCCCGTGCGGCATGGCACCCGACCGGCCTGGGCTCCCGCGGACCACCGCGCCCGCTCTGAAGCGCCCGCGCATCGACAACGCGATGTCCTACGTGTCTCCGGAAACCTACGACAGCCTGGTCGTGGTCAAGGGGCCGCAGACAGTGTTGTGGGGGCCCGGGGCCTCGGCCGGTACCGTGCGCTTCGAGCGCGACCGCGAGGTCTTCGACGCACCCGGCGTCCGGCTGGCGGGAAGCCTGCTGGGGGGCTCGTTCGACCGCAACGACCAGGTCCTGGACGTGACGCTCGGTGCCCCGATCGGTTATGCCCGCGTCAGCGCCAATCGCTCCGAATCAGGCGACTACGAGGACGGCGACGGCCGGACTGTCGGCTCGGCATGGAAGAAGTGGAACGCCGACGTGGCGCTCGGCTGGACTCCGGACGCAGACACGCTGCTCGAGCTCTCGGCCGGGTTCGGCGACGGCGAGTCGCGCTATGCGACCCGCGGCATGGACGGCACCCGGTTCGACCGCGAAAACCTCGGGTTCCGTTTCGAGAAGGCCGGCTTCAACGGCCCACTGGAGGACATCGAGTTCACCGCCTTCCACAACCGCGCCGACCACGTGATGGACAACTACACCCTGCGTGATCCCAACCCCGACGGCATGATGCCGATGCCCATGGCATCCAATGTCGAACGCACCACCAGCGGCGGCCGTTTCGCCGCCAGCTGGGTGCTGGACTCGCTGGAGGCGACCGCAGGCGTGGACGCACAGGACAGCCGCCACCGCCGTCGCAGCGCCATGGGCCGCGGGGCCTACCTCGCCCAGCCATGGATCACCGACGCGCGCTTCGCGAACCTGGGTGTTTTCGGCGAGGGCACCTGGGACATCGCCGAACGCAACCGCCTGGTGGCTGGCGCCCGGGTCGACCGTGCTTCCGCCGATGACGAGCGCGCGACGGTCGGGCGGGCAGCCATGCCCAACCCGACCGCCGGAGTGACCCGGAAGGAGACGCTGGTGGCCGGCTTCGCACGCTTCGAACAGGATGCCGCGAACCAGCCACTTACCTGGTATGCAGGCATCGGCCATACCGAGCGCATGCCGGACTACTGGGAGCTGTTCTCGGCCGACGCCGGACCGGCCGGGTATCCGAACGCCTTCAGCGGTTTGGATACGGAAAAAACCACGCAACTGGACGTGGGCCTGCAGTACCGCACCAAGCGGGTCGATGCCTGGGTGTCCGCCTATGCCGGCCGGATCGATGACTTCATCCTGTTCCGCTACGACACCGGCGGGATGATGGGGCCCGCTTCGACGGCGACCAACATCGACGCACGGGTGGCTGGCGCCGAACTGGGCGTCGAGTATCGTCCGCGCGAGTTCTGGAAGGTGGGCGCCACGCTGGCCCACGCCCGCGGCGAGCAGGACAGCGGGGCCGCGCTTCCGCAGATGCCACCGCTGGAAGGGCGCCTGACGCTGGGCCGCGACGACGGCACGTGGTCCTACGGCGCGCTCTTGCGCGCGGTGGCATCGCAGGGCCGGGTGGCGCCGGGCGATGGCAACGTGGTGGGACGCGACCTAGGCCCGAGCGCCGGCTTCGCCACCGTCTCGCTCAACGCGGGCTGGCGCGTGAACAGCCTGGTGCAGGTGACCGCGGGCATCGACAACATCTTCGACCGCGCCTACAGCGAGCACCTCAACCTGGCCGGCAACGCCGACTTCGGTTACCCCGCCGACCCGGTACGCATCAACGAGCCGGGCCGCACCGCATGGCTCAAGGTGAACCTGACCTACTGACCGCCTTCCGTGACCGCACCGGCCTGGCCCCGCAACGGGTCAGGCCTTGCCCTGCCCGAACAACACCTTGCGCTCGTCCTCGCCCAGCGGCTTGCTGGAGTAGGCGCTGGATGGATCCTCGTAGACCCTGGTCGTCGCCGGCCGGGCCTTGATCGTTTCGAACCAGCGGGCCAGGTTCGGGAATTCATCCAGCCGCTGGCCATGCGACTCGTGCGGCACGATCCATGGATAGCAGGCCATGTCGGCGATCGAGTACTCGCCGGCGATGAAATCCCGGCCCGCCAACTGCCGGTCCAGCACGCCGTACAGCCGGTTGGTTTCGCGGGTGTAGCGGTCGATCCCGTAGGGCACCTGCTCGGGCGCGTAGACGCGGAAATGCCCGGCCTGCCCCGCCATCGGCCCCAGCCCCGCCACCTGCCAGAACAGCCACTGCAGCGCTTCGAGGTAATCCCGCTGAGCCACCGGCAGGAAGCGGCCGGTCTTGCCCGCCAGGTACAACAGGATCGCGCCGGACTCGAACACCGGCAGCGGCCCGCCCGGCTCCGAAGGCGCGTGGTCGACGATCGCCGGCATCTTGTTGTTCGGCGAGATCGCCAGGAAACCGGGAGCGAACTGGTCGCCCTTTCCGATGTCCACCGGGATGATGCGGTGCTCGAGCCCTGCTTCTTCGAGGAACAACCGGATCTTGTAGCCGTTCGGCGTTGGCCAGTAGTAGAGGTCGATCATCGCTGGCGTGCTCCTTGCCTGGGTGCGCCAGCTTACCGGCCACCCGGCCGACGCAGGGTATCGGCTCCGGGATGGTCTATTCCAGTCCCGGCAGCGCCCGCGCCACGATCTCCTGCAATGGCAGGCCCGAAGGCAGCGTGCCCATTGCGCGACCATGTGCGCCGCCCAGGCGACTGCGGCAGAACGCGTCGGCGGCCGGGCTGTGGGCCCGCAGCAGGATGCTGCCCTGCATCGCCAGCGCCAGCTGTTCCACGAACAGGCGGGCGCCCGACTCCTCCACCATCGCCCCATCCTGCAACGGAGCGCGTAACCGCTCGAGCGCCGCAGCATGGTCCGGATGCCCATCGCCAGCCCGCTGCAGCTCCGCCCACAGCGCCTCGCGCGTTTCCGGCTCCTTGTCCAGTGCCCGCAGCACGTCCAGGCACTGGATGTTCCCGCTGCCTTCCCAGATCGAGTTCAGCGGCGCCTGGCGGTAGAGCCTGGGCAGCATCGATTCCTCTACGTAGCCGTTGCCACCCAGGCACTCCTGCGCCTCGTTGACGAACATCGGTGCGCGCCGGCAGGTCCAGTACTTGCCGATGGCGGTCGCCACCCGGGCCAGCGCCCGCTCCTGTTCCCGATCCGCCGCTTGGCCATGCGAAGCATCGACCGCGCGTGCGACCCGCATCGCCAGCGCCAGTGCGGCCTCGGCTTCGATGGCAAGGTCGGCGAGCACGTTGAGCATCAACGGCTGCTCCACCAGTCGCTTGCCGAACGCGGCCCGGTGCCGGCAATGGTGTATCGCGTGTGCCAGCGCCATGCGCATCTCGGCCGCGGCGCCGAGCATGCAGTCGAGCCGGGTCAACATCACCATCTCGAGGATGGTCTGGACGCCGCGCCCCTCGTCCCCGATCCGCCAGGCCCGCGCACCGCAGAACTCGACCTCCGAAGACGCATTCGACCAGTCGCCGAGCTTGTCCTTCAGCCGCAACAGGCGGAATGCGTTGCGCTCCCCATCCGGCAGCCTCCGAGGCATCAGCAGGCAGGTCAAGCCGCCCGGCGCCTGCGCCAGCACCAGAAAGCCGTCGCTCATCGGTGCGGAGAAGAACCACTTGTGGCCGACCAGCCCGTATTCACCATCGGCCCGCGGCGTGGCCACCGTCTGGTTGGCGCGAACGTCGCTGCCGCCCTGCTTCTCGGTCATGCCCATGCCGATGGTGACGCCAGCCTTGGCGCCGATCGGCAGTTCACGCGGATCGTAGCGAGGTGCAGCCGCCTTCCGCGCCCACTCCGCCAGGGCCGGCTCGCGCCGCAGGACCGGCACCGCGGCGTGGGTCATCGTGAGCGGACAGCTGGTGCCGGGCTCGACCTGGTGGTGCAGGTAACTCAGCGCCGCACGCGCGACGTGCGCCCCCGGCGACGCGTCCTCCCACGACAGGCCGGCGACGCCGTTCCCGATCGCCGCCTGCATCAGTGCGTGGTAACTGGGATGGAATTCGACGCGATCGATGCGTTGCCCGCGGCGGTCGTGGCTGCGCAACCTCGGGCGGTCCCGGTGCGCTTCGAAGCCCAGTTCGTAGAGGTGGCTGCCGGCCAGCATGCCGTAATCGTGCAGGCGGCCGACAAAGTGGGCGGCACCCTCCCGCTGCACCGCCTCGCGCAGGGCCGGGTCATCCAGCCACAGGTCGCGCGGCGCGAAATCCGGCACCTGGTTGAGGACCTCGTGGGTCTCGAAAGCGATCGGCTCCATCTCTGACTCCATGCGCGCCAGTCCTGAATCTAACGCAGTGGCCCCGGACGCGAGGCAACAAAAAGCCCCGCCTGGGCGGGGCTTCCGTCAGGGCCGCGTTGCTACCTGATCATTCGACCGGGGTGATGTCGGATGCCTGCGCACCCTTCGGCCCCTGGGTCAGCTCGTAGCTGACGCGCTGGCCTTCCTGCAGGCTGCGAAAGCCCTTGGCATTGATCGCGGAGAAATGTGCGAAGACATCGGCGCTGCCATCCTCTGGCGAGATGAAACCGAAGCCCTTGGCGTCGTTGAACCACTTCACGGTGCCGTACTGCATATCCTTGACTACCTCTGTGCTGGGTACGATGTCGCGTATCGGCGCGGGGGATCTTGGACCGACCGCCACCCGAGTATGCAAACTGAACGCACGCTTGACAATCGCAACCGACTGATCAGGCCTCGGCGCCAGCCGACAACAACGCCCGCAGCAGCGGCGGCAGGCCGGCGGAAGCGGCGGCCACGTTGTCCAGCACGTCTTGCAGGGTGATCACTTCAGCCACGTCCGGGCCGGCACCGGCGGCCCAGTTCGCCACCACCGCCAGGCAGGCGTAGTCCAGCTCAAGCTCGCGTGCGAGCGCGGCTTCCGGCATGCCCGTCATGCCCACCAGGTCGCAGCCGTCGCGGCGCATCCGGGCGATCTCCGCCCGGGTTTCCAGCCGCGGGCCCTGGGTGGCGCCGTAACAGCCGCCGTCCTCCAGCGCCACCCCGGCCCGGGTGGCAGCCGCAAGCACTTCACGCCGGAGACCGGGGGTGTAGGGATCGCCGAAGTCCACGTGCATCACTTCGCTGCCCGGTTCCTCGCAAAGGGTCGAGATGCGGCCCCAGGTGTAGTCGATCAGCTGGTCGGGACAGGCGAGCACCCGCGGGCCGAAGCGCGCGGTGATGCCGCCGACCGTATTGAGCGCCAGCACGCGGCGCGCGCCCAACGCCTGCAGGGCCACCAGGTTGGCCCGGTAGTTGATCTGGTGCGGCGGCAGCGAATGCTCCTCGCCATGGCGCGCCAGGAAGGCCACCCGGTGCCCCTCCAGCATACCGACCCGGATCGGCCCGGACGGTGCGCCGAAGCGCGTCACCGGCTGGTGCGGCTCGACGTCCTCCAGCCCGGCCAACTGATACAGACCGGTGCCACCGATGACCGCGAGTTCGATCAGACGGTCCATGTCCTACTCCGCCAGTGCGTAGATGGCCGGCAGGTTGCGGCCCTGCTCGTGGTAGTCCATGCCGAACCCGAAGACATAGCGGTCCGGCACCTGCAGGCCGACATAGTCCGCGCACATGCCTTCCACGCAGCGATCGTGCTGCTTGACCGCCAGCGCGGCGATGCGGACCTCGCTGGCGCCCTGTGCGCGGCACCAGGCAACGATGCCGGCCATGGTGTGGCCCTCATCCAGGATGTCGTCGACCAGCAGCACCCGCCGGCCCTGCAGCGCGGTGGCCGGGCGGTGCTTCCAAACCAGCTCGCCGCCGGAAGTCTCGCCGCGGTAGCGGGTCGCGTGCAGGTAGTCGAACTCGAGGTCCTGGCGCAGCACGCCCAGTTCCATCGCCAGTTGTGCCGCGAACGGCATGCCGCCGTGCATGACGGTCAGGTACACCGGCACGGTGCCTTCGTAATCCTTCGCGATGTCCGCGGCCATCGCGGCGATGGCACGGTCGACGCTGGCACGGTCATGGATGACGTCGGCGGTGGCCAGCACCTGTTCGAGCGAAGCGGTCATGCCAGCCCCTCCAGGCGCCCACGGCTGTCGCCGTATCGCTGTTCGGCGATCAGCCCTTCCCATCCGCGCGCACCACGGCCGATCAGGCCGGTCAGCGCCATCGTGTTGAGGCTGCGGCCTTCGACCGCCTTCAGCGACTCGTCCACCAGTTCGGGATGGCAGACCAGCACCACGTCGCAGCCGGCATCCAGGTGCAGGTCGACGCGCTGCTTGATGCCGCCGGCGGAGAACGCCGCCGCCATGCCGATGTCGTCGGAGAAGACCACGCCGCGGAAACCCATTTCCTTGCGCAGGATGTCGTCGATCCAGCGCCGCGAATAACCCGCCGGCTCCGGCGCGACCTCGGGATAGACCACGTGGGCCATCATCACCGCGTCGGCACCGGCCTCGATGCCGGCCACGAACGGGACCATGTCCAGGGTGCGGATCTCCTCCAGCGGGCGCGGATCGACGGCGTCGTCGAAGTGGGTGTCCTCCAGCACCGAACCGTGGCCCGGGAAGTGCTTGAGGGTGGCCGCCATGCCGGCGGACTGCATGCCGCGCACGTAGGCGCGGGTGAACTCCGCCACGACGGCCGGGTCATCCGAGAACGCCCGGTTGCCGATGGCGCGGTTGCCACGACCGAGGTCGACCACCGGCGCAAAGCTCAGGTCGACACCGCTGGCCTTGATCTCGCTGGCCATCAGCCACGCATGCTCCTGGGCCAGCTTGAGTGCGCCTTCGCGATCGGCCGCGAACTGGCGGCCGAAATCCTCCAGCGGCGGCAGCGCTGTGTAGCCCTCGCGGAACCGCTGCACTCTGCCACCTTCCTGGTCGACGCAGACGAGCTGCGGCCGGGGGGCCGCCTCGCGGATCGCCTGGGCGAGCTCTCCCACCTGTGCGCGGGAAGCGAAGTTGCGGGTGAACAGGATCACGCCGGCGCAGCCGTCATGCTGCAGCCAGTCGCGCTCCTGGACGGTGAGTTCGGTACCGGCGACGCCGATCACGAGCATGTGGGACTCCTGGACGATGGCTTGGGCGCGGATGCCCGGCCGGGCATTGTCGCGCAGTTGGCGGGGACGCGGCTGAAGGCGCCTAGCTCCCCGGATGGCGTTCGGCCGCGCTCCAGCCGGAGTACGGGCGGGAAGCCAACGCGAGGTTGTAGTACCGGGGTTGGTCGGTCACTTCGGCACCGGCCCACCCCGGCAGTTCAAACGCCTCGTCGGCACTGGAAAGCTCGATTTCGGCGACCACCAGCCCGGTGTTGTCGCCCAGGAACTCGTCGACCTCCCACAGATGGCCATCGACGCGCACCAGGTGGCGACGCTTGTCGACCAGACCACCTACGCACAGCGCCAGCAGCGCACGGCCATCCTTGACCGGGATCGGGTATTCGAATTCCTGCCGGGTATGGCCGAGTTCGCGCGACTTGAGGTTCAGCCAGGCCCGCTCGCCGGCGATGCGCACGCGCACCGATGCCTTCATGCGCGACCCGGCGGCGGCCTCGTCCATCGCCGCGATGTCGTTGAGGTAACCCTGGGTCATCGGGACCACCTCGTGCGCGGCCGCACGCCAGCCGTCGCCGGTGACCAGGAACTTCCGCTCGATCTCTATCGCCATGCCGGGTTCTCCTGGTGTCTTTTCGGGCTCATGCCGGTTCGAAGACCGCGATGGATTCCACGTGCGCCGTATGCGGGAACATGTCCATCACGCCGGCGGCCTGCAGCTTCCAGCCCTTCTCGTTGACCAGGTAGCCGGCATCGCGCGCCAGCGACGCAGGATGGCAGCTGACATAGACGATGCGGCGGAACTGTTTCAACGGCAGCTGGGTCAGCACGAAGTCGGCGCCCGAACGCGGCGGGTCGAGCAGCAGCATGTCGAAGCCCTCGCGCATCCACGGCTGGTCGGAGAGGTCCTTGCCGAGGTCGGCCGTATGGAACTCGGCGTTGTCGACACCGTTGGCCGCGGCATTGTCACGCGCCCGCTGCACCAGCCCCGCCTCGCCTTCCACCCCGACCACCTCTCGCACCGAGCGCGCCAGCGGCAGGGTGAAGTTGCCCAGACCACAGAACAGGTCCAGTACCCGGTCATCCGGGCCGGCATCCAGCAGTTCCAGCGCGCGCTCGATCATGCGCTGGTTGAGGCCGGCGTTGACCTGGATGAAATCCAGCGGCTTGAAGGCGAACCGGAGATCCCAGCGCGGCAGCGCGAACGACAGGCTGGGCGCCTCGGGCCAGATCGGATGGACGCTGTCGACGCCCCCGGGCTGCAGGAAGATGGCGAAACCGTGCCGTTGTCCGAACGCCACCAGCCTCGCCCGGTCCGCCTCCGAAAGGGGCGACATGTGCCGGAAGGTCAACGCGATGGTGTCGTCTCCCGCGATGAACTCGATCTGCGGGATATCACTGCGGGCTTCCATCCCGTCCACCAAATTGGCGAGTTCCCCGACCTTCTCGCCGATCGCGGGGATGACGGTATGGCAGTGCTGGATGTCGGCGACGAAACGTGGGTCCAGCTCGCGGAAGCCGACCAAGGTCTTGCCCTTCTTCTCCACCCGCCGCACCGAGAACCGCCCCTTGCGGCGATACCCCCAGGCGGCGTCGACCAGCGGCTCCAGGACGCGACCGGGCTTCACCTTGCCGATGCGTTCAAGGTTCTCCAGCAGGACGCGCTGCTTGGCGAGGATCTGGCGATCGCCCTGGTAATGCTGCAGCGAGCAACCCGCGCAGGTACCGAAGTGGGCACAGCGCGGTGCCACGCGCTCCGGGGCGGCTTGCAGCACCTCCACCACCTGCGCCTCGTCGTAGCTGCGGTGGCGACGGGTCTGCACCGCCATGACGGTTTCGCCCGGCAGCGCGCCGGCAACGAACACGGCCTTGCCGGGCTCACCCGGAACGGCCGATGGCCGGCGCGCGACGCCCCGGCCATCGTGGGTGAGATCGGTGATTTCGGCTTGGAACGGGGTCTTGTCTAGGCGTGCCACGGCATGCTGCGGGAATGACGGCCGGCTATTGTCTCAGACCGTCGCCCCCGCGTGCCGGCGACGCCGCCTACTTCTGCTTCCAGCTGCCACCGCTCTGGTACCACCAGCCGCTGCGCGCGCTTTCGATCCACTGGCGGGCGAATACGTCGCGGATCTGGCCCTCCCACTCAGGGTGGCCGTTGGCGACGGCGATCTCGCGATAGACGGCATTGCGGTCGCGGTTGTCTTCTGCAACGGCCTGCTGGATCGCTGCCCGGTCCTTCAACGGAAGCTTCGAAGCATCACGTACGACGATGGTGCCGTCACCCGAGAAGCCCAGTGCACCGGCATCGAAACCGGCGCGCAGGGTCGAGTCGAAGCGCGAAGCCATGCGCGCCTTGATCGCCTGGATCGCGGGCGTGCGGATGTTGATGTCCGGCGACTGCGCGTGGGCGCTGCCAATGCCGACCAGCGAGTACAGGTCCACGCGCGAGGCGAGCTCGCGCAGGGACACCGGCTGCAGGGAAGCGCTGGGGCCACCGCCGGCTTCCTGCGCTCCTTCGTTCGGCGTCGTGGCCCTGTCGCCGATCACTTCGTCGACGAATTCCTTGGCGGCCTCGCGGGCCTCCGCGGCGGGGAAGTAGACGTTGATCGTGACGCAGGCCGTGACCAGCACGGCGGCGACCGGGATACCCATCCAACGACGCATATGAATTCTCTCCAGGAAAGTGCCCAAACTACTCTAGTCCACGACCGGTTTCACATCGCCGCTGCCAACTGCCTGCAGGCGCTCGACCAGGATCGGCCAGTCCACCCGGCGGTTGAAGCCCACCACCGTGAGCCGCGGCAACCCCGAGCCCTCGACGATGACGAAGCCCGCGCCGGCAGGTACGAGCCCGGTCATCGTGCAGACCTCGTCGGCGAGGGTGCAACCGATGCCGATCCGGGAATAGCCGAAGTCGTCGAAGAAGCCGATCAGCTGCGCCTGCAACGATCCCACGAACGAGCTGTTGCCGACGCTGGTCAGGTCCTGCACGGCTCGTTGGCTGATCCGTTGCCGTACGCCACGATGACGGTCGGTGTTCAGCCATGCATCGAACGCGACCGGCTGCCAGTCGACCAGACGCAGGGCCTGCACCCTACCGTCGAGCTTGCCGGTGATGCTGCCGAAATCGAAGGCGCCAGTGAGTGCCAGCAGGTCGATGTCGTCGAAGGCGACGTCGGCCGACAGCGTCGGCAGGACGCCGAATGGCCGCTCCATCGAGAGCGAACCGACGGTGACCTTTCCGCCAAACAACTGCATCTCCAACCCGCCGTCCAGCACCAGCCGGTTGTCGGCGTAGCGTGCGCTCGGGAGGGTACCGCTGAGCTCGCCGGTGAATGCCGGCCACCCCAGGGCCTCCGACAGCCGGGACACATCCAGCGACGCCAGCCCGAGGCCGAACTCCATCTGCATGCCGGCCCCGTCGCCGGGCGGGACGATGTGCAAGTCCGAAAGCGTTGCCTGGCCACCGAGGATCGGGAAATCGACCTCTTCCCTGAGCCAGATGGCACCCCCTTTGCTCGAGAACGGCAACCGCGCCGCGCCGAACGGCAAGCCGTAGAGCGTCCCACCCTGCCAGCTCAGCTGGCTGGCCGCATCTGACCCACCGGAGAAGCGCAGGTCGCCGTCGAGGTGCTCGAATTCGAACCTGCCGGCGGGATCATCCACATCCACCGCATGCAGGCGCACAAGCGCATCGGACAGCGCGCCATCCAGCCACTCGATCCGAGCGTCGGCACTGCCCTGCAACCGCAGGTCCGCCAGGCCTGCCGTGCCCAGCCAGCCGCTGAGATAGCCATCGGCCAGCCGTGAGAGGTCGGGACTCGAAGCCTCGAGGACGAGCGCATCGAGCGCCATCTCGCCGCCAAACACCGCACTGCCGTCGGCCGTGAAGATGCCGGGGTCGTTCCAGCTGAAGGCGGGAAGCCGCCAGCCCTGGGTGTCCTCCTGGATTGCCCGGATGCCCAGCGATACGCGGCGCTGCCCGAGTGCGACATAGGTACTGCCAAACAGCAGCTCGCTACCCTCCAGCACACCGTCAACGGAGACGGTGCTGGTATCGGCGATCGTCGCGTCGAGCTGGAGCGATCCGTCGATGCCTGCCGCGGCGATGGTCCCATCCGGCGTATCCAGCCCCGCGGAAGCAAGTTGCAAGGGGCCGGAGATTCCGATCCCCTCGTCCATGGATGACACCTGCAGCGACGCATCCACCCGTCCCTGCCCCAGCCGGCCCTCCTCCCACGCCTTCGACAGCAGGGCCTGGGTCCAAGCCAGGGGGATGGCGACCAGGTCGATTCGGGTGACATCGGGCGAGGACCCGCTGCGATGCACACGCACGTTCGCCGGACCGCGCTGGAGTTCGGCAGAAACGTCTTCGTCCTCCAGCGTCACCGACAGCGACGCGACGCCGACCGCCCCGGACACCGGTCCTTCGCAATGCCATGCATTGCCGGCGCCGCGCAGCAGCGGGCACTCCCAGCTGACATCCCGGAACCGATAGCCGAGGGCGGGGGCGTCGATCTCCCGGGCACGCAGGCGCAGCTGGCCTTCGGCCTCGTCCCTGGGCCAGGACAGCTCGACGACCACCTCTTCCAGGTCGGCCACCCCCGTCTCGATGCGGTCTATGCGCGCCACGGCCTCGCGCGCGGAGGCTGTCGGCGCGGCCAGCAGACCGGCCAACAGCAATACGCAGTACGACGGGCTTATGATGGGACGGGACATGAGTGCGACAGCATACCGAGCGCAAGGAGCGATCGATGAAGGCGGGAAGCCGTTGTTTACCCCGGGTGCTGCTGGTCGAGGACGATGCGACCAGCCGAGAGTTCCTCGCTTGCGCATTGCGGACATTGCCGGCAGTGGTCGACGGCGCCGGTTCAGTCACCGAAGCCCTCGACATCGCCACGACCCGGCGGCACGACCTCTGGCTGTTCGACGCGCACCTGCCTGACGGCGACGGAGCCGGCCTGCTGGCCAGCCTCAGGGCGCGATGGCCCGGGACGCCGGCAGTGGCGCATACCGCCTCGAGCGACCCGGCACTGCACGCACGCCTGCTGGCAGCCGGTTTCGTCGAGGTGCTCTCCAAGCCGTTGCCCGCGTCGACCCTGCACAACGTCGTGCGGCGGTGGGCGAGTCGAAGCGGCATCGCGGCGGTATGGGATGACGCGCTGTCGCTGGCGGCGCTCAATGGCAATGTCGCGCACGTGGCTGCATTGCGGGGGCTGTTCCTGCAGGAGCTGCCGGCCACCCGCGCACGGGTACTGGAGCAGGCCCGACATGGCACCGGCCCGACGCTCGGCGATGAGTTGCACAAGCTGCGGGCCAGCTGCGGTTTCGTCGGGGCGGCACGCCTCGCCGATGCGGTGCGGGTGCTGGGCGAGCAGCCCCTGTCGAGCGAGGCAGTGGCTGCATTCGATTCAGCCTGCGAAGAGACCCTGGCGGGGTTGGCGCCGGCAGAAGCCTAGGATTCGCGGCCGGTCGTCCGGTCCCGGGATGACGGCAGCCCACCCAGCATCTCCCAGGACTTGAGCCCACGCGGGCCGAGGTGGTGCGACAACACGACACGCATCACCCGCCGCAGGCCGGGAAGATCTTCCGGCACGGGAGGCCGGTCCGCCGCCAGGTCAAGCAGCGCACGTCCCGTGGCGGCCCCGCTGCGATCGCCCGCGCCACGATCGCTCAGTACCCGTCGCGGCCCATGCTCGGGGTCGACCCGGTAGCGGGCCGCCGGGTCGATCGGGTCGCCGTCGCCATCCACGCTCCAGTCGAAGCCACTGCCGAGTGCGTCGAGCAGGTCGCGTTCGAACTGGCGCAAGGTCCAGCCAAGCGGCTGCAACGCCCGCAGGCGCTCGCGCGTACGGGCATAGGCCGCGAACAGGTCGGGCTGGGGGTCGTCGCGCGGGGTCAGCCGCAGGGTCAACTCATTGACGTAGAAGCCTGCAAGCATCGCCTCGCCGACCAACCGCGGCGCCGCGTCGAGGGCCTCGGCGCCGCGCAGTTGCGCCAGCTCTCCCTGTTGCACGGCCTCCAGGCGAATCCACTGCAGCGGTTGCAGGGCCGCCCTGAGCGGATGGCGTTTCGGACCCTGCACCCCCCGGGCGACCAGTCCGATCCGGCCATGGTTCGCGCTCAGCACCTCCACCAGCAGGCTGGTTTCCCGCCACGCGCGGGCGTGCAGGACGAACGCGGGCTCGGCCGAAATGCGCATCGGAAACGGGGCGTACCGTTTTACTCGTGGTAGCCGAACGCGCGCAGCGCCGCTTCGTCGTCCGACCAGCCTTCGCGGACCCGGACCCAGGTCTCCAGGAAGACCTTGGCACCGAAAAGCCGCTCCATCTGCATCCGGGCCTTGGAACCGATGTCGCGCAGGCGCTCGCCACCCTTGCCGATCACGATCGCCTTCTGCCCGTCGCGCTCGACCCAGATCACGGCGCCGATCCGCAACAGCGCGCCATCGACGACGAATCGCTCGATCTCCACGGTGGTCGCGTACGGAAGCTCTTCGCCCAGCAGCCGCATCAGTTGCTCGCGGACCAGCTCGCCGGCGAGGAACCGCTGGCTCTTGTCGGTGATCTCGTCCTCGGCGTAGGCGGCGGGCTGCTCGGGCAACAGGCCCAGTACCGCCTTGACCAGCGGTTCCAGCCCCTTGCGCTTGAGCGCCGAGATCGGGTGCACCGACGCGAACTCGCGACCCTCGGACACCTGCGCCAGGTACGGCAACAGCGCACTCTTGTCCTTGAGGCGGTCGACCTGGTTGACCACCAGCACCACCGGCACCCCGGCCTGGTGCAGCGCCTGGTAGGCGAAGCTGTCCGCCTCGTCCCATTGGCCGGCACGCACCACCAGCAGGGCGGCGTCCACCCCTTCCAGCGCGCCACGCGCCGCCCGGTTCATCCAGCGATGCATGGCCGAGGCGGTGGACTTGCCCTGGTCGCGGTGCAGCCCCGGGGTATCGACCAGCAGCAACTGCCCCTCCGGGAAGGTGGCGATGCCCAGCAGGCGGTGCCGGGTGGTCTGGGGGCGATTGGAGACGATGCTGACCTTCGCCCCGACCAGCGCATTGGTCAGGGTCGACTTGCCGACGTTGGGACGGCCGATGACGGCAACGTGGCCGCTGCGATGTGGGGTATTCATCGGGGGATTGTAGTAGGAGCGACGTGAGTCGCGACCCACTGACAACAGAATTCGCCACGATCAACGCGCGGATCGAACACGCGACGGACGCGGCGGTTCACTCCTTGCGAAGCGAATCCGGTTGCCGGCGGGTCGCGACTCACGTCGCTCCTACCGCACAGGGACCGTCAGAGCGCCTCCAGCGCAGCCAGTGCCGCCTCGGCAGCCACCTGTTCGGCGCTGCGCCTCGAGTTGCCCTGGCCTTCGGTCACCACCACGGGCTGCGCCAGCGTGCAGGTGACCCGGAAGGTCTTGGCGTGGTCCTCGCCCGACTCCTCCACCAGCTCATAGGCCGGCAGCGGCCGCCCCCGACCCTGCAGCCATTCCTGCAGGCGGGTCTTTGCGTCCTTGCCGACCTTGTGCGGCGGCGGCAGTGCATCCATCGCGGCCTCGAACCACGGCATCACCACCTGTCGGCAGGTCTCGAAACCGCTGTCGAGGTAGATCGCCGCCACCACGGCTTCCAGGGCATCGGCGAGGATCGAATCCCGGCGATGCCCGCCCGACTTCATCTCCCCGGGCCCCAGGGTCAGGCGCGCGCCCAGTTCCAGCGCGCGGGCAATCGGCGCGAGGGCTGATTCACGCACCAGCTCCGCCCGCGCGCGGGTCAGCGCGCCCTCGTCCGCCCTGGGCCACCGTGTGTAAAGCGCCTCGGCGACGAACAGGTTCACCAGCCCGTCCCCGAGGAATTCCAGCCGCTCGTTATGCGGCGCCCCGGCACTGCGATGCGTCAGCGCCTGGGCCAGCAGCTCCGGCGCGGCGAACCGGTGGCCGATCAGGTCCGGCATCGTCAGTCGGCGGCCCCGCGGCGCAGTTCCTTCTCCGCCTCGAACCGGCCGACCACGTCCAGGTTGGCGATCAACGGACGCCGGACTTCGTACTTCACCGTCATCAGGTAACCGGAATCCTTCCGCACCAGCTTCACATGCGCGGGCTTCACGTTTTCCGAGTAGTTGATGTACAGGCGCCGGAAGAACAGGTCCTTGACCTTCGATGGATCCATCTGCGCGACGCCCGCCTGCTTGGACAACCCTTCCATCGACTGCTTGACCGAATAGTACTCGGAATACATCGGGATCACCTTCATCCCCATGTAGATGAACACGCCTACCACGGCCAGTACCACGATGAACCCGACCAGGGTGATGCCGCTCTGCTTCTGCCTCATGTCGCCTACTCCCCTGAATGTCTGTTTCAGAACCCGCCCCAAGCCCCGCGCGTCAGCGAATGCTGTCGCCGATGCGCGAGAAATCGACCCCGCCATCGATGTGCATCCAGATCAGGAACGCCTTGCCCCGCAGGTTGCGCTCCGGAAGGAAGCCCCAGTATCGACTGTCCTCGCTGTTGTCGCGATTGTCACCCATCACGAAATACTGCCCTTCCGGTACAACCCACTCGCCTTCGCCCGGATCCCGGAATGGCAGCCCGGTACGCTCCAGCACCTGGTGCGGACGGCCCTCGAGCTGCTCTTCCAGCAGTTCGGCGCCGGTCATTTCCGAGCCGTTGCCCCGCCCTTCGTAGCGGCCGTGGGAAACATACCCCAACGGCGTGCCGTTCACGTGCACCTGGTTGTCGTAGTAGGCGATGCGGTCGCCCGGCAGGCCCATCACCCGCTTGATCCAGTCCTGGTCGGGGTGGTGCGGCGGCCTGAAGACCACCACGTCGCCGCGCTCGGGCTCCCCGATCTCGACGAACTTGTGGTTGTTGATCGGCAGCCTCAGCCCGTAGGCGAACTTGTTGACCAGGATGAAGTCGCCGGTCAGCAGGGTCGGCATCATCGAGTTGGACGGGATGCGGAACGGCTCGGCGATGAAGCTGCGCAACACCAGCACCGCCAGCAGCACCGGGAAGAACGCCTTGGAATAGTCGACGTACCAGGGCTCGGCATCATCGTCCAGCAGCCCTTGGCGCGCGGTGCGGCGCTTGGCGAGGACCATCTTGTCGAGCAGCCACACCAGTCCGGTGACCAGCGTGAGCACCAC
Organism: Lysobacter spongiicola DSM 21749; assembly: GCF_900167055.1. Taxonomy (GTDB): domain Bacteria; phylum Pseudomonadota; class Gammaproteobacteria; order Xanthomonadales; family Xanthomonadaceae; genus Novilysobacter; species Novilysobacter spongiicola. The sequence continues at coordinate 82,138 of NZ_FUXP01000002.1, forward strand.
CAGGGCGATTTCGAACCAACGCATGCGGCTTCCTTTACTTGTGGTCCACCTGCAACACCGCGAGGAAGGCTTCCTGCGGGATCTCGACGCTGCCGACCTGCTTCATGCGCTTCTTGCCGGCCTTCTGTTTCTCGAGCAACTTCTTCTTGCGCGAAATGTCGCCACCGTAGCACTTGGCGAGCACGTTCTTGCGCATCGCCTTGACCGTGGAACGCGCAATGACCTGCGACCCGATCGCCGCCTGGATGGCGACGTCGAACATCTGCCGGGGGATCAGCTCGCGCATCTTCTCGGCGATCTCGCGGCCGCGGCGGTCGGCGTGGGCGCGGTGGGTGATCATGCTCAGCGCGTCGACCTTGTCGCCGTTGATCAGCGTATCCACGCGCACGAACGGGCCTGGCTCGAAGCGCAGGAAGTGGTAGTCAAGTGAGGCGTAGCCGCGCGACACCGACTTCAGGCGGTCGAAGAAGTCCATCACCACCTCGGCCATCGGCAGCTCGTAGCTGATCTGCACCTGCTGGCCCATGTAGGTGATGCCGATCTGGTTGCCGCGCTTTTCCTCGCACAGGGTGATCACGTTGCCGACGTAGTCGGGCGGCGTGAGGATGTTGGCGCGGATGACCGGCTCGCGGATCTCCTCGATCAGGTTGGACTGCGGCAGCTTGGCCGGGTTGTCCAGCGAGATCACGCTGCCGTCGGTCTTGAGCACCTCGTACACCACGGTCGGCGCGGTGCTGATCAGGTTGAGGTCGTACTCGCGCTCCAGGCGCTCCTGCACGATCTCCATGTGCAGCATGCCGAGGAAGCCGCAGCGGAAGCCGAAGCCCATGGCTTCCGAGGATTCCGGCTCGAAGCGCAGCGCGGCGTCGTTGAGGCGGAGCTTGTCGAGTGCCTCGCGCAGGTCCGGGTAGTCATCGGCGTCGACCGGGAACAGGCCGGCGAACACCCTCGGCTGCATTTCCTGGAAGCCCGGCAGCGGCGCCGGCGCCGGGTCCGCGGCCAGGGTGAGGGTATCGCCCACCGGCGCACCGTGGACATCCTTGATGCTGGCGTTGATCCAGCCCACCTCGCCGGCCCGCAGCGACGGCATGTCCTTGCGCTTGGGCGTGAACACGCCGACCTTGTCGACCTGGTGCGTCCGCCCGGTGGACATCACCAGGATCTTGTCGCCGGCCTTGATCTCGCCCTGCATGACGCGCACCAGGCTGACCACGCCCAGGTAGTTGTCGAACCAGGAGTCGATGATCAGCGCCTGCAGCTTGTCGCTGTCGCGCGGCTTCGGCGGCGGGATGCGGGTGACGATCGCCTCCAGCACCTCCTCGATGTTCAGCCCGGTCTTGGCGCTGACGGCAACCGCGTCAGAGGCGTCGATGCCGATGACCGCCTCGATCTCGGCCTTGGCCCGCTCGATGTCCGCGGTCGGCAGGTCGATCTTGTTGAGCACCGGCACCACTTCCAGCCCCTGCTCCACGGCGGTGTAGCAGTTGGCAACCGACTGTGCCTCCACGCCCTGCGCGGCATCCACCACCAGCAGCGCACCCTCGCAGGCGGCCAGCGAGCGGCTGACTTCGTAGCTGAAGTCGACGTGGCCCGGGGTGTCGATGAAGTTGAGGTGGTAGGTCTTGCCGTCGCGGGCGGTGTAGGAGACCGACACCGACTGCGACTTGATGGTGATGCCGCGTTCGCGCTCGATCGGATTGCTGTCGAGCACCTGGGCCTCCATCTCGCGCTCGGTCAGCCCGCCGCACAGGTGGATGATGCGGTCGGAAAGCGTCGACTTGCCGTGGTCGACGTGGGCGATGATGGAGAAGTTGCGGATCTGCTGCATGGGCGCGGCTGGGGGCTCTGGGGCCGTCGAAGTCAACGGGCGATTATCGCACACCGCAGGCCGCCGCCCCGGTGCCGGGGAAGGGCCACGGCCCCACCCCGCAGCACCGGGAGCATGTTCAGCCGCCCGGCACCGTCACCGCGACGAACTGGGTCGCACCACCACTCCTGACCAGCAGCATCAGGGTCTCGCCGGGCCGGGCACGTTGCAGACGGCGTTCCAATACTTCGACGCTGTCCACGCTCTCGCGTCCGACAGCAAGGATGACGTCTCCCGGACGCAACTGGGTCTCCCGTGCCAGTTCACGATCGACACCCGCCACCAGCACGCCCTCGCCCTCCTCGATCTGCAGGCGCCGGCGCGTCGTCGTATCCAGCTCCTTCAAGGTCAACCCCAGCACATTGGCTTCGGTCGCGTTGCCAGGATCGGATCCCGGCGTGTTGGCGCTTCGGCTGCGGCTCGTCGTGCCGCCCGTCTCTTCGCCACCCACCACCAGCTCGATCTCCCGTGCCCGGCCATCGCGGAACAGCTCGAGCGTCGCGCGGCTGCCAGGCACCAAGGCGCCCACCAGCGGTGGCAGGCTGCTGGCGTCACCAACGGGCGCGCCGTTGAAGGACCGGATCACGTCCATGCGCTGGATGCCGGCCTTCTCCGCCGCACTGCCCGGCTGCACGTTGGTCACCAGCGCACCGCGCGTGTCCGGCAGGCCGATCGCTTCAGCCGCTTCGCTGCTCACCGCCTGGATATTCACGCCGAGCAGGCCCCGCCGCACTTCGCCGGTCTCCTTCAGCTGCTCCACCGCGTTCATCGCCAGATCGATCGGGATGGCGAAGCTCACGCCCATGAACCCGCCGGAATTGGAAAAGATCTGCGAGTTGATGCCGACCACCTCGCCGGAGGTGTTGAGCAACGGGCCGCCGGAGTTGCCCCGGTTGATGGCCACGTCGGTCTGGATGAACGGCACGTACTGCTGGCCCGAGTAGGGATTGGAGCGACCCACCGCGCTCACGATGCCGGCGGTGACCGAATGGTCCAGCCCGAACGGCGAGCCGATCGCCACGACCCACTCCCCGGCCTGCAGCGACTCCTGGCCCGGCCGCAGCCATCGCAGCCCGTCCGCCTCGATCTTCAGCAGGGCGACGTCGTACTGCTCATCGCTGCCGATGACCTCGGCCTCGAATTCACGGCGGTCGGACAGCGTCACGGTGATGGTGTCGGCCCCATCGACGACGTGGTGGTTGGTCAGCACGTAGCCATCGTCGGAAATGACGAACCCGCTTCCCAGCGAGGTGCCGCCGCGTGGCCCCTGCGGACCCTGCGGGCCTCCCGGCATGGGCATGCCGAACCGGCGGAGCAGTTCCTCGAATTCATCCGGCACCTGGCCGCGGCCGCTGCGTTCCGGCGGTGCCATCTCGGCGCTGATATTCACGACGGCGGGCCCGACGCGCTTGACCAGCGTGGTGAAGTCGGGGAGCCCGGTCACCATCGGCGGCGCCGAAGGCGGCGTGACCGCCTGCGCGGCGGCGGCCGCGGTGGTCGGCGACTGCTGCGCGGTGCACGCAGCGGGCAGCAAGGCGGCAAACGCACCGATGAGGACAATGGATCGAATGGGTCGGTTCATGGAATCGGCCTCGGTGATGGATATCTGGGGAAAGGCGGGCGCCGGTGACCGGTAGCCGGCTTGTCGTCAATCGGTTTGCGGCGGAGCCTCTGCGGCAGCATCGGCATGGGGCTCCGGCAGAAGCGGGTCGAACGGGTAGAAGGACGGAGCCACGCCCTGCTCCACGAACCCGGCCGTGAACCCGTCGGCTGCGCGCGCGCCCGGCAGCACGGCCCGTGGCCATGGCCGGGCGACGATCTCCGGCGGCGGCATGAAAGGCCTGGCCACGGAAGGATCGAGTTCGGCCGGAATCGCGTTGTCCGCCAGCATCAGCTCCGGCACTTCGATCCGCTCGGGTTCGATCACGGCCGAGGCCACCCTTGAGCGGTTGCTCTCGCCACCAACTGCACGCGGCCGCACTGGCGACTCGGGCTGCGAGGCGAGCATGGCTGGCGCAGGCCCGGGCATCGCCCGGTAGGCACCAGCCGGCGCGTCGCCCGTATCTGCTCCCGACACGGCAGGCGCTTCGGGTGGTGCCAGTTCCGCGAGGTCCCTTGCGACCTCGGGGCCCGCGGTATCGACACCCGGGCGCACCGCGAACAACGCCACCACGGCCATCGAGGCCGCGATTGCCGCCGCCGGTACCCAGCGGGAACGCGCCCGGCCTGGCGACACTGCGCGTCTGGCGGGAACGGCTTCCTCCGTTGCAGCTTCGGCCGCCATCGCGGTAGCCACCCGCTGCGGGAAGTCCCGGGCGGCGATGCCACTCGCGTGAGAGCGCAGCACGTCCCCCGCCAGTTGCCATCGGCCGCAGGCATCCCGCCAGGATGCGTCGTGGCCCAGGCGCCTGATGGCGAAGCGGCCGGCATCTCCTTCCAGCTCGCCATCGAACAGCGCGCTGAGCGATTCCAGGTCGGTCTGCGGGTGTGGTCGTTGCGTGGGCATCAGTGGGTCGGCTCCGGCTGGAGTTCGTGGTTCTCGAGCAGCGGACGCAAGGCTTCGTCGATGGCTTCGCGCGCGCGGAATATCCTGGACCGCACCGTGCCAACCGGGCACTCCATCCGCGCCGCGATCTCTTCGTAGCTCAGTCCATCGACCTCGCGCAGAGAGATGGCCGTGCGCAGGTCGCCGGGCAGGCCGTCCACCACCCGCATCACGGTCTGCTCGACCTGCTGGCGCATGAGCTCGCGCTCGGGGGTGTCGTTGTCGCGCAGGCGCACGCCGTTGTCGAACTGCTCGGCATCGCCCACTTCGACATCGTCGGCGGGGGGGCGGCGGTTCTGCGCGACAAGGTGGTTCTTGGCAGTGTTCACGGCGATCCGGTGCAACCATGTATAGAACTGTGCATCGCCACGGAAGTTCGGGATCGCGCGATACGCGCGCACGAACGTGTCCTGGGCGACGTCCTGGCATTCACTCCAGTCGGGGATGTAGCGACCGATCAACCCGGTGATCCGGTGCTGGTACTTGCGCACCAGTGCATCGAACGCCGTGCTGTCGCCTCGCTGGACACGCCTGACCAGCTCCTGGTCCAACTCGTTATCAGCCATACCGCGCGCCGGCACTCCTTCGGGCTCGGCCTTGGCCGAACAATGGGACAGCCCCCGAGGGGGAAAGTTCAATGACCAGCATCGGGGCGCTGGGCCCCGCCCACAAGCGCCAGGGGTCATGGCGCCGGAACGGCACCGGGCTGCTTCCTGTCCTGATTTGACGCAGGCGAAACAACATCGGGATGATAGCCACCTATTCCATACCTGAACGGATGGTGCCGCAATGGCTTCCCCCGACACCGGACTGCCCCGCTTTGCCGGCCTGCGCCTCCAGCACTGGCATGCAGAGGATCGCGCCGATGGCGTGGTCGTGCTTTCGCTGGACCGTGCCGGAGAATCCGTCAACGCGCTTTCCCAGGATGTCCTGGTCGAGCTCGACGGGCTGATCGAACGCATCGCCATCGACCCGCCACCGGGCGTGGTGTTCCGCTCGGCCAAAGACAGTGGCTTCATCGCGGGCGCGGACATCAAGGAGTTCCGCGGCTTCGACGAACAGGGCAACGTGGCCGGCGCACTGAAACGCGGCCAGCAGGTGTTCCAGCGCCTCTCCGAGCTTCCCTGCCCGACCGTGGCCGCCATCCACGGCTTCTGCATGGGCGGCGGCACCGAACTCGCCCTTGCCTGCGACTACCGCGTGGCCAGCACCGACGGCTCGACCCGCATCGGCCTGCCCGAAGTGAAGCTGGGGATCTATCCCGGCTGGGGCGGCAGCGTGCGCCTGCCGCGCCTGATCGGGGCGCCGGACGCCTTCGACATGATGCTGACCGGGCGGACGCTCTCGGCTGGCGCGGCCCGTGCCAAAGGGCTGGTGGACAGGACCGCCGAGAAGGCGGTGCTGGTCGATACCGCGGCCACGCTCGCACTGAAGGGTGCCGCCCGACCGCTACGCCAGCGGCTGGTGGGCTGGGCCAGCAACACCTGGGTGGCCCGCCAGGCAATCGCGCCGATGCTGGTGAAACAGGTGGCGCGCAAGGCCCGGAAGGAGCACTACCCGGCGCCCTACGCACTGATCAACACCTGGAAGACCACCGGGGGTGGCACGGAACGCAAGCTCGCCGCGGAGCGCCGCTCGGTGGCGAAGCTGGCGTCCACGCCGACCGCGCGCAACCTGATCCGCGTGTTCTTCCTGCAGGAGCGCCTGAAGGCTGCGGGCGGCAAGGACCATGGGATCCAGCGCGTGCATGTCATCGGTGCAGGCGTGATGGGCGGCGACATTGCTGCCTGGTCGGCCTACAAGGGTTTCGACGTCACCCTCAACGACCGCGAGCAGCGCTACATCGACACCGCCATGGGGCGTGCCAGCCAGCTGTTCGAGCGCAAGGTGAAGGATGAATCCAAACGCCCCGCCGTCGCCGCAAGGCTCAAGAGCGACCTGGCGGGCGACGGCGCGGCCAGCGCGGACCTGGTGATCGAAGCGATCATCGAGCAGCCCCAGGCCAAGCGGGATCTCTACGCGACGGTAGAGCCGCGCATGAAGACCGATGCGCTGCTGACCAGCAACACCTCCTCGATCCCGCTGACCGAGTTGCGCGAAGGCGTACAGCGCCCCGCCCAGTTCGCCGGCCTGCACTACTTCAACCCCGTCGCCTCGATGCCGCTGGTGGAGATCGTGCTGCACGACGCGATGGCGCCCGCCACCGCGGAACGCCTCGCCGGCTTCTGCAAGGCGATCGGCAAGCTGCCCGTACCGGTGGCGGGCACGCCGGGCTTCCTGGTCAACCGCGTCCTGTTCCCGTACATGCTGGAGGCCGTGACGGCGTACTCGGAAGGTATCCCGGGCCGGGCGATCGACAAGGCCGCAGAGAAGTTCGGGATGCCGATGGGCCCGATCGAACTGGTCGACACCGTGGGCCTGGACGTGGCCGCGGGCGTCGGCGCCGAACTGTCCCCGTTCCTGGGGCTGAAGGTGCCGGAAGCACTGGCGGCCAGCGCCGAGCCCGGCAAGCGTGGCAAGAAGGACGGCCAGGGGCTGTACAAGTGGGAATCCGGCAAGGCCGTCAAGCCGGAGCTGCCGGAGAACTACCGTGCCCCCGACGATTTGGAGGACCGGCTCATCCTGCCCTTGCTCAACGAAGCGGTGGCGTGCCTGCACGACGGCGTGGTGGCCGATGCCGACATGCTCGATGCCGGCGTGATCTTCGGCACCGGCTTCGCACCATTCCGCGGCGGCCCGATCCAGTACATCCGCGAGACCGGGGCCGACGCGCTGCTGGAGCGTCTCAAGCAGTTGCAGGCGCGCCACGGCGAGCGTTTTGCGCCGCGACCGGGCTGGGATTCGGAACTGCTGCGCTGACCAGGAGCGGGCGGCATCGCCGCCCACCTGCTACATGGTGTGGGTCGCGCGCTCGGAATCGAGCGTGCCGGCCAGCACCGCTTCGATCTTGCCCTTGACGTTCTCGCCGTCGGCGCCCTCGCCGAACTGCACGCCGATGCCGGCCGGGCGATTGCCCTGCGCGCCGACCGGGGTGATCCAGACGACCTTGCCCGCCACCGGAAGCCGCTCGTTGGATTCGGGCAACGTCAGCAGCACGAACACCTCGTCGCCCAGGAAGTAGCGCTTGGGCGTGGGCACGAAGATGCCGCCCTGCTTCAGGTACGGCATGTAAGCGTTGTACAGCGCGGCCTTGTCTTTCACCGCCAGCGAGAGGATGCCCTGGCGGGCGCCACCTGCATTCATCCGATCATCCCCTGTGTCCTGCAACCGGCCGGCGTGCCTGGGTGGCCCGCCATGCCATCAACAATTCGACCACCACCAGGTCGGCGCGGACGGTGGTCCGCAGCAGTTCCCGGGCCCGGTTGGCGCGATCGAACCATGCCGCCAGACTGCGCGAGCGTGCGGGGTCGGTCAAGCCATCCGATGCCCGGGCCACCGCCAGGTCCGCGGCAAAACGCAGCCGCAGTTCGCCGTGGCCGTCGGCCACCCACCGTTTGGCGGTTTCGACCACCGGCGCCCTGCCTTCGGCGACCGCAAGCAGGTCGTCTGACACTTCCCGGCGTACCTGCAGGCCGCCTTCCCGCAACCACTCCGCGGCCATGCCGGGATGGCCTCGCGCGGCCTCGAGCGCCTCGGCAGCCGCGTCGTCGCCATGGCCCTGGCGACGCAACCACTCCACTGCCTCGGCCCGGGGCGGCAGGCGGAACTCGAACTTCTGGCAGCGGCTGCGGATGGTGGCCGATAGGCGCGCCGGGTGCGCACTGACCATGAACAGGTAGCGGCCGGGGACGGGCTCTTCCAGCGTCTTGAGCAGCGCATTGGCCGCCGCGTGGTTGACGGCTTCGGCCGGATCGATGATCGCCACCTTGGCCTCGCCGTACTGGGGGCTCAGCGACATCTGTTCGGACAGCCTGCGGATCTGCTCGATCACGATCTCGGTCCGTGGCTTGGGCGGCCGCGCCTTCTCATTGATGGCGTAGCCGACCAGGGACAGGTCCGGATGCCCGGGATGCCCCCACGGATGTGCGAGCGACCCGTCCGGCCGGGTCTCCACCACCGGGTCGGTCTGCGATCGCGAGGCGCACAGCCGGCAGCTGCGGCACGCCCCACACGGATCGATGGCGCCACCATGCCCGGTACACAGCATCCGTTGCGCCAGGCGCTCGGCGACCGCCCGCTTGCCCATGTGGGCCGGACCGCAGAACAGCAGCCCGTGGCCAAGGCGGCCGGTCTCCAGCGAGGCCAGCGCCTTTTCGTAGACGCGCGACTGCCAGGGCGCCAATGGAATCACGCAAGCCCCCCGATATACGACTGCAGCGCTTCCACCGCCTGCCCGCGCACCTCTTCCAGCGGCAGGCTGGCATCGATGATCCGGAAGCGGCCGGGTTCCGCCCTGGCGCGCGCCAGGTATCCGCTGCGCACGCGCTCGAAGAACTCGGCCGCCTCGGATTCGATCCGGTCCGCCTCGGCCCGCTTCAGGGCACGTGCCAGGCCAACCTCGACCGGCACATCAAGCAGGAGCGTCAGCCCCGGCACGATGCCCACCACGCGCTCCTCTAGCAGGCCGATGAGCCCGGCATCCCCGCCACGCCCCGCGCCCTGGTAGGCATAGCTGGCGTCGGTGAACCGATCGCTCAGCACCCATGCGCCACGCGCCAGCGCGGGCAGGACCGACCCGCCCACGTGCTGTGCCCGCGCGGCGAACATCAGCAGCAGCTCCGCCTCCGCGGTCGGCGGTTCGTGGGACTGATCCAGCAGCAAGCCCCGGATCTGCTCCGCCAGCGGCGTGCCACCCGGCTCCCGCGTGGACACGACCTCCCGTCCGCCATCCTCCAGGATTGCGCGCAATGCGGCGAGGACCGTGGACTTGCCAGCGCCCTCGCCGCCCTCCAGCGTTACCAGCCGTGGTTCCACCCTCATCCGGGTCACTCGCCGCCGGCCTGGTTGCGACGATAGTTGCGCAGGTAGGCGCGGACGTTGGCCTGGTGCTCTGCGAGGGTCCGGGCGAACAAGTGGCGGCCGCTGCCGTCACCGATCGCCACGAAGTACAGGTCCTCGCCCGGCTCGGGATTGGCCACCGCCTGCAGGGCGGCGACGCCGGGCATGGCGATCGGCGTGGGGGGCAGGCCCGCCCGCGTGTAGGTGTTGTAGGGGGTGTCGGTTTCGAGATGCACGCGGCGGATGTTGCCGTCGTAGTCGGAGCCGATGCCGTAGATCACGGTCGGATCCGTCTGCAGCCGCATCCCGATGCGCAGGCGACGCTCGAACAAGCCGGCGATGCGCGGCCGCTCTTCGGCGATGCCGGTCTCCTTCTCCACGATCGAGGCGAGGATGAGCATCTCGTAGGGCGTTTCCAGCACGGAATCGGGTGAACGCGCCTCCCAGGCCGTGGCGAGCGCCTGTTCGGCGGCGCCATAGGCACGGCGCAGCAGGTCCAGGTCGCTGTCACCGCGGCTGTACTGGTAGGTCTCCGGCAGGAACCGGCCTTCCGGGTGCTCGCCGGGATGGCCCAGCGCCTCCATCAGCGCGCCGTCGTCGAGCTCCGCTGACTCCTGCTCGAGGGGCCGGGCCCGGGCCAGCGCCGCGCGCAACTCGCGGATGTTCCAGCCCTCCACGATGGTGAAACGGTGCTGGATGATGTCGCCCCTGCCCATCGCCACCAGCAGGTCGCGGGGCGTCATGCCCGGCTCCAGCGCGTATTCACCGACATGGAGGCTGGCGTCCGCGCCCAGCTGGCGGGCCAGCAGGCGCCATTCGATCTCCTCGCCCCCGCGCACGCCGGCGTCGCGCAACCTGGACAGCACGCCGCGGAAGGAGTCCCCGCGCTCCACCACCACGCTGTCGCCCTTCTCAACGCCTTCCATGGGGGTGTCGGCGAACGATTGGTAGCGCTGCCAGGCGGAATAGCCGACCGCGGCAACGCCTACCAGCAGTACCAGCAGCAGGAAGGATCCGAATCGAAATGTGCGGGAACGGCTCACGGCATCTCCGATGGAGTCGAAGCAAAGGCGGGATGGGACCGGGCCAGCCGGCGCTGCCATTCGGCCACCGCCGGGTGCGGGACGAAGTTGCGACGGCCCAGCCGGGCGACCGGCAGGATACCGCGCACGGCATTGGTCAGTACCAGCGCGTCGGCGCGCTCGACCTCCTCGACCGTGATCCGTGCCTGATCCACCTCGCAATGCTGCAGCAGCCAGCCGCGACACACGCCGGCGACGCCACAGCGGTCAACTTCGGGGGTCTGCCAGCGGGACCCGTGCAGGACGAACAGGTTGGCGGCGGTCGCGCCCACCACGGCGCCGTCGGTGGCGCACATCAGGCCTTCGTCGGCATCGGCACCCGCGGCACCGGGCTGGTTCCACTCCAGACGTGCCAACACCTGCTCGAGGCGATTGCAGTGCTTGATGCCGGCCAAAGCCGGCTGGATGGAGACTGGGGTCGCGCACCAGCGCAGTACCAGCCCCCTGCGCGGCGGCTCGGGCTCGGCGTGCAGCGACAGCGACCACGAGGGCTCGCCTCCCGCTGGCGGCGCATAGCCGCGTCCACCACCAGTCCGTCCGACCCTCAGCTTCACCACGCCATCGGCGCCTTCGAGCAGGCGGTCCACCTCCGCCTCCACCCGCGCCCGCGCGGGAAGCGCAATCGCGAGCCGCTCGGCGCCGCGCGCCAGCCGGTCCCAGTGGGCGCTCCACCAGGGAATGCGGCCGGCATGGCCGCGCATCGTCTCGAACAGGCCGTCGCCATAGGCCAGGCCACGATCATCCGGCAAAACGCCCCGGACCTCCCGATCACCCAGGAAGGTCCGGAAAATCGCTGCCATGGCAGTCACGCCTCGGTACCCGGCGACAGATCGATCCCGAGCGCACGCAGCATGCCCTTGGCCTTGGCGCGGGTCTCGTCGAGCTCCCGCGACGGGTCCGAATCGGCCACGATGCCGGCGCCGGTGCGGAAGCGGAGTTGCCGACCTTCCAGCTCCGCGCTGCGGATGAGGATGTTGAGGTCCATGTCGCCGTCGCGGTTGAGCCAGCCCATGGCGCCGGTGTAGCTGCCGCGCCCCTCCTCCTCGAGTTCCGCGATCACCTGCATGCAGCGGACCTTGGGACAACCGGTGATGGTGCCCCCCGGGAACGTCGCCCTGATAACCTCGCCCGGACTCACGCCCTCCCGCAGTTGACCCCGGACATTGCTGACGATGTGGTGGACGTGGGCATAGCTTTCCACAGTCATCAGCTCGTCGACCTCGACACTCCCGGGCAAGCACACCCGGCCCAGGTCGTTGCGCTCCAGGTCGATCAGCATGACGTGCTCGGCCCGCTCCTTGGGGTGCCCGGCCAGCTCACGTACGCGATCGGCATCGTCGTCCCCCGGGATGCGCGGCCGCGTTCCGGCGATCGGACGCGTTTCCGCCAGCCCGCCGCGCACCGACACCAACCGTTCGGGCGAGGCACTCACCACCGACCAGCCCTCACCGGCGAAGAGACCCGCGAACGGGGCCGGGTTGTTCTCGCGCAGGCGCTGGAACAGCGCAGCCGGTCCGGGCGGGGCATCGAACATGGCACGCCAGGCGCGGGACAGGTTTGCCTGGAAGACGTCGCCTGCGGCCAGGTAGTCGAGGATGGTGCGTACGCCCTGGATGTAGCGCTCCGGTGGATCCTCTTCCAACGTGGCCGGCGGCGTCCAGGCAGGGAGCGGTGGCTGGCCACGTGCGTTGGCGGCATCGGCCTCGAGGGTGTCCAGCATCCTGGCCCGGCCCTGCTCGGCGACCAGCAGGCAGTCACCGGTGACGTGGTCACGCAGGATCGCCGCGGGGCAGCGCAGCGCCAGTGCCACGGGCAGCCCTCCGGTGGCATCGGGCAAGGTCAGTACGGGCTCCACCTGGCGCGCCATCTCGTAACCGAGCAGCAACGCCCAGCCCCCGCGAAACGGCCATCGCGGCTCATCGCGCGGCGTCCGTTCGGCCCGCCATGCCAAGTCCAGTGCCTCGAGGAAATCCCCGTCCTGCACGACGCCGGCGCCGTCCCGGGTGACGCCATCCGCATCGAGTTGGAGCCGGGTACCGTCCGCGGCGAGCAGCATGTCCCAGCGCCCGTGGGCGGTGCCATGGGCACTGGACTCCAGCAGCACGGGGTATCGCCGTGGAGCAAGCCGATGCAGGTCCAGCAGGTCGAGGTCCGGCGACAGCGGTCGGGTCAACAACATGCTGGGCAAGTCGCGGCCGAAGGTGCGCCGGTCAGATCCGCTTGAAGATCAGCGTGCCGTTGGTGCCGCCGAATCCGAAGCCGTTGGACATCGCCACATCGACCTGCACTTCGCGCGCCACGTTCGGGACGTAGTCGAGGTCGCAGCCTTCGCCGGGCTCGTCGAGGTTGGTGGTGGGCGGGATGATCCCGGTGTGCAACGCCATCACCGAGAAGATCGCCTCCGCGCCGCCGGCCGCGCCCAGCAGGTGCCCGGTCATCGACTTGGTCGAACTCACCATGGTCTTGTATGCGTGGTCGCCCAGGGCACGCTTGACCGCCAGCGTTTCAGCCAGGTCACCCAGTGGCGTGGAAGTGCCATGGGCGTTGAGGTAGCCGATCTCTTCCGGGTTGACCCCGGCATCCTTGATGGCCATGGCCATGCAGCGCGCGGGACCTTCCCCGTTCTCACTCGGGGCGGTCATGTGGAATGCATCGGAGCTGGCGCCGAAGCCCACCAGCTCGCAATAGATGCGGGCACCACGGGCCTTGGCATGTTCGTATTCCTCGAGCACCAGGATGCCGGCGCCGTCACCGAGCACGAAACCGTCGCGGTCCTTGTCCCAGGGACGCGAGGCATGGGCCGGGTCGTCGTTGCGGGTCGACATCGCCTTCATCGAGCAGAAGCCGCCCATCGAAGTCGGGGAGGAGCCACGCTCGGCGCCACCGGCCAGCATCACGTCCGCGTCGCCGTACTGGATCATGCGCATCGCCATGCCGATCGAGTGGTTGGACGTGGCGCAGGCGGATACGGCGGAAAAGTTCGGGCCCTTGATGCCGGTGATCAGCGATACCTGGCCGGGCAGCATGTTGATGATGGTGCTGGGCACGTAGAAGGGGGAAATCTTGCGCGGGCCGCCTTCCAGGTACTTCGCGGTCTGCTCCTCGATGCCGAGGATGCCTCCGATACCGGAGCCGATCAGGGCACCGATGCGTTCGGCGTTGCCCTCGTTGATCTCCAGGCCGGAATCCTCGATCGCCATGAGCGACGCGCCGACGCCGTAGTGGATGAACGGGTCCATCTTGCGCGCATCCTTGGCCGGCACCCAGCGGGTAACGTCGAAGTCGCGGATCTCGCCAGCGATCCGGGTGACGAAGTTGCTGGCGTCGAAGTGCGTGATGGGGCCGATGCCGGAACGGCCGTTGACGATGCCGTCCCAGCTGCTGGCCAGGTCATTGCCCAGCGGCGAGACGATGCCGAGGCCGGTGACGACGACACGCCTGCTTGAAGCCGGTCGAGGGGACATGAAGGGACTCCGCTTGCGGAGCGCTGCCTCCACCCGTTATGCACCGGGCCTGGGGCGCGCCTGAATGGGTGTGACGAGAATGGGATCTTCGAAAAACGCAGGGCCGCAAGATGCGGCCCCGGGTCCTGTTGCCGCGGCGGCGCACCGGCCAGGCCGGGCGCCGCGCCTCGAGCGGTTACGACTTGACGTGAGCCTTCACGTAGTCGATCGCCTGCTGGACGGAGGTGATCTTCTCGGCTTCCTCGTCCGGGATCTCGCACTCGAACTCTTCCTCGAGGGCCATCACCAGCTCGACGGTGTCGAGGGAGTCAGCGCCGAGGTCGTCGACGAAAGAGGCATTGTTGGTGACTTCTTCTTCCTTGACGCCAAGCTGTTCGACAACGATCTTCTTGACGCGCTCTTCGATGCTGCTCATGTCTTTCACTCCTCCCGGACGGGATATTCGATGGAATAGTGTAGTGGAATCGACGGGCGCGCGACCATCCGGCGACCGTCGGGGAAAGCCGGTTTCCGCCTGGGGCGGCCACCTGGTTACGGCATGTACATGCCGCCGTTGACGTGCAGGGTCTCACCGGTGATGTACGACGCGGACGGCCCTGCAAGGAACGAGACTGCCCGTGCGATGTCTTCGGGGGCGCCCAGCCGGCCCAGCGCGATCTGGCCGAGCATGCCCTCTTTCGCGTCATCCGGCAGTGCACGGGTCATGTCGGTGTCGATGAAGCCTGGGGCGACCACGTTGACGGTGACGCCGCGTGACCCGATCTCCCTCGCCAGCGACTTGCTGAAGGCGATGATGCCGGCCTTGGCGGCGGCGTAGTTGGCCTGGCCGGCATTGCCGGTGACGCCGATCACCGAAGCGATGTTGATGATGCGGCCCTTGCGTGCCTTCATCATCGAGCGCATCACCGCCTTGGAGGTGCGGTAGACGCTGGTGAGGTTGGTGTCGAGGATCGCCTGCCAGTCCTCCTCCTTCATGCGCATCAGCAGGTTGTCGCGGGTGATGCCGGCATTGTTGACGAGGATGGAGATCGCGCCGACCTCCTTCGCGATGGCCTCGAGCACGGCTTCGACGGATGCGGGATCGGCCACGTCCAGGACCCTGCCCTGGCCCTGGCGGGCGGACAGGCGCTCGCCGATCGCATCCGCGCCTGCCTGCGTGGTGGCAGTACCGATCACGGTAGCGCCCTGGGCGGCCAGTTCCTCGGCGATGGCTGCGCCAATACCGCGGCTGGCGCCGGTGACAAGGGCGATCTCGCCACTCAATGGGAGGTTGCTCATGGTGTCCTTCCTGGTTGCTTGTTGCGGGTGCGGGCGGGCTTCAGCCCTGTGCGAGCGCCAGCGCCGCCTCGAAGTCGTCGGGGGTGCCGATGACGCGGGCGTCCAACGACTTGTCCACTCGTTTGGCCAGCCCGGCCAGCACCTTGCCCGGCCCGCACTCGATGATGCGGCTGGCACCGTTCTCGACCAGCGCATGCACGCACCGGGTCCACTGCACCGGCAGGTACAACTGCCGGACCAGCGCATCACGGATGGCGCCGGGATCGGGGTGCACGCGCGCATCGACGTTCTGCACCACCGGCAGCCGCGGCGGCGACCATTGGACATCCTGCATCGCGTTTGCGAGCAGGTCGGCCGCTTCCCGCATCAGCGGCGTATGCGACGGCACGCTCACTGCGAGCTTGACCACCTTGCGTACGCCCCGCTCGGCCAGCTGGATCAACGCCTTGTCGACGGCGGACGCATGTCCGCCAATGACGATCTGCCCGGGGGAGTTGTAGTTCGCGGGCACCACCACTTCCTTCCCGGACACGGAAGCGCACACCTGCTCGACCAGCGCGTCGTCGGCGCCCAGCACCGCGGCCATGGCACCGCTTCCGGCGGGTGCGGCGTCCTGCATCAACTGGCCGCGCAGGCGTACCAGCCGCGCCGCATCCTCGAGGGTCAGCACGCCGGCCGCGACCAGGGCGCTGTATTCGCCCAGGCTGTGCCCGGCGAGCTGGCCCGGCTGTACGCCGCCCCGGGACTCCCACAGGCGCCAGACAGCAACGCCAGCGGCAAGCAGCGCCGGCTGGGTGAACTCGGTCTGGTTGAGCCGGTCTTCCGGCCCCTGCTGGCTCAGGGCCCAGAGGTCGACACCGGCGCCCTCGCTTGCTTCCGCGAACGTCTGCTGCACCAGCGGCGCGGAGGCGGCGAGATCGCCAAGCATGCCCAGCGACTGGGACCCCTGGCCGGGGAAGACAAAAGCGAGCGAGTTCGACATCGGCATCCCGGACAGCGAATGAAGCGGGCCATGATACGCGGCGACCCGCCGGCCCGTCTGTACCGCTGCGTAGGGTGCCGCGTGGCCGGTCAGTAACGGAGCAGCGCCGATCCCCAGGTGAAGCCGCCGCCGAAGGCTTCGAGCAGCACCAGCTGCCCGCGCTTGACGCGCCCCGAACGCACCGCCTCGTCCAGTGCAAGGGGCACCGATCCCGACGACGTATTGCCGTGTTTGTCGACCGTCACCACCACCCGCTCCATTGGCATTGCCAGCCGCTTGGCGGTGGCCTCGATGATGCGCAGGTTGGCCTGGTGGGGAATCAGCCAGTCGATTTCGCTCCGGTCCAGGCCGTTGGCTTCCAGCGTCTCTTCGACCACGGCGTCGAGCGCCTTGACCGCATGCTTGAAGACATCGTTGCCGGTCATCAGCACCTTGACCCCGGCGTTGTGCTCGCCGGGCTTGAACCCGACCGAGACACCCACCGGGTTGTACAGCAGCTCCTTCTTGCCGCCATCGGCGTGCAGGTGGGTGCTGAGGATGCCCGTGTCGGCGTCGGCCTTCAGGACCACTGCACCGGCGCCGTCACCGAACAGCACGCAGGTGGAGCGGTCGCTCCAGTCCAGCATGCGCGTCAGGGTTTCCGCACCGACCACCAGCGCGGTCTTGACCGTGCCGGAGCGGATGAACTTGTCGGCCACCGCCAGCGCGTAGACGAAGCCGGAGCACGCGGCGTTGACGTCGAACGCGGCACAGCCGTTGGCGCCCAGCCGGTGCTGCAGCAGGCAGGCTGTGGATGGGAAGATGATGTCGGGGGTGGTGGTCCCCAGGACGATCAGGTCGAGCTCCGAAGCCTCGACGCCGGCCGCCTCCAGTGCGCGGGTGGCGGCGTGGAAGGCGAGGTCGCCGGTGGTTTCACCCTCGGCGGCGACGTGCCGCTCGCGGATGCCCGTACGGGAGGCGATCCATTCGTCGCTGGTATCGACGAACTTGCTCAGGTCGTCGTTGGTCAGCACTTTTTCCGGCAGGTAGCTGCCGGTACCCGCGATGCGGGAATAAATCCTGTCGGTCATCACCACTCCCGCAGCGAAAGGCCATTGCAAGGATGCCAGCGTGCTGGCGATGGAAGCTCGCCGCAAGCAGTCACCAGGGCACGAAGACCTGGAGCAGCCGCCATTGGCGGCCCCTTCCGCGGGAGCGCCCGCACCGGAGGGCGGGCACGACCAAGCTTACTCTTCGTCGGCAACCCGGGACTGGGTGTCGATCACCTTCTTGCCGCGGTAGTAGCCATCGGCGGTGACGTGGTGGCGGATGTGGGTCTCGCCGGTGGTCGGGTCGGTCGACAGCTGCTTGCTGGACAGCGAATCGTGGGCGCGACGCATGCCACGCTTGGACGGGGAAACGCGGGACTTCTGGACAGCCATGGTCTTACTCCAGGTGAAACCGTTGAATGGTGTGTCGGTGGACCCGTCGAACTACTTCGACGAATCCGGTTTGTTCTTCAGTGCGGCCAGGGCGGCGAACGGATTCGCGCGCTCAAGCTCGGCCTCTTCCGCCGGCCAGTCCCGCTCCATCGCCTCGGTGCCGGGCTTTACCGGTATCACCGGGATGGCGAGGATGAGCTCGTCCTCCACCAGCGTTGCCGGCGACAGCATGCCGTTCTCCGGCACCACCAGCGCCTCGTAGTCCGGCGGCAAACCGGCCTCGTCCACTTCCTCGAGCCCACCGCCTGCGCGGAACAACCCGAGTCGCTGCTCGATGGTCACCGGCAGCTCGAAGCGCTCCAGGGTGCGCTGGCACAACAGCGGCAGGGCCGCCTCGGCGCGCAACTCCACGAACGGGACCCGCAGCTCGTCGGTACCGAAATCCAGCGAGTAGACCACCTCGCCCGCGGTGTCGACCAGCGCATCGGCCAGGCGCGTCAGGGCCGCCAGCGGGAACTTCCCGGCGACGCCGCGTCGGGCCGACACCATACGCCAGGCATCCAGCAGATCCGGCACCGGCGGATTGGGGGCGTCAGCGGACATAAGCCGGAGAATGTTAGAGAGCGGCGTTTACGGTGTCAAACAAGGGCCTGCGCCCAGGCTCGACGGTTCAGCAACCGCACGGCCCCGGTCGCCGACCCGCCCCGACGGATTTGCCCCCGGCAGTGCCCGCGCGGCAGACTGGGCGCCTGATTTCCCTGCCCTTCAGCGTGAATGCCTTGGCGATGCTGGTAACCGGTGCGGCCCTGGTCGCAGTGTCCGTCCTGCTCGGGCTTGCCTATGCATTGAGGCGCGGCAACCGGCGCAGGCGAGAGGTCCGGCAACTGCTCGACGCGGCCGATGCCCTCGAGGCCCGCCTCCGCACGGCCCGTTCAGAGTTCGAGGCAGTGGCGGGCGACGAGGCGGACGATCCGGTGCGCGACGCGATGCGCGAGATGTTGCGGCAGCGCCTGTGGCTGCGGGAGCACGGGCAGGACGCGGCCCTGGACGAGATCCGCCAGGTGCGAAGCTCCATCGAGGAGGCGCGGCTGCGCATCGAGCAGCAGTTGCTGCGGATCGACCGCGCGCGGGCGCCGGTTGCCTGAGACCCTGCACTGCCGCCCATGAGCCGACTCATCCTCGCATCCACTTCCCGCTATCGCCGCGAGTTGCTCGCTCGCCTGGGCCTGCCTTTCGACGTCGACCGGCCCGCAGTGGACGAGACGGCGAGGCCGGGGGAAACGCCCGCGGACCTCGCCGCACGATTGGCGGCGGAAAAGGCGGCGGACGTCGCCAGCCGAAACCCCGACAGCTGGGTGCTCGGCTCCGACCAGGTCGCCGAAGTCGACGGGGATGCGCTCGGCAAGCCTGGTTCGGAAGCCGTGGCCACCGAACAGCTTCGACGGATGTCCGGCCGCGAAGTCCGTTTCCACACCGCTGTCAGCCTGTGCCGGGGTGGAACCGCGCACGCGACCAGCGACCTGACCATCGTGCGGTTGCGCGCGCTCGGCACCGCGGAGATCGAGCGCTATGTCAGGGCCGAGCGCCCACTGGACTGTGCCGGCAGCTTCAAGGTCGAGGGGCTCGGCATCAGCCTGTTCGAGGCGATCGAAAGCGGGGATCCCACCGCACTGGTCGGGCTGCCCCTGATCGCCACCGCCCGGCTGCTGAGGCAGGCCGGATTCGCCGTGCCCTGAGGCTCAGCGGACTTCAACCGGCTGCTCCCGCCAGGTCTCCACCGCGCCGTCGCTGCCGTGCAGTCGCAGTCCGAGCCAATGCCGGCCCGGCTCGACTTCGCCAGGCAGCCGCACGGTGGCGGTAAAGCCGACGCGCGGATGGTTGGGATCGTTGCTGATCTGCCAGTAGTCCGCCACGCCCGGGTTCTCCAGCCCGTAGTTCGCTTCGGCCACCACCGCGCCATCGAGCAGCACTTCGACCCGCTCCAGCCCAACGCCATCACGGAACGCCCAGCCCGCAACTTGGAAGTCGCGGCCCACCGTGGCGCCGGAAACCGGTGAGTCCACCCAGGCCATCGCCGGCGTGGTGCATGTGCCCAAAGCCGGCACCGACGCGTCCAGGCGGAACAGCAGGAAGCGCTGGCTGCCATGGTCGACGTTCACCACCCGGGGCGGCGGCAGCGGACCCACCATGTCGCACATCCGGTGATAGCGCTTGAGCAGGTCCTTGTAGGGCACGTCGCTCGACGCCATCACCAGAAGTGCAGGCACCTCCTGCCACTCCGACCGCGGCGCTGCCTGCAGGCCCCACAGGTTCAACTGTGGCGCCCGGCCGTGCTTGTGGTTGAGCGGATGGTCCAGCACCGGAATGCGCGGGTCGCCCAACGCGAAACCGAGCTCCGCGCCGACCTTGAAGCTGCCAGCGACCACGCGCGTGCCTTCAGGCATGCGGCCGAGCTCCATGCGCGTCGCCTGGGCCAACTCGTCCCAGCCCGCGAAGTTGGAGGGGTACCACTTCTCCGCCGCCGTACGTGCGCGCAGGTCCGGGACCGACACCGCCACGTAGTATCCGAGCACCGCTACCAGTCCGGCTGCGGTGCCCATCCATGCAAGCACCCGCAGCCAGCGGGGCCAGGCAGCCAGCAACGCGGGAACCAGCGGCAGCAGCGCGAGGTAGCCCGGCAGTGGCCAATGGAAACTGACCCGCTCGGTATCGGCGAAGAACCCCAAGGCGAAGAAGCCGAGCACGACCAGCCCGCCCAGCAGGGCGAAGTAGCGCGTTGCAGGCATTGCGCTGCGCCGGCCCCGCCACGCCGCCACCGCCATCGCCACGAACAGGACCGGGTGACCATCAATGCCTGGATGGCGATGAAGTACAGGCCCTCCCAATGGAACGACCAGGGGTGGCGATCCACCAGCTGGAACCGCAGCCCGGCATCGGCGTTGTCGAAGTTCCATGCGACCAGCGGGGTCCATGCCGCCGCGCCGATCGCCACCGCGGTCCATACCCGCGCATCGCGCAGCGCCCTGCGTCCCTCCGGCAACAGCAACAACGCGACGAAGCCCACGCCGATGACGGCGATGAAGCGATAGTGGCTCAGCGCTCCGATCACCAGGCCGGTGGCCAGCTCCAGCGCGGCCAGCGCATCCACCCTACGCAGCAGCCGCGCTCCGGCGTCGATGCACAGCAGCGTGGCCAGTGCCATTGCGGCGTCCGGCAGGGCCATGAGGCCAAGCGTGCCCGCCAGCGGCAGCAACAACGCGAGTGAGCCGGCCTGCCAGCCAAACCTGTCGCCGTGCGTGCGCCTGGCGATCTTCACCACCAGCCAGGGCACCAGCGCCGCCATCAGCAGGAACGGCAGCCTCAGCCCCAAGGCGGTATCCCCACCGAGCGTGACGCCCAGCCGGGCCATCCACGCGGTCAGGCCTGGCAGATCGGAATACGCCGGTGCGAGGTGCTGCCCTTCCAGCCAATAGAAGGCCTCATCGACGAACAGGGGCAGCCGAGCGGCGACCAGCAGCTTGACCGCGAACACCAGCACGAACAGCGCAAGGAATATGCGACGCGCGACCTCCGCGCCGGGATCCATCCCGAAGGGCTCAACGCCTGGGTCGATAGGTGAGGGATGCGCCGGCATCCCGGGGTGTTCCCGCATGAAGTGTTCGCCTCGTTAAACTCGATGCCACGGGAACCGGGTCCGGTTCCCGCCCGGCAGGATCGCGCACTGGAGAGCATGAATGGCGTCAACAGCACCGGCATCACCCAATCCGGCCAGCATCCTACCCGACCGGCTGCGTGCAGCCCTCGATGGCGCACAGGCCCAGGTCAACTCGCTGGTGCTCGGCAAGTCGCACGAGGTCCGGCTCGCCTTTGTCGCACTGCTCTCCGATGGACACCTCCTGATCGAAGACCTGCCCGGCCTGGGCAAGACCACGCTGGCGCACTCGCTGGCAGCCACCCTCGGCCTGGAGTTCCAGCGGGTGCAGTTCACCTCGGACCTGTTGCCGGCTGATGTCGTGGGCGTGTCGGTCTTCGACCCGCAGGCGCGGCGCTTCGAGTTCCATCCCGGCCCGGTGTTCACCCAGGTCCTGCTCGCCGACGAGATCAACCGCGCGCCCCCGCGCACGCAGAGCGCGCTGCTGGAAGCCATGGCCGAACACCAGGTCACCGTCGACGGGACCAGCCATCCGTTGCCCCGCCCGTTCTTCGTGATCGCCACCCAGAATCCGGTGGACCTGTCGGGCACCTATCCCCTGCCCGACTCCCAACTGGACCGGTTCCTCCTGCGCCTTGCCCTGGGCTATCCAGGTGAAGACGCCGAACGAGACCTGCTGGCGGGGGCCGACCGCCGCAACCTGATCGCCCAGGCCAACCCGCTGCTGGGTGCCGACGACGTGCTGGCCGCGCGCCAGGCGGTGGAGGCGGTGCATGCCAGCGATGCACTGATCCGATACGTGCAGGCACTGCTGGGACGCAGCCGCCGGCATCCGGGGGTCCGGGTGGGACTCTCACCCCGCGCCGGGCTCGCGCTGCTGCGCGCCGCGCGCGCCTACGCGCTGTTGCTGGGCCGCACCCACGTGTTGCCGGAAGACGTGCAGGCGTTGTTCATCGCGGTTGCCGCGCACCGGCTGGTGGGCGAGGCCGACGCAGGAAGCGACGCGACACTCGCGAAATCGATCATGCACGCAGTACCGGTGGACTGACACGGTGTTGCATGCGATCCCGCAGCGGTTGCATGCGTGGGGGCTCGCGCTGGCGCGGCCACGCGAACCCGAAGCGCTCCCGGCCCGGTTCGACCGGCGCCGGGTCTATGTGTTGCCGACGCGCTTCGGCCTGTTCTACGCGGTCCTGCTCCTGGCGATGCTGCTGGGAGCACTGAACTACAACAACAATCCGGCCCTCCTGCTGGGCCTGCTGCTGGCCGGCGCGGGGCTGGCAAGCCTGGTGGCCACCCAGCTCCAGCTCACCGGCCTGTCGATCGTCGCGCTGGAAGCCGAACCGGTTCCCGCCGGCGACGACCTGGTACTGCGCATCCATGCCAAGGCGCAGGACGGCCGGGCCCGCCGGGGTCTGCAGGTACAGCTGGAACCGGGCGCGGCCGGCACCTCCACCGACCACGCCATCCTCCGGCTGCTGCAGGGCAACGGCGAGGCGGACCTGCGGATCCCCACCTCCCAGCGCGGCTGGCTGGACCTGCCCCGCCTGCGCGTCTGGAGCATCCGCCCTCTCGGCCTGGCGCGGGCATGGGCCTATGTGTGGCCACAGGCGCCGCTGCTGGTGTATCCGCGGCCGGAATCCGACGGCCCTCCGCTGCCCCTGGGCTCGGGCGATCGTGTCCAGAGCCGTCTGCACCCGAGCGGCGACGATGTCCACCACCTGCGAAGCTACCGGCGCGGCGACTCGCGCCGTGCGATTGCCTGGAAGCCCTCGGCACGCCGGGACACCTTGCTGGTGCGAGAGTACGAAGAGCCGTTGGGTGCGGACGTGGTGCTCGACTGGCACGCCACCGGCCAGGCACCGGTCGAGAACCGCATCTCTCGACTTGCGCGATGGGTGGACGAAGCCGAACGCGACGGCCGGCGCTACCGGCTGGCGCTACCGAACCAGCCCTCGCTTGGCCCCGACCACGGGCCCGTCCACCGCCACGCCTGCCTTCGTGCACTCGCTCTGATGCCGCATGGCTGACTCCCTGCCACCGCAAATGCTGGACCGTGGCAGCCGCGCCTGGACCCTGGCAGCCGGGGCGGCGTGCCTGCTCCCCTTGCTGCTGCAATTGCCCGGTGCGCTGGGCACGCTCATCGGTGTGGCGGCGGTCGTGGTCGCGGCGCTGTCCTGGCGGCGGCCATTGCACGTCGTCCTGCGGGTGCTGGTCGCCCTGGCGGTACTTGGCGCCGTGGTCGGCATGTCCGGCCTCAACTTCGGCCGGGACACCGGAGCAGCAGTGCTGGCTGCGATGCTGGCGGTGAAGCCGGCGGAAACCTTCAGCCTCAGGGACGCCCGCAGCCTGATCGGGTTCGCCCTGTTCGCACCGTTCGGCGCATTCCTGCTCGACCAGGGTCCGCTGTCGCTCGTGCTGGGCCTGGCGGGCGCGGCCTTGGCGCTGGGCGCCCTGCTGCAGCTCGCGGACCTGGAGTCGGGTGAGGCGGACGAAGGGATACCCGCCGCGCGGATGCTGGGCGTGGCGCGGCTGCTCGCCATCGGGCTCCCGCTGGCGCTGGCCGCATTCTGGTTGTTCCCTCGCCTCGGCTCGCCCCTGTGGGGGGTGCCGGAGCGCGCGCTGGCGCGGCCGGGTTTGTCGGACGAGATGAGCCCCGGGCAGTGGATCGACCTGATGGCGGACGACGCGCCGGCACTGCGGGTCCGGTTTGCCGGCCGCCCCCCGCTGAAGTCGCAGATGTACTGGCGCGGGCCGGTGCTTTGGCATTTCGACGGTCGCACCTGGTCGCAATCGCGCTGGCTGGCCAACCTGCCGCCGGCACCGGTCGTGCATGAGGACGAGGCGTGGGAGTACGAGGTCGAGATCGAGCCGACCGACCGCCACCAGCTGGTGGCCCTCGACCTGCCGGTTGCGGCGCCGGACGGTGCCCACCTGGCCCACGACCACCAGTTGTTCACCCCGCGCCCGCTGACGGCGCTGACCCGATGGCGGATGCGCTCGTCACCGCCGGCAGTCTACGACCCCGAACTGCGGCCCGCGCTGCGCCGCGCCGCGCTTTTATTGCCGGAAGGATTCAATCCGCGCACCCACGCGCTCGCCCGCCAGTGGCGCGCCGAAATGGGGGGCGACGATGCCGCCATCGCGCAACGGGCGATGGACTGGATCCGCGAGGAGTTCTCCTACACGCTCACCACGCCGCTGCCAGGCCGCCACTCGGTGGACGAGTTCCTGTTCGACGAGCAGGCCGGCTTCTGCGAACACTTCAGCTCGTCCTATGTCGTACTGATGCGGGCCGCCGGCATCCCGGCGCGCGTGGTCACCGGTTACGTGGGCGGCTATCGCAACCCATTGGGGGACTACTGGCTGGTGCGCCGCATGGATGCCCATGCCTGGGCGGAAATCTGGCTAGCGGACCGCGGGTGGGTCCGGATGGACCCGACCTCGGCGGTCGCACCCGAACGCATCCTCGACACGCTCGACGACCGGCTTCCCGGTGGCGGACTGCTCGGCGACATGTTCGGCGAAGGCGGGGGGGTCCTCGACCTGGCCGACCTCCTCCGCAGCGGCTGGAACGACATGGTCCTGGGATTCGATGCCGAACGGCAGGCACGCCTGCTGCGTCCGCTTGGCGTCGGGCGCCTGGACGGGATGCGGCTGGGAATGCTATTCGCCATGGCAGCGCTGCTGGGGCTGCTGTGGATGGTGTGGCTCAGCCGTCGCGGTGAGCGACAACCCGACCCCGTCCTGCGCGCCTGGCACGCGCTCGACCGGCGCTATCGGAAGCTGGGGCTGGGTCGGGAACCCGACGAGCCCGCACTGGCGTGGGCTGAACGGGTCAGCCTCGCCCGGCCCGGCAAGGCCGATGTACTGCGCCAGCTCAGCCGACGTTTCAGCGATTGGCGGTACGCTAGCGATCAGCCGGGCGCCGCGCGGTCGCGTGAATCGAAGGAGCTGGTTCGCGCGCTACGGGCACACCGCCCGGATTGATGGCCGACGGGCATCCCTCCACAGGAGAATCCGATGATGAAGGTCCGCACCGCAACGATCGCCCTGGCCACGGCCCTGCTGGCCGCCTGCGCAAGCCAGCCCAAACCGTTACAGGGCGAGTTCGCGCCGATGACGCCGCGCGAGGCGGCCGACACCGACCGCACCGGCCTGATGGTCCGGTGGGGCGGCCGGATCGTCGACGTCGAGCCGCTGCCCGATCGCACCTGTTTCGAAATGATCTCCACCCGGCTGTCGGTCACCGGCCGGCCGTACTGGGCGAGTGACGACATCGGTGGCCGTTTCATCGCCTGCCGCACCGGCTTCTACGACCCCGCACTGTTCGAGACCAACCGCGAGGTCACGTTCACCGGGCGCATCGATGGTTACGAGAACCGCAGGATCGGCGAATACGATTACCGCCTGCCGCGGGTAGCTGCAGACGTGGTCTACCTGTGGCCCGTCCGCGAACGCGTCGACGTGGTGACGCGTCCGGCGCCGTGGCCTTGGTGGGGGTGGTGGTAAGCGGGGTCCGACCCGTCCCGCAGGATCAGGCCGGGGTGCCGAAGCGCCCCAGCTGGGCACCTGCGAGCAGGTGCAGGTGGATCTGGAACACGGTCTGCCCGCCGTGTCCGTTGCAGTTCATGACCACCCGGTAGCCGTCCTCCGCCAGCCCCTCGCGGCGTGCATACGCGGCGGCGGCATGGACCAGCCGCCCCACCAGCGACGCCTGGTCTGGAGAGAGCGCATCCAGCGTGGCGATCGGCGTCTTCGGTACGAACAGCACGTGCACCGGCGCCTGCGGCGAAATGTCCCGGAACGCGATCAGGTCGTCATCCTCGTAGACGATGTCGGCGGGGATCTCGCGGCGGATGATCTTCCCGAAGATGGTGTCGTCGGTGGCGTTGTCGCTCATCGCATGCTCCGGTCGTGGGGATTCGGTTGTCGGGCCCTGCTCAGCCCATCTCGCTGCGGGTGCCGAAGGCATGCGACAGCGTGCCGCGGTCGACGTACTCCAGCTCCCCTCCGAGGGGTACGCCATGGGCCAGCCGGCTCGGCCTGATGCCGTGCTGGCGCGCCAGCTGCCCGATGTAGTGCGCCGTCGCCTCGCCTTCCACGGTCGGGTTGGTGGCGATGATCACTTCGGCGACCTCGCCTTCCGCCAGGCGCGCGGCCAGCCGGTCCAGGCCCAGCTCGGCCGGGCCGATGCCATCGAGCGGGCTCAGGCGGCCCTGCAGCACGTAGTACAGCCCGCGATAACCGGTCGCGTCTTCGATCGCGAGGCGATCGGCGGGTGACTCGACCACGCACAGCTGCTGCACGTCGCGGCTGGCGCTGGCGCAGGTCGGACAGATCTCGTCCTCGCTGAAGTCGCGGCAGCGGGCGCAGTGGCCGATCCTGTCGACCGCCGCGGCAAGTGCGTCGGCGAGTCGCTGCCCTCCGGTCCGCTCCCGTTCGAGCAGGTGGTAGGCCATGCGCTGGGCGGACTTCCGCCCCACGCCCGGCAGCACTCGCAGGGCTTCGATCAGTTGCTCAAGCAGTGGCGAGCTCACGCCGGATCAGAACGGCAGTTTCATGCCCGGCGGCAACTGCATGCCGGCGGTGGCGCTGCCCATCTTCTCCTGCGATGCCTCGTTGACCTTGTTCACGGCGTCGTTGATCGCCGCGGCGACCAGGTCCTCGGCCATCTCGGGGTCGGAGATCACGCTGGGATCGATGCGGACCTTGCGGCACTCCATCCGGCCGGTCAGCGTCACGCTCACCATGCCGCCGCCGGCGTTGCCGGTGACTTCGATGCCGGCCAGTTCTTCCTGCGCGCGCTGCATGTTTTCCTGCATCTTCTGCGCTTGCTGCATGAGTTGGGCGATGTTTCCGCGCATGTCGTTTGCTCGTGTTGGGTGGGAGCCCGCACTGGGCAGGCGGTAAGGCATTGATGAAGGCGGCCGGTGCCGACCTCAAGGGGTCAATGGTCGTCGAGTGGCCGGATCGAATCGGGCACCAGTTTCGCACCATGCTGCTGGATCAGGTGCTGGACCTGGGGATCGTTCATGAATACCTGCTCGGCCTTGGCCTGGCGCTCGTCGCGTGCACGCTGGTTCCGCTCGCGGACCGAATCGCCCGCGCCGTCGGCCTCTTCGAACCGCAACCGGGGGGCGCCGCCAAACACCCCTTCCAGGGCCTTCGCGATCTGCTCCACCAGCGCAGGTTTCCGCAGGAGCTCGTCCTCCGGCGAAAGCGCCAGCACGAGTTCGCCGCCGCTGCAGGCCACGAAGCCGCAGTGTTCGGCAAGTACCCGTACCGGGCCCTTGAGGCCACTGCTGGTGACCCATGAGTGCCAGTCGTCCGCATCGGCGATCAAGCCGGTACCGCCCTTGGATATCGGCACGGGCGCGGGAGTGGACGACGGAACGGGCGGCGACGACGCAACCGGCTCGGCTGCCTGCACCTGCTGCACTCGCTTTGGCTCTGGCTCCGGCCCCGCAGTGGCTTCGGGAGCCGGCGCCTCCTCCCGTGACTCCATCGCTGGCCGGGAAGCGGCCTCGCTTGAAGGTGCTTCCGCTGCTGCTGGCGCCGTCGCCTTGATGCTTCCCTGCCCGGCGCCACGGGAGCCCGCCGACGGTGCCGGTCGGGCAACATCTTCACCTGCGGGCCGGAAGGCCAGCATCCGCAGCACGGTCATCTCGAATCCCGAACGCGGGCTCGGCGCCAATGGCAGGTCGCGGCGGCCGTGCAGCGCCATCTGGTACCAGAGCTGCACCAGCTCCGCAGGCACCTGGCCGGCGAGGCCTATAGTGTCAATACCGTCACCGTCGACCGCTGCCGCCGGCACCAGCTGCCGGACCTGTACCCGGTGCAGCGCTTCGGCCAGCGCATCCAGCACGCTGCCCCAGTCGGGCGAGAACTCGGCCAGCGTCCCGACTTCGGAGAGCAGGCGCTCGCCGTCGCCGCCAGCCAGGGCATCCAGCAGCGCACCCACCCGGGAGCGGTCCACGCTTCCGAGCATCCCGGCCACCGCGCTTTCGGTCAGCTGGCCGCCGGTATAGGCGATGGCCTGGTCGAGCAGCGAAAGTCCGTCACGCAGGCTGCCGTCGGCGGCCTTGCTGAGCTCACGGACGGCGCCGGGCTCGACTTCGATCGCCTCGGCCTCGAGGATCCTTTCGATCTGCCCGCCGATCTGCTGCTCGTCCAGGCGCTTGAGGTTGAACTGGAGGCAGCGCGAGAGCACCGTCACCGGCAGCTTCTCCGGATCGGTGGTGGCGAGCAGGAACTTAACGTGCCCGGGCGGCTCCTCCAGCGTCTTGAGCAGCGCGTTGAACGCCGCCTTCGACAGCATGTGCACCTCGTCGATGAGGTAGACCTTCACCCGCCCCCGGGAGGGCATGTACTGGGCGTTGTCGATCAGGTCGCGGACATCGTCGACACCGGTGTTGGAAGCGGCATCGATTTCAAGCAGGTCGATGAAGCGGCCGGCATCGATGTCCTTGCAGGAGTTGCACTCGCCGCAAGGGTCGGCCGAAGTGCCCTGTTCGCAGTTCAGCGACTTGGCGAAGATGCGGGCGATGGTGGTCTTGCCGACGCCGCGGGTGCCGCTGAACAGGAACGCGTGGTGCACCCGGCCGCTGTCGAGTGCGTTGGTGAGGGCCCGCACCACGTGCTCCTGCCCGACCAGTTCGGCGAAGCGCCTGGGGCGCCATTTTCGGGCGAGGACAAGGTAGGACATCGAGGCCTTCGGTTCTGCGACGGGAATCGGCGGCGGGCGGGCGGGCGCACCGCCGCGACGGGTCCGGCCATTGTGCCACGGCCCCCGGCGTTCACTGCGCGGGCATCTTTCCCCTTGTCCGCCGGCCCCGCCAACGCTAGACTTTGCGGCCCTGCTGGCGGCCGGATGCCGCGAGCGGGGCCTGCGTGGTTCAGGTGCGGAGAGGTGTCCGAGTGGTTGAAGGAGCACGCCTGGAAAGTGTGTAAGCGTCTAAACCGCGCTTCGGGGGTTCGAATCCCCCTCTCTCCGCCAGTTCCACGTCAGCAGCAACGCCAGCAACAGTCCATGGTGGCCCCGTCGGCCCCTCGCGACGCTAGGCCGAAAACTCCGCCAGGGCCGGAAGGCAGCAACGGTATTGGCTGACGCGGGCGCCGAGGCAAGTTGGCGGGGCTACCGCCTTTTTGGGGCGCGCCGGCGGCCCGTTTCAGCCGCCGACCAGGAACATCTCGACTTTCCGGCCTGGCCGCGCCTGCCCTGCGGTCGCGCGCAGTTCGCTGTAGTGGTCGTCGCGGCGGCGCCAGAGTTCGGCCAGCCGATCGGCCACCACCTCTTCCCCACGCTCGAGCCAGGGCCGCAGCGGGACACCCTCCGCGGCGAACAGGCAGCCGTAGAACTCGCCCCGGGCAGATACGCGCGCCCGAAGGCAATCGCCGCAGAACGGGGCGCTGACGGAGCTGATGAAACCGGTTTCCCCCGTGCCATCCACGAACCCGTAGCGCCGGGCCACCTCGCCCGGGTGGTTCGGTGGCAACAGGCGAAGCGGCCAGCGGCGTTCGATACGTTGGCGCAGCTCCTCCGCCGGCACCACCATGCCCGGCCGCCATCCGTTGCAACTGCCAACATCCATGTACTCGATGAAGCGCAACACGTGGCCTCCCCGCCGGGCGTATTCGATCAGGCCGTCCACCTGGTCTTCGTTGACGCCGCGCTGGATCACGCAGTTGATCTTGATCGGCGGGAACCCTGCCGCACCCGCCGCGGCAATGCCCGCCACCACATCCCGGACGTGACCGCGACCGCCGGAAAGCAGGCGGAAGCGATCGGCGTCCAGCGCATCAAGGCTCACCGTCACCCGCGAAAGTCCGGCGCGCTTCAGGGGCGCCGCCAGGGGCGCCAGCAGCGCGCCGTTGGTGGTCAATGCGATGTCTTCCAGCCCCTCGATGCACCTCAGCCTGGAGACCAGCACCGGCAACCGCTTCCGCAAAAGGGGTTCGCCGCCGGTGAGGCGCAGCTTGCGCACCCCCAGACGCACGGACGCCCGGACCAGCACCTCGATCTCGTCGAAGGTCAGGCGGTCGGCCGATCGCGTGCCATGCCCGTCGCCGAACCTGTCGGCAGGCATGCAGTAGGGACAGCGGAAATTGCAGGCGTCGATGACCGACAGCCGCAGGTCGCGCAGCGGACGACCGCGCAGGTCGCGCGGAGCCGGCCACGGCGCCGCCGCGCTCACTGCCCCGCCCGGGCCGCCGTGCTTTCCGCCAGTGCGATGGCCTCCCCTGCACGGGCCACGCGGTGGCCACGGGCTTCGAGCTCCCGGCCCTCCTCCGCATTGGCATAGTGATAGAACACGCAGCGGCTCAACAGCTCCGGGGGATACTCGCGCTCGAGATCCTCGATGCCGCTATGGGACGGGTTCCCATGCAGGGCGCAATCGTGGGCCACCAGCTCGCCGGCATCGGCGAAGCGCGTGAGCACCTCGGGAATGGGCCGGGTGTCGCCGGTCCACACCACACTGCCGTGCAACCGCAGGCCGAATGACGTGCCGGGCCAGTGGTGCCGCGTCGCGAACACCTCCAAACGCACACCCTCATGCCAGAAGGCATCGCCAACCGGGATGACCTGGAAAGCATCCCAGAAGTTCGCCCCCCCTTCGGCCAGCGGATTGGGGTAGTCGCCCACGCGCTGGTGCAGCAACGGGACGAGGCCGGCGGGCACGTACAGACGCACCTTGCCGCGCCACCGCTCATCGAAGTAGCTGTCGACAAACAGGCGCTCGAACCCGGCGACGTGGTCGAGGTGGGTATGGGTAATGAAGAGCGAGCGCGGCGCCTCGCCATACTGCGCCATGTAGGCGGTCAGGCCTTCCCCGCCGCAATCGATGGTCAACCAGGGGCGGCTGTCGAGTTCGATCGTCGCCATGGCCGAGCCCAGCTCCACGGCCGACGCGTTGCCCACGCCCTGGGGACGCAACTGCCAGCCCATGTCAGTACCCCCTCGCCCAGATGCGGTCGTAGGCCTCGCGGAGGCGGGCGAAGTCGCGCTCCACGGCGTCGGTCGACCGCTGGCCGCGCAGCTTCATCAACGAGCGTTTCAGGCGCGCCAGGTTGCCCTCTCGCCAGCGCGTTGCCGGGATCTGCATGCGGCTGCGATCCAGGTCGATCAGCCAGCCCTGGCCGGTGCGATCGAACAGCAGGTTGTGGGCGTTGAGGTCGGCGTGGTCGAGGCCCGCCCGGTGCGCCCGGGCAATCAGTCGCCCTGCCTCCTCCCATGGCGCACAGTCCCCGGCGACCGCGGCACGATCGGCCAGCGTACGCACGTCGGGAAGCCGCTCGACGAGGATCGCGGCGCGATAGTGCATGCCTTGCCGCAGGTAGCACGCTGCGATCGGCCGCGGAACCGGCACGCCCTTCTCTGCCGCCGCACGGGTCAGACGGAACTCGGCGAAACTGCGGGTACGGGCCGCGCCGCGCCACAGATAGCGGTCGCGGTTCACATGGGCAACCAGGCCGCCACGCAGGTAGCATCGCAGCACCGACTGGCCGAATGGCGCATCGACGAACCAGGCACCGCCTCGTCCGCCACTCTCGACCGGTCGCGCGCTGTCGCCCCAGAACGCCGGCGAAAACCATTCGGCCTGTGCTTGCCGCACCACCTCGAGGTCGAACAGAATCGCGCCGATGCCGCCATCCTCGCGGAAAGGCGTCAATCCTTCGGTAGCGTCATACCCCGTCATCCCCCGGAGTCTAGCAATTACCATCCCGCCCGCACCCTCTTCCATCTGCCTCCTCCGCCTGTCCGCGCTGGGCGACGTCACCCACGTGGTGCCACTCGTACATACGTTGCAGGCGGCCTGGCCCGGCACCCGGTTTTCATGGGTGATCGGCAAGGGGGAGCATCGGCTCCTGCAGGGACTGCCCGGAGTGGAGTTCCTGGAGTACGACAAGAAATCGGGTTGGGCTGGCATGAAGGCACTGCGGCGAAGCATCCGCGAGCGCTCGCCAAGGGGGTTCGACGTCCTGTTGCAGATGCAGGTCGCCGCGCGCGCGAACCTGCTCTCGGCCTTCGTGCCCGCGAAGGTTCGGGTGGGCTACGACCGTGCACGCTCCAGGGACGGGCACGGACTGTTCATCAACCGCCGCATCCCGGACCGGCCGGGCATCCATGTGCTGGATGCAATCGGCAGTTTCTGCGAGCCGCTGGGGCTGAGGCAGACGCAGGTGCGATGGGACCTGCCGGTCCCGGACGACGCACGCCAATGGGCCCGTGACCAGTGGCCGGAGGATGGAACGCCGACGCTGATGATCTCGCCCTGCTCAAGCCACGTACTGCGCAACTGGCGGGCGGAACGCTACGCCGCACTGGCCGACCATGCCGTGGGACGCGGGTGGCGGGTGGTGCTGTGCGGCGGACGCAGCGAGCTGGAACGGCAGACCGCCGACGCGATCATCGCGGCCATGGACGGGCCGGCGATCAATCTGGTCGGCAAGGACACCCTCAAGCAATTGCCGGCCCTGCTGGAACGCGCCGACCTGCTGGTCACCCCGGATTCCGGCCCGATGCACATTGCCAATGCCATGGGTACCAAGGTGCTGGGGCTGCACGCGGCGAGCAACCCCGCCCGGAGCGGCCCCTACTCCGACCGCCGCTACTGCGTCGACCGCTATGACGATGCTGCCCGCAAGTACCTCGGCAAACCGGCGGCGGTACTTCGCTGGGGCACCAAGATCGAGCGCGAGGGCGTGATGGACCTGGTCAGCGTCGACGACGCCGTCGACGCATTCGAGCGCTACCGTGCCGACATCGATGCCTGAGCGTGCGGGGCCCGGTGGGGTTCAGGGGGCGTCGCCGCTCCGGTAGTCCTGGTAGGACTTCTCCTCGACGTACGAGGAACCCAGGGCCAGGTTGATCTCGCGCTTGAGGCGGGCGCGCTCGTCGTTCTCGAAGTAGACGCTGCGGGCCAGGCGGACGAACTCGTCGTCGAATTCGCGGGCCTTTTCCTTCACCCGGATGGCGTCCTCGATCTCCCAGAGACGCTCGTTGACCTGTTTGAGCTCGGCACGCAGGCGAACGACATCACCCACTGCCGCCGGGTGTCCCATCCAGGTCTTCTCGAGCGCCGAGAGCTCCTTGCGCACGTTCTCAAGCTTGGCGGCGTCTTCGATGCGCTCGGACTTGATCTGCAGGATCGCGATCTTGTCCAGGAGCTCGCCAAAGGACACGGGAACAAGGATCTCGGACATGGAGGAATCTCGCGCAGGCTGTCGGGGAGCGGGCAGTGTACCGTCGCCGGTGGTGGTGTCATGGCGCTTGTCCGCGCGCGCGGCGGACCGTATCATGGCGCCCCCACGGCAGCTTCCGGGCCGTCGGGATCCGGAGAGGTGGCAGAGCGGTTGAATGTACCTGATTCGAAATCAGGCGTACGTTAATAGCGTACCGGGGGTTCGAATCCCCCCCTCTCCGCCAGATGACGCAGGAGGGCTGCCCCGGCAGCCCTTTTTGCTGCCCGCGCGCCTTGTGCCGAGGCCGGCACGCCACGATTATTGCGTTATTCCCCGGAACGCAGACCACTCCGCATCAGGCATGCTCGACACATGATCGAATTCGGACACCTGACGCACGTCGGCCTGCGCCGCGAGCTGAACGAAGACAGCTATTACGGGGACAGTGAACTGGGACTGTGGCTGGTGGCCGACGGCATGGGTGGGCACGAGTACGGCGAAGTGGCCAGTGCGCTGGCGCGCGACACCATCGTGCGGGAGATCCGCGACGGTACGCCGCTCATCCAGGCCATCCGGGTCGCGGACGAAGAGATCATCCGCACCTCGCGCCGCCGCCATGACGCGCTGCCGATGGGCACCACGGTGGTGGCCGCGAAGGTCCATGGCAGCAGGTTCGAGGTCGCGTGGGTGGGCGACAGCCGCGTCTACCTGTGGCGCGACGGCCAGCTCGCACAGCTGTCGCAGGACCACAGTTACGTCCAGGAGCTGATCGCCAACGGTGCGATCACCCATGAGCAGGCCCGCAACCACCCGCACCGCAACGTGGTGACCCAGGCATTGGGCGTGACCGACCCGCGCAACCTCAACGTCGAAACGATGACCGGGGAACTGCGTCCCGGCATGCAACTGCTGTTGTGCAGCGACGGACTCACGGAGGAGGTCGGGGACCGGGAGATCGCGCGCGTACTCGCCAGGGGCGACTGCAGTGCCCAGGAGTGCGTCGACACGCTGGTGGCGGCTGCGCTCGACGGCGGCGGCTCGGACAACATCACCGTCGTCCTGGTCCGCAGCCACTGACGGCGGTTCAGGCCGGCACCGGCTCCCTGTCCCCGTTCGCCGGCTCGAACGCCAGGTCCCATACCGCACGACCGGCGCGCTTGCGCAGTGTCTCAAGCCGTGCCTCATGGGCCGCCTGTTCGTCTGCGGCCACCACCACCCGCGGTCGCGGGCGATCGGGATCGACGCGGAACACGATCTTCGTTTCCACCGCCGGGTCGTTGCTGCCGAAGCCGATCTCTTCCTGTCCGGACGTCAGGCCAATGTACACCTCGGCCAGCAACTGGGCATCGAGCAGGGCCCCGTGCAACTGGCGGTGCGCATTGTCGACCCCGAGGCGCCGACAGAGCGCATCGAGGGAGTTGCGCTGCCCGGGGTAGCGCTGCCGCGCGAGCAGCAGCGAGTCCTCGATGGCGCAACGATCGGCCAGGCATCCGTGCGCGGCACCCGCCAGCCGCAGCTCGTTGTCCAGGAACCCGACGTCGAAGGCCGCGTTGTGGATCACCAGCTGGGCGCCATCGATGAACTCGAGGAACTCGTCGACGACCTCTGCGAATCGTGGCTTGTCGGCAAGGAACTCGCGCGTCAATCCCGTGACTTCCTGAGCACCCTGCTCGAACTCGCAGTCGGGGTTGAGGTAGCGGTGGAACGTACGGCCCGTGGGACGGCGCTCCACGAACTCGACGCAGCCGATTTCGACCACCCGGTTGCCGCGTTCCCAACTCAGGCCGGTGGTTTCGGTATCGAGGATGACCTGTCGCATCGCCACAGTGTAGTCCAGCCTCGCCGTGCCCTACCGCGACCCGGCGCGCAGCTTGATCGCCTCATCGCGCGCCAGCACATCCACGCGTTCGTTGTCCGGATTGCCGGAGTGGCCCTTGACCCACCGCCAGTCGATCACGTGCCGCTGCGCGGCCGCATGCAGCCGCTCCCACAGGTCGCGGTTCTTGACCAGGCCGCCGCCGGCGGTCTTCCAGCCACGCCGCAACCAGTTCGGCACCCACAGGGTGATGCCCTGCCTGACGTACTGGGAGTCGGTATGCAGCACGACGGCGCACGGCTCGCGCAAGGCCTCCAGCGCGGCGATGGCCGCCATCAGTTCCATGCGATTGTTGGTGGTGTCCGGCTCGCCGCCGACCAGCTCGCGCTCGCGGTCCCTGTAGCGCAGCAGCGCAGCCCAGCCCCCGGGCCCCGGATTGCCCAGGCACGCGCCGTCGGTGTGGATCTCTATCGTCTTTCCAGCTTCAGTCATCCGGCCATTATCCCGACTTGCGGCCAGCCGAGGGGGTTTGCCGATAGCCCGGCTGCCGGCCCGCCGCGCCCTGCACCACCCCGGGCGACCAGCGCAGCCGGCGGACGGGATCCGGCGGCACCGCTGCATGCGTGCGCTTGTCCACGGTGAGCACGAGGCCACCCCTGACCCGATCCAGCGGCCCGACACCTGCCGGGTCGCCCGCCAGAGACCAGCGCGGTCCCACCCACTGCACGTTGACCGAACCGGCGACGAAACCCGCGCGGCGAAGTATCGCCTGCCAGCTGCCCGTGCCGCGGGCCCGCAAGCCACTTCGCATCCAGCGGGCGCGCCACGGCGACCACGGGTTGAGCGTCGCCAACCACAGCGTGCCACCCGGCGCGAGCACGCGGTGGCATTCCTCGAGCAGTGGCAATGGATCCCGGCGATCGTCCAGTGCGTGTTGCAGCATCAAGGCCCCGAAGGATTCGCTGGCGAGTGGCATCGGCAACGCGCAGCGCAGGGCGCCGTCGAAGCCCTCGCGCCGGCGCTTAAGCACCAGCCCGCGGCGCCCCGGCTCCGGCGACGGCGCAGACGCCAGGCCAAGCCATGCCCAGGGCAAGGCCGGGCAGCCTGCCAGTACGCGATCCAGCGCGCCCTGCTCCGCCGACAACAGCGCTCGGCCGTGGCGGCCGGCGAACCAGTCCAGCGGCGGAGCATCAAGTTGACGGTGGGGCACGATCGCGGGCATGGTCGCCGGTTCCGCCGTGGGCGTAACCGCCGATTCTGCGGCATGCACCGGCGCAGCCCAAGGAGTTCCGCGATGGACCTGCAGCCACTTCGAGCGTTCGACGACAACTACATATGGTTGCTGCACGATCAAACCGGTGGCGCCATCGTGGTCGACCCGGGGGAAGCAGAACCGGTCCTTGCCGCGGCCGAAGATGGCCTACGCCCCACGGCGATCCTCCTGACCCACCACCACGCCGACCATGTCGGTGGGGTGCCCTCGCTGCTGGAGCACTGGCCGGAGCTGCCCGTCGTCGCCCCGCCAGACCCGCGCATCACCTGCGCGAACCGGATCGCCCACGACGGCGACGCAATCGAAGTGGGTGGGCGCACATTCAAGGCCTTGTCCGTTCCCGGTCACACCTCAAGCCATGTCGCCTTCCACCTGGAAGAGGAAGGCGAAGCGGTGGTCTTCAGCGGCGACACTCTGTTCAGCCTGGGCTGTGGCCGCATGTTCGAAGGGTCGCCCGCGCAGATGCTGGCTTCGCTGTCGCGGCTGGCCGGGCTACCGGGCCTTACCCGGCTGTGCTGCGGGCACGAGTACACGATGTCCAATGCGGCATTCGCCGCAGCGGTCGAACCCCACAATCCCGATCTTCGACAACGCACCCGCGAGGCCCAGGCCATGATTGATGCGCATCGCCCGACCCTGCCCAGTTCGATTGCCAGCGAGCTCGCCTGCAATCCCTTCCTGCGCTGCGGACAGCCGGAAATCGTGGCCACCGTGGCGCATCGGTTGGGCCGTGAACCGGTCGACGCCGTGGAGGTGTTTGCCGAGTTGCGGCGCTGGAAAGACGGGTTCTCCGCATGACCGCGCTGCGCGCCGCAGTGGGCGCGGTGCTCGCATTGTGGCTGGTCGTGTTCGCTCCGGACTCGGCCGCAGCCCAGGATGCGGCGGGGGCCTCCCCGGTAGCGGAGGAAGCGACCGAAAGCGCCCCTGCCCGGACCGGCCTTGATATCTACCGCGAGTTCCGCGAAGGCCTCGCCGCCCCGGAATGCGGGGCCGACGTGAGCACGCGCTGGCGCAAGCATTTCGCCGCTGCACCACGTCGCCTTGCATCCGCCGATGACGAGACGTTGCTGTTGTTCGGATACGTGGTCGACGAAGTGCGCAAGTCGCACCTGCCCACCGAATACGCACTGATTCCGTTTGTCGAGAGTGGCTACCGGCCCGACGCACGCAGCCCGCTCGGGCCAGCCGGACTGTGGCAGATGATCAAACTGACCGCCCGCGACCACAAAGTACCGATCGGCAAGGGTTACGACGGCCGCCTGTCCCCAATCGACTCCACCCGCGCCGCGGTCCGCTATCTCAAGACATTGCACGGCATGTTCGCCGGCGACTGGCGGCTGGCAGTCATGGCCTACAACGCCGGCGAATACCGCATCCTCGGAGCGCTGAGGCGCGGCGGCCAGGTGGCCCGTGATGCGCAACCGGAGAGCCTGCCCGGGCTGCCCCGTATCACCCACGCCTACGTGCGCAAGCTCCACGCACTTGCCTGCGTATTACAGGACGCGGGGGAGGACGCGACTTGGATCGCAGCCCTGGAGCGCGGGGTGCCATCGCTCGAGGCCGTCGAGGTCGGCCCGGGTGTCACCCGCATCGCACAGTGGGCGGAGCGCCACAACCAGGACGCCGAGCGCCTCCGGTGGCTCAATCCGGTGCACAAAGGAAGGATCCGCCGCAGCGGACAGGGACCTGCGCAACTGCTCGCGGTCTCGCCAGTGGTGCTGCCGGTGCCGGACGAGGCACCCGCCGGCGGCGCTGCCGGGTCCCCCTGAGCGGCGGTTACACTTCCCGTTTGCCCGGCCATCCGGCCGCGGCCCTGATGATTCGAGGAGCAACCATGGGTTTCCTGCAAGGCAAGCGCGCATTGATCACCGGCATCGCCAGCGACCGCTCGATCGCCAGCGGCATTGCCGAGGCGATGCACCGACAGGGCGCGGAACTGGCCTTCACTTACCTCAACGACAAGCTGAAGCCCCGGGTCGAGAAGGCAGCAGCAGCGCTGGGAAGCGACATCGTGCTTCCACTGGACGTCTCCAGCGACGACAACATCAGCGCCTGTTTCGAGCAGCTTGGCCAGCACTGGGACGGTTTCGACATCCTCGTGCATGCCATCGCCTACGCGCCGCGCGAGGCCATCGAGGGCGAATTCCTGGACGGGCTGACCCGCGAGAACTGGAACATCGCCCACGAGATCTCTGCGTTTTCGCTGGCCGCCATGGCCAAGGCGGCCCGGCCGCTGATGGCCAACCGCAACGGATCGATCCTGACCTTGAGCTACCTCGGCGCCGAGCGTGCGCTGCAGAACTACAACGTCATGGGCGTGGCCAAGGCCAGCCTTGAAGCGACGGTGCGCTACCTGGCCCTGAACCTCGGACCCGAGGGCACCCGGGTCAACGCCATCTCCGCCGGGCCCATCAAGACCCTTTCGGCCGCCGGCATCGCCAACTTCCGCAAGATGCTCGGGCACTTCGAGCAGTACGCGCCGCTGCGCCGCAGCGTCACCATCGAAGATGTGGGAAACACCGCGGCATTCCTGTGCTCCGACCTGGCCGCCGGCATCACCGGCGAGGTCACCTACGTCGACTCCGGCTACAACATCCTCGGCATGACCGGCATCGGCGACGCCGACTGAGAAAGCTGCAGGTTCCGAACCGGAACCCCAAACGCGAAGAAGCCCGGTGCGAACCGGGCTTCTTCTGTTTCGGCTGGCGTGAAGCGACAGTCAGAGGTTCTCTTCCACTACCTCGACCTCCACCTGCTTCCGCAGGCGGGCCGTCATGGCCTGCAGATCTTCGGCACCGCCAATCTGGGCAAGCTGCTGGTAGAGCACCTCACGCTGCTCCGGCGGAACCTCCGCGGTGTCACCTGGAACCACCTTGTCCACGGTGAACACCACGGCGCGCCCATCTTCCAGCACCTCATGGCCGATGCCGGGCCCGCCTTCCCCGTCGATGCGCGTGGCGAATATCGCTTCGGATACGCCTTCGGCGACCAGCGGCGCGCCACGGGGGATGCCGGGGATCGCTTGCGGTGCAGGCAGGGTCTCGGCTTCCGCCAGCGCCTCCAGTGTCTCGCCGGCTTCCAGACGCTTGACCAGCGCCTCCACCCGCTCGGCAGCGGCCTTCCGGGCGAGATCGGCTCGAACCGCCGCCACGACCTCCTCCCGGACCTGCTCAAGTGGTCGGGCACTCTCCGGGGTGTGCTCCACCACGCGGATCCAGACGTGGTGGCGCGGCGCCACCTCGATCGGGTCGCTCGCGGTGCGGTCTTCGATACGCGTGCTGGAAAACGCCTCGCGCAGGATGTCCGGCTGGGCGGCAAGCCCTTGGGCCGATTCACGACTGAACGGGCCCAGCCTGCGGATTTCCGCACCAGCTACCTCGGCCGCGGTCTGCAGCGTGTTCGGGTCGCTCAGGACGGCATCCACCACCTGCCCGGCCACCTCGCTGAACGACTCTTCCCGATCGGCTTCGGCCTGCTCGAGCGCCAGGGTGTCTCGCAGCTCCTCGAACGAAGCCATCTCACCGCCGGTCCGCACTTCACGCAACTGGACGACGTGCCAGCCGAAGTCGGTACGCACCGGCTCGCTTACTTCGCCCTGCTCCATCCCGAACAAGGCTTCCTCGAACTCGCCGGGCATCATCCCGCGGCCGACCCAGCCCAGGTCGCCGCCGCTGTTGCGCGAACCCGGATCATCGCTGTGCTCGGCGGCCAGCGCGGAAAAATCGGTGCTGGCGGTACGGGCGCGCTCCGCCAGTTGGGCCGCTTCCTCGCGGGCGGCATCCCACGCGGCTTCGTCGGCGTCGTCGGCCACCTCGACCAGGATGTGCGAGGCGAGTCGTTCTTCCTGTTCGCCCATCTGCGAACGCTGCTCCTCGTATCGTTCGCGCAATGCCTGCTCATCGACAGGTGGTGCGGGCAGCGAATCGGCGGTGAGCTCGAAGTACTCGAGCGTGACCGTCTCCGGGGCGCGGTAGTCGGCGGCGTGCGCCTCGTACCATGCCTGGACCTGTTCGTCGGTGACGGAGACAGGCTCCGCCTGCTCCGGCGGCGGCACCAGGAGAACCGTGGCATCGCGGCGCTCGCCCATCAGCCGGATAAGGCGGTCGAGCTCGGAGGTCGTGACGAAGTTGCTCCCGGCCACGGCCGCAGCGACCAGGCTCTGCTGGAGGCTGTCGCGGATGATCTGCTCGAACTGGGCCGGCGTCTGGTTCTGCGACGCAAGCGCAAGCTGGTAGCGCTGCGGGTCGAAACGCCCTTCCAGCTGGAATGCGGGCACCTGCTGGATTGCATTACGCACCATCGCGTCGCTCACCACGATGCCCGCCTGCTCGGCCGCCATCGCCTGCACCTGCTGGTCGATCAGGGTGTCCAGCACCTCCAGCTTGGTTTCGCGACTCTGGAACGCCTCGTTGTCGAAGGCATCGGCCTGTTCGGCGCGGCGCTGCTGGCGAACCTGTTCGAACCGGTTGCGGAATTCGTCGACGGTGACTTCCTCGTGGCGCCACAGCACCGACACCGGCCAGAACGAAGGCGCCGATGACCACCACGTGGGCGGCGCCTTGATGTTCGCCACCGTGGTGTCGCTGCGCTGGACCATGTACTGATCCAACCCGAAGAAGGCAAAGGGAATGATCATCAGGCCGATGATCACGGTCGCAACCCAGCCTGTGGTCTTGTCGCGGAGATTCTGCAGCATGGTCCATTCGCGTCGGGGCGGAAGCCGCACAGTCTAGCGCGGTTGCCGCGGACAAAAAAAAGCGCCGTTGCCGGCGCTTTCGGAAATCAGGACTGGCGGAGCGGACGGGACTCGAACCCGCGACCTCCGGCGTGACAGGCCAGCATTCTAACCAACTGAACTACCGCTCCAACGTCCTTCAACTTTCCGGCGCCGCCTCCGTGCGATGCACGAAACCAACGCCCTCACTAAATGGAGAAGGCGCCGGGATGAACCCGACGCCTTCGGTACAACTGGCGGAGTGGACGGGACTCGAACCCGCGACCTCCGGCGTGACAGGCCAGCATTCTAACCAACTGAACTACCACTCCGCACTTTGAACTCTTCTACCGGTGCCTGGTGGGTGCTGAGGGTTTCGAACCCCCGACCCTCTCCGTGTAAAGGAGACGCTCTACCACTGAGCTAAGCACCCTTGAGTGCAGAACCGGCGCTGATGGGCGCCGGCCGGTGAGCTGCTTAGTTTACAGCGTCCTTCAGAGCTTTGCCAGCCTTGAAAGCCGGATTCTTCGAAGCCTTGATCTTGATGGTCTCGCCGGTCTTCGGGTTGCGACCCTGGCGGGCGGCGCGCTTGCGGACCTGGAAGGTTCCGAAGCCGACCAGCGTGACCGTGTCGCCCTTCTTCAGCGTCTTGGTGATGACGCTGACCACGGCGTCGACGGCATTGGCGGCGTCGGACTTGGACAGCTCTGCAGCGTCGGCGACGGCAGCAACAAAATCAGCCTTGTTCATTCGTATGGACTCCTGGGCGGTGGGAACCGCGGTGCTCTGAGAATCGGACGACCGCCGCGCACGGCGGCCCCCCGATCGACCTTGCCGCAAAGGCGGCCCTTGCGGGGCCGCCCTGCGGTTGCCAGTTGTTATACCAGCGGCATTTTGGTGGTGCAAGACGGAAAGCTAGCAATGACGCGGGTTCCAGCGCATTTTGCGTCATTTGCGGAAATCGAAGGCTCAATGCTTGACGTCAGGCTGCGCGGCAGGTTTGTTTTTGCCCCTGACGGGCAGGTCGCCCTGTCCCTGCGCGGGCGTCGGCGTCACCGGCCGCTCCAGCGCCACGTCCAGCACCTCGTCGATCCACTTGGCAGTGACGATCTTCAGCCCCTGCGTCACGCTCTTGGGCAGATCGACCAGGTCCTTTTCGTTCTCCGCCGGGATGACCACCGTGGTGATGCCACCACGGAGCGCGGCGAGCAGCTTCTCCTTCAGGCCGCCGATCGGCAGGACGCGTCCCCTGAGGGTGATCTCGCCGGTCATGGCGACCTCCGCGCGCACGGGGTTCTTCGTCAGCATCGAGACCAGCGCGGTCGCCATCGCAATGCCGGCGCTCGGACCATCCTTCGGCGTCGCC
Source organism: Lysobacter spongiicola DSM 21749 (assembly GCF_900167055.1). Taxonomy (GTDB): domain Bacteria; phylum Pseudomonadota; class Gammaproteobacteria; order Xanthomonadales; family Xanthomonadaceae; genus Novilysobacter; species Novilysobacter spongiicola. The sequence continues at coordinate 124,722 of NZ_FUXP01000002.1, forward strand.
CCTTCCGGCACGTGCACGTGGATGTCCTGCTTCTGCAGGAACTCCAGGTCAATGCCGAGCGCCTCGGTACGCGCACGCACCACCGACAACGCGGCCGAAGCGGACTCCTTCATCACGTCGCCCAATTGGCCGGTCAGCATCAACTGGCCCTTGCCCGGCACCATCGTGGTTTCGACCTGCAGCAGGTCGCCGCCCACCTCCGTCCACGCCAGCCCGGTCACCAGGCCGATTTCGTTCTGCTCCTCGGCGCGTCCGAAATCGAAGCGGCGCACGCCCAGGTACCTGTCGAGGTTCTTCGCGCTCACCTGCACCGTCTTGGTCTTCTTCGCCTGCGGGCCCGCCAGTGCGATCTCCTTGACCACCTTGCGCGCGATCTTGGAGATCTCGCGCTCAAGGTTGCGCACGCCGGATTCGCGGGTGTAGTAGCGGATGATGTCGCGCACCGCGGCCTCGCCCACCTTCAACTCCTCCGGCTTCAGACCGTTGTTCTTGATCTGCTTGGGCAGCAGGTAGCGCATGGCGATGTTGAGCTTCTCCTCCTCGGTGTAGCCCGGGATACGGATCACTTCCATCCGGTCCAGCAGCGGGCCCGGGATGTTCAGCGAATTGGAAGTCGCCACGAACATCACCTCCGACAGGTCGAGGTCGACCTCCAGGTAATGGTCGTTGAAGGAGTGGTTCTGCTCGGGATCCAGCACCTCCAGCAGCGCCGAAGACGGATCGCCGCGGAAATCCATCGACATCTTGTCGATCTCGTCCAGCACGAACAGCGGGTTCTTCGTGCCCGCCTTGTTGAGGTTCTGCACGATCCTGCCGGGCATGGACCCGACGTAGGTGCGGCGGTGTCCGCGGATCTCCGCCTCGTCGCGCACGCCGCCCAGGCTCATGCGGATGAACTTGCGGTTGGTGGCCTTCGCGATGGACTGGCCCAGCGAGGTCTTGCCGACGCCGGGCGGTCCCACCAGGCACAGGATCGGCGCCTTCATCTGCTTCACGCGGGTCTGCACGGCCAGGTATTCGAGGATGCGCTCCTTGACCTTCTCCAGGCCGAAGTGGTCCGCGTCCAGCACCTCCTGGGCCGCGCGAAGGTCCTTGCGTACCTTGCTGCGCTTCTTCCACGGCACGCCCAGCAGCCAGTCCAGGTAGTTGCGCACCACCGCGGCCTCGGCCGACATCGGCGACATCTGCTTGAGCTTGTTGAGCTCGGCCTTGGCCTTGGCTTCCACCGGCTTGGGCATGCCGGCGGTAGCGATCCGGCGGGTCAGGTCCTCGATGTCGTTGGGAGCGTCGTCGATGTCGCCCAGCTCCTTCTGGATCGCCTTCATCTGTTCGTTGAGGTAGTACTCGCGCTGGCTCTTCTCCATCTGCGACTTGACCCTGCCGCGGATGCGCTTTTCCAGCTGCTGGACGTCGATCTCACCGTCGACCAGGCCGACCAGCTGCTCCAGTCGCGCACCGATGCCCGGCGTTTCCAGCAACTTCTGCTTATCGCCGATCCGCACCCCCAGATGGGCGGCGATGGTGTCGGCCAGCCGCCCCGGCTCCTCGATGCCCGACAACGTCTGCATCAGCTCCGGCGGCAGCTTGCGGTTGGTCTTGACGTACTGCTCGAACAGGCCAAGCAGCGAGCGGGTGATCGCGTGGATCTCGCGCTCCTCCCGGTCCACCTCCGGCTCAAGGGTCTCGGCGACGCCCACCAGGGCCCCGTCCTTCTCCTCCACCCCGGTCATGCGGACGCGGGCCACGCCCTCCACCAGGACCTTGATGGTGCCGTCGGGCAGCTTCAGCAGCTGCAGGACATGGGCCAGCGTGCCGACCTGGTAAAGGTCGTCGCCCGACGGGTCGTCGACTTCAGCCGACTTCTGGGCCACCAGGAGGATCTGCTTATCCCCCTCCATGGCCGTGTCCAGCGCACGGATCGATTTGTCACGCCCCACGAACAGGGGGATGACCATGTGGGGAAAGACGACCACGTCGCGCAGCGGCAGGACCGGCAGCTCGCTCAGCTCGATGGCGTCGCTCTCGGCGGTGTCGCGGGTAGGTTCAGTCATATGTGCTCCGGGGCAATCAGGGTCGTTGGCGGACTCGTCGACCACTGCAAGTTCCAGGCCCGCGGGATGCAGGGGGCCTCGGCACGGTTATGGGGGTAGCCGGAAAAGGATGCAAGGAACTGCGTTCAAGCGCCATGCATCACGAAATTATTCCCCAAAGAAATCAGCCGCTTGCAATCGCAAGCGGCTGATCGGGGCAAAGCGGACGGGCGCTCGGCGTTCAGTCGCCGGATGCGGCCTTCTGCGGGGCCACGGGCGGCGTCTCGTAGATCAGATAAGGCTCGGTCTTATGGTCGATGACAGATTCGTCCACCACGACCTTGGAGACGCTTTCCAGCGAGGGCAATTCATACATCGTGTCGAGCAGCACGGACTCCACGATCGTGCGCAGGCCGCGCGCGCCGGTCTTGCGCTTGAGCGCCTTCCGGGCGATGGCCGCCAATGCGTCGGTGCGGAACTCCAGTTCCACCCCTTCCATCTCGAACAGCTTGCGGAACTGCTTGGTGATGGCGTTGCGCGGCTCGGTCAGGATCGTGATCAGGGCGGCTTCATCGAGCTCCTCGAGCGTCGCCACCACCGGCAGGCGCCCCACGAACTCGGGAATCAACCCGAACTTGACCAGGTCCTCGGGCTCGACATCGGCCAGCACCTTGCCGATCTCCGCCTTGCGCTCGGCACTCTTCACCTTGGCTCCGAAGCCGATGCCACCCGCCTCCGTGCTGCGCTGCTGGATGATCTTGTCGAGCCCGGCAAATGCGCCGCCCACGATGAACAGGATGTTGCGGGTATCAACCTGCAGGAACTCCTGCTGCGGGTGCTTGCGCCCCCCCTGCGGCGGGACCGAGGCCACGGTGCCTTCGATCAGCTTCAGCAACGCCTGCTGCACCCCCTCACCCGAGACATCACGGGTGATGGACGGGTTGTCGGATTTGCGCGAGATCTTGTCGATCTCGTCGATGTAGACGATGCCCTGCTGCGCCTTCTCGACGTCGTAGTCGCACTTCTGCAGCAGCTTCTGGATGATGTTCTCCACGTCCTCACCGACGTAACCGGCTTCGGTCAGCGTGGTGGCGTCGGCCATGGTGAACGGGACATTGAGCATGCGCGCCAGGGTCTCGGCGAGCAGGGTCTTACCGGAGCCGGTCGGGCCGACCAGCAGGATGTTGGACTTGGCGAGCTCGACGTCGTCGTTCTTCTGGCGGCTCTCGATGCGCTTGTAGTGGTTGTAGACCGCCACCGCCAGCGTGCGCTTCGCGCGCGCCTGCCCGATCACGTACTGGTCCAGGACCTCGAGGATCTCCTTGGGCTTGGGCAGGTGGCTGCGGCCGGACTGCGCCTTCTCCTCGAGCTCCTCGCGGATGATGTCGTTGCACAGTTCCACGCACTCATCGCAGATGAACACGCTCGGGCCCGCGATCAGCTTGCGGACCTCGTGCTGGCTCTTCCCGCAGAACGAGCAGTACAGGATCTTGCTGCTGTCACTGGTGCTGCGGCTGTTTCGATCGTCGGTCATGCGTGTGCCTGGCTCTTCGTTCCGGGGGCGTCGGCCGGGGGCCGCGCCCTGAGTGTCGCGATTTCGAGAATAGCACAGCGATCCCGGCCACCTCGATGGCAGCGGGAATCGCGCAAATGCTTGTTAATCAAGTACTTGGGTATACCGCAAAGACGTCCGGTCAGCTCGCCTGGATGGACTCTTCCGGCCGCCGCTCCAGGACTTCGTCCACCAGACCGTACTCGCATGCCGCAGCGGCGCTCTTGAAGTTGTCGCGCTCGGTGTCGCGCGCGATGGTCTCCAGCGGCTGTCCTGTGTGGTGCGAAAGCACTTCGTTGAGCTTCTGCTTGAGCGCGAGGATCTCGCGGGCGTGGATCTCGATGTCGCTGGCCTGGCCCTGGAAGCCGCCCAGTGGCTGGTGGATCATCACGCGCGAGTTCGGCAGCGCATAGCGCTTGCCCTTGGTGCCGGCGGCGAGCAGCAGCGCGCCCATCGAAGCGGCCTGGCCCACGCAGATGGTGCTCACGTCCGGACGGATGTACTGCATCGTGTCGTAGATCGCCATGCCCGCGGTGACGACACCACCCGGGGAGTTGATGTACAGGCTGATGTCCTTCTCCGGGTTCTCCGCCTCGAGGAACAGCATCTGCGCCACGATCACGTTGGCGACGTGGTCATCCACCGGCCCGACCAGGAAGATCACCCGCTCCTTGAGCAGGCGCGAGTAGATGTCATAGGCGCGCTCGCCGCGGCTGGTCTGCTCGACCACCATCGGGACGAGGTTCAGGGCTTGGGTCTGGTTATCCATCGGGAGCGACACCTGTAGCTGCAAGGAGTGGGCGGGCACGACCAACGTGGGGCCGATGGCGCCTGCGCGCAAGTGGCAGCCGGCGCCACGGTGGGCGCCGGTTGTGGATCGGTTACTGGCGGATGGCTTCGGCGAAGGACATCGGCTTCTCGGTGTGCTGGGCGCGCTCGGCGATCCAGTCGATCACCTGCTCCTCCATCACCCTGCCCTGCAGTCCCTGCATCAGCTGCCGGTCGTTGCGGTAGAGATCGATGACCTGCTGCGGCTCCTCGTAGGTGGAGGCGATCAGGTTGAGGGTTTCATTGACCCGCTTCGGGTCGAGCTTGAGCTCGTTGCGACGGGCGACCTCGCCCACCAGCAATCCGACCAGCACCCGCTTGCGCGCGGCTTCCAGGAACTGCTCGTGCGCGTTCTCCGGCAGGTCGACCTTGCGGCCCTGGCGACGGGCCTGCTCCACCGCCTGGTTGGCCATGTCGCGTGCCTCGTTCTCGACCAGCTTCGGCGGCATTTCGACTTCGGCATAGGCGGCGATCAGCTGCTCGCCCACTTCGCGGCGCAGTCGCGACATCAGCGCGCCCTTGAGCTCGCGCTCCAGGTTGCTGCGGATGTCCTTGCGGAACTGCTCCGGCTCGCCACTCTTGATGCCGAAGCTGCGGATGAACTCGGCGTCGACCTCGGGCAGCACCGGCTCGGACACCTTCACCGGCTTGACGGTGACCTTGACCTTCTTGCCGGCGAACTGCTTGACCCGCCAGTCGGCCGGGAAATCGACCTCGACTTCCTTCTCCTCGCCCGCCTTCATGCCGACCAGCGCCGACTCGACCTCCGGGTACATGCCGCCGGTGCCGAGCACCGTGGTGCCGCGCTCGGCGCCCTCCGCCGGGAAACGCTCGCCGTCCACCTGCGACCAGGTCTCCAGCTCGACTGCATCGCCGTTCTGGGCACCCCGGTCGACCGGATTCCAGGTGCGGCGCTGCAGCCGGAGGTTCTCGATCATCGCGTCGATGTCTTCGTCCTTCACCTCGGAGGTGTGGCGGACGACCTGCAGCTTGCCGACGTCGATGTCGCCAAAGTCCGGCACCACTTCGAAGGTGGCGACGTAGGCGAGCTCCTCGCCCTCGGCGGGCTCGATGCGGGGGTTGCCGGCGATCTGGAGCTCCTGCTCGCGCACGGCGTTGCCGAAGGTCTCGCGCAGCATGCCGTCGAGGATCTCCGAGCGGACCTGCTGGCCGAAGCGCTGCTCAATCACGCGGGTAGGCACCTTGCCCGGCCGGAAGCCCTTGATCTTGGCACCGCGCGCCATCTCGCGGAGACGGCCACCCACCTGGTCCTCCAGCCGATCGGCCGGGAGGCTGAAGGTCATGCGGCGTTCCAGGGTACCGAGCGATTCGACCGAGACTTGCATATCCACTCCTGCGACCGCGGCACTGCCGCGGCAAGATGTTTGATGAACACTAGGGTTCGAGGGCTGTCGCCGCGACAACCATGCACCGCGGCGGAACGCACTAGTTTGGCGGATTCGGGCCGCGGCTGCCAGTGGGCGGGCTTGACAGCACGACAGGCTTCCGCGAAGCAGAAAAACCATCTCAACGGGCGGCGGCGACGCTCGCGAACGCTCGTTGAGCCCGCCGGGCTGTTCGTTCCCTGCCTGGGTTGGTGCGAAAGGGGGGACTCGAACCCCCACGCCTTGCGGCACTGGAACCTAAATCCAGGGCGTCTACCAATTCCGCCACTTTCGCCCGTCCGCCGTGCGGCGGGAGCCGAATTCTAGCCCGACCCCGCCCCAGGGTGCCGGACAAAAAAAAGCACCTGGCGCGAACCAGGTGCTTCCCTTGTTTGGTGGGCCGTCAAGGATTCGAACCTTGGACCTATTGATTAAGAGTCAACTGCTCTACCAACTGAGCTAACGGCCCGCTAGCACTGAATTATAGCAGGAAATTCCTGCCTGGAAACACCACCCGCTGACGCGGAATGGGGTGGAAGACGGGATTCGAACCCGCGACCCCCGGAATCACAATCCGGTGCTCTAACCAACTGAGCTACATCCACCACAGGTACCACTTGCTTCATCGTGTTGCTGGCGCGCCCGGCAGGACTCGAACCTGCAACCACCGGCTTAGAAGGCCGGTGCTCTATCCGGTTGAGCTACGGGCGCCTTCGAACATCCTACTGGCGCCGCCGAATGGTCGGGGCAGAGGGATTCGAACCCCCGACCCTCTGGTCCCAAACCAGATGCGCTACCAGACTGCGCTATGCCCCGATCCGGGCTCTCCGTTGCGCGCCTGCGCCGCGGAAGGCCGGCCATTCTGGGCTGGCCGCAGCCCTCTGTCAACGGCGCGCGGCTACCGCTATGCTTCCCGACATACCAAGACGGCCTTAGGGGGCATGCATGATCCGCAGTGGCAATCCGGCATTGAAGCAGTCGACCTTCCTCGACTCCAGCAGCGGCGCCATCGTCCGCGGCGGCGACAACGTGATGACGCTCAACGGCACGGTCAACAAGACCGGCATGCTGCTGCTGATGTGCGTGCTCACCGCGGCGTTCGCCTGGGGCCAGGTCAGCACGCCCCAGGGCATCGTCGGTGCCGCGCCGTACATGTGGGGCGGCCTGATCGGCGGCTTCGTGCTGGCGATGGTCACCATCTTCAAGAAGACCTGGGCACCGATCACCGCGCCGATGTACGCGCTGGTGGAGGGCCTGTTCCTGGGTTCGGTCTCGGCCATGTTCGAGAGCATGTTCCCCGGCATCGTGATGCAGGCGGTCCTGCTGACCTTCGGCACCCTGTTCGCCCTGCTGTTCGCGTACCGGTCGGGCCTGATCAAGGCGACCGAGAACTTCAAGCTCGGCGTCGCGGCGGCCACCGGTGGCATCTTCCTGGTCTACCTGGCCAGCATGGTGCTGGGCTTCTTCGGCATCCAGATCCCGCTGATCCACGAATCGGGCCTGGTCGGCATCGGCTTCAGCCTCTTCGTGGTGGTGATCGCGGCCCTGAACCTGGTGCTGGACTTCGACTTCATCGAAAGTGGCGTCGAGCAGCAGGCACCGAAGTACATGGAGTGGTACGGCGCGTTCGGCCTGATGGTGACCCTGGTGTGGCTCTACATCGAGTTCCTGCGGTTGCTCTCGAAGCTGCAGTCGCGCTGAGCTGCCGACGCATTTACGAAAAGGGGCGCTTCGGCGCCCTTTTTCTTTGGCGCGGATCCCCCGCCTGTTACCCGGATACCGCGACCCTTCGCCGTCCCGGCCAGAGCATGAACCCGATTGCGACGGCTGCCAGCAGCCAGCAATACCAGACCTTGCCGGCGATCAACAGCGGCGACAGGCCGGCCAGTGAGCCGGCCAGCAGGATCTGTGCGCCGTAGGGCAGCACGCCCTGCACGACGCAGGAGAAGATGTCGAGGATGCTGGCGGAGCGCCGGGCACTGACCCCGTGGCGCTGGGCGATGTCCTTGGCCAGGCTTCCGCCCACCAGGATCGCCACCGTGTTGTTGGCCGTCAGCGCGTCGCCGCCTGCCGCCAGGGCGGCAATGCTCACCTCGCCGGCGCGGCGCCCGGTGTGTCCGCGTGCGAAGCGCGCGATGGCGCCGGCCAGCCAGGCCAGACCACCGCTGGCCCCGATCAGCGCCGCCAGTCCGCCCACGAAAACGGACAACAGCGTGATCTCCACCATGCCCTCGAAGCCGGCGTAGATGTCACTGCCGAAACTTACGAGGTCATAACCGCCCCCGGCGAGCCAGCCCATCCCGCCCGCGAGCACCAGGCCCAGCGCAAGGACCAGCACGACGTTCATGCCGGTCAACGCGAGGACCAGAACCGCCACGTAGGGAAGCACCAGCCATGCCGGGACCGGGTCGGGCGCGGTGACAGGCGCGGCGTCGCCGGCGAATGCCAGCAACACCATGGTCACCAGCGCCGCCGGCAGCGCGATCCGGAAATTCTCCCGGAACTTGTCGGCCATGCGGCAGCCCTGGCTGCGGGTGGCGGCAATGGTGGTATCGGAAATGATCGACAGGTTGTCGCCGAACATCGCGCCGCCCACCACCGCCCCGAGCACCAACGCCCCGTCCAGGCCGGCGGCATCGGCAAGGCCCACCGATATCGGCACCACGGCCGCGATCGTACCCATCGAGGTACCAATCGACAGCGACACGAAGCCTGCGACCAGGAACAGGCCCGGGAGGATCAACGACGGCGGCAGCGCGCCCAGGCCGAGAGCGACGACGGCATCGACGGCGCCGATCGACCTGGAGACGGCCGCGAATGCGCCGGCCATCAGGAACACCAGCACCATCAACATCACGTTCGGGTGGCCCATGCCCTGCAGCAGGGTGTCCAGCGCCCGGATGCCGCGGCGATGTGCCAGCCACGCCCCCAGCGCCAGCGCCGGCAGGATCGCCACCGGCGCACGCAACTGGTAGAAGCCCATGGCCTCGCCCTGGGCGGTGAAATACAGGCCCGCCCCGAAGAACAGCGCGAGGAACAACAGCAGGGGGGTCAGCGCCAAGGCGCTCGGCCGTGGCTCCGGCTCCGGAAGGCGCGGACTATTCATCGCTCTATTCGGATGGAAATAAACAGCCGCGAGTGTGCCGTGCGGATGCAAGCTTGTCGAGCGCCGCGAGCGGGCTGGTGCCGGCCGCCACCCAAAAAAAAGGGCGCCGCGAGGCGCCCTTCTCCCGGGACCACCCGCCGGCGATCAGAGCCGGCTGGCGATGGCCTTGGCAAAACCCATGGTGGTGCCGCTGCCGCCCAGGTCGCCGGTGACGCCGTCACGGGCTTCCAGGGTGGCGACGATGGCCCCGCGCAGGCGGGTGGCCTTGTCGGCCATGCCGAGGTGGTCGAGCATCTGCGCCGCACCCAGCAGCAGTGCGCACGGGTTGGCCTTGCCCTGCCCGGCGATGTCCGGCGCCGTGCCATGCACGGCCTCGAAGATGGCCGCGTCGGTGCCGATGTTGGCACCCGGGGTCAGGCCGAGGCCGCCGATCAGGCCTGCGCACAGGTCCGAGATGATGTCGCCGAACAGGTTGGTGGTCACGATGACGTCGAACTGTTCGGGACGCATCACCAGCTGCATGCAGCAGTTGTCGACGATCATCTCCTCGCAGGCGATGTCCGGGTATTCGGCGGCCACTTCGCGCGCGGTCTTCAGGAACAGGCCCGAGGTGGACTTCAGGATGTTGGCCTTGTGGACGACCGTGACCTTCTTGCGGCCGGTCTTGCGGGCCAGCTCGAAGGCGTAACGCACGATGCGCTCGGAACCGCGGCGCGTGGTGCGGGTGATCGAGGTGGCCGTCTCGCCATCCTCCGACACCGCCTGTCCCTCGGCGCTGTAGGCGCCTTCGGTGTTCTCGCGCACCGTCACCAGGTCCACGCCCGAATCGAACCGGGACTTGGTGTTGGGGAAGGACTTCGCCGGGCGGACGTTCGCGTACAGGTCGAAACGCTTGCGCAGCTCGACGTTGATCGAGGAAAAGCCGCCACCGACCGGGGTGGTCAACGGGCTCTTGAGTGCCACGCGGTTCTTGCGGATGGAATCCATGGTCGCGGCCGGCAGCAGCTCGCCGGACTGCTCCAGGGCCACCAGCCCCGCTTCCGCGAACTCGTACTGCAGCCCGGTATCGAGCGCATCGAGTACGTGCAGGGTGGCTTCCATGATCTCGGGGCCGATACCGTCGCCACGGATCACCGTAATGGTCTGGGTCATTTGAGGGGGTCTTCCAGCTGGGGGGCGCGGCACGCGGGAAACCCGTACGGCACCGTTCGTGAACCCGTCAATTATGCCAAAACCGTGCGGTTCCTGCAGTCGGCGCCCCGGTTCCGGAGCGCCTTCGGCACCCTCAGGCGTGGTCGTGCCCGGCAGGAGCGGTTGCGGCGCCCTGCTCAAGCTGGTCGAGGAAATCCACCGCCCGGCGCAGGTGCGGGATGACGATGCTGCCCCCCACCACCAGCCCGACCGAGAACGTCTCGAACATCTCCTCCCGCGAAGCCCCCGCCTCGCGGCACTGGGCGACGTGGTAGCTGATGCAGTCGTCGCAACGCAGCACCAGCGACGCCACCAGGCCCAGCAACTCCTTGGTCTTCACGTCCAGCGCGCCGGCCTGGTAGGCCTGCGTGTCGAGGGCGAAGAACCGCCTCACCACCTGGTTCGGCTCGGCGAGGATCCGCTCGTTCATCCGCTTCCGGAACGCCGTGAATTCCGCGATGCGGTCGCCTTCGCCGGCTTCGGGTCCGGAGCTCAAGCGCCTAACTCCAGCAGCGCCTCGAGGCGACCGTCGCGATGCATCGCGATCATGTCGTCGTAGCCGCCCACGTGCTCCTCTCCGATGAAGATCTGCGGGACGCTGGTGCGCTTGGCGCGGGCCACCATGCGTTCGCGCTCGGCCGGGTCCAGGTCGATCCGGACCTCCCGCCACTTCTGTCCCTTGCTGGCCAGGAAGTTCTTCGCCGCCACGCAGTAGGGACAGGTGGCGGAGGTGTACATGACGATCTCCGGCTGGCCGGCGTTGTCGCTCTGGGTCGGGTTCAAGGCGTTCTCCTTCGGTGAACTCGAATGGCTGGATGTGGTCGAATGTCGCGTGGAAACATGTGGGTCCGCCCGGGCCGCATTTCCAGAGGGGGCGACCGGCCGGCCATTCAGGCGCGGTGCACGCCCCGGCGCCATTCTGCCAGTGACACCACTGCCTGCCTGCAGGCCCATCGGAGCAACCGCTTGCGCCGCATCGCCCTGATCACCGCCGCCGCAGTCTTCGCCCTGGCCCATGCCACTGCCCCGGCCCAGGACTCCTTGCCCGACATCGGTTCTTCGGCCGGGCGCCTGCTGACCCCGCACCAGCAGGAGGAATACGGGTCGATGCTGCTGGCGCAACTGCGCCACTACGAATACGTGCTGGAGGATCCGCTGGTCGACGACTGGCTGGACACCCTCGGCACCCGCCTCGCCGCCAACAGCGACAACCCCAAGCAGCCCTTCACCTTCTTCATGCTGCGCGAGCGGCAGGTCAACGCGTTCGCGACGCTTGGTGGCTACATCGGCGTCAACGCGGGACTGGTGCTGGCGGCCGAGCGCGAGGACGAGGTCGCGGCGGTGTTGTCACACGAGATCGCCCATGTCAGCCAGGAACACGTGCTTCGCGGCGTGGAGCGGGCGCAGCGCGACCAGTTGCCGATCCTGCTGGCGATGCTCGGCGCAGTGGTGGCCGCGCAATCCGCCGGGGGCAACTCCTCGGCCGAAGCCAGCCAGATCGCCATCTTCTCCGCCATGGGGCTGGCCCAGCAACGTCAGATCAACTACACGCGCTCCAACGAGCACGAGTCCGACCGCATCGGCATCCGCACCCTCGCCCGCAGCGGCTACGACCCGCAGGGCATGGCCGACTTCTTCGGCACGATGCTGGCGCGGTCACGGGCGGCGGGCGCCGGTGCCTACGATACGCCGGACTACCTGATGACCCACCCGGTCAGCACCACCCGCATCAGCGAGGCCAAGGCACGTGCCGAACAGATCGCGCGCTCGCCCGGCGGCTTCGCCCCGTCGCCTTTCACCACGGACAACCCGCTACTGCCGGGCGGGCTGGACCTCTCGACCGGCGCCTCCTCCGGTGCAGGCGCCGGGACCGGGCATTTCGACCTTGCACGCGAGCGCATGCGGGTACTGAGTGCGGCCACGCCGGCCCAGGCGATCCGCGAGTATGAGCAGACGGCGCGCGCCGGCGAGCTCGACCCCGCGCAACGCTACGGGCTTGCGATTGCACGGCTGAAAGCGAACGACGCGGCCGAGGCACGCAAAACCCTGGAAGACCTGGTGGCGGCGGAGCCGGGCAATATCTGGCTCGAACTGGGCCTGGCCGAGGCCGAGGCCCGCAGTGGCAGGCAGGCCGCCGCGGACGCGCGTTTCGAATCGCTGCTGCAGCGTGCGCCGCGCAACCGGCCGGTGGTCCTGACCTATGCCGGGCTGCTCTCGGAGCGCAACACCGTGGCTGCGGGACAGCGCGCGCAGGCGGTGCTCCGCCCACTGCTGTCCACCTCCGCCGACGACCCCACTTTCCAGCGCACCTATGCACGTGCCAGCGAGATCGCCGGTGAACCGATCCGGGCGGGCGAGGCGTATGCCGAAGCGGCACTGCTGACCGGCCGGGCGGAGCAGGCGCTGGTCCAGCTCAACACCCTCAAGCGCCACCCGGACGTGGATTACTACGCCCGGGCCAGGATCGAGGCACGCATCGCCCGCATCACCCCACTGGTGCTGGAACTCCACCGCCAAGGCATCCGCGACGATGCGCTCAACCGCAGGTAGCACGGGCTCTCCATCCTGCGCGCTTGCCGGGCATGACAGCTGCCTGACGCTGTCACCGTCGTGTCACAAAACGGTAGTGTACTGAGGCTGCTCCCGTCGCCGGCCCAATGGCAGACGGACATCCCGGTCCCTGCCCCTGGTGATACGTGCAGAAGCGAATACTGATTGTCGAAGACGAGCCGGCCATCCGCGACATGGTGGCGTTCGCCCTGCGCAAGGGCGAGTACGAACCGAGCCATGCGGGGGATGCCCGCGAGGCCCAGGCCTCCATCGCCGACCGTGTCCCCGACCTGATCCTGCTGGACTGGATGCTGCCGGGCACCAGCGGCCTCGAGCTGGCCCGGCGCTGGCGCAAGGATCCGCTGACGCGCGAGGTCCCGATCATCATGCTGACGGCCCGCGGAGAGGAAAACGATCGCGTGGGCGGCCTCGAGGCCGGGGTCGACGACTACGTGGTCAAGCCGTTCTCGGCGCGCGAGCTGCTGGCGCGGATCCGCGCGGTGCTGCGGCGCTCGCGGGAGGATGACGAGGACGGCAGCGTCGGCGCCGGCGGCCTTCGCATCGACGGCGCCGCCCACCGCGTCTTCGCCCGGGTCGACGGAGACGACCAGCCGATCCAGATCGGCCCCACCGAATACCGCCTGCTGCACTTCTTCATGACCCATCCCGAACGCGTGTATTCGCGCTCGCAGCTGCTCGACCACGTATGGGGCGGCAGCGTCTACGTCGAAGAACGCACCGTCGACGTGCACATCCGGCGTTTGCGCAAGACACTGGAACCGTACGCGCTCGACGGGATGATCCAGACCGTCAGGGGGAGTGGCTACCGCTTTTCCGCGGCGATGGATGCCTGAGCGCCGGCCCGCATCCATACTTGCCCCATGTCCCCACGCGTCCGTACCGCCTGGCTTCGCACGCTTGGCCTGCTCATCCTTGTCCTGGCCGCTGCGACGGCGGTCGGCCTCCTGCTGGGCCACCCGTGGCCGGTCATCACCCTTACCGCACTCGGCATCCTGGCGTGGCACTACTGGCGGCTTCGTAAGCTGCTGGATCGCCTGACCAGCCGGCGCCGGGCCAAGGCACCGACGGGATCGGGTGTCTGGAATGAGCTCGATCGCCTGCTCCACCGGGGACAATCCGAGATGCGCGGGCGCAAGCGCCGCCTGATCGAAATGTTGCGTGCCTATCGCGCCGTGGCTGCTGCGCTGCCGGACGCGGTCGTTGTGGTCGACAGGAACACCCAGCGGATCCTGTGGTTCAACGAGTCCGGCGGGCCCCTGCTGGGGCTGCAGTATCCGCGTGATGTGGGGGCTTCGCTGGTGGAACGCCTGCAACCCTTGCCGCTGGCGCACTGGCTCGCAGCGGGGCGCAACGCCGAGCCACTGGAGATCGCGTCCCCGCTCGACCCGTCCGCAACGCTGAGCCTGCGCCTGATCCCGTACTCGGAGAACCTCTGGCTGCTGGTGGCCCGCGATGTCAGCCGGCTGCTCGCGCTGGAACAGATGCGCAGGGATTTCGTCGCCAATGTCTCGCACGAACTGCGAACGCCGTTGACGGTGGTGCACGGCTACCTGGACATGATGGACGGCGACGAGCATCCGGAATGGAAGCCGATGCTGAAGGAAATGCAGACGCAGTCGCAGCGCATGGCCCAACTGGTGGAGGACTTGCTGACGCTGTCCCGGCTGGAATCCCAGGACGCACTGCCAGGCGCCGAGACCGTGGCGATGGCGCCGATGCTGCATGCGCTGGGCCGGGAGGCCAACGCCCTGAGCCAGGGCCGGCACCAGGTCAGCATCGAGGACGAAGCGGCCGTGGACCTGTGGGGCTCGACCCGGGAACTGCACAGCGCGTTTTCCAACCTCGTCAGCAATGCGATCCGCTATACGCCAGCCGGCGGCACGATCAGGATCCGCCTGTGCCGCCTCCCCGGTGGAGGCGCCGCCCTGGAAGTGCAGGACAGCGGCTACGGCATTCCAGCGACCCACCTGCCCCGCCTGACCGAACGCTTCTACCGCGTGTCCACCAGCCGGTCGCGGGAAAGCGGCGGCACCGGCCTCGGGCTGGCGATCGTCAAGCACGTGCTCAACCTGCACCAGGCACGTCTCGAGGTCCGCAGCGAAGTCGGACGTGGCAGCATGTTCGCCTGCCATTTCACCGCCGATCGCGTTCGCACCCGCGAGAACGGCGGCCCAATGCTGGAGAAGCATGCATGAGCCCCCCTGTCGCACCCGGCACGCCTTCCGCACCCCACACCGGCCCGGACCTGGCACCGCTGGACGCGGGGCTCTACAGCGACGGCACGAGGCAGGATCCGATTCGGGACCCGGCGCTCTACTTCAACCGCGAGCTCTCGCAGCTGGATTTCAACTTCCGCGTGCTGGCCCAGGCGCAGGACGACAAGGTGCCGTTGCTGGAGCGCTTGCGATACCTGTGCATCAGTTGCACCAACCTGGACGAGTTCTTCGAGATCCGCGCCGGTACCCTGCGACACGCGCAGGACCTCGGGCTGGTCCCCGGCGCCGACGGCCTCTCCCCTGCAACCGTGCTGTCGCGCATCCACGACCGCGCCGCCGAACTGGTCGAGGCGCAGTACCACTGCTGGAATGACGTACTGCGACCCAGGTTGAACGAGGCCGGCGTGCGGGTGCTCGGGCGCGACAGCTGGAATCCCGCGCAGACCGAGTGGCTGCGCACCTACTTCCGCGACGAGATCATGCCGGTGCTGTCGCCGCTGGGCCTGGATCCTGCGCACCCGTTCCCCAAGATCCTCAACAAGTCGCTGAACATCGTGGTGGTGCTGCATGGCCGCGACGCATTCGGCCGCAGCGGCAACCTGGCGATCGTCCGGGCACCACGCTCGCTGCCGCGGATCATCCCGATCCCCGAAGAGATCAGCGGCGGCCCGCACGACTTCGTATTCCTGTCCGCGGTGCTCTCGACCTTCGTGGACGAGTTGTTCCCCGGCATGGAGGTCAAGGGCGCATACCAGTTCCGCGTCACTCGGAACTCGGAGCTGCTGGTCGACGAGGAGGAGGTCGACAACATCGCCCTTGCGCTGCGCGACGAGCTGGTCGGGCGTGGCTACCTGCGTGCGGTGCGGCTGGAGATCGCCGAGCAGTGTCCGGATGCGATCGTGCGCACCCTGCTGGAGAACTTCGATCTCGGCGAGAACGCCGTCTATCGCATCAACGGGCCGGTGAACCTCAACCGCGTGATCCAGGTCTACGACCTGGTGCAGCGCGCGGACCTGAAGTTCCCGCCCTTCCAGCCCCGGCAACTGAAGGGCAGCGACGCGATGTTCGAGACCGTCGCCAAGGGCGACGTGCTGCTGCACCACCCCTTCGACGGCTTCGCACCGGTGGTGGACATGCTGCGCCAGGCGGCGGAAGACCCGCACGTCCTCGCCATCAAGCAGACGCTCTACCGCTCCGGCAAGGATTCGCAGATCGTCGAGGCGCTCATCCAGGCCGCCCGCAACGGCAAGGACGTCACCGTGGTGGTCGAGCTGCGCGCGCGGTTCGACGAAGAGGCCAACCTGGGCTTCGCAGACCGGCTGCAGGAGGCCGGCGTGCAGGTGGTGTACGGCGTCGTCGGCTACAAGACCCACGCCAAGATGTTGCTGGTGGTGCGGCGCGAGGGCAGCCGTTTGCGGCGCTACGTGCACTTGGGCACCGGCAACTACCACGCCGGCACCGCCCGGGCCTACACCGACCTGGGGTTGTTCACCGCCGATCCCGACATCGGCGACGACGTGCACCTGATCTTCCAGCAGTTGTCCGGGCTGGCGCCGCAACTGGGGCTCAAGCGCATGCTGCAGGCGCCTTTCACCCTGCACGCCGGCGTGCTCCAACGGATCGACCGCGAAACCGCACTGGCGCGCGATGGGCGCCCGGGACGGATCGTGGCCAAGATGAATGCCCTGAACGAACCGCGTGTGATCCGCGCCCTCTACCGGGCTTCCCAGGCGGGGGTGGAGATCGACCTCATCGTGCGTGGCGCCTGCACCTTGCGGCCGGGCGTGGCGGGCATCAGCGAGAACATCCGCGTGCGCTCGATCGTCGGACGCTTCCTGGAGCACTCGCGCATCTACTGGTTCGGCAACGACGGGCGGCCGGAGATCTTCTGTGCCAGCGCGGACTGGTTGGAACGCAACCTGCTGCGCCGCGTGGAAACCTGCTTCCCGCTCCTGGACCCGGACGTGGCCGAGCGCGCCCACGACGAGGCCTTGTCCAACTACCTCGACGACAACCTCAACGCCTGGATGCTGAAGGAGGATGGCCGCTACGAGCGCGTGCCGGAGGAGTCGGTACCGCATTCCGCCCAGGCGTCGTTGCTGGCGAAGCTGTGCGGATGAGGCGCGCGCCACGATGACCGACTTCCCCACCGCCGCCATGCCGCTGCAGGACGGCGACCTGCTCGCCGCCGTCGACCTGGGCTCCAACAGCTTCCACATGGTGGTGGCGCAATCGCTGCTGGGACAGTTGCGCGTGGTCGACAGGTTGCGCGAAACCGTGCGCCTGGCCGAGGGGCTGGATGCGCGCGGGGGCCTGTCGGCCGAAGTGCGCCAACGCGCGTTCGAGTGCCTCGCCCGCTTCGGCCAGCGCATCCGTGACATCCCGCCACAACGGGTCCGCGCGTTGGCCACCAACACCGTGCGCCGGCTCGCCGCGCCGCAGGCGTTCCTGATGCCGGCCGAGAGCGCACTGGGGCACGGCATCGAAGTGGTTTCCGGCCGCGAGGAGGCGCGACTGGTCTACCTCGGGGTGGCCCATGCGCAACCGTCCAAGCCCGACCGCCTGCGCCTGGTCATCGACATCGGTGGCGGCTCCACCGAGTGCATCATCGGCAGCGGCTTCGATGCGATCGAACGCGAGAGCCTGCAACTGGGCTGTGTCGCCACCACCCGTCGTTTCTTTGGTGACGGCAAGCTCAGCCGCCGGCGCTGGGACGAGGCCCTGACCGAAGTCACTGCCGAATTCCAGCAGTTCGCAGCCGCCTATCGCGCACTCGGCTGGGACGACGCACTGGGGTCTTCGGGCACCAACAAGGCCATTGGTGAGATCTGCGCCGCCATGAAGCTCACCAAGGGCGCGGTCATCGCCGATGCCCTGCCGCACGTGCGCGACCGGCTGCTCCAGGCCCGCACCATCGAGCAGATCGACCTGCCCGGGCTCTCCGCCGACCGCAAACCGATCATTGCCGGTGGCCTGCTGATCCTCGAGGCCGCCTTCGACGCGCTCGGTCTGCAGCGGCTCATGATCAGCAAGGCGGCAATGCGCGAAGGCGTGCTGTACGACATGCTCGGCCGGGGTGGCGCGGACGATCCGCGCGACGCGGCGGTCGCGGCGCTGATGCAGCGCTACGGCATCGACAAGGCGCAGGCCGAGCGTGTCGAGGTCACCGCGCTGCACCTGTTTGACCAGGTCGCCGAACCTTGGCAACTGGACGCCGACGACCGCCTGATGCTCGTGCGCGCTGCGAGATTGCACGAACTCGGCCTCACCATCGCCCACAGCCAGTACCAGGTGCATGGCGCGTACGTGGTGGAACACACCGACATCGAAGGGTTCTCCCGCCAGCAGCAACAGTTCCTCGCGGCACTCGTCCGCACCCATCGCCGGAAGGTCCCGAAGACCGCCTTTGACGCGCTGCCCGACCGGTTGTTGCCATCGGCGCGGCATCTGTCGGCGCTGCTACGCCTGGCGGTACTGATGCACCGGGCCCACGAGGGCGACCCGATCCCGCGGCTGGATGCCCGCGCCGGCGACGGCTCGCTGGCGCTGTTGCTCGATCGCCAGTGGCTTGAGGCGCGCCCCCTGCTTCGTGCCGACCTGGAAGGCGAGCCGCAGGGCATGGCGGCACTCGGCGTGCGCCTGCAGATCGGCACCGCCTGAGTCCTGCCGGCACACGGCTGCCGGGGCACCTGCTGCCGGAGCACGTGTCACCGCACCGTCATCGTCCTGTAACCCGGCCTACACCCTGTCGCCGCACCCTGCGCATGACCACAAAGGGGTGCGTGCATGCGCTACGCGATCGTCACCGAAACCTACCCGCCGGAAGTCAACGGCGTCGCGTTGACGGTGCGTGCCCTGGAAACGGGTTTGCGGGCCCGTGGGCACGAAGTCGATCTGGTCCGGCCACGCCAGCAGACGGCGGATCGCGCAGCCGCGCATGAGTGGCTGACCAGGGGCTCCAGCCTGCCGCGCTACCCCGGCCTCCGGCTCGGATGGGTCCGGCCGGCCGCACTCCGGACGCACTGGCAGCGCGCGCGCCCCGATGCGATCTACATCGCCACTGAAGGGCCGCTGGGATGGGCGGCCCTGCGGGCGGCGCTGCGCCTGCGCATCCCGGTGGCAACCGGCTTCCACACCCGCTTCGATCGCTACATGCATGATTACGGCGCGCCCTTGCTCGCCCCGGTGGCGCTGGCATGGATGCGGCGCTTCCACAACCGTGGCCAGGCCACCCTGGTACCGACGGTGGAGCTGTTGCACCAGCTCGACCAGGCAGGGTTCCGAAAGGTCCGGCGCCTGCCACGGGCGGTGGATTCGGCCGCGTTCCATCCCCGCCATCGCGACGCCACGCTGCGCGCCTGCTGGGGTGTCGGCCCGAGGGACCCGGTGGTGATTCATGTCGGCCGGCTCGCGGCGGAGAAGAACCTCGATCTCGCCGTGCGGAGTTTCCGGCGGATACAGCAGCGGCTGCCTTCCGCCCGGTTCGTCTGGGTCGGCGATGGTCCCTCGCGTGCCGCACTGGAGACAGCCAATCCGGACTTCATCTTCTGCGGCGTGCAGCGTGGCGCGGAGCTTTCCAGGCACTACGCGAGCGCCGACCTGTTCCTGTTTCCCAGTGCCACCGAGACTTTCGGCAATGTCACCCTGGAGGCCCTTGCGAGCGGGGTGCCGACCGTGGCCTTCGACTACGGCGCCGCCGCGGAACACCTGCCGGAGGGGCCGGCTGGTGGCACGGCAGCGGTAGGCGACGAAGCCGGATTCCTGGCCATCGCCGAACGCAGTGCACTCGCCCTCGCTGCCATGGACGGGCAACAGCGGGCGGCGCAGGTGGCCCTGTGCCGCGCCGCCGTCGCCGGGCTGGAACCCGCACGGGTGGCCGCGGACTTCGATGCGATCCTCTCCCACCTCCCCGGAGCCTGCCGTGAGCTACCGCATCCCGCTGCACAAGCGCTTCGTCGACGCTGAGTCGGGCTGGTGCGTCCGGCTCAACCGGATCTGCCGGGGCCGCCCCACCCGTGGTTTTTTTGCCGTCGTCAGCCGCCTCGGCGACGGGATGTTCTGGTATGCACTGATGGCGGCGCTGGTCGTGCTGGAAGGCATGGCAGGTCTGGTGGCCTCGGCACACCTCGCCGCTACCGGAGCCATCGCACTCGGTCTCTACAAGCTGCTCAAGCGGTGGACCCGGCGGCCCCGCCCGTTCGCCGCGGACCTCGGCATCCGGGCATGGGTGGCGCCGCTGGACGAGTTCAGTTTCCCCTCCGGGCATACGCTCCATGCAGTGGCCTTCAGCGTGGTCGCCGTTGCGCACGTGCCGTGGGTGGCCTGGCTGGTGTTGCCATTCACCGCCTGTGTGGCGGTGTCACGCGTGGTGCTGGGCCTGCACTATCCGAGCGACGTGCTGGCCGCGACCATCATCGGCTCGGCGTTGGCAGGCCTTTCGCTGTGGGTGGTCTCGCCGTGGTTGGCGCTCGCCTGACGCAACGCCGACGGGATCTCTCAGCGCGCGCGCTCCAGCGGCCTGGCCCAGCAGGCCATCGGGTGCGCCACCACTCCAGCGCCCTCTTCGGACCAGCCGCGGTCCATCGCCATCCGTGGCCGCGGGGAATAACCGCGCTTGTGCCAGAAGCCATCGTGCCCGCGGCCGAACGGCGGCCTGCGCGGATGGTCGGGCTCACGTTCGACGGCCCAGAAGGCCGTCAGGTCGAACCCTCCGATGATGCGGGCGTGCGACTCCCGCTCGTCGAAGAAGCGATGTCCGAGTCCGCGGCCGCGGTAGGCCGGCAGCAGCACCGATCCGCTGAAGTGGAAGATGCGCGAGGGGTCGATCCCGGCCCCGAGCGCAGCCTCGCGCCACTCGCGGCCGTCATCGGCCAAGGGGAGCCCGGTGGCCGCGCCGACCAGCGTGTCCCCATCGAACGCGAGCACCGCCACGCTCCGCCAGGAGTCCAGGCATGCCTGCAGTGTCTGCGGACCTTCCAGCGGGCTGGCGCCATCCCACAGGTACGGCCAGCCGGCCAGCACCCGGGCGCGGAGCTCGAGGATGTCGTCTCGGAACTCGCCGATCGCAGTTCCGACCACGGTCCGGACCCCCACGATGCGGGTGGAGGGATGGCCGGCCCGGCGGTCCTCGGTCATCGTCAGGGGATTCATGGCGTGCTGCATCGTAGGTCGGGCGACATGGGCGCTGCTGGAGTCGATGAACAGGATCAACGGGGTTAGCGCCCACTTCAGGACGCAGGGCCGCGACCACCGGAGGGTGGCCGCGGCCGCATTCAAGCACCGTGATGGTCAGGCCGGCGGCGACACCGCCGGCCGTGCCGCTCCGATCCGGTACCAGTCGACCCGGCGCGTGATCGTCATCAGGCCTGCCAGGATCACGAACAGCAGGCCCGCGCCCAGCACCAGTGCGTTGTCCTCCGAGACCAGCAATCCGTAGAGCGCCGCGTAGAGCATTGCCAGCATGCCGGCGAACCCCAGAGCTCGGCCCAGGCTCTGCAGCACTGCCGTCAGGTAGAAGGCGATCAGCCCGATGCAGGCACCCGCTGCCACGAGGTAGGCCCAGCCGAAGTCGATGTGCTCGCTCAGGCTCAGCAGCAACAGGAAGAAGATCGCCAGCGCCAGGCCGACCAGGCCGTACTGGATCGGGTGGATCGGCAGTTGCTTGGTCAGCTCGAAGATGAAGAACCCGACGAAGGTCAGCAGCACGAACAGGATGCCGTACTTGCTGGCGCGGTCGGTCTTGGCATAGATGTCGACCGGCTCGACCAGCGACACGCTCAACGCATCTTCCGACAGCGGCGGCACCCCACTGGCGTCGGAGCGGGCGGTGAGCATCAGGAAGCGCTGCTGGGCGTTGCTCGCCAGGCCGGGGATCTCCCATTCCGCGCGGAACCCGTCGGCACTGATGTCCCGGGTCCGGGGCGACGTGCCGCCGAAGCTGGGATGCGGCCAGCTGGACGACAGCGCGATGCGGTTCTGCGTGCCCAGCGGCAACACCTCCAGCCGTTCGGTCCCGGCCAGGGTGAACTGCAAACGGGTGTCGATGCGGTGGGTACGCCCGGCAGCCAGTCCGGGGAGGAGGACGTGCACGCCCTCGGCGTTGCGGTAGCCCTGCCCCTGCTCGAGCGCGACCGGGCGGCCGTCCACCTCGAGCTTTGAACCGATCAGCCCGCGGACGTCGCCGATCGCGTAGCTCAGGTACGGCACGCCCACCCGCCGCGTCGCCGAGGGATCGGTCTCGGAAGGAATGGCGATTTCGAAGGTGGCCTGCGCCACCGCTTCCCATTCGTAGACGGGCACCTCGTATAGGCCACTGCGCCTCATGCCCGGCTCCAGGTCACCGGTGACCGCGAGTTCGTCGGGGAAGAACGTCCATCGGTCGTCGCGCACGCGCTTGACCGTGCGCAGGACACCATTGGCGTCGGCTTCCTCGACCTCCACCGTCTCCCGGAACGGCACCACCAGCACCGGGCCGGCGAACGACTGCTGCCCCGCGTTGCTGCGCGCGACCGTCGCCACTGCTTCGGCGCGGTACTGCTGTCGTTCGTTGATCACGCCACGCACCATCGTCAGCGGAACCAGCACCGCCAACGTCATTCCCAGTACCACCAGCACCTTCAGCCAAAGCCGCATTTCATACTCCTGTCAGGGCAACGGCCGACAGGATCGCCAGCCGGGGTGCGGCGACGATGGCGCGACGGTGAAGCGGGGGTGAAGCGCGCGGACTACGCGTGGAGTGGCAGGTGCAGGCGGGCCACCGCCCCGCCGCCATCGCGGTTTCCGAGCGTGGCCCGCCCACCGTGCAGGGCCGCCACTTCGGCGACGAAGCACAGTCCAAGCCCGCTGCTCCGGCTGCCCCCGCGTGGGCGAGGCAATGAGAAAAAGCGCTCGAAGACGCGCGGCAAGGCATAGTCGGGCACACCGGGGCCTTCATCGGCGACTTCCAGCACCACTTCGCCCTCGCCATCCGCGGTCGCCGATGACAGCTCGACCTTCACCTTGCTCCCGGCAGGCGCGAAATCGATTGCATTCTCGACCAGGTTGGCGATCGCCTGGCGCAGCAGGAAGGCGTCGCCGGCGACGACCGGTGCATCCGTGATCTTCGACTCGAGCCGCACCGAGGCCGCCTCCAGCCGCGGCTCGCACAGCGCCTCCACCTCCCGGACCAGCAGGTCGAGCCTGAGTGGAATGGCGTCGATGCGCTGGCGGTGTTCGACGGCAGCGAGCGCCAGCAGCTTGTCGATCATCTGGGCAAGACGCTCACTCTGGGTCCGGATGCTGCCCGCGAAGTGCCTGCGGTCGGCCTCGGGCAGGGGCGACTCCAGCAGTTCCGCACTTCCGCGGATTGCCGCCAGCGGGCTCTTCATCTCGTGCGTCAACGTGTGCACGTACTGCTCGACGTACTGCTTGCCTTCCAGGCGCGTGCGCATCGTCTCCAATGCGCGGCCGAGCTCGCCGAATTCGCCGGCCGCACGTGGCGCGTCCGCCCGCTCGCCCGCGGTGACGGCGTGGGCATACTGGCGCAGCCTGCCGATCTGTCGCGACAGCCACCACGCCACCAGCAGGCCCACCAGCAGCGACACCCCCATCAGCACCATGCCCCATCGAAGCACCACCGCCTGGCTGCGCTCGATGAAGGGACTGATCGCGCTGTTCGGCTTGGCCACCGTCAGCACCCCGATGACCGCCCCTGCATCGTCGAGGATCGGCGCCGCGACGTGCATCACCGTCGACTCCGGATTGCGCGGATCCGGACTGGACCGGGCGCCATAACGGCCACGCAGGGTCAGGTGGACGTCGTTCCACTGCGAATAGTCGGCTCCGACGTCCCGGCCGCTGCTGTCGAACCGGACAATGCCCTGCGCGTCGGTCACGTAGACGCGGTAGCTGGCGGCACGTTTGCCAAATCCCCAGACCTCGGCACCGAAGTCCCGCTCGGCGAGCGCACGCACGCGGTGGGCAAAGCGGCCGTCGTCGATCCGACCCGCCTCGAAGTCATCGGTCGCCAGCTCCGCCAGCACGTTGGCGGTATCCACCAGGGTGTCTTCCATCGCCTGCCGCACGCCCGGCTTCACCTGGGCCAGGAATACCTGGGCCAGCAGCAGGGCAGCCAGCGCCACGATCAGGAAATAGCCCAGGAAGATGCGCAGCCCGATCCTCACGCCGCGCCGCCCTCCGCGTCGACCGAATAGCCCAGCCCCCGGTGGGTGCGCAGGAATTCGGCGGCCGGATCGACTTCGCGCAGCTTGGCGCGGATCGTCTTGACGTGCGTATCGACGGTGCGGTCGCCGCTCTCGAGCGCGTCGCCCCAGACGCGATCCATCAACTGCGCGCGCGACAGTACAGCGCCGGGGCGGTGCAGCAGCGCCGCCAACACGCCGTATTCGTAGCGGGTCAGGTCCAGCAGTTGGCCGCGGAAGCGGATGCGTCGACCTTCCACGTCATGTTCGAAACATCCCCGCATCGCCCCACGTTCGGTGCGCTGTCCCCGCCGCAACACCACCCGGACACGGGCCACCAGTTCGCGTGGCGAGAAGGGCTTGGTGACGTAGTCGTCCGCACCGATCTCCAGCCCGAGGATGCGATCGGCCTCCGCGCCCTGCGCCGTGAGGAAGATCACCGGCAGGCCATCGTCGCGCCGCAGTTCCCGGCACAGGGCGAAGCCGCCCATGTCGGGCAGCCCGACGTCCAGCACCGCGAGGTCGAAGCCGCCGCGTGCCGCTTCGTCCAGCGCAGCCCGCCCGGTCAGGCAGTGCACCGCTTCGAAGCCTTCGGCGCGCAGCGCATACACCACGGTTTCGGCGATGGCCGGTTCGTCTTCGACCAGCAGGATTCGGGGCATGGGCGGTTACCTGCCACTTGTGTGGGCGACAGGATAAGCGAGGCGGCGGGTACGACCGCTACCGCGCCGCCTGCAGCCGTGCCCGCAGTGCCATGCCCCGCTCCATCGCCCACGCGAACACCTGGCACGTGGCTGACGAAAGCCATGGCAACGGCACTTCGGGCGGCGGCGACCACGGCGTGCCGCGCAACATCTGCGCCCGGGCCAGCACCGGAGGCGGCAGCGTTTCTTCCGGGGTCCGGAACACACCGACGTCGCGTAGCCATCGACCGGCGTCCGGCGCCGAGGTCAGCGCCACGATCGGCATCGAGAGCACCATGCCGAGCAGGACCGGCAACATCCACAGCGCGAGCGCGGGCGAGATGGCATAGCTGCAGACCGCCCCGGCCAGCCCCCAGGCGGTCACGCCGCCGTAGCGCTGCAGCAGCCCCGACAGTGGCAGGGTGCCGTCGTCGCGCCGCTGGCTCTCCCAGCCGGAGTCGCGTCCGGCCAGGACCTCGGCGACGCCGCGCGATTGCACATACATCGTCACCGGCGCCATCAGCGTGGTCAGCAGGGTCTCCAGCAGCAGGCCCAGCGTCAGGCGCACGGCGCCGCCACAGCTGCGACGCGCCCACGGGTCGACCAGGGTCAACACGAAACCCAGCAGCTTCGGCCCCAACAGCAGGAGCATGGTCAGCATGAACACCCAGAGGAACCGGCCGGTCTCATCCGGCACCTGCCATCCCGCCGGTACCGTGCCCGAGTTGGCCATCGTCATGAACAGGCCGATGACCATCAACATGCCCCACAGCGGCGCGGTGGCGTAGTGGCCGATGCCGGTCATCAGGTGCCAGCGGCTGATCCAGTGCAGGCCCTTCGCGGGCAGCACGCCCGCGTGCTGGAGGTTGCCCTGGCACCAGCGGCGATCCCGCACCAGCATGTCGGTCAAAGACGGCGGACCCTCCTCATAGCTGCCGCCGAGGCCGGGCACCAGGTGCAGCGCCCAACCGCCGCGCCGCATCAGCGCCGCCTCCACGAAGTCATGGCTCAAAACGCTGCCGCCGAACGGTTTTCGCCCCGGCAACTTCGGCAGGCCCGCATGGGCGGCGAACGCGGCGGTGCGGATGATCGCGTTATGACCCCAGTAGTTGCCCTCGGTGCCGTGCCACCAGGCGTTGCCATAGGCCAGCACCGGGCCGTACACGCGCCCGGCGAATTGCTGCATCCGTGCGAACACGGTACTGCCGTTGACCACCACCGGCAGCGTCTGGATCAGCGCGACCCGCGGATTGCGCTCCATCGCCATCGCCAGCCGCACCACCGCCTTGCCGGTCATCAGGCTGTCCGCGTCCAGTATCAGCATGTGCGGATAGGCACCACCGAACCGGCGCACCCAGTCGGCGATGTTCCCGGCCTTGCGTTCGGTGTTGTCCTTGCGATGGCGATAGAACAGCCGCCCGTGGCCACCGACCCGCTCGCGCAGTGCGAGGAAGGCGGCAAGCTCGCGATCCCGGATATCCGGCTTGTTGGTATCGCTCAGGACGAAGAAATCGAACGCTTCCGGCTGCCGGGTGGCCTCGACGGATTCGTAGATCGCCTGCACGCCGGCCATGAGGCGTTCGGGGTCCTCGTTGTACGTCGGCACCAGCAGCGCCGTGCGCGTGGCAAGCGGCGGCAGCGGCCCGGCGTCGATCACCCCGAGCCGGCCCGGACGGCGATAGCCGTGCACGATCAGCGCGAAACCGGCCAGCGCACTGACGAAGCTCTGTGCGACCCAGACGAACAGCAGCGCGAACAGGACCAGCCCGATCCAGTCCAGGATCCCCACGCCACCCGCGCGCAGCGCCCACCACAACTGCCCCGTGGCCAGCAGGGTGAGGCCGGCGGTCCCGCCGAATACCCACGCCCTTCGCAGCTCGATACCGGCGGGCCTGCCAGGCAAGCGCATCGGGGCCGGCGCAGCCTCTTCGAAGGACTGCACCGGCATTGCCAGCGGCGTCTCCGGCGGGAGCAGGGGCACACCGGCGCCTGGCGCCGGCGGAGGGGTCGAAGCTGTCATCGCGTCCATCGATACAACCAGTTTTCGGATAAGGGTCGGCCATCGGCCGTGGCCAGGCGGGCCCGCATCTCGACCACGTCGGCATCGCCCGGCTGCATTTCAAAGCTGATCCGCCAACGGCCTTCGCCCGGCATCGGGTGGGCAACCACGTTGGCGACGTGCCCGGTGTCGGCGACGACCTGCGCGACCGGCTCCGGAGCCGCCGCCAGCGCGGTGCCGCCTTCCAGGTCGACCGCCACCCGTCGCGCCCCGTCGGGCGCGGCGCCGATGCGCGTGCGCACCACGCGGGCCAGTGCGGGATTCCAGCGGTGCCGATCGGTCCAGTGCAGGCGGTAGTCGAAGCGGTGTTCACGGCCGGCACGGAGAGGCCGCAGCGGGCGCCAGAAGGCGACGATGTTGTCCTGGTACTCGTCGGCAGTCGGGATCTCGACCAGATGCACCCGGCCCTGCCCCCAGTCATCCAGCGGCTCGACCCACAGGCTCGGTCGCCGGTCGTACCGCGCCTCCGCATCACCGTAGTCGGAGAACCCGCGCTTGCGCTGCATGAGCCCGAACCCGCGGGGTGTCCCGCCATCGAAGGTGCTGTGCTGGAGCGACGCGGGATTGTGCAGCGCCCGCCAGGAGACATCACCGGAGGCATCATGGATCGCCAGACCGTCGGAATCGTGCACGGCATCGCGGTAGTCATCGATGCCGGCTCGGTCGGCGGCGTCGAACTGGAACATGCTGGTCAGCGGTGCGATGCCCGCCGCGTCCAGGTGGACGCGCGGGAACACCCGCGCGGTGACATCGATGAGGGTCTCTTCCCCGGGCCTGATCACGAAGCGGAACGCACCCGCGGCACTCGGGCCGTCCATCAAGGCGTGGACCACGATCGAATCCGCTCCGGGAGCCGGGCGCTCCATCCAGAACGTTTTGAAACGGGGGAACTCTTCCCCTCGCGGATCAGCCGTGCGCAGGGCAAGCCCACGTGCCGACAATCCGTAGACCTGCCCCTTGGCCACCGCCCGGAAGTAGCTGGCGCCCAGGAACGCGCAGACCTCGTCGAAGTAGTCGGGGCGATTCAACGGAGCATGCAGCCGGAAACCGGCGAACCCGGCGCCGGCGGCACGCGTACCCGCATCGGCCACGGCCGGACCGAAATCGAACATCTCCGGACGGTATCCGACGGCGGTGGTCACTCCGCCGTCGACCTCGTACATGTCGACCGGTTCGCGGAACAGGAACCCCTGATGGAAAAACTGGGCCTGGAACGGGAGCCCCGTGTCGCGCCACAGCGCCTGCGCAGGATCGAAGCGGATGTCCCGATAGGCGTCGTAGCCGATCCCTTCCAGCCAGGCGGGGGCGCGCCGTGGATCGGGCACGAACGCCTGCTCCGCCAGTGCGCGCGCCATCGCTGGCACCGTGCCCGGGTTGAATGGAACGGGCCGCTCCCGTGCCGACGCCGACCAAGGCAGCGCCACACCCGCCAGCAAGGCGATCGGCGCGGATACTCCGGCGATGAGCAGTTCTCGGCGCTTCATGGGAATGGTCGGGGTTGCCGGCAAACCGGCCATTCTAGGAATGCCCCGTTAGCGCCAGATAAACAGGCCCCTGCCGGGTGTCGATGCCGGTAACCTGTCGCCATGAACTATCGCCACGCCTTCCACGCCGGCAACCACGCCGACGTGCTCAAGCACATCGTGCTGCTCGCGACCTGCGATGCCCTGACCGCCAAACCGGCGCCCGTATTCGCACTGGACACGCACGCTGGCCGTGGCTTGTACGCGCTCGACGGGAACTCCGCCCAGCGTACCGGCGAAGCCGAGGGTGGCATCGGCCGGCTGCTCGCCGAGGCACCGAAGCACCCGCTGGTCGCCCGCTATCTCTCCGCCATCCGGGCCTGCCGGGCAACGCACGGGCAGGCCAGCTACCCCGGTTCGCCGTGGCTGCTGGCGCATGCGCTGCGCGAAGACGACCGCATCGCCACCTGCGAGTTGCTGCCGGAGGAAGCGGCGCAACTGAAATCGAACTTCGCCGACGAGCCGCGGGTCGCCGTGCACGCGCGCGACGGCTATGAAGCGATGAAGGCCCTTCTGCCGCCGCGCATCGGCACGACCCGGTTCAACCGTGGACTGGTGCTGATCGATCCGCCCTACGAAGCACAGCTGGAAGAATTCGACCGGATCATCGGCGCAATACGCGATGCGCTGACGCGCTGGCCCCAGGCCTGTTACCTGGTCTGGTACCCGATCAAGCGGCGGCGGTCCCTGCAGCCGTTCTTCCGGCGCGTGGCGACGCTCCCCGTCAAGGGCGCGCTGCTGGCGGAACTCATGGTGCACCCCGACGACTCGCCACTGCGGATGAATGGCAGCGGCATGGTGGTGCTCAATCCACCGTGGCAACTCAACCAGTCCATTGGCGGCGTGCTGCCGGCGTTGCGTGACGTGCTCGGCGAGGCAGGTGCGTCGTCACGGATCGAGTGGCTGGCGGAACCGCGCTGACGGCTTCGGCGTACGGCCGGCAGATGAAGAAAGCCTTTACATTTGCTGTGCCAGTATCCCGGCCATGGCACGCGAACGTCTTCCGCCCTGGCACGAGCGCCAACGCTTGCCCAACGGCCGTGAACTCCTGATCCGTCCGATCCGTCCCGAGGATGCCGAGCCCCTGCGCGCCGGCTTCCCGTTGTTGCAGCCCGAAGAGGTGCGGCAAAGGTTCCTGCACGCGATGCGGGATCTCACGCCGGAGATGGCCGAACGCTTCAGCAAGGTCAACCCGAAAACGGAGTTCGCACTCGTCGCCGCGGAGCCGCTGCCCCCGGGCGAGGCACTGGTCGGTGCGGTCGCACGGGTGCTGGTCGACCCGGACGGGCGTGGTGGCGAGTTCGCCATCCTGGTGAGCCGCTACATCGCCGGCATGGGATTGGGGCGCTACCTGATGACCCGGCTGGTCAAGTGGGCGCGCAGCCGCAAGCTCGAGTACCTCTACGGCGATGTCTTCGAGCACAACCAGCCGATGCTGTCGCTGGCGCAGTCGCTGGGCTTCGAGCGCGAATCCCAGAGCGACGGCCTGGTCCGGGTGGTGCTGAAACTGGACGGCAAGCCCGGCGGCTGAGGTCGACGGGTCCGGCGACCTCCCACCTTCGCCTGCTAAAATCGCGGTTCCATGCCATCCCCCACCTTCCCCTCCCCGCCGCTGCCAAAGGCCGGCCAGCAGCGCGCCTGGTGGCGTGCGCCCGCCTCGCCCTCCGCACTCGCCTTCCACGTTGCCGGCGCCGCTGCCCACCACGCCGGGCCCGTGCTCGCGATCGCGAAGGCCAACCACGCCGCCCACCAGCTTGAATCCGACCTGCGCACGCTGATCGGCGCGGGCGGCGCGACTGGCCTGCCGGTGCTGCCGTTTCCCGATTGGGAGACGCTCCCCTACGACCACTTCAGCCCCCACCCCGACATCGTCAGCCAGCGGCTCGCCGCCCTGCACCGGTTGCCGGCGCTCGGGCGCGGCATCGTCGTGGTACCGGTGCAGACGCTGTTGCAGCGCCTGGCACCCCTGCGCCACGTCGTCGGAGGGAGCTTCGACGTGCGCGTGGGACAGCGGCTGGACCTGGAAGCGGAGAAGCGGCGGCTGGAGTCGGCCGGCTACCGCAACGTGCCACAGGTGCTCGACCCCGGCGACTTCGCGGTCCGAGGTGGCCTGCTGGATGTCTTTCCGATGGGCGCGGAACAGCCGTTCCGGGTCGAACTGCTCGACGACGAGATCGACACCATCCGTGGCTTCGACCCTGAGACGCAGCGCTCTTCGGACAAGCTCCAGGAAGTCCACCTGCTCCCCGGGCGCGAAGTCCCGCTGGACGAGGCATCGCTTAAGCGGGCGCTGGATGCATTGCGCGAGCGCTTCGACCTCGACATCCGTCGCAGCTCGCTCTACCAGGACCTGAAGTCGGGCATCGCGCCTTCCGGCATCGAGTACTACCTGCCGCTGTTCTTCGAGGACACCTCGACCCTGTTCGACTATCTCGCGACGGACACCTTGCCGATCCTTGGCGAGGGCGTGTTCGAGGCGGCCGAGCACTTCTGGACCCACACCGGCGACCGCTACGAGCAGCGCCGGCATGACCTCGAACGCCCCCTGCTGTCTCCCGAGGCGCTGTACCTGTCCCCGGCGTCCCTGCGCGAACGGCTGAACCAGGGCGTTCGGGTGGAGGTGTGCGGCGAAGGGCATCCGCAGCGCGAACGTGCCGAGGTACTGGCCAGCCAGCCGGCACCGTCGCTGCCGATCGCCGCACGTGACCAGGTACCGGCGCAGGAGCTCAAGTCGTTCCTGGAGCACTACCCGGGCCGCGTCCTGTTCGCGGCGGACTCCGCGGGCCGACGCGAAGCCCTGCTGGAGATACTGCAGGCGGCAGGCCTGCAACCCGCTATCGTTGCCGACTGGCCGAGCTTCGCCTTCGCCCCCGATGCCCCCGCCTTCGCCCTGGCCGTCGCTCCACTGGACGACGGATTCGCGCTCGACCAGCCACGGGTCACCATCCTCACCGAGCGCCAGTTGTTCCCGGAGCGCGCCAGCCAACCGCGTCGCAGGCGCCGGGCCGGGCGCGAGCCCGAGAGCATCATCCGTGAGCTGGGCGAGCTGTCCGAAGGCGCGCCGATCGTGCACGAGGACCACGGCGTCGGTCGCTACCGCGGCCTGGTGGTGCTGGAGGCCGGCGGCGAGAAGAACGAATTCCTCGAGATCGAATACGCCAAGGGCGACCGCCTGTACGTGCCGGTCGGCCAGTTGCACCTCATCAACCGCTACTCCGGCGCCTCGCCGGAGACCGCGCCGCTGCATTCGCTGGGTGGCGAGCAATGGACCAAGGCCAAGCGCAAGGCCGCCGAGAAGGTGCGCGACGTCGCCGCCGAACTGCTGGAGATCCAGGCCAAGCGCCAGGCGCGGGCCGGGCTGGCGGTGGATGTCGACCGGTCGATGTACGAGCCGTTCGCCGCCGCCTTCCCGTTCGAGGAAACGCCCGACCAGCACGCCGCCATCGAGGCGGTGCTGCGCGACCTGCAGTCCAGCCAGCCGATGGACCGGGTGGTCTGCGGCGACGTCGGCTTCGGCAAGACCGAGGTGGCCGTGCGCGCCGCATTCGCCACGGCGGTGGCCGGCAAGCAGGTCGCGGTGCTGGTGCCGACCACGCTGCTGGCCGAGCAGCACTACCGCACCATGCGCGACCGCTTCGCCGACTGGCCGCTCAAGGTCGAGGTGCTGTCGCGGTTCAAGAGCACCAAGGAGATCAAGGCCGAGCTGGAGAAGGCCGCCGAGGGCACCATCGACGTCATCGTCGGCACCCACCGGCTGCTGCAGAAGGACGTGCGTTTCAAGGACCTCGGCCTGGTGATCGTCGACGAGGAGCAGCGATTCGGCGTGCGCCAGAAGGAAGCGCTCAAGGCCCTGCGCGCGAACGTGCACCTGCTGACCCTCACCGCCACCCCGATCCCGCGCACGCTCAACATGGCAATGGCCGGGCTGCGCGACCTTTCGATCATCGCCACCCCGCCCGCCCACCGCCTGGCAGTGCAGACCTTCGTCGTGCCCTGGGACGATGCGCAACTGCGCGAGGCCTTCCAGCGCGAGCTCTCGCGTGGCGGCCAGGTGTACTTCCTGCACAACGACGTCGAGAGCATCGGCCGAATGGAGCGCGAGCTGTCCGAGCTGGTGCCGGAAGCGCGCATCGGCGTCGCCCACGGGCAGATGCCCGAACGCGAGCTCGAGCGGGTGATGCTCGACTTCCACAAGCAGCGCTTCAACGTCCTGCTCAGTACCACGATCATCGAGTCGGGCATCGACATCCCGAACGCCAACACCATCATCATCAATCGTGCCGACAGGTTCGGGCTGGCGCAGTTGCACCAGCTGCGAGGCCGCGTCGGTCGCAGCCACCACCGCGCGTATGCGTACCTGGTGGTCCCCGACAAGCGCAGCATCACCGCCGACGCCCGCAAGCGCCTGGACGCCATCGAGGCGATGGACGAACTCGGCGCCGGCTTCACCCTGGCCACCCATGACCTGGAGATCCGCGGCGCCGGCGAGCTGCTGGGCGAGGACCAGAGCGGCCAGATGACCGAGGTCGGCTTCAGCCTCTACACCGAGCTGCTCGAGCGCGCGGTGCGCAGCATCCGCCAGGGCAAGCTGCCCGATGCAGACGCCGCCGAAGAACGTGGCGCCGAGGTCGAGCTGCACGTGCCCGCGCTGATCCCGGACGATTACCTGCCCGACGTGCACACGCGGCTGACGCTGTACAAGCGCATCTCCGGCGCGCGCGATGCCGACCAGCTGCGCGAGCTGCAGGTGGAAATGATCGACCGCTTCGGCCTGTTGCCGGACGCCGCCAAGCACCTGTTCGCGATCGCGGAGCTCAAGCTGGAGTCCACCCGCCTGGGCATCCGCAAGATCGATCTCGGGCCCACCGGCGGCCGCGTGGAGTTCATCGAGAAACCGAACGTGGACCCGATGTCGATCATCAAGCTGATCCAGGGGCAGCCCAAGCTCTACCAGATGGACGGGCCGGACCGGCTCCGCCTGAAGCTGGAGCTGCCCGACGCGGCTGCCCGCCTCGCCGCTGCCCGCGGCCTTCTGGCAATGCTTGCCAAGGGCTGATCGGCGGTCGACACATTGCGGCGGGCCGAGCATCATCGGCGCTCCACCAAGTTGGGGCTGCCGATGAACCCGCCACGGATGCTGCACCGCCTGCTCATCGCAACGACGCTCACGGTGATGTCGGCTTGCTCGACCTCTCCGGTTGCCGAACCGGCGGGTGCCACCTTCGTGGTGGTCCGCCACGCGGAGAAGGCCGACGACGGCTCCAAGGATCCGCCGCTGACCGGTGCAGGTGAGGAACGGGCGCGCCGGCTGGCCGCGTCGCTTGCCGATGCCCCAGTGGTGGCCGTGTACTCGACCCACCTGCACCGCACCACCCGCACCGCCGAGCCCACCGCGCGCTTGCACGGACTGCCGGTAACGACCTACGACCCCGCCGAGCCCGCCGTGGACCTTGCGGCACGCCTGCGGTCGGCCCACCGGGCCGGGACGGTACTGGTGGTCGGGCACAGCAACACCGCACCCGCCATCGCGTCCGCGCTCTGCGAATGCGAGGTACCGCCCATGGACGAGCAGGAATACGGGCGGACGCTGACCATTTCCCCTGGTAGCGACGGAGCGCCAAGGCTCTCCCTCGGACACTGAAGCCTGACCGGCCCAGGCCGCGTGCGCACCTGGCGGTCACGCCCCGGGCACTACGGTCGAAACCCGATCCCGACCATTCCGAAGGAGCCGCCCGATGAGCCGATCCCTGCTAGTTGCCACCTTGCTTGCCATGACGGCGCCGGGCTGCGCCAGCGGCGGCGAGGATCCAGCCGCCGGTGCGCCGGGTGGCGAATACACGCTGCAACCGGGCGAACGGGTCGGCCTCGCTGACGACACCGCACTTCGCTATGTCGGGGTGATGTCGGATTCACGCTGCCCGCCCGGGGCCAAGTGCATCCGCGCCGGGGAGGCCGAGGTCCGTTTCGAGCTCACGCCCCAGGGCGGCCCCCCCACCACCGTGGATGTCATCACGCCCGACGCGCCCACCGCGAGCGGAGCCGGGTGGCGCCTGGAGTTGATTTCGCTGGAGTTTGGCGACGCACCGGCGGCACGGGTCCGCCTCGATCGCTGAGATCCATCGGGCCCCAGCGGATTCGGTTCGGAACATGAATCCGCGGGATTTGTCAACGCCCCCGAACTGCACTATTGTCGGAGCGTGGCCGGATCGGTTTCCGGCTGCGCACCAGGGGGAATACCGATGAGAAAGACGGCACTATGCCTGCCGTTCCTGCTGTTGGCGGCCGGGGCGGCGCATTCGCAAGACGTACAGGACCAGAGCGCCTGTCCACGCCTGCCGGCCGACGCCGGCCTGAGCTGGGAACACCTCAGCACCGGGGATGCCGACATCTGTCGGGCATTGCGCGAAGACGGCAGCGAAGCCTTCGGGCTCTACATCGCGGCGGACTCGCCGTTCGAACCCAACCGCCGGAACCGCGAAGAAGAAGGCAGCGTGGCGGGCCAGGAAGTGCTCTGGTATCGCGCGGAGCTGGCGAACAATCCCGACATCGAAGCCCGCGAAACGCTGATCGAACTCGACGACGGCCGCGTGGCCCATGTGTGGCTGCAGGCCCAGTCGGGCGACCAGTTGCAACAGGTGTTCGGGATCACCCGCGACCTGCGCTTCGGCGCTTCTCCGTTGCTGGAAACCCAGATCGCCGCGGGGCAGTAGCGGACGCCGGCGGGCGTCATTGATCCTGCAGGCAGAACCGATCGATTGCAGGGGAAGGCCAAGGCCTTCCCCTGCTCATTTCAGAACCTTCAGAACCTGCCGGCCCTGAGGTCTTCGAAAGCCTGCATGAGTTCTTCGCGGGTGTTCATGACGAATGGCCCGTGGCGCGCCACCGGCTCCCGCAGCGGGCGCCCCGCCACCAGGATCAATCGCGCTCCGCTGGCGCCAGCGCGGACCGCCAATCGCCGTCCACCGTCCAATACACCCAGTTGCCGCGTGGCCAGCTCCCGGGCGCCGACGCTATCCGCGCCCACCTGCACGGACCCTTCGAAGACATACGCGAAGGCGTTGTGCCCTTCCGGCAGCTCATGTTCCCAGGCGGCACCGGCCGCCATCGACACGTCCAGGTAGACCGGCCGGGTGGCGGGCTGGCTGATGGGGCCTTGCGCCTCGCCGACACGGCCCGCGATGACCTTGATCTCCACCCCGTCCGAGACCCTTACGCTCGGGATGCTTGCGGGGGAAAACTCCTGGTAGCGCGGCTCGCACATCTTTTCGCTGGCCGGGAGGTTGACCCACAACTGGAAGCCGCGCATCCGGCCCTCCAGTTGCTCCGGCATCTCCGAGTGGACCAGGCCACGGCCGGCCGTCATCCACTGGACGCTGCCGGGCACCAGCACACCCTCGTTGCCATGGTTGTCCCGATGCCGCATGCGGCCATCCAGCATGTAGGTGACGGTCTCGAACCCGCGGTGCGGATGGTCGGGAAATCCGGCCAGGTAGTCCTCGGGCCGGTCGGTGCCGAATTCATCAAGCAGCAGGAACGGATCCAGGTCGGGCAGCGACGCGCCGCCGATCACCCGGATCAGCCGCACGCCTGCGCCGTCGGACGCGGCCTGCCCGCTGACGATGCGATCGATCCGGACCTCGTGGGTATCGCTGGTGCTATGGGACATGGGGACCTCCTGCGTTCGATGGACAGGATCTGGTGGCCGCCGCGCCCCTTGCACAGGGCCGCGCCTGCAAACCTGCGTTCCAGCAGTGCAGCGAAAGCCCCGGCGTCAGCGTCGCCGCAGCTTCCAGCAACGATGGATCCGGGCATCCCTGGCAAAGTCCGGCGGGATCGTTTCGGCCGAGATCTCCTCGCACTCCGCGAATTCCGAAATCGCCGCCTCGTCCAGCTTGAAGCGGCGGAAGTTGTTGGAGAAGTACAGCACGCCGTCGCGCGCCAGCCTCGCCACCGCCGCCCGAAGCAGCCGCACGTGTTCGGCCTGGATATCGAAGTCTCCGGCGCGCTTGGAGTTGGAGAAGGTCGGTGGATCGCAGAACACCAGGTCGTACTCGCCCCCGTCGGCCTCCAGCCAGGCCATGGCATCGGCCTGCACCAGGCGGTGGCGGGCACCGGAAATGCCGTTGGCCTCCAGGTTGTCCGCGCACCACTGCAGGTAGGTCCCCGAGAGGTCGACCGTGGTCGTTGCACGCGCCCGCCCCACCGCGGCATGCACGGTGGCGGCGCCGGTATAGCCGAACAGGTTGAGGAAGCGCGTGTCCTCGGCTTCCGCCGCGATGCGCAGGCGCATCGGCCGGTGGTCGAGGAACAGGCCGGTGTCCAGGTAATCGAACAGGTTCACCCGCAGGCGCGCGTCACCCTCGGAAACGGTGATGAACTCGCCGCGCTGGTCGAACCGGCCGTACTTCGAACCGCCCTTGCCGCGCATGCGCGTCTTCAGGGCCACCTGTTCACGAGGAACGCCGAACACCTCGCGCGCAGCGGCCATCAACTCGTTGAGCCGTCGGCGCTGCACCGGCTCCGGGATGTCGGCCGGCGCGGCGTACTCCTGCACGTGCAGGAAAATGCGGGGATGGACCTCATCGGTCTGGTAGACGTCGATCGCCGCCGAGTACTCCGGCAGGTCGGCGTCGTAGGCACGGAAGCAGGTCACGCCTTCGCGCTGGCGCCACGCCTTCAGCTTGCGCAGGTTCTTGCGCAGGCGGTTGGCCACCATTTGCGCGCCTTCACCCAGCGCCGCTTGCGCCGGCTCGCCCTCGGCGCCTTCGCGCGCCGGCGGCGCCACCGGGTCGGCGACGATCAGGGTGCACTCGATCGCGCCGTTGAACACCTGGTACTTCTTGCGCGCGCGCAGGCCGGTGGCGTGTGCCAGCTCGGTATCGCCGCACAGCAGGCTGGCACGCCAAGCCGGCACGGCGCGCTTCAGCGCAGTGCCGAGTTCGCGATACAACGCCGGGTCGGCGGCCAGCCGGACGTCGTAGGGCGGGTTGCAGACCACCAGCCCCGTCTCCAGTCGGATATCACCGGCGGCCAATGCCTCGATTGCTGCCACCTGCAGGTCGATCAGGCCGGCCAGGCCTGCCATGACCTCGTTGTCGCGCGCAGCGCGGGTCGCGTGGGGATCGCTGTCGCGCCCGTAGAACACCGGGCGTAGCGCTTCGCGGCCGACCAGCTCGCGCTTGCGGGCGTCGTCGCACAGCGCTTCCCAGCCTGCCACGTCGAAGCCCTTCCACCGGCTGGGCAGGAAGCTGCCGTGGCGCAGCAGTCCAGGCGCAACGTCCGCGGCCATCAGCGCGCCTTCGATCAGCAGCGTGCCGCTACCGCACATGGGATCCAGCAGGCCGCCACCCTCCGCATAGATCCGGGGCCAGCCGCCGCGCATCAACACCGCAGCGGCGATGTTCTCCTTCAGCGGGGCCTCGCCCTGCTGCTGTCGCCAGCCGCGCCGGTGCAGGGGCCCGCCGCCGAGGTCGATCGAGATGATCGCCCGCCCCTTGCGCACCACGAGGTTCAGGCGCAGGTCCGGATGCTCGACATCGACGTCGGGGCGCTCGCCGGTGGCGTCGCGCATCACGTCCACCACGGCGTCCTTGACCCGCTGCGCGGCGAACCGGGCATGGGTCAGGGCGTCGCCGGACACGTGCGCGTCGACGGAAATGGTATCGCCCGGCGCCAGGTGCTCCGGCCAGGGCACCGCCGCCACGCCGGCGTACAGCGCCTGCTCGTCCGGGCATTCGAATTCGGTGATCGGCCACAATATGCGGCTCGCCAGCCGCGACCACAGCACCGCCCGTTGGGCATCGAGCAGGCTGCCCTCGACGTTGGCCCCGGCCATCGCTGCGGTGGCCCGGGTGCAGCCGAGCGCGACCAGCTCCTCGGCAAGCAGGTATTCGAGCCCCTTGCCGCAACTGGCGAAGAACTTCATGCCGTGGCTCCGGCAACCCGCTGCAACAGCTCGGAGAAGGCGGCGGCGCTGGCACGGACATGGCCCGAGAGGCGGTGCGAATCATCCACCAGCAACAGCCGGGCCCGTCGCGCGCTCGCCCACTCCACCACTTCGGGCGCGCCAATGAGTTCGTCGTCCCAGCCGTGCACGATGCTGATGGGCACGTGCGCCGCCTGCAACGGGTGCGCGGTGCCCATCCGGATCGGTGGCGCCATCAGGAACAGCCCGGCGACAGGCACCTGGAGCGAGGCCAGCCCGGAGACGTAGGCTCCAAGGCTGGATCCGGCGAGCACCAGTGGCCCGCGGGCCGCCGCTTTGGAGGCGATCGCCAGCAGGCGCTCCAGGCGTGCCGGCACGTCGCCCAGGTCGCTGACTTCGCGGCGGGCGTCGAGATCGGTGTAGTCGGGACGCTCGCAGGTCCAGCCGAGTTGCCCGGCCGCCTCGGCCAGTGCGGTGACCTTGGTCGCGTCGGGGCCGCTCTCGAAGCCGTGGGAGAGGATGCAGTGGCCGCTCATGGTCAATCCGGAAAGCTCGGGACGCGATGCTAGCATCGGCGGATGCCGCCCGACCCCACGCCGCCTGTACCGGCCGCTGCGCCAAGCATCCGGATCCAGCCCCTGCCCTACGAGGCGCTGCTCGAGGCGCGCCCGCTGGCGGCCATCGATCTGGTGGTGGTGCACTGTACGGAGCTGCCGGACCTGGCCATGGCCCGCGAGTACGGCGAGCGCGTGCTGCACCCCTCGGGAACCGGCAACAGCGGGCACTTCTACATCGACCGCGACGGCTCGGTGCTGCAGTACGTCGAGCCCGGACGCATCGCCCACCACGTGCGCGGCTACAACCCCCGCTCCATCGGAATCGAGCTGGTGAACACCGGCCGCTATCCGGACTGGCTGCACGCCCGGCACCAGGCGATGGACGAGGCCTACCCGCCCGTCCAGGTACAGGCGCTGGTCGACCTTGCCTTGCATCTGCGGCGAACCCTCCCGTCTCTGCGCCATATCGCGGGCCACGAGGACCTGGACACGGAACAGGTGCCGGCCAGCGACGATCCTTCGCTGAACGTGGCCCGCAAGCGCGACCCCGGCCCGTTGTTCCCGTGGGCGCAGGTTCTCCGGGCAACCGGGCTGGAACGCCTGGCCGGCGAAGCCCGGGAAGCCGTGCCCCCGCCGCTATAATTGCCCGCTATCCCCACCGGCTGGCCCTGCATGACCCCCCCCGTATCAGAGCTGATCGACCTGCTGTCGCTCGAGCGCCTGGAGGACAACCTCTTCCGCGGGCAGAGCCGCGACATCGGCACCAAGTATGTGTTCGGCGGACAGGTGCTGGGCCAGGCACTGTCGGCCAGCCAGGCGACGCTGAAGGAAGGCCGCACCGCCCATTCGCTGCATGCCTACTTCCTGCGCGCCGGCGACATCGACGCGCCGATCGTCTACCAGATCGACCGCACCCGCGACGGCGGCAGCTTCTCCGTGCGCAGGGTGACGGCGATCCAGCACGGGCAGGTGATCTTCTTCATGGCGGCCTCGTTCCAGCAGGACGAGGGCGGCGCCGAGCACCAGCTGTCGATGCCCCAGGTCCCGATGCCGGAGGACATCGAGCCCGCCCCGGCGGTGCCGCAGAAGGTGCTGTCGACGTTACCGATCAAGGTCCAGCGCTGGTTGTCGCGACAGGGGCCGTTCGAGTTCCGCCACGTGTATCCGCGCGATGAGCTCAATCCGCCCAAGCGTCCGCCCTACCAGCAGGTCTGGTTCCGTCTCAACGAACGGGTGGGCGATGCGCCGGAACTCCACCGCGCCCTGCTCGCCTATGCCTCGGATTTCCACCTGCTCGGTACCGCCACGTTCCCGCACGGCATCAGCTACTACCAGCCGAACGTGCAGATGGCCTCGCTCGACCACGCACTGTGGTTCCACCGTCCGTTCCGCGCGGACGAGTGGCTGCTGTACTCGATCGACGCACCGAGCGCGCAGGACTCCCGCGGCCTTGCACGCGGCCAGATCTACGACCGGCAAGGCCGACTCGTCGCCAGCACGGCCCAGGAGGGGCTGATCCGCGTGGTCGGGGATGCCGGCTCGGCGTCCCACGTCCCCGCAAAGGGCTGACCTGTCGTGCGCAAGGTCTTCAGCAGCCGACGGCTGGAAAACGCGGAGGGTGTGGCCGAGCTGTTGCGCAAGGCCGGGATCGAGGTGCGCATCACCAACGGACGCTCCTACCGGGGCAACCGTCGCGGCACCTTCAGCTATTCCGATCCGACTGCACCCGAGTCCGAGGTCTGGGTGGTCCGGTCCGAGCAGCAGTTGCCGGCGCGCGAGCTGCTCCGGGAAGCCGGGTTGATCGACTCCACCCGGCCCGGCGAAGGCTACAGCTTCCGTGCGCCGTTGGACGGCACGGCCGCGCGCACGCCGGCCAACCGGCGCCTGCTGCGCATCAAGCTCGGCCTGCTGGCCCTGATCGCCTTGGCGGTGGTACTGGCCGGCATCCACACCCTCAACCGCGTGGACCCGGAGCCGCAACTGGCGTCGCCGCCCTTCGACGGCAGCACCGCCGCCACCTTGCCGCCGGTCGCCCGCGCGGTCTTCGCCAGTGACGTCGTGGTCATCGACACCCCCGTCGCCTGCCTGGGCATCGACGGCGGCGATGCGAGCGAGCATTTGATCGAGACGCTGCCGCGCCAGGAGGCACTCCTGGTCCCGGCGACCTGGTGCGTCGAAGTCGCCGACGAAGCCCGCGGCAGCTTCCATCGCGCTTCGGGTAGTGAAGCCACCATCGTCGACGTGCATGCCTTCCGGCCTACCGCTCCCGACCGCGGCACGGTCGAAGTCAGCGCCTACCACCACCGGTCGTGGGCCAGCTACAAGACCCTGGAGGTGGCCCGCATCGAAGGCGAGTGGCAGGTCGTGGACGTGGTGAAGCACGTCGAAAGCCGCGGTTTGATGGGGTTCTGAGCGCGCGAGGGGTTCGCGGTCACGTTTCGGGCGGCTGGGCGTCCCTGGAGCAAAAGGAGGACACGCCATGCTTTCCGATTCCATCGCCCCGCCCCGACCCCTCGACAGCTTGATCGAAGCCCAGCTGCCTGCTGCGGCCTCCGGAGACAGCGCGGCCTACGGCCGGATCGTCGCAGCGTGCCAGAACTCCGTTACCGCCATCGCCCTGGCCATCGTGCGCGACGTACCAGCCAGCGAGGACATTGCGCAGGAGGCCTTCCTCAGTGCCTGGCAGAACCTCAGGCGCCTGCAGAACCCTTCCAGCTTCCTGCCGTGGCTGCGGCAGATCACCCGGAACCTCGCGCGCGACCACCTGCGCGCCCGCGGACGCTCCCCCAGGACCATCCAGGACGCCGATGCAGCCATCGCAATGGCGGCCGATCCCGATCCCTGCCCTGCGCAACGGGCGCTGGACGAGGAACGGAACGCAGTGGCCAGAGAGCTGATTTCCGCCCTGCCCGAGGACAGTCGCGAAACACTGCTGCTGTACTACCGCGAAGGCCAGAGCAGCCGGCAGGTTGCGGTCCTGCTGGGATTGTCGGACGAGGCGGTGCGAAAGCGGTTGTCCCGCGCCCGGGCCTCGGTCCGCGCGGCCCTGCTGGATCGCTTCGGCGAGTTCGCACGCGGGTCGGCGCCATCGGCCGCATTCGCTTCGATGGTGGCCACGGCGGTTGCGGTCGCCAGCCCACCCGCAGCTGCATCCGGCATTCTCACGGCTGCGGCAGCCACGGCCGGCGCAAAGACATTCGGACAGGTGTTGCTGGGTGCGGCAGGCAGCATCGGCTTCGCGCTGGTCGGCGGCTTCGCCGGCATCTGGTTGGGCCTGCGCAGCCAGCTCAAGGGTGCGCTCGACGATGCGGAACGGCTGGCCCTTGTGCGCAGTGCAGTCGTGTCCGCGCTCGCGTCCGTCGCATTCGTCGTCGCCCTGGTGTTCATCAGCCGGTATGACCAGGACTGGGAGTGGCCCTTGCTTGCCACGCTCGCTTTCATGGGCGTGGTGTTCTACCAGGCCCTCGTGGTGCAGCCACGCGTAATGGCAAGGCGCCACGCCATGGAGGCCAGGCGGGATCCCGCCGCGGCCGCGGCGCGCAGGCGGAAGGAGAGGTGGACCTGCAGGATCGGCGCGACTCTGGGTTTCATCGCCGCCATCAGCGGACTGTTGGCGGGGTTGATCAGTTCCGGACGCCTTTGACGGCGGGGCAAAAAAAGAAGACCCGTGCCGCGGAGACTGCGGCACGGGCCAAGCGGTTCCACCCGATCTTGCTCTGGCGGTCAGCGATGCCGCGGAGCCAGGTCGCTGCGCGTGAGGTAGCCGTCGCGGTCCTCGTCGAGGAAAGCGAAGGCCTTGGCCTTGTGCTCCCAGCCCGCCTCGACTTCGGCGCGGCTCAACCGGCCGTCGCCATTCGCATCGGCCTGCTTGAAGCGGGTTTCGAAGCGTTCGGCCGCCTTGGCCCGGTGTTCGCTCCGGCGTTGATCCGCCGAGGCCATCAATTCGCTGCGGACCAGGTAGCCATCGCGGTTGCCGTCGATCTGGTCGAAGCGTCCGGCGAGGCGGGAATCCTCCGCTTCGGCCTTGCTGATCCGGCCATCGCCATCGGTGTCCATGGCGATGATGTGTCCGAACGGTCCGGAGCCGCGACGTCCCATGCCCTTGTGCCGGCTGCCGTGGCCGCGACCGAACTCGCCGCGTTCCAGGCGACCATTGCCGTCCGCGTCGAGTTCGGCGAAACGCGCCGCGAGGCGCGGATGGGCTGCCGCCTCGGCGGCGTCGACGGCGCCGTCGCCATTGGTGTCCAGTTGGAACTTGCCATCCGCCTTGCCGCGATGCCCGTCGGCGGACGGCGGCGCGGCAAAGGCAGCACCGGCCATTGCGATGGATGCCGCGAGGATGGAAAGGCGGACCAGGGAGATATTCATGCGGGAGCTCCTGCGTTGGCACCGACGTGGCGCGCGTGATGGGGTAAACGACCACCGCGCGTAGCGGTTGACGCCACCGCCGATCCGTTCAGTTGACTTTCACCGAACTGGCATCACCGGCATCACGCTGGCCGGCGCTATGCTGGTGCCATGGGCAACACCCCTAGCCAGGACACCGAAGAGCTGCGCCTGTTCCACACCGGGGAGCACCCGTGCGGTTATTGGCCCGACCGCCTGGCGCGGGACCTCGTGCTGGACCCGCGGGACCCGCGACTGGCCGAGCGCTACGCCATGGCGCTGGGGTGGGGCTTCCGGCGCTCCGGCGACATCGTCTACCGGCCGCATTGCCACGGCTGCCGCGCCTGCGTGGCGGTCCGCATCCCGGTGGCGCGGTTCCGGCCGGACCGGAGCCAGCGTCGCTGCCTCGTCCGCAACGCCGCTGTCGAAATGCGGATACAGCCGGCACGGCGCACGGAAGAGCAACTGGCCCTGTACCGCCGCTACCTGAAAACCCGGCATCGGGACGGCGGCATGGACGACCATGGCGCCCGCGAGTTCGAACAGTTCCTCATCGGGCGCTGGAGCGAGGGACGTTTCCTCGAACTTCGGGAGCGCTCCAAGGAAGGGCCCGGCCGATTGCTCGCGGTGGCGGTGACCGATGTCGTGGAAGACGCGCTGTCCGCAGTCTATACCTTCTACGAGCCCGAGGCCGCCTTCCGCGGGCTGGGCACGCTGGCGATCCTCAAGCAGATCGAATGGGCGCGCCGGGAAGGGCGCGACCACCTGTACCTGGGCTACTGGATTGGCGGACACGGCAAGATGGATTACAAGAAGCGGTTCCGCCCGCTGGAGGGCTTTGACGGCCGTGCCTGGCGCGACCTCGATTTCGGAGACACTGCATGAAGCTGCCGCTTCGTCCGCCTTGCCTGGCCCCGTCGAACACCCGGTTCCGGAAGGCACTCGCCCCGCTGGCCATGCTGGTGGGGACGGTACTCCTGTCGGGCTGCCTGCGGGTGGCGGTGCACGGCGACCCGGAGGCCTACATGGACAATGCCGACAGCCCCCCCGGACAGGCC
This sequence comes from Lysobacter spongiicola DSM 21749, assembly GCF_900167055.1. GTDB lineage: Bacteria > Pseudomonadota > Gammaproteobacteria > Xanthomonadales > Xanthomonadaceae > Novilysobacter > Novilysobacter spongiicola. The sequence continues at coordinate 168,971 of NZ_FUXP01000002.1, forward strand.
CTGCGCGTGGCGACCTACAACACGTCGCTGTATGAGAATGAGGCCGGCGGCCTGGTGCGCCGGCTTGCCGCACAGGATCCGGAGGCGCGCCGCATCGCGGCCCTCCTGCAGCGCACGCGGCCGGACGTCGTGCTGCTCAACGAATTCGACTACGACGCCAATGGGCGGGCGGCCGACCTGTTCCAGCGCGACTACCTCGAAGTCGCCCAACCGGGAGGCGGAGAACCACTGAGTTACCGGTATCGCTACCTCGCCCCCGTCAACACCGGCGTGCCCAGCGGGCTCGACCTGGACGGCAACGGCGAGGTCGGCGGCGCCGGTCGCGAACGTGGCAACGATGCCTGGGGCTACGGGTTGCACCCGGGGCAATACGGCATGCTGGTGCTATCGCGCCATCCGATCGACGAAGCGGGAGTTCGCACCTTCCAGCAGCTTCGCTGGAGTGCCATGCCTGGCGCACGTCGCCCGGTGGATCCGGTGACGGGCGCATCTTGGTATCCGGAACCGGTGTGGAGCCAGCTGAGGCTGTCGTCGAAATCACACTGGGACGTGCCGATCCGCAGTCCCTTGGGCACGGTGCACCTGCTGGCCGCCCACCCGACGCCGCCGGTCTTCGATGGTCCCGAGAACCGCAATGGCCTGCGCAACGCGGACGAGATCCGCCTGTGGGCCGAGTACATCGATCCCGCCCCGGCCCCGTGGATCTGCGACGACCGGGGACGCTGCGGTGGACTGGCGGAAGACGCGTCGTTCGTGGTGGCGGGTGACTACAACGCCGACCCCTCCGACGGCGACGGCGTAGCCGGTGCGATGGCCCAGCTGCTCGATCACCCTCGGGTCAATGCCGGCTTCGTGCCGCGCAGCGAGGGTGCGGTGCAGCGGGCAGCCGAACGGAGCGTGCCCCGGGACGGTGACGTGGCCGCCCATACCGGGGATTTCGGGCCGAAGGCAGGCACCCTGCGGCTGGACTACGTGCTGCCCTCGGCGGATCTGCAGGTGGTCGACGGCGGCGTTTTCTGGCCGCGCCCGGACCAACCAGAGGCCGCGATCGCCGGTGCCAGCGACCACCACCTGGTCTGGCTGGACCTCAAGCGCCCGGAGTAGCCTCGGGGTCCGGCACCACGGGCTTGCCGTCCGAAGCCTGTCGGGTCGACTCCACCGCGATGCGCGGGCCGAAGCCGAACGACTCGTCGCTGCGCGCGGACACCACCATGCGCACCATGCTGGTGGGTACCATCAGCTCGAGCTCGACCGCGGCACCGGAGGTGGTGCGGCCGTCCAGGACCATCTTCGCCAGTGCACCGCCGGTGTCGACGTTGCGGCAGATCACGTGGGCGCCGTCTCCTTCGCCCTGGAGGTAGGGCTTGATCGCCTCCCCCAACGCTTCGATGGCCTGGGGGAAAAAGAAGATCGCGTAACCGTTGTTGTCCATCAATGACTCCGTGTGGGGCTGCGCTATCGCAGCTCGATGTGCAGGCATGCGGCGGCGTCACGCGCTTTCCGCCTGGCCTGCTCGATGTCGTCGCCCAGCGCCAGCGTCACCGCGACCCGGCGCTGCCCGTCGACGCCAGGCTTCCCGAACAGGCGCAGTTGCGTATCGGGCTCCTGCAGCGCGGCATCCACGCCCGAGAAGATGGGCACCCCTTGGCCGCGGGCCAGTACCGCACAGGAGGCGGCCGGGCCGAGCGAGCGAATCGCCGGGATCGGCAGCCCGAGGATCGCGCGGGCATGCAGTGCGAACTCGCTCAGGTCCTGCCCCGCCAGGGTCACCAGGCCGGTGTCATGCGGCCGGGGCGATACCTCGCTGAACCAGACCTCGTCGCCGCGGATGAAGAACTCCATCCCGAACACGCCCCAGCCGCCGAGATCATCGGCCACCCGGCGCGCAATGTCGCGGGCCCGTTCCAACGCCAGGGCGGACATCGGTTGCGGCTGCCAGCTCTCGCGGTAGTCACCGTCTTCCTGGGTATGGCCGATGGGTTCGCAGAAGCTGGTGCCGCCAGCGTGGCGCACGGTGAGCAGGGTGATCTCGTAGTCGAAGTCCACGAAACCTTCGACGATGGCCCGGCCCGCGCCGGCCCGCCCCCCGCTCTGCGCGTACGCCCAGGCCGCATCGATCTCTCCACTGCTTCGCACCGTCGACTGGCCCTTGCCCGACGAGGACATCACCGGCTTGACCACGCAGGGCAGGCCGATCGCCTCGACCGCTTCGCGGTAGTCCTCCAGCGTGTCCACGAACCGGTACGGGGAAGTCGGCAGCCCCAGCGTCTCCGCGACCAGCCGCCGGATCCCTTCACGATCCATGGTCAGGCGGGCTGCACGCGCGGTGGGGATGATCCGGACATCGCTGCCACGCTGGGCGAATTCACGCTCCAGTGCCACCAGGGTCTCGGTATGGATGGCTTCGATCTCGGGCACGATCAGCGCGGGCCGCTCGGCGGCGACCAAAGCACGCACCGCTGCACCGTCGAGCATGTCGAGCACGTGGCTACGGTGGGCAACCTGCATCGCAGGGGCATTGGCGTAGCGATCGGCCGCGATCACTTCGGCGCCGAAACGCTGCAGCTCCAGCGCGACTTCCTTGCCGAGCTCGCCCGAGCCGAGCAGCAATACGCGGAAGCCATGGGGAGACAGTGGAGTGCCGATGGTGACCATGGAGCGCCGGAGGATGAAGGAAGCCCACAGTCTAACTTCCGTGCCCGCACCGGCGGCTGTCCATGCACGGCGACCCCGTGCCATCCTTCCGCCATGCTCCGCTCCAACCACCCGGTGATCCGCTCTGCTGGCCGCGCCATGGCCACGGGCCTGTTGATCCTGGCGGCCGCCTGCACGCAGCCGGTCGAGGAGGAGCGCCTGCCCGAACCCCGCCTGGAGGGCGTGCTGCTGGACATGCAGCTCAGCGAGGTCAGCGGGCTTGCCGCCTCCCGGCAACATGAAGGCATCGTCTGGCTGCACGACGATGGCGACAACCCTGCGCGGCTTTTCGCGGTGAATACCTCCGGACGCCGCGTCGCCACTTTCGGCATCGACGGCGTCACCAAGACGGATTGGGAAGACATCGCAGCGTTCGAGCTTGAGGGCCGTCATTACCTGCTGCTGGCCGACACTGGCGACAACGGCGGACTCCGGCGCACCCTGCAACTGCACGTGATCGAAGAGCCCGGCAGCTTGACCAATGCCCGCCTCACGCCGGCCTGGTCGCTTGCTTTCCGCTGGCCGGACGGTGCCCGCGACTGCGAAGCCGTGGCGGTCGATGCCGAACGGGGCGAAATCCTGCTGGTATCCAAGAAACGCGAGCCACCGGAGCTGTTCACGCTCCCCCTGCGCCCCGGGAGCCAGCGATTGCTGACCGCGCGCCCTGCAGGCTTGCTCGCGGGTGTGCCCAACCCAACACCGGGGCCGGACGGCGGGCAGCCATCCGGCCGCTCCCGCTACGATGCCCAGGTGACCGCCGCGTCGGTCTCGCCGGATCGTCTTACGCTCGCGGTGATGACCTATCGGCACCTGCTGCTCTATTCCCGCGAACCGGGCGCGAACTGGACCTCCGCCGTCGAGTCGCAACCGGCCACCAGCGAGCTGCCCTGGCTCCCCCAGGCCGAGGCGCTGGGCTGGTCCGCCGACGGTAGTGCCCTGTACGCCACCGGCGAGTTCATCCCGGCACCGCTGTATCGGATACCGGCGCAGCCAGCCGACTGAACGGCGTCTCCTTGCTCCGCCTGCGCGCGAGCGGGACAATGGCCCACTTGCCGTCCGATGCCGTATTGATGATCGATCCGCAACAATTCCCCCGCCTGTCCCGCATCGATCTGCCGGCCGACCTGCGCCAGTTCCCGCAGGAGGAGCTGACCGCCGTCGCCGACGAGCTGCGTGGATACCTGATCGAACAGGTCGCCCAGTCCGGCGGCCATTTCGGCGCGGGCCTGGGCGTGATCGAGTTGACGGTCGCACTGCACTGGCTTTACGAGACCCCCCGCGATCGCCTGGTCTGGGATGTCGGCCACCAGACCTATCCGCACAAGATCCTCACCGGACGCCGCGACACCATCCGCACCGTCAAGCAGAAGGACGGCGTCGCCCCGTTCCCCAAGCGGGAAGAATCCGAATACGACACCTTCGGCGTCGGCCACAGCTCCACCAGCATCTCCGCCGCGCTCGGCATGGCCATTGCCAGCGCACGCGCCGGCGACGACCGCAAGGTGGTGGCGGTGATCGGCGACGGCGCAATGACCGCCGGCATGGCGTTCGAGGCGCTGAACCACGCAGGTGGCATGGATCCGGAGCCGAACCTGCTGGTGGTCCTCAACGACAACCAGATGTCGATTTCCGAGAACGTTGGCGGGTTGACCCAGATGCTCGGACGCCTCACCGGGAGCCGCACCCTCAACGCGCTGCGCGAAGGGGGCAAGAAGCTGCTGGGCGACAAGAACAAGCCCGCGGCCCGGTTCGTGCGGCGCTGGGAGGAGCACTGGAAGGGCATGTTCGTGCCCTCCACCCTGTTCGAAGAGATGGGCTTCCACTACACCGGTCCCATCGACGGGCATGACATGGACGCGCTCGTCGCAACGCTCAAGACCCTGAAGGGACTGGGCGGACCGCAGCTGCTCCACATCATCACCACCAAGGGCAAGGGCTACGAGCTGGCCGAGGGGGACCAGATCGGCTACCACGCCGTGGGTCCGTTCGACCCCACCCGTGGACTGGTCAGCAAGCCGAGCGTCAAGAAACCCACCTACACCGATGTCTTCGGCGATTGGCTCTGTGACATGGCCGCGGCGGACGAGACGCTGCTGGGCATCACCCCGGCCATGCGCGAGGGCTCGGGCCTGGTGCGCTTCAGCCGGGAATACCCGGATCGCTATTTCGACGTCGCCATTGCCGAACAGCACGCGGTGACGCTGGCGGCCGGCATGGCTTGCGAGGGCGCCAAGCCGGTCTGCGCGATCTACTCGACCTTCCTGCAGCGCGGTTACGACCAGCTGGTCCACGACGTGGCCCTGCAGGAGCTCGACGTCCTGTTCGCGATCGACCGCGGCGGCGTGGTGGGGCCCGATGGCGCGACCCACGCCGGCAACCTCGACCTCAGCTACCTGCGCTGCGTCCCCAACATGGTGGTCATGGCCCCGGCGGACGAGAACGAATGCAGGCAGATGCTGTCCACCGGCTTCCGGTTCAACGGCCCGGCGGCAGTGCGCTATCCCCGCGGAACCGGCCCGGGCGTTGAGGTCCGGCCTGCGCTGGACGTACTGCCCATCGGCAAGGCGGAGGTCCGCCGATCCGGCGGCCCGATCGCCCTGCTCGCCTTCGGCGCGCTGGTGCCGGCTGCCGAACAGGTCGCCGAGGAACTCGGGCTGACGGTGGTCAACATGCGCTTCGTCAAGCCGCTGGATCGGGAGTTGCTGTTGGAGCTGGCGAAGAGCCACGAGGGTTTCGCGACGCTCGAAGACAATGTCGTCGCCGGTGGCGCGGGCTCGGGCGTCGCCGAGCTGCTGTCGGCGGAAGGCATCGTGCTGCCAGTCCTGCACCTGGGCCTGCCAGATGTATTCCAGCACCATGGCAGCCGGGAACAACTGCTGGCAGAGGCAGGCCTGGACGCAGCAGGCATCCGGGCGTCGCTGGTGGCGCGCTGGCCGCGGCTGCTCGAGTCCCCGACGACGCGAAGCGTCGCCAGCTGAGACCGCCATCGCGTACAGCCGTGGCGCCACAAACAGAAACGCCTGGCTTGGAGGCCAGGCGTTCTGCATCTTGATTGGTCGGGACGGCCGGATTTGAACCGACGACCACCTGTCCCCCAGACAGGTGCGCTACCAGGCTGCGCTACGCCCCGAATGTCTTGCTGCCCACCTTGCGGCGGGCGGTGAGTATAGCCGACTTGCGCGCCGACCGGCACCTGCCGGACGGCCGTTTTCTATCGCTTGAGCAACTGCAGGACTTCTTCCAGCTCCATGCGCACCTGCTTGATGATCTGCGAGCTCAGGGCCGATTCGTCACGGCCCGCCTCGCCCTCCAGCCGCAGGCGCGCGCCACCGATGGTGTAGCCCTGCTCGTACAGCAGTCCGCGGATCTGGCGCACCATCAACACCTCGTGGCGCTGGTAGTAGCGTCGGTTGCCGCGTCGCTTGACCGGGTTGAGCGTCGGGAACTCCGTCTCCCAGTAGCGGAGCACGTGCGGCTTGACGTCGCACAGCTCACTGACTTCACCGATGGTGAAATAGCGTTTGGCCGGGATCGGCGGAAGCTCGCGGTTGCTGCCGGGATCAAGCATGTCCGGCACCGCCATAGGCTTCCACGCGTTCCTTCAGCTTCTGGCCCGGACGAAAGGTCACCACCGTGCGCGCGGAAATCGGGATTTCCTCGCCGGTCTTGGGGTTACGGCCGGGGCGCTGGTTCTTGCGACGCAGGTCGAAGTTGCCGAACCCCGACAGTTTCACCTGACGGCCGCTCTCCAGCGCCTGGCGCAGGGAGTCGAAAAACGCATCGACGAATTCCTTCGCCTCGCGCTTGTTCAGCCCTACTTCGTCGAAAAGTCGCTCGGCCATCTCGGCCTTGGTCAATGCCATCGCCCTGTTCCTTCCATCCACTACGTGCCGACCCGGTCTAGCAGGCCGGTCGCCCTGTCATCCGCGGATCGTAGCCCCGTGCTCGCGCTGCAACGCGGCGGTCACCGAGGCCACCACCGCATCCACATCGGCGTCGGTCAGGGTGCGCGATTCTTCCTGCAGAATCAAGCCCATAGCGAGACTCTTGCACCCGGTTTCCACGCCTTTACCCTGGTACACGTCGAACAGCACCAGGTCGCGCAGGATCGATCCGGCGGCGCCTCGTACGCAGCCTGCGAGCTGCCCCCAGGACACCGCCTGCGGCACCACGAAGGCGAGGTCGCGCCGCACCGAAGGATATTTGGAACGGTTCCCGGCCTTCGGCAGCGGACGCGCCAGAAGCGGCACGAGGTCCGCTTCGAACACCACCACCCCGGTGTCGATCTCCAGTGCCTTCAGCAGGCGCGGGTGCAGCTCCGCCACCCACCCAATCCGGACCTCCTGACCGCCATCCACCCGGAACACCTCCGCGCACCGCCCCGGATGCGCCCACGGCGCCTGCGCCGGGCGACACTCCAGTTCGGCGCGGGCAAGCGCGGCCAGGCTGGACAGGTCGCCCAGCAGGTCGTGGAAGCCGACCGAGCGCTCGTCGCCGTCCCACTGCTCGCCCCTGGCAGTGCCGCTGGCCACCGCGGCGACCCGCGGAACATGGCTGAACCCATCCGCGGTACGGGCGAAGACATTACCGAGCTCGAACAGCCGCACCCGGGACTGCTGGCGAGCTGCATTGCGGCCGAGTGCGGCGACCAGGCCCGGCAACAGCGACGTGCGCATCACCCCGAGTTCCGCACTGAGCGGATTCGCCAGTGGCACCACGCCCTTCTCCAGCCCCCAATCGGCCAGCAGCGCGCTGTCGACGAACGCGTAATTGATGGTTTCCAGGAAGCCTCGGGAGGCGAGGTGGCGGCGGGCAGTGCCTTCCCCGACCCGGGTCTCGCTGGGCACCTGCAACGGCGCCGCCCCGGCCGGGAGCTGGACCGGGATCGCGTCGTAACCGTGGATGCGGGCGACCTCCTCGATCAGGTCCTCCTCGATCGCCAGGTCGAAGCGGCGGCTGGGAGGCGTGACCAGCCAACCGTCGGCGTTGGTCTCCACCGCCAGGCCGAGCGCGCCGAGGATGCGGGAAATATCCGCATCAGCGATCGTCATCCCGAGCACACGCGCCACGCGGGCCCGGCGCAGCAGGATCGGCGCGGGCGCCGACAGGTGTTCCGCCAGCTCCGTTTCGACCACAGGACCTGGCAGGCCACCAGCGGCCTCCATGATCAACCGGGTGGCATATTCGATCGCTTCGCGCGGCAGCCTGGGATCCACCCCGCGTTCGAAGCGGTGGGCGGCGTCGGTATGCAAGCCGAGCCGGCGGCTGCGGCCGGCGATCGCGGCCGGCGCGAAATGCGCCGCTTCCAGGAAGATGTCGCGGCTTTCGCCGGTCACCCGCGTGTCGAACCCGCCCATGATGCCCGCGAGCGCGACCGGCCGGTCGGCATCGGTGACCAGCAGGAACTGCTCGTCCAGCGCCACCTCGCGCCCGTCCAGCAACTTCAGCGATTCGCCTGCGCGTGCGCGGCGTACGCCGACCGGACCGGAAAGCGCTGCCCTGTCAAAGGCGTGCATCGGCTGGCCCAGCTCGAGCATCACGTACTGGGTCACATCGACAAGCAGCGAAACCGGCCGGACGCCACTGCGGCGCAGGCGTTCGGCCATCCAGGCGGGAGTCGCCGCGGCAGCGTCCACGCCCTGGATCACACGCCCGCAGTACCGAGGCGCATCGACGCCGGCAGACAACTCGATCGCCAGTGCGGCATCGTTGGCAGGCGCCACGGGCTCCACCTCGAACGGCACCACGGCACCTCCAGTCGCCGCAGCCACGTCGAAAGCGATGCCGCGGATCCCGAAGCAGTCGGCGCGGTTGGGGGTGAGCTTGATCTCGATGCTGGCATCCGGGAGCCCGAGCACCTCGACCACCGGTTGCCCCGCGGCGGCATCGGCCGGGAGTTCGAGCAATCCCGAACCATCGCTGTCGATGCCCAGTTCACGGGCCGAACAGAGCATGCCGAAGGACTCGACGCCGCGGAGCTTGGCCGGCTTGATCTTCATGCCGCCCGGGAGCACCGCGCCCACGGTGGCCAATGGCGCTACCAGCCCGGCACGGGCGTTCGGCGCCCCGCATACGATCTGGACGGTGCCCGCCGCGCCGGCATCGACCTCGCAGATCTGCAGGCGGTCCGCTTCCGGATGCGGCGAGGCCTTGATGATCCGGCCCGCGACGACGCCATCCAGGGACTCGCCCAGTGCGGTGACCTCTTCGACCTCGAGGCCGATGGCCGTGAGGGTGGCGACCAGTTGGTCGCGGCTGGCGGCGGTCGGGATGTGCTGGCGAAGCCAGTTCTCTGAAAACTTCATCTGTTCGGTCCAGGCAGGTCAGGCGAACTGGCGCAGGAAACGCACGTCGTTGTCGAAGAAGCTGCGCAGGTCGTCGACGCCGTAGCGCAGCATCGCGAAGCGCTCGACACCCAGACCGAACGCGAAGCCGGTGTGGCGCTCCGGGTCGATGCCGACGTTGCGCAACACGTTCGGGTGCACCATCCCGCAGCCCAGAACCTCGAGCCAGCGGGTGCTGCCGTCCGGCTGCTGCCAGGCGATGTCGACCTCGGCGGAGGGTTCGGTGAAGGGAAAATAGCTGGGACGGAAGCGCATCTCGAAATCGCGCTCGAAGAAGGCGCGCACGAGCTCCGCCAGCGTGCCCTTCAGGTCCGCGAAGCTGGCGTGCTCGTCCACCAGCAGGCCCTCGATCTGGTGGAACATCGGGGTGTGGGTCTGGTCGCTGTCGCTGCGGTAGACCTTGCCGGCGGCGATCATGCGCAGGGGCGGCGTGCCGCCCCGGGCCAGCAGGTCCTGCATGTAGCGCACCTGCACGCCCGAGGTGTGGGTGCGCAACAGGTGGCGGCCCGCTTCGCCCCCGGCAGCGGGAGCATCGACGTAGAAGGTGTCGTGCATGGCCCGGGCGGGGTGGTGCGGCGGGAAGTTGAGCGCCTCGAAGTTGTGCCAGTCGTCCTCGATTTCCGGGCCGTCGGAGAGCTCGAAGCCGAGGCGGGCGAAAATGTCGACGATGCGCTCGAGCGTCCGCGTGACCGGGTGGAGGCCGCCGCGTGCCGCATCGATGCCCGGCAGGGTGACATCGATGGTTTCGGCCGCGAGCCGCGCGTCCAGCGCTGCGGATTCCAGCGAGGCCTTGCGCTCCGACAGCGCCTGCGACAGCGTGTCGCGGGCGCGGTTGATGGCCTCGCCGGCCGCCTTGCGCTGGTCGGCCGGGAGCGTGCCGAGTTGTTTGAGCTGCGCGGTGACGGTGCCGGACTTGCCGAGCAGCGCCACCCGCAATGCCTCGATCGCCTGCGGCGAATCGGCGGCTTCGATGTCGGCCAGCGCCTGGGCGGCCAGTGCTTCGATGTCACTCATGCTGGAGTTCCTGTCACAGCCACAATCGGTCGGGCCCTTGTAGGAGCGGCTTCAGCCGCGATCGGATGTGCGATCGACTGCGCCGGTTTCAGCTCGCGGCTGAAGCCGCTCCTACAGATGCAGATCTGCTGGCCCCAAAAACGAACATGGGGAAGGACTTGCGCCCTTCCCCATGCGTGTACTTCGTTGTCCGACCGCGATCCGCCGGGAAACCGGCGGCCGCGATGCGACACCTTACGCTGCGAGCGCGCCCTTGGCCTTTTCGGTCAGCGCGGCAAAACCCGCCGCATCGTGCACGGCGATATCCGCCAGCACCTTGCGGTCCAGGGTGATGCCGGCCTTCATCAGGCCGTTCATGAAGCGGCTGTAGCTGATGCCGTTGGCGCGGGATGCGGCGTTGATACGCGCGATCCACAGCGAACGGAAATTGCGCTTCTTCTGCTTGCGGCCGATGTAGGCGTACTGCAACGCCTTCGTGACCGCCTGCTTGGCGACGCGGAAGACCTTGCGACGGGCGTGGTAGTAGCCCTTGGCCTGCTTCAGGATCTTCTTGTGGCGCCGACGCGCCTGTACACCACGTTTGACTCGTGCCATGTCTCAGTCCTCCTCAGGCGTACGGCAGCATGCGGGCGATACGGCCTGCATCCTCGGGACGGACGTGGTTCGTCTGCCGGAGGTTGCGCTTCCGCTTGGTCGCCTTCTTGGTGAGGATGTGGCTACGGTTGGCGTGGCCGCACTTGAACTTGCCGGATGCGGTCTTGCGAAAACGCTTGGCCGCCCCGCGATGGGTCTTGATCTTGGGCATTGCGAATGTCCTTTCGGGTTCTTGTCACTGGCCTGGGCGGTGGCTGCGCCACACTTTCCGTCCTGCCCGTGCCGGCTTGTAAGTCGTTGATCCAGAAGGAATCCGCGACAGGTCCTGGCAATACGTGAAACACCCCGGCGAACCGGGCCGGCCATTATGCCGGTGCGGGAGGGCTGCGTGCAACTCGTTGGCTCGGGCGCGCTGTGGCGTTGCGTCCCCGGCTGCCGTTGTAGGAGCGGCTTCAGCCGCGATCGTGGAGCCGGCGCGAGCGACCGGTCATATGTTCGCGGCTGAAGCCGCTCCTACAAAAGCATGGGGAGGCGCGGCAAAGCCTCCCACATGGAAAAGGCGCCTTTCGGCGCCTTTCCGGGACTGCGCGCAAAACGGGCACTCAGGTCTTCTTCTTCGGGGCGATCATCATCACCATCTGCCGCCCTTCCAGGCGCGGGCGGGACTCGATGACGATGTCTTCGCCAAGGTCGGCCTCGATCCGGCCGGCCATCTCGCGACCCAGCTCCTGGTGGCTCATCTCGCGGCCACGGAAGCGGATGTTGACCTTGATCTTGTCGCCTTCCTCCAGGAAGCCGCGCATCTTGCGCAGCTTGATCTGGTAGTCGCCCTCATCAGTGACGGGACGGAACTTCACTTCCTTGATCTCGACCTGCTTCTGCTTCTTCTTGGCCGCATTGGCCTTCTTCTGCAGGTCGAAGATGTACTTGCCGAAGTCCATCACCCGGCAGACCGGCGGGTCGCCATGGGGCTGGATTTCGACCAGGTCGAGTCCTTCTTCCTGGGCAAGGCTCAGGGCTTCGTCGCGGGACAGTACGCCGACCATCTCGCCGTCGCTGCCGATCACGCGCACCTTGGGTACACGGATCTCCTGATTCTTGCGGTTCCGCTTTTCGGGGGTACTGATATTGCAATCTCCGTTGTCGAACGTGCCGCCCGCTGGGCGCGGACGGGGCTGTATCTAACCTGCTTGATCTGGACCTACATTGCCTCAGGCGGCGTTTTCATCGCGTAAACGCGTGGCGAATTCCGAGACCGGCATCGATCCGAGATCCTCCCCTCCACGCGAACGCACCGCCACGTGCCCGTTTTCCTTCTCGCGGTCACCGACCACCAGCAGGTACGGCACGCGCTGAAGCGTGTGCTCGCGAATCTTATAGCCGATCTTTTCGTTGCGCAAATCAGCCTGGACCCGGAACCCTTGATCTGCAAGGGATTTCCGCACCTGCTCCACCCAGTCGGCCTGCGCATCGGTGATGTTGGCCACCACCGCCTGCACCGGCGCCAGCCAGGCCGGGAACTGGCCGGCGTGGTGCTCGATCAGGATGCCGATGAAACGCTCCATGGAGCCAACGATGGCGCGGTGCAGCATGACGGGGTGGCGCTTCTGGCTGTGCTCGTCCACGTATTCCGCGCCCAGCCGGCCCGGCATCATGAAATCGACCTGCATCGTGCCCAGCTGCCACGTACGTCCGATCGCGTCGCGCAGGTGGTACTCGATCTTGGGGCCATAGAAGGCACCCTCGCCCGGCAGCTCTTCCCATTCCACGCCCGCCGACCGGAGGGCCGACCGCAAGGCGTCCTCGGCCTTGTCCCAGGTGGCGTCGTCGCCCAGGCGGGGCTCGGGGCGCAGCGCCAGCTTGACCTGCACGTCGGTGAACCCGAAATCGGCGTACACCTTCATCGCCTGCTGGTGGAAGGCGGTGACCTCCGGCTCCACCTGCCCTTCCGTGCAGAACACGTGGCCGTCGTCCTGGGTGAAGCCGCGCACGCGCAGGATGCCGTGCAGCGCGCCCGACGGCTCGTTGCGATGGCAGGCGCCGAACTCGCCATAGCGAATGGGGAGATCGCGGTAGCTGTGCAGGCCGTGGTTGAACACCTGCACATGGCCCGGGCAGTTCATCGGCTTCAGCGCGTAGGTGCGCTTCTCCGACTCGGTGAAGAACATGTTCTCCTTGTAGTTGTCCCAGTGGCCGGACTTCTGCCACAGGGTCACGTCGAGGATCTGCGGGCAGCGCACCTCGTCGTAGCCGGAGTCGCGGTAGACCTTGCGCATGTACTGCTCGACCACCTGCCAGATCGACCACCCTTTCGGGTGCCAGAAGATCAGGCCCGGGGCTTCTTCCTGCAGGTGGAAGAGATCCTGCTGCTTGGCGATCTTGCGATGGTCGCGCTTCTCGGCCTCCTCCAGCTGGTTCAGGTAGGCCTTCAACTCCTTGTCGTTGAGCCAGGCGGTGCCATAGATGCGGCTGAGCATCTGGTTGTTGTGATCGCCTCGCCAATAGGCGCCGGCGACCTTCATCAGCTTGAAGGCGCGAAGTTTGTCGGTGGAAGGCACGTGCGGTCCGCGGCACAGGTCGGTGAACTCGCCCTGGCTGTACAGCGACAGGTCCTCGTCGGCCGGGATCGACTCGATGATCTCGGCCTTGTAGTGCTCGCCGATGCCCTTGAAGAATTTCACCGCCTCGTCGCGCGATTTGACGCTGCGGCTGACCGGCTGGGCTTCCTTGACGATCTTCTTCATCTCTTCTTCGATCGCCGGCAGGTCCTCGGGTGTGAAGGGACGCTCGAAGGCGAAGTCGTAGTAGAAGCCGTTGTCGATCACCGGGCCGATCGTGACCTGGGCCGCGGGATGCAGGCGCTGCACGGCCTGGGCCAGCAGGTGCGCGGTGGAATGGCGCAGGACCTCCAGCGCGTCGGGGTGCTTGTCGGTGACGATCTCGAGCGAAACGTCGCGATCGATGCGGAAGCCGGTGTCCACGAGCTTGCCGTCGACCTTGCCCGCCAGCGCGGCCTTGGCGAGGCCGGGACCGATCGAGGCGGCGACCTCGCCGACGGAGACGGGGGCTTCGAATTCACGGCGGGAGCCGTCGGGAAGGGTGATCGCGATCATGGGCGTGGTGTCTTGGCTTTACGTAGGAGCGGCTTCAGCCGCGATTGGATAATCGGTCGCTTGTACGGCCCACGGATCGCGGCTGAAGCCGCTCCTACAAGGAAAAGAAGAAGCGCGGGCTGCACAAACAAAGGCGCCACGAGGGCGCCTGCGCAATGCGGAAGCCTCGGGCGGAGTCAGCGATGGGCGGTGGTAGTGTCCATGTCGCACGCTCGGCCGGCGGTGTTGCCGCGGGCCACCTCGGGTTTCAGGCCCAGCCGGTTGCTGCGCCACGTGGCCATAATAGTGGACCAGCGGGATGCGAAGTCAATTCGGGTGGCGTCCTAGTCCCGCTCCACCATCTTGAAGAAGCGGCTGCGTTTTCCGTCGGCAGTCTGCTCCTGGTACAGGAACGCCAGGTCGTCGTCCTCGAACCTCTCGAAGAACTCGTCCCAGCTGATTCGCTTCAGGGCCGGGTCGTCGCGGAACGAAATCCGCAACAGCGCGATTTCGTCACCATCTTCATCCACGCCCTTGGCGCTCACGGGGACACCGTCGCGGGCCTCGGCCCAACGCCGGATCTCCTCATGGTTGATCGTCGTTTTCGCTTCGTGCTTCGCTGTCATCCGCCGCCTCCGGAGCCCATCGCCGGGCTGATTGTTTCACAGCGGATTCCGGCGGCGCATGCATTTCCGTGACGAGGGCACACCGTACATGGTGGACGGTCGCACCGGTTACCGCAAAAGCAAACGGCGGGACCCGAAGGCCCCGCCGCTGGCGTGGATGTGGTGGGCGGTACAGGGTTCGAACCTGTGACCCCTACCATGTCAAGGTAGTGCTCTACCGCTGAGCTAACCGCCCTTTCGCCATGACAACCCGGCGAGAGGCCGCGCAGTTTATCCCGGCACGGGGCCGCCGGCAATAGCCGGGTTACCCTGCGAAACCCTGCTCCTTGAGCTTGTTCAGCTGGTCACGTACCGAGGCGGCCTGTTCGAACTCCAGGTCGCGGGCGTGCTGGTACATCTGCTGCTCGAGCTTCTTGATGCGGGCGGAGAGTTGGGCGGGGCTGAGTGCTGCGTATTCGGCGGCTTCCTCGGCGGCCTTGCGGGCCTTGCCGCGGCCCTTCAACGCGTCGGGGTCGACCCGGGCGCCTTCCATGATGTCCACCACCGGCCGGTTGATCGACGCCGGCGTGATTCCGTGCTCGGTGTTGTACTCGACCTGCTTGGCCCGGCGCCGGTCGGTCTCCTCGATCGCCTTCTGCATCGAATTGGTGATGCGGTCGGCGTACAGGATGGCCTTGCCTCGCACATTGCGGGCCGCGCGGCCGATGGTCTGGATCAGCGAGCCGGCCGACCGCAGGAAGCCTTCCTTATCCGCGTCGAGGATCGCCACCAGCGACACCTCGGGCATGTCCAGTCCCTCGCGCAGCAGGTTGATGCCGACCAGCACGTCGAACTTGCCCAGGCGCAGGTCACGGATGATCTCCACGCGCTCGACCGTGTCGATGTCCGAATGCAGGTAACGCACCCGCACGCCGTGCTCGCCCAGGTACTCGGTGAGGTTCTCGGCCATGCGCTTGGTGAGCGTGGTGATCAGCACGCGGTCGCCCATGGCGGTGCGCTTGCTGATCTCGCCCAGCACGTCGTCGACCTGCGTGGCCACGGGACGGATCTCGACTTCGGGATCGATCAACCCGGTGGGGCGCACCACCAGCTCGGTGATCTCGCCTTCCGAATGTTTGAGCTCGTAAGGCCCGGGCGTCGCGGACACGAAGATGGTCCGTGGCGAGCGCCCTTCCCACTCCTCGAACTTCAGCGGCCGGTTGTCCAGCGCCGACGGCAGCCGGAAACCGAATTCCACCAGTGTTTCCTTGCGCGAGCGGTCGCCCTTGTACATGGCTCCGACCTGCGGAACCGTCACGTGCGACTCGTCGCACACCAGCAGCGCGTCCGGCGGCAGGTAATCGAACAGGCACGGCGGCGGCTCGCCCGGCATATGACCGGTGAGGTGGCGGCTGTAGTTCTCCACGCCGTTGCAATAGCCCACCTCGGCCAGCATTTCCAGGTCGAACTGGGTGCGCTGGGCCAGGCGCTGGGCCTCGACCAGCTTGTTCTGCGCGTACAGTTGCTCCAGCCGCACCTTCAGCTCGTCCTTGATCGCATCGACCGCGTCGAGCACCGTCCGCCGCGTTGTCACGTAGTGCGACTTCGGATAGATGGTGTAGCGCTGCAGCTTGCGCAGGCTCTCGCCGGTCAGCGGGTCGAACAGGCTGACGTTCTCGATCTCGCCATCGAACAGCTCGATTCGCACCGCCTCCATTTCGGACTCGGCCGGGTGCACGTCGATCACTTCGCCGCGCACCCGGTAGGTGCCCCGGCGCAGCTCCGTGTCGTTGCGGCTGTACTGCATCTCGGTGAGGCGCCGGATCAGCTCGCGCTGGTCGATCCGCTCGCCCTTCACCATGTGCAGGACCATCCGGAAGTACTCGTTGGGGTCGCCCAGGCCATAGATCGCCGAAACCGTGCAGACGATGATGCAGTCACGCCGCTCCAGCAGTGCCTTGGTCGCCGACAGCCGCATCTGCTCGATGTGCTCGTTCACCGAACTGTCCTTCTCGATGAAGGTGTCCGATGACGCCACGTAGGCCTCGGGCTGGTAGTAGTCGTAATAGCTGACGAAGTACTCCACCGCATTGTTCGGGAAGAACGACTTGAACTCACCGTACAGCTGGGCCGCCAGCGTCTTGTTCGGCGCCATCACCAGGGTCGGCTTCTGCACCTGCTGGATGACGTTGGCGATGGTGTAGGTCTTGCCCGAACCGGTCACGCCCAGCAGGGTCTGGTGGGCCAGGCCGTTCTCGAATCCGGCCACTAGCTTCTCGATCGCCTGCGGCTGGTCGCCCGCAGGGGAGTACGACGAGACGAGGTGGAAGGTACCTTCGGTCGGCGGCGCGGGAATGTGGCTGTCGTTCATCGGGTCGCGGCGGGGGCAGAACCCCCAGTGTAGGGCGACTGGGTGGATGGGGGCGCGCGTGGGGAAACCCTACCCCCGCGCGGGCCGTTGGCGGATCGCCGTTCATCGCGCGTGCGGCCAAGCTGCGCCGGTCCCGAAAGGAATCGGAGTCATCCATGCCCACGCCCCGGCGCCACGGCTTCACCCTGGTCGAGCTCATGGCCACCCTCGCGGTCCTGGTGACCCTGCTCACCCTCGGAGTGCCGGCGTTTGCCGGTCTCCAGCAACGCATCCGCGTGGCCACGACCTTCCACCTGTTGAGCGCCTCCCTCGCCAGCGCCCGGATCGCGGCGGTGAAGCACGGAGGCGCCGTGGCCGTCTGTCCCAGCAGCGATGGCCGGACCTGCCGCGGAAATACCATCTGGGACGACGGCTGGATCCTGTTCCGGGACCCTGCCAACGCTGGCCGGCCCTTGGCCGCCGACGATGTACTGCAGGTGTTCGACGGGGTCGGGGGCGGCCTGGCCCTCCGCAGCACCCGCGGTCGCGTCCGGGTGAGGTTCACCCCCGACGGATGGGCCTACGGCAGCAACATCAGCATCCGCCTGTGCGACGTACGGGGCGAGCGGCGGCATCTGGGCAGCGTCGTGGTCAACAATGCGGGCCGCACCCGCAGCGAGCGCCTGGAGGCTACGGCCTGCCCGTTCTGATGCGCTGGAGGCTTGACCGGGCCGCCCCAGCGCTTACAATGCGCATCCCCGCCCGAATAGCTCAGCTGGTTAGAGCACTTGACTGTTAATCAGGGGGTCGTTGGTTCGAGTCCAACTTCGGGCGCCAAGATCATAAGAAAAAGGCCTGCATCGCTGCAGGCCTTTTTTGTTATGCCGGATTCTTTCCCTACCAGCACTCGCTAGCCGTGCCGACAGAATCCTTCGCGCCTGTGTGGGTAAGGGTCATCGCCCCGCATTTATCACTCGCTTGCGGCCCACCGGCCACTGGGGTTGCCGTAATCGTATAGGTGCGGGCAGCTTGGTTAGCCAGCCCGAATGCGTAATGAGGAGCCAAATCTCCTGTGCATTCGGTCTGGGGCAGGCCCGTCCCAGCATACGTCAGGTTAGTGGTGTAGAAGCGCTCCATGAACTGGGCCATCTCGATCGCACACCCGGCCGCCGCATTGCGCCGCGTCTTCATCACGTGGTTCTGGTAGCTCGGGATCGCGATGGCCGCGAGGATCGCGACCACGGCGACCACGATCATCAGCTCGATGAGCGTGAAGCCCCGCGCGACAGGGTGGCGCGGGTAAAAGGTGGGCGCAGCGGGATTGGTCATCATCTGGTTCCTCATTGTTCATCGCCTCTGCATTTCGCGCCACGAGATGCGCCCGGATGCGCTGGGAACGCCTGTCGGGGTGTCCTCGGGAGGACCACCAGCCGAACCGCCAGCAGCGAGATAACCGGTTCCTGCGCCATTATCGATTAGGACCGCATCGGTCACCATGCCCAATCCCAGATCGATGGAGCCGACAGGATTGCCACCAACCTGGTCGTTGCTGGGATTACCATCACCATCGAGGTCGAAAAAGTGCTCACCCACACTCGCGCCGGTGAATGCATTGAGCGCGTTGATGTAGCCACGTCCTCCGGGTACGCAGGGGTCTTGGCTTGGGATGATGCTCGATGTGAGCAGCACCGAAGCCATTACCTGTGGGTTACCGATCACGCGCTCGCCTTCCGCCTGACTCGACGGTGGCGTGAGCATATCGATGAACCAGCCACGCTTGTTTACCCCAATACTGTCCACGGCGGTCTCAAAGCTCCGCACCGGGGTGCCATCCGCGGCCGCACCAGTGGTCTCGATAGATCGCTCCACCAGCCCATTGGCATCACCTTGGCCGTCGTTCTGGGCACGGGTGCCGATGGCAGCGTTATCGTCGATGATGCCGTACATGGATTGGATGCTGAGGTTTGGCGAACCATCGTTGTTCCACAGGTCGTCTTCGTTGAGCAAGCGACCAGTGCCGAAGAATATCCAGCGGCGGTAGGTCACTGGATCGATACCAATCGACACTCCACCCGTGATCGGCTGGGGGTTGCCCGAGGCATCCGTGGCCGTGAACAGCGGTTGGGGATTGTTGCCACCAATCGCGACGTCCCATTGGCTCTTGTTGGTATGTGACAGGTCGAACTTCCACAGATTCCCCTTCTGGTCGCCGGCGTAAAGCAGGTCAACATCCCCGTCGCCATCGGAGTCCCAACCACGGGGTGCGGACAAGCCGTTGTCGCCGCCGACCCCGGTGTCGACCTTCTTGACTGCGCCATTGTCCACATTGATAACCCACAGAACTGCGCGACCATTGGTGCTGTTGATGCCATTGCCAAAGATCGCGCTCACGCTGCCGTCGTTCAACTTGGCGATGATTGGTGCGCCGGTCACCAAGCCCATGTCGCCATCACCTGCCGTATCGAAAAGCACGTCCGTGGCATTGAAACCGCCCGGATTGGATACGTCGAGGGCAAATACGCCCTTTCCGCCTCGTCCGAGGGTGCCTACCAACAGGTCCCGTCCATTCGGATGGGTGGCTGTCTGCGTCAAGGCGCGATCGGAAACGACCACGGGACCATCCACGAAATACCGATGCTCGTAATCGAGCGCTGCCAGCTCCTTCAATTCGGACATATCCACACCACGCGGCACATACGCGAAGCGTTCCCGCCCGTTGGTGCCGTTGAATGCGTGCAACATGCCGTCGTTGGCACCGACGTACACGGTGTCGGTCGGCGCAGCGTAGTAAGGAGAACTATGGATGATGTCGCCCAGCAGCGACGACCGCGCCCGCAGGTCGCCGTTGTTGTTGGTGGTCTCACCGGAATCGTCACCCTTGATGTAGTCCGCGTAACTGTGGCCGTTGGAGCTACTGCCAAGCTCAGATTGCTGCGTCGCGGTCGGGAAGGATCCCTTTGCGCCCGTCGAGTCCGTCGTGTAGATGCGGCGATCACCCCAGTCAGGCAGCTGTTCTGATGCCTCCCAGACGGGGCTGAGCGAATTCACCCCCGAGCTGGTGACAGGGTACGCAATCAACTCGCCGCTCCAGTCCCCGCTCAGATACCTGGCTTGGAATAGCTTGGTGTCGCTTCCGACGGACGTGCTGCTGGCTGCGACGTTCGAGGCTGAACTGGTGCGATTGGCAATTACACCAAGCGCATCCTTGAGCCCTTCGGCGAAAGCCGCAGGATCGGCGGCGGCCACGAACTCTCCGCGACCGTTGACTGCCGCATGCAGCAGGTCGTCGATCCGCGCGGGATTGCTCGAGTGGGGGTTCGGCCACGACGCATAATCCACGGGAACATCGTCGACGCTGTCAAACCCGGTGCTGCCACTAAGACCGATCGAAAGGCTGAACGTTACCATGTGCTGCCAGAAGGCCGGATTGGCGACCGACACCGGCACGACGTTCTCCATCCCCGGCCGCAGGTCGGACTTCCAGTACCGCATCGCCACGTCGGCAAGTGTGTCTGACTGATTGTCCTGATATGGAGCGGCTGGCTGATAGCTGTATATCCGGCCTGCGGATCCATCGGGATTGTCGGGAGCGCGATGCTCATCGCCCGCCGTATTGTCCGCATTTCCCACTGAGCTCGGTGAGCCGCCATTCCAGTAGCCATCGCTCGTGAGGATGGAGAAGTTCTGCCGGCACTGGAACTGCTCGCCCTGAGCATTCAAGTCCCCGCCGTACGGGCCATCGACAGCACTGCTACTAAAATAGTCGCCCGCACTCTGCAGAGCACGCCTCAGGGGGGTCGTCGAGGAGCTGCGAGCGCCAAACAGTCGACCGAACCAGGTCTCCCGGTTGTCCCCGCGGAATAGACCGTTGTCGGAACCCACCGGAATATCAAGCTTGTCCCTGCCCCAGATCGTTGTGAATCCAACCCGGTACCTATCTTCCGGCAAACCGCCGAACGCTTCGCTCGCCCCGGCTTTGGCCGCCTTCATCCGCGTGCGATGGTAGGAGAACCAAGTGGCGTAGTTGTTGCGCTCGTCCTGTTCCGACCGACGAGGCTTCCCACCACTGCGCGAAGGAGTCTGCCGCACCTCGTTCCCTGTCCCGTCCTGATCCGATCGGATGATCTGGAGGTTCGACTTGATGGTGAAGCGATAGTAATTATCGGCGTTGTTCAGATACGTGGTGTCGGTACGGGTGAGATCCTTGGGCACAAAGAATACCTGGTCTCCTCCGCAAATCTCGATATCGGAATCATTCTCGCGAGAGGTACCACAGCTATGCATGTTCGAAAGGTCGATCGGCTGGGAAGCATAAACAGCATCCGCCAAGGCCTCTCCATACGACGTACCTTCGCTTTGGCGGCTCCCAGTCCAGTCCATCCATGCGCGGTAGTCGATGTCAGGGTTGTAGTACAGAACATTGTGGACGTACGACTTGTCCTGGATCCTGTCACTGAACTGGTTGGAACGGCGCTCCGCCGGCATGGCCGGATAGCTCATTGAACCCGAGTCATCCAGGATGAACAGGATATTGGGAGGAATGCCGTTGCCGGAGCTGGGTGGCACCGGCGGCACTTCGACAGCCGCGTGAACCGGCATAGCCATCAGCGTCGCGAGCGCGACAACCAACACTTGGGAGAACGTATTGCGCGGCTTCGGCCGGGTGGTCATGGTGGACTTCATGTCGTTCTCCGATCAGGTTCCGGCAAAGCTGGACTGCAGGACGACGAATGCACGGCCGTCTCCAGCATTACTACGGGCGGTAATGCGATAACGCGGCTTCATGCATGCCGGGTGGCGGGGAATCAGCCGGTCACACATGGCCCAACTGGGCGCTTCGCCCATGTATTCGACGAAGTACTGGGGCGTCCCCACCTTGTCGACCGGCAGTGCGTCCACCCAACCATTGAAGTTGGGGTTGTCCGCGCGTTCCGGCACGCCTTCGGCCGGTATCGGCGTGGAGCACAATCCGTCAGCGCAACCCCCGCCGGCTGCGGGGAACGAGGCCACGATTCCCGGCGCGCGCAGGCGGTTCTCGGCGTGTCGCAGCGCGGCTTCTGCAGCCTGAAAGCTCAGGCTGCGGTCATACATGTTGGCGCTCATGCGCTCTTCCATCAGGGTACCGCGCAGGCTCGCCAGGCCCAGCAGCGTCATCATCAGCAGCAGGACGAGCACCACGATGAGGGCTGCACCCCGTTGCGGTGCGGGAAGTCGACCATGTTGATTGTTCATAGCGTCCTGTTCCGAAGGTTCACGACGTGCTCGATGTCACGCTGCAACGCCTGCCCGTCCGTACCTTCCCGACCGGGGCCTTCCACCTGCAGCGCAATCTTCGCCGCGACGACCTGCGACCAGTCGAGTCCCGCGGCGGCCGGGACGTAGTTCACGCTGCCGTTGAGCAGATACTCGACCTGCATGTCCTGCACACCTTCGGCGATCTCTTCCGACTGTCCCGCGGGATTACCCTTGTCCATGGCGACACGGTAGAGCGAGCGCCCGCCGCGGCCGTTGTCGGCAACGAACCAGCGTGCGGCCTCGAGCTTTGCGACCACCGAGTTGGGTGCATAGGACTTCGGCGTTCCGTTGCCGCCGTCGCAGATGAGGGGCACTCCAAGTCCCTTGGTGCAGTTCCCGCCACCCGTGTTGTGCCCGATCGTCATGCTCGAGGGATTGCCGGTCACCTGGAAGATCGACCCCTGCGTGTAGTCGCAGACAATGAGGATGTCACCGGTCTCGAACCCATGGTCGCTGGTGTTGACCTTCAGGTTCGCCGCATTCGGGTTGGAAGCGGTGTCGATAACAACTCCCCCGTTTGTGGCAGAGAGTAGATCGATCGCGTCGGTTCCCGCCGCCGTCCCGGCCAACGCACCGTTTTCGTAACCGACAACGCCATTGCCCAAGTCGGACCACCAGGTGGATCCGACGCTAAGCACATTGACGATCGGCACCCCGTTCGAGCACGCATTGCCCCCAGCCTCGCGCACCTCGCGTGCCATCAGCTCGAATGCAGCCCGCGCATTCTCCTGAACCCGGGAGAGACTCTCGGTGGCACGGTAGGTCCGCTGGTTGGACAGGAAGGCGCCGACCGCGCTGCCCACCACGAGCAAACCGAGCAGCATCGCAATCATCAGTTCGATCAGGCTGAGGCCGCGCTGGAAAGAACGCCGCGCCCGCCGTTCCGGCAGCGACCCGATGGGGAAAGCGCTCATATACGGGTCTCCGTGCTGAATTCCTGCTGCGCTTCGCCTTCAAGCCCGCGCACATCGTTCCAGCGCACGGTGATGGTGCAGTACTGCGTCGCGAGCACGCACTGGATCTGACCGCAGGCATCCGCACCCATCCCCCCTGTCTGCATAGATGTCAGCCAGCGCGCGACGTCTCGTTGAGCCAGAGTGCCGGCGTCGGGGTCCCCGGCGGCGCACTGCATGCCGCCGGTGTCGTACTGACCTGCCCGCGCGGCCACCAAGTTGGCACGCATCGAGTCGAGAATGCCGTAGGTATGGATCACCGCTTGGCTGCGCTCGAGCGAGCTTTGGCTGTTCTTCAGCGCCGTGGCCTGTAGCGCGGCGATGCCGAGCAGGCCGACGGCGAAAACGAGCACGGCGATCATGACTTCGACAAGGCCAACGCCTTTCTGCAGCGCGGCAGCGCAGCGTGGGGTGATCATTTGTTGCGCTCCTTGCACTTCTTCTTCTCCTCCTTGTCCTTAATCTTCGCGCAGTCGCTGTTTCCCGGACCTCGGCCGTCTCCGTCGTCGTCCCCGCTGTCGTCGTCGTTTCCGGGATCCCCTCCGCCCGTGTCACCACCACCGCCCGCGTCGCCGCCGCCCGTGCCGCCTCCACCAGTGCCGCCTCCACCAGTATCGCCGCCGCCCGTGCCGCCGCCGGCAGAACCACCATCGTTGCCGCCACCAGCTCCAGAGCCACTGCCAGCGCCGCCGGGGGTTCCGCCGGCACCGCCGCCGCTTCCGTTCCCATTGCCGCCGCCGTTGTTCCCACCGTTCCCGTTCCCGCCGCCCGGACCACCGCCGCCACCGGCGACGGGAGGCACGGCTGCCCCGGCCGCGGCATTGGCCGGGACGATGCAGTTGCCACCGCCATCGGAAGGCGATGTGGAGAAACGGCTACCCGAGGCAATCGATACGAAACGGATGTTCTCCTCCGGGCGCTCGGTGGGAATGCAGACCGCGAGGGTGCCGTTCATCAGTGCACCCGCTGCCGTGTAGGCGCGGCCATCGGAGCGGAAGGCAATCGGGTTGCCACCAATGTTGCCGCTCGCCAGCACCTGCACGGGGGCGCGGGTCTCGCCAGTGCGGACGGTCTCATCGACCGCACCGTCCTGGTTGGTATCTACGCGAACCAGCCATTGGGACCAGTCATTCCCGCCGCAGGTCGCGCCATCCGCGCTCGCGCATACTTCCGTGCGGGCGTTGAGCCTGACCGCCTCCATGCGCGCCGACTGGAACGAGCCCACCAGTTCATTGGCGGCACTCGTCAACCGGTTGCTGTTCGCGATGGCCGTGAAGCTCGGCGTGGCAATGGCCAACAGCACGGCAGCCACCGCGATGGTGACCATGAGCTCCACCAGCGTGAACCCGGCCGGTCCGGCAGGCCACTTACGGCCTCGCGCAGTCTGGAAATGCATGGTTCTTCCCCCCAAGGACGTTGACCGGACCTTAACTTGGCTGTTCCCGTGACATCCACTGATGGCCGACCAGCGGACGGGTCCGGGGCATGAATGGCCCCGTGCGCTGGCCTGTCCGGGAGGGCATCATGGTGATCCACTCGCCAACGCCGTGCCGGATGCACAATTCCGAGAGGTCACCGCTCCCCCTTGATGCCCTGTGGCAGGCACGGGCAATCCTTTGGGCGATGCTTGCCGGCGAGTGCCTTGCGCTCGTCCTGGCGCTGGCCCCGGGGACGACGGGCGACCGCTGGATGGTGTTCGGACTCGGGTCGCTCGCCATCCAATGGGTCTCGCTGCTCACCCTCGGCGCCCTCTACCTGCTGCGGAATCAGCTCGACCGCCTCCCGCGCCAGAATGTCGGGTGGCTGGCCATCCTCCTCCTGCTCTCCAACGCCTGGCTGGTCGTGGGAGCCGCACGGTTGTTGTCCGGAGCCGCGTGGCCGATGCAGTCTGCTGAGTGGGGAGAATTGCTGCTGAGGGTGACCGGCATCGTTCTGGCGGTGGGCCTGCTGGGCCTGGCGGCCCTCCACAACCACTGGCGTGGCCGGATGCATGCGGTCAGGGCGAAGCAGGCAGAACTGCAGGCACTGCAGGCCCGCATCCGCCCTCACTTCCTGTTCAATACCCTCAACACCGGTGCAGCGCTGGTCCACCAGCGCCCCGGGGAAGCCGAGCGCCTGCTCCTGGACCTCGCCGACCTGTTCCGCGCCGCCCTGGCCGGGCCGCGCGAGATTCCCTTGGCGGAGGAACTGGCGCTCGCCCAGCGCTACCTGGAGATCGAGGCGCTGCGCTTCGGCGACCGGCTGGTGGTGCGCTGGGAATTGCCGAAGGACCTGCCCGATGTCAGAGTTCCATCGCTTTCGATCCAGCCGCTGGTTGAAAACGCCATACGCCACGGCGTCGAACGCATGGCCCACGGGGATATCGAGGTCACGGTTTCCACCACACCGGACATCGTGCTGGTACGCATCAGCAACCCGTTGCCCGAAGACGAACACGGCGTTTCGCACGGGCACCAGATCGGGCTGAACGCGTCGCAGGTGCGAATCCACGCACTCACCGGCGGGCGTGGCCGCGTCCACACCGGAATCAGCGACGGCCGCTACATCGCCACCGTCCGCCTACCGATCGAAACCGGTCAGGCCACCACGCGGTAGCAGGGCTTGTAGTCGCCGGCGATCTTCATGCGCCGCTGCTCCACGAAGGCACGCAGCAGCGCGTCCAGCGAAGCCATCATGTCCGGGTCCCCGTGGATCTCGAACGGACCGCGCTCCTCGATCCGGCGCAGGCCCTCTTCCTTGACGTTGCCGGCGACGATGCCGGAGAAGGCGCGGCGCAGATCGGCGGCCAGCTCGTGGGCAAGCCGCCCCTGGTGCAGGTCGAGACCCGCCATGGCCTCGTGCGTGGGATCGAAGGGACGCTGGAACTCCAGCGGAATGTTGATCGACCAGTTGAAGAAGAACGAGTCGCGTTGCGCGATGCGGTGTCCACGGACCTTGCGGATGCCGTCCGCCATCAGCCGCGCGGCTTCGACCGGGTCGCCGATGACGATCTCGTAGCGCTCCGCGGCACCGTCGCCCAGGGTCAGGCGGATGAAGCGGTCGATCTGCTCGAAGTAGGGTGCGGCGGACGTCGGCCCGGTCAGCACCAGGGGGAACGGAACGCCACGGTTCTCCTCGCGCAGCAGGATGCCCAGCAGATAAAGGATCTCCTCTGCGGTGCCCACGCCACCCGGGAACACGATGATCCCGTGGCCAAGCCGTACGAAGGCTTCAAGGCGCTTCTCGATGTCCGGCATGATCACCAGGTGGTTGACGATCGGATTCGGCGACTCGGCCGCGATGATGCCCGGCTCGGTCACGCCGATGTAGCGCATGCGGCGCTTGCGCTGCTTGGCATGGGCGATGGTGGCGCCCTTCATCGGCCCCTTCATCGCGCCCGGTCCGCACCCGGTGCAGATATCGAGGCCGCGCAACCCGAGCTCGTAGCCGACCTCCTTGGTGTAGAGGTATTCCTCGCGGTTGATCGAATGGCCGCCCCAGCAGACCACCAGGTTCGGCTCGACCGGCTCGAGCACTCGGGCATTGCGCAGCAGCCCGAACACGGAGTCGGTGATGCCTTCGCTGCTGGACAGGTCACGGGAGCCGCCCTCCCCCAGCTCGATGGCACGGTAGGCGAGGTCGCGCACGACGGCCGCAAGCAGCTCAGCCACGCCGCGGATGATCTCGCCATCGACAAAGGCCATTGCTGGAGCGTGATGCAGATCGATGCGCACGCCGCGATCCTGCTGGTGCACCTGGATATCGAAGTCCGGATACAGCTCCTGCGCGGCCCGGGGATCGTCCGAGGCGCTGCCACTGGTCAGGACCGCGAGCGCGCACCGGCGCAGGAGGTCGTGCATGCCACCGGCGGATGCATCTGCAAGCTCTGCGACTTCGGCGCGCGACAGGATGTCCAGGCCGCCGCGGGGGTGGATGCTGGCATCGACCGTGGGGAGCCGGGCGTTGGAAGGAGCGTTCATCTGGAGGGTGTTCCTGTCATTGTCCGTTTCAGCCGATCGACTTTAGAGGGCTTGCGGGCAAAAGAAAACGGCCGGGTCGCCCCGGCCGTTTCCGTGTTGCGGCGTAACGTGGATCAGAACTCGTAACGCAGGGTCAGCAGCACCGACCAGCGCGAGACCAGGCGCGAAGGATTGCGCGAGTCGGCATCGTAGGTGTTGAGCTCCTGCCAGGACGGGTTATCGTCCGTGCCCAGATTGTAGACATAGCTGCCGTCGGCGTTGATCCCGCCCAGGCGCGCCAGGTAGCGGGTGTCGAAGCCGTCAATCTGCTTGGTCAGTCCCCAGTCCTTGTTGAGCATATTGAGGAAGTTGTAGATGTCCAGGCGGATGATCGACTTGTGGTCGGCGGAGAAGCCCGGAAGCTCCTGCTGGATGCCCAGATCGAGCTGGTTGACCCACGGCATGTTGTCGGCATTGCGACCGGCGATCTGGCCACGCTGCCCCTGCAGGTGCGGATTGTTCGCGATGAACTCGTGGAACGCCGCGATCTGATCCGGCGTCGCCGAGCCGTAGCTCACGTTCGGGTCGTTGACCAGCGGAATGTATGCCGGATCCTGGAAGATGCCGTCGCCATTCAGGTCGCCGTCGACCAGCCACGTGTACGGAAGTCCATCACGACCGTTGTAGTAGGCGGTGATGCTGGTCTTGTAGTCGCCGAAGAACGCGCGCTCCCAGCCCAGCGAAGCCTTGATCGAGTTCTCGATGGCACGGCTGGCCGGGGTAGCGATCTCCTGGTTCGGATTGACGCGGGAGACGTACTGGTAGCTGGACCACGCCTGCGAGCTGGCGTCCGAACCCACTTCCTCGGCATCCGTATAGGTATAGCTGAGGCTGCCGAACCAGTTGTTGGACATCGGCTTGTTCAGCGAGAAGGTCACCGAGTTCGAGAAGCCCTCGTCGGTGTTGCCCAGCACGGTGGACTGGTTGCTGAAGCCAGGGTTGCGGCCGCAGTTCTTGTTCGAGCTCGAGGTCGAACCGCCGATGTCGCACCAGTAGCTGAGGCGACCGTCGGCCATCACGCCAGTCGGCGCATCGTAATAGCCGGTAGCCGGGTTGTACGCACCGATGTTGATCGCCTGGTAGAAAGCGGCATCACGCGCGCGGATGGACTGCAGCTCGACCGAACCCACCAGTCCGTACCACGGCAGCTCGCGGTCGTAACCCAGGCTGGCCTTCCAAACGGTTGGCAGCTTGAAGTCGGGATCGATGGTGTCGATCGCGAAACCACGGCCGCCATCGGGCACGTTCTGGTTGTACGGGTCCGGGCTGAACGGGGTCTCCGCCGGATCATCCGACTGGTAGGACAGCAGGGTCACGCCGTTGTTCTGGTACGGGTTGCCCAGCCACACGAACGGCGGCACGCTCTGGAACGCACCGATACCGCCGCGCAG
This sequence comes from Lysobacter spongiicola DSM 21749, assembly GCF_900167055.1. Classification (GTDB taxonomy): domain Bacteria; phylum Pseudomonadota; class Gammaproteobacteria; order Xanthomonadales; family Xanthomonadaceae; genus Novilysobacter; species Novilysobacter spongiicola. Next base: position 197,301 of record NZ_FUXP01000002.1, read on the forward strand.
CTGCGAGTAACGCTCGGTGTCGAAGCTGTAGTTGAACGATACGCGCGGCAGGATGACGCGGTTGTCGGAGCCCAGCTTGTAGGCGTTCGAGTACCCAAAAGCTTCTTCGAAGCCGGGTGCTTCTTCCGGCGCCTCGTCGGCCTTGGGGATGTTGACGCGCACGCCGTAGGTCAGCGACAGCTGGTCGTTGACCTGCCAGGTGTCCTGCAGGAACGGGCTGATCTGGGTGTAGACCAGCGCTGCGGCGATGTCATCGACCTCGTATCCCGGGGCCGGCGTGCGCAGGTCATAGCGGTAGTAGTTGCCGTTCTCGAAATCCTCGACGCTGGCGAACCGGTAAGAGCCGTGGAGGTCGCGGCCGTACAGGTTGAAGACGTCGTGGCGCAGGTAGTCCAGACCACCCTTGATGACATGGTCACCAGCGTAATAGGTGCCGGAGATGGTCGCGGCCAAGCGCTCGGTGTTGATCTGGTTCTCGTGGCGATTGTTGTCTTCGCCGATGAAGATCGAGCCGCCGTTGGCGGTCTCCACTTCCACTTCCGGCTGGTTGACGGCGTTGCCGTTGACCTGGTCGAAGGTCTGGTGGCTGAGCTTCACCTCGGTGGAGAAGTCCATGGTCCAGTCACTGAACAACTGCAGCGAGGTGTTCTTGGTGATGTTGTCGATGTCGTACCAGTGGCTGGTCAGCACGACGTTTTCGGCGAAATCATCGTACGGCGACGGACGGAATTCCTCGGTCTGCTGGTAGGTCAGGCTGGCGCGGTGGTTGTCGTTGATGTTCCAGTCAATCTTGCCGAGGTACCGCTTGTTGTCGAGGTTGACGCCAGTTGCGCCATACTGGCCAGGCTGCAGGCCCAGCTCATTGGCGATGCGGATCGCCTCCTGGACCTCGGTGGTGGTGACGTTGCCGTTTGCAACGCCGTCGGAAGAAGACTCTCCACCGAAGTTCTTGATGGTCTGCTCTTCATACGAGACGAAGAAGAACAGCTTGTCCTTGACGAGCGGCCCGCCAATCGTGGCACCGGCGGTGGTGTCGGTATCGAACAGCGCGTAATCCTCGCCGTCGCGGTCGCCGACCATGTTCTCGGCGTCCTTGTAGACGTAGTACGCAGAGCCGTGGAACTCGTTGGTACCGGACTTGGTGACGGCGTTGATGGTCGCGCCGACAGTGTCGGAGGCGACGTCGTAGTCGGACACCTTCAGGTCGTAGGCGGCAATGGTGTCGACCGAGATCGGCGAGCCGGTGTAGGGCATGCCGTTGGCGTTGAGGCCGAACGGGTCGCCCTGCGACAGGCCATCGACGGAGATGGTGTTGAAGCGGTTGTTCACGCCCGCGACCGAGATCGCGCCGGATGCCTGGTCGGTGACCTGGATGCGCGGATCAAGACGGGCGATGTCGTCGACGGAACGGCTGCTCTGCGGCGCCAGTTCCAGCTGACGGCCGGCAACCGAGGTGCCAACGCCCTTGTTGTCCGGATTGAAGGTCGCTACCAGGCGCGTGCCGGTGACGGCAACCGTTCCGAGGGTGGTTGCGTCGCCCGTCTGCAGCTGGGCATCGACGTTGCTGACCTGGTTGAGCGCCAGGTAGACACCCTCTTCCGTATCGGTACCCGCGCCTTCCTTCGTCACGGTAATGGAGTACGGGCCACCCACGCGCAGGCCGCGCGCGTTGTAGCGACCCTCGGCATCCGTCACCGCACGGCTGACCGTACCCGATTCGGTGTGGACGATGGTCACCTCTGCACCGGCGACGGGCTGGCCGTCGGACCCGACGACCTGGCCACCCACACCGGCGGAGGTGTTCTGGGCGAACGCGGGAGCAGTGGCGAGAGCGACGAGCAGACCGAGCGTGAGCCTGGACATGCGGGCGCGGCTGGGGTGATTCATGGCGAAGGGCCTCGGGATTGGAATGGCACTGATCCCGGGGCAAGCCTGCAGCCGGCCACCGGGCACGTCGGACACGACAAACCGGCGCCTGACGCCGGTTAACGTGAGTTTAACACGACGCAATACTAATGCGGATGGTTGACGGATTTGTTACAGCTGAGGCCTTGTCCGACCCCGCCGCCGTTAGCATCCGTCCAGTCCGGGGTCGCTATCGCGACAATCCGGTGACAGTCAGGCAGGCGCCAGCTGCAGGTAGCTCGCCAGCCCGTCCATGAACATCTGGACCGAAATCGCCACAAGCAACATGCCCATCAGCCGCTCCACCGCAGTCAGGGCCCGGCGGCCCAGCCACTTGTAGAGGATCGTGGCCGAAAACAGGATCGCCGCGGTGGCCCCCCAGGCGATCAACAGGGCGATGCTCCACTCCCCCAGCCGGTTCGGCTCGTTGCTGCCCATCAGCATCACTGCCGCCATTCCGGAGGGACCTGCCACCAGCGGGATCGCCATGGGGACGATGAATGGTTCACCGTCGGGGATCTCGCCCATCAGGCCTTCCGGAGGCGGGAAGATCATCCTGATCCCGATCAGGAACAGGACAATGCCGCCCGCAATCGAGACCGACTCCTGGCGCAGGTGCATGACTTCCAGTGCGTACTTCCCCCCCCACAGGAACGCCATTAGCACGCCCAGGGCGATCAGCAGTTCCCGGGCGAGCACGATCCGCTGGCGCTCAGGGGGGAGCGTACGCAGCAGGCTGAGGAAGATCGGGATGTTCCCCAGCGGGTCCAGGATCAGGAACAGCAGCAGCGCGGCCGAGGCGATTGTCACCTCCATGCGTCACCCGCCCCGGGCATCCAGACCTGCCCACGATGTGCCGCGCCCGCAGGGGACAGCAACTCGACGCAGGCGGCCCCGAACTCTTCCGGCGAGCGCGCCGTCGGATCCGCATCATCGGCGTAAGCCCGCGCGCGCAGTGCCGTCCGCATCGGCCCCGGACACAGGCCGGCGATGCGGACCGGCGAATTGGCCAGCTCGGCGTGCAGCATGCGCACCAGCCCGGCGAGCCCGTGGTGGGAGATGCCGTATCCGCCCCAGAAGGGCTTGCCGACGCGTGCCAGGTCGTCGACGGCGAACACCACGGAAGCGTCCGCGGCCTTCGACAGCAACGGCAGGCACGCCTGGGTCAGCCACCACGGCGCCGTCAGGTTGACGTGGATCGCGCGCGCGAAGGCCCCCGGGTCGGTGTGCATCAACGGCGTCAGGCCGCGGAACTCGGCCACGCAGTGCATCAGGCCATCGAGCCGGCCGAGTTCGGACTCGATACTGGCCGGCACCTGGGCGTGATCATCCGGCGTCGCACCCTCCAGATCCATCGGGTACAGAAGAGGCTCGAGGCCCTCGGCGGCCACCGCGTCGTACACCCGGTTCAAGCGCGGCACCTTGCGCCCCAGCAGCACCACGCGCGCTCCTGCACGGGCGCACGCAAGGGCCGCAGCGTTGCCGAGGCCGCCGCTCGCACCCGTGACCAGGACCACCCGCCCTGCCAGCGCTCCCGGGGAGCCGGCCACTGCATCGTTCGCCGGAGGGGCGTTCACTGCGCCTGCGTTTCGCTGACGATACGCGCCAGCTCACCGGAATCGAACAGCTCCATGGTGATATCGCAACCCCCGATCAGCTCGCCGTTGATGAACAACTGCGGGAAGGTCGGCCAGTTCGAGTACCGCGGCAGGTTCGCCCGGACCTCGGGATCCTCCAGCACGTTCACCGTGTGCACGGGGTCGGCGCCGGCGCTCTTGAGGGCCTGCACGGCGCGGCTGGAAAAGCCGCACATCGGGAACTGCGCCGTTCCCTTCATGAACAATACGATCGGGTGGTTGTCCACCTCGGACTGGATCCGCTCGATCACGGACATTGCACAGCTCCTGGGATTGCGTGTCCCGGCCGCTACACAGCCGGTGAACCTGACGGGGGATACAATGGGGATTGTAATCGAGCCAGCCCATCAAGGAGTCCGCCATGGCCATAGAACTGCCTCCCCTCCCCTACGACCGCACCGCGCTGGAGCCGCACATCTCCGCCGAGACCCTCGACTACCACCACGGCAAGCACCACAAGGCCTACGTCGACAATCTCAACAAGATGATCGAGGGCACCGAGTTCGCCGACATGCCGCTGGTGGACATCATCCGGAAGTCGCAGGGCGGCATGTTCAACAATGCGGCACAGGTCTGGAACCACACCTTCTTCTGGAACTGCATGGCGCCCAACGGCGGCGGCGAACCGACCGGCAAGGTGCTCGAAGGCATCAACGCAGCGTTTGGCGACTTTGCCAAGTTCAAGGAACAGTTCACCGAAACGGCGGTCAAGACCTTCGGCTCCGGTTGGGCCTGGCTCGTCCAGCGGCCCGACGGCGCATTGGCGCTGGTGAGCACTTCCAATGCCAACACGCCGCTGACCGGCGAAGACACGCCGCTGCTCACCTGTGATGTCTGGGAGCACGCGTACTACATCGACTACCGCAATGCGCGGCCGAAGTACGTCGAATCGTTCTGGAACCTGGTCAATTGGGAATTCGTCGCTTCCAACATGAAGTGACCTGACCGTCCGGTCCCGTAGAAACGGCCGGCACTGCCGGCCGTTTCCGTGTGCGGATCACGCTCCGCGCAGGCGCGCCACTACCGGATCGACCTGGCCGCCCCGTCCCAGCGCCCGTCCCGTCGACTCCAGAGCCGCCACCAGTCCCTCCGGCGTCGGGGCGCGCAGCGTGGCGTGGCCAACCTTCCGGCCGGGCCGGGAGGTCTTGCCGTAGTCGTGCCAGTGCCCGCCCGCCTGCGCCAGCAACATCGCCGGATCCGGCATCTCGCCGATCCAGTTGAGCATGCAGGCATGCCCGACCATGCGCGTGTCGCCCAGCGGCAGGCCGAGGACCGCGCGCAGGTGGTTCTCGAACTGGCTCGTTTCGCTGCCCTCGATGGTCCAGTGACCCGAGTTGTGCACGCGCGGCGCCAGCTCATTGGCCAACAACCCGCCGTCCCGACAGAACAGCTCGAGCGCGAAGACCCCGACGTAGTCCATGGCCTCGGCCAGCCGGCGCGCGTGCTCGATGGCGGTGCGGGCAAGTCCCCCTTCCACCGCCGCCGGTGCCAGGCTGGCCGACAACACACCGTCGACGTGCCAGTTCTCGGTCAGTGGCCAGGCGACAAAGCCTCCGTCGCGCGCACGCGCGGCGACCACGCTCAACTCCCGCTCGAATGGAACGAAGGCTTCGAGGATCAATCCCACCGACGCCGCCTGCGGCCCCAGTGCTTCCCACGCGGCCTGCGCGTCCGCGGCGACCCGGATCCGGAACTGCCCCTTGCCGTCGTAGCCAAGCCGCCGCGTCTTCAGGATGGACGGCGCTCCGACTTCGGCGATGGCCGCCTCCAGCTCTTCACGACTGTCGACCGTGGCGAATGCGGGCACCGGAATGCCGAGATCGCGGAACAACGTCTTCTCGGCCAGCCGATCCTGGGCGATGGCCAAGGCACGCGGGTTCGGGAATACCGGCACCCGATCGGCCAGCCACCGTGCCGACTCCGCCGGGACGTTCTCGAAATCGAAAGTGGCCACGTCGACGCGTGAGGCGAACTCACCCAGCGCCTGTTCGTCCCGATAGTCGCCCACCACCATCGGCGCGAACTGTCCGGCGCAGGCTTCCGCCGAGGTGTCCATCACCAGGAACCGCAGCCCCAGCGGCGCGCCGGCCAGCGCCATCATGCGGGCCAGCTGCCCCCCGCCCAGGATCCCGACAGTGGTCATGTGCGCGGGTCGTCGTTGCTGGCGACATCGTCGGTCTGCTTCGCGCGGAAAGCAGCCAGCGAAGCACCGATGTCGTGATGGTCCGCCGCCAGCATCGCTGCGGCGAACAGCGCCGCATTGGCTGCCCCGGCGTTGCCGATCGCGAAGGTCGCCACCGGGATCCCGGCCGGCATCTGCACGATCGACAACAGCGAGTCCATACCGTTGAGGGCGCGGCTCTGTACCGGCACGCCAAGGACCGGCACCTGGGTCTTCGCCGCGAGCATGCCCGGCAGGTGCGCGGCGCCACCGGCACCAGCGATGATCGCGCGCAGGCCGCGACCGGCCGCGCCGGCCGCATATTCGAAGAGGACGTCGGGCGTACGGTGCGCCGATACCACCCGCACCTCGTGGGGCACGCCGAGCGCTTCCAGTCGTGCGGCAGCGTGCTGCATGGTCTCCCAATCCGAGCGGGAGCCCATCACGATGCCGACCAGCGGGGCCTGCGCGGTGTCTGTCATGGTTCGAGCCTGCGGCAAAACGGTATTCTACCCGCCGGCAAGCCAGAGGCCTCCACCCCCATGGATCGAAAACTGCTCGACCTGCTCGTCTGCCCCGCCACCCGCCAGCCGCTTTCGATCCTCGACAGGGCTGGCCTGGATGCCCTCAACGAAGCCATCGATGCCGGGACTGTCCTCCGGGCCGACGGCGGCCGGCAGGCTGGGCACCTCGGCGAGGCACTGGTGACGCGGGACCGCAAGCACGTCTACCGCATCGACGACGGCATTCCCGTACTCCTTGCCGAGGAGGCGATCGCGACCTCGCAGGTCGAGCGGTTCAGCCGGTCGTGAGCGACACCTTCGATCCACCGCTGCAGGCCGTTGTCGACGATGTGGCGCAGGCGCTGGCCGAGGACATCGGCATCGGGGACGCCACCGCCGCATTGCTCCCGGACGAGGCAGACGACGCCTACCTGCTGTGCAAGGAAGACGCGGTGGTCTGCGGACGGCCGTGGTTTGACGCCTGTCACCGCGCGCTCGACCCCGAGGTCGCGATTGAATGGCATGTCCGGGAAGGCCAGCGCGTCACTGCCGGCACGGTGCTGGCCACCCTCCACGGTCGCTCCCGCGCGCTGGTGAGCGCCGAGCGCGCCTCTCTCAACTTCATGCAGACCCTGTCGGCCACCGCCACTTCGACGGCGGCGCACGTGGACGCCGTGCAGGGGACGCGGGCGCGCATCCTGGACACGCGCAAGACCATCCCGGGCCTGCGCCAGGCACAGAAGTACGCGGTGCGGGTGGGCGGAGGCAGCAACCACCGCATGGGCCTCTACGACGCGGTCATGCTGAAGGAGAACCACATTCGCGCGGCGGGTTCATTGACCGCGGCGGCGGAGGCGGCCAGGGCCATGCACCCGGCGCTGCCCCTGATCGTCGAGGTGGAGTCGCTGGAGCAGTTGCGCGAGGCACTGGATGTCGGGTGCGACCGGATCCTCGTGGACGACTTCCCGGCGGCGATGCGGCGGCAGGCGGTGGCCATCACGGCCGCGCATGCCCGTCCGGTTCCGCTCGAAGTATCCGGTGGCGTGGATCTGACCGGCTTGCGGGCGATCGCGGAGGACGGGGTGGACTGCATCTCGATCGGGGCGCTGACCAAGCACGTGCGCGCGATCGACATGTCGCTCAAGCTCGGACCGGCACCGGTGGGGCCCGGCTGAAGTCAGGCAGACAGCCACCACGCCAGTGCGGACACCGCCGTTGCTGCACCCACCCACGCGACGGCAGGCAGCCGCCGCCACCCCCGACGCGGCGGGGGAGCCTCTTCCCGCTTCGGGCCGGCGGGGCCCGACAAGCGGAACCTGAGGGTGTCGAAGGACACTTCGTCGCCATCGCGCAGCTCCGCGCGCAGCACGCGTGAACCATTGACGTAGCTGCCGTTGGTCGAGCCCAGATCCTCCAGTTGCACACCCTCGGAGGTCGGGACCAGCCGCGCGTGCTTCCGCGACAGCCCCTCTTCATCCATCCGCAACCCACACTCCTCCGATCTCCCCACCACTACGGGGCCCAGCAGCGGGAAAGTACGCCCGGCGACGCTGCCGTCGACCCCACGCAACATGAAGCGTGGCAGCACCGCCCGGACCGCCGTGGCACCGGGGTCGTCATTGGCAGCGCTCCTCGTGCAGTCGTCGAGCACCGTCCGCCGCGCCGCAGCGTTGGCATCCAGCTCGACCAGCTTCGCCCGTACCTCGTGGAATGCAACGGTGTCACCCGGCCGCAAGGCCATCACGCCCTCCACCCGACGACCGTTGACGCTGACTTCGGTCCCTGCGCTCGCGGACAGCATCACACCCTGCCCCGTCACATGGAGCTGGCAGTGCTCGGGGCGCACGCCCGGTTGGTCAAGCACGATGCTGGCGCCAGGACCGGAGCCGATGCGATTGACGCCGGCACCCAGCAGGACCTGCGGATGCTCGCCATCGGGAAATACCAGTTTCATGAGTGCTTCCCCCTGAAAGCAGCCTGGCCATTGCGCGGGAAGACCCGTGCCTCCACATTATGCCGATGCCGACCCTCTTGATCGTGATGATTGTCGCAGCCGCCGGGTTCGCCTTCTGGAGCGCGGGACGGGCTGCCGCCGAGCGCGCCGAAGCGCTGGGACGCGAGGCGTGCCGCAGCGCCGGCGTGCAGTGGCTGGACCAGACCGTACATGCCATCGGGCTGCGGCCGGTCCGGCTGGAGAACGGCTGGCTAGGCTGGGAGCGCACGTTCCGGTTCGACTACTCCCGTGACGGCGAAGACCGCCACGCGGGTCGGCTGGTGCTGCGGGGGGACCGGCTGTTGTCGCTGACGGGCCCGCTGGCCACCGTCGACCGGCTCAAGTAAGGCGAGGCCGCCGAACTACTTGACGATGCGGAGATGCCCGCCGCGCCGGGGAGCCGGGTCATCCGGACCGTCGTCGTCGCCATCCGCATCGGTACCCGTGCCGTCGCCGTCGGAATCGGGTACCGCGCTCAGGTTCGGGCGATCGTCCTGGACGGCAGTGCCGTCGCGCTGCGCGCCTTCGTCGGGAATATCGTCGGGCAGTGCCATGCCCTGCCCGGTCTCCCTGGCGTAGATCGCCAGAACAGCGCCCACCGGAACATTCACCGACTGGCTGACCCCCCCGAACCGGGCGCTGAAGCTGATCATCTCGTTGGTCATCTCAAGCCCCGACACGGCCCGCTGCGCGACATTGAGAACGATCCTGCCCTCTTTCACCGCCTGCTGTGGAACCTGCACCCCCGGACGGGAGGCATCGACCAGCAGGTGGGGGGTCATGCCGTTGTCGGCGATCCATTCGTACAGCGCCCGCAACAGGTACGGGCGATGACTGGTCATCGGGCTTTCGTCTTCCATCATGCCTTCAGTCTAGACCAACGCTCCACGCGCCCCGGTCAGGCCGGGATATCGCGCAGCCGGCGCTCCTGCTCGGTGAGGCTCCGGGTGAAGCCGGGGTTGCGGAAGATGCGGTTGCCATAGTCCTCGATGGACTTCCCGTCCTTGGGCAACGGCACCCCGAGGGCCGGCAGACGCCAGATGATCGGCGCCATCGCGCAGTCGGCGAGGCTCATCTCGGAGTTGAGGAAGAACTTGTACGCCTTGAACAGCGGGACCGAAGCCGTCAGCAGCTCCTTCAGACGCTTGCGCCCCGCCTCCGCTTGGCTCTTGTTGCCGAGCTGGATGGCCTGGACCTGCGGGACCCAGTCATGCTCCAGCCTGAGCATCGCAAGCCTGAGGCGCGCGCGCGACAGCGGATCCACCGGCATCAGCGGGGGGTGCGGGTAGCGTTCGTCAAGATATTCGCTGACCACGCTGGCCGCATACAGGACGAGGTCACGCTCGACCAGCGTCGGCACCGAGTGGTACGGATTGAGATCGACCAGGTCCTCGGGCGGGTTCTGCGGGTCGACCGGGATGAGGTCGTAGGTGACGCCCTTGGCCGCCAGCACCAGCCGGACCCTGTGGCACAGCACGCAGTCGGTGGAAGAAAACAGTGTCAGGGCATTACGCATACGTGGACTCGCCGCCATGGTCGACCTCTCCCTGCGCCCGGAACCGCCGGTCGCAAAACGCCGTCCACCCAACGCAGACGGTCGTCACGGCCTCGAGCAGCGCCTCGCCGGGCGACGTTGCCGGCACCCTTGCGCAGACCCGGCCCACACCAGGGCCGGGCGTTGGCGGTCGAAACCGCCAGGCTACTTCACGTCGCGCCAATACTCGCTCTTCAACAGCCAGGCGAGGAAAGTGAACGCCGCAAGGAACAGGATGACCCACACGCCGATGCTCTGGCGTTTGAGGGCGGCCGGTTCACCGGCGTACTCGAGGAAAGCTGTGATGTCCCTGACCGACTGGTCGAAAACCTGCGGCTCCACATTGCCCGGATCGGTCACACGGAGTCCGACCACCGGGCGCTCCGCCGTGTCCGGATCGGGTGCGCCGAACTCGGCGTGCTGGAGCCCCTGCATCTCCCACAACGGGTTGGGCATGGAAACGTTCGGGAACAGCTGGTTGTTCCAGCCGAGCGGACGGGACTCGTCCAGGTAGAAGGACTTGAGATACGTGTAGATCCAGTCGCTGCCACGCACCCGGGAGATCAGCGACAGGTCCGGCGGCATCTTGCCGAACCACGCATCACCGTCTTCCTCACGCATAGATACGTGGATCTGTTCGCCGAACTTCGCCCCGGTGAAGTTGAGGTTGTCCATCACCTCTTCCTCGGTCAGGCCGAGATCCTCGGCCATCCGGGAGTAGCGAAGGTACTTCAGCGAGTGGCACCCGGCGCAGTAGTTCATGTACAGCTTGGCGCCGCGCTGCAGCGAAGCCTGGTCGGTCAGGTCGACGCCTGCCTGCTGCAGGTCGCCACCGGAGGCGGCCAGGGCGGAGGCCGAAACCAGCAGGCCGGCGGCGAAAGTGGCGAGCCTGGACAGCACGCGGCTGCGCGCGCGGAGGAGCTTGGACTTAGTCATGCATCGTCACCCGTTCCGGCACCGGCTTGGTCTTGTCGATCTTGGTCCACAGCGGCATCGTGATGAAGAAGGCGAAATAGAAGAAGGTCAGGAAGCGGCCGATGATCGTTTCCACCGGGTCCGTACCCGGGCCGGCACCGATCTTGCCCAGCCACACGAAGCAGACCACCAGCACGGCCAGCATGGCCTTGGTGATCCAGCCGCGGTAGCGGACCGAATGCACCTTGCTGCGATCCAGCCACGGCACCGCGAACAGGATCGCGATCGCACCGAACATCACCAGCACGCCACCAAGCTTGTCGGGGATCACGCGCAACATCGCGTAATAAGGCGTGTAGTACCAGACCGGCTTGATGTGCTCCGGCGTCACCAGGCGGTTGGCCTCGGTGAAGTTGTCGTGTTCCAGGAACCACCCGCCCAGCGCCGGCGCGAAGAAGATGATGAACGCGGCCAGCAGCAGGAAGAAGCCGACATACACCATGTCCTTCACGGTGTAGTACGGATGGAACGGGATGCCGTCGGCCGGGCCCGTCGGCGACCAGCGGTTGCCCTTCGGACCCTTCTTGATCTCCACGCCCTGCGGATTGTTGGAACCCACTTCGTGCAGAGCGCCCAGGTGCAGGACCACGAGCAGCAGCAGCACCAGCGGCATGGCGATCACGTGCAGCGCAAAGAAGCGGTTGAGCGTCGCGTCCCCGGGCAGGTAGTCACCCATGATCCACTCGGTCAACCCGTTGCCGATCACCGGGATCGCGCCGAACAGCGAAATGATCACCTTGGCGCCCCAGAACGACATCTGGCCCCAGGGCAGCACGTAGCCCATGAAGGCCTCGGCCATCAACACCAGGTAGATCAGCATGCCGAGGATCCACACCAGCTCGCGCGGCTTGCGGTAGGAGCCGTACATGATCCCGCGGAACATGTGGATGTAGACCACCACGAAGAACAGCGAAGCGCCGGTGGAGTGCATGTAGCGGATGAGCCAACCCCACTCCACGTCGCGCATGATGTACTCGACCGAGGCGAAGGCTTCCGCGGCGCTCGGCTTGTAGTGCATCGTGAGGAAGATGCCGGTCAGGATCTGGTTGACCAGGGCCACCAACGAAAGGACGCCGAAGATGTACCAGATGTTGAAGTTCTTCGGCGCGTAGTACTCGGACATGTGCTTGCGGTACATCGGCGCCAGCGCCGGTGCCCGCTCGTTGACCCAGTCCATCGCGCCCGTCGTGGCGCGTGTGAAGATGTTCGCCATGGCTTAAGCGACTCCCTGCGGATCGACGCCGATCACGATGGTGTTGTCGTCGACGTAGTGGTGCGGAGGCACGACCAGGTTGGTCGGCGCGGGGACGCCCTCGTAGACGCGGCCGGACATGTCGAACTTGGACTTGTGGCACGGGCAGAAGTAACCACCCTTCCAGTTCGCATCGAACGGCTCGGGCCGGATCTCGGCCTTCATCTCCGGCGAGCAGCCCAGGTGCGTACACAGCCCCACCAGCACCGACACTTCCGGCTTGATCGAGCGCAGCTCCGGGTTGCTGCCCAGCACGTAGGCGGGCTGCTGCTCCGGATTCTCGGACATTGGATCGCGCAGCTGGTCGTCCAGCGTCGGCAGAATCTGCAACGCCTGCTGGGACCTGCGCACGATCCAGATCGGCTGGCCACGCCACTCGTGGACCAGGCGCTGACCTTCTTCCAGGGCGCTGATGTCGACGGTGATCGGCGCGCCGGCCAGCTTCGCCCGCTCGCTGGGGCTCCACGACTTGATGAACGGCACGGCGACAAAGCCGGCGCCGACCGCGCCGACCACGGCGGTGGTCGCGGTCAGGAATCGACGGCGGCCCGTGTTGACGGGCTCGTGGTGAGGATCATTGACCCCTTGGTTGGCCATCCGGCACTCCGCAGAAAAGCTGTAATCGAAGTTTCACCACACAGACCGGCACGCTGGCGACGGCTGGCGGCTCAAAAGACGGGGAAGTGTAACGGAACGGTGAACGAACCGACAATCCGGATGCCTCCGCTCGTCCGCTACTGGGCGCTGCGATAGCGGTCCGCGAGGATGCCGACGCGCTCCACGTAGCGCTGGGTTTCGCTGAAGGGGGGCACGCCCTTGTACTTGTCGACGTTGCCTTCACCGGCGTTGTACCCGGCGGCGGCAAGGGTGAGGTTGCCGTCGAAGCGCTTCAGCAGCCACGCGAGGTACTCCACGCCGCCGTGGATGTTCTGCTTGGCGTCGAATGCATTGGTGACACCGAACCGCCTCGCCGTTGCCGGCATCAACTGCATCAGGCCCTGCGCCCCGACCCTGGACAGCGCGTTGGGGTTGAAGGCGGACTCTGCATGGACGATGGCACGCACTACCGCTTCGTCGACACCGTACTTGGCTGCGGCCGCTGCGATCTCCTCGCGGTAGGCGCTGGTATTGAGGCGCACGTTGGAGAAGTTGACGCCGGGCTTGGATCCGCAGGCGTAACAGGTCTCCAGGAAGCTGTAGCTGATGGTCCGGATTGGGGTGGCGCTGGCCGAGCGGGCCGGCCGCGAGCTGGTGTAGTGGCGCACGCCGTCCTTGATGTAGGAGTACACCTGCCCCTGGACCAGGCGGGAACCCGCACTGCCCGGGGCCACCGGCTTGATCGGGGCGGCGTTGGTCATGGCCGACCCCGCCGGCGCACTCCCGGAGGTGCTGATGATCGTCGGGGAGCCGGCACTGCTCGGGGCGGACACCACCCCACCCACTGCACCTTTGGGCGCGGGAGGCGATGCGGGCGTACTGGCAGGACCAGCCGAATATTGGCTGACCGCGCTGCACTTGGCGCCGGGCACCCGCTTGCTCACATAGCTGCGACTGCCGTCGGCACTGTCGCAGCGGTATATGGTGCCGCCCACCGCGGGTGCGGCAGCCAGCAGGCAGGCAAGTCCGAAGATTGCGATACCCCCCCTCATGGGCGCGAGTGTCCCCTATCCGGCTGCGGCTTGCCAAGTCCTGTGTGACGTAACGCGGCACCCCGTCACCATTCCCGCCCCGCCAGCCCAGCCGCTAGACTGCCGCCTGGAGACACCGCACCCCTCCGGCACGGATTAACCGCCGCCCCACCCGGACCCGATATGACCGACACCCTCGCACCACCCCCGCCCACGCGCGCTGGCGCCCGCGGCAAGCTGTTCATCCAGACCCACGGCTGCCAGATGAACGAGTACGATTCGGCGAAGATGGCCGACGTTCTGGCCGCCTCGGACGGGCTGGAACTGACCACGAACGTCGAAGAAGCCGACGTGATCCTGGTCAACACCTGTTCCATCCGCGAAAAAGCACAGGACAAGGTCTTCAGCCAGCTTGGCCGCTGGAAATCGCTCAAACAGGGCGGAAAGCCGGTGCTGATCGGCGTAGGTGGCTGCGTGGCGAGCCAGGAAGGCGCTGCCATCGTCAAGCGTGCGCCCTATGTCGATCTGGTGTTCGGCCCCCAGACCCTGCATCGCCTCCCGGAGCTGATCAGGGAAAGACGCGAGTCGGGCCAGCCGCAGGTCGACATCAGTTTCCCCGAGATCGAGAAATTCGACCGGCTCCCCGAGCCGCGCGCCGAAGGGCCCAGCGCGTTCGTGTCGATCATGGAGGGCTGCAGCAAGTACTGCAGCTTCTGCGTGGTGCCGTACACCCGCGGCGAAGAAGTGAGCCGGCCGTTCGAGGACGTGCTGGTGGAGGTGGCCCAACTGGCCGCTCAAGGCGTGCGGGAGATCAACCTGCTGGGACAGAACGTCAACGCCTACCGCGGGCCGATCGACGGCGAAAGCGTGGCCGACCTGGGCCTGCTGATCCGGACCATCGCGGAAATCGAAGGCATCGACCGGATCCGCTTCACCACTTCGCACCCATTGGAGTTCTCGGACTCGCTGGTGGAGGCCTACCGGGACGTGCCGGAGCTGGCGAACTACCTGCACCTGCCGGTGCAATCGGGTTCGGACCGGGTCCTGAGTGCGATGAAGCGCGGGTACACGGCGCTGGAATTCAAGCAGAAGATCCGCAAGCTGCGGGCGGTGCGTCCGGACATCTCGATCAGCTCCGACTTCATCGTCGGCTTTCCCGGTGAAACCGCGACCGACTTCGAGAAGACCATGAAGCTGATCGAGGACGTCGGCTTCGACCAGTCCTTCTCGTTCATCTATTCGCGCCGCCCCGGGACCCCCGCCGCCGATCTGGAGGACGAGGTCACCAGCGAGGAGAAGCACGCCCGGCTCTCCCGCCTGCAGACGACCATCAACGAGAACGCGCGGAAGATCAGCGACTCGATGGTCGGCAGCGTGCAGCGGGTGCTGGTGGAAGGTCCGTCGCGCAAGGATGCGAACGAGTTGACCGGCAAGACCGAGAACATGCGCTCGGTGAACTTCGCCGGCCACCCGCGGCTGGTCGGGCAGTTCGTGGATGTCGTAATCACCGAAGCGCTCAGCAACTCGCTGCGTGGTCGCGTAGCGGGCGTGGACTCCGCGTAGCCCTCTCCCGCCCGGAGGTGAGACTTGGCGCCCCCTGACAGCCTGCTACGACGCTGCGCCCTGGGCCTGTGGTTCTGCGCGATCTCGGCGCTCGGCCTGCTGAGGTTTTTCGCCTACCTGGCCGATGACACGGGCGCCGGGCCCGGCCATGTCGGCTGGACCTGGTTCGGCGGCAGCGTGGTCATGGCGGTGGTGGGCCTGGTGCTGCTGGTGCGCGCGCTCAGGGGCTGAGCCCCATGCAACGACGCCGGCACTGGGCCGGCGTCGCATGACACAAGAAGGTGCGAAGTCAGAACGGCACTACGCTGACGTCGTCCACCTGGAAGCCGACTCCCGCATCCGGTCCCATCACGTGCAGGGACACCGAGTGCAGGGTGCCGACCGGCTCGATCCGGAAGCTGCCCGAAAGTGCCGTCCAGCTCGTGCTGTCCGCGGCTGCCCAGGCAATGCGCTGCCAATCATGGCCACTGTCGTCGTGCACCAGTACCCACAGCGAAACGGGCTCGTTACGGCCGGTGACCTTCACCTGGGCGTCCGCACGATAATCGACGCCGGCCTCAAGCCCCACGAGTTCCTGCCTCACGTCGTCGTACCAGGCGGTGCGCTCGGACAACCGCAGGCTGCGGCTGCTGTCGAAGCCCTCCGCCGCCACGCCGATGCGCCCACCGTATGTCCGTGCCCAGGAAGTCGCGTTGCCGCTCTCGAAGTCGCCGTTGCGGACCAGGTTGCCCGAGGCATCGTCGTCACCGCCGACCGGGGCGACGCGCACGCTGTCGGCATAGAACGCGACGCCTGCGGCGGGTCCGTATACGAGCAGCCGCACGCGGCTCCCGGCGGGCACCTGGTGGGTGAAACGGCCATCGATCTCGGTCCAGCCGTTGGTCACCCCGAAGCGACCGAGGTCCACGTAGCTCTGCCCACCGTTGACCTCCAGCACCACCCGGGCGGTATCGCTGGACTTGCCCTGCAGCCGCATCCAGAGGCTGAAATCGTACTCGGCCCCCGTCTGCAGCTTTCCGGTGAGCTCCTGGGCGATCCCGGATGCATAGGAGCTGCGACTGGCGACGGCCACGCCCTGCTTGCCGCCGTGCCGCCGCTGGCTGCTGAGCGACAGGCTGCCACCGTGGACGCCGGCCCAGGCATCCAGGCTGCCCTCGAAACTGGGATTGGTTACCACGTTGCTCCCCTGCGGAGGCACCGGCAGCTCGGGGTCGGGCGTGGGATCGGGGTTGGGATCCGTTCGCGACGGCCGATAGTCGGGATACTGGTTGGCCATGAGTCCCAGCGAGCGTGCCGCATCGGCGGTGGATGCGTTGCCGCAGGCCGAACCGTTGCAGCTCTGGCGCGGATTCGAAAAGCGATAGACGTAGTTGGTGTTGAACAGGTACGCGTACGCCATCAGGGTGGCGAATGAGTAGTCCACTCCGTAGCCCATGCCATAGGTGTGGTGGCCGCCGGAGGTGTCACCCTGCCTGCGGCTGTGCATCAGCCCCATGTTGTGGCCCAGCTCATGGGTGAAGGTGAGGTAGCCGCAATCGATCGCGGAGCTGCTATAGGCCATGTTCTTGGACTGCGGGGTGATCACCCCGCCGCTGCTCTGTCCAAGCCAGCCGACCCCGCACAGGCCGCCGGGCGCCATGTTGAGCAGCCCGACGAAGTCGGCACCATGGTCGTCCCGCAGTGCATGGATCGCGTTGTCGTAATACGTGATCTGGTTCAGCGCGGTATTGCCGGTATAGCGGTAGCTGGAATTGTTGCTCTGCACGCTGTGGACCAACCGAAGGCGGATGTCCACGTCACTGGTCTGGTAGGCCTGGTTCGACTGCGCGATGTACTGGTTGAGCCGGGTTTCGATGTTGCCGCCGTACTGGGCCGCTTCGGGGGTGTAGACGTACATGATGTCGACGACGTTTTCGGCAGCCGCGGTGCCGGCAAGTACGGTGCCGACCAGTGCCAGCGCGAGTACCGCCGGTCGACGGGAGCCACGGCGGGCGGTCGGGCAAGGGATGTCCATATCGGTTGATCCTTCGGTTTCGGGGGAGGAATGGCCGGCCGCGAAGCCGGCGCGGAGAGACACCGCCGGGTTTGCCGGCGGCTGGGAGAAGACATACGACGCGGCGCGGCGAGGCGCCACGCAGCGGCGCTGGCCCGGTCAGTAGCCGCCTGGCGGCGCAGCCGAATCAGCGGGGTCGGGCACCAGCACGTCAGGCTGGTCGAAGTCCTGGTGGCGACGCAGGGTATTGACGTTGGCGATCCAGCCCATCCGTCCTTCGGCTTCCAGGCTGTAGGTGCCGCTGCTGGTGCTGATGTTGCCGAAGCTGGAATCCGCACCCTGGGTAAAGACCGCCGGCAGGGAATCCCCATCGACATCAAGCACGTGGCCGAACCATGACTTGTCCCCGTTTGGATGGACCTGGACATCGTCGACCCGGATGGTATGGATCTTGCCGTCGTCCGGGGTACGCAGCGTCAGCCGGGAGCCCACCGCGAGGTCAGACAGCGCGCGCCGGTTGAACTCCACGTAGGTGCGGTCATCGACGCCGAAAGGCAGCTTCCCGGCGAAGTGCGCCTTCACCTCTGGATCGGGGACATAGAGGGTATCCGGAGCCAGCCCGGTGGCATACTCCGGCGGATCGACCGGATCCACCGGTGGCAGCCCTTCGGGAATCGGCGGCGCGCCTGCACCTGGAGCAGTGGCATCCGTGGTTCCGCCGTTCGCGCGGGAGCGGCTCCCACTCGAGCCAACCTCGCTCGCGACGGGATCGCCAGCATCACGCGGTCTCTCGGTATCGGGTGCATCGGGAATATGCGCGGGGGCCCTGACGAAAAAGGCACCGGCGGCAACGATGGAAACGGTCGCGACGACGAAGGCGCCCCTGCGCCAATTGGAATGCGTCATGCAGGTCTTGCTCCCTGTATCCGGTCCGTGGACAACGTACAACTCCGAGGCCCCATTCTAGGGGCCGCGTCCAGGGCGGACGTTTGACCGACGTCCCGGTTTTTCCGCACCCCGGCGTAGGGTGCGCGGACACTCAACGCGTCACGGCCGCTGGTAGACCGCCTCTCCGTCGACCCAGGTCGACAGCACCTGGAGCTCGTCCAGTTGCGCCGGATCGATCGCCAATGGGTCCTGCGCGAGCAGCACGAAATCGGCGCGCTTGCCGACGGCGAGGCTGCCGACGCGGTCCTCTGCGAAGCCGGCGTATGCGGCATCCCGGGTGAAGCCGCGCAAGGATTCCCACGCGGTGAGCTTCTCCTGCGGGAGCCAGCCCCCTTCCGGCATGCCCTGTGCATCGGTGCGGGTGGCGGCCGCATACAGACCCAGGCGCGGGTCGACCGATTCGACCGGGAAGTCCGACCCCAGGGCGAGACGTGCCCCGGCATCGCGCAGCTTGCGCCACGCGTAGGCCCACTGGATGCGTTCGGGGCCGGTACGCTCGGCCGCCCATGGCATGTCGGACGTCGCATGGGTGGGCTGCATCGAGGCGATCACGCCCAGTGGCGCGAACCGGGGGATGTCAGGACCGGTGAGGATCTGCGCATGTTCGATCCGCCAGCGGTGATCGCTTTCGGCGTCGCTGCCCAGGACCTGTTCGAAGGCATCGAGTACGACGCGGTTGCCACGGTCCCCGATCGCATGGGTGGCGACCTGGACATCGCATTCCTTGGCCCGTGCCGCCACGTCCACCAGTTGACCGGGCGTCATCAGCAGCAGGCCGTCATTGCCCGAGTCATCGCTGTAGTCCTCGATCAAGGCCGCACCGCGGCTGCCGAGTGCGCCGTCGATGTAGAGTTTCACGGCGCGCATCTGCAGCCTGCCGCCGGGATGCATATACGTACCGTTGTCGCACAGCCACGCCAGCGCGTCGCTGTCGCCATCGGCCATCGCGTGGATGCGCAACGGCATGTCACCGCGGTCGGCCAACGCCTGGTAGGCACGTAATTGTTCCAGCGAGACCCCGGCATCATGGACGCCGGTCAGCCCGTGCTCGACCGCCATTTCCATGCCGAGGGAAAGCGCCCGCTCGGTGTCGGCCGCGTCCATCGATGGCAGCGCCGACTCGACCAGCGGCATCGCGCCATCGACGAATATGCCGGTCGCAGCACCACCTGCCTCGCGCACGATGCGGCCGCCCTCGGGCTGCCATTCGCCAGCCAGGTCCCGCCCCGATTTCGCCGCCGCTGCTTCCATCGCCGCGCTGTTCGCCCAGCCGGCGTGGCCGTCGATGCGGGTCAGCCAGACCGGGCGGTCCGGAAAGGCGGCGTCGAGGTCGGCTGCGGTCGGAAACGACCGTTCCGGCCAGTCGTTCTGGTCCCACCCGCGACCGACCAGCCATTCGCCTTCCGGCAGGTCGGCAGCGAAGGCACGCAGCCGCTCCACCACCTCCTGCTTGCTGGCGCTGCCGACCAGGTCGGCCTGCATCCGCGTCATGCCAAGACCCGCGACGTGTCCGTGGGCGTCGATCAGGCCTGGCACCACCGTCGCCCCGGCGAAGTCGAGGCGCTCGGCATCGGGGTAACGCCGCAGCAATTCGCTGCGCCCGCCCAGCGCGAGGATCTCGCCGTCTTCGTCGAAGGCCAGCGCCTCCACCTCCGGCTGCACGGCATCCATGGTGTGGATACGCCCCGCCGCCAGTACCGTCACGTCCGCTGCCATCGCCTGGCACGACAGCGCCAGCCCGACCGCCACACCCAACACTCCCGTGGTCCTGCGCATGTACGGCCCGCCATCGCTCGAAGGTCGGGACACTTTGCGAAAACCCCGCGCCGGGCGCAAGCTGGCCCCTCCCCCCTGCAGCCTCCTGCACCGATGGCCTCACGCACGACTTCCGAATTCACCCTCGATCCGCCCGACGCCGAACGCCTCGCCAACCTCAACGGTCCCTTCGAAGGGCACCTGCGCATGATCGAACTGCGCACCGGCGTGGAAATATCGAGCCGCGGCAATGTCTACCGTCTCACCGGGCCCAAGGCCATGGTCGGGAAGACCGAAACGCTGCTGCGCGGTCTCTGGGGCGATGCCGACAACGAGACGCTGGATGAACCTGCGATCCACCTCGCCCTGGCGGGGATCGACCCGCCGCCCGGAAAGGATGGGGACTACGAACCGCAGGAGGTCGCCATCCGCGTCAAGCGCGGCACCATCCGCGGCCGCGGCCAGAACCAGGCGCGCTACCTGCACGCCATCGCCACCCACGACATCAACTTCGGCATCGGCCCGGCCGGTACCGGCAAGACCTTCCTGGCCGTCGCCAGCGCGGTCGAGGCGCTCAACGAGTCCCGCGTGCAACGGCTGGTGCTGGTGCGTCCTGCGGTCGAGGCCGGGGAGAAGCTGGGCTTCCTGCCGGGCGATCTCACCCAGAAGGTCGATCCCTACCTGCGCCCGCTCTACGACGCGCTGTACGAGATGTTCGGCGTGGAAAAGGTGGTCAAGCTGCTGGAGAAGAACGTCATCGAGATCGCCCCGCTGGCTTACATGCGCGGGCGCACGCTCAACGACGCGTACGTGATCCTCGACGAGGCGCAGAACACCACCATCGAGCAGATGAAGATGTTCCTGACCCGCATCGGTTACGGGAGCACCGCGGTCGTCACCGGCGACCTCACCCAGATCGACCTGCCCAAGCACCAGAAGTCCGGGCTGAAGGACGCGCTGGACGTGCTGCGCAACGTCGATGGCATCAGCTTCACGTTCTTCGAGGCACGCGACGTCGTCCGCCACCCGCTGGTCGCCAGGATCGTCAACGCCTACGACGCGCGTGACGAGCAGGACGGCCAGACCGGCCCCAACACCTGAGCTGCGCACCGCGATGACCCTCGGCCCCGCCCGTCTCGACGTCTCGATCAGCTACGGGGTCCCGCGCGCCGGCGTCCCGGCCGCCGTCAGTTTCCGCCGCTGGGTCGCGGCAGCACTGGACGGCCGCATCCGCGAGGCCGACCTCGCCATCCGCCTGGTGGATGCCAAGGAGGGGCGTGCGTTCAACCGCCACTACCGCGGCAAGGACTACGCGACCAACGTCCTCAGCTTCCCGGCCGACCTGCCGGAAGGGGTGCAGCTTCCGCTGCTGGGTGACCTGGTGATCTGCACCCCGGTGGTGGCCCGGGAAGCGCGTGAACAGGGCAAGTCCCTGAACGAGCACTACGCCCACCTGACGGTGCACGGCGTGCTGCACCTGCTCGGCTGGGACCACGAGGACGACACGGAAGCCGAGTGCATGGAGCAGCTGGAGCGCGAAATCCTGGCCACGATGGGTATCGCGGACCCTTACCTGCCGGGCGGCTGATCACGCACCCGGGCCACGGCGATGCGCTAGACTCGTCCCGACGCCCTTCCCCCCGGGCGTATCCATGAATGCACCAATGTCCGAGGACGACAGTAGTACCCCAACATACGCAGCCACGGCCGACGCGCCCGAGCGCGCTTCCGAGAAGCGCCGCTCCTGGCTGGACCGCATCAGCTCCGCACTTTCCGGCGAGCCGACCACCCGCGAGGACCTGGTCGAACTGCTTCGCGATGCACAGGCCGACGGCCTCATCGCCGCCGACACCCTGACCATGATGGAAGGCGCGATCGCCGTTTCCGACCTCACCGTCGGCGACGTCATGATCCCGCGCTCGCAGATGGTCGCCCTGCCCGCCGAAGCGCCATTCCTGGATCTGATGAGGCTGGTGGTCGAGTCGGGCCACTCGCGCTTCCCGGTACACGGCGAGGACAAGGACGAGATCCTCGGCATCCTGCTGGCCAAGGACCTGCTGCGCGGCGTCGTCGCCGACAACGGCCCGGCCAGCGTGCACGCCCTGCTCCGCCCGGCGGTCCTGATCCCCGAATCTAAGCGGCTGGACATCCTGCTGCGCGAGTTCCGGCAGTCAAGAAACCACATGGCGATCGTCATCGACGAGCACGGCGGGGTGGCCGGCCTGCTCACCATCGAAGACGTGCTCGAGCAGATCGTCGGCGAGATCGACGACGAGCACGACGACGCCGAGGATCCCAACGCCCTGATCGCCGCCCAGGCGGATGGCCAGTTCGTGGTGGATGCCCTGACGCCGATCGAGGACTTCAACGAGCGCTTCGGTGCCGACTTCGACGATGACGAGTACGACACCATCGGCGGCCTGGTCACCGCCGCCATCGGCCACCTGCCCGAAGCCGGCGAGGAACTGACCCTGGACCGTTTCGTGTTCCGCGTGTCCGGCGCCGATGCCCGGCGCGTGCACGCATTCCATGTCAGCGTACTGGGCGAGCTGGAACATGCCTGAGCGCCGCGGCCGCACGGCGCGGCTGCTGCTGGCCCTGGCGCTCTGGACCTGGAGTTGCGTCGCCTTCGCCGCGCCCCGCATCGGCGTGGTGACGATGCAACCGGGGGAGATATTCTTCGAGCGCTTCGGCCACAACGCGATCGTGGTGGCCGATCCTGTCGACGGCAGCGTCACCTCGTACAACTTCGGCTTCTTCGACCCCACCGAAGAGGATTTCATCGCCCGCTTCGTGCGCGGCGACATGCGCTACCGGCTGGTTGCGCTACCGCTTGAGCAGGACCTCGAGTACTACCGCGATGTCGGACGCGGCGTGTCGCTGCAGTGGCTGGACCTGGACGCACGTGATGCCTCCGAACTCGCCGCGGCACTCGCCGAGAATGCCCGGCCGGAAAACGCCCATTACGGCTACGACTACTTCCTGGACAACTGCTCCACGCGGGTCCGCGATGCGCTGGACCGTGCGCTGGGCGGGCGCCTGCACCAGCAGCTCGATACCCGGCGCGCCACCACGTTCCGCAGCGAATCGACCCGTCTCGCCTCCCCCGACTTCTGGATGTGGCTGGGGTTTGACATCGGCCTGGGGCCTGCCGCGGACGTACCACTCGATGGGTGGGCCGAAGCCTTCGTGCCAATGCGCCTGGAGGACGAGCTCGCGGCAGCGGTAAACCGGCAGGGGCGCCCGCTGGTGGTGGATCAGCGGTTGCTGATTCCCCACCGGTTGCCACCGGAACCGGAGATGGCCGGGACGCCGCGACCATGGTGGCCGTGGTTGCTGGCCGGCCTTGGCCTCGCGGCGGTGGTCGTGGGCGCGGGTGCCCGCCTCCGCCGGACGTGGGCCACGGTTGCCTTCAGTTTCTGGCTGGTGTCGGGCCTGCTCTCGGCGCTGATGCTCTTCATCTGGTTCGGGACCGCGCACGAGTTCGGCTGGGCAAATCGCAACCTGCTCCTGTTCAGCCCGTTCGGGTGGCTGCTGTTGCCGGCGGCCTGGCGGGTCCTGAGGCGCGGGACACCGGCGCGCTGGTCGACGTGGCTGGCGTGGGTGGTGGCCGCAGGCTCGGCATGTGCGCTGGTGATGTACTGGCTGGAACCGTTTCCGCAGCGACACCTGCACTGGATCGTCGCGATCCTGCCGGTCCAGCTTGCTTTGGCCTGGACGCTCCAATCAATCCGGGGGCATGGCACCATCCGCCGATGACCAGCTCCAGCCTTCCCAGCGGTGTGGTGAACTGTGCCGCCTATGATCGATCGGGCCAGCGCAGCGACATCAGCATCGATGCGATCAGCGACGTCCTCGACGCCGATGACGGCAGCTTCGTCTGGCTCGGCCTCTACGAACCTGACGAGGCGCTGCTCGACAAGCTGCAGGAGGAGTTCGGCCTGCACGACCTCGCGGTGGAGGATGCCCATCACGCCCACCAGCGGCCCAAGATCGAGACGTACGGGCAATCCCTGTTCATCGCCATCCATACCGCACAGCTGGTGGGTACCCGGATCCAGTTCGGCGAGACCCACCTGTTCGTCGGCCAGCACTACCTGGTCACCGTTCGCCACGGTGCTTCCACCACCTACGAAGCGGCCCGCGCACGCATGGAGCGCGAGCCGGAGTTGCTGGCGCATGGCCCGGCCGCCGCCCTGTACGCGGTGCTCGACATGGCCGTCGACCGTTTCGCACCGATCGTGGATGAATTCGGGGCAGTGCTGAATTCGCTCGAGCAGGACATTTTTGCCGACGACTACCGCAAGCAGACCGTCAAGAAGCTGTACGACCTCAAGCGCGAACTCACCCGGCTCCGCATGGCCGCAGCCCCCCTCCAGGACATCCTGGCCCAGCTCACCCGCGCGCGGGGCGACCTGATCGGCGAGGAGATCCAGCTGTACCTGCGCGATGTCCATGACCACGTGGTCCGGGTCAACGAGACTACCGACACGCTGCGCGAGATGCTGACCGCGGCGGTCAGCGTGAACCTCGCACTGGTGACGGTGAGGCAGGGCGAGATCGTCAAGCGACTCGGCGCCTGGGCCGCACTGCTGGCGGCCCCCACGCTGGTGGCAAGCTGGTACGGCATGAACTTCGTGCACATGCCGGAGTTGCAGGGGCGCTGGGCCTACGGGGTGCTGGTTGCCGCGGTGGGTGGCGTGGTCCTGTGGCTGCACCGCATGTTCAGGCGCGCGGGGTGGTTGTAGGCGCGTCGCGGCTGGCCGCTCCCGCGGCATCGCGCAGTCGGCCGGCGAACGCGGCCAAGGCTTCGACCCCCACGACCTCCGCCGCCTGAAGCCCAGCCTCCTCGATCGGCAAGTCAGGAAGCGCCTCCACCAGTTGCTGCAGGTAGACCTGCTCCTGCCGTGCCCTGGCAGCCATGAATTCGCCGGCATCCTCCGGCGAACGCTTGTTGACCACCAGCCCGCCGACGGTGACTCCGGCGCGCCTGAGCTGCGCGTGGAGTTCAATCGTTTCCATGACCGGCAGGCGCTCGGCTACCAGCACGATCACGAAGGCGGTGACGGCCGGGTCCCCCAGTACCGCACGCAGGTGGACGAAACGATGGCGACGCCGGTCGAGCAGTTCACGGACCTGCCCGTCGCGATCCCCCCGCCCTCCCGTGGCTCCGGTATTGCCCACGACCCGGCTGCCCACCCCGTCGTCCCCGCCGATCCGCCGCAGGACGTCGCCGAACCGGCCCGCCCGTTCCTGCCGGTGCATCAGGCCCTCGACCCATGCCGACATCATCTCCGGCAGTGCCATCAACCGCGCGGTATGGCCTGAAGGCGCGGTGTCGAACACCAGCAGGTCGTATTCCTGCAATCCCTCCTCCACTGTCTGCGCGATGCGCTCGAGCAGCGCCGCCTCGTGCATGCCGGGCGTGTCCATCGACAGCGCCATGTGCTTGTCCACCTCCCCGGCGAGGTGCGCAGGCATGAGGCGTCGAAGCGCCGTCCCGACCTCGTCGAGATGCTGGCGCGCCGTCTGCTCCGGGTCCAGCTCGACCCCGTCGAGGTTGGGTGCGAGCCGCACCCTGCTCGGCCCGATGTCCCGCCCGAACAGGTGCCCCAGGTTGTGCGCCGGGTCGGTCGATACCAGCAGCACGCGCCGGCCTTCGCTGGCCATCCCGATGGCGGTGGCCGCCGCCACCGTTGTCTTGCCGACGCCGCCTTTCCCGCCGATGAAGAGGACCCGGCGGTCGCGGGCGAGGTTCAACAACACCCGACGTGGTCCAGCGGCGAACGCTCCATGCCCATGCGGCGGTGCCAGTCGTGGAATCGCTCGTACATCACCGGCATCAGCTCCAGCGTGTAGCAGCCGGCGGGGTTGGGGACACCCAGCGATTCGGCGAACACCAGCAGCATGAACAGGTCCTCCTCGTCGCGGCGGGCGCGGGCGAAGGTTCGCCTGTAGGGGGCGACGTAGAACTCGCGCAGGCCCGCCGAGAGGCGGGACAGCCGCGAGGATCCACGCTTGTGCGTCGACGGCCCCATCACCCCTCCGGCCGGACCGTCGCCACTGCATCCGCGCCGCGGCGCATCGCGATGAATGCTTCCAGCGCCACCCACAGGGCCGCCACCAGGATCACGATGTCCATGCCCAGCAACAGCCAGTTGCCTTCGCGGTAGAACGT
The DNA here is from genome assembly GCF_900167055.1 of Lysobacter spongiicola DSM 21749. GTDB lineage: Bacteria > Pseudomonadota > Gammaproteobacteria > Xanthomonadales > Xanthomonadaceae > Novilysobacter > Novilysobacter spongiicola. The sequence continues at coordinate 223,326 of NZ_FUXP01000002.1, forward strand.
GCCCAGTTGGACCACCAGCGCGAGTACCGACATCACCAGCAGGAACACCAGCGGCACCGCCGTGACCCACACGGGGCGGCGCAACTTGATCAGCATCACCGAGAGGATCGAGAGGGTCAGGCCCGCCAGCAGCTGGTTGGTGGTCCCGAACAGCGGCCAGATCAGCATGCCGCCGGACCCGTCGCCGCCGGCACTGAAGGTCAACGCCACGCAGAACACCAGCGCAGCCAGGGTCGCCGCGACGCTCCCCTGCAGCGCGCGCACGCCCGCGATCTGGGCGGCTTCCTGCACCACGTAGCGCTGCAGCCGCAGCCCGGTATCCATGGTGGTAGCGGCAAACAGGATCGCCATCACCGCCAGGATGGTGCTGCCCAGCCCCGGATCCAGCCCGAGCCCGTTGGCCAGGATGTTGCCACCCCCGGCGACGAAGGCATTGACGCCGCCAGCGCCGAACTTGGTGTAGACCGCTTCCCATTCACCCAGGGTGGCGAAACCGGCCGCGCAGCAGATGATCGCCGCGAGCGCAAGCATGCCCTCGCCCACCGCCCCGAAGTAACCGACGAAGCGCGCGTCGGTTTCCTTGTCGAGCTGCTTGGAGCTGGTGCCCGAAGCGACCAGGCCATGGAAGCCACTGATGGCACCGCAGGCGATGGTGACGAACAGCAGTGGCACGATGCCGGGCGTCCCCTCCGGCACCGCATCGTTGAACGCCGGTGCGACGATCTCGGGCCCGGAGAACAGCGTGGCCGCGTACAGCAGGCCCAGACCGATGAACAACTGCAAGCCGTTGATGTAGTCGCGCGGCTGCAGCAGCACCCACACGGGGAGCAGGGATGCTATGCCGGCGTAGGTGAACAGCAGGATGATCCACTGCGCCTTCGGAGCCAGCCCGAACACCGACTCCGGCAGGGTGATGGGGAACGCCTGCCCCAGGAAGATGGCGCCGTACAACAGGACGACGCCGATGATCGAGGGCCAAAGCAACCCGACCTTGTAGCGGTAGATCGCCTGGCCGATGAACAACGCGACCACGATCGCCGACCAGGTCGGGATCACCGCTGCAGGCGTCGCCACCAGCAGGTTGGAGATGACCACCGCAAAGGCGGTGTTGACCATCAGCAGCAACAGGAAGATCACCACCAGGAACAGGTTGCGCGCCCGCGATCCGATGACGCTGCCGGTGAGCGTGCCGATCGACTGCCCCTTGTTGCGCACGCTGGCCCACAACGCGCCCATGTCGTGCAGGCCGGCGAAGAACACCGTGCCCAGCGTCACCCAGAGGAAGGCGGGGGCCCAGCCCCAGATGACGGCGATGGCGGGACCGACGATCGGGGCTGCACCGGCAACCGAGGTGAAGTGGTGCCCCCACAGCACGAACTTGTTGGTGGGCACGAAGTCGACGTCGTCGCGCAACTCGTGGGCCGGGGTGCGGAAGCTGGCCTGGAGCCTGAAGATCCGGTTGGCGAGGAAGGATGAATAGAGGAAGAAGCCCAGCGCCATCATGGCCAGGCCGACCAGCATCAGCAGGATGGAACTCACGGCACCCCTCCTCTCGCGCCGGCGGGAGGCCGGCACTGGAGTCCCGAGAATGTAACCCCCGCGGCCGGATTGGAAGTGGAGCGGGCGTCGCCTCGACTAAAGTCGAAGATGCTTCAGGTCGCCATCGCCTGCAGCAGCAGCCCCGTCATGTAGGCGAAATACGTCCCCAGTGCATAGCCCATGACCGCCAGCAGGACACCGACCGGCGCCAGCGCGGGATGGAACGCCGAGGCGACCACGGGCGCCGAGGCGGCCCCACCGATGTTCGCCTGCGAGCCCACCGCCATGAAGAACAGCGGTGCCCGGATGAGCTTGGCCACGCCGAGCATCAGCCCCGCGTGCACGCTGATCCAGATCAGCCCGAGCAGGAACAGCCACGGACGGTCCAGCAACGCGCCCAGGTCCATGTGCATGCCGATGGTCGCCACCAGCACGTAGAGCATCGCCGAGCCGATCCTCGAGGCGCCCACCCCTTCCAGCCGGCGGGCCGGGGTGAAGCTCAGTGCCAGCCCCACGGTGGTGGCGATCAGGACGATCCAGAAGAACCTCGAGTCCAGGCTGTAGTCCTGCAGCCGCCACTCCGCCGGCAGGCTGGTGATCCACGCCACCAGGGGCTCGGCCAGCGCGTGCGCCAGCCCGGTCGCACCGAGACCGACCGCCAGCACCACCATCAGGTCCGGCAAGGTCGGGATGCGTGAGTGCTGGGCCTGGTAGGCCTCGATGCGGCGCTTGAGGTCGTCGATGGCGGTGGTGTCCGCGCGGGTCCAGCGGTCGAAGGCGTTGGCGCGGGCGGCCAGCAGCAGCAACACCGCCATCCAGACATTTGCCACCAGCACGTCCACGGCGACGAACTGGCCGAACAGGGTCGTCTCGACCTCGAAGACTTCTTTCATCGCGGCCTGGTTGGCGCCACCGCCGATCCAGCTGCCTGCCACGGTGGTCATCCCGCGCCACGTCTCCCCGGCGACCGCCTCGGGCTGGATGATGCCCATCGCGAGGAATGCCACGACCGCCCCGAGCATCACGCCGACGGTACCGGTCAGGAACATGATCACCGCCCGCGGCCCGAGCCGCAGTACCGCGCCAAGATCGATGGCGATGCACAGCAGCACCAGCGAGCTCGGCAACAGGTAATCGCGCGCCATCGGATACAACCCCGAGGCGTTGCCGTCGATCAATCCGATGCTGTGGTAGACCGACGGCAGCAGATAGCACATCAGCAGCGCGGGCACGTAGCTGTAGAACTTCTGCCAGAAGCCCGAAGGCCGCGACGCGGTCCAGAAGACGGCGCCCAGCGTGATCGCCAGCAGGCCGAGCACGGTGGCATCGTTGGTGATCAACGCGGTCGATGCGGGTACGGACATCGGGGACTCCGGCAATGCTTCGGGGGTGCGGCGGGCCTGCCTGCCGCGTGGCGGCCGCTACTGGCCGAGGTGCTGCTCGAGCCAGTCGTTGACGGTCTCGTGCCATTGCACGCTGTTGGCCGGCTTCAGTACCCAGTGGTTCTCGTCGGGGAAATACAGGAACTTCGACTCGATACCCTGCCGCTGCAAGGCCGTGAATGCCGCCAGCCCCTGGCTCACCGGGATCCGGAAATCCTTCTCGCCGTGGATGACCAGCATCGGCACGCGCCACTTGTCGACATGGCGGCTGGGATTGAAGCGCTGGTAGTTCTCCGGCACCTCCCACGGCGTGCCTCCGTTCTCCCACTCGGTGAACCACAGCTCTTCGGTCGCGAAGCCCATCATCCAAGTGTCGAAGACGCCATCATGGTTGACCAGGCACTTCCATGGCTCGTTCCAGTTGCCTGCGATCCAGTTGACCATGTAGCCGCCGTAACTGGCACCCAGCGCGCAGGCGTTGTCGCCGTCCAGGAACGGGTACTGCTGCTGCGCGGCCCTCCATCCCTTCTGCAGGTCCTCCAGTGGGCGGTCGCCCCAGTGCTGGCTGATGGCGTCGGTGAACGCCTGTCCATAGCCGGTGGAACCATGGAAGTCGATCATGACCACCGCATAGCCCTGCCCGGCGTAGGTCTGCGGATTCCAGCGATAGCTCCAGCCGTTGCCGAAACTGCCCTGGGGCCCACCGTGGATGAGGAACGCCACCGGATACTTGCGGCCCTCCTCGTAATTCCAGGGCTTGACCACGTACCCGTGCACGGTGTCCTCGTTCCAGCCCTTGAACGTGAACTGTTCGAACTCGCCGAAACCGACGCCGGGCAACATCTCCCCCGCCGACGGCGTGATCTCGCGGAGAGGCGCGCCGTTGATCCCACCGACCATCACCTGTGGCCCGGTGGCGAGGCTGGCGCGGGTGAAGGCAAGCGTGCCGTCCTGCAGGTCCACGGACCCGATGCTGCCGTCGCCGATCAGCCGGGTGACACCGCCGCTGTCGACATGGACCGCGACCAGCGGGTACTCGCCCGTGTCCTGCGCGGTGACGTAGAGGGTTTCCCCGTCTTCGGACACCACGATGCTGCTGGCCGACCGGTCCCAGTCGGGTGCGATCTCGCGCTGTTCGCCACTGGCCAGGTCGAGCGCCATCAGGCCGAAGCGGTCCGCCTCGAAGCCCGGACGCTTCATCGCGCGATAGAACAGCGTCCGGCCATCGGGCGAGAAAACAGCGCCGGTGTCCCACGCAGGGTTCGCGGCGGTGAGGTTTCGCGAGGCGCCTTTTCCATCCGCGCTGGCGAGCCAGAGGTCGAAGTTGGTCGACCACGGCTCGTCCGGCCCCGCGTCGCGGGCGCTGAACACGATGGAGCGCCCATCCGGCGACCAGGTGTATTCACTGCTGTCCCCGAAAGGTCGCGAGGGCACGTCTCCCGACACGTCCGTGGCCAAGGCCGTGGCATCGCCCACCATGCCCTTGCCGGATGGGATATCCGCCACGAACAGCCGGTTCATGCGACCGTCGCGCCACGCATCCCAGTGGCGCACGAACATCCGGTCGTAGACGACGCCGGTGGAACTACTCGTCTCCTGGTCCTGCAACCGCTTGCTGGTGCATGCGAGGTCGCCGTCGCACCCGGGAAAGGCGGCCACGTTGATCGCCACCCGGGACCCATCGGGCGAGACCCGGTATCCCTCGACATCGACCGGGAAGTCGGTCAGGCGCCGCGGCGTGCCTCCATCCAGCGGAATCGAGTACAGCTGCGAACTGCCGGACTTGCCGCTCAGGAAGTACACGGACCGGCCATCGGGCGAGAACGCCGGGGAGTTCACGTTCCAGTCCACCGGTGTCAGCCGCACCGGGGGTGCGGCGTCACGGGCGACCAGGTTTTCCAGCCAGAGGCTGGTCGTACTGGTGTTCGCCTCCAGGTCCACGCTGCGGCGCGCGAAGACGACCATGCGGCCGTCGGGCGAAAGCGTCGGAGAAGAGTAGCGGTCCATGGCCGCCAGATCGGCCGGCTGCAATCCACGGGTATCGTCCTGCGCCCGGGCGGGCGCGGACGGCACGGCGAGAACCGCCAGCAGCGGAAGCACGGCAAGGCACGCTTTCATCGAAGTTGACCCCGGGATGAACGAAACTTCGATGTTATGCGCTGGATGGCTAGCGGGCCAGCGTCACTCGGCTGCGATTCCACCCCCCTCACAAACAAAGAGCCCCTCGATGAGGGGCTCTCGCTTTTGCGCGGCAACAGGCGATCAGAACGGAATGTCGTCGTCCGCGAAATCACTGCCGAAGTCGTTCGACTTGGCCGGCGGCGCTTCCTTGCGGGGCGCCTCCTGGCGCGGAGCCGGGCGCGAGGGACGTTCGCTGCGCCCACCACCGCCACCGCCTGCGCCGCCACCCTCACCGCCGCCGCCGAGCATCTGCATCTCGTCGGCAACGATGTCGGTGAAGTACTTCTCGACCCCGTCCTGGCCGGTGAACTTGTCGTAGCGGATCGAACCCTCGATGTAGACCTGGCGACCCTTGCGCAGGTACTCGCCGGCGATCTCGCCAAGCTTGCCGAACAGCTTCACCCGGTGCCATTCGGTGCGCTCCTGGGTGTTGCCTTCGCGATCCTTGCGCACGCTGGTGGTGGCCAGGCTGAGGGTGGTCACGGCCATGCCGCCCTGGGTGTACTTGGTCTCGGGGTCGTTGCCGAGGTTGCCGACGAGGATCACCTTGTTTACGCCACGTGCCATGAGTCTGGTTCCTGTCCGGTGGTCTGGGTCGCCACGCTGGCGACGGACGGGCCAGTATACCCACCGGGTCCGGCGCCCGTTGTCGGACCATCCCCCGTCCGCGGGTAGGTCGCCCGGCACGCATCACGCAACGCAACATGACTCCCGGCCAAACGGAGAGTACGGTCGGCCGTGAACGTACTCCGGCGTAGGGAAGCGCATGCCGGGCCAACCGCAACCTTGCCAGTGCGCAAGGAACTTGCACCAGGGTTGCCTGCGACTTGGGAGGGATACCGTGATACGCCAAGCCCTGTTCCTTGTGTCAGCACTTGCCACCGCCCCCGCGCTGGCTTCCACCGGGGTTGCCTTCGTCCATGGGACGGGCAGCCAGACCAACGCCGCCGGCGACTACTGGACCACCGCCAACATCAACTCGATCCGGCAAGGCCTGCCGGATGCCAACAACTACGTCGTCATCAACTGCGACTTCACCCGGTACATGTGGGAGCCCGCGGCCGCCGGTTGCCTGGCGGGGCAGTTGCAGCAGTTCATCGCCAGCAAGGGCATCACCGACCTGGTGGTGCTGACCCACAGCAACGGCGGCAACGTCATGCGCTGGATCATGTCCAACCCGACCTGGGACAGCCGCTACCCCGGCATCATCAACAGGGTCCGCTGGGTCAACGCGCTGGCACCGTCCTCGGCCGGTACGCCGTTGGCCGATGCCGTCATTGCCGGCAACGCCTTCGAAAGCGCACTGGGCTGGCTGCTGGGTTACCAGAACGATGCGGTGCGCATGCAACAGGTGAGCTGGATGGCGAGCTACAACGCCAACTGGCTGTACGGCACCAGCGGACGTCCCTCGTTGCCGCGCAACTTCTACAACGTCGTCGGGACGGACGTCGCGTCCATGCCCTTCAGCTCGAACGCCACCTGCGGCGGCTACGCCCAGAGTGTCGGGCTGGAGTTCACCCAGAACTGGCTTTCCTCCTGCTCGGACGGGTTCCTGGAATGCGGCAGCCAGCAGGCGGCCGGCATCACCTGGTTCCGCGACCACCAGCGCACCAGCAGTGGCCGGGTGCTCAACCACAACCAGAGCCGGCGCGACTGCTTCGGCCTGGACGTGATCCTGCGCAACGACCTTTGAGGAGCCCGACCATGAGGACAACGACCATCCACACGCTGTGCCTGTCCATCGGCTTCGCGCTTGCCACGGGCCCGGTGTTTGCACAGGAAGCATCCGCAAGCGAACCGTCCCACCCGCTGGCCGCCTCACCCGCCGACCAGAAGGTCGCCGTGCTGGCGAAGGACGCCCCGGCCAACCCGCCAGGCATCGAGCGCGAGCCGGTGCGCTTTTCCTGGGCGATCGACTCCAGCACCACCCTTGATGCCCCCCAGCCTTTCACCGCCACCAGCCGCGATTACTGGACCACGGTGGATGCAAGGGAATTGGCGCGCGGCCATACCGTCCACACGACGCGTCCCGGTGCCATGGTGCTGGTGAGTCCGGAACGCGGCGCTGCCGCCGCCGTGCAGCCGTCGGACATGCGCATCCTCCGGGGCGGCCGCGTGCTGGACCCGGCCACCGCGACGGATCGCAACGCCCCTGCGAGCGAGCTGCGGGCAGCCACCGGCGCGCCCTTCGCCGCGGGTTCGCTGGGCTTCCGCCTCCGCCCGGAACTCGGTGCGGGCCGATTCGACATCCAGGTACCCGACGCACGCGGGCGCTACGTGGTGCACGTCCACGAGCCCGACAGCCCGTACGCGCTGAAGCTGGTCAATCCGGATACCACCAAGCTCACCGGGGATTCGGTATCGATCGACGCCGAGCTGGTCGCCCCCGCCGGGACACCGCCGCTGCAACGACTGGGCGGGCTGCTGACCGCGCCCGACGGGCGGACCTTCGACCTGACCCCGGTCCGCACTGCCGGAGGCTATCGCCTGCAGGCCCAGCTGCCACGGCAGGCGTCGTCGCAACCCGGCCTGTGGGAAGCCCATGCGTTCGCCGTGGGCGAAGCCGCGGGGGAGCCGCTGCTGCGGGATGCGAAGGTTGCGCTGGAAGTCACCGCACCCACGGCGAGGTTGGGCGGCAGTTACGCCGTCACCACCGGCCCGGACGGGCTGGAAGTCACCGTGCCGCTGCAGGTCGCGAGCGAGGGCCGCTACGAGGTCCGCACCGTGCTCCATGGCACCGACGCTTCGGGGTCACTGCGCCCGGCGGCGGTCGGCCATTCCGCGGACTGGCTCCGTCCTGGCCGGCAGGCGCTGACGCTGGAGTTCGCGCCGGAGCTCTATCGCGGGCTCACGGCGCCCTTCGAGTTGCGCCAGTTGAGCCTGGGTGACCAGGGCCGCCACGGGCGGCTGGAGTACCGTGAGAATGCGGCGCGGCTGGAGGCGCGGGACCTGCGCACCGGCACTACCCGATGAAGCGGTAGGACGGAAGCATCCACACCGGCCCTCGGCGGCAGACCGCCGGAGGGCCGGCTTCCTAGCCTCTATAATCGGCCGTCCCCCGACGCCGGTTCCTGCATGCACGCCTCCGCCAGACCCCTCGCGCTCCCCGACCTGACCGCCATCCAGTCCCTGGCTCGGGACGACATGCAGGCGGTGGACACGCTGATCCGGGACCGGCTCGCGTCCGACGTGGTGCTGATCAACCAGGTCGCGGAGTACATCATCGGTGCGGGTGGCAAGCGCCTGCGCCCGATGCTGCTGTTGCTGGCGGCCGGCGCGTTGGGCCACCACGGGCCGCGCGCGCACCAGCTCGCTGCGGTGGTGGAGTTCATCCACACCTCCACGTTGCTGCACGACGACGTCGTCGACGAGTCCGACCTCCGACGTGGCCGCAAGACCGCCAACGCCGTCTGGGGCAATGCCGCCAGCGTGCTGGTCGGCGACTTCCTGTATTCGCGCAGTTTCCAGATGATGGTCGAGCTGGACAGCATGCCGGTGATGCAGATCCTCGCCGACACCACCAACCGGATCGCCGAAGGCGAGGTGCTGCAACTGCTGCATGTCCGCAATGCGGATACCGACGAGGCCGCTTACCTGCGCGTGATCGAACGCAAGACGGCGGTGCTGTTCGCCGCCGCCACCCGGCTGGGCGCGCTGTTGGCCGGTGCCGACGAGGCGACCCAGCAGCGCATGCATGACTATGGGCTCCACCTGGGGCACGCGTTCCAGATCGCCGACGACGTGCTCGATTACGCCTCGGATGCGCAGACCCTGGGCAAGAACCTCGGCGACGACCTGGCCGAAGGCAAGGCCACCTTGCCACTTATCCACGCGATCGGCCGAGCCGACCAGGCAACCGCGGCGAAGCTGCGCGAGGCGATCGAACAGGGCGATGCCGACGCCCTGCCCGAGGTACTGGCCGCCATCCAGGCCACCGGCGGGCTGGAGTACAGCCGCCAGCGCGCACGGGATTTCGCGCTACGGGCGAACGAGGCGCTGGACGGGCTGGAGGAGAACGAGCACATCGCCGCGCTGCGCGGGCTGGTGGAGTACGCGATCAGCCGGGATCACTGACCGCGTGCGCCTCAGCGGGAGACGGCTGCTCCGCTGAACCGCTCTTCCAGGAAGTCCTCCATCATTTCGTAGGCACGCGTGGCGGCGCGTTCGTCGTAGACGCAGCCCGGCGGGTGGTTGGCTTCCGGCTCGGCGAAGCAGTGCACCGCTCCGCTGAAGTTGACGAACTGCCAGTCGGCGCCGGCGGCGTCCATCTCACGCTCGAACGCGGCGATGTCCTCGTCGCTCACGCCCCGATCGTCAGCGCCATTGAGCACCAGGATCGAGGTGTCCACCGCATCGTCCCCTGCCGGGAGCGGCGTGGAGAGTCCCCCGTGGAAACTGACGACACCAGCGATGTCGCTGCCCGCGCGCGCCAGCTCGAGCACGCTGGTCCCGCCGAAGCAGAAGCCGATCGCGGCGATGGCATCGGCATCAACGGGTGCGCCACCGGCCTGCGCCCGCAGGACTTCCACCGCCTTGGAGACGCGGTTCCGCAGCAGTTCGCGATCGTCGCGCAGCTCGCCCGAGATCTTGGCGGCCTCCTCGCGGTCCGCCGGCCTGTTGTCCTTGCCGTAAACGTCGGCCACCAACACCACGTAGTCGTCCCCGGCGATCCGCTTGGCGTTCTCCACCGAGGCGCCGGTCACACCCATCCAGTTCGGCACCATCACCACGCCCGGCCGCTTGATCGAATTCGCATCGTCGTAGACCAGTACGCCGCTGAAGGCAGTGCCATCCATCTCCCACTCCACCGTCTCGGTCTGGACCGCCGCGAATGCAGGGGCGGCGAGCAACATCAACGACATCGATACTGCGAGGCGGCGCATGCTCATGACGGCGGTTCCCGGTGATGGAAAGACGCCGTCGAGAGTAGCGTGTCGCCGTGAAGGCGACGGATTCAATGGATGCCCAGCCCCTGGATGGTGCTGATCGCATCGGGGTCGAAGCCGGCGAGGCTGGCGAAATGGCGACCGCGCTCGACGTAGTCGCGATAGGGGCCGAAGCTCGGCGCGCCGGGAGACAGCAACAGGACCCCATCACCGCCCAACGCCTCGCGCGCCTGCTCCACCGCATCCGCGAGATCGGCTGCCGCGCACAGGCGGTAGGAGCCTCGCCCCTCCAGCAACCGGTGGATGCGCGGGCCGTTGGCGCCCATCGTCACCACCGCCAGCGGCGAGCGAGCGGCCAGCGCATCGGCGGTTCCACTCCAGTCGACCCCGCGGTCATGGCCTCCGACCAGCAACGCGATGCGCCGCTCGCCGAAGCACTCGAGCGCCGCCAGCGTCGCGTGCGGCGTGGTGCTGATGGAATCATTGACCCAGGTGGTGCCATCGCGTTGTCCCAGCACCTGCAGGCGGTGGGGTAACGGCAGGAACGATGCCGCGTGCGGTGCCAGTGCGACGCCATCGTGGCCCATGGCCTCCAGCGCCGTGAGCACGGCACAGAGATTGCCCCGGTTGTGGCGCCCCGGCAGTGGCAGGCTGGAGGTGTCCATCACCTCGCGATCGGCGCGGTACAGCACGTCGCCGCGCAGGTGCCAGCCGCGCCGGTCCCCGAACCAGAGGGTTTCGCTGTCGGGCAGCGACAGCGCCGTCAGCCGCGGGTCGTTCGCGTTCAGTACCGCCACGCGCGGGCGAGCACCGGTGAGCAACTGCAGCTTGTCGCTGATGTAGCGCGCTTCGCTGCCGTGCCAGTCCAGGTGCTCGGGGAAAATGTTGAGGGCGACCGCCACCTCCGGCCGTGCGCCGCTGGCCGCGACATCACCGGTCTGGTAGCTCGAGAGCTCGATTGCCCACGCCTGCGGCTCCACCGGCGGGTCGAGCAGCTCGAGCAGCGGCATGCCGATGTTGCCGGCCAGCGCGGTGCGCGTGCCCCCCGCCCTGAGCAGGTGCGCCAGCAGCGCGGTGGTGGTGCTCTTGCCCTTGGTCCCGGTGACGCAGATGGTGGACGCAACCACCCCGTCCTCGCCGGCGCGTTCGCCGAACCACATCGCGGTGCCGCCGATGAACCGGGTTCCGCGATCCGCGGCGACGAGCGCCTCGGGCCGGTACGGGCTGATGCCCGGCGACTTCACCACGACGTCGAAGCTCGACAGGCGATCCGCATCCGGTGCGCCTTCCGGCGCCAGCCACGAATCACCCAGGGCATGCGCCTCCGCGGCCTCGTCCGGAGTGCAGAACAGGGTCAGCGGCAACTCCGGCAAGCGAGAGCGCAGGGCCCGCCATGCCGCACGTCCTTCCCTGCCCCACCCCCACAGGGCGACGCGCTGGCCCTCAAGCTGTGAGATGCGCACGCAGCCGTTCCCACAAGGCAGGCGGAATGCCTTGCTCGTCATCGAGTACCAGCAGCGGTGCGATCTCCAGCTCGGCGGGATCGAGCAACGGCTGGATCTCCCTCGCGAACCGCTTCACCAAAGCATCCTCGCGCCACTCCGGGCGGCCGGCCAATGCCGCCATCGCGGCGCGTGATTCGCGGGCCTCGCCCACGCACTCGAATGGTTTGTGGTCGCGGTATTCCAGCAGCGCGTCGTAGCCTGCGGTCTGCGCCGGGTCGTCCAGCAGGTTGCGGCCAAAGATGCCCACCAGTCGCGGCTTGCTCATGAAAGGTGCCAGCGCCAGGAATACGAAGTGGCACTTGGGGCAGACGCCGCACCAGCGGTTGACCGGGCGCTCGCCCAGGATATGGAAGTTGCGGTTGCAACTGGAAAAATGCGCGTCGTAGCGGTCGCTGCGGGTGAACTGGCGCGCCACCGCGAGTTCGCTCAGCGGGCGAAGCAGCGAGTAGTAGCGCAGGTCCGCCGCCACGCGCCCCGACACGTGCGCCGCGAACGCCTGTTCGAACGCCCAGCCCTTGGACCACTGGTGGTTGACCTCGCCGGTGCCTTCGATCTGGCTGCCGTAACTGGCCGAACGCTCGTTGGAGAACACGACCTGGTCGTGTCCGAGCACCAGCGCGGCCAGCACCAGGATCGCCGAATTGACCGCCGTCACCGGGATGTGGCCGTTCCACGCGCCCTGCCGGTTGTACTCGAACAGTTGAGGGGCCAGCGCACGGCCGATGTTCAGCGTCGGCAGCCCGGTCCGTTCCGCACAGGCCTTGATCAGCTGCGAGCCGCCAATCCAGCTGACCGTCTGCTGCACGTCCAGCGCGCGCAGCGCCTCGATGCTGACCAGCGAGTCCTTGCCGCCACCGATCGCGACGATGGCATGCCCGTCGAGCCCCGCCGCCGGGGCGACGCCGGCTTCGCCCGAATGCGGGAAGCGGATGCGGCCATGCAGGTCGAGCCCGTTGCGATAGGCGAACTCGCCCAGGCCGTTGAGATAGACCGTCTCCAGCAGGGCGGCGGTGGCCTCGTCGATCACGTAACCATCGATCGAGATGGTGTCCGGCACGGCCGCCTTGTAGTAACTGACGCCGGCGATCAGGTGCAGTAGGCGCAGCGCCCGCTCAACCGCCGACAGGCGTGCATCGTCCAGGTCGAACGGCGCGCCCGGCACGGTGACTGTCTCCACCAGCTCCGGCCCCTGGTCGAAGGCATATACCAGCTGCGCGACGCCGGTGGCGGAATCGAACCCGCAACGCACGAAGCGGAACGTCTTGATGGCATCCCGGTTGAAACGCCAGGTGTCCTGACTCATTCGATGATGTCCTCTGCCGGCAATGCCCGCAGGTTGTAGGTGTTGGCCATGACCATGCCGTAGGCCCCGGCGTCGGCGACCAGCAGGATGTCGCCCTCGGCGGTGGCCGTCGGCAACAGGCGGTTGCGACCCAGCACGTCTCCGGTCTCGCAGATCGGCCCGACCACGTCGAAGGCGGCGGTATCCGCGTCGTCGAGGCGGCTGAGGTTATGGATGCCGTGCCAGGCTTCGTACACCGCCGGCCGCATCAGGGCGTTCATGCCGGCATTCGCCCCCACCCGCACGATGCCGTCCTTCTCCACCACCTGGGTGGCCGACAGCAACAACACGCCGGACTCCGCCACCAGGTAGCGTCCCGGCTCGATCACCAGTCCGTAGCGTGGGTAGGCCGCCTTGATCTCGTCGAGCCCGTTGCGCCAGGCGACCAGGTCGAAATGCTGCGCATCGGGCGTATATGGCACGCCCAGGCCGCCGCCGATGTCGATGGTTTCCACGGTGCCGACCGCGTCGGCAAGGCCTGCCAGGTTGGCGTAGACCTCCCGCCAATGCAGGGGGTCGTCGATGCCGCTGCCGAGGTGGGCGTGCAGGCCGCTGATGCGCACGTCCAGCGAACGCGCGAGCGCGAGGAAGGCGTCGAACTTCGCCAGCGGCAGGCCGAACTTGGCTGCGGCGCCGCCGGTCTTGACCTTCTCGTGGTGGCCTTCGCCCCGGCCAAGGTCGAGCCGCAGCCACACGGTGCGCCCGCGGAACAGTTCCGGCCAGCGCTGCAAGGCCTCGAGGTTGTCGATGGTGACAGCCACGCCGCGATCGAAGGCGTGCTCGTACTCACCGCGCGGCGCGAAGCTCGGCGTAAACAGCACCCGCTGCGGCGAGAGCTCGGGCAGCACACCGAATACGTGGTCCAGCTCGCCGCGGGACACACACTCCAAACCGAAGCCTTCGGTGGTCACGGCATGCAGGATCGCCGGGTGGGGATTGGCCTTGATGGCGAAGAAGCAGCGATCCACCGCGTCACTTGCGAGCAGGCCACGTGCGCGCTCGCGCACCGTCGCCAGGTCGTAGACGTAACGCGGCGTGCCGGCGCCTGCCATCTCGAGCAGGCGCTCGCGCCGCCCCACCCACCAGGGTTGCGGCCGCTGCACCGGCCCGAAGGTGATCTCCTTCCAGCTCGGGCCGAACACGCTGGCATCGAGTACCGGCATGGCGCCGCCGCGGATCAGCTCGGCGTGCAGCAAAGGCAGCAGCCCGTCGGCATCGGCCTCGTCGATCACGAAGGTCAGGTTGAGGTCGTTCGACGATTGCGAGATCAGGTGCACGCGCTCGCGGCCGAACGCCGCCCAGATATCGGACAGGCGGTGCAGCAACGAGCGCATGCCGCGGCCGACCAGGGTGATGGCGGCGCAGGGCACGATCACCTTCACCCGGCAGATCTCGCCCAGGTCGGCAGCCAGCGCCTCGAGCACGTTGGTGGTCACCAGGTTCTCGCTGGGGTCGAGCGAGATGGTGACGTTGGTTTCGGAGGAACCGATCAGGTCCACCGAGAGGCCGTGGCGACGGAAGCGCTCGAAGATATCGGCCAGGAAGCCGACCTGCTGCCACATCCCGATGCTCTCCATCGACACCAGCACCACGCCGTCGCGCCGGCTGATCGCCTTGACCCCCGGCACCGTGGCGGCACTGGAATCAATGCGCGTGCCCGGCAGGTCGGGCCGCGCGGTATCGAGGATCGCCATCGGCACGCCGGCATGGCGGCACGGGCCGATCGAGCGTGGGTGCAGCACCTTGGCGCCGGTGGTGGCGATTTCCTGAGCCTCGGCGTAATCAAGCCGGGCCAGCAGGCGGGCATCAGGCACCTCGCGCGGGTTGGCGCTGAACATGCCCGGCACGTCGGTCCAGATCTCGACCCGCCGCGCACCGAGCAGCGCGCCGAGGCAGGCGGCTGATGTATCCGAGCCGCCCCGACCGAGCACCGCGGTACCGCCGTCCTCGTGCCGGGCAATGAAGCCCTGGGTCAGCAGCATCCGTGCCGGTTGCGCCGCAAAACGCTCGACGAAGCCCGGCGCGGCCTCACGGTTGCAGTTCACCGCCAGCCGTCCTGCCCAGGCGCTCTGGTTCGGCAACGCGACGGCCTGCAGCCAGTCGCGCGCATCGCACCAACCGAAATCCAGCCCGCTGGCGTGCAGGTAATGGGCGCCGAGCGTCGAGGACAGCAGCTCGCCCTGCGCCAGTACTTCCGCCTGCCAGTCGAGCGGGCGGCTCGCGGCCCTAGGATCCGAAGCCAACCCCTGCAGAGCTCCGAGCCGTTCGCCCAGCACACTGGCCGGATCGAGCCCCAACTCCCGGCAGAAGCCTTCGTGACGCTGCACCAGCGCGTGGACGCGGCCGCCAACATCATCGCCATTGGCGATCGCCTGCAACTCGTTGGTGACGCCCGACAGCGCCGAGACCACCACCAGCACGCGACACTGTTCTTCCTGCGCGCGTTTGGCGGCGATGCGTCCGATGGTGTCCCAGCGGCCACGTTGCGACACCGACGTGCCGCCGAACTTCAGTACCACCCAACCCGCTGCCTGTGCCACCACGTGACCTCGCGCTAACCGAACGCCGCCGCAAAACCTCTAGAATCCCGCCCCTCCGGATGCGTCCCTGCGAACCGCAGCGCGCTGTCGGTCCTCCTGCACGGGGGATGGGCATGAAGGACCGATTCTAGTCGAACCGACCCCCGGCGCGACGCCAAGGAACCCCATCTACGATGACGCTTCGCCGCTACCTGCAGTTGGATGTTTTCGCCGACCGGCCCGGCGCCGGCAATCCACTGGCGGTGGTGCTCGACAGCGAGGGCCTGGACGACGGCGACATGCAGGCGATCGCGCGTTGGAACCGCAGGCCGGAGACGACCTTCGTATTCGCGCCGACCGACGCCTCCGCGGACTACCGGGTCCGCATGTTCAGTCCGACCCGCGAGGTGCCCTTCGCCGGCCATCCCAGCGTCGGCACCGCGTATGCGCTGCTGGAGGCGGACATGGTCAAGGTCCGCGATGGCCGGCTGGTGCAGGAAGGCGCGGTCGGCCTGTTGCCGCTCGCCATCGAGGGCGAAGGGCCCGGCCGCCGCGTCGCCGTGCGGGTACCGCGGGCGCAGGTCGTCGAGGTGGGCGATCCGGCGAGTGCCGGACTGCAAGCGGCCTTGAAGGGTCTCGCGCCAGGCCACCTGCCGCCGGCGTTGATGGATGGCGGCCGCCGCTGGTGGGTGGCGGAGGTGGCGGACGAGGAAAGCCTGCGCTCCGCCCGCCCCGACTGGCCGGCCATCGCGGCACTCGCGGCCAGCACGAAATCCATGGGCGTGTGCGCCTACGCCCGCACCCGCGATGGTGGCGACCATGACCTGGCGGTGCGTGCATTCGTCGGCGCAGGCGAGCCTTTCGAGGATGCCGCCTCCGGTGCGGCGAACGCCACGCTGGCGGCCTGGCTGGCCCACAACGATGCCCTGCCGGGGACGGGCGGCCGCTACGTGGCCAGCCAGGGCCGCGAGGTCGGCTTCGATGCCCGGCTGCACCTGCGGGTCGACGACGAAGGCGACATCTGGTCGGGCGGGCAATCGTGCTTGGTGGTCCGCGGGCACATCGACTGGTAGCCGCGCCCGCGGACCCTGGGTTCGAACCGCTAGCGCGGCGGAACTGCGCGCGCTCAGCCCTTGAGCGTCGCCTCAAGCTTCATCGGCACCGACGACAGCGCCTTCGATACCGGGCAGTTGTCCTTGGCGTCGCGCGCCAGTTCCTGGAAACGGGCGTCATCGATGCCGGGCACCTCGGCCTCCAGCACCAACCGGATCTGGGACAGCGACGGGCCACCCTCGGTGGACAGGTCGACCTCGGCGCGCGTATCCAGCCGCTCGGCCGGATGCCCGGCTTCGGCGAGCTGGTTGGACAGGAACATCGTGAAGCAACCGGCATGGGCGGCGGCGATGAGCTCCTCGGGGTTGGTGCCCTTCTCGTCACCGAAGCGGCTGTTGAAGCCATAGGCGGTCTTGTCCATCAGTCCGCTGGCTGGGGTGCTGAGCTGCCCGCGGCCGCTCTTGAGGTCGCCTTCCCAGTGTGCGGTGGCGTGGCGTGAAATGCCCATGTGCTTCTCCTTGGCTGTGTGGGGAGCGCGCACGATAGTCCGCCGGGTGTTACCGGGACGTGCGCCCGGGCTTGACCGGACCTGCGCCCGGCGCGAGTCTGGCGTTCCGGCCCCGCGCCGGCCTCCCGCCATGACCGCCCGCCGAGCGCTCCGCTCGGGCGCCCAGCGCGGACAGCCATGACGGCCTTCCACCCTTCGCACGGGAGAAGTCCGCTCATGTCCCATTCCACTTCAGATATCCGCAACGTGGCCCTCGCAGGCCACGCCGCCGCCGGCAAGACCACCCTGTTCGAAGCCCTGCTGCACGCCGGCGGCGCCATCCAGTCGGCAGGCAGCGTCGAACGCGGCAACACCGTGTCCGATTTCGATCCGGTCGAGCGACAGCGCGGTCATTCGCTCGACATCGCGATCGCCTCCGTCGACCACGATGGCATGCACCTCAACCTGGTCGATACCCCGGGCTATCCCGAGTTCCGCGGTCCCGCCCTGTCGGCACTGGCGGCGGTGGAGACCGTCGCCGTGGTCGTGGACGCCGGGAGCGGCGTCGACCACGGCACCCGGCGGATGATGGAGCACGCTGCAACGCGCGGGCTCTGCCGGGTGCTGGTGGTCAACAAGATCGACCAGGCACCGGACCTGGCCACCGTCCTGGACGATATCCGCACCTCGCTGGGCGCCCATTGCCTGCCGCTGAACCTGCCCGCCCACGGCGGCACGACGGTGGTGGACTGCCTCGGCAACAGCGAAGGTGACAGCGACCTGGGGCCGGTCGCGGACTGGCACCAGCGCATCATCGACCAGGTGGTGGAGGTGAGCGAGACCGTCATGGAACGCTACCTCGACCTGGGCGAACAGAGCCTGTCGGGACAGGAGCTGCACGATGCCTTCGAGCAGTGCCTGCGCGAAGGCCACCTGGTACCCGTGCTGTTCTGCTCGGCGCGCAGCGGAGCCGGGATACGGGAGATGCTGAATGTCGCGGACAGGTGGTTTCCCAACCCCGGCGAAGCCAATGCCCCGCCGTTCGAAAAAGGCCCCGGGCGGGAGCGTATCCAGGCGGTGCCGGATGCGGATGCACACGTCATCGCGGATGTGTTCAAGATCATCCATGACCCGTTCGTCGGCAAGCTCGGCGTGTTCCGGGTCTACCAGGGCACGGTGCGGCGCGACAGCCAGCTCTTCATCGACGACGGCCGCAAGCCATTCAAGGTGGGCCACCTGTTCCGGCTGCAGGGGAAGGACCATGTCGAGATCGACCGCGCGATACCGGGCGACATCGCGGCGGTCGCCAAGGTCGAGGAGCTGCATTTCGACGCGGTGCTGCACGACAGCCACGACGAGGACCAGATCCACCTCTCGCCGCTGGCGTTCCCCAAGCCGATGTTCGGCCTTGCGGTCGAAGCGTCGCGCCGGGGACAGGAGCAGAAGCTCGCCACGGCCCTTCGCAAGCTCGCCGACGAGGACCCGTGCTTCCAGGTCGAGCACGAGGAGGAGACCAACGAAACCATCGTCCGCGGCCTGTCGGACCTGCACCTGCGGATCCAGCTCGACCGCCTGCGCGACCGCCACGGCATCGAAGTCGGGACCCACCCGCCGCGCATCGCCTATCGCGAAACCATCGGAGCCACCGCGGAGGGCCACCACCGGCACAAGAAGCAGACCGGCGGCGCCGGCCAATTCGGCGAGGTCTTCCTGCGCGTCGAGCCGCTCCCGCGCGGCGGCGGCTTCGACTTCGTGGATGCGGTCAAGGGTGGTGCGATCCCCGGGCAGTTCCTGCCCGCGGTGGAGAAAGGCGTGCGGCAGGCGATGAAGGAAGGTGCCGTCGCCGGCTACCCGATGCAGGACCTGCGGGTGGTGGTGCATGACGGCAAGCACCACAGCGTCGACAGCAAGGAAGTGGCCTTCATCGCGGCAGGCAGGCGCGCGTTCCTCGACGCGGTGGCCAGGGCACGACCGCAGGTGCTGGAGCCGGTCGTCGACCTGGAGGTGAGCGTTCCCGAGCAGTACGTCGGCGATATCAGCGGCGGCCTGGCGGGCAGGCGCGCCAGGATCAGCGGCACGGACCGGGGGCGATCGGGCGGCATCGTGCTGAAGGCACAGGTACCGCTGTCGGAACTGGACGGCTACGCGACCGAACTCAAGTCGGCCACGGCCGGGCTGGGACGCTACTCGCTGGATTTCAGCCACTACGAGCCGGTGCCTGCCCAGCTGCAGAAACAGCTGGTCGCCGAATTCGTGCCCGGGGCGAACGAGGACTGACACCGCCGCCGCGACACCGCGGGCTAGACGGATGCCTTGACGCATCCGTGTCGGGGAGCATGGCTAGGCTGTAACACATGGCCGAACCCGCAGCACCTGCCCGACGCACGCCTGCCGCCCTGAGGCTGCTTGCGAACCTGCTGTTGCTGCTGGGCTTGGCACTGGCCGGCTGGTGGGCGTGGCAGCAGCCGTTCATGGCGAGCCCCCGGATGTGGTGGGAGATCTCGCGCGCCGATCCGCCAGCCTCCCTGCCGATGCCGGTCGATGGCGTGGCCGCCGGGGACATCGCCGACACCTGGGGCGCAGCGCGCGGGTCGGGCCGGTCCCATGAAGGCGTGGATATCTTCGCGGCCAGGGGGACAGCGGTACGCAGTACCACGCGCGGCGTGGTCAGTGCGGTGCGCGATGGCGGACTGGGCGGCAAACAGGTATGGGTGCTCGGCCCCGGCATGGAACGGCATTACTACGCGCACCTCGACGGCTGGGCCGAAGGGCTCGCCGAGCGCGACGTGGTATTCCCGGGCGACGTGCTCGGCCAGGTCGGCACCAGTGGCAATGCCAAGGGCACGCCACCACACCTGCACTACGGCATCTACGGCGCGGGCGGAGCGCTGGATCCCCTGCCACGGCTACGCGCGCCGGCCGGACACGACACGGAAGCAGCATCCGCGCGCTAGGATCGACCGTCCAGCCCTGACCCCACGTTCACCCGGACTGCGTACCGTCATCCCCGCCCCCGTACAGGATCGAACATGCGCAAGGCTCCACTCTTACTACTGGGACTCCTGGCCACGCTGGTCCTGGCCGGCTGTTCCACGTTGTCGGCGATGGGAGCCCTGCTGGGCAGCCAGGTCACCTTCACCCAGCCACAGCTGCAACGGGCGCTGGACCGGAACTTCCCGAAGGACTACGAACAACTGGGCGGTACCGTCGCGCTGCGCCTCGGCCAGCCGAGCCTGTCGATCCCCCACGACAGCAGCCGGCTGCGGCTGCAGTTCGAAGTGGGCCTGATGGCAGGCGGCCGCGCCGTCGGGCAGCCGGGTACCTTCGCATTGAGCAGCGGGCTCCGCTTCGATCCCCGGACCCGCGGGCTGCACCTGCAGGACCCGACCATCGAGTCGGTCGACATCCCCGCATGGGGCGGCGCGCTGGACGTGCCTTCGCGCGAGCTGCTGAGCCAGTGGCTGACCGATTACACACGACAGGAGCCCGTCTACGTGCTGGATGAGAGCCTGCTGCAGCGCATCGGCTCAGACCGCATCGCTTCGACAGGCATCCGGCGTGGCGTCGTGGTCCTGGACCTGGAGCGCTGACATGCGTGTTCCCGGCCTTGTCCTCGTCCTTTTCCTGGCGGCCTGTTCGGACCCCGAAGCCGTCACCCGGGATCCGGACGCCCACGCCACCGACAGCGCGCCGCTGCCCGCGCCGGAGGATGCCCGCGGCGGGGTGACCGGCATGCCCGAGCCGGGTGAACCGGGCCCGCGTGGCATCGCGCTGTCCGAACGCGGCGACGAGGCGGATGTGGAGCCGCTGTTCGAGCTGGAAGACGGCACCGGCCCGGATGGGCAGGCCCTGCCGTCCCCCGACGGGACGGCCGTCATCATCGGCGGGGACGGCGATGCGGAGGCACCGGGAATGGTCGCCGCTGACGGTACCGGTTTCGTGGATGACGTCGGCTACGCCCCGCCACCACCCGCTGGCGCGGATCCGGCCGCCGCGGGCACGGTCGTACAGTCCTACTACGGCGCCATCGACTCCGGCGACCATGCCACCGCCCATGGGTTGTGGGCGGACGGCGGGCGTGCCAGCGGCCAGTCGCTCGAGCAGTTCAGGGATGGCTTCAGCCGCACCAGCGGGATCTCGGTCGAGATCACGGGCCAGCCGGAAGCTTCCGGCGGCGACCGCGCCCGTGTACCCGTGGCAGTCGCCAGTACCACCGACAGCGGCGAGGTGCGCCGGTTCGCCGGGACCTACACGCTGTCCCGCGAGGGTGACGGCGACTGGCGCATCGTGGCGGCCGACCTTCGCGAAGTGCAGCACTGACCACGGTGCCAGACGGGATCATCGCTACGTCGGCCCCGGCCGATGCCATGCCGCCGCGCATCGTGCTCGACACCAACGTCTGGCTCGACCTGCTGGTGTTCGACAACCCACGCCGGGCGGAGCTGCGCGAAGCGATGCACCTGGGCGAGGTGCTTGCCGTCACCAACGCGGCCTGCCGGGAAGAGTGGATACGGGTGCTGCGCTACCCGATCCTGCGGCTGGATCCACCCGCTATCGAATCGCTGGAACAGGCGTTCGACGCGATCGCCCATGACTGGTCGGCAGCGGGCACCGAGGAACCCGGTCTGCCACGCTGCAGCGACCCCGACGACCAGAAGTTCCTGCAGCTCGCGCACGATGCGGGCGCCCGCTGGCTGCTCAGCCGCGACCGCGCGGTGCTGGCGCTCGCCCGCCGCTGCCGTCGCGAGGGCCGGTTCGCGATCCTGCCGCCGGAAGCCTGGCCCTCCCCGGCTGGAACCTCATAGCTCGAAGCGGTAGCTCAGCTTGACCAGCAGTTGCTCGCTGTCGCGCAGGTGGAAGCTCTCGCCCAGCTGGCGGTCCGGATCCACCGAGAACTCGTCGAACATGTAGCCGCCGCGTCCGTACACCACGTAGAGATCGGACAGGGGTGCCAGCATGTAGCGGTAGCGCACCTGGAAACCCATGTTGCGCAGGCTGAAGTCGTCTACCTGGTGGTCGCCAACCGGTTCGACCACCGTCGCCCGCCGGTCCGGGCCGACCACCACCGCCTCCTGCAATTGCGCATCCAGCCGATCGCCTGCAGTTTCACCCGCAGCTCCTGGCGCTGCCCGATGCTCCAGGCCAGGCCGGCATCGAATTGCAGGTAGCGCTGCTCGAACCGCCCGACCAGGTTGTCGCGCTGCCAGACCAGCCAGTCCGGCGTGTATTCGGCGTAGGCGCCAACGAAGGCGTTGAGCGAGTCGCTGAAGTAGTAGGTCGGCTGGAACTGGACGCTGTAGCCGACCTTGTCGTTTCCGGCCAACCCGCCGCTTCCGGCCCACAGGTCGACTTCCCAGCTCCAGTCGGCCTTGCGCGGCCGGAACCGCTCCCAGGACAGGCTGAAGTTGCCCGGACGATGGAGCGCATGCCCGCCCCGTGTCAGCAGGTCGTCGTGGGCGGGCGCATTGAGGTTGAGCTGCAGGTACTCGTTGCCGCCGTCGCGGCGGTCACTCTGCCGGATCAGCCGAAGCTGGCGCTGCAGGCGCAGGCCGTCGTCGTTGTCCATCCCGATGATCCGGCCGCGGTAATCATGGGACGCGTAGGCCGACGCCTCGGGCTGGTTGGCCATCCGGCGGCTGAGTTGCCAGTGGCCGTAGTTGAGGTTGTTGCGAGAGAGGTAGCCGAAGTCGTTGACCTGCAGGTCGTCACCGAAGTGCATGGCGAGCCACTGCTGGCGCCAGCCATCGCCCATTTCGTAGTCGACCACGGTGGTGGCACCGCTGCCGCGGGTGGTGGTGCCATCCTGTTCGATGTCGCTGCCGACCATGGTGCTGGTGACGGTCAGCGAATCGGTCGGCTGCCAGCGATGATCGACCCCGAGTACCCTCGCCTCCCGGTCCAGCCACGGGCGTAGCACCTGCGTCGCCAGCAGGCCGATGTTCTGCCGCGCGAAGTCGTGGTTGAGCCGCAGTGCGCGGAAGGAACGTCCCGCATCGCCCTCCTCCTCGGCCGCCATCAGGCCGTAGTTCATGCCGCCGAGGCTGCCGTTGAGCTTGACCGCGGCGTCGATGCTGGCCGCACCACTGCCGTCATCGGCCAGTCCGCCCACGCGCCGGGTGTAGATCAACTGGCTGTTGTCGAGCAGCATCCCGAAGTTGAAGATGCCCTGGTTCTCGGTGAAGAACGGACGCTTGTCGCTGAAGAAGGTTTCCTCGGCGCCGAAGTTCACCACCAGGTCGTCGCTCTCGACCTGGCCGAAGTCGGGGTTGATCGTCGCGGTCAGCTGGGTCTGTCCGTTGGGTTTCCAGAAGATGTCGGCACCGGCATCGAACTCGCTGTCCCCGCCGATGTTGTCGTGCACGCCCACCACGTACGGCGTCACCGCCAGCAGCGACTGGCTGAAGGCGGGCAACTCGACCCGGTTGAACTCCGATAGGAAGCGCGGCCGCACCCAGCTCGCCGTTGGCCACGCCACGCGCTCGCCGGTGGAGCCGATCACGCGGTCCAGGTAGAGGCCGATGGTGCGGGTGCCGCCATCGGCCTTGCGCATCGGCGCGATGTACCACGGGATCAGGAACTCGGCGCTCCAGCCCGCTTCATCTTCCATCGATGCGTACTGCCAGTTGCCGTCCCAGTCGTTGTTGAAGTTGCCCTCGTTGGTCACGACCTCGTCGGCAATACCGCCTGCCAGGGTGATCATGAAGTCGTAGCCGGTGCGGCCGTCACCGTCGAAATCGACGATCACGTTGACCCGGTCCAGCTGCCCGCCCTCGTCGCGACGCGTGCGCTGGCGGGTGCGCTCCACGCCCGGCGGCTGGATGTTGCGGAAGGCCACCGCCAGCCCCTCGGGCGTCGATTTGACCCACGCCTCGGTCGGATACGGCGAGGCCTCCAGCGACAGCGGTTGGGTCAGGCGGAAATCGGTGATGTGCCGGGCACCCTCCCATTCCACCGGATCGATCCTGCCGTCGACCTCGATGGCTGCGGCCGGCAGGGCCACCAGGGCCGGTAGCAGGAGGGCGACCGGGGACAGGCGCATTCGGCGGCTCGGTGCGGGATGGCCGGGCAGACTACCGGCATCCGGCCGGGCAGCCGAATGGCGGAAGTCATGTAAACCGGCGGGGGCCCGCCCGCATCGGGCGCTGCGAGGGCCGGCCTGTAGGAGCGGCTTCAGCCGCGATTCGACCCACGGATACCGTGGCAGGAGCAGACGAGAGGGGGCTCCACCGGATTGGGATCCTGTTCCCCGGATCACGATCGCGGCTGAAGCCGCTCCTACAGAAGCCCGGCCAAGCGCACTCCTCCGCCCGCTACTGCATATGCCAGCCGTGGCTGACCACGAAGCTCTGGCCGGTCAGCGCCGCCGTAGGGAACTCGGCAAGGAAGCGCACGCACTGCGCCACGTCCTCGACGGTGGTGAAAATGCCATCGACGGTGTTGCCCAGCATCACCCGGCTCACCACTTCCTCTTCGCTGATACCCAGCTCGCGCGCCTGCTCGGGGATCTGCCGGTCCACCAGCGGCGTGCGCACGAATCCCGGACAGACCACGTGGCTGCGCACGCCGTGCTTCGCACCTTCCTTGGCCAGCGTGCGCGACAGCCCCAGCAGGCCGTGCTTGGCGGTCACGTAGGGCGCCTTCAGGGGCGAAGCCTGGTGGGAGTGCACCGAGCCCATGTAGACCACGGTGCCGCGGCCCTTCGCATACATGTGCGGCAATGCGGCGCGGGAGGTCAGGAACGCGCCGTCCAGGTGGATGGCGAGCATCTTCTTCCAGTCCGCGTAGCTGAACTCGTGGATCGGATTGACGATCTGGATGCCGGCATTCGACACCAGGATGTCCAGCCCGCCAAGCGCCTCCACCACACGGGCGGTACCGTCATTGACCGCGGCTTCGTCGGTCACGTCCATGGCCACGCCGATCGCGCGTCCACCCGCCTGCTCGATCTCTGCGGCAACCGCGTTGGCGCCATCGGGATTGATGTCGGCGATCGCGACCGCGGCGCCGGCACGCGCCAGCTCGAAGGCGATTTCCCTGCCGATGCCGCTGGCGGCGCCGGTGACGAGGGCGACCTGGCCGGTGATGGGGGTCATGGGGAGCTCCGCTGCAAGGGTCTGCCGCCGATGTTACCGGCGGGCGGGGGACGGATGCGGGCACCGCCCCTGCACCTTGGTCCAATAGGCCCGGCCCCACCCGCTTCTGTAGGAGCGGCTTCAGCCGCGATCGGAAGTCGGCGGCCCCATGAAGGGTCGGATCGCGGCTGAAGCCGCTCCTACAAGTGCCCAGCCCCGAGACGCGCGCTAACCGCGGGCTCAGGCCTTCTTCTTGCGCTTGGGCTGCAGCATGGTGCCGGTGCAGTCCTTCGCGCCGCAGCGGCACTCCCAGATCTTCTTCATTCGCGGCGTGTGCGCTTCGGCCAGGGTGATGCCGTAGTTGTAGGACAGCTCCTCGCCGGGCTTGATGTTGCGAATCGCCTCGATGAACACCCGGTCCTTGCGGCGGTCCTCGCCATCGTGTTCTTCCATCACCGCTTCGCAGTTGGGCTTGCAACTGTGGTTGATCCAGCGCGCGATGCCGCCTTCGTAGTTGGCGTCGATGACGTATTCGTCGTTGAGCGTGAACAGGAAGGTGTGCCCGGAATCAGCGTCGCCGGTGTCGCCCGCGTCGACGTCTTCATGGGTGCGGCGGCGGCCCTTGTACTCGATGATGCGCTCCCCTTTGGCGATCGGTTCGAGGGCGAATACACCGTTGCCATGGATGGCGGAGCGACGGGCGGCGACTTTACGCGGCATGCGGATTTTCCAGCAGGAGTGATGCCGCATTGTGCCGGATGCGCCCGCTGGCGAGACGGCGCCCCGTGGACGAGGCGGATGAATCGCCCTGCGCCACCCTGCTTGGCCCGGCCGGCGATAATCCGTACAATTCCGGTACGAATTAGGGCCTCCCCATGCTGAGAGTCACCAAACTCACCGATTACGCCACGGTCGTGCTGACCGTGCTGGCTGCCGATCCGGAGTCGGTGCTGAGTGCCTCCGAGCTGGCCGAGCGTGCCGGCCTGGAGACGCCCACCGTCAGCAAGCTGCTCAAGCCCCTGGCCCAGGCGGGCCTGGTGGACGGCTTCCGGGGCGCCAACGGCGGCTACAAGCTGGCCCGCGCCGCCGACGCGATTGGCCTGATCGAGATCGTCGAGGCGATGGAAGGCCCGCTTGCGATGACCGAATGCAGCATCCACACGGGCAACTGCGCGATCGAAGGCCAGTGCGGCGTACGCGCCAACTGGCGGCGCATCAACGATGTGGTGGTGGATGCACTGCGCGGGGTGACGCTCGCGCAGATGCTGGCACCGCCCCAGCCGCCCGGCCCGACACCACCCGACCCGAAGCGCATCCACATGCGCCTCGCCAACGCATAACCAGAGAGTAGGCAGCCCCCATGGCCACCGAAGTCACCCCTTCCATCTCCGGCCCCCTGTCGCCGGCCCCGGTCACGCCCTTGCGCGATGCGCCGATCGCCAACGAGGCGATCCACGCGCAGTTGGGCCGCAAGTACGAAGCCGGGTTCATCACCGACATCGAGTCCGACAGCCTGCCCCCGGGGCTGGACGAGGACACCATCCGCGCGCTTTCCGCCAAGAAGGAAGAGCCCGAGTGGATGACCGAGTGGCGGCTGGAGGCGTACCGGCACTGGCAGACCATGCCGATGCCGCACTGGGCCAAGCTCAACATCGAGCCGATCGACTTCCAGGCCTTGAGCTACTACTCCGCGCCCAAGGGCCCGAAGTACCAGTCGCTCGACGAGGTCCCGCAGGAACTGCTGGATACCTACGACAAGCTCGGCGTGCCGCTGCACGAGCGGGCGAAGCTGGCCGGCGTGGCGGTCGATGCGGTGTTCGATTCGGTCTCGGTCGGCACCACCTTCCGCAAGGAGCTGGCCGAGAAGGGCGTGATCTTCTGTTCGATGTCGGAGGCCATCAAGGACCATCCGGAACTGGTACGCCAGTACCTGGGCAGCGTGGTGCCGGTGGGCGACAACTTCTTCGCCGCGCTGAACTCGGCGGTGTTCTCCGATGGGAGCTTCGTGTTCATCCCGGCCGGGGTGAAGTGCCCGATGGAGCTGAGCACCTACTTCCGCATCAACGCCGGCCATACGGGCCAGTTCGAGCGCACCCTGATCATCTGCGAGGACCGCGCGCAGGTGTCCTACCTGGAAGGCTGCACCGCGCCGATGCGCGACGAGAACCAGCTGCATGCGGCGGTGGTCGAGTTGGTCGCGCTGGAAGACGCCGACATCAAGTACTCGACCGTGCAGAACTGGTATCCCGGCGACGAGAACGGCGTCGGCGGCATCTACAACTTCGTGACCAAGCGCGGCGAGTGCCGTGGCGCGCGCAGCAAGATCCACTGGACCCAGGTCGAGACCGGTTCGGCCATCACCTGGAAGTACCCGTCCTGCGTGCTGATCGGCGACGACTCCACCGGCGAGTTCCACTCCGTCGCGCTGACCCACCACCGCCAGCAGGCGGATACCGGCACCAAGATGATCCACGTCGGCAAGCGCACCAAGAGCAAGATCATCAGCAAGGGCATCAGTGCCGGCCGCGGCCAGAACACTTACCGCGGGCTGGTGAAGGTGGCGCCGGGCGCCGACGGCGCGCGCAACTACACCCAGTGCGACTCGCTGCTGATCGGCAAGAAGTGCGGCGCCCACACCTTCCCCTACATCGAGGTGAAGAACCCCAGCGCCACCGTCGAGCACGAGGCCACCACCTCGAAGATCAGCGACGACCAACTGTTCTACTGCCGCACGCGCGGCATCGGCGAAGAGGACGCGGTGTCGATGATCGTCGACGGCTTCTGCAAGCAGGTCTTCCGCGAGCTGCCGATGGAATTCGCCGTCGAAGCCAAGAAGCTGCTGGACGTGAGCCTGGAAGGCTCGGTCGGCTGATAGTCATCGCGCCGCTCTTCCTGTAGGAGCGGCTTCAGCCGCGATCTGGAACCGGACGTGCCACCAGCCATCCGATCGCGGCTGAAGCCGCTCCTACAAAAATTCGAACAACACCACCCGCTTGCGGGACACGGGAACAACATCATGCTGAAGATCGACAACCTCCACGCCTCCGTCGGCGGCAAAGAGATTCTCAAGGGCTTGTCGCTGGAACTGCAGCCAGGCCGCGTCCACGCGATCATGGGGCCCAACGGCGCCGGCAAGTCGACGCTGGGCAACATCATCGCCGGCCGCGAGGGCTACGAGGTCACCGAAGGCAGCATCACCTTCCAGGGCCAGGACCTGCTGGGGCTGGAGCCGGAAGAGCGTGCCGCCGCCGGCGTCTTCCTGGCGTTCCAGTACCCGGTCGAGATCCCCGGGGTGAACAACACCTACTTCCTGCGGACCGCGCTCAACGCGCAGCGCCGGGCGCGCGGCGAGCAGGAACTGGATTCGATGCAGTTCCTGAAGCTGGTGCGCGAGAAGCTGGCAGTCCTGCATCTCAGGGACGAGCTGCTGCACCGCGCGGTCAACGAAGGCTTCAGTGGCGGCGAGAAGAAGCGCAACGAAATCTTCCAGCTGGCGCTGCTGGAGCCGAAACTCGCCATCCTCGACGAGACCGACTCCGGCCTGGACATCGATGCGCTCAAGGCGGTCGCCGAAGGCGTCAACGCCTTGCGCTCGCCGGAGCGGGCGTTCCTGGTGATCACCCATTACCAGCGCCTGCTGGACTACATCACGCCCGACGAAGTCCACGTGCTGGCCGACGGTCGCATCGTCGAGACCGGCGGCCCGGAGCTGGCCCGCGAACTGGAACAGCACGGCTACGAGTGGATCAAGGACCGCGTCAGCCCGGAGGCCACCGCCTGATGAGCGCGCTGCTCGACTCCCTCGCATCCGGCTTCGGCGACCTGCCCCTGCGCGAGGCCGCGGGGCTGGGTCCTGCCCGGCAAGCCGCACTGGACGCGGCATTGCAGGACGGGCTGCCGCACGCACGCGTGGAGGCGTGGAAGTACACGCCACTGCGCGCGCTGGAGCGCCGCCCCTTCGCCGCGGCGCATTCCACCGCGTTCGATCCGGCGCTGCTGGCGGACATTCCCGCGCCCCGCATCGTCTTCGTCAATGGCCGGCACGACGCGGGCGCCTCGGACCTGTCCGGGCTGCCTGCCGGTGTCACGCTGCGGCCGCTGTCGGAAGTGCTGGCCAACGGCAGCGCCCGTGACGCGAACTTCCTCGCACGGCGGTTCGAACGTGCCGACGAGGTCTTCGCCAAGGTCAACGCGGCGCTGGCGACCGAGGGCGTGGTACTCAAGGCCGACGCCACGCCGCGCGACGCGACAGCGATCCACCTGGTCTTCATTGGTGCGGCCGCCGACAGTGACCAGGCCTGGCACCTGCGCCACCTCGTTGACCTCGCGGCCGACGCGAGCCTGGCACTGGTCGAACACCACCTCGGCAGTGGCGATCACCGGCACATGGCCAATGGCCTGATGCACGTGCACCTGGGCCAGCGCGCGCGGCTGTCGCATGCCCGGGTACAGTCCGAGTCGCAGGGCGCGACGCTGCTCACGCGCACCGATGCCGTCCAGGCCAGCGGCTCCGAGTACCGCCGGCTGGACCTGGAGCTCGGCGGCGGGTTGTCGAGGCACGAGCTCAACGTCGCCCAGCAGGGCACCGCCGCCCGGCTTCATGCCAATGGCGTGCTGCTGGCCGATGGTCGCCGTCACCTCGACACCCGCCTGGGCATCGACCACGCCGCACGCGAGGGCCAGTGCGAACTGGTCTGGCGCGGGCTCGGCGCCGGGCGCTCGCGGGCGGTCTTCCATGGCGGGATCCTCATCCGCGAAGGCGCGGACGACACCAACGCCATGCTGTCCAACAAGAACCTGCTGCTCGACGCCGGCGCCGAGATCGACACCCAGCCGGTGCTGGTCATCCATGCCGACGAGGTCCAGGCCGCGCACGGCGCCACCGTTGGCCAGATCGACCCGACCGCCCTGTTCTACCTGCGCTCGCGCGGACTGCCGGCGGAACAGGCGCGGGCGATGCTGACCGCCGCGTTCTGCCGCGAAACGCTGACGGTGATCGAAGACGAGCGCGCCCGCGGCATCCTCGGCGCCCGGCTCGATGCCGCGCTGGCACGGGTGCAGGCAGGATGAGCTCGGCCGATACCGCCACCCCGGGTGCGTCTCCCGTGGACTGGGCGCGCATCCGAGGCGACTTCCCACTGCTCTCCCGCCAGGTGCACGGCAAGCCGCTGGTTTACCTCGATTCCGCCAACACCGGCCAGAAGCCGGCGGTGGTGATCGAAGCGGTGGACGACTTCTTCCGCAACCACAACGCCAACGTCAGCCGGGCGGTGCATGCACTGGGCGCCGAGGCGACCGAGGCCTACGAAGGCGCGCGCACGAAGCTGGCGCGGTTCCTCAACGTACGACCGAACGAACTGGTGCTGTGCAGCGGCACCACCTTCGCCATCAACCTCGTCGCGTATTCGTGGGCGCTACCGCGGTTGAAGGCCGGCGACGTGATCGTGGTGACCCGGATGGAGCACCACGCCAACATCGTGCCCTGGCAGTTGGTGGCAGAGCGCACCGGCGCCACCATCAAGGTGGCCGAGCTGGACGATAACGGCGACCTCGACCTGGATGCGTTGCACGCGCTGCTCACTCCGGAGGTAAAGCTGCTGGCGCTGGCGCATGTCTCCAACGTGCTCGGGACCGTCAATCCCGTCCGCGAGATCTGCAAGGCCGCCCGCAAGCGCGGCATCACCACCGTGGTCGACGGCTCGCAGGCCGCACCGCACCGGGTGGTCGACATCGCCTCGATCGGCTGCGACTTCTACGCGATCACCGGCCACAAAATGGCCGGGCCCACCGGTACCGGCGCGCTGTGGGCGCGCCGCGAGCACCTTGAGTCGATGCCGCCGTTCCTGGGCGGTGGCGAGATGATCAAGGAAGTCTGTTTCGAGGGCACGGTCTACAACGATCCGCCGCACAAGTTCGAAGCCGGCACGCCCAACATCGCGGGGTTCATCGGGCTGGGCGCGGCGGTCGATTACCTGTCGGCGGTTGGCATGGATCACATCGAAGCACGCGAACAGGCCCTGCTCGCCTACGCCACCGAGCGCATGGACCAGGTGCAAGGCCTGCGCATCTTTGGCCGCGCGCGGGAAAAGGCCGCGGTGGTGAGCTTCCTGATCGAAGGGGCGCACTCCCATGACCTCGCCACCCTGCTCGACCTGGAAGGCGTCGCCATCCGCTCGGGCCAGCATTGCGCCCATCCGCTGATGCAGTATTTCGGGGTGCCGGCCACCTGCCGCGCCTCGTTCGCCTTCTACAACACGTTCGAGGAGATCGATGCGTTCATCGCTGCCCTCGACAAGGTCCGCCGCCTGCTCGCATGAACCACGACCTGCGCTTCCGCCCCGCCACGCTCGATGATGTCGGAGCGCTGGTCGAACTGATCGAATCGGCCTACCGCGGCGATGCCAGCCGCGCGGGCTGGACCACCGAAGCCGACCTGCTCGATGGGCGCCGCACCGGCCCGGAGGACGTCACGGCCTGCATCGTCAAGCCGAAAAGCCTGATGCTGCTGGCAGTGGATGAGCCAGGCGCCGACATCCTCGCCTGTGCCCACATCGCCATCGAAGACGGCGCCGGCTACTTCGGCATGTTCTCGGTGCGGCCGGGACTGCAGGGCAACGGCGTCGGCAAGGCCCTGCTAGCGGAGGCCGAGCGCATCGCCGGGGAGCAGTGGGAACTGCCTTCGATGCGGATGACGGTGATCGACCTGCGCAATGAGCTCATCGCCTTCTACGAACGCCGTGGCTACCGTCGCACCGGTGTGCATAAGCCGTTCCCCTACGGCGATGAGCGCTTCGGCATCCCCCGCCGCGGCGACCTGCGCTTCGAGGTGCTGGAGAAGCCGCTGTTGTCCTCCGAGGGGATTTCCCAGGGGTTGTCCCCCAAGGGGACTTCCTTCGGGGCGTAGGAGCGGCTTCAGCCGCGATCATGCAGCGGAACGGGCAAACAGACATCCATCGCGGCTGAAGCCGCTCCTACAGGGACATCGAGGTTCACATGACCGACTGGGTCCGCGTCTGCACCACCGCCGAGCTGTTGCCGGGGGAATCGACGGTCGCCTGGGATGGGGACACACCGATCATGGTGTTCAACCTCGACGGCGACTTCCACGCCCTGGAAGACCGTTGCAGCCATGAGGACTTCGAGCTGTCAGCCGGCGAGTTCGATCCGGGCAGCGGCACCATCGAGTGCACCCTGCACGGTGCCCGCTTCGATGTCCGTAACGGCAGCGCCCTGTGCGCGCCGGCCTATACCGGCGTGCCCAAGTTCCCGGTAAAGGTGGAAGACGGCGTGGTCTGGACCCGCGACGACCGCTGAGGCGGTTCATCGGCGTCGATCCCGGGCCGCACGCCGCGCGCCTCCCGCTTCACCCCCCTACGCCCACGATTCAGAAGCCCCCGGTTGCTGCACACGTTGCGCCGCGACAGCGGACGGCTGCGCCCGATCGCTACGGATGGTGTTGCGAATCATTCTTGTTTGCGTTTAAATGAACAGGCGCCCCGGCGTCGACCGCTCTCTCCCCCGGTCGATGTCGGGGCGCGAATGATTCCCCCACCCCTGGCGCGCGGGCCGCTCCGCAGGCGCCACCGGATATAGGCAAATGGACATGGCCATCAAGAGCCGCAAGCACCCCCTTCCCCGCACCACCACGGGACGCTCCCTCACCGCCGCCACGCTGCTGACCAGCCTCACCCTGGGCGCACCGGCCACGGTCCTGGCCGAGACGTCGGGTGGCCCCGCCGCCGAGGCCCAGGCGACGACCCTGGACGGTGTCCACGTGGAGGGACACCGGGTGAAGCGCTACTCGGGCCAGTCGGCCTCGCCCAAGTTCAACCAGCCACTGGTCGACACCACCCGCACCCTCAGCGTGATCGGCAGCGACCTGTTCAACGAGCAGGGCGCGACCACCCTCACCGAGGCACTGCGCAACAGCCCCGGCGTCAGCACGTTCTACGTCGGCGAAAATGGCAACACCACCACCGGCGATGCGGTCTACCTCCGCGGCTTCGACACCTCAGGCAGCATCTTTGTCGACGGCGTGCGCGACCTGGGTTCGGTATCGCGCGACGTGTTCAACCTCGAGCAGATCGAGGTCGCCAAGGGCCCGGCCGGTACCGACTACGGCCGCACCGCGCCGACGGGCGCCATCAACCTGGTCAGCAAGCGCGCCTCCATGGTGGGTCGCAACTCGGCCACCGCCTCCTACGGCAGCGGCGACCACAAACGCCTCACTGGCGACTGGAACCACGTGTTTGCCTCCGGCACCGCTTTCCGCCTCAACCTGATGGCGCAGGACAGTGGCGTCCCGGGCCGCGACGTGGTGGAAAACAAGCGGTGGGGCGTGGCTCCGGCGCTCGCGTTCGGGCTGGACAGCGCGACCCGCGTCTACCTTGAGATGCTGCACGTCCAGCACGAGAACATTCCCGATGGCGGCCTGCCGACAATCGGACTGCCGGCCTATTCCTCCCCGGACCCCGACCGGCCCGCCATCGGCACCGCCCCGGCAGTCGACCCGGAGAACTTCTACGGAACGCTGGCGGACCATGACGACGTCACCGCCGACATGGTCACCGTGCGGGTCGAGCATGACTTCACCGACGGCGCGCGCCTGATCAACACCACCCGCTGGGGCCGCACCGAGCAGGACTACATGCTGACCGCCTTCATGGGCTCGGCGACGAACCTCGGTACGCCGGACATCAACGACCCCGCCAGCTGGACGATCACCCGCAACCTGCCGACGTTCAAGGACCAGCGCAACCGGATCCTGACCAACCAGACCCACCTCGACCTGGCGGTGGACGCGGGCGGCGCGCAGCACGACATCACCACCGGACTGGAGCTGATCCGGGAAGAGCTGGAGACGCATGGCGTCGGCGTGGTGGGTGGCACTGCATGGCCCGACGCCAATCTCTACGACCCCGATCCGGCCGTGGTGGGGCTGGCATGGGCCGGGACCGGCGCACACGGCGAAGGGCGCACCGACACGGCAGCGCTGTATGCGTTCGACACCATCACCCTCAACGACCGTTGGCAGGTCAACGGCGGCCTGCGGATCGACCACTACACCACCGAGTACAGCAGCCTGGTGCCCTGTGGGGGCCGGCGTGGCCCGGACTGCGGCGGCGCAGACGATGGCACCATCGTCCCCGGCGTCGACGCGGAGACCTCCGACACCCTCTTCAACTGGAAGCTCGGCGCGCTGTACAAGCCGGCCGACAACGGCAGCATCTACGCCAACTACGCGATCTCCCAGCAGCCACCGGGCGGTGGGAGCCTGGAACTCAGCGATCGCGCCAACAGTGCCGACAACCCGGCGTTCGACCCGCAGAAGGCGAAGACCGCCGAGGTCGGAACCAAGTGGCAGTTCGCAGGCGACGCGCTGCTGCTGACCGCCGCGCTCTACGACACCGAAATCACCAACGAGATCGTCCAGGACCCCACCGACCAGACCTACTACCAGAACGGGCGCAAGCGGGTCCGCGGCGTGGAGCTGGGTGCCGTGGGTCGGATCAGCGACGCCTGGATGGTGTCCGCCGGCTTCACGACCATGGATACCGAGGTGGTCGAGGGGCCGACCGTTTCCACCGACGGCTCGACCGACCTGGCCTACACGCCCGACCACGCCTTCACCGCGTGGAGCACCTACAGGTTCGACAACGGCCTGACCGTGGGCGGCGGCGCGCGCTACTCGGGTGAGCTGAAGCGCGGCAACGACGGTGCCGTGGGAACTCCGGCCTACACAGAGGACTATTGGGTCGTGGATGCCGTGGCCAGCTACGCCTTCAACCCGGATTTCGAGCTGCGCCTGAACCTCTACAACCTGTTGGACGAGGACTATGTCGCGGCGATCAACAAGAGCGGCTACCGCTATACGCCCGGCGCGCCCCGCTCGGCGATGTTGACCGCCAGCTTCCGGTTCTGACGCAATGTTGCTGCACGTTCCCGGCATCCTCGACAGCAGCCAGGTGGCGCGCTTCCGCCAGGCGCTGGATGCAGCCGACTGGGGCGACGGTCGCCAGACCGTCGGCCCGCAAGGTGCCGAGGTGAAGCACAACCTGCAGTTGCCCGAGGACTCGCGGCTGCGGAATGAACTGGGCGGGGCGGTGCTGTCCGCACTCGCCGCCAGCCCCCTGTATTTCTCCGCCGTGCTTCCTGCACGGACCCTGCCGCCCCGCTTCAACCGCTACGAAGGGGGCGGCCAGTACGGCTTCCACGTGGATGGCGCGGTGATGTCGCTGGCAGTGCCTGAGGGCGCGCCGGCGGTCAACCTGCGCACGGATGTCTCCTGCACGCTGTTCCTGTGTGAGCCCGACGAGTACGACGGCGGGGAACTGGTGATCCACGACACCTATGGCGAGCACGACGTGAAGCTGCCCGCCGGAGACCTGCTCGTCTATCCCTCGAGCAGCCTGCACCGGGTCGCACCGGTCACGCGCGGCACCCGCCTGGCGTCTTTCTTCTGGGTCCAGAGCCTGGTGCGCGACGACAACCAGCGGCAGACCCTGTTCGAACTCGATGGTGCCATCCAGGCGCTGACCGCCTCGGGTGCCGACCGTGACGCCGTGCTGCGGCTGACCGGTGTCTACCACAACCTCCTGCGGCGCTGGGCCGAGACCTGAGCCCACCACCGCACCCCGCACCCCTTTTTCCACCTTGGCGAATCCGATGATGTCTTCCCACACCCGCTTCCCGTGCCGCACCCTACTGGCGCTCGCGCTGCCGCTGGCCATCGCCCTGCCGGCCCATGCCGACGAGGCCACCGCAAGCGCCGCCACCGATCTCGATGCCGTGGTGGTCACCGCCGCCGGCTTCGAGCAGATGGTGCGGGAAGCGCCGGCCAGCATCACCGTCATCACCCGGGAGGAGCTGGAATCCAAGCCGGTCCATGGCCTGGCCGACGTGCTGGTGGACGTCGAAGGCGTGGATGTCGGCGTGGGCGTGGACAAGACCGGCGCGCCGCAGATCAGCCTGCGCGGCATGCCGTCGGACTACACGCTGGTGCTGATCGACGGACGCCGGCAGAACACCTCGGGCAACGTCGCGCCGAATAACTTCGGCAGCACGGCGAACAACTTCATCCCGCCGATGTCGGCGATCGAGCGCATCGAGATCATCCGCGGCCCGATGTCGACGCTGTACGGATCCGACGCGATGGGCGGCGTGGTCAACATCATCACCCGCAAGGTCGGCACCGTCTG
This sequence comes from Lysobacter spongiicola DSM 21749, assembly GCF_900167055.1. Taxonomy (GTDB): domain Bacteria; phylum Pseudomonadota; class Gammaproteobacteria; order Xanthomonadales; family Xanthomonadaceae; genus Novilysobacter; species Novilysobacter spongiicola. The sequence continues at coordinate 259,490 of NZ_FUXP01000002.1, forward strand.
GGGCGGCTCAGCCGGCGTGGAGACCACCCGGCAGGAGCATGACGATTTCGGCGATCTGTACGGTGCCAATTTCTACCTGGACGGCCCGCTGGTCGAAGACCTGCTCGGGTTGTCGGTCCGCGGCGGCTGGTTCAAGCGCGACGAGGCGGACATCGCCTACCAGACCGTCGACGGCGACGAGATCGTCCCCTGGATGGGTGCCAACCCCGTCACCTACGACAACCACAACGTCGGCGCCCGACTGACGCTGACACCGACCATGGACCACGACCTCTGGCTCGACGTGGTGAGCAACCGCCAGAAGTACGACAACAGTGAAGGCCAGATGGGCACGCTCGGCGCCGGTGGCTACGCGGAGGCGCTGCGCTTCAACCGCGACCAGGCCACGCTGGCCTGGGACGCTCGCTTCGGCTTCGGAAGCCTGGAGACCAGCATCCAGCAGAGCACCACCGAGACCATCGGGCGACTGCTCCCGGCCGGCACCGACGGCGCCGGCGGTCCGCGCACGCTGGAGAACGAGAACCGGGTGTTCGACACCAAGCTCGTCACCAACCTCGGCGCCCACAAGCTCACGGTCGGCGGCCAGTTCCTGGATGCCGAGCTGATCGATGCCGTCGCCCCGGCGCCGTTCGAATTCGAGCAGTGGGCGCTGTTCGCCGAGAACGAATGGCGCATCGGCGACGCCCTGAACCTCACCCTTGGCGCCCGCCACGATGACCACAGCATCTTCGGCAGCCACCTCAGTCCGCGCGCCTACCTGGTCTGGAACGCCAGCCAGTCGTGGGTATTCAAGGGCGGGTACAGCGAAGGCTACCGCTCGCCGAACGTCGAGGACCTGACGCCGGGCATCAAGGGTTTCGGCGGCCAGGGCACCATCCCGCTGCTGGGCACGCCGGACCTGCAGCCCGAGACCAGCGCCACCACCGAGCTCGGCGTCTACTACGCCGCCAACGGCTTCAGCGCCAACCTCACGCTGTTCAACAACGACTTCGAGGACAAGATCGCCCGCGGCACGCCGATCCCCAACTGCGCCTATGGCCTGACGCAGGACGAGTACGAATCCAGCGACTTCAGCGGCGTCGATTGCTTCGATGCCGGCTTCTTTCCGCGTGCCCCCACCTTCGGCCAGAGCGTGAACATCGACGAGGCGGTCACCCGCGGCGCCGAGTTCGCCGTGCACGTGCCGTTCTCGGACGCCTGGGACCTGGGCCTCAACTACACCCACACCGACAGCGAACAGAAGAGCGGCGACAACGCGGGCGAGCCGCTGACCAACACGCCGCGGCACCTGCTCAACGCCAGCCTCAACTGGCAGGCCACCGACGCCCTGGACCTGTACCTGCGCGGCGAATACCGCAGCGAGCGCTACCGCGGTGCCGGCCCGGCCCAGGAGCACCTGGGGGACTACAAGCCCTACTCCCAGTACCACCTTGGCGGGCGCTACGACCTCACCGACAACGTGAGCATCAACGCAGCGATCTACAACCTGTTCGACAAGGACTTCGTGGACTACCTGCCGTACGACAACAACGGCGAGCTCGCCTACGCGAACACCCGCAGCACCAGCGAAGCCGGGCGCCGCTTGTGGGTCTCCCTGAATGTCGATTTCTGATGGCCAGCCAATTGCGATTGATTCTCATTGGATATAGGCTCTAGCGCCCTCGACCCGTCGAATCCATGCCTGCCGACGTGACATCCGCTTCAAGTGCCACCGGCTCACCGGGCGCCAATCGCGCCTGGTGGCTGAAAACCCTGCACCGGTGGCACTGGATGAGCGCGGCGGCGAGCCTGGCGGCCTTGCTGGTCTTCTCGGCCACCGGCATCACGCTGAACCACGCCTCGCAGATCGAGGCCGAGCCCCGGGTGGTGAACACGACGGACGAGCTGCCGGCCAGCGTGCTCCGCCCGTTGGCAGGCGAACACGGGGAAGCCGCGCCGCTGCCGCCATCGGTGGCGGAGTGGTTCTCGCGGGAGATGGACATCCACGCGGGGGGCCGCGGCGCGGAGTGGTCGGAGGACGAGGTGTACGTGTCGCTGCCCCGCCCGGGCGGCGATGCCTGGCTTGCCATCGACCGCACCACCGGAGAGTTCGAGTACGAGCGCACCGACCGGGGCTGGATCGCCTGGCTCAACGACCTGCACAAGGGCCGCAACACCGGTACCGCCTGGCGCTGGTTCATCGACATCTTCGCCGTCGCCTGCCTGCTGTTCGCGCTCACCGGCCTGTGGCTGCTCCAGCTGCACGCCCGCCAGCGCGGCAAGACCTGGCCGATGGTGGCCCTCGGCCTGGCCTTTCCGGCCCTGCTGATCATCCTTTTCATGCATTGACCCCGGAGTTGCCAGAGATGATCCGATCCGCCCGCCTCCTCCCCCGCGCCGGCCTGTTGCTCGCGCTGCTGCTTCCGGCCTCGCTGCCGGCCGCCGGGCTCGATGTCACCCTCGAGATCCCGCGGCTCAACGTCGCCGAGTACCACCGCCCTTACGTGGCGGTGTGGATCGAGCGTCCCGACCACTCCGTCGCCGCCAACCTCGCGGTCTGGTACGACGACGACATGAAAGGCGATGAAGGCACCAAGTGGCTCAAGGACATGCGCCAGTGGTGGCGCCGCAGCGGCCGCACGCTGACCATGCCGGTCGACGGCGTCAGCGGCGCGACCCGCCCGGTGGGCCAGCACCAGTTGCGCTTCGATTCGGCCAAGGCGCCCCTGAAGGGACTGGCGCCCGGCAAGTACGAGCTGATCGTCGAAGCCGCCCGCGAGGTCGGTGGCCGCGAGGTGGTGCGCATTCCCTTCCAGTGGCCGGCGGCATCGGCCCAGCAGCTCAAGGCCAGCGGCGACAGCGAACTGGGCGAAGTCCGCCTCTCGCTCAAGCCCTGAGCCCCGGCCCCGATCTCCCGACCCGATCTCCCGACAAGGAAAGAACCATGAACCTGCGCATCGCCGCGATCGCCACCGCCCTGACGCTTGCCGTCGCTCCCGCCGCCCACGCCCACAAGCTGTGGATGAAGCCTTCCGCCACCGTGTTCTCCGACACCGGCGCCTGGGTCACCGTGGACGCGGCGGTGTCCAACGACCTGTTCTACTTCAACCACGTACCGCTGCGCCTGGACGGGCTGCAGATCACCGCGCCCGATGGCAGCAAGGTCGAACCGCAGAACCCGGCGACCGGCAAGTTCCGCAGCGTGTTCGACGTCGAGCTCGCGCAGGAAGGCACCTACAAGCTGGCCCTGGTCAACCGCGGCATGTTCGCGCGCTACAAGCTCGACGGCGAGGACAAGCGCTGGCGCGGCAGCGCGGAGGCATTCGAGGCCGAGTTGCCGGCGGGTGCGACCGATGTCGAGGCGTCGCAGAGCCTGGGGCGGGTGGAAACCTTCGCCACGGTGGGCTCCCCCACCACCACCGTGTTCGAAACCACCGGCGAGGGCATCGAGCTGGTGCCGGTGACGCATCCCAACGACCTGTACGCCGGCGAGACCGCCGAGTTCCGCCTGCTGGTGGATGGCGAGCCGATCAGCGGGATGGAAATCGAGGTGGTGCCGGGCGGCACCCGCTACCGTGACCAGCAGGACGAGCAACGCCTGACCACGGACGCCGATGGCCGCTTCGAGGTCACCTGGCCGGAGGCCGGCATGTACTGGCTCGAGACCACCCATGCCGACCAGAAGACCACGCTGCCGCAGGCCAACGAACGCCGCCTCAGCTACGTCGCCACCTTCGAAGTCCTTCCGCTCTGAACATGTCCCGCCCGCTGGCCATCGTCGTGCTCCTGCTGGGCCTGCTCCCGCTGGGCGTGATGCTGTCGCCGCGGGCGGTGGCGACGCCCCTGCAGCTACTGTCCGGCGAGACCATGGGTACGACGTGGTCGGTCACCCTGCAGGCCGATGTCGAAGCCCTGCCCGGCTTGCGCGACGGCATCGAACAACGCCTGGACACGGTCGTCGCGCAGATGAGCACCTGGGAAGCCGGTTCGGATCTCAGCCGGTACAACCGGGCCGCGCCCGGAACCGCGCATGCACTGCCGAGCGAGCTTCGAGAAGTCGTCGACGCTGCGCTGCAGGTTTCGCGGGCCAGCGATGGCGCCTTCGATCCGACGATCGGGCCGCTGGTGGAGCTGTGGGGCTTCGGCCCCGACGGCGCCAGCGACGGGAATGGCGTGCCTGGGGCGGAGACGCTTGCGCAGATGCGTGGCCGAATCGGCTGGGGGAAGCTCGTCTTCGATTCCGAGGGCCGCTTGATCCAGCCCGGCCGCCTGGAACTCGATCTTTCCGCCATCGCCAAGGGCTTCGCGGTGGACGAGGTGGCGCGGTACCTCGGCGCCAACGGCGTACCTGCATTCCTGGTGGAGATCGGCGGCGAGCTGCGCGGCCAAGGCCGCAAGCCCGACGGCAGCGCCTGGCGGATCGCGGTGGAGCAGCCTGCACCGGATGACACCACCCTCGACGACACCACCCTGGTGGTGAAGCTGGAAGACCTGGCCATCGCCACGTCCGGTGACTACCGGCGCATGTTCGAACGCGAAGGCCGCCGCTATTCGCACACCATCGACCCGCGCACCGGCGAGCCGGTACAGCACGCACTGGCGTCGGTCACGGTGCTGCACGACGAATCGATGATGGCCGACGCCTGGGCGACTGCGTTGACGGTCATGGGGCCCGATGCGGGCTGGGATTTCGCCATGCGCAACGACCTGGCGGCGCTGCTGGTGTGGCATGACGGCAACGGATTCGCCAGCCGGATGACGCCGGCTTTCGAACGCCGCCTGTTGCCGCAGTGAAGCCGGTCGCCCGCAACCGCCGGTTCGATGCCGGAACGATGGCGGATGCCGGGGTGCTGCTGGCATTGCTGGTGCTCGCGTTTGCGCTGGCAACCTGGCAATCCGAGCCCTTCTCCTGGCCATCCGTCGACGGTTCCCGTTGGTGGGCTGCCAGCGGGATCGCCGCGGGTTATGCCGCATTCGTGGGCGCCGTATGGCTGATGCGCCACCGTCGGCGGACGGCCGCGCTGCAGGGCATGCCCGCCGCTGTCGATGGCGCCGCTGTCGACTGGCTCGTCGTGCATGCCAGCCAGACGGGGCAGGCGGAAGCGCTCGCCCTGCAGACCGCCCAGGCCCTCCAGGCCGGCGGCAGACAGGTGGCCCTCTCTCCCCTCGCCCGCCTGTCCTCCCGTGATCTGGGAGCGGCGCGCCACGCGCTGTTCGTGGTCAGCACCACGGGCGAGGGCGACGCGCCGGACGCGGCGGGGAGCTTCATGTCCCGGCCCGGCCTGCACGACCTGCGGCTCGGCCATCTTGAATACGGACTGCTGGCGCTCGGCGACCGCGACTACGCGCAATTCTGTGCATTCGGCCATCGCTTCGATGGCTGGCTGCGACAGGCGGGCGCGCGGGCGTTGTTCGACCTGGTCGAGGTCGACGACGGCGACCCCGGTGCGCTTCGGCACTGGCAGTACCACCTGGGCCAGATCCTCGGGGCTGCGCAGCTGGACTGGACCGCACCGGACTACCGGCCGTGGCGCCTGGCGCAACGCGTGCACCTCAATCCCGGCAGCCCGGGCGGACCCGCATTCGACCTGCAACTGGTCCCCCCGGGCGACGCTTCGATGCCGGAGTGGCAGGCCGGCGACATCGCCGAGATCGGTCCCCGCAACAGCAACGCGTCCGTCGGGGACTGGCTGGCAGCGGTGGGTGCGGACCCGGAAGCGATGGTCCCCATCGACGGCGGGCGCACCTCCCTGCGCGCACTGGCGGCACGCAGCCGGCTGCCCTCCGCCGCCACGGTCGCGGGCATGGATCCCCCGGAGATCGCCGGGACCCTGGAGCCACTGGCCCATCGCGAGTATTCGATCGCCTCCACCCCGGCGGAAGACCGCCTGCGCCTGCTGGTCCGGCAGGTCCAGATGCAGGACGGCAAGCTCGGCGTGGGCAGTGGCTGGCTGACGCAACATGCCGACATCGAAGCCAGCATCGACCTGCGGATCCGCCGCAACAGCAGCTTCCACCCGCCGGCCGATGATCGGCCGATGATCCTGATCGGCAACGGCACCGGCATCGCCGGGCTGCGGGCGCTGCTCAGCGCGCGCATCGCCGCCGGCCACCACCGCAACTGGCTGCTGTTCGGCGAGCGCACCCGCGCCCACGACTACCACTACCGCGCGGACATCGAGGCCTGGCAGCGCGCCGGCGGTATCGAGCGGGTCGACCTCGCCTTCTCGCGCGACCAGGCCGAACGCCGGTACGTGCAGCACCTGCTGGGCGAAAATGCCGAAGCGCTGCGGCAGTGGCTCGCTTCGGGAGCGGCGGTGTTCGTCTGCGGGAGCCTGGAAGGCATGGCGCCCGCGGTGGATGCCGCGCTCAGGGAGATCGTCGGCGCGGAGGCGCTGGCCGGCATGGCTGCCGACGGCCGCTACTGCCGCGACGTCTACTAGTCGCTGGCCGCGTCCGGCAGCGGGGACTTCGGCGCCAGCCGCATCACCAGCAGCTCGCCCGCGCCTTCGATGACGTGGCGCAGCCGTTCGCTGCCGCCGAGGATGGCGCTATCGCCCTGCTGCATCGGCGGCAACCCGGAGTCATCGGCAAACCGCGCATGCCCCGCCATCAGGTGTACCGCCCAGCGATGGCCGGGATCGGCGAAGATCACCATCGGCCCCACCAGCGGCCGGTGCCACAGCTCGGCCTCGACCCGGTCGCGCCGCCACATCAGGTTGAAGTCGTGCGTCGGGCCGTCCAGCAGCCGACCGGTCACGGCGCGCTCGCCGGCAAACCGGTGGCGGTCATGCGGCGGTTTCAGCTCCACCACGCCGTCGTCGAAACACAGCGAAAGACCGTTGCCGGACAACAACACCAGCTCCCGGTCGATGCCTTCAAAGGTGGAAAAATCCGCATCCTGCTCGATCTCGGCGATCGACAACCGCCAGTCCCAGTCCTCGCCCGCTCCGCTGCGGTGGATCTCGCGCGTCCATCCCAGCTGGTTGCGCCAGCGCTCGCGGCGGTATTCGTTGGCGGGGATGACGAACGAGCCGGACGCTGCGGGCATGGGGCCACTCGGGAGTCGGGAAACACCAGTCTAGCGGCCGGCCCCACAGGTTGCCGCCCGCCGCGGTTCCTTCCGTGGCGGGCGGCGCACATCCGTGTTCCAGGGTTCTTTCCCTGATCGTCCTGCGGGGCGTCCTGCCCCGGTACTACCTGCCCCTTCAGCGCTTGCTGGTGGCCTTGGCGGCGGAGCCGACCACGATGCGCTCGCGGTTCTTCTCGATCGTCTTCAGGCCGACGCCCTTCACCAGCGCGAGCTCCTCGGCGCTGCGGAACGCGCCATTGGCCTCGCGGTAGTCGACGATGGCCTGGGCCTTGGACGGGCCGATGTTGAGCAGCGCGGCGTCGATGGTGGCCGCATCGGCGGTGTTGATGTCCACCTGCTCGGCGGCGAAGGCCGGGCCGACCAGCATCAGTGCAAGCACCAGCGACTGTGCGATTCGTGCGAAAGACTTCATGGGGACTCCTGTGATGGTTGCGGACCTGAAGCCGTTGAGGCGGTGTCCGTCCGGCGTCCTGCCGGTGGAACAAGTCTCCGCCCGGCGGCCGGCCGCGCCCATCGACTTCCGCCCCGCCGCGTCCCGGGCGGATGCCGCACCGCGGGGTAGGAAAAGTCCGATCACGGGCCCGGCGTTACAATCGCTGGCTCCCCCATATCGAGGCCCCTCCATGGATTCCAGCACGATCGACCCGTCGCCCATCGAGCGCTTCGTTGCCGACAAGTGGGACGAGGAAATCGTCCCGCGCCTCGTCGAGTACATCCGCATCCCGAACAAGTCGCCCATGTTCGACCCGGACTGGGTCGCGAACGGTTACATGGAGGAGGCCGTCAAGCTGATGGAAGACTGGGCGCGCGCCCAGGACATCCCCGGCATGCAGCTCGAGGTGGTCCGGCTGGAGGGGCGGACGCCGCTCATCTTCATCGAGATCCCGGCCGCCAACGGTGGCAGCGACGAAGACGCCGTGCTGCTGTACGGCCACCTGGACAAGCAGCCGGAGATGACCGGCTGGGACGACGACCTCGGCCCGTGGAAGCCGGTCCTGCGCGACGACAAGCTGTATGGCCGTGGTGGTGCCGACGACGGCTACGCGATCTTCGGCTCGCTCACCTCGATCATGGCCCTGCAACGCGAGGGCCTGCCGCATTCACGCTGCGTGATCCTCATCGAGGCCTGCGAGGAGTCCGGCAGCTACGACCTGCCCGCCTACGTCGACCACCTGTCGGACCGCATCGGCAAGCCGTCGCTGGTGGTCTGCCTGGACTCGGGCTGCGGCAACTACGAGCAACTGTGGTGCACCACCTCGCTGCGCGGCCTGGCCGGCGGCAACTTCGTGGTGAAGGTGCTGGACGAGGGCGTGCACTCCGGCGATGCCTCCGGCGTGGTGCCCTCCAGCTTCCGCTTGCTGCGGCAGTTGCTGTCGCGGCTGGAGGACGAGAAGACCGGACGCATCGTAGTGGAAGACCTGCACGTGGAAGTACCGGCCGAGCGCCTCGAGCAGGCGCAGCAGGCCGCCAAGGTGCTGGGCAACGAGATCTTCGACAAGTTCCCGTTGCTCGACGGCATGACACCAATGGCGGACGACCTCTCCGAACTCGTGCTCAACCGCACCTGGCGCCCGGCGCTGTCGGTCACCGGCATCGACGGCATGCCGTCGCTGGACTCGGCCGGCAACGTGCTGCGCCCGCATACCGCGGTGAAGCTCTCGCTGCGGCTGCCGCCTACGCTGGACGGCAAGCGCGCCGGCGAAGTGCTCAAGCGCACCCTGCTGGACAACCCGCCCAACGGCGCCCACGTGTCGCTGGAGCTGGAGAAGTCCTCGACCGGCTGGAACGCCCCGGCACAGTCGCCCTGGCTGACCCGCGCCATCGACGAAGCCAGCCAGGCCTTCTTCGACAAGCCGGCGATGTACATGGGCGAAGGCGGGTCGATTCCGTTCATGGGCATGCTCGGCGAGAAGTTCCCGGGGGCGCAGTTCATGATCACCGGCGTGCTCGGGCCGCACTCCAATGCCCACGGCCCCAACGAGTTCCTGCACATCCCGATGGGCAAGCGCGTCACCGCCTGTGTCGCCCACGTGCTGCATGCCCACCACCGGGCATCCGCGGCAGGCGAGACCACGGGCGTGGGCGCCGCGGCCAGTACGCAGGAACGCGGGGAGCACGGCTGCTGCTGACCCGGCCACGGCCGTTTGCCACCCATCCGACCCCGGCTCCTGCCGGGGTTCTTCGTTTCCGCGCCCGCAGGCGCATGAGCCCATAACCACCCATCCTTTCCGCACGGCGACGGCCATCCATAGGCTCACGGGCAGCTTCCCGCGAGTCTTCCGATGTCCGCCACCGCACCCGCCGCGCCACCCGCGCCGCTGCCGCCCGACAAGACCGAACTGCTCCAGCGCCTGACCGAAGGGCTGGATGCCAACGGGTTGTGGTGGCTGTCGGGCTACGCGGCCGGCCGCGCCAGTGGTATCGCCGCGCCGCTGCCGGGTACCGATGCCCCGCCCTCGCAGCAGGCGCAACCGGCGACGGTGGTCTACGGCAGCCAGACCGGCAACGCCAAGCGGATCGGCGAAGCGCTGGCGCGGAAGCTCGAAGCCGATGGCGTTCCGGCGCGCCTGCTCCGGGCCGACCGCTACCCGACCCGGGAGCTGAAGGACGAGCGGCAGATGTTCCTCGTCTTCAGCACCCAGGGCGACGGTGAGCCCTCGGACGATGCGCGGGCACTGGTCGAGTTCATCCTCGGCAAGCGCGCGCCGAAGCTCCCGGGGCTCCACTTCGCGGTGCTGGGACTTGGCGATTCCAGCTATCCGGAGTTCTGCGCGATCGGCAGGCAACTGGACGAGCGGCTCGAATCACTGGGCGCGACGCGCATGTTCGCGCGTGCCGATGCCGACCTGGACATCGAGACGGTGTCCGATCCCTGGCTGCAGCAGGCCAATGCCGCTGCGCGCGAATCCCTGCCGGCACGACCGCCGCGCGCAACGGTCACCACCCTGCATCCCGCGCCACCGGCGTTCGGGCGGGACCGGCCGTTCCCTTCCCCTGTGCTGGCGAACCTGCCGCTCACCGCCCCGGCGGGCCCGCGCCACCGCAGCGACCGCGACATCCGCCACCTGGAGCTGTCGCTGGAAGGGTCCGGCCTCAGCTACGAACCGGGCGATGCACTGGGCGTGTGGCCGGAGAACCCGCCCGCACTGGTCGAAGCGGTGCTGGACACGCTGAGCCTGGATGGCGACAGCGTCGTCGGACACGGCGGTACCGAGCTGCCCCTGCACCAGTGGCTGTCCCGGAAGCTGGAGCTCACCCGCCTGACCCGGCCATTCCTCGCCCGCCATGCCGAGCTCAGTGGAAGCGAGGCGCTGCAGAACCTGCTGCAACCCGCCGGAGCCAGCGGACTGTCCACCTTGCTCGCCACGCACCAGACGATCGACCTGTTGCAGGCCCACCCGGCGCACTGGACGCCCGAAGCGCTGGTCGCCGCCCTGCGTCCGTTGGCGCCCCGTCTCTACTCCATCGCCTCCAGCCAGAAGGAAGTGGGCGAAGAGGCGCACCTCACCGTCGCCCACGTCGACTATCGGCTGGAGGGCCAGCAGCGTTGGGGCGCGGCCTCGCACTTCCTCGCCGGCCGGTCGGACGAGGGCGCGGTACCGGTCTACATCGAAGCCAACGAGCGCTTCCGGCTGCCCGCTGACCCGGCACGGGACATCGTCATGATCGGACCCGGCACCGGCGTCGCGCCGTTCCGCGGGTTCCTGCAGGACCGCACGGCGACCGGCGCATCGGGACGCAACTGGCTGGTGTTCGGCAACCCACACCTCCGCACCGATTTCCTCTACCAGACCGAGTGGCAGCAGGCACTGCGCGATGGCCGGCTGGACCGGCTGGACCTGGCGTTCTCGCGCGACCAGGCCGAGAAGGTCTACGTGCAGCAGCGGCTGCTGGAACAGGGCCGCCGGTTGCACGAATGGATCGAAGGCGGCGCCCACGTCTACGTGTGCGGCGACGCCAGCCGGATGGCCCGGGACGTACACGAGGCACTGACCGTCGCCATCGCCACCCACGGCGGGCTGTCCCGGGAGGACGCCGCCGCCCGACTCGAAGAGATGCAGCAACAGGGCCGCTACGCCCGGGACGTGTACTGATGGGCAGCCATTCCGTCGAAGACATCAAGCGCGCCAGCCGTGGCCTGCGCGGCAGCCTGGTGGCGTCGCTCGCCGACTCGGCCACCGGCGGCCTGCGCGAGGACGACCTGGTGCTGATCAAGCTGCACGGCAGCTACCAGCAGGACGACCGCGACCTGCGCGAGGCCCGGCGCCAGGCACGGCTGGAACCGGCGCACAGCTTCATGATCCGGACCCGCACGCCCGGTGGCGTGGTCACCCCCCGGCAGTGGCTCCAGCTCGACGCGATCGCGACCACCTATGCCGAGCGCGGGCTGCGCATCACCACCCGGCAGGCCTTCCAGTTCCACGGCGTCATCAAGTCGGACCTGAAGAAGACCATGCAGGCGATCAACGCCGCGATGATCGACACCATCGCCGCCTGCGGGGACGTCACCCGCAACATCGCGGTGGCCGCCAATCCGCAGGTCTCCGCGGTGCATGCGCGGGTACACGCAGACGCCGCGGGGCTGTCGACGCACCTGCTGCCACGCACGCGTGCCTACCACGAGATCTGGCTGGACGAGCAACCGGTGGTGGCTGCGCCTGCGGAGGATGAGCCGATCTACGGGCAGACCTACCTGCCGCGCAAGTTCAAGATCGGCTTCGCGGTCCCGCCACGGAACGACGTCGACGTCTTCTCCCAGGACCTGGGCTTCATCGCCATCGTCGAGGACGGCGCACTGGTCGGCTACAACGCGACCATCGGTGGCGGCATGGGCATGACCCATGGCGACCCGGACACCTACCCCCGCCTGGGGGACGTGCTGGGCTTCCTGGAGCCATCGCAACTGGTCGTGTTCGCCGAGGCGGTGGTGACCACGCAGCGCGACTTCGGCAACCGCCAGGCCCGCAAGCGCGCGCGGCTGAAATACACCGTCGACGACCACGGCCTGGACACCATCCGCGCCGAGATCGAACGGCGCGCGGGTTTCGCACTTGCGCCGGCGCGTGCCTTCGGCTTCGAACACAACGGCGACCGCTTCGGCTGGACCGAAGGCGAGGACGGCCGCGGCCACCTGACACTCCGCATCGTCGCCGGACGGATCGTCGATGGCGAGGGCGTCACCCACCTGACCGGCCTGCGCGAAATCGCCGCCGAGCTGGAGGCGGTGGACGGGGCGGAATTCCGCATGACGCCCAACCAGAACCTGACGATCGCCAACATCCCGCCGGAGTTGCGCGCGTCGATCGATGCCCGCGTCGCCCGCCATGGCCTGGACGGGCATCGCAGCGCCTCGCCGTTGCGCCTCAACGCGCTTGCCTGCGTTGCGCTGCCGACGTGCGGGCTGGCGATGGCCGAAGCCGAGCGGTACCTGCCGCGCCTGCTGGACGAGGTGGAAGGACTGCTGGGACGCCACGGCCTGCTCGATGCACCCATCCACCTGCGCATCAGCGGTTGCCCGAACGGCTGCTCCCGACCGTATCTCGGCGAGATCGCGCTGGTCGGCAAGGCGCCCGGCCGATACAACCTGATGCTCGGAGCGGACCACCGCGGGCAACGGCTCAATACCCTGTATCGGGAAAACATCGACGAGGCCGCGATCCTGGAAGCGCTGGATCCACTGCTGGCCCGCTACGCGACAGAGCGCGGCACCACGCCCCATGGCACGGAAGGCTTCGGCGACTTCCTGCTGCGCACCGGCGTCGTGGCGCCGCCGGCACGTCGGATCGACATCGAGGTGACGGCATGAGGCCTCCCTCCCTTCCCGATCCCGGTGCTCCGCGCGCGCTGCGCGAACTCAACCACTGGCTGACCGGACGCACCGCCGCCGAGCGCGTGGCATGGGCGCTGGCGCACGCACCGGGCCGGCATGCGCTGTCGTCGAGTTTCGGTGCCCAGGCGGCGGTCTCGCTGCACATGGTGACCCGGCAGGCGCCCGAGGTTCCCGTGCTGCTGGTCGATACCGGCTACCTGTTCCCGCAGACCCACGCCTTCATCGCGCAGATGACCGAGCGCCTGCGGCTGAACCTCCAGGTCTACCGGCCCCGACCGGCCGATGCGTGGGACAGCGAAGCCGTGGCGCGGCTGGAGGCGATGGGCGTGGAGGGCCTGGACCGCTACAACCGCGTGCACAAGGTCGAGCCGATGCGGCGTGGCCTGGCGGAGCTTGGCGTCGGCACCTGGATCGCCGGCCTGCGCCGCAGCCAGTCCGCGAGCCGTTCGGAGCTGGACATCCTGCAGGTCCAGGATGGTCGCTGGAAGCTTCACCCGCTGGCGGACTGGGGCGACCGCGAGGTCTGGCAGTATCTCCAGCGCCACCAGCTGCCCTACCACCCGCTCTGGCACGACGGCTACGTCTCCATCGGCGACGTGCACTCCACCCGCAGGCTGGAGCCCGGGATGCGCGAAGAGGACACCCGGTTCTTCGGGCTCAAGCGCGAGTGCGGGCTGCATGTCGACGACGGTGCCGGGAGCAGCGCCGAAGAGGCGGCATAGCCACCCCGGCGGCGCTCAGCTGGTGATCGACTGGCTCAGCTCGATCCAGCCGGGCGCAACGGGCCAATCGGCCTGCTGGTTGCCTTCCACCACCCGGCGCAGGTCACGGCGGTCGATCTGCGGCGCCACCTCACGCAGCAGGTCCAGCGCGTAGTCGCGCAACACCCGGGCACGCGGAATCACCGCCCAGGTGGTGCACTCGGGCAGGCTCGGGGGTGCCGGCAGGTCGCGCAGGTCACCGTCCAGACCCGCCCCGATCGCCATTTCGGCCAGCACGCCGACGCCCAGCCCGGCGCGGACGTAGGTCTTGATCAGGTCGGCGTCGCGCGCAGTCATCGCCAGTTGCGGCTCGAAACCCGCGGCCGTGAATGCCCGTCGCAGCGAAGACTCCGGCCGCACCGACGATTCATAGCTCACCAGCGGATACCGGGACAGCTCGGCCAGCGTCGGCGCGCGGTCCAGCCCCGCCAATGCGTGGTTGCCGGGGACCAGCACCCGGCGCCGCCAACGGAACAGCGGGACCGCGATGCCGCCCTCGGGCATCTGCCCGGCGGTGCTGAGCACGGCCATGTCGGCGGCGCCGTGGGCCAGCTGGGGCAGCACTTCGCCATCGGCCACCGGCTCCAGGTGCACGCTCACCTGCGGATAGTCGCGCTTGACCCGAGCGATCGCCGCGGGCAGCACGTGCCGGGCCTGGGTGTGGGTGGTGACCAGCACCAGACGCCCGACGTGCTCGCCACGCTCGTTCGCGGCCAAGCTGCGGATGTTGCCAGCCTCCTCCAGGATGCGGCGCGCATGCGCCAGCACCCGCTCACCGGCGGGCGCCACCGAATCCAGGCTCCGCCCCTTGCGCACGAACAGCTGGAAACCGAGCTCGTCCTCCAGTTGCTTGAGCTGCTTGGACAGGCCCGGCTGGGTGGCATGTACGCGCTCGGCAGCGACGGTGATGTTCAACCCGGCGTCGGCAATGGCGACGAGGTAGCGGAGCTGTGTAAGGGTCATGGCGGCGCCATTGTATCGCTTGATTCGGATGGATGGATTTATACCGCGCACGGCCCGTCCGGTGGACCGGCTCCTTATGCCATCGCGGCATGTGGGCAGGCGTCGCCACCATTTCCCCGGCCGATGACGCCCCGGTAGCGTCGGTGGCCCATTATCCGGCCAGCCGACCACCATGACCGCGCGCCCACCCACGCCCCCCCTGTTCCCGATGTTCGCGGACCTCCGCGACCGGGATGTGCTCGTGGTGGGTGGGGGCACAGTAGCGCGACGCAAGGTGGCGGCGCTGCTCGACTCCGGTGCCCGGGTGACGGTCGGCGCGCCGGCACTCGAACCTGAGCTGGCGCGGTGGGCGCGCAAGGGCCGCATCACCCATCGGAGCGGCCGTTTCGAGCCGCACTGGCTGGACCGGGTCTGGCTGGCGATTGCCGCCACGGACGAAGCATCCACCAACGAGGCGGTCGCCGCGGCGGGCGAAGCGCGCCGGGTATGGGTCAACGTGGTCGACGAGGCGGCGCTGTCGACCTTCCAGGTTCCGGCCAGGATCGAGCGCGGGCCGTTGCAGTTGGCCATCTCCAGTGGTGGTGCGGCGCCGATGCTAGCGCGTGCGCTGCGGGAGCGGCTGGAGCGGCAGTTGGACCCGTCACTGGGAAGCCTCGCCGAATTCCTGTCGCTGCACCGGCGCCGCATCCGTGCCCGGTTTGCCCACATGGGTGCGCGCCGGCGCTTCTTCGACCAGGTCCTGTCCGGGCCATTGCCGGACCTGTTGCGGCGCGGCCGCCTGGATGAAGCCACGCACACGCTGGAGCAGGCGCTCGCCGGCGGCGACACCGGCACCCGCGGTTCGGTGGTGCTGGTGGGCGCCGGCCCGGGCGACCCGGGCCTGCTGACACTGCGTGCCCTCAGGGTGCTCAACGAGGCCGACGTGATCCTCCACGACCGGCTGGTCGGCGCCGGGGTGCTGGCGCTGGCGCGCCGGGATGCGGAGCTGGTGGAAGTCGGCAAGCAGGCCGGCAACCATCACGCCACGCAGGACCAGATCCATGCGCTGATGCTGGAACATGCCCGCGCTGGACGCCGGGTGGTGCGCCTGAAGGGCGGTGACCCGTTCGTGTTCGGCCGCGGCGGTGAGGAGCTGCAATTCCTTCGCGGATACGGCATCGATTACGAAGTGGTCCCTGGCATCACCGCGGCCCTGGCTTGCGCCGCCTACGCCGGGATCCCCTTGACCCACCGCGACCATGCGCAGTCGGTGCGGCTGCTGACGGCCCACTGCAGCGGCTCGCGCGATGCGCTGGACTGGAAGGCGTTGGCCGCCGACCGCCAAACCCTCGCGATCTACATGGGCGTGGCCGGGCTGGAGGACTTCAGCGCGCGCCTGATCGCGCACGGACGGGCACCCTCCACCCCGGTCGCGATCATCGAAAACGGCTCGCTCCCCCAGCAGCGGGTAATTGCCACCACCCTGGCCTCCGCCGCCAATGCCGCGCGCACCCACGCCGTCGAATCACCAGCGCTGCTGATCATCGGCGAAGTGGCGGCGCTGGCCGGACAACTGCACTGGTTCGGCGTACCGCCGCGGGTCGGCCCGGCGCCGTCAGCGGACATCCCCCGCGCCGCCTGAGGCAGCGCGCAATCCTTTTTTCCGGAGCACGACATGGCCATTCACGACAGCATCCTCGACACCATCGGCTCGACCCCGATCATCAAGCTCAACCGGGTCGCCCCATCGCATGTGTCGCTCTACGCCAAGATCGAGGCGTTCAACCCCGGCGGATCGGTCAAGGACCGCCTGGCGCTGGCGATCATCCTCGATGCCGAGCGCAGCGGCGCGCTGAAGCCGGGACAGACCGTGGTGGAGGCGACCTCCGGCAATACCGGCATCGCCCTGGCCATGGTCTGTGCCGCACGCGGATATCCGTTCGTCGCGGTGATGACCGAGACCTTCTCGATCGAACGCCGCAAGCTGATGCGCGCATACGGCGCGCGGGTGATCCTGACACCGGCGGCCGAACGTGGCACCGGCATGGTGCGCAAGGCGGCCGAACTGGCCGAGCGCCATGGCTGGTTCCTGGCCCGGCAGTTCGAGAACCCGGCCAACCCCGCCTGGCATCGCAACACCACCGCACCGGAGATCCTGCGGGATTTTGCCGGCCGCCGGCTCGACCACTTCGTCAGCGGCTGGGGCACCGGCGGCACGCTGACCGGCGTCGGCCAGGTGTTGAAGACGGCACGGCCGGAGTTGCGGGTGGTGGCCGCCGAGCCTGCCGGCGCCGCGCTGCTGACCGGCACCGAGTGGCAGCCCCACAAGATCCAGGGCTGGACACCGGATTTCATTCCTGCGGTGCTGGACCGCTCGGTGGTCGACGACATCCGCCGGGTGGACGAGCTCGCCGCGCGCGATACCGCACGCCGCCTGGCGTCCGAGGAAGGCATCTTCGTCGGTCTGTCGGCCGGGGCCACCGTGGCCGCAGCCCTGCAGGTCGCGGAACAGGCCGCGCAAGGCACCGTGCTGCTGGCGATGCTGCCCGACACCGGCGAGCGCTATCTGTCGACGTTCCTGTTCGAAGGCGTTGCCGATGGCTCGGACGACGAGTGGCTGGCTTCGCTGGATGCGGCCGTGGCGGCCTGAGCGGCCGGCGATTCCCGCGCGGACATCGGCTCGCTACCCTGTTCGCCTGCGGACGCCGCGTCCGGGAGAGCCCATGATCCAGCCCGCCCCTCAATCCGGCGACCACGCCGACACCGATCACACCGACGAAGCCCGGGCACAGGCGCGCCTGGACTGGGCCCGGTCCGCGACCGCGGATGCCAACCTGCACCTCGAGCGCGCGTCCGCCGATGCGGGCTTCCGCAGCTATTGGCGGGCAACCAGCCCCACTGCGGCGTCGGGCCACAGCCGGATCGTCATGGACTCTCCACCCGCGCTGGAGGACGTACGCCCCTGGCTGCGAATGCACGAACTTCTGGACCGTGGCGGCGTACGCGTCCCCCGCATCCTCGCCGCCGATCCGGAGGCCGGTTTCCTGCTGCTGGAGGACCTCGGCGCCCACACCTACCTGCACGTAATCGATGCCGAGAACGCCGACGCCATGATGGCCGGCGCCATCGACCAGCTGCTGAAGCTGCAGGCGATCGAATGCCCGGCCGACCTGCCGACCTACGACCAGCCGATGCTCCAGCGCGAGCTGCGCCTGTTCGACCAGTGGTTCCTCGGCGAGCACCTGGGCGTGGCGCTGTCCGATGAGGAGTCACTAGCGCTGGCGGCCATCTACGAGCACCTGGTCGAGGCGGCGCTGGCGCAGCCGCGGGTGCTGGTGCACCGCGACTACATGCCGCGCAACCTGATGCCGGCCGCCGACGGCCCGGCCGTGCTCGATTTCCAGGACGCCGTGCTGGGCCCGGTCGCCTACGACCCGACCAGCCTGTTCAAGGACGCCTTCCTGAGCTGGCCGGCAGCGCGCGTTGCAGAGTGGCTTGGGCGCTACCACGCACGCGCACACGAGGCAGGGCTGCCGGTGCCGGGCCTGCAGCAGTTCCTGCTCGACGCCGAGCTGATCGGCGTACAGCGCCACCTCAAGGTGCTGGGCATCTTCGCCCGCCTGCACCACCGCGATGGCAAACCGAAGTACCTGGCCGACGCGCCACGTTTCCTCGCCTACCTCGACGAGGTGGTGCCGCGCCATGCCGCGCTCACGCCACTGATGCCGATCCTGGAACGGCATGTGAGGCCGGCACTGGCGGGACGCGCATGAAGGCACTGGTGCTGGCCGCTGGACTTGGCGAGCGCATGCGCCCGCTCACGGAGCACACGCCCAAGCCACTGCTGGCGGCGGGTGGAAAACCGCTGGTCGAGTGGCACCTGGAGAAACTGGCCGCCATCGGCGTGCGCGAGGTGGTGCTCAATATCAGCTGGCTGGCCGGGCGCTTTCCGGAAGTACTCGGTGATGGCGAGCGCTGGGGCCTGCGGCTGCACCATGCCTACGAAGGCCCGACGCCGCTCGAAACCGGGGGCGGCATGCTCCGGGCGTTGCCCCTGCTCGCGGGACCGGATGGATCGGACGAACCTTTCATTGCGGTCAACGGTGACATCTGGACCGACTACGACTTCAGCCGCCTTCCGCGCCAGCCCGCTGGAACGGCGCACCTGGTGCTGGTCGACAACCCCGCGCAACACCCCGGCGGTGATTTCGTGCTGGGCGCCGAGGGCCGGCTGGTCGAGAACGGTGCGCCTCGGCTCACCTTCGCCGGCATCGGCGTCTACCGGCCGTCGCTGTTCGAACGATGGCGGGAGGTGGTGGGTGACGCCGAGGGCGCCCACGACGACCCACCACGCTTCAAGCTCGCACCGCTTTTGCGGGAGGGGATCTTGCGCGGCACGGTGGGCGGCGAACACCACCGCGGCCAGTGGACCGATGTCGGTACGCCGCAGCGTCTCGCCGAACTGGACGCGCGCCTGGGCCGGGCAGCCGGGGAATAACCCTCAGGCGCCGAGGACCTGGCGCAGGAATGGCACCGTGATCCGACGCTGCGCCGCCAGCGAAGCCCGGTCCAGTTGGTCCAGCAGCGCCGCCAGCCCGGCGAGGTCGCGCCCGACCCTGCGCAGCAGCCAACCGAGTGCCGGTTCTTCCAGCACCCAACCACGGCGCCTGGCCCGTTGGCGCAGCACCTCTCGCCGTCCGCCATCGTCGAGCGGCTGCAGGCTTACCCGGGTGCATTGCGACAAGCGCGAGCGCAGGTCCGGCAACTGCAGTCCGAGACCATCGGGCGCGGCCTGCGCGGCATAGACCAGGCGGCTGCCCGCGGCGCGGGCCCGGTTGTGGGTATCGAACAGTGCGATCTCGTCGTCGGCGCAGCCGGCGATGGCCTCGAGTCCGTCGAGTGCGATGAGGTCATTGCCCTCCAGCGCTTCCAGTGCTTCACGCAAGCGCCCCGCCGCGGTGGCGAGCGGCAGGTAGGCCGCACGTCGCCCCGCCGCATCCGCGGCGGCACAGGCGCCGAGCATCAGGTGGGTCTTGCCGGTCCCCGGCGCCCCCGACAGGTACAGCCAGTCCCCTTCGCCGCCGATCGCCAGCGCCCGCAACTGCTCGACCGCGCCCGGAGGCGCATCGACGAACGTGTCCAGCCGCTGGTCGGCCGGATAGCGCAGCGCCAGCGGCAACTGCGCGACCGGCGGTGCGCCCGGCGTCCGCCCCGGGGTCGTGGGTTTCACTCCGCCTCCGGCTCCCGCGGGTAGCCGCTGCCCTCGTCCATGAGGATCGACGGGTGCGTACCCGCGTACAGGCGGCTGTGCGTGTAGCGGTCCTGCGCGTAGTGCAGCAGCACGTTGGCCACCGCCGCCACCGGCAACGCCAGCAGCATGCCGAGGAAACCGAACAGCTGTCCGCCGGCGAGCACGGCGAAGATCACCGCGACCGGATGCAGGCCGATGCGGTCTCCGACGAGCTTCGGCGTCAGCCAGTAGCTCTCGATCACCTGGCCAAGCCCGAACACCACCAGCACGCCGGCCACGTGTTTCCAGTCGCCGAACTGCACCAGCGCCGCGATGCAGCCCAGGATGATGCCGCTGGCTGGGCCGACATACGGAATGAAGGTCAGCAGGCCGGCGATGATGCCGATCAGGATGCCCAAGTCCAGCCCGACCAGCCACAGACCCAGGCCGTACATCACCCCGAGGATCAGCATCACCAGGAACTGGCCGCGCAGGAAACCGCCCAGTACCGCGCTGGAGGACTCGGCCAGGCGGCTGACGGTGGCGAGATGGTCGCGCGGGATCAGCGAAGCCACGCGGTCGACCAGCTGGTCCCAGTCGCGCAGGAAGAAGAACGTGATGACCGGCAGCAGCGCGACGTTGGCGACCAGCGCCAGCAGGGCGAAGCCCGAGCGCGACATGTAGCCCAGCAGGGTGCTGGCGAAGCCACCGGCGCGCTCCCAGTTGGACCGGATCAGCTCGCCCAGCCGGTCGAAATCGAGCCAGGAAGCGATCTCCAGCCCGGTCCGTGCCTCGACCCACGGCATCGCGGTCGTCACCAGCCAGTCCCGGTAGCTCGGGAACGACGCCACCAGTGTGGCGATCTGGTCTTCGATCATCGGTACCAGCAGGACCAGGGCCAATATCACCAGCAGGCTCATTGCGGTGAAAACGAGCGCGACGGCCACGTTGCGCGAGCGGCCGGAGCGTTCCAGCCGGTCCACCAGCGGGTCGCCCAGCCAGGCCAGCAGCGCGGCCAGCACGAACGGGGTGAGGATCGGCGCCAACAGCCACAGCAGCCAGAACAGCAGGAAGGCGAACGCCGCCCACTGCAGGCGCTTCAGGAACCGGGCGATGTCCTCGAGCGGACCGCTGCCTTCCATCAGTAGAGCCTGTAGGTCGGCTGGCCTTCGATGCTCTCGATGCTGGACAACACGTCATCCCCCTGCACCATGCGATCGAAGCCGGCGATGCCCGACACCAGGTCCAGCTCGAACTCGACGCCTTCGGCCCCCGCGCGCACCGGCGTGATCCCGCGGACCACCGGCACCCGTTGCAGGTAGGCCGACAGCCGCATGTAGTCGCTGGCGCTGTCGAGCCCCTCGAAGGCGACGCGATACGCGCCGGGCTGGGCATCGGGGCCGCGGTCGGGCCGCTTGGCGTAGCGGGCCATCAATGCATCGGCCGCACCGTCGGCGCCGGTGGCCATGACCTGGCGCGCGTTGGTCCCGGTTTCGGTCCAGCGCGACAACACGGTGCCGTTGTCGACGAAGGTCCAGTCAATGCGCCAGCCGCCGCCTTCCCGACGCATCTTGCCGATCAGCTGCATCGGCGGGCTGTAGCGCTGCGAGGCGCGTGCCACCGCGGACGTGTCGCCGCGCCAGATCGCGCCCACCGTCGCCTGCTCCGCCGCGCTGCCGTTGGGCATGCCGAGGCGGAAACCACGCTGCTTGGCGCGATCCAGGGTGGAACGTGCGGCCTCGGCCTGCGGCAGGCCGACCAGGCGGGGGCCACTACCGTCATCGATGGCGAGCCACAGCACCGGCTTGGGGCGGGGCTCCGGCCAGATCGCCAGGCCCATGCCGGCGACGAGGTTGTCCACCATGTCGCGGTTGAAGTGCACCACCAGCACCGTGTCGAAGCTCGGGGCGCCGCTGGCGGAGACGCCCTCGTCCTGGCGATAGTCGTAGCGCTCCACGTACTCCTCGGCGCGGCGGAGCTCGGCGCCAATGCCGGGGGTGGAGGCGGCGTTGCGGTCGCCGGTCAACTTGCCCAGTACCTGCGCCAGTGCGCGGGCGAAGGCGGGATTTCGCTCGGCGGCGCTCTGGCTGTTGACCTCGACTTCCGCCGCGTACTGGCCGGAAGCGCTGGCGCGGCTGCCCTCGACGCGCTGCGCGGATGCACTGCCATGGGCCAGCAGCAGGAGGAGCGCCACCACGGATGCCAGCAGCCACGGCCCGGCCACGTGAGAGATCCGCCTGGCCACGGCCCGGCGGTCGTTGCGCCCGATTGCCCACCCGTTTGCGCGCGTCATCTCGATCCCGCTGTTGAGGTAATTGCGAAATGGTGCCGCACGGGGGGCTGCGCGTCCATTCGCATGGGCCCGCCGGAGCCCGCGGCTGCTAAAATCGCGGGCTTCCCGTGCCAGCGAGGCAGCCGTGACCGCCACCCCCTCCGACTCCACCCCGCTGACCTACCGCGATGCGGGCGTCGACATCGATGCCGGCAACGAGCTGGTCGAACGCATCAAGCCGCTGGTCAAGCGCAGCTTCCGGCCCGAGGTGATGGGCGGCCTGGGCGGGTTCGGCGCCCTGTTCGACCTCTCCGGCAAGTACCGCGAGCCGGTGCTGGTTTCGGGCACCGACGGGGTCGGCACCAAGCTCAAGCTGGCCCAGC
Organism: Lysobacter spongiicola DSM 21749; assembly: GCF_900167055.1. Classification (GTDB taxonomy): domain Bacteria; phylum Pseudomonadota; class Gammaproteobacteria; order Xanthomonadales; family Xanthomonadaceae; genus Novilysobacter; species Novilysobacter spongiicola. The sequence goes on from NZ_FUXP01000002.1 coordinate 281,980, forward strand.
AACTCGGTCGCCACGACACCATCGGCATCGACCTGGTCGGCATGTGCGTGAACGATGTGCTGGTGCAAGGCGCCGAGCCGCTGTTCTTCCTCGACTATTTCGCCACCGGCAAGCTCGACATCGACACCACGGTGGCGGTCGTCGGCGGCATCGCCAGGGGCTGCGAGATGGCCGGTTGCGCGCTGATCGGTGGCGAGACCGCCGAGATGCCGGACATGTACGGCCCCGGTGAATACGACCTGGCCGGCTTCACGGTCGGTGCGGTGGAGAAGTCGCAACTGCGCGACGGCAGCCGGGTCGAGGCCGGGGACGTATTGCTGGGCATCGCCTCCAGCGGTCCGCACTCGAACGGCTATTCGCTGATCCGGCGCATCTTCGACCGCGCCGGGCGACCGGGCGACGTCGAGGTCGGCGGCAGGCCGCTGCTCGACGCCCTCATGGAACCGACCGCGCTGTACGTCAAGCCGGTGCTGTCGCTGCTGCAGGGCGACCAAGGCGAAGCGATCCACGCCATGGCGCACATCACCGGCGGTGGACTCAGCGAGAACATCATCCGGGTGATCCCGGACGGGCTGGGCATCTCGGTCGACGCCACCGCCATCGTGCTGCCCCCGGTGTTCGACTGGCTGCAGCGCGAGGGCGCCGTCGCCGACAGCGAGATGTGGCGGACCTTCAACTGCGGTGTCGGCTTCGTGCTGGTGGTGCCGCAGGCCGCACTGTCAGCGGTTGAAAACGAGCTCGGCGAACACGGCCTGGTACACCGGCGCATCGGCGAGGTGGTGAAGGCGGGCGGCGAAGAGCGCGTGCGCATCGGCTGAACGTGCCGCCAGCCACCGCCGTGAAAACACCGCCCCTCCGCATCGCGGTCCTCGCGTCCGGCCGCGGCAGCAACCTGCAGGCGATCCTCGACGCAGTCGGCCGGGGATCGCTCGCCGCGGAGGTCGTGGGTGTCTTTTCGGACCGCACCCGCGCAACGGCGCTGGAACGGGCCCGGAACGCCGGAATTACCGCCACCGCCGTGAAACCATCGGGCTTCGGCAACCGCGAGCAATTCGATGAACACCTGTTCAGCCTGATCGACGCGGTTCATCCCGACCTCATCGTCTGTGCCGGATACATGCGCCTGCTCAGCGGAATCCAGGTCATGGCGCGCCCCGGTCGCATCATCAACATCCATCCCTCCCTGCTGCCCGCCTTCAAGGGGCTGCACACCCACCAGCAGGCGTTGGACGCCGGCGCCAGCGAACATGGCGCCAGCGTGCACTTCGTTTCCCCGGAGCTGGATGGCGGGCCGGTGCTGTCGCAGGTGCGGGTGCCGGTCATCCCGGGTGACGATGCCGAGCGCCTGGGCCGTCGGGTGCTCGAACGCGAACATCCGCTGCTGCTGGCGACGCTCGCCTTGCTGGCCTCGCGCCGGGTCGGTGTCGTCGACCACCGCATCCAGCTCGACGGCGAACCACTGGCCGCGCCGCTGCTCCTCCAGGACGATGATCGCCTGGCCCCACCCCCTCACTGAAGACCCCGCACATGCAACCAGCTGTCCACCGTCCGCTTCCGTTCCGACCCCTGCTCGCCGGCCTCCTGCTCGGCCTCGCCACCCTGCCCGGCCTGGCCGTGGCACAGGAAGCGGCCGCCGCGCCCGCGCCCGTCGCCGATGAAGCGGCGACACCCGCGCTCGAACCCTTCATCGCCAGCTACATGGTCTACCGCGACGGCAAGCACCTCGGCGAAGCCACGATGCAACTGGTCCCGATGAAGGGCAGCCGCTGGCGCGTCGACCTGGTGATGCACGGCACCCGGGGCCTGATCGGCCTGGCCGGCATCAACGCCGAGCAGAGCACCGTGTTCGACGTGGTCGGTGAAACTTACCGCCCGCTGACCCAGGCGACCCTCAACAGGACCCTGTTCACGCGCAAGCAGACCATCGGTCTCTACGATTGGCCCTCGCGTTCGGCGAGCTGGCAGGGGGACGTCAAGGAATCCCGCCAACGCCCGGTGGAACTGCAACCCGGCGACATGACCGGGCTGCTGATCAACCTGGCGGTCATTCGCGATGCCGAACCCGGCGCCACGCTGAAGTACCGGTTCGTCGACGATGGCCGCACCCGCGAACACGTCTACACCGTTGCCGCGGAACCCGAGAAGGTATCCGCGGCCGACCTGAGCTTCAGCGCGTTCCGGGCCGTGCGCGACAAGGATGACAACGAGGAGACCCTGATCTGGGTCGCCCGCAACGTACCCACGCCGATCCGCATGTTGAAGCGCGAGGATGGCAAAGACGCATACGACCTGCGACTGGTCGAATACAAGGGAGTCGAATGATGCAGATGACCCACACATCCCAAGGCACCCGGCAGCGCTCGGCCAGCCGTCTGCGCATGCTGCTGGCGGGCGGCGCGTTGGCCGTCGCAGGATCGGCGGTCGCGGCATCGGCAACGGCGATCGAGCCGTTCACGGCCGAGTATGAAGCCAGCTACATGGGCATGAACGCGACCGGCGAGATGTCCCTCAAGCCGGTTGGCGGCGATCGCTGGCGCTACAGCCTGGACGTGAGCAACTCGCTGGCCAGCCTCAGCCAGAGCACGGTGTTCGAAGCCCATGGGGGCGGCTGGCGCCCGCTGGAGAGCAAGGATTCGTCGAAGGTGCTGGTCAAGAAATCCGACAAGTCCGCCAACTACGATTGGGGCAAGGGCGTGGCCAGCTGGAGCGGCGACGTCAAGCCGGAGCGTTCCGGCCCGATCAAGTTGCAGGCGGGCGACATGGACGCCCTGCTGATCAACCTGGCGATCGTGCGTGACCTGGAAGCGGGCAAGCCGCTGGACTACCGCATGGTGGACGACGGCCGCGTCAAGCAGATGAGCTACAAGGTCGCCGGCAAGGAGAGCATCCAGGTCGGTGGGCAGCAGCGCCAAGCGACCAAGGTGGTCAACACCGACGGTGACAAGCAGACCATCGCCTGGGTGGTGGACGGCATCCCGGTCCCGGCGCGCATCCTGCAACGCGAGGATGGCAAGGACTCGATCGACCTGAGGGTGAAGTCGGTCCGCTGACCCGTAGCTGGCCGGCTGCCGCTCCGGCGGCGCCGGCTGGTCAGCCGATGCGGCGGATCCTGGCGCCCAGGCCCGAGAGCTTGGCCTCGATGTTCTCGTAGCCGCGGTCCAGGTGGTAGATCCGGTCGATCGTGGTTTCGCCTTCGGCCACCAGGCCGGCAAGGATCAGCGAAGCCGATGCGCGCAGGTCGGTGGCCATCACCGGCGCGCCACTGAGCCGCTCCACCCCGCGCACCACCGCCATGTGCCCGTCGATGCGGATGTCGGCCCCCAGCCGCAGCAGCTCGTTGACGTGCATGAAGCGGTTTTCGAAGATCGTCTCGTTGATCACCCCGACGCCATCGGCGATGCAGTTCATCGCCATGAACTGCGCCTGCATGTCGGTGGGGAACGCGGGATGCGGCGCAGTGGTGATGTCCACTGCCATCGGGCGCCGCCCCTGCATGTCGATGGTGATCCAGTCGTCGCCACAATCAAGCATCGCGCCGGCGCGGAACAGCTTGTCCAGTACCGCCTTCATGGTGTCGGGCCGGGTCCGGCGGGCGGTGATGCGGCCGCCGGTCATCGCCGCCGCCACCAGGAAGGTCCCGGCTTCGATCCGGTCGGGCACCACCGAATGGCTGCCGCCATGCAAGCGCTCCACGCCCTCCACGACGATGCGCCCGGTACCCTCGCCCTCGATCCTGGCGCCCATGGCCCGCAGGCACTCGGCGAGGTCGACGATCTCCGGCTCCATCGCCGCGTTCTCGAGCACGGTGGTGCCTTCGGCCAGCGTGGCCGCCATCAGCACGTTCTCGGTGGCACCGACGCTGACCATTTCGAACACGTGGCGTGCACCCTTCAGCCGCGTTGCCCGCGCCTTGATGAAGCCGTTCTCGACCGACACCTCGGCACCGAGGGATTGCAGCCCCTTGATGTGCAGGTCGACCGGCCGCGAGCCGATCGCGCAGCCACCGGGCAGCGACACCTCCGCATGGCCGTAGCGCGCCAGCAGCGGCCCCAGCACCAGCACCGAGGCGCGCATGGTCTTGACCAGCTCGTACGGGGCCACCTGGCTGTGCACCGTGGTCGGGTCGACCACCAGTGCATGGTCGTCCTGCGGATCGAACTCGATGCCGACGCCGATCTCGGCCAGCAGCTTGATCGTGGTCGATACGTCATGCAGGCGCGGCACGTTCTCGATGCGCACCGGGCCATCGGCCAGCAGCGTCGCGCACAGGATCGGCAGCACCGCGTTCTTGGCGCCGGAGACCTGGACCTCGCCTTGCAGGGCGACGCCGCCTTCCACCACGATCTTCTGCATGTTCAGCCCTGGCCGGCTTCGGCCGGGGTCAGCGTCTTCAATGCCAGCGCGTGGATCTCGCCGCCCATGCGTTCGCCCAGCGTGGCGTACACCATGCGGTGGCGAGCGAGCGGCAGCTTTCCGGCAAAGACCTCGCTGACGACGGTGGCCTCGAAGTGCACGCCGTCATCGCCGGACACCTGGACCCCGGCTCCCGGGAGGCCCTGTTCAATCAGGGACTTGATGGTTTCGGGATTCAATTTGAGGCCCCATCGCATAGACTAGCCAATTAGCCTAGCGGAAAGCCCCCTGCTCCGAAATGGCCACATTCGATACCCAACCCCCGCGCCCCGACGACGCCGGCTTCGCCGCCAGCGGTCGCCGCGTGTTCGAGATCGAAGCCGCGGCATTGGCCGCGGTCGCCGAGCGCCTTGACGGCGATTTCACCCAGGCCTGCAGGCTGATGCTGCAGGCACGCGGCCGCGTGGTCTGCACCGGCATGGGCAAGTCCGGCCACGTCGCCCGCAAGATCGCCGCCACCATGGCCTCGACCGGCACGCCGGCGTTCTACGTGCATCCGGGCGAGGCCGGCCACGGCGACCTCGGCATGATCACCGATGCCGACGTCGTGCTGGCGCTGTCGTACTCGGGCGAGAGCGACGAGGTGCTGATGCTGCTGCCGGGACTCAAGCGCCAGGGCAACCGCCTCATCACCATGACCGGCCGCCCGAACTCGACGCTCGCCCGCGAGGCCGACGTGCACCTGGATGTGAGCGTGCCGGCGGAAGCATGCCCGATCCACCTCGCTCCGACGTCCAGCACCACCGCCTCGCTGGCGATGGGCGATGCGCTGGCGGTGGCGCTGATGGAAGCGCGTGGATTCACCGCCGACGACTTCGCACGCTCGCATCCCGCCGGTGCGCTCGGCCGGCGCCTGCTGCTGCACATCGGCGACATCATGCATCGCGGCGACGAGATCCCGCGCGTCAATGCCGATGCCACCCTCAGCGAGACGCTGGTGGAAATGAGCCGCAAGCGGTTGGGCATGACCGCCGTGGTCGATGCCGACAACCGCCTGCTGGGCCTGTATACCGACGGCGACCTGCGCCGCAGCCTGGACGACCGTGCGATCGATCTGCGCAGCACCCGCATCGATGAAGTAATGACGCGCTCGCCACGTACCATCGGCCCGGAGGCACTGGCGGTGGAAGCCGCTCAGCTGATGGAGGCCCACAAGATCAGCGGCCTGCTGGTGGTGGACGACGACGGCCGCGTGGCCGGTGCGCTCAACATTCACGACCTGTTGCGCGCCCGGGTGGTGTAAAGGCCACATGTCCTACCAGCACCTCAACGACTACCCTGCGGACGTGCGCGAGCGCGCGGCCCGCATCAGGCTCGCCTGCTTCGATGTCGACGGCACCCTGACCGACGGCCGGCTGGTGTTCGACACCGCCGGCCGCGAGTCCAAGGCGTTCCACGTGCATGACGGGCTCGGGCTGGTACTGCTGCGCCGGTTCGGCATCGAAGTCGCCTTCATCACCGCACGCACCAGCACCGTGGTCGAACAGCGCGCGGCAGAGCTCGGCATCGTCGAGGTGCACACCGCGGTGAAGGACAAGTTCGCACGCGTCGGCGAGATCATCGCGCGCATGGGCATCGGCATGGACGAGGTCGCCTTCATGGGCGATGACCTGCCGGACCTGCGGGTGATGTCACGGGTCGGGTTCGCGGCCGCGCCCGCCGATGCGCATCCGTGGGTGCGTGAGCGGGTGCAATGGCGCACCAGCCTCCCGGCCGGCCACGGAGCCGCACGCGAGTTCTGCGACCTGCTGCTGGCATCGCAGGGGCACGCGCAGGCGCTGATCGACGAGGTGACCCGGGTGGAGGGCGTGCGGGTGGAGGGCAACGCATGAGCTGGCGTACCGCGGTAACGCTGGTACTGGTGGCGATCGCCGCGGTCAGCGGCTGGTCGTTGTGGTCCAACCGGGGGGCATTGCCGGAGCAGCTGGAAGCGCCCGGTGGTCGCGCCGATTACGTACTGAACGATTTCGAGATGGTCGCGCTGGGCGCGGATGGACGCGAATCCTTCACCCTGCGCGCCCCGCGGCTGGAGCGCGACCCCGGCACCCGCACCATGGACATCGCCACCCCGCTGTTCCTGATTCCGCCCGGTGGCGAATCCGGCGACGGGGATGCTTGGGAAGTGCGGGCCAACACCGGCTGGATCAGTGCCGAAGGCGACGAGTTGCGCCTGCGCGGCGCGGTGGAAGCCACCAGCGACGGCAATGCAGGACCCCCGGTTGAGATCGCCACCGAAGCGCTGAACGTGTTCCCGGAAACCGACCGGGTCACGTCCGCGGAGCGGGTCACCATTAATCGGCCCGGTTCTATACTTCGTGGCGATGGCCTTGAAGTGAACCTGGCCAGCAAGCAGTACACGCTCCAGTCCGAGGTCCACTCCCGCTATGTTCCCTGAAACCCCCAAGCACGCCCTCGCGTGGCTGGTCGTCGCAATCGCGATGGCCACCAGCCCCGCCGCACTCGCGCGCAAGTCCGACCGCAACCAGCCGATGGACATCGAGGCCGGCAAGCAGCAAGGCAGCCTCGACGACAACACGCCGACCGTGCTGTCCGGTGGCGTCACCATCGAGCAGGGCACGCTTCGGGCCGAAGCCTCGCGCGCGGAGATCACCACCCGTGGCGGCAACATCTCGCGCGTCGTCCTCACGGGCAGTCCGGCCAAGCTGAGCCAGCAGATGGACGACGGCACGCCGATGAGCGCCATCGCCAGCAACATCGACTACAACGTCACCAGCGAAGTGGTGGTGTTCACCGGTGGCGTCAACATCACCCAGCCCCGCGGCACGCTCAGCGGTGAGCGCGTGGTCTACAACATGACCAGCGGCGAGGTCACCAGCGGTGGCGAGGGCGCCGGCCGCGTCAAGATGCGCATCATGCCGCGCAATACCGGCGCGCCGGCCGGCCAGACCACCCCGGAAGAGCCGGCGACAGCACCGGACGCCGACGCCGACGCCCCGGCGGAGGGCGGCTGATGCTGGTGGCGCAGGGCCTGCGCAAGACCTACCGCTCGCGCGAGGTGGTGCGCGACTTCGGGCTCACGCTCGATGCCGGTGAAGTGGTCGGCCTGCTGGGCCCCAACGGCGCCGGCAAGACCACCTGCTTCTACATGATCGTCGGGCTGGTGCCTGCCGATGCCGGCCAGATCCTGCTCGATGGCAAGGACATCACCGGCGACCCGATGTACGTGCGCTCCAAGTACGGCGTCGGCTACCTGCCGCAGGAACCGTCGGTGTTCCGCAAGCTGAGCGTCGCCGACAACCTCAGGGTGGTGCTGGAGCTGCGCGAAGACCTGGACAAGGCCGGCCGCGAGCGTGAACTCGCGTCCCTGATGGAAGAACTGCAGGTGACCCACGTGGCCGACCAGGCCGGCGCCAGCCTCTCCGGCGGCGAACGCCGTCGCGTGGAAATCGCACGCGCACTGGCCGGCAAGCCGCGGCTGATGCTGCTGGACGAACCGTTCGCCGGTGTCGACCCGATCTCGGTGGGCGAGATCCAGCGCATCGTCAGCCATCTCAAGAATCGCGGCATCGGCGTGCTCATCACCGACCACAACGTCCGCGAGACCTTGGGCATTTGCGACCGCGCGTATATCCTCAACGAAGGCAGCGTGCTCGCGCAGGGGGCTCCGGACGCGCTGCTCGCCAACCCCGACGTCCGTCGCGTCTACCTGGGCGAAACCTTCCGCCTGTAGCCTTCGAGGCAAGACCCGCACCTGCGGGCCATGCACCGATGCGGCCGTCGCCCAGCACAGGTCGCGTTTGCCCTCGAACATGAAACCCCGCCTCCAAGCCACGCTCGGCCAGCACCTGGTCATGACGCCGCAACTGCAACAGGCCATCCGCCTGTTGCAGATGTCCGCAGTGGAACTGGAAGCGGAACTGGCCGCCGCGGTGGAGAGCAACCCGCTGCTGGACTGGACCGAGACCTCCATCGGCACCGGCAGTACCGACGCGGCCCCCGCGAAGGGCGAAGGCGAACATCCCGGCGGCGAGGACAGTTTCGAAGGCCAGCCCGGCGAAGCCGACTGGACCGGCGGCGACGGCGAGACGTGGCACCAGCGCACCGGGCCAGCCGACCCCGGCGACGAGGGTCAGCTCGCCGAGCAGGTGGCCGAATCGGAAACCCTGCATGACCACCTGCTGTGGCAGTTGCACCTCAGTCCCCTGTCCCCGCGCGACCGGCAGATTGCCGTGGCGCTGATCGAAGCGATCGACGACGATGGTTACCTCCGCGAGCCGCTGGAGGAGATCGCCGCGGCACTCGACCACGACCTCAAGCCCAGCAGCGAGGAGATCCAGACCGCGCTGTGCCAGATCCAGCGGTTCGACCCGGTCGGTGTCGGTGCGCGTGACCTGGCTGAATGCCTGCGGCTGCAGATCCAGCCACTGCCCGACGAAACCCCGGGAAAGGCCCTGGCCTACCAGCTGGCCAACGGGCCATTGGAGCGCCTGCCGCGCATCGGCGTGTCGGGCCTGGCCAGCGAACTGAAGCTCGACGAAGCCGAGGTCGAAACCGCGGTCAAACTGCTGCGCTCGCTCGACCCGCGCCCCGGCGCGCAGATCGGCGCCATCGCCAACGACACCTACGTCTCCCCGGACGTGGTGATCTGGCGCCGGGACGGTGTGTGGCGTGCCGCCCTGTCGGAGAGCATGCGGCCGCGCATCAGCATCCACCGCGGCTACGAAGGCATGATCCGCCACGCCAGTGATTCCGATGCCAGCTACCTCAAGGGCCACCTGCAGGAGGCGCGCTGGCTGCTGAAGAGCCTGGAAGCACGTGGCGACACGCTGCTGAAGGTGACCCGCTGCCTGATCCGCCAGCAGGCAGGCTTCCTGGAGTTCGGCGACAGCGCGTTGCGGCCGCTGACCCTGCGCGAGGTCGCCGCGGAGATCGGCCTGCACGAATCCACCGTATCCCGCGCGATCGCCCGCAAGTACGCCCGCACACCGCGTGGCACGATCCCGCTGCGGGCGTTCTTCGCCTCCGGCATCGGCGCGGGCACCACTGGCGAGGCCTCCAGCACGGCCATCCAGGCGATGCTCAAGCAGCTGATCGACGCAGAGAACCCGCGCAAGCCGCTGTCGGATGCGCGCCTGGCCGAAAGCCTCAAGGCCTCCGGCATCCCGGTGGCGCGGCGCACCGTCGCCAAGTACCGCGAAGCGATGGGCATCGCCTCATCCCAGGATCGGGTGCGCATCGGCTGAAGCGCGGATGGCCGGGACACCTCCGCATGTTCGTCGCGGGCGGCCGATGCCATCGTGCTGGGCTATGCTGTGGCTCCAGTCGCGAACTCGAGGTGGTGTCCGATGCGCATTGAAACCCACGGCCATGAAATCGAAGTCACCCAGGCGTTGCGCGACTACGTCGACGCCAAGCTTGCACGCCTGAAGCGACACTTCGACCAGCCCATGGACGTGCGTGCCCAGCTCAGCCTGGACAAGCCCGACCACCGCGCCGAAGGCACCGTCACCGTGGCCGGGCGCACCCTCCACGCCGACGCCTCCGCAGTCGACATGTACGCGGCGATCGACCTGCTCGCCGACAAGCTCGACCGGCTGTTGCTGAAGCACAAGGAGAAACTCTCCGACCACCACCGCGGCGAGAGCCTCGCCCGCAACGGCGACTTCGGCTAGCCGGGATGCCGCTGCAGGACCTGCTCAGCCGCGACCGCATCGCGATCATCGATGCCCCTGCCGACCGGTTCGGGGTGATCGACGAAGCGGCCGGGCTGCTTGCCGGGCACGGTGGCGATGCGGCGCTGGCCAACGCGATCCGCACCAGCCTGCGCTCGCGCGAGCAGCTGGCCTCCACCGGCATCGGCCACGGCGTGGCCATCCCGCACGGGCGCGTTGCCGGCCTGGAAGCCGGACGGGGGGCGCTGCTGCGTCTGTCGTCGCCGGTGGACTTTGCCGCCGTCGATGGCGAACCGGTGGACCTGGTGCTTGCGATGGCGGTCCCCGAACACTCGGTGCAGTTACACCTGCAGCAACTGGCGGAGCTGGCCGAGCATTTCGCCGACCCCGGCTTCCGGGAGCAGCTGCGTTCGGCCGTCGATGCCGACGAGCTGTCGCGACGCCTGCTCGACCCCGCCCACCGACGAAGCGTGGCCTGAACCATGCCGCCCCTGTCCAATGCCCGCATCAGCGCGGGAGAACTCTTCGAACAGCAACGCGAACGGCTGGACCTGCGCTGGCTGGCCGGCCAGGCGGGCCACACCCGCATCCTGGAAGCGGTGGAGACGGTGGCACGGCGGCCTTCGCTGGCCGGTTACCTCAACGCGATCTATCCCAACAAGGTGCAGATCCTGGGTACCGAGGAACTGGCGTGGCTGGATACGCTGGATTCGCGCCACCGTTGGGAGACCATCGAAAAGATCATGCAGTTCCGGCCGCTGGCGCTGGTCATCAGCAAGGCGCAGAACTGCCCGGCCGACCTGATCGAAGCGGCGGAAGAGTCGCTCACGCCCTTGTGGAGCTCGCCGCGGCGTGGGCATGAACTGCTCAACCACCTGCAGTACCACCTCGCCCGCACCCTCGCCCCCCGGATCACGCTGCACGGCGTGTTCATGGAGATCTATTCGATCGGCGTGTTGATCACCGGCGATGCCGGGGCCGGCAAGAGCGAGCTGGCGCTGGAACTGGTCAGCCGTGGCCACCGGCTGGTGGCCGACGACGCCCCCGACTTCACCCAGATCGCGCCGGACGTGCTCGACGGCACCTGTCCCGAGATGATCCAGGACCTGTTGGAGGTCCGCGGGCTGGGCGTACTCAACATCCGCGAGATGTTCGGCGACACGGCGGTCAAGGGGAACAAGTACCTGCGGCTGATCCTGCACCTGACGCATCCGTCCGACGTGGTCGAGGCCACCGGGCTGGAACGCCTGACCGGAGAGAACACCACCCGGCGCGTGCTCGACCTGGACGTGCCGGTAACCGGCATCCCGGTGATGCCCGGCCGCAACCTGGCGGTGCTCGCCGAGGCGGCCACCCGCCTGCACAGCCTGCGCGTGAAGGGCATGGACCCGGCCGCCGCCTTCATCGCGCGGCACAGTAACTTCCTGGAACGAGGGGAATCCTGAGGCACATGGACAGCACGACCAACGCCACCCTGGTCATCGTCAGCGGCATGTCGGGGTCCGGCAAGTCGGTGGCCCTGAAGACCTTCGAGGACCTGGGCTACTACTGCGTCGACAACCTGCCGGCCGAGCTGTTGCCGCAGTTCGTGCGCAGCGCGACCGGTGGCGATGCCAGCGCGGCGAAGCTCGCGGTCGGCATCGACGTGCGCAACAGCCACGGCGACCTGGCCAACGTGCCGGACTGGCTGTCGGAGGTGGGCAAGCTGGGGCTGGACCCGCGCCTGGTCTTCTTCGAGACCCGCGACGAGATCCTGCTCAAGCGCTATGCCGACACCCGGCGCCGCCATCCGCTGAGCCACCTGGGGCTGTCGCTGGCCGATGCCATCGCGCTCGAGCGCCAGGTCCTCAAGCCGCTGCGGCAGCTGGCCGACGTCACCCTGGACACCAGCGACCTCAACGTCCACCAGATGCGTCGCCACATCATCACCGAGTTCGGCCTGGGCGACGATGGCACGGTCTCGTTGCTGTTCGAATCCTTCGCCTACCGCCACGGCGTCCCGCCGGATGCGGACTTCGTGTTCGATGCCCGCTGCCTGCCCAATCCCCACTGGGATCCTGTGCTGCGGCCGTTGTCGGGGCGCGACCCCGCGGTCGCGGTCCACCTCGATGCACAGCCCGACGTAAACGAGTTCGCCGACCAGGTGGGGGGATTCCTCGACACCTGGCTGCCGCGGCTGCACCAGGACACCAGCCGGAGCTACATCACCGTGGCCTTCGGCTGCACGGGAGGCCGGCATCGCTCCGTGTACCTGGCCGAACGCATGGCCGAACGGGCCCGCCGGCGTGGTTGGGGGGAAGTGGCGGTCTACCACCGCGAGCTGGACTGACGCGACACCACGCCCGCTTCCGGCATTTAACCCGCTTCTGCTAACGTTTCGGGATGGCCGTCGGCATCCTGCTCATCACCCACGAAGGCATCGGCAACGCATTGTTGGCGGTGGCGACCCGGCTGATGCCGGTCCTGCCGCTGCGCATGGAGTCGCTGGAGGTGCCATTCGACGGTGATCCCGACGGGCTGCTGCCTTCGGCGAGTGCGGCATTGCGGCGGGTGGACGACGGCGACGGCGTGCTGGTGCTGACCGATCTGTACGGCGCCACCCCGAGTAACCTGGCCGCGAAGGTGGCGCGCATCGGCACTCCGGTGCGGCGGGTGTCGGCGGTGAGCCTGCCGATGTTGTTACGCGTGTTGAACTACCCCGAACTGGGGCTGGATGAACTGCCGGCAGTGGCCGGAGCCGGTGCCCGCAACGGCGTCGTGCTGGACGACGCCTGAGAGGACACGACCATGATCGAGCGCGAACTGACCGTATCCAACCGCCTGGGCCTGCATGCCCGGGCCACCGCCAAACTGGTGCAGTTGCTGTCCGGCTACCGCAGCCACGCGACGCTGGTCGCCAAGGGCCGGGAGGTCAACGCCAAGAGCATCATGGGCGTCATGCTGCTGGCCGCGGGCCAGGGCACGCAGGTGAAGCTGCGCGTTGAAGGCGAGGACGAAGAAGCCGCGGCGGAAGCCATCACCGCGCTGTTCGAACGCCGCTTCGACGAAGACCAGTAGGCCGCGGCGCGTGCGGCAGGCATTCAACGGCACCGGAGCTTCGCGCGGCAGCGCACTGGGGCGTGCGCGGGTGCGTCTGTCCCACGTGCTCGACGTGGTCGAGGAGCACGTCCGCGCCGAGGATGCCGAAGCCGAGCTGCAACGGCTGCACGCGGCGATCCAGCGGGTACGCGGCGAGATGGTGGAACTGCGCGAGCGCCTGCACGGTGCACTCGCGCACGAGGTCGGCGAGTTCCTGGACCTGCACGCATTGCTGCTGGACGACCCGGAGCTGCTGCAGGGGCTCGACCAGCTGATCCGCGAGGGCCACTACAGTGCCGACTATGCGCTAAGGCTGCAGCGCGACCGCATCGCCGCCGTGTTCGAATCGATGGACGAGCCGTACTTCCGCAGCCGGGTGGAAGACATCGACCAGGTGATCGGACGCATCCACGCGGCGCTGCACCGGCGCGACGCGGTGATGGAGGGCGTGGCCGGCGAGATCCTGGTGTGCGACACGGTGGCACCGGCCGAACTGGCCCAGTTGCAGAGCCAGGGCGTGGTGGCGATCGTCACCTCCACCGGCAGCTCGCTGTCGCACAGCGCCATCCTCGCCCGCAGCCTGCACATGCCCCTGGTGGTCGGCGTCGGCGGCATCCTCCAGCGCGTCAACGACGGCGATGCGCTGGTGGTGGACGGTGGCCTGGGCCAGGTGGTGCTCGAACCGGCCCCGGACGACCTGCGCCGCCACCGTGAGCGCCAGCGCCGCTACGCACGCGAGCTGCGCGAACTCAACAGGCTGCGCCACGAACCCAACCGTACCCGCGACGGCACCGCCATCGAGCTGCTGGCCAACGCCGAATCGCGCGAGGACATCGCAGAGGCCCATGCGCTCGGTGCCACCGGCATCGGCCTGTACCGCACCGAGTTCCTGTTCCTGCAACGCATGGAGCTGCCGGACGAAGACGAGCAGTTCCGGGCCTATCGCGATGTCGTGCTGGGGATGAGCGGCCGTCCCGTCACCATCCGCACGCTTGACCTGGGCGCCGACAAGGCCGACCGCACCGGCCTGGCCCTGCGGGGGGAACCGAACCCCGCGCTGGGCCTGCGTGGCGTGCGCCTGTCGCTGGCCCGCAAGGGGCTGTTGGAAACCCAGCTGCGCGCGTTGCTGCGTGCTTCCGGCTACGGCCCCCTGCGCATCCTGCTGCCGATGATCAGCAGCCGTTCGGAGGTGCGCGATGTGCGCGCGGTGCTGTTGCGGGCGACGCGCGACCTGCGCAGCGAGGGCCACGAGATCGCCGAGCACGTGCCGCTGGGCGCGATGATCGAAGTGCCGGCTGCCGCGATCGCGCTGTCGACCTTCATCGGGGAGGTGGACTTCCTGTCGATCGGCACCAACGACCTCATCCAGTACCTGCTGGCCGCCGACCGCAACAACGAGGCGCTGGGCGAGCTCTACACCCCGCTCCATCCCGCGGTGCTCAAGCTGCTGCGCGACGTGATCCGGATGGGTCGGATGCGTGGTGTACCCGTGGCGGTCTGTGGCGAAGTGGCCGGGGACGCGGCGTTCTCACCGCTGCTGCTGGCCCTCGGGCTGGAGCAGTTCAGCCTGCATCCGACAACGCTGCTGGAAGTGCGCCGGACCATCCGCAACTGCGACCTGGAACGCCTGCGTGCCCATGCGCCCGCACTGATGCGCGCCCGCGACCGCGCCGGCATCGAGCGCTGGATGCACGCCCAGCTCGGCCACTAGCCCCCGCAGTTGCCGGGCCCGGCCTGCTTCGCCGCCAGCACCATGCCCGAATCGCGTTCGGTCAGCACGAACACCATGCCGGCGCTGGTCCACTGGCCGGTCTCTTCGCTGCCCACCGCCTCGTTGCTGCGGGTGAACACCTTGCGCTCGTCGGCACCGACCTGGACCTCGATCTTCGAGCCCATCGATTGCGGGACCTCCCACGACACCCTGGCGACATAGGCACCATCGGGCGTGCAGTTGCGATCGACCGGCGTGATCTCGAACTCGACCCCGGGCTCGGCGAACGGCATCCGTTCCGGCACCTCGGGAGCACCGCAGGCGGACAGGACGATGGTGGCGGACAGCAGGGCAGCGAGGCGAACAGAAGTCGACATGGCACGGAGTGGCTGGTGGGAGGGCGCATAGCAATACCATGAAGCCCCGCCCGCGGGCTGTGCAGGGCCTTCCGCAGCAGCGATAATGCCGGCATGAACGCTTGAAGCAGGTCGCATCCGCCGCGGGTGCGGCTCCGACCGGGACATCCGCATGGCCGAAGCCGTCCGCCACGACAAGACCTCGCATCAACTGCGGTTGCTGTCGGACGCGCTCGAGAGTGGCCGGCTGGGCCCGGTCAAGCGGCTGGTCAACACCCTCTCCCCGGCCGAGATCGGCAACCTGCTGGAGTCGCTGCCGCCCGGCAAGCGCGTGATCGTCTGGGGGCTGGTGGACCCGGACGACGACGGCGAGGTGCTGGTCCACGTTGGCGACGAGGTGCGTGAAAGCCTGCTGGCGGCGATGGACCCGGACGAAATCGTCGCCGCGGTCGAAGACCTCGACATCGACGACCTCGCCGACCTGGTGGAGGACCTGCCCGAAGCGGTGATCGAGCAGGTGCTCAAGTCGATGGACCGCGACAACCGCGAGCGCCTCGAGCAGGTGCTGTCCTACCCCGAGGACACCGCCGGCCGCCTGATGAACCCCGACGTGGTGACGGTGCGCGCCGACACCACGGTGGACGTGGTGCTGCGCTACCTGCGCCTGCGCGGGGAACTGCCTGAACACACCGACTACCTGTACGTCGTCAGCCGGCGCCACCAGTACCTGGGCCGTATCAGCCTGGCGCAGTTGCTGACCCACGAAGCCGGCACCCCGATCAACCAGTTGCTGGACGACGAGCAGCCCGCGTTCGACGTCGACGAATCAGCCAACGAAGTCGCACGCCAGTTCTCCGACCGAGACTGGCTCAGCGCGCCGGTGGTGGACGACAACCACGTGCTGCTGGGCCGCATCACCATCGACGACGTGGTCGACATCATCCGCGACCGGGCCGAGCACCAGGCACTGGGCGCGGCCGGCCTGGACGAGGACGAAGACCTCTTCAGCCCGGTGCCACGAGCCGCACGCCGGCGCGCCATCTGGCTGGGCATCAACCTCGCCACCGCCTTCCTCGCCTCCTGGGTGATCGGGCGCTTCGAGGGCGCGCTGGAGCGCATCGTCGCGTTGGCGGTGCTGATGCCGATCGTCGCCAGCATGGGCGGCGTGGCCGGCACCCAGACCCTGACCCTGATGGTGCGCGGCCTGGCCATGGGCCAGGTCGGCAGCGGCAACCTGCGGGCGCTGCTGGCCAAGGAGCTCTCCGTCGGCCTGCTCAACGGCGTCGCCTGGGCGATCGTGGTCGGCGTGGTCGCGGCGATCTGGTTCCAGGACATCCCGCTCGGCGCGGTCATCGCCGGCGCCATGGCGATCAACCTGGCGGTGGCCGCCTTCGCCGGCGTCATGGTCCCGCTGACCCTGCGCCGCATGAACATCGACCCCGCCCTCGCCGGCGGCGTGGTGCTGACCACCGTCACCGACGTCATCGGCTTCCTGAGCTTCCTCGGCCTGGCGACGCTGGTCCTCCTGCGCTGAGCCCCGGCGCGACCACGGGTATCAATCCCGATCCAGCGGGCTGAGCACCCCGCCCGCCCCCCGCCCCAGCACGTGCGTGTAGATCTGCGTGGTCGCCACGTCCTTGTGGCCCAACAGCTCCTGCACCGTGCGGATGTCCTGCCCCGCCTCCAGCAAGTGGGTGGCGAAGGAATGGCGCAAGGTGTGGCACGTCGCCGGCTTGTCGATGCCCGCCTTGGCGCGCGCCGACTTCACCGCCCGCTGCAGCACGGCCTCGTCGACGTGGTGCCGGCGCTTGCGACCGCTGCGCGGGTCCAGCGAGTGTTTCGCCGAGGGAAACACGTACTGCCAGCCGAACTCGCGCCCCGCCGTCGGATATTTCCGGCCCAGGGCATGCGGCAGGTACACCTCCCCCAGCCCGGCCAGAAGATCCTGCGTGTGCAGGATGCGGACGCGCTCGACCTGCTCCACCAGACGCTCGTGCAAGCGCAGCGGCAACGGCACCCGCCGGTCCCTGCCCCCCTTGCCATTGCGTACGCAGATCTCCGTACGCGCGAAATCCACGTCCTTCACCCGCAGCCGCACGCATTCCATCACCCGCATGCCCGTGCCATAGAGCAGCGACCCCATCAGCGCCGTCTGCCCATCCAGCAACGCGAGCAGGCGCTTCACCTCTTCCCGCGACAACACCACCGGCACCTTTTGCGGCTTCTTCGCCCGCACCACCGATTCCATCCACGGCAGGTCGATACCCAGCACCTGCCGGTACAGGAACAGCAGACCCGACAGCGCCTGGTTCTGCGTGCTGGCGGCCACGTCGTCACGCGTGGCCAACCGGGTCAGGAATGCCTCGACCTCGGCCGAACCCAGCTCACGTGGATGCCGCTTGCCGTTCTCCAGGATGAAGCGCCGGATCCAGTACACGTAGGCCCGCTCGGTGCGGATGCTGTAGTGCAGTACCCGGCAACGGGCGCGAACCTGGTCGAGCAGTCGCGGCGCCTTGTCACCACCGCTGGTTGCTGTCGGCGGAGGACCAGATATCACCTCATCTTCGGGGTGATAAGACATACCGCCTCACAAGTGCAGGAATTGCCGCCAGCATCCGTGGGCGATGCCTGGCGCGGAAGCAGGTAAGGGACTGATGTGACGTAGGATTTTCCTGATTGACGGAGCGCGGGTGCAGCGCGGAAGATGCGATACCGCCCCGTTTTGGGGATCTACTAAGTGTTAGCCCTCACAACGGAGTTGCCTTGGAGTCTTTCGAGCCACTGCTTCAAGAACTCGGCGCCATCAAATGGCTGCTGGTGTTCATCGCCGCTGGCGTCGCCCTAATCGCGGCCACGTTCTTCTTTCTTGCGGTAAACATCATCGCCGTTATGAAGGAGAACCGGCGAGGTAACAGCAGCCAGTCCAAGCACGCCGAACTAGAGGATCTGCTCGCGTCGGGCCAAAGCACAGCCGCAAAGTTCACTGCAATGGAGTGGGTTGCAGCTCAACCCAGGCGGCCAGAAGCGCACTGGGCCCTAGCCAAGGCTCACTATCAACTCGGGGAGCTTTCGGAAGCTAAGCAGGTCCTTACGGGCCTTCTCAAAGTTGCGCCCGAGGAACACTATCGGGTGGACGCATGGCTGGAGCTTCTGGAGTCGGAGTTTTCTCAAAAGCGGCCCAAGTCGGTTGAGTAGGGTGAGGGCTAACAATTCGTTCAAGCCGAACTTGCTTCGTTCCACCAAAGCCATGGCAGAAAAAGCTTGCCACGGCTTTGGCTCCACTACGCAAGTCGGCTTAACTCAGGTGTTAGGCGCGGGGACCAATGGACAACCTGTTTCGAGTAATTTCGGCAGCGGAATTAGCATTGGCAACGGCATCTGGGTTGGTTCCGCGCTGCCCGTCTGATGAGCGGAGCAACTGCGTGCATTTGAACCACCGGATTGATGTTGAAACCGTGGCCAACTTGTACTTCACGCCAGACGAAGCGCCGGTGGTCCTGGAGATCCGACGCTCAGACATAGAGGAAGGCTTAGCCTTTGCGCCTCCTACTGAGGGAAAGCCTTTCGGTCAGGTCACACTGGCTCGGCCGAACATCTTGCTTACGTCAGTGGTCGCAGTGCATCCACTTGATGTTGTTCAATTCAACAGCTTGCCTACGTTCAAGTTCGCTGCAGGCGCCTAACAATTCATTCAAGCCGAACCCGCTTCGTCGCTTCGTTCAAATGTGTCGCAGGTGTTGTAATGTCAGCTCACGGCCAGCGCGTTGCGGGTCGGCTTAATTCAGGCGTTAGGCCGCACGGACACAATGAAGCAAATCGATGCCTTCCGTGATACAGCGACTGCTTTCTGTAAGTGGGCAGAGAGCGCTCCGGTTGCGCCAGCGGATGATGTCGACACAGCGATCAAGATGCTCTCGAAGCTTCTTGCGTTGGTGCATGAGCTGCCGGAGCTCTTCGATGAAGAGGACACGCCCGGTGCAACTCATGAGGAGTGGCTGACCGTGTACAAACGCTTTGGCTCACTTCCATTCAACTACTACGCGTCCTACTCGGAGCCGCATGACACCGCGGACCCTTCTCCGGGCACCGGCGACATGGCCGATGATCTTGCAGACACTTGGCGAGATCTCAAGGGCGGATTAGCGCTCTACCAGAAGGGCAACTATGCAGCCGCAGTTTGGGAGTGGCGAGAGTCCTTCAGCGTTCACTGGGGTCGCCACGCTTCGGGTGCTCTGCACGCTCTTCAGTGTTGGCGGTCGTAGAGTCGTGCAGGTGCCGCCTAACAGGTCATTCAAGCCGAACCCACTTCGTCCCATTTGCAGGCATAGTCGCCGCTAGGGCCTTCTGCTCAACGTCCGGCTCACGCGTTGTGGGTCGGCTTAATTCCGGTGTTAGGCGGCGGCTGCTGAAAAGTTCTGCCGCGCTCGCTTCTTCGGGAAATAGCGTCGCGGCTGGCAGCGTGACTCGTGCTCATCCCACGCTGGCTCCGGCTGGTTTCCTTCGGCAGCCACGTCGCGCCGGCCGGTCCGTTGCTCCGGCAAGTCGGCTCAATCATTGCGGAGCCATCTTCGGCTGCACGTCGCCTTGGGCTTTCAGGGTAAGGCGCCGGTCCCCGCGGGCTGGTACTGTTTCGGCTGGTGGCGGGCTCTGGGGTGTGGTGTTGGCGGGTCCGCCAGCACCCAAGGCAGCACCGCCTAACAGGTCATTCAAGCCGAACCCACTTCGTCTTAGTTGCAGGCATGTTCGCTGCTGGGGCTTCGGTTCAACTCCCGGCTCACGCGTTGTGGGTCGGCTTAATTCCGGTGTTAG
>NZ_FUXP01000031.1 GCF_900167055.1 Lysobacter spongiicola DSM 21749
AGCCGACTTGCGTAGTGGAGCCAAAGCCATGGCAAGCTCTTTCTGCCATGGCTTTGGTGTAACGAAGCAAGTTCGGCTTGAACGAATTGTTAGGCTGCGGCCCATGAGCCTGCGGCCACCAGCACGATGCCATAGATGGCGCATGCACCAGTTGCGAGCTGCATGGCTGGATTGGACCCAATCTTGCTGTGATTTGCTGGACTCGCGGTGCAAGAGCGAGGTTTCTTGGCTACTTGCACCGCGCAGCAACCCTTACCCCTTCTTTCTTTTTGCCGCGTAGGTTGCCGCCGCTGCAATCAGAATGACGATAAAAACAACTACGACGCCAGTGGACATACTGAGTTCTCCATGTTAATGGCGAGCCGAGATTGAACGATGGATGCAGCGGTGCCCTCGGTGGTGCTCCGCGGCCTAACGCCAGAATTAAGCCGCGCCGCGAAGCGGCGTCGGCTTGAATGAATTGTTAGGCGGCACCGCCCACGCCATGTGGACCGTGCCACCAGCGACCGACTCTGTCTTGAACCCCAAGCGAGCATACAACGCTCTGGCTGGGTTCTCCTCGTACACTCGGAGCTGCAGCCGAAGCAAATCACGGCTGACCGTGATCGCCTGCGCTTGCTGAACCGCCCACGTGCCGATGCCCTGTCCTTGACGTTGTGGAAGCACCTGCAGGTCTCTAAGGCCAAGTGCATCTTGCTCCGGCACGAGCCTGAGCAGGCCGACAATGTCGGACTCCGCGATGATCAGCAGGTTCTCGAACTCCAACCAGCTAGCGAGGAAGCGATCTGGGTCCCACACGATGCCTCTCGAGACGAGGTACCCGCCCATGTTGCGGCGATTTAGTGACTCACAGAAAGCACGCTCTTCATCAGCTGCAGATCGGAGTGAGAGTCTCATTGCCGCCTAACACCGGAATTAAGCCGACCCACAACGTGTGAGCCGGGAGTTGAACCGAAGCCCCAGCAGCGAACATGCCTGCAACTAAGACGAAGTGGGTTCGGCTTGAATGACCTGTTAGGCGGTGCTGCC
>NZ_FUXP01000017.1 GCF_900167055.1 Lysobacter spongiicola DSM 21749
ATACCCCGCGTACCAACGGCAAGGCCGAGCGGCTGGTCCAGACCTGCCTGCGCGAATGGGCCTACGCACGCTCCTATGCCAACTCCGAACAGCGCGCAGGCGCCCTCCCGGGCTGGCTGCACCACTACAACTGGCATCGGCTACACGCCAGTCTTGGCTACAAGCCGCCCATTACCCGCATCCCGCTGAACAACGTGCTGGGTTTACACAACTAGCCGTCTCGCACGGGAGCCTGTTGCTCCCGTGCGTCGCTCCAGCTTGATGCTTTGCCTATGCATGACCGTGGCTCTCGCGGCCTGCGACGCTTCGGAGGGCCCGACGGGCGTGGCAGCGAGCCCCGAGATATCCGACGAGGGCCCGGGTACTGCGGAACCGCCGGCCGCGCCGATTGCGGAGCAGGCCACGGCGCCGGCCACACCCACCAGCGCCGCTGGCGACACCGTCGGCGGTGACGGATCGCAGATCGTGCTGGAAGGCCTGGCGCCGGAGCACCTGGAGAGCGTGGAGCTCGCGGGCGAGTTGGCCTGCGGCTTCGCCGATACGGAAGGCAGGTCGCTGCTGGTGGCGAAAGCCGATGTGGTGCCGGACGGCGCGGTGCGGGCCGTGGTGAACCACAACGGCTATGTCGAACTGCTGGGCAACGGGCGTGCCGGCGGCTTCAATGACCTCTCCGACGGAATCACCCTGTCCGGCAAGGGCTTGACCCTCGTACTCGAGCGGGGCGAGCGCGTGCCCACCGGCAACGAAAGCACGGAGCATGCGGCGACGCTCAAGGTGCAGCGGGCGGATGGCGCCGAGCGGGTCTATCCTGGCAAATGGACCTGCGGTCCCTGAAAGATGCGCAATGGCCGGCTGAACCATTCAGTGCCGGTCGGCCCCACTCCGGACTCCGTCTCACAGGTTGAGACGGCTCTCCGGAAGATGGCCCCATGCAACTGAGCGAGAAACTGGGGCTGCTTGCGGATGCGGCCAAATATGACGCGTCCTGCTCGTCCAGCGGCGGCCGAAAGCGCGACTCCCGCGGCACGGGAGGCATCGGCTCCAACGAGGGCATGGGTATCTGCCATGCCTACGCCCCGGACGGTCGCTGCATCTCGCTGCTGAAGATCCTGTTGACCAACTTCTGCATCTACGACTGCGCCTATTGCATCAACCGGCGCAGCTCCAACGTGCGCCGCGCCCGTTTCAGCGTGGAAGAAGTGGTCCGGCTGACGATGGACTTCTACCGTCGCAACTACATCGAAGGCTTGTTCCTCTCATCGGGGATCATCCGCTCCGGCGACTACACCATGGAGCAGCTGGTCGAAGTGGCTCGGCGGCTTCGCCAGGAAGAGCGCTTCGCCGGGTATATCCACCTCAAGACCATCCCCGATGCCTCCCCCGAGCTGCTTGCCGCCGCAGGCCGCTGGGCCGACCGCCTGAGCATCAACGTGGAGCTGCCGACCGAATCCGGCCTGAAGGCGCTCGCACCGGAAAAGGACCAGCGCGACATCCGCAGGGCGATGGGCCGGTTGCGGCTGGGCATCGACGAGGCGAAGGCCGAGCGCAAGGCACCGCGCTTCGCGCCGGCGGGGCAGAGCACGCAGATGATCGTCGGCGCCGATGACGCCAGCGACCGCGATGTGCTCGAGGCCAGCGGCACGCTCTACGCGAACTACCGCTTGAAGCGCGTGTACTTCTCGGCGTTCAGCCCGATTCCCGACGCCTCCCGGGCGCTGCCACTGCGGGCGCCACCACTGGTGCGAGAGCATCGCCTCTACCAGGCGGACTGGCTGATGAGGTTCTACGGGTTCGACGTGGGCGAGATCGCGCCGGCGGGTACGGATGGGATGCTCGACCTGGAGGTCGACCCCAAGCTTGCCTGGGCACTGCGGCACCGGGAGCGGTTCCCGGTCGATCTCAACACGGCGCCGCGCGAGACTCTGTTGCGGGTGCCCGGCCTCGGCGTCGCGACGGTGAAGAAGTTGCTCGCGATGCGGGTGCAGCGCCGCGTGCGGTTCGACGACCTTGCAAAGCTCGGCGTGTCGGTACGCAAGGTGGGGCCGTTCGTGGTGACCGCCGACCATCGGCCGCGCGGCGACGTTGAAAGCGCGAGACTGCGGGCGGTGCTGGTCGACAGCGCGCCGCCGCGCCAGCCTGATCTGTTCGGCCACTGATGCACGCGGTGTTCCTGGCGGACGGCGCCGACCTCGCCGAGTGGCGGGCCCAGGCGCGTGCGCTGCTGGCGGCGGCGGTGCCACCCGACGCGGTGCAGTGGCAGGCCGGGGCACAGGGCGACCTGTTGGGCGCGGGGGCGGGGGAAGGTGCGCCATCGCCGTCTTCCACGGGAGCCGTGGCGCGCGTACCGCGCGATTTCGTCGCCCTTGCAACGCTGGTACTTGCGCACTCCGACCCCCGGCGACACGCGGTGCTCTACCGGTTGCTGTGGCGAATTACCCATGGAGAGCGCGCGCTGTTGCGCATCGCCACCGACGACGACGTGGCCTGGGCCGAACGTGCCGCCCGCGCGGTGCGTCGCGAGAAACACAAGATGAAGGCCTTCGTGCGCTTCCGCGAAGTCGCCGGAGCGCATGGGCCGGTGTTCATCGCGTGGTTCGAACCCGAGCACGACGTGCTCCCCCAGGTGGCGCCGTTCTTCTCCCGCCGCTTCGCCGGCATGCGCTGGTCGATCCTCACGCCACTGCGCAGCGTCCACTGGGACGGGAGCGTCCTGGTCAACGGTCCCGGCGCGCAGCGAAGCGATGCCCCCGGCGCCGATGAACTGGAAAATCTCTGGCGCACCTACTACGCGAACATCTTCAACCCGGCGCGGCTGAAGGTGGGTGCCATGGTGCGGGAGATGCCGGTGCGGTACTGGAAGAACCTGCCGGAGGCCGAGTTGATCCCGGGCCTCATCCGCCGTGCCGGCGCACGCATGTACGCGATGGTGGGCGCCGCGCCGACCCGGCCACGCAAGATGTTCCCGGCGCCCAGCGTGGAGGCCGCCGCCCCCGCCAGCGTCGGCACGCTGGAGGCGTTGAGGGACGAGGTCCTCGGGTGCCGCGCCTGCCCGCTCTGGGAGCCGGCGACGCAGGCCGTGTTCGGCGAAGGGCCCGCCGATGCCCGGGCAATGGTGGTGGGCGAGCAACCGGGGGACCAGGAGGACCTGCACGGACGGCCGTTCGTCGGCCCCGCCGGACAGCTGTTCAACCGAGCACTGGCGGAGGTGGGCATCGACCGCGGCACGCTCTACATCACCAATGCCGTGAAGCACTTCAAGTTCACCCCGCGCGGAAAGCGCCGGCTGCATGAGCGCCCGTCGGCGCAGGAGCAGGCGGCATGCCGGCCATGGCTGGAGGCCGAATTGGCGCGCGTGCGGCCCCGGTTCGTGTTGTGCCTGGGGGCCACCGCGGCCCGGGCGGTGCTTGGGCCGGGCTTCCGGCTGATGGAGCACAGGGGGCGCTGGCAACCCATGGGCGAAGGCGTGCAGGCACTTGCCACGGTCCATCCGTCCTGGCTCCTGCGGCTTCCCGCCGGAGAGCGGGAGGCCGCATGGCCCGCGTTCGTCGCCGACCTGGCACACCTGCGCGATGCAATGGAGCAGGCGCGGTCCGCTTAGCTGACGCAAGCAAGCTGACGGCTGCCGGATCGACCATTGGCGTGCCGATCCTCAGGAAGCGACAACCTCCCTCTCGAGCGTGTCACTCAGCCGTTGCTCGATCCGGCCCACGGCGGCATCCAACTGCTGGTGCAGCAAGTCGCTGAGTTGCAGGCACCACGTGTCCATCTCTTCCACCAGGTTGCGGTCCTCCCCCGAAAGCGTCGGGGAGGTGCGCAACAGGTACAGAGAGGTCAGGATCGGCTGGAACACATCCCGGATATCCCGCTCGGTCTCGGTGACCAGTGCCTGCCGGAACTGCACGTTGCGCAGGCGCGTGCGGGCGGCATCCAGGTCGTCGATGAGCTCCAGTTGCATGCCGATCATCTCCGCGAACAGCTGCAGCGACTTCAACACCCGGGTGTTGTCCACTGCCGCCGGACGGCTGTCGATGGCGCACAGGGTGCCGAAGAACTCGCCGCTGCCGCGGAAAATGGGCACGGACACGTAGCTCTCCAGTCCGTACTGGAGCGGGGTGTGGTGCCGGGAGAAGACCGGGTGCTCGCTGGCGTGGTCGAAGGCGACCGGCTGCTGGTGCTGGCGGATCTCGTCGCAGATCGTGGTCTGCAGCTCCAGGTCCCCGCCGGGCTCGAGCCCGAAACCGAGTTCGTCGAGCACCGCGCAGGCGGTCCAGCGTGTTTCCGTCACCCGGGCCACCGCGGCGAAGCGCATGCCGGTGATCTCCGCCACGGCCTTCAGAATGCGGGGCACCGCCTCCATCCGCTGGATACGGTCGACGTCGGCGTTCGTGGTCGTGTGTCCGTGCATGGGGCCGGTCCGGGTGGGGCAGGGGCAAAGATACCCGAACCGCTCTTGGGCGCCCCCTCAGGTGCATGGCCAAGTCCTGGAATTGCCACCTCGCCGGAGCGCCAAGCCTCCGGATCAGACCACTCCACGACGCCGCGTCCACGCGTCTCTGCGACCATGGGCCATGTCCTGGCGCTCGTCCACCCTTCTGTTACTGACCCTGTTTGCGACGATACCCGCGTGTGGCCAGCCGCCGGGCGTGCTTCCGAGCGAGAATGCCGACCGCGTCGCCACCGACCGCGCCGCCACGTCCTCGGTCCCCGCGATACCACGCGAGCCGCGACCGTCGGTCCAGGCGCTGCTTGAAGAAGCCGCCGCCATCGAGCCCCTGAAGGCGGTGGTGGTAGCGCGCGACGGTGAGGTCGTCGCCGAACGCGGCTATGGCGGGACGGAGCCGGGGACTCCCGCCAACATCAAGTCGGCATCGAAGACCGTGATGTCTGCGCTGGTCGGGATCGCGATCGACAAGGGCGTGCTGGAAGGCGTCGACCAGCCGATCGCGCCGTTGCTGCGGGATGAACTGCCGCCCGACCCGGATCCGCGGCTGTCACGCGTGACCATCGGCCACCTGCTGTCCATGCAGGCGGGCCTGGAACGCACGTCAGGGCCTTACTACGGGCGCTGGGTAACAAGCCAGAACTGGGTCCGGTCCGCACTGGCGCGGCCGTTCGTGGACGAGCCGGGTGGGGCGATGCTGTACTCGACCGGTTCGACCCACCTGCTCTCGGCCATCCTCACCCGCGCCTCGGGCCGGTCGACACGGGCACTGGCGCGCGAGTGGCTGGGGCCGCAGGAGGGTTTCCAGATCACCAGCTGGGACCGTGATCCGCAGGGCATTTACTTCGGCGGCAACAACATGGCGATGAGCACGCGCTCGCTGCTGGCTTTTGGGGAGCTGTACCGCAACGGTGGTCGCGCGCGGAACGGCGAGCGCCTGTTGCCCACCCAATGGATCGACGCATCCTGGGAGCCGCGCACGGCGTCGCGCTTCACGGGCGACTCTTACGGTTACGGCTGGTTCCTGCGCGACATCGCAGGCGAGCCGGTGAAATACGCGTGGGGATACGGCGGACAGATGCTCTACGTGGTGCCGTCGCTGCAACTGACGGTCGCCATGACATCGGACGACAGTGAAGCGTCGGCACGGACCGGCCACCGGGACGACCTGCACCGGCTGATGGCCGGGATCATCGAATCGGTGCGGGCGGAGGCCGCCACAGGCTGAGCGGCCGCGGCAATGGTCCGGCGAGGCCTACGCCCGCCGCTTGTGGAAGTACACCTTCTCGGCCGCCCAGCGCAGCGGGGGCGAATGCAGCAGCAGGTCGAACGGCCAGTCGAACTGCAGGCGGTCGTAGGCCCAGCGCAACGCGCGCTTGGCGCGGAAGCGGGGGGCGGCGTCGATGGCGAGGGGTTCCGCCGGTGGCCCCCCGTCCCTCAGGTGGCCTGCGATGGCACGGCCGACGGTCCAGCCATGCTCCCAGGCCGAATGGATGCCGCCGGCGGTGACCGGGGAGACGATGCCGGCGGCATCGCCGATGAGGATCACCCGGTCGCGAGCCATGTCGAACACCGGCCCTCCGCACGGGATAAGCCCGGCACGGGTGTGGCCGGGCTTCAGCCGGCGCGGCAGTCCGCCGGCCTGGCCGACGCGCAACAGGAAGCCATCGATGTCCGGCACGCGTGCGTTTTCGGGGTCGTGCCGCAGGGCGAGCCCGGCCTGGATCCCGGTAGGGCTCTGGGCGATCCATCCGATGTAGCCGGGCGCATAGCGCTTGCTGATGAAGCAGTGCAGGGCACCAGGGTGCTCCAGGGTGGCGCCGGGGAACTCGTATTCGATGCCGTAGAGGAACTGGCGTACCTCGCCCAGGCCGCAGCGTTTCGCCACGCGGGACCTGGCGCCGTCGGCGCCGACGAGATAGCGGGTGGCACCGACCCCCGCGACCTGCCAACCGTTCGGCGTGGGCTCGGCACTGGTGAACGAAGTGCCGAGCCGGAGGTCCACCCCATGGCTGCGCATCTGCCCGGCCAGCCATCGCATCACCGCGGGGGTGTCGGTGGTGAGGAAGTAGTAGCCCGGTGCGGCCAGCGCCACCTGCTTCAGGCTCGGCGCGTACAGGCGCACTTCCTCGATGCGCCGTGTCATCGATGACGGCACCTGGTTGAGCAGGGTCTGCTCGGCGGCCTCCTTGACGATGATCCCGGTGGTGCGGAGCTTCTCTCCCGGGTCCTGCTTGCGCTCGAGCACGCACACGCGCAGGCCGCGCTGTACAGCAGCGATCGCGCAGGCCGCGCCAGCGAAGCTGGCACCAACGATGACGACGTCGAAGTCTGGGGATGGGTCCGGGTTATGCATGGCGTCCGCGTGTCCTGGAGTGCCACGACGATGACGACGGCATGCGGGGCGACGATGGCGCCAATGTGAAGCGAGGGCGAAGTGGATGCCGTCGCCGCGGCGAGGCGTCGGCCTACCCGGCGGCAACCAGGGCGGAAGTCGGGCACGCCGGTTGTTCCAGCCACTCGACGATGGCCGGCGTCAGCAGGTCGAGCCGCATCGGCAGGCTGAGGTGATCCTCGCCGGGGATTTCGAGGTAGCGGGCATGCGGAGCAGCGGCCGCGAGGGCGCGCCCGTGGCTCACCGGCACGTGGCGATCGGCGTCACCGTGGACCAGGAGCGGGCAGGGCACCCGGGCGAGCGCGGCGCCGACGTCCACCTCGTCGAGTGGCAGCTCCAGACTCCGGCCCGCCTGGGCCACGGCCTCGTCCAGCACGTCGGCGTCCAGCCGCCAATGCATCCATTGCCGCGCCAGCCAGCCGGAAGGGGGGGCGGGTGCCTCCGTGAGCATGTAAGGAACCATGTCCCGGATCGCAGTGCCGGCCGCCGAGAACGACTCGAGAGCGACGATACGCCGGGCGTTCAGGCGTGGGTCGGCGCCAGCGAAGATCGCGGTCGCCGCACCATAGGACACTCCGAGCACGTGCAGTGGGCCGACGATCTCGCCGCGTTCGCGCAGCGCCACCACGACATCGACCACGTCCGCGGCTTCGCGCGTGCCATAGCCTGCCGGAGCCTCTCCCGAGCGACCGTGGTTCCGCAGGTCGATCGAGATGGTGCGGTAGCCCGCTTCGCCCAGGCGCAGGGCCCAGGGCAGCATCGAATCGCCGTGCATCATCCAGCCGTGCAGGAGCACCACCGTGCCACGGGGGGCAGGGGGCTGTCCGGCGGGAACGTTGAACTGCAGGTCCGGGAATCCATCGGCTGCGGACTGTCCTGCCGGCCATGACATGCGCAGGCCGTAGTCGCCCGGATCGATCGCGCGCCAGAACACATCGACACCCGCTCGCGTGGAGACGTGGCCGCCACGATCTGGCAAGCGTGCGAGGGCCGCATCGATCGGGCCGGATGGCAACAGGGGCGATGTGCCTCCCGGCGCTACCAGGTGGCCGGCGAGGGCACCGGCAAGCCCGGGCCAGGCAGAGAATCCCGCCACGAGCAGGCAGGCGGCAAGCAGGAAGGCAACGCGCAGCATGGAAGGTATGTCTGGGATGGCCGGGCAGGCTATCGGCGTGGCGCGCGAGCGCGCTACCGCATCATGATGACATTGGCATGACAGGAGGGCGTCGGTTCAGGGACAGCCTCGCGCGCGCCAATGCCCGTGTGCGGTCTACGGTGTCCTGACGTGCCGCCCACGGGCGGTACCCCAGTCTTGGGCGCGCCCTGTCTTGATCGCGAGTTGTACATGCCCCCGAGGATCCGCACGTCCGGTTGCCTGATCAGCATCGTCGCTTCGATTGTCCTGACCGTGGCGTTGAACCTGTTGCTGCGGGCGTGCACGGGATGATGGCTCCAGGGGAGCGACGCGCCCCTCGGGTCCGCATCGGTTGCGCCGGCTGGTCCATACCTTCGCGTCACCGGTATCTCTTCGGAGAAGGCGACAGCCATCTCTCGCGCTACGCCACGCGATTCGACGTCACCGAAATCAACTCGACGTTCTATCGGCCACACCAGTCGCGCACGTTCGAGCGATGGGCCGCAAGCGTTCCCGCACGGTTCCGCTTTTCGCTGAAGTTGCCCCGGCAGATCACGCACGAGGCGCGGCTCCTGCAGACCGGCGACGCACTGACCCGGTTCTTCGACGATGTCTCGGGGCTTGGCAAGAAGCTGGGTGGGGTGCTGGTCCAGCTGCCGCCGAGCCTGGCTTTCGATGCGCGGGTCGCCGACCGGTTCTTCGGCATGGTGCGGCGCCGCTGCGATGCACCGGTGGCGTGTGAGCCGCGCCATGCCAGCTGGTTCGAACCGGGCGTCGATGCACTGTGGGATCGCTATCGGGTGGCACGTGTTGCCGCTGATCCGGCCCGATTGCCGGCTGCGGCCTTGCCGGCTGGCGCCCGCGGCCCGGCGCGCTGGAGCTACTGGCGCTGGCATGGATCGCCGCGCATCTACTACAGCCGCTACGACGACGAGACCCTGCAGTCGCTGGCCCACGACCTGTGCGGGCAGGGAAGGCCGCGGTCACCGGCGTGGTGCATCCTCGACAACACGGCGCATGGACACGCGATCGAGGATGCCGCCCGCCTGCAGGACCTGATCCACGGCATCATGGCTGCCTCGAGCCCGTAAGGCCATTCGGATGCCGTTGATCCTGTTGTTGCCACTTTTCTTGCCCTTGCTGCTCGCGCTGGCGGTGCTGCTGATGCCGCTGTCGATGGTCCAGCGCTATCGCCGCGGGCGTGCCCGGCGCCGCGTGCAGCCGTGGGTAGTCTCGGCGAACGCGTGGCTGCTTGCGGTCTCGGTGCTGGTATTCCTGGCCGGTGCCGCGGCAATCGGCTATTGGGTGGCCGATGCGTTGAGGGATGCGGCGGTGGGGCTGCTGGTGGGCATCCTGGTGGGCATGGCTGGCCTGAGGCTGGACAGGTTCGAGATCCAACCGGAGGGGCTGTTCCGTACGCCCAACCGCTGGCTGGTCCTCGGGCTGTCGCTGCTGTTGGTGCTGCGCATCGTGCTGGGGATCTGGCTCGCCTGGGGTGACGCGCAGGCCGACACCGGCGCACTTGCGTTGATCACCCGCGGTGGCTTGCTGGCGGTCGGTGGCGTCCTGTTGGGGTTTGCGCTGGCGACAGCATGGGGGCTGCGTGCACGGGTCTCCCGGCTGCGGCGCTGAAGGACGCGCGACAGGCACTCGTTTGCGGCATGGGCCAGGCGGATAATGTCCGGCCCCGCGCCACGGCACTCCCATGTCCGATCCAGCCACCCCCGCCGTCGTGACGACTCCGGCCCCCGAATCGCCATGGTTCGAGCCGCGGATACTCATCCCGCTCGCGCTGCTGACGCTCTACCTGGTGTGGGGCTCCACCTACCTGGGCATCATCATTGCGCTGGAAAGCTATCCGCCGTTCCTGCTGGCGGGGGTGCGCTTCATATGCGCCGGCGTGGTGCTGTACGGGTTCCTCCGCTGGCGGGGACACGCGCCGCCGACCCGGTTGCAGTGGCGCAACGCGGCCATTACCGGCGTGCTGCTGCTGGGCTTCGGCAACGGGCTGGTCTGTTTCGCGGAAGAGCGGGTGAGCTCCGGCATCGCCGCCGTGGCGGTGTCGAGCATGCCCCTGTTCGCGGCCTCCTTCGGGGCGATGTATGGGCAGTGGCCAACGCGACGGGAGATGGTCGGCCTGCTGGTGGGGTTCGCGGGCGTCATCGTGCTCAACCTGGGCAGCGGGCTGTCGGGGGAAACCATCGGCGCCATCGCGTTGCTGACGGCGGCGATGTGCTGGGCCTTCGGCTCGGTCTGGAGCAAGCGCCAGGACATGCCGTCGGGGCCGATGAACACCGCTGCGCAGATGCTGTGCGCCAGTGTTGCGCTGCTGGGGGTCGGTTTCGCCACGGGCGAGGAGCTGCCGTCGGATCCGACCCTGCGGGCCACGTTGGCCCTGGCTTACCTGGCGGTGTTCGGGTCGATCCTGGCGTTCAGCGCGTATCTGTACGTGCTCAGGCACGCCCGGCCGGCGGTCGCGACCAGCTATGCCTATGTCAATCCACCGGTAGCGGTGTTGCTGGGCGTCGTGCTGTTGGGGGAGACCGTCGGGCCGTTCGATCTGGCGGGCATGGCGATCATCCTGGTGGGCGTCGCCGTGATCACGCTCGCCCGGCAAAAGAAGGGCGCTCCTCCAGGGAGCGCCCCGCGTGTCTCCTGAGCACCCGGAAGTGCTGCGGCCGCAGTGCTATCCGACCTGGATCGAGCCGCGCATGACCGCCCAGTGGCCCGGGAAGCTGCAGAAGAACTCGTACGGGCCATCGCCCTGAATGTCGCTGACCGGGAACGTGACCGAGGTGCTCTCGCCGCCACCGATCAGCTCGGTGTGGGCGATGACTCGCTCGTCGTTCGGATCCACGTAGTCGCCGTCCACGCCTGCCGACATGCCGGCCTGGGCAACGGCCTCGCGGTCGGCAGCCTTCGAGATCACCACGTTGTGACCCATCGCGGCCACCGGCATCTGTCCGGTGTGCTCGAGGGTGATGGTGAACTCGCTGCACGACGAGGGCACGGTGATCGACCCGACGTCGAACTGCATGGCGTCGTTGCCTTCGATGGTGGTGCTGCAGTCGTTGACCACGGCGGCGGGCTTGCCGTTGTCGGCCGGCGCCGGGGCGCTGGCGGCAGGCGTTGCGGTGCCAGCATCCGCTGGAGTGGCAGCGGTCGGCGGCGCGTCCGTGGATGCCGTGTCCGGGGCCGTGGTGGTGGCCGGTGCAACCGGCGGATCGGAAGCCGGCGGCGCGTCGTTCCCACAGGCGGCCAGTCCGAACAGGCAGGCGGCGGCAAGAGCGGTGATCTGGGTGTTGTTCATGTGGAAGTGCCTCCATCAGGTCTTCAGGTGGTGCCGGGCGCCTGGAGTCAGGCCCGCCCGGCGGCGAAGCGGGTCCGTTGTAACGTCGTGGCTGTAAGGCCGAGGTGAGCGCTGCGCATGTGTCGCGCGCGTGTTTTGCGGGGCAGTGGCTTGGCCGCGGCGTTGGCCCCCTTCATCATGGGCGGCCCTCGATACCGCGGAACCTTGACCATGGCCCACGCATCACCGTATCCGATCGGCACCCCCGGCACCCCTTGGGGTGGTGCCGAGTGCGCGGAATGGCTGTCGCGCCAGAGCCGCCAGCGCAGCTACAGGGAAGATGTCCTGGCGCCGCTGGAGCAACTGGAAGGGCGCTTCGAGGTGCTGGAGTACGGCCAGCTCGACTATCCGCCCGAATCGTTGCCGCTGGTCGCGGTGAGGAGCCTGGAATGGCGCGACGACCTGCCGATCGCACTGGTGACGGGTGGCGTACACGGCTATGAAACCAGCGGCGTGCATGGTGCGTTGCAGTTCCTCCGGGATCGGGCCGCAGGCTATGCCGGCCGCCTCAACCTGCTGGTCGCGCCTTGCGTCAGTCCATGGGCTTACGAGCGCATCCACCGTTGGAACATGCACGCGGTGGATCCGAACCGCTCCTTCGTCACCGACAGCCCGGCCATGGAGTCCGCCGCGTTGATGGCACTGGTAGCGCCGCTGCAGGATCGGGTGCTGGTGCACGTGGACCTGCACGAGACCACCGACAGCGACGAATCCGAGTTCCGGCCGGCGCTGGCAGCCCGGGATGGCAAGCCCTACGAGCCGGGGGAGATTCCCGACGGCTTCTACCTGGTGGGCGACAGCGTGGACCCGCAGCCGGAATTCCAGCAGGCAGTGATCGATGCGGTGGCGAAGGTGACACACATCGCTCCTGCCGATGCCAACGGGGAGATCATCGGCTCGCCGGTGGTCGGGCGTGGCGTCATCAACTATCCGGTCAAGCAGCTGGGGCTGTGCGCAAGCCTGACGGATGCGCCCTACAGGACCACCACCGAGGTCTACCCCGACAGCCCGAAGGCGACGCCACGGCAGTGCAACGACGCGCAGGTCGCGGCCATCTGTGCCGCGCTCGACTTCGCATTGGCCCATCCGCGCGGTAGATGACCACGCTGCGTGGACGCCTGCTGGCGTAACAGGGGCTGCTCAGGTCTTTGGGCAAGGAGCTCCCCATGTACTCCGGACAACGTTCCCCCGCGCTGATGGTGACAGCGGCCCTGATGGTCGCCATTGGCCTTGTCCTGCTCGTCGGGGGCATCCAGTTGATCGCGCTCGGGGGTTCCTGGTACTACGCGATCGCAGGTGCCGGTTTCCTGGCAACCGGCGTGCTGTTGCTGGTGCGCAAGCCCGCCGCACTGTGGCTTTACGCCGTATTGCTGCTCGGCTCGCTGGCGTGGGCGTACTGGGAGGCCGGGCTGGACTGGTGGCCGCTGGCCGCGCGCCTGGGCGTGCCGTTCCTGCTGGGCTGTTGGCTGCTGACACCGTGGCCGCGAAGGGGCCTGTTCGACAGGCGCAATAGTCCGGAGCCGGTGCAGCATCGTGCGAGGTCGAAGGGCGGTTGGGGCGCGGTGTTGGTTGCCGCCGGGCTGGTGCTCGCAGTATCGATCGCCTCATGGTTCAACGACCCGCATCGCATCGAAGGCGTCGTGCCGCAGGTCGCCGACGGCCCGCCCGCCGTTACCGAAGGGGTGCCGGCGGGGGAGTGGCACGCCTACGGCAGGACCGGCCATGGCCAGCGCTACTCGCCGCTCGACCAGATCACGCCGGAAAACGTGGACGAGCTCGAAGTCGCCTGGGAATACCGCACCGGAGATGTCCGCGGACAGCCGGGCGACCCGGTGGAGACGACCTTCGAGGTCACTCCGCTGAAGATCGGTGATCGCCTGTACCTGTGCACGCCGCACCAGTCGATCATCGCGCTGGATGCCACCACCGGCGAGGAAGTCTGGCGGGTCGACCCGCAGATCCAGGGCGAGCTGGCATTGCAGCACCTGACCTGCCGCGGGTTGTCCTACCACCCGGGGCCGACGAGCGACGCCTTGGCGGCGGGCGAGGAGCCCAGCGTGAACGCAGCCACGCCCCAGGACGCTGCACCGACCAGAGCGGTCGAAGACGCTCCGGCCGCGGCCACCACCCGCCAGACGCCCTCCGGCGCGCCGGTTGCCGCCTTCGACCTGCCCACCACCGACGATTGCACCGCCCGCCTGTTCATGCCGACCGCGGACGGACGCGTGATTGCGCTGAACCCGGACGACGGCCGCATCTGCCGCGGGTTCGGCAACGGCACGGGGCAGATCGACCTGTGGGCGAACATGCCGCACGTGAACCCCGGTTCGTACTACTCGACCTCGCCGGCGGTGGTCACCGAGTCGCTGCTGATCATCGGCGGCACGGTGCTCGACAACGTATCCACCACCGAGCCCTCCGGCGTCATCCGTGCATTCGACGTGGATACCGGCGAGCTGGTGTGGAACTGGGATCCGGCCAATCCCGGCCAGACCGACCCGCTGCCGGACGGCCAGACCTACACGCCCACCTCGCCCAACAGCTGGTCCATCTCCAGCGTCGACGAGAAACTGGGCCTGGTCTACGTGCCGATGGGTAACCAGCCGCCCGACCAGTGGGGCGGCAACCGCAGCCCCGAGGTCGAGCGGATTTCGTCCTCGGTGGTGGCCCTGGACCTGGAAACCGGCGCGCTGCGCTGGGTCTTCCAGACCGTGCACCACGACCTCTGGGACTACGACGTGCCCTCGCAACCGTCCCTGATCGACCTCACCATCGACGGACGGCAGGTGCCTGCGCTGGTGCAACCGACCAAGCAGGGCGAAGTCTTCGTCCTCGATCGCCGCAGTGGAGAACCGCTGCTGCCGGTGACGGAAAGGCCGGTGCCGCAGGGCGCGGCGGAGGGTGACTGGGCGGCGCCGACCCAGCCGGTCTCCGCGCTGTCCTACGATCCGCCACCACTCCAGGGCCGTGACATGTTCGGCGCCAGCCTGTTCGACCAGATGGCCTGCCGCATCTCGCTGCACAAGCTGCGCTATGAAGGTCGCTACACGCCGCCCAGCGTGGAAGGTTCGCTGATCTACCCGGGCAACTTCGGTGTGTTCAACTGGGGCAGCGTGGCGGTCGATCCGGTGCGGCAAGTGACGTTCACCACGCCGGCGCGGCTGGCATTCGTGTCCAGGCTGATCCCGCGCGAGGACGACTCGACGCTGTACGTCAACGAGCCGGCGGATGCCAAGGACGCGCCGCCGCATAGTGCGCTGCCCAACCTCAACGAGAACTTCGGTGCGCCCTTCGCGGTGGAGATGGGACCCTTCACCTCGATGCTCGGGCTGCCCTGCCAGGAGCCACCGTGGGGTTTCGTGGCGGTATCGGACCTCACCACCGGCGAGCACATCTGGCGCCACAAGAACGGCACCGTGCGTGACGCGTCGCCGCTGCCGCTCCCCTTCGAGATGGGCGTGCCCAGCCTGGGCGGCCCGATCATGACCGCAGGTGGGGTCGCCTTCCTTTCCGGCACGCTCGACTACTACGTGCGTGGCTATGACGTCGATAACGGCGAGGAGCTGTGGCGTGCACGCCTGCCGGCTGGCGGACAAGCAACGCCGATGACCTACCTGGGCAGTGACGGCCGGCAATACCTGCTGGTCATCGCCGGTGGCCACGGGTCCATCGATACCAGGGCGGGGGACCACGTGATCGCGTACGCCCTACCATCGGTCCAACGTTGAGCGGGAATCGAACATGAAGAAGGCGACCGGCGTCATGTTGGTACTTGCGGCGGTGTCGGCGTTACTCGCCGGCGCGTCGTTATGGTGGTGGATCCAGCTGATGCAGGCGGACCTGCCGGCCTGCATGGCCGAGGCGACACCCATCGGCGTGGACTGCACGCACGCCCCGCAGCTGCTGGCGGCACTGGTTTTCACCGTGTTGTGCCTGAGCCTGCTGCTGGCGCTGTTCATCCGCCACGTGCGCGTGCGGATGGCGCGGATGCGGGAGGAGAACCGCCTATGAAGATCGAAGGTTCCTGCCACTGCGGACAAGTCCGCTTCAGATGCGAGGCGTACGCGCCCGTGCCGTTCATGCAGTGCTACTGCTCGATCTGCCGCAAGACGGCAGGCGGCAGCGGTAGCGCGATCAACCTGGGTGCCTACGCCGACACCTTGCAGGTCGAGGGGAAGAAGCACCTGGGCGTCTACCACGCCCGAATCCCGGAAGAGGACGGGGGCTGCCGTATCAGCTCGGGCCAGCGGCACTTCTGCACCGGATGCGGCAGCGCGCTTTGGCTGTACGACCCGGAATGGCCGGAGCTGGTGCACCCGCATGCCTCGGCCATCGACACGCCGTTGCCGGCGGCCCCTGAACGCGTGCACATGCTGCTCGACTCGAAAGCGAACTGGGTGCTGGTGCCTGACGGGGAGGATGACCGGCATTTCGATCACTTCCCGGAGGAGTCGCTGGAACAATGGCATCGCCGCCAGGGCCTGCTGGACGCGCGTGGCGGGGACGGAAAGCCGGGGCCGTGACTGTCCGGGTTCACTACGCTTGAACCCCGCGCTCCCTAGGGTGTGGCCTCCCCCGCAACAGGAGCATCCACATGGCTGGATCCAAGCGAATCGCCATCCTCGCCACCGACGGTTTCGAGCAGTCCGAGCTGATGGAGCCGCGCAAGCGCCTCAAGGACGCAGGCTTCGATGTCGATGTCATCTCACCCAAGTCCGGCGAGATCCGCGGCTGGAAGGAGAAGAACTGGGGCGACACCGTGCCGGTGGACGTGGAGCTGTCAAAGGCCTCGCCCGGCGACTACGACGCGCTGGTGCTGCCCGGCGGCCAGATCAATCCGGACCTGCTGCGCATGGAGTCTGCTGCCGTGGATTTTGTCCGCGCTTTCGACAAGGCCGGGAAGCCGCTGGCCGCCATCTGCCATGGTCCGTGGTTGCTGGTGGAGGCGGGTGCCGCCAAAGGGCGCGAGGTGACGTCGTGGCCGTCGGTCAGGACGGATCTGGAGAACGCCGGCGCCCGCTGGAAGGATGCGGAGGTGGTGACGGACGGTCACCTGATCACCAGCCGCAAGCCCGACGATATCCCGGCTTTCAGCGACGCGGTCGCCAACGCACTGCGCTAGGTGGCCACGGGCGGCAGCGGCTAGCGACGCAGCTGCCGCCGCGCACGCGCACCTGGGTCGACACCTGCTAACGTTGCCGACCGGATAACAAGGAATCGCCCGTGCACGAACCCATCCAGAACCAGTTCGACATCACCGAGCTCGACCTGCCCGACATCCTCGGCACCATCCACGAGGAGGTCCGGGCGCGGTTCGGCGAGGGCAAGGTGGCCAACTACATCGATGCGCTGGCCCATGTTCCGCTCGACCAGTTCGGCATGGCGCTGGTGACGCGCGAAGGTCACGTGTTCGAGGTCGGCGACTCGCGCGAGGCGTTCTCGATCCAGAGCATCTCCAAGGTGCATACGCTGACGATGGCGCTGGATGCGGTCGGCGACGCGCTGTGGGAGCGGGTGGACCGCGAACCGTCCG
Source organism: Lysobacter spongiicola DSM 21749 (assembly GCF_900167055.1). Classification (GTDB taxonomy): domain Bacteria; phylum Pseudomonadota; class Gammaproteobacteria; order Xanthomonadales; family Xanthomonadaceae; genus Novilysobacter; species Novilysobacter spongiicola. Next base: position 16,854 of record NZ_FUXP01000017.1, read on the forward strand.
GCGACCCGTTCAATTCGCTGATCCAGCTCGAGTACGAGAAGGGCATCCCGCGCAATCCCTTCATCAACGCCGGTGCACTGGTGGTGGCCGACGTGATCCTGTCGAACTACGACAAGCCCGAGGAGGCGCTGCTGAAGTTCATGCGTGCGCGTTCCGGCAGCGAAGACGTGGGCGGCGATGAAGTGGTGGCGAAGTCCGAGCGGGAGAGCGGCTATCGCAACATCGCCACCGCCAACTTCATCCGCAGCTACGGCAACATCAAGAACGATGTCGATGCGGTGCTGGACCTGTACTTCCTGCAGTGCTCGTTGCGCATGAACTGCGTGGAGCTGGCCCGCAGCGTGAGCTACCTGGCCGGCAAGGGGCGCTGCAACGTGTCGGGTGAGCAGGTGGTGAGCTGGCAGCTTGCCACCCGCATCAACTCGCTGATGATGACCGCCGGCACCTATGACGCGGCTGGCGATTTCGCCTTCTATGTCGGGCTGCCCGCCAAGAGCGGCGTCGGTGGCGGCATCGTTGCCGTGGTGCCACACGTCATGAGCCTTTGCGTGTGGTACCCGGGGCTGGATGATCAGGGCAATTCGATACTTGGGCGCTTCGCGCTGCATCGTTTCGCCCAGATGACCGGGTTGTCGGTGTTCTGAGCCGGGTCAACAGCCGAGCGCTGCGCCGACGCGCGCGTGTGCGGCCTTGATGTCCGGCAGGCTGCCTCCACCATCGACCAGTTCGAACGGGCGGCCGATGATGCACAAATGGGCCAGCAGCGACTCCGGTGATTCGCCACCGACATCAAGGAGCGTGGTCTCTGCGGTCTCCGCCACCAGCACGCCGCACCACTCGGGGATCGCCGCGGCGAGCTCTTCCACGCCACCCTGCAGCCGCACGGTGATGCGGTGGTCGAATGGTGACCAGGCGACGGCGCGGCGGATGTGCGTCAGGAAATCGTAGCCGGCATCGCGAGATGTGAAAGCCGGGCCGATGGTGATCGGCGCGGCGATGCGATCGGTGCGGAAGGTGCGCCAGTCGTCGCGGTCGCAATCCCACGCGGCCAAGTACCAGCGTCGCCCGTAGTTGATCAGCCGGGCCGGCTCGACCTTGCGGTCGCTCTCGCTGCCGTCGTGGCTGCGGTATCGGAACCGCAACTGGAGGTGGTCGCGACAGGCGGCGGCGATGGTGGCGAGCACGTCGGCATTCACGAGCGGCCCCGACACGTCGACCGACATCGTCACTTCATGCAACGCGCTGGCACGACGGCGCACGCGCGCGGGCAGCCACTGGTCGAGCTTGGCCAGCAACTCGCGGGCCGGCTCTTCGATGCCGGCCATCGTCGCGCTTGCCGCACGCAGGGCGACCGCGAGCGTCACGGCTTCGGTGTCATCCAGCGTCAACGGTGGCAGGATGGCACCGCGGCCGAGCGAATAGCCACCGCCACGGCCGGACGAGGCTTCGAGCGGGTAGCCGAGGCTGCGCAGGCGGTCGATGTCACGCCGCAACGTGCGGGCGTCGATCCCGAGGCGCGCGGCCAGCTCCGGGCCGGGCCAGTGGCACCGGGACTGGAGGAGTGAGGCAAGCCGGAGCAGGCGGGCAGAGGTGGACAGCATGGGATCGCTTCGGTCGGTTCCGACGACTATGGAGGACAGTATCTGTCCTTGATGGCCGATAGGGTGGCGTCATCCAACCCACCACCGCAAGGAGCACCACATGGCACTGACCCTCTACCACCACCCGCACTCCCGCTCTGCCGGTATCCGCGTGATGCTGGAAGAGCTGGGCGTCGATTACGAAGCAAAGCTCGTGGACCTGCAGGCGGGCGAGCAGCGCAGGCCTGAATTCCTCGCGCTCAACCCGCTCGGCAAGCTGCCGACGCTGGTGGACGGCGACACCGTGGTGACCGAGCAGGTGGCGGTCTACCTGCACCTGGCCGATCGCTTTCCGGAAGCCGGTCTCGCGCCCGCCATCGGCGATCCCGAACGCGGGAGCTACCTGCGCTGGTTGGTGTACTACGCCTCCTGCTTCGAGCCCGCCGTGGTCGATCGCTCACTCAAGCGGGGCCCGGCCGAGCCCAGCGTGTCCCCGTACCGTGACTTCGACTCGATGCTCGGCGCGATCGAAGCACAGATCGAACGCGGGCCATGGGTACTGGGCGAGCGCTTCAGCGCGGCGGACGTGCTCTGGGGTACCGCCCTGAACTGGACGACGCAGTTCGGGCTGGTGCCGGAAACGCCCGTCATCAAGGACTACATCCAGCGCACCCAGGCGCGTCCGGCATTCCAGCGGGCGAAGGAGCTGGATGCCGCGTTGCTGGCGGCGGCATAGGCAATTTTCCGGCGTGGCCAATGCCACGCCGGCTGCATCGGCCGCCGGTGCTGCGAATCAGAACCGCGAAGCCACGAGCTCCACGTCAGCATTCGACCACGCCGTTTCGAACTCGGTGGTGGCGCCGTCCGCCTCACGCCGGCGCCCCTGCGCCTCCAGGCTTCGGGCCAGTCCCTGCAATGACCATCCATTGCCGGGATTGCGCCGCAGCTCCTCGCGGTAGACCACTTCGGCCTGCGCGGCTTCGCCGGCATCAAGCAATGCGGCCCCCAGCGCATGGCGGGTGGGAGCATGCCATCCCGGGGGTTCGTCGTAGGGGATGCGGTCTTCTATCGTCACCGCTTCGCGCAGCGCGGCGATTTCCTTGTTGGCATCCCCCGTGGCCCGCGCCAGGCCCGCGGTCAGGCTGCGTTCGGCGATCCGTACCGCATGCGCGAGCGGGTAGCGCTCCCACACCATCATCCGGTCCATCGCGGGATCCGCGGCCAAGGGCCGCAGGGCCGAAAGGTGCGCACGCGCGTCGTCAGTGCGCCCCTGTCGGGCAGCCGCGGTGCCCTGCGCGTAGTGCCAGATCGCGGTGACGTAGGGCAGGTCCGGTGCTGGATTGGGCATGGCCGCGATCTCCTCCCAGCGTCCGAAGCGCACGTGGTCGAACACCGGTGTCATCCAGTAGTGCTGCAGGCCCTCGAAGCCGGGTTCGCGCAGCATCCCCGTGCCGATGATGCGTTCGGCGGTGGTGGTCGCGGCGCCGCGCGCGATGCCGCTGGCCCCTTCCATGCTGGCCGCGAACCACAGGAAGTGGTGGTTGTGCGGCACGTAGCCGAGCGGGTACACGCCGCGCGCATTGGCACCGCATAGCGCGAGGTAGGCGTCGTCCGCTTCCACCGCCCGCTGGTTGGCGATGACCGCATCGTGCCAGCGGCCGACGCGCGCGTAGATGTGCGCGGGCATGTGCACCAGGTGTCCCGATCCAGGTACCAGGTCCCGCAGCCGGTCTGCGGCCGCTGCTCCACGTTCCGGGGCGTCGGAGGCCTCGACTGCATGCACGTAGAGATGCAGCGCGCCGGGATGGTCCGGATTGCGTGCCATGACCGACTCGAGCGTCGAGACGATCTCCCTGGTGTGGCCGACCGGCTGGTGCTGTTCGTCGTAATAGGACCAGGGCTGCAGATCCATCAGGGCTTCGGCGTGCAGCACCGCGGCATCGAGGTCGTCCGGGCGGGAGGCGGTCAGCTGGCGGGTCGCGTCGGCCCACGCACGGTCGAGTGCGGTGCGGTCATCGGGTGGCGCATCGGCATAGCGCGCGGCCAGGGCCTGGATGAACGCCTGTGCCCGCGCATCCGCCTTCGGCACCAGCTCCAGGGCCTTCTGCGTGCGCTGCCAGGCGTCGTCGTTGTCGACGGGGTCCATGCCCGCGTTGACATGGGGACCGAGCACGTAGGCCGCGCCCCACCAACACATCGCACATTCCGGGTCGAGCTCGGTGGCCCTGACGAACGCGCGTTCGGCGGCGTCGTGGTTGAAGCCGTACGCCAGCATCAGTCCCTGGTCGAACCATCGCTGTACCTGCGGGTGGTCGCTGTCGATGGGGAAGGAGTGGTCGCCGAGGCCATCCAGAAGGGTGGTGAGCAGTGCCGCTTCCGGCGGCGACACCGATGGTTGGGTGGCCGCGACGTCGTCGCGGGTGGTGCAGGCGGTGGCGGCAAGGCATGTCGCGACGGCAGTCGCGAGCATCGTGGTTCGGGTGGTGGCACGGGACATCGGGGACCTCCTTGGGAAGTCCGGGGCTCCCGTTGTGGACCTGCCCCATGGCCCCGTCAAGTGCCATGTGTTGATACCGTAGGCGACCTTCTGCAGGAGTCCCGGGTGCGCATGTCCCTTACCGTCCGTTGGCTGCGACTTTGCGCGTTTGCATGTCTGGTGGTGCTCTCCGGCTGTGCCACGGTGGCGCCTCCACCAAGTGGACCCGGCCCCGGCGTGGTGAGGGCGGACATCGCCAGGCGGATGCCCGCGCACGTGGATGACCGGGCGGGCTGGGCAGCGGACATCCAGATGGCCTTCCAGGCGCTGGAGATCACTCCCAATCCCGAGAACATCTGCGCCGTGCTGGCGGTGACAGAGCAGGAGTCCGGCTACAAGGCCGATCCGCCGGTAGCGAACCTGCCTGCCATTGCGCGAAGGGAGATCGAACGCAGGGCCGCCGAGGTGCACGTTCCGCGGTTCGTGGTGGGGCAGGCACTGAAGCTCAAATCCTCTGACCGCCGCAGCTACGAGGAGCGGCTCGCCACGGTGCGAACCGAGCGCGAGCTCAGCGAGCTCTACGAGGATCTGATCGGCAAGGTGCCGCTGGGCGGCAGGCTGTTCGACGGGTTCAACCCGGTGGAAACCGGCGGGCCGATGCAAGTGAGCATTCCGTTTGCCGAGGCCAATGCGGACCGCTATCCGTACCCCGTGCACGCCAGCATCCGCCAGGAAGTGTTCACCCGGCGCGGCGGAATGTACTTCGGGATCGCCCACCTGCTGGGCTACCAGACGCCGTATACCCGCAAGGTGCATCGCTTTGCCGACTTCAATGCCGGCTGGTACGCCAGTCGCAATGCCGCCTTCCAGAATGCGGTGGCGGTGGCTACCGGGCGGGAGCTCGCGTTGGATGGCGACCTGCTGGTGCCGGGGGCACCGATGGAGCGGCCGGGCGAAACCGAACGCGCGGTGCGCTCGCTGGCGAATGAGCTGGGCATGGACGAACGCAGCATCCGCTCGGCGCTCGAGGGTGCCGACCGGCTGGACTTCAACGACTCGTGGCTGTTCAAGCGTGTGTTCGAGCTGGCCGAAGCCCGCGGTGGCCGGCCGCTGCCGCGGGCGATGATCCCGGGCATCAAGCTCGACAGCCCCAAGATCACACGCGAGCTCACGACGGAGTGGTTCGCCACGCGAGTGGATGCGCGCTACCGCCGCTGCATGGCGCAGTAGCGTCTCCGCTCCCGCTGTAGGAGCGACTTCAGTCGCGACCGCGCAACCTCATCTCCCGACCGTGGTCGCGACTGAAGTCGCTCCTACAAAGGCGCTAGCCGGAGCGGCGCTGCTCCACCCGTTCCTTCACCAGCAGCTTGCGGCGGATGAACTCGCTGTGGGGGACGTGCAGCAGATCCGCCACGCGGCGGACCAGGTGTTCCTCGTGCATGTCCAGCCGGGCATCGGCGAACGCCACTTCCCATAGCCACTCCACCAGCTCCGCCCGCTGATCCGCGTCCAGACCGGCACGCAGGTCCTTGGTGAGGTCGTAGGTGGACACCGCCTGTCGGCGCGCATCGTGCGCCTCATGCAGCAGGTCTTCGCGCTCTTCGGGCGAAATGCCGAATGCCTTGCCAATGGCCTCATGGACGATGGCCATCTCCACCTGCTCGCCGCCCTCGTCGGTGACCGACATCTCCAGCAGCAATGCGGCGGCTGCGCGGGGCAGGGCATGTGGATCGTCGGATGGCTCGTACCGGTTGACGATGCTCTTGAGGTTCTCGAACCAGGAGGTCATGTTCAGGTTCCTGTCGCGCGGTGAGCACTTGGAACTGGGGGCGCAGGGCGCGGTGTCAACCCGCCGGCCGCCCGAGTCCGCACTGCAGGCGGTTCCGGACTGGGGTACAAATAAAGGGTTGCCCCGAGGGGCCGACCGACTGAACCGGAGAACCAAGCCTTGAAGAAGACCCTGCTCTGCGTCGCGACCGCCGTCGCGCTTTCCGTGGCGGCCCCGCTGGCCGCCCGCGATATCGACCGCTGCCAGGATGGCGCCTGCGATCTCCAGCCCCTGTTCCAGGCCGACACCGACGCCGCGGGCGGCGGCGATGCCATTCCTGCCGCACGCATGGGCGAGTGGGGCATCGACACCGACGGCATGGACACCACCGTCGACCCCGGCGACGACTTCTTCGCCTACGTCAGCGGCAACTGGGCCGAGAACACCGAGATCCCCTCCGACCGCTCCATGTACGGCTCCTTCCTGGTCCTGCGGGACCTGTCCGAGGCGCGCCTGCGCCAGTTGGTCGAGAGCTACCCGGCAGGCGATCCCGCCACCGGCGGCGATGCCGCGAAGATCGGCTCGCTCTACCAGGCATTCATGGACGAGGCGACCATCGAATCGCTGGGCGCCAAGCCGCTGCAGCCGCACCTTGACGCCATTGCCGCAGCGGAAAGCAAGGAAGACATGGCCCGCCTGATGGGCGAGGCACATGGCGGCTTCGGTGCCAGCCTGTTCGGCGCCTACGTCTCAGACGACCAGCGCAACCCGGACAGCTACGCGCTGTACCTGAGCCAGTCCGGCATCGGCCTGGGTGACCGCGCCATGTACCTGGACGAGAAGTTCGAGCCGCAGCGCGAGCGCTATGTCGAGTACATCGCCCAGATGCTCGAGCTGGCCGGCTGGGAGGAGCCGCAGCAACGCGCGGAAGACGTGATGCGCATGGAGACCCGCATCGCCGAGGCGCACTGGACCCGCGCCGACAGCCGCGACCGTTCCAAGACCTACAATCCGGTCGCGCTGGAAGAATTCGATACCACCGCGCCGGGCTTCCCCTGGTCGACCTTCTTCAACGCCGCCGGCGTCGACTACGCCGAGCAGGCCGTGGTGCGGCAGGACAGCGCATTCCCGGAGATGGCGAAGGTCTTTGCCGACACCGATCTCGACACGCTCAAGGCCTGGCAGGCCTTCCACGTGGTGGATGAAGTCGCACCGCTCCTGTCGAAGGAGTTCGTCGACGCCGAGTACGAGTTCCGTGCCAAGTTCCTGTCCGGCCAGCCCGAGCAGCGCCCGCGCTGGAAGCGGGGCGTCGGCTTTGCCCAGGATGCGATGGGCGAGGCGATCGGCCGCGACTTCGTCGAGCTGTATTTCCCGCCCGACGCCAAGGCCAAGATGGACGAGCTTGTCGCGAACGTGAAGGCGGCCATGGGTGCGCGGCTCGACCAGCTCGACTGGATGGGGACGGAGACCAAGAAGGAGGCCCGCGCCAAGCTGGAGAACTTCGGCCTGAAGATCGGCCATCCCGACAAGTGGCGTGACTACGCCGACCTGCAGGTCGTGGCGGGAGACGTGGTCGGCAATGCCGAACGTTCGCGTGGATTCGAGTGGGATTACGACCGCGTGCGCATCGGCAAGCCGGTGGACAAGGACGAGTGGGGCATGACGCCGCAGACGGTCAACGCCTACTACTCCTCGGTCAAGAACGAGATCGTGTTCCCGGCCGCGATCCTGCAGCCGCCGTTCTTCGATCCCGATGCCGACCCGGCGGTGAACTATGGCGCTATCGGCGGCGTGATCGGCCACGAGATCATCCACGGCTTCGACGACCAGGGCCGCAAGTCCGACGGCACCGGCCTGCTGCGTGACTGGTGGACCGCAGAGGACGCGGAGCAGTTCGAGGCTGAAGCTGCAAAGCTCGGTGCGCAGTACGAGAGCTATGAGTTCTCGCAGCTGCCGGACATGCACATCAACGGCGCCGTCGCGATGGGCGAGAACATCGGCGATCTCGGCGGCCTGACCATCGCGCTGGAGGCCTATCGCCGCTCTCTGGATGGCAAGCCGGCACCGGTGATCGACGGCTTCACCGGCGAGCAGCGCCTGTTCATGGGCTGGGCGCAGGTCTGGCGCACCCTGTGGCGCGACGACGCACTGCGCCAGCAACTGGTGAACGGCACCCACTCGCCGGGGCACATCCGCGCCTTCGCACCGCTGCGCAACATCGATGCCTGGTACGACGCCTTCGAAGTGACCGAAGACGACAAGCTGTGGATCGCCCCGGAAGACCGCGTCCGCATCTGGTAACAAGTCGTCCGCTCCACAAAAGCCCCCCGGCTACCCGGGGGGTTTTCTTCTCAGTGAGCCCCTGTAGGAGCGGCTTCAGCCGCGACCAGAAACCGTCCTTCCGCGGCATTCCCCAATCGCGGCTGAAGCCGCTCCTACAACCGCATCACGTCTTCCAAAGGCACTGGGCACGGCGATGCAGCCGGCTTCGGCCACATACAACAGCCCGCCGAAGCGGGCTCATCGCCAAGGCGTTGCCGCGACCTATTCGAGGACCGCGACGGCCAATGCAATGACGAACACCGCCATGGCGGGTGATCCGACGGCGATCAATTCCAGTCGTCGCGGTAGCGGGCGCGGTGCCGTCAGCTGCAAGTAGCTCAGAATCCCTGTGATCCCTGCAAACAGTGACAACGCGAAGCAAACCGCGAAGCAGAGCATTATCGCGCCGAGCAACGGCATCCCGCAGAACTCGGCGTCCCGGGACGGATTTGGATGCAGGAATTCGACGCGCATATAGGTGAAGAACGCGGCCGGAACGAGAACCGACATCGCGCCCAAGGTCAGCGAGGCCGTGCGCCATCCGCCGTGCGCTCTGGAGTCAATGGTCACAGGCACCAGGAATCACTCGCCGCACGCGCGCGCTTCGGCGCCGCCTGTTGGTGAACCGGCACCAGCACCCGCACCGCCACCGGCATCCACGAGCGCGGCCGGCTGGCCATCAATGTCCGTAAAGGGTGATCCGCTGACCACCCGGCCGCCGCTCGAGGTGGCGTCTCCGAGTACAACCCACATCCTTGTCATGTTTTCTCCGTGTCCTTCGACCTGTGAAGTCTAGCGGAGTCGCGGATCGGCGCTGTTGGTCCGGAGCTCCTTCTCGCATAACCTGCAGATTGCAGTACGCACTCCGGGGATGGAGCCTGCGTGTCATCGATGCCAAAGAGGTTGTCTGATGCGAAATGCACGACTCGTTCTCGCCCTGGTTGTTGCAACGCTCGCCCCCATTGCCGCATGCACGCAACCGACCCCGGGTGAGGCGGACGTGTTGCTGCCCAAGCTGCCGCCGCTGCCGCCGGGAGCGGATGACGCGAGGTTTGCAGCCCTGCTTATCGGTCGCCCCGTGGTGCACGACGGGTGCGTGAAGGTCCGGGATTCGACTGGTGGACTGCGTACCGTCCTCTGGCATCCGGAAACCGAGCTGGAAGAACGGGAAGGGAAGTTCTTCCTCAGGAACACGCTTTCCGGGAAAGCCTACGCGTTCGGGGAGCAGTTGCGCGGCGGCGGTGGCGAAGTGCCTGCGGCCAACGTGGCGCAGCAGTACCCCGAGATTGCGGCCCGCTGCGGCCCGCCGTACTGGATTGGTTATCTTCCGTATCCAATCCAGACGCCGCCCAAGTAAGCACGCACGCCGCGGATACCGTCGTGGCTGGTCAATCCGTCGCGGGCGGGGAGTGTTCTGCCCGGTGCGTACGGAGCCATGCCAACCCGGACCTTGGATCGCTGGCAGGGCCAGTCAGGCTGCACCGCCCGGCATGCAGTTCCCCTTGGTGCTCGGTCGCATACACCACGTACTGCTGGCCCCTTTTGAAACGATAGCCGCACGATGCCCCGTCGGCTGCGGAAACGACAACCACGGTGTCCGCGTGTGCACCCGTGAAGGGCTCCAGAACACGGAACGTGTAATCAATGGGACGGGCACTGCTCATGGTCGTGGGGTCAGGCCGACCCCCAAACGCCACAGAAGCCGGTTCCACCACGTATTGGGCGGCTGCGAATCCTCGACGCGGATGACTTCGCCCATGAACACATCCGATGCCCGCGCAGCCTCTTCCGCCGGACTACCAGGGGGCGCGCAGGAGCAGGCAGTCGCATGAAAGGGATGGAGCGCTGCGAGGACCAGCAGAGCGGCGATGCTGATTTTCATGAAGACCTTCATTCGGGCAGTAGATCACGGCCTCCCGTCAACGCCCCGTATCGGACGGCTGCGCCAGTGTTCTTCCTCAAACCGGCGACCGGCTGACGTATCCTGCAGCCTGCATCACGCGCAGCAGGGCAGGGGGCTCAAACGTGGCCGACGCAGACACCAAGTCCCTTCTTCCGTCTGGGGGAGAAGGTGCCCGAACGACGAATCAGGGCAGCCCGGGCGACACAGCCGAGGCCAACGCCGCTGCCGATGCCTTCATCGAAAAGTGGCGAGGCGTCAAAGCGTCGGAGCTCTCCACCTCCCAATCCTTCCTGATCGACCTCTGCCACCTGCTGGGCGCCGAGACGCCGCATCCCACGGCCGATCAGGACTACATGTTCGAACGGCCGATCACCTTTGCCCACGGCGACGGCAGCAGCAGCGCCGGGCGCATCGACCTGTACCGCCGCGGCGCTTTCGTCCTCGAATCCAAGAAGCTCAAGCAGGCCGCTCACACCAAGGGCTTCGACGATGCCCTGCTGCGCGCCCGCAGCCAGGCCGAGAACTACGCCCGTGCGCTGCCCGCCGCCGAGGGCCGGCCGCCGTTTGTGGTGGTGGTCGATGTCGGCCACCGCAGACCCTGACCGGCATGTACAACGTGCTGGAGAAGCTGCGCAGCGGCGAACCTCTCACAGCCAAGGAGCGCACCGTCCACGAACAGGGCCTCGTCTCCGTCCTGCGCCAACTACACGACGAGCTCGACGAAGCCGTCCTCCACGCCTACGGCTGGGGCGACCTGCTGCCCGCGCTGCGCATCGCCCACGGCAATGACCAGCCAGCCGAAGGCCAGACCCGCGACGACGCCAAGCGCGCCTTCGACGAAGCCATCCTCGAACGCCTCGTCGCCCTCAACGCCGAGCGCGCCGCCGAAGAAGCCCGCGGCGAAATCCGCTGGCTGCGCCCCGAGTTCCAGAACCCCGACGCCGCCCGCGACCGCGCGCCCGAGCAGACCCGCCTCGCCACCGACACCGCCGGCGAGGAGCAAGCCGACCCCGACGCCACCCCCGTACCGCTGCCGCCCAATACCAAACCGCAACCCTGGCCGAAGGACACCGTTGACCAGGTCCGCGCCGTCGCCGACCTCCTCGCCGCCAGCCCTGTTCCCCTGTCCATTGACGAGATTGGCGCTCGGTTTACCGCCCGCGGCCCATGGAAGAAGCGGTTGCCCAAGCTGGTGGAAATGCTCGTTGCGTTGGGCAGGGCACAGGAGCAGGACGGGAAGATCGGATCGGCTTGATGTGGTATTTCGTATTCCCGATCGGCAACAGGTGGAGCGGGTGTAGATGAAGCTTTTCGGGAGCCTTGTTTTCATGTTGTTCGCCGCTGCCGGCTGTGCGACACCAGGCGGGTCGGGCGATCCTTTCCTGCCGCTTCTGGATCAGGTACCCGAGGGGCAAGACGAGGTTTTCCTGACGGCGGCGTTGGGCGGAGTCCCCGTCATCGAGCACGGCTGCGTCCGGATTGCCAGCATTGATGGCGAAACCCGGACTGTACTGTGGCATCGAGGCACAGAACTCGGCCGGGACGCCACCGGCTATTTCCTGCGCAACACCGTGACCGGCACGGCCTACCACTTTGGCCAGCAGATGGTTTTTGGCGGCGGAGAAATGCCCAAGAACTGGGCTGAGCGCGGCTATCCGGAAATAGCCAAGCGTTGCGGCCCGCCCTATGCCTCAGGCTGGCTGCCGCGGTGACTCGGGTGGCGGGTGAGGCAGTCGAAAAGGCCACGAGGACGAGATCACGCGCATCTGCTTGCCGCAATTGGCGCCAAGCGCTTCTTGTGCTTGCAGTGTTGGGAAGCGCGGCCTGCAGCCAGTCCACGCGGCCGTCCCGGTCTTTTGATGGCGCCATCTCCGCGGAGGAAGTTGTTGCCAGCGCCCGGCCCGCTGACACTATCGCGACCGCGAGTCTGGAAGACGTGCGCTACGAGAAGTATGCAGACACGATGGACGGCACCATGGTGTGGAGGATTGCGCAGTGCCACGCCGGGGCATGCGTTGTGGGGGAACAGCTGAAGACACGTTTCAGTGCTCCGTTCTCAACGAGCGGAGAATTCTGCGCCGCGCGCGAGGGATGTCTGAAGCGCGATTCGCTGGCGAGCTACCGCGGTGAGATGTTCCTGACCACCTTCACGCGCGCGCCGTATCTGGGGCAGGTGGCAGCCAGACGGGGAGTTCCCCTGGAGGGGTATTCCAGCCTGAATCGTGGGTACTACCTCATATACCGAGGCACGCTCTTCCATAACGATAGACACAGGTTGGTTGATGCCGATTACGAGGAGGTAACGCGGCTGCTGAAGCAAGAGTAGGAGTGCGACTGGCCCCGTTGGATATCTTCCGCTCCTTTGACTCCGGTTTAATGCGGCGCCGTTCTATCACACTGGCATGGCGTTCGAAGGCTACGAGCCCGCCCTCAAGCTCGGAATCGATAGTTTTCTACAGCACGGAAAGCAAGAATCCCTCACCGATCTCGCACCGTATCTTTGCGAGGGCTACGCGCGAACCCGCGAGGAGAGCCCCCTTGATTGGCCCGAGGCCAGCGATGTCGTGGCCGCCGCTTGTGGCGCCTTCACGATCGGAGCTGACCTGCGATTTCAGGATGGGCTCCTCATAGCGGCGCGTGCCCGGTTAGGGGGCAACAATCCAGTAGGGCCCTTCGCATCGCCCCATGTCGGTAACCTCGTTCACTGGAATTGCTTCGAGTTCCCCACCGCCGATATTTCGCGGCGATGTAGTGGCGCCCCAACGCCTCCCGCGGTCGTCAAGCACCACGAAGCCCTCGTCAGCCGCCTCAATGGCGAATCCATAGGGGAAAACGCCCAGATATCCGACTCTGGTCTCTGAATCCGGAACCACGCGCACGCAGCCATCGATCACAGACAGGCGGGCTTGGCTGAGGAGGGCGGTCATGTGCACGACTTCGCCTTCAGGCGGCCGCTTTATCGTCACCAGCAAAGGCTTGTCCTGTTGCCCACACGCGGCCAGCAGACAAGTTGCCGCCGCCAGAAGTCCGGCCTTGAAGCTGCCCATCGGGTTGCGCCATCCGTTCCAAAGTCCAAGCGAGCATAGCGACGCGACGTGGACAACATCTATCCGTGGGAACAGCCCGGTGGTCCGAAGCTTGCCCGCTGAGTCCGGAGAATGATGGGCGGTACCGTCTCCGGCTAGCCGCGATCGATCGGTAGCGGTCACGCCGGTTCCGCGTACCATCCTTAGCCGGCGCTGCGACAGGGACGTCGGCTGAACGTCACAAGGAGAACTGGCATGACAAGGATGTGGGCGGTATTGGGAGACAGTACGTCGAGTGGCGGAAAGGTCGTCACTGGCAGCGCGTTTACAGACGTTGACGGTAAACCGGTGGCGCGGGTGACCGACAAAGCGACCTGTCCGAAGCACCAGGGCACCTTCCCGATCGTGGACGGCGATCCGACCACGATCATCGACGGCCACCCGGTGGCCCTGCATGGGAGCAGGTTGGCGTGTGGGTGCGCGGTGCTGGCGGTGCAGCAAGTGCGCGTGGCGTTGCAGGCGGGTGTCGGCTCAGGCGCGCCGGCTGCCGCCGCCTCAGCCACCACCCCGATGGCGTGGAATGGTGCCGGCAGCGTTGCCGAGAGTCGCGCCGACAATGGAAGCGACGCGGGTATCACCCATGTCCATTCCGATGATCCGTACCGCCGCCCGCCGGATCCCGAAAAGGCGCGTGAAGTGGTACGGGTGTCGGACGAGGCGCTGCTTCGTGCAGGTGCCTTTCGTCCCTACGGAACAGAGTTGGAGGCGGCGCAGGCATGGGCTGCCATCGTCGAACCGATTGCCAATTCGGTCGCGTTCGAAGTCGAGGTAGGTTCAAACATCAGCCGGGTCTGGCGCCGATACCTCGAACTTCAGCATGCCGCGGCGGGTGCGAGCTCCCTGGGTTCCGGCTCGGCCGTTGAACTCGGAGCAGCGGAGACACGGCATTGAGGCGCTTGGCATTCATCGCATTGATGGTGTGCGCGGGTTGCGTAAAGAACTCACCCGTCACCCCCGGATCAGCCGCCACGAGTCCGACCGACCCTTTGCCGTGCGCCGAGGAGGACCGTAGGAGAATCGACCCCTGCCGCGTTGGCATTGCGGATCTTCCGCGCGTGAGCGGCCACGACGAGCGCATCGTGCAGGTTACCGGCGGACTGCTGGTGCGGCGCGATGGCCTTCTGCTGGTGATGGCCGGTGACCAGCCCGAAGCGCCATTTGTCGTGCTCGATCCGACGCCGGCACTGGCGCAATGGCCGGGCATGGACGTGGACGACTTTGTGGACTATCGGGTCCAGATCACTGGCCGTTACACCTCCGTCGATGTTCGGGCGCCTGCGGTGCAGGGGGCCGGTGGAACACTGTCAGCGGAGCGCATCGGGCGTCATGCGCTTCTGACGCCGTATGTCGGTAAGGACGATCCCCGTTATCCCAATGGGAAATCTCCCTACGAGAGGGCCTGTTTCCCTTGGGCCGGAGCGGCAGACGAGATCTGCCGATACGAGATCAGCGGGGTAGTTCAAATGGGCGATTACGCGCCGCGTAACGTCCAGACCATCGGGTTCGTGCGGCTGGTTGATGGTCGGCCGGTGATCTCCGAATGCGAAGGCTGGCCTGCCGCCGCCGCATGGATCGAGGGCGACCCGGCCGTCACCGCGGAACTGGCCACGAGGGCGGGGCAGTGGGTCGAGGTCACCGGCCGCTACGAGAGCAATCAGCGCGGCGATCGTGTCCCTCCCAACGTCATGGGATGGCTCGCAACGGAATCGGCTGATACCGCACAGAGGCCCGCGACTCTGTCCAGCTATTGCGCGGAGCTGGACTGAACGAGCTCCTCCGTCAGTACAACCCGACATCCTTTGTATGGCCGGAATCACCGCGGATTCAGAATGCCGGCGACGGCGAGACGTTCAGCTTGAGGCGGCCGTCTCGACGCCGGCACGACGGGCCGCCGCCTATCGTGCGGGCTCCGGGTTGATTGACCCCAATGGCAGTAGCGCATGTCCCGTACGACCTCCGCTTGTCCCGTCACGCTTGATCCTGCTACTTCGGCCACCGCGCCGGGCGCCAACAACGAGGCGCTGTCCGACTCGCTCGCAGAGCACATCAAGGCCGCCGAATTTCCGTGTGTAGGCGCCAAGGCCGCACTGTCCCAGGGCGGACTGCGCTGCGTGACCCTCGGCCGTCTCGGCGATCGCGCCAACGATGCATTGCTGCTGGATGCCTTGGAGGGCTTTGCGGCAGAGCTGGACCAGTTGGATGGGGAAGACCTGACCCTGCATTCGCTGGCCGCGGTATTCGACGGTCCCGGCGACACTGACGAGCAGCGTTTCGAAGCCCTTCTCTGGTCGCAACTGCAGCGCTTGCACGCGCTGGACGTGCGGCGAGGCCAGGGCTGGTCGCCGGACGTTGGCCGTGACCCGGACGCTCCCGATTTCAGCCTGAGCCTGGCCGGGCATCCGTTCTTCGTGATCGGGCTGCACTCTGGCGCCTCGCGCATTGCACGGCGGCTGCCGAACCCTGCGATGGTGTTCAATTCGCATAGCCAGTTCGACCGGCTCCGCGCGGACGGTCGTTACGCACGGATGCAGAAGGCCATCCGCCAGCGAGACACCGAATTGCAGGGCTCGATCAACCCCAATCTCGCCGATTTCGGCACCGCGCCAGAGACGCGCCAGTACAGTGGCCGGGCCGTGGAGAAGGACTGGCGCTGCCCCTTCCACGCCATGCAACCGACGAGGAAGAAGTGACCCGGATGACTACGAAAGACACCGAGGCGACCCGCATCGATCCATGTTCGGCACGGTCGGTTGACCTGGAGGCCGGCGACGAGCTGGTCATCATCGACCCGGAAGGACAGCAGGTCAGCGACCTGGTCGCCTTCGCGCGCGACGACACGCGGGAGTACCTCTCCTCCGGCCGCTCCATCGACTATGCCTCCAGACTGTGGCTCACCACCGGCGATCTGCTGTACTCGAATCGCAGCCGGCCCATGTTCGAGATCATCGAAGACACTTGCGGCCGCCACGACTTCACCCTCACTCCCTGTTCGAAGGACACGTTCTCGATCATCTATGGCGAGACGGAGGGAAGGCCCGGCTGCGAGGGCAACTTGGCGTCGGCACTGGCACCCTATGGCATCGGGGTGGACCAGGTGCCGATCGCTTTCAACGTGTTCATGCACGTGGCCGTGGACGCCGGCACCGGCCGCATCACCGTGGAGCCGCCGTTGAGCAAGGCGGGCGACCACGTGCGCCTGCGTGCGTTGATGCCAATGGTCGCGGCGATGACGGCGTGTTCGGCGGGGCAGTCGAACAATTTCCGATACAAGCCCATCGACTTCCGCGTCGAACGGGCGGCAAGGGAGAACAAGTGATGACGCTGCGCAAGGAACTCGTAAGGGCATCGACCGTGCTGCTCGCTGCCGGAGTGCTGGGCGGCTGCGGTGGGCAGGAAGCACCGACCGCGTCGGCGGATCCCGTTGGCGCGCCCGCTCCGCAGGAGGCAATGCCTGGCGACAACGACCCCGGCGACATCAAGGGGCAGGTCCCGACGGACCTGATCGTCTCCACCAACGAACCGTTCTGGCAGGCACGCGCCGAAGACGGCGTGGTCGTGCTGGAGGGGGCTGGCGTAGAAGGACGGCGCATGCCGATCCACGCCTCGGACATCGATACGTCGACCGACCCCCAGACACGGCTGATCCGTGCCGGCGACGACGCGGGCAAGGTCGAGTTGCGCATCACGGACGCTGCCTGCCAGGACGACATGTCCGGCGCGAGCTTCCCGATGACGGGGACCTTGTCCATCGATGGCGGCGAACCGATCCGGGGCTGCGCGCGCCCGGCATCGATGCCGCCCCCGCGCCCACCGGGTGAGGATGCAGTTGCCGAATCAATCCCCGCACGTTTCACCGGCTACTGGGCGCCCGAAGATGCCAACTGCGACCGCCAGAGCGTCGGTGGCCTGGAGATCACCGAACGTGAGCTGCGTTTTCACGAAAGCGTCGCGGTTCCGCAGTACTTGGAACTGCTGGACGACGACACGCTAGTGGTCACCGCCAGTTACAGCGGGGAAGGTCAGCAGTGGACCGAAGAGCGCACGCTGACGTTGTCTGGCGACGGGCAGCTGACCATCGAGGGGCCGGAAGGGGACGCCTTCACCCGGGTCCGTTGCCCGGGCGGCGGCTGACGAGCGTCTGACAGCCGGTGAGGGCGCGGGCCTACCGCGGTGACACATCCCGGCGCCGGCGGACGCCGGGATGTGCGATCCATGGTCAGCGCAGGTCGACCTCCCCGACCTTGTCCTGGTAGTCCTTCTTAGGGTCGACGCCCAGCAGCATCTTCACGCCCGCCAGCAGGCTGTGCTCGTTGAGCCAGACCTCGGCTTCGGTGGCGTCGAAGCGCAACAGCCTCAGCTTGGGGTCGTCCTTGCCACCTTCGAACCAGGCGGCGGTGAAGCGGTTCCACAAGCGGTCCACCACCGCGCGGTCGGTGTGGACCTGCAGGGTCCCGTGCATGGTGGCGAACAGTTCGTGGTCCTTGGAGGCGAAGGTGGCGAAGCCTTTGCGGGGGCTCGCCAGTTGCCGGGCCAGCTCGGTATCGCTGGAGGTGAAGAACCAGATCGGCGCGTGGTGGTCCTCCGACATGGCCGTCATCGGATGGATGTGGCCGCCGTCGTTGCCTTCGAGGCCCAGCATGACGGTGCGGTCGTCTTCGAGCGCATCCCAGAGCTTGGCTTCCAGTTCCTTCGGGCTGGTCATCGTTGTTTCTCCTGGTATGGGGGGAATGGCATGCCAAAGGCAGCGCCCCATTTACTAACCGAAGCCCCCTTAGAGGCGTGTGAGAGGTGCGTGCGGGTAATATCGGCGGGCGAGCCATGGGGCGTGGCCGGAATCCCGGATCCGCGGGCCGCTTTGTTCTGGGGGAAGGCAATGGCGACATCATTTCTTGTGCTCGGCACCCTGGTGCTGGTGGCGGCCGGTTGCGCGGCGTGGCTGTTCCGGCGCCGCGGGCGTTCGCCGGGCCGGGTGTCCGGAACCAATGCGGCATCCCGCGTGGACGCGAGCGGCACCGTCGATGCAGTGGCTCAAGACGGGTACGCGCCGGCAGGGGAGATACCCGTTTCCACGGATCTGTTGCCGGACGCCCTGCCGCATCGGCTGTATGCGCTGGCATTCGAGCAGCCGATGCTTGCGCGCCCCCCGGCAGCGCCAGGTTCCGCGCACGCCGAGGTGGCTGCAGCGGCGGCGGACCTGTTGTCCCGTATCGACACCCAGCGCAGGTACACACCTCGCAGGCCGCTCCTGCTGCCGCAACTGATGCGGACCATCAATGATCCGAGCGCGTCCGCACAGGCCATCGCGGCGATCATCGGGCAGGATCCGGCGCTGGCAGCGAACCTGCTGCGGATCGCCGGCAGTCCGCTGTACCGGGTGCAGTCCAAGCCGGTGGACAGCATCGACCGGGCCGTGGCGATGGTGGGTACTGACGGGCTGCGGCAGATCATCTCCGCGGCGCTGGTACAGCCGGTGATGGGGTCCGGCAGTGGGGCGTTCGCCGGCTTTCCCGGCACGATGTGGGAGCACGCGCTGATGTCCGCGGTGGCCGCGGCCGACCACGCCAAGCTCGTGGAGCGTGGCGACGCCTTTGCCGCGCAACTGGGCGGGCTCCTGCAGGGCTTGGCCGCGATCATCGTGGTCCAGGTGGTGCGGGACCAGTACGCCAAGCGGCCCGGCGTCGCGCCGCAGGTGGGGGTTGCCGTCGCCCTGCTGGACCGATGGACGGATCCGGTGGCGCGTCGCATTGCCGCGAAGTGGGAGCTGTCGGACGCGATCGCACAGGCGCTGGCGGAGCAGGGTGCCGCGGCACCGAAGCAGGGGGCACTGGCGAGGTCGCTCTGCTTTGGACGCAGCGCGGCGACCCTGGCGATGCTCTGCGCCCGCGACGCGGTGGCGGAACATGATGCCCTCCAGGCGCTGCACCTGATCGAAGGCAGGGGCGGCACGGCAGTGGATGGCATCTGGAGGCGCCTGCGGCGTGAAGTGGACGCCCAGGAGGCCGGCTGAGCACACTCGCCGGTTGCCCGGGAGCGCTTGCTGCTGCGGGCTTCGCCGTGCCCCACTCACCTCAGGTTAAGTAAAATCAATCACTTGCACGCGGTTTTTACGGGCGCCCTGAGAAACTACGGGCGTTCCGTTGGAACCACGAACCCGGACTGCGCGCCTCCGACGGAGTGAATGGCGCACCCGGATCAAGCGCAAGGAGAATTGCATGAACAACAACATCCGAGAACAGAAGATCGAGACCCTCAACGAGCTGCTGGCCGTGACGCGCGACAGCGCCGAGTTCTACGAGGATGCCTCCACCAAGGCGAAGAACCCGCAACTGCAGACGCTGTTTGCCGACATGGCGCAGTCGAAGAACTCGCTTGTCGGCGCGCTTTCCAGCGAGGTGAAGCTGGAGGGGGCGAAGCCGGATACCGACGGTACCTTCCGCGGCACGCTGCATCGCATGTACGGCGACGTACGCGGGAAGATGGGCAGCGACGACTACGGTTACGTGGCCCAGCTGGAGGAATCCGAGGACCGGATGCTCCACGCGTTCAAGGACGTGCTGGAGGACGACGACGCCCCGGCCACCGTCAAGCAGGCCGTGCAGTCCTACCTGCCGACGGTGAAGCAGCAGCACGACACCATGCGTGACCGGAAGTGGGCGATGGAGTCCACCCGCCACTGATCGCGATGCCACATCGTGAGCACGAAAAGACGCCGGTCCCACCGGCGTCTTTTTTTGGCTGGTTTATGGCTCCGGCACGTGCATCTGGGCGGAGCGGCGAGGCCAGTGGCGAAGTCAGTCCGATTTCCCGGCAGGGGTGCCGGCATCCGGATCGAGGGCCGCGTAGTCGGGGTCCTCGTTGTCGTGGACGTGGCCTAGCGCCTCGCACAGCCGGCGGTCCAGGCGATCGAGATCCAGGATGACCTTCTTGGAGTGCACGTCCCTGACGGCAGTTAACGGCACCACGAAATCGCCGGCGTTCTGGACGTTGATCACCATCTCCTGGTCGCGGACCTCGCGGACGGCCGCGACGCCCATTTCTCCATCGGCTACGAAGACCATGAATCCCGCTTCGATATCCTGCTGCATGTCGGCTCCGGTGCTTTGGGTGGATAGCGATCATCGGGCGTCGCCGGTTCGGGACCGGTGAAGTCGTGCGGTTCGATCAATGCCGGGCTTCGATGTCCCCGGCGGGCAGGCGCGCCGAGCGGCCACTGATTCGTTCGAACTCCAGTACATCGTGCGAGCAGAACAGGTCGAGCCTCGTGTCGGCACGATGGCGCAGTTCGCGCAGCCGGGCCTGGTTCCGCAGGCGCGCCTCCCGGTCTTTCTCCATCATCCACTGGTAGAGCCGCAGTCCGGGCGTGCAGCGCGGGTGGCCCGGGTCCATTTCGTCGCGATGGAAATAGGCGTCCCCGGCGAGGAGCCTCCAGCCTTCGCCGGTCTGGATGGCCACCCCTGCATGGCCGTGGGTATGACCCGGCAGCGGGACCAGCAGGATCTCGGGCGGAAGACCGTCCAGTCCGCGTACCGCACCGAACCCCATCCATTCCTCCCCGCGTGGGCCGTCGTAGACCTTCCAGTGCGGGCGAGTCGACCACTGCTGCGGACGGAACCGCTGCCGGTCCAGCCAGGTCTCCTGCAGCAGTGCATGGTCACGCTCCCGCGCCATCATGTGCACCTGGGCCCGCGGGAAGTCGTCAAGGCCGCCAGCGTGGTCGAAGTCGAGGTGGGTCAGCACGATGTGGCTCACGTCCGCCGGGTCGAAGCCCAAATGCTGTATCTGTCTCACCGCTGTCATCTGCTCACGGAAGTCCGGTCGTACCAGCGCCAGGAAGAAGCGGCTCAGGCGCGAGTACGGATCGGCGACATCCCGCAGCCCGAGGCCGGTGTCGACCAGCACCAGCGACTCCGGGGTTTCCACCAGGATGCAGTGGCAAGCCAGGTGCCCGCGTTCGAACACGCCCGGTGTGAAGCCATCCTTGAGGCGACCGCCCAAAGGGCATGTGGAGATGCAGTTGAGGTGATGGAGACGCATGACGACGGCCCGGGCCGGGAACCCGGATTCTCCCGGGCCAGCGGTCCAAGCTACGTGATGTGCGGACTGTGTCGGCTGCGTCCCGCAAGGGTATCCATGGGTCCGCACCTTGACCGGTTTCACGGAACCTCCCGCGCGCGCGCCATAGGGTGGATCCGTCACGCGGTCCGCGCCGGAAGGCGCGGTCACTGCCTACCAGGGACGGGAAGCGGCGGGGCGTGCAATGTCAGGGACAGGGGTGCCGATGAAAGAAGCTGCGTGGATGCTGGCTGGCCTCGAGCATGTCGAGGAGGCAGTGATGGTCACTGATGCGGACCTGCTCAACGGTCCGCGCATTCTTTACGTCAACAGTGCATTCGAATGCACGACCGGCTGGCATCGTGCAGATGTCCTGGGCCGATCCTCAAGCATCCTCCATGGGCCGGACACCGACAGGCTCGAGCTCCAGCGCGTGCGCGACACCCTCGCCAAAGGCCGCGCAGTAAGGGCAACGCTGCTCCAGTACGCGCGCGACGGGCGCACGTACTGGAGTCGGTCGCGCATCCACCCGATAGCCGGGGAGGGAGGCGCATTCGAGGCATTCGTTTCCTTGCAGACCGACCTGACCGTCGAGCATCGGCTCAATGCCGAGCGGGGCCGGCTGGCGGAGTGGTTTGAACGCGGAGCGTCGGGCGCGCTCAGTGCGCTCTACATGCTGTCGCCGAGGCGCGACGGTGAGGGTCGGATCGTCGACTTCACCTGCGAATACTGCAACCCGATGGGTGGCCTACTGATGCGCCGCGATCCGCGCGCACTGGTGGGGCGAAGCGTTCGCGAAGCCGTGCCCGGCAGCCGGATCGAAAAGCTGGTCGCGCTGTGTCGGGAGGTGATGGATGACCAGCAGCCCAGGATCGAGGAGTACGAGGTGCCGGAGTACCCGGCCAGCATGCGCTGGCTCCGCCACCAGATCGTGCCCCTGAGCGATGGCGTGACCATCTCCGCCGAAAACATCACCGCGCGGAAGACCGCCGAGATCGAGCTGCGGCAGCGGGAAGGGATGCTGCACGCATTCCTGGAAAACTGCCCCGGGCTGGCGTGGATCGCCGACGACAAGGGAAACATGCTGGCGGCCAATGCCGCCTACATCGAGCTGCTGCAGAGCATGGGCAGCCGCCCGCTTCCTGCGACGCTGTGGGAGTTGTATCCGAAGGAGCAGGCCGACCTCTACCTGCAGAACACCATCCGCGTGGCCGATTCCGGGCAACCGGAGCGGGTGCTCGAACCCAGCGTCAGGAGCGATGGCTCGATGGGTCTGTTCGAGACGTTCAAGTTCCCGCTGGGGCCGCGGGGCGAGGTGCGCCTCGTGGGTGGCATCGCGATCGACATCACCGATCGCGAGGGCGAGCACCGCATTGCGGAGCGCCTGGCCAGCATCGTCCGGTCTTCCGGTGATGCCATCATTTCCCTGGATCCTGCGGGGCACATCCTGAGCTGGAACCGGGGTGCGGACGAGTTGTATGGGCATGCGGCAGAGGAGGCCATCGGATCGCACCTGTCGCTGTTGGTGCCGCCCGACCGGATCGCCGAGTCGGAGACGATGATCGACCGCGTGCTGGCGGGCGAATCGCTGGTACGGTTCGAGACCGTCCGCATGCGCCGGAACGGCGGGCTGGCGCACGTGCAACTCTCGCTGTCGTCGATCGCCGACCGGGACGGGCGCTGCGTCGGGATTTCCGAGATCGCCACCGATATCGGCGAACGCCACCGGCAGGAGGCGCAGAGCCGCTACTTCGCCGAGCACGACCCGGTTACCGGCGCGCTCAACGAGCACGGGCTTCTGCTGGCCACTGCCCGGCGCATCCGCGAGCGGCCGGGCGACTGCGCGGTGATGTTGCGGCTTTCAATGGACCGCTATTTCGAGTTCCGCGATGTATTTGGTGCGACCCACGCCGCCGAGATGATGCGCCAGGTCATCAGGCGCCTGGAGCAGGCGGGGGATGTCCAGCCGCAGGAGGTCGCGCTGGTCGGTCCGAATGAATTCGCGATGCTAGCCGGCTGTTGGGGCGGGGGCGAAGCCGAGTTGGCCGAACGGCTGGAGGCGTTGCAGGCGCACATGGGCCGGCCGCTGGAGGTAAAGGGGATCGAGGTCAGCCTGCGCGCTCAATGCGGAGGCGCGATGTTCCCGCGCCACGCCGACAACGCGGAGGAGTTGCTGCGCTGTGCCGACCTCGCGCTGGGCATCTCGCGGCGGCGGGCCGATCGGCGTCCGGTGGTGTACGACCCGGCGATGGGCACCGATGTCGCCTACCAGGTCCGGTTGCAGCATGAGCTGCGGCGCGCCGTCGAGCGCGGGCAACTGCGCGTGGTGCTGCAGCCCATCTACGACAGCCGCGGACCCGCGGCCCGGATCATCGGCATGGAGGCGCTCGCACGATGGACCCACCCGGAGCTGGGCGTCGTTCCACCGCAGCAGTTCATCCCGGTAGCCGAGGAATCCGGGCTCATCTGCGAGATCGGATCGTTCGTATTGAAGGAAGCCTGTCGACTCAAGGCCGCCGTGGACGCAGCCGGCCACGAGGAACTGTTCCTCAGCGTCAACGTCTCCCGCGACCAGTTCCGCGCCGGTGGACTGCCGGAGGAGGTCGCCGCAGCGCTCGAGGCGAGTGGCGTGGCCGGGGACCGGCTGGAGCTGGAGATCACCGAGAGCCTGTTGATGGAACACACCGCCGAGGGTGAGCAGCAACTGGCGCGGCTGGGGCGCATGGGCGTGGGCCTCGTGGTGGACGACTTCGGGACGGGCTACTCCAGCCTCGCCTACCTGCAGCGTTTTCCGCTCACCAAGCTCAAGATCGATCGCAGCTTCGTCTCTGGACTACCGCAAGACCGCGGCGCCAACGAGATCGTGCGGACGATCCTCGCGCTGGCCGGATCCCTCGGGCTGAAGGCCGTGGCCGAAGGGGTGGAGACTGCCGAGCAGCACGATGCGCTGCAGCAGCTCGGGTGTCGCCAGTACCAGGGTTACCTGTTCAGCCACCCGCTCGAAGCCGGCGAGTTCAAGTCTTTGCTGGTTCGCCGCAACCAGGGCGGCGCTCCCAGCCAGGCTTGACCGGGGCAGGCTTGACCCGGATCAGGGCAGCACGGAAGGGGCGGGGCGAAGATGGCATCGTCCCCGCTGGAGCAGGTGCATGGAATACCACATCGACATGGGCCGGCAGGTCCCGGACCTGGACCTCCTTGAGGATGCGGTCCTCGCCGAGGATCCGGCCGCCGTGGTCGACCTCGACCCCTCCGGCCAGGTGCTGCGCGTATCGACGTCCAGCGATACACAGGACCTGGTGCGGGTGCTGGTCGACGCCGGATACGCCGTCGGCCGCCGCAACGTCACCACCATCCCCTCCGTCTGCTGCGGGGGGTGCAGCGGCTAGCTGTGATCTCTCAGTAGGTTGTTCATCCGGGGTGGTCCCGGAAGACTGGAGGTGCGAATCAGCCACCCCTCCAGGAGCCCCGGATGAACCTGCATAAACATGCCCGCCTTAGCCCTCGCGGTCGAGCCCTGCTCGTGGACCGCATCTTGATTCAGGGCCTGCGCGTGGAAGAAGCCGCACACGCCGCCGGCGTGAGCGTTCGAACAGCGTACAAGTGGCTGAAACGGTTCAAGGAAGAAGGTTCGGGCGGGTTAACCGATCGATCCTCGAGACCGCGGCACTGTCCCCACGCGACAGCGCCACGGATCGTGGATCAGGTGCTGGAG
>NZ_FUXP01000012.1 GCF_900167055.1 Lysobacter spongiicola DSM 21749
GTGTCAACGCCGACTCAAATCTGACCCACTTGCTCCCGTTATCGCCGATTGAAATCTGACCCACCCTGGGCCTTCAAGTAGTGCCCTGCGGCCGCACTGTTCCGGCCTTGCGCTTGTCCTTCAGCCGATAGCTGTCGCCGCTGATCTGCACGATGTGGGCGTGGTGCAGCAGCCGGTCCAGCAGGGCCGCGGTCAGGGTTGCGTCGTCGGCCAATGCGCCGGCCCACTGCGGGAACGGCAGGTTGCTGGTCAGGATCATGCTGCCGCGCTCGTAGCGTTTGGCGACGACATTGAAGAACAGGCTGGCTTCCTCCCGGCCGAACGGCAGGTAGCCCAACTCGTCGACGATCAGCAGCCGCGGGCCCAGCACCGCGCGGTTGAAGTACTCGCGCAGCCGCCCTTGGGCGTTGGCCGATGCCAGCTGCAGCATCAGGTCGGCCGCCGACAGGAACCGCGTCTTGATACCCGCGTGGACGGCGCGCATCGCCAAGGCGATCGCCAGGTGCGTCTTGCCCACGCCCGATGGCCCCAGCAGCACCACATTCTCGGCGCGCTCGATGAAGGCCAGCGTCGCCAGCTCCATCACCTGCGGCTTGGACACGCCCGCAGCAAAGCCGAAGTCGAACGCCTCCAGCGTCTTCACCGACGGCAGCGTGGCCAGCTTCTGCAGGGTCTGGCGGGTGCGCTCGGTGCGGGCGGCCATCTCCGCCTGCAACGCCTGCTCCAGAAACTCGCCGTAGCTGGTCTCGGTCGCGACCGCGTGCTGGGCCAAGGCCGGCCACTGGGCGGCGATCGCCGGCAGGCGCAGCTGCTCGCACAGCGCCTGCACCCGGTCGTGCTGCAGGTTCATGCCGTCGCCTCCATCAACTCGCCGTACACCGACAGCGGATGCTGGATCGACGGGAACGGCAGCACCCGGGCGGCCAGGGCGGGTGGCATCCCCCGCATCATCACGCCGCCCGGCAGCGGCTGCAGGTGCTGGCGCTCATGCACCAGCAGGTCGCAGGGGCGGGCCTTGGTGGTGCCGTGCGTGCGCCGGTTCGCCACCTGGTCCAGCCAGCGGCGGACCTCGCGGTTGGCGGTCTGCACATCCAGCACCAGCCCGCCGCTGCGCAGGGTCGTTGCCAGCGGCACCACGAAGCTGCCTTTCAGGTAGCTGTTGAAGCGCTCCACCTTGCCCTTGGTACGTGCCCGGTACGGGCGGCACACCCGCGGGGTGAAGGCGCACTGCTCGGCCAAGGCCAGCATCTGCGGGTTCCACCGGTGCCGACCCGGGCCGTACACGTCGCGGTCCAGCAGCACCG
The DNA here is from genome assembly GCF_900167055.1 of Lysobacter spongiicola DSM 21749. Taxonomy (GTDB): domain Bacteria; phylum Pseudomonadota; class Gammaproteobacteria; order Xanthomonadales; family Xanthomonadaceae; genus Novilysobacter; species Novilysobacter spongiicola. Next base: position 1,305 of record NZ_FUXP01000012.1, read on the forward strand.
GCTTGGCATTGTCGAACAACACGTGCTGCGGCACGCCGCCGAAGTAATCGAACGCGCCGACCAGCCCGGCCTCCCATGCCGGAAAGCTCTCGTCATCGCCAAAGCGCACGTAGGTCGTGCGGCTGTAGCCCAGCGTCGCCACGAAGGCGACCAGCCGGTCACGGCCGCGCCGCACCGTCGTGAAGTCCGCCTGCATCTGCTCACCCGGCGCCGTCTCGAAGCGCACCACCGGATCGGACGGCGCCCGGCGCAGCGGCGCCATGAAAGCCTTGAGCTGACTGATGCCGCCGGTGTAGCCCTGCTCGGACAGCTCGCGCAGCAGCACTGTGGCCGGAATCACGTCCGGGTGCGCCGCCGCCAGCCGCGCCCGGATGTAGTCCTCGTACGGCGCGAGCTTGGTTGCCCGTTTCGGTCGGGGCGCGTACTGCGCCTCAGCCCCGCGCAGGTACCGCCGCACCGTGTTGCGTGAGATCCCCAGATCCCGCGCGATCTCCCGTACTCCCTTGCCCTGTCGGGCCAACACTCTGACTTCCATCGCTTCCTCCTGGGTCAACATCCAGGCGGCCTCCAAAAGACCGCCATCCTCGCCCGGGTGGGTCAGTTTTCAGTCGGCGTGGGTGGGTCAGTTTTGCGTCGGCGCTAACACCTGGACTTGGCGTTCTTCCGTCGCTACCAAGGCTTGGATTCGAAAAGCAAGGCGCGCATGCGCAAATTTCTTGAGTGGGACGACGAGGACTGAAGATGAAAAAGCCGATGGTCGAGGCCAATCGGCTCTCGAAGCTGCTCAACCATGTGCTCGCAGACGCCGAACGCTTCCCAGTAGATGTCCAGTCGCTAGCTTTGGAGTATTCGGCTCAGTGCTTTCCAGAAGAGCCCATCGTCAAGATCGAAGAAGTCGATATCTGCGGCTTCGAGGGCGTTCTTACACGTCATCCTACGAAATCGAAGTGGAAGATCGGCTACCACAACAACCTGCGTTCGGAAGGACGCATCCGTTTCACGCTGGCGCACGAGTTTGGGCACTACTTGCTGCACCGCGCCTTGAAGTCAAGCTTTGAGTGCACCCAGCAGGATATGCATCAATGGGACGGTAGTGAGCAGGAAATCGAGGTAGCGGCCGACACGTTTGCTTCCTACTTGCTTATGCCGCTGGATGACTTCCGTCTGCAGCTTGGGACCCAGCCCATCTCGATTGATCTTCTCATGCACCTAAGCAGCCGCTACGGTGTCTCCCCCATGGCGGCGGCGCTGAAGTGGGCCGAGATCGAACGCAAGCGTATGGTGGTCGTGGCTGCTCGGGACGGTTTCGTGCTGTGGGCCAAGTCCAGCCCCTCCGCCTTTCGATCGGGCGTTTACTTGGCTTCGCGCAAACAAAGGATCGAGGTCCCGGCCCGTTCACTGCTCAACGAGGCGCTGGCCAGCGATGAAGCTCGGACAGGCACTCTCCCCGCCAACCGTTGGTTTGCAAGAGAGCCTGCAGGCATGATGATTACCGAACATGTGCACGTCTGCAGGGGCTACTACCCTTACGTGCTTGGGCTGCTCGTATTGCCCGATGCGGCACCGCGCTGGGAAGAGCCGGACGGTGAACTACTGGTGCCGGTCCATCGCGTGCTCCTGGAGCGATTGCAGACCTGAGAGGAACTTAGGTTCTTTCTGACGAGCGTCCTGGAAATTTTCCACTACTACTCGACTGCCCCGTTGATCCACCATCCAACCACGCCCCGTTCCGGAGCAACCTATGATCAATTCCAGGTCTTCTATCAACGAGCTTCAGGAGTATGTCGCAGCAACGGAGAAAGAGCGGAATTTTGCAGACCAGAGCGCAATCGAGAAATGCCTACTCTTAGGTGAAGAAGTGGGGGAGCTCTTCAAGGCGGTGAGGCGAACGTCGGGCCTTGCAGTCGATCCGAACTCAAAGGCAACAGAAGTTGGCAGCGAATTGGCCGACGTCCTCAACTACATACTTGCGATCGCGAACCGATACCAGATCGACCTGTGCGCGGAATTCGTAGCCAAGGAGCGGATCAATAGCGGACGAAATTGGATATCAAACGCGGCGCAGTGAAAATCCAGCACCAATTGCTGTTCCGACAGACATCGCTTCTCAGGATCCTGCGCGACTTTCTGGATTCTAGGCTCGGCTTACAGGGTGTCCAAGGTCCGTCAGCGCTCACGGTCGGACGCAGCAGTGCGCAGCTAGATCCGAAACATGTCTAGTTGACGATCGATCCCATTCGCACGTAAGTGCTAGGCAGCGCCCTGTCTTAAAAGCACGGCCATGGCGCTCAGCATATGGGGACATTGACGGGAGGAAGCGAGCCCCTACATTGAAACGATGAAGTCAAGTCGTGCGGCATCGCAGCAACCAACGTTCACCGAGCAATTGCGGGTTGCAATACACGGTAACGACTTTTATGGTGCCCAAATAGCGATCGCCAGCGGCGTGAATCAGTTGAGCATGCGATCTAAGACGGGTGAGCCCTCTACCCCTCTAATCGAAGCTACGAAGCACAGCCTTTCGATCCTGCTACTCTTACTTCAAAGCGAATGGGACCCTAGGCAACAGGACGCCCAAGGGTTCGCGGCTTTGCACTACGCCAACAACGTCCGCACGGTCAAAGCACTAATTGAAGCAGGTGCAGATCCCAACGTCCGCAGTCTAAGAGGAATTACACCGCTGCACTGCTGCCAAGACCCGGCGGGCTGCGCCGAGCTTCTAGACGCAGGCGCTGACCCGTGGGCAATCACAGATGAGGGCGTTTTCCCTTGGCAAGCACTCCGCCAGAACGCTCGTCTTTGGGGTCGCGCCGCACAAGATGAGGCGGCTCCCATTAGTTGCCTGAAGGCTGCAGACCTGGTCGAGTCAACTGCTCGGTTCGCAAGTATGTCCCTACAGACCACACCAATCCCCCCAACAAATTCTCCGTTGACGCGACGGTTTTAGCCCAACCTCTGACCAAGCGTAAATCTGGCGTATGCTCTGGTTACGCATCGTGGGCAGGGGGTGCTGGATGAATCCAGAGCGGCTGTTACTGATTAGCGGACCGATACACGTCGGGAAGACGACACTGGCAAAGGAGCTACAAGATTCCTTCGGCTTCGAGAAGATTTCCTCCAGTCGCTATCTAGCAACTTTGCTTCCGGCAGATGTGGCTAATGACAATGAGCGTTCACGGAAGCTGATGCAGGAGATCGGGGATCGGCTCGATCGTCAGACAGACTTCCGCTGGCTTGTCGATGAAGTTGCGTCACGCCGCATCGATGCCTCGCCAGAGACCGGAAGCTGGTTGATCGACGCGGTTAGAAAGCCTCGCCAAGTGACGCACTTTCGCTCACAGTTCCAGTGTGTTCGCCATGTGCATCTGACTGCACCCGAAGGCGTGCTGAGGTCGCGCCATAAGGATACGCCGGAACACTACACTCAAGCTGTGCTGCATCCCAACGAAGTCAGTTCACGTTCGCTTGGGGCGATCGCGGATCTTACTCTTGACACAACAGCGCACTCTCCAAAAGATCTCGCGCTCGAAGTAGTCAACCTTTGGGAGATTTAGCCATGTCCGTTAATCGAGTAGTCCTAATTAGTGGAAAAACTGGAACCGGAAAAACAGGCTTGGCCGCAGCGTTGCAGGATCGCTACGGATTTCATGTTGTGCAGACGCGCGACCTTTTAGGTGGCAAATTGGAGTTGCACGACGCGAATGAGCGGAAGCCTCTCATCGATCGCGCGATGGCCCTCAATGGTGAAACCAACTCCCGCTGGGTCCTGGATGGTGTTCTTCCTCAACTCGAAAGGCTCGGAGGTTCCCCGGGCATTGTGGTAGACCATGTAAGCTCAATAGAGCAAATCCAGCAGTTCCGTGAAAGCGCAGGTTCTGCGATCGTGCACGTTCATCTCTATGCCAGTCGCGAGACACTTAGAACGCGTTACGCAGGCAAAGAAGGGGCGTTACCGGGCGCGCCCACCTATGAAGAGATCGACCACCTGTCTGACCCGGTCGCCGAGTTGCTCAAGAATGATGCCGACATTCGCATCTTTACCGACCGAACGGATGCCGACGATACCCTTGTGAGGGTCGCGGCACATTTGCAGCTGCTAACGTCTCCGCAGCTGCGGTGCGTAGACGTCCTCGTAGGTGGTCAGTATGGAAGCGAAGGCAAGGGCAATATTGTGGCTTTCCTTGCACCGGAGTATGACGTCCTCGTGCGCGTTGGGGGACCGAACGCGGGCCATACAGTCGCCACGCCAAAAGGAAAGCGCGTGCATCACCAACTCCCCTCTGGCTGCGGGGCCTCCAGCGCAAAAATCCTCCTGGGGCCTGGCATTACCCTACATGTGCCTAAGCTGTTGAAGGAGATCGAGGAGTTTGAGATCGCACCAGGCCGACTGTTCATCGACCCCTGTGCAACGATCATTGAAGAAGTCGATATAGTTGAGGAACAACGCGGCGTCGTAGGTGCCATCGCCTCCACGGGCAGCGGCAGCGGGGCCGCTAAAGCCCGACGCATAAAGAACCGGGGATCAAAAGCCGACAAGGTGTGCTTGGCCAGGGACGTTCCCGAGCTTGCAGAATTCCTCGGCGCAACCCTTTTTCATCTGGAACAGGCCTACCGTGATGGCAAGTCTGTCTTACTGGAGGGCACGCAGGGCAGCGCCCTTAGCCTCTATCACGGCGACTATCCATATGTTACGTCTCGCGACACCAACGTGGCAGGATGTTTGGCAGAGGCAGGAATTTCGCCGAGCCGCGTGCGCCGGATCCTGATGGTGGTTCGCACCACGCCGATCCGCGTAGCCGATCCGGATGGCAAAGAAGGAAACACCTCCGGCCATTTGAAGCACGAAACTACGTTCGACGATATTGCGCAGCGTGCAGGTCTCGACGCCACCGAAGTCAATGATGCCGAGAAGACTTCAACAACGGGACGCAACCGGAGAGTTGGTTGGTTCGAGTGGAGCCAGTTCCGTCGTGCGTGTGACCTGAATGCCCCTACTGATATTGTGCTTACCTTCGCGGACTACCTCAGCGCCGAAAATCAGCAAGCTAGGCGCTTTGAGCAACTCAAAGAGAACACAATCAAGTTCATTGAAGAGTTGGAGCGCGTCGCGCAAGCGCCGGTCTCACTGATCAATACTCGCTTTCCCAAGAAGAAGGTCGACTTTACTGACCTTCGCTCCATCATCGACCGCAGAACATGGTCTGGGCGAACCACAGATAGGTAGAACATGCTTGCCAAGAACGTAGTTTCTCGTTATCCCACGATTTATCATATGGCTGAAGCTGGGACGTGGGAGAGCATTCGTGAACGCGGGTTGATGTCCACGACCGCCGTCCTTGACCACTTAGGTATTCAGGGCGTCGACCGTGCTCCGTTTGAGACTCTGCATCGAGCCGCTATGGCAAGGGTTGGCGAGAACGCCGGAATTGTTCTGCGGGACCAGATCCCAATGCCTCCGCAACGGCTGGAGCAGGCTCTCGTAGATGGCACGACTCCTGAACAATGGTATCGGTTGATCAATGGGAAGGTGTTTTTCTGGGCCCAGGAGCATCGGATGCATCGGCTGTTGAACTATTACGGCGACACTGAGCATGACGTGCTACATGTGGACACTAAGAGCCTACTTGCCGATCACGCCAATGACGTCTGGCTTTGCCACATGAACTCCGGCAATACGCTACCAATTCCTCATCATCGGGGAATTGACGTCTTCAAGCGCATAGATGCCTATCCCGAAACTAGAACGGGTCGGCCTGCCAAGGAAGTGGTGGAGATCGTAGTCGACTACGCTGTCCCAAATATTGCGGCACACGTCGTTCGTGTCTATCGAATGAGAGGATCGGCACAGCAGTCGTTGATCTGGGAGCGATAGCGAACGCGGCCGCTTTTCCTCCAAGTTGGGGTCGAGCTCATCAGGGTTCAGCCGGTAGAAGTTCTAAATCCGCCATCTCAGCCACAAGCATCCGAGAGTCTCCGCTATCAAACGTCACGCGGACTACCCGTCGATCTATCCACCGATCGATCGTGCCCGAGCCAAACGCGCGGTGGCGGACTCTCACGCCAACCGTAAGGAGTGAGCCCACTGCCGGATGGAAAGGCGCGGGCTCTGGCGGCTTCGGCCGCTCTCGCTTCGGGTAGCTCCACCCTTCAGCTTCGGGGAACCGATCGAGATATGCGTTCGCAACCTCGGGCCTGGAAACTGGAACAGGAAGAAATTGACCTGATCGAAGTGCTCGAGAAGCGTGTCGTGCTAGCGCCAGATCCAACTCCCACAAGAACTTTGATACGGGGCTAGTCTCCGTGTGTTCTGTAGCACAGGCAAGACTGCGCTCTGTCTCTATGAAATCTGCACAGATTGGATGCGCCAAGTAAAGCGCGTCGACGGCCCGGGTCGCAGCGACATAGAAGAGTCGTCGCTCCGCTTCGACCTCCTCAGCCTCGGCCCCTTCTCGCGGGAAGGAGCGTGCGGCTAGGCCTGGAACGAAGACGTGTGGCCACTGCGCGCCCTTGGCGCGATGAATAGACCCAATCCATACGTGTGGTTCGTGCGGTGCCTGCGCATTCGCAGAGTCGATGAGCGGATCTATCTCATCTAGAAAAGCCTCGACCGTTCCGGTGTGTTTGGCAGCGATAAGCTTGAACGCAGCGACGTTTGCCAAAATCGACTCGGCTTCCTCCGCGGTGGCCGACTGCTTCTCCACCGAGATCTCAAAGTCTGTCCCGATCAGATACCGATCTAGGACGGCCACAACACCCTCATCTGGGCGAGTCTTTGTCGCGATGATCTCGATGAGGTCCGCCCGGTCCCGGATCTGGTCGACTTGGAACGCCTTCATGCGCGGCGTGATCGCCGAGCGGATGGCATCCGAGATGCCCCGGGGATCTTTGATCACCTCGTCAACTAGAGCGTTTGCGGTTGCCGCGTCTAGATAGAGCGCCGGTCGCTGGATAAGACTCCGGATGAGCGATCGCAGTTCCTCGGACTCGAGCTTCTTCCACTGACCGCAAGCGAGTTGCAGCACGGCCACCATCGCCGTTATTTCGGGTATCCGACTGAGGGGCGGCCTTCCGTAGACAAAGTGTGGAATGCCGTGGTGGTGAAGGTCGAGCTCCAGCGCGACGCTCATGCTGTAGGTCCGCACAAGCACTGCAACCTCATCTGGGTCGGCACCGGCTTTAATCGCATCCCGGATGTGCACACCTAGTCCCGATAGCCCAAGCGGCAGGGGTAGGCAACGAATGCGTGTATCAGGCGTGCCCGCCGCCGAGATGCTGATCTTGGGGTTGCGGTTCGTGTTTTGTGCGATCAGTTGGCTTGCTGATAGCGACAGCGCGTGCCCGAAGCGAAAGGTATGGGGCAAGGTGTAGCGCGTCGCTCCATTGAAGTCCTTCTCGAAACCTCGCGTAAGGTAGTCCGGTCGAGCACCGCGCCACTCGTAGATGGACTGGTCCTCGTCGCCCACGAGCATGACTTGAGCGCGTGTCCCCGCCAGGATTTTCAGCAATGTGATTTGGATCGCGTTGACGTCTTGAGCCTCGTCTACGATCAGGTGGTCGACCTTGTTCGCAACGTATCGTTGCGCATCCGGACTCTTCAGCATTAGGCGGACCGGGTCGTAGAGCTGGTCCTCGAAGAAGCGGATCCTCTGCTTAGCCCTTTCATGCTCGAAGAGTAGGAAAGCCCGAGGAAACCCGGTGGCGCTCTTGCCATAGCGCCGTTCTTCAAAAACGGCCTCGGCTGATTTGACGTCGGTTTTCACGAGGAGAACAAAGGCGATGAAAGCGTCGATGAGCTCCTTGTCTGGAGTCGCGTCGTCCCCCTCGATTTCCCTGAACACAGCCGTCAAAGCTAATTTGGCGAGCTTCGTCCGGCGGTAGTCCTTCTCGACGATTTCCGCGGGCGGCAAGAGACCGAGATCAACAAAGCGATTGACAATCTTGTTGCCCATCGAGTTGAAGGTGCGAATTTCTGGCGCTGACCCACCGACAGCACGCTCGAACCTGCGACGAAAGGATTCCCTTGCGTCCCTATTGAACATGACCACTGTGATCCGCTCCGGGGCGTGGTCGCGCAGCAGATACCGAACCCTCCCTACGAGTGTCTCAGTCTTGCCAGAACCCGCAACCGCAGCGACAACGGCGTGTCCGTGGCGGTGCTCGACGACACGAAGCTGCTCTTCGGTGTAGGCGGTCTCGGTCATGCGTTGCCCGTCAATCTGTCGCCAGCATCATAGCTGTTGATCTTTGATCCGGATTGAACATGACTATGATGCGGATCAGAACCGGCGCGTTGCTGCGCCAACTGCTGACGGACACCGCTGATGCCCCGCCCTCTCCTGCCGAATGTGCTTGATGGTCCTCTCACCAAGGAGCAGGAGGACGAAATCTGGCAATTGGTGATGGGCCAGTCAGAGATGGAGGCGCAACCGCTGACGGGATGGCTTCTCCTGTCAACATCCCTCTGGGGTGACACGCGCGCACTATCGACGCAGATGGCGAGTGCGCTCCGCATTTCTCACAAAACGTGGGAGGCGGGGGCGCCCCCGAGTCCGACGAAGTTGCGGCAAAGGATTCAAAGCTTTGGCCGCTATATCGATACGGTGTTGGCCCAGTCGGAGCCCGAATGCGCCACCCGGCGCGAGCGAGCCGCCCGACGCACGGCGCGGCTGGTTGCCGAGGATCCGACCACTATTCCGTGCACGTTCTTCCATCAGTCCATCGGCATTGCGAGTGGCGATGAACTTGAGGCGCTCGCGATCCGCATCGACGAGATCTCCACTGCGATCTTGAAGCAAGACCAGCGGCGTGAGGATGCTTCGGCTCTAATCGTGGCGGCTGCCGAGACTGCGGGCCTAGTTCGAGTCGGTAGCATTCCCCCGGCGCCCGGCCTCGATGCTGGACTGGACGCATACCTGATGCTGATGGCGCGCCTGGATCGCGACTGTGCCGCTGAGGTTCACGAAGAGCAAGGCATCAGCAGCTTGTTTGGCCTATTAGCAGATGCCTCACATCCGCACATCAAGCACCGAGCTCGCCGCCGGCTTCTCGACATCTACTACGCCTTGGCGGTCGTTGCAGCCAAGCGAGACTTGCCCGAGATGCCGCCGACAGTAGAAGAAATTGAAAGAACACTTCTGGGCGGTCCGCCGCCATCGGGCGGTCAGTCGTGGATCGTGCGTTGGCGAGCAGGAACTAAGCAATTGAGGTTCGAGCACGTTGAAACCATTTCAGCAAACATCTCGCACCCTGGGCTGGACCAGCTTTTTCGAATCCTCTGGCTCGTAGCGCAGTTCTGGGAGGCCGTGGAAGCCAGCGGACGCGAGGCCCTGAGACTGGCGGGGACCCGCTATCGTGCGTGGTGGGGGGCAATGGACAGCCCTGGTCGAAGGGAGGCACCGCTGACCCACGCTTATTGGAAGCACTTTCAGCCTCACGCGTGAGCTCGGCTCCGGCTACTTCTCTGCCGGAGCCGAGCCATTGGCTCACTTTGACTTGTTCTTCGCTGCAGCAGAGGCCGCCTTGGCCTTGAACGCCATCTGCTTCGGCGACGGGTTCGGCTTTAGATCTGCGGTCCGTTGGATCGCGCTCGCACGCTCTGGGGTCATCGGAGTCTTGTTGGGCTTGCTCATGCTTCGTCCTCGTATGGTTGAGTGCCGGATGGCAGACAAAGCGTAGTGAGCAGCGGCCGCGTCGCGAGTTAGGATTTCTGGAAATTTTTGCCTGGCAATCGCTCGATGGGCCTTCATCTCAAGACACAGCAATCATTGCTGGACGCTCGGCTGCCAAGTGCGGATGGCGTGCTCCTGAAGGGTAGACTCGGGTCAATCCTCACTGCCGTTCTCATAGATGTCGCATCAACCACACCCCATGGATTGGGAGCCCACCGCCCTCGGGCGCTTGCTGACACGAGCGGTCCCCTGGCGTTTTGAGCTGCATGGCTGCTACTTCAGCCTGACACGACCAGGCTCTGACACCATTGCAGGCCACCTGTCCGAGATCGCTCGTGCTGCTCTGGCTCCCGGTGTGTTCTGGAGCACCTGTCGCTTCCTGCTTGCAGATGGTCGCGAGGCCATGGTGGGCGGCATATCCAATGCGCAGGCCGCGCGCATGCAAGAAGCCATCGACCGCGCCACTGGTGAGTCACTAGCGGCAGCGCTCACATCTGAGTTCTTGGAGCGCTTCTCGCGCTGGTTTGATGCCCGCATAGATGAGGCGTTGCCGAACTCCGGCGAGTGGGCAGAGCCTGAGCAGGTGGACGCGGTCCTTGCTGCTGCCGAGTCCGTTCCCAGCGTCGGCGCCGACCTCGACCTACACCGGGTGCTTTCTCATCGGCTGTTCTCCCTGCCACCGGACGTCGATGAAGCGACTCTAGCTAAGCTCCGGTCCCCACGGGATGTGCTTCTTGCTCTGCAAGAGGCTCACGATTTGGCACTCTTCAGTGCGAAGTTCCGGGAATGGCGCGAAGAGGCATCGAATGAAGCGACCTCCAGCGGAACGCGCTGGTGGTCCCATTCCGCAACTCTTCGTGCTTTGGCAAGGTGCCCAGCACCACAGCATCCAGCCCGTGGCTGGCTGCTCGTGCCGGCGATGGGCGCCTGCAGCTCGCCCGTAGAAGTCCTCGAAGCACAACGAGAGACCTTCAACGGTGTCCATCTAGAGCGCGAGCGACGGGAACTAGAGAAGTTCTTTGCGACCGTCGAGAAGAGTCCACTGACCGCCGAGCAGATCGATGCGGTGGTGTGCTTCGATGACCACGAACTGGTGGTTGCCGCAGCGGGTTCTGGAAAAACGTCCACCATGGTCGCCAAGGCTGGGTATGCGCTTGAGCGTGACCTGTGCCGACCAGAACAGATCTTGCTATTGGCATTCAACAGCGACGCTGCCAAGGAGCTCGATGAGCGCATCAATTCACGCTTGGCCGATACGCCAGGCGTCGACGGGATTACCGCAAAGACCTTCCACTCCTTCGGCAAGGAAGTCATCCGAGTAGCGACCGGTCAAAAACCCATGCTTGCGCCGTGGCTGGAGCGGGAGGGGCAAGACATCCATCAGATGGTCGACATCGTTGAGACGCTTTGCACGGCGGACCCCGCTTTCGCCAGCGACTGGCAGACCTTTCGGGTGGTTCTTGCCCAGGACATTGGGCGATGGGACCTGCCTGACGATCCCGAGGATTGGGACAGCACATCTGGAGAAAGAGGCTTCCGCACCGCCCAAGGCGAAATCGTGCGAAGCAAGGAGGAGCGCACCATCGCTGACTGGCTCTTCTACCACGACATCAGCTATCGCTACGAGGAGCCTTACAGCCAACCCACAGCGGACCTTGATCACCGTCAATACGTCCCTGACTTCTACTTTCCAGAGATCGACCTCTACTACGAGCACTTTGCTCTAGATGCAAATGGCAGGGCTCCTGCGCACTTTGAGCCTGGCTACGAGAGGAGTGCCCAGTGGAAGCGGGACCTCCATGCCCGGATGGGCACACACCTCATCGAGACAACCTCCCATGAGCTGCGCTCGGGCATCGCGTTCGACAAGCTCAGAGCTGCGCTTATTGAGCGCGGTCTGGCCCCGGTGCTCAATCCGCATCGTGCTCCGGAGCGGAACCCGCAGGTCGAAGGACGAGAACTTGCCCGTTCCTTTCGGACCTTTCAGCAGCATGTGAAGTCCAACGGCCTTTCCTACGGCGACCTGGAAAGACGGATCGAGCAGCAGACCAAGTATGGCTTCGAGGCGCGCCTGCGGATCTATCTCGCCATCTATCGAAAGCTCTCCGATGAGTGGGAGCGCAGGCTTCGAGCAGGCGGCTACATCGACTTTGACGACATGCTTACTCAGGCCGCCGACCTGCTCGACGCTGGCCGATATGACAGCCCCTACCTGGTTGTTCTGGCTGACGAGTTCCAGGACAGCTCAAATGCGCGTGCCCGGCTGCTGCGCGGCTTGATGCATTCCGCCAAAGGACCGGCGCACCTGTGTGTGGTCGGAGATGACTGGCAAGCGATCAATCGTTTCGCCGGGGCCGATATCTCGATCATGTCCCAGTTCGAGCGATGGTTCGCCCGCCCCGAGCGGCGGATGCTCACGACAACGTTCCGCTGTCCTCAGGATCTGTGTGACGCCAGCAGCGACTTCGTGTCTGCCAACCCGGCGCAGATCAACAAGCGAGTCAGCACCACAAATCCCCGGACTGCTCCTTCGCTGTATGTGTTTGCCGCAGCCAGTAAGGACCAGCTTTCCCAAGTGGTCTATCAGAAGCTTGCTGCCTTGGTCCGCAAGTTGGGTGAACCTGGCGAGTGGACAGCCGACCGCCGGCCTTTCGTGATGCTGCTCAGCCGTTACGGCAAGTTCGGTCGTCCTGACGAGCTGGACGCGTGGGTCGCAGAGTTCTCTTCGAGCATTGACCTGTCTTTTAGCACCGTCCACAAGTCGAAAGGATTGGAAGCGGACTACGTCCTCTTGCTCAACATGGTCGAGGCCACCTTGGGCTTCCCCTGCAAGATCGAAGATGACCCGGTGCTTGAGCTAGCCATGCCGGAAGCAGATCCCTTCCTGTTCGCCGAGGAGCGGCGTCTGTTCTATGTAGCATTGACGCGCGCTCGCCAGGAAACGTGGCTCTTTACAACCCGTGCCACCCCTTCGCAATTCGTGATCGAACTGCACAAGCAAGGATGTCTCTCAACCTTGGAAGGAGAAGACGCCTGGGAGGTGCCGACGCCCTGCCCTGGCTGTGGCCGGGGACTGCTCGCGCTTCGGTTCGGCCCATACAAGCCATTCCAAGGCTGCAGTCGCTATCCCCAGTGCGAATATACCGAGCCACCACGCAAAGACCAGGTCGCTCTGGCGACGTGCCCAAGCTGTCGTTCGGGGCACATCGTGAGACGAAATGGGAAGAATGGTCCCTTCCTCGGCTGCAGTGGCTACCGTAAGCATGACTGCCGATGGACATCGGACATTCGTGCCCATGCGCTGCAGATGAACCGCCGCGGCGACTAGCCCAGCGGCCTATTCATGCTCCGCTATAGTGGCCACCTAGACTTGCCAAATGAAGCTCCGCGGTGTCTCTAGACAAGTTCTATATAAAGGAGTAGCCTGAGGCGATGAAGGTTTTCGGCTATGAGGTTGGCAAGCGGAAGGCTGCAAGTGCGGCTACACGCTTGAACGCGAAAAAGATTCCCACCATAGAGGAGCTTCGCGGGCGGAGTTATGCCATTTTCATGGATTCTGGCGTGCGCGTCGACCTAGATCGTTATTTTGCTACTGAGGCCGGACAGCGAGCTCTCCAGCGAGTCTCAGACAGTGCAGTGGGTCGCACTAGGCGCAAAGTAGCGAGCGACTAACGGCTTAGCACTTCACCTATCGGCCGGGAGCGGCAGGATGCCTTTTAATCAGCTTTTACTGCCGCTGATTGGCGGTTTCCTGCTCATAAACTTCACACACATAACTTCTTACTGGACCTCTAGGCAAAGTAAGGAGCAGCTTATTTTGGCTGCAGCTTTTGCCGGATTTCTCGCGCTTATCATGGCACGCGTTTTGGTCGTTTGCGTTATGCAGACGCCCCTAGGCCCCCATCTTTATAGCGCCCTTCATTCTGCTGCACCTTATGATGGCATTGGAACGTCCCTCCTTGCCGTTATAATTTGTCTTGTGTTGAGATACTGGATAAATGCGGTCTGGTCCAAGGAGGACGCTGCACTGTGGCTGTATGGCAATGGGATGTATAACACCCTAGAGCGCCTTTTTTACTATAGTTTTCTACGAGTTGAGCAAGTCCAGACGCGACCATTTGTGTCCGAGCTTGCTTATCGGATGTTTCGATTCCCAATCCGCAGATTCTTTGCACGTTTCCTCAGCACTTCCGACTCCGATCGATCCGCTTCTTCTGAAGCCCCGGTGGACGATGCTGACCTAGCCGATAATCCAGATGCTTGTGACCAAGAGCTGGACGAGCCAATCTCGATTATGCTCTCGATGAAGGACAGGAAGGTCTATGTTGGGTGGGTGCAGTGGGTTGCGCCATTGAGGGTCGATGAATCGCCATACATAAAAATAGTCCCAGCTTGGAGCGGCTATAGAGATCCCAGCACCCTGCGGGTCGAAGTCACTGATAGGTATGACAGCAGGTTATTTAAGGATCCGGTTATACCCAGAGGCAAAGTGATCGCAATTGGAGACATTGCAAATGCTAGCCTGTATGACAGAGACGCTTTCGAGTTGTTCTCTTCAAGCGCGAACCCACTAGATCAATCCACCCCGTCGAATTTGGCACCAACTTCTTTGAATCCCATCACGAGGTTTCTGAGGACCTTCTTTGGGTCTAAGTAGCGACGGCCGATACCTTCTTCAGTTAAATCGCACCCGGGTTCCGGCTAGAGAGCGCCGGCTGGAGCTTTCGTCTGACTAAGGGTGCAGCTTGTTCGATCGCAGAGCCTGTGCAAATTGCCGCTCTTGATACCTCTCCAGCCTTACCGGTGGGGTAAATTTCGCTAACGTCTCCACCCGCTTAAGCAACGTCGTTGGCTTAGCAATGTGGATGTAGTGCTTCTCCAACACAGGCGCATCACTTCTCACCGCGTGCCCGGTGATCATCGCGATATCCGCTGACGGCACCCCAACCTCAGCCAGCATGGTCGATAGGGTATGGCGAAAGGCGTGGAAGCCGGTGCCCTTCTCGATCCCCAGTCCCTTCACGTAGGCCCCGAACTGACGCGAAAGCTGGCGTCCGTAGCCCTTACCGTTGGGCGTGCCGTCCTTTCGGGTGCCGGCAGGCAGGTGCGGGAACATCCTGGGATGGCCGCAGGCCTTCATGTCTTCGACGAACTGCAGGAAGCCTGCATCCAGCAGTGGCTGGGCCAGAGGCACGAAGCGGATGGAGGACTTGTTCTTGATCTTCTGGCCGCGGCCGCTCTTCCACAAGAAGATGCCCCAGACGCCCGACACCTCACGCACGTCGTCCAGGTAGATCTGCGCGATCTCATTGACCCGGGCGCCGGTATACAGCCCAAGCATTGTCCCCCACCACCGGTGCGGCGCCTTGGACGCCCAAGCTTTGAAGCGCTGGGGCTCAAAGATGGCGGCGAGCTCCTCAGGCGTGAAGGGCCTGCCTGTATCCAGGTCCGTCGATGTATCCAGATCCGCCTTGAGCCCTTTCAGTGGGTTTCTGCCCAGCAAGTCAGAGTTCACGAGCGCATTGAGGAAGGCTCCCAAACGCTGGTGATGCTTGTTCAGCGTATGCGCTGACGGGATAGGCACTTGGTCGCGCTTGCCGGCCTCAATGATCTCCAGCACCGATAGATCGCGATACTTTGGCCGAACCGTAGCCCGCTCCGGCCACCAGCGGATCGCATCGAGGAACGTGCGGGCGTGGTTGGCCTTGATGTTGGCGACAGGAATATCCCCCGTCGTTGCCAAGAAGATGCGAAGGGTGTGCTTGCTTTCGGTGATGGTATCCGGCGCGAGGCGCCTGCGCTCCAAGTCGCCCAAGTGGTCAGCGATTGCTTCCGACAGCGACGGCGAAGCCTCTTGAGGCGCAGCAGGGACTACGGCAGGAGCCGGCTGGCCCGCGTTGTCCGGCGCCTCCAACAGCGCCTGAATTGCTCGCACGAAGTCCTCGGTGTCCTGTCGCCCGTTGACGCTGACGCTGCCCAGGTTCACGCGCCCTACCTGGACACCCGAGGCGGTCCACTCACGGGTCTGGCCGGCACCGGCCGCTTGCCTTGCGCTGTCCAGCAACTTCTTGACGTCGACCATGGCGTCCCCCCGGCGCATCCCTTCGAATGCTCTGGAGAGTGCCACACCATAGGCCGCGGCAAGTAGTCGAGCCTCGTCACCACGCCTGGCACCCAGAGACCGCACGAGAAAGCGCGCACCCACGGCCAGACGTAGATCAGCCGGGACAAGAAAGCGCACATAGAGGCCGGAAGGCCGCGTCAGGAACAGTGGTTTCGGCACGCAACGATACCCAAAACGATACCTCGGGGAGGTCGTTTCAGGAATCGTGCCTTTCGGAAAACCCGTTGCCGATCAGAGGCTTACATCAGCAGGGTTGGAAGATGGAGCGGGTGATGGGAATCGAACCCACGCTATCAGCTTGGGAAGCTGAAGTTCTACCATTGAACTACACCCGCATGCCGGCCAGTTTATGCCTTTGGCCGGCAACTGGAAACAGGGGCGGGCGACATCGGCCGGCCGCCCCCCCGCCGGGTTCAGAAACGGTTGCCGATGGTGGCGAACACCGTGGCGTCGCCGCCGTCCTCCTGACCCACCGCCAGGCTGGCGCCGACGTTGGCGTCCATCCCGAACATCCGGCTGCGGGTACCCAGCACCAGGGTCCCGTAGCTGTCATCGAAAGAGACTCCGGGGACCGCATACGTCGATGTACCGGGCATCGACTGCAGCCGACCGAAGGCCTGCTCCGGCTCGTCCTCGAACTCGCGGTCGGCGGTCAGGCGGGCGTAGGGCTGCAGCGCACCGCCATCGAAGCGCACCTGCCAGCCGACGCTGCCGACCAGCGAGTCGTACGACTGCTCCGGGTAGGCCAGCGACGTGGACAGGTCGGGATCGCTCTCGCCGAACCCGTCGATCTCGATCTTCTGCGCCAGGACGCCGACCACCGGCCCGTGGCGCAGCTGGCCATCGCCGAACTCCCAGCCACCATTGAGCCCGAAGCTGACATTGCTGCCGTCGATGTCGGCGCGGTGCACCCGGGTGGCCTGTCCCAGCACCACGTTGCGCTCGATGTCGAATCCGAGGCTGGTGTAGCTGGCCTGCGCGTTGATCCAGGCCGCGCCGGCATTCCAGCCGAGGTAGGCGCCGATGGTGGCTTCCGACTGGTCGAAACTGCCGCCACGGCGGCCCCAGTCCTGGGCCTGCCGGCCGAAACCGCCAAACCCGCCGAACACCAGCCCGCCACTGCGACGATCCACACCGACCGTCAGCGCCGGACCGGCGCCATCGTGCAGGTCGCCGTGGCCATAGCGCTGGAAGTCGCCGCGGACATCGCCCCACCAGCGCATGCCGTCGGTGCTGTCCGGCACCACCAGTTGGGCGGATACGCGATCGGCGCGGGCGCGGCCGGTCATCGCAGCCGAGTTAGGCAGTACCGCGATCTGCCGCGGGCCTTCAAGCACCGCAGCGGCATAGTCGGCCACCACTTCGTGTGCCGCGCCACTGGGGTGCACACCATCGGCGAAGGCATAGGAGGTGGCCGCGTCCGGCGTGACGTAGCTGGTCGGGTTGCAGGTCACCGACTGGGCGGTGATCTGCGGCTGGCAGGCGGTGCCGGTGACGTTGGCGAAGCCGAACGCGCCCGGATCGGCGACCACCTCCTGGAACAGGTGGAACATGTCCAGCGGGATCACCCGCAGCCCCGCCTGTTCGAACCCGCCGAACAAGGCATCGTTGTAGACCGACGCCAGCTGGGTCAGCTGCGCCTGGGCGGCCGGCCCCTGGGCGCGGGCGGCGGGGGTCAGGCCCAGATCGGGGATCGACGGCACCAGCACGTACTGTGCACCGGCTGCCTGCAGGCTGCCAACGATGCCGACCTGCGCCCCGACGGCCGCGCCGATGGTGGTTTCGGGCGGCGCACCCGCGGCGACTGCGAACAGATCGTTGTTGCCGCCCCAGACGGTGTAGAGCGCATCCGGATCGGCGACGCCGCCGGTCGAGGCGAGGTAGTTGCCGACCTGGGTCGCCATCGACGGCGTCGGTCCCAGCGCGCCGATGCTGTCCTCAGCCACGCGCGCGCCACCGACGGCATAGTTGCTGCCGCCCTGGTTGGCCGGTGCCGCCGCGGTGCCGTAGAACTCGGCCAGGTACTCGGACCAGACCAGCCACGGGTTGGTGGTGAACTTGCCGAGGATGGCGGCCTGCGGCCCGACCGCTTCGACCAGTACCGGCCGGAAGTGGCCCGAGTCGGTGAGGCTGTCGCCAAAGAAGATGGTCTGGGAATACGGGTGTTCGTTGGCGGACTCCGCCATGGCGGGCGCGGTCGCGAGGGCGAGCGCGACGGCCAGGAGGGTGCGGACGGGTTTCATCAATCAAGGCTCCTGCAACAGGCGGAAGATCGAAAACCGACGGCACGTGCGCCGGCGCATCGCCGCATCGAACCACGCCGCCCCGCGCCAGACAAGCACCGCGACGCTGGCCCTCCACGCCCGGTCGCGGGACAATGGGCGCATGGACATCATGCTCAACGGCGAAACCCGCGTCCTGCCCTCCCCCGCCACCGTCGCCGGCCTGTTGCAGGCCGAAGGCCTGGCCGAGCGCAGGGTGGCGGTGGAGGTCAACGGGGCGATCATCCCGCGCAGCCGCCACTCCGAACATGCGCTGTGCGAGGGCGACAAGGTGGAGATCGTCCATGCCCTGGGGGGCGGTTGAGGCATCCCGCGCGGCGAGCGATGCGATAATCCCTCCATGACAGCTCCCACGCCCTCCGCAGACTCCGACCTCCTCACCATCGCCGGCAAGCAGTACGCCTCGCGCCTGTTGACCGGCACCGGCAAGTTCGCCGACCTCGACGAGACCCGCCGCGCCACCGAAGCCGCCGGCGCCGAGATCGTCACCGTCGCGATCCGCCGCACCAACATCGGCCAGGACCCGGACCAGCCCAACCTGCTGGACGTCCTGCCGCCCGACCGCTTCACCATCCTGCCCAACACCGCCGGCTGCTACACCGCCGACGAGGCCGTACGCACCTGCCGGCTCGCGCGCGAGCTGCTCGACGGCCACAAACTGGTCAAGCTCGAGGTCCTGGGCGACCAGCGCACGCTGTTCCCGGACGTGGTGCAGACGCTGCTCGCGGCCGAGACACTGGTGCGCGACGGTTTCGACGTCATGGTCTACACCTCCGACGACCCGCTGCTCGCTCGCCGGCTGGAAGAGATCGGCTGCGTGGCGGTCATGCCGCTGGCCGCACCGATCGGGTCGGGCCTGGGCATCCAGAACAAGTGGAACCTGGTGGAAATCATCGAGAACGCCAAGGTGCCGATCATCGTCGATGCCGGCGTGGGCACCGCCTCGGATGCGGCGATTGCGATGGAACTGGGCTGTGACGGCGTGCTGATGAACACCGCGATCGCGGGCGCCCGCGAGCCGGTGCTGATGGCGCATGCGATGAAGCTGGCGATCCAGGCCGGGCGCGCCGCTTTCCGCGCCGGTCGCATCCCGCGCAAGCGCTTCGCGAGTGCCTCCTCGCCGGTGGACGGGCTCATCGGCTGATGGCAAGCGAGGAAGACGCCAGCGGCCGGCGGGCACCGCCGAAGCCGTTCACGGTCACCGAAGGCCATCGCCAGATCCGCAGCTTCGTATTGCGCCAGGGCAGGTTCACCCCGGCCCAGCAGCGCGCGTTCGACCAGCAGTGGTCGCGGTTCGGCATCGACTACCAGGGCCATGAGCGCGACTTCGATGCCATCTTCGGCCGCAGTGCCCCGCGCGTGGTCGAGATCGGCTTCGGCAACGGCGAGGCCCTCCGCCATGCCGCCGCCCACGACAAGGATCGCGACCTGATCGGCATCGAGGTCCACGCGCCTGGGGTCGGGCGGCTGCTCAATGCATTGGCCGAAGACGGCGCCACCAACGTCCGGGTCTACCACCACGATGCGGTCGAGGTGCTCACCCACGAGATCGCCGATGGCAGCCTCGACGAGGTGCGCATCTACTTTCCCGACCCGTGGCACAAGAAGCGCCACCACAAACGGCGACTGGTCCAGCCAGCGCTCGCCGAACTGCTCGTGCGCAAGCTCGCACCTTCCGGCCGCTTGCACCTCGCCACTGATTGGCACGACTATGCCGAGCAGATGTGGGACGTGCTCGACGCGACCGCAGGCATCGCCAACCGCGCCGGCAAGCGCGGCTCGGTACCTCGGCCGGACTGGCGCCCGCAGACGCACTTCGAGACCCGCGGCCAGAAGTTGGGCCACGGCGTCTGGGACCTCCTCTATGACCGTTGCTGACGGCCTGCGCCCGATAGCCACCGCGAGCTGAAACCACAGGGCATGGACACCGCGCTGACGCTCACCACCGACATGAAGCTCGTCCTCGGGCTGGTGGGCTTCACGATGGTGATGTTCCTGTTCGAGCGCATCCGCGCCGACGTCATCGCCCTGGTCGTGCTGGTCCTGCTGGGCCTGTCGGGACTGGTGGCCCCGGAAGCGATCTTCGGCGGCTTCTCGTCCAACGCGGTGATGAGCATCATCGCGACCATGATCCTGGGCGCCGGCCTCGACCGCACCGGTGCGCTCAACCGGCTGGCGGCGTGGCTGCTGCGACGTGCCCATGGCGTCGAGGAGCGACTGCTGCTGTTGACCGGCGCGGTTGCGGGCATCAACTCCTCGGTGATCCAGAACCCCGCGGTGATGGCGCTGTACCTCCCGGTGGCGTCGCGGCTCTCCTCGCGCACTGGCCTCGGCCTGCCGCGCCTGTTGCTGCCGCTGGCCGCCGCGATCGTCATGGGCGGCTCGCTGACCATGGTCGGCAACTCGCCGCTGATCATGCTCAACGACCTGCTGCTGGCGGCCAACAGCAACCTGCCCTCCGGCGCGGCCACGCTGGAGCCGCTGAAGATGTTCGCCCCGCTGCCGATCGGCATCGCGCTGCTGACGGCATCGCTCCTCTATTTCCGGTTCTTCGGCAACAAGCGCCTGCACGACGAGGTCGGCAAGGGCGCCACCCCTGCCCGCACCCAGAGCTACTTCGCCAACGCCTACGGAATCGACGGCGAAGTGTTCGAACTCACCGTCACCGCCGACAGCCCGCTGGTGGGCATGTCCCTGGGCGAAGCCGAGGCGCTGCACGGCGCGCCGCTGATCCTGGCGCTCAAGACCAAGGACGACGCCCGGCTCTCGCCCCCGGCCGATGCGCGCATCTGGGTGGGCAGCGTGATCGGCGCGATGGGCACCCGCCAGCAGGTCGGCGACTTCGCGCAGAACCAGATGCTGCGCCTGAGCTCCCGCCTGCGCGTATTCGGTGACCTTTTCAACCCGAGCCGTGCGGGCATCTCCGAAGCCGTGCTGCCGGCCACCTCCAAGTTCATCGGCAAGACCGGCAGCGACCTGCAGTTGCGCAAGCAACTCGGGCTGAGCCTGCTGGCGATCAACCGCGATAAGAAGGTAATGCGCGACGACGTGCGCGAGGTGCCGCTGCGCGCCGGCGACATGCTGGTGCTGCACAGCATCTGGACCGACCTGGCCGAGGCCGCCAAGGGCAAGGACCTGGTGGTGGTCACGGATTACCCGAAGGGGGAGCAGCGGCCGCACAAGCTGAAGATCGCGCTGGCGATCTTCGCGGTCTCGCTGCTGCTGGCGCTGTCCTCGCGCCTGCCGGTATCGGTCGCACTGATGACGGGGGTGGCGGGCATGCTGATCGCCGGCGTCATCCACATCGACGAAGCCTATTCGGCCATCAACTGGAAGACGGTATTCCTGATGGCCTGCCTGATCCCGCTGGGATGGGCGATGGATTCCAGCGGCGCGGCGGCATGGGTGGCGGGGCACAGCATCGAGCAGTTGCCACAGGCCACGCCCCGATGGGTGCTGCAGCTCGCGCTGGGATTGTTGACCACCGCCTTCTCTCTGGTGATCAGCCATGTCGGCGCGGCGATCGTCATGGTGCCACTGGCGATCAACCTGGCGCTGGCGGCGGGCGGCAACCCGACCGCTTTCGCACTGGTGGTGGCGCTGTCGGCCTCCAACAATTTCATGACCGCATCGAACCCGGTTATCTCGATGATCACCGGCCCGGCCAACTACACCGCCAAGGAACTCTGGAAGGTCGGCGGACCGCTGTCGCTGATCTACACGCTGATCGCGGTGGCCATGGTCAACCTGCTGTTCTGACCGGCGCTGCGATCTCAGGCCAGCCAGACGGCGCCGTCACGGACCACCACCTCGACCTTGCGCAGGGAATCCCCGCGGCACGGCCCCCCGACGCACTCGCCCTGCTCCAGCTCGAAGCTCGCGCCGTGGGCCGCGCAGACCAGCAACCGGTCCTTGCTGAGCAGGAACTGGCCGGGCGCCCAGTCCAGCCGCCGCCCCGCGTGCGGGCACACGTTCACCCAGGCGCGGACTGCGTCGCCCTGCCGATAGATCACCAGCGATTCAGCATCGCCGTCTAGCACGGCCTCTGTTTCCACCAGGGCCCCGTCCGGCAGGCGCTCCAGGCTCAAAAGGGCCTCCGCTCCAGTGCTTCCCGCAGACATCATCCTGGCTCCGGAATGAAAGTGGATTAACGAACTTCTCACATCCCCGGGGCGGCCCGGGTCGATACTTTGGGCACCGGGCCCACGGGCCGCATTGTGTCACGATGCCACGCATGACCAGTCAGACCTTCCGCTTCGATTCCCACCATTTCCAGTCACGCATGCGCGCCGCGTTCGAGCCGCGCAAGCCGCGCCACCCGTTGGTGCGTTTTGCCGTCGGCCTGCTCGGGCTGGCACTGCTGGTGGTGCTGGTGATGTTCAGTGTCGCGTTGGGTGCGGCGATGCTGGTGGCGGGTGTCGCGTGGAAGCTGCTCGCGGGCCGTGGCGCCCGCAAGACGGCCCACGCGGATCCGCGCGTGGTTGAAGGCGAGTACCGCGTACTGCGCAAGCCGCTGCTGCGTCGCTGACCGATGTCCGACGTCGTCCAGGTCGCCCCCCCAACCCGCATCCCGGTCCGCGCCACCGACTCCACCGCCTTCCCGGTGCGACGCGTTTACTGCGTCGGTCGCAATTTCGCCGACCATGCCCGCGAGATGGGTGCCACGGCGCCCTCGTCGCGCGCTGATCGCGGCACTCCCGTGTTCTTCTGCAAGCCCGCCGACGCCATCGTGCCCGGCGGTGTCGTGCCCTATCCGCCGGGCACCTCCGAGTTGCACCACGAGGTGGAACTGGTTGTCGCACTGGGTGCGGACGCCCCGCCCGGCGAGCTTGACCGCCTGCGCGCCGAGGCCCTGGTGTTCGGCTACGGCATCGGCCTCGACCTCACCCGGCGCGACCTGCAGGCGGCTGCCAAGGCCAAGGGCCTGCCGTGGGACGTGGCCAAGGCCTTCGATCGCTCGGCCCCGGTCAGCGAGCTCGTAGTGGCAGCCGACGTGCCGAAGCTGGACGGGCTGGGGCTTGAGCTGCGGGTCAACGGCGAGGTCCGCCAGCAAGGCCGGTTCACCGACCTGATCTGGGACGTGCCGGACATCCTGATCGAGCTGTCCAGGCTGTTCGAACTGCGCGCCGGCGATGTGGTCTTCATGGGCACCCCCGCCGGCGTGGGCCCGCTCCAGCCGGGAGACGAATATCTCGCGCGGCTCGGCGACGTGGTGGAACTCCAGGGCCGTATCGAGCTTCCCGCCACCACAGGTGGCACCCCCTAACCAAGGAGCATCGGCATGGCGGTAGTCAAGGAATTCAAGGCGTTCATCGCGCGAGGCAACGTACTGGACCTGGCCGTGGCGGTGGTCATCGGCGCGGCCTTCGGGCGGATCGTCACCGCGATGGTCGATGGCCTCATCATGCCGTTGACGGGTGTATTCACCGGCGGCGTCGACCTGTCCCACCTCTACGTCGCGCTGGACGGGCAGGACTACGAAAGCCTGGCCGCCGCGCAGGAGGCGTCCGCCCCCGTGCTGGCCTATGGCGCCTTCATCCAGAGCGTGGTCGACTTCCTGCTGGTGGCTTTCGTCATCTTCCTGGTCGTGCGCGCCTACAACCGCATGAACAAGCCGGAAGAAGCCGCCCCCGCCGCTCCCTCGGAGGAGGTGCTGTTGCTGCGCGAGATCCGCGACTCCCTCGCCAGGCGCGACAGCGGCGCCGGGAACGCCTGAGCCCGGCATTCGAGCCACGGCGTGACTTCGGACACGCCTGTCGCGCGGCTCCAGTTGATAACCTCGACCTTTCATGTCCCCGGGCCGTTCGCCCTGCAGGAGATCCGATGCGTGCAGTTTCGCTGGCCCTGGCCACCTCCCTCATCCTCGGCGCCGCCATTCCGGCCCATGCGGCCGACACCCGCATCCCCGACCAGGCGATGAAGACGGCGGAGCAGCTCCGGGAAACCGCGCTGGAGGGCGACCTGGGCTATCGCATCACCGAATCGCTGACCACCGAGATCGGCCCACGACTGGCTGGCAGCGAGGCCGACGCCCGCGCGGTGCAGTGGGCGGTGGCGAAGTTCGAGGAGCTCGGCTACGACCGGGTCTGGACCGAGCCGGTGACGTTCCCGAAGTGGGTGCGCCGGAGCGAGAACGCCCGCGTCGTCGGCCCCAACGCGCAGCCCCTGTCGCTGACCGCACTGGGCGGAAGTCCCGGCGGCCACGTCGAGGCGGAGGTGGTGCGCTTTGCCGACCTGGACGCGCTTGAAGCCGCGCCGGCGGGTTCGCTGGACGGCAAGATCGCCTTCGTCGACTACCGGATGGAGCGTGCCCGCGATGGCAGTGGCTACGGTCCCGGCTCGCGCGTACGCAGCCGCGGCCCTTCCGCCGCGATCCGCGCCGGCGCGGCCGGTTTCCTGATGCGCTCGGCAGGCACCGATTCGCATCGCAACCCGCATACCGGCATCACCCGCTTCGACGAGGGCCTTGATCCGGTTCCCTCGGCGGCACTGTCGGTACCCGATGCCGACCAGCTCGGCCGCCTGCTCGCCATGGGCAAGCCGGTGCGGGTGAGCATGGTGCTGGATTGCGGCTGGGACGGAGAAGCGACTTCCCACAACGTGATCGGCGAAATCACCGGCAGCAGCAAGCCCGGTGAAGTGGTACTCATCGGTGGACACCTGGATTCGTGGGACCTCGGCACCGGGGCGGTGGACGATGCCGCGGGCGTCGGCATCACCATGGCCGCCGGCAAGCTGATCGGCGACCTGCCGCAGGCGCCGGCACGCAGCATCCGCGTGGTGGCCTTCGCCAACGAGGAGCAGGGACTGTACGGCGGCAAGGCCTACGCGGAGAAGTATGCCGACCAGGTCCGTGCGCACCAGATCGCCGCCGAGAGCGACTTCGGTGCCGGCCGCATCTACGCGATCAGCACCGGCGCACCGGAGTATGCCCAAGGGGCGGTCCGGCAGATGGCCGAAGTGATGGCCCCGCTGGGCATCGAGTACGCCGGCGATGCCGGTGGTCCCGGCCCCGACATCAGCCCGTTCGCGGCACGCGGCCTGGCATGGGCGCGGCTGGCACAGGACGGCACCGATTATTTCGACCTGCACCACACCCCCGACGACACGCTCGACAAGGTGGATCCGGAAGCCGTCGCCCAGAACGTCGCCGCCTATTCGGTCTTCGCCTACCTGGCCGCTTCGGCCGAGGGCGATTTCGGCAGCACGCCGAAGCCGCAGGAATAGACTGGCTGCATGTCCCAACGCTATGACGAGTTCGGCTACATCTCGCTGGATCCCGTCGCGGGCGTTTACCGGCTCGGGGCCAACGGCCCCAGCCTGACCACCGCGCTGGCCGCCGCCAGCGCCACCAAGCGGCGGGTCGCGCTGCTGCATGTCGACATCGACATGTTCCGCTCGATCAACGTCAACATGGGCGAGGACGTTGGCGACCAGGCGCTGGCCGCCGCCGCCCAGCGGCTGCGCAAGGCCATCCCGCGCGAAGGCTGGCTGTGGCGGCTGGCGAGCGACGAGTTCATCGCCGCCATCGGCTACCGCGATGGCGAACTCGATGGCGAAGGACTGGCGGACCTGCTCCGCCAGGCGTTCGAGACGCCGCTGTCGATTCCGCCCTACTCCCTCCCCCTGACCCTCTCCATAGGCGTGGCGGTGTTTCCCGACCATGCCGGCAACGCCGCGGCCCTGCTGGCCAAGGCCGAGCAGGCCCTACTGCGGGTCAAGGAGCAGGGCATGGACAATGTCGGGCTTTACACCTCCGAGCCCGGCCGCGCGGCCTCCAGCGACGGCTTTGCCGAGCGCTTCGCCGACGCCTTCGACAACAGCGAGTTCCGGCTGTTCTACCAGCCCCTGATCAACGGCCACGACGGCGGCCTGTGCGGTTTCAGTGCGCTGCTACGCTGGCAGAGCGAGCGCCACGGGCTGATGCTGCCCAACCGCTTCATGGAGATCGTCGACCGCGTCGGACTGTCGGCCCGGCTGGGCTGGTGGGTGATCGATACCGCGATGCGCCAGCTGGCCCAGTGGCGGAGCGAGGGGCTGGACTACCTGTCGATGTCGGTGCATATGCCCGAGCCGCTGTTGAACCAGGCCGACTGCGTCGAGCGCATCGGCGCCCTGCTGCACAGCCACGGCCTGCCCGCGGAGTCGATGGAGTTCGAGCTCGGCGAAAGCACGCTCGCGCTGGATACCAGCCAGGTGTCGGAAACACTGGCCGGCCTGCGCGCGCTGGGCTGCACCCTGACCGTCGGCGACTTCGGCCTCGGCGGCCTGAGCCTCGCGGCGCTGGCGCAGTATCCGATGGACCGCCTCAAGATCGACCGCAACTTCGTGCGGAACGTCGCCACCGACACCCGCAGCACCGCCATCGTGCGAGCGATCATCGCCATGGGCCACCGGCTGGGCATGAAGGTGACCGCCAAGGGCGTGGAGAGCGAGGCGGAGCTCGGCTTCCTGCGCCGCAACCACTGCGATTTCTTCCAGGGCTACCTGTTCAGCGCGCCACTGCCGGTCGAACAACTGGACGAGCTGATCCGGCGCCGCTTCCTGCTGCCTGGCGCCTTCGCCGCAACCCGCCCCGAGCGCACCCTGCTGTTGCTGGACGACGAGGAGAACGTGCTGCGTTCACTGGTGCGCCTGTTCCGGCGCGACGGCTACCAGATCCTCACCGCCAACAGCGTGCGCGAGGCCTTCGACCTGCTGGCCAGCAACCCGGTGCAGGTGATCGTGTCCGACCAGCGCATGCCCGACACCAGCGGCACCGAGTTCCTGGCACAGGTGCGCGACATGTATCCGGACACCATGCGCATGGTGCTTTCCGGCTACACCGACCTGGCCACGATCACCGAGGCGATCAACCACGGCGCGATCTACCGGTTCCTGACCAAGCCCTGGAACGACGACGAGCTGCGCGAGCACATCCAGGATGCATTCCGCGCCTACGAACGGCAGGCGGCGGGCGACCAGGCGTTCTGATCAGGCCTGCGGGTCAGGCCTGCTGATCGGAAGCGACGTGCTCGGCGGCGGGTTCGGCCCTGGGCTGCTCCAGCGGCAGCACCACACGGAAGGTACTGCCCACCCCGACCCGGCTGGAGACTTCGATGCGGCCATGGTGCTTGGCGATGATGCTGTAGCAGATGGCCAGCCCCAGGCCGGTGCCGCGCCCGATCGCCTTGGTGGTGTAGAACGGATCGAAGATGCGCTGCAGGGCCTCGTCGGGGATGCCGCAGCCGCTGTCGCTGATGCTGATCCAGGCCTCGCCGTCTTCCGAACCGGTGGCCAGCACCAGGGTGCCGCGGCCCTCGATGGCCTGGCCGGCGTTGATCAGCAGGTTCATCAGGACCTGGTTGATCTCCGACGGGTGGCACTCCACCGGTGGCAGCGGGCTGTAGTACTTCTCCAGCCGCACCTTGTACTTGAGATCGTTCCAGACGATGTTGAGCGTCGACTCCAGGCCCTTCTCGAGGTCCGAGGGGCGCATCGGTTCGTCGCGGCCGACCCTGGAGAAGTCCTTGAGGTCCTGGACGATCTTGGTGACACGCTCGATGCCTTCGCGCGATTCGGCGAGCAGCTGCGGCAGGTCGCCGTTGATGAAGTCGATGTCGAGCCGCTCGCGCAGGGCCTGCAGCGTTTCCAGCTGTTCGGGCGTGCCATGCTCCTGCAGGGCAGCGGCATAGGCCTCGATCAGCGAGAACAGCGAGCCGACGTATTCCTGCAACGTCCCCAGGTTGGAATGCACGTAGCCGATCGGGTTGTTGATCTCGTGGGCGACGCCTGCGGCGAGCTGGCCGATCGACGCCATCTTCTCGGACTGCAGCAGCTGTTCCTGCGCGCCGGCGAGGCGCTCGTAGGTCAGCTGCAGTTCGTCGTGGCGGCGCTGCATCTCCGCCTCCCGGGCGGAGCGCTGGGACACATCGGTGAAGACGGCCAGCCGGCGCTGGCGGTCGCCCGGCGCGACGAGCAGCTTGATCTCCAGGGTCACGTCGTTGCCGGCGTCGACCTCGGCGCACCAGCGCCCATCTCGCGCGGCGGCATCCCACGCCTGCTCCGGGATGAGCCGGACCAGCGGGTCGGCACCGGACGCAGCGGAAGGATCAAGCCGCGCACCCAGTGCATCGACGGTGGCGTTGGTGTGCGATGGCCTGCCGTCGGGACCGAACAGCACGACGGCGACATCGGTCATGGCCAGGACCATCAACAGGTCCTCGCTCCACTCCTGCGCTCCGTCGCGGCCGGCGATTGCGTTCATCCCACTCCGAGGCACCGCGCTTGGGGTCGTGCGCTGGAATGCCCGCCGGCATCGTACACGCCGGAGGCTTCGGTCCTGCCCAGGTGGCGCAGGGCCCAACTCACCTCGCGGCGGCGGCGGGCCAGCAACACGTTGTTGGCACGGTTCATCTCGCTCAGGGCGAGGACGCGTTCGGAAGCATCGTCGCGCAGCGGCTGGGATTCGACCAGGCGCAGCGCCGACAGTTTTTCGCGGGTGGAATCAAGCAGCGCATTGACGTCGTGCTCCAGCAGCGCCCGGCGCTCGGCCTGCAGCGCCCGGTCCAGTGCGTCCAGTGCGTCCGGCGTGGTGGTGGAGCTGACCTGCGCGGCCATGGCGTTCATTTCAGGAGCTCGGACTCGAGGGCCAGCATGCGCGAGGCGATCTGCTTGGCGTCGATCTGGTAGCTGCCGTCGGCGAGGGCGGCACGCACTTCGTTGACCTTGGCCACGTCCAGCCCCGCACCACCGCCGCCGAGCGAGCGCTCAAGCGCCTGCAGGCCGGTGGCTTCGCCGGTGAGGCGCATGCTGTCGGCAGGCGTGGCCGCGGCCACGGGCTGCGAACGATCGCCGCCGGCATGCGTACGCGCCGTACTGGTGGAGGACAATTCGGCTGCGCGAAGCGCCTGGGACGCGCCGCCGCCGTCTATCTTGTGGGTCATCACACGCTCCTGATTGCTCGGTCACACCCGGTAACGACCGTCCATTCGGGAACTTTAGCCCGGGCCGGGCAACTCAATTCACCACCTCCACGAGTCCGTCCCCGAGCAGGCGTCCCCGGATAATACGCCGGGAGGCGACGTTCTCCACCGCCACCGTGCCCCCCGGCGCCGCCCGCCCCAGCGCGCGCCCGGCCATGCGGACCTCGATCCCTCCCATCCTCGAGACCAGCACCACCGGGTCGCCGCGTTTGACCGGGGCACCCTCCGACACGTGCTCGCGGGTCAGTGCCTCCCCAGGCACCAGCTCCTGCACCGCGTTCATGCCGATGACGGCTTCCGGGCTGGCGAACCCCTCGCCGCCCGCACCCGCCATGTCGCGCCTGCGGACGGCCACGTGCCCGGCCGTGATCGGTTCCCCCACCGGCACGGCTTTGGTCAGCACCACCACGTCGGCTTCGCGACGCACCCGCACCGGCACATAGATACGCCAGCCGGGCGAAGCGTCGCAGCGCACTTCCACGGTGCGGGCACTGGTCGGCACCGCCTGCAGCGGCGTCGGGCACGCCGCAAGCCGCAGGGCCGGATCGACCACCGCTTCCGAGGCCGTCCCCGCCAGCCCCAACGCCTCCAGTGCAATCGCCCGGACGCGGTCCACCGGCGTGCCGCCGTCGGCCCGCGCTGTTCCCCCTGGAAGCAGCAGTGCCGACAACAACAGCAACAGGACGGTGGAACGCGTGATGGACAAGAGGCACTCCGTCGATGGACGTGAAGGACTGGCGGAATGACCCCAGCAAGAGCCGTGCCGTGGACCGGTGCCTCCCCGACGCGATCCCACCGCGACCCACCCACGATCCCGGGTCGATCCGGCCCTCAAGAACCGCGAGGCGGCGCCGACAACCCCTGCATGAGCCAACAACTGCTCGACCGAATCGACCAACGCACCCGCCTGGCCGGCCATAACCGGCTCGCCCTGCTGCTGTTCCGCCTGGGGCAGCGTCAGCTTTTTGGCGTCAATGTCTTCAAGGTGCAGGAAGTGATCCCGCGCCCGCCGCTGTTCACCCTGCCGCAACTGCCCAATGCATTCAGCGGGGCGGCGGACGTGCGTGGCCGCACCGTACCGGTGCTCGACCTCGCCCGGGCGATCGGCTACGACACCGGCGATGCGCCGCCGCCCGCCTACCTGGTGGTGACCGAGTTCAACCGCAGCGTGCAGGGCTTCCTGGTCGCCGGCGTGGACCGCATCGTCAACATCGCGGTGGAGGACATCCAGCCGCCACCGGACCTGGGCGGGGAAGGCAACTACCTCACCGGCGTCACCCGCCACCACGGCGAGCTGATCCAGCTGATCGACGTGGAGAGCGTGCTGGCCGAGTCGGCCCCCCGGGTCAGCGATGCCATCGGCCTGGTGCCCCTGCACACCGCGGCCAACGTGCCGCGCGAGGTGCTGGTGGTGGATGACTCCCGCGTCGCCCGCAACCAGATCCGCATGGTGCTCGAGCAGCTCGGCCTCACCGCAACCCTACTGTCCGATGGCCGCCAGGCGCTGGAGCACCTGCAACAGCTGGCCGACAGCGGCCTGCCGCCCCAGCAGCGCTACGCCATGGTGATCTCCGATATCGAGATGCCGGCGATGGACGGCTACACCCTGACGACGGAAATCCGTCGCCACCCCTCTCTGAGGGGGCTCTACGTGCTGCTGCACACGTCGCTGTCGGGCGTGTTCAACCACGCGATGGTCGAGCGCGTGGGCGCCGACGACTTCGTGCCCAAGTACTCGGAGAACGAGCTAGCGCGGCGCATCGCTGCCCGGATGGACACCCTCGCCCAGGCCGCCTGAGGCCCAGCGACACCGCTGCACCGCCCACTTCTGGCACGCCAATTGCCTTGACCCCCGGGGAACCCGCACCCCGGAGGGCGCAATGTCAGATTTCCTAGGTATCCACGGCACCGCGCTGGCCCTGCGAGAGCAGCGCCTGCAGCTGTTGGCCGCCAACATCGCCAACGCCGACACCCCGGGCTTCCAGGCCCAGGACATGGACTTCAACAGCGCCCTGCAGGCCGCCCTGCAGCCCGGCGCCGGCGCCGGCGGCGGCATCGAAGACCCGATCGCCCTCGCGGCGCAGTCGGCGCGCTATGCCACGCCGTCCTCCCAGCCCAGCCTCGACGGCAACACCGTGGACGGAGAGCGGGCCAAGGCCTCCTTCGCCCAGGCCTCGCTGGAATACCGGGCTTCGCTGTCCTTCGTTGAATCGAAGGTCCGCGGAATGCTGACCGCGATCACCGGCCAGTGATGGCTGACGGGGAGCACGCACGATGAGCAACCTTCCGATCTTCGACGTCGCCGGCTCGGCGATGAACGCCCAGTCGGTGCGCCTGAGCACCGTCGCCAGCAACCTGGCCAACGCCGACACCGTCTCGGGCGACCCCGAAGCCGTCTACCGCGCCCTGCACCCGGTGTTCTCGGCCGAGGGCGTGGCCGGCAAGCCGGAACTGGCGGGCGTTCGCGTCACCGAAGTGACCCAGTCCGAAGCGGCGCCCCTGCGGCGCTACGAGCCCGGCCACCCCCTCGCCGACGGCGAAGGCTACGTCTACGCCCCCGACATCGATCCAGTCGCCCAGATGGTCGACATGATCTCCGCCTCGCGCAGCTACCAGGCCAACGTGGAGGTGTTCAACACCGCCAAGGAACTGGCCAACGCGACCCTGAACATGGGCAAGTAGCCCGAGACTGACGAGACCACGCGATGACCGCCATCGGCGCCACCAACAACGACAACCCCTGGAGCGGCCTGGGCCTGGAGAAGAAGGCCGACAGCCGCGACACCACCCTCGGCCAGGCCGACTTCCTGCGCCTGATGACCGAGCAGCTCAAGAACCAGGATCCGCTCAAGCCGCTGGACAACAACCAGTTCCTCGGCCAGCTGGCCCAGTTCTCCACGGTGCAGGGTATCGAGGACATGCAGGGCGCGATGACGTCCATGGCCAGCGTGATGGAGTCCGACCAGACCCTGCGCGCCGCCAGCCTGGTGGGCCGCGAGGCGCTGGTGGAGGCCGACGTGGTCGAGCTTCAGGCCGGCGGCGGCATCGGCGGCGAGATCGCCGCGACCCGCCCGGGCACCATCCAGATCGAGATCGTCGACAGCAGCGGCGCCACGGTGCGCCGCACCACCGTCGAAGCCTCCGGTGCCGGCAGCGTGGCCTGGCAGTGGGACGGCCTGGACGACGCCGGCAAGCCGATCGAAGCCGGCACCTACGGCATCCGCGCCACCGGCGGCACCGGCAAGGACACCGAGCGCCTCGGCGTCGGCGTCTCCGCCCGCATCGACAGCGTTTCCATCGAGCCGACCGGGCTCGTTCTCAACCTCGACGGACTGGGCAGCCACGCGCTGTCGTCCATCCGCCGCGTCGGCTGACCGCCGCCGCACCCCGCGACCCAGCATCCAGACCAGGAGCACGAACCATGAGTTTCCGCATCTCGCTCAGCGGCATGAACGCGGCCACGTCCGACCTCAACGTCACGTCGAACAACATCGCCAATGCCAACACCACCGGCTTCAAGCAATCGCGCGCCGAGTTCGCCGACGTGTTCCCGGTGTCCGCCTACGGCCTCTCCCGCAACGCCATCGGCGCCGGCGTCAAGCTGGCCCAGGTCGCGCAGCAGTTCGACCAGGGCAACGTCGAGTTCAGCGGCAAGGCGCTGGACCTGGCCATCAGCGGCCAGGGCTTCTTCACCATGTCCGACCGCGGCGCCACCGTGTACTCGCGTGCCGGCAACTTCGGTGCCGACGACTCCGGCTACGTGGTCAACCCCAGCGGCCACCGGCTGCAGGTGTTCCCCCCCAGCGCCAGCGGCACCGGTTTCGACACCGGCCGCATGACCGACCTGCAGCTGGCGATCGGCGACGCACCGCCGCGCGCCACCGCCGAGGTCGACGTCGGCACCAACCTGCCGGCAAACGCCGAGGTACCGGCGATCGCCCCGTTCGACGGCAACGACCCCACCACCTACAACCACACCACGTCGCTGAAGGTCTACGACTCGCTCGGCGCCGCGCACACCCAGACGATGCACTTCGTCAAGACCGCGAACCCGAACGAATGGCAGGTGCACACCTCCATCGATGGCACCGCCGTGGGCGGGCCGACCACGCTGCAGTACTCCGACATGGGCGAGCTGCTCAGCCCTGACCCCGGCACCATCGCCCTGCCCGCCCACGATCCGGGCAACGGCGCCGCGCCGATGGCGATCGAGCTCGGGCTGACCAACTCCACCCAGTACGGCAACGCCTTCGGTGTCTCCGCGCTGGTGCAGGACGGCCACACCACCGGACGCCTGACCGGGATCGAGGTCTCGGCCGAAGGCGTGGTCAACGCGCGCTACACCAATGGCGTGTCGACCCCGCTGGGCCAGGTCGCACTGACCAACTTCGCCAACCCGCAGGGCCTGCAGTCGCTGGGCGACAACGCCTGGGCGGAAACCGCCGAATCCGGTGACGCCCGCCTGGGCGCGGCCGGCTCCTCGGAGTTCGGTGCAGTCCAGGGCGGTGCGCTGGAAGCGTCCAACGTCGACCTGACCGAGCAGCTGGTGAACATGATCACCGCGCAGCGGAACTTCCAGGCCAACGCCCAGATGATCTCGACCCAGGACCAGGTCACCCAGACCGTCATCAACATCCGCTGAGGCGGGTAGCCGGAGGCACGCGAGATGATCGACAAGGCCATGTACGTGGCGATGACCGGGGCCAGCGCGACCATGAAGGCGCAGGCCTCGGTGTCGCACAACCTCGCCAATGCCAACACCGTCGGCTTCCAGGCCACCCTGGCCGGCACCGTCGCCGCCCCGGTGGCTGGCGAGGGCCACGGCTCCCGGGTCGCGGTCTCGCATCGCACCCTCGGCGTCAGCGCGGCGCCGGGGGCGATCAACGCCACCGGCAACACGCTCGACGTCGCCCTGGACCAGGAGCGCTGGCTGGCCGTGCAGACGCCCGGCGGCGAGACGGCCTATACCCGCGCCGGCGACCTCAAGCTCAGCCCCAATGGCCTGCTGACCACGGCCTCGGGGCTGTCCGTGCTGGACCAGCAGGGCGCGCCGATCGCGATCCCGCCGCACGAGTCGCTGCACATCGGCGGGGACGGCACCATCTCGATCGTGCCGCTGGGCGAACCGGAGGCCAACATCGGCGAAGCCGGCCGCCTCCAGGTGGTGGCCGCCCGCACCGACGAGCTGGTCCGCGGCGACGACGGCCTGATGCGGTTGCCGCCCGGCGCCGAGCCGCTGCCGCCCGCCGCCGGCAAGGTCCTGACCGCCGGCGCACTCGAGCAGAGCAACGCCGATCCGACCGCATCGCTGGTCTCGATGATCCAGCTGTCACGCCAGTTCGAGATGCAGGTACGGGTCTTGCAGAGCGGTGACGAGAACGCGCAGGCCAGCAATTCGCTGCTCTCCTCGCGCTGATTTTTTGACTGACCGACCCGGACAACAGAGGAATCCGCCATGACCCAGGCTCTTTGGATCGCCAAGACCGGCCTCGACGCGCAACAGACGCGCATGGCGGTGATCTCCAACAACCTCGCCAACACCAACACCACCGGCTTCAAGCGCGACCGCGCCAGCTTCGAAGACCTGCTTTACCAGACCGTGCGCCAGCCCGGGGGTGCATCCTCCGAGCAGACCCAGCTGCCCAGCGGCACCTCCACCGGCACCGGCGTGCGCATCGCCGCCACCGCCAAGCAGTTCACCCAGGGCAACCTGGCCCAGACCGGCAACGCGCTGGACGTGGCGATCAACGGCCGCGGCTTCTTCGAAGTGCTGATGCCCGACGGCAACCCGGCCTATACCCGCGACGGCAGCTTCCAGATCAACGCCCAGGGCGAGCTGGTGACCAACGCCGGCTACCCGGTGCAGCCCGGCCTGCAGTTCCCCGAAGGCACGCAGAGCGTGACCATCGGCAGCGACGGTACCGTCAGCGTGCAGCTGGCCGGCGAGCCCGAGGCCATGCAGATCGGCGCGCTGACCATCGCCGACTTCATCAATCCCGCCGGCCTGCAG
Source organism: Lysobacter spongiicola DSM 21749 (assembly GCF_900167055.1). Classification (GTDB taxonomy): domain Bacteria; phylum Pseudomonadota; class Gammaproteobacteria; order Xanthomonadales; family Xanthomonadaceae; genus Novilysobacter; species Novilysobacter spongiicola. Next base: position 36,353 of record NZ_FUXP01000012.1, read on the forward strand.
GCCAAGGGCGAGAACCTCTACGTCGAGACCGGCGCCAGCGGCCCCGCCCAATTGGGCGCACCCGGCGAGAACGGGGCCGGCCTGCTTGCCCAGGGCGCGCTGGAAAGCAGCAACGTCAACGTGGTCGAGGAGCTGGTGTCGATGATCGAGACCCAGCGCGCCTACGAGACCAACGCCAAGGCGATCTCCACCACCGACCAGATGCTCGGCTTCCTGAACCAGAACCTGTGACCGCCATGAAGACCGTCGCCACCCTCGCCGTCGCCACGATCCTGCTGACCAGCGGCTGTGCCAGCCTGGTCGGCGATGTCCGCGCCTTCGAACCCTATGCACCCGTGGCTCCGATGTACGCCGGCGCCATGCCCGGCGAAACCGCCCATGCCGCAGCGCAGGTGCCGACCGCCATCGCGGCACCGCCCCATTCCGGCGGCTCGATCTACGCCAGCCGCGCCGGCGGTGGCGCACGGCCGCTGGCGCTGTTCGAGGACAACAAGGCGCGCAACGTCGGCGACCTGCTGACCATCGTGCTGGTGGAGCGCACCTCGTCCAGCACCAAGGCGCAGACCGCCGTGACCAAGGATTCGGGCTTCAGCATGGGTGCGCCGGTGATCGCCGGCGTACCGGTGACCTACAACGGACAGTCGATCCTGCAGGCCGAGGTCGAGGCCGGCCGCGACTTCAGCGGCGCCGGCGATTCCTCCCAGAGCAACCGGCTCGACGGCGAGATCACCGTCACCGTGGTGCGCGACCTGGGCAACGGCAACCTGCTGGTCAGCGGCCAGAAGCAGATGCGCCTCAACCAGGGCGACGAGCTGGTCCAGGTTCAAGGAATCGTGCGGGTAGCCGATATCACTCCCGACAACCGCATCACTTCCGACCGCGTCGGCAATGCCCAGATCGCCTATGGCGGCCGGGGCACGCTGGCGCGATCCAACGCGATGGGCTGGCTCGGCCGGTTCTTCAACTCCGCTGCCTTCCCGTACTGAGGACCACGACCATGCGTCGTTCCATCCCATCCATCGCACTCGCCCTCGCGGCCCTGCTCGTCAGCGGCCCGGCCTTCGCCGAGCGCATCAAGGACCTGGCCCAGGTGGCCGGCGTGCGCGGCAACGCCCTGGTCGGCTATGGCCTGGTGGTCGGCCTGGACGGCAGCGGCGACCGCACCAGCCAGACGCCGTTCACCGTGCAGAGCCTGAAGGCGATGCTCGACCAGCTCGGCGTCAGCATCCCGCCGGGCGTGAACCCGCAGACCAAGAACGTCGCCGCGGTGGCCCTGCACGCCGAGCTGCCGCCGCATGCCAAACCCGGCCAGACCATCGACGTCACCGTTTCGTCGATCGGCAATGCCGGCTCCCTGCGCGGTGGCGCCCTGTTGATGGCGCCGCTGAAGGGCGCCGACGGACAGGTCTACGCGATCGCCCAGGGCAACCTGATCGTCTCCGGCTTCGGTGCCTCCGGCCGCGACGGCTCGCGGATCTCGGTCAACGCGCCCAATGGCGGCAGCATCCCGAACGGTGCGACGGTTGAACGTGCCGTGCCCGGCGCCGCCCCCACCGGCGTGGTGACGCTGAACCTGCATGAATTCGACTTCACCACCGCATCGCGCGTGGTGGCCGCGGTGGACCGCGCCTTCGGCCCCGGCCATGCCCGCGCGCTCGACGGCGTCACCATCGAGATCGACCCGCCGCAGGGCGACCGCATCGCGTTCCTCTCGCAGCTCGAGTCGCTGGAGGTCAACCCAGGCGCCGCGGCCGCCAAGGTCATCGTCAATGCCCGCAGCGGCACGGTGGTGATGGGCGGCCAGGTCACGGTGCTGCCGGCGGCGGTCTCGCACGGCTCGCTGACGGTGTCGATCGTCGAAACCGCACAGGTCAGCCAGCCCGGTGCCTTCAGCGACGGCGTCACCGCCGTGGTGCCGGAGTCGTCCATCGAGATCCGCGAAGGCGGCGACCGCATGTTCCTGTTCGAAGGCGGCAGCTCGCTGGAGGCCATCGTCCGCGCGGTCAACGCGGTGGGTGCGGCCCCTGGCGACATCGTCGCGATCCTCGAGGCGCTCAAGCGCGCCGGCGCCCTGCGTGCCGAGCTCGAGGTGATCTGAGCCACGCCGATGCGCCTGCCTTCCGCCACCACCATCCCGCTGCAGCCGGCCGAGACCTCTCGCGACCGGCTGCAGACGGCTGCGCGCGAGCTGGAATCGCAGTTCGCGCAGATGATGATCAAGTCGATGCGCAGCACCAGCTTCGGCGATCCGCTGATGGGCGATGACAGCACCTACCGCGACATGTACGACCAGCAGCTGTCGCGCGAGCTGACCAAGGGCCGCGGACTCGGGCTGGCACCGATGATCGAGCGCCAGCTCTCGCGCAGCCTGCCGGGGCAGCCACCTGGCATGGCACCGGCCGGCCAGACGGCACCGGTGCTGCTGGGCAATGGCATGACGCAGTCACTGCCGCTGGCGATGCCGCTGTCGAGCGGCCGCGGTGCGGGCCGGGGCATTTCCCTGGCCCCGACCAGCAGTGGCACCTCGCTGCCCGCGATGGCCCCGCTGCCGCCACCACTGCCGAGGCAACCGGTTCAGGCCGCCGCCATCGGTGGCCCGGCCGACCCGGCCGCGAAGGTCGACAGCAGCAGCCCGGAAGCCTTCGTGCGTTCCATCTGGCCGCATGCGCAGGAAACCGCGCGCGAGCTCGGCGTGTCGGCCAAGGCCCTGGTCGCACAGGCCGCGCTGGAGACCGGCTGGGGCCGGCGTCTGGTCGGCGGCGATGGCTCGCACAACCTGTTCGGCATCAAGGCCACCGGCGGCTGGCGCGGCAATCGCGTCGACTCCGCCACCCACGAGTTCGTCAACGGCCGGCGCGAGAACCAGCGGGCCGAGTTCCGCGCCTACGGCTCGGTGCGCGACAGCTTCGCCGACTACGCCCGGCTGATGCGCAAGGACCGCTATGCCGGTGCACTGGCCGCGGGAACCGATCCCTCCCGCTTCGCATCCGCACTGCAGCGTGCCGGCTACGCCACCGATCCGGCCTACGCCGCCAAGATTTCCGCGATCGCCAATGGGCCGACGCTGCAGCGCGCGCTCTCCACGCTCGACAACGGCACTGACCGCATGGTCGCCGCCGCACCCGCGACCCACGACCGAGGCTGACCATGAGCGACCTACTCTCCACCGGAAGCTCCGCCCTGCTGGCGTTCCAGCGCGCGCTGTCGACGGTCGGCCACAACGTCGCCAATGCCTCCACGCCCGGTTACAGCCGCCAGCGCGTCGCGCTGGAAGCCCGCGTCGGCCACAACGCCGCCGCCGGCAACATCGGCGCCGGCGTCGACGTCGCCAAGCTGGAGCGGCTGGCCGACGGCCTGGTGTTCGGCCGGCAGGTCGACAGCAGCGGCGAGATGGGCCGGCTGGGGCAGCTTTCCTCCCTGTCCACCCGCCTCGACAAAGTCGTCTCCGACCCCACCAGTGGCCTGGCCAAGCCGTGGTCCGAGTTCTTCGCCGCCGCCGAGGGCGTGACCGCCGAGCCGACCTCGCTGTCGGCGCGCAACCAGTTGCTGGCATCGGCCAACCAGCTGGCCTCGCGCTGGAGCTCGATGGACCGGCAGATGGAGCAACTGGACCTGGAAGTGAACGACCGCATGAAGACGCAGGTCGCCGCCGCCAACCAGATTTCCAGCGAGATCGCCACGCTCAACCGCGACATCGCCGCCGCCGGCCGCAACGCCTCTCCCGACCTGCTCGACCAGCGTGCCCTGCGCGTGGACGAGCTGGCCCAGCTGGTGGGCGCCGAAACCGTCAAGCAGGACGACGGCTCGCTCAACGTCTTCACCACTGGCGGGCAGCCGCTGGTGCTGGGCGAGAAAGCCATGACCCTGGGCACGATGCCCGACCCTTATCGCGCCGACCGCCTGCAGCTTTCGCTGCAGAACGCGAGTGGCGGATCGATGCGGCTGCCGGCCACATCCGTGTCCGGCGAGGTCGGCGGGCTGATCGAGTTTCGCGAGCGCGTGCTGGACCCGGCACGCGCCGAACTGGGCCGCCTCGCCACCGCCTTCGCAGGTGAATTCAATGACACCCAGCGTGGCGGAGTCGATTACAACGGCACCGCCGGCTCGGACATGTTCGGACTGCCGCCGCCGCGCATCGATCGCCACGCCAACAACACCGGCACCGCCACCATCACCGCCGGTATCGGCGACATGGGCGCACTGAAAGGCAATGACCTGGTGCTGCGCTTCGAAGGCGGCGGCTGGAGCGCGACCCGCCCCGGCACCGGGGAAGCCGTGCCGATGACCGGCAGCGGCACCGCCGCCGACCCGCTGCGGGTGGATGGCGTCGAGCTGGTGGTCGCGGGCACGCCTGCCACCGGCGACCGCTTCTCGCTGCGTCCCACCGCGGGCGTCGCCGGGGGCATGAAGGTGCTGCTCGACGACCCGGCCACGATTGCCGCCGCCGCACCGCTGGAAACCAGTGCGGACGCGGGCAACATCGGCACCGCCAGCCCCGGTACCAGCCGGATCACCGATCCGGCCGCCTTCGCCGGCTTCGGCGGCGCGACCATCGATTTCATCGATGCCGGCAGCTACACCATCGACGGCGCCGGTCCTTTCACCCATGTCGCCGGCACGCCGATCAGCGGCAACGGCTGGTCGCTTGAGCTGAAGGGCACCCCGGCCGCCGGCGACCAGTTCACCCTGTCGAAGACACCGCCGCGCTCCTCCGACAACGGCAACGCGCTCGAGATGGCCGGCCTTGACGAGCGCGACATCCTCGTCGACGGCACGCTCGACCTCAGCGCCGGCCTGAGCCAGTTCACCGGCCGGACCGGCAGCGCCGCGCGGCACGCCGAACTGACGCTGGAGGCGCAGTCGGCCATCCACTCGCAGGTGACGGCCGAGCGCGAATCGATCTCCGGCGTGAACCTGGACGAAGAAGCGGCCAACCTGCTGCGCTACCAGCAGGCCTACCAGGCCGCCGCCCAGGTGATCGCCACCGCCGACACCCTGTTCCAGTCCCTGCTCGGCGCCGTGCGCCGCTGACCGCCGCTGAAGTCCCCGGAGCCACACCGATGAGAATCTCCACCGCCGGCATGTTCAACCAGGGCCTGCAGAGCATGCTGCAACGGCAGTCCGAGCTGATGCGCACGCAGGAACAGATCACCAGCGGCAGGATGTTCAAGCATGCCGCCCAGGACCCCGCCGCCGCCTCCGCGGCACAGGGGCTGGACCACGCATTGTCCTCACTCGAGCAGTTCGGCAAGAACGCGGACCACCTCGGCCGCCGCCTCAACCTGCAGGAGAACGCGCTGACCGATGCCGGCGACCAGTTGATCCGCGCCCGCGAGCTGACGATCCGCGCCAACACTCCGAGCGTGTCGGACCAGGACCGCAAGCTGATCGCGATCGAGGTACGCCAGTTGCGGGAGGAAATGATCAGCATCGCCAACCGCAACGACGGCGGCGGCCGTGCGCTGTTCGCAGGCACCCGCGATGGCGTCGTGCCGTTCGCCGACAACGGCGGCAACGTCGCCTACGTCGGCAATGACGGCCGCAACGATGTCGAGGTCGCACCCGGGCTGTTGCTGGGCGACACCGACGCGGGCAGTGCACTGTTCATGCGCGTCCCTACCGGCGACGGCATCGTGCGCGCCAGTGCGGGCGCCGCCAACACCGGCAGCGGCGTGCTGGCCACCAGCAGCGTCACCGACCATGCCGCGTGGAGCGGCGACGGGATCAGTGTGGAGTTCAGCACGGCGGATACCTACCGCGTGCTGGATGCCACCGGCACCGAGATCGCCACCGGCACCTGGCAGGATGGCGAGACCATCAGCGCCGGTGGTGTGCAGATGAAGCTGGGAGGCACACCCGCAGCCGGCGATACCTTCAGCGTCGGCCCGGCCGTCAACCGCGACATTTTCGCCACGCTTGATGCATTGGCTGATGCCATGGAGGCACCGGGGGGAACAGCCGCCGCCGACGCAAGTCGGATCAACGTGCTTTCAGCAGGCCTGGGTGATCTTGCGACCGCCCAGGAGCACCTGCTCTCTGCACGCGCGGGCACCGGCTCACGGCTGTCCAGCCTGGACCACGCGGAGGAGAGCCGGAGCGCCACCGCGCTGTCGCTTGAAACCACACTCTCCGACCTGCGCGATACCGACGTCGCCGAAGCCGCCACGCGCTTCAGCATGCAGATCACCGCGCTCGAGGCTGCCCAGCAGGTGACGATGCGCATGCAGGGCCTGTCGCTGTTCAACAAGCTCTGATCGCACACATTCCGTAAAAAAAGTTCTGTTTTTTCCTAAAGCTTGACAACCGGCCGCCGTTACCTTTCACAGCAGCGGACAGGACCGGATACGGCAACCCCCTGCGAAGCCAACCGGCGCGCAAAGCCGGATTTCGAATCCAGGAGATCTCAAAATGTCTGTCATCAATACCAACGTCATGTCGCTCAACGCGCAGCGCAACCTGACCACCAACAGCGCCGACCTCGGCACCACCATCCAGCGCCTGTCCTCGGGCCTGCGCATCAACAGCGCGAAGGACGACGCCGCCGGCCTCGCCATCTCCGAGCGCTTCACCACGCAGATCCGCGGCATGGACCAGGCCGCCCGCAACGCCAACGACGGCATCTCGCTGGCCCAGACCGCCGAAGGCGCGATGGGTGAGATCGGCAACAACCTGCAGCGCATCCGCGAGCTGGCCGTGCAGTCCGCCAACGCCACCAACTCCAGCGACGACCGCGCCGCCCTGCAGAAGGAAGTCGACCAGTTGCTGAGCGAGATCGACCGCGTCGCAGACACGACCAACTTCAACGGCACCAAGCTGCTCAATGGCGATGCTTCTTCCTTCGTGTTCCAGGTCGGCGCCAATGCCGGCGACACGATCACCGTCAACACCCCGGTTGATGCGAACATCGCCGCACTGGGCGGCACCATCAGTGTCTCCACTGCCGAATCGAGCGCCATCTCGGGCCTCGGGACGGGTGCCGTCGTCGCCGGTTCGCTGACCATCAACGGCACTGACATCGGTCCTCTGGATGCGGTCGGCACCGCCTCGCAGCGTGCAGCCCAGGTGGCCAACGCCATCAACAACGTGTCGACCGAGACCGGCGTCAATGCCCGCGTGAACGAGTCGACCGGTAAGCTCGAGCTGTCTTCTGACGCCGCCTTCACCCTTGGCGGCACCGATGGCGGCACGCTGACGGGCTTCAATGGCGCAGGCGCTGCCGTCTCGGTCGACAACACCACCACCGGCATCGCGACGCTCGACATCAGCTCCTACGCTGGCGCCGAACTGGCCATGAAGCAGGTCGATGCTGCTCTGAAGGAAGTCAACGACGGTCGCGCCGACCTGGGTGCCGTCCAGAACCGCTTCTCCTCGGTCGTGACCAACCTGCAGACCAGCTCGGAGAACCTCTCCGCTGCCCGCAGCCGGATCATGGACGCCGACTACGCCAAGGAAACCGCCAACCTGTCGCGCACGCAGATCCTGCAGCAGGCCGGTACCGCGATGCTGGCCCAGGCCAACCAGTCCTCGCAGAGCGTGCTCAGCCTGCTGCGCTGATCACGAACCCACGTCGGCCGGTCTCGTCGGCCGCCGCATGAGAACCGGCCAGGCATGTCCTGGCCGGTTTTTTTATGGGGCGCGCCCGCCTCCCGCCGCTAAAGCCCTTCGGCGAGCGGCCGTTATCCAGTACAGGGACCGGCGCCACCAGGCACCGCGTCAACGATCCGGCGGAACGGTTCTTGCCCGGACCCATGGATCTTCCACGTCCACCCGCCCCAGGAGGCAGCAGTGGCATCACTCTCCAGCCCAGGCGTCGGCTCCGGCCTCGATGTGCACACGATGGTGACCCAGCTGGTCGCCGCCGAGCGCGCACCCGGGGACCTGCGCTTCAACCGCATCGAGAGCAAGGCCGAGGCGCAGATATCCGCCTTCGGCAAGCTCAGCAGCGGACTGTCGGGACTGCAGAGCGCGCTCCAGAAGTTCGACGGCAGCGGCGCTTCGCTGGGGCGCAAGGTCAGCGTGGGCACCGATGCCGGCTTTACCGCGACCGCGGATGCGAAGGCGGCGCTGGGCAGCTATCGCGTCACCGTTGAAAGCCTGGCCTCCACGCACAAGCTCCATTCCGCGGCATCGGCCGCCGACAGCCAGGTCGGCCACGGCCGCCTTTCGATCGTCGTCGGTGACGGCGAGGCGATCGATATCGACATCGCCGAGGGCGAGGGTTCCCTCGCCGAGATCCGCGATGCCATCAACGCCAAGGCCGAGGGCAAGGGCGTGACTGCCACCGTCATCCGTGGCGACGCCGGCGACGTGCTGGTCCTGGCCTCCACTGAAACCGGCAGCGAAGGCCGCCTGCAGATCAGCGCAAGTGGTGGCGACGGCGGATTGTCTTCATTGGCCACCACCGGCGGCAGCCTGCAGGTCGCCGATGCCGGCAACGATGCCAGGGTGATCGTCGACGGCATCACCCGCACCAGCAGCAGCAACCACCTGGATGACCTCATCGACGGCGTCACCATCGACCTGACGCAAGCCAAGCCCGGCGAATCTTTCTCCCTTGACCTGACGGCTGACGCGAGCCCGCTCAAGGCCACGATGCTGAGCTTCATCAGCGCCTACAACACCGCCCTGAGCGCACTGCGCACGCAGAGCGCCGCCGGTGGCGCGGACAGCGACGGCGCGGCCCTCAGTGGTGACGCCGCACCCCGCGGCATTACCCAGAACCTGCGCGGCATCATCAGCCAGAACTATGCCGAACTCGCCGAGCTGGGGCTCAAGACCAAGGTCGACGGCTCCCTCAGCCTGGACGGCGCCACCTTTGACGCCGCCATCGCCGCGGATCCGGAAGCCGTGCAGAGGCTGGTAGGCGAGGACGGCACACTGCAGCAGCCGCTTGCGGCCGCTTTGAAGTCCTACCTCGGCGACGACGGGATGATCACCGGCCGCACCAAGGCATTGAATGCGCGCCTGGAGTCGCTGGAGACCCAGCGCGAGAGTTTCGACCGCCGCATCGAGAATGTGCGCGCCAACTACATGCGCCAGTTCACCGCGCTGGACACCATGGTCGCGAAGATGTCCAGCACCAGCTCCTTCCTGGCCCAGCAGCTCGGCCAGCTGACCAATATGAACGCCTGAGACCGCCATGCATAGCGCCCGCAACTACGCCAACCAGTACCACCAGACCGGGGTCAGCAGCGCCGTGCTGGACGCCAGCCCGCACCAGCTCGTCGCGCTGATGCTCGCCGGTGCCCGCAAGCGCGCGCAGCTCGCGGCCGCCTGCCTCGAGCGCGGAGACATGGCGCGCAAGGCCATCGCCATCAACGAGGCCAGCGCCATCATCGCCGGACTCAACAGCACGCTCGACATGAAGGCCGGCGGCGACATCGCGGCCGGGCTGGAGGCCCTGTACGACTACGCCCAGCGCCGACTGGTGGTCGCCAACGCCAACAACGACGCCGCCCCCCTGCTGGAGATCGACGACCTGCTGGGCGACATCGAAAGCGCCTGGCTTGCCATCGACCCCGACTCGGACACCAGCACCGCCGGAGCAACAGCATGACCCCGACCCTGCCCATCGATGCCATCCGTCGCGCACTGGACGCCGGTGAATGGGACATGGCCGCCAGCCTGATCGCCGGCCACGAACGCGAAGTCCGGGAGGCCCTGGAAACACCCGGCGGCAGCGCGGACGGCCTCCAACCCGACCGTAGTGCCTGGGTCGCCCTGCTGTCACAGCAGCGCCTGCTGCTGGAGCAGCTCAAGTCCGCCCGCAGCGAGACCTCCGACGCGCTCAGGCGCCTGCAGGACAACCGCCGCGGCGCCCAGGCCTACCTGGCGGGCGCAGGCGGATGAACGCGGAGAACGCACGCGCGCAGGTGTTCGGGGACTCGCTGGTCTGCGAGGAAACCCGTGCCGCCGCGTTCGTTCCCATGGAGTTCGACCCCGCGGCCGTGCGGGTCGCCTGCCAGCGCGCCGAGGCCCTGCTGCACTCGATCGCGATCATCGAGGACGGCAAGGTCGAAGAGAGTGACGAGCGCGGCGCCCACGAGCACGCCCTGCAGCGCGTGGAGGCCAAGCTGGACCTGCTGACCTCGCTGGTGGCCACCCTGGTGAGCTCGCATCGCCCGCCACCGGCGCCCCGCCGCCTGCAGTGGTCCGCGCTGGGTGCCTGCCTGGCCGCAGAAGCCGATGGCGCCGGCAACGCGCCCGGAAGCAACGGCATGTTCCGCGTCCAGGCCTGCGATTGGCTGCCGGAACCGCTGGAGTTGCCGGCGACGGTACTGGCCAGCGTGGCCGACGCCAGCGGCCACCACCTGTGGCTGCGCTTCCAGCCGTTGCCGCCGCCCCTGGTCTCGGCGGTGGAGCGCCATCTCTTCCGGATCCATCGCCGCGCCGTGGCCGAGGCCCGCCGCCCCCGCTGACCTGTGGTGCCCCGCTCCGCCGTCGGCTAAGGTGCCCTGAGCCCTTCCGGATGGAGTCCCTGCTTGCTTCGCGTGCTGATCTGCGACGACCACACCCTGATCCGCGCCGGGCTGCGTCGGCTGCTCGAGTCGTTCGATGCGGTGGAGGTGGTCGCCGAGGCGGCCAGTGCCGACGAGGTCGTCATCCGTGCCCGCGGCACCAGTCCCGACGTCATCCTGCTGGACCTCTCCATGCCCGGCCGCAACGGGTTCGAGGCCCTGGACGAGCTGCGCCGCACCTGCCCCGCAAGCGCGGTGGTCATCATGTCGATGCACGACGACCCCGGCCATGTACGCGAAGCCCTGGATCGCGGCGCCTCGGGTTTCGTGGTCAAGGAGGCCGCACCGGCGGAGCTGGAGATCGCGATACGCGCCGCGGCGACCGGCCGCACCTACCTCAGTCCCCAGGTATCGGCCCCCCAGTTGCGGGGGCGCCAGGCCCCGGCGGAGGGCGTCGATGCCCTGCCCCCACGCCAGCGCGAGATCCTCGCCGCGATCGGCGCCGGCCGCAGCACCAAGCAGATCGCCGCCGACCTGGGCATCAGCGTCAAGACGGTGGAGACCCACCGGGCGCGGATGATGGCGGCGCTGGGCTGCCGCAGCGGCCACGAGCTGCTGCGCATGGCGATGCGGCTGCACGGCAGCGCGCTGTAGCCCGCGCACCTGTCGGCGTCGGGTTTCCGGCGCCATGTGGGGAATTCCCCTACATCGGGTGGGGGCTGCCGGTACGCGGTTCGGGCATGCCCTGATTCGACAGCCGCCGGCGTGGGCGCATGATTCGCCTGCAGGATCCGTACCACGACCGGATCCATTCCGGGGGAACCGTGAAGAACACCGTCCGCACGCAGATGTCGCAAAGCGTCAACCTGACGCCGCAGTTGCTGCAGTCGATCCGGCTGCTGCAGCTGACCGCCCCGCAGCTGGAAATGGAACTGCTGCAGGCACTGGAGCGCAATCCGATGCTCGAGGCCGACGAGGGCGACGAAGCCGGTGAAACCGACGCCGAGGGCGTGGATGCGGCCGGTGACGACGCGGCGCTCGAAGCCGCAGCGTGGGACGAGTTGCCCGAACCGGCCTTCACCTCCAGCAGCAGCGGGGGCATGGGCGCCGACGATGACGGCATGGCCCGCATCGCCGCCGGCAGCTCCAGCGATCCGCGCGTGCGCCTGCTGCAGGAGCTCGCGGTGACGTGGCGCGAGGCGGACCTGGTGCTCGCCCAGTGGTGGCTGGACCGCTGCGACGACCGCGGCTACCTGGAGCACCCACTGGACGAGTTGCTGGCCGAAGGTGCCGATGCCTGTGGTTGCGACAAACGCGAGATGGACGTGATCCGGCTGCGCCTGCTCAACGGCCCTTGGCCGGGCATGGCCGCGGCCGATCCCGGCGAATGCCTGCAGGCCCAGCTGGCCCAGCTGCCCGACACCCCGGAGCGCGCCTTGGCCGCACGCATCCTTTCCGACTACCTCGCCCTGCTGGCCTCGCATGACCATGCCGCCCTCGCCAAGGCCCTGGGTAGTACTGCCGACGACACCGCCGCGGCCGTCGCGCTGGTGACATCGCTGCGCCCGTGCGCGGTGGAGGAGCCGGTCGACGCGCCGTCCGCCTACATCGTGCCCGACGTGGTGGTGCGCTTCCTCGGTGGTGAATGGCGGGTGGCGCTCAACGGCCGCAGTGCCCCGCGCATCCGCATCTCCGCCCACTGCGAAAGCGCGCTGGCGCAGGCGCCGGGCGACCAGTCCGTGCTGCGCGGACTGCTGGACGAGGCCCGCTGGCTGGTCCGCGGCGTGGCCATGCGCAACGACACCCTGATGCGCACCGCCCAGGTGCTGGTCGAGCGCCAGCGCGAGTTCCTCGTGCGCGGCGAGGAGGCCATCGCGCCGCTCACCCTGCGCGAGGTCGCCGACGCCATCGGCATGCACGAGTCCACCGTCTCGCGCATCACCACCGGCAAGTACATCCAGACGCCGCGCGGCACCTTCGAGCTCAAGCGCCTGTTCGCGGTGCGGCTGGAAGGCGCAGAGGTCTCCGGCGCCGCGGTGAAGGCGATGGTGAAGCGCTTGATCGACAACGAGCCGCCGCACGCCCCGCTGGCCGACGACACCATCGCCGGCATGCTGGAGCGCCAGGGCGTGCGTATCGCGCGCCGGACCGTTGCGAAGTATCGTGACCAGCTCTCCATCGGCCCCGCCCGGGCACGCCAGCGCCCGGCGCGCAAGGCCGCGGCGTGACCACCCCCACCGGCCCGGCCCTGACTCCCGAGGATCCCTCCATGCGCACGCTCAACATCCTGCTGGTCGACGACCACGAGGGCTTCATCAACGCCGCGCTGCGCCACCTGCGCCGGCTCGACTGGATCACCGTCGCCGGCTCGGCCGCCAACGGCATCGAGGCCATCGCCCAATGCGAGGCCCTGCATCCTGATGCCGTACTGATGGACCTGGCCATGCCCGAGATGGGCGGTTTGCAGGCCACGCGACTCATCAAGGCCCAGGACGATCCGCCCTACGTGGTGATCGCCAGCCACTTCGACGATGCAGAGCACCGCGAGCACGCGCTGCGTGCCGGTGCCGACGCCTTCGTCAGCAAGCTGTCCTACATCCACGACGTGATCCCGCTGCTGGAGGCGCTCGCCGGCCGCGAGCCCGCCGGTACCGCCGACACTGCGGCCGGCGCTGCCGGTGCCGCCGGGGCGGGGACCGGAGTCACCGCATGAGCGAGTCGCGCATCCTTGTGCTCGACGGGGACATGGAGCGCGCCGAGCGCATCGCCACCCTGCTGGAGTTCATGGACTTCACCCCGCGCGTCGCCGAACCGGGCGACGTCGACCTGTCCCGGGCCAAGCCCAGCGACTGGGTTGCGGTGGTGGTGGGCGACGTCGACGGCGATGCCGCGTGGCCGGCCTTCGCCGAGTGGCTGGGCGGCCAACCACTGCACCCGCCGTTGATGGTGCTCCCGGGCCACGACGACGCGCCCTGGCGCAAGGCGCTGCACCCAGAGAACCTGTGGCCACTGGACTATCCGGTCCGCCGTAACCAGCTGCAGGAGGCACTGCGCCGCGCCAGCCTGAAACGCATCAACGAGGACGAGCAGCGCGAGCATTCCACCGGCGGCCCGACCGGGCGCAGCGCGGCGACCCTGCGCCTGTCGCGCATGATCGACCAGGTCGCGCCGTTCGACACTACGGTGCTGATCCTTGGTGAATCCGGCACCGGCAAGGAGGTCGCCGCGCGGGCCGTGCACGAACGATCCAAGCGCCGCAACAAGCCATTCGTGGCGATCAACTGCGGTGCGATCCCGCCGGACCTGCTGGAAAGCGAACTGTTCGGACACGAAAAAGGCGCCTTCACCGGCGCGCTGACCCAGCGCAAGGGGCGGTTCGAGATGGCCGAGGGCGGCACCCTGCTGCTCGACGAAATCGGCGACATGCCGCTGGCGATGCAGGTCAAGCTGTTGCGCGTGCTGCAGGAGCGGACCTTCGAGCGCGTCGGCGGCGCCCAGGTGATCGAATGCGACGTGCGCGTGGTCGCGGCCACTCATCGCAACCTTGAAACCCACATCGCCGAGGGCAAGTTCCGCGAGGACCTGTTCTACCGGCTCAACGTCTTCCCGATCGAGATGCCGCCACTGCGCGAGCGCGCCGACGACCTGCCGGACCTGATCGCGGCGATCACCGCCCAACTGGCCAAGGCCGGCCGTGGCCAGGTATCGCTCAGCAGCGGTGCGGTGGAGGTGTTGCGCCACTACGCCTGGCCCGGCAACGTGCGCGAGCTGAGCAACCTGCTGGAGCGCCTGGCCGTGCTGCACCCGGCGGGCATGGTCCGGGCCACCGACCTGCCCGCCCGCTACCGCGCCGCGGTGCCCGACCTGCCGGACGAGGACCCGATCCCCGAGCCGACCACCTCGATGGATCCGGCCGCCCTCATGCCGCGCGCGACGTTGCCCGCCGAAGGCATCGACCTGCGCTCGCACATCGCCGAGGTGGAGCTGGAGCTGATCCGGGCCGCCCTGCAACAGGCGGACGGCGTGGTCGCCCATGCCGCGCCCCTGCTCGGCCTGCGCCGCACCACCCTGGTGGAGAAACTGCGCAAGTACGGCATCGACCGCGACGGCACCAGCGCCGGCGCCGAAGGCGAGGCCGGCGACGACGGCAAGGGCGACCGCACCAGCGCCGCCTGAGGCGGTGCCAAGGCCATGGCGCGTCCGCACGACGGGATCCCGTCACTGTTCTGGCACGGCACTTGCCTATCCATCGGCAGCGAAGCCAGAAAGTTGATGCCCGGCCATGACCGACGCGATTTCATCGATCCTCTCCCAGATCCGCGCCCATGAGATGCGCGCGGGCGGGGCGCTGGCCGATTCGCCGGCCGGCAATGCCATCAACCCGACCAACCCGGGACTTCCGGGTGCCGGCCGGGTCGATCCGGGCAAGGCCCCCGGCTTCGCCGAGACCCTGAACAACGCCATCGACAGCGTCAGCAGCGCGCAGGCCAAATCCGGCGCGCTGCAGCAGGCGTTCGAAATGGGCGACCCGCGCGCCGACCTGGCGCGGGTGATGGTCGCCATGCAGCAGTCGTCGGTCGCATTCAAGGCCACCGTGGAGGTCCGCAACCGCATGGTGCAGGCCTACCAGGACGTCATGAACATGCCGGTCTGACATGGCCGCCAACGCCGCGCATAGCCCCACGCCCACCCCGACCTTCCGAGACCTTGCCCGATGAGCGTCATCGCACTGCCCAAGAACGCCGCCAACAACCTGCGCGAGCTGGGACCGTTGCAGGACATCCCGGTGGTGCGCCAGCTGGGCCTGTTCGCCCTGGTCGCCGCCACCATCGGACTGGGCCTGTGGCTGTTCTTCTGGACCCAGCGCCCGGACTACGTGCCGGTGTTCGCCGGCATGGACGGCAAGTCGACCACTGAGGCCTCCGACCTGCTGCGTGCGGCGCAGATCCCGTTCCGGATCGATCCCTCCACCGGCGCGCTGGCGGTGCCGGGCGAACAGCTTGGCCCGGCCAAGCTGGCGCTGGCCTCGGCCGGCCTGCCGGCCGAAGGCGGCGGCTTCGAATCGCTGCAGGGCGACCAGGGCTTCGGCACCAGCCAGTTCGTCGAGAGCGCGCGCTACCAGCACGCACTGGAGACCGAACTGGCCCGCACCATTGCCAACCTGCGCCCGGTGCGCGAGGCCCGCGTGCACCTGGCCATCCCCAAGCCCAGCGCCTTCACCCGCCAGAAGGACCCGGCCAGCGCCTCGGTGGTGCTGCACCTGGGCAACGGCAGCGTTCTCGAGGCCGGCCAGGTCAACGCCATCGTGCACCTGGTCGCCAACAGCATTCCGCAGCTCTCCCCCGAAAGCGTCACCGTGGTCGACCAGTTCGGCCGCATGCTCTCCAACCCCGATCCCGACAGCGAGTCGGCGATGGGCGCCAAGCGCTTCGAGCAGCAGCAGCGCCAGGAAGCCGTCTACGTGCAGCGCATCCAGGAGCTGCTCGCCCCGCTGGCCGGCCCCGGCCGCGTCAGTGCCCAGGTCAGCGTGGACATGGACTTCTCCCAGACCGAACAGGCGCGCGAGCAGTACGGGCCGGAGCCGGCGATCGTCCGCAGCGAGCAGATCTCCGAATCCGGCGATATCGGCCCGAGGCCGCCGCAGGGCGTACCGGGCGCGGCCGCCAACACTCCGGAAGCAGCGGCGGCCGCGGCCGAAGCCGCGCAGGCCCCGGCACCGGCCACCGCCGATGGCGGCCAGGGCTCGCGCACCGCGGTGCGCAACTACGAGATCGACCGCACCCTGACCCACACCCGCCAGGCGCCCGGCCGCATCACCCGCGTCACCGCGGCGGTGCTGGTCGACAACGTGCCGGGAGCGCCCGATGCCGAGGGCAAGGTGGAGTGGCGTGCCCTGACCGCCGACGAACTCGCGCGCATCGAATCGCTGGTGCAGCGCGCGATCGGCTTCGACGACGAGCGCGGCGACATGGTCACCGTGGTCAATGCCCCCTTCGCCCGCAACGCCATCGACGAGCCCGAAGGCGCACCGTTCTGGCAGCACCCGCGCACCAAGGAGCTGCTGCGCATCGCGCTGGGCGGACTTGCGGTCCTGGCGCTGATCTTCACCGTGCTGCGGCCGGCCTTCCGCCAGCTGATCGCGCCGGCCAAGCCGCGTACGACCGTGGCGACGCTGGTCGAGGACGACGAGGAGGAGATCCCCGTCACCCTGTCCAAGCCCAAGGCCAAGGCGCCGGCGCAGCTGGACGACGCCGCCGACGCCCCGATGAACTTCGACGAAAAGCTGCAGGTGGCACGCACTGCAGTCAGCAGCGATCCCAAGCGGGTCGCCAACGTGGTCCGCAGCTGGGTTGAACAAGATGGCTGATCCCAAGAACAAGGAAGAGCCGCTGACCGGCGTGCAGCGTGCCGCGGTGGTGCTGCTGTCGCTGGGCGAGGCACAGGCGGCCGAAGTGCTCAAGCACATGGGCGCCAAGGAAGTGCAGAAGCTCGGCATGGCCATGACCTCGGTCGGCGGCGTCTCGCGCAATACCGTGGCCGCGGTGTTCGAGGATTTCGTCGAAACCCTGGCCCAGCCCAGCGCGATCGGTGCCGGCGCCGACGACTACATCCGCGCGGTCCTGACCCAGGCCCTGGGCGAGGAGCGTGCCGGCAGCCTCATCGACCGCATCCTTGCCGGCCGCAACACCTCCGGGCTCGACACCCTGAAGTGGATGGAGCCGCGCGCGATCGCCGAGCTGGTGCGCAACGAGCACCCGCAGATCATCGCCATCGTCATGGCCCACCTGGATGAAGACCAGGCCGCCGAGGTGCTCAAGTGCCTCACCGACCGCGTTCGCGCCGACGTGCTGCTGCGCATCGCCACGCTGGACGGCATCCCGCCCAATGCGCTGAACGAGCTCAACGACGTGATGGCGCGCCAGTTCGCCGGCAGCCAGAACCTGAAGTCGTCCTCGGTGGGCGGCGTGCGGGTGGCCGCCAACATCCTCAATTTCATGGACACCGGGCAGGACGAACAGATCCTCGGCGCGATCAGCGAGATCGACGAGCCGCTCGGCGTCCAGATCCGTGACCTGATGTTCGTATTCGACAACCTGGCCGAGATCGACGACCGCGCCATCCAGACGGTGCTGCGCGAGATTTCCACCGAGAAGCTGGCACTGGCCCTGCGCGGCGCCGACCAGAAGGTGCGCGAGAAGATCACCACCAACATGTCCCAGCGCGCGGCCGAGATCCTGCTAGAGGACATGGAGGCCCGCGGGCCGGTGCGCCTGGCCGAGGTCGAAGCCGCACAGAAGGAGATCCTGGCCGAGGTGCGCAAGATGGCCGACGCCGGCACCATCCAGCTCGCCGCCAAGGCCGAGGCGTTCGTATGATCGCCCTGGCCGATGGCATGCACGCGGTGCGCTGGACGGCGCCGGACCTGGACCTGGCCGCCCACCCCGCCCCGGTGGTCGAGGAAGAGCCCGCACCGCGGCTGCCCAGCGTCGAGGAAATCCAGGCGCTGGAACAGGCCGCGCGCGAGGAAGGCTATGCCGCCGGCCACGCCGAGGGGCTGGCCTCGGGCCAGGCCGAGATCCGCCGCATGATCGCCCAGATCGAAGGCATCCTCGATGGCTTCACCCGGCCGCTGTCGCGGCTGGACGACGAGGTGGCCGATGCACTGGGCGAGCTGGCGGTGCGCATCGCCGGCAACCTGCTGGGCCGCACCTACCAGGCCGATCCCACCCTGCTGGCCGACCTGGTCCGCGAGGCGCTGGACGCCGTCGGCACCAGCTCGCGCGAGATCGAACTGCGCCTGCACCCCGACGACCTCGGCGTGCTGGCACCGCACCTGGCGGGCCTGAGCGGCGTGCGCCTGACCGCGGACACATCGCTGGCCCGCGGCGAACTGCGCCTGCACAGCGAAAGCGTGCGCATCGACGGCACCCTCGCCGCCCGCCTGCAGGCCTGCATGGATGTGGCGATGGTCGCCCACCCCCCGCGTGACGAAGAGGCCATGCCATGAGCGGAGTCGCCGCCGAGCAGTGGGAAGAAGTCCGCAACCTGCGCCTGGCCACCCGCCTGGCCGCCGCCAACCCGCAGCCGCCGTCGCTGGGCCTGGCCCGCGAAGGCGTACTGCGCCGCGCCGTCGGCCTGACCCTGGAGGCTTCCGGCTGCAGTGCCCCGCTGGGCTCGCACGTGCGGGTGGAAACCGCCGGCGGCCACTGGGTCGACGCCGAGGTGGTCGGCTTCTCGGGCGAACGCACCTTCCTGATGCCCACCGCCGACCTCGCCGGCCTGCTGCCGAACGCACGCGTGGTCAGCACCCGCAGCCGCGGCGAAGTCGCCGTTGGCGAAGGCCTGCTGGGCCGGGTGATCGACAGCGACGGCGTGCCGCTGGACGGCCGTGGCCCGCTGCGGCCGGAAAGCTGGGTCGGCCTCGGGGCGGTACCGATCAACCCGCTGATGCGTGCACCGATCACCCAGTCGCTGGATGTGGGCGTGCGCGCGATCAACTCGTTGCTGCCGATCGGCCGCGGCCAGCGCATCGGCCTGTTCGCCGGCTCCGGCGTCGGCAAGTCGACGCTGCTGGGCATGATGACCCGCTTCACCGCCGCCGACGTCATCGTCGTGGGGCTGGTGGGCGAGCGAGGCCGCGAAGTGCGCGACTTCGTCGAGAGCACGCTGGGCGAGGAAGGCATGCGCCGCGCCGTGGTGGTGGCGGCCCCGGCCGACCGCCCGCCGCTGGCCCGCCTGCACGGCGCCCTGCGTGCCACCGCCATCGCCGAGTGGTATCGGGACCAGGGCTTGCATGTGCTGTTGCTGATGGATTCCCTCACCCGCTTCGCCCATGCACAGCGCGAGATCGGCCTGTCCGTCGGTGAGCCGCCGACCACCCGCGGCTACCCGCCGTCGGTCTTCGCCAAGCTGCCGCAACTGGTCGAACGCGCCGGCAACGGCGCCGACGGCCGCGGCTCGATCACCGCGTTCTACACGGTCCTCACCGAAGGCGACGACCAGCAAGAGCCCATCGCCGACGCCGCGCGCGCCATCCTCGACGGCCACATCGTGCTGACCCGCCGCATCGCCGATGCCGGCCAGTACCCCGCGATCGACGTTGAGGTCTCCGTCAGCCGCGTCATGCAGGAGATCACCGACCCGGCATGGCGCGCCCGCATCCGCAAGCTCAAGCGCCTGATGGCGGCCTACAACACCCAGCGCGACCTGATCGCCATCGGCGCCTACCAGCGCGGCAGCGACCCCAGCGTCGACGAAGCGCTGGCGCGCTGGCCGGCGATCCAGGCCTTCCTCGGCCAGGACGTCAGCGAAGCCGCCGATGTCCAGTCCAGCCGCGATGCGCTGGCACGCCTGCTCGACGATGTATCCGATACCCCGCAAGCCCCCACCCAGGAGACGTAGCACCCATGCGATCGCAACGACTCGATCCATTGCTCAAGGTGAAGCAGCAACGCCAGGACGATGTCGCCCGCAGGGTGGCGGAGCAGGATCGCGTGCTGGCCGAGCAGCAGGCGCGCCTGGAGGCGCTGCGCCGGTATGCCGACGAATACGCCACGCCGGCATCGGCGATGACCAGCCCGGCCCTGCTGGCCAACCGCCTCGCCTTCCGCGAACGGCTGGACGCCGCCATCGCGCAGCAGAGCCGCGTGGTCGATGACAACCGCCACAAGGGCGATGTCGAACGCACCCGCCTGCTGCTGGCCAGCCGAGAGACCCACGTGCTCGAGAAGCTCTCCAACAGCTACCGTGCCGAAGAGGCCCGGGTGGACGAGAAGCGCTCCCAGAACGAGCTCGACGACCTGGGCGCACGGCGCCTGCGCAATGCCGCCCAGGCCGATGAAACGGAGCCGGCGCAGTGATGCCCGGCGGGCTGCCGGCAGCACCACCCGCTGCACCGGCCCGGATGGGGTCGTCGAATGGTGCCGCCAAGCCGGGCGACGAAGCCGCCGGTGACGGCTTCGCCGGGATGTTGGCGGGGACCGGAACAGCCACTGGAGCCGCGAAAGCGGACCCGGGTGCGAAGACCGCGGACACGGCTGCGACCGGGGACGCCGCCCGCGCGCCCGCAAACGAGGACGCGGCACTTGCCACGACCGACAACCCGCCACGCGAAGAGGGGGGGCCGGAACAACTGCTGGCACTGCTCGGCGGGCCCTTCCCGCCGCCGCCCGCCGCGACCGCGCCGGTGGCGGTATTTGCCCCGCTCGCGGGCGCAGCCGGCTCCGGGTTGCCTTCACTGGCGAAGGGCAGTGGCGGCGCGGAAGCCACGGCGGCGGTGCTCGCCGGGCTCTCGTCACTCGTGCAGGCGCCTCCCGCGGCGGAGGGTGCAACCACGCCGGCCCCGTTCGCGCCCACCGGCACCGCCGCGATGGCGACGCCCCCGCTCGCGCCGGCCGCCGTCGCCACCGAGATGGCGGCGCTGCCGCAGGAGTTCGCCAAGGCGCTCGAAATGCTCCAGGGCCGGGACGCCGGCGCGGATACGCTGGCGGACACGGCGGGCGGCCCCGAATCCGCCGAGCGACCGCAGGCGACAGTCTCCACCGCCCCGGCGGCCCTCACGCGTGCCAGCCCCGCTGCCCTGGCCTCCGGGCCGGTGGCCCTGCCCGCCGATCCCGATGCCGGCTTCGACGAAGGCTTCGGCGCGCGGATAGGCTGGCTGGCCGAGCAACGCATCGGCCGCGCCGAGATCCGGGTCAGCCCCGACCACGCCGGCCCGATCGACGTCCGCCTGCAAATGGACGGCAGCCGCGTGAGCGCCGAGTTCAGCTCCGCCAACGCCGACGTGCGGCAGGCACTGGAAGCCAGCATGGGCCGCCTGCGCGACCAGCTCGCCCAACACGGCCTGGAACTGGCGCAGGCCGATGTCGGCAGCGGTGGCAGGCAGCCGGGGCAGGCCCAGGCCGCCGAAGGCCTGGTGCTGGAAGACGGAGCGGCGGAAACCGCCATCTCCGTGGCGCCACTCGTCCGCCGCGGCCTGCTGGACGAATACGCCTGACACCGGGCGCCGGATAACCGGCGCCCGCTTCGTTCAGGATTGCGTCAAAACCCCGACTTCCCCCCGCCGCCGCTCGCGGCACGCCCCTTGCACAGACCCTGGCAACACCTGTCAGGAGTCATCGCGTGTCCACCGAGCCCACCGCCAAGTCCGGCAGCAAACTGCCCTGGATCATCGTCATCGTCCTGCTGCTGGCGCTTGCCGGCGGCGGCGGATGGTTCTGGTATTCCTCGCGCCAGGCGCCGCCCCCGGCTGACGATGCGGCATCGGCCGAGGCCCCTGCCGGCACGCGTAATCCGGCGATGTACTTCCCGCTGGACCCGGCTTTCGTGGTCAACCTCTCCGACGTCGACTCGGTCCGCTACCTGCAGGCCGACGTGCAATTGATGACCCGCGACATGCCCACCAGCGAAGCGATCGAGCTGCACGCCCCGGCCATCCGCAACCGCCTGTTGCTGCTGTTCGGCCAGTACTCGGCCGACCAGCTCACCCAGCGCAGCGCCAAGGAGCGCCTGCAGGAGAAGGCCCGCGAGGAAGTGCAGGCGCTGCTCAAGGCCGAAGGCGCCCCCAGCGCCGTCGAAGCCGTCTACTTCACCAGCTTCGTGACCCAGTAGGCCGACCGATGAGCGCAGACCTGCTCTCCCAGGACGAGATCGATGCCCTGTTGCACGGCGTGGACAGCGGAGCGGTCGAGGTCGAAGACCCCGAGCCCACGCCCGGTGAGGCCCGCAGCTACGACTTCGCCAGCCAGGACAAGATCGTCCGTGGCCGCCTGCCGACGCTGGAGATGATCAACGAGCGCTTTGCCCGCACCTGGCGCATCGGCCTGTTCAACCTGCTGCGGCGCTCGGCCGACCTGTCCGTGCGCGGCGTCGACATGATGCGCTTCGGCGAGTACATGCACTCGCTGCAGGTCCCCAACAACCTCAACCTGGTCAAGATGAAGCCGCTGCGCGGCACTGCGCTGGTGGTGTACGAGCCGCGCCTGGTGTTCACCGTGGTGGACAACTTCTTCGGCGGCAACGGCAAGTACCACACCCGCATCGAGGGCCGCGAGTTCACGCCCACGGAAATGCGCGTGATCCAGCTGCTGCTCAAGCAGACCTTCGCCGACCTGGTGGAAGCCTGGGCGCCGGTGATGCCGGTGGAGTTCGAGTACATGAACTCCGAGGTCAACCCGCACTTCGCCAACATCATCAGCCCGCGCGAGTACATCGTCGTCAGCCGCTTCCACGTGGAGCTGGAAGGCGGCGGCGGCGAGTTCCACATCTCGATTCCCTACTCGATGCTCGAGCCGATCCGCGAGCAGCTCGATGCCGGCCTGCAGAGCGACCGGGTCGAACGCGACGAAGGCTGGACCCGCGCGATGCGCGCCCAGCTGCAGGAGGCCGAGGTCGAGCTGAGCAGCGCGATCGCACATCGGCAGATCAGCCTGCGCGAGCTGTGCCGGCTGAAGGTCGGCGACGTGATCCCGATCGACCTGCCCGAGACGGTGACGCTGCAGGTCGAGCAGACCCCGCTGTTCACCGGCTCGTTCGGCACCCACAACGGCCGCAACGCCATCAAGGTCGCGAGCGTGAAACCCGCCCGCGCCGTCCCCTCCTTCCAGAACCTCATGCAGCCATGAACAACAACGAGACCGCCATGGATACCGAAGAATCCCAGCGCGCCGCCTTCGAGGCCCTGATGCCCGATGCCGACGTCAAGGGTGCCGACCTCAACCTCGACGTGATCCTCGATGTGTCGGTGTCGCTGTCGCTCGAAGTCGGCCGCACCCGCATCCCGATCCGCAACCTGCTGCAGCTCAACCAGGGCTCGGTGGTGGAACTGGAGCGTGGCGCTGGCGAGCCGCTGGACGTGTTCGTCAACGGCACGCTGATCGCCCAGGGCGAAGTGGTCGTCGTCAACGACCGGTTCGGCGTGCGCTTGACCGACGTGGTCAGCCCGGCCGAGCGGATCAAGCGGCTGCGATGAGCGCCGCGACCTTCGCCGTCGAGGCGAACCCCGAGGTGGTCGCGGACCCGCTGCCCGATGCCTCCATGGCGGCCACCAGCGCGGAGGGCCCGGTTCCTGCGTCGGATGCCCCGCCTGCGACGGTGGCCGCCACGGATGCCGCGGTAGCCGGGGATGCATCGACGGGGTCCGAAGCCGGTACCACGGCAGCGGCGGAAGCCCATGTCTCGGCCGCACCCGCCCCGGTGCAGCCGCTGGGCATGGCCACCACCGCCACCACCGCCACCACCGTGCAACCCGCCGCCGAGCCGTTCGCGGCGCCGGCGGGGGATGCCGGCTCGGTCGGTGGCGCCGTGCTCGCCCTGCTGCTGGTGGTCGGCCTGATCCTGGCGCTGGCCTGGCTCGCACGCCGCATGCCGGGCATCGGTGCCGGCGCTTCAAACCCCGCGTTGCGGGTGGTCGGTTCCCTTGCACTCGGTCCGCGCGAGCGGCTGGTGGTGGTGGAAGTCGGCCAGACCCAGCTGCTGCTGGGCGTCGGCAACGGCGGCACCCGCACCCTGCACACCCTCGAGGCGCCGCTGCCCGAGGCGGCCGCGTCGACCTCGCCCTTCGCGCAGGTGCTTGCGCAACACTTCGGAAAGAAGCCATGACCGGCTGGACCACTCCCCTGCTTCGCCTGCTGATGCTGGCCATGCTCGCGGCCACGCTGATGCTGGCCTCACCCGAGGCCGCCGCACAGGCCGCGCCGGCCACTGCGCCCACCGCACAGCAGGCGCCCGCGCCGATGCCGAGCCTGCCGGACGTGACCGTCGGCAACGTCGGTGGCGAGGACGTCAGCCTGCCGTTGCAGGTGCTGCTGCTGATGACCGGCATCACCCTGCTGCCTGCCGCGCTGCTGGGCCTGACCGCCTTCACCCGGATCATCATCGTGCTGGGCCTGCTGCGACAGGCGCTCGGCACCGGCCAGACCCCGAGCAACCAGGTGCTGCTCGCACTGGCGCTGTTCCTGACGGCGATGGTGATGATGCCGGTGTTCGACCAGGCCTGGGCCGCCGGCATCTCGCCGTACCTCAATGACGAGATGGACTTCCGCAGCGCCTGGACGGCCTCGATCGAGCCTTTCCG
The DNA here is from genome assembly GCF_900167055.1 of Lysobacter spongiicola DSM 21749. GTDB lineage: Bacteria > Pseudomonadota > Gammaproteobacteria > Xanthomonadales > Xanthomonadaceae > Novilysobacter > Novilysobacter spongiicola. Next base: position 60,884 of record NZ_FUXP01000012.1, read on the forward strand.
CGGCTTCATGCTGGCGCAGGTCCGCGAGAACGACCTGATGACCTTCGCCGGCCTGTCCAACAGCGGACCCTACGCCACCCCGGCCGACGTGCCGTTCAGCGTGCTGGCCGCATCGTTCCTGACCAGCGAGCTCAAGACCGCCTTCGAGATCGCGTTCCTGATCTACATCCCGTTCGTGATCATCGACCTGGTGGTCGCCAGCGTGCTGATGTCGATGGGCATGATGATGCTCTCGCCGATGCTGATCTCGGCGCCCTTCAAGATCCTGCTGTTCGTGCTGGTCGATGGATGGATCCTGGTGGTCGGCTCGCTGGCCGCCAGCTTCAACGGGGTCTGAGGCGATGACTCCGGAAACCGCACTCACCGAGATTGGCCGTGGCCTGCAGATGGCACTGTTGCTGGGCGCACCGCCGCTGCTGGCGGTGCTGGTGGTCGGCGTGCTGGTCGGCATCATCCAGGCCGCCACGCAGATCAACGAGCAGACGATCGGCTTCGTGGTGAAGGCCATCGCACTGGCGGCCACGCTGGCGGTCACCGGGCATTTCCTGCTCGGCAGGATGGTGTCGTTCACGACCGACCTGTTCCACCGCATCCCCCACCTGATCGGCTGACGACCGCGGCATGGATCCGGCCACCGCCACCACCATCGACGGGCTGAACCTGTTCGCGATGCTCGGCACCGTGCTCTGGCACCTGCTGCGCATCGGAGCGGCGTTGCAGGTCCTGCCGATGATCGGCGGCCGTGGCATGCCGATGCGGGCGCGGCTGATCCTGGCCGTGGCGTTGTCGGCGACCATCTCCACCGTGCTGCCCGAGCCGCCACGGGCGGCGGTGGACGCCACCACCGTGCTCAGCGTGTTCCGGGAAATGACCGTCGGCGTGGCGATCGGGCTGGTCCTGCGGCTGGCCTTCGAGGCCGGGCAGTTTGCCGGCGAGCTGATCAGCCAGGGCATGGCGTTGTCGTTCGCGACCCTGGCGGATCCGCTCAGCGGCGCCTCCTCCACCGTGCTTTCGCAGTGGTTCTTCCTGATCTTCGGGCTGCTGTTCTTCACCCTGGACGGACACCTGGCGCTGGTCACCCTGCTGGTGGACAGTTACGCGGCGCTGCCCATTGGTACGCCCCTGGCGGACATGCAGGGCTTCCTGGCCGCACTGCCGACCTTCTTCGGAACCTGCCTGCGGGCCGGCCTGCTACTGGCACTGCCGGTGATGATGGCCCTGCTGGCGTCCAACCTCGCCTTCGGCGTGCTGTCGCGCGCGGCCTCGGCGATGAACCCCATCGTGGTCGGCATCCCGGTGGCGCTGGTCACCGGCCTGGTCCTACTCGCGCTGGTGGCACGGGAACTGCAGGGGCCCATCCAGCAGTTGCTCGAAGACGCCTTCCTGGCGGCACGCGCACTGACCGCCTGACCACATCCGCCCACGCGGCGCCCGGTCGGCGGTACTGAACCGGGACGCGGACGATGTCGGAACAGCAGGACCAGCAGGACAAGACCGAACAACCTACCGAAAAGCGGCTGCGCGATGCCCGTGAGAAGGGCGAGGTCGCGCGGTCGCGGGAGCTGGGCCATGTCGCGGTACTGGGCATCACCGCCATCGCCATCATGCTGCTGGCCCCGGGCATCGGCGGCGCCGCCAAGAACTGGCTGCGCGACGCACTGACCATCGAGCAGGCCGCACTCGGCCGCCCGGACCGGTTGATTCCCCACTTCATGGGCCTGGTCGGTGGACTGATGCTGCCGGTGCTGCCGGTGATCGCCGCGGCCTTCGCCGCCTGCATGGTCGGCCCGATGCTGATGAGCGGCATCCGCTTCTCCAGCAAGTCGCTGCAACCGGACTTCAAACGCCTCAACCCGGCCTCGGGGCTCAAGCGCATCTACGGCAAGGAAGGTTTCGCCGAGCTGCTGCGCTCGCTGCTGCGCGTGCTGCTGGTGGTGGGCGTGGGCGGCACGGTGATCTTCGGGGCTTTCCGGCAGTTGCTGGCCATGCCGGGGATGACCCTGGAAGGCGCCATCGGCAGCGGGCTGGGCACGGCCATGGCCGCCCTGCTGGCGATGATCGCCTCGCTCGGGCTGATCGCCGCGGTCGACGTGCCATGGCAGAAGGTCCAGCACCGCAACAAGCTGAAGATGACCAAGCAGGAGGTCCGCGACGAGCTCAAGCAGACCGAGGGCAATCCCGAGATCAAGGCCCGCGTGCGCCAGGTCGCCCGGCAGATGTCGCAGCGCCGGATGATGGAGGCGGTGCCAACCGCCGACGTGGTGGTGATGAACCCGACCCACTACGCGGTCGCCCTCAAGTACGACGCCGGCAAGATGCGCGCCCCGCGGCTGGTCGCCAAGGGTGTCGACGAGATGGCGCTGATGATCCGCGACGTCGCCGAGAAGAACCGGGTCAGCGTGATCGAAGCGCCGCCTCTGGCACGGGCCTTGTATAGGCAGGCACAGGTCGACCAGGAAATCCCCGTGAAACTCTACGCCGCCGTGGCCCAGGTGCTGTCCTACGTGTACCAGCTCAAGCACTGGCATCCGGCCCAGGGGCCGGCGCCGTCGCTGGTGGTGCCCGAGGTCGGCGCCGACGGTGCGCCCGACCCGGTGGACGGCGGCGCTGACGGGAACCCGGCACGATGAGCACCCCGGCGAGCGGGTTGTCCTTCGGCGGCGTCGCCAGCTCCATGCGCAGCGGAGCCGCGGCGCCGGTGATCGTGCTGGCGATGCTGGCGATGGTGGTGGTGCCGCTGTCCCCGCTGGTGCTGGACGCGCTGTTCACCATCAACATCGCGCTGTCGCTGGTGGTGATGCTGGCGGTGGTCTACGTCAAGCGGCCGCTGGAGTTCTCGATCTTCCCGTCGGTGCTGCTGATGGTGACGCTGCTGCGGCTGGCGCTGAACGTCGCCTCCACCCGCGTGGTTCTGCTGCGTGGCCACGAGGGCCCCGGCGCGGCCGGCCGCGTCATCGAATCGTTCGGCAACTTCGTGATCGGCGGCAGCTATGCGGTCGGCATCGTCGTGTTCGCCATCCTCACGCTGATCAACTTCGTGGTCGTCACCAAGGGCTCCGGGCGCATCGCCGAGGTCTCGGCGCGCTTCATCCTCGACGCCCTGCCCGGCAAGCAGATGGCGATCGACGCCGACCTCAACGCCGGCCTGCTCACCCGCGAGGATGCCAAGGCCCGCCGCGAAGAGGTCCGCGAGGAAGCCGACTTCTACGGCTCGATGGACGGTGCCAGCAAGTTCGTGCGGGGCGATGCCATCGCCGGCCTGCTGATCCTGGTGATCAACCTCGTCGGTGGCCTGCTGATCGGCATCATCCAGCACGACATGAGCTTCTCCACCGCCGCCGAGGTCTACGCGCTGCTGACCATCGGCGACGGCCTGGTCGCCCAGCTGCCTTCGCTGCTGGTCTCGACCGCGGTGGCCATGCTGGTCACCCGCGCCACCCGCGAGCAGGACATGGGGCCCGCGGTGTCCAAGCAGGTGTTCGGGCACAAGCGTGCGTTGATCGTCGCCTCGCTGCTGCTGGGGCTGATCGGCATCGTGCCGGGCATGCCGAACCTGCCGTTCCTGGTGCTCTCGGCAGTGCTGGGCTATGCCGCCTGGAAACTGCACAAGCGCCAGACCGCCGCGGCCGCGGAGCTCGCCGACGAGGCCAGCCCCGAGGCCAAGGCCGCCAACCAGTCGGTGGCCGAGCTGAGCTGGGACGAGGTGCGCCCGGTCGAGCCGCTGGGTCTGGAGGTCGGCTACAAGCTGATCGCACTGGTCGACAAGAACCAGGGCGGCGAATTGCTGGCGCGCCTGAAGGGCATCCGCCGCAAGCTGACCCAGGACCTGGGCTTCCTGATCCCCGCGGTGCACGTGCGCGACAACCTCGAGCTCGCTCCGGGGCACTACCGCATCATGGTCCACGGCGTGCCGCTGGCGTCCGGCGAGCTGTATGCCGACCGCGACCTCGCGCTGGACCCGGGCCGCGTGTTCGGTCCGCTGGAGGGCATCCCCGGCAAGGACCCGGCCTTTGGGCTTGACGCCGTCTGGATCCCGCCAAGCCAGCGTGCCCACGCCGAATCGCTGGGCTACACCGTGGTCGACGCCGCCACCGTGGTCGCCACCCACCTGTCGCACGTGGTGCGCGAGCGTGCCTCCGAACTGCTCGGGCACGACGAGGTCCAGCAGCTGCTGGCCAGCGTCGGCAAGACAACACCCAAGCTTGTCGAGGATTTGACGCCCAAGCTGCTGCCGCTGTCGGTGGTGGTGCGGGTCCTGCAGTCGCTGTTGGCCGAGAAGGTGCCGTTGCGGCAGATGCGGCAGATCGTCGAGGCCCTGCTGGAGCACGGCAGCCACACCCAGGACCCGGCCGTACTGACCGCCGCCGTCCGCACCGCACTGGGCCGCTTCATCGTGCAGGAGCTCAACGGCATGGCGCCGGAACTGCCCGTCTACACCTTGGCGCCGGCTCTGGAACGGGTATTGCAGGAGTCCGTCAGTGGCACCGGCACTGCGCTGGAGCCGGGATTGGCCGAACGGCTGCACCAGAACCTCAGCGATTGCGTGGTGCAGCAGGAAGGCAAGGGGGAACCGGCGGTACTGCTGGTGCCCGGCACGATCCGCGCAACCATCGCGCGCCTCGTGCGCCACAGCGTCCCGGCGCTGTCGGTACTGGCCTACACGGAAGTGCCGGAAGACAAGCGCTTGAGGCTGGTGGGATCGATTGGCTGAGCAGGCCGGCAACGGCGGCACGACAGGTTGGAGCGAAACGAATGAACACCGATGGCAGCAACGCCCGGGCAACCGGCCACCAGGAAGCGACCGCATGAGAATCAAGCGTTTCATCGCCAGTGACATGCGCACCGCCTTGCGCATGGTCCGCGAGGAGCAGGGTCCGGACGCCGTGATCCTGTCCAACCGCCCGACCGCCGACGGCATCGAGATCGTCTCGGCGACCGACTACGACGAGGCCCTGGTGCAGCAGGCCCTGCAGGCCGCGGCACCCGGCATCGAGCCGGCCGTCCGCGCCGCCCGCAGCGTCGCCGCCGACCGCAACGCCACCCGCGACACCGCGTCATCGTCCGCGATGGCCGAGGCGATGGCCGCCGCATCACGGTCCGCCGCACCGCCGCGCGCCGCCGAGGCATCCGCGCCGGCCGCGCCGGTCGCACCGGCACCGTCGGTGCGCGAGACTCTGGCGACCCGCGCCCGCGCCGTGTTCCGGATCGGCGACGCGCCGGCCGAACCCGTCGCGGAAAACCCCGAACCGACGCTGGCCGAGCTCACCGCCAGCACGACCGAATCATCCACCACGCCGGAGTGGGCACGTTCCGCCACGCGCAGCGCCGCGGCGTCGCCCAGCCGGTTCGAGGCCATGATGGCTTCGCTCGCGGAACCGGCGATCGTCGACCGCGTGGTGGCCGCCGCGCAGCAGAACGCCGCGTCCGAAGCGGCCGCTGCAATCGCAGCCGCCGGACAGGTGGCGACCGAAGCACCGGCCCCGGTCCAGTTGGCGGAGACCGCAGGCATCGACACGCCCGCTCCGACGCGCGCACCGGCACCGGCACCGGCTCCTGCCCCGGCCCCGACGGCCGCCGAAACCATCGAACCCGAAGCACCGACCACGCCGATCCTGCGCGCGGTGCCCGATCCCGATCCGGGCATCCTCGCGATGCGCGAGGAACTGTCCTCCATGCGCCAGCTGATCGAGCGCGAAATGGGCCAGTTCGCGGTGGAGCGCCTGCGCGGCTCCCCGGCCCGCGCCGCCGCCTATGACGCACTGCTCGGCTATGGCTGCGACGAGCAGCTGGCCCAGCAGGTCGCCAGCCGCATCGACCCGGCGCTGCCGGCCGACAAAGTGCGTGCACCGATGCTGGCCGAGCTGGCACGCCTGCTGACCATCATCCGCAACGAGCCGCTCGACGACGGTGGCGTGATCGCCCTGGTCGGCCCGACCGGCGCCGGCAAGACCACCACAGTGGCCAAGCTCGCCGCCCGTTTCGCCGCCCGCCACCGCGCCCGCGACGTGGCGCTGGTGACCACCGACAACGAACGCGTCGGCGCCCGCGAACAGCTTCACGCCCACGGCCGAAAGCTCGGCATCACCGTCTGCGAGGCCGACGGCGCGCAGGGGCTGGCGCAGACGCTGGAGCAACTGAAGGATTATCCGCTGGTGCTGGTCGATACCGCCGGCTACGGCGCCCGCGACCACGCCCTGCTCGGCCAGATCACCTGGCTGCGGGCGACGGAGAAGCTGCGCAGCCTGCTGGTGCTGCCGGCCAATGCCCACCCACACGACATGAACGAGGTCATCCGCCGCTACCGGATGGTGACCCCCGAGGGCGTGGTGCTGACCAAGCTGGACGAGACCGGCCGCCTGGGCGCCTCGCTCTCGGTGCTGGTCCGCAACGGCCTGGGCCTCGCCTATACCACTGATGGACAACAGGTTCCCGAGGACCTGGACACCGCCGATGCATCCGACCTGGTCCTGCGACTGGAGAAACTGCGCCGTGCTGCCGATAACCCCCTTGCCACCGAGGATCGCCATGTTGTCGCCTGACTCCAGATTCGCCGCGCAGGCCCCGTCCGGCAGCCCCGGACAGCGGGGCGACGCCCCCGTGCGCGTCATCGCCGTTGCCAGTGGCAAGGGCGGCGTGGGCAAGACCAGCGTGTCGGTCAACCTGGCGATGGCGCTGTGCGCCTCCGGCCAGCGTACCCTGCTGCTGGATACCGACCTGGGCCTGGCCAACGTCGACGTGATGCTCGGCCTGTCGCCGCGCTTCACCCTCGCTGACGTGTTCGCCGGCCGCTGCGAACTGCACGAGACCCTGCTCGAAGGTCCCCGCGGCCTCTGGGTGGTGCCGGCGGCGTCGGGCAAGCGCCACATGACCGAGCTGCTGCCGCAGCAGCACGTGGGCCTGGTGCATGCCTTCAGCCAGCTCGACGTGCCGATCGACACCATGGTGGTCGACAACGCCGCCGGCATCGCCGATGGCGTGCTGACCTTCTGCCAGGCCGCCCAGGACGTGATCGTGGTGGTGTGCGACGAGCCGGCCTCGGTGACCGACGCCTATGCCCTGATCAAGGTGCTCAGCCGCGACCGCGGCGTCAGCCGGATCCAGGTGCTGGCCAACCAGGTGCAGCACGCCGCCGAGGGCAAGCAACTGTTCGACAAGCTGCAGCGGGTCACCGCCAAGTTCCTCGACGTCACCCTCAACTATCTGGGCGCGATCCCACGCGATGAGTGGCTTCGCCGCGCGATCCAGCGCCAGGAGGCGGTGGTCGAGGCCTTCCCGTCGGCACCCTCGGCGGTCGCCTTCCGCGACATCGCCCGCCGCGCCGGCCAATGGCAATCGCCGCAGGGCCCCCGTGGCCACGTCGAGTTCTTCATGGAACGGCTGATCGCACAGCCGGGGAGTGCAGTCGCATGAGCACCGCAGCCGCTGCCTATCGCGCCACCCTGCCACCACGCAACGATGCCGCCGACGTGGTCGCGCTGCACGGTGAACTGGTGCGCCGCATCGCCCACCATCTCGCCGCGCGCCTGCCATCCAGCGTCGAGGTCGACGACCTGATCCAGGCCGGCATGCTCGGCCTGATCGACGCCGCCCGGAACTTCAAGGACGACCAGGGCGCCGCCTTCGAGACCTACGCATCGATCCGCATCCGCGGCGCGATGATCGACGAGATCCGCCGCGGCGACTGGGTGCCGCGCTCGGTGCACCGCCGCTACCGCGACGTGGTCTCCGCCACCCGCGCAGTCGAGCAGGCCACCGGCCGCGCCGCCACCTCGCAGGAGGTCGCCGCCGAACTGGAAGTCTCGCTGGAGGAGTACCACCGCATGCTGGAGGAAGCCGCGCGCGGCCAGCTGGTGAGCCTTGACGCGCACATCGAGGAGCACGACGGCGAGCCACGCGTGGCCACGCCCGGCGATGCGACCCCGGCGCGCGCCTTCGAGCACGACGCCTTCCGCGAGTCGCTGGGCGATGCCATCGAGGACCTGCCCGAGCGCGAACAGCTGGTCCTGTCGCTGTACTACGAGCAGGAGATGAACCTGCGCGAGATCGGCGCGGTGCTGTCGATCAGCGAATCCCGCGTCTGCCAGATCCACGGCCAGGCCATGTTGCGCCTGCGCGCACGGCTGGGCGACTGGCGCGACAGCGTCATGGACCAGCCCGACTGAGCCCTCCAGACCAAGCCGAACACCGAGCCCAAACAGAGATCCCATGGACAAGAACATCCGCATCCTCATCGTCGACGACTTCTCGACCATGCGCCGCATCGTCAAGAACCTGCTCAACGACATCGGCCTGACCAACACCACCGAGGCCGACGACGGCACCACCGCGCTGGTGGAGCTCAAGAAGGCCAGCTTCGACCTGGTCGTGACCGACTGGAACATGCCGGGCATGCCGGGCATCGACCTGCTCAAGGCGATCCGCGCCGATCCCGCGCTGGCCAAGATCCCGGTGCTGATGGTGACCGCCGAATCCAAGCGCGAGCAGATCATCGAAGCCGCCCAGGCCGGCGTGAACGGCTACGTCATCAAGCCCTTCACCGCCGCCACCCTCAGCGACAAGCTGGCCAAGATCTTCGAGCGGCTGGAGTCGGCGGCGTGAGCACCATGACGTCCACCGACCGCCAGGCGGTCACCAAGCGCCTCCACGCCGCGCTGTGGGCGTTGGAGCAGGACGACCACGCCGGCTGGCGGGCGAATGTCGACGAGCTGATCCAGTGGCGCACCCAGCCGTTCGTGCAGGGCCTGACCCGGCTGGCACGCGAGCTGGAGCAGGCGCTCGGCGAGGGCGACGGCGGCCAGCACGGCCGCGCCTCGCTGCCGGAAGCCTGTGCCCGGCTCGAACACGTGGTGACCCTCACCGAGGGCGCCAGCATGCGCACGCTCGACCTCGTCGACGAATGCGGCGAGCTGCTGCGCAAGCTGCCGGTGCCGCAGGACGAGGTCCAGGTGCAGGCGCTGGCCGGCATCCGTTCGCGGCTGTCCGAACTCACCGCCGCGCAGGGTTACCAGGACCTCACCGGGCAGATCATCCTGCGCGTGGTGGCCCTGGTGAAGGCCGTGCACGAAGGGCTGGGCGACGTGCTGGACGAGCCCGACCACCCGCTGAAGCTGCATTCCAACGCCAATGGCAACGGCCCTGCCGTGGCCGGCCTCGACCACGAGCCCGCCACCCAGGACGACGCCAACCACCTGCTTTCCTCCCTGGGCCTCTGATCCGATGGACACCGCATCCGACATCTGCGCGGACTTCCTGGTCGAAGCGCGCGAGATCCTCGACCAGCTCGGCGAGCAGATGGTCACGCTCGAGCATTCGCCGGACGATCGCGAAGGATTGAATGCGGTGTTCCGTGGGTTCCACACCATCAAGGGCGGTGCCGGGTTCCTCGACTTCGGGCCGATGGTCACCATCTGCCACGCCTTCGAGGACCGGCTCAACCTGGCGCGCACCGGCGAGCAGCCGCTCGACGCGGTGGCCTTCGACGGCGCCCAGCGGGCCATCGACCTGCTGGTCGACATGCTCGATTGCGTCGCCGCCGGCGAACCCTTGCCGCCGGCGCCGCAGGAACTCATCGATGCCATGCATCCGGACGCGGCTGCAGCGCCGGCGGCGCCGGCAGCACCCGCCGCCGCGCCTGACTTCGGCACCGAAGGCAGCCTCGACGATCTGGATTTCGATGCGCTGCTCGACAGCCTGCACGGCAGCGGCGGCGCGCCCGGCGTGACGCCGGTGACGCCGCCCGCGGCGGCACCGGCACCTGCTCCCACGCCCGCCCCGGCCCCGGCCCCCAAACCGGCAGCGGCGCCGCGCAAGCTGGCGGCCGTACCGCACCAGGAAGATCCGACCGTGCGCGTCGACGTGCGCCGGCTGGATGCGATGGTCAACCTGGTCGGCGAGCTGGTGCTGGCGCGCAACCGCCTCAAGACCATCCGCCCGCGCCTGCGCGACGAAGAACTCGACCGCGCCGTGGCCACCCTGGACGGCGCCACCTCCCGCCTGCAGTCGGCGGTGATGATGGCGCGCATGCAGCCGGTCGGCCGGGTGTTCGCCCGTTTCCCGAAGCTGGCGCGCGATGTCGCCCGGCAACTGGACAAGTCGGTCGACCTGGAAGTGGTCGGCGCCGAGACCGAACTGGACCGCAACCTGGTGGAGGCGCTGGCCGACCCGCTGGTGCACCTGGTGCGCAACGCCATCGACCACGGCATCGAATCCGCCGACGTGCGCCGCGCCGCCGGCAAGCCCGAGCAGGGCCATGTGCGCCTGTCCGCGCAGCAGGAGGGCGACCACGTTGCCATCGAGGTACGCGACGACGGCGCCGGCATCGACCCGGACCGCATCCGCGACAGCGCCGTGCGCAAGGGCCTGATCGATACCGACGCCGGCGCGCGCCTGTCACCCGACGAATGCCTGCAACTGATCTTCCTGCCCGGCTTCTCCACCCGCGCCGAGGTCAGCGACCTGTCGGGCCGCGGTGTCGGCATGGACGTGGTGCAATCGCGCATCCGCGAGTTGTCCGGCCAGGTACAGATCCAGTCCGAGCCGGGCCGCGGTTCGCGCTTCGTGATCCGCGTACCGCTGACACTGGCGATCCTGCCGACGCTGCTGGTGGAGATCGGCGGCGATGTCTACGCCCTGCCGCTGGTCCGCGTGGTGGAGGTGCTGTCGCACACGCCCGGCGCTCCGATGTCCATCGACGGCCAGAACGTGCTGGACCTGCGCGAACAACCGGTGCCGTTGCTGGACCTGCGCAGCTGGCTCGGCGTGCCGGCCGCGGAAAGCAGCGAAACCTCCGCAGTGGTGCTGCAGGCCGGCGAACAGCGCTTCTGCCTCTCGGTTGACCGCGTGCGAGGCCGCGAGGAAGTCGTCATCAAGGCGCTGCCGCGGACGCTCCGAGGGCTGCCGGGCTACGCCGGCGCCAGCCTCATCGGTGATGGCCGCATGGCGCTGATCCTGGACGTGGACGGCCTTTACCGCTCCGGCGTACGCAGCGCCCGGCGGGCCTGACGGCGCACGCCCGGGCCCCCGCCTCGACTCAAGTTTCCCCTCCCTCGACCGATATCCGGAACAATGGACAGACTCAGCGTCATCGGCACGGTACTCGCGCTGGCAGCCCTCCTGGGCGGCAGCGTGCTCAAGGGCGCGGGCATCTCCGGGCTCTGGTCGCCGGCCGCCTTCGTCATCGTGATCGTCGGCACCATCGCGGCGATCCTGGTGCAGACGCCGATGGACACCTTCAAGCGCGCGATGAAGATCGCCCGCTGGGTGTTCCAGCCGCCGTCCGAAGATCGCGCGGCGATGATCGCGCGCATCGTCGAGTGGAGCAGCACCGCCCGCCGCCAGGGCCTGCTGGGCCTGGAGGCCGAGGTCGAGCAGCAGACCGACCCGTTCCTGCGCAAGGGCCTGCAGATGGTGGTCGACGGGCTGGAGCCCGAGTCGATCCGGCAGATGCTGGAGATCGAAATGGAAGGCCAGGAGCACCGCGACACCGCGGCCGCCAAGGTCTTCGAAGGCATGGGCATCTATGCCCCCACGCTGGGCATCATCGGCGCCGTGCTCGGCCTGATGGCGGTGATGAAGAACCTGTCGGATCCGAGCAAGCTCGGCCACGGCATCGCCGCGGCGTTCACCGCCACCATCTACGGCATCGGCGTGGCCAACCTCGCACTGCTGCCGATGGCGGCCAAGCTGAAAGGGCTGATCAACCACCAGACCCAGGACCGCGAGTTGATCGTCGAAGGCCTGATCGCGATCGCCCAGGGCGAGAACCCGCGCAACATCGAGGCGCGGCTCAACGGTTACCTGCACTGATCCGCCATGGGCCGCCGCAAGCACAAGCACGAAGAGCACCAGAACCACGAGGCCTGGGCCATCCCCTACGCCGACCTGATGACGCTGCTGCTTGCCTTCTTCGTGGTGATGTACGCGATTTCCTCGCTCAACGAGGGCAAGTACCGGGTGCTGGCCGATTCACTGTCTTCCGCCTTCGGCGGCGCCCCGCGGGCGGTGACGCCGATCCAGCTGGGCAAGACCCAACTGCGCGGATCGGCCTATGACCGGCCATCGATCCAGACCGCCGCGGTGAAGGCGGGCCCCGCGGCTGCCACGCCGATCAACTCGCCGCGCATGCTGCAGGTGCTGGACGTACCCACCTTCGGACGGCAGCAGCGCGAGGCGATGGCGGCCGCCGCAGCCGAGCGCCTGGAGGCCGAGGCCTCCGGCCGCACCCAGACCGAACTGCGCACGCTGGGCCGGCGCATCCAGGAGGCGCTGTCGGAACTGGTGCGCGAGAAGCTGGTGACGGTCCGCCGCGGCTCCAATTTCCTGGAGGTCGAGATCCAGAGCGACATCCTGTTCGCCAGTGGCATGGACACCCCCAGCCCGCTCGCCGTGGAGACGGTGCGCAAGCTGGCGACGGTGCTGCGCGACGAGCCGAACGCGGTGCGGGTGGAGGGCTATACCGACAACGTGCCGATCGCCACCTCCCGTTTCCCGTCGAACTGGGAACTGTCGGCCGCGCGCGCCGGCAGCGTGGTGCACGAGCTGGTCGACTCAGGCGTCGACGCCGCCCGTCTCGCAATGGTCGGCTACGGCGAGCACCAGCCGCTGGCGGACAACGCCACGCCGGAAGGTCGCAATGCCAACCGCCGGGTACTGCTGGTCATCCTGGCGGCGCCACAGGGCCCCGATGCACTGACCGATCGGCTACCACCCACCATCGCGCAGGAGGACGGAACCACCCCGGTACCTCCCGCCACCCCACTCGACGCGCTGCTGCCGATGACGGCCGGCACCCCCATCCCCCCACCCCCCGGAGCCGGCTGACATGCAAAGTTGGGCAATCGCCAACCAGAAGGGCGGCGTCGGCAAGACCACCACCTCGCTCTGCCTCGCCCGCGGCCTGGCCTCGATGGGCCAGCGCGTGGTGCTGGTGGACCTGGACCCGCACGCGTCGCTGACGCGCGCTTTCGGCATCCCCACCGATCCCGCGCCGTCCGGCACGCACGACCTGTTCTCCGACATCGGCGCTGCACTGGCAACGGTGGCGCGCCGCACCGAGATCGACGGCCTCACCATCGTGGCGGCGCAACCGGCGCTGGCCACCCTGGAGCGCCGCGGCGCCACCCAACCGGGCCTCGGCCTTTCGCTGGGCCGCGCACTGCACGCCGCACGCGGCGCCTACGATTACGCCTTGCTCGATTGCCCGCCCACGCTCGGCCTGCTGATGGTCAATGCGCTGGCGGCGGCCGACAGGCTGGTGATCCCGACCCAGACCGACCCCTTGGCGGTGCACGGGCTGAACGACATGCTGCGCACCGCGGACATGGTGGAGCGCTCGCGCCGGCGGCCACTGCCACGGCACATCCTGCCGACGCTGTACGACCGCCGGACACGCTCGGGTGTGCACGTGCTCGACCAGCTCCACGACCACTACGAAGGCCGCGTCTGGCCGAAGGCGGTGCCGATGGATACCCGTCTGCGCGACGCGGGATCGCTGACCGCGGCCGAAGCGCCGACCGGCCGCGGGGCCGATGCCTACCGCTCCGCGCTCAACTGGCTGCTGGACGTGGTGCCGGCGCAACAGGAGGCGGCATGAGCGCGCACGCGGTCGACGCCTACCTGGACGAACTGCTGGCACCGGTGGAGGAGGCCGCCACGCAAGAGGCGAGGCTGCATTCCGCCCCCAGCGCGGTGCCCGCACCCGCGCCCGCGCCCGCACCGGTGACCGAACCCGCACCGGAGGTTCCGATGCCCGCCGCGACAGCGCAACCCGCACCCACGCCGAAGGCAGTCCCGAAGGCCCGGGAACACGAGGACGCCGCCACGCCGCCGGCGCCCACCGGCAGCCGCTGGCTGCGCGCCATCCTCGGCCCGGACCGCTACGCCTTCGAGCTGCTGCGCGTGCAGGAGGTGGTGCGCATGGCCCCGATCATTGCCATGCGCGGCGCCTCCGCGGCGATGCTCGGGGTGATGAACCTGCGCGGCCGCATCGTGCCCGTGCTCGACCTGGCACTGTGGCTCGGCACTGGCCGGGTGGAACCCGACGAGCAGGCGCGAATCATCGTGGTGGAACGCAACGACGAGCTGATCGGCGTGCTGGTGTCCGGCGTCGACGACGTGGTGACCCTGGCCCGGGAACACATCGAGCCACCCCTGCGAGGCACCGAAGGCGGCTCCATGCTGGGCGTGGCCCGGGTCGGGCGGCTGCCGACGGTACTGCTCGATACCGCGCAACTCTTCGAATAAGTGCCTCAAGTCGTCGCCGTCCGCGCCGTTAAACCTAAGGACCGACCCGCTGGCATCGCCATGAACCAACTGTCCCTGCAACCCGACCTTGGCATCGAACACGTCGCCGAACTGCACGCGACGCTCGCACCCTACCTCGACGACGAAGCGCCGCTGGAAATCGCCGGCGATCGCGTCGAACGCATCCACGCCGCCGGACTGCAGTTGCTGCACGCCTTCGTGCGCGACCGCGCCGGCGCAGGCCGCACCACCACCATCACCCTCGCCTCGCCGACCCTGGTCGACGCCGCCCGCGTACTCGCGCTGGCCGTCAGCCTCGGCGTCGACAAGGCCGCCGCACGAAACGGAGACCCCGCATGAGCGCCCAGTTGTTGATCGTCGACGATTCCACCTCCATGAGGCAGATGGTGGCCTTTGCGCTGTCGTCGGGCGGCTACAACGTGCGCGAAGCCGAAGACGGCCAGGCGGCGCTGGACATCGCCAAGACCGCGAAATTCGACGCGGTGGTGACCGACGTCAACATGCCACGCATGGACGGCATCGAGCTGATCCGCCAGTTGCGCCAGCTGCCCGACTACAAGTTCACCCCGCTGCTGATGCTCACCACCGAGTCCGGCGGTGACAAGAAGCAGGAAGGCCGCGCCGCCGGTGCCACCGGCTGGCTGGTCAAGCCGTTCGACCCCGACCAGTTGCTCAACACCGTGCGCAAGGTACTCGGCTGAAGCCATGGACATCACCCAATTCCACGCTGCGTTCTTCGAGGAGAGTCGCGAGGGGCTGCAGGCCATGGAGGCCGGGCTGCTGCGGCTGGAATCGGGCGAGACCGACAGCGAGACCATCAACGTCGTGTTCCGCGCGGCGCACTCCATCAAGGGCGGCGCCGCCACCTTCGGCTTCCGCGCCGTCAGCGACCTGACCCACCTGCTGGAGACGCTGCTGGACGAAGCCCGCGCCGGGCGCCGCACGCTGGACTCCGCCGCCACCGATGCATTGCTGGCCTCGGTCGACGTGCTGGGCGGGCTGCTGGCCGTGGCCGAGCATGGCGGAGAGATCGACGCCGCCGGCCTGGAGCGCGTGCGCAGCGGGCTGGAGTGCCTGCTGTCCGGCGAAGCCGCCACGACAGCCCCCGATACAGCCGACGCCGCGGGTGACGAAGCACCGGCGCGCTGGCACATCGGATTCCGCCCCGAGCCATCGTTGTTCATGACCGGCAACGACCCGTTGCGGATCCTGCGCGAGCTGGGCACCCATGGCGAAGTCGAAGCGACCTGCCTGGATGACCGCCTGCCCCGCTTCAACGAGCTGGATCCGTTCGAAGCCCACCTTGCCTGGGACCTGATGCTGCCCGGCGGCGTACCGCGTGCCGCCATCGACGAGGCCTTCGCCTGGGTCGAGGACCAGTGCGAACTGTCCATCGAAGCGGTATCGCAGGACCGCAAGTCGCCGGTGCCCGACGCCGTGGCCGACGCTCCCTCCGGGGCAGTCGCCAAGACCAGGGCGGCCACCGAAACCGTACCCAGCCGCGCGGCCAACGCCGACGCCGACAGCTCCATCCGCGTCGCCGTCGCCAAGGTCGACGCGCTGATCAACCTCGTCGGCGAGCTGGTCATCACCCAGGCCATGCTGCGCCAGCGCTCGGAGTCGCTCGACCCGGTCCAGAACGAGGCGCTGCTGACCGGGCTCAGCCAGCTCGACCGCAACACCCGCGACCTGCAGGAAGCGGTGATGAGCGTGCGCATGCTGCCGGTCGAGTTCGCCTTCAGCCGGTTCCCGCGCATGGTGCGCGACCTGGCGGCCCGGCTGGACAAGAAGGTCCGCCTGAAGACCCAGGGCGAGGCGACCGAGCTGGACAAGGGCGTGATCGAGAAGATCGTCGACCCGCTGGTCCACCTGATGCGCAACGCCATCGACCATGGCCTGGAGATGCCGGCCGAGCGCCGCGCCGCGGGCAAGGACGAGACCGGCACCATCAGCATGAGCGCCGCCCACCAGGGCGGGCACATCATCATCGAGGTCGGCGACGACGGCAAAGGCCTGGACCGCGAACGCATCCTGCGCAAGGCCGCCGAGCGTGAGCTGCCGGTGCCGGAGAACCCCACCGATGCCCAGGTCTGGGACCTGGTGTTCCATCCCGGCTTCTCCACCGCCGATGCGCTGACCGACCTCTCCGGCCGCGGCGTCGGCATGGACGTGGTCAAGAGCAACATCGTCGCCCTCGGCGGCCAGGTCGAGATCCGCAGTGCCAAGGGCGTCGGCACCACGGTGTCGATCAAGCTGCCTCTGACGCTGGCGATCCTCGACGGCATGTCCGTCGCCGTCGGCGAAGAAGTCTTCATCCTGCCGCTCAACATGGTGGTCGAGTCCCTGCAGCCCGAGGCGGGCCAGGTGCGGACCATCGCCGGCGACACCCGGGTGCTGCGCGTGCGCGACGAGTACCTGCCACTGGTCAACCTGCGCAAGCAGTACAAGCTCACCGACGCGGCCGATGCCGCCACGCCGATCGCGGTGGTGGTGGAAAGCAACGGCCGGCGCCTGGCGCTGGAAGTGGACGAGCTGCTGGGCCAGCAACAAGTCGTGGTGAAGAACCTCGAGACCAATTACCGCCGCATCCCCGGGATCTCCGGCGCCACCATCCTGGGTGATGGCCGCGTCGCGCTGATCGTGGACGCCGGTGGCATCAACACCGCGCCGGTGCCACTGGCCGTCGCCGCCTGAACCTCCATTTCACCGGCCGCCTGCCCGGCCCCCCACCCCGCCAGGCAATGCTGCAAGGAAACCCGACATGAAAGAGACCACCACTTCCGGCACCACCGTACAGCCCGCCCGCACCACCTCGGGAGTCGATGGCGACGCCGTCAGCAACGAGTTCCTGACCTTCGCGCTGGGCGACGAGGAATACGGCGTCGACATCCTGACCGTGCAGGAGATCCGCGGCTACGACTCGGTGACCCGCCTGCCCGATGCCCCGGACTACATCAAGGGCGTGATCAACCTGCGCGGCACCATCGTCCCGGTGATCGACATGCGCCTGAAGTTCCGGCTGTCGAAGGCCGAGTACAACGCGCTGACGGTGATGATCGTGCTCAACGTCGCCGACCGCGTGGTGGGCATCGTGGTGGATGCGGTCTCGGACGTGATCCGCCTGCCGGCCGACCAGATCAGCCCGGTACCCGAGCTCGGCGCGACCATCGACCGCCAGTTCCTGACCGGCATCGGCACCATGGACGAGCGCATGTTGATCCTGCTCGACATCGAGCGGCTGATGACCAGCACCGAGATGGGCCTGGTGGCGACGGCGGCGCTGCAGTAACCGCCCGCCGCTGGACAGGCAAAAAAAACGCGCCGGTGACGGCGCGTTTTTTCATGGCCGGTTCCTTACCGACCTGGCGGGTGGATCAGAGGGCAAAATCCAGCCTCACCTTGCCGCGGCCGCCGCCGGGCGCGAAGGTCCACTTCTTCACCGCGGATACCGCGGCGGATTCGAAGGTGCGCGACGGGCGGGCGTTGACCACCGAGACGCTTTCTACCTTGCCTTCTGCATCGACGGTGAACTCGACCTCGACGAAGCCCTCGACCCCACTGCGGGCCGCCTCGGGCGGATAGCGGGGCTCCACGCGCTCGATCGGCTCGAGCGCGGCGTGTGCCGGAAGTGCGAATGCCAGGGCAAGCGCGGCGAAGACGAATGCACGGTGACGGACATGGATGGCTCCTGGGGTTGTTCTGCAACGGACGCTTGTATCGGCACGGCAGGCGCTGTGACCTTTCCGTGTAACCGGTTCATCGGCCGGTGGGCCGGAACCTTTAACGCCCCGCGCCGAACCGCCCCTAAAGTTCTGCCGCCGGTGGCCGTTGTCCCGGGATGTCGACCGCAACGATCCACGACCCGAGGCTTCCGATGTCCCGAACCGCCCAAGACTCCCTGTTCGACCGCATGATGGCGCCCGCCACCGCGCTGATGGCGCGCCTGCGCTTCCAGCAGAAGGCGCTGGTCATCGGTGCGACCTTCATGCTCACCTGCGGCATCCTCGCCGGCATCCTGGTCGTGCGTTCCAACGCCGAGATCAATGCGGTAAGGCAGCAACAGGCCGCCGCCGAAGGGCTGGGCCACCTGCAGCGCTCGATGCTGGCCATGCAGGCCCATCGGCAGATCGCGGTACGTGCCGCCGCCAACGAGTCCGTACCCGACGGCGAGCTGGCAACCGCCGGTGCGACCGCGGTGCAGGAACTGAAGGCCGCCGCTGCCTGGGCCGCCCGAACCGTGCCGGAGTCCGACGTGCTGCCGGCGTTCGACGAAGCCCTCGCGGCCTGGAACACGGCCGCCGCCGACGCGTCCAACCCCGATGGCGCCAGCGCCGCGATCACCCGCGTCCGCGATCTGATGGGCCTGGTGTCGGAAGCCACCGGCCTGTCCCAGGCGCAGGAGGCCTCGATCCTCTACATGGGCCGCGCGGCGAGCGAATGGCTGCCGACGCTGGCCGAGTACACCTCGCAACAGGGCACCGTCGGCCTGCGCGTGCTTGGCGAGGGCGCCATCTGGGTCGATGACCGGACAGGCCTGGCCGTGTCGCGCACGATGCAGAACTTCCTCAAGAGCCGTATCGAGCTGGAGCTGGCCAACGCGGTGCAGGAGCTGCCCGTGCTCGCCGGCACCGCCGGCAAGCCGATCAACACCGCGTTGACGGCGATGGGCAAGCAGAACGACGCCATCTCCACCCATATCCTCGATGCCGACGAGCCGGTGCTGCCGGTCGCGACGATGGCGGCGCGCGAGCGCGCCACGCACCTGGCGATGGCCGCCGCGATGGTCGGCTCGACCAATGCCATCAACAGCGCTGCGGAGGCCAAGATCGGCGCCTTGAAGGCCACCGCCAACGCCACCTGGATCGTGGTGCTGCTGGTGCTGCTGGTCACGGCCTACCTGTTCATCGGGTTCAGCCGCAGCACCCGGGACTCGCTGCGCAAGATCCAGCAGGCGGCCGAAGCCATTTCGGTCGGTGAATTCCCCGAGAACGTTCGGGTGGAAAGCGACGACGAGCTGCGCGACATCGCCCGCGGCATGGAACGCGCCGTGACCCAACTGCGCACGTTCTCGGATGCGCAGCGCCAGGTGTTCGAAGCGCACAAGGTCGGCGAGATCGACGAGCGCCTCGACAGCAGCCGCTTCCCCGGCGCGTTCGGGACCATGGCCGAAGAGATCAACACCCTGGTGGCCTCCCACATCGACGTGAAGTTCGCGCTGATGGAGCTGGTACGCGAGTACGCACGTGGCGACCTGTCCCGCGACATGGAGCGCCTGCCGGGCAAGAAAGCGCAGGTCACCGAGGCCGCCGATGCGATCAAGTCGCAGATGCTCGCGGTGAACGGAGAGATCAGGAAGCTGGTCGACGCCGCCGTCGAGGGCGATTTCAGCCGTCGCGGCGATGCCGAGCAGTTCGAGTTCATCTACCGCGAGATGATCGACAGCCTCAACGCGCTCATGGCGAGCGCGGACCGTGGTCTCAACGAAGTCGGCACCCTGCTGGCGGCCGTCGCCGAAGGCGACCTCACCCGCAAGGCCGCCACCGACCTGCCGGGCCAGTTCGGCCGCCTGGCCAACGACGCCAACGGCACCGTGCGCCACCTCGCCGACATCGTCGGCAACATCCGCCAGGGCAGCGACGCGATCAGCTCCGCCGCCGGCGAGATCGCCGCCGGCAACAACGACCTGTCGCGCCGTACCGAACAGCAGGCCGCCTCGCTGGAAGAGACCGCCTCGTCGATGGAGGAACTCACCTCCACCGTGCGCCAGAACGCCGACAATGCCCGCCAGGCCAACCAGCTGGCGATCGGCGCGGCCGACGTCGCCGGCAAGGGCGGCGAAGTGGTCGGACGCGTGGTCAACACGATGACCGAGATCAACGAGTCCTCGCGCAAGATCGTCGACATCATCAGCGTGATCGATGGCATCGCCTTCCAGACCAATATCCTGGCGCTGAACGCCGCCGTCGAGGCCGCACGTGCCGGCGAACAGGGCCGCGGCTTCGCGGTGGTCGCCTCCGAGGTGCGCTCGCTGGCGCAGCGCTCGGCCGGTGCCGCCAAGGAGATCAAGGGCCTGATCGACAACTCGGTGGAGAAGGTCCAGAACGGCAGCCAGCTGGTCGACCAGGCTGGCCGGACCATGGAGGAGATCGTGGAGAGCGTGAAGCGCGTCACCGCGATCATCGCCGACATCAGCGCCGCGTCCGAGGAGCAGAGCAGCGGCATCGAACAGGTCAGCCAGGTCATCATGCAGATGGACGAAGGCACCCAGCAGAATGCCGCGCTGGTAGAAGAAGCCACCGCTGCCGCGCGTGCTCTGGAGCAGCAGTCCGGCAGCCTGGTGCAGACCGTGGCCGCCTTCCGCCTCGATGCCGGACAGGCCGCCAAGCCCATGGCGGCCCTCGCAGCCGACAAGGATCCAGTAGTGGATTTCACCGGCCGCAAGCCGGCCGCGAAGCCTGCCCCCGGCAAGGCCGCCAAGGCCGCGCCGGCACCCCGCCAGCGCACGCAGCGCCCGGCGGTCGTCGCTGCCGGAAGCGACCAGCACTGGGAAGAGTTCTGACCCCGGGGCTGATGCAACAGGCAGCAGGACAGCAACGCGCCCACCCGGGCGCGTTGCTGTTTGTGGCATCTCGCCTTGGTCACCTCAAGAAGCCGAACGCCCGTGCCGATATCACGTTCAGTGGCCCCCACACGGCCGACCCGCCCACGCCGCGTCTTGCGGCCGCAATACCGGAAGCCCATGCGCAAGAATCTCCCTGTCACCGGTACCGAGATCGAACTCGAAGCCGGTGCCACGCTGGTCAGCTACACCGATACCGCCGGCCGCATCCTGCGGGTCAACCGCGCGTTCGTGCAGGTCAGTGGCTTCAGCGAAGCCGAGCTCGTCGGGCAGTCGCACAACATCGTGCGCCACCCGGACATGCCGCAGGCATTGTTCGCCGACCTCTGGAAGACCCTGCTGGCCGGTCGTCCCTGGAGCGGGGTGATCAAGAACCGCTGCAAGAACGGCGACCACTACTGGGTGGCCGCCAACGTCACGCCCGTGCACGAGCATGGCCGCGTCGTCGGGTTCATGTCGGTGCGCCGGAAGCCCTCGCCCAAGGCGGTGCAGGCGGCCGAGCGCCTGCATGCGGTGTTGGCGGGTCCGCGGGCCGCGAGCGTGCGGTTCGAGGCCGGTACCGCATCCATCGGACGGCGACTGCGCGACCTCAACCCGCTCTGGCGCCTGAGCCTGCGCCAACGGCTGGTGCTGGCCGCGACGGGCGTGGCCGTGCTTGGCCTGGCCCTGGTGTTCATGGGCAGCGCCGGCGTGCCGCCAACGTGGTTGTACGCGCTGGTTGGCTTCAGCGGCGCATTCGCGCTGTACAGCGCGTGGTGGTTGTCGCACGACGTGGTCGACCGGCTCGAACAGGCCGTCCTGCAGTTCCAGCGGATCAGCGGTGGCGACTTCGAAGACGACATCCCCGCGACTCGTGACGACGAGGTCGGCCGCGTCTTCCAGGGGCTGAAGTCGATGCAGATCCGCCTGGGCTACGAGGTGCAGGAGCAGATCCTCGCCGGGCGGACCGGCGCGCGCATCCGCCAGGCACTGGATGCCACGCGCGCCGGCTGCATCGTCGCCAATGAGGACCTGGTGGTGGCGCTGGCGAACCCTGCGGCCATGGCCATGCTCGAGCGCGCACACGAAGGCACCGCCGACGCGCTGCAGCAAGTGCGGGACGCCCAGCTGGCCGGCAGCGACCTGCACGCGCTGCTGCAGGGCACCGGCCTGCACCGGGAGGAGATCATGCGGCTGCGGGAGAGCACGCTGCGCCGCCTGTGTCTCGGTGGATGCACCTTCGACGTCACGATCGCCCCGGTGCTGGACGGTGACGGCACCCAGATCGGCGTGGTGACCGAGTGGGAGGACCGCACGGTCGAGCTGCGCATGGAAGACGAAGTGGCCGCGGTGCTCAAGGCGGCCGCCGCCGGTGATTTCGGCAACCGGATCCGCACCGACGACAAGGATGGCTTCCTGCGGCTGCTGGCGGAGCGTATCGACGAGCTGCTGGACTCGGTGCGCCAGAGCCTGGATGCCATGCAATCGGTACTGGGCCCGCTGGCCGAGGGCGACCTCACCCGCCGCATCGACGCCGAGCTACACGGGATCTTCGGCGAGATGAAGGAAAGCACCAACCGCACCGTCGACCGGCTCTCAGGCATCGTCGCCACCATCCAGCAAGGCACGCGGGCGATTGACTCCGCCGCCGGCGAGATCGCCTCGGGCAACAACGATCTCTCCCGCCGCACCGAACAGCAGGCCGCCTCGCTGGAAGAGACTGCCTCGTCGATGGAGGAACTCACCTCCACCGTGCGCCAGAACGCCGACAATGCCCGCCAGGCCAACCAGCTGGCGATCGGCGCGGCCGACGTCGC
>NZ_FUXP01000013.1 GCF_900167055.1 Lysobacter spongiicola DSM 21749
AGCACCGCGGTCGGCGGCACGCTTTATGTCGAGGATGCCGAAGGCAACGTGCTGTTCGACCAGAACACCGTGGCCAACGAAGTCGGCGCCACGGCCACCGGCGCCGGCGCACAGGCCAATGGTGCCTACAGCACGGCCAGCGGCGCGGCGGCCAGTTCCAACGGTGCGCAGTCCACCGCGATGGGCTACAGCAGCATCGGTGGCGGGGACGGCAGCAGCGCGTTCGGTGGCTTCAGCGAAGCCGGCGGATTCCTGTCCTCCGCCCTGGGTTATGGATCGGTCGCCTCCAGCGACTACGCCACCGCCGTCGGAGCGGCGGCGACCGCCAGCGGCGCCAGCAGCACCGCGGTGGGTGAGTACAGCCTGGCCACGGGCGAGGAGAGCACCGCCGTAGGCGGCACCGCGTTCGGCTTCTTCTCCACGGAAGCTTCCGGCACCGGCGCCTCGGCATTCGGCAACGGTGCATGGGCTACCGGCGCCTATAGCCTGTCGATGGGCTGGCTGAGCAGTGCCGATGGCGACAACTCCGTTGCCGTGGGCGGCGCATCGTGGGCAGAGGCCGCCGACTCCACCGCCCTCGGCTACGGCTCCAACGCCGCAGCCGAGAACAGCGTCGCGCTGGGTGCCGGCTCGGTTGCCGACCGTGCGAACACCGTGTCGGTGGGCGAAGCGGGTGGCGAGCGCCAGATCACCAATGTCGCTGCTGGTACCGCGGGCACGGATGCCGTCAACGTCGACCAGCTGAATGCGGTCGCAGCCGAAGCCGGAGAGACCAGCCGCCACTTCAAAGCCACCGGCGAAGCCGATGCCGGGGTCGAGGGTGAGGAGTCGCTGGCAGCCGGCGCGGACGCGTATGCCGAGGGCGACTACGCAACGGCCGTGGGTTCGGCCAGCAGCGCGATCGGCGAGGGCGCCACCGCTACCGGCTCGGGCGCGATGGCACTGGGCGGCGCGGCGACGGCTGGCGGCATGAATGCCACCGCCATCGGCGACAACACCAGCGCCTACGGCAGCAACAGCCAGGCTACTGCAGGCGACGCCACCGCGACCGGTGCCAACAGCATCGCGTCCTCCGAATACGCCACCTCAACCGGCGCAGAGAGCGAAGCGAGTGGCCTCTACGGTACTGCCAATGGTGCGGCGAGCATCGCCAGCGGCGACGGAAGCGCCGCGACTGGCGCCCTGAGCGAGGCGTCGGGCACCGAGTCCACGGCTGCGGGCTTCTTCAGCCTGGCCAGCGGAGAGCTGTCCACGGCCATCGGTGCCGAGAGTGTCGCCAGCGGGACCACCGCGGCTGCACTGGGCTTCGCTGCCGAGGCGGGTGGAGACTTCTCCACTGCGGTGGGCGGGCTTTCCAACGCCGCCGCCTACAACAGCACGGCTGTCGGCAACAGCGCGATCGTGGCCGGGGAAGACGGTACCGCCGTCGGCTCCGACAGCATCGTGACCGCGGACGGCGGCACTGCGGTGGGCCAGGGCAGCATCGCGATCGGCGACAACAGCGTGGCCCTGGGTGCCGGCTCGGTCGCCCTGCGCGATGACAGTGTCTCGGTCGGCCTGGCAGGCAGCGAGAGGCAGATCACCAACCTCGCCGCCGGCACGATGGCCACCGATGCCGTCAACTTCGGCCAACTCAGCAACGTGGCGTCCGTCCTCGGCGGCGGCGCTTCCATGGCCGGCGGCGTCTTCGCTCCGCCGAGCTACATGATCCAGGGCAACAGCTACGGGAACATCGGATCGGCATTCGCCGCCGTGGACCAGCGGCTGAGCGCCCTGCAGGTCGAGATCGACTCGGTGGACATGGTGCCCGGTCCGCGTGGTCCGGAAGGCCCGGTAGGCCCCGTAGGGCCGACCGGAACGGAGGGCCTGGCAGGTACGCCGGGTGCAGAAGGTCCGCAGGGTCCGCAGGGCGCATCAGGTGTCGTGTCGTCGCGCGGGCCGGGAACCGGCCTGGGCGTTGGCAGCTCCACGGCCGATCCGGATGACACCG
This sequence comes from Lysobacter spongiicola DSM 21749, assembly GCF_900167055.1. Classification (GTDB taxonomy): domain Bacteria; phylum Pseudomonadota; class Gammaproteobacteria; order Xanthomonadales; family Xanthomonadaceae; genus Novilysobacter; species Novilysobacter spongiicola. Next base: position 1,991 of record NZ_FUXP01000013.1, read on the forward strand.
CGGTCGGTGCCGGTGCGGTGGTCGACGCTTCCAACAGCACCGCCGTTGGCAGTGGCAGCTACGTCGATGCCAGCGCCAGCAACTCGGTCGTGGTCGGTGCCAATGGCAGCTCCAGTGCTTCCGGCGGCACCGTGGTGGGCCAGGATGCTTCGGTAACCGCGAACGGTGCAGTCGCACTCGGCCAGGGCTCCGTTGCCGACGAGGCCAATACGGTGTCGGTCGGCTCCGCCTCCAACCAGCGCAGGGTGACCAACGTCGCCAGTGGCGTAGCGGCGACGGACGCGGCGAACGTGGCCCAGGTGAATGCGGGCGACGCACAGGCCCTGAACTCGGCCCGCTCCTACACCGACACCCGGGCCACGCAGACCCTGAGCTCGGCCAACGCCTATACCGACACGCGCTTCAACGTACTCAGCGACGACTTCACCGCGTTCCGCGGCGAGGTTGACCAGCGGTTCAACGAGTACGACCACCGCATCGACCAGATGGGGGCGATGAATGCCGCCATGGTCAACATGGCCACCAGTGCCGCCGGCATCAACACCACCAACCGGGTGGGCATGGGCGTCGGCTTCCAGAACGGTGCGGCCGCCCTGTCCCTGGGCTACCAGCGCGCGGTTTCGGACCGCGCGACGGTCACCTTCGGCGGAGCCTTCAGCGGCGACGACACCTCCGTGGGTGCCGGCGTCGGCTTCGGCTGGTAGGCGGCACAAATCCAACAACACACCGAAAGACGACGAACCACGAAGGAAGGAATCGAGATGACCCAGAAACACAACGCCCTGAAGATGACGCTGCTGGCCACCGTAATCGCCTCCGCGATCGCCGCACCCGCCGCGATGGCCGGCAACGGCACCCCGTTCGAGACGCGGCCGGTATCGACCAGCACGCCTGCGCAGGACGGCGCCCGGCTCATCGTGCAGTACCGCGATGGTGCGGCTGCGCCTGCCGCGAAGCTGCGGACCGTCAACGCCGCCGCGAGCCGCGCCCATTCCGCGCGCATGATCCGTTCGACTGCCGATGCCCGCCAGCCGGCTCCGACCGCCCGTTACATGCGCAAGCTCGCCGTCGGCGCCGACCTGCTGAAGCTCTCCCACAAGGTCGGCAAGGCCGAGCTGGACGCGCTGGTGCGGGAGCTGTCCGCGGACCCGGCCGTCGCCCATGTCGAGATCGACCAGATGCTTCGCCATACGGGCCTGCCGCAGCGCAGCGCGCCGGTCATGGCGCAGCCGCAACTGGTGCCTGACGACCAGTACTACCAGCAGTACCAGTGGCACCTGCAGGACACGGCGGGTGGCATCAATGCCACCGAAGCCTGGGACACCAATGCCGGGGCAGGCGTGGTGGTCGCGGTGCTGGATACCGGCATCGTGCCGCACCCGGACATGGACACGAACATGTTGCCGGGCTACGACTTCATCACCGACTCGGAAGTGTCCCGTCGCCCGACAGATGAGCGTGTACCGGGTGCATACGACTACGGCGACTGGTACGAGGATGGCGAGTGCGGCGAGCCTGTGGGTTCGGGCAGCTCGTTCCACGGCACCCACGTGGCGGGTACCGTGGCCGAACTGACCAATAACAGCATCGGCATGGCCGGCGTTGCGCACAACGCGCAGGTGCTGCCGGTCCGCGTGCTGGGCAAGTGCGGCGGCTACACCTCCGACATTGCCGACGCGATCATCTGGGCCGCCGGCGGCTCCGTCGCCGGCGTCCCCGACAACGGGACACCTGCCGAGGTCATCAACCTCAGCCTGGGCGGGAGCGGCAGCTGCGCGGCGATCAGCCAGGCGGCAATCAACCAGGCGGTGGCACTGGGTACCACGGTGGTGGTGGCAGCCGGCAACAGCAACGGCAACGCCGCCAACTACACCCCGGCCAGTTGTGACGACGTAGTCTCGGTCGGTGCGGCGCGCATCACCGGTGGCCGCGCCTCCTACTCGAACTATGGTGCGGTGGTCGACCTTGCCGGCCCGGGCGGCGGCGGTGGCGTGGACGGCAATCCCAACGGCTACGTCTGGCAGGCCGCGAACGATTCCGATACTTCGCCGGACCTCGGCAGCCCCACCTACATGGGCTTGGCCGGCACCTCCATGGCGGCCCCGCACGTGGCGGGCGTCGCGGCCATGATCCAGAGCGTCGTGGTCGGTGCAGGAGAGGCCCCCAAGACCCCGGCCGAAGTCGAGGCGATCCTGGTCGACAGTGCCCGGGCCTTCCCGGCCACCCCCGACCAGCCGATCGGCAGCGGACTGCTCGACGCGCCGGATGCGATCGCCGCCGCGCTTGGCGATGACGATGACGACGGTGACGACGACGCCATCCCGCTGACCAACAAGGTGCCGCTCGGCGGACTGTCCGGCAGCGCCGGCAGCGAGAAGCTCTACAGCATCGAGGTGCCTGCCGGCGCCCGTATGCTGAACGTGCTGACCTATGGCGGCAGCGGCAACGTCAGCATCTATGTCAGTGCCGGCGACGCCCCGACCACCGAGGATTACGACCACCGTTCGGCGCGTCCGGGCAACAACGAGACGGTGCGGGTGCGCAACCCTGAAGCGGATACCTACTACATCCGCGTCGTGGGCGCAGCCGCCTTCTCCGGCGTGACCCTGCAGGCCCGCGTCGACTGATCCCCCTGCTCGTGCTCGTAGTACAGGCCCCGGCACTCGCCGGGGCCTTCTTTTTGGAGCTGCTGGCGCTCGCTGCGGGTGGGCTAGACTGCCTCTCCCCGCAGACCGGCCGATTGCGATGTCCCTACGCCTGCATGCCGTGGCGCTGACCACCGCCCTCTCACTGCTCGCCGGTTGCCAGCACGGCGCCGTGCGCCCGGCCCCCGACGACAACCTCAATGCGGTGTTGTGGATGCAATCGTCCGCGGAGTATGCCGCCGGCACCCGCCAGGCCTATCGTGCGGCGGCGGAGCGGCTGGACCAGGCGCTGGCCGACCCTGACTGGAGCGCGCTGGCGCCGGGCGAGCGTCCCGCGTCCGGGGCGGGCAGGAGGCCGGCGGTGGTGCTCGATGTCGATGAGACCGTGCTCGACAACTCGCCCTACCAGGCACGGTTGGTGCGTGACGGGGCGGAATTCGACGAGGCGACGTGGGCAGCCTGGGTCGCCGAGGCCAGCGCCCGACCGGTGCCGGGGGTGCTCGATTTCGCCCGCGAGGCAAGCGAACGCGGGGTCACCCTGCTCTACGTCTCCAACCGTACCGAAGAACAGCAGGCCGCGACCCTGCGCAACCTGCGCTCGGCCGGCCTGCCGGTGGTCGATGAAACGGTATTCCTGGGCAAGGGGATGGAAGTCGAGGGCTGCCGGCAAGAGTCCAGCAGCGACAAGCACTGTCGCCGGCAGTGGGTCGGGCAGCGTTACCGCGTCCTGATGCAGTTTGGCGACCAGCTGGGTGATTTCGTCCGGGTCGAGCCCAACAGTCCGGCGCACCGCAGGGGGCTGGTGGAGACCCACGGCGACTGGTTCGGCGAACGCTGGTGGATCCTTCCCAACCCCAGCTACGGAGACTGGCAGCCCGCGGTTTTCGACAACCAGTGGAGCAGGCCAGCGGCCGAGCGGCGGGCGGCAAAACGGGATGCGCTGGAGACCGCCCGCTGACGGCGGATGCCGTTTCCGGGACCCGCTTGGCTTGTTACCCCGGCCGCCCACGGTGAAGATGGCCGCAATGCGACTGGGGAGCCGCAACTGCATGTCCTTGATTCGACGTTTTGCCACCTTCATCCAGCCGGCGACCGCCGTGGCGGTGCTCATCGGCATGCTGGTGATCGGTGGCTGCGACCGCGGCCCGACCGGTGCCAAGGATGATCCGGTGCCAGCTGGGCCGACCGAGGCGGTGCGCCAGCTCATCCAGGACCTGCGCAACGACGATCTTCCAGCCTACGCGCGCCACGCCCTCCCGCCCGCCCTGCACCGCCGCATGGAGGTGGCCTGGTCGGAGGGGCGTACCATCTGGCCCTTGACCGAGTTGCCGCTGGATGATCGCCTCCCGGCCTTCATCAGCGTGTTGGCCGCCCCGGAAGCGGAGAAAGAGCTGCTGGCGGCCTACAACCGCCAGTTCGCCGGTGCCGACCGCGAACTGCGCAGTGCCGCGGCCACGCTGGGGCTGTTCGCGGGACAGTATGTCCAGGGCGCAGCCGAATACAGCGATGCCGAGCGCGAGCACTACCTCCAGCTGATCGCCGCGCTGAGCGAGTGGGGGCGGCAGGCGCCGCTCGGCGATCCGGAACGGGCCAGGCGGGTGATTCCCTCACTGGTCGCCGCGGCCCGTACCACCGGCCTGGCGGGCCCGGAAGCGTTTGCGAGGAACGGCATGGAACGCAGCCTGACACGCCTTGGGCCCTTCTTCTCGCGGATGAAGCAGGTGTTGGCCGAATTCGGCCTCGACCTGGATGCCTCGCTTGCCGGCAGCCAGGTCACCCTGATCCAGCAGACCGGTGACACCGCCCGGGTGTCGGTGGCCTATGAAGTGTCCGGCCGCCCGGTGGTGGCAGAGGTGCTGCTCGAGCGCCTGGACGGTCGCTGGTACCTCACCGATCTGCTGCGCCATGCGGAAGTCGAGGCCGGGCCTGCACCAGCATCGGCCCCGGCGGTACCGGGAGCGGATCCGGCCGTCCGGACCCCTTGAGGGAGCGATTCGGCGGCGGGGTCGGGCGAAACGGCATAATGCCCCCGATGCCGAACCAGACCCCCCTGCCATTCCCTGAATCCGAGCCGGGTAAGACGCCCGACCCGGCCGCTGGCGCCACCGATCCTGCGGCCCCGCCCGTGGATTCGTCCACGGGTGCGGTTCCGCCATTTGCGCCCGGCTCGACGCTGGGCCGCTCCGAGGCCGCGGAAGAGCCGTTGCAGGCGCCACCACCGGGCCCCGGCCGCCCGCCCAAGGCCGAGGTGGAAGGCCGGCCGTGGTGGGCACGGTTGCTGGGCAAGGTCCTCTCGCCCTGGGTCTCGCTGACACTGGAGCCGGCCGAGCCTGCCGAGTTCGCCCCGGGCCTGCTGGAGAAGCCGGTCTGCTACGTGATCGAGCACTACGGCCTGTCGAACGCGCTGATCCTCGACCGGGCCTGTCGTGAAACCGGCCTGCCATCGCCGCTGCGCGAGCTGCCGGGCAATCCGCTGGGCCGGCAGCGCGCGTATGTCGCACTCTCGCGCCGCAACGTCAGCACGCTGGCGCCGCTGCAGCAGTCGCTCGGCACCTCACCGCCCGCTTCCAAGACCCACTCGGGGTCCCTGGCGCGGTTGCTGGAGGCGCATCGCGAGGATCCGGCACTGGACGTGCAACTGGTCCCCGTATCGATCTTCGTCGGCCGTGCCCCGGACAAGAGCAGCGGCTGGTTTTCGGTGCTGTTCTCGGAAAACTGGGCCATCGTCGGCCGGTTCCGCCGCTTGCTGGCAATCGCCCTCAACGGCCGGGACACGACGGTGCGGTTCGCCCCGCCTGTCAGCCTGCGGGACATCATCAACGAGGACCTTCCGCCGGAACGTACCGTGCGCAAGCTCTCGCGCGTACTGCGTACCCACTTCCGGTTGATCCGTGCCGCGGTCATCGGGCCGGACCTCTCCACCCGGCGGTTGCTGGTGGACCAGGTGCTGGCATCGACCCCGGTGAAGGAAGCCATCGCCGACCAGGCCCGGCGCGAGAACTCCAGCCCCGCCGATGCCTGGCGCAAGGCGCATGGTTACGCTTACGAGATCGCGGCGGACTATTCGCACCCGGTGGTGCGTTCGGCCAGCTTCCTGCTGACCCCGGTCTGGAACCGCATCTACCGCGGCGTGCTGGTCCACCACCTGGACAAGCTCAAGCAGGCCGCGCCGGGCCACGAAGTGGTGTACGTGCCCTGCCACCGCAGCCACATGGACTACCTGCTGCTGAGCTACCTGCTGTACACGCGCGGCATCGTGCCGCCGCACATCTTCGCCGGCATCAACCTCAACCTGCCGGTGATCGGCACCCTGCTGCGCAAGGGCGGCGCGTTCTTCGCCCGCCGCAGCTTCCGCGGCAACGCGCTGTACTCGGCGGTGTTCCGCGAATACATGGCCCAGCTGGTGTCCGGCGGCTATTCGATCGAGTACTTCATCGAGGGCGGGCGATCGCGCACCGGGCGGCTGCTGCCACCCAAGGGCGGCACCCTGGCGATGACGGTGCGCGCCTACCTGCGGCAGCCGACGCGGCCGGTGCTGTTCCAGCCGGTCTATATCGGCTACGAGAAGCTGATGGAGGGCAACAGCTACCTGGACGAGCTGACCGGGAAGCCGAAGGAGAAGGAATCCATCTGGCAACTCATCACCGGCATCCCGAAGGTGCTGCGCTCCAACTACGGGCAGGTGGTGGTCAACTTCGGCGAGCCGATCCTGCTCAACGACGTGCTGGCACGCCATGCACCGGAGTGGCAGGGCGAGCGCCTGCCGGATGAAGAGAAACCGGCGTGGCTGTCGACGACGGTCGACGCGCTCGCGCAGAACATCCAGGTCAACGTCAACCGCGCAGCCGACGTCAATCCGATCAACCTGCTGGCGCTCGCGCTGCTCTCCACGCCCAAGCACGCCATGGGCGAGAGCGACCTGCTCGCCCAGATCGCGCTGAGCAAGACCCTGCTCGCGGAACTGCCGTACTCGGACCGGGTGACGGTGACGCCGCACGCGCCGGAGGAGATCGTTGCCCACGGCGAGGAGATCGGGGTGCTCATGCGCACCACGCATCCGCTGGGGGACGTGCTGCATGTCGGGGGCGACAACGCGGTGCTGCTCAGCTACTTCCGCAACAACGTGCTGCATCTGTTCACGTCGGCTTCGTGGGTCGCGTGCTGCTTCCAGAACAACCGCCGCATGGGCCAGGACGGCGTGCTCCGCCTCGGCCGCAGCGTGTACCCGTTCCTCCAGTCCGAGTTGTTCCTGCCATGGACGGAAGACGAGTTCGTGCAGCGCCTGGCCGGCACGATCGATGTGTTCGTGCGTGAGGGGCTGCTCGAGCGGGTCGGGGAGGACGACGGCGGCATCCTCGCCCGCAACGCCGGCCAGTCCGATGAGGTGTTCCGCCTGCGTGCGATCGGCCATTCGCTGCAGCAGGCGTTCGAGCGCTACTACATCGCGATTTCCGTGCTGGCCAAGAACGGCCCCGGCACGCTCAGCGCCGGCGAACTGGAAAGCCTGTGCCAGTTGGCCGCCCAGCGCCTGAGCCTGCTGTATGCACCGGCCGCGCCGGAGTTCTTCGACAAGACGCTGTTCCGGGGATACATCCAGAAGCTGCGCGAGCTGAAGCTGGTCCGGGTCGACGAGAATGGCAAGCTGACCTTTGATGACCGGCTGGAGGCGTGGGCGCGCGACGCCCGTTTCATCCTCGGCCGCGAGCTGCGCCACAGCATCGAGAAGGTCAGCCCCGAGGCCGCCAGGCAGGAGCCCGAGGACGCCCTGCCGGATTGACCGGCGACGGCCTGCAACGGCAGAGGTGCCGCGCTAACATGGGCCAGGGCCGGAGCGTCGCGGACCGGCCGGGGCGCCCCAGGGCGCTGGAGCGGAACAACGGGGCCGCGACGACTGCCGGAGGATCGTGCCATGGCACCACCACCGCCCGCCGCCCTTGCGACCAACCCCGATGCGCCGAAAGCGCCGGGGAGTGTCCCGCGGCCAAGCTTCGACAACCCCGCCCGCCAGCTGGTCGCCGACCTGCTTGCCAGCGCCGATATCCAGGTCAACGGCGACCGGCCGTGGGACATGCAGCTGCATGATCCGGCCGTGCTGGACCGGGCACTGGCACAGGGCAACCTCGGCTTGGGTGAGTCGTACATGGCAGGCGCCTGGGACTGCGGGCAACTGGATGGCTTCTTCGACCGCCTGCTGCGCGCCCACCTCGATCGACGGGTGAAGCCGGTGCGGCTTGCCTGGCACGCGTTGCAGGTGAAATTGCGCAACCGCCAGGACCGCAGCCGCGCGTGGCAGGTGGGCAAGGCCCACTACGACCTCGGCAACGACTTCTACGAATCGATGCTCGACCCGTCGATGGCCTACTCCTGTGGCTACTGGCGCGATGCCGAAACGCTGGAGGAGGCGCAGGTGGCCAAGCTCGAGCTGATCTGCCGCAAGCTCGGCCTCCAGCCGGGCATGCGGGTGCTCGACATCGGCTGCGGCTGGGGCAGCTTCATGGCGCACGCCGCGCGGCACCACGGGGTGGAATGCGTGGGCGTAACGGTCTCGCGCGAGCAGGCGGCCTGGGCACGCGAGCGGCACGCCGGCCTGCCGCTGGAGATCCGCCTGCAGGACTACCGGGAGCTGGACGAACGCTTCGACCGCATCGTCAGCGTCGGGATGTTCGAACATGTCGGCCACAAGAACCACCGCCAGTACATGGAGGTGGCGGCGCGCTGTCTGGGGGACGGCGGGCTGTTCCTGCTGCACACCATCGGCAAGAACCGGCGCGATGGCATGCCGGACCGATGGATCGACAAACACATCTTTCCCAACGGCGAGACACCCTCGATCGGCCAGATCGGCGACGCCATCGACGGCCTGCTGGTGGCCGAGGACCTGCACAACTTCGGCGCCGACTACGACCCCACGCTGATGGCCTGGTACAACAACTTCGAAGCGGCCTGGCCGCGCTTCGCCGACCGGCTTGGCGAGACCTTCCGGCGCAAGTGGCGCTACTACCTGCTGTCCTGCGCCGGTGCCTTCCGCGCCCGCGAACTGCAGCTCTGGCAATGGGTGCTGTCGAAGGAGGGCATGGCCGGCGGCTATCGCCGGCCGGAATAAGCTGCGTCGCCGCGCTGCTGTCCCCCGAGGATTCTTGTTCAGGTGTAGGAGCGGCTTCAGCCGCGATTGGAACCGGACTGTCGTACCGCCTCACGATCGCGGCTGAAGCCGCTCCTACAGGAGCATGCCGAGGCTCAGGCAGGCTGGTCGGGGATCAGCGCGCTCTCCAGCCGGGCGATGCAGTCCTTGAGCATCAGCTTGCGCCGCTTCAGCCGCTTGAGCGCGAGGTCATCATGCTCGCCGAGCCGGTCGGCATGGGCGAGCACGTCGATGGCGGTGTCGAGGTCGCGGTGCTCCAGCCGCAGCTCCGCCAAGCGGCGGGTGATGTCTGCGGGGTCGTCACTTTCGTTCATGCGGCCAGCTTAGCGCGTGGCCGGGCCGGGCGTGCCACCGCCGCGGCCGGTAGAATGGCCCCCTGATGAGCAACGTCCAGCCCCTGTCCACCCTGACCCCGAGCGAGGTCGAAATCGACCCGCTGCCCCTGGCCGAGCCGGTGCCGCGTCAGCGCAGGGTGGCCGATGACCTCGAGCGGCTGGGCAAGCGCCTGCGCCACCAGGTCGGCCAGGCGATCGCCGACTTCGGCATGATCGAGGAGGGCGACCGGGTGATGGTCTGCCTGTCGGGCGGCAAGGACAGCTACACGATGCTCGACGTGCTGCTGCAGTTGCAGCGCAAGGCACCTGTCAGTTTCGAGCTGGTCGCCGTCAATCTCGACCAGAAGCAGCCGGACTTCCCGGAACACGTACTGCCCGCCTACCTGGAGTCGATCGGCGTCGAGTACCGCATCCTCGAGCAGGACACCTATTCGGTCGTGACCCGGGTGGTGCCCGAGGGCAAGACGATGTGCTCGCTGTGTTCGCGCCTGCGGCGCGGCGCGCTGTACACGTTCGCCGAGGAGCAGGGTTTCAACAAGATCGCGCTGGGCCACCACCGCGACGACCTGGTCGCGACCTTCTTCCTGAACCTGTTCTTCCACGCCAAGCTCAGCGGCATGCCGCCCAAGCTGCTGTCCGACAACGGCCGCCACGTTGTCATCCGGCCGCTGGCCTACGTGGCCGAGGCCGACATCGCCCGTTACGCTCGGCTGAAGGAATTTCCCATCATCCCCTGCAACCTGTGCGGTTCGCAGGAGAACCTGCAACGCAAGCAGGTGCAGCGCATGATGGCCGACTGGGAGCGCGAGACGCCCGGCCGGATCGAAACCATCGCGCGGGCACTGGGCGACATCCGCCCGTCGCAACTGAGTGATCCCAGGCTGTTCGACTTCCTTGGACTGGCGCCGGGCGCGCAAGTGGCCGCCGACGACGGCATCCGGGGCTGAACCCTTCCTCCCAGCGTCGTGCAGACGCAACGGCATCCCCGGCGCTTTCGCGTCGTAAAGGTGCCTGCGAAGCACGGCGCATCGACACGGACCATTGAATGTTCTTTCGCAACCTGACCTTCTTCCGTTTTCCCGCCACCACCAAACTCGATGACCTCGATGCCGGCCTGGAGCAGTGCCAGCTCAAGCCGGTCGGCCCGCTGGAGTTGTCCAGCCGTGGCTTTGTCTCGCCGTTCGGCCGCGACTCCGAAGTGCTTGCCGCGCGCCAGGGTGAGTCGATCTGGATCACCGTCGGCGGCGAGGACCGGCTGCTGCCGGGCTCGGTGGTCAACGACATGCTGGCCCGCAAGCTGGCCGAGATCGAGCAGAAGGAAGGCCGCAGGCCCGGGGGCCGCACCCGCAAGCGGCTCAAGGACGAACTGATCACCGACCTGATGCCGCGCGCCTTCATCAAGCCCAGCCGCACCGATGCGTTGCTGGACCTGGAGAACGGCACCGTGGTGATCGACACCTCCAGCCGCAAGACCGGCGAGAACGTGTGCAGCGAGATCCGCCGGGCGCTGGGTAGTTTCCCGGCACTGCCGCTGAACGCCGAAGTGGCGCCGCGCTCGATCTTGACCGGCTGGATTTCCGGCGAGCCGCTGCCGGACGGGCTGAGCATCGGCGACGAATGCGAGCTGCGCGACCCGGTGGACCAGGGCGCAGTGGTCAAGGTGCAGCGCATGGACCTGCACAGCGACGAGATCGCCCGCCACCTGGAGACCGGCAAGCTGGTCACCCGGCTGGCACTGAACCTGGACGACCACGTCAGCTTCGTGCTCGGCGAGGACCTGGTGGTGCGCAAGTTCAAGCTGCTCGATGGCGCCGTGGACCAGCTGGAATCCACCGACCGCGACGACGTCCGCGCCGAGCTGGATGCACGCTTCGCATTGATGAGTGCCGAGGTGAAGCGATTGTTCGCGGTGCTCGAGTCCGCGCTGAAGCTGAGCAAGGCCGACGCCTGAGGATGATGCTCGTGGCCCGCTGGCGGTGACGCCTGCGGGGGCCGTCGGCTACGGCAGCGTGATCGTCAGGTGCGCCGTCGCCCCGGGCATCTGCACCACGTCCTCATAGGCCGCGAGGTCCCGGGCCGTGCCGCGCTCGAGCACCGTGTGCAGCGTGAGGTAGCCCAGCAGCGCCGCGACCGCCATCACCGCGGCCGGCGCCCACATTGGCATGACCCGGCGCAGCGCGTGGGTCACCCGGTCCGGTGGCGCCCAGTGCGGCGCGAAACCGGTGCGCTTGCCCTTGAGGTAGACGATCTCGTCGCCCAGTCGCGCGATCAGGTAACCCAGCTTCTCCGGCCCTTCCAGCCGGTACTTGCCCTCGAAGCCGAGCAGCAGGCAGTAGTGGTAGACCTCCAGCGACGCCAGCCGCGGCGCACCCTGCGCACGCAGCTCTTCGAGCCGGTCGAAGAAGTGCTCGCCGGCCAGGTGTTCGCCGAACAGGCGCAGTTGCAGCGGGTTGCGCTCCCATTGCTCGCGCAGGCTGGAGGGCTGGCCGAGCATGGCCTCGTCGACCGCGGCGCAGAACGCGTACTTGCTGGCGTATACATCTTCGGCGGCGATGCCGAGTTTCGATGCCCCCCGCTCGACCCCGGCCAGGAAGCGCTGGATCGATTCAAGGAAGGCCGCTTCGCCATTGGGCAACCGGCCGCGCCTGAGCAGCATCAACAGGTAGAAGCCGTCGGCGAACAGGTCCAGCAGGCTACGCGGGTTCGCCGCGCCGGCGGCAGGTGCCATCGCGGACTGGTTCGCGGTGAGCGAAGGCATGCGCTGCGGGACCGGGGGATTGGGGTATTCCATCACGTTGTTGCGTCCTTGGCCGCTATGCGGTGAGTGCGAGCAGTTCCAGCTTCAGGTCGCGCACGCCGGACGGCACGTAGATCGTCAGCGCCTGCGAAGCGAGCATGCGTTCGTACAGCGCGCCACGCGGTTCAATCGCGAAGTACTGGCAGCCGGGCCGTACCGGAATCGCAGCCGGGACCTGCGGCGCGTGGGTCAGTTTCACACCGGGCAACGCCGACAGCACGCACTTCTCGACGTCGTCGGGTGCCCCCACCTTGAAGCGCACCGGCACGGTCTGCACCAGCTCCTGTCCGGGCAGATCGGCGCCGACGCCGAGGTACAGCGCGCAGTTGCCGTCAAGCTTCTGCGAGTCGAGCCGGCCGACGTGGAACGACGGCTTGGCCTCGTGCAAGGCGATGGCGAAGTAGCGCTCGGAAATCACCGTGCCGAGCAGCTCGCGCACGATGCCGAACAGGCGGTCGAAACCGTCTTCCGGCTTCTCGTGGTGGTAGGCCGGCAGGTCGGCCAGCGTGTATTCGCGGGAGAAGGTCAGCAGGCCGCCGGCCAGGCGCAGCAACTCCTGGTGCAGGCGCTCTGGATGCAGGCGGGGATGCTGGAGCAGGTGCGAGAGGGCGGCGAAGGCGGCGTTGGTGGTATGCAGCAGCCAGAACGAGGCGATATCGCCGGAGCGGAACTCCACGACCGACTGCGAAGGTTCCCGGTGCAGCCCGTACAGGGCGTCGGCCTTGGCCTGCAGGTTCTCCAGCAGCCGCCGCAGGTTTGCCATCAGGGCGGGCGCCGCCGACAGCGCGGCGCTGGGTGGAACGAACTGGTCGTCCAGCTCGAAACCGCCGGTTGCACTGCGCCTGACCCGGGCCACCGGCAGGCTGACGAAGGGATCGCGTGGATCGTCGTCGAGCAGCAGCCGCACGGTCTTGCGCAGGTAGGCCAGCTCCGCCTCGCCCGCGTCGGTGAACAGATCGGCGGTGCTGCGGTTGGACTGCAGGTATCGCCCGTGGCTGCCGGTCCCGGTGCTGCAGTTGCCGCCGTGGTCCCGCAGCAGCGGCAGGGCCAGGTGGATCGTGGTGGACTGCACCGAAGCGGGCAGGTCGGCCAGCGACAGCGCCTCGGGCAATTCATCGTCGCCGGGAGCCAGGTAGATCTCGCCGTCGGGAAACACCACGGACAGTTGCAGCGCCCGCAGGGTCCCGCTGGCGAGCGCGTGGTCGTCGAACCGGCTCTGCCGCACGCCCCATGCATAGGGATGCACCGTGCTGGCGAATTCCTGCAGCCGTGCCTCGTGATAGGCATCCTGCCGCTGGAAGTGTTGCGGACGCAGGAACAGGCCCTCGCCCCAGAAAACCTTGGACATCCGACTCATGCCGCTTCATCCCTGAAATACCGGCCCTGCCGGTGTTGCTCCAATGCGCGGCTCTCCGGCCGGGCGCGGCGCAGCGTACTACAACTGCGTGCCTTGCAGCGCCGGGTCAGCCATCGGTTCCGCACTGGTTGCCGGCGAGCGTGTGCGAGCCAGTGGCGAGCGCGGTGACCAGTGCCGGCCCCGGTGTCGTCATCGCGCAGGCATGCATGCCGACCGCGATGCCTTGCGGAGGTGCCCGGCCGACGTCGAAAGCCAGTCGCCAGCGCGTTGCCGCGGGTTCGCGGAACAGCGCCACAACGCCCACGTGCGTGGCGCCGGCGGCGAGTGGCTCCAGCACCGAGTGCCGCTGGCCGGGCGCAAGCAGGATCTCGGTGACCGACAGCAGGTCCGGGCCGAGGATGTCGCTTTCCCGCTGCTCGTCGAGGAACGCCGCGAACGGCGCATCGGAGAACCGTGCCGTGCTGCGCAGCTGGTAGACCCGCACCACCAGCGATGCCGGCCGGCCATCACTGCCGGCGTTGAGGTTGGTCGCGGCCTGCAACTGCAGCGACAGCTCGGTGGGCGCGGCCTCGTCCTTCAGGCCCACCGCCTGCAGGGTCTTCCCGAAGGCGGACCCGATGCCGGGCTTGGCGCTGCAGCCGGCAAGTGCCAGCACCAGCAATCCGACCACTGCGGCAGCAAGGCGGCAGGAAATACGGGGCAGTAGAGTGGGTCTGCGACAACCATCCATGGTCGGGCTCCAGAAGCTTCCGTGCGGACCGGCATTGCCGGCAGGATTGCGGTGCCGGCCTTCGTGGTGAAGAATAGGCGCCGCCGGTGCCTTCTTGGCTCCGGTGATGCAAGGCTACTACAGCAATACCCGGTGCCTCCAGACGACATCGCCTGGAACCATGGAGATCGGTCGCACCCGCACCGTGCGCGCTCACAAGGAGAGTGTGGAATGAAGACCCTGTTGGCGGCTGCGTGCCGCCTGATGCTGCCCGTTGTCGCGGTGCTGGCGCTTGGCGCCTGCAGCACCATGTCGCGCAAGCCGGCCAGCTATTCCGAAGTGCTGGGCCAGGCCGAGTCCGAGGTCGCGGCCGGTCGCGTCGAATCGGCACTGATCGGATTCAACGAGGCTGCGCGGATCGATCCGGTGAACAAGGAGCCCTGGCTGCGCAGTGCGCAGTTGCAGTTCGACGCCGGCAACTACGGCCATGCGATCGTCGCCGCCGAGGAAGTGCTCCAGCGCGATCCCGCTGACAAGGTGGCCGACAGCGTCCTGACCGTGGCGGGTCTGCGCATCGCGTCCCAGTCGCTGCAACGCCTGCAGGGCAACGGCGCACTCGCGTCCGAGAGTGCCCGGGCCGAAGCCGAGCGGCTGGCCGCGACCATGCGGGACACCATGGGCGAGGCGTTCCTTGCCGGACCCGAAGCCAGCGCCGAAAAGGCCCGCGCCTCCAGCCGCGGCCGCGCCGCGCCGCGCCGTCGCGCTGCGCCCAAAGCGGCGCCCGCCGCCAAGCCGAAATCCGATATCGACAACCCGTTTGGGGTGTTGGGCGGCTGACGCCGCGATCCGCAGGTACTCGTCAGGGAGACGATGAGATGTCCAAGAAGGAAAGTATCCAGAAGCGCCTCGAGAAGGTGCGGCCGCCGCGCGTGCAACTCACCTATGACGTGGAGAAGGGTGACGCGATCGAGCAGAAGGAGATCCCGTTCGTGGTCGGCGTGCTGGGCGACTTCAGCGGCCAGCCCGATCAGCCGCTGCCGCGCCTGAAGGAGCGCAAGTTCGTCAACGTCGATCTCGACAACTTCGACGAGGTCATGGAGGGGATGACGCCGCGGGCGGCGTTCCGGGTGCCGAACAAACTGGGCGCGGACGGGGGCGAATTCGCCGTGGAGCTGCGATTCAACTCGATCGATGACTTCCGTCCCGAGTCGGTGGTCCAGCAGGTCGAGCCGCTGAGGAAACTGCTGGAAGCACGCTCGAAGCTGGCCGACCTGCGCAACAAGGTGGCCGGCAACGAAAAGCTGGAGGACCTGTTGAACGATGTCCTCGCCAACACCGAGCAGCTTCGCCAGCTCGGTCAGGCCGAACCGGTGGACCAGGAGTAAGCCATGAATGCACAGGCAACCGCAGTCCGTGCCGCCGGCACGGCCGAAGCCGGCCTGCTCGACCAGATCGTCGAGCAGAGCAAGGTCGCGAAGTCCGAATCCGAGCACCAGCGGGCTCGCGACATCATCTCCGAACTGGCGCGCGAGGTGCTGCAGGGCACCGTCGTGGTCTCGGAAAACCTCAACCTGACCCTGGATGCACGCGTGGCGGAGCTGGACCGGATGATCTCCGAACAGCTCACCGCGGTCATGCACGCGCCGGAGTTCCAGCAGCTGGAAAGCACCTGGCGCGGCCTGCACTACCTGTGCGGGCAGACCTCCACCGGCGCGCAGCTGAAGATCAAGGTGCTCAACGCGCCCAAGCGCGACGTGGTCAAGGACTTCAAGGCCGCGATCGACTTCGACCAGAGCGCGCTGTTCAAGAAGGTTTACGAGGAAGAGTTCGGCACTTTCGGTGGCTCGCCCTTCGGCACGCTGATCGGCGATTACCAGATCGGCCGCCAGCCGGAGGACATGTACTTCATCGAGCAGATGTCGCATGTCGCCGCGGCCTCGCATGCGCCGTTCATCGCCGCCGCCTCCGAGGACATGTTCGGGCTCGAAAGCTTCACCGACATGGGCAAGCCGCGGGACCTGGCCAAGGTGTTCGACACCGTCGAGTACGCCAAGTGGAAGTCCTTCCGCGACTCCGAGGACAGTCGCTACGTCGGGCTGACGCTGCCGCGCTTCCTCGGACGGCTGCCGTACAACCCCAAGGACGGCACCACGGTGGAGGGCTTCAACTACGTCGAGGACACCGACGGGGCGGACCACTCCAGCTATCTGTGGTGCAACACCGCCTACGCGTTCGGCGCGCGGCTGACACGTGCATTTGAGGACTTTGGCTGGTGCGCTGCGATTCGCGGCGTCGAGGGTGGCGGGCTGGTGGAGGAACTGCCGACCCACACCTTCCGTACCGACGACGGCGAGGTCGCGTTGAAGTGCCCCACCGAAGTCGCCATCACCGATCGCCGCGAGAAGGAGCTCAGTGACCTGGGCTTCATTCCGCTGGTGCACTGCAAGAACACCGACTACGCCGCCTTCTTCGGCGCGCAGTCGGCGCAAAAGCCGAAGAAGTACAACACCGATGCGGCCAACGCCAACGCTTCGCTGTCGGCCCAGCTGCAGTACATCTTCGCCGTGTCCCGCGTCGCCCATTACCTCAAGGCGATGATGCGCGAGAAGATCGGCAGTTTCGCCTCGGCAGGCAACGTCGAGGATTTCCTCAACCGGTGGATCGCCCAGTACGTGCTGCTGGATGACAACGCGACGCAGGAAGCGAAAGCGCAATATCCGCTGCGAGAGGCTTCGGTGCAGGTGTCCGAGGTGCCCGGCAAGCCGGGCGTCTATCGGGCGGTGTCGTTCCTGCGCCCGCACTTCCAGCTCGACGAGCTGTCGGTGTCACTGCGGCTGGTGGCCGAACTGCCCGCCAGCATGAAGAAGTAGCCACCGCCCCGCTGCAAGGCGGACGGGGCGCAGACCCTGGAGGGCGGTGGTCGCGACAAGGCAACACGACATGCCGGCCACGGCCGGCGACATCTCACGGAAGAACGGAACAAAAGGAAACCAGACCATGCAACACGCATTCCTCAGCATCGACACCATCAAGGGCGAGTCCAAGGACGCCGAGCACAAGGATTGGATCGAGATCGAATCCTTCAACCAGGACGTGCTCCAGCCGCGTTCGGCCACCGCATCGAGCGCCGGCGGTACCACCGCCGCACGCGTCGAGATGACCCCGATCGAGCTCAACAAGCGCATCGACCTGGCCTCCACGGCGTTGTTCCAGGCCTGCGCCAATGGCACCACGTTCCCGAAGGCCCGTATCGAATTCATGCGTGCCGACAAGGATGGCAACGCGATCAACTACTACACGATCGAGCTGCTGAACGTGCTGGTCCACCGCGTGTCCACCGCGCTCGGCCACGACGGCATGCCGTCCGAGCAGGTGCAACTGAGCTTCGGCGCGATCAAGTGGTCGTACACCCAGCAGAAGCAGGGTGGCGGCACCGGCGGCAAGACCGTTGCCCAGTGGAGCAACACCAACAACAAGCCGACCTACACGGTCTCGTGATGTGCCGGCGTGGTGGCGGCCCCGGTCGCCGCCACGCCACGCCACGCAACGTCACGCGATGCGGTGCTTGAGCAGACAGGACCCATGAAAGGATTCGAGCCCAGCCTGCTGGAAAAGCTGTTCGACGATGAGCCGCGCAGGGTCGCGACGCGCGAAAGCGCGCGGCCGGTGTCGCTGGAGCAGTACAAGGATTCGGTCGCCCGCGACCTGGAAGGACTGTTGAACTCGCGCGCCGCCTATGGCGAGCAGGACCTGGCTGCGTACCCCAACTGCCGCAGGTCGATGATGACCTATGGGCTGCGTGACTTCTCGGCGATGAGCCTGGCCAACGGCCATGACCGAGCGGCGATCTGCCGCGCGCTGGAGCAGGCGATCGCCCGCCACGAGTCCCGCCTGCACGATGTCAGGGTGCGGCTCGACGGCAACAGCCGCGGCGTCGGCGGATTGCACTTCTCGATCCACGGCCTGCTCGACCTGCAGCCCGCCCGCGAGGCCGTGAGCTTCGACGCCATGCTGCAACCCAATACCCTGCAGTACTCGATCAGCCGCATGCGCCGGCCTGCCGCGGCATGAGCACCGGCGCCCGCGGCTGATGGACGACCTGCTGCCCCACTACGAGCGCGAGCTCGGTTTCCTGCGCCGCCACGGACGCGAGTTCGCCGAGCGCTACCCGAAGATCGCCGGCCGCCTGCTGTTGTCCGGCGATGGCAGCCAGGATCCGCACGTCGAGCGCCTGATCGAGTCGTTCGCGCTGCTCACCGCGCGCGTCAGCAAGAAGATCGAGGACGACTATCCAGAGTTCACCGAGGCCCTGCTCGAAGTGATGTACCCGCACTACCTGCGGCCATTTCCTTCCTGCTCGGTCGCGTGTTTCGACATGGGTCCGGCCCTGTCGCAGCTCACCGATCCGCTGGTGGTGCCACGTGGCACGCTGCTGCACTCACGCAGCGTGCGTGGCGCGAGCTGCCGGTTCCGCAACGCGTATGACGTGGTGCTGGCGCCCATCCGGGTCGTGGATGCCCGCTACTCCGGCATTGCGCGGGTCCCGATGGCCGTGTCTTCACCGCCGGGGGCGGGTGGGCAGGTCTCCCTGGATTTCGAATGGCTCGGGGACCACGAGGGGCCCCCGTCCGCGCTCGATGTCCTCCGCCTGTTCATCGACGGCGAGCCTTCCTTCTGTGCCGCGCTGCGGGATGCATTGGCGATCGGTGTCAGGGCGGCCTACGTGGAGCCGACCGGCAGCGGGCGCTGGATGCCGCTGCCAGCGTCGCCGTTGCGCCAGGTCGGCTTCGCGGAAGACGAGGCGCTGGTGGATTTCCCGGATCGCTCCCATCCGGCCTACCGGCTGCTGACCGAGCTGTTCGCGTTCCCCGAGAAATTCGGCTTCTTCGACCTCGACCTGGGTGTGCCCGGCATGCGCAGCGGTGGCGCCTTCACCGTGCACCTGCTGCTGGACGCCGAGCCGGCCGGGGCGCCGCGCGGACGGCTGCTGGAGTCTCTCGGCCGGGACAACATCCGCCTGGGCTGCACGCCGGTGGTCAACCTGTTCCCGCAGCATGGCGAGCCGATCCGGGTCACCCACCGCGACACCCACTACCCGGTGGTCGCCGATGCCCGCCGTGCATTCGCCTACGAGGTGGTGTCGATCGACTCGGTACGGCAGGTACGGCAGACGCCACGGGGCGAGGAGGTCACCGAATTCCGGCCGTTCTACTCCCTGCACCACGGCGAGGCGCCCGACCAGGCCGGACAGTACTGGCTCACGCGTCGCGACGAGCAGGTCGCGCGCACCAGTCCGGGGTTCGAAACCGAGATGTCCTTCGTCGACCTGTCCTTCAATCCGGTCAGGCCAGGTACCGACGTGGTCAGCCTGGAGCTGACCTGCAGCAACCGCGACCTTCCGGCGGACCTGGCGTATGGCGTGGCCGGAGGCGACCTGACGATGGAGGGCGGCGGCGCGGTCCGCGCCATCAGCCTGCTCCGGAAGCCGACGCGGTCGATGCGCTTCGAGCGCGGCCGCGGCGCACAGTGGCGGCTGATCTCGCACCTGTCCCTGAACCACCTCTCGCTGGGCCAGAGCGGCCTGCCCGCCCTCAAGGAGATGCTGCGCCTCTATGACATCGCGCAAAGCACCGCATCGGGTCGGCAGATCGACGGACTGGTCGCGCTGGAGCACCGGCCGGCCACGGCATGGCTGCCCGGGAAGCACTTCGCCAGCATCGTCCGGGGCATCGAGATCCGCCTGACGATCGAGGAGAGCGCCTTCGTCGGCCACGGCGTGGCGGCCTTCGCCAACGTGCTCGACCACTTCTTTGGCCTGTACGTGCACGCCAACAGCTTCACCCAGCTGACCTTGCTGTCGGCCGACACCGGGGAGGAACTCGTCAGATGCCAGCCACGCAGCGGCGAATCGATCCTGGTGTAGCGCAACAACTGCTGGCGGCGCCGCACCGCTTCGGCTTCTTCCAGGCGGTGCGGATACTGGAGCGGGTGTTCGCCCGGCAGGGCATGCGCCCGGGTGATGCACTCGCGCGCATGGTGCGCTTTCGCAATTCCACTGCGATGGCGTTTCCCGCGGCCGAGCTGGAGTCGATCCAGGCCCGCTCGACCGACGGCACGGCGCTTGAGCGTCCCGCCGCGGTCGAGCATGCCTTGCAGATGGAGGACCTGGGATCGGTGCAGCTGGTGCCGGCCTTCATGGGCATGCTCGGCGGCCAGGGCGTGCTTCCACTGCACTACACCGAGACGCTCGCCGCCCGCGAAACCTACCAGCGCGACCATGCCCCGCGGGCGTTCCTGGACATCTTCAGCAACCGTGCGGTTGCGCTGCACTACGCAGCGTGGAAGAAGCACCGCCTCGCGATCCAGTACGAGCTGGACGGAGACGAGAAGTTCCTGCCGCTGGTCCTCGCGCTTTCGGGGCTCGGCATGGCGTCGCTGCGCGGCCGGTTGCAGGATGGCGAGGGCGACGTCTTCGATCAGTCCATCGCGCACCACGCTGGCAGCATCCGCCAGCGCCCCGTATCGGCGGCGGTGCTGCAGCGCACGCTGTCGTCCTATTTCCGGGTCCCGCTGAGGGTCGAGCAGTTCATCGGTGCCTGGTACCCGGTGCCGGAGACGCAACGCACCCGCCTGGGCGTCGGCAACGCGGCGCTGGGCAGCACGGCGCTGGCCGGGGAGCGGGTATGGCAGCGCGACCTCCGGGTATGCCTGTGGGTCGGCCCGCTCCGGCGCAGCGAGTTCGACGCCTTCCTGCCCGGAGGTGCGGCCAACCGGGCGCTGTCGAAGTGGCTGGCGCTGCTGACCGGGTCGTCGCTGGAATACCGCGTGCGGCTGGTGCTGGCCCCCGATGACCTGCGCGGCATCGCACTGGGTGGAGACTCGGAAGGAGGCAAGACGGGAGAAGGTGCCGGGGCCCGCCTGGGTTTCGACAGCTACCTGTGTTCCCGGCCGGCCACCGGGCCGCGCTCCGACACATGCTACGAGGTGCAGGCCCTGCACTGACCCGAATGGCGTGCGGCGCCCACGTACAATGCGCCGATGAACATCCGTCCCTACCTCGAGCACCACCCTTCACTGGGTGAGCGCGTGTACGTTGATCCGGCCGCGACGGTGATCGGTGCCGTCACCCTTGGCGACGACGTCTCGATCTGGCCCGGCTGCGTGGTCCGCGGCGACGTGAACTCGATCGAGATCGGCGCACGCACCAACGTCCAGGACGGCACCATCGTGCACGTCACCCACGAAGGGCCCTTCACCCGCCCGGGTGGGCTACCGACCGTCATCGGCGAGGACGTGACCATCGGCCACGGCGCGATCATCCACGCCTGCCGGCTGGAGGCCTTCTGCCTGGTGGGCATGGGTGCCCGCATCCTTGATGGGGCGGTGGTGTCGCGCTACGGCTTCGTCGGCGCCGGCGCCGTGGTGCCGCCGGGCAAGACGGTGGGCGAAGCCGAGCTGTGGCTGGGCAACCCGGCCCGCTTCGTGCGCCGCCTGACGGATCGCGAGATCGAGAACCTGGAGTACAGCCCGCGGCACTACATGCGGTTGAAGGACAGCTATCTGGGGATGGCCAAGGGCTGAGCCAGGCGATGGCGGCCGCTCCGGGGAGCACGGTCGCGGCTGAAGCCGCTCCTACAGGGGGCGGTCGGGGCGGGTGGCCTGCTCGAGGGTGCCGAGCAGTGTCATGGCTTCGTCCCTGCTAACCCCGCACATGTCCGGCCCGGGGCGCAATGTCCCGCAAAAGGCCGGCCGCGATGGGTCACCGAACAGCCGGCAGCGCAGGTCGTCGTCGAGCTGGACGCAAGGCATGCCGGCCGGCTTGCCGTGGGGCATGCCGGGGATCGGCGAGTTGATCGAGGGGGCGGTGCAGCACGCCCCGCAACCGGCCCGGCAGTACATGGTTCAGCGACCGATGCTGCCGATCGGATGCTCGGCCCGCAGCTCGTCATGGATCGCATCGGTATCCGGATGCACGCCGTGCCACAGCTCGAAGCTCTCCGCTGCCTGCTCCACCAGCATGCCCAGCCCATCGATCAGCCGGTCGGCGCCGGAGGCCCGCGCCCATGCAAGGAACCCGATTGCGGCCTCGCCGTAGGCCAGGTCCACCACGTCGCAGCGACGCCTGATCAGCGAGCCGGGGAGCGGCAGTTCGCTGCCGTCGGCGTCGTGGCCAATCGAGGTGGCATTGATGATCAGGTCGAACGAGCCGAGGGTGTCGAGGTCCCTGAAGTAACGCGGGTGCACGCGCGCGGGCTCCCCGAGCGCGTCGGCCAGGGCATCGGTGCGCGACTCGGTGCGGTTGACGATGAAGAGGTCGGCGATCCCGGCGTCGAGCAGTGCCGGCGCCACGCCATGGGCGGCCCCGCCGGCGCCGATCAGCAGCACCCGGCGCCCGCGCAGGTCCTGGCTATGGCGATCGGTAAGGTCGCGCACCAGCCCCAGGCCGTCGGTGTTGTCGCCGCGCCAGCCGGTGGCGGTGCGGACCAGGGTGTTGACCACGCCCGAGCGCTCGGCGCGGTCGGCCAGGCTTTCGCACAATGCCGCCGCGGCGCGTTTGTGCGGCATCGTGACATTGGCGCCTGCGCCACCATCGCGGTGGAAGCGCTCCAGCGCCGCCGCAAGGTCGGTCGGGGCGGCGTCGAGCGTGCCGTAATCCATCGCGATTCCCGTCTGGTGCGAGAACGCGGCATGGATGCGCGGCGACAATGAGTGCGAAACCGGGTGGCCGATCACGGCAAAACGGGGAACGGACATGGAGGCTCCCTTGGATGGTTTGATTGGGGTGGATGACTTGAGAACAGACAGTCGTACGGGACGTACGCGCCGGCTCCTGATGAGCGCCAGTCTACTCGCCGGATGCTGCACGGCGGGAGCCGCGGCGGCTTTCCTGTCCGAGTACGGCATCGAAGGCATGCACATGGTGTCGACGCCGGCCTCGGAGGTGCGGGCGACGGTGAGCCACGACGGTCGCTGGATCGTCTGGGGCAGCCGGGATCGCGAGGGTGGTGCGGGCGGTGGCGATCTCTGGCGCGCCGAGCTGATCGACGGCCGCTGGCAGGATCCGCAGCCGCTGTCGCTGAACTCGCCGGGCGAGGATCTCGATCCCGCCTTCGCCGCCGATGGCCGGTGGCTGTACTTCGCCTCCGACCGCAAAGGTGGCGCCGGCGGCCATGACCTCTATCGCGCCCCGGTCGGCGCCGATGGCAGTGTCGGGCCCCAGGAGCGATTGCCCGGCCCGCTCAACACGCGCGGGAACGAGTCTTCGCCGGTCCCCACGCAGGATGGCCGCCACCTGCTGTTCGCCAGTGACGGGCACGGAGGAGCCGGTGGGCTCGATCTGTTTGTATCGCAATGGCAGGACGGCGAGTGGGGTGAACCCCGCGCGCTGGAAGGCATCAACACCGCCGCGGATGAGATGGAGGCGACCTGGCTTGGGAGCGGGACCGGCATCGTGTTCACCCGTTCCAGCGCAGATGGCCAGGCCATGCGCCTGCAGTTGGCCCGTTGCCAGGCCGGCGGCTTCGTGGAGGCCGGGGTGCTGGAGCTGTCGTTCAACACACCCGAGGACCGCACCCGCGGGCCGGGCGTCGACTGGAACAAGCCTGCCGAGCTGCTGGTCAGCGGAATCGCACGGGCTCCGCGAGCCGGTGGTACCGACATCTACCGCATGAAGGCACCCGCGGTGGACGGATCCGGCGACTGCCTGCCCTAGACGGGCGGCGCCTGCACCCGCGACCGCCTGTCGTGGCGGCCCTTGTCAGGCCGCTTCACGCAGCCAGCGGGCGGCATCGAGGGCGTGGTAGGTCAGTATTCCGTCGGCACCGGCGCGGCGGATGCTGGTCAGGGCCTCCAGCACGCAGGCGCGCTCGTCCAGCCAGCCGTTCATCGCCGCTGCCTTGAGCATCGCGTACTCGCCGCTCACCTGGTAGACGAAGGTCGGCACGCCGAAGCTGTCCTTCACCCGGCGCACGATGTCCAGGTAGGGCAGGCCGGGCTTCACCATCACCATGTCGGCGCCTTCCTCCAGGTCGAGCGCGACTTCCTGCATCGCCTCGTCGCTGTTGGCCGGGTCCATCTGGTAGGTCTGCTTGTCGGCCTTGCCGAGCGCGGCCGCGCTGCCCACTGCATCGCGGAAGGGCCCGTAGAAGGCGCTGGCGTACTTGGCGCTGTAGGCCAGGATGCGGGTGTGCACGTGCCCCTCCAGCTCCAGCGCGCTGCGGATCTGGCCGATGCGGCCATCCATCATGTCGCTGGGGGCCACCACGTCGGCGCCGGCGCGCGCATGCGACAGCGCCTGCTTGACCAGCACTTCGACGGTTTCGTCGTTCATCACGTAGCCGCTGTCGTCGAGCAGCCCGTCCTGGCCATGGCGGGTATAGGGATCCAGTGCCACGTCGGTGATCACGCCCAGCTGCGGGAAGCGTGATTTCAAGGCCCTGACCGCGCGCTGGCACAGGCCTTCGTCATCGAACGCGGCGGCCGCGTCCAGCGATTTGGCCTCGGGGGCGGTGACGGGGAAAAGTGCTAGTGCCGGCACCCGCAGCTCGCACGCCTGCTCGGCCGCGCGCAGCAGCTCGTCGATCGACAGGCGTTCCACGCCGGGCATCGACGCCACCGGCTCGCGCCCATCGTGCCCGTGCACGAACACCGGCAGGATGAGGTCGTTGGTGGTAAGGACGGTTTCCCGCATCAGGCGGCGGGAGAACTCGTCGCGGCGCATCCGCCGCGGGCGTGCGTAGGGGTGGCTGCTCATGGGGCCATTCTACGACGCCGGCCGCCCCCGCCGGGGTCAGGCGATGCGGCGGTCAGACGATCCCGCCACCCAGCCCGAGCCGCACGATGCCGACGATGATCACGATGCCGTTCAGCACCAGGCCGGCCTTGGCGCGGCCACGGTTCTGCTCGCGGGTCAGGGCGATGCCGATCGCGGCGATCACCGCGCCCACCGCGGCGAACGGGATCAGGAACCAGTTGCCCCAGCCCAGCAGCGGGATCAGCGCTATCACCATCAAGATCATCGCGACCACGCCCCACAGCAGGCTGATCAGTCCCATGTTCGTTCTCCCTCGTATCCTGTTGCCGGCAAACGCCGTGGGTGGAATGTTCGCCGCGAACGCCGGGCGATGCACGGCTCAAAGGTCATGGACGCCATCGATCTCGATGCGCAGTTCGCGCCGGCAGACGGCGCCCTGCAGCACGATCCGCGGAACCTCCGGTCCCAACCGTTCCGCCAGCAGCCGGGAGGCAAGCTCGAGTTCTCCGGCATCACGCACATAGACCTTCAGCCGCGTGCCCGGACCAAACTCGCCCGGCAAGGAAGGGCGATGCGCGCGGGCCTGCTCGAGCAGGCTGGCGAAGTTCGCCAGGGTCTCGTCCAGCTGCGTGGCCAGCGAATCGGCGTGGCGCGATTCATGGCCGACGATGGCGGCGGTGCCGGACAGCAGCAAAGGCATCGAGTCGTCGGGCGGCAGCATCGCCCGCGCGAAGCTAGGCGGTTGCGGCCCGTAGCAGCGCGGATAGCGGTAGGCGCTGATCTGGCGCGGATTCTCCAGCGGCGTGCCCGGCGAGGTGGCGGCAAGCCAGTACACCTGCAACCGGCGGCGGCCGTCGACGCGGCCGATGGCGGTGGCGGCCGGGAGCCGGTTGGCGTCGAAGCTCCCCAGTCCTTCGGCACGGCCCACGCAGAAGCGGCGGTAGCGTTCCTGGTCGTCGTCGCCAAGGGTGATGCCGTCGAGGTAGTTCCAGATGCGCAGCAGGTGCGGGTATTCGCTACCCGAGGTGAAGCCGAGCATGCGCCTGTAGGCCGCCTCTGCCGCCGCGCGGATGTCTTCGCCATCGGGCTCGTCGATCTCCAGCGCACCGAACTGCAGCGAGCCGTCGCTCGCCCAGGCGATGCCATCGGCTCGCCCATGCCGGACGCCGGCCCGGGCTCGCCAGACCTCGAACTGCGGCCGGCCTTGCTGGCGCAGCGGGACCCGCAGGTAGCGCGGGTCGTCGTGGTCGGGCGCCGCATCGCCGAAACCCAGGACCACGAGGGTGTCCGGCGCCGCCAGCAGCGCCTCGGGCGACGTGTCGGAATAGTCGACGGAAAGCCGTGGGCCATTGGCGGGAACGGGCGACGCGTGGGGATCGGCCGGGGCGGCGCGCGCTGCGGCGCCGGGTGCTGGATCGGTCATGCGGCCATGATACTGGCGGGGCGCCATCGCCGTCGCAGTTGCGCCGCCGCGCCCGATGCAGGATCGTTGCGCCTCCCAAGCCGCCGGTAGTCCCCTGATGTCCGAACAAACCTCCGCCGAGCACGAACTGGCGAAGCTGCTGGTCGACAGCCTGAACCTCGAGGATACCGACCCCGCGCAGATCGACCCGGAAGCCCCGCTGTTCGGCGACGGGCTCGGCCTGGACTCGATCGACGCCCTGGAGCTGTCGCTTGCGATCAGCAAGAAATATGGCTTCCAGCTGCGCTCCGACAGCGATGAGAACCGCAGGATCTTCGGATCGCTGCGCAGCCTGTCGGCGCACATCGAGGCACACCGCGCCGCCTGAACAGGCGCGCCCGCATGCCTCTCCTGATCGCGCTGCGGGTCTTGCTGGCGGTGGCCTATCCGCTGCTGGCGCACCGGGCCAGCGTGGCCGGCAGCGAACCGCTGGCGCTGTTGGCCCTGCTCGACCTTGCTCTGATCGTGCTGCTGCTGCCGCTGGCCCGGGCGCGCGCCTGTGCCTGGTTGCTGCTGGCCGCGTGCGCGGCCGGGCTGTGGGCACTGCGCGGCACCGGGGTGGCGGCGTTGCTGTTGCTGGCGCCGCCGGTGGTGTTCACGGCGTTGTTGGGGTGGTGGTTCGGCCGCAGCCTGGCCCCGGGACGGGTGCCGCTGATCAGCCGCATCGTCTCCGCGCTGGAGGACTGTGAGCCGCATGCGCTGGAGCCCGACCTCAAGCGCTACACCCGGTCGCTCACGGCGTGCTGGGCGCTGCTGCTGGCGGCGCTCTCGCTCGCGAACCTGGTACTGGCGCTGGTGGCGGTGCCGGACGGGCTGCTGGTCCGGCTGGGCCATGCGCCGTTGCTGGCCGTGTCGCAGCAGACCTGGTCGTGGTTCGCGAACCTGCTCGATTACGGTGTGGTGGCGGGCTTCTTCATGGCCGAGTACCTGTACCGGAAGCTCCGTTTCCCCGGCCGGCATCCCAGCTTCCTCGACTTCATGCGGCGGATGGCGGGGCTCGGGCCCGGCTTCTGGCGGACGCTGTTCCATTGACCCGGGGGTGGGTGGCTTATCCTTGTGCCCGGATCCAACCGCCCGCCGCGTCGCCCTCCATGCAATTCTCCGTTCCATTCGATCATCCATGCCTGCCGGGCCACTTTCCGGGACAGCCGGTGGTGCCCGGGGTGCTGCTGCTCGATCACGTAATCGATGCGATCCACGCGGGTGGTGGCGGCCCGGCGGATGGCCTTCGGCTGCCGCGGGTCAAGTTCATGCAGCCGCTGCTGCCGGGTGAGCTCGCCCGGATCGAGCTGGAGGGCGCCATGCCGCGCTGGAAGTTCCGGGTCCTGCGTGGCGAGACCCTGCTGGCCAGTGGTGAAGTGACCGCGGGAGCGCCATCGTGACCGCCGACTGGAAGCAGCGTCCCGAAGGCGGTGGCTGGTTCGCGCTCTGGCTGATCAGGACCATCGCCCGCCATGGTGGGCGTGCGGTGGCACGTGTGCTGCTGATCCCGATCACGCTGTACTTCCTGGTCGTGCGCGGACCCGAACGGCGTGCATCCCGCGCCTACCTGGGCCGCGTGCTGGGAAGGCGCGCGAGCCTTGCGGACGTCGCCCGGCACATCCACTGTTTCGCCTCCACCATCCTCGACCGGGTGTTCATGCTCAGCGGCCAGCTGGACCGGTTCGACATCGACATCGACGGGCTGGATGGCCTGCACGCTCAACTGGACCGCGGCAAGGGCGTGCTGGTGTTCGGCTCCCACCTGGGCAGTTTCGAGGTGCTGCGGGTGCTGGCACGCAAACGTCCGGACGTATCGGTGCGGGTGGTGCTGGACAAGGGCCACAACCCCGCGATCACCCAGTTGCTCGATGCGCTGGATCCGGAAATGGCGCGCAGCGTGATCGATGCCGGGCAAAGCGGCCCTTCGCTGATGCTGGCGATCAAGGAGGCCACCGACGAGGGCGCCCTGGTGGCGTTGCTGGTGGACCGGGTGCACCCCGGCCACCCCGGCCACGCCAGCCGCTTCCTGGGGGCCCCGGCGTCCTTCCCGACGGCGCCATGGCTGATCGCGGCGGTGCTCAAGGTGCCGGTGGTGCTTGCCTTCGGCCTGTACCGCGGCGGGCGCCGCTACGACCTGCGCTTCGAGGTCTTCAGCGAAGGGCTGGACGTCCCGCGGTCGCAGCGTTCGCGCCTGTTGCCCGAGCTTGTCGAGCGCTATTCGTCGCGGTTGCAACACCATGCATGCGACGCCCCGTACAACTGGTTCAACTTCTATGATTTCTGGCGGCCCGATGACACTTCCACGCATGACATGGTTGCTGGCGATGCTGGCGCTGAGCGGCTCGCTGCACGCGGCGGCGCCTGAGGCTTCGACCCGGGTCGACAGCGGCTGGATCCTGGACCGGCTCGCCCGGCCGGCGCCGATGCGCACGGCTTTCGTGGAGCTGAGGGAGTCGCGCCTGCTGAAGGCGCCGCTGAGGCTGGTGGGCGAATACCGCCGGCCGCAGGATGAGGTGCTGGTCCGGGAAGTGCGGTCGCCATACCGGGAAACCACCACCATCGAGGCCGGCCAGGCCACCATCCAGCGCGCAGGAAAGTCCCCCCGCAGCTTCGCCCTCGACCGTGCACCGGAGCTGGCGGGCATGCAGGCCAGCTTCGGCGCCCTGCTCTCGGGCGATCGCGAAACCCTGTTGCGGTATTACGAGGTCTCCAGCAAGGGCACCCGACAGGACTGGGAGCTGACCCTGGTGCCGAAGCAGGCGCTGGCCGGCAAGGTCGAGCGCATCGACCTCCACGGTCGCGGCGCGGAGCTGCGCTGCATGGAAACCCTGGCGGCCGGCGAGACCGAGCCACAGCGCACCCTGCTGGCGGGTGCGGCGAGCGATGCCGCCGAACTTGAGGATCTTGCCGACCTGCAGGCCCTGTGTCGCGGCGACGACAACCCGTGACGACAGCAGCTGGTGGCGGTATGCGCCGCCTCGGGCTGGCAGCCACGTGGCTGGCCGTGTTGCTGCTGGTGGCCTGGTGGCTGCTGCCGCGGTTGCAAATCAGCAGTGACCTGCGCGACTTCATGCCGGCGCCGCAGACCCCCGGGCAGAAGCTGCTGATCGACGAACTGGGCGAAGGGCCGGGTTCGCGCCTGCTGCTGGTCGCGCTGTCGGGTGCGGAGCCCTCGGTGCTGGCGCGGCAGTCGGAAGGCATCCGGGAGCGTCTGGCGGACGATGCGCGCTTTGCCGTCGTCGCCAATGGCGGTGACGCCGGCATGGAAGCCATCCCAGGGTACCTGCGGCCGTATCGCTACCTGTTGTCTCCGACCCTGGACGAGCAGCGGTTCGACGCCGCCTACCTTGCCGGGGAACTGGAGGCGCGGCTGCAGGATCTGGGTTCGCCGGCCGCAGGGATGATCGAGCCGCTCCTGCCGGCTGATCCGACGCTGGAGTCCCTGGTGCTGCTCGACCAGTGGGAACCGGCGCATGCGCCCCAACGGTTGCACGGGGTGTGGTTCGACCAGGCGGGCCGGCAGGCACTGATGTTGTTGCAGACGCACGCGGCCGGATTCGATCCGGCCGGCCAGGAGGCGGCGCTGGCCGCGCTGGACGATGCCTTCGCCGAAGCCTCCAGCGGTAGCGGTTCGCGGTTGCTGGTGAGTGGCCCCGGGGCGTTCTCGGTATCGATCGGGCAGCGCACCGCGGCCGAGGCCAGCCTGTTGGGTGGGCTGGGGGGGTTGGCATTCGTGCTGTTGATGGTGCTGGCGTACCGCAGCTGGAAGGCACCGTTGATGGCCGCGCTGCCGGTCGCAAGTGCAGGCCTAGCCGGGATGGCGGCGGTGGCCTGGCTGTTCCCGGGCGGCGTCCACGGCATCACCCTGGCCTTCGGCTTCACCCTGATCGGCATCGCCGCCGACTATCCGATCCACCTGCTGAGCCACCAGCGCCCGGGTATTCCACCGGGTGCGGGTGCGAAGGCCCTCGGACGGACGCTGGGCATCGGCGTGGTCTCCACCTGCATTGCCTACCTGAGCTTCTTTGCGGCCGGTGTCGACGGGCTGCGGCAACTGGCCGTGTTCACGGTGGTCGGGCTGGCAACCGCGATGCTGACCACGCGGTTCCTGCTGCCGGCATTGCTCGCGCTGGCGGCCCGCGACGTCGCCGATTCCCGGCTGCTGTCGCGATTGCATGCGGTCGTGTGGCGATGGCCGCGGCTGGGGCCCGCGACGGTGGCGATCATCGCGGCGGTTGCGGCTGCGGTGGCGCTGTTGGCCCCGGGTCCGTTCTGGCAGAACGATCTCTCCCGCCTGACCCCGGTGCCGGAAGACTCGTTGGAGCTGGACGCGCGACTCCGCGGCGAGCTCGGCGCACCCGACGTGCGCTACCTGCTGACGGTGGAGGGGATCGACGTCGAGGCGGTGCTGCAGGCATCCGAAGAGCTCCGTCCAGTGCTGGACGACTTGCGACGGCAAGGGGCGATCGAGGGCTACGATCTGGCTGCCCGCTACCTGCCCAGCGTCGCCCGGCAGCGGGAACGGCAGGCACGGCTGCCGGATGGCGCCACGTTGGCCGCGTCGCTCGACGAGGCGCTGGCCGACAGCCCGTTCCGACCCGACGTGTTCGCGCCTTTCCTTGCCGACGTCGGGCAGGCGCGCGTGGCGGCGCCGCTGCGCCCCGCCGACCTGGAGGACAGCATGCTGCATGGCAGTATCTCGGGGCTGTTGCTCGACCAGGGCGACAAGGCCACCGCGCTGGTGTCCTTGAGTGGCCTGCGCGACCCGGCCGCGGTCGCGGCGGCGGTCGAGCCGCTCGGCGCGCGTTTGCTGGACCTCAAACAAGCGTCGGAGTCGCTGGTCGCGGCCTATCGGGAGCGGGTGCTGTGGGCATTGGCCGCGGCCGTCCTGCTGCTGGTGGTGGCGGTGTCCGTCGGCCTGCGTGAGCCGCGGCGGGTGGCGCGTGTGCTGGCGCCGATGCTGGTGACCGGGCTGGTGGTCGTCGCGGTGCTGAGGGTAGCCGGGGTCGAACTCAACCTGTTCCACCTGGTGTCGTTGATCCTCGCGGCCGGCCTTGGGCTGGACTACGCGCTGTTCTTCGACCATGCCGGCAGCCGGCGCGAGGAACAGTTGCACACCGTGCATGCCATCGGCGTCTGCAGCCTGACCACGCTGTCGGTGTTCGCCCTGCTCGCCAGCTCGCAGATCCCGGTGCTCCGGGCGATCGGTGTCACCGTTGCACTCGGTGTTGCCTGCAACCTGCTCGGGGCGCTGCTGATCGCTCGCCACCGGCCGCCGGGGCAGGCGGCATGAGCGGCGCAGTGGCGCCCGAAGCCATGCAGTCGCTGGTTCCGCACAAAGGTGCGATGTGCCTGTGGGACGAGGTGCTTGCATGGGACGCGGACAGCATCCGGCTGGCCACCATGCGGCACCGCGACGTCGATCATCCGTTGCGAAGCCACGGGTGCCTGCGGGCGATCCACCTGTGTGAATACGGCGCCCAGGCGATGGCGGTGCACGGCGGGCTCAGGTCGGGCGGCCAGGCCGCACCGGGCATGCTGGTGTCGCTGCGGGCGGTGGAGCTTTCGGTCGACCGCATCGACGACCTCCCCGGTGCCATCGAGTGCCACGCGCAGTTGCTGGTCGACGGCGACAGTGGCTGGCAGTACCAGTTCCGTATCTGCCACGGCAGCGACGTCCTGGCCGAGGGCCGGGCCGCGGTGATGCTGCAGCCGGCGCATGAAGCTACTCCTACAATGGGCCCGGCATCGCAACCGGAGGGAACCCCATGACCCCATCCACCGCGCCGCGCCGCGCCCTCGTGACCGGTGGCAGTGGCGACCTGGGCGGCGCGATATGCGCGCGCCTGGCATCCGATGGGATGCACGTCATCGTGCACGCGAATGCCAACATTGCGCGCGCGGAAGCCGTGGTCGAGGCGATCCACCACGAGGGCGGCAGCGCCGAAGCCGTGGCCTTCGACGTGGCCGACGGCGAGGCCACCCGCGCGGCGCTGGAGTCGCTGCTGGAAGACGGCCCGATCCAGGTGCTGGTGAACAACGCCGGCGTGCACGACGACGCGCCGATGGCCGGCATGACCGAGGCCCAGTGGAAACGGGTCATCGATGTATCGGTGCACGGATTCTTCCATGTCACCCAGCCGCTGCTGTTGCCGATGGCCCGCACCCGCTGGGGCCGCATCGTCAGCGTCTCCTCGGTGGCCGGCGTGCTGGGCAACCGCGGACAGGCCAACTACGCTGCGGCGAAGTCGGCGCTGCACGGGGCCAGCAAGTCGCTCGCGCGGGAGATGGCCAGCCGCGGCATCAGCGTCAACGTGGTGGCGCCGGGTGTCATCGCCGGGCGCATGGCGGAGCAGGCATTCCCGCCGGAAGTGGTGAAACAGATGGTCCCGGCAGGCCGCACCGGCACGCCGGAGGAGGTTGCCGCGCTGGTGGCCTTCCTCTGTTCGGCGGATGCCGGCTACGTGAACGGGCAGGTGATCGGCATCAACGGCGGCATGGGCTGAACCCGGGGCCGGGCTTCACCCGCTGATATCCGGTCCCGGCGCATACTCGCCCCGCACCCGGTCCGGAGGAATTCGCCATGCGTCTGTCCCACTTGTTCATGTTGTCCGCGGCCCTGGCGCTTGCCGGCTGCGCCAGCACCTCGAAGGTCATGCTCGGCCAGCCGCGCGCGCCGATTTCGCCGGAGCAGGTGATGGTGTACTTCTCCGCTCCGCCCGGCCGATACGAAGAGATCGCCATGCTGGAGACCAGCAGCGGCGGACTGACCTATGGCGAACAGGCCAAGACCGACGCCGTCATCGGCAAGCTGAGGGCCGAGGCTGCCAAGCTCGGCGCCAACGGCGTGCTGTTCCAGGGCAGCGAGACAGGACATGGCGGTAGCAGCGTCGGTGTCGGCGTCGGCACCGGCCGTTTCGGCGGGAGCAGCTATACCAGCGGCGGAGTCGGGGTGAACATCAGCCCCACGCCGAAGCATGCCCGTGGCATCGCGGTCTACGTGTTCGATCCGCCGCCGCCGGGCAGCCAGCCGCCGATCGACTGATCCGGCAGCGGACGAGCCGGATCAGGCAGGTACCGCCGCCGCTCCGTACCATTGGGGTGGCAGCAGGCCGTTCGCGTACGCGGGAACGTCTTCCACCAGCGCGCCCAGGCCGTGATCATTCAGGCCCGGGTGCTGCTCGCGCGCGCCGGCCAGCAGTTCGGCGGCCAGCCGATCCATGAGGACAACGTTGTCCTGCATCCGCGCGACAAAGGCGTCGTCGTCCAGTTCGGCTGAAAGCGACTCATTGATGTCGCGGAACCAGTCGATTCCGTACTGGTCGAGTTCGCGTTCATCCATCGGGGCGGGCGCCCCTCCAGATATCCGGGTGTTGAGTCGGCCCCATTCCGCGAGCATGGCCTGCATCGCTTCGTTCAACGCACCCGCCCTGGTGAATGCCTCGCGCATCCGGCCGAGCACCGTCAGCGAGGTGGTGCGGCCCGAGATGTAGAGCGGGGCCAGCAGCGACCAGTAATAGGTGTAGTCCCAGATCACCTTCAGCGGCATCACCGCGGCGTCCCCGAACAACGGGTACTGGCCCTGGTACAGGGTCAGCGTGCTGCGGTAGAACGAAAAATACAGCTGCTGGTAGATGTCGGCGTAGGGTGTGATGTCGGTGCCGGCGCGATCCTTGGAGATGAGGTCGCAGATGTAGCCGTTGCTGATGGCGATGAAGTCGCTGCCCGGCGAGTAGAACGGATCGAGGAAGACCCCGGCATCGCCCGTCAGGGCCCATCGATCGCCGGAAAACACCTCGCGGCAACCGTGGGAAAAATGGCGGAGGAACCGGAAATCCTGCAACTCGTGGCGGGGGTCGTCGAGGTCGCTGGCGATGCGCGGCTGGTGCTTGCGCACCCAGTCCATCGCCTTGTCATGGGTGTCGATGCCGTCCAGCGGGTGCATGCCGGCATCGCAGACGATGCCGATCGAATGTGCACCGGAGGCCAGCGGGATCAGCCACAACCAGTACCCGGGGCCACACATGTGGTTGGTGGATTTCCAGCGATTGGGCAGGGTGCAGCGTTGCCGCCATGAGGGATCGGTGGACCACTCGTCGGGCTTCAGGTGGCCATCCACGCGCCACCAGACGGCGTTGACGTCGTGGTCGTTGCTCTCGGCGAGTCCGAGCTTGCGCTTGAGCACGGCAGCACGTCCGCTGGCATCGACCACCCAACGTGCCCGTGCCTGCCGCGACTCGCCCGCGTGCTTGAACACGACGCGGTGGTCGGCATCACCGGTGCCGAGCTCGATATCGCGCACGGTCGCGCCATCCACGAACTCCACGCCCAGTTCGCGCGTGTGCACGCCCAGGAAGTTCTCGAAGCGGCCGCGGTCGAGTTGCCAGGACGGTGTCGGCAAGGGTTCGCTGACCCCGATCTCGGTGCAGCGGTCGACCTGTTCGCGGCCGTCGCTGAAGAAGAATCGAAAACCGAACTTGCGGATCTGCTCGGTATCCAGGTGTTCGCGCAGGCCGAGTACGTTGGCAAAGTAGTGGGCGCCGATTTCCACCGTGGACTCGCCCACCTTGAAGGCGGCTTCGCGAACCGGATGGGTGTTGCGTTCGATGACGGCGATGCGGATCGTCGGATCCTGGCGCTTGAGTTGTATGGCGAGGCAGAGCCCGGCGAGGCCGCCGCCGAGGATGGCGACATCGGTGTGCAGCGGCCCTGGCGGGCTCACCGGATGTTCGCCGGTTGCTGCAGCACGGGGCGCGCGAACTCGCCGCTCGGATCGTCGATCACCGGCGGATTGGCGCGGATGCTGCGATGGATTCCCCACAGGCCGCCCTTCCGGAGGACCGCCGCCACGATATGGGTGGTGATGCGGGTGAAATCGCGCAGCGGCCGGAAATGGCTGGCGCGGAACTGCTCGTGGGGCTCCTGCGAGGCCACCGTCTGGTAACGCGATTCGATCGGGACCGATACGCAGCGGGTGCCCAGCAACTGGGCCGCCGAAATGACGATCTGCGCCTCGAACACGAAGTCTTCGCCGGGGCAGTCACCCAGTGCGGCCACGGCGGCCGGGTACAGGCGCTGGCCACTCTGGCTGTCGGCGATCTGGTAGCCGGTACCCCATGCCAGGCCCCAGTCGCCGAACGCGTTGGCGAGGCGACGGTAGCGCGGTTGCTGCGAGCGCTTGCGCAGCCGCGCGCCGATGACGATGTGGTCCGGGTAGCGGTTCGCCGCCGCGATCAGGCGCGGGATGTCGTCGGCCGAATGCTGGCCGTCGCCGTCCATCGTCAGCACACCCTTGAAGCCCTGCCGGAGGGCCTCGGCGAAGCCGTCGCGCAGGCTGGCACCCTTGCCCTTGCGGGTGTCGTGGCGGAGCACGGTGACGGGGAGGTCCGCGATCTGCGCCAGGGTATCGTCGTCGGAGCCGTCGTCGACCAGGATGACGTTGCTGCACTGGGTCAGCGCACCCTCGACCACGCCGCGGATGCGCAACGCTTCGTTGAGGGCCGGTATGACCACGGCGATGTTGTGGCGGTCGAGGCGTTCAGCCATGCGGGGACTCCGGATCGAATAGGGTGGCGCGCAGCAGCCGGTTCCGGCCTGCATCGAGAGCGGCGCCGGGATCCCCGGCGGCCAGGCTGTCGAACAGCGGAAGCATCGGTGCCATCGCGTTGGCGCGGGCGTGCATCGCCAATGGTCCATCGGGGGGCGTTGGCATGCCGTCAGCGAGCATGACCTGTATCCGCCGGGCGCCTTCGCGCCCGGTGCGCGACAGGACCATCGCGGCCCCCAGCAGGCCCGTGCTCGGGGAAACGTTGGCCAGCGGTCCGGTGGATGCACCGTCGTAGGCGACCAGCAGCACCGCCTCCTCCCCGGCCGCCAGTTGCACCAGTGCTTCGAGCAGGCCCTGGGCGAAGGTCGCGTGGAATGCGCTGATCGCCGTGGCCGGCGCCATCGCACCGGTACCGATGGTCCAGTAACCGGCTGCCGCGTTGTGCACCGAGTTATGGAAGCGCGTCGGTGAGATCGTGGCAGGCTGGTCGGCCAGCGTGGCGCACATGTAGTCGGTGATGGCGAGCTCGCCGTGCATGGAGGCGAACACCGATGGCAGCGTCGCCGGGTCACGGCCAGCCGCGCGACAGGCCTGCTGGGCGACCTCCAGGGCCACCGCGACGGTACCCGGCGCCCGCCGTCGTTCATTGGGTGCGAGCAACTGTGGCGCGGGCCTGCGAGGTGCATCGGCGGCGAGCGTGCCGTCGCGAACGAACGCACATGCCGCGTCCCAGTCCGGCAGGCCCTCGCTCCAGAAACCGATGCCTTCGATGGTCGCTGAAAGTGTCGTCATGTGCGGGCGAAGACCAGCGAGCAGTTGTTGCCGCCGAAGCCGAAGGAGTTGTTCATCGCGTAGCGGATCGACGAGGTGGCGTCGTCGAACCTGATCTGCGGACCGCAGGCATCGTCGGGCTGCGAGCTGTTGAGGATGCCGGGCAGGTGGCCATCGCGCAGCGCCAGCAGGGCGAACACCGACTCCACGATGCCGGCCGCGCCCAGGGTGTGGCCGGTCCAGCCCTTGGTCGAGCTCGCGTGCAGCGAATCGGGGAACAGCCCCGCGACGGCGGCCGCTTCGATGCTGTCGTTGGCGGGTGTCGCGGTGCCGTGCAGGTTGAGGTAGCCAACCGCCTCGGCTTCGATACCGGCGCGCGCGAGCGCATCGGACATCGCCATGCGTGCGCCCAGCCCCTGCGGATGCGGCGAGGACATGTGGTGGGCATCGCTGGACTCGCCGTAGCCGTGCAATCCGAGACCCATTGCCTCGCCGGCGCCTGCGCGTTCGAGCAGGGCGAAACCGCCGGCCTCGCCCAATGACAACCCGTCGCGCCGGGCATCGAAGGGGCGGCACGGCTCGCGCGACACCAGTTGCAGCGAATTGAAGCCGTACAGCACGCTGCCGCACAGGGTGTCGACCCCGCCGACCAGCGCGGCATCGACGATGCCGGCATCGATCAGGCGCGATGCCTGTGCAAAGACCTTGGCGCTGGAAGAGCAGGCCGTCGCCACGGTGATGCATGGACCGCGCAAGCCGGTGGCCTGCTGCACGAAGTCGCCCAGCGAGTGCACGGTGTGCACGATCGGACGGGCGAGTCCCGGCGGGAACGCGGGCGTGCCATCGTTACCGGGCACCAGGCCCCGGTAGGCCTCCTCGCTGGCACCGATCGAGGAGGTCGAGGTGCCGACCACGATGGCGATGCGGTCGGCACCATGGCGATCGACCAGGGCCTGCAGCTGGTCGAGCAGCGCGTCCTGCTGCAACGCCATCCAGGCCAGCCGGTTGTTGCGGCATTCCCATTGCGCCCACTGCGTCGGCAGCGCCGCGTCTTCGAGGCCCTCCACGCGTCCCGTCCAGCAGCGCAGCGGAGCGCCGTCGGCATCGTCGGGGCCGAAGGCGTTGGGCTGCAAGCCGCTGCGTCGCCCGATCAATGCCGTCTTCTGCGCCTCGACGCCGCGGCCGAGCGCGGTGGTGGCGGTGAAGGCCAGGATCGGAAGGGGCGCCATGCGGAACGGCTTCCCCGATGGAGGTGGCACTGGCGGCACGCGGGCTTCCTGTACTGCGATGGCGGGGAAAGGCTGGCGCGGGGCCGAGGCGGGACGAGTATAGCCAGCGGGGCAGGGCCCCGGTCCACCCGGCGCCTGAACAGGGAAGGGCTCAGAACGGCCTGACCAGCTCGAGCATCAGCTGGCGATAGCCGTAACTCTGGCCGGCGCCGGTGGGTGTGTTGCTGTAGCTGGCGGTGGCCCTGAAGTACCAGTCGCGCCCGGTGCGCGGACTGGTGACCGCGGCTTCCACCAGCCGTGCTTCACGTACGTCGGCACCGCTGTTTCGCTGCCAGCCCCAGCCCAGTGCCGCGCTGTACATCCAGCGCTTGTGGAACCGGCGGACCTGCAGGACCGGCACCGCCTCTGCGAACCAGCGCGGCGAGTAGTAGTCGTACTCGCCCGGCGTGCTGTTGTGGAACGCGCGGGTGCGCAATTGCGCGCTCAGCCCCCACTC
This sequence comes from Lysobacter spongiicola DSM 21749, assembly GCF_900167055.1. Taxonomy (GTDB): domain Bacteria; phylum Pseudomonadota; class Gammaproteobacteria; order Xanthomonadales; family Xanthomonadaceae; genus Novilysobacter; species Novilysobacter spongiicola. Next base: position 40,216 of record NZ_FUXP01000013.1, read on the forward strand.
CGGGACGACGGTGGCGATGTAGCTGGCGCGCAGGTGCGCGCGGATGTTGCTGCCGGTGAAATCCTGCACGCCCACCAGCGTGGTCAGCTGCTGGCGTTCGCCCTCGCCCAGCGGCAGGTCGAAGGAGGCCCCCAGGAAGGTGTGGTGCAGGCCTTCCACGCCGCGCGGCGTCTCCAGCACGTCGCGCTCGACGAAGTACTCCTGTCGCACCCGGCCGCCTCGCACGAAGTTGGCGTTGCCGACCACGGTGTCGCCGTCGGTGCCGACCTGCCCGTTCCAGAGCCAGTGGTCGTTGTAGTCGGCGAAGCGGTAGTAGGCGCGGTGGTCGCGCCAGCGTTCACCGCCGAGCGGGCGGATGTCCAACCGCTCCAGCTTGATGCCGCGGTAGCGCTCCACGTCCTCGAACCGGTAGTCCAGGGTCAGGCCGGTCTCCAGCGTCGAGGTGTCGTCGGCATCGTCGGAGGCGAAGACGCTGAGGTGGGCGGCGCCATCGGCGAGCGCGGCCGGCGGAGCGATGGACAGGGCCAGCGCCAGCGTGGCCGCCCACCGGCCATGGCGCTGCCGCCGTATCACTTGGTCCCCCAGCGCTTGCGCAGGCCGAGGGTTTCGGCGGCATAGCCCCAGACGCAGATCGGTTGTAGAAGCATCGAATACACCAGCATGTAGGACAGGAACCCCGTGATGTTCCGCCGCACCTTCAGGTCCTGGCGCTTGAACATCGCGTGTTGCACCCGGTAGATGAAGGCGTTCCAGATCACCGCCAGCGGCAGTACCAGCAGCGTCATGATCCCGGCGATGTAGTAGTGGCCGAACAGCGCGAGCACCACGCCGGGGATGAAGGCGAAGGTGTAGACCAGGTCGAGCGGCAGGAACAGTACATTCCACCAGATGAAGATCAGGGTCATGCGCGCCTTCGACAGCAGGCGCGGGTGGGTCTTGAACGCTTCCAGCAGGCCGCGCGACCAGCGCTTGCGTTGCCGCGCGAACTGCGCAAGTTCGTCCGGCACGCTGGTGAACACCACTGCGTCTTCGCAGTACCCGATGCGGTGGCCGCGTTCCAGGAGTGCCCAGGAGACCACGATGTCTTCGCCGACGCAGGGTGGCCAGCCGCCCAGCTCCCGCAGCGAGTCGCGGTCGTACAGCGAGAACGCGCCCTGCGCCACGAGCGTGCCGTGGTACATGCTCTGCATGCGTTTCACCGCCGCGATGCCGTGGAAGTAGTCCCACTCCTGCACCCGCGTCAGCCAGTTTTCGCGGGAGTTGCGCACCAGCACCGCACCGGCCACGGCGCGGGTACCCGGCGGGTCGGCGACGTAGCGTTCGACAATGCGCTGGATGGCGTCCTCGTAGACCCACGAATCGCCGTCGATGGTGATCACGATGTCGTGCTCGCACATCGCCAGGCCGCGGTTGAGCACGCCGGCCTTGCCGATATTGCGCTCACCGCGCACCAGCTCGATATGGTGGCCCGGCCGCAGCATGGCGGCGCGGATCGCGGCCTCGGCCACGGCCACGGAGTCGTCGGTGGAGCCGTCGTCCAGCACCAGGACCTGCATGGCCCCGGCATAGTCCTGCAGAGCGATGCTGCCGATGGTCGCGGCTATGTTGCCGGACTCGTTGTAGCAGGCCACCAGGATCGACACCCCGGGGTACCGGTCCAGGCGTCTTCGCTCCGGCCGCTTGTCCAGCAGGATGCTGGAGATCAGGAAGGCATTCATGAAGCCGGGCACGTAGGCGATGAAGGCGATCACCACGATCGCCATCGGACGCCCCAGCAGGCCGGAGAGATCGTCCAGCCACCGCAGCGACAACCAGATGCTCAGCGCCGCCCAGGTGAGTGCCACCACCAGTGCGATGGCGTACTTGGCCCGCACCGGCAGATAGAAGCCCGTGCCGCGCTCGAGCGGCTCGCTGAGGCCGAGGGCTTCACCCCTCGTGGATCCATGTGGGACGGCGTTCGCGGTGCCTGCTTCCTTGCCACCGCCGCCTGAATCAGCCACGCACTCCGGGGCGACATAGCCAGGCATGCCTTTGGATCCGGCAATGCTGGCGGAGGGTGCGGACGTGCATGGAGGCTCCAGTCGCAGGCCAAAAAAACCCCGGGCCAGGCCCGGGGCAGGTTGTCGAGACGCCGAACAGAGGCGGCGACACGTGCGGATTGTACGCTATGGAGTGTGCGGCCCGTCACAGAACCCGACCCTTCGGTGGCGGATACGGTTTAAAGTCCTCCGCTCCGGCCGGGGAGCCGGGGCCAATTCTTCGAATCGAGGGTTTTCCATGGGTGATGCGAGCGGCAGGTCGCGCCTGTACGGTGCCTTGGCGGGTGGATTGCTGGCCACGGCGGCACTGCCGGCGGCCGCCCACGATGCGGGGCGGGTGCTGACCCACGAGGACTACGCCCGCGCCGAGCGCTTCATGGGCTACAACACGGCCCCGCTGGTCGACCACATGGTCACCGCGGTGGTCTGGCAGGACGACGGCCACTTCTGGTTCCGCGACCACGATGCCGATGGCGACCACTTCCGCCGGGTCGAGGCTGCCACCGGGACGGTTTCCGATGCCTTCGACCGCGAGCGCCTCGCCACCGCGTTGGCGGATGCGACCGGGGAGCCGGTCGACGCCGCCAAGCTCGGTGTGACCGGGATCGCGACGGATGCGGAAGGCCGGCTCGAAATCACCATCGGCGAATCGCGCTACCGCTGTGACCTCGTCGACCGCGGCGGGTGCGTCGCCCTGGAGGATGCCGCCACCCGCAAGCCGGGCCGCGGCGAAGCCGATGCGACGGGACGCGAGCCGGCCGTGGAGTCCCCCGACGGCAAGCTTGCTGCCTTCATCCGCGACTGGAACCTCTGGGTCCGCGACACCGGCACCGGCGTGGAAACGCAGCTGACCACCGACGGCGTCGAGGACTACGGCTACGCCACCGACAACGCCGGCTGGACCCACAGCGACCGCGCCATCCTGGTGTGGTCGCCGGACTCGCGGAAGATCGCGACCTTCCAGCAGGACCAGCGGCGGACCAGCGAAATGGTGCTGGTCGGCACCAACGTCGGCGCCCCGAAGATCGAGCGCTGGAAGTACCCCTTCGTCGGCGACGAGCACGTCACCATGATCGAGCGCGTCATCATCGACGTGCCCACGCGCAAGGTGGTCCGCCTCGACATGCCGCCCGACCAGCACCGCTCCACCCTGTGCGACGACGTCAGTTGCAATGGCGGCTGGGAAGACGTGCAGTGGGCGCCGGACGGCAGCACCCTGGCCTTCGCCTCGACCTCCCGCGACCACAAGGACACCTGGCTGCGGATCGCCGATGCCGCAACCGGCGCAGTGCGCGAGGTGTACCACGAGCACGTCCCGACCTACTTCGAGAGCGGCAACGGCCGGGTCAACTGGAAGTACCTGCCGGGTATCGGTCCGCAAGAGTCGGGCGAGTTCATCTGGTTCTCGGAACGCAGTGGCTGGGGACACCTGTACCTGCATGACCTCGCCACCGGCGAGCTGAAGCATCCGGTGACCGGCGGCGAGGGCAACGTCACCCAGGTGCTGCGGGTGGATCCGGACACCCGCACGATCTGGTTCCGTGGCGTCGGCATGGAGCCCGGGCGCAATCCGTATTACCAGCACTTCTACAAGGTCGGTTTCGACGGCGGTGAACCGGTGCTGCTCACGCCGGAGGACGCAGACCACGCGATCACGCTGTCGCCCGACGGCACCTATTTCGTCGATGCCTGGTCGACCCCGACCACGCCGCCGGTCACCGTGCTGCGCGACAGCGACGACGGCAGCACCATCGCCACCATCGCCACTGCCGACGACAGCCGCCTGCGCGCGACCGGCTGGGTGCCACCGACGCCATTCACGGTGAAGGCCCGGGACGGCGAAACCGAGCTGCACGGCCTGATGTTCATGCCCGCCCACCTGGATGAAAACAGGAAGTACCCGGTGGTGAACTACATCTACCCGGGCCCGCAGACTGGCTCGGTGCGGGGACGTTCGTTCTCCGTGGCGCGCAGCGACCACCAGGCGCTGGCCGAGCTGGGCTTCATCGTCATTGCCCTCGATGGACTGGGCACGCCGTGGCGTTCCAAGGCATTCCATGACGCCTTCGACGGCGACATCGGCGACAACACCCTGCCCGACCAGGTGACAGGCCTGCGGCAACTGGCCGAACGCCACCCGTGGATGGACCTCGGGCGGGTGGGTGTCTGGGGCCATTCCGGCGGTGGCTACGCCACGCTGGATGCGATGCTCACCTACCCGGACTTCTACAAGGTCGGCATCTCCGAGAGCGGCAACCACGACAACCGGAGCTACGAGGACGACTGGGCCGAGAAGTGGCAGGGGCTGGAGGTCGTGGATGCGGAAGGCAAAAGCAACTACGACGCGCAGGCCAACCAGAACCGGGTCGGGAACCTGCAGGGCAAGCTGCTGCTGGCGCACGGGATGATGGATGACAACGTGCCCCCTTCCAACACGATGCTGGTGGTGGACGCGCTGATCAAGGCGAACAAGGACTTCGACCTGCTGCTGTTCCCCAATGCCCGCCACGGCTTCGGCGAGGACACCCCCTACATGACCCGCCGCCGCTGGGACTACTTCGTCGAGCACCTGATGGGCGCGACGCCGCCCCCGCAGTACCGCATGAAAGCGGACTGATCGCGCCATCCGACCATCCGTACGACACCTTCGCACCACCTCCCTTCAAAAACAGGCAAGAGCAATTCAATGGCCGATCCCCGCACGACCGCCGTGTCTCGCAAGGACCCGAGCACCTTCCTTCCGAAGCTGATCTTCAGCTCGCGCTGGCTGCAACTGCCGCTGTACCTGGGGCTGATCGTCGCCCAGTGCGTCTACGTGTTCCTGTTCATCAAGGAGCTGATCCACCTGGTCAGCGACGCGCCGGGCATGACCGAGCAGATGATCATGCTGCTGGTTCTGAGCCTGATCGACGTGGTGATGATCTCCAACCTGCTGGTGATGGTGATCGTCGGCGGCTACGAGACCTTCGTCTCGCGCCTGCGGCTGGAGAACCATCCCGACCAGCCGGAGTGGCTGAGCCATGTCAACGCCAGCGTGCTGAAGGTGAAGCTGGCGATGGCGATCATCGGCATCTCCTCCATCCACCTGTTGAAGACCTTCATCGAGGCCGGGGCGATGGAAAGCGGGTTGCCACTGTGCGGCACGGTGGAGGCGCTCGCTGCCGCGCAGCAGGCGGCCGAGTTCGCCGCAGCCAACGCCGGGATGGTAGCCACCAAGATCTGCACCACTGCCACGGCCGCAGGCGTGCTGTGGCAGACCATCATCCACTGCGTTTTCATCCTGTCGGCCATCGGCATCGCCTGGACCGACAAGCTGATGCATCCCGCCAAGCCGGCGAAGGCGGCGGCGCACTAGGCCCATGAACGCCGGTTCCGGTACCTGAACCGGCGTTCGAGCCACTTCATCCGGTGGACGGTAAGGTGTGCCCCCGATGACATCGAATCCCGCCCACCGGCACCTCCGCCTAGCGACCGCAGATGCCCACGCGCGGGTGGACGCGGTCGTCGGCGGCAGCCTGGACAGCGTGTGCGGCTATGCCGCGTACCTGCGCGGCATGCACCGCTTCATCACCGCCAGTGCGGAAGCGCTGCCGGCCGGCAGCCAGCACATCGTATTGGCGCCTCGTGCGTGGCTCGAGGCGGATCTGGCGGCGCTGGAACTGCGGCCGATCGAAGCCTTCCCGGTCCCGCCCATGGCCGGGGACCGCGCCGCCGAGCTGGGATGGGAATACGTCGTCACCGGCGCCTCCGTCGGCGCGCGCTACCTGCTGCGCGGCGCGCAGGCATTGGGTTTTGCGGCGGGCCGCGGTGCCAGCTTCCTGGACGGGCATGCGCGCAGCCGCGCCTGGCCCGAGTTCCTCGCCACGCTGGAGCGGGAGGCCCTGGCAGGGCCGCTGCTCGAGCGGGCGTGCCATACCGCCCAGCTCGCGTTCGAGACCGCCGAGCGGGCTTTCACCACGGCCCGCAGGGAGGCCACACGATGACCGATACACAGAACCCCGTGGTGGAGGACTGCCTGCGCGAGCCGATCCACCTGTCCGGTGCGATCCAGCCACACGGATACCTGGTCAGTTGCGATGGGTCGGATTGGACGGTGCGCCACGTATCGGCCAACGTGGAGGCACTGTTCGGCGTGCCGCCGGAGGAACTGCTGGGCAAGGCGCTGTCGGAGTTCATTCCGGACGACGTGCTGCATGCCATCGACGATGTCGTCGCTGGCGAGGAGGCCAACGGCGTCGCCCAGCGTGCATGCACTTCCAACATCGGGCCGCTGATGACCGTGTGCGACGTCACCGCCCACGTCGCCGACGATCTGGTCCACGTGGAGCTGGAGCCGCAGCCGTTCCGGGTGCAGGAGCGCGCGCCGACCTCGATCGCGCAATCGATGGTCGCGCAGATGGGCATTGGCGACGATGGCAGCGGCTTCTTCCAGCGCACGGCGGAACAGGTGCAACTGCTGACCGGCTACGACCGGGTGATGGTCTATCGTTTTCGCGAAGACGACTCCGGCGAGGTCATCGCCGAAACATGCCGCGACGGCATGGAGCCTTACCTCGGCCTGCGCTATCCCGCCACCGACATCCCGCCGCAGGCCCGCCACCTGTACCTGCGCAACCGGATCCGCGTCATTCCCGATGCCACCTATGCGGCGGTGCCGCTGGTGCCGCCGTTTCTGCCCGACGACCAGGCGCTCGACCTGAGCCAGCACGTGCTGCGCAGCGTCTCGCCAATCCACCTCGAGTATCTCGGCAACATGGGCGTGGTCGCTTCGATGTCGATTTCGATCGTCAGTGGGGGCCGCCTGTGGGGCCTGATCGCCTGCCACCATGGCAGCCCGCGGCCGCTGACGGCGGCTGTCCGTGCCGCCGCGGACCTGTTCGGCATGTTCGTGTCGATGCGCGTGGCGGCGCGGGAGCAGGAGCAGACGATGGAACACTACGAGAGCGCGCAGCGGGTCCACGAGAAGCTCGCGCAGCGGCTGTCGCGAGCGCCGGATTTCGATGGTGCACTGATCGGCGAGCTCGAGTCCCTGCAGGGCGTGCTGGCGTGCGACGGCTCGGCTGCCTGGCTGGGCGGCCAGTGGCACACCTGTGGTCGCGCGCCGGCATCGCGCAACCCGCAACCCCTGCTGGAGTGGCTGCGGCGCCAGGGGCATCCGGCCGTGGCGACCGCCGACGCGGCAGCCGACTGGAACGTCCCGGCACTCGGCGCTCCCGGATTGGCCGGACTGATGGCGATCAACCTGGGAACCCCGCGTGACTGGCTGTTCCTGTTCCGGGTCGAGCAGGTCGAGCAGGTGCGGTGGGCGGGCGAGCCGAAGAAGGCGCTGGTGGTGACGGACGATGGCGAGCGCATCGCACCGCGCAAGAGTTTTGCGACCTGGCGGGAAACCGTGCGCGGGCGCAGCGTCGGCTGGTCGGCCAGCGACCTGCGTGGCGCGCAGCGCATGCAACGCGTACTGCGCGACCACCGTTCACGCGTACTCGCCCATGGTGATCCGGGCCATTACGAGCATCGCCACGTGCGACAGCGGCTCCAGGACCAGAAGCTGCGCCTGGATGGTGCCGCGGCCCTGCTGGACGGACTGGTGCATCTGGAAGAGCGCGACGCCGCCCGCATCAGTGACAGGATCGACCGGCTGGAGGAGGACCTTCGCATGCTGATGGGACGTTCCGCCGCACCGCCCGGCTCCGCGATCGACCCGTCCCGCGACAGCGCCGGCGCGCTGTCCTAGCGCCGGCAGCGCCCGGTGCCCGTCGCGGCGGGCGCGACCGGCACCGGTAGAATGCCGCCATGGATGTTTCCCACCTGCTCGACGCGCTGAACCCGGCGCAGCGCGAGGCTGTTTCCGCGCCTCCCGGCCACTATCTGGTGCTCGCCGGCGCCGGCTCCGGCAAGACCCGCGTGCTGACCCATCGGATCGCCTGGTTGCACGAGGTCTTCGGCGTGCCGACCCACGGCATCCTCGCCGTCACGTTCACCAACAAGGCCGCGGCGGAAATGCGCCAGCGCGTGGACGCGCAACTTGGCGGGGGCACCCGTGGCATGTGGATCGGCACCTTCCACGGCCTGGCGCACCGGTTGCTGCGGCTGCACTGGCAGGAAGCGAAGCTGCCGGAAGGTTTCCAGGTACTCGATTCCGACGACCAGCTGCGGCTGGTCAAGCGCGTGGTGCAGGGCCTGGAGCTGGACGAGAGCCGGTTCCCGCCCCGGCAGATCGCCTGGTGGATCAACGCCCAGAAGGATGAGGGCCGTCGGCCGGAGCACCTGCAGCCCGAGCCGGGCGACCAGTGGACCGACGTGATGCAGCGCTGCTATGCCGGCTACCAGGAACGCTGCGACCGTGCCGGCCTGGTCGACTTCGCCGAGTTGCTGCTGCGCGCGCACGAGCTGCTGCGCGACAACCCGGGGTTGCTGGCCCACTACCGCCACCGTTTCGGCGAGATCCTGGTCGACGAATTCCAGGACACCAACGCCATCCAGTACGCCTTCGTGCGCGTGCTCGCCGGCAACAGCGGGCATGTCTTCGTGGTGGGCGACGACGACCAGTCCATCTACGGCTGGCGGGGGGCCAAGGTCGAGAACGTGCAGCGCTTCCTGCGGGATTTCGAAGGCGCGCAGACGATCCGGCTCGAGCAGAACTACCGCTCAAGCGCCAATATCCTCGACGCCGCCAATGCGGTCATCGCGCACAATCCCGACCGCCTGGGCAAGAAGCTGTGGACCGACAGCGGCAGTGGCGAGCCGGTCGATCTCTACGCGGCCTACAACGAGATCGACGAGGCCCGCTTCGTGGTCGAGCGCCTGCGCCAGTGGGTGCGCGATGGCGGCAGCCATGGCGAGGTCGCGATCCTCTATCGCAGCAATGCGCAGTCGCGCGCCTTCGAAGAGGCGTTGCTCTCGGAACAGGTCCCGTATCGTGTCTACGGCGGCCAGCGATTCTTCGAGCGCGCGGAGATCAAGGACACGCTCGCCTACCTGCGGCTGGTGGCCAACCGCAGCGACGATGCGGCATTCGAGCGCGCGGTCAACACACCCACCCGCGGGATCGGCGAGCGCACGCTTGATGAAGTGCGGCGTCGCGCCCGGGCCGACGGAGTGCCGTTGTGGAACGCCGCCCGCGCGCTGGCCGGCGAGCCTGTGCTCGCTGCGCGCGCACGCAACGCGCTTGCCGGGTTCATCTCCCTGATGGATGACCTGGACGCTGAACTGGCCCCGATGCCGTTGCAGGAAAAGATCGACCATGTGCTGGCACGGTCGGGGCTGCGCGAGCATTACGCGCGAGAGAGCAAGGGCCAGCTCGACTCGCGAACCGACAACCTCGATGAGCTGGTCTCCGTCGCCTCGCGCTTCACCCGCAACGATGAGGAAGACGCCGAGGCGATGCCCGAGCTGGTGGCGTTCCTCAGCTATGCATCGCTGGAGGCTGGCGAAGGCCAGGCCCAGGCCGGTGAGGATGGGGTGCAGCTGATGACCCTGCACAGCGCCAAGGGCCTGGAGTTCCCGCTGGTGTTCCTGGCCGGGCTGGAGGAGGGGCTGTTCCCCAACAACCGTTCCATCGAGGAATCCGGGCGCCTGGAGGAGGAGCGTCGGCTGGCCTACGTCGGCATCACCCGTGCCCGCGAAAAGCTGGTGCTGAGCTACGCCGAGGCCCGGCGCATCCATGGCATGGACATGTACGGGGTGCCCTCCCGGTTCCTGCGCGAGATCCCGCCGGCGCTGCTGCACGAGGTCCGGCCCAAGCTGCAGGTCTCCCGGCCCATGGCGGGTGCCGGCCAGCGGCGCCACCTCGGCCATGCCGCGATCGAGGCGCCGGCACTGCCGCTGGGCGCCAACGTGCGCCATGCCAAGTTCGGCACCGGGGTGGTCACCGATTTCGAGGGCAGTGGTGCCCACGCGCGGGTCCAGGTGAACTTCGACGATGTCGGCAGCAAATGGCTGGTGATGGCCTACGCCAACCTCCAGCCCGCCTGAGCAGGGGCGGGCGGATGGATGCGGGTTCGCGGATCGTGCGAAAGTCGGTTCGCAGGAAGCGCTGAAGTCCGTCCGATGGCGGCCGATAGAGAGGGATGATGGACCAAGACCCCACCCGTTCTCCCGTGGCCGCAGGCGCGGCGCCCGCGGACCTGCCGGCGCTCGCTGCCGCGCTGGCCGACGAGGCGGCGGACCTGGCGGGCGTGGATGCCCGGGTGCACTGGTGGCTGGAGGATGGTCGTGCCGGCAGCCGCGGCAACTTCCCGCCACGGGCGGACCTCCTCGAGTCGACGCCCGTGGAGCTGCCGACCACCCTGGCGCTCGTTCCCGCCGGCTGGAGCAGCAGCAGCGGGGCCACCCTCGAGCTCGTCCTCCCTCCCGAGGGTCCGGTGCGCCGGCGGGTCGAGGCCTGGGCGGGCCGCGTCGCCCCGTTCGTCGCCGCCGCGCTGGAACGTGAGCGGCTTGATCGCGAGGTAGAGCGCCTGGCCAAGGCGGAAAGCATGCAGCGCGCGCTGTTCGAGATCTCCGACCTGGCCAGCGGCTCGCTGGAGTTCCAGGAGATGCTCCGCAGGCTGCACGCGGTGGTTGCGACGCTGATGTACGCGGAGAACTTCTTCATCGCCCTGCACGACGCGGAACGCGACACCATCCGCTTCGTGTATTTCGTCGATACCGCCGATGAAGTCTGGCAGTCGCCCGACCTCGAAGAAGAGTCGCTTGAATCCATCCGCCACAGCCTCACCTGGTACCTCATACGCGAAGGGCGGCCCTTGCGCGGCCCGACCCAGGCGTTGATCGACCAGGTGCCGGGGCCGCTGAAGGTGGTCGGCCCCCACAGTGCGGACTGGCTCGGCGTGCCGATGCTGGAGGAGGGCCGGGTCCGCGGGGTCATGGTGGTCCAGCACTACGACAAGTGGCCCTGCTACAGCGATGAGGACCAGGCCGTGCTGTCGTTCATGGGCAGCCACATCCTGGCCGCGCTGGATCGCCGCGAGGCGGTCGAGACCCTGGAGCGCGAGGTGGCCCGCAGGACCCAGGCACTGACCGAGGAGGTGCGCGAGCGGGAGCGTGGCGAGCGCCTGCAGGCAACGCTGTTCCGCATCGCCGAACTCTCCCAGACCGCCACCGGGCCGGACGACTTCTATCCTGCGGTGCACGAGGCGGTGGGCCAGCTCATCGCCAGCGAGAACTTCTACATCGCATTGCTGTCGGACGACGGCACCGTGCACTTTCCCTATTTCGTCGACGAGCGCGGCACTGCGCCGCCGCCGCGGCCGCTGGGCCACGGAATCTCCGACCACGTGCTGCGGACGGGCATGCCGCTGTTGGCCGATGCCACGACCGTGGAAGGTCGCGCACGGATCGCGGCGCTGGTGGAAAGCGGCGCGATCGGTCCGGATCGAAGCGGCTCGATGACCTGGCTGGGCGTTCCGCTGGCATGCGACGGACGCACTGTTGGCGTCCTGGCCGTGCAGAGCTACCAGCCCGGGGTGCGCTACGAACCGCGCGACCAGGAACTGCTCACCTTCATCGGTTACCAGATCGCCAACGGCCTGACCCGGCAGCGGGCCGCGGCCGCACTGAAGTCCGCCTACGCGAGCCTGGAGTTGCGGGTGGTGGAGCGTACCCAGGCGCTGCGCGAGCAGATCGCCGAGCGTGAGCGCATCGAGGAACGGCTCAAGCACGAGGTCCTGCACGATTCGCTGACCCACCTGCCCAACCGTGCCTACCTGCGCGAACAGCTTGAGCGGGCACTGGCGCGCAGCCAGCGCGATCCGGCACACCGTTTCGCCATCCTGTTCATGGACCTCGACCGCTTCAAGGTCATCAATGACAGCGCCGGGCATCTGGTTGGCGATGCGCTGCTGGTCGAAGTCGCCAAACGCTTCGCGTCGTGTGCGCGTGGGCCCGACCTTGTGGCGCGCTTGGGCGGTGACGAGTTCGCCGTGCTGATGGACGGCATCTCCACCGACGATGCGCCGGTGCGGCTTGCGCAGCGGTTGCTCGACGCACTCGCCGAGCCCGTGCCCGTAGACGGACGCGAGCTCTTCAGCTCGGTCAGCATCGGCATCGTACTCAGCCATCCGCGCTACACCGCCGTCGACGAGATGTTGCGCGACGCTGACATCGCCATGTACCGGGCCAAGGCGGGTGGCCGCCACCGATTCGAGCTCTTCGACGAGACGCTGCACCAGCAGGCCACCGACCAGCTGAAGCTGGAATCCGACCTGCGCCAGGCGATCACGCTGGACGAGTTCGAGCCGTTCTTCCAGCCGATCCTGAAGCTGGACGACCGCACCGTCGTGGGCTACGAGGCCCTTTTACGCTGGCACCACCCGGTTCGCGGCTGCCTAGCGCCGGGGGCGTTCCTGCCGGCGGCGGAGGCGGGTGGGCTGTTGGAGGCGGTGGACTGGCGGATGTACGAGTCCGTCTGTCGCGCCGTACCGGCACTGCTGGGCCCGGGCCAGTACGTCAACGTCAACGTCTCGCCCCGGCACCTGTTGATCGACGAATTCGACACGCGTTTGCTCGCGTTGCTTCAGAAACACGACGTCAAACCGGCGCAGCTGCGCATCGAGGTGACCGAGTGGGCACTGATGGATGACCCGGTACGTGCGGGCCAGGTCCTGGACAAGTTGCGGCGATCCGGCGTGGTGGCGGCGCTGGACGATTTCGGCACTGGCCAGTCATCGCTGGGTTCCCTGCACAGCCTCAACCTGTCGGTCGTGAAGATCGACAGGATGTTCGTGGAAGCCCTTAGGTGTGGGGATGGTTCGTCCGCATCCACCGCGGTCGCCGACGCCATCCTGACGCTGGGGCGCGCACTGGGTCTGGAAGTGGTGGCCGAGGGCATCGAGACCGACGCCCAGCACCAGGCGCTGGCGGGCCTGGGTTGCGAACTGGGCCAGGGTTACCTGTTCGGCAGGCCCGCGCCCCTGGCCCAGATCATCCGCGAGCGCGGTGCGGGCGAGGGCTGAGTCCGATGGCGCAGGGGCACGCTATTTGGCGTGCCACTTGTCGTCGTCGCCCTTCTCGTACTTCTGCTTCACCGCCGACCACGCCACCTTGTGCGCGGTTTCTTCGCGGGAGGCATCGCCGCGGCGGTCGTCGGCATCCTTGTACTCGTCCCAGGCGCTGTTGAACGCCTCCTTGTAGATCTCCTGCCCGTGCTTGGGAACGTTGTCGCGCACCTGGTCGGGCAGCTTGCTGATGCTGTCGTACGGCATGGCGGTCTCCTGTCTGGTCCAGGGACGCCGATGCTGTCCGGGCACGGGTTAATCGCGGGCGAAGGCGCCGTGATGCGGCCCTTCCACCGCGCTCTCCCGGGCCGGCCGCCCACATGGAAACGGCGCCACGCGGGCGCCGTTTCCGGGGTGCGACGGGCGAGGCTCAGGCCATCGCCGGAACGCCACCTTCGTCGGACTTCGGATCAGGACCGAAGCGGTTCTCGCCGCGCGTGCCTTCCATCACCATGAAGACCAGCAACACGATCGCGCCGACAAAGGGCACCAGGGCGATCAGCAGCCACCATGCGCTCTTGTCGATGTCGTGCAAGCGGCGGAAGCTCACGGCCAGGCTCGGCAGCAGCACGGCCAGGCTGTACAGACCGCTGAGCAGGCCGAAACCGCCCTCGTTCATCGAACCCATCGCGCCGTCGATCAGCATCAACACGATCGATACGATCAGGTTGAACAGCGTGAACATCCAGTATTCCTTGCGGCGCGCGCGGCCGGAAAAGCCGACGTAGTTCTTCAGGACCTTCAGGTACCAATCCATGTTTCATCCCCAATTCTGTTGAGTGGTTGCTTGCCCGGCACGGCCCTCCCCGGCCCGTGCCCGGCTGAATGCTAGCAGGTGGCGGCGTCAGGTGGCCGGTCGCTGCACGGCCTTGGGATCGGACAGTTCCTTGCCCGCCTGCGCGTGTCCGGCCATTTCGGCACCGGCATCCGGCGGGAGCCGCCACATCATCCAGACCGAGCTGGCCGACACCAGGCCGACGGTGAGGAAGGCGAAACCGAAGTTCACCACCGCCTCCATGGGTTCACCGGTCGCCAGGCTCGCCGTCATCAATGCATAGCCGCCGATGGCCACGCCGATCGCCAGCGACACCTGTTGCGCCATCGCTGCCAGGCTGCTGGCCTGCGCCATGCGCGGCTGGTCGACCTCGGCATAGATGATCGCGTTGAGGCTGGTGAATTGCAGGGAGCGGAAGCAGCCGCTCGCCAGCAGCACGCCAATGATCAGGGGGTAGGGCGTGTCGGCGCGGAACAGGCCGAACCCGCACAGCAGGGCGGATGCGGCGAGGGCGTTCGTCACCAGCACCCGGCGGAAGCCGAAGCGCTTGAGGATGCGCGCCGCGATGGTCTTCATGAACATCGCGCCCGCGGCAGAAGTGAAGGTCAGCAGTCCCGACTGCAGCGGGTTGAGGCCGAAGCCGAGTTGCAGCATCAGCGGCAACAGGAACGGAGTGGCGCCCACCCCGATCCGGAACAGCGATCCGCCGAGCATGCCGAGGCGGAAGGTCACCAGCCGCAGCAGCCCGAGATCGATCAACGGATGCGGATGCCGCCGCGAATGCACCACGTATAGCCCGACCAGTCCAATACCGCCGGCCAAGGCCCCGAGCGCCATCCACGTCGGCACCAGGTGTCGACCAAACGTCGAGAACCCGAAGATCGCCAGCGCCAACCCACTCGCCGACAGCCCGAAGCCGGTCCAGTCCAGCGGCTTCACCGGCTGTCGCAACATCGGGATGTGCCGCCATGCCAGCCAGATGCCGAGCAGGCCGATCGGCAGGTTGATCAGGAAGATGAAACGCCAGTTGCTGTACGTGGTGATCAGGCCGCCCAGCGGCGGGCCCAGCATCGGCCCCAGCAGCGCGGGAACGGTGAGCCAGCTCAGCGCCTGTACCAGCTGGTGCTTGGGGATGGAGCGCAGCAGGACCAGTCGCCCGACCGGCACCATCATCGCGCCCCCCACGCCCTGGACGAAGCGCCCCGCCACCAGTTGCCCCAGTGAGCCGGCGGCGGCGCAGCCCAGCGACCCGAGCAGGAAGACCGCGATCGCGGCCATGAAGGTGGGCCGCGCACCGAACCGGTCGGCGACCCAGCCGCTGACCGGGATGAACACCGCCAGCGCCAGCATGTAGGTGGTCAGCGCCAGCTTCAGCGAGACCGGCTCGACGCCCAGGTCCACCGCGATCACCGGCAGCGAGGTGGTGATCGCGGTGGAGTCCATGTTTTCGATGAACAGCGCCGTGGCGACGATCAGCGGCAGCAGGCGCTCGTGTCTCACCGGAGGTGCGGCCCGGCCTTATTCGGTGGTGGTGCCGTCGAAGTGTTCGTCGTCGGACTCGGCTTCCGGCTTGTCCTTGTGCACCACGCCCTCGCGGTGCTCCGGCGGCGCGTAGATGGTGTAGAGCTTCAGGGGCTCGCTGCCGGTGTTGACGACGTTGTGGCGCGCGCCGGCGGGCACGATCACGGCATCGTCGGCCTTGACCCGGTGACTGGTGCCGTCGATCACCACCTCGCCGGAGCCGGCCTCCACCCGGAAGAACTGGTCGTGGCCTTCGTGGACCTCGGCGCCGATGTCTCCGCCGGGCTTGATGGCCATGAGCACCAGCTGCATGTGCTTACCGGTGTAGAGGACCCGGCGGAAATCGGTGTTGTCCTCGGTCAGCTTTTCGATGTCGTCGACGAAACCCTTCATGCGGTGCTCCAGTTGTGGGGAATGGTGGGGCGGTGGCACGTGGCCATCAGTTCCAGTCGAAGAGCTTCCAGTAGACCGGCGAGATGTGCTCGTCCTCGTCCGGCCGGCCGTCGCCGTCCTCGTCCATCAGGTAATAGGTCGGGCCCCTCGACGGCGTGACCTTGACCACGCGCAACTGGCCGGCCACCCGGTACTCCTCGATGACGTCTCCGTTCTCCGCCACCCGGCGGGTGACGTCGGGATTGTCGAGCCCGACGGTCGGGTCCCCGGTGGAACCTGCCATGGTCGCGCAGGCCGCGAGGGCCGGCAGCAGGAGGGCGAGCAGGATCGTGCGGTCGATGCGCATGGCGTTGTCTCCGTTCGCGGACGGTCAGGATACGCGGCCTGCGTGGAGGCGGCGTCGGCCCGCAGGTCCCCGGGCGGCCCCGGGGCTAGAATCGCCGGATGAAACGACTCGTACTGATCGACGGCTCCAGTTACCTCTACCGGGCTTTCCATGCCCTGCCACCGCTCAACAACGCCGATGGCGAGCCCACCGGCGCCCTGTTCGGCGTGGTCAACATGCTGCGCGCCACCCTGAAGGAGAAGCCCGACTACGTGGCTTTCGTGGTGGACGCTCCCGGCAGGACTTTCCGCGACGACCTCGACGAGCAGTACAAGGCCAACCGGCCACCGATGCCGGATGACCTGCGCTCGCAGGTGCAGCCGATGTGCGACATCGTGCAGGCGCTGGGCATCGACATCCTGCGCGTCGACGGAGTCGAAGCCGACGACGTCATCGGCACCCTGGCGGTGCAGGCGGCGAACGCCGGCGTGGACGTCACCATCTCCACCAGCGACAAGGACTTCGCCCAGCTGGTGCGGCCCTGCGTCACCGCCGACGGCGGCGAGTGCGCCGGCATCACCCTGGTCAACACCATGAGCGGCAGCCGGCTGGAGAGCGACGAGGCGGTGATCGGCAAGTTCGGCGTGCGCGCCGACCAGATCATCGACTACCTCGCGCTGATGGGCGACAAGATCGACAACATCCCCGGCGTCGACAAGTGTGGTCCCAAGACGGCGGCCAAGTGGCTGGCCGAGCATGGATCGCTGGACGGCGTCATCGCCAATGCCGGCGCGATCAAGGGCAAGATCGGCGACAACCTGCGTGCCGTGCTGCACCGCCTGCCGCTCAACCGCGAGCTGACCACCATCCGCACCGACGTGCCGCTGGACCAGCGCCACGACCAGCTCGCGCTGCGCGACCAGGACGTCGACGCACTGCGCGCCCTCTACGCGCGTTATGGATTCCGGCAGGCGCTGCGCGATCTCGAAGCTGGCAACGGTGCGGCCGGATCCGATGAGGGTGGCGTGCGCAATACCGCCGCTGGTTATGCGCGTGGCAGCGGTGCGCCGGTCGATGGGCTCGACCCCGCCCTGTCGGCACCCGGCGAATACGAGACCGTCCTGACCCGCGAGCAGCTCGACCAGTGGATCGCGCGCCTGCGCGCGGCCAACGAGTTCGCCTTCGATACCGAGACCGACTCGCTGGATGCGCTGTGCGCCAACCTGGTCGGCCTCAGCTTTGCGGTCGAACAGGGCCGCGCCTGCTACATCCCGGTAGGCCACGACTACCCGGGCGCGCCGGAACAACTGCCGCGCGCCGAAGTGCTGGACGCGCTGCGACCGGTCATGACCGATCCTGCCGTGCGCAAGATCGGCCAGCACGGCAAGTACGACCTGCACGTGCTGCGCTGCCATGGGCTGGAGGTCGCCGGCTACAGCGACGACACGATGCTGGAGAGCTTCGTCTTCAACGCCACCGCCAGCCGCCACGACATGGACTCGCTGGCCAGCCGCTACCTGGGCTACCAGACCATCAAGTACGCCGACGTCGCCGGCAAGGGCGCCAAGCAGATCACGTTCAACCAGGTGGCGCTCGAGGACGCCACGCCCTATGCCGCGGAGGACGCCGACATCACCCTGCGCCTGCACCGGGTCCTCGGGCCGAAACTGGCGGCAGAGCCGGCGCTGGAGCGCGTCTACCGCGAGATCGAGGTGCCGCTGGTCGGTGTGCTCGAGCGCATCGAGGCGAACGGCGTGCTGGTGGATGGCGACGAATTGCGCCGGCAGTCTTCCGACCTCGGCACCCGCATGCTGGCCGCCCAGCAGCGCGCCACCGAGCTGGCCGGCCGCACCTTCAACCTGGATTCGCCCAAGCAGGTCTGCGCGCTGCTGTTCGAGGAACTCAAGCTGCCGGCGCTGGTGAAAACCCCGAAGGGACAGCCGTCCGCCAACGAAGAGGCGCTGGAGGCGATCGCCGACCTGCACGAGCTTCCGCGGGTGATCCTCGACTACCGCAGCCTGGCCAAGCTGCGCAGCACCTACACCGACAAGCTTCCGCTGATGGTGAACGCGCAGTCCGGGCGGGTGCACACCAGCTACCACCAGGCCGGCGCCGCTACTGGAAGGCTGGCGTCGAGCGAGCCGAACCTGCAGAACATCCCGATCCGGACCGTCGACGGCCGCCGCATCCGCACCGCGTTCGTGGCGCCGCCGGGGCGCCGCATCGTCGCCTGCGACTACTCCCAGATCGAGCTGCGCATCATGGCCCACCTCTCCGGCGACGAGGGCCTGCTGCGCGCCTTCGCCGCCGGCGAAGACATCCACAAGGCGACGGCGGCCGAGGTCTTCGGCAAGACGCTGGAGACGGTGGAGCCGGGCGAGCGTCGCGCCGCCAAGGCGATCAACTTCGGCCTGATGTACGGCATGAGCGCATTCGGCCTGGCCAAGCAGCTGGATGTGTCGCGCGGGGAGGCGCAGGACTACATCGGTCTGTACTTCAGCCGCTACCCGGGCGTGCGCGAGTTCATGGACCGCACTCGCCAGCAGGCGAGGGACCAGGGCTACGTGGAGACCGTGTTCGGGCGGCGGCTCTACCTGGAGAACATCTCCGCCCGCAACCAGGGGCTGCGGGCCGGGGCGGAGCGGGCGGCCATCAATGCGCCGATGCAGGGCAGCGCGGCCGACATCATCAAGCGCGCCATGATCGAGATCGACCGCTGGCTGGTCCCGCACCGCGAGCGCGCCCTGATGGTGCTGCAGGTCCACGATGAGCTGGTGTTCGAGGTCGAGGCCGACTTCGTCGACACGCTGGTGCAGGAGGTGGTGTCGAGGATGTGCGCGGCGGCCGAGCTGCGCGTGCCGCTGGTGGTCGACAGCGGGGTGGGCCTGAACTGGGAGGAGGCGCACTGAGCAACGCGCCGCTGAGGGTCCGGAACTGCCTCCAAGGGCCGCTGGAGGGCTGCCGCAGCGGCGTTTTCTGTGCGTTTCGTTGTGCCGGATCCGGCGCTCTGAATCGGTACTGAACCCAACATTTTCTTAACCCGGATCTTCACGAATCATCCATGTCCCGGGTGTTCTTATAGCCCTCGACAGGTGCAACGCCTGTCGCAGATCTCTCCCTCCCCTGGAGTGATCCCCGGAGCGAAGACCCCTCCCCAGGTCCCGCTCCACCAGCCCCGCCGGCCCCCCCTGCCTGCGGGGCTTTTTATTGCCCGCGATTTGTTGTCCGGATGAAGCCTGGCGGTTCATCCGATTCCCGCTTCGGACATGGCCCCGCGCTGTTGTCCCCCACGGGGACTTCCTTAGGGCGTAGGAGCGGCTTCAGCCGCGATCGGATGTTTGATCGCCTGCGCCGATTCCGGATCGCGGCTGAAGCCGCTCCTACAGAACACCCGTGAGGACAGGAGTTCCGACCCGGACGGGCGGCAGACCGCTACCGCTCCGCCAGCCAGTCGCGCGGGCGCAGGTAATCCGTCAAACGGGCCTCGGCGCTGCCGGGGTCGGGCTGGTAGCCATACTCCCAGCGCACCAGCGGCGGCAGGCTCATCAGGATCGATTCGGTGCGGCCGCCAGACTGCAGGCCGAACAGCGTGCCACGGTCCAGCACCAGGTTGAACTCGACGTAGCGGCCGCGGCGGT
This sequence comes from Lysobacter spongiicola DSM 21749, assembly GCF_900167055.1. Lineage (GTDB taxonomy): Bacteria > Pseudomonadota > Gammaproteobacteria > Xanthomonadales > Xanthomonadaceae > Novilysobacter > Novilysobacter spongiicola. The sequence goes on from NZ_FUXP01000013.1 coordinate 59,901, forward strand.
ACAGCTGGAACTGGCGCTCCCGCTCGCCGTACTGGCTGTCCCGGCGACGCTCGATGATCGGCAGGTAGGCATCCAGGAAGCCGTCGCCGACCGCGCGCTGGTAGGCGAAGTCCTGCTCGAAGTCGCCGTGCAGGTCGTCGAAGAACAGGCCGCCGACGCCGCGGGTCTCGTCACGGTGCTTGAGGAAGAAGTACTCGTCGCACCACTTTTTGTGAGCGTCGTAGCGCACCTGACCGCCGAAGGGTTCGCACAGCGCCCTTGCCGTTTGGTGCCAGTGCTGCACGTCCTCGTCGAACGGGTAGAACGGCGTGAGGTCGAAGCCGCCACCGAACCACCAGGCCACGGTCTGCCCGTCGCGGGTGGCGCGGAAGTGGCGCACGTTGGCGTGGGTGGTCGGCAGGTACGGGTTGCGCGGGTGGAACACGAGCGAGACGCCGACCGCGCGCCAGGAGGCGCCGGCGAGTTCGGGGCGGGCCGCCGAAGCCGAAGGGGGGAGGGTGCTGCCGGACACGTCGGAGAAGCCGATGCCGGCCTGCTCGAACACCGCCCCATCGCGCAGGATGCGGGTCCGGCCACCACCGCCTTCGGCGCGGGTCCAACAGTCTTCGATGAAGCGGGCCTCGCCGTCGGCGCCTTCGATGGCGGCGCAGATGCGGTCCTGCAGGCCGGTGAGGTAGTCGCGTACGCGGGTGAAGTCGGGGTCGGTGTCGGGGGCGGATGTGCTCATCCGCCCATTCTAGGGGAGGCGCCGGATCGGACCGGCGTCGAGGCCCGCCCGGCGCACGCTGCCGGTCGGATCGGCCTTGTAGGAGCGGCTTCAGCCGCGATCCGGAACCGTCACCTGGACCATCTCCAGATCGCGGCTGAAGCCGCTCCTACGTCCCGAAGGAAGTCCCCTTGGGGGACAACAGTGGGAGGTCCGGACGGGCCCCTCCCCAGTTATTTCAGGTTGTCCTCGAACAGCTCGTAGATCCGGCGGTATTCGTCGTACCAGCTGTCGGGATGCACGAAGCCGTGCCGCTCCAGCGGGTAGGAGGCCAGCTCCCAGTCGTCCTTGCGCAGCTCGATCAGCCGCTGCGCCAGCATCACCGAGTCCTTGTAGAACACGTTGTTGTCGATCATGCCGTGGGCGATCAGCAGGCTGTCCTGCAGGCCTTCGGCCAGTTCCAGCGGCGAGGAGCGCAGGTAGGCCTCCGGGTCCAGCTCGGGCGTGTTGAGGATGTTCGAGGTGTACTCGTGGTTGTACTGCGACCAGTCGGTCACCGGGCGTAGCGCCGCGCCGGCCTTGAACGTGCCGGGCTCCTTGAACAGCGCCATGAAGGTCATGAAGCCGCCATAGCTGCCGCCGTAGATGCCGGCGCGGTCGACGTCGCCCTGCTTGTGCTCGCCCACCCAGGCCAGCCCGTCGAGGTAGTCCTGCAGCTCGGGGGTGCCCATCCGCCGGTAGATCGCCGTGCGCCAGTCGCGGCCGTAGCCCTCCGATGCGCGGAAGTCCAGGTCGAGCACGATGTAGCCGTTCCGGACCAGCAGGTTGTGGAACATCTGCTCGCGGAAGTAGACCGGGTAGCGGTCGTGCACGTTCTGCAGGTAGCCCGCACCGTGTACGAACATCACCACCGGGTAACGCCGGCCCGGTTCCATCACCTCGGGGCCATAGAACTTGCCCCAGATGGTGCCCGCGCCATCGCTGGATGGCACCTGCACGATCTCCGGCTGGATCCACTCGCGCGCCCGGAACTCCGGCGTGCGGGTGTCGGTCAGGGCGACGGTGCGCTCGCCGTGGACGTCCACCACCGCAAGCTGCGGCGGCACGTAGCTGTCGGAATGGCGGACCAGCAGCTGGCGCCCGTCCGGGGACAGCGCGAAGTTCTCCACGCCGTCCAGCGCGGTGACCTCGCGCAGGTTGCCGTCGCGGTCAACGGCGCAGACCTCGTAGTCGCCGGGCCAGTTGCGGTTGCAGGTGAAGTAGAAGGTCCGGCCGTCGCGGCCCAGCACGGGCGCGGAGACTTCCCACTCGCCGCTGGTCAGCGCACGCGGCTGATTGTCGCCCTCGGCGAGGTAGAGGTGGGAATAGCCGGTCTGCTCCGACAGCAGCCACAGGGCGCCATCGGGCGTCCAGCCGAAATCGTTGAAGCCCCAGTTGATCCAGGCCTCGTCCTGCAACCGGTGCCGGACCGAAAGGGCGGCGTCTTCCACCTGTCCCTGCGCGGGCGCAACGGTGGCGATCCAGCGGTCCTTGTTGTCGACCGCGCGTAGCAGCACTGCGGCGCTGCGGCCGTCGCCACTCCAGTGGATCGCCGGGCCGGTGCCGTCACCGTCGGTCTCGACCCGCACGGCGCGGTTGCCCTCCAGCGGCTCGAGCTCGGCCTGCTCGCGCATTTGCGCCAACGGATCGACATCGATCCCGGGCAGGGAGTCGAACGACAGCTCGCTGACCTCCGAGCTGGCCACGTCGACCAGCCACAGGCGGTGGGCCAGCGGCGCGTTGCGGCCGACGCGTACCCGGACTTCCTCGAACTCCTCGTATCCCGACTCGGTTACGTACTTGGGCATCTTGCCGCCGGTGCCCTTGTCGGCGCCCTTCGGCTCGGTCACGACCAGCATCCAGCGTGCATCGGGCGAGAGCGCGCTGTCGATGATGGCGACATCCTCGCCAAGGTAGGCCGGCAACGGTGCGCGGGTGGGGTCGGCGGCACGGCGCTCGCGGTCTTCTTCGCGCGCCGCCTCGCGACGCTCGCGCTCCTCGGCGAGCGTGCGGATCAGGCGCAACTGGCGGTCGCGCAGGTCATCGGGCTTGGGCTCGGCGGCGGGATCCTTCTCGGCCAGGACGATGGCGGCCTGGCTGGTGCCCTGTCCGGCGCGCCACTGGTACCAGTCGTTGCCGGCGCGGAACACGAGGTTGCCCGCGCTGCTCCACTGCGGCCGCGATTCGGGCTGCTCGGTGCGGGTCACCTGGGCCAGGGCGCCGTTGCGCAGGTCGCGCACGAAGATGTCGCCATTGCGCACGAACGCCATGCGGGTGCCGGTGGCGTCGAATACCGGGTTGGGCGCATCCAGCCCGGCCCGCTCGGCACCTTCCACCTTGACGGGCGCGCCGCCGGCGATGCCCTGCTCGTAGGTGTCGCGGATCTGCTCACCGGTGCGCTTGAGGTTGTACTGCACGCGGGTGCCGTCCCAGGCCCACCATGCCTGTTCCACCGGCGGGCCGATCCAGTCGGGGTTGGCCATCACCTGGTGGAGGTCGAGCTGCGCAGGCGCGGTCTCCGGGGCGCCAGCCGTGGCGGGCACCTGCGCGAGTGCGGTACTGGGCAGCAGCAGGGCTGCGGACAGGGCGAATGAAAGAGGCAGCAGACGTCGCATCCAAAGGCTTCCGGGCGGCAAATTTCACGAAGCCTAGCAGCGGCGCCACGGTGGGGAACGGGTCGACGGTCATGGTCCCGGCACCGTTTCCTTAACGGCCGGTGGCTAGAATGTGGCCCGCGGCGCTCCCCCGCGCGCCGCGGAGACGTGATGCGTGGATGCCGAGTGGTTCTCACCGCTGTTCCTGTCACGGGTCCAGTTCGGGTTCGTGATCTCGTTCCACATCCTGTTCCCGGCCTTCACCATTGGCCTGGCGAGCTGGCTGGCATTCCTCGAGTTCCGCTGGCTGCGCACGCGCGAGGCGATCTGGCGCGATCTCTACTTCTTCTGGTTGCGCATCTTCGCCATCTCCTTCGGCATGGGGGTGGTCAGCGGCATCGTGATGAGCTTCCAGTTCGGCACCAACTGGGCGGTGTTGAGCGAACGCGCGGGCAACGTCCTTGGCCCGCTACTCTCGTACGAGGTGCTGACCGCCTTCTTCCTGGAGGCGACCTTCCTGGGCGTGATGCTGTTCGGCTGGAAGCGGGTCTCCCACAAGCTGCACTTCTTCGCCACCTGCATGGTCGCGCTGGGCACGTTGCTGTCGACCTTCTGGATCATCTCGGCCAACAGCTGGATGCAGACTCCGCAGGGCCACGAGATCGTCAACGGCATGTTCGAGCCGGTCGACTGGTGGGCGATCATCTTCAATCCCTCCTTCCCGTACCGGCTGGCGCACATGGTGCTGGCCGCGTTCATCACCACCTGCTTCGTCATCGGCGGGGTCGGTGCCTGGTACCTGCGCCGCGGCGAGCACGTCGCCGCGGGCAAGCGCATGCTCGGGCTGGCGGTCGCCTTCGCCGTCATCGCGGTGCCGCTGCAGATCGGCGTCGGTGACCTGCACGGCCTCAACGTCGCCGAGTACCAGCCGACCAAGCTCGCCGCCATGGAAGGGCACTGGGAGGAGGGCGAGGAAGGTGCCGGCTTGCCGCTGGTGCTGTTCGGTTGGCCCAACGCGCTGGAGGAGCGCAATGACTATGCGCTCGAGGTCCCCCGGCTGGGCAGCCTGATCCTCACCCACAGCTGGGACGGCACGATCGAGCCGCTCAGCGCAGTACCGCCGGAAGAGCGGCCGCCGGTGCTGCCGGTGTTCTGGGGGTTCCGCATCATGGTCGCGATCGGCATGGCGATGCTGTTGCTCACCCTGGCGTCCGCATGGGCGTGGCGGCGCAAGCGCCTGTACGACTCGAAGTGGCTGCTCAATGGCTGGCGGCTGATGGCACCGTCGGGCTTCGTGGCCCTGCTTGCCGGCTGGTACGTGGTCGAGATCGGTCGCCAGCCGTACGTGATCTATGGCCTGCTGCGTACCAGCGAGGCGGTCAGCCCCAACATCGAGGCGGCGGCGGTGATGGGCTCACTGATCACCTACGCCACCGCCTACGCGGTCATCTTCGGCGCCGGTATCTGGTACCTGCTGGCCCTGGTGCGGCGTGGTCCGTTGCCGCAGGAGCCCTCGCCGGAACACGAGGAGGGCGAGCGCACGCCCGCCCGGCCGCTATCGGTCGGCAACCGCCACGGCGACGCGATCAGGGAGGCGGAATGATGGACCTGCAGACGGTACTGCCGGTGGTGTGGTTCGGCATCATCGGTTTCGGCGTGCTGATGTACGTGGTGCTGGATGGCTTCGTGCTCGGGCTCGGCATCCTGGCGCCGTTCGCCGAGGACGAGGGCCAGCTCGACCACATGATGAACACCGCCGCGCCGATCTGGGACGGCAACGAAACCTGGCTGGTGCTGGGTGGCGCCGGCTTGCTGGCGGCGTTCCCGAGGGCGTATGCGGTGGTGCTGTCTTCGTTGTACGTGCCGGTGCTGCTGATGCTGATCGCGTTGATCTTCCGCGGCGTCGCCTTCGAGTTCCGCTTCAAGGCGAACAGGAGCAAGCGGTTCTGGGGCGCGGCCTTCTCCGTCGGGTCGATGGTCACCGCGTTCGCGCAGGGCGTCATCCTCGGGGCGCTGGTCGAAGGCCTTCCGCTGGAAGGTGGCAAGTACATCGGCGGCAGCTTCTCGTGGTTCAGCCCTTTCGCGATGCTGACCGGCATCGCGCTGGTCGCCGGCTATGCCCTGCTCGGATCCACCTGGCTGGTGCTGAAGACCGAAGGGCCGCTGCAGAAGGTGGCGCGCACCGTGGCGCGGCCGCTGGTGCTGGGGGTGGTCGCTTTCATGGGGCTGGTCAGTGCATGGCTGCCGTTCCTGGATTCGCGGATCATGGCGCGCTGGTTCGAAGGTGCGAACTTCCTGTGGCTGGCGCCGGTGCCGTTGCTGGTGTTGGCCAATGCGGTAATGCTCTGGCGCGCGGTGATGCGCGAAGGCCGCGATGCGCGCCCGTTCCTGCTGACCCTGAGCTTTTTCGTGCTCGGCTTCGCCGGCCTCGTGCTCGGCATGTGGCCGAACATCGTGCCGCCTGAGATGAGTATCTGGGACGCGGCGTCGCCGCCATCGTCGCAGGGCTTCGTGCTCGTCGGCGTGGTGATCCTGCTGCCGGCGATCCTGGGCTACACCTGGTGGTCGTATAGCGTGTTCAAGGGCAAGGTCGCGGCGGACTCGGGTTATCACTGACGGCCGCCGGCGCGGCGGAATTGCGTATACCGGGGCACGGCTGAAGGGAGAGAGCAATGCACACCCGCGCAATCGCAACCGGCATCGTTGCCGGACTGGCTTCGATCGCTGCACAGGCAGCCTGTGCGCAGGGCAACGACGAGCAGTGGTCGGTCACGGTGGAGACGCGCATGACGCGGCCGATGTCGACCACGCTGCCTCCCTTCACCACCACCGTGTGCACGCCGCCGGACGCCGACCAGGGCCCACCCCCGATGCAGCAGGGCGACTGCAAGGTCGAGCAGTACGCACGCGAGGGCGACAGGCGCACCTACCGCGTGGCGTGCACACAGGGTGGCACCCGCACGGTCGGCGAAGGCTGGACCGAGAAGAGCGGGACCAGCGCGTACCGCGGCGAGATGCGCATGGCCAGCGACGACGGTGGCGTCGCCATGGACATGAGCTACGCCGGCACCCTGACCGGCAGCTGCACGGCGGGCCGCTAGATGTGATCTCTCAGTAGGTTGTTCATCCGGGGTGGTCCCGGAAGACTGGAGGTGCGAATCAGCCACCCCTCCAGGAGCCCCGGATGAACCTGCATAAACATGCCCGCCTTAGCCCTCGCGGTCGAGCCCTGCTCGTGGACCGCATCTTGATTCAGGGCCTGCGCGTGGAAGAAGCCGCACACGCCGCCGGCGTGAGCGTTCGAACAGCGTACAAGTGGCTGAAACGGTTCAAGGAAGAAGGTTCGGGCGGGTTAACCGATCGATCCTCGAGACCGCGGCACTGTCCCCACGCGACAGCGCCACGGATCGTGGATCAGGTGCTGGAGCAGCGTCGCGCCCGGCAG
>NZ_FUXP01000014.1 GCF_900167055.1 Lysobacter spongiicola DSM 21749
GCTGTCGCGTGGGGACAGTGCCGCGGTCTCGAGGATCGATCGGTTAACCCGCCCGAACCTTCTTCCTTGAACCGTTTCAGCCACTTGTACGCTGTTCGAACGCTCACGCCGGCGGCGTGTGCGGCTTCTTCCACGCGCAGGCCCTGAATCAAGATGCGGTCCACGAGCAGGGCTCGACCGCGAGGGCTAAGGCGGGCATGTTTATGCAGGTTCATCCGGGGCTCCTGGAGGGGTGGCTGATTCGCACCTCCAGTCTTCCGGGACCACCCCGGATGAACAACCTACTGAGAGATCACATCTAGTCCGCCAGCAGGCGCTCCATCGCGGCACGATAGTTGTGCGCGACCAGGTCGCTGCGATAGTGCCGGCCGTTGTCGACCACGCACTTGCCGCCCACCCACGCCTCGCGCACCAGCGGTCGGTTGCCGCTGAAGACCCAGCGATCGATGGCATCTTCGTCCTGTGCGCCTGCAAGCTGCGCGGCGGCGACATCCAGCACCAGTGCATCCGCGTATTCGCCTTCGTAGAGGCCACCGATCGGATGGCCGGTGGAATCGCCGGCACTGCTGGCCACGTGGTGCAGCAGGCTCTCGCCGACGCTGGGGAAGCGCTCGGTGGCCGCGATGTTGCGTCGGCGGGTTACCAGTCGTTGGCCGTATTCCAGCCAGCGCAGTTCCTCGACCGGTGACACAGAAATGTGCGAGTCCGATCCGATGCCCCAGCGCCCACCGGCATCGAGGAAGTCGCGCAGGCGGAACAGCCCGTCACCCAGGTTGGCTTCGGTGGTGGGGCAGATGGCGACCGTCGCGCCGCTTGCGGCCACGCGGCGCACTTCAGCGTCGTCCAGGTGCGTCGCATGCACCAGCGTCCAGAGGGGCCCGACGTCCGCTTGGTCGAGCAACCACTGCACCGGTCGGGCGCCGCGCCGTTCCACGCATTCGTCCACTTCTGCAGTCTGCTCGGCGATGTGCACGTGGATGCGGCTGTCCGACGGCAGCGCCGCGAGCACTTCGGTCATCGCCGCCTCCGGCACCGCGCGCAGGCTGTGCAGCGCGCAGTCGACCCGCACCAGCGGTCCTTCCTCGTTGCGCAGCGCGTCCAGCAGGCGGAGATAGCCTTCCACGTCGTGGCCGAAGCGCTTCTGCCGCTCGCCCAGCGCGCGGCCGTCGAAGCCACCCGTCATGTACAGCACTGGCAGCAGGGTCAGGCGGATGCCGGTTTCACGGGCCGCGGCCACCAGCGCGCGGGACATCGCCGCCGGATCTTCATACGGCTTTCCGTCCGGCGCGTGATGGAGGTAGTGGAACTCGCACACGGTGGTGTATCCGGCTTCGAGCATCTCCGCGTACAGCTGCGCGGCGACGGCGTGCAGCGTCTCGGGCGTGAACCGCGCCGCGAAGCGGTACATGGTCTCGCGCCAGGTCCAGAACGAGTCGGCGGGGTTCGTCTGGCGCTCGCCCATGCCCGCCATCGCCCGCTGGAAGGCATGCGAATGCAGGTTGGCGATGCCGGGCAGCACGCGCTGGTCGGTGGTGCCGCCATGGCGGCCGGCGGTGATGTGGCCATGCGCATCGACGTCGAGCTTGACACCGTCCTGCCAGCCGTCGGGGTGCCAGGTCCTGGCGTTTGGAATCGTCCTCATGGGGCCATTGTCGCGTGGCCGGCGTGAAATCGGCGACCGCCTACAATGGCCCGATGGCGAACGAGTCGAACAACAAGTGGGACGGCATCATCGTCGGCGCCTCGCTGGCGACGCTGGATGCCGACAGCGGCTACGGCGGGATCGAGGATGGTGCGATGGCCTGGCGGGGCGGCTGCATCGCCTGGGTTGGCCGCCGCCGCGACCTGCCCGGGGCGCCCGAGGAGTTGGCACGGGAGGTTGTCGAAGGCGATGGCTGGATCACCCCAGGCCTGGTCGACTGCCACACCCACCTGGTCTTCGCCGGCGACCGCGCACGTGAGTTCGAGATGCGGCTGCAGGGCGCGAGCTACGAGGACATCGCACGGGCCGGTGGCGGCATCCTCTCCACGGTCCGCGCCGTGCGCGAGGTGGACGAGGACGAGCTGCTGCGACAGTCCCTGCCACGGGCGCTTGCCCTTCTGGCGGACGGCGCCACCACGCTCGAGATCAAGTCCGGCTACGGCCTGGACTTCGACAATGAGCGCAAGATGCTGCGCGTGGCGTGCCGGATCGGTGAGCAGCTCGGGGTAACGGTCCGCACGACCTACTTGGCGGCGCATGCGTTGCCGCCGGAGTTCGCCGGCCGCGCCGACGCCTACATCGACGAAGTGGTGGCCTGGTTGCCACGGCTGCACGACGAGGGCCTGGTCGACGCGGTCGACGCCTTCTGCGAAGGCATCGGTTTCGACCCGGCGCAGACGCGCAGGGTCTTCGACGCAGCGCGTGCGCTCGGATTGCCGGTGAAACTCCACGCCGACCAGCTGAGCGACCTGGGCGGTGCCGGGCTGGTGGCGGAGTTCGGAGGCCTGTCGGCCGACCACGTCGAACACACCAGCGCCGACAGCGTCCGCGCCATGGCCGCTTCGGGCGCGGTCGCGGTGTTGCTGCCCGGCGCCTTCCATGTCCTGCGCGAGACAACGCTGCCACCACTGGACGCCTTCCGGGAGCACGGCGTGCCGATGGCCCTAGCGACCGACTGCAACCCCGGCACCTCCCCACTGCAGTCGATGCGCCAGGCCATGCAGCTCGCCTGCACCCACTTCAGGCTGACCCCGGAGGAGGCGCTGCGCGGTGCCACCGTCCACGCCGCCAAGGCGCTGGGACTCGACGACCGCGGGGTACTCCGCGTCGGCCAGCGCGCCGACTTCGTGCAATGGGCGATCCGCCACCCATCCGAACTGGGGTACTGGCTGGGGGGGCGGTTGGCGCGGGCGGTGTATGCCGGGGGCCAGCGACACCTACGCTTCGACTGACACTATTGCCGTAGTGACTCGGGGGTAATTTTTCCCGAGACCTCACCCTGATCATCAAGGAACTCGATGGAGGAAGTTCCATCGCGCTGCACTGCGAGGCGCAGCCTCGGACGGCCCTCTCCGTCACGCAACATCACCAGCGCCTCGCCTTCGCCGCGCCGCCCCAAGAACACACGCTCGGCGAATCCCTCGCCCAGTTCCGCTATCAGTGCTTCGCGTTCAACTTCCCCCAGACTCTCGATTTCCTGGAACTTGCGAATGGACTCGATGGACGATTCCTCGCTACGATCGTTGACCGTGAGGCCAGCCTGGTAGTTCTTTCCGTTCTCGATGTGATTGAGAACCGTCACCTGGTCCTCTTCGAACCTGTCCATGCTCAGGTGCACGAAGTGTTGTACGGATCCGTCGGGTTTGCGACGACCGGCGAAGGCAAGCCCACCATTCTCGGTGCCTTCATCATTGAAGAACACGATGCCTGCGGCCCCCCGGTCGTGTTTGAATTCCTCGCCCTTCATGATCAGACCAGGGAACTGCTCACGGTTCGACACCACCATGCGAAGGGTCCCGTCGGGCTCGCGCACGTTTATGCGCTGCACGTCGATGACATCGAATTTCTGGCTGCGTACCCCGGTCGCGCCCGTCAGCAGGACGACGCCCAGCCCGATGGTCAGTGCACCCGCCCAGGCAAAGAGCAGGCGATTGGAATCGACCTTCATCCGGAACCTCCGTTTCTCGTGGGAGGCTGCACCTTACCCACGGGCTCAGGGCCCGGCAACGAAAAAGCCCCGCGACAGGCGGGGCTTTTTTCACCGACCGTAGCGGGCCGGGATTACTCCTTGACGACGGTCTTCTTGGCGACCTTCTTGGCAGGCGCCTTACTCGCGGTCTTGGTGGCCTTCTTCACCACCGGCGCGGGGGCTGCCCCGGTCGTCTTCGTCACGGTCTTGCGGGCGTTGCCGTAGCTGGAGTTGAAACGCTTGCCCTTGGCGGTCTTGCGGTCGCCCTTGCCCATGGTCTTGCTCCCAGATGGTTCGATCGATGTGCGCTCGCACAAAACGGCGCGAATAGCAGCCTAGATTAGCACGCCAGTCCGCCCCGAAGCATCAATGGGCGCACCCGGCGTCATGGACGTGGCCGTGGTTCAGGCGCAGGTTGATGACGTGGCCAAGGCCGACCAGCGTCCCGCCGAGCGTCATCGCGACGGCATGCGGCACGACCGACTCGTGCAGTGGCGGGTACAACACCCCCACCCACAGGATCAGCAACCCCGGAATCAGCAGCCACAGCGCCCGCGCCGCGCCGTGCCGCCGGTAGCCCCACACGAGGCTGCCAAGCCCCAGCAGGGTCGCAAACACCACGAACGCCTGCTCGAGCCCGGCGCTGGCCAAGGCCACCATGCCGACGGACGGCAACAGCGCGATAGCGACGGGCAGGAGCGCGCAGTGCAGCGCACAAATGATCGAGCCGTAGGCGCCGACCCGGTCGAACAGATTGCGCCTGGAAGATGGAGACATGACTTTCGGGGGGCTGGACACGAGATCGTTATAATATAACATTCCGTCTCCTCCGCAACCTCTTGCCCCTCGGACATGGCCCAAGCAACCCTCCCGCATCACCTGCCACTGTTCCTCGCGTTGTCACTGGCGGTGCATGTCGCCCAGGCCGCCGAGCCGGCCCAGTCCAACCCGCACGACCATGACCCGGTCGACCTGGCCGCGGTCGAGGTCCGCGCCACCCCGTTGCGCGGCACCGCGGACGATCTGGTGCGACCGGTGGAGGTGCTTGCCGGCGCCCGCCTCGAAGCCGCCAAGTCCAATTCGCTGGGCGGAACGGTCGACAAGCTGTCCGGCGTGCAGTCGTCCTATTTCGGGCCTGGCGTTGGCCGCCCGATCATCCGGGGCTTCGATGGGGCCCGCGTGCAGGTGTTGAGCGATGGGCTGGGATCGGGCGACGTGTCGACGGTGAGCGTTGACCATGCCGTGTCCATCGAGCCGTTCCTGGCCGAGCAGATCGAAGTGTTGAAGGGGCCGGCCACGTTGCTGTACGGCAGCGGCGCCATCGGTGGCGCGGTCAACGTGGTCGACGGCAGGGTGCCCGAAGCGGCCACCGCCCAACCCCTGCAAGGACGCGCCGAGCTTCGCGGCGGCACCGTCAACGACCAGCGCACCGGGATGTTCCGGCTCGACGGCACCTCGGCATCCGGGAACGTCGTATTCCACTTCGACGCACTCCACCGCGAAACCGGGGACTACGACATCCCCGGCCATGCCGAGAGCGCGCGGCTGCTGGCCGAGGAAGGCGAGACGCCGGAACCCGGCACCGGGGGCACCCTGGCCAACAGCAGCGTGCGTACCGACAGCGCCGCGCTCGGTGTGTCCTGGGTCGGCGACCGCGGGTTCGTCGGCGTCGGCTACAGCCTGTTCAACAACCGCTACGGGGTGCCGGGCCACGCGCACGAGGAAGCACACGACCACGATCACGACGACCACGATGATCACGACGACGACGACCATGCCGACGAGGCGCTGCACGGCGAGGAAGGCGTACGCATCGTGATGGATCAGCGCCGCACCGAACTGCGCGGCGGGCTGGACCGGCTGGGGCCTTTCGAATCGCTGCGGGCCAAGCTGGCCCGCACCGAGTACACCCATACCGAATTCGAGGATGGCGAGGTCGGCACCGTGTTCGACAACACCAGTACCGAGGCGCGGGTCGAGCTGGTGCACCAGCCGATCTCGGGCTGGGATGGCGCGTTCGGGGTGCAGTGGTCGCAGCGCGAGTTCCTCGCCGTGGGCGACGAGGCCTTCGTCCCGGGATCGGAAGCGCGGGACCTGGGCGTGTTCTGGATCGCCGAGCACGGCTTCTTCGAAGACCGGACGCAACTGGAGATCGGACTGCGGCACGACCGCAACGAGGTCGACGTCGCGGACGGCGCCGCCATTGGTCCCGACCGTGACTTCGACACCACCAGCCTCTCCGCCGCCCTGCGCTGGAACCTGAGCGACGCGGCCCACCTTTCGTTCGGACTGGATCGCGCCCAACGCTCCCCCACCGCCGAGGAGCTGTACTCCAACGGCCTGCACGTGGCCACCGGCAGCGTCGAACTGGGGGACCCGGACCTGGAAGTCGAGACTGCCAACCGTACCGAGATCGGCGTGCATTGGCACAACGGCCCGCTGGAACTTGCGGCGTCGATCTGGCACGTGCGCTACGACGACTTCGTCTACCTGGCCGAAACCGGCATCGACGAAGGCGACGGCCCGGTACGTGCCTGGACCCAGCAGGACGCAAGGTTCGATGGAGCCGAAGCCTCGCTCGACTGGACCTTCATCGAGAACCGGACGGGTGCGTGGGCACTGCGGGTATTCGGGGACGTGGTGAAGGCGGAACTCGATGGCATCGGCTCGCGCGACATCGATGTTGCGGTCCCGCACGGCGACCATGCGCACCACTACGAGGTGTCGCTGCCGAACAGCGGCAACCTGCCGCGCATCGCCCCTGCCCGGGTGGGAGGCGAACTTCGCTGGGAAACCGCCGCTTGGCGTGCCTCCGTGGGCGCGGTCCGCTATGCCGAGCAGGAAGACGTGGCCGAGTACGAGACGGTGACGCCGGGCTACACGCTGGTGGATGCGCACCTCGCCTGGCATCTGGACACGCCGGGCGGGAACGCGGTCGAGGTGTTCGTCGACGGGAGCAACCTGCTGGACGAAGAGGCGCGGCCGCACACCTCGTTCCTCAAGGATCTGGCGCCACTCCCGGGCCGTGGCATCGAGTTCGGGATCCGCGGGTTCTTCTGATGGCTGGCCCCTGCGACGGCGCGGTCGCCGCAGGGGTCAGCGGCTGGCGCTCCTGGTGAACCTGTAGGAGCGGCTTCAGCCGCGATCGTGAACCATCATGGGATCCGATTCCGTGATCGCGGCTGAAGCCGCTCCTACAACAGCGGTTACGAGCGCGGGGTTCAGCCGGCCTTCGCGCACTCCGCGCACAGGCCATGCACTTCCAGCGTCTGCGCCTGTGGGACGAAGCCCAGCGCGCGGGCGCGGATGTCCAGCGACTCCACCACCTGCCGGTCCTCCAGCTCGGTCGCCGAATGGCAGCGGTCGCAGATCAGGAACGGCACGGCGTGCTGTTCGCCGCCGGGATGGTGGCAGCCGACGAAGGCGTTGATCGACGTCAGCTTGTGGATGAAGCCGTGCTCGAACAGGAAATCGAGCGCGCGGTACACCGTCGGCGGCGCCGCGGCATCGTGGGTGGCCTTCATCAGGTCCAGCAGCTCGTAGGCCTTCACCGGCCGCTCGGCGTCGGCGATCAGGCGCAGGGCGTGCGCACGGATCGGTGTCAGGCGAAGCCCGCGCTTGTCGCACACGCGCTCGACCTCGCTGACGAATGCGTCGGCATCGTGCACGTGGTGCAGCGGATCGGTGCAGGCGTGGTCGTGGCTCATGGTCCGGGCCTCATGCCCCTGATCTAGTTCCCTTCGGGGATCTTTGCAAGCGCGGCATCGATGCGGGCCAGCGCCTGCTCGCGGCCGGCGAGGTACACCGTATGGGAGATATCCGGGCTGACCTGGGTCCCGGTGATAGCCACGCGCATCGGCTGGGCGACCTTGCCCATGCCGAGTTCGAGCGCAGCGGCGGTGTCGTGCAGGGCCGCATTGATCGCTTCGGCGTTCCACTCCGGCAGGTCAGCCAAACGACCGCGTGCGTCGGCAAGCGGCGCCTTCGCGGCCGGCTTCAGGTGCTTGGCCACTGCCGCTTCGTCGTACTCGACCAGCGGCCCGAACCACACCGCGGCGCGCTCTGCCATCTCCTTGAGCGTCTGGACCCGATCGCGCAGGGCGACGACGACATCCGCCGGCGCCGGGCCGGCATCGAGGTCGTAACCCGCCTCTCGCAGGTGCCAGGCCAGGTGCGCGGCGACTTCGGCCGGATCATCGGCCTTCAGATATTGCTGGTTGAGCCAGCCCAGCTTGGCCGGATCCAATCGCGATGCCTTGGCGTTGACGTCCTTCAGGTCGAACAGCGACTTCATCTCCTCGATCGAGAAGATCTCCTGGTCACCGTGGGACCAGCCCAGCCGGACCAGGTAGTTGAGCAGCGCGTGCGGCAGGTAGCCGGCGTCGCGGTACTGCATCACGTCGGCGGCGCCGGTGCGCTTGGACAGCTTGGCCCCTTCCGGGTCGAGGATCATCGGCAGGTGGGCGAAGTGCGGGACTTCCGCGCCAAGCGCCTTGTAGATGTTGATCTGGCGCGGGGTGTTGTTGACGTGGTCATCGCCACGCACCACGTCGGTGATCCCCATGTCGAGGTCGTCCACGACCACCGCGAAGTTGTAGGTTGCGTAACCGTCGGACCTGAAGATCACCAGGTCGTCGAGTTCGCTGTTGGCGATCTCGATGCGTCCCTTGACCTTGTCGTCCCACGCCACCACGCCGTCGAGCGGGTTCTTGAAGCGGATGACCCGGTTCGGATCATCGCGATAGCCGGCGTCCTTGTCGCGATAGGCGCCGTTGTAGCGCGGCTTCTCGTTGGCGGCCATCGCGGCCTCGCGCATCGCCTCGAGCTCTTCCTTGGTTTCGTAGGCGTAATAGGCGTGGCCGGCCGCGACCAGCTGTTCGGCGACCTCGCGGTAGCGGTCGAGCCGATGGGTCTGGTAGATGGGGCCTTCGTCATAATCCAGGCCCAACCACTCCATCGCCTGCAGGATCGCGTCGATCGCGGCCTGCGTACTGCGTTCGCGGTCGGTGTCCTCGATGCGCAGGATGAATTGGCCACCGCGGCGACGCGCCTCCAGCCAGCAGTACAGTGCGGTGCGCGCACCGCCGATGTGCAGGTAGCCGGTGGGGCTGGGGGCAAAACGGGTGCGGCAGGTCATGCAGGCAGGCTCGTAACGGCAAGCCGGTGATTTTAGCCGGTGCCGGCGGCGCCTGCCGGACTTGGGGCACTTGTAGGAGCGGCTTCAGCCGCGATCATGGAATCGGCAAGGCCACGAAACATCAGATCGCGGCTGAAGCCGCTCCTACAAATGCGCTGACAACCGACCGGCGAGCGACCCCGTCCGCCGCGATTACAATTCCGCCATGACCACGCTCTTCATCTCCGATCTCCACCTCGACGCCGAGCGCCCCACCATCACCGAGCTGTTCGGGCGCTTCCTCCGGGAAGAAGCCCGGGGCGCGGATGCGCTCTACATCCTCGGCGACCTGTTCGAGGCGTGGGTGGGCGATGACGACCCGTCCGATACCGGCGCCTTCGTGGCCGATGCGCTGCGCGCGTTGGTCGAGGCAGGCACGCCGGTGGCATTCATGCATGGCAACCGGGATTTCCTGCTGGGCCAAGACTTCGCCCGGCGCGCCGGGATGTCGATCCTGCCCGACCCCAGCGTGGTGGTGCTGCACGGCAAGCCGGTACTGCTGATGCACGGTGACACCCTGTGCACGGGCGACGTCGCCTACCAGCAGTTCCGCACCCAGACGCGCGACCCTGCGTGGCGGAAGCAGTTCCTCTCGCAACCGTTGGCCGCCCGGCTCGCCTTCGCCCGGCAGGCACGTGCGGCCAGCATGGCGCACCAGCAGGGGCTGCAGGGCGAGGGGCGGATGGAGACCATCACCGACGTGGCACCCGATGCTGTGGGGCAGACGTTCTCCCGGTTCGGCATCGACACGTTGATCCATGGGCACACGCACCGTCCTGCGGTGCACGAGCTGGACGTGGACGGACGGCAGTGCCGGCGCATCGTGCTGGGCGACTGGTACGAGCAGGGCTCGGTGCTGCGCGTGGATGAAAAAGGGTTCCATCTGGAGTCCCTCGCTGCCGGGACTTCTCCGGCCCCGTAGGAGCGACGTCAGTCGCGACCTGTACATCGCCATCTGAACCCGCGGGGTCGCGACTGACGTCGCTCCTACAGGGGGAGGTCGGGGCTCCAATTGTCGATCGCGGCTGAAGCCGCTCCTACAACTTCCGTTCGCGGGTGAAGGCCTCCAGCATCGCGAGCTCTTCGTCGTCGAAGCCGGCCCGGCTGCGGGCCTCCATGTTGAACGGGCCATACAGCACGGCGCGCGCGTACTCGCCCAGCAGGCTGCGAAAAGTGGGGCCGGGCTCCACGCCGGCGCGTTCGCAGTACCAGCGGAACCAGCGCGAGCCGGCGGCGACGTGCGCGACCTCTTCGCGCAGGATCACTTCGAGTATCGCCACGGTGGTCTCGTCACCCATCGACCGGAGCTTGTCGATCATCCCCGGCGTCACGTCGAGCCCGCGCGCCTCCAGCACCCTCGGCACCAGTGCCATGCGCGCCAGGCCGTCGTGCGCGGTCTTCTCGGCCATCTCCCACAGGCCGTTGTGGGCATCGAAGTCGCCGTATTCGTAGCCCAGTTCCCGCAGGCGCCCGCGCAACAGTTCGAAGTGCCGCGCCTCGTCCTTCGCGACCCCCACCCAGTCGGCGTAGAACGCCTCGGGCAGGCCGCGGAAGCGGTAGACCGCATCCCAGGCGAGGTCGATGGCGTTGAATTCGATATGGGCGATGGCGTGGATGAACGCCGCTCTGCCCTCGTCGGTACCCAGGCCGCGCTTGGGCAGGTCGCGCGGCGACACCAGCCGAGGCCGCGCGGGACGTCCCGGCATGCGGATGGGCTCGGGTGCCGGAGCGTCGGCCGGAACCTGGAGCTCACCGCGGGCGAAGGCCGCTACCGCGGCGAAGGTCGCTTCGACCTTGGCTTCCGGCGTCGCGGCGTCCAGGCACTTACGGGCGGTGTCGAACAGGGAGCTGGGCATGGTCATCCGATCGATGGAACTCCTTGATTCGAGCCCACTACCGGGCTCCTGTAGGAGCGGCTTCAGCCGCGATCGGAAACCGGCACGGGCACACGGTTCCGGATCGCGGCTGAAGCCGCTCCTACATTTGCGCGCAGCCGGGCAAATACCGCAGGCCTACCCGCCGCGGCGGGTGTTCTTGGCGTCGTCCGAGCGCAGGCGCTTGATGCGCTCGAAGTAATCGGCCTCGGCACCGGTGACGTAGTCGCCGTTGAAGCAGGACGAGTCGAAGAACTTGATGTCATGCTTCGGTCCCGCCACCGCGTGCTCCAGGTCCTCGATGTCCTGGTAGATCAGCCAGTCGCAACCGAGCAGTTCCTGTACTTCCTCCTCGGTGCGGTTGTAGGCGATCAGCTCGTCGGCGGTGGGCATGTCGATGCCGTAGATGTTGGGGTGGCGCACCGGTGGTGCCGCCGAAGCCAGGTACACCTTGCGGGCACCCGCCTCGCGTGCCATCTGCACGATCTGCCTGGAGGTGGTGCCGCGCACGATGGAGTCGTCGACCAGCAGCACCACCCGGTTGCGGAATTCCAGCGGGATCGGGTTGAGCTTGCGCCGCACCGACTTCGCCCGCTGCTCCTGGCCCGGCATGATGAACGTGCGGCCGACGTAGCGGTTCTTGATGAAGCCTTCCCGGTACTTGATGCCCAGCACGTGGGCGACTTCCAGCGCGGCGTCGCGCGAGGAGTCGGGGATCGGGATCACGGTGTCGATGTCGTGGTCCGGCCGCAGGCGCAGGATCTTCTCACCCAGCGTCTGGCCCATGCGCATGCGCGCCTTGTGCACCGAGATGTCGTCGATCATCGAATCGGGGCGGGCGAAGTACACGTACTCGAACATGCACGGCGTGTGCTTGCCCGGCTCCACGCACTGGCGCGCGTGCAACTGGCCGTCGGCGGTCAGGACCACCGCCTCGCCGGGGTTCACGTCGCGCACGCGGCTGAAGCCGAGCAGGTCGAACGCGACCGACTCGGACGCCACGGCGTATTCGTCGCCCGCCTCGGTGGTGCGCTTGCCCAGCACCAGCGGCCGGATGCCGTTGGGATCCCGGAAAGCCACCACACCCAGGCCGAGCACCATCGCCACCACCGCGTAGCCGCCGACGCAGCGCCGGTAGACGTTGGCTACCGCATCGAACGCGGCTTGCGGAGTCAGCGCTTTCTGCCCGTCCAGCTCATGCGCGAAAACGTTGAGCAGCACCTCGGAATCGGACTCGGTGTTGATGTTGCGCCGGTCCTGCTCGAACACTTCGCCACGCAGCGAATCGGTGTTGATCAGGTTGCCGTTGTGCGCCAGCGCGATGCCGAATGGCGAGTTGACGTAGAACGGCTGCGCCTCGTCGTCGCCCTCGCTGCCCGCGGTGGGGTAGCGGCAATGGCCGATGCCGATGTTGCCCCGGAGCAACCGCATCGACGCTTCGTCGAAGACGTCACTGACCAGGCCGTTGCCCTTCTGCACCAGCAGCCGCCGGCCATCGGCGGTGGCGATGCCCGCGGCATCCTGGCCGCGGTGCTGTAACACCGTCAGGCCGTCATAGAGCCGGGCTGCGACCTCGCTGTGGCCGACGATTCCGATAATGCCGCACATGGTTCAGGATCCTGTAGGTACGAGCTGTTGCGTTGGAAGATGATCGGGTGACAGCAGCGGTGTTTCGGTGCCGTGCCCGTGCAGATCGACTTGCGCCGCCACCCAGCCCGGCAGCCACGCGCTCAGCCAGGTGGCACCGGGCACGAACAGCGGCACCACCGGCGAGGACTGCCACGCCGCCTCGCGCGGCAGTTCGGTCAGGCCGAGCAGCAGCACGATCACGCAGGCGACGAACGCACCGCGTGCCACGCCCAGCAACAGGCCGAGCAGCCGGTCCAGCCCGGAGAGGCCGATCGAGTGCACCAGCTTGCGGACCAGCCAGCCCACCAGTCCGACTGCCAGCAGCACGACGATGAAACACAGCGCGTAGCCACCGAACAGCTGGCCGGCACTCGGCTCCCCGTCCACCGCCAGCATCAGCCCGACCGCGCCACCAAAATGGAATGCCGTCCACGCTGCCAATACCCAGGCTGCGAAGGAAGCGAGCACGCCGACGAATCCGCGCATCAGCCCGAACAGCGCGGATGCGCCGACGATTGCCACCAGTACCCAATCGACCGCACTCATCGCTTCGGCGTGACCGCCCTCACGGGTGCGAATGCACGAAGCCGTTGACGCCGAGTTCCGCGGCGGCACGGGCCTTCAAGCGCTCGGCTTCGGCGCGGTCGGCGACCGGACCCACCTGGACACGGTTCAATGGGCCGTTCTGCCCCTGGACGCGCTCGATGAAGGCAGATAGTCCCGCGGCACGGGCGCGGTCGCGCAACCTGGCCGCATCGGCTTCGTTGCTGAAAGCCCCGAGTTGCACGGCAAACCCGACGCCAGCCGCGGCCGGGGGGTCGGCCGGCGCGGATGGCGGGGCACTGGGCGCCGGCTTCGCAACAGGCTCGGCCGGTTCCGCGGCAGGCGTCGAAGCCGCCGGACGGGGCGCGGGTTCGGCCGGCATGGGCTCGGGAGCGCTCGGCGCCTCCTCTTGGGCAGCCGCCGGGGTGGCCGCGCCCGCCGAAGCGCGATCTGTGTCGAGCTCGTCATCCAGCGCTACCACGCGCGAGCCGACGTCGTCCCGCACGTGGGCGGCGCGCAGGCGCGCAGCCTCGGCGGTCGCGCGCGAGTCGTACGGTCCGATCCTGACCCGGTACAGCGTGCGGCCATCGACCAGCGTGGTTTCCTGGTAGCCCGGAAGCTGGGAGCCGCGCAGCGCGTCGACAACGCGCCGCGCATCGTCGGCGCTGGCATAGCTGCCGAAGCTGACGGCAAGGTCACCGCCTTCGACCGGGGGCGGCGTCATTTCGACGGCGTCGGCGCCGTCACGGGTATCAACAGTGGGCAGCGCACCTTCAGGCGCCTCGTCGCCACGCTCCATGCCGGCGCCGGTGACGCTGCCCGCCTGTCGGGCCGGCGGGGTCACGAGCGGTAGCTCGCGGGTCTCGAATCCTTCGGCCGGTGCATCCGGGACGTCCAGGGAGACATCCGACACGCCGCTTTCCGGCGCCGGCCCCTTGATCAGCATCGGCAGGAAGATCACCGCGATCGCGACCAGCACGGCGGCGCCGATCAGGCGCTGTTTCAGGGCGGGTTCCATCGGATATCGCATGCCTCGGCGGAGTGCCCGCGAATTATACCCTCGCAGCCCGGTGCGCCGGCTCTGACGCAGCGTCTGCCGGTGCGGCGTTCAGGCTCGCGGCGGACCGAACCGGGCCAGCACGGCGGCAGCGGTGTGGAACGACCCGAACACCAGCACCCGATCCCCGCTGTGAGACTCCGCGAGCACCGCATCCAGCGCGTCGCCGACGGTACGGTGGCGCGAACCGGCCGATGCGGCGCCCGACCCGAGCCGGTCGGCGAAGGCGTCCACGTCCATGCCACGCGGCGCATGCTCCTCGAGCCCGGCCAGGTGCCAGTGGTCGACCTCGCCCTGCAGCGCTGCGACCACGCCGGCCGCATCCTTGTCCGCCAGCGCCGCGTAGACGGCGAGGGTCCGTCCCGGTGCCGGCGATGCCTTCAGCCATGCCGCCAGCTCCCGGGCCGCCTGCGGGTTGTGGCCGACGTCCGCCACCACTTCCACGCCCGCCTGTTCGAACCGCTGGAGGCGGCCCGGCAGGCGAGCGCCCGCGATGCCACGGGCGATGGCGCCGTCGTCGGGGGACGACTCCAGTGCCCGCAGCGCGGCCACGGCCACCGCCGCGTTGCGCAGTTGCACGGGGGCCGGTAGCCGGGGGCGCGAAAGGTCGATCGAATACCCGACCTCGCGCCAGCGCCAATGGTGAGCCGGCGCGTCCTCGGGATCGGCCTCGAAGAAGAAGTCGCAGCCGATGCGGATGGCCGATGCGCCGATGAGATAGGCGTGGCGCAGCACGCTCGAGGGCGGATCGTCGTCCCCCAGTACCAGCGGCTTCCAGGCGCGGGCGATGCCGGCCTTCTCGCGCCCGATGAGTTCGCGGTCGCCGCCAAGGTAATCCTGGTGGTCCAGGTCGACCGTGGTCACCACCGAGACATCCGGCTCGACGATGTTGGTCGCATCCAGGCGGCCGCCGAGCCCCACCTCCAGCACCGCAAGATCCAGGCCTGCACGGGCGAACAGCCACAGCGCGGCCAGCGTGCCGTACTCGAAATAGGTCAGCGGCACCTCGCCGCGGGCCGACTCGACCGCTTCGAATGCCTCGACCAGTGCATCGTCGCCGACGTCGTGCCCCTCGATCCGGACGCGCTCGTTGTAGGCCAGCAGGTGCGGGGAGGTGTACGCGCCCACCTTCCAGCCGGCTTCCCGGGCGATCGCCTCGATGAACGCCACGGTCGAGCCCTTGCCGTTGGTACCGCCGACCAGCACGACCTGCCGCGCAGGCCGCCCAAGGGCAAGGCGGGCGGCAACCTCGCGCACGCGGTCCAGCCCCATGTCGATCGACTTGGGGTGTTGCCGCTCGATGAACTCGAGCCACTGGTCCAGGGTCATTGGCAGGCGCCGGTCGGAGTGGTGGGTACGATCGCGCGGCTACAGCGCGCGGTGCACGGCTTCGCCGAAGAACGGCGTGTGGTGGCTGCAGTCGTTCAGCCGCACCACCTCCAGGCGGTCCACGTCGGGCCCTTCCAGCAGGTTGAGGGTGGTCGGCGCCTGCCGGAACGTCCACAGGCGCCCGAGCGGAATGCCCAGCACGTGGCACAACAGCACCCGGTTGACGGCATCGTGGGCGACCACGAGCAGGGTCTGATCCGCCGCGAGGCCATCGGCCGCCCGGGCCAGCGCAGCCCATGCACGATCGAACACATGCTGCAGCGACTCGCCGCCGGGCATCAGCACCTCGTGCGGCGTGTCGCGCCATGCCTGCAGCAGGTCGGGGTCGCGCTCGGCGATCTCGGTCGCCAGCAGGCCTTCCCATGTGCCGTGGGCAATCTCCATCAGCCCCGCATCCGTGGCGAGCATTCCGCTGCGCTCGCCCAGGGCGAGCTCGGCCGTGCGCCGCGCCCGCCCCAGGGGCGAGGCGACGGCGCGATCGACCGGCAGGTCGCGCAGTCGCTCGCCGAGGGCACGTGCCTGCGCTTCCCCCACCGGCGACAGCGGGATGTCCGCCTGCCCCTGGTAACGGCCGGCGGCATTCCATTCGGTCTCGCCATGGCGGGCCAGGATGATCTTCATGGGTGCTATTCCTGCTCCGGCACCCCGAGTTCCTCCAGCACCTGCGGTGCCGGGAAGACCTCCTGCATCACCCAGCGCATGTAGCGCGCGTCGAGCGCGATCACGCGGGTCATGTCCGGATCGAACACCCAGTTCGAGCTCACGCTCTCCCAGTTCATGTCGAACACCAGCCCGACCAGCTCACCGCGGGCGTCCATCACCGGGGACCCGGAGTTGCCGCCGGTGATGTCCAGGTCGGCCATGAAGTTGACCGGCACCGTACCCAGCGCCTCGCTCGCCAGGCCGCCATGGTTGCCGGCGGCGATGGCATCGAGCTGGGCCTGCGGGGAGTCGAAGGGCTCCTCGCCGGTGTGCTTGGCGGCGATCTGATCGATCGTGGTGAACGGCGCCTGCCGTGTGCCGTCGGCCTTGGTGTAGCCCTGCACGTTGCCGAAGGTGATGCGCAGGGAAGAGTTGGCATCCGGGTACACGAAGCCGCCCTGGCTGGCCTTGTAATCGGCGACGGCCTGCAGGAACGCCGGGCGGGCGAGCAGCGCGTCACCCTGCCGCGCCTCGGCCTCCCGCTCCAGTTCAAGCAGGGTCGGCATCACCGCGACCGCGAACTGCAGCGCGGGGTCGTCACTGGTTTCGAAATCGGCCGGGTCCGCCTCCAGCAGGGCCAGCCGCTGGTCGAGGTCTCCGAGGCGGGTGCGGGCCAGCTTGTCGAGTGCGGCCTGCACGGCGGCTTCGTCGTCGCCACCCAGCCACTGGTCGATCGACTCCACGCGCTGGCTTTCCGGCAACTCGACATACTGGCGCAGCCAGTACTCCTGCAGCTGGCGGTCCATCGCCGGGTGGTAGCGCTTCTCCATCTGCCGCAGCGAGCCCTCGAAGCCCGGCAGGTCGCGCTGCTGGTAGCCCGGTTCGCGCTCGGCGTCCGGCTTGGCCTGTTCGATCGCCAAGCGGTAGAGGCCGGTGGCGGCACCGATCACGCCGGTGCGGCGCAGCTGGCCCAGCACCAGGTCGCGTTCGCGCGTGGCGCTCTCCGCCTCGTGCAACTCGAGCAGGCGCTCATGGGCAGCCAGTGCGGCTTCGCCCTCGGCGCCCTGCCCGCGGAGCCAGTCGAGCACGGCCGCTTCTTCGCGGTGCTTGGTGGCGCTGGCGTCGATGCGCTCGAAACCTTCGAGCTGCCCACCGTAGTTCTTCATCGCGTTGTGCCAGCCGCGCACGGTGCTGGCGTACTTGACCTCGATGTCCTCGTTCTCCGCCCCGGCGGCTTCCACCAGGCCCACGAGGTTCTCGTAGTGGCCCTTGAGCGTGGGATAGGTCCACTGAGCGGTCTCGTCGAATTCCGCCGCCAACGCATAGCGGGCAGTGCGGCCGGGGTAGCCGGCGACCATCACGAAGTCTCCCGTCTCCAGCGGACGCGAGGCGATCTTCAGCCAATGCCGCGGCTCGTACGGCACGTTGTCCTCGGCGTACGCGGCAGGCTTGCCGTCCGGCCCGACGTACGCGCGGTAGAACGTGTAGTCGCCGGTATGCCGCGGCCACATCCAGTTGTCGATATCGCCGCCATAGCTGCCGATGCTGTTGGGCGGCGCATGGACGAGCCGGACGTCCTTGATCTCCAGGTTCTTGAACAGCCTGTAGGTGTTGCCGCCGGAGAAGCTGTAGAACTGGCAGCGGAAACCTTCCTCCGCCTCGCAGTCGGCCACCAGCTGTTTCTCGATCGCCTCGAGCGCCTGCGACCGGCCTGCGGCATCGGGCGCGGCGGCGATGGCGGCCTTGACCTGCGCGGTGACGTCGCGGATCGAATCCAGCGCGTAGATCCGCGCATTGGGACCGGCGGAGAGCTCCTCCGACAGGTCGGTGGCGTTGAAGCCCTTGTCGATGAGGTTGTTCTCCGGCGTGGAGTTCAGCTGGATCGCGCCGTACGCGCAGTGGTGGTTGGTCACCACCAGCCCGCGCGGGGACACGAAGCTGGCGGTGCATCCGCCCAGCGACACCACCGCGCCCATGGGATCACCGGTGAGGTCGGCCAACTGCTCCGGGGGCAGTTCCAGGCCGGCCTTGCTCAACGGGCCTGCGATTTCGGGCAGTTGCTGGGGCACCCACATGCCCTCGCCCGCCGCGGCGGAACCGGTGACGCCTGCCAGCGCGATGGCGGTGGCCAAGATCGAATGACGCATGGTGTGCTCCTGGAAGTCCAACGGGCGAGTTTAGCGCGCAGCCGGGGCCATCGACGGGCCCTCTACCGGCAGGTTCATCTCCTCCAGCAGGTGCGGCGCGGGGTAGACCTTGTCCATCAGCCAGCGCATGTAGCGCATGTCCACGTGGATGGCCCGCTTGTAGCGTGGGTCGAACTTCCAGCTGGCGCTGACCGCTTCCCAGTTGCTGTCGAAGTTCAGCCCCACCAGTGCCCCCCGGGCATCCAGCACCGGGGAGCCGGAGTTGCCGCCGGTGGTATCGAGGTTGGTCATCATGTTGACCGTCTGCGTGCCCAGGGCGGGATCGGCGGTCGGACCGAAGTCGCCCGCGGCGATCGCTTCCCGCAGGCGCAGCGGCGCGTCGAACGGCGCCTCTCCGGTGTGCTTCTCCATGATCCCTTCAACCGTGGTCAGGGGCAGGTAGCGCACCCCGTCGCGCGGATCCATCGTGCTGACCTGGCCATAGCTGACGCGCAGCGTCGAATTGGCATCGGGATAGACGGGCTGGCCCTGGGATTCACGATGGCCGATCAGCGCGCTCATGTACGAGGGCCGCAGGCGCAGCAGTTCCCCGTCGCGCTGTTTCTCTTCGTCCTCCAGGCGCAGCAACGCCGGCTGCAGGCGGGCGGCGGCCTGCAGCAACGGATCGTCGCTCCCCGCCACTTCGGCCGGCGCCGCCCCGAACATGCGCAGGCGTTCGTCCTCCGCGTCCAGCGCGGTACCGGCATACAAGGCGTCCACCCTGGTGCGGATCTGGTCGGCGGACCCGCCAAACACCGCCTCCAGCTCCGGGACCCGTTGCGCGTCCGGCAGTGCGGCGTGCCGCTCCAGCAGGTGCACCATCACAGCCTTCTCGACGTCCTCCGCGTACCGGCGCTGGACCTGTCGCAGGCCGCCCTCGATCAGCGCCTCGTCACGCTGCTGGTACCCCGCCTCGCGCTCGGCGTCGGGCTTTCCGCGCTCCAAAGCGAGCCGCTGCAGGCGCAGGGCGGAGGCGAACAACTGCGGAAAGCGGCGGAGCGCGCCCAGCACCTGGTCACGCTCCCGGCTGGCACGGGCCCCGTCGAGCACACCCTCCAGGGCCTCGATGTCCTGGCGGGTGGCCTCGTTATCCGCGTGTGCCGCCAACCAGTCCAGCATGGCCTGCTCATCCGCCCGGCGACCGGCCACCGCATCGCTGCGGCGCAGCCCTTCAAGCTCGCCCGTTGCACGTTTCAGCCCGTTCTCGAGGCTCGCGAGGGTGGAGGCGTAGCTGACCTTCGCCGCCGGATCGCTGCCGATCGCGGCCTCGATGGTGTCGATCAGGCTCCTGTAGAGGTCGGCCCGCTCCGGCAGGGTCGATTCCACCTGCTCGGCGAACTCGGAGGCGGTGCGGTGGCGGTAGGTCGTGCCCGGGTAGCCGGCCAGCATCGCGAAGTCTCCCGACGCCACCGGCGAGGTCGCGACCTGCAGGTGCGCGGGCGGCACGTAGGGCACGTTGGCGGGGGAATGGTCGGCCGGGCTGCCGTCGGGCGCCACGTAGGCACGCAGCAGGGTGAAGTCGCCGCTGTGGCGCGGCCACATGAAGTTGTCGATCTCGCCGCCGTAGCTGCCGATGGCGTCGGGTGGCGCGTACACCAGCCGGATGTCGCGGAGCTCGAGCTGGGTGACGAGGTAGAAGTCGGTGCCGTAGTTCATGTTTGCGACGCTGCAGCGGCGTCCGGGCACCTGCTCGCATTCCGCGACGGCCGACTTGGATGCCGCATCCACGGCATCGAAATAGTCCCGGCCACGCTTGCCGCGTGCGTCGGCGAGGATGCGGTCGGTGATGCGGTCGAAGCCGGTGGTCACCCTTACGCGGAAATCGGGGTTGGCCGGGAGCTCGTCCCCTCGCTGGCCGGCGATGAAGCCCTCGCCGATGAGGTCGCGGTCGGCACTGGAGTTGTACTGGATCACGCCGAAGGCGACGTGGTGGTTGGTCAGCACCAGACCCTCGCCGGAAACGAAGGCGCCGGTTCCGCCCCCCACGCGGACGACCGCGTTCATCGGCGCCCGGGTGAGGTCGGCCAGGTCGGCGGGGTCGCCCTCGAAGCCGGCTTCGCGCAGCTCCGCGGCGATCTCCGGCAGCTGGGACGGCATCCACATGCCTTCGTTGGCGTTGGCCGAAGCGGCGACTGCGAGGCTCAGGGACACGGCGATCAGGCGTGGTCGCATGGAGGGTTCCGGAAGAGAAGGAGTCGGCTGAACATAGGCGAAGCAGCCAGCACCGGCAATTGCCCGGAACCGGATGACTCACGAAGCCGGTAGGGACCGCCGCGTATACTTTGCGGCGAATTTTTCGCATTCGAGCGACCTCATGACGCAAACGACGATGAAGGCCCTGGTGAAGCGCGAGGCCGCCAAGGGCATCTGGCTGGAGGACGTCCCGGTGCCCTCCCCCGGCGCCAACGAAGTGCTGGTCAAGGTGGAGAAGACCGCCATCTGCGGCACCGACCTGCACATCTACCTGTGGGACGAGTGGAGCCAGCGCACCATCAAGCCCGGTCTGGTCGTCGGTCACGAGTTTGTCGGGCGGGTGGTCGAGCTCGGACCCGGAGTCACCGGCTACAAAGTGGGCCAGCGCGTCTCGGCGGAGGGACACATCGTCTGCGGCCACTGCCGCAACTGCCGCGCGGGCAAGCAGCACCTTTGCCCGAACACCATCGGCATCGGCGTCAACCGCGATGGCGCGTTCGCCGAATATATCTCGATGCCCGCCTCCAACCTGTGGCCGATCCCCGACCAGATCCCGGGTGAACTGGCGGCCTTCTTCGACCCTTACGGCAACGCGGCGCATTGCGCGCTGGAGTTCGATGTGGTCGGTGAAGACGTGCTCATCACCGGTGCCGGCCCCATCGGCATCATCGCGGCGGGCATCTGCAAGCACATCGGCGCACGGAATGTCGTGGTCACCGACGTCAACGACTACCGGCTCAAGCTCGCCGCCGACATGGGCGCCACCCGCGTGGTCAACGTCGCCAACACCTCGCTGAAGGACGTCATGGCCGACCTCCACATGGAAGGCTTCGACGTCGGCCTGGAGATGAGCGGCAACCCGCGCGCGTTCAACGACATGCTCGACTGCATGTACCACGGCGGCAAGATCGCGATGCTCGGCATCATGCCCAAGGGTGCCGGCGCCGACTGGGACAAGCTCATTTTCAAGGGCCTCACCGTGCAGGGCATCTACGGCCGGCGCATGTACGAGACCTGGTACAAGATGACCCAGCTGGTGCTCAGCGGATTCCCGCTGGGCAAGGTACTGACCCACCAGCTGCCGGTCGAGGAGTTCCAGCAGGGCTTCGAGCTGATGGAATCGGGCAAGGCCGGCAAGGTCGTGCTGAGCTGGACCTGACCGTGGCACCGATCCGCGCTGTAGGAGCGACGTCAGTCGCGACCCACTGACCGGTCGACTCCAGCGCGCTCGCGACTCACGTCACTCCTACACAACCCTGCAAGGACCTCCCATGTCACTGACCGAACGCTACAAGGAAGACCTCAAGTCCATCCGCGACGCCGGCCTGTTCAAGCAGGAGCGCATCATCACCAGCCCGCAATCGGCGGAGATCACCCTGGAAGACGGCCGCAGCGTGCTCAACTTCTGCGCCAACAACTACCTGGGGCTTGCCGACCACCCGGACATCATCGCCGTGGCCAAGGAAGCGCTTGATACCCACGGATTCGGCATGGCGTCGGTGCGCTTCATCTGCGGCACGCAGGACCTGCACAAGGAGCTTGAACAACGGATCTCGAAGTTCCTGGGCACCCAGGACACGATCCTCTACGCCGCGTGCTTCGACGCCAACGGCGGGTTGTTCGAGCCGTTGCTGGGGCCGGAGGACGCGATCATCTCCGACGCGCTCAACCATGCCTCGATCATCGACGGCGTACGGCTGTGCAAGGCGAAACGCTTCCGCTACGCCAACTGCGACATGGCGGACCTGGAAGCGCAGTTGCAGGCAGCGGACGCGGCGGGCGCTCGCACCAAGCTGATCACCACCGACGGCGTGTTCTCGATGGACGGCTTCATCGCGCCGCTGGACGAGATCTGCGCGCTGGCCGACAAGTACGGTGCCCTGGTGCACATCGACGACTGCCATGCGACAGGCTTCGTGGGACGCACCGGCCGCGGCGCGGCCGAGGTCAAGGGCGTGCTGGACCGGATCGACATCTTCACCGGCACCCTCGGCAAGGCGATGGGCGGGGCGATCGGCGGCTACACCTCGGCCAGGAGCGAAGTCATCGAGCTGCTGCGCCAGCGCTCACGGCCGTACCTGTTCTCCAACTCGCTGCCGCCCCACGTCGTGGCCGCCGGAATCAAGGCTTTCGACATGCTGGTCGAGGCGGACCACCTACGCGAACAACTGTCGCAGAACACCGCCTACTTCCGCGAACGCATGACGGCGGCCGGTTTCGATATCCGGCCCGGCGTCCATCCGATCGCTCCGGTCATGCTCTACGACGCGCCGCTGGCGCAGAAGTTCGCGGAACGCCTGCTCGAGGAAGGAATCTACGCGATCGGCTTCTTCTTTCCGGTCGTGCCGCAGGGCCAGGCGCGCATCCGGACGCAGATGTCGGCCGCACATACGCGCGAGCACCTGGACCGGGCCATTGATGCGTTCACCCGGATTGGCCGGGAACTGGGAGTGGTGGCCGCCTGACGGCCGGGGCATCACCCCACATCAAGAACCCGGCCGGAGCCGGGTTCATCGAATGTTCTCCGTACGCCCTGCACCCCCGGCGGGGGCCCAGCGTTACTTGTCCTGCAAGGCCTCGGTCACCGGCGGCGCCCCTTCGACCGGAGCCGCGGCACCCTTGGCAACGCGGACCCCGCGTGCCTTCATCCAGGCATCGAACTCGTCGGCGCTCATGCGCTTGCCGTTCTGTTCCATGTTGAAACGCCACGGCGTGTTGTCGTGCTCGGTCTTCGGCGCATACGTGGCCGCATCAACGATGGCGGGTTCGGCCGCCGCAGGCGCCGCCTCGGTTGCGAATGCCGCAGGAGCCAACAGCGCCGACAACAGCGGAACCGCAAAAAAGTACTTCCCCATGACTCACCTCCCCTAATGACGGATGAATTGTAGGTGACGAAAAGGGCCTGTGGGTGACGCAAAGGGTGAGCGGCGCCACATTCCTTGAAAGACGGAGCGCCGCGCTGAACCCGGTCAGTCACCTTCCGCCGGACTCACCGCCCCGCTGGCAGGAGCCCAGCGACTTCCCCCGCGTCCAGTCGCCGCCATCCTCCTTTCGGCACATCCCCCAGCTGCAGCCCCCCCACCGCGACCCGTACCAGCCGCAAAACGCCCACTCCGTGCGCCTCGAGCAGGCGCCTGATGTGCCGGTTCCGGCCTTCGTCCAGTACCACCTCAAGCCAGCTGTTGCGCTCTCCGGCCCTCAGCAGACGCACCGCCTTCGCGTGCAGATGCCCCCCCCCTGCATCCAGGCCAAGCCGCATCGAGTTCAACAGCTCGGCATCGGGCAGGGTGTCCACCTGCACGTGATAGGTCTTGTCCGGCCCCACGGCGGGGTCGGTGATAGAGGCAGCCCACTCCGGATCGTTGCACAACAGCAGCAACCCCTCGCTGGCCTTGTCCAGCCGGCCCACGGGGGCGAGCCATGGAAGCTCCGCATCCTCCAGGCAGCGGTAGACGGTGTCGCGCCCCTTCTCGTCGCTGACGGTGGTAACCAGCCCCCGCGGCTTGTTGAGCATTACGTAGCAGCGCTCGACCTCGACCGCGCTTCCGTCGAGCTCGAGCCTGTCACGGCCCTGGACGACCGGGTGTTCCGGGTCGAGGACCACGCGGCCATTCAACTTGACGCGCCCCGCCCTCACCCGTTTCGCGGCTTCGGTCCTGGAGCAGATGCCAAGTTTGGAAAGCGTCCGGGCAACGCCGTGGCGACGTGGAGGGGTCATGGCAGGCAGCGTAGAAGAACGGTGCACATGCGGAAGCCCGGCGCAGAGCCGGGCTTCCCTTCATGCAGACGGCCGATCAGTTCTGGATATTCAGTTCAGTGCGGCGGTTCTCCGCCCTGCCTTCCGGGTCGTCCTTGCCATCCGGGGTTTCATTGGGAACCAGCGGACGCGATTCGCCGAACCCGACCGGTCCGATCAGGCGCGACTCGTCGATGCCCTGGGCCACCAGGTAATCGTAGACGACACGCGCCCTGCGCTCGGAGAGCTTCTGGTTGTAACCGGCATCGCCGCGTGAGTCGGTGTGGCCGGCCACTTCGACCGTGAGGGACGGATGCCGGCGCAGGATCTCGGCCGCCTCGTCCAGTACCGACTTGGCGCTGTCGCCGAGGGTGGCGGCATCGTAGGCGAAGGTCACGCCTTCGAGATCGATCGATACCGGCACCGGGCAGCCATCCGGACCGATGGTCTGGCCTGCCTCCGAATCCGGGCACTGGTCGAGGCAATTGATGATGCGATCGCCGTCGTCATCACCGCGGTCCCCCTCGGGGGTCGGACAGTTCTGTGCCAGCGGCACGGCCGGCTGACCCGTGGCCACCCGCACGCCGCGCTGCTTCATCCAGGCGTCGAACTCATCCGCCGACATGCTCTTGCCGTCCTGCTGCATGTTGAAACGCCAGGGCGTGTTGTCATGCTCGGTCTTCGGCACGTACGGTGCTGCGCCCGGTGAACCGGCAACGGGTTCGCCACCCGCCTCGGTCGGTGGCGTCGGCGCAGCCGGGCTGGACGGAGTCGCAGACGTCGCGGGAGCGGGAGCTTGCTCCGGCGTCGCGGGAGACGGCTGCCGCTCCGCCGGTGCCGGCGATTGCTGCGAAGACTGTTCCTGCTGGGATACGGGCGGCTGTATGGCTGGCTGTTCCCACGGTGGCGTCACCGGCTGCGGTTGAACCGCGACGTCACCCGTTCCTGTCGCCTGCGGGGTAGGCGCGGCCGCCTCCTGCGTCGCGCCGGTGGCGGAACAGGCGGACGAAGCAAGCATTACACCGGTGGCGACGGCGATCGATCTCAGCAGGCCCATGGGGTCTCCGGTTGGGGGAAGGTTCCGCAGTATAGGGTGGCCGGCAGGTGGAGCATGAACCGGTTGATCACTCCCAACATGGCCGCAGATCGCAAAAAAAAGCCCGGCCGAAAGGCCGGGCTTTGGACATGCGGGCCGGCCCGAAGGCCGACCGGTGCATGCTCAGTTCTGCACGTTCAACTCGGTGCGGCGGTTGGTCTCGCTGCGGCACTCCGGGTTGGTCTGCGGGGTCGACTCCAGCGGACGGCTCTCGCCGTAACCGTTCGGACCCACCAGGCGGTTGCTGCCGATGCCGTTGCTGGTCAGGTAGTCATACACCGCATTGGCGCGACGCTCCGACAGCGACTGGTTGTAGGCGTCCGAACCGCACAGGTCGGTGTGACCGGCGACCTCGACGTTCAGGTCGGGGTAGCGCTGCAGGATCTGCACCGCCTCGCTCAGGATCGCCACCGCATCCGGACGCAGGGTCGACTTGTCGAAGTCGAAGTTCACGCCCTTCAGGTCGATCGACACCGGCACCGGGCAGCCGTCCGGACCGATGGTCTGGCCAGCCTGCGAGTCCGGGCAACGGTCGTCGCAGTTGTTGACGCCGTCACCGTCGTCATCCAGGTCTGCGCAGTTCGGAGCGGCCGGGGCCGGCGCCGGGGCTACCTCTGCCACCGGCTCCGGACCCAGCGGCACGACCACGCCAACCGAGGCGAGAATGTCTCCGAACCAGTCCTTGTCCGTGGCGGCCACGCTCTGGTCATCGAAATCAGCGCGGTACGCAAGCTCGGTGCGGATGCCTACGCGGCCCACGTCACCCTGCATACCAAAGCCCGCCTTGGCAGCGAAACTGCCGTCTTCGCGCTCGCCCGGGGAATCGGGGCTCGGGAAGGCATCGTACTCTTCCTCCGAGCGCTGGTAACCCAGCCCCATCACTGCATAGGGATTCCAGCTACGGCCTTCGCCCAGGAAGTGGCGACGCAGGTCCAGGGAGATGCCGTATTGACTCCAGTTCAAGTCCGCGTCGGCGTCCATGGAAGGGTTCTGGTAGTTCAGTTCGCCGTCGAGCGACCACTCCGGGCTGATGAAGCGACCCACGCCGAAGGTGGCGAACGGAGCATCCTCCGTCCCCCGGTCACTGGCCTGGAAGTTCATGCCGGTTCCGGCGGCGATGTACCAGCGGTCGTCAAACTCTTGTGCATTGGCAGCCGAAGCGAATGCCAGACCGGCCAGCATCGCGGTGCTCAATAGACGGATCTTCATCTGTGTCACTCCATGTAATGGGGAACGGCAAGCAAAGAGGAACCGACGAGGACCTGTTCGTAGCTCGCCTGTTCACAGCCGAGGATCATACACATTTGTGAATGCCGCCCGACAGCGTCCGCGCGGCAAAAAAAAGAGCCCGGGATCACCCGGGCTCCTTTGTTACTGCCAGAACGATGGATCAGTTCTGCACGTTCAACTCGGTGCGGCGGTTGGTTTCGCTGCGGCACTCCGGGTTGGTCTGCGGGGTCGACTCCAGCGGACGGCTCTCGCCGTAACCGTTCGGACCCACCAGGCGGTTGCTGCCGATGCCGTTGCTGGTCAGGTAGTCGTACACCGCGTTGGCGCGACGCTCCGACAGCGACTGGTTGTAGGCGTCCGAACCGCACAGGTCGGTGTGGCCGGCGACCTCGACATTCAGGTCGGGGTAGCGCTGCAGGATCTGCACCGCCTCACTCAGGATCGCCACCGCATCCGGACGCAGGGTCGACTTGTCGAAGTCGAAGTTCACGCCCTTCAGGTCGATCGAGACCGGTACCGGGCAGCCGTCCGGACCGATGGTCTGGCCAGCCTGCGAGTCCGGGCAGCGGTCGTCGCAATTGTTGACGCCGTCGCCGTCGTCATCCAGGTCCGCGCAGTTCGGAGCAGCCGGGGCCGGGGCCGGGGCGACCGGCGCAACAGGCTCCGGTCCCAGCGGCACGACCACGCCGACCGAGGCGAGGATGTCGCCGAACCAGTCTTCGCCGTCATCACGCGGTTCGCCGTCTTCGAGGTAGGCGCCGATGCTGTCATCGTCCGCATGCGCACGATAGGCGAGTTCGGTACGGACCTTCACGCGGCCGACGTCGCCCTGCACACCAAAGCCGAGCTTGCCGGCGACGCTGCCGTCTTCACGCTCGCTCGGCGCACCGTTGCGCTCGAAACGTGCCGGCAACAGCGGGTTGGAAGGATCGAACTCCTCCTCGGAGCGCTGGTAGCCCAGACCCGCCACGACGTACGGGTTCCAGCTGCGGCCGTCAGCAATGAAATGCCGACGCACGTCGAACGAGATCCCGTACTGGCTCCAGTTCAAGTCATCGTTGCGATTGCTGCTGGGGTTCTGGAAGTTGAGTTCACCATCCACCGACCAGTTCGGGTTGATGAACTTGCCGACGCCAATCGTGCCGAACGGGGCGTCATCCGTACCGCGGTGGTTGTCCTGGAAGTTCATGCCAGCACCGGCGGTGACGTACCAGCGATCATCGAATTCCTGCGCGCTGACCGAACCGGCCAGACTCAGGCCACCCACGAGGGCGGCGCAGAGGAGGTTCTTATTCATATGTATCTCCTTGTTGAAACTGTTGGGGGAAACCGCATCTGCGTGATTCCAAACCGGGTGGACGGCCGCCTGGGGTGGACGCCATCCGCGGCAGGTTAGGTTCGCGCCTGTGAAGAGCCTGTTAACGATGGACTAACAACCGTCGAAAAGTTCCGCACCGCCAATTCTCGCATATCTCGCATTCAGGTTCGGAGCATCTCCATCAGCTCCGTAATCCGAAGAGCCTCCAGCCTCGCCGGATTTGCCGCCAGGTCCATCAAACGGTCGGCATTCCCGGCCGGCAGTCGCATCCGCATGGCCTTCTCGAATTTCGCCATGAGCACCGGGATGCCCTCGTCCCGGCGACGTCGGTGGCCGATCGGATAATCGATCGACACCCTGTCGGTGCTGCTGCCGTCCTTGAAGAACACCTGGACCGAGTTACCGATGAAGCGTTTCTCCGGATCGAAGTAGTCCCTGGTGAACTGCTCGTTCTCCGTGACGGACATCTTTTCCCGAAGCGCGTCGATCCGCGGGTCGGCTGCGACCGCGTCGGAGTAGTCGTCAGCGGTCAGGCGACCGAAGATCAGCGGGACGGCTACCATGTACTGGATGCAGTGGTCTCTGTCCGCGTAGTTGTGGAGCGGCCCGGTCTTGTCGATGATCCGCGCGCCCGCCTCCTGGGTCTGGATCTCGATGCGCTCGATGTCGTCGATGCGATCGCGCACTTGCTGGTGCAACTGCATCGCGCACTCCACCGCCGTCTGCGCGTGGAACTCGGCGGGAAAGCTGATCTTGAACAGCACGTTCTCCATCACGTAACTGCCGAACGGCCGCTCGAATTCGAAACGCTTGCCGTTGAAGGCGATGTCGTAGAAGCCCCATGTCGGCACGGTCAGCGCACTGGGATAGCCGACCACGCCCTTGACCGCGTTCAAGGCGTGGGTAACGGCGCGACGACAGGCGTCACCGGCCGCCCAGCTCTTCCGCGGTCCGGTGTTGGGGGCATGCCGGTAGGTCCGCAGGGCGCCGTTGTCGATCCAGCTGTGGGAAACGGCGGTCCAGATCGCCTCCCGATCGCCCCCCAGCATGTGCGTGGCCACGGCCGTGGACGCCAGCCGGACCAGGATCACGTGGTCGAGGCCGACCCTGTTGAATGAGTTCCTCAGCGCATAACAGCCCTGGATCTCGTGCGCCTTGATCGCATGGCCAAGCACGTCCTTCACGGTGAGCGCCTTGCCACCCGCTGCCTCGGCCTTGCGCCCGAGATAGTCGGCGAGCCCGAGAATCGCGCCGAGGTTGTCCGACGGATGGCCCCACTCCGCGGCCAGCCAGGTGTCGTTGAAGTCCAGCCAGCGGACCTGCACGCCGATGTTGTAGGCCGCCTGCACCGGATCCAGCTCATGGGAAGTGAAGGGCACGCGCGCGCCACCTTCCATGTCCGCGCCAGGTACCAGCGGCCCCAGGTGCTTGACGCACGCCTCGTGGTCCATGGCCAGGGCCGCGCACGCCAGCGAGTCCAGCAGCATGTAGCGCGCGGTGTCGTAGGCTTCCTTCGAATCAATGGTGTAGCCCGCGACGTAGTCGGCGATGTCGACCATCGGCTGGTCGGGGTCGGGGCGCGCCGTGGAGCGGATGTCGTGCTGGCCCATCGGTGATCCTCCAGGTGGCAGGACCGCCATTGTGGGCCCGGGCCCCTCCCGCGCCCTTGACCTGCCCTACACCGCGGGCAGTACCCGCACCGCCCCTTCCATCAGCACGCGTGCGCTGCGGCTCATCACCGCGCTGGTGACGGTCCATCGTCCGTCGACCTGCACCGCCCGCGCGCCGACGCGCAGGGTTCCAGAGGGATGCCCGAAGCGCACTGCATCGCGATCGCCGCCACCGGCGGCCGCGTGCACCAGCGTGCCCGGGATCGAGGCGGCGGTCCCGATCGCCACCGCGGCGGTCCCCATCATCGCGTGGTGCAGCTTGCCCATCGACAGCGCGCGCACCAGCAGGTCGATGTCGCTGGCGGCGATGCGCTTGCCACTGGACGAGGTGTAATCGGCAGGCGGAGCGACGAAGGCGACCTTGGGCGTGTGCTGGCGGGAGGCAGCCTGCTCGATGCGCTCGATCAGCCCCATGCGCACGGCGCCGTGTGCACGGATCGCTTCGAACCTCGCCAGCGCCTGCGGGTCGCCGTTGATCGCGTCCTGCAGCTCGGTACCGGTGTAGCCGAGATCGGCGGCGTCGAGGAAGATCGTGGGAATGCCGGCATTGATCATGGTCGCCCTGAGCGACCCCACCCCGGGGACCTCGAGCTCATCCACCAGCTGCCCGGTCGGGAACATCGCGCCACCGCCCTCGCCCTCGTCGGAGGGATCAACGAACTCCAGCTGGATCTCGGCCGCCGGGAAGGTCACGCCGTCGAGCTCGAAGTCGCCCGTCTCCTGGACCTGCCCGTCAGTCATCGGCACGTGCGCGATGATGGTCTTTCCGATGTTGGCCTGCCATATGCGGATGATCGCGGTGCCGTCGCGTGGCACCCGATCCGGGTCGACCAGCCCTGCATCGATCGCGAATGGCCCGACAGCGGCGCTCAGGTTGCCGCAATTGCCACTCCAGTCCACGAACGGCTGGTCGATGGACACCTGCCCGTAGAGATAGTCGACATCGTGGTCGGGCTTGCTCGACTTCGAGACGATGACGCACTTGCTGGTGCTCGAGGTCGCACCGCCCATGCCGTCGGTGTGCTTGCCATACGGATCGGGCGAGCCGATGACGCGCATCAACAGACTGTCACGCGCGGCGCCGGGCACCTGGCTGGCCTCCGGCAGGTCCTGGAGGCGGAAGAAGACGCCCTTGCTGGTCCCGCCCCGCATGTAGGTGGCGGGAATGCGGAGTTGCGGAGGATGTGGCATGTCGGATTACCTGGCGCTATCGGTGCAGTGATGGGTTGGCGCGGGCGTGGATGCGCCTACGCCACCTCCGCGGCTTCGAAGAAATCGTTGGCGAAGCGCTGCAGCACGCCGCCGGCTTCGTAGATCGACACTTCCTCCGCGGTGTCGAGGCGGCAGGTCACCGGCACCTCCATCCGCTCGCCGTCGCGGCGGTGGATCACCAGCGTCAACGCCGCGCGCGGGGTCGGGGTCCCAACCACGTCATAGGTTTCGGTGCCATCGATCCGCAGCGTGTTGCGGTCGGTGCCGGGCAGGAACTCCAGCGGCAGCACGCCCATGCCGATCAGGTTGGTGCGGTGGATGCGCTCGAAGCCCTCGGCGACGATCGCCTCCACGCCGGCCAGTCGCACGCCCTTGGCCGCCCAGTCGCGTGAGCTGCCCTGGCCGTAGTCGGCACCGGCGATGATGATCAAGGGCTGGCGGCGCTGCATGTAGGTCTCGATCGCCTCCCACATGCGTACCACCTCGCCTTCCGGCTCCAGCCGTGCGAGCGATCCCTGCCTCACCTCGCCGTGCTCGTCGCGCACCATCTCGTTGAGCAGCTTCGGATTGGCGAAGGTGGCGCGCTGGGCGGTGAGGTGGTCGCCGCGGTGGGTGGCGTAGGAATTGAAGTCCTCTTCGGGCACGCCCATCTTCGCCAGGTATTCGCCGGCGGCGCTGGAACGCATGATCG
This sequence comes from Lysobacter spongiicola DSM 21749, assembly GCF_900167055.1. Classification (GTDB taxonomy): domain Bacteria; phylum Pseudomonadota; class Gammaproteobacteria; order Xanthomonadales; family Xanthomonadaceae; genus Novilysobacter; species Novilysobacter spongiicola. The sequence continues at coordinate 31,314 of NZ_FUXP01000014.1, forward strand.
CGTTCGATGGCGAGAGGTGGTCGGTGGTGATGTTGTCCCCCAGCACGGCCAGCGCGCGCATGCCGCTCAATGCCCGCTCGCCTGCCAGCGCGCCTTCCCAGTAGGGCGGGCAGCGGATGTAGGTGCTTTGGGGCCGCCAGTCGTACAGCGGGCTGATCTTCTCGCCGTGCTCGACGACGAACTTGAACATCGGCTCGTAGACCTGGCGGAACTGCTCCGGCTTGACGCTGGTGGCGACGATCCGGTCGATCTCCTCGTCCGAAGGCCACAGGTCCTTGAGCGTGACCGGATTGCCTTCGGCGTCGTTCCCCAGCACGTCCTTCTCGATGTCGAAGCGCACGGTGCCGGCGATCGCATAGGCGACCACCAGCGGCGGCGAGGCGAGGAAGGCCTGCTTGGCGTAGGGGTGGATGCGGCCGTCGAAGTTGCGGTTGCCCGACAGCACTGCCGTGGCGTAAAGGTCGCGCTCGATGACCTCTTTCTGGATGGCCGGATCCAGCGCGCCGCTCATGCCGTTGCAGGTGGTGCATGCGAAACCGACGATGCCAAAACCCAGTTGCTCGAGCTCCGGCAACAGGCCCGCATCCTCCAGGTACAGCTGCACGGTCTTGGAGCCGGGGGCGAGCGAGGTCTTGACCCACGGCTTGCGGGTGAGGCCGCGTGCGTTCGCATTGCGCGCCAGCAGGCCCGCGGCGATCACGTTGCGCGGATTGCTGGTGTTGGTGCAACTGGTGATCGCGGCGATGATCACCGCGCCATCCGGCATCAGGCCTTCGGCCTCCTGCGCCCGCGCCGCTTCGAGGTTGCCTGCGATGCCACGCTCGGCCAGAGCGGACGTCGGAAGGCGACGATGTGGGTTGGACGGGCCGGCCATGTTGCGGGTGACGGTCGAGAGGTCGAATGACAGGCTGCGCTCGTACCGTGCATCCGCGAGGGCGTCGGCCCACAGCCCGGTGTGCTTCGCATAGGTCTCGACCAGCTTGACCTGTGCTTCGTCGCGACCGGTCAGGCGCAGGTAATCGATGGTGTTGTCGTCGATGAAGAACATCGCCGCGGTGGCGCCGTACTCGGGTGCCATGTTGGAGATGGTCGCGCGATCGCCCAGGGTGAGCGCGGACGCACCCTCGCCGCGGAATTCGAGATAGGCACCCACGACCTTCGACTGGCGCAGGAACTCGGTCAGCGCCAGCACCACGTCGGTGGCGGTAATGCCCGGCCCTGGCCGTCCAAGAAGCTCGACACCCACGATCTCCGGCAGGCGCATCCACGATGCCCGGCCCAGCATCACGCTCTCGGCCTCCAGGCCGCCGACGCCCACGGCGATCACGCCCAAGGCATCAACGTGCGGCGTGTGGCTGTCGGTACCCACGCAGGTATCGGGAAACGCCACGCCGTCGATTGCGTGCACCACGGGCGACATCTTCTCCAGGTTGATCTGGTGCATGATCCCGTTGCCCGGCGGGATCACGTCCACGTTGCGGAACGCCTTCTTGGTCCACTCGATGAAGTGGAACCGGTCTTCGTTGCGGCGGTCCTCGATGGCGCGGTTCTTCCCGAACGCATCGGGATCGAATCCACCGCACTCGACCGCCAGCGAGTGGTCCACGATCAACTGCGTCGGCACCACCGGGTTCACCTGGGCCGGATCGCCGCCACGCTGGGCGATGGCGTCGCGCAGGCCGGCCAGGTCGACCAGCGCGGTCTGCCCGAGGATGTCGTGGCACACCACACGGGCCGGGAACCAGGGGAAATCAAGGTCGCGGCGGCGCTCGACCAGTTGGGTCAGGTAGTCGGCCAACCGGTCCGGATCCGCCCGCCGCACCAGGTTCTCCGCATGCACGCGCGAGGTGTAGGGCAGCGTGTCGTAGGCGCCGGGCCTGATCGCCTCGACTGCGGCGCGGGTGTCGAAATGGTCTAGCGTGGTGCCCGGCAGCGGCTTGCGGAAGGCGGTATTCATGCGGATGGCGGGTCTCTTGCGAAAGGGAGCGGCGCGAGCGCGGGGCGCGGTGCCACCATCAGGGGAGGCACCGGAGACCAGGAGGCCTGGGGCCGCGGAAGCGCGGGAACCGTCATTATCGCATCCACGACAAGCGGTTACGATCGCCCTGCCGGGTCCGGCGTATGCTGGCCCGACTGCTCACCACGGGAGGAATGGAGATGAACCACCTGGTCTCTTCAAGCGCCGCGGTCGCCCTGCTGCTCACCCTGGCCACCCACGCCTGGTTCACCGGTGCGCAGGCGCAGGTCCCGTCAAAGCCTGCAGCCGATATCCAGGAATGGCAGGTCCCATGGCCGGATACGCGGCCGCGTGACCCCTACCTCGCACCGGACGGCCGGATCTGGTTCGTCGGCCAGGTCGGCAACTACCTTGGCGTATTTGATCCGGATACCGGGAGCTTCGAGCGCCACGACCTGCCCGCCGGCACCAAGCCCCATACGGTGGTGGTCGACCAGGAGGGCTTCCCGTGGATCGCCGGGAACGGCAACGGCACCATCCTCAGGTTCGACCCCGGCACTGGCGACTACACCACCCATGAGGTGCCCGAGGTCGCCGGAATCGAGAAGCGGGACCCGCATACCTTCAGCTTCGACGGTAGCGGCGGCATCTGGTTCACCATGCAGCGCGGCAACGCGATCGGCCGGGTCGACATGGACAGCGGTGAAATGCGGGTCGTCCCGGTGCCGACCAGCGGCGCGCTGCCCTACGGGATCCTCTCGACCGAAAGTGGGGGCGCCTGGGCCGTGTTGCTGGGGACCAACAGGATCGCCTCCGTCGATCCGGGCACCCTCGAGGTCACCGAGATCGAACTGCCGCGCGAGCAGGCACGCCCGCGCCGGATCGGCCTGACCGGCGACGGCCGGGTCTGGTACGGGGATTTCACCCAGGGCTACATCGGTGCCTACGATCCTGCCGATGGTACGTTCGAGGAATGGAAAACGCCGTCGGACCGGTCGGGTCCTTATGCGATGGCCACCGACGACCAGGGACGGGTCTGGTTCGTGGAAACCGGCCCGCAGCCCAACCTGTTGCAGGGCTTCGATCCCTCGACAGGTGAGTTCCTCCCTGCCACGCCGATCCCCAGCGGCGGCATGACCGTCCGGCACATGGTGTTCGATCCGGCGAGCAACAGCCTCTGGTTCGGCACCGATACCAACCGACTCGGCCGGGCCGTGCTGCCGGAGTAGCCTTCAACCAGCGCCGCCTCGCCCCGGCGGCCTTCCACACCGACCGCCGGTTGTGCCGGCACGCGGATCGCGGCATCTTGGGCGCTCCATACGCGAGCGTATTTACGAATGTCGGCCATCGCCCCGGACGCAGTCGCGCCCCATCCCCTCTACCCGAACCTGTTCGCGCCCCTCGACCTGGGCTTCTGCACGTTGCCGAACCGGGTGCTGATGGGCTCGATGCACACCGGACTGGAGGATCGCGCACGCGATTTCCCGAAGCTGGCGGCCTACTTCGCCGAGCGCGCAGCAGGCGGCGTGGGGCTGATCGTGACGGGTGGCTTCTCGCCGAACATCACCGGCTGGCTGAAGCCGTTTGGCGGCACGCTGACCTGGCCATGGGAAGTCGCACGCCACCGGCAGGTCACCCGCGCGGTCCACGACAACGGCGGGAAGATCTGCCTGCAGATCCTGCATGCCGGCCGCTATGGCTACCACCCGCTCCAGGTCGCGCCCAGCAGAATCAAGGCACCGATCAACCCGTTCACCCCTCGCGCCCTTTCAAGCCACGGCATCGAACGGCAGATCGCCGCATTCGTCCGTAGCGCGCGGCTGGCCCGCGAAGCCGGCTACGACGGCGTCGAGGTCATGGGCTCGGAGGGCTACCTGCTCAACCAGTTCACCGCGCCACGCACCAACCGCCGCGACGACCCCTGGGGCGGGGACGCCGCGCGGCGGATGCGGTTCGCGGTCGAGATCGTGCGGCGCATCCGCGAGGCTTGCGGGCCAGACTTCATCCTGGTGTACCGGCTTTCGATGATCGACCTCGTTGATGAGGGCCTGGCGTGGGACGAGGTGGTCGCGCAGGCCCGGGCGGTGGAGGCTGCCGGTGCCACGCTGGTGAACACCGGCATCGGCTGGCACGAGGCGCGCGTACCCACCATTTCCACCTCGGTGCCGCGCGGTGCGTTCAGTGGCATCACCGCCCGCCTCAAGCCCAAGATCTCGATCCCGCTGGTCACCACCAACCGGATCAACATGCCCGACGTCGCCGAGCGCATCCTCGCCGCCGGGGAGGCGGACATGGTGTCCATGGCACGGCCGCTGCTGGCCGATCCGAACTGGGTCACCAAGGCCCACGCCCGCCGCAGCGATGAGATCAACACCTGCATCGCCTGCAACCAGGCCTGTCTGGACCACGTGTTCCAGAACCGTACCGCCAGTTGCCTGGTCAACCCGCGGGCTTGCGCGGAAACCGAGCTCAACTACCTCCCGACCAGCACCCCCCGCAGGATCGCCGTGGTCGGGGCCGGCCCCGCCGGACTCGCATGCGCGACGATCGCGGCCGGACGCGGGCACCGCGTGACTCTGTTCGATGCCGCCTCGGAGATCGGCGGGCAGTTCAACCTCGCCAAGCGCATCCCGGGCAAGGAGGAGTTCCACGAGACCCTGCGCTACTTCGCGCGGCAGATCGAGCTGACCAGGGTGGAGCTGCGCCTGGGGAAGCGGGTACAGGCCAGCGAACTTGCGGGTTTCGACCGGGTCGTGGTGGCGACCGGCGTGGTGCCCAGGGCGGTCGACTTCCCGGGCGCCGAGCACCCGCGCGTGGTCGGCTACCTGGATGTCCTGCGCGGGGATGTGGAAGTCGGCGCTGAAGTGGCCATTGTGGGAGCCGGTGGTATCGGATTCGACGTGGCCGAGTTCCTCTCCGAGCACGGCCCCTCCTCCACCCTGGACCCGGCGCGATGGCGCGCGGAGTGGGGGGTGGACCTGGAGTACACCGGCAATCGCGGAGGGCTGGTAGCGCGACGGCCGGAGCCTCCAGCTCGCAAGATCTGGCTCCTGCAGCGCAGCGCCGGCAGGCCGGGTACCCGCCTGGGTAAAACCACCGGCTGGATCCATCGCGCGACGCTGAAAGCCCGCGGGGTCGAGATGCTGGGGGGCGTGCAGTACCTGGGCTTTGATGAAACGGGGCTGCGCATCGCCCGGGAGGGTACGGAGGAGCTTCTGCCGGTGGACCACGTCGTCATTTGCGCGGGGCAGGAGCCGTTGCGGGCCCTGGGCGACGAGCTCCAGGCCCTCGGGCGCGAGGTGGACGTGATCGGCGGGGCCGACGTGGCCGCGGAACTTGATGCGAAGCGCGCAATCGCCCAGGGATGCGCTCTGGCGGCATCGCTCTAGGCGCAAATCGCCCTCTTGACGGCGACGCCAGCACCCGGCGTTCACCCGAAACTGAACAGGGTCAGGAGCCAAAAAAGGCGTACTGACGGGTCGAACAAGCCCGATGGGGCGCGGATTTTCGTGCCCGGCATCACATTCGACTCACTTTCCAGGCCCGACTGTCAACCGCGCTCATTCACCTGCCATTTATATAACTGCGGCTACCTTGCGCCAACTTTCCAGCCGCCACCCGCGGCAACCCACGCCGGCCACGCCTATCGCGTCAGCCGGCGAAGGGGCAAAGCGAGCCAAAGAGCCGCCGCCCTCCCCAGTACGCCATGCCGGTTGATGCCGGGTCGACTTCCTTCCACAGGAGGTGGCCCAGTGCGCCGGCGCAACGGAGCAAGGAGTCGAAATGAAACTCGCCTGGATCCTGTGGCTGGCTTCTGTACTGCCACCGCAAACCGCCGATTCGCTGTGCCTCAGCACAACGCTGTACCTCGAGGCCCGCAACCAGTCCACGCAGGGACAGCAGGCCGTCGCCGAGGTGGCCCTGCGTCGCCGCGACAGCGGCCTGTGGGGTGACAGCGTGTGCGAGGTCGTCACTGCCCGCAAACAGTTCGCGCCGACCCTGGTCTCGCCCAACACCCGCCTGAGCAATACCGAGGCGTGGGCGGAGTCGGTCACCATCGCGATGGAAGCGCAGCGCAACTGGGCGCTGCCTCCGGGCGAGCGCACGGAGATTGTTCCCGGCGCCAGCCACTTTGCGGCGCTGTCGATTGCCAGCCCCAGCTGGCGGAATGCCTACCAGGTGGCCACCATTGGCGACCACACGTTCCTGAAGGTCCAGAACCTCAAGCCGCGCGAATCCTGATTGCGCGGCCGGAACGAAAAAGCCCGCCAGCTGGCGGGCTTTTTCTTTTTCAGGACTGGCCGCTGTCGTCGCCTCCCAGCTTCCTGGACAGCCGGTTGTAGGTGAACGATGCCGACCAGGTGAGCATCAGCAGGCCGGCGATCGACTCCAGCGCCACCAGGAGCCGAATAGGGCCCGTCGGCATCAGGTCCCCTGCCATGCCGAGGGTGCTGTAGTTGATCGCGGAGAGATAAAACGCATCGGTCAGCGTCGCCGTCGCACCCTGCTCTCCGATCCATCCGCCCAGCGGCAACAGGGGGATGCCCCAGAAGCCGACCCCGTAGAGCAGGATGTGCACGATATGCAGGCTGAGCACCAATAGCACCGACAACACCAGACTGCGGCGGCGGGGCTTCCCGTTGCCGAAACAGAGGCGGTCGATCCACTGCAGTCCCTCGTGGTGGATCAGGACCGTGGCCGTCACCGTCACCAGGCCGACCACGGCCACCACCAGCAAGCCGAGCCAGCCGTCCTGCATGCTCAGCGGTCCCCTATCCCGACGTAATCGCGATCTTCCGGCCCGGTGTAGTTGGCACTGGGGCGGATGATCTTGCCGTCCTCACGCTGCTCGATGACGTGCGCGCTCCACCCGGTGGTGCGCGCGATCACGAACAGCGGGGTGAACATCGGCGTCGGGATGCCCATCATGTGGTAGGCCGAGGCGCTGTACCAGTCCAGGTTCGGGAACATCTTCTTGGTGTCCATCATCAGGTTCTCGATGCGCTCGGACACGTCGAACAGGACCTGGTTTCCACCTTCGGCGCACAGCTTGCGGCTGATCTCCTTGATGATGGGGTTGCGCGGATCGCCCACGGTGTACACCGGGTGGCCGAAGCCAATCACGATCTCCTTGCGCTCCATCCGGGCGCGGATGTCGGCCTCGGCCTCGTCGGCGGTCGAGTAGCGGCTGATGATGTCCATCGCCACTTCGTTGGCCCCGCCGTGCTTGGGTCCCCGGAGCGCGCCAATGGCCCCGGTGAGGCAGGAGAACATGTCCGAGCCGGTACCGGCGATGACGCGCGCGGTGAAGGTCGATGCGTTGAACTCGTGCTCGGCATACAGCACCAGCGACTTGTCCAGGGACTCGACATGCAGTTCGCTCGGTGGCTCGCCATGAAGCAGATGCAGGAAGTGCCCGGCGACGGTGTCGTCATCGGTTTCGACATCGATGCGGCGCCCGTTGCGGGTGAAGTGCCACCAGTACAGCAGCATCGAGCCGAAGCTGGCGATGAGCCGGTCGGCGATGTCCCGCGCCTCGGCGGCCGGATGGCCCTCGCGTTCGGGCAGTACCGTGCCGAGCACCGAGCACCCGGTGCGCATCACGTCCATCGGATGGGCATTGGCGGGCACCAGCTCCAGCGCCTCGGTGACGATGGCCGGCAGGCCGCGCAATCGGCGAAGCTTCGTGCGGTAGGCGTCCAGCTGCGACCGGGTCGGCAATGCGCCATGCACGAGCAGGTGGGCGACCTCTTCGAACGAGGACCGGGTCGCCAGGTCCTTGATGTCGTAACCGCGGTAGTGCAGGTCGTTGCCACTGCGACCCACGGTGCACAGGGCGGTGTTGCCGGCCGCGGTGCCCGAAAGGGCGACCGACTTCTTCGGCTTGGGCAGCGCGTTGTTCTCGCTCATTTGCAGCTCCTTGGTCTTCGTTACTTGTCGCCGGCGAACAGGGCGTCGAGCTTGTCCTCGTAGGCGTGGTAGCCGAGGAAGTCATAAAGCTCCGCCCGCGTCTGCAGGGTGTCGATGATGTTCTTCTGGGTGCCCTCGCGGCGCACCGTCTCGTAGAAGTGCAACGCGGCCTTGTTCATGGCGCGGTAGGCGCCACAGCAATACAAGGCGATGTCCACGCCTGCCTCGCGCAGCTCGTCGGTGGTGAAGAAAGGCGTGGAGCCGAACTCCGTCAGGTTCGCCAGGATCGGCACCTTCACCGCCTGCTTGAAGCGCCGGTAATCGTCCAGCGACTTCATCGCTTCCGGGAAGATCATGTCTGCGCCGGCCTCCACATAGGCCTGCGCACGCTCGATCGCCGAATCGACGCCTTCCACGGCCGCGGCATCGGTGCGCGCCATCAGCACGAAGCCCTCGTCGGTCCGTGCATCCACTGCCGCCTTCACCCGATCGACCATTTCACCCTTGGACACCACCTCCTTGCCCGGACGGTGGCCGCAACGCTTCTGGCCCACCTGGTCCTCCATGTGCACGGCGGCGACGCCCACCCGCTCGAACGAGCGGACGGTGCGGGCGATGTTGAACGCCCCGCCCCAGCCGGTGTCGATGTCGACCAGCAGCGGCATGCCCGTGGCATCGACGATGCGACGCGCGTCAGTGAGCACGTCTTCCATCGTGCTGATGCCCAGGTCGGGCATGCCCAGGGAGTTGGCGGCCACGCCGCCACCGGACAGGTACAGCGCCTTGTAGCCGACGCGCCTGGCCATCAGTCCGGCATAGGCGGTAATGGCGCCCATCACCTGCAGTGGGGATTCTTCGGCTACGGCGGCGCGGAATCGCGCCCCGGCGGAATGTTGCGAAGCCATGGTGTCTCCGGTCACGCGATACGAAGCCACCATTCTAGCCGAGCTGCCGTCGCGGCCTCCTCCTGCAGCACCGCCCGGGCCGATGCTGGGATAGCATCTGCCGGCAAAGGAGCAGTACATGACGGACCACCGCCCCACCTACCTGCCTATCCAGGCGCTGCGTGCCGGCGCCGCGTTGCTGGTGGTGCTGTTCCACCTGAGGATCGTTGAGGCAAGGTTCGGCTCCGGGGAGCCGTTGCTGCCCGGAGCGATGCGCTTCGCCGATGCCGGCGTCGACATCTTCTTTGTGATCTCCGGTTTCGTGATGGCGACGGTGGCATCTGGCCGCTACCGCTCCGTCCCCAATGCCGGACGGTTCCTGGCGCGTCGTGCGTGGCGGGTGCTCCCGCCGTACTGGATCTACACCTCGCTGGTCGTGGTACTGATGCTGGTCGCACCCGGCATCGCCAACTCCTCGTACCAGGACCAGAGCATCCTGGCGTCCTACCTGCTCTGGCCACAGCACCAGTTGCCGGTACTCACGGTGGGCTGGACGCTGATCCACGAGATGTACTTCTATCTCGTGATGGCCGGTGCCCTCGCCTTCCTGCAGGAGCGGCACATGCCCCTCTTCCTGTTGGCCTGGGCTCTGGCGGTGCTGGTGGCCCATGCCGCTCTCGGGGCGCGGCCACCCTGGCTCGCCTTGGCGTCCAACCCGATGACCCTGGAGTTCATCGCCGGCGCCTTCGTCGGCCTGTACTGGCGACGGATGCCGGAGCGCACCGCTGGCACCTGTGCCGTACTCGGGGCCGTCGCGCTGGTCGCCGCGATAGTCGTCCTCGACCGCCGGGTCGACGCCGACGTGCTGCCCCCTAGCCTGCGAACGCTGGTGTTCGGCCCCGCCGCTGCGCTGGTCGTACTCGGGCTGCTCGCGGCGCGACGCCGTCCCGAGGGCGCGATGGGCCGCTGGCTGACGCTTCTTGGCGACAGCTCGTACTCCCTGTACCTGTCGCACGTGTTCGTGGTGTCCGCCGCTGGCCGGCTCTGGCAGGTGAGCGGGTTCAACCAGAGCGGATGGCAGCACCTGGTCTTCATCGTGGTGACGGTGATCGCGTGCGTGGCGGCCGGAATTTCGTCGTGGCGATGGGTGGAGCGACCGTTGCTGGGATTGCCGCGGTCATTGCGGCAGTGGCCGCTTCCTGCCCGCATGGCCCCAACCAAACCCGGCGACGAACACGCTAACGGCGCGATTCCGTGACCAGATAGAGATCAACGTACTGCGGTTCATGGTGGCGCAGTTCGCCTGCTCCACATTGGGAGGCAGCCGACACGTTCGTTCGCTGCGAGGCAATCGAACGCGGCATCCACGTCTGTTCGATTGAAGATCCCAATTTAGCCGGGCAGTAGCGCCCCACCTGTTCTACTGAGAGCTTTCCTTCCCTCTTCATTTGGAGCAGATTCCTGCTCCAGTCCTTCCGCTTGGGCTCATCAAGGAAAGGACCGTGACCCAACACCAGATAGGGAGGTATCAGATCCCTGGCTTCGGGCTGGAAAAACCTACCCTTGCGATCAGCCCCCTCCGCCAGCGCACCGGAGAGGCGTTCCTCGCCACCGGGCAGGACCGGCACCAACAAGGCGCGACAACGGCCAAGATCGGCGTTCCAGCCACTTGCCACGTCATACAGGGGAACACCCGGAAATCGCCGGGCGGCGTCACGGCGGGCGAGGAGGAAGGCTTCCTTCGCGCCGGCGGCATAGATCAGCCCACGGTCTGCCCACATTGAGTAGGGAGCGCTCAACAACCAGACTGAAAGCACGGCTGCGGCAATCGGCCCCACCCACCGGAAACGGGCTGCCCCGGCGAAAGCGATGTGTCGCACCAGGTCCGCGGCGAGAATGGCGGCCGGGATGATGGCCGGTGCGTAATAGCGCTCCTGCATGACCGCTGGCCGGTACTCGGTCAGCGAGACGGACCCGAGGGTGAAAGCCAGCAGCGGCCACGACCAGCCAAACACCACGACCAGCCAGCCCAGCGCGCCCGTATGCGGCAGGCGGCCCGAATGCCAAGCCCGGGCCAGGTGCAGCGAGGACAAGCCTGCAAGCAGGAACAAGCCTTTGGTGACCGGACTGAGGATCGCGCGAAGGGTGCCGAGGCGGGCGATCGGGTCCAGCCCCTGTGCCTGCGTGTAGGCCTGCATGTCGTGGGGCGTAGACAGGCTCAGGAGACTGGAATACCAGTGGCCTGCCGTCAGCCGGAAGACCGCCGCCTCGACCACCAACACAGCGGCGAACCCCAAAAGAAGCGCCGTGATGACCGGGAGGATCCGGGAAGCACCCCGCCGCCACGACGCCAGCGCTATTACCACGACCGGCACCACCAGCAGAACCAGCCCGCTCTCCTTTATGGTCAACGAGGTCGCCATGGCGCCACCAACCCCCGCCGCCAGAAGAAGCTCCCTGCGCCACCCTGCCCCCACCTCCACGGCCTCCAGCCAGAGGACGAGTAGCAGCAATGCCAGCACGATGAAGAATGTTCCGGCAATATCCGGGAGCATCGCCCCCGCATACAGGAACAGCACTGGCTGCGCCGCGGCCAGCAGCATCGCCAGCGCCGCGCCGGCGCGCGGCAAGAGGCGCCTGGCGAGGAGATAGCCGGAACAGCCGGTACCCACGAAGAACAACAGATACGGGGCCGCCAACAGGTCGGCTTTCCAGCCGAAGGCGTGGAAGAGCGCCGCCGGCAGCAGGAACATCACCCTTCTTTCGGCAAGTGACGCCGTCGAGATCGGTTCGCCCACAGCGAGTCGGATCGCCCCGAGCATGTATCGGGTGTCGTCACTGCAGTAGAGGCCGGTGAAGTAGTAACCACCGACCAGCAAGAACACCATTCCAACGGCAGCCAGAAGCCAACCGTCCTGCACGAAACGCTTTGACATCGCCATCCCTGACAAAGAAGCCGCGCGCGCGACCTGACCCGGCGGTGCCGCGATGGGCACCGCCCGCTCTACGGCTCAGCCCAGCAGGTGGGCCACGCCGGCGCGCTCTTCCTCGAGCTCGGCCAGGGTCTTGTCCATCGCCTTGCGGCTGAACTCGTCGATCTCCAAGCCTTGCACGCGGGTGTACTCGCCGTTCTCGGTGGTGACCGGCACACCGTAGATGATGCCTTCGGGAATGCCATAGCTGCCGTCAGACGGCACGCCCATGGTCACCCACTCGCCGTTGCTGCCCAGCACCCAGTCGCGGATGTGGTCGATCGCGGCGTTGGCAGCGGAAGCCGCCGAGGACAGACCCCGGGCTTCGATGATGGCCGCACCGCGCTTGCCAACCTTCGGGATGAACTCGTTGGCGTTCCAGTCGGCGTCGTTGACCTTGTCCTTCAGGGACTGTCCGTCCACGGTGGCGAAGCGGAAGTCCGGATACATGGTCGGGCTGTGGTTGCCCCACACCACCAGCTTCTTGATATCGCCGACCTTGACGTCCGCCTTGTTGGCCAGCTGGCTCAGCGCACGGTTGTGGTCCAGGCGCAGCATCGCGGTGAAGTTCTTCGCCGGCAGGTCAGGGGCGGACTTCATCGCGATGTAGGCATTGGTGTTGGCCGGGTTGCCGACCACCAGCACCTTGACGTCGCGGCTGGCGACCTTATTCAGCGCCGCGCCCTGCGCGGTGAAGATCTTCGCGTTCTCAAGCAGCAGGTCCTTGCGCTCCATGCCCGGGCCACGCGGACGGGCGCCCACCAGCAGGGCGATGTCCGCGTCCTTGAACGCCACTTCGGCATCGTCGGTGCCGACCATGCCGGCCAGCAACGGGAATGCGCAATCCTCCAGCTCCATCATCACGCCCTTGAGCGCGGCCTGGGCCTTCTCCATCGGCAACTCGAGCATCTGCAGGATGACCGGCTGGTCCTTGCCGAGCATTTCGCCCGAAGCGATGCGGAACAGCAGGGAGTAGCCGATCTGGCCGGCAGCGCCGGTGACGGCAACGCGGACTGGGGTCTTCATGGGGGAGCCTCCGGGCTTTTCGATGGAGCTGTCCACGGCGAGCGCCATGGACGGCTGTTTCAGTAGGGATCAGACCAGTTCGGCAAAGAACTCGCGGAACCGGTCCATGCCTGGCGCCAGTTGCGGCGTCGGGCAGGTGTAGCTGATGCGCAGTGCGCGCGGCTCGCCGAATGCCGAGCCGGGTACGCAGGCGACACCCTTCGTCTCGAGCAATGCACTGCAGAAATCGACGTCGTTATCGATCTTCAGCCCGCTGGGGCCATGGGTCTTGCCGAAAGCCGAGCTGATGTCGGGGAACACGTAGAACGCACCCTGCGGACGGGGGCAGACGATGCCGGGGATCGAATCCATCACCTCCATCACCTGGTCGCGCTTGGCCTGGAACTCTGCGCATTTCGCGTCGGGTACGTCCTGCGGGCCCGACAGCGCCGCGACCGCGGCGGCGTTCACCACCTCCGGCAGGCTGGTGATGTGGTTGGAATTCATCGTCACCACGGCCTGGGCGACCACTTCCGGACCGGCCAGGAAACCCACCCGCCAGCCGGGCATGCCATAGGTCTTGGACAGGGAGTCGACAAAGATCACCCGGTCCTTCAGTTCCGGACGGGCATGCAGGAAGTTGTGGTAGCCGACGTCGTCGAACACCATCCGGTTGTAGATGTCGTCGGTGATGATCCAGGTATCGGGGTGCCTGGCGATGACATCCGCCAGCGCAGCGATCTCCTGCTTGTCGTAGACCATGCCCGTCGGGTTGGACGGGTTGTTGAACAGGAACACCCGTGGCTTTTTCGCCAGTGCGGCATCGAGCTGCACGGGGGTGAGCTTGTAGTCCTGCTCCGGTGGGCACGGCAGCAGCTCGACCCGCGCATTGACGATCTCCGCGATGTCCAGGTAGCTGGTCCAGTACGGTGTCGGGAAGGCGATGACGTCGCCCTCGTCGAGCAGTGCCTCGGCCAGGTTGTAGAGCACGTGCTTGGCGCCGACCCCGGTCGAGAGGTTCGCACGCGTATAGCCGGTCAGGCCGATCTTTTCGATGTGCTGGAGGAAGGCATCCAGCATCGGTTCGGCACCGCGGTTGCTGCCGTACTGTCCGCTGTCATCGGCCAGCGACCGGCGCGCGGCCTCGTAGACGTGCTCGCCCGGAAGGAAGTTGGGCACGCCGATCGAGAAGCTGATGATGTCGCGGCCTTCGGACTTCAGGCGCTTGGCCTTCTCGGCAATCTGCATGATCGCGCTGGGCTTGGCGCGACCGATGCGCCGGGCGAGCTGGGGCATCGTGGTGACCTCGGTGGAGATGCATTGGGGACAGCCGGGACGCCATGCGACCCGGCCGGATGGTTCGGAAAATAGTACCACGTGAAACTAATTCGGCCGCGGCTCCGCGGCCCTCTGTAGGAGCGGCTTCAGCCGCGATCGGCAAGCGTCACGCGGAACCAGCCAAGGATCGCGGCTGAAGCCGCTCCTACAGGAACGCGGGGGGTACTACGCCTTGGCGTCGAGGGTCTTGTTCCAGTCGGCGACCCGGTCGGCCCTGGCCGCAAGGGCAGCGTCGACATCGCCTTCCAGCTTGACCGACTTGATCTTGTCGCCCTGCTTGATGCTGTCGACCACGTCCATGCCCTCGGTCACCTTGCCGAACACCGTGTGCTTGCCGTCCAGCCACGGGCACGGGACGTGGGTGATGAAGAACTGGCTGCCATTGGTGCCGGGGCCGGCATTAGCCATCGAGAGCACGCCACGCTCGTGGCTGAGGCCGTTGCCGGTCTCGTCCTCGAAACGGTAGCCGGGGCCGCCGGTGCCGCTGCCCTGCGGGCACCCGCCCTGGACCATGAAGTCATTGATCACGCGGTGGAAGTTCAGGCCGTCATAGAAGCCGCGCCGGGCGAGGTTGGCGAAATTGGCGACGGTCAGCGGCGCCTTTTCAGGCTCGAGCTGTACTTGGATCGGGCCGCGCTCGGTATCGAAGGTGGCGGTCAGGCTCATGGGAACTCCAGCTGTGGGGGAAAAATGAACACGTAGCGGCCAATTCTATCCCAAGCCTCGTGCGTCGCCGCTCGCCCCCACTCTGCCTATATACTGGTCGACTTCATTTCAGAAAAGCGGCGCCCTCGGCGCCTTTCCCCATGTCCATCGAACGCCTGCGCAATATCGCCATCGTCGCCCACGTCGACCACGGCAAGACCACCCTCGTCGATTGCCTGCTCAAGCAATCCGGAACGTTCAGCGAACGCACGGTCACGACCGAGCGGATGATGGACAGCAACGATCAGGAAAAGGAGCGTGGCATCACGATCCTGTCCAAGAACACCGCCATCAACTGGAATGGCAACCGCATCAACATCGTCGATACCCCGGGACACGCCGACTTCGGTGGCGAGGTCGAGCGGGTGCTGTCGATGGTGGACTCGGTGCTGATCCTGGTCGATGCAATGGATGGGCCGATGCCGCAGACGCGCTTCGTGACCCAGAAGGCGTTCGCGATGGGCTTCAACCCGATCGTGGTCGTCAACAAGATCGATCGCCCCGGCGCACGGCCGGACTGGGTGATCGACCAGGTCTTCGACCTGTTCGACAAGCTCGGTGCGACCAACGAGCAGCTCGACTTCCCGATCGTCTACGCCTCGGCGCTGCACGGCTACGCGAGCCTGGACGACAGCGCACGCGACGGCGACATGACCCCGCTCTACGAGGCGATCATGAAGCACGTGCCGCCGCCGACGGTGGACCCCGAGGGCCCGTTCCAGATGCGCATCAGCCAGCTGGACTACAACAACTTCGTCGGCCTGATTGGCATCGGCCGCATCCAGCGCGGCACGGTGCGCACCAACATGCCGGTGAGCGTGGTGGACCGGCACGGCAAGAAGCGCCAGGCCAAGGTGATGCAGGTGCTGGGGTTCATGGGCCTGGAGCGCGTGGAAGTCGAAGAGGGCAAGGCCGGCGACATCCTCGCTCTGTCAGGCATCGCCGACCTGTCGATCTCCGACACCGTCTGCGCGCTCGACACGCCCGAAGCGCTGCCCGCCCTGACGGTGGACGAGCCCACCATCAGCATGACGTTCCAGGTGAACAACTCGCCGTTCGCGGGGAACAAGGACCGTAGTGGCGGCAAGTTCATCACCAGCCGCCAGATCCGCGAGCGACTGGAGCGCGAAACGCTGCACAACGTCGCACTGAAGGTCGAGGAAGGTTCGGACCCGGACAAGTTCCTGGTCTCCGGCCGCGGCGAGCTGCACCTGTCGGTGCTGATCGAAACGATGCGCCGCGAGGGCTACGAGCTCGCCGTGTCGCGCCCGGAAGTGATCATCAAGGAAATCGACGGCCAGCTGATGGAGCCGATCGAGCAACTGGTGGTCGATGTCGAGGAAGTGCACCAGGGCGGTGTGATGGAGAAGCTTGGCATCCGCAAGGGCCAGCTGAAGAACATGGAGTCCGACGGCAAGGGACGCGTGCGGCTGGATTACATGATCCCGGCGCGCGGCCTGATCGGTTTCCAGAACGAGTTCAAGACGCTGACCCAGGGCAGCGGCCTGCTGTTCCACGTCTTCGACCATTACGGCCCGAAGGAACAGGGCACCATCGCCAAGCGCATCAACGGCGTGATGATCTCCAACGCCGCCGGCACCACCCCCGCCTACTCGCTGGGGCCGCTGGAGGACCGCGGCAAGCTGTTCGCCGCCGAGGGTGACCATGTCTACGAGGGACAGCTGATCGGCCTCCACTCCAAGGACAACGACCTGACGGTCAACGCCATCAAGTCCAAGCCGCTGACCAACATGCGCGCCTCGGGCAAGGACGACGCGATCAAGTTGACCCCGGCCATCAAGCACACGCTTGAGCAGGCGCTGGATTTCATCGAGGACGATGAGCTGGTTGAGGTCACGCCGAAGGAAATCCGCCTGCGCAAGAAGCACCTCACCGAGACCGACCGGAAGCGCGCGAGCCGCGGCGGCTGATCAGTTACGTGAACTGGTCGCCCGGCGTTACCGCGCCGGCTGGACACGAAAAAGCCGCCCATCGGGCGGCTTTTTCATTGGGAAGGACCGCGAAAACCTTCAGCCGGCGGCGGTCAGGCGAGCCTGCTTGCGCACGATCAGCATCGCCACCTCCAGCGCCTGTTCGTAGTTCAGCCGTGGATCGACGGTTGAATGGTAGGCGCGCTCCAGGTCGGTCTCGGTCAGCTCGCGGGCACCGCCGAGGCATTCCGTCACATCCTCGCCGGTCAACTCCAGGTGCACACCACCCAACCGGGTCCCGGCCGCCGCATGCAGGTCGAACGCCTGCTCGAGCTCGCTGCCGATGTTGTCGAAGCGACGGGTCTTGAACCCGTTGCCCGTGGCTTCGGTATTGCCATGCATCGGATCGCACACCCACAGCACCCTGCGCCCATCCCGCCGCACCGCGTCAAGCAGCGGTGGCAGGCACTCGGCAACCTTGGTGGCCCCCATGCGGTGAATGAAGGTCATCCGTCCCGGCTCGTCCCGGGGATTCAGCACGTCCATGACGCGCAGCAATTGATCGGCCTTCACCGAAGGACCCACCTTGATCGCGATCGGGTTCCGGATCCCGCGGAAGTACTCGACGTGGGCACCTTCGACGTCCGCCGTCCGCATCCCGATCCACGGGAAGTGTGTGCTCAGGTTGAACCAGCCCCAATGGCGCGGCACCTCACGGGTCAGCGACTCCTCGTATGGCAGCAACAGTGCCTCGTGCGAGGTATAGAAGTCGACCCGGTTGAGGTTGTGCACCTCCTCGCCGGACAAGGTTTCCATGAACCTGACCGCATCGCCGATCGCATCCACCATCCGGCCGTACTCGGCGGCCAGCGAGGAGTGGCCGACCCAGCTGAGGTTCCAGTACTCGGGATGGTGCAGGTCGGCGAAGCCGCCATCGATCAGCGCCCTCACGAAGTTCATCGTCATGGCCGAACGCGCATGGCCTTCACCATCCTGCGCGGATCCGGCCGGCGGGCCTCCGGATCGAAGGACGGTCCATTGACCATGTCCCCGCGATAGCTCGGCAGGGTGACGCCGCCGATGGTCTCGGTGTCGGCAGAACGCGGCTTTGCATACTGCCCCGCAAAACGACCCACCCGGACCACCGGCTTCCTGAGCCCGTGCACCAGCACAAGGCTCATCTGCAACAGCACCTTCAGCCGGTTCGAGATGACCTCGGAGGAGCAGGCATCGAAGGTCTCGGCGCAGTCCCCGCCCTGGAGCAGGAAGCACTTGCCTTCCTGTGCGTCGGCGAGCTTCTGCTTGAGCGCAAGGATCTCCCACGAGGTGACCAGCGGCGGGAGATCCCGCAGCTCCGACAGGACGCCCTCCAACTCCGTCTGGTCGGGGTAGGTCGGCAACTGCAACGCAGCCCGGCCGCGCCAGGAGGTGGAACTCCAGCCGCTCGGCAGGTTGACGGGTTGCAGGTGGCGATCACTGGACATTGGCGCGGGCCGAAGATGTTGCGGAACAGCAAACCATCATCCACGCAGGGAGCGTCGACCGCAACGTCCGGCAGGATTGCTTCAGTCTTTCTCAGCTGCGCCGGAAGCCGGCATAGAGCGCCCAGGCGCCCAGCAGCACGAACCACACCAGGCTCCAGGCGGGCATCGACAGGCCCAGGAAGGCCCAGTCGACGTTCGCGCATTCACCCGACCCGGTCATCACCTTGCGCACGACGCCGGAGATCGGCATCGCTTCGAGCATGTAGTCGAGCCCCGGGCCGCAGGCAGGTACTTCGTCGGGTGGCAGGTTCTGCAGCCGCACGTGGTTGCCGGCAATCGCAATGCCGATCACCGATACCAGGCCGGCCAACACGCCATATCCCCGCCGCACGCCCTTCCCGGAAGGTCCGTGCAGCGCCCCCAGCAAGAACACGAGGCCCAAGGCGGCAAACGCGACACGCTGGAAGATACACAGGGGGCACGGCAACAGACCGCCGTAGAACTGCGTGTAGAGCGCATAGGCGAGGAGACCCGCGCAGGCCAGGAAGCCCAGCAGGAAGAACACCCGGAAGTTGCCGCGCTGGGCTTTGATGGTCGTCATGGGCCGACACGATACGAGCTTGCGCGCGCCCTGCCTAGCGGCCAACGCAAAAACCCCGGCTCGCTGGCCGGGGCTTCCACGATCTGTCGCTGACGCGGGAAAGCTCCCGCGCCGCCGGTCTTACTCTGCGGCCGCCTGCGGGCGGTCGACGAGCTCGACGTAGGCCATCGGCGCATTGTCACCCGCGCGGAAACCGCACTTGAGGATGCGCAGGTAGCCACCCGGGCGCTCGCTGTAACGCGGGCCGAGTTCGACGAACAGCGTACCGACGGCTTCCTTGTCCCGCAGGCGGGAAAAGGCGAGGCGGCGGTTGGCGACACCGTCCTTCTTGGCCAGGGTGATCAGCGGCTCCGCAACGCGGCGCAGCTCCTTGGCCTTGGGAAGGGTGGTACGGATCGCTCCGTGCTTGATGAGGGACGCGGCCATGTTGGTGAACATCGCATCGCGATGGGCACTGGTGCGGCTGAATTTGCGTCCGGATTTCTGGTGGCGCATGGTCTTGGTTCCTGAATGTCTGTTCTCGACAGCGGCAAGCCGCTGCTCAGCCCATCATGCCGTGCGAGGCGATTCCCGCGGGCGGCCAGTTTTCGAGCTTCATGCCGAGGGAAAGGCCGCGCTGGGCAAGCACTTCCTTGATCTCGGTGAGCGATTTCTTGCCGAGGTTCGGCGTCTTGAGCAGCTCGACTTCGGTCTTCTGGATCAGATCGCCGACGTAGTAGATGCTCTCGGCCTTGAGGCAGTTGGCCGAACGCACGGTGAGCTCAAGATCGTCGATCGGACGCAGCAGGATCGGGTCGACACCGCTGCTGGCCGGCTTCGCCGCACCGCGGTCACGGTGGGTGAAGTCGCCGAACACCGAGAGCTGGTCGCTGAGGATGTCGGCGGCGGTGCGCACGGCCTCCTCGGCATCAATCGTCCCGTTGGTCTCGATGTCGATGACCAGCTTGTCCAGGTCCGTACGCTGCTCGACGCGTGCCGCTTCGACCGAGTACGCCACGCGGCGGACCGGGCTGAAACTGGCGTCCAGCATGAGGCGACCGATGGTGCGGGTCTCCTCGTCCGGACGGCGACGGGCGGCGGCGGGCTGGTAGCCATAGCCACGCTCGATCTTCAGCCGCATGTCGAGCGCCACGTCCTTGGTCAGGTGGGCGATCACATGCTCGGTGTTGAGGATCTCGACGTTGTGGTCGGTCTTGATGTCAGCCGCGGTCACGATGCCAGGACCCTGCTTGTTCAGCGACAGGGTCGCCGACTCGCCGGTGTGCATGCGGATGGCGACATCCTTGAGGTTGAGCAGGACTTCGAGCACGTCTTCCTGCAGGCCCTCGACCGTGGTGTACTCGTGCAGCACGCCGTCGATCTCGACCTCGGTAATGGCGAAACCCGGGATCGAGGACAGCAGCACACGGCGCAGCGCGTTACCTAGGGTGTGTCCGTAGCCGCGCTCCAGCGGCTCGATCACGACCTTGGCGCGGTTGCCGTTGAGGCGTTCGATCTGGGGACCGCGGGGGCGCAGTACCTGATTGGCGGTAACCGTCATGTTGTGGCGTCTCCTGTGAGCTTCCGGCCGGGGGGCCGGAAGGCTCAAGAACAGATGGATTACTTCGAGTAGAGCTCGATGATCAACGCTTCGTTGATATCGGCCGGCAGGTCGGTGCGGTCCGGCACCGCCTTGAAAACACCGGCGAACTTCTTCGAATCGACCTCGACCCAGGACGGCGACAGGTCCATCTGCTGCGCGACGGTCAGCGACTCCTGGACACGGAGCTGCTTCTGCGCACGTTCGGACAGGGCGACGGCATCGCCGGCCTTGACCTGGTAGGACGGCAGGTTGACCGGCTTGCCGTTGACGGTCACGCCACGATGGGACACCAGCTGGCGCGCGGCCGGGCGGGTGACTGCGAAGCCCATGCGATAGACGACGTTGTCGAGACGCGTTTCCAGCAGCTGCAGGAGGATTTCGCCGGTGTTGCCACGCTTGGCGGCGGCCTTCTTGTAGTAGTTGCGGAACTGGCGCTCCAGCAGGCCGTAGATGCGCTTTACCTTCTGTTTTTCACGCAGCTGGTTGGCGTAGTCGGACAGCTTGCCACGACGGGCGACGGGACCGTGCTGGCCGGGCTTCTGCTCCAGCTTGCACTTCGAATCAAGCGCCCGGGCCGGGGACTTCAGGCCGAGGTCGACGCCTTCACGCCGCGAGAGCTTGCACTTGGGACCAATATAACGAGCCATTATTCTTCAGCTCCTCAGACGCGACGTTTTTTCGGCGGCCGGCATCCGTTGTGCGGGATGGGCGTCACGTCGATGATGTTGATGATCTTGTACCCGACGTTGTTCAACGAACGAACGGCGGATTCCCGACCCGGACCCGGGCCCTTGATGCGCACTTCCAACGACTTGACGCCGTAGTCGAGCGCAGCACGGCCTGCTTTCTCCGCCGCGACCTGCGCAGCGAACGGGGTGGACTTGCGCGAACCGCGGAAACCCGCGCCGCCCGAAGTCGCCCAGGACAGGGCGTTGCCCTGCCGGTCGGTGATCGTGATGATGGTGTTGTTGAACGAAGCGTGGACGTGGGCGATGCCGTCGGTGACGACGCGCTTGATCTTCTTCTTCGTCTTGGCTGCTGCTGGCTTGGCCATGATCTACCCCTTACTTCCTGATGGCCCTGCGCGGACCCTTGCGGGTGCGTGCATTGGTCTTGGTGCGCTGGCCGCGCAGCGGCAGGCCGCGGCGGTGGCGCAGGCCGCGATAGCTACCCAGGTCCATCAGGCGCTTGATCGACATGCCCACTTCGCGGCGCAGGTCGCCCTCCACGATGAACTTGCCGACTTCACCACGCAGGCGCTCGACTTCGGGCTCGGACAGGTCACGGATCTTCGTCGCCGAATCGACACCGGCGGTTTCGCAGATCTGCTTGGAACGGGTACGGCCGATGCCGTAGATACTCTGCAGCCCGACCCAGACGTGCTTCTGGGCAGGCAGGTTGACGCCCGCAATACGCGCCATAACGCGATCTCCAACTGGTTTGGCAGCCGGGCCCTGACAGTCCGGCAAGAGAACACTCGAATAGAGTGAATCGGAAATTATAACAAGGTCTCGGGTTCATAGGAAGCACCGCCGCGCCAAGGGCGCAGCGGTACCACGGCATGGGGAGTGTGCCCATGCTCCGGCGACGGGAATCGGACTGCCGGGACGGAACGGTGTCAGCCGCCTGCCCCGGCACCGCGCGCTACTCTGGCGCGCGGACCGGTCCGGACCCACCCGCGCGCGAGACGCCGCGCGAGTCGCCCTTCTGGGAACCCGGCGCTGTGTCCGGGGTTCCGCGATACTGCATCCGGCCATGTATCGGCCAGCGGTGACCGGACAAACGCCGGTCGATAGAAACGTCAGTCGATCAGGACCGGCCGGGAAGGCCGCCCCTGGATCCCTTCAGGTTCGCCTTCTTCAACAGGCTCTCGTACTGGTGCGACATCAGGTGGGCCTGGATCTGGGATATGAAGTCCATCACCACCACCACCACGATCAGCAGCGAGGTGCCGCCGAAGTAGAACGAAATATTCATCTGGCTGCGCATGATCTCCGGCAGCAGGCAGACAAGCACGAGGTAGGCTGCGCCCGCGGCGGTCAACCGGGTCAACACGCCATCCACGTAGTCGGCGGTGGCCTTGCCCGGGCGGATACCCGGAATCAATGCACCCGACTTCTTGAGGTTGTCGGCGGTCTCCTGCGAATTGAACACCAGAGCCGTGTAGAAGAACGCAAAGCCCGCGATCAGTCCGCCGTAGAGCACCATGTGCAGCGGTTCGCCCGGATTGAGCCACTGGCTCACCCTGAGCATGAAAGACGATGCGTCGCCCTGGCTGAACCACGCAGCGGCCGTCGCCGGGAACATCACGATGCTGGAGGCGAAGATGGCGGGAATCACACCCGACATGTTGAGCTTCAGCGGCAGGAACGAAGACTGGTTCATGTATGCGTTGCGGCCGCCTTGCCGCCGCGCATAGTTCACCGTGATGCGGCGCTGGCCCCGCTCGACGAACACCACGAAGTAGGTCACGGCGAGCACCAGAATGACCACGGCAAGCGCGACCAGCGTATTCATCTCCCCGTTGCGCACCTGCTCGAACATGCCGAGCGCCGCCGAGGGAAGCCCGGCCACGATGCCCGCGAAGATGATCAGGGAAACACCGTTGCCGATGCCGCGCTCGGTCACCTGCTCGCCGAGCCACATCAGAAACATGGTGCCGGCGGTCAAAGAGATCACGGCGGTCAGGATGAAGCCGATGCCGGGGCTGTATACCACCGGGATACCCTGGCTGGCGCCGCCGGCCTGCAGAGCGGTGGCGATTCCCCAGGCTTGGAACACCGCCAGCGGAATGGCGCCGAGGCGCGACCACTGGTTGATCTTGCGCCGGCCGGACTCGCCTTCCTTCTGGATCGCCTTCATGCTCGGCACGATCTGCACGAGCAACTGCATGATGATCGAGGAGGAGATGTAGGGCATCACATTGAGCGCAAACAGGCTGAAACGCTCGAGGGCACCACCAGAGAACATGTTGAACATGTCCACGATGGTGCCTTCCTGCGTTTCCATCAGCCGCAGCATCGCCTCGGGATTGACGCCCGGCACCGGGATGTAGCAACCGATGCGGTAGACGACCAGAGCGCCGAGTACGAACAGCAAGCGTTGGCGGAGCTCGGTGAACTTCCCGAGCCCGCCGCCCATGCCGGCCATTGCGTTGCCGCTTCGCGCCATGCGTGTGTTACTCCCCGACCTGGCCGCCGGCAGCCTCGACAGCGGCCTTGGCACCGGCCGTGGCAAGCACGCCCTTCAGTACAAACTTCTTGGTGAGCTCGCCCTTCGCGACCAGCTTGGCGCGCTTGGCGGTGCTCGGCACGAGCCTGGCCGCACGCAGCGCGGCGAAATCGACCTCACCGGCTTCGAGCTTGTCCAACTGGTACAGCATGACCTCGGCGGTATCGCCGGCGGTCTTGCTGCGGAAGCCGACCTTCGGCAGGCGGATGTGCATCGGCATCTGGCCGCCTTCGAACCCGGCGCGGATCTTGCCTTTGCCAGAACGCGCGAAAGAGCCCTTGTGGCCACGGCCGGCGGTCTTGCCGAGGCCGGAGCCGATGCCGCGACCGACGCGCTTGCGGTCTTCGCGGGCGCCCTCTGCGGGCTTCAGTGTGTTGAGACGCATGGTGTTACTCCTCGACCCGGACCAGGTAATGGACCTTGTTGATCAGGCCACGTACCTGGGGGCTATCCTTCAGTTCGCGCACGCTGTTGACCTTGTTCAGGCCGAGCGCGTGCACCGAGAGGCGATGACGGCCCTGCGTACCACGCAGGCCCTTGACCAGCCGCACCTTCACGGTGCCGCTCTTGTTGTCAGTCGTCTTAGCCATTGATCAGATCCTCGACCTTCTTGCCGCGCTTGGCCGCGATCTTGGCCGGCGAGTGCATTTCGGAAAGTCCGCGCAGGGTGGCGCGAACCAGGTTGATCGGATTACGCGAACCGACCGCCTTGGCCAGCACGTCCTTCACACCCACCGCCTCGAGCACTGCGCGCATCGCGCCGCCGGCGATCACACCGGTACCCTCGGAAGCCGGCTGCATGTACACGCGTGCCGCGCCGTGGCCCGACTTCACCGAATGCCACAGCGTGTTGTTGTTGAGATCGACGGTCTGCATGCTCTTGCGGGCATATTCCATCGACTTCTGGATCGCAACCGGCACTTCGCGCGCCTTGCCGTAACCGAAGCCGACCTTGCCGGCGCCGTCGCCCACCACCGTCAAAGCGGTAAAGGTGAACTGGCGGCCACCCTTGACGGTCTTGCTGACGCGGTTGACCGCGATCAGCTTCTCGATCATTCCGTCGTCCATCTCTTCACGGTTGCGGTCACGCCCCCGCGATTCACGTTCGTTAGCCATGTCTGTTCCTGGATGTGGAAAGGTTTCTTGCGGCTTGGCCGCTTATGGTTGTTGAGTGGATCGGGTGGATCGCGATGCGGGCAATCCCGCACCGCGCCCGGCGCACTCCGCGCCGGCGGATGGAACGGATGGACGGGGCTGGCCCCGCCATCGGCAATCAGAACTGCAAACCGCCTTCGCGGGCCGCGTCGGCAAGCGCCTTGATGCGGCCATGGTAGCGGTAGCCGGAACGGTCGAAGGCGACCTTCTCGATGCCCGCGGCCTTGGCCTTTTCTGCGATCGCCTTGCCCACCTTGACGGCGGCCTCGGCGTTCTTTCCGTTCTTCAGCCCTTCCTTCACGTCCGCCTGGGTGGTGGAAGCGGCCGCAAGGACCTTTGAGCCGTCGGCGGTGAAGACCTGCGCATACAGGTGCTGGCCCGTACGGAGCACGGACAGGCGCGGCACGCCGAGCACCCGGATGTGCGAACGGGTCGATTTGGCGCGGCGCAGGCGAGCGATGTTCTTGTTCATTGTCTGGTCCTCGAAAGCTGAAAGCCGGGTTAGGCCTTCTTGGCTTCCTTGCGAATGATGGTCTCGCCGGCGTACTTCACACCCTTGCCCTTGTACGGCTCCGGTGGGCGGAACGCGCGGATCTTGGCGGCGACTTCGCCGACGCGCTGCTTGTCGGCACCGGCCACGACCACTTCGGTCTGGGTCGGGGTGCTGATGGTGATCCCCTCGGGCGCCTTGAACAGCACCGGATGGGAAAAGCCCAGCGACAGGTTCAGGTCCTTGCCCTGCATGGCGGCACGGTAACCGACGCCGACCAGCTCGAGCTTGCGCTCGAAGCCTTCGGACACGCCGTGCACCATGTTGGCGACGATCGCACGCAGGGTACCCGTCAGCGCAACGCGCTCGGGATCGTTGGTCGAGAGCAGCGCCTGGCCGTCCTCGATGTTGATTTCGATGTCGGCCGGCTTGGCGATCGACAGGGTGCCCTTCGGCCCCTTGACGGTCACGTTCTCGGGCTGGACGTTCAGTTCGACACCCTTTGCAAGGGTGATCGGCCTCTTGGCAACTCGGGACATGATCGTTACTCCCTTAGGCCACGAAGCACAGGACTTCACCGCCGACGCCCTGCTGGCGCGCCTGCGCATCGGTCATGATGCCCTTGGAGGTGGAAATGATGGAGACACCCAGGCCCCCGAGGACCTTGGGCAGCTCGTCCTTGCCGCGGTACTGGCGCAAGCCGGAGCGCGAATAGCGCTTGAGCTGCTCGATGACGGGCTTGCCTTCGTAGTACTTCAGCTCGATCTCGAGCTCGTTCTTGCCGGGCCCGGCTTCGGTGACGCGCGAACCGAGGATGTAGCCCTCGTCCTGCAGCACCTTGGCGATGGCGACCTTCACCTTGGAAGACGGCATCTTTACCGACGGCTTGCCGACCGCGGCCGCATTGCGGATGCGGACGAACATGTCGGCGATGGGATCAGTCATGCTCATGTGTAGTTACCTGATGAGTGCACCGATATCCGCTGGATTGCGAATTTCAGTTGTGACGCCGCCTCCGGAGGAAGGCGGCGCTTGAAGCTAGCCGGCTAATATAGCAGATCCGAAGACCCGCCATGCAAGCCGTTACCAGCTGGCCTTGCGCAGGCCCGGCACGTCGCCGCGCATGGTGGCTTCACGCAGCTTGTTGCGGCCCAGGCCGAACTTCTGATAGACGCCACGCGAACGGCCGGTGATCGCACAGCGGTTGCGCTGGCGGGAAGGCGAGGAATCACGCGGCAGCTTCTGCAGCTTGATGACCGCTTCTTCCTTCTCTTCGTAGGACGACTTCGGGCTGGAGATGATCTTCTTCAGCTCCTCGCGCTTGGCCGCATACTTCGCGGCCAGCTTGGCCCGCTTCAGATCGCGGTTGACCATCGAGGTCTTAGCCATGGTTGGATCCTTGGATTAGTTGCGGAACGGGAAGCGGAAGGCTTCCAGCAGGGCGCGTGCTTCGGCGTCGGTCTTCGCGGTCGTGGTGATCGCGATGTCCATGCCGCGGACGGCATCGACCTGGTCGAAGTCGATCTCCGGGAAGATGATCTGCTCCTTCACGCCCATGTTGAAGTTGCCACGACCGTCGAAGGACTTGCCGGACACGCCGCGGAAGTCGCGCACGCGCGGCAGCGACACGTTGACCAGACGATCGAGGAACTCGAACATCCGGGCGCGGCGCAGCGTGACCTTGCAGCCGATCGGCCAGCCGTCGCGGATCTTGAACGAGGCCACGGAGACGCGGCTCTTGGTCACGATCGGCTTCTGGCCGGAGATGCGCGCCATGTCGGCCACGGCATTCTCGAGGATCTTCTTGTTGGTCGCAGCCTCGCCCACACCCATGTTCAGGGTGATCTTGGTGATGCGCGGCACTTCCATCGGGTTCTTGTAACCGAACTTCTCGGTCAGCGACGGAATGACTTCTTCCTGGTAGAACTTTTCAAGCCGGGTGGTCATTTCAACATTCCTCAGGCGTCAACCGCCTCACCGCTGGAGCGGAACACACGCAGTTTGCGTCCATCCTCCAGCACCTTGATGCCAACGCGCTCGCCCTTGCCCGAAGCCGGGTTGAAGAGCATGACGTTGGAGATATGGATCGGCGCCTCGCGCTCGATCACGCCGCCCGGCTGGCCAGCCTGCGGGTTCGGCTTGGTGTGGCGCTTGATGATGTTGACGTTGGACACGACGACCTTGTCGCCTGCCACGCGCACCACATCACCCTTCTTGCCCTTGTCCTTGCCGGCGGTGACGACCACCTGGTCGCCCTTCTTGATACGGTTCATGTCAATTCCTCCGCTCAGAGCACTTCAGGAGCGAGCGAGACGATCTTCATGAACTTCTCGGAACGCAGTTCACGGGTCACCGGCCCGAAGATACGGGTACCGATCGGCTCATGCTTGTTGTTCAGCAGCACGGCGGCATTGCCGTCGAAACGGATCAGCGAACCGTCGGGACGACGGACACCCTTGCGGGTCCGCACCACAACGGCGTCGTAGACGTCGCCCTTCTTGACCTTGCCGCGCGGGATGGCGTCCTTGACGGTCACCTTGATGATGTCGCCAATGTGCGCATAACGGCGCTTGGAGCCGCCGAGCACCTTGATGCACATCACTTCCTTCGCCCCGGAGTTGTCGGCCACGCCGAGGTAGCTTTGCATCTGGATCATGGTTCAGCCTCCTCGTTATTCGGCCGCGCGGCTGACGATCTCAACCACGCTCCAGTTCTTGGTCTTGGACATCGGTGCAATCTCCTTCACCCGCACCACGTCGCCTTCGTTGCAGGCGTTGTCGGCGTCGTGGGCGTGGAGCTTGCTCGAACGGCGGATGTACTTGCCATACAGCGCGTGCTTGACCTGGCGTTCAACCAGCACGGTGACGGTCTTGTCCATCTTGTTGCTGACCACGCGTCCTTCGACCGTGCGCAGCGCCTTCTCTGTATTGTTGTCGGTCATGGCGGGTCCTTACTTCTTCTCGCCCAGCAAGGTGTTGACGCGAGCGATCTCGCGGCGCACCCGGCGGGCCTCGTGGGTCTTGGCGAGCTGGCCGGTGGCCTTCTGCATGCGGAGCGCGAAGCTCTCCTTGTGCAGCTCGGTCAGGTGGGCCTGAAGCTCGTCAGCCGACTTGTCACGCATTTGCTTGAGTTCCATCAGCGCACCGTCCGGGTAACGAATTGGGTGGTGACCGAGAGCTTCGCCGCGGCGAGACGGAACGCTTCACGCGCCACGTCCTCACCCACGCCTTCGATCTCGTAGATCATGCGGCCGGGCTGGATCTGGGCGACCCAGTACTCCACGTTGCCCTTACCGGAGCCCATTCGGACTTCGATCGGCTTCTTGGTGATCGGCTTGTCCGGGAACACGCGGATCCACATCTTTCCGCCGCGCTTGACGTAGCGGCTGATCGAGCGGCGGGCCGCCTCGATCTGGCGCGCGGTGATCTGGCCGTGCGCGGTCGCCTTCAGGCCGTACTCGCCGAAGCTGACGGCATTGCCGTTCCAGGCCAGGCCGTCATTGCGGCCCTTGTGTACCTTGCGGTACTTGGTTCGCTTGGGTTGCAACATGGTCAGTTACCTCGATTCGCGCGGCGGGCGGGGCGAGCGGTCGCGACGGTCGCCGCGGTCACCGCGGTCGCTGCGCGGACTGTCGTCCTGCTTTTCCTGGCCGACCTGGGAGAAGTCGAAGATCTCGCCCCGGTAGACCCATACCTTGATGCCGATGATGCCGTACGTCGTCTTGGCTTCGGCGAAGCCGTAGTCGATGTCGGCGCGCAGCGTGTGCAGCGGCACGCGACCTTCGCGATACCACTCCGAACGTGCGATCTCGGCGCCGTTGAGCCGGCCACCAACGTTGACCTTGATGCCCAGCGCACCCAGGCGCATCGCGTTGCCCACCGCGCGCTTCATCGCGCGGCGGAACATGATGCGACGCTCGAGCTGCTGCGCGATCGACTCGGCAACGAGCTGCGCGTCGAGTTCGGGCTTGCGGACCTCGGTCACGTTGATGTGCGCGGGAACGCCCATCATGTCGCTGACTTCCTTGCGCAGCTTGTCGATGTCCTCGCCGCGCTTGCCGATCACCACGCCCGGGCGGGCGGTGTGGATCGTGACGCGCGCGTTGTTGGCGGGACGCTCGATGAAGATCTTCGAGATACCGGCCTGCGCGAGCTTCTTGCGCAGCATGTCCCGGACCTTCAGGTCGGCGATCAGGTATTCGGCGTACTGCTTCTTGCCGGCGAACCACTTGGAGTTCCAGTCCTTGGAGATGCCAAGGCGGATGCCGGTCGGATGAACTTTATGACCCATGAGTTACTTCCCCTCGCCGACGACGACGGTGATATGGCTGGTGCGCTTGAGGATGCGGGTACCGCGTCCCTTCGCACGGGCCATGAAACGCTTCAGCGTCGGGCCCTCGTCGACCATGATGGTCTTGACCTTGAGCTCGTCGATGTCGGCGCCCTGGTTGTTCTCCGCGTTGGCGATGGCGGACTCGACGACCTTGCGGATCATCGCGGCAGCCTTCTTGTCGGAGAACTTCAGCAGGTTGACGGCCCGCTCGGCAGTCAGCCCACGGACCTGGTCGGCGACCAGGCGGGCCTTCTGCGGGGAGATGCGCGCTGTGCGCAGGATTGCTTTCGCTTCCATGGTCATCTCCTTATCGGCTCTTCTTGTCGGCCACGTGACCCTTGAAGGTACGGGTCAGGGCGAACTCGCCGAGCTTGTGGCCAACCATGTTCTCGTTGACCAGCACGGGGATGTGGTTGCGACCGTTATGCACGGCGATGGTGTAACCCACCATCTCCGGCAGAACCATCGAGCGACGCGACCAGGTCTTGATCGGCTTCTTGTTGTTGGCCGCAGCCTCCACCTTCTTGATGAGATGGTGGTCGACGAACGGGCCCTTCTTGAGTGAACGTGCCATGGCCGATTAGCTCCTACGATCGCGCACGATGAACTGCTGGGTGCGCTTGTTCTTGCGGGTCTTGTAACCCTTGGTCGGGACGCCCCACGGGGTGACCGGATGCGGGTTGCCCTGGCCGGCCTTGGCCTCACCACCACCGTGCGGGTGGTCGACGGGGTTCATGGCCGCACCGCGGACGGTCGGGCGAACGCCGCGCCAACGCTTGGCGCCGGCCTTGCCCAGCTTCTCCAAGTTGTGCTCGACGTTGCCGACTTCCCCGATGGTGGCGCGGCACTCGACCGGCACCTTGCGCATTTCGCCCGAACGCAGGCGAAGCGTGGCGTAGCCCTGTTCGCGAGCGACCAGCTGGACGCCGGCGCCGGCGGCACGCGCCAGCTGGGCGCCCTTGCCGGGCTTCATCTCGATGCAGTGCACGGTGGAGCCGACCGGGATGTTGCTCAGCGGCAGGGTATTGCCCGAGCGGATCGGGGCGTCACGCCCGGCAATCACCTGGTCGCCGGCCTTCAGGCCCTTGGGGGCGATGATGTAGCGGCGCTCGCCATCGACGTAGCACAGCAGGGCGATGTGGGCGGTGCGGTTGGGATCGTATTCGATCCGCTCCACGCGCGCCGGGATACCTTCCTTGTTGCGCTTGAAATCGATGATGCGGTAGTGCTGCTTGTGGCCACCACCGATGTGGCGGGTGGTGATCCGCCCGTGGTGGTTGCGGCCGCCGGTCTTGCTCTTCTTCTCGAGGAGCGGAGCGTGCGGCGCACCCTTGTGCAGGTCCGGGGTCACCACGCGGACCGCGCTGCGGCGACCGGGGGATGTGGGCTTGAATGTCATCAATGGCATGGGTCGATCCTCAGGCCTTGGCCATCACGTCGATCGACTGGCCTTCGGCCAGCTTCACGTACGCCTTGCGCCAGTCGGGACGGCGGCCCATGCGGAACTTGAAGGCCTTGGACTTGCCCTTCACGTTCACCACGTTGACCGCCTCGACCTTGACGTCGAACAGCTTTTCCACGGCGACCTTGATGTCGGCCTTGGTAGCAGTCGTCGCCACTTCGAAGACGTATTGGTTGGAGACTTCCTGCAGGCGCGCGGTCTTCTCGGACACACGCGGCGCACGGATCACGTTGTAGAGCTTGGCGTCGTTCATGCCAGCCACTCCTCGATCTTCTTGACCGCATCGGCCGTGACCACGACCGAGTCGGCGCCTACCAGCGCGACCGGATCCAGGCCCTGCACGTCACGGACTTCCACATACGGCAGGTTGCGCGCCGAGAGATACAGGTTCTCGGTGGCGTCCTCGGTAACCAGCAGCGGACGACGACCCACGCCGAGGTCCTTGAGCATGGTGATCATGCCCTTGGTCTTCGGGGAATCGATGGCCAGCGACTCGACCACCTTGATGCGGCCCTGGCGGTTGAGCTCCGACAGGATCGCGGCGATCGCGGCGCGGTACATCTTGCGGTTGACCTTCTGCGCGAAGCTGCGCGGCTTGGCTGCGAAGGTGACGCCACCGCCGATGAAGATCGGAGCCGTCAACGCGCCATGACGCGCGCCGCCGCCCTTCTGCTTCTTCGACTTCTTGGTCGTGCCGGCCACTTCCGAACGGGTCTTCTGCGCCTTGGTGCCAGCGCGACCGGCATTGCGGTAGGCAACGACGACCTGGTGGACCAGGTCTTCGCTGAACTCGCGGCCGAAGATCTCGTCGGAAACCGACACGGTCTTGGTGCTGTTATTGATGGCAAGTTCCATCGTCATACTCCCTTGCTCGTCGGGCGGACGATCACGTCACCACCCGGCGCGCCCGGCACCGCGCCACGAATGGCGATGAGGCCGCGTTCGGCGTCCACCTTCACCACTTCAAGGCCCTGGGTGCTCTGCTGGACCGAACCCATGTGACCGGACATCTTCTTGCCCGGAAACACGCGGCCCGGGGTCTGGCGCTGGCCGATGGAGCCCGGCGCACGGTGCGACAACGAGTTACCGTGCGTCGCGTCGCCCATCTTGAAGTTCCAGCGCTTGATGGTGCCCTGGAAGCCCTTGCCCTTGGTGACGCCCTGGACGTCGACGATCTGCCCGACCTCGAAGATGTCGGCCTTGATCTCGCCGCCGACACTGAAGTCGCCGATCTTGTCGTCGGCCACGCGCAGTTCCCACAGCCCGCGCCCGGCGTCGACCTTGGCCTTGGCCAGGTGGCCGGCTTCGGGCTTGTTCACCAACGCCGCGCGACGCACGCCGACGGTGACCTGCACCGCGCTGTAGCCATCGCTGTCGGTGGTCTTGATCTGGGTGATCCGGTTCGGGGTCGCTTCGATCAGCGTCACCGGGACGGACTTGCCGTCTTCGGTGAAGAACCGGCTCATGCCGGCCTTGCGACCGACGATGCCCAACGAATATTTCTTCGCCGTCATGGTCTGTGCCTCAGGTCAGCTTGATCTGGACGTCGACGCCAGCCGCGAGCTCAAGCTTCATCAGAGCGTCCACGGTCTTGTCGTTCGGGTCGACGATGTCGAGCACGCGCTTGTGCGTGCGGGTCTCGTACTGGTCGCGCGCGTCCTTGTCGACGTGCGGCGAGGTCAGAATGGTGTAGCGCTCGATCTTGGTCGGCAGCGGGATCGGGCCACGCACTTGCGCGCCGGTCCGCTTGGCTGTCTCGACGATCTCGCTGGCCGAGCGGTCGATCAGACGATGATCGTACGCCTTCAGCCGAATCCGGATCTTTTGGTCCGCCATGACGGTGTTCCTTGGTTAAAAGAGCGACGGGCCGGCGACTGGTTGCGCCGAACCCCGAAAAATGACACTGGCCGACGCTATGCCGGCCATCCTTCAAAAACTAAGGCAGGCCGGTTTCCCGGCCCGCCCAGACGGTTCATGCAAGCACATGGGGCCGCCCTGCCCGGAGGACCTCCGGAACCAGGCGGCACCATGCGACATTTCCCTGTCTGGCGAATACGAGGTGCATCCTGCTCCTCATTTCGCTGGCTCGTGGCGCCCGCCGATAAGGCGGGGCCACAGTGGTCGCGCATTCTAACGGGTTTTCTGGGCAGTGTGCAACCGGTGCGACTGCCGCCCCGCCAGGGTCCTACTTGATGATCTTCGCCACGACGCCGGCGCCGACGGTGCGGCCACCCTCGCGGATGGCGAAGCGCAGGCCGTCATCCATCGCGATCGGGTTGATCAGCTGCACCTTCATCTTCACGTTGTCGCCCGGCATCACCATCTCGGTGCCTTCCGGCAGCTCCACCGCACCGGTGATGTCGGTGGTGCGGAAGTAGAACTGCGGACGGTAGCCCTTGAAGAACGGGGTGTGGCGGCCGCCCTCGTCCTTGCTCAGCACGTACACCTCGGCTTCGAAGTCGGTGTGCGGGGTGATCGAGGCCGGCTTGGCCAGCACCTGGCCACGCTCCACGTCGTCACGCTTGGTGCCGCGCAGCAGCAGGCCGGCGTTGTCGCCCGCCTGGCCCTGGTCCAGCAGCTTGCGGAACATCTCCACGCCGGTCACCGTCGTCTTGGTGGTCGGACGGATACCGACGATCTCGATTTCGTCGCCCACCTTGATGATGCCGCGCTCGATGCGGCCGGTCACCACGGTGCCGCGGCCCGAGATCGAGAACACGTCTTCCACCGGCATCAGGAACGGCTTGTCGATCGCACGCTCCGGCTCCGGGATCCAGCTGTCC
>NZ_FUXP01000028.1 GCF_900167055.1 Lysobacter spongiicola DSM 21749
GGCCTAACAATTCCGTAAGGAGTTCCCCGTCATGCCTGGGCGCATGATGTTCTGGCCTGTGCGGTTGGCCTTCGCGCATTACCTGTTTGTTTCAGTTGCTGTGGGTGTTGCCGGTGCGCGGCGGGTCGACAGTCGCCAGACTGCATTTCCGTAATCGGTCTTGTGGGGCCGGTGGTACGTGGCCCGGACCAGGGTAAAAACCGCACCCGAAGGCCTCTCTCGTCCAGTGGTCTTGCCCATGTCCGGGGATCAGCCGGTCCATGTGTTCGGTGACCGTATTGTTAGCCAGGCTCTCTTCGGGTCGGTCTGACCTGTTTGTCTACCGCGTCGCGCTGGTGCTGCTGGAACCGGCGGCTACGCCGCCAACGAACGTTTTGACTTGCCTCGTTGCGTCATCGGGTGGCGCATCCATGCGTGGGGATCGTAGTCTTCGCCGCGCGCCAGGATCGCCCACATCTGGCGGGCATGCTTGTTGGCGATGGCGACCAGCACCTTGCCGAACGGCAGGCGACTGGCCAGCGACTGGATCCACAGTTGTTCCGGGGTGGCGCGGCCGCGGTCGACGGCCTTGGCCCGCTGCAGGCTGCTTCGGGCGCCCTGGATGAGCAGGGTTCGAAGGTAGCTGTCGCCGCGGCAACTGATGGATCCGAGCCGGCTCCTGCCACCGCTGGAGTACTGGGTCGGCACCAGTCCCAACCAGGCGGCCAGCTGGCGGCCGTTCTTGTAATCAGCCGCCGTGCCGACAGTTGCGACCAATGCGTCTGCCGTCAGCGGCCCCACGCCGGTGATCCGTTGCAGCCGCAGGCAGCGCTCGTCAGTGCGGGCCTGCCCGGTGATGGTGGCATCGCAGGCGGCGATGCGCTCGTGCAACTGCCGCCAATGCGATTGCAACCCGTCAATCAGTGGCAGCAGTCCGGGTGGGAGCGCGGCGCGGATCCGGTCATCACCCAAAGTCCGGCGCAACGCGACGTCGCTGCGGGAGATTGCGATGCCGAACTCGGCAAGCAGGCCGCGCAACCGGTTGGCCGTGGCCAGCGCTTCAACCTTGTAGCCTTCGCGCACGCGGTGCCAGCTGAGTCGGGCCTGCTGCTCGACGGTCTTGACCGGCACGAAACGCATGTTGCCCTGGCGCGCGGCAGTGGCGATGGCCTCGGCATCGTTGCGATCGTTCTTGGCCGACTGGCTCTTGCGGAACGGCTTGACGAACTGCGCGGCGATCAGCCTGGGGTTGAGGCCATGTTCGCTGCAGCGCCGCGCCCAATGATGGGCACCGCTACAGGCTTCCATCGCCACGATCGCCCCCGCTGGACATTGCGCAAGCCAGGCGGCGAACGCATCGCGGCGCATCTCGCGACGCTGCATGACACGGCCGGAGCCGTCGAGCATGCAGGTGGAAAACACCTGCTTCGACAGATCGATACCAAGGGTTATAGTCGCCATGGAGACTTCTCCTCTGCGTTGATTGAGTCGCAACCCAATCATG
>NZ_FUXP01000018.1 GCF_900167055.1 Lysobacter spongiicola DSM 21749
GACAACGGTGCCTGCTACAGATCGCGCAGCTTCCGCCGCCTGGTCCACCGGCTCGGCATGCGCCACCTGCGCACGCGCCCCTATACCCCGCGTACCAACGGCAAGGCCGAGCGGCTGGTCCAGACCTGCCTGCGCGAATGGGCCTACGCACGCTCCTATGCCAACTCCGAACAGCGCGCAGGCGCCCTCCCGGGCTGGCTGCACCACTACAACTGGCATCGGCTACACGCCAGTCTTGGCTACAAGCCGCCCATTACCCGCATCCCGCTGAACAACGTGCTGGGTTTACACACCTAGTGGGCGGCCTCGCCCTTGCTGCTGGTACGCGTCGAGGGAGCGCCGGTTTCAGTGCCGCCGGAGCTGCCCTGGCGATCGGTGCTGTCTTCGGTCCCGGCACCCTGTGATGCATACCGCGAACGTACCCGGATCCGGTTCTCGACATTCCGCACACCGCTGCAGGCATCCGCCAGGTCTTCGGCGCGGTGCTTCATCCAGCGCTCATCGACGGTGCCTTCCAGAGTCACGGTGCCGCCGGAGACCTTCACTTCCAGGTCGCTGGCATCCACGTCGGGATCGTCCGTCAGGCGCTCGCAGAGATCCTCTTTGATGCGCTCGTCCGACCGGCTGTAGTTCCTGGGACCCATGCCGGCGAAACCGCCATAGCTCCCGGAGCGTCCACCACCCGCCCAGCTGGCCTGGGTGTCGCCCGGCACCGCGAACTGTTGCCCCTGGTAGCCTGTGATGCCAGCGTCTCCCACGTAGCTGTCACCCCGCGGGCTGCCGTAGCCGGAACTGTTGCCGTAGCCCTCCCCCGCCTGCCGCCCACTGTCGCCGTAGCTTTGGGGGCCGGCGCGGTAGCCGCCTTGGCCGCCCCGCCCACCGCCGCGGCGGGGACCGAGTCCCTGGGCGTTGCGCCCTTGTTGGCGGTCGTAGCGCGGGCCGGTGGCCTGGGTGGATTCGAAATCCTGTCCGTACTCACGCTCCATTCCGCCCTGGCCATAGGCTTGCGCGCGGCCGTAGTCCTCACCGGCGTGCCCATGGAAGCGATCCTGCTGGTTGTGCTGGTTGTGCTGGTAGGGGTGGAACTCTTCACCCCTCGCCTGCTGGTACTGGCTGGACTGCCCGTAGGGGCGGCCCTGCTGGCGCTGCCGGTTCTGCTGGTCCCAGCCGCCGGATTGCCCCTGATCGCGAGGAGCGCCGTGGCGGCCGCGGGATCCGCGGGATTCATCGTTTCGATGGTTCATTTCGTTCCTCCTTTCACTCAGCCACGAACGGCCTGCCTGCACGCATTTCGCGCCGAGCTGCAGGACGTCCTGGGCCACTGCCTTGAATTCGCGTTCGACGTCGCTGGTCTCCCGCATGGGGATGTCCTCCTTGGTCGTGGTGATGCCGCGGTCGCGGTGGTGCCCGGATACCGGCGCAAGTCGCGTGCCAGCCGCGACCATTCGGGAAAGGCCACTACGCGGCGGTCGGGCCGCCGGTTTTGCAGGGTGCGGAAAAAATTTCCGCCTCTTGCCCCCTGCTCCCGGCCCGCCTGTCGAGGGTTAGTTGACCGGCGGCCGGTCCGGGCTGGCTTCCCGCTGCTCGCCACCTTCGAACGATTTCCACTCGTCCCTTTCGTGGCGGGAGTTCCGATCCCCCGAGCTGTGCCCGTATTCGCGTTCACGTCGGCCCGGTTCGGAGGTCTCCTTTTCGGAATCCGCCGACGGGTCCTGCCCGCGCTTGTCCTGGGATTGATTCATCGTCGCCTCCTGGGAGTCGGGACCGCAGGATCGCGCGACAGGCATGAAAGTGGCGTCGCCGTGCGGCACGCCCTCAGGACGTCTGGCGGTCCCCACGCCGCGGTACGTCCGCAGTCGCCTCGTACTCGGACATGGGGCTCTCGGCGGGGCAGGTCGCGTCGGGGAACCCGAAACGCTGGCGCAGCGCCATCCCGCATTCACCCATGCCGCCGACCTCTTCCTCCGGCCCCTGGCACTGCTCGTCGAATGCCCGGAAAAAAGCGTCCTTGCGGTGCACGAACGCCTCACCGCACTTGCGCGCCAGCTGGATGCGCTGGAGGTCGTCAGCCACCGCATTGCGTCCGTCCAGGCCGAAGCGGCGGAGTTCCGCGCTGGTCAGCAGGCGCAGGCTGCGGTTGGGCACCGTCATCATCAGGTCGGCGACGGCGAACGCCGCGCCGTTGCGGGCCAGGTATTGCCGCACCTGCCCGTGGACCTCCTCCAGCTCCGCATTCAGTTCCGCGCGGGAGCGGGCTTCCGAACCGATCCTCACCATGCGGTGGATACCGACCCGCCCGGCAAGCATGCGCATGTCCCCCGCGGCCAGGATGAGCACGCAGGAGCTGTGGCAGGAGGAATCTTCCCGGACCCAGATCGTCCAGCCGGATTCGGCGATGATGTCGCCGGCGACGATCGCCTGCTCGATCTGCCCGCCACTGGAATCGATGTCGAGGATGCGTTGCTCGATGCCGAGCGTATCGAGCAGCTCGACGCTGCGCTCGATCAGGGAGGTGAACCCGGGGGTGATCTTGCCCTCGTAGCGCAGGCGCAGCCGCCCCCGCTCCTGGCATTCCGCCATCGCCTTGCGCATGGCCGAATACCCCAGTGAATCGAGTTCCACGCCATCGCCAGCTTCGGCATAGTCGTGCTCGCAGCTGACGAGTACCCGCGTGTCCGGCAGCTCGATGGGCCACCAATCGACGCTGCGCTCGGTCACCGGCTCCGCCGCGGGCGGAACGGGCGGCGGAGCGGTCGCATCGGACACGGCGCCACCGCGTGAGGCATCGTTGCTGGTTTCCACCTGCGCAGGCTGCGGCTGCGGCGCCTGCGGATTGCAGGCCGCCAGTAAGACGGCGATGGCGGCGGCGAACCACGTCCTGGTCATGCGGGAAGCGACGATCGGGTGGGGCTCCAGTCTATGGCCAACGGCGTGCGCCAGCCCAACCCGTGATGAATGCCGGCGCCGCCCATACACTGCCTGGATGCCGACCTGGTTCGTCTACCTCATCGAGTGCCGGAACGGCAGCATCTACACGGGCATCGCAACCGATGTCGAACGCCGCTATGCAGAACACGTGGCCGGCAAGGGCGCACGCTATACCCGCGCCAACCCACCGCTGCGGCTGCTGGCAAGGTTCGAGTATCCCGACCGCTCCACCGCCAGCCGGGCGGAATACGCGATCAAGCGCCTGCCGCGGACCCGTAAACGTGCCTTGTGCGCCGAACCTTCTCCCGGGATACCGGTCACCGCGGCGACTCGCTCCCGCTGACCGGTGATACCGCGGCCTGCAGGGCGGCCTCCAGCTGGTCCGGATGGAACGGCTTGCATACGACCGGCGCACGGATGCCGGAGGCTCGCAGGTCTTCGGCCGAATGGCCGGAAATGAACACCACGGCCAGGTCCGGATGAAGCTCCAACGCCTCCCGCGCCAGGGCCGGGCCCGGCCGGTCCGGCAACCCCACGTCGCTGAGCAGGACGTCGAACGGTTCCTCCTGCAGCGCCCGCAGGCCACTGCTGGCGTCCCCCACCGCCACCACGGCATGTCCGGTGATGGTCAGCAGCTCCGCGGTGAGCGCGCGGTTGGCAGCGTCGTCCTCCACCAGCAGGATCCGCAGCCCGCCCTGCGCCCGGATGGTGTCCCGATCGCCCAGCAGATGCCGCAGGCGCGCGGCCAGTTCATCGCGCAGGTAAGGCTTGTCGATCAGCTCGATACCCGGGTCGAGCCGACCATCGTGGAACACCACGTCCTCGGTGTAGCCGGAAGTGAAAAGCACTGCCATGCCCGGCTGCAGGCTGCGTGCGCGCTCGGCCAGCTCCGGACTCTGGATCGGCCCCGGCATGACCACATCGGTGAACAGCAGGTCGACCCGGCGTCCCGCGCCCAGGATCTCCAGGGCCTCTGCGGCATCGCCCGCCTCCACCACCACGTACCCGAGCGACTGCAGCGTATCCACCGCGCTTTCGCGCACCGACGGATCGTCCTCCACCACCAGGATCGTCTCGCCGCGCCCGGCATCCGGACGCGGGGCCTCGGCCGCGGTGCCGGTGGCCGGCGCATCCGTTCGAGGGAGGAACAACCCGACGATCGTGCCCTGCCCGCGCGCACTGTGGATGCTGACGTGCCCACCGCTCTGCTTGGCGAAACCGTAGACCATGCTGAGGCCCAGGCCGGTGCCCTGGCCTTCGCCCTTGGTGGTGAAGAACGGCTCGAAGGCGCGCTGCAGCACGGCCGGCGACATGCCGTGGCCGGTGTCGCGCACCTCCAGCAGGATGTAGGCGCCCGGGTCCATCTCGGCCGCGCGATCGTCCGGCTGGATCACCACGTTGCGCATCACGATGTCCAGCCGGCCGCCGTGCGGCATCGCGTCCCGCGCGTTGATCGCCAGGTTGAGGACGGCGTTCTCGAGCTGGTAGACGTCCGCCCAGACGTTCCCCAACCCCTCTTCGACCTCGATGCACAACTCCACCGGCTCGCCGAGCGTACGCCGCAGCAGGTCATCCAGGGTCCGCAGCCGGTCGCCCATGTTGAACACGACCGGGCGGAGTGGTTGCTGGCGCGCGAACGCGAGCAGTTGCGACGACAGCTTCGCGCCCCGGTCCACCGCATCCATGGCGGAACGCGCACGGCGCCGCAGGGACGAGTCGCCCTCGACAGGACCGGATGCCAGGATCAGCTGGAGGTTCGCGCCGATGACCTGCAGGACGTTGTTGAAGTCATGGGCGACGCCGCCGGTGAGCTTGCCGACGGCTTCCAGCTTCTGCGCGTGCAGCAGTGCTTCCTCACTCTGCTGCAGCTCCTTCGTGCGCTGGCGTACCAGCGCCTCGAGGTGGCACTGGTGGCGCTCCAGCTCGGCCTGGGTGCGTGCCTGGGCGGTGATGTCGTGGCCCTGGACGAAGATGCCGATGATCCGTCCGTCGCTCTCGCGCACGGGCTGGTAGATGAAGTCGACATTGCGGGTATCTGGCGGCTGGCCGGGACTGGTGGCGATGTCGACCTGCATGCCGCGGCCGACGAACGGGCGTCCGGTGCGGTACACATCATCGAGCAGCTCGAAATAGCCCTGGCCGTCGAGGTCGGGCAACGCGTCCCGGATAGCCTTGCCGGTGACGTCGCGCCCACCCACCAGTTGGATGTAGGCGCTGTTCGCCAGCTCGAACACGTGTTCCGGGCCACGCAGGAATGCCATGAACCCTGGAGCCTCGTCGAACAGCTGCAGCAGGTGGCGGCGCTGCGAATCCAGTGAACGGTTCGCATCCTGTACGACCTGCACCCTGGCCAGCAGCGTACCCTGCAGTTGTTCCATCGGTGGCCCCTGCTGGCGGCGCGCCCGCAGCTCCGCCTTCATGTACTGCAGCTCGGTGACATCGATCGTCTGCTGCAGGATGTACTGCACGCCTCCGTCAGCGCCCGGCAGCGGAACGTGGGTGGCGCTCCAGTAGCGCTCCTCGAACTCGACGCCCAACCCGGTGTGCACCGGGATGGCATAGCGGATCAGGCTGAGGGTGTCCGCTTCGCCAGTGTCCAGCACGCGCTGGAAGGACGCCCGCAATTCATCGGCACTGCTGCTGCCGGTGGCGCCAGGGTCGTCCGGGAAGGCCTCGAACATGTTCCGGCCCACGAGCTCCTCGCGGCTGCGGGCCGTGGCCTGGAGGTAGGCGCTGTTCATGTCGACCAGGTCGAAGTTGCGGTCAAGCAACACGTACGGGGCCGGCAGTCGCTCGAACAGCTTCCTGAAGTCGATCATCAGTTCTCCGGCACTCCGCCGCTCCCCCTCTCCATTGGCCCGAGTTTGCGCCAAAATCCGATGGCGCGCGTCAACGCCCTCCGCATTTCCAGCCTCGACCGAAACTCCTTGCATTCACCGTCCCCCGCGCGCACGGTGGAATGGCTCCCCTGCCCTGATGCCCGGGAGCGCTTCGTCCCGAACCCGCTTCCGACACCTGCGCGTGCCGCCCGCTTTCGGCCTGTCGTGGAGCGACCTATGTGCGTTGCCGTACATACGCGCCTGCTCCCGCATCTGAGAATCCCTGTTCAGTCGGGGAAGGCGAATGAGCGCGGATCACGAGAAAACATGGAAGCCCGAGAACGGACTGCTCGACCGGCTATGCGAGGAGACCTGCGCACGGATAGAGCCGATGCTGCATCGGGTTGACCTGCCCCTGGGGAAGATTCTCTACAACAGCGGCACCCGCCAGAGCCACATGTACTTCCCGCGCAGCGGCATCGTGTCCATGCTGTACGTCACCGAGAGCGGCGACACCAGCGAGATCGCCATGGTCGGCAACGAGGGCATGGCCGGTTCGGCCGTGCTGGTCGACAGCCACAGCACCCCGTCGCAAGCCGTGGTCCAGCTCGCGGGAGAGGCTTACGCCATCCGTGCGGAAGATGCCGACCGCGAGTTCAGGCGAGGTGGCGACTTCCAGTTCGTGGTGCTGCGATACACGCAGTTCGTGCTGGCGCAGATGGCGCAGACGGCGGTCTGCAACCGGCACCACACCGTCGAAAAGCAGCTGTCCCGCTGGCTGCTGCTGTGCCTGGACCGGACGGTATCGAACGAACTGCGGTTCACGCAGGAAGCAATCGCCGGCAAGCTGGGTGTGCGCCGCGAGGCCATCACCGAGGCCGCTGGCCGGCTTCAGGAAGCAAGCGTTATCCGCTACAGCAGGGGCCGCATCCACGTGGTGGATCGGCCGGCCCTGGAGCAGCACAGTTGCGAATGCCATGCCGTCGTCAAGGGCGAGTACGAGCGCCTGCTGGGAGCCACCCTGTCCTAGGCTCCCGCTGTGGCCGCTTGTGTTCGAAAGCACACCGACGCAACGCTGTCATTGCGGGATCGTGGGCTCAGGGGTCTTTATTCTGGGGACGGAAGATGGACATCGCTGTCTACCGATGCAGGAACGGTGCGCTGCTGCTGGTTCCACGCTGCTGCCTTCCTTCGGTAGCGGCCGAGAAGGACCATGGGCCGCTGACCACATGCGGGACCACCGAGCTCGTCGACCACTACGCCGCGGAGGTCGACCCGCCCAGGCCATGGCGGGACGTCATGCAATCGCTGCAGCGCGAAACGTTTGCCGTGATCAGCGCGGAGGATGGGGTCGCCCTGCTCGGCCCGGCCCATCCGTGCCTCCAGGGATGGCCGCGTCCTTCCGGTGAGCGTCGCGGACAGCGGCTGTCGAAGAAGTCCGGCGTGACCACGCGCCACGCCCCGTCCAGCCGCGGGATGGGCTAAGAAGAAGGTTCCGGGCCAGTGTCCTCACCCGGCACTTCCGTACTGTGTTCCAGCGTGTCGCGCACGTAGAGCTTCTTGATCGCCACGAACGCGACCACCGTCAGCGGCGCCGCCAGCAGGATGCCCGTGGGGCCGAACATCACTGCCAGCGCGAGCAACGCGAACAGGGTGACGGCGGGCGGTATCGAGACCACGTGCCGCGTGACCAGCGGCGCGATCATGTTGCCTTCCAGCTGCTGTACCAGCACGTACACCGCCAGGGCGCCGAGTGCCTGCTCAGGGCCCTGCGCCAGCGCGATCAGCAGGCCCGGGACCGCAGCGGCAAAGGGGCCTGCCAGCGGCACGAAGTCTGCCAGCCCGGCGATCACGCCCAGCGCCAGCGCGGAGGGCACCCCCACCAGCCAGAGGCCGACCCCGGTCAACACCCCCACCACGGTCATCGCCAGCAACTGGCCCAGCAACCACATGCGCAGGGCACGTCCCGAGGCGTCCATGGTCTCGCCGACCTGCGCTTGCCGGCCGCTCGGGAAGAGCTGGACCACCCCATTTCGATAGACCCGGGGCTTGGCCGCGATGAAGATGCCGGCCGCCACCACAACGATGATCTCCAGCGCAGCCGAACCAACCGAGCCAATGAACCGGCCGGCGCCGCTGACGATCGCCTTCCGGTCCGGCACGACATCGGTAATCGAGTTCAGGATCTGCTCGCCCATCGGCAGGACCAGCAGCCTCGCCTGCAGTGAGCCCCAAGCCTCCGGCAGCAGCTCCGCCAGGACCTGTGCCTGCACCGCGATGCGGGAACCGAAGAACCACACCCCCGCCAGGACAAGCACGAACATGCCCAGCACCGCGAGGGTGAGCGAAAGTCGCGGCGACAGTCCCAGCCGCGCGAGCGGTGCCGCCACCGCCCGGAATATCACCGAGATCAGGACCGCCGCGAACACCAGCAGGATGACGTCCAGCAACTGGTAGGCGG
This sequence comes from Lysobacter spongiicola DSM 21749, assembly GCF_900167055.1. Lineage (GTDB taxonomy): Bacteria > Pseudomonadota > Gammaproteobacteria > Xanthomonadales > Xanthomonadaceae > Novilysobacter > Novilysobacter spongiicola. Next base: position 8,209 of record NZ_FUXP01000018.1, read on the forward strand.
CCAACACCGCGATCACGACGGCGGCCGCGATCAGGCAACGGCGGACAAACCTGCCGTCGGCATCTGCACGGGCGGTGTCGGTGCTGATGGCTCCCTCCGGGTGTGCCTGCTGCGGACTGCGCGGGACGGCGCCGGGGGACAGTCTTGCCGACGCCCTATGAAAAGGCCGTGAGCCGGCGCGGCCGACGAACGGTCGCCACCCCCGCCGTACGCGGCGCTAACCTCGGCTGCGCCACTGTCGCCATTCCATGGAGGAACGATATGTCCCGCATTCGCATTTTCGCGGTCGCCCTAGCCCTGAGCGGCATGGCCATCGGAGCAGCAGTCGCACGGATCCCGCCGGTGGGAAGCGGATGGTACGAGTACACCTACTACGACTCGAACAACGTCGCGATCGGCGGTCGCTATACCGACTGCACGGGCCACACGGCGTATTGGGGCGCCAGCTCCGGGCCGCGGATGAAGTTCACCACAGGCCCCTGCTGACCCTTACCAGACCAGGTCGTCAGGGACCTTGAAGCGACTGTAGTAAGGGTCTTCATCTTCGACGCCGCCAGTGTCCCTCTGGCGGTTGTCGAGCACGACGAGTGATGCCTCGCGCTCGCGCACCTTCTGCGCCGCTGGTTCCGGAAGCAGCGCATATCCATCCGCATCCCGCACGATCACCAGCGAGCCCTTGGCCAGTTGCTGGCGCTGCGCGGCGTCGACATGGACCCTCCTGATGCTGCCCTGGTCTTCGAAGCTGTAGGGCTCCTCGCCCGTCGCGTCCACCCGGTTGGCATCGATGATCTGGCGCACCTGTGCCCGGATCTCCTGCAGGCGTGCCTGGGCATTGCGCTCGGCTGCCAGGGCGCGATCGCGCTCGGCCCGTTCGGCCTGCAGGCGCCGGGCGTCCACCTTTTCGCTCTCGTCTGCCGGGGCCGCCTTCGCATGGCGCCGCTTCGCCTGATCGCGCAGCACCTGGGCGACCTTGCTCTTCTTGACCAGCCCGGCCTTGAGCAACTGGTCCTGCATCGGGTTGCGCATGGCGATCCTCCTTCGGTACTCCGCTGGCGCCCATTGTACGATCCGGCCGGATGGACCTCGACTTCCGATCCGCCACCCACCTGCTGCTGCACGCCTTCGTGCCGCTCGCGATCGCGCGGGTGTTCTTCAGGGCCCGGTGGCGCAGCGCATGGGCCTGGATGCTGGCGGGCTGGTTGATCGACATCGACCATCTGTGGGCCGACCCGATCTACGTGCCGGACCGCTGCAGCATCGGCTTCCATCCATTGCACCGTACGCCTGCCATCGTGTTCTACGCGTTGCTGCTCCTGCCGCGGCGCACGCGCCTGCTGGCCATCGGGCTACTGGTCCACATCGGTCTGGACGCGCTCGACTGCGCCTGGATGCAGGCTGATTGACCGGGCCGGGCGCAGCAAGGACAATCCGCGGCAGAAGGGGAGTAGCTCCCAAGCGCTGTGGCCGTCATTACGGATGGAGACATCCCGGTCCAGCAGTCGGTTTCCATCGCCGACGAGCAAGACCTTCGCCGCAGCGGCGACAGGCCTGTGCTCCCGGCGATCCGGTCCCTTCGACCCCCCGATCCCGTGAACCCCATGCCGTGCATCCGCACCGGCCGCGGCGCGTCCTCACAACGGGAGAACCACTTTGGAATCGATCGGCAACGTCTGGCTCTGGGCCAGTTTCGCAATCGTCGTCGTGCTGGCGCTGCTGGCAGACCTGGCGTTGATGCGCCATGGCGGCCCGCACCGCGTCGGGTTCCGCGAGGCGCTGTACTGGAGCGCCGGCTGGGTGGCGCTGGCGCTGATCTTCAACGCCGGGCTGTGGTGGTACCTGGTCGAGACCGCGGGTGAAGCCGTTGGAAACCAGATCGCGCTGGAGTTCCTGACCGGTTACCTGGTGGAGAAGTCGCTGGCGGTCGACAACATCTTCGTCTTCCTGATGCTGTTCACGTATTTCGGCGTGCCCGCGCAGTCCCAGCAACGGGTGCTGGTGTTCGGTGTGCTGGGTGCGATCTTCCTGCGCGCCATCATGATCTTCATCGGCGCGGCGCTGGTCGCACAGTTCAGCTGGGTGCTGTACCTGTTTGGCGCCTTCCTGCTGCTGACCGGCATCAAGATGTGGCGCACCGCCGGCCAGGAACCGGATATGGACCGCAACCCGGTGCTGCGCTGGGTGACCGGACACCTGCCCCTGATCCGCCGCTACCAGGGCGAGGCGCTGTGGATCGGCCAGGGCAGCCGCCGAAAGTACACCCCGCTGTTCGTCGTGCTGGTGATGATCGCGGTCACCGACGTGATCTTCGCGGTCGATTCGATCCCGGCGATCTTCGCGATCACCACCGATCCCTTCATCGTGCTGACGTCGAACGTGTTCGCGGTCCTCGGGCTGCGCGCGATGTTCTTCATGCTGGCGGGCCTGGCCGACCGCTTCCACCTTTTGCCCTACGGGCTGGCGGTGGTGCTGGTGTTCGTGGGCGCGAAGATGCTGATCGCCGGCTTCTACCATATCCCCGTGCTGGTCTCGCTCGCCGTCGTGGTGACCGTGCTGGCGCTGACGATGGTCCTGAGCCTCAAGCTGCCCCCTCCTGCGGAACACCCCTGACCGGGCGTTGCAGCGGAGCCCGAGATGGCTGAACCTGCGCGCAGCGCGCGCCAACCCGGCGCGGCGCGCTTTCGGAGAACGCTCTCTTGAGTATGCCCCTGCTGCTGGTCGTGTTGGCCGTCATCGCCTTGCTGGCCTGGGCCGGTTTCGCCTACAACCGGCTGGTGAGGCTTCGCAACCAGGTCGCGACCGCCTGGGCCGACATCGACGTGCAACTGATGCGGCGCCACGACCTGGTGCCGCGCCTGGTGGCGGCGGTCAAGGGCTACGCCAGCCATGAGCGGGCCCTGCTGGAATCGGTCACCGAGCTGCGCAGCCGGGCGTTGTCCCTGCGCAGCCCGCGGGAGCTGGGAGCGCTGGAATCGGAACTGGAACAGGGTCTGGGGCGCCTGCTCGCGTTGCGGGAGGCCTATCCGGACCTGAAAGCCAACGCCAACTTTGCACAGCTCCAGCGTGACCTGGTCGAGGTGGAGGAGCACCTGCAGTACGCGCGGCGCTTCTACAACGGCGCCGTGCGCGACCTCAACGACACGGTGCAGCGCGTGCCTGACCTGCTGGTGGCCCGCACGCTCGGTTTCGGCGAGGCGGAGTTCTTCCAGGCCGATCCCGGCCATCGGGCCGCACCCGTCGTGGAGATGCAGCCGTGATGCGCTGGCTGTTGCTGTTCGTCCTGCTGTGGCCGGGCCTGGCACTGGCGGAGGAGCGCATCCTCTCCTACCACAGCGAGGTCCAGGTCAACACCGATGGCAGCCTGGACGTGGTGGAACACATCCGGGTCCGGGCGGAAGGCGAGAACATCCGCCGCGGCATCTATCGCGACTTCCCCACCCGATACCGCGATCGCCACGGCAACCGCGTCGTCGTCGAGTTCGAGGTGATGGACGTGTTGCGCAACGGCCGGTCCGAGCCCTGGTTCACCGAGAAGCGCAGCAATGGCGTGCGGGTCAACACCGGCGACGACAGCCTGCTGCCGGTGCCGGCGGAGCACGTATACACCCTGCGTTACCGCACCACTCGCCAGCTCGGCTTCTTCGACACCCGCAACGAGCTGTACTGGAATGCCATCGGGCAGGGCTGGATGTTCGGGATCGAGACCGGCAGCGTGGAAGTCCGCCTGCCCGAGCCGGTGCCGGTGGAGGACCTTGTGGCGGAAGGCTACAGCGGGCCGATGGGCGAACGTGGCATAGGTTTTACCGCATCCACACCGGCGCCCGGGGTGGCACGCTGGGAGCTGACCGAACCGCTACCGCCCTATTCGGGATTGACCACGGTGCTGAGCTTCCCCAAGGGCGTCGTCGTCGAACCGGGCCGGCAGCAGCGGCTGGCATGGTTGCTGCGCGACAACCTCGGCCTGCTCGTCGCACTGGCCGGCCTGGTGGTGTTGCTGGTGTTCTGCGTGGTGCGATGGCGCAGGATTGGCCGCGACCCGGCGGCAGGCACGATCATCGTGCGCTACGACCCGCCGGCAGGTTACTCCCCCGCAGGCCTGCGCTACATGCTGCGCATGGGTTACGACACCCGCTGTTTCTCCTCCGATCTGTTGGCCTCGGCCGTGGACGGCGCGGTCGGTATCCATGCCTCGGAAAAAAAGCGCGGCGACCACTGGATGCTGGAAAAGACCGGCGAGGCGCAGAGCGCGGCGACGCCCGAGCAACGCACGCTGCTTGAGCGGCTGTTCGCCGGCGGGGGCCGCGTCCTCGAGCTCGACAACAAGAATGCCTCCACCATGCAGGCCGCCACCACGGCCCACTCAAGTGCGTTGGCCAAGCGGTTCAAACCATCGATGTTCAAGCTCAACGGGAGCAGCATCGGCTGGGCGACGTTGATCATGATCGCCACCACCGTGCTCGCGTTCGGGGCCAGCGGCGGCAACGGCGTCCCGCTGATCCTCGCCCTGGTGTTCCTGATGGTGGTCGTGCTTGGTGTCTTCGCTTACCTGATCAAGGCACCGACCCTGGAAGGCAGGCGGTTGCTGGACGAGATCGCAGGCTTCAAGCGCTATCTCGAGGTAGCCGACCGCGAGGAGTTGGCGCGGCTGGATGCCCCGGGCACGGCGCCCACGCTGGATGCAGGCCGCTTCGAGCGGCTGCTGCCGTACGCGGTCGCGCTCGGCGTAGAGGACGCCTGGACAAGACAGTTCACGCTTGCGGTGGGCGCCTCCGCCGCAGCGGCGGCGACCGCATCGATCGCCTGGTACCACGGCGGTGTCATGAGCAATCCTGCGGCGTTTACCCGCGCGGTCGGCAGCAGCCTGAACTCGCAGATCTCGTCGTCTTCAACGCCTCCGGGCAGCAGCTCCGGATCCGGCGGCGGCGGCTTCTCCGGAGGTGGCGGCGGCGGCGGAGGCGGCGGGGGCCGCTGAGCGAGCGAGACGGTGACATGGCTTCCACCCGCCCCGTCCCAGAATCGGGAGTCCCCCTCGAACCCGGAGAAGACATGGCACTGCGCGCATTCGGCCTCAACTGCACCCTGAAACCGTCGCCAGGCGACTCCTCGACCAACAAGATGATGGACCTGCTGCTGCGGGAGCTGGGCAAGCACGGCGTGGAAGGGGGAAGCGAACGTGCCGTCGACCACGACATCAAGCCCGGCGTCACCTCCGACGAGGGCGACGGAGATGCCTGGCCAGCCCTGCGCCAGCGTGTGCTCGATGCCGACATCCTCGTGCTGGCCACGCCGATCTGGCTCGGCCAGCCATCCAGCGTTGCCAAGCGCGTGCTGGAGCGGATGGATGCGTTCCTCGGCGAGGCCGACGACAAGGGCCGCTATCCGTCTTTCGGCAAGGTGGCGCTGGTCGGCGTCGTAGGCAACGAGGACGGCGCCCACCACGTCACCGCCGAGCTTTACCAGGCGCTGGGCGACGTCGGTTTCACCATCCCCGCGGCGGCCTCGGCTTACTGGGTGGGCGAGGCAATGGGCAGCGTCGACTTCAAGGATCTCGACGAAGTACCCGACAAGGTCTCCAGCACGATCTCGATGGCTGCCAGCAACGCCGCGCACCTGGCCGGTCTGTTGAAGGCGCAGCCCTACCCGGGCACCTGAGCTGCACGAGAGGAGCGGCCCGGCGCCGGGCCGCCGTCACACCTGCGCCGTCTTCCACCTGCCACGCGAGAACAGCCACAGGGTGAAGACGCCCACCAGCGTCTCCGACACGAACACGCCCCAGAACACGCCCGATTGCTGCCAACCCAGGTGCAGGGCCAGCCACCACGACAGCGGGATCTGGATCAGCCAGAAGAACACCAGGTTGATCTTGGTGGGGGTCACCGTGTCGCCGGCACCGTTGAAGGCCTGTACCGCGACCATCCACCAGCCGTAGACAAAGAACGAGTACGACAGGATCCGCAGCCACTCCGCACCAATCGCGACCACCGCCGGATCGGGGCTGAAGAAGCCGACCAGCTGCGCCGGGAACAGGAAGAACGCCGCCGACACCAGCACCAGGTAAGCCATGTTGTACCAGCCGATCCGCCAGACCGACGCCTCGGCGCGATCGGGTTCGCTCGCGCCCAGGTTCTGCCCGACCAGGGTCGCGGCGGCGTTGGACATGCCCCAGGCCGGCATCATCGTGAACATCATGATGCGCATGGCGATGGTGGCACCGGCGACCGCCTCGCTGCCGACGCTGGCCAGGATGCGCATCAGGAAGATCCACGACGTCATCGCGACGATCATCTGCCCGACCCCGCCCAGCGAGGTCCGCACGATGTTGAGCAGCGTCGCGCCCTCCCAGGCGAGATGCGATGCCATCACGCGCAGGTGCTTGCCGCCCCGGAACAGGATCCACAACTGCATCAGCACGCCAGCACCGCGACCCAGGGTACTGGCGATGGCGGCCCCTTCGATGCCGAGCGCGGGCACCGGGCCCCAGCCGAAGATCAGCAATGGATCGAGCACGATGTTCAGCGCGTTGGCGAACCACAGCACCCGCATCGCGCTGGAGGCATCGCCGGCGCCGCGGAAAATCGCGTTGATCACGAACAACAGCATGATCACGGCGTTGCCGCCCAGCGCCCACTGCATGTAGCGGTATCCGTGCTCGAGCGTCCAGGCGTCGGCCCCCATGATGCGCAACAGGTCCTGCGCCCAGACGATGCCGATGATCGCGAACGGCAGCGACACCAGCAGCGCCAGCCAGATCGCCTGCACGGCACTGATCGCCGCGGCCTCCTGCCGGTGCTCGCCCACGCGCCGCGCCACTACCGCGGTGACGGCCATCGACAGCCCCATCGCCACCGAATACAGCAGGAACAGGTAGCTCTCGGTCAGCCCGACCGTCGCCACCGCCGACGCACCGAGCCGGCCGACGAAGTAGATGTCCACCACCGCGAAGGTGGACTCGAGCACCAGCTCCAGGACCATCGGTACCGCAAGCAGGAACACCGCGCGGCGCAGCGGGATCTTCGTGTAATCCGCGCTGGTGCCGCGGATGGCGTCGCGCAGTTCGCTCCACAACGATGGCGATCCGGCGTTCTCAACAACGCCGGCCGTCGATGCGCCGGCGTCGGATGAGGATCGGGATTCGTGGCTCATTCTTGGACCCCTTCGTGTCGCAGGCGGGATGGTAGAGCGCCGGGCGTTCCGGGTCTTCCACACAGCGACGGACACAGCATCCCGGAATCGACACCGACCGGCGCACTTGCCGCCCCGACCCGTCGCGCACAGTATCGGCGCCTGTATGGATACTGCCCTCATGCTCCGCGACCCGTGCCCACCCTTGGCTCTTGCACTCGTCGCACTGGCGGCGGTCCTGTGCTTCGCGGCAACCGCCTTCTCGGTCCACGGCCTGCGACCGGAGCTGGCGTGGGTGGACGCACAAATGAGCGTCTACCTGGTGGGGCCGTGGGCCGGCATGCTGCGGGCCGGCTACGTCGCGCTCGCCATCGGTATCCTCACCCTTGGCATTGGCCTCTACCGCGAACCGCCGCGCCCCCGGCGCAGCGCGGCACCACTGCTGATGTTCGCCATCGCCGCGGCGTCACTGGTGGTCACCGCCTTCGCACCCATGCGTTTTCCCGACGAAGAGCAGCGCCTCGTGCACCTGGTGCACGGCACCTCGGCGCAGGCGGCGTTCCTGTGCGCGACGACGGGCATGTCGCTGCAGGCATGGCGACTTCGGCAAGCGCCCGCTTGGCGGCGGATATCGCCCGTCCTGCTCGGCTGGGCGCTGGCCTGTTTTACTGGCGTCTGGGTGCTGGCGCTGTTCCGCAACTTGCCACGCGGGCTGTCGCAGAAGGCGCTGGTCGCCGCGATCGTGCTGTGGTTCGGTTTCGTGGCGTGGCGACTGTGGCGCGAGGCATCACGCCGCCATCGGACCATGGGCGAAACACCTCGGATCTGCTGCTGAACACCCAACGGGTGGCTATCCGGGCGGTCGATGGGCAATGGCCTTCAACTCAATGGTCAGGACAATTCGCCTGAAGGTCATATCCGAGGTAGTAGTACCCACTCCACAGAGCTTCACCTCCGCCAGCCGAGCTTGGCGCCACTGCGAAGCGCAGGCCCTCGGCGGTGGTGCAATAACCGAAGCTCTCCTGTTGACCGTCGCCGTCGAGGTCCAGGTAGGTTTCCGGATCGCCCTCCGGTGCAAGGGCAACCAAGCCTATTGCGAAATCTGAAGGCAGACGCGGCTCTACCAGGTAGAACGACCAGCCCGCTTCCTGATTGGCGGTCCGGCGGTCTTCCAGAAGTGCAGGACAGTCACTGGAGCCCGTGGCACGCCCCGCGACTTTCGCAGTCATCACATTCCGAGACTCGGAATCCACTGATACGAGCGTCAGCTTGGTCCCAGGGGCTACGCGATCGTCAGACAAAGCGATGCAACCGCCATGCATCCAGCCGATCAATCCGGGCAGATCGGATACGCCACCTGCCGCCCGCGGGAGAGTCGCAGCACAGCTTCCAAGCAGGACGCACACAACTGCGATAGTGACGGCAACATTGGCGCGCTCATTGTTGGACATGGAGCTATCTTCCGTTGAAGGACCAATGGGGGGCATCGGAGCGCAGCTTCAGCACGCCATAGGAAGCACCCACCTCGTGTAGCGGGAGATTGGCGTTTACGTTCGGGCTCCAGGACACGGCCACCGGCGCTCCGCCCTTGCGAGCCAGCTCCATCGTTCCGCTCCACCGGATGCTCATATCGACCGCCTTGCCGGCAATGTGGTTGCTGGTCAGCGCAGGTGCGTGGATGCTTCTCGGCGGCATTGCCAATCCGAAAGCGCGTGCGAGTTCCGCCGCGCCTGCCCTGCTCTTCGCCACGTCCCCGTGGTCCCAACGTATGCCGATGCCGGCCATCGGCGCGGCATCGGCTGGATGACATTTGCCGTGGGCAATCTTCCAGGGCCAGTGGAACAGGTAGGCGCGCTTGGGACTACGGCGGGTAGCCGACACCCCTACTTGCGCACCCGCCTCCTTCAGTACTGCGAGAAAGGCTTCGCCGTTCCGGCGAAACGATGCTTCGAGATCCTCGATCCGGCGACTGTTGCGGGCGTGCGTGTCAGCCCACGTCACCCAATGTGCGCCGCTTCTGGCGTCCATGTTCTCCTCCTTGAGTTGTTGTTGCAGATTCCTCGACCGCTCCCTGCAGTCGATCTCCATTCCAGCTTTTCGGCCAATTCCCAGCTCGGCGCTATTGCTCCAGATCGCTCACTAAAGTGGGCATGGTCCAGGCACCACCGGCAGCCACCAGCCGGCACATCCCCGATGTCGATTCCGAAGCCTTCACGAACGCGGCGCCGTCCCACGCCCAGCTGGCTTGCCACCAGCAGTCTCCAAGGCCCCGGCCCTTCTGGCTGGCGCCGATGATGCCGGCCTCGTGGTATTCGGCAGCGGTCGTGACCAGGCGCGGCCGGTACGGAGCAACTGCGTCCACGACCCAGAATCCCCGGCCCACGTTGTAGGCACCCATCCAGCAGCGAACCGATACCAGCATGGTGTCGTCGTCGAGGCGCTCGATCTCAGCCGACTCGTCCCACTCTTCCGGCTCCAGTCCCCGGCACTCCTCGTCATCCGGCAGGTTCTCCTGCAGCGCATTGCGCAGGTCCGGATTCGACAGCAATCGCTCGTCACCCGGGCGGGTCGGCGCAACTGCGGCAAGGTGGATCGTCGGCGCCGGCAGTGATGGCAGCACATCGTCCTCGCTACGAGTGCCCTGGCGGACCAGGGCGCCGGGCGTGTGCAGGCGGCCCTGGAACTCGTCCATCTTCAGTAGGACGGCGGTGGCGCCCTTGTCGGACAACCGCCAGCGGCGGCCGTCGTCGGCAACGAAGGCGATATCGGCATCTCCAGCGAGTGCCTGGAACAGCGCGTCCACATGGGCCGGCGACAGCGCGACGCTGCCGTCACCCGAGGCGCCATCCACCGGACCCAGATCGCGACCGTTGATGTGCAATGACAACTCGACAGGACCCACCGCCTCCTCGTACTGCCCCAGCATCAACTGACCGGATACTGCCGCGCGCGGGCCCGCTTCCCGCGTCAGCAGCACCGACACCGCAAGCTCGTCGTTGTAATCCTGGTAGCCGGCGGCGCGACAGGTACGGGTGTTGTCGCAGGCCAGCGTCCAGTCGTGGTGGGTGAAGCTGACAGTGGGTTCCGCTGCCAGGGATGGCGGTGCAGCCGCGGCAATTGGTCCCGCCATTGCAATCCCCGCCAGCGCAATCAGGGGAAGAAAAAGGGCTTTGGCTCGTGTCATCGCTTCTGCCTTGGGAGAATCAATCTGCTGATCGCGGGAAATGCACGATCTGCGCGGCGGGCATCAGCCTTTGCCGGAGCAGGTCGAGTGGGCGGTGGTGGTCCATGTTGTGCCGAGCGTTGCGGCCCAGCGCCGGGTGCTGGAAGAACCCATGCTCCCATTCGCCCAGCGCCTCTTCCGCCAGCGAGCGGCCGTTGTGCTCGAACCCCATCCAGGCGCCGTACTTGCGCTGGTTGAGCGAGGCCAGCAGGCTGCGACGCGGGTACTGGCAAAGGCGAAACCGGCGTAGAAGCCGTTCAGCTCGGCATCCACCCGTGCCCCACGGATGCCAAAATGCTCGCACAGCGAGGAGAACTGCAGCAGCGTGCGCTCGTGCAGCACGCGCAGCCCGGCGGCGTTGCCGTTGAGCACCAGCACCGCACCGGTGGCGCCGTTGAGCATCACAACAAAGGGCTTGCGGCGCCAGAAGTCGATGTCCGCATACCACTCGCCCAGCGGGTTGGCCTGTGGGGCGGGTTCCGGCGGCCGGGCCGGCTGCTTCAGGCGCTTGAGCAGCCTGGCAGTGCATCGAAGTACGGTCACGTCACAGGCACCTGATCGTTTCCATGGGCTTAGTGGTAGTCGTCCTCGCGCTGGTGGCGCACGGCGAGGATGGTGATGGTGGTGCTGTCGTCGATCTCGAACAGCGCGACATAGCCGGCGCCACCGAAGGGGATCGGCAGTTCGCGCAGGAAAGGGTTTGCATCGTCCACCTTGCGGCAGGCGAACGGCATTTCCGCAAGAAAGCCGTAGCCGCGCTCGATCGCCCCGCGCGCGCGCAAGGCCGCTGCGAAGTCCACGGGCGCGAGGAACTCCAGCAAGCGCTCCAGATCGTCCTGAGCCCCCTTGCTGATCCGGACCCGGAAGCTCACCGGGTGTCGGGCTTGTGCGCAGCGAGGACGGCATCTATCCGGGCCAGCGATTCTTCCTGGCTGTAGTAAACGCCGGTGCGCTTGGCGTCCTCGCGCGCGGCCAGGCCGCGGACGACGAATTCGGCCTGCATCCGGCGACGGTTCACTTCATCGCGGAGGGTCTGCTCCATGAAGCTGGACAGGCTCTCGCCGTCGTGGAGCACGGATTCGGCCGCCTGGCGCAGTTCCGGTGCGACGCGCAGCGACGGCATGGTGGCCGATTTCATCGGGGCGGGTTTCATGGCAGCACTCTCCGCGCAAGTTCACGTTGCATTTGCGATGCATTTGCGATGCAAAACTAGCACATGCCGTCCGGCTCGCCAACGCCCTACCAGGGTCACTAGAACGGCAGGCGACGACCAGCTGGGGGATGCAGAGGCTAAAGCACCATCGGCAACTTGAGCCCCTGCTCCCTGGCGCACTGCCTGGCGATCTCGTATCCCGCGTCGGCGTGTCGCATCACACCGGTGCCGGGGTCGTTCCACAACACGCGGGCGATGCGCTTGTCGGCTTCCTCGCTGCCATCGCAGACCATCACCACGCCACTGTGCTGGCTGTAGCCCATGCCGACGCCGCCGCCATGGTGCAGGGAGACCCAAGTCGCGCCACCGGCGACGTTGAGCATCGCGTTGAGCAGCGGCCAGTCGGACACGGCATCGCTGCCGTCCTGCATCGCCTCGGTTTCGCGGTTGGGCGAGGCGACGCTGCCGCTGTCGAGGTGGTCGCGGCCGATCACCACCGGCGCCTTGAGCTCGCCATTGCGGACCATCTCGTTGAAGGCAAGGCCAAGCTTGTGGCGCTGACCGAGGCCGACCCAGCAGATGCGCGCCGGCAGGCCCTGGAAGCTGATGCGCTCCTTCGCCATGTCCAGCCAGTTGTGCAGGTGGGCATCGTCGGGAATGAGCTCCTTGACCTTGGCATCGGTCTTGTAGATGTCTTCGGGATCGCCACTCAGCGCGACCCAGCGGAACGGGCCGATGCCGCGGCAGAACAGCGGACGCACGTATGCCGGGACGAAGCCGGGGAAATCGAAGGCATTGGTGCAGCCTTCGTCCTTGGCCATCTGGCGGATGTTGTTGCCGTAGTCGAAGGTCGGGATGCCCTGCTTCTCGAACGCGAGCATGGCCTCGACGTGTACGCGCATCGACTTCTTCGCCTCGTCGCGAACGCGCTCGGAATTCGCCTTCTGTTCGGCCAGCCACTGGTCGACGCTCCAGCCGATCGGCAGGTAGCCGTGCACGGGATCGTGCGCGCTGGTCTGGTCGGTGACCGCGTCGGGGCGCACGCCGCGCTTCACCAGCTCGGGCAGGACCTCGGCGGCGTTGCCAAGTAGCGCGATCGACTTGGCCTCGCCTGCCTTCGTGTAGCGGTCGATGCGGGCGAGTGCATCGTCGAGTTCGTCGGCCTGCTCGTCGACGTAACGCGTCTTCAGGCGCATGTCGATGCGGCTCTGCTGGCACTCGATGTTGAGGCTGCAGGCGCCGGCCAGGCTGGCGGCCAGTGGCTGTGCGCCGCCCATGCCGCCGAGCCCCGCGGTGAGGATCCACTTGCCCTTGAGGTCCCCGCTGTAGTGCTGGCGGCCCATCTCGACGAAGGTTTCGTAGGTGCCCTGGACGATGCCCTGGCTGCCGATGTAGATCCAGCTGCCTGCGGTCATCTGGCCGTACATCATCAGGCCCTTCCTATCGAGCTCGTGGAAGTGCTCCCAAGTGGACCAGGCCGGCACCAGGTTGGAGTTGGCGATCAGCACGCGGGGCGCGTCGGCGTGGGTCGGGAAGATGCCGACCGGCTTGCCCGACTGCACCAGCAGGGTCTCGTCGTCGCCGAGCTGCTTGAGCGATTCCAGGATGGCGTCGTAGGACTCCCAGTCGCGTGCGGCGCGGCCGATGCCGCCGTAGACCACCAACTCGGCCGGGTTTTCGGCGACCTCGGCGTCCAGGTTGTTCTGGATCATCCGGAACGGCGCCTCGGTCAGCCAGGATCGGCAATTGAGCTCGCTGCCACGGGGGGCGCGGATGACGCGGCTGGGGTCGTGGCGACCGTGGTCGGAGAGGCTGGACATCGGCGGCTTCCTGTAGTGGAACGAAGGCCGCGATTATCGCATCGAGCCCCGGGCACCGCTGGATGGCAGGACGCCCGGCGGGGCCGGGCGTCGGGGATTGCAATCACCTGGGTTTTCCAGGCGCTTCAGCGGATCGCAGGGTCCAGTCGGCGCAAGGCATCCGCCACGTCGATGGCGCCGGTGCGCTCCAGGTCGGAACGGGAATAGACGCGGCCGTTGGCGCTCACGCAGTCGTTCCTGTCGAGGCCCTCGACTTTCTCGAGCTCGTCCCTGGAGCGCCGGTCGTTCCGCGGTGCCTTGATATGCGAACCGGTGTAGCGGACGCAGTTGCGGTCGGCGTCGGCCTGGGTACGCTCGGCCTCCGCCCGCTTTTCGTCGAGCGTCGTGTCCTGCGGCACGTGCGGGTTGACCTGGGGCTCCGACACCTGGGCCAGTGCGAGCGCGGGCGATGCGAGCAATGTGGCGAGCAGCAGCAACTTCATGGTGCTTCTCCGGGGGTGTTTGGGACCCTTGAAGATACGCCCGGCCGGCGTGGTGGCGTAGCGGCCGGGCACTTTCGTTCAGATGGCTGTCATCCACGCCGCACCGGGGAATCGCCAGCAGCGGCGTTACAGGGAGGCGCATACCTGAAACATCGGCTGGGTATCATCAGCGGATGCCAGCTTCCAGGTCCGCGGCCACCGCAGCCGCACTCGCGCTTTCCAGTCTCCTCGGCCTTGCCCTTGCCGGATGCGCCAGCCGCGCCGACATCGCCGATGATCCACCGGCAGCCGCCGACGCCGCCGTCACCGCGCCTTCGGTGCTGCTGGTCTCCATCGACGGGTTCCGTGCCGATTACCTCGAGCTGGGCATCACGCCCAACCTCGACAGGATCGCCGCCAGCGGGGTCCGGGCGCAGTGGATGACCCCCTCCTACCCCAGCCTGACCTTCCCCAACCACTACACGCTCGTCACCGGCTTGCGTCCGGACCGCCATGGCATCGTGCACAACACGATGCGCGACGAGGTACTGGGGGAGTTCAGCCTGCGCAACCGCGATGCCGTCTCCGACGGCCGCTGGTGGGGCGGGGAGCCGCTGTGGATTACCGCCGAACGCGCCGGGATGCCGACCGCAACGCTCTTCTGGCCGGGTAGCGAAGCGGCGATCCAGGGCGTAAGGCCGACGCGCTGGATGCCTTTCGATGACAGCCTGCCGATGCCGGATCGCGTCGACACCGTGCTGGGATGGATGTCGGAGCCGCCATCCACCCGACCCCGTTTCGCCACCCTGTATTTCGAAGCGCTGGACCATGCCGGCCACGACCATGGACCCGACTCGCCGCAGGCGCACGCGGCCATCGCCGAGGTCGACGCCGCCATCGGGCGGTTGCTGGATGGACTGCAGGACCGGCACGTCGCCGGGCAGGTCAACCTGGTGGTGGTATCCGACCATGGCATGGCCACCGTGCCACCCGGCGCGTCGGTCACGACGGAGTCCATGGTCGACCCGGGCAACGCACGTCTCGTCACCGGCGGCCAGTCCCTTGGGTTCGAGCCGCTGCCCGGGCGGACCCGCCAGGCGGAAGCACAACTGCTGGGCCGGCACGAAGGCTATGCCTGCTGGCGAAAGGAGGCACTGCCGAAGCGGTGGCATTACGGCAGCCATCCGCGGGTCCCGTCCATCGTCTGCCAGATGGACGAGGGCCGCGACGCCCTGCCTGCGGAGTGGCTGGGCCGCCGCCCAGCCGACCGCGCCCGCGGCTCACACGGTTTCGATCCCGGCCTGCCTTCGATGCGCGCCCTGTTCCTGGCGCAGGGCCCTGCCTTCCGGCAGGGCGTGGCCGTCCCCGCCATCGACAACGTGGACGTGTATCCCGTCCTGGCCCGCCTGCTCGGCGTGGAGCCGGCCGCGAACGATGGTGGCGCGGAGGCGCTGGCGCCAGCGCTGCGAGCCCCGTAAAGCGGGACATCGACGTCCGGATCCGACCAGTTCGGGCCCGTTCCCGGTGCTAGCCTGCGTCCATGTCATCCATGGATGCCCGCGCCGCTCTCGATCCGCTGGTCTGCGAACAGGCCCGCCTGAGCCGGGACGCCCGGTTCGATGGCCTGTTCTTCACCGCCGTCGGCAGCACCGGCATCTATTGCCGGCCGGTGTGCCCGGCGCCACCGCCCCGCCCCGAGAACGTTACCTACTACGAGCATGCCGCCGCGGCCGAGGCTGCGGGCTACCGGCCTTGCCTGCGCTGCCGACCGGAGTTGGCACCGGGCGATGACAGCTGGCGCCGTGGCGACGCGGTGGTCGCTCGTGCGCTGAAGCTGATCGAGGACGGATTGCTCTCGATGGAACCCGTGGCGGAACTTGCCCGCCGCGTCGGCGTCGGCGACCGGCAGTTGCGTCGACTGTTCGTAGACCGTCTCGGAGCCGCACCGGCCGGCGTGCACGCCACCCGGAGGCTGCTGTTCGCCAAGCAACTGTTGACTGAAACCGGCATGCCGATCATCGAGGTCGCGATGGCCGCCGGCTTCGGCAGCCTGCGCCGCTTCAACGCCGCCTTCCGCGATGCCTACCGCATGGCGCCGCGGGAACTGCGCCGTCGGCCGCCGGGCCGCGCGCACGACGCGATCATCTTGAAGCTCGGGTATCGGCCCCCGTACGACTTTCCGGCCCTGCTGGACTTCCTCCGCAGCCGATCCCTGCCGGGGGTCGAGCGGGTGGACACCGACAGCTATGCCAGGTTGCTGGCGCCGGAGGATACCGGCGCCGGCCCCGGCTGGCTGCAGGTCACCCCCTGGCGCGACGGGCACGCACTTGAACTGCAGGTGCACGGCGCCGCGACCACCCATCTGCTGGCGATCGTCACGCGCGTCCGCCGCATGTTCGACCTGGATGCCGACCCCCAGGTCATCGCCGCCACGCTTTCGCGCGACCCCTTGCTGGCACCGCTGATGCAGGCCCGCCCCGGCCTGCGGCTGCCCGGGGGCTGGGATGGATTCGAGATCGCCGTGCGCGCCATCCTCGGGCAACAGGTCAGCGTGGCGGCTGCCCGCACCTTGGCGGCGCGACTGGTGGAACGTTTTGGAGCCGAAGTCGAACCTGCACCGGCGACCGACCTGCACCGGCTGTTCCCGCGTGCCTCCACTCTCGCCGACGCGGATCTCACAGGTATCGGGGTCACCCGCACCCGTGCCGCCACCATCCGCGGCGTCGCACGTGCCTTGCTGGATGGACGGGTGGATTTCCGGTCCGAGCAGACCCTGGAGCAGTTCGCCTCTCGTTGGACGGCGCTGCCGGGGATCGGCCCGTGGACCGCGCAATACATTGCGATGCGCGTGCTGCGCCACCCCGATGCATTCCCGGCCGAGGACCTGGTGCTCCGCAGGGTCGCCTCGAACGATGGCGATCCGCTGACCACGCGCTCGCTGATGGAGACGGCGTCGGGCTGGCAGCCCTGGCGGGCCTACGCGGTCATGCACCTGTGGTGCCACGCGGCGGAAGCCACGCCGCCGGCCCGATCGCGATCGCCCATCCATGCCGACCCCACGCTGGCCGGAGCCGCACTCCGCCCCCCTGAAGCAGCCGAGGCAAGACGATGACCACCTTCACCACGATCGACAGCCCCGTAGGGCCACTGATGCTGGCGGCCTCCAATGACGGACTGCGGGCCATCGAGTTCCACCCCTCCCGGCACCACGTCAGGCGTGGGCCGGACTGGCAGGAAGGCGACCACCCCCTGCTGGCACTCGCTCGCACGCAACTGCGGGAGTATTTCGCCGGCAGCCGCCGCAGCTTCGACCTGCCCCTCGCGCCGCGCGGCACGGATTTCCAGCGCAGCGTCTGGCTGGCCCTGGCCGAAATCCCGTTCGGCAGCACCCAGAGCTACGCCGCGCTGGCCGCCCGGGTCGGCCGCCCGAGCGCCACCCGTGCGGTGGGCGCCGCCAACGGCCGCAACCCGCTGCCGATCGTCCTGCCGTGCCACCGCGTCATCGGCGCCGACGGCAGCCTCACCGGCTTCGGTGGCGGCCTGCCGACGAAGCGCTTCCTGCTGGAGCTGGAAGGCGCGCTGGCTCCTGAAGCACCGCCAGCCGACCTCTTCGCCACGGGCTGAGCCCTGGTAACGACCGCGAACCCCTGCCTGTACATGGCTGATGCGCTCGTTGCTCCGGCCTGCTCCTGTAGGAGCGGCTTCAGCCGCGATCGTGAAATGGATGGCCTGGCCGGACATCCGATCGCGGCTGAAGCCGCTCCTACGACCGAAGGAAGTCCCCGTGGGACAAGAGCGATGGCGACGTAAGCCGTCTAGTTGTGTAAACCCAGCACGTTGTTCAGCGGGATGCGGGTAATGGGCGGCTTGTAGCCAAGACTGGCGTGTAGCCGATGCCAGTTGTAGTGGTGCAGCCAGCCCGGGAGGGCGCCTGCGCGCTGTTCGGAGTTGGCATAGGAGCGTGCGTAGGCCCATTCGCGCAGGCAGGTCTGGACCAGCCGCTCGGCCTTGCCGTTGGTACGCGGGGTATAGGGGCGCGTGCGCAGGTGGCGCATGCCGAGCCGGTGGACCAGGCGGCGGAAGCTGCGCGATCTGTAGCAGGCACCGTTGTCGGTCAGGACACGCTCGAAGCGCACACCCAGGC
>NZ_FUXP01000003.1 GCF_900167055.1 Lysobacter spongiicola DSM 21749
CCGATAAGTCTGCCGGGCGCGACGCTGCTCCAGCACCTGATCCACGATCCGTGGCGCTGTCGCGTGGGGACAGTGCCGCGGTCTCGAGGATCGATCGGTTAACCCGCCCGAACCTTCTTCCTTGAACCGTTTCAGCCACTTGTACGCTGTTCGAACGCTCACGCCGGCGGCGTGTGCGGCTTCTTCCACGCGCAGGCCCTGAATCAAGATGCGGTCCACGAGCAGGGCTCGACCGCGAGGGCTAAGGCGGGCATGTTTATGCAGGTTCATCCGGGGCTCCTGGAGGGGTGGCTGATTCGCACCTCCAGTCTTCCGGGACCACCCCGGATGAACAACCTACTGAGAGATCACAGCTAGGGAGGCGGAGGCCGCTCACGCCGACCTGCTGCAGGAGATTGACCATCTCGCACGTCGCGGTATAGGGGTCGGTAACGAAGTCCCGGTGAAAGCTGGTGATGCAGGGCATTCCGCGCGAAGCGTGGATCGAGCTGCAGACATAGAGTTTCCACAGCGCCAGCCCCACCTCGATCGGCATGCCGTCGCGCCGCAGCAGGCTGGAAGCGACCTCTACCGGATGGCGGAAGACATGGATACCAACCGGACACTCCAATGCCTCGCGCCACATCGGTAACAGCAGGCACAGCCGCGGCTCCTTCAGCACCCAGGGACGGTGCCCGTCCATGTCCAAGACGAGTCGGGAAGCTGCACGCTTGAAGTGGTCTCTGTCCTCCAAGGGCACCCTGGCGAGCTCGAAATCGACAGCGCGGTTCCAGTCGCAGCCAGCCGCATGCAGCACACGGTCGTTGAGTGCGCGGACATCGCGGCGCTCCCAGAATCCTCTCGGATTTTCCTCGCTCGCTCCCGTGTTGGCGCCCTCGGGACCGAAGTAAGCCCCGGCGAGGTTGAGGAGACGCGTCTGCATCGACGTCCCCGATCGGTGCATCCCCAAGATGATCAACTGCATGACATATCCGTCCCTGCCGCTACCCGGGCCATGTCTCGCGGCGCGCTGGTGCTCACTGGCCGCGCACCCCGGCCATCTGCTCCAGCGAAGTGGAGAAACGCAATGGCACTTCGACGGCGTCCGCCCACACTGCCGACACCCGTACCTGCTGCAACAGCTCCAATACGGTCATCGCTGCAGGCAATTCAACCGTTGCGCGATAGCCGAAGCGTTCGTGCGCGAGGCCAAGCCGGCGTTGCACGTCACGCCTTGAAACCACCGACACTTCACCCCGGTATCGCTGTTCTCCCAGCCACAAATCTATTGCCGCAGGACCTGCCTGCTGGCGCCCGTCCACCGCCCATCCGGTCACCACTACACCTGGTCCACCAACCTCGATCGTATCCACGTAGCCGCGACCCGGCGGCCGGTCAACCGCGAGAGCGGTCCTGCCCGCCAAGGACTTGAAGTAAGACTCTGCAAGCCCGGTTAGGTGGTCTGGCGCCAGCGGAGCCAGACCTGCCCTCTCCCAGTGCAGTCGCACCGGCAGATAACCCGCATCCGCCAAGCACTTTTCAACCTCTGCGTGGCACCCCTCTGGTACGTAGGCGTCGAGTGCAAAGTCACCTCCACCGGCCGCATCCGCGAACACTTTGACCAGTGCCGCCCCTTGGCCGGCGTCAAATACCTTCCGGATCGACGCATCGATCCGGAAAGGGGAGAAGTCTTTTGCAAGTAGCCGATAGAGCGCGGAGGGCGCGGCCAACTGCTGGCGCGCCACCTGCAGGACCAGTTCATCCCCAGACACCCGGACGACCCCGGCCTCCTTGAACAATCCTGCAGCGATCGTGGTTTTCCCATAACCGGGTGGCTGCATCAGGAGGTAGGCAACCGGCCGGCGCCGCATGACGTGGATCACGTGCCTCTTCACCGGGTCGCCAGCCTGGTCGACGCTTGGGCCCATCCATTTCCATGCATAGGGTGCAAGCACTTCCTCGAGCATCTTCATCGAGGGAAACATCCGCTCGTCGTCACCCCGCTTGACCCGGCGCCACTCGCTCTTGGCGGAAGACACCAAGCCCATCTCAATCACCAGCACGCCGTCGTGCGTCAGCAGGTCCACCAGCCGCCGGATGAGATCCGGCTGATCTTCAGCGTAGTGAATGGCCGACGCCAGCAACACTACATCGAATGGACCGGTCGGCAGGGCATCCCATTCCCCAAGTACGAATTCGCATTCCGGATACCGGCGTTGCGCGCGATCGAGGAACAGGCGGGACTTGTCCAACCCGACCGCCCGGCGAGCGCCGGCATACTGCGCAAAGCCACAGAAAAATCCCTCGTTGCAACCGACGTCGAGGAAAATCCTGTCCTTCAGGTCCGGCAAGCGCAGCGCCCGGAGCTTGTCCAGCGTACGCGAATCGCCGACGGCGTCCGGGAAAGATTGGTACTGGGCCATGGAGGGAGCCGATCCTGTTCAGCCTTGGGCTTCTTTGGGGGGAGACACGGCGGCCGGGGAAAGTGCGGCAGCAACCGCTGCCGCCATGCGCAGTTGGGTTCCCGATGTGTCGGTTGTTGCGCCGCCCAGCACCCGCACCCCAATTCCGAGATCGGCGGGGGCGGAACAACCAGGCACCTTGACCAGTGCCAGGAAGCCGCACTGCTCGGTGCTCAGTCCGAAGTGCCGCATCACGTCCGGACGCGGGATCCGTTCAACTTCTTCTGCGACGTACCGAAAGCCGTTCCGCTCCAGTGCCAGGCCGCTGGGTACGGCGCCCTCGGTGTCGACCATCCAGCCCTTGACAAGGAAACGCCCGTCGCCAGCCGCCGTGATCTCTTCCACCGCACCGTAGACCTGCCCATGCACGGGCACCTCCGTTTCGCCGGGGGCGTCCGGCGTATTACGGGCCCGGGCCATCAGGTCGTGGTAGTGCTTGAGCGAGGTTGTGATGTCTCCAGCGTGCACAAGCCTCCCCCGCTCGAGTACGAGCGCTTTGTTGCAAATGTCGCGCAGCAGGCCGACGCTGTGGCTGGCGAGTACCACGATCTTGCTGCCGCCAACGCGGCTGCGCATGCGTTCTTTGGCCTTGGCCATGAAGTCGGCGTCGCCGGCGCCCACCCACTCGTCCATCAGGATGATGTCGTGTTGCACCGATGTTGAAATGGCAAACCCCAGGCGCATCTTCTGCCCGGAAGACAGCGTGCGCAGGCGGTGGTTGACCTTCTCCTGGAGACCGGAGAACTCGAGGATCGGCCCAATCTGCTCGCGCAGGAAGGATGACTTCAACCCCATCGCTATACCGCGCAGGTGGATATTCTCCCGCACCGTGGCTTCGGCGTTGAAGCCCAAGGACATGTTCAGCAGCGCCTGGCAGCTACCTTCCACTACCACGCTGCCGTGACTGGGCTGGTACACGCGGTTGAGTACCCGCAGCAGGGTTGATTTACCCGCGCCATTGCGGCCGAGGATGGCGACGCGGTCGCCTTCTTTGATCTCGAAGCTCAGGTCGTCGAGCAGCCGAGCCATCCGGCGCTTTGGTGGATCGAACGCAGCACCGAAGAACATGCCGCCCCAACCCGTCGACCCCCGCTCACGTTGCAGGAACACAGGGACGTCGAGTGAGAGGTGTTCGACCTTGATCATCGCACCCATGGTCAGATCCACAACGGCACGAAACGGGCATAGCGGCGATACACCAATGTCGCCAAGGCCAGCCCGGCGACCGTCATGATGCCCACGTACCAGAGCGACATCACTTCCACCGGATCACCCAGAATCGGCGCACGGAAGATTTCCACGAAGTGATAGAACGGGTTGAGGCGCATCAGCAGTGACCTGATGCTGCCGGCCGGCATCATCTCCGGATACCAGATGATAGGGGTCAGGAGAAACAGGAAGATCGACACGGTGTTGAGCAACTGCCCGAAATCCGGAAACCGCGCACCGGCCAGCGAGAACACGGCCGATATCCATAGTCCGTTGAGGTAGATCAGGCCTACAGCGGGCAGCGCCCACAACAGGCCGGTGAGGGATATACCGTCGGCGATCACCAGCGCAACAATCACCACCGGCAGGTACATGCAGAAATCGAAGAACGACTTTGCAAGGGATTGCAAGAGGAAGTCCGTCAACCGCATATGCCCGTCCATGATGAACGAGTGGCTGCCATTGAACACGGTCGCACTGCCTATGACCGCCGACATCAACGTGCGAAATACCATGGCGCCGAGCGCCACGTACGCATAGAAGGAATTGGAGCCACCGCCGGGCTGCATGCTCGCGAAGAACAGGCCCAGGCCGAAAACGTAGACGACGGAAGGTGCCAGCAGCCAGAGGATGCCGAAGCGGGACTTGCGTGCCCGCACGATGATGTCGAGCCAGCTCGACAACGCCCAAAACTCGGGGTTTCTAAAACTCTCCTTCAGCTCCCGCCAGAATGCGCCGGGCGCACCGCTTGAGCGGGCGCCCACGGGAATGGACGCGGATGAAAAACCCTCGCTCACGACAACGCGGCATCCAGGTCGGCGCGAAGGTCCTCGAGGTATTCCACGCCTACGCTCAGGCGCACCAGATTCTCTGCCACGCCGAGCTCTGCCCGCCGCTCCAGCGGCACGCTTGCGTGGGTCATGATGGCCGGGTGGTTCACGAGGCTTTCCACCCCGCCCAGGGACTCGGCCAGGGCGAACAGTCGGGTGCGCTCGCAGAACCGACGCGACGCATCGACACCACCCTTCACGAGGATGCTCACCATGCCGCCGAACCCGTCCATCTGGCGCGTGGCCAGAGCGTGCTGCGGGTGTGACTCCAATCCCGGATATATCACCTTGTCGACTGCCGGATGACCCTGCAGCCACTCGGCGAGCGCCTGCGCATTCTCGCAATGCGCCTTCATCCGCAGGTGCAGGGTTTTCAGGCCGCGCAACGCAAGAAAGCTGTCAAACGGCCCCTGCACGCCCCCGACCGAGTTCTGCAGGAAAGCCATCTGTTCGGCGAGCTCGTTGTCGTCGCCCACCACCACCATGCCGCCGACCATGTCGGAGTGGCCATTGAGGTACTTGGTCGCCGAATGCATGACGATGTGCGCGCCGTGCTCGATGGGGCGCTGGAGAATCGGGGAACTGAAGGTGTTGTCGACCACGACGATCAAGCCACGCTTGCGCGCAATTTTCGCGATCCTAGCGATGTCGACCAGCTTCAGCAACGGGTTGGTCGGGGTTTCGATCCAGACCATCTTCGTTTCAGGGCGAATTGCGGCTTCGAACGCCGCAGCGTCGTCGAGGTCGACCCAGCTGAAATCCAGGTTGGCGGTACGACGGCGGACACGCTCGAACAGGCGGTAGGTACCGCCATAAACGTCGTCCATGGCGATCACGTGGCTGCCGGCGTCCAGCAGCTCCAGGATGGTCGAGGTCGCGGCCATGCCCGAGGCGAAGGCGAAGCCGCGCGAGCCACCTTCCAGTTCCGCGACGCAGCGCTCGTAGGCGAAACGCGTCGGGTTGTGACTGCGCGTATATTCGAAACCCTGGTGTTCGCCGGGGCTCGACTGCACGTAGGTCGAGGTGGCGTAGATCGGGGTCATGACCGCGCCGGTGCTCGGGTCGGGGGACTGCCCGGCATGGATGGCGAGGGTGCCCAGGCCGTGCTTGCGGCCGGCATCGCCGGTGTTGGTATGGCTCATAGCGGATCTTCCGTAGGCACGGGCGAGGCGAACCGGGAATTCTAGCACCGGAGGCGGAGACGGCCTGAATGGTTGGGAAGCGTCGGTCCAGAAGATGGTGGAGCTGCCACTGTCTGCCCGTCCACTGCGATCTCCGGCTGCGTGGCTTGGTAACGTAACCGCGTCAGGTAAGCGGCAGCTCGCAGACGCAAAGTGAGATCAGCGGCAGTGAACCTGCTGCGACGGTTGTTCTTGGCAGCTGCGATGTGTTCACGTGCGGGCGTCGCCACAATGCCGGCGGCCGCTTATCCTAAGCTGCTTCGCTCAGGCAGCAGCCCCTGCCCCTCCCGTCGCAGGATCATCAGCCCCGTGAGCCATAGCCTGCTCTTCTATCGCGACTTCCAGCGCTACAGTGGTGGCCACGGCAAGGTCTGGGACTACTTCCGCCACGCCGGTTCCGCCCCCGGGTGGGAACCCCGGATTCACCAGACCGCGAGCAGCGTCCCAGCGCAGAACCCGTGGCGAGTTCATGATCTTCCCGTGCTCCAAAAATGGGAGCCCGCCGCGGCCGACGCCCTGTTCCTCGGCGGCGTTGACTGGGAAGCCTATCCGCACGATGACCACGTCCGCCCGGTTATCAACCTGGTGCAGCACGTCCGTCACGGGGATGCCAAGGACCCGCGCTATCGATTTCTGAAGCGACCAGCAGTGCGGATTTGTGTGAGTGAAGCAGTGGCCCACGCCATCGCGCCCGCGGAGCCCCTCGGCCCGGTGATAGTGATCGAGGCGGGGATATCCGTGCCGCCACCTCCGCGAAATACGGTCCGAACGGGCATCTTCATCGACGCCATCAAGCAACCTCAGCTGGGTGCGGCACTCGCCGCCCGATTACGCGATGCAGGGCGACACGTACATCTGAACAATTTGCGTATTCCCCCGGCTCGCTACCTCGAACTTCTCGCCGGATGCCGAATCGCGGTGGTCTTGCCCCGGCCGACCGAGGGGTTTTATCTGCCGGGACTGGAGGCAATGGCGCAAGGATGTGCGACCGTGGTGCCGGACTGCGTCGGAAACCGCGCATACCTCAAGCCCGAACAGAACGCGCTGGCCCCGCCGCTGGAACTGGAAGCGCTCATCCAGGCGGTGACGCGACTCGACGAACCTGGCCTTTGCCACAGGCTCGCAAGTGGAGGCATCGCGACTGCCGCAAGGTTTAGCCTCGAACGCGAGCGGGGAGCCTTTCACGACGTACTCCGGCAGCTTCCGGATCTTTGGCGCCTCGCGTTGGAAAAGTGCCCGGCTCATGGCCAGGTGATTCCGTAACGCTTCCTCGCGCACTCCAACTCGCGGCGCATCAGCCAGCACATCAGGCGCCAACGCGCCCCGCCCGGTTTCAATCTTGGATAGTCACCTTGAAACACGCGGTCGAATCGCGCTTCGGCGTTCTGCTCGACCCCCAGGAACCCATGCACGCTGCGCAGGGTCTCTTCCGGGTAGTCGGCCAACGCCCGGTTCTTGATGATCAGGACCTGGGCGGGCGGAAAATAGGCATGGATCATGTCCAGCTGGGCCGCATAGTCGCCACGGAGGCGATAACTGAACCTTCGCAATGGCGAGCCTGGAGACAGATCCAAGCGGCGTTCTCCGCGTAGCCTCCATCGCTCCAGCAATACCGCTGCCCAGAACGGCCAGCGATCCGTACCGCGAGCACGCTCCATCCTGTAGTGGGACACCGCCCGCTCTACCGGGTGTCGGAGGATCAGCACCCACTTCATCGCCGGGTTGTATCTCGCGATCCGTGCGATGAGCGTCGGATGCAGCATATAGATCGGGGTCGCGTCACCATACAAAGCTGCCGCTCTCCGGCCCTCCGGGAAATGCCGGGCGTATCGCCGGTCCAATTCCACCGCGTCCCACCGATCGTCGAAGCGCGGATCGTCGAAGACGTGCGCCTCCTTCACTGCCGGTAGCACCAGGTCAGGGTGGGCGGACAGGAATTCCGCCAACGCGGTCGTACCACCCTTCTGTACACCACCAATGACGAACCCCACCCGCGGGGACATGTCGCGGCTCCGCTCAGTGCTGGGTCTGCGGCGCGGGAGGAGCCTGCTCGACGCCGTCAAGCGGCACGCGACCATTCGGCATCTCGATATGCTGGAAGCCCTTGCCCAATGACTGGCTCAGCTCGCGTGCCTGTGCATCCGTCTCGACCACATAGGGCACGATCATCAGCACCAGCTCGGTCCGACTGGACCTGCGGGTACTGTTCCTGAACAGGTTTCCCAGTACCGGGATGTCCTTGAGGTAGGGCACCCCCCCATCCGAGTTGGTCGTCCGGTTCGACATCAGCCCCCCGATCAGGATGGAGCTGCCGTCACGCAGGCTCAGGCTGCTGCTGACCGCGCGGTTGAAGATCGATGGGGACTGGACGGTGGAGTCAGCCGACAACGGCAGGGCCTCGCTGACCTCCTGCCTGATCGTCAGGTCGATGCGGTCGTCCGAATACACGATCGGCTTGATGTTGAGGATGATGCCCGTCTTCCGGTACTGGACCGACTGCAGGATGTTGGAGGTACCGTCGGTCTGTTGGTCCGATGCGGTCTGTGCTGAAATTGTCGGCACTTCGGTACCCACGTCGATGCTGGCCTCTTCCCCGCTCTTCACCATCAGGCGGGGCGACGACAGGATGGTGACCCGGCTGTCGTCGGCGAACGCGCGCAGGCGGGCCCGGGCCTGTCCGGCAATATCCAGCAGGTAGGTCAGACCACCGAATGACTCGGCATCGGAGTCCCCGAGAATTCCGGATGTGACCGTGCCATTGAAGCGGCCAATGTCGTTCTTGGCCAGCCAGCTGACGCCGAACTCTTCGTTGTCCTCCAGACTCACCTCGGCAATGGTGACTTCGATCATCACCTGGCGTGCCGCCCTGTCCATCTGCCGGATCAGGGGCAGCAGCCGGCCCCACGCTGCTGCTTCGCCCTGGAATATCAACGCATTGCGAGGCTCATCCAGGACCAGCTGGCCGTCGGCAAGCGATCCTGTCGCGGCACCACCTGACGCGGCAGGAGTGGCAGGCGCCGCCGCGCCGCGGCCGTCCGCCGAATTGGCCTCCCCAGAGGAAAGCGCATCGCGGGTCGGCTCCAACGCCCGCGCGGCAGCCGTGCGAACACCATTCAAAGTGGCGACGATGTCCTGCGCCTGGGTGTTCTTCACCATGTAGTAGAACAGGCTCTGGCTTCCGGAGGCGGGATTCGGCCGATCAATGGTATGTGCCCACTGCACCGCGTGGTCGAGCAGTTCGGCGTCACCGGCAAAAAGAAGCACGGTATTGGAAGCCACCACCGGCAGCACCAGTACCGAGGTGGCCTGGACTACCCCCTGCCCCGAATGCAACGACGCCCCGTAACCTTCCGCGACAAGCACGTCCACCAGCCGCCGCCCCAGCTCGTCGGCCGCCACGAACGCCGGCTCGAGGCGAGTGCTCACTCGCCCGCGCATGTACGGACGATCAAGCACGCGAATGGCCGCAACTGCCTGCTGCACGATGTCCGGCTTACCGTACAGGACGATGGCATTGCGGTTGAGGTCGTCCTGGATGCGCAGGCCGTCCGAATCGAACGCGGTCTTCAGCCACTGGCTCACGTCACCTGTGCGCACGGCCTGCAGCTCCACCAGCTGGAATATCGGCCGGTGGGTGATCGGCACCTGCGGCAGCGTCCTTCCGCTGAGGACCAGCGGAGGCTCGAAATCTCCGCCTTTCGCTGCTGGAGTGAACATCACCCGTCCGCCTTCGTACCGCGTGCGGATGCCGTACGTCTTCAGGACCTGTACCGCCAGCTGGTAGAACTCCTCCGGCGGCAGCGGGCCGGGAGTCCTCAGCGTGACGAGGTCGTTGAGCTTGGCAACCGCCGGGTCCATCTGAAAGCCGACACCCAGGATGGAGCCGAAAAACTCGTTGATGAAAGCCGGTACCGGCACGCCCTCGATGTTGGCGGCAATCGGCTCGCCGCGAACCGGAGGCATGTCTTCAGTGACCCTCAACCCCGACACGGCCGATCCGCTCTGGGACAGGGAGGGTGTTGCGGTGCGCACAAGCGAATCCGGTCGATCCACGCCTTCACCGGCTACCAGCGCCTGGTCTGGCGGTGAAGGCACCTGCTGCTCTGGGCGGGGCACCGGCTCGGGCAAGCTCACCTTCACCGGCCGCGCGCACCCGTTGAGGTGGCCCAGCAGAACGACTGCGAAGGCGAGCAGGAGGAACCTTTTCATACGATGAAACTTGCCCCTTTCACGGTTTGGATGCGCATGGATCCCCTCCAACGGGCTGGGCCGGCGCATACAGGATGCGCGACTGCAGGCAGCCGTCCCGCTGGTACTCGACCGCGTCGGCAGAGATGCCGACGATTTCGCCCCCGCCCGGCAGCGAATCCCCCACGTGGAGCGAAACCGTCTTTGGATCGCCAGTGGCGAGCACCAGGGCCGTCGGAACAGGATCGGCAATGATACCCGTAAGACGCCACTCCACGCGCTTGCTGCCCGGCCCGCCGTTCATGGAGCCGTTGCCCCCCCAGAACCGGGCATTGCGCAACTTCGAAAAACCGCTTTCGTCCGCGCGGACCAGGACATCCGGATCAGGGAGCTGCCAGGCCGGGCCCGCGATGTCCTCGGCAGTCGCCCGGGGGACCGGCCGCAGCAGGCCGAATGCGAGGCCAAGCACCGCCCCGCCTACAAGGCCCGCCAACCAGGGCCGCCTGACCACCAGCCAGTCAGGCACCCGCATCGGCGACACCCTCCTGCACCTGGAAGTAGGCCACCACCGTGAGCGAGAACGTCTCGTTCTGGCGATTCATGATCAGGGATTCCTCGATGACCGCAAGGCTGCCATAGCTTTCGACCTGTCGGATCAGCTCCATCACCTTGGGTGCCTGTAGCCCCCCGCTGATCACCACCGGCACCCGGAACAGCCCGGGATGGCCCTCCACCTCCTGGGCCGCCTGCGCCTGGACCTGCAATTCGGCACCGCTGGCCGCGACCAGGTCACGCGCCCAGGTCTGGACGGTGGCCTGCGCGATGCCGATCGTGTCCGCCAACGGGATTTCCGCTTCCAGTGCCGCCCGAATGCGCGCGGCAGCTTCAGCGCGTTCCAGCCACTCGTCCTGGCCTACCAGGGACTGCATCTTGACCAGGTACGCGTGGCGGTCCAGATACTCTTCGGCCAAGGCGTCACGCCAGTCCCGCAGCACCAGGAACACCCAGACCCCTATCACGAGTGCGATAACCCCCACGCCCCACCGCAGCCTGGCATTCCGGCTCCACTCGTCCCGCGCCGATGACCAGGCGGTGGCCGCGCTCATTGCGGAGCCTCCGGCACGTGCCGCAACACCGTCGCCCGCATGCCAACCTCGTTGCCGCCACGCCCCAGCTCTGCCGTGACAGCCTGGAAACGGCCCGACCCTTCCCATGCTTCCACGAGTGCACGGGGATCCGGCGACGGCATGCGCAGGTCGACCTCCAGCGTCTGCCGGTCCGGCATTCGCCACTCCAGCAACTGCCAGTCCCGGCCTGGCGTCAGCTCGGCAACAACCGCCAGCAATTGCAACTGGCTCGCCGGCGGCCTCAGCGCCACCAAGGCATCGATGCGCGCCGCATCCCGTTCAGCAGCTTCGCGAGCGGCAATGATCCTCTGCAGGCTTTCGTCCTGCGAAGCGATCTCCCGTTCCAGCGCGGCCCCGGACAACAGCAGTCGGATTCCGCCGCCAAGGGGCATCATCAGTACCGCCGCGGCCAGCCCGATCGCCGCAGCCACCAGCAGCGGCTTGTTCCGCGCCGCCACTTCGCCCCAGGCGGCATTGCCGCCCAGGCGGGTCCACGGGCGTTGGGCGACATCCGCCGACTGGACCGGCGGCACCATGTCGCCGCCGGGGGCTCCGGCGCCCCTCATGAACAGCCGCCAGTCTTCCGGCGTCGGCAGTTCAGGCCACCACTGGCTCGCCTCAAGCACACCGTTCTTCCAGACCCGGCCCTCGTAGCCCTCCGACATGCCGACCACTCCAGCACCTTCGGCCGCCGGTGCACCACGGAATATCGCTTCAGGCAGCATCCGGTCGGGAGCGGCTTCGCCATCGGTGTCCAGCGCGAGTACACCGCTGGGTGACCATGCCCATGCCATCGCACGCGCGCCCACCCATTCAACGTGGTGCTCGGTGTCCGGAAAAGGCGACCAGCGCGACAGGGCAGTGGCTACGAACCCTCCACGCTTGCGGGCCGGAATGGCCGAAGCATCGAAGGTGGTGTAGGCGCAAAGAGCTCGTGACAGCAACCAGACCCTGGACCGGCCGCCGGACTCCAGCAATTCCAGCGAATCACTCCTGCGCAGGTATCGCGTCGGCGAGAACCGCCGCGCCAGGCGCGAGCGGTACGGTTCCAGCGCCCGCCTCGTTTTTTGCCACTGTGAATTCATAATCCTCGCGCCACGGCTTTCCCCCCTCGTCACGTGGCGTCAGGGTCCAGTGCAGGACCCGCATCGTGCCGCTTTCGGGTGCCCACAGCTCCAGCGTCCCAGAGTCGGAAGGATACAGTGCCAACGCATCCTCTGAACCGGGAACGCCCCCCACGAACTGGAAGAACGTCGGCAGGTAGGTGAAGGGCTGGACCTGCCGCGCCTCCACCACACGCCGGGCTGCATTCGCATCCATGCCTGGCAGCGCGGCCAGCACGGCTTCAGGAGCGGTGTTCACATTGACTTGCGCCGAGCGCCGCGTTGTCAGCGCATTCAGCAGCAGGCCGTCCTCCACCTGCCCTAGCGCTTCGTCCCAGCCAACGACCCGCCGCAGTTCGAGAGGCGTGGCCAGCGTCCGGTTGGTCGGCGGCGGCAGGCCGCGTGACAGGTAGCCCTCCCGCTCCAGGCTGTTCAGGCGGTACAGGTCATCGGGATCCTGGTAGTCCAGCAGGCGGTTCAACAGGGTCGGCGCCGGCAGCCGCGCGAACCCGTGCAGCTCCAGAAACCGCTCCAGGACATCGCGCGGCGCCCAGTTCACGGCCAGCCGGCCCCGGTCATCGCGCATAGCGAACACCACGTCGCCAAGCCCACGATAGCCGCGGCCATCCAACGCGATCTCGTTGCCGACCGGCATGTTGGACAGCACGTCCTCCCCTCGGCTCTGGGCCATGCGCTCGTCTTCGCTGAGTGCGATCCTGTCGTCGACCGTGAGGCCGCCGAACGTCATGCGTTGGGTATTCAGCAGGTACATCACCGTGGCCTGCGTGCTGGCCATGTCCAGCTGGACCTGCAGGTCCCGCTGGCGCTCCAGTTGCTCCTCGCGCAGGCGGGCCGACGTGGCGGCGACCGTACCGGCGAGGATCGACAGGATCACCAGCATCGCCAGCACCATGACCAACACGAAACCGCCGGCGGGGGCCCTGCGCATGGCAGCCATCAGTCGACCTCGCTTTCGAACGGCACCATGCGCGGCTCACGGCTGTGCCGTACCGATCCCAACAGCAGGCGGCCGGTGTCGGAATCGTTCCGGTCCCAGACCAGGCCCACTGCCGCGGGAAGCGCTTCCTGCAGGCCCTGGGCGGGCGGCCACCCCGCGTGCGTGGCACCATTCCCATCGAGGAATACGAAGCCTGGCGCCGGGGCATCACGCATTTCCAACCTCCAGCGCTCCTCGCCCGCCTCGCTGTAGACGATCCAGCTCGCGTCCGCCTCCTGCTCGAGCGACCACCCGATGGCCACCGGCGCCCCGGGCGAGGCATGCAGGGGATTGAGCGTCTGTGCCGAGAACGATGCGGTTGCGCCCTGCAGCGGCTCGCCGTCCAGCGGGTACAGGCCCTCCACCGACTCCCGGAACCAGGCCTGCATCAGCGCGCTGCGGTCCAGCCGCCCCGCCTGGGCCGCCGTGCGCTCCTTGGCGACCCGGTAGCTGCCCAGCATCTGGAACATCAGGGTCACCGCAAAGGAGACCAGCACCAGCATCACCAGGGTTTCCATCAGCGTGAAGCCGGGTTGATGTGCGCGCTTCGCCATTCAGTCTTCCTCCAGCGCGCCTACCTGTCTGTGGCCCAGCTGGCGCACAGAGAATTCGCCGACCTCGGCGCCACCCTCCAGCACGCGTACCTGCATTTCGAACAGCCCGACCTCAAAGATAGTCGGCAGGCCCACCTGCGACACCGCACGCCGCACCGGCTCCACCTCCTGCGACTCCCACTCGAATACATGGCTGCCGACGGCCATGCGGCCGCGTGGCTCCTCCAGCGGGTTGACCAGACGGATGGCCTGCAGCCCCGAGCGCACCGAAGCGTCACGTCGTTGCAGGACATCCACCCGCTCCAGCGTCTTGAGGTTGCTGCCAAGCCAGCCATAGAGCGCCAACGCGCCCATGCTGAAAATCACCAGCGCGATGATCGCCTCCAGCAACGTGAACCCGGTGGCTGCTGCACGGCCGCACGCCGATCCGCGGCGCGTCACCCCGCCTCTCCCGCGGCTATCTCGCAGAAGGGCGCAAGCACCTCCAGCTCCACGGAAGACCCGTCTCGCAGCAACTGCAGCATGCCGCCTTCGCAGGCGCCATTGGCCCGCACACGCCAGGGCTGCGGGACCACCAGCTCCCATCCCTCCGGCACTGAAAGTTCGGCGCGATCGGCCGCGTCCGGGTCATCGGTCACCAGCAGCGGACGCCCCGCCGAACGTGCGTCGGCCGGCCAACCCCGGACCTGCTCGACCACCGCATCCACCGCCGCCTGGCGCCGCCACGCGTCGATACTGCCGCTGA
The DNA here is from genome assembly GCF_900167055.1 of Lysobacter spongiicola DSM 21749. Lineage (GTDB taxonomy): Bacteria > Pseudomonadota > Gammaproteobacteria > Xanthomonadales > Xanthomonadaceae > Novilysobacter > Novilysobacter spongiicola. The sequence goes on from NZ_FUXP01000003.1 coordinate 14,376, forward strand.
CGGCGGGTGCGGCCAAAGCGGTCGCCACCCCGAGGATCGAGAGCACCACCAGCAGCTCCAGCAGGGTGAAGCCCCGGGCAGCCCGCAGGCGCTGCACCGCCGGCTCAGCGCGCCGGCAAATGCCCCACATCGGCATCGAACTCCTCGCCGCCGGGCTGGCCATCAGCCCCCAGCGAATACAGGGTGTACGGCTTGGCGCCGCTGGATGCGGGCGCATATTGGTAGGGGCGGCCCCACGGGTCGGCCGGGACGTTGTCGTCAAGATAGGGCCCGGACCATGCCTTCGCGGCACGCTCGTCGCCCGGCCGCTCCACCAGCGCCCGCAGGCCTTCTTCCGCGGTCGGGAGCCGGCCGATGTCGAGCCGCATGGTCTGCAACGCTCCGCCGAGCATCTTGATCTGGGTCTCGGCGGTCTGCACCTTGGCCTTGTCGGCCTGGCCGAAAAGCCGCGGCCCGACCAGGCCCATGATCAGGCCGATGATGACCAGGACCACGATCATCTCCAGGAGGGTGAAGCCGCGCTGGCGCGCTGCAGCGGTTTGGGGAACAGGACGGTGCATGGTGTTCTCTGTCAGATGGCCAGGTCATTGGCGCTGGTGATCGCCAGGATGACCCCGAGGATGATGGTTCCGATCATGCTTCCGATCACCAGGATCGCCAAGGGCTCGATGAGGATCAGCAAGCGCTTCATCCTGTTGCGGCCGGCCTCCTCGTAGAGCTTCGCGAGCGATTCGAGCATCGCCGGCAGCTTGCCGGAGCGCTCGCCCACGCGGACCAGATTGTAACCGGTGGCGGTCAGTGCCTCGTGGTCTTCCAGGGCATCGGCCAGGGTGCTGCCGCCGCGCACCGCGCGCGTCACCTCGCCCATGCGCGCCCGCCGGTGGGGAATCTGCAGGCCGCTCTGCGCCAGCTCCAGGCCGCGCATCACCGGCACCCGGTTGCCGAGCAGCGCCGAAAGCACCTTGGCCCAGCGCGCGGTGTCGGACTCCACCAGCCACGCACCCAGTACCGGCAGGGTCGCGGCCCGGTCCACCAGCCCCTCCCGGACACCGGGACGGCGCAGCACCACGACGCCGGCGCCCACGGCCAGCACCACCACGCCGATGAACATACCGAAGTGCTCACGCATCCACGTGCCGGAAGCCAGCACCAGCCACGCCAGCAGAGGCAGGTCCTCGGCCTGGTCAAGCAGCGAGGCGAACTTCGGCACCACGAACAGGAACATCAGCGCGACAGCAGCCGCACCGGCGAACACCAGCACGGCCGGGTACACCAGGGCGTTGCGCATTTCCGCCCGCAGGCCTTCCTCGTACTCCATCTGTTGGCCGGCATCGACCAGCGCACGCCCGAGCTCGCCGGTCAGCTCGCCGGCCCGCGCGAGTTGCACGGCGTAGTCGGGCAATGGCAACCCGCTGCCGGCGAGGGTGTCGGAGAACGGCTGGCCGCGCTGGAGCTCCTTCGACATCTTGGTGAACGCGGCGACGACCTTCGGGTGGTGGGCCGACACCGCCTGCGACCCCACCGCGTCGGAGACCGACACGCCCGAAGTCAACATGGTCGCCAGCTCCTGCAGCGCCAGGATCACGTCGTTGGCGCGCAGCCGACGCTGGCGGCCTGCCCGCTCCACGCCACCGCTGGCGGCGATCGACACCACCGAAAGTCCGCGGCGCTCCAGGACCCGCGCCGCCTCGCGCGGGCTGCCGGCGCGCAGCACGCCCTTCAGGGTCCGGCCCTCGCTGCTGACCGCGTCGTAGTCGTACCGTGCCATGGTCGGTCAGGCGCCGGTCACGCGCAGCACTTCCTCCACCGTGGTCAGGCCCTGCCACGCCTTCAGCAGGCCGTCCTCGCGGAGGAAGCGGCAGCCCTCGTCCCGCGCCTGCTGCTTCATTTCATTCACGCTGGCCCCGGTCACGATCAGGTGCTGCATCTGCTCCGACACCGGGACCATCTCGTAGATGCCCAACCGGCCGCGATAGCCGGTCTCCAGGCACCGCGGACACCCGACCGGCTCCATCCAGCGCGCGGGCTGTCCGGGGAGCACGTCAGCAGCCCAGCGCGCGGCCTCCGCCTCCAGCGGCGCAGGCACGTGGCCCGGCCGCGCGCAGGTGCACAGCCGACGTACCAGCCGCTGCGCCTGCACGGCACGCACAGGGGTCGCCACCAGGAACGGCTCCACGCCCATGTCCACCATCCGGGTGAAGGCGCTGATGGCATCGTTGGTATGCAGCGTCGACAGCACCAGGTGCCCGGTCAGCGCGGCTTGCACCGCGATCTGCGCGGTCTCCAGGTCGCGGATCTCGCCAATCATGATGACGTCAGGGTCCTGCCGGAGGATCGACCGCAACGCGCTTGCGAAGGTCAGGCCGATGTCCGGGTGGGCCTGGATCTGCGTGATCGCCGGGAGCTGGAACTCCACCGGGTCCTCGACCGTGATGATCTTCTTCAGGCCATCGTTCGCCGCGGCCAGCGAGGCATAGAGCGTCGTCGATTTACCCGAGCCGGTCGGCCCTGTGACCAGCACGATGCCGTTGGCCAGCGCCGTCCACTCGCGCATCAGCTGCAGGTGGTCGGGCTCGAATCCCAGCCGCTCCAGGCCCAGCTCCTTGCGCTCCTTGGGCAGCAGGCGCATCACGATCGATTCGCCATGCACTCCCGGCAGCGCCGATACGCGGATGTCCATCTCCTGCCCGCCCACGCGGGTGGACATGCGTCCGTCCTGCGGCAGCCGGCGCTCGGCGATGTCCATGCCCGAGATCAGTTTCAGCCGCGAGGCGACCGCATCGAAGCGGTTGCGCGGCAACGCCAGCCGCGAGTGCAGCACACCGTCGATGCGGAAGCGCACCGCGAAACGCTGCTCCTCGGGTTCCACATGAATATCCGACGCACCCTGCTCGACAGCCTGGGCCAGCAGGTTGTTGACCAGCTCCACCACCGGCGCCTCTTCGGCCATTTCCCTCAGGGCCTGGACGTCTCCGTTCTCGCTGCCGGCCGCTCCGGCGTGCCGCGACAGCACGTCCAGCATCCGCTCCAGATCCTGCGATCGGCACAGGCAGTACTGCACCGCCTGTCCGGGGAACGCCAGCCGCATCGCATCGCGCAGGGCCGGCGCCAGCGGATCGCGGGCCGCGCAGGCGAGCCCACCGGCATCGTGTTGCCACAACAGCAGTTGCTGGTCCACCAGCCAGTCCACGCCCGCAGGGGCTTGCATGGCCGCCAGCCGCAGCGCGTCCTCGTCGGGCAGGGGCAGGTCGACCCCCAGCACCGGCAGGCCCAGCTGGCGGCTGAGCGTATCCAACAGGTTGTCTTCGCTGAGCGCACCGATTCGCATCAGAACGCTGCCCAGCCGGCCGCCAAGGCGTCCCTGCAGGTCGAGGGCTCGGTCGAGATCCGCCGCGCCGATGAACCCTTCAGCCAGCAGCAGCTCACCCAGCAACGCACGCTTCCCCGGGACGGCCCCGGCGAGGGCGGCAGCTTCTTCGGTGGGCACGATTGCTTGTTCCATGGTCATCCCCGGGGCGCCCGGCGCAGGCGCGCATGCCCGATACGGCAATGCAGCAGTATATAGGCCAACGATCGGGCGGCATCTTCGTGGGAGTGCGAGCCCCGTCCCAGTACCGCACCGATACCTGAACTCTTGTTGACTCATCCCCATGCATCGGCTAGCTTGCCGCCTGCAGCTCGATGCACTCGGGATACGGCTCTCGCCGTCTCGCGCGGGCCGCACCCCGATAGCCATCGTGGTTTCCCGGGGCGCAACTGAATGCCGGCGGCTGCCGCTGTCTGGTACCAGGTGAGCAGTAGTGCATCCAGTTCGAGTTGTAAACCAACAATCCGGAAACTAGGAGTTTCGACATGTCGCTGTACAACAAGAAAAAGACCCTCGCGCTGGCCCTGGCCGCCGCCATGGTTGCCCCCGCCGCCTACGCCTACAATGTGGAGACCGCTGGCGATACCGACGCCGAGGTCGTGGCCACCCAGGTCGGTTCCGAAGTCACCATGACTGAAGCTGTCCAGCTGAACGTCGAGCTGGGCGATATCATTGTCGGCCGCACCACCGGCTTCCAGCTGCTGGTGACTCTGCGCGACGGCGCCGAGTTTGGTGACGTTGCTCCAGTCTTGGCGCCGGGCGCTGCGCTGACCGGTGGATGGACCATTACCTTGGCCGCCGGCGGCACCCAGGGTTCCACCCAGGCCCAGTTCACGTTCGAGCCCACCACCTCGACATCCACCGTGTCGGTCGGCCTGCTTGCTTCCATCGCCAACCTCGACCTGCAGGAAGTTCCCACCGCCGACGGTGCGATCACCCGTGCCCGCTTCCTGCTGCGCGATCCGGTCAGCACCGCGACCCTGCATGATTACACCCCGAACCTGATCGTCCGCGACGACGGCGTAGCCATCACCTGCACCGCCGAAGATCAGCCGTACCGCATCGACGTCGGCCAGAGCGCCTCCTTCGACCCGAAGACCGCGTTCGTGAACTTCCCGTACGAGATCGGCGGCGCCGAGTTCGTGACCGCCTCGCTGGGCACGATCGACGTCGACACCACCGCCGGCCTGACGCTGGATGGCACCGACACCCTGACCTCGACCATCACCGGCGATTTCGAGGCTTCACCAATGTGTTCCTCGCTGCCGATGACACCTGCGCGGTTTCGATCGGCGACTACACCATCAATGCGGCTGGCGACACTGCCACGCTGGAAGAGACGGTGACGGATCTGGGCGGCAGCACGGGCGACACCTCCACCGGTGGCAACCTCTGCGTGACCGTCGATGGCGAGACCCAGCTGGCGGCCCAGTCCTTCGGCATCCAGAACAGCCTGACCGTGACCCCGGGCACCGACGAAATCGTCATCGCCGGTGGCGCCTGCAACGTTGCTCCGCTGCAGTACAACGGTTCCGTGGTCGACGTCTACCACGTCAACCCGGCCGGCAACACGACGGCGCAGTCCTTCATCCGCGTGATCAACCCGTCCAACCTCGACGGCAACGTCACCGTGGTGGGCTGGGACGACAACGGCACCATGGCCGGTCCGATCAGCTTCAACCTGCCGGCAGGCAACTCCAAGCAGTTCAACTCGGTTGACCTGGAAGAGGGTGCCGTGGCCAAGGGCATCACCGGCTCGTTCGGCAACGGTGCTGGCAAGTGGCGCCTGGAAGTCACCGGCGAGTTCGACGGCATGATGGTGCAGGGCCTGAACCGCAACCAGAACGACGGCACGATCACCAACCTGACGGATGCTGACGCTCAGACCGAGCAGCAGTTCCTGCACAACAGCAACGGCGGCTTCTTCATCCCGTAAGCTGTTGCTTCATTGAGGTACAGGAACCGGGCAGCCTAGGCTGCCCGGTTTTTTTGTGCCTCTGAATCCGAACGGATACCTGCTCCGGCGACAGATCTTGCCCGGAATCCAGTCCTCCCCTACGATCGGCAGCCTTCCCCCGAAGCGAGCTTCCGAACCATGAGGATGTCACTGCTCCGCCCGTTCCTTGCCACCCTGGTCGTGTTTTCCGTCGCAAGCTGCGGCGATGATTCGGCTACTCCGCAAACGAGCACGCCGGTCGCGGACCAGGCGACAAATGCAGACACGGGTACTGCCGAGGGCACCGCCAGCACCGCAACAACACGTCGCCCTGCCACGCTGTCGGCGGATGTGCCGGAACCCGCTGCGTCCAGCAACCGCGTGATCATAGGCAATAGCCTGGCCCCTGACGGCGCCGCAATGTCCGGCCAGAACAGCTTCTCAACGGGTGATAGCGTCTATGTCTCGGCGCCGTTGGACGGCGTGCCGCCGGGCGCCAACGTCAGCGTGTACTGGACCTACGAGGACGGCAACAGCCACAAGGAAGAAACCGTGCAGGCCCCCGCCGGTGAGGAATACATAGTGTTCGAGTTTTCCGAAGCCGACGGAATGCAGCCGGGCACCTACAACGCCCAGATCGACGTGAACATGCAGCCTGTCGGGATTGCCGAGTTCCGCGTCGAGTGACACATCCACTCGCCGGGTCGGCTGACGGCCCCCGGCTCGCACTGACCGGGGTGCCGCGCGGCGGCACCACCCTCGCCTGCAGGATCCTCGACCAATGCGCCGATACGGTGGCGCTGTTCGAACCCATGCCGGTCAACGAGCTGCCCGCGGCCGACCCGACGGCAGCGGTAGCCGCCGTATCGCAATTTTTCGAGAGCACCCGCCGGCAGTTGCTCGACGACGGCACCGCCGTGGGGAAGCACCGGGGTGGGGCCCTGCCCGACAACCCGTTCTCGTCGGAGCGCAACAGCGCGGGCCGGCGCCGGCTGCAGGTCAGCCGGGGCGTGATCGAGATCGGGCGGCCGGCGAGCCGCTTCACGCTGGTGGTGAAGCACAACGCGGCGTTCACGGCGCTGCTCCCCGAGCTCGCCGCCGCGCTCCCCACTCTTGCGGTGGTGCGTAACCCGCTTTCCGTGCTGGCGTCCTGGAACTCCGTGGACCTGCCGGTGGGACGGGGCCGGCTGCCTGCGGGCGAGCGGCTCTGCCCGGCGCTGGCACGCGTGCTGGGCGCCACGCCGGACCTGCTGGAGCGCCAGCTGGAGATCCTGGGCTGGTTCTTCGGCCGCTTCCGGGAGGCGTTGCCCCCCGAGCGGGTGCTGCGCTACGAGGACATCGTGGCCTCCCAGGGCGCGCTGCTTCGCGAGCGGGCGGGGCTGGTAGGGAGCTACGACCAGCCTCTGTCCGAGCGTAATGCCAGTGCTGACTACGTGGGGGCAGACGTGGAGCGGTTCGCCAGCGCCCTGGTAGGGCGGGCTGAGTGTTGGCGACCCTGGTATGGGGAGGAGGACGTTGTGGGGCTTGTGGAGCGGCTGAGGGTGCTGTCTGGCGCGGGGGGCGGGATGGGGCGCGGTCGCGGCTGAAGCCGCTCCTATGGGGGCGGCTGGGTGGGTGGTGGGGTCGCGACTTACGTCGCTCCTACAGGTGGGGTGGGCGGTTATTCGACGCGGCGGCGGAGGTAGTTCAGGAGGTCGATGCGGGTGATCAGGCCGAGGAACTGCTCGCCATCGGTGATGATCGCCACGTGCCCCCGGTCGAACACCGGCAGCAGGGCCTCCACGGGGTCGCGGACGTCGATCTTGTCGAGCTTGCTGACCATCGCGGTGGAGACCTTGTCGCGGAAACGGGCCTCTTCGCCGTAGACGTGCATCAGCAGGTCGGATTCGTCGAGGATGCCGACCAGGCCGTCGCCGTCCATCACCGGCAGCTGGCTGACGTCGTACAGCTTCATGCGCTGGTAGGCGGTCATCAGCAGGTCGTCGGGGCCGACCACGACGGTGTCGCGCTGCGAGAACGGGCGCAGGATGAGGTCGCGCAGGTCGCCGTGCTGCTCGCGCTCGATGAAGCCGTTGTCGAGCATCCAGTAGTCGTTGTACATCTTCGACAGGTACTTGTTGCCGGTGTCGCACACCAGCACCAGCACCTTCTTGGGCATGGTCTGCTCGCGGCAATAGCGCAGGGCCGCGGCGAGTTGGGTGCCGGTCGAGGAGCCGCCAAGGATGCCCTCCTTCTCCAGCAGTTCGCGCGCGGTCAGGAAGCTCTCCTTGTCGCTGATCGCATAGGCCTTCTTGACCCGGCTGAAGTCGGAGATCGATGGCAGGAAGTCCTCGCCGATGCCTTCGACCATCCAGCTGGCGGACTTTTCCACGATCTCGCCGCGGTTGATGTAGTCCTCGAGGATCGAGCCGACCGGGTCGGCCAGGATCAGCTCGGTGTGCGGGGACTGCTCGGCAAAGCAGCGCGACAGGCCGGTCATGGTGCCCGAGCTGCCGCAACCGAAGACGATGGCGTCCAGGCCGCCGGCCTCGGCCATCTGCGCGAGGATCTCCGGTCCGGTACCGAACTCGTGCGCGGCCGGGTTGTCGGGATTGCCGAACTGGTTGATGAAATAGGCGCCCGGCGTCTCGCGGGCGAGGCGCTCGGCCAGGTCCTGGTAGTAGTCCGGGTGGCCCTTGGCGACGTCGGAGCGGGTCAGCACGACCTGCGCACCCATCGCCTTGAGGTTGAAGATCTTCTCCCGGCTCATCTTGTCCGGGACCACCAGCACCAGCTTGTAGCCCTTCTGCTGGGCCACCAGCGCCAGGCCCAGGCCGGTGTTGCCGGCGGTGCCCTCCACCAGAGTGTCGCCCGGCTTGATGTCGCCCCGTGCCTCGGCGGCCTCGATCATCTTCAGCCCGATCCGATCCTTCACCGACCCGCCCGGGTTCTGCGATTCCAGCTTGAAGTAGAGCTCGCAGGGGCCGGTGTCGAGGTGCTGGGCCTTGACGATGGGGGTGTGGCCGATGAGGTCGAGGACGGAGCGGGCGATGGGCATTTGGAAGGCGGGATCCTGTTGCCGTCTGGGGTGCGGCGGGCCCAGCGATTCTACGGGATGGGGTCACTGCCCGCCCCGCTGCAGCCTGGGCTGTTGTAGGAGCGGCTTCAGCCGCGATCGTGAAGCGGCACGGGGTGCCGATCATCCGATCGCGGCTGAAGCCGCTCCTACAGGGGCTGACGGTCCGTGGCCATGGGGCGACGGCTGGAGACGGCGGGCGGTGGTGGTCGACGAGGAAGCCGCCACCGCCCGCGCCTGTTCTAGTGCTGGCGGGAGTCGTACAACCGGGCCAGTCGGTCCTTGGCGGCCAGTTTTTCGCGCTTCATTTGCGCAAGCGTCGTGTCGTCGATCGGCAACACGCCCAGTTCGGCATCCATGACCTTTTTGTCGAGCTTCTTGTGGCGCTGGTACAGCTGCTTGAACTCGGGGTCGGAGTTGATCAGCGCTTCGATCTCGGGCTGCGGTTGTTCTTCGAACATGAAAAGCCTCCTTCAGCACATGTGCAAACGCCCCGGCCGGATGGTCGGGGCGCTGGGGGTTTCACGGCCGGGCCTCCACGCCTTTCGACGCGGGATCACGCTTGGGTACCTGGATCGCCGGAACCGGGCTTGTGGATACCTCGTTGACATCCGGGACTGGCTGCATGGGCCCTGCCTCTAATCACCGGGAGGAAAACCCCTCCTGGTGACTCGACCCTACTCCTGCATCAGGGGGTCGACAAGCGCCCGAAGTCGCGTTTCAGACCGATGGCAGACGAGGCGGGTGCGCACCGTCCGCAAAGGCCCGTGGCTGTTGGTCCACAGCCGTCCTCACCAAGCCAAGCTGCTGATGAACAACGATTTTCTAACCTCAGTCCCCGCTCTCGGCGGCTTCCAGCTCCCGCAGCAACTCCGCTTCCTGGCGGGCGAGCTCGGCCTCGCGGGCGCGGGCGGCCTTCAGGCGGGCGGCCTCTACCCCGGAGACGTTCTGCAGGGCGGATTCGATGTCCTGCAGGGCGTCGGCGTCGCTCATGGTCTGCTGGCGCAGGCGGGCCGCTTCCTCGGCCTGGATCTGGGCCTGGACACGCAGCCGCTCCGCCTCGGCACGCGCCTGAGCGGCATCGCGCCGGCTGGCCTCGACAATGAGGTCGGTGCGATCGCGTTCGAGCTGGGCGATGCGGCGCTGCATCGCTTCGGTGCGCGCGGCGATCCCGGCGATGCGCACCCGGCGCTGGGCCACGTATTCAGCGGCGTTGCGGTCGCTTCGGCGTGCACTGGCCAGCGCCTCCAGCGCCTGCCGGGCCTGCAGGCGCTCGAACGCCGCAAGGTCGCGCAGTTCCTGGTCGGCATCGAGCGAGCGCAACTCGGCGCTCAGGCGCACCACCTGCTCGTCCTCCTGGGCATGGGCCGGGGCGGCGGCAAGCAGTGCGGCGCCCAGCGCCAGCGGGAGCAGCCTGGAATAGAACTTCATCGGGTGGTCTCCCTGAGCCGCTGTTGCAACTGCTCCACCTCGGCCCGGCGCTGGGCCAGCTCGGCCGTCGCCAGTGCCTCCTGGCTCAGGGCGTGGGCCAGGTCGGCGTCTGCATGGGCGGCGGCTGCCAGGTTCCGGGCATCATCGTTCCGCCCCTCGGAGATGGCCGCCTGGGCACGAGCCAGCGCCTCCCGTGCCGCGGCGAGTTCCCCGCTGGCGTACTGGTCGGCATCCGCGCCGCTGGCCCTGACCACTGCCTGCTGGGCGTCGTTGAGTTCCACGGTGGGCGGTGGCAGTGTCGCGCAGGCGCTGATGCCGCAAGCGAGAACTGTGCCCATCAGCGCGAAGCGGATTTGTGCGAAGCTGCGTGACATAAGAGGGCCATGGTGGACGGAAATCGCCAGGCCATTGTGAACAGGCAGGCCGTGCGCATGCAACGGCTCATTGTCGAGAACGAGGGGGTTGTTCATGGACATCGGCTATTTCCTGAAGCTGATGACGGAAAAGAATGCGTCGGACATGTTCCTGTCCACCGGCGCACCGGTCTATATCAAGATCGAAGGCAAGCTGCACCCGCTCGGCAACACCGGCCTGCCGCCGGGCATGGTCAAGAAGATCGCCTACTCGCTGATGGACGAGGGCCAGGTGCCGCAGTTCGAGCGCGAGCTGGAGCTCAACATGGCCTATGCCCTGCCCGATGCCGGCCGTTTCCGCGTCAACGTGTTCAAGCAGCGTGGCGAGGTGGGCATGGTGATCCGCGCCATCCGCAGCGTGATCCCCTCGATCGAGGAGCTGCAGCTGCCGCAGGTGCTGAAGGACATCATCATGGCCCCGCGCGGCCTGGTGCTGATCGTCGGTTCCACCGGCTCGGGCAAGTCGACCACGCTGGCCTCGATGATCGATTACCGGAACAGCAACATCGCCGGCCACATCCTCACCATCGAGGATCCGATCGAATACCTGCACCGCCACAAGAAGTCGCTGGTGAACCAGCGCGAGGTCGGCCTCGACACCCACGCTTTTCACAGCGCGCTGAAGAACGCGATGCGCGAGGCGCCGGACGTGATCCTGATCGGCGAGATCCTCGACCAGACGACGATGGAGGCGGCAATTTCGTTCGCCGAGACCGGCCACCTGTGCCTGGCGACGCTGCACTCCAATAACGCCGACCAGACGCTCGAGCGCATCCTCAACTTCTTCCCCGAAGCCGCGCACAAGAACGTGCTGATGAACCTGGCACTGAACCTCAAGGCGGTGGTCAGCCAGCGACTGGTGATCGGTACCGACGGCCGCCGGCTGCCTGCTTCGGAAGTGCTGATCAACACCCCGCACATCCGCGACCTGATGCGTCGCGGCCAGGTGCACGAGATCAAGCACGCGATGGAAGAGACGCTGGAGGAAGGTATGGAGACCTTCGACCAGTGCCTGTTCCGGCTGCAGAAGCAGGGCAAGATCGAGATGGAAGAGGCGCTGCGCGCGGCCGATTCCCGCGACGGTCTGGCGCTGAAGTTCCGCCTCTCGGAAGGCGCCGGCGAGGAACACAACCCCTACGCGGACGTGTTCTCGGCCGGGGAGCAGTAGCAAGTCAGGGGCGGCGCCCTCGGCCCGCCCCGGTCCCACGTCGCGCCCCGTGGCCTGCCCGTGTAGGCGCGATGTCAGTCGCGACCCCCGGGTCCGGACGCTGTCATGTAGGAGCGGCTTCAGCCGCGATCGTGGAGTCGGCGCGTGCGGACGATGATCCGATCGCGGCTGAAGCCGCTCCTACAGGTGGCGTGGAGGTTGCGCGGGGTCGCGACTGACGTCGCTGCTACAGTTGCAGCGTCATTCGCGGAGCCGGGACGGCCCGCCGCACGGGCGCGCCGGGTTAGTTCGGCTCCGGAGCGTCGGGCTGGTTCTCGGGGCGGGCGGCTTCGAACGCGGGCAGTGCAAGGCAGGCGCGATCGATGCGGGCGATGGTCGGGAACTGCTCGATGTCGACGCCGAACCGGCGGGCGTTGTAGACCTGCGGCACCAGGCAGCAGTCGGCCACCGTCGGCAGCTCGCCATCGCAGAACTCGCCGGTGCTGGGATGTCCGTCCAGCATCTTCTCCAGCGCGGTGAAACCATCCACCACCCAGTGCCGGATCCATTCCTCGCGCTCGGGCTGCGGCACGTTCCAGGTGTTGGTGAAGTACTGCAGCACCCGAAGGTTGTTGAGCGGATGGATCTCGCAGGCAATGGTCTGCGCGATGGCGCGGACCCGCTGGCGGTCGCGCGTCGGCACCGGCATCAGCGCCGGCTGCGGCCAGGTCTCGTCCAGGTACTCGAGGATCGCCAGCGACTGCCGCAGCACGCGCTCGCCGTGCTTGAGCACCGGAACGAGTTCCTGCGGATTGAGCTCGCGGTAGTCATCCGCATGCTGCTCGCCACCATCGCGCACCAGGTGCACGGGCACGGTCTCGTACGGCAGGCCTTTCAGGTTCAGGCCGATGCGCACGCGGTATGCCGCACTCGAACGCCAGTACGAGTACAGCTTCAGCTGATCGGCCATTCGCGACCTTCCTTCAGTCATTGCGCTCCCCATTGCGCACGTTAATACGTTCCCTGTCGCAGCGGACGGCCATTCGCCGGCCAACCACGCCGCCGGTCAGGCGTCGTGGCGGTCGATGCGCTGCTCGATGGCGCCGAAAATGCTGTTGCCGTCCTTGTCCAGCATCTCGATGCGCACGGTATCGCCGAAGCTCATGAAAGGCGTGGAAGGCTTGCCGTCGCGCAGGGTCTCGACGGTGCGCTGCTCGGCGAAGCACGATGCGCCGCGGCTGGTGTCCTCGTTGGCGACGGTACCCGAGCCGACGATGGTGCCGGCCGACAGGGGGCGGGTGCGCGCGGCATGCGCCACCAGCTGGGAGAAGTCGAACTGCATGTCGATGCCCGCCTCCGGTGCGCCAAACCACTTGCCGTTGACGTGGGTCAGCAGCGGCAGATGGACCTTGTTGTCGCGCCAGGCATCACCGAGCTCGTCGGGCGTGACCAGCACCGGGCTCAGCGCCGAACGCGGCTTGGACTGCAGGAAGCCGAAGCCCTTGGCCAGCTCGCCGGGAATGAGGTTGCGCAGCGACACATCGTTGACCAGCCCGACGAGCTGGATGTGCCCTGCCGCCTGCCCGGGTGACGCCGCCATCGGGACGTCGTCGGTCACCACCACCAGCTCCGCCTCGAGGTCGATGCCGTACTCCTCGCTCGGCACCCGGACCGGATCACGCGGGCCATAGAAGCCAGCGCTCACGGCCTGGTACATCAGCGGATCGGTATAAAAGCTCTCCGGCACCTCGGCGCCGCGGGCGCGGCGGACACGCTCCACGTGCGGCAGGTAGGCGCTGCCGTCGACGAACTCGTAGGCGCGCGGCAGGGGGGACGCCAGCGCGGCCGGGTCGACATCGAAGGCGCCTTCGGCCGAACCGCTGTTGAGCTGGTCGGACAGGCTGTTGAGCCGGGGCGCGACGTTGCTCCAGTCCTCCAGCGCACGCTGCAGGGTGTCGGCGATGCCGGTAGCACGCACGGCGCGCTTGAGATCGCGGGATACGACGATCAGGGTGCCGTCGCGACCGCCTTCCTTGAGTGAGCCCAGCTTCATTGAAAACTCCTGTTCCGGCGCCTCGGCGCGATGGTTTCAATTGTAACCGAGCAACAAAAAACCCGCCTTTCGGCGGGTTCTTCGTTGGCCATTGCTGGCCTTGTATGGCAGCCCCGGATGGATTCGAACCACCGAATGCCTGAGTCAGAGTCAGGTGCCTTACCGCTTGGCGACGGGGCTATGGAAACAATTCTACCGAAGATCGGTGGATCGCGGCAAAGACTGCCGCGAAAAACCTTAACGCTTGGAGAACTGGGTGGCGCGGCGAGCCTTGTGCAGGCCGACCTTCTTGCGCTCGACTTCGCGGGCGTCGCGGGTCATGAAGCCAGCCTGGCGCAGCTCGCTCTTCAACGACTCGTCGTACTCCACCAGCGCGCGGGCGATGCCCAGGCGGATCGCACCGGCCTGGCCGGTGGTGCCGCCGCCGGCGACCGTGACCTTGACGTCGAACTTGTCGGTCGACTTGGTCAGTTCCAGCGGCTGACGCACGATCATGCGGGCGGTTTCACGACCGAAGAACTCCTCGATCGAACGCTCGTTGATGGTGATGTTGCCCTCGCCCTTGCGCAGGTACACGCGGGCGGTGGAGGACTTGCGGCGGCCGGTGCCGTAATTCTGCTGGATTGCCATGTCAGTAACCTTAGATGTCCAGCAGCTGCGGCTGCTGCGCGGTGTGCGGATGCTCGGAACCTGCGTAGACCTTGAGCTTGCGGTACATGGCGCGGCCGAGCGGATTCTTCGGCAGCATGCCCTTGACCGCGGTCTCGATGACGCGCTCGGGGTGGCGCTCAAGCGCCTGGGCGAGGGTCTCGGTCTTCAGGTTGCCGATGTAGCCGGTGAAGCGGTGGTACTTCTTGTCGGCAAGCTTGTTGCCGGTGACCACGATCTTCTCGGCGTTGATGACCACGATGTAGTCACCGGTATCGACGTGCGGGGTGTAGACCGGCTTGTGCTTGCCGCGCAGGCGGTGGGCGAGTTCGGCGGCGAGGCGGCCGAGGGTCTTGCCGGTGGCGTCGACCACGTACCAGTCACGCTGGACGGTCTCGTTCTTGGCGGTGAATGTCTTCATGACTGATCTTCTATGGGTACCTGGTCGGGCTGGTTCCGCCATGGCCGGGGGCCGTCGCCGGAACTTCACCACGCGTTGGAGTGCGGGAAATTCGCCTCGCACCTGGAGCGCGGGAACGAAAGAAGCGGAATGATAGCGGGCGCGACGGGTCATCGCAAGCCAGCTGACCGGCCATGCTAGCATCGCCGCATGTCCACCGCCATGCCCGCCCCCGCCTCCGCCCGCGACGGGGCGTTGCCGCAGGTGGACGTGGTGGTCCTGGCCGACCGCTGTGTCCAATGCGGGCTGTGCCTGCCGGCCTGCCCGACCTACCGGCATGACCGCCTGGAAGCAGATTCGCCCCGCGGCCGCATCGCACTGGCCAAGGCCTGGGCGCTGGACACCATCGATCCCACGCCCGTCGGCGATGCCCACATGGACGGCTGCCTGGGGTGCCGCAGCTGCGAGGCGGTGTGCCCGGCAGGAGTGGAGTACGGCGCCCTGCTGACCCTTGCCCGCGCGAACCAGCGCCGGCGGCGGGGTGCGACCACGCTGCAACGCCTCGTGGAATGGATTGTTGCCAGGCCCGTGCTGCTGGCGCGCCTTACGGCTGTCTATCGGCAAGCGCGCCCATGGCTTCCAGCGCGCTTGCGCTTCCTGCCGGCCCCTCCTGCCCCCGTACAGCCACGACCGCCTGAAGCAGGGTCGCCCGCCCCGGAATCGCAGGCCGCACTCTTCGTCGGCTGCATCGCCAAAGGCTACGAGGCGCCCGTGCGGACCGCGCTGTCGCACCTGTGCTTGGCCGTTGGCGTAGAGCTGGCCACGGTGCCACGACAGACGTGCTGCGGCGCCCTGCACGCACACGCGGGCAACCAGGAGGCGGCGGAGCGGCTGGCGGTCGTCAACCGAACGGCGTTCACCGGGCACGCCCGGGTACTCACCCTCGCCAGTGGCTGCCACGACGCAGTCGCCGCCCAGGTCGACGGGGAAACGATCGACGCCATCGAGTTCCTGCAGTCCCGAAGCGACCGTCTGCACTTCGCGGACGCAGGTGGCGTACGCATCGCCCTGCACCTGCCCTGCACCCAGCGCAACGTGGTGGGGTCGGTGCCCGCGCTTCGCCGCCTGCTCGCAGCAGTACCCGGATTGGAAGTGGTCGAGCTGGATGCAGGCTTCGGCTGCTGTGGCGCTGCCGGCACCGCCATGCTCACCGACCCCGAGCGGGCAGCGGAGTATCGTCGCCCCTTGCTGGACCAGCTCGCCGCCAGCGGCGCGACCCGGCTGCTCAGTGCCAACATCGGGTGTCGCCTGCACCTCGCAAACGGCACCACGCTGCCGGTGCAGCACCCGGTGGAGTTCCTCGCCGAGCGGCTGTCGCCCCGTGCCCATCCTTTCCCTGCAACCCCGGAACCCGTGACATGAGCATCCGCCACCTGACACCCCTCGACCGCATGCTCTCCGATACCCAGCGCGCCCTCGAGACGGTATTCGGTGCGCCCGCCGCCGAGCGCCCGAATCCTGCGCGCGGAGAAGCGGAAGTGGTGATGGAGGACGACGAGCGCCGCCATGCCGCGGGCCTGATGCGCATCAACCACGTGGGCGAGGTCTGCGCGCAGGCACTGTACTGCGGCCAGGCTGCGGTCGCGCGCGATGCGTCGACGCGCGAGCACCTGCTGCACGCCGCCCAGGAGGAGACCGACCACCTCGCCTGGTGTGCGGATCGGCTGCGCGAACTCGACAGCCGCCCCAGCCTGCTCAATCCCGTCTGGTATGCCAGCAGCTACGCGATTGGCGCGCTGGCCGGATTGCGCGGCGACGGCTGGAACCTCGGCTTCGTGGTGGAGACCGAGCGCCAGGTGGAAGCCCACATCGACGAGCACCTCGAGTCGCTGCCCCCCGCGGATGGTCGCAGCCGGGCGATCCTGCAGGTGATGAAGGCCGACGAGGCAAGGCACGCCGACAATGCCGAAGCGGCCGGCGCGCGGATCCTGCCGCCACCGATCCCGACGGTGATGGCCGCGGCGTCGAAGCTGATGAAGGCGATCGCCTACCGGTTCTGATCGCCCTGCGGCGAACCCGTCCTGTTCGCGCGGCGGCGAACCGACCTGCATTTGTAGGAGCGGCTTCAGCCGCGATCATGGAGCCGGCGCTCACGGCCGATCATCCGATCGCGGCTGAAGCCGCTCCTACACTCCCGGGGAAGTCCCCGCGCGGGACAGCAGCCCTTCTCGTAGGAGCGACGTAAGTCGCGACCACGAAGCTCCGCTGGGACGTACAGGTCGCGACTCACGTCGCTCCTACACGTCCCGCAAATGGGCTCAGTCGACCAGGTTGCGGCCGTGGTAGAGCTCTTCGATCTCGCGCTTGAGCCGCGCTTCGATCTTCATGCGCTCCTTGAACGAAAGGTTCCGCGCCTTCTCCTCGAACAGGTACTGGTCCAGGTCGAAGTCCTTCAGGTGCATCTTGGTGTGGAAGATGTTCTCCTGGTAGACGTTGACGTCCAGCATCTCGTAGCGGGCCTTGATGTTCTTGGCCAGGTAGTTCTGGATCGAGTTGATCTTGTGGTCGATGTAGTGCTTCTTGCCCTTGATGTCACGGGTGAAGCCACGCACCCGGTAGTCCATCACGACGATGTCCGACTCCAGGCTCTCGATCAGGTAGTTCAGTGCCTTCAGCGGCGAGATGACGCCGCAGGTCGCCACGTCGATGTCGGCGCGGAAGGTCGCGATGCCGTTGTCCGGATGGGTCTCCGGATACGTGTGCACGGTGATGTGCGACTTGTCCATGTGCGCGACCACCGCGTCGGAGATCACGCCCTTGGCCTGCGACTTGTCGATCACCGGCTCCTCGGAGATGAGGATGGTCACCGACGCGCCCTGCGGATCGTAGTCCTGCCGGGCGATGTTGAGGATGTTGGCGCCGATGATGTCCGCCACATCCGTGAGGATCTGGGTCAGCCGGTCGGCGTTGTAGGCCTCGTCGATGTACTCGATGTATCGCTGCCGCTCCTCTTCGGAGGCGGCGAAGCTGACGTCGTAGATATTGAACGAGAGTGCCTTGGTGAGGTTGTTGAAACCCTGCAACCTCAGGCGCGGCAACGGTTTGACCACGATGATGTCCGGAACGTCGGGGGAGGCGGCGATTATGGGGCAATCGGCCGCCGGGGGAAAACCGGTGCAGAATGTGACCGGCTGCTCGTTCAGGCCGGCGCCTGTCCCGCCGTGACAGGATTTGCCACTCGCCGCCAGTTCGACCTAAGCTGAATCGACCATAGCTAGATGATCCCCATGTCCGCCAGCCCGGTAGCCCCCCTGAATCCGTTGCGCCGAAGCAATCCGCTGTTGCCGGATGGCGCGGTCATCGAACGCTTCCTCGCCCACTGCCATCGGCGACGCTACCCCTCGCGGACGGACGTCTTCCGCCCCGGGGACCCCGCCAGCACGCTCTACTACGTGATCGCGGGCTCGGTCAGCATCATCACCGAGGAAGATGACGGCCGTGAGCTGGTGCTGGGCTACTTCGGCCCTGGCGAGTTCGTCGGCGAGCTCGGGCTGTTCATCGAGAACGAGCGGCGCGAAGTCATCCTGCGGACCCGTACTCCCTGCGAACTGGCCGAGATCGGCCACGACCGCTTCTACGACCTGTTGCTGTCGCGGCTGGCACCCGATGCGCCAAAGCTGCTGTACGCCATCGGCGCCCAGATTTCCCGGCGCCTGCTCGACACCAGCCGCAAGGCCGGGCGCCTGGCCTTCCTGGACGTCACCGACCGCATCGTGCGGGCGCTGCACGACCTGGCCAAGGAGCCGGAGGCGATGAGCCACCCCGACGGCACCCAGCTGCGGGTTTCGCGCCAGGAGCTGTCCCGCCTGGTCGGCTGCTCTCGCGAGATGGCCGGCCGCGTGCTGAAGAAGCTGCAGGCGGACGGCAAGCTGCATGCACGCGGCAAGACCGTGGTGCTGTACGGCACGCGCTAGCGGCAGTCGCTGTCGACGTACACATCCGAGCGGCCTCCGGGCCGCTCGTTCGTTTGTAGGAGCGGCTTCAGCCGCGATCGTGGAGTCGGCATTCACGGCCGATCATCCGATCGCGGCTGAAGCCGCTCCTACATTTCGCGGACGTCGTTGCTGCGCCGCTGCCCGTGTAGGAGCGACGTGAGTCGCGACCTGTACGCCGCATCATCGGAGCTGCGCGGTTGCCGGAGTTGCGCGGTCGCGACTGACGTCGTTCCTACAGGAAGCGCCCGGGTCAGCGCACCGGCTCACCGGCGCGGCCGGGGCAGCCCCAGTTGAGGATCGGCGTACCGGGCGGCAGGACGCCGCGAAACATCTCGACGCGATCCGCCTTGGGGTTCACCACCACCGGCTTGCGGGCCGCCAGCAGCAGCGGCAGGTCCGCGCTGCTGTCGGTGTAGGCGATGGCGACCGGCGCGGTGAAGCCGGCTTCGCGCAGCATCACCATCTTCATCTCGTTGTGGCAGTGGCGGGTGGCGACCACGGCACCGAAGCGCGGCCCGACCTGGGTTCCGACCACCGGCACGTCCTCGTGGGCGACGAAGGCCAGGATCGCGCGCGCGAGTTCTGGTGGCGCACCGGTCGCCACCACCACCTGGTCACCGGCTTCGCGGTGGCCGTGCAGCACGTCCAGTGCTATCGGCAACAGGTGGGACTTGATGACACCGGTATGCAGGGCCACGTAGCGGTCGATCAGCGCGTCCAGGTCGCGGCGGCGATGGAAACCGATGGTGCCGGCCCAAACGAACGCCGAGATGCCCACGCGCCGGGTCGGCAGGAACGCGATCATCGGTGCGAACACCGGCGCGATCAGCAGCGCCAGGCCGATGCGCCACCAGCGGCGCTTGATCAGCCACTTGAACAGGTGGCCGCCGGAATCGCCGTCGTACAGGGTGTGGTCGAAATCGAACACCACCAGCGGCGCGCCTTCGCGTACCGGCGGGTACTCGCGCGGCTCCGGCCCGGCCAGGCTCATGCCGCGAACAGCCGCTGCAGCGCGGCGCCCGGATCACGCTCGCGCATGAAGGATTCACCGATCAGGAAGGTGTCGATGCCGGCGCCGCGCAGGCGGGCGACGTCCTCCCTGGTGGCGATGCCGCTCTCGGTGACCATCGTCCGGTCCGGCGGCACCATGGCCTTCAGCGCGAGCGAGTTCTCGATCGACACCTCGAAGGTACGCAGGTTGCGGTTGTTGACGCCGACCAGCTCGCAGTCGGCCTGCAATGCACGCTCGAGCTCGTCGACGTCATGCACCTCGACCAGCACGTCCATCCCGAGTTCGTGTGCCAGGTTCGCCATTTCCACCAGGGGTCCATCCTCGAGTGCGGCCACGATCAGGAGGATACAGTCCGCGCCGATCATCCGCGCTTCGTACACCTGGTAGGGGTCGACGATGAAGTCCTTGCGCAGCACCGGCAGCGCGCACGCCTCGCGCGCCTCGCCCAGGTAGCGGTTGCTGCCCTGGAAGAAGTCGACGTCGGTCAGCACCGACAGGCATGCGGCACCGCCCGCCTCGTAGCTGCGCGCAATCGCGGCGGGATCGAAGTCCGCGCGGATCAGGCCTTTCGAAGGGCTGGCCTTCTTGACCTCGGCGATGACGGCGGCCTCGCCGGCCGCATGCTTGCGGCGGATCGCGGCAGCGAACCCACGGGTGGGCGGCTGGTGGCCGGCACGTGCACGCACGCTGTCGAGCGAACGGATCCTGCTGCGCTGTTCGATCTCTTCGTGCTTGCGCGCGAGGATCTTCTGGAGGATGTCGGGGTTCGGCGGTGTCGGCATGGCGGCGTCGGGTTCCTGTTCTATTGTCCGGCCAGCTCGCGCGTCACCGCGACGAACTCGTCCAACCTGGCGCGCGCAGCGCCCGATGCGATGGCCTTGCGTGCTCGATCGATGCCGTCGGCGATGTCCTCGGCCACGCCCGCCACGTACAGCGCGGCGCCGGCATTGAGGGCGACGATCTCGCGCGGAAGGCCTTCGACGTTCTCCAGCGCCTGCATCACCATCGCCTTCGATTCCTCCGGCCCGGTGACACCGAGGTTGCGGCTGGCCGCCATGGAGATTCCGAAGTCTTCCGGATGGATGTCGTACTCGCGCACCTTGCCATCGCGCAGTTCACCGACCAGCGAACCGGCGCCCAGCGAGAGCTCGTCCATGCCGTCGCGGCCCCAGACCACCAGCGCGCGCTCGGCGCCCAGTTCCTCCAGCACGCGGACCTGGATACCGACCAGGTCGGGATGGAACACCCCCATCAGGATCGCCGGTGCACTGGCCGGGTTGGTCAGTGGGCCAAGGATGTTGAAGATCGTGCGCACACCCATCTCGCGCCGCACCGGGGCGACGGCCTTCATCGCCGGATGGTGCAGTGGCGCGTACATAAAGCCGATGCCGGTGCGATCGATGCATTGTGCGACCTGCGCCGGCTGCAGTTCGATCGCAGCGCCCAGTGCCTCGAATGCGTCGGCGCTGCCGGACTTCGAAGACACGCTGCGGCCGCCATGCTTGGCGACCCGGCCACCAGCCGCGGCAATGACGAAGGTGCTCGCGGTGGAAATATTGAATGTGTTGGCGCCATCGCCGCCGGTGCCGACGATGTCGACCAGGTGCGTGCGGTCAGCCACCTCGACCGGCAAGGCGAACTCGCGCATCACCCGCGCCGCGCCGGCGATCTCGCCGACGGTTTCCTTCTTGACCCGCAGGCCGGTCAGGATCGCCGCGGTCATGGTCGGGCTGACTTCGCCGCGCATGATCATGCGCATCAGCTCGACCATCTCGTCGTGGAAGATCTCGCGGTGCTCGATCGTGCGTTGCAGGGCTTCTTGCGGGGTCATGGGCATGGGCTTGGCCGTAGGAGCGACGTCAGTCGCGACCTGGTCATGGGTGGGAGGGTTGCGGGGTCGCGACTGACGTCGCTCCTACAGCGGGGTGGGGCTCCGGCGCTACCGGATCCGGCGTCTGTTGTAGGAGCGGCTTCAGCCGCGATCGTGGAACCGGCGCGGACGGACGGTTCGGGTTCGCGGCTGAAGCCGCTCCTACAAAACGTGGAACCGGCGCGGGCGGACGGCTGTGGATCGCGGATGAAGCCGCTCCTACACCCCGTAGGAAGTCCCCATGGGGGATAGAACCGCGGCGCAGCCCGGTTGAAAGGATGCAGGGTCGTGTGCGCTAAGCCGGTCACGTCAGCCACGACTTCAGCGCTCCAGGAAGTTCTTCAGCAGCGCGTGGCCGTGCTCGGTCAGGATTGACTCGGGGTGGAACTGCACGCCCTCGACCGGATGTTCGCGATGGCGCAGGCCCATGATCTCGTCGAAGGCGGGGGTGCCCCGGGAGCCCGGCATGCTCGACACGCCGCTTGCGCCCGATGCGCCCGATGCGCCCGATGCGCCAGCGCCAGCGTCGGCATTCGCTTCACCCGCCTCCACCTCGGTCCAGGCGGTGATCTCCAGGCAGTCCGGCAGCGTGTCGCGGGCCACGACCAGCGAGTGGTAGCGCGTGGCTTCGTAACCGTCTGGCAGGCCCTTGAACACGCCCCGGCCTTCGTGGCGGATGCGCGAGGTCTTGCCGTGCATGATCGTCTTCGCGCGCACGACTTCGCCGCCGTAGGCCTGCCCCAGGCTCTGGTGTCCCAGGCACACGCCAAACACGGGGATGCGGGGACCGAGGTGCTTCATCACGTCCAGCGACACACCCGCCTCGTCCGGCGTGCAGGGGCCGGGCGAGATCACGATGCGCTCGGGCGCCAGCGCCTCGATCTGCGCGACCGACAGCTCATCGTTGCGCACCACCTTCACCTCGGCGCCCAGCATCTGCAGGTACTGCACGAGGTTCCAGGTGAAACTGTCGTAGTTGTCGATCATCAACAGCACGTCACAACCCCCGTGCTGCTTCGGCGACGGCGCGGAACAGCGCCCTGCCCTTGTTCATGGTCTCTTCCCATTCCTTCTGCGGGTCGGAGTCGTGCACGATGCCGGCGCCGGCCTGCACGTGCAGCCGCCCGTCCTGGATGACCGCGGTGCGGATGGCGATCGCGGTGTCCGCATCGCCATGCCAGCCCAGGTAGCCGATCGAGCCGGCATAGACGTTGCGCTTGATCGGCTCCAGCTCGCGGATCACCTCGAGCGCGCGGATCTTGGGCGCGCCGCTGACGGTGCCGGCGGGGAAGGTGGCGCGCAGCACGTCGGCATAGGACAGGCCCGGCTGCAGGGTGCCGGTCACCTCGCTGACGATATGCATGACGTGGCTGTAGCGCTCGACCACGAACTGCTCGCCCACCTCGACCGTGCCCGGCTGGCTGACCCGGCCGACATCGTTGCGGCCGAGGTCGATCAGCATCAGGTGCTCGGCGCGCTCCTTGGGATCGGCCAGCAGCTCGGCCTCCATCGCGATGTCCTGCTCGTGCGTCTCCCCGCGCGGGCGGGTTCCGGCGAGTGGGCGCACGGTGATGGTGCCCTGCCCCTGCGCATCGTGCTGCAGGCGTACCAGGATCTCGGGAGAGGAACCGACCACCTGCATCTCGCCGACATCCAGGAAGTACATGTACGGCGACGGGTTGAGTGCCCGCAGCGCTCGGTACACGTCGACCGGGCGGGCCTTGAACGGCACGCTCAGGCGCTGGCTCAGCACCACCTGGAAGATGTCGCCGGCGCGGATGTATTCCTTCGACTTCTCCACCGCCTCGATGAAGCCTTCGCGGGTGAAGCCGGACTGGAAGTCGGCCTCCTCCAGCCCGTTCGGGTCGATGGTTTCCGGATAGGTCGTACCGCCCGTGCGCAGCCGGTGCACCAGCTGGTCCAGCCGCCGGTTGGCCTTCGCATACGCTTGCGGCTCGCTCGGGTCGGCGTGCACCACCAGGTAGAGCCGGCCCTTGAGATTGTCGAAGACCGCGACCTCTTCGCTCAGCATCAGAAGGATGTCGGGCGTGCCCAGCTCGTCGGGCTTGTGTGCCCCGTCGGCCTGCGGCCCGGCCAGGCGAGGCTCGATGTACTGGATGCACTCGAACCCGAACCACCCGACCAGCCCGCCGGTGAAGCCCGGCAGGCCCTCGATGCGGGGGACGGAGAACTGGCTGCGCAGGCCTTCGACCTCGGCGAAGGGATCCTCCACGTCGCGGGCCTCGACCAGCTCGCCGTGCTCGGTGACGTACAGCGTGTGCCCGGCAAAGGCGTAGACCCGGCGCGCCGGCAGTCCGATGATCGAGTAGCGGCCGAAGCGCTCGCCGCCCTCGACCGATTCGAACAGGTAGGTATGGGGGCCGTCGGCGAGCTTCAGGTACACCGACAGCGGCGTGTCGAGATCCGACAGGACCTCGCGGACGACCGGGATGCGGGTATGGCCTTCGGCGGCCTGTTGCTGGAACCGCTCGAGCTGCGGATCAGGCGTTGTGGATGCGCTGGGCGCGGCGTGCGCGGAGCTGTTGGGCGATGTCATGCGGCATTTCCTGGGGATGCGACGGAGCGTGGACGGCGGCGCCAAGCCACCATCGCCAACCCGCGTCGGCCATGCAGGAAACTTTGCAGGAAATGGGGTTCGCCCGGGACATCATCGCGACACTTTATCCGGTTCGGCGGCCGGATGCGACGCCTTGCCGCGCACCATCGGACAGTCCGGTGGCAGGTGCATGCGCACGCGGCTGGCCACGCAGTCGATGAGGAAGCGGGTCGACTCCACCGGTTCGCCGTCGAGGTTCAGCACGAAGGGTTCGTCGGCCTCGATCTCCACCCGCGGCAACTGCCGGCGCACCGCCACGCGATCCAGCGCCGCCTGCTTCCCGCCCTTGAGGACGGCGCCGATGGTGGCACCGACCTGGCCCTCCAGGCTCGGGACGATGGTCAGTTCGAGCAGGTCGTCATCGAGCATCGCATCGCGGCACAGCACCTGGCCGCCGCCGGCCTGGCTGCCATTGCCGATGCCGAGCGCGATGAACTCGCCCTCCCAGCGGAACGTGGTGCCGTCGGCGCCCGTGCCGTTGAAGCGCGCGTGGATCGGGTCGATGCGCCCCAGGCGCGCGATGCCGGTGAGCAGGTAGGCCAGGCCACCCAGCAGCTTCTTCAGGCCTTCACTGGTTTCCACCGTCACCTGGGTACCGAAGCCGCCGCTGGCGAGGTTGGCGCACCAGTGGCTCCGGTCGCCGCCGCCCTCGCCGCCACGACCGAGGCTGTCTATGCGCAGCAGGTCGATGCGGCGCGCGACGCTGGTCCTGGCCAGCTCCAGTGCCTCAATCGGATCCAGCGGGATCCCGGCCGCGGCGGCGAAGTCATTGGCGGTGCCCATGGGGACGAGCGCCAGCGCGGGCAGGCCCTCGGCGTCCTCGTCGCGACAGGCCAGGGTCGCCGCCACTTCGCTGAGCGTGCCATCACCGCCGGCCGCGACCACCGTGTCCACACCATCGGCGATGGCCTCGGCGACGTAACGTTCGGCGTCACCGGACTCCCAGGTGACCCGCACGCTCAGGCTGACGCCGGCTTCGCGCATCGCCGCGACGCCCTCGCGCAGGGAGTCGTCGCCGGCGGACTTGCCGTTGATGATCAGCCGCCAGCGCGGTGCGTCTGCGAGCGGGGCAAGGGGCACGTCGGCGGCGGTCATCGCGCAGAAGTTAGCAGGCGCTGGTGAAGCCCGGGTGCGCGCCGTTGCACTGCCCGACTGTCATCCCGGTGTCACCGATGCCGGGCAGCATGGGAGTCCATAGCAGGGACGACGGGCGGAGGCGGGATTGCCTCCAGATCACCGGGGCCGGGAGCTGGATCGCTTCCGGCCCTTCTCTATTGGTAGACGACGGGCAGGGCGGATCAGCCCCGGACGCCGGACACCGCGGCCTTCATGCGCCCGACCACGTCGGCATAGTCCGCCGCATTGAAGATCGCCGAGCCGGCGACAAAGGTATCGGCACCCGCCGCGGCGATCTCGGCGATGTTGTCCGCCTTGACCCCGCCGTCGATCTCCAGCCGCACCTCACGCCCGCTCCGGTCGATCCGCTCGCGGACCCGGCGCAGCTTGTCCAGGGTCGACGGGATGAATGCCTGGCCACCAAAACCCGGGTTGACCGACATCAGCAGCACCATGTCGAGCTCTTCGAGCACGTAGTCCAGCACCTCGACCGGCGTGCCGGGGTTCAACACCAGCCCGGCCTTGCAGCCGTGGGACTTGATCAGCTGCACGGTGCGATGCACGTGCCGGCTGGCCTCGGGGTGGAAGCTGATGATGCTGGCGCCGGCCTTGGCGAAATCCGGCACGATGCGGTCGACCGGCTCGACCATCAGGTGCACGTCGATCGGTGCGGTGACGCCATGCTTGCGCAACGCCTCGCAGACCATCGGGCCGATGGTGAGGTTGGGCACGTAGTGGTTGTCCATCACGTCGAAGTGCACCCAGTCGGCGCCGGCCGCCAGCACGGCGTCGACCTCCTCGCCGAGCCGGGCGAAGTTGGCGGAGAGGATGGACGGGGCGATGACGGTGGGTTGCATGGTCGGGACCTCGGTCGAGCTTCTGTAGGAGGGGCTTCAGCCCCGGTCACGGAACGGCACGCGCGTGCAGGCATTCGATCGCGGCTGAAGCCGCTCCTGCACACGCGGGAAATCATTTCCGGGTTTTGCGCTGGGCCTTGATGCGATCGTATGCGCGGTTGAGTTCGGCGGCGCGGGCTTCGGCCTGGGCACGCAGCTCGGGCGCGGCACCGGACAGGCGGTCGGGATGGTACTGGGAGATCAGCCGACGGTAGGCCTGGTCGACATCGTGGTCGCTGGCCTCGCGGTCCAGGCCGAGCATGGCGTAGGGGTTGTTGCGACGCAGCCTGAACCAGTCAGCGTCGAAGGCATGGCCGATCAGCAGGCCGATGATGGCGCCCAGCAACGGGTTGAACCGCAGCAGCGCGGCGCCGGCAAACGCACCCAGGAGCTTTCCGTACCACCGTTTCACGTTCGCCCCGGCCCCCGGGCCGTCACTTCCGGATCAGGGGCGAAGTGTACCTGCAGCACGGCGCGGACCGTCGTACACTGCCCGGCCCGGTCGCGCACGTGCGCGCGATGTGCAGGATGCGCGGCGCCGGGGGCAACACAGCCGACCAGCTGCCACCAGGGATTCCGACGTTGTCAGACAAGCCCCGCCCCGCGCTCTCCCAGTCCGAGCTGCCCGGCCTG
This sequence comes from Lysobacter spongiicola DSM 21749, assembly GCF_900167055.1. Lineage (GTDB taxonomy): Bacteria > Pseudomonadota > Gammaproteobacteria > Xanthomonadales > Xanthomonadaceae > Novilysobacter > Novilysobacter spongiicola. The sequence continues at coordinate 40,965 of NZ_FUXP01000003.1, forward strand.
CCGCTGCGACACCGCGGCAAGGTCCGGGACGTGTTCGACCTGCCCGCCGACCGGCTGCCCGCCGGCACCCCGCCGGGTGACTACCTGCTGATGGTCGCCACCGACCGCCTCAGCGCGTTCGACGTGGTGCTGCCCGACCCGATCCCGGGCAAGGGCGAGATGCTCTGCCAGATCAGCAATTTCTGGTTCGGCCGCACCGACCACATCTGCCCCAACCACCTCACCGGCATCGATGTCCGTGCCGTCCTGCCCGAAGGCGTCGATCACGCGCGCTACGAGAAGCGGGCGGTGGTGACCAAGCGGCTCAAGCCGGTGCCGATCGAGTGCATCGCCCGCGGCTACGTGATCGGCAGTGGCTGGAAGGACTACCAGCGCACCGGCCGGATCAGCGGCATCGGCCTGCCCGACGGCCTGCAGCAGGCCGAGAAGCTGGCCGAGCCGATCTTCACCCCCTCGACCAAGGCCGCCGTCGGCGACCACGACGAGAACATCGACTTCGACACCGCCGTGCGCCTGTGCGGTGCCGAGCTGGCCGAGGCGGTGCGCGACGCGACCCTGCGCCTGTACCGGTTCGCCTGCGACCATGCCGCCGAGCGCGGCATCCTGCTGGCCGACACCAAGTTCGAGTTCGGCACCGACGCCGACGGCAGGCTCTACGTGATGGACGAGATGCTCACGCCGGACTCCTCGCGCTACTGGCCCGCCGACGAGTACCGGGTCGGCACCAGCCCGCCCAGCTACGACAAGCAGATCGTGCGCGACTACCTTGAGGCCTCGGGCTGGGACAAGCGCCCGCCGGGTCCGTCGCTGCCGCCGGAAGTGATCGAGCGCACCCGCGCGCGGTACGCCGAGGCGCTGGAGAAGCTGGCCGGCATCAGCATCGACTGAGGCGGGTTTGGTACGAGCGGCCTCGTAGGAGCGGCTTCAGCCGCGATCGGAAAACGGCGCGAGCGACCGATCCTCCGATCGCGGCTGAAGCCGCTCCTACAACAGCCTGCGAGCGGTAGCATGGGATCGGCGGCGGGTCGGCCGCCGCGACCAGGAGAGTGCCGATGGCTGCCATGCAACGTCCGATCGACCGCTGGTTCGCCAGCTACTCCGGCGACCATCGCAACGACACCAACCAGCTGATCCACGTGGTCTGCGTGCCGGCGATCGTCTGGAGCATCATCGCGCTGCTGTGGTGCATCCCCGCGCCCGGGACGCTGTTCCGCGAGGGCTTCTGGGCCGGACTGGCGATGTTCGCCGTGACCCTCTTCTATTACCGGCACTCGCGCATGCTGGGGCTCGGCATGCTGGCGATGTTCACGCTGATGGGCCTGGCCTGCTACGCGGTCTTCAACGCGTTCGGCACGGCCGTGCTGTTGTGGGCCGGCGCCGCCGTCTTCGTGGTCGCGTGGATCGGGCAGTTCATCGGCCACAGGATCGAGGGCCGCAAACCGAGCTTCCTCACCGACCTGACCTACCTGCTGATCGGCCCGGCCTGGGTGCTGGCCAAGGGCTACCGGAAGTTCGGCCTGCGCTATTGACCGCACCTGCGCGTGGCCGCGGGACACTGCATCGCTCCACCGGCACCACCGCCGGGCGCCATTGGCGGCGACAATAGGCTGCCCCCACGACGGACCCCCCGATGCCAGCGCGCGACCTCGTCCTCATCCTGGTGATCTGCATCGCCTGGGCCGGCAACTTCCTCGCCTCCGCCCATGCCCTGCAGGAGATACCGCCGTTCCTCTACACGGCGATCCGCATGGCGATCCTGGCCGCGATCCTGGCGGTGATGATCAAGCCGCCGGCAAAGGGCCAGTGGCCGCGCCTGCTGGCAGTGGCGATCTGCAACAACGTGCTGCACTTCGGGCTCAGCTTCTGGGCGCTCAAGATGGCCGGCAACCTGTCCTCCGTCGCCATCGTGATGCAGAGCTACGTGCCGATGTCGGCGGTGCTGGCGTGGGTGGTCCTGGGCGAGCGCTTCGGCTGGCGCACGGCTACCGCGATCGTGGTCAGCTTCGGCGGCATCCTGGTGCTGGGCTTCGATCCGCTGGTGCTCGATCGCCCCCTCTCGCTGGCGATGATGCTGGTCTCGGCCGCATTCCTGGCCCTGGGCACCGTGCTGATGCGCCGACTGACCGGCCTGGGCATGGTCAGCCAGCAGGGCTGGAGCGCCGTGATCTCGGTATTGCCCCTGTTCGGACTGAGCCTGCTGCTGGAGCCGGGCGGCCTGGCGGCACTGGCTGATGCGACCTGGGTCGGCTGGACCGGTGCGCTGTATTCGGCACTGATCGCGTCGCTGCTCGGGCACGGGTTGTACTTCGTGCTGGTCCAGCGGCATCCCATCGCCGAGCTCACCCCCTGGCTGCTGCTGACACCGATACTCGCGGTGGTGCTGGGCATCGTGTTCTGGGGCGACCGTCCCGGGCCGCAACTGTGGATCGGCGGCGCGATGGTGCTGGGTGGCGTGCTGATGATCGCGCTGCGGGCGAAGGCGAAGGCGCGTCCGCTGCCGCCAGCGAAGGAGATCTGAGCGCTCAGTCCGCGGAGAACATCCGGGCTTCGGGCTCGAACCGCCGCGGCCGGTAATCCAGGTCCCGCATCGCGGGCGTGGCATCGAACACCAGGTCCTCGGCCATGCGCGCCACGCCGGCGGCACCGAAACCACCGGCACGGCCACTGGCCCGGAGCAGCGACAGCGCCAGCTTGAACAGTGGCGATGGCAACTCCACCAGCCGCGCAGGTGGCTGCAGGCATCCGAGGACCCGCGCCACCATCTCGCGGTACGGCAGGGTCTCGCCTCCAGGCAGTGCATATACCTTGCCGGCGATCCCCGGCCGGTCGACGCAGGCCCACGCGGCCGCGGCGAGATCACCCACATGCACCGGCTGGCGCAATCCGGTCGCACCCCGGGGCAGCGGGAAGAAACCGAACCTTGACCCCAGCGCGGCGATCCTGGTCAGGCTGGCATCGCGGCCGGCGCCGTACACCAGCGTCGGGCGGAGGATGGTTGCGCTCGCGCCAGCGTGCGCCGCACGATCGAGCACACGCTGCTCGGCCTCCAGCAGGCGTCGCGCCAGGTCGCGCTCGCTCGGGTCCAGCGATGCCTGCTTGGTCGATGCGCTGGTCGAGCCGAAGGCGACCACGCAGCCGGCGTCGATGGCCGCGGCCGCGTACCAGTGGGAGAACAGGTCGAGCGGCCCGCAACTGAAGATCGCATCGACACTCGCCGGCAAGGCCGGCGGAGCACCGAGCTCGCCACGCAGCCAGTGCACGCCATGATGGACATCCGACTGCTGCGGGAGCTGCCGTGACACGGCGTGGACCCGCCACCCTTCGGGCAGCAGGTGCTGCAGGTGCTGCAGGTGCTGCAGCAAGGCTTGCCCGATCTGGCCGGTAGCACCGAATATGAGGGCTTCACGCATGGCTCGGGCAGCTCCGTGCACGATTCCGGTTGGCTCCGGGTGAGCCGGGCAGGATAACCCCGCCCGGTCGGATCGGCGTCATCGGGTACGATGGCCGGCCCGCTTTCCCGGCCCGCGCCACCGGCAATCGCCCCGGAGTCCGATGCTGCCACTGCTGCTCGCCCTGCCCTTCATCTTCGCCGCACTGCTGGCCATGGCGCCCGGCGCCGATCGGCGGACCCTGGGTTGGCTGGCAGGTGCCGCGCCCGTCGGCGGGCTGGTCCTGCTGGCCGTGCTGACGCCCCATGTCGCCGGTGGCGAAGTGGTGCGCTGGAGCGTCCCGTGGATCCCGCAACTCGGGCTGGCGATGTCGCTGCGGCTGGACGGGCTGGCGTGGATGTTCGCCTTGATGGTGCTGGGCATCGGCGCGCTGGTGGTGATGTACGCGCACTACTACCTGGGTCCGAAGGAAAAGGCCCAGCGCTTCTACTGCTACCTGTTGCTGTTCATGGGCGCCATGCTCGGCATGGTGGTCGCCGGCAACCTGCTGTTGCTGGTGGTGTTCTGGGAGCTGACCTCGATCAGCTCGTTCCTGCTGATCGGCTTCTGGTCGCATCGCGAAGATGCCCGCGACGGCGCCCGCATGGCGCTGACCATTACCGCCGGCGGTGGCCTGGCGCTGCTGGGCGGTGTGCTGATGATCGGGCAGATCGTGGGCAGCTACGAGCTCGACGCGGTGTTGCTGGCCGGCGACACGATCCGCGCCCACGCCCTGTACCCGTGGGTGCTGGGGCTGGTGCTGCTGGGCGTGTTCACCAAGAGCGCGCAGTTCCCGTTCCAGTTCTGGCTGCCGCATGCGATGGCCGCGCCCACCCCGGTGTCGGCGTACCTGCACTCGGCGACGATGGTGAAGGCGGGTGTCTTCCTGCTGGCGCGCCTGCATCCGGTGTTGGCCGGCACCGACCTGTTCTTCTACGTGGTGACCATCGTCGGCGCGCTGACCCTGCTGATGGGTGCGTGGTACGCGATCTTCCAGCACGACCTCAAGGGCCTGCTGGCGTACTCGACCATCTCCCACCTGGGCCTGATCACGCTGCTGTTCGGGCTTTCCACGCCGTTGGCGGTGGTGGCAGGACTGTTCCACATCCTCAACCACGCGACGTTCAAGGCCTCGCTGTTCATGGCCGCCGGCATCATCGACCACGAAGCCGGTACGCGCGACATGCGCCGGCTCGGCAACCTGCGCAGGTACCTGCCCTACACCAGCGCACTGGCGATCATCGCGACCCTGGCGATGGCCGGCATCCCGCTGCTCAATGGCTTCCTGTCCAAGGAGATGTTCTTCGCACAGGCGCTGGAGATCGAGCACCACGATGCGATGCGCCTGGGCATCAGCGCGGCCGCTTTCCTGTTCGCGATGTTCGGCGTCGCCTACAGCCTGCGCTTCGTGCACGACACCTTCTTCGGCGCGGGCCCGCGCGCGGTCGAGCGGGAGATCCATGAGCCGCCACGCTTCATGCGCATCCCGGTGGCGGTGCTGGTGGTGCTGTGCCTGGCGGTGGGCATCCTGCCGGCCTGGACGATCGCGCCGGCACTGGCGATCGCGGCCTACGGGGTGCTCGGCAGCGACGTGCCCTATTACAGCCTGTCGATCTGGCACGGCTTCAACCTGCCGCTGATGATGAGCCTGGGTGGCGTGGTCGGCGGCGTCGCGCTGTACTTCGGCCTGCGGCGCCTGTTCGACCTGCACGCGATCGTGCGCCGTTCGCTCGGCCGCCACCTGTTCTGGCTCAACGTCGAAGCGCTGTTCCGGATGGCACGGCGCTTTACCCATGCCATCGCCAACGGCAGCGTGCAGCGCAGCATGCTGTGGCTGGTACTGGCCGCGATCGCCGCGGGCGCCGCCCCCTTCGTGGTGGGTGCGATCGACGGCAATCCCGACCCCGTCGCCACCGTCTCGACCCAGCCGCTCCCACTGCTCGGTTGGGTACTGTGGTTGATCCTGGTCGCCTGCACCCTGGGCACGCTGGCGCTGTATCGACGACGGCTGCTGGCGGTGATCGTGATGAACGGTGCCGGCCTGGCGGTGAGCATGGGCTTCATCGCGCTGTCGGCACCGGACCTGGCCCTGACCCAGTTGCTGGTGGAGATGGTCACCCTCTCGCTGATCCTGCTCGCGCTGCATTACCTGCCCAAGGATTCGCCACCGGAACGTTCGCTGCCGCGCCGCTGGCGCGACGGCCTGGTGGCGGTGGCCGCCGGCGGGGGCGTGGCGATGCTCGCCTACGCGATGATGACGCGCCCAGCCGACACCATTGCCACGGAACTTCTTGCGCGATCCCTGCCCGAAGCCTGGGGCAGCAACGTGGTCAACGTGATCCTGGTCGACTTCCGCGGCTTCGACACCTTCGGCGAGATCACCGTCTTCGGCATCGCCGCGCTGGTGGTGCACGCCCTGCTGCGGCGGGCGCGCATGGCCCCGGAAAAGGTCATGCCGGGGCCACCGGTGAAGCTCCCGATCCCGGCCGACCTGGCCCAGATCATCTTCCCCCTGACCCTGACGGTGTCGATCTTCCTGTTCCTGCGCGGACACAACTCCCCGGGTGGCGGCTTCATCGCCGGCCTGACGCTGGCGGTGCCGCTGCTGGTGCAGTACGTGATCCAGGGCGCGGCCTCGGTCGAATCGCGTTTCGGCTTCGACTACATCCGCTGCATCGGCATCGGCCTGGTCATCGCCACGCTCACCGGCATGGCCGCGATGGTGCTGGGCGCGCCGTTCCTCACCAGCGGGCACTACTACCTCGATCTGCCGCTGCTCGGGAAGATCCCGCTGTCCAGCGCGGCGGCGTTCGACCTGGGGGTCTACCTGGTGGTCTTCGGCGGCACCATGCTGATCCTCTCGATGATGGGCACGCTGCGCCCGTCCAAGCGGATGATCGCCCGCCGCGGCACGATCGACCCTGCCACGCGTTCCGCCGTCACCGGAGAGGTCGCATGATGGAATTGGCACTCTCGAGCGCGATCGGGGTGATGGTCGCCGCCGGCGTCTACCTGTTGTTGCGGGCCCGCAGTTTCGACATGGTCCTGGGCCTGACACTGTTGTCGTATGCCACCAACCTGCTGATCTTCACCGGCGGCCGGCCGGTGGTGGGCAAGCCGCCGGTGCTGGCCGATGGCGTCGCAGCGACGCTGGCGAACTACAGCGATCCGCTGCCCCAGGCCCTGGTGCTGACCGCCATCGTGATTGCCTTCGCGATGACCGCGGTGACCATCGTTCTGGCGATACGCAGCCGTGCCGACAACGACAGCGACCACGTCGACGCCGGTGACCGGCCGCTGGACGCATCCCCGGGGGAGGATCCCCAATGAACCACCTGGTGATCCTGCCGATCCTGGTGCCCCTGCTGGGCGCGGCGCTGTCGCTGTTCGTCGAGCACCGGCGCTACGGCACGGTGGTGCAGCGCTCGGTCGGCTGGGGCTCCACGCTGGTGGTGCTCGGCGTGGCCGCCCTGCTGTTCGCGCAGGCCAGCGAGGGTGGCGTGGTGGCCTACCTCGTCGGCGATTGGGTCTCGCGCCTCGGCATCACCCTGGTGGCCGACAGGCTTTCCGCACTGATGGTGCTGACCGTCTCGCTCCTCGCAGTGGCGAGCCTGCTGCATGCGTGCTCGGGCTGGGACCGCCGGGCACCCCATTTCCACGCGCTGTTCCAGTTCCAGCTGGTCGGGCTCAATGGCGCCTTCCTGACGGGCGACATCTTCAACCTGTTCGTGTTCTTCGAAGTGATGCTGATCGCGTCCTACGGGCTGCTGCTGACCGGGGGCCGTGGCGTCCGGATGGCGGCGGGGCTGCACTACGTGGTGTTCAACGTCGCCGCCTCGACCCTGTTCCTGATCGCGCTGGGCCTGCTCTACGGCCTGCTCGGCACGCTCAACATGGCCGAGCTGTCCGTGCGCATCGCCGAACTGGCACCGCAGGACCTGTCACTTGCCAAGGCGACCATCGGCCTGTTGCTGGTGGTGTTCTGCGCCAAGGCCGCACTGCTCCCGCTGTACCTGTGGCTGCCCGAAACCTATACCCGGGCGCCGGCTGCGGTCGCCGCCCTGTTCGTGATCATGACCAAGGTCGGGGTGTATTCGGTGCTGCGGGTCGGCTCGCTGGTGCTGGGCGAACCCGCCGGTCCGCTGGAAGGCTATGGCTGGGACTGGCTGCTGCCGGCTGCGGTGGGCACGCTGGCGCTGGCATCGCTGGGCGTACTGGCGGCTGCCCGGATGCGCATGCTGGTGGCCTACCTGGTGGTGGTGTCGGCGGCCACGCTGTTCATCGCCTTCGGGCTGCGCGCGCCTGCCGCGGTGGGCGCTGGCCTGTACTACCTGGTGCACAGCACCTTCGTCGCCGCCGCATTGTTCATGATCGCCGAGCTGGTCAGGCGCGGGCGTGGCGATGCCGGCAGCGACCTGCGCCAACTCAATGCGCCGCCGGCGGTACGGCAACTGGCGGCGGTGATGTTCATCCTGGCCGGTGTGTCCATCGCCGGGCTCCCACCGCTGTCGGGCTTCATCGGCAAGATGGCCCTGCTGCAGGCCGTGCCCGCCGATGATGTCGTCTGGGTGTGGCCGGTCATCCTGGTCAGCAGCCTGATGGTCATCGTCGGGCTGACCCGTGCCGGCACGCGCACCTTCTGGAAGGCGGGCCCCAATCCCGACGTGGTGCAGGCGCCTCCCACGCGGCAGGCAACCTCGCGGCCGGCCGAGACCGCGGCCACGGTGCTGTTGCTGCTGTATGGCATCGCGATGAGCCTGGCCGCCGCACCGGTGGTCGACTACACCCGCGCCGCCGCCGACCAGCTGATGGCGCCGGCCGAGTACGTCCGTCAGCTGCGGGCCACCCTGCCTGCCGGGAGGAACCCATGAACGCGCCCGTGAAACCGTCGGGGATGCTCAACCGCTGGCTGCCATCGATTCCGTTGACGATCACGATCATCATCTTCTGGATGCTGATGGTCTCGGAGCTGAGCCTTGCGCACCTGTTGTTCGGCACGCTGCTCGGGCTGGTGATTCCCCTGTTCGCAACCCGCCTGGACCGCGAGTTCGCCCGCATCGGCAGCCTGCGGCTGGTGCCGAAGATGATCGGCGTGCTGTTGTGGGACATCGTGCTGTCGAACATCGAAGTGGCCCGCCGCGTCATCGGGCCGGAACGCCATCTGACGCCGGGCTTCATCTGGCTGCCGCTGGACATGGACAACATCCACGGCATCGCGGCGCTCGCCAGTTTCATCACCCTGACGCCGGGCACCGTCACCGCGGCCCTCTCCGAGGACCGCAAATACCTGCTGATCCATGTGTTCAACCTGAAGGATGCCGACGCGCTGATCGACAGCATCAAGCGGCGCTACGAGGCACCGCTGAAGGAGATCTTCCCATGACCGGATTCTCCATCGCCGCCGAACCCGGCCTGCTGGGCATCGCCATCGTCGCCTCCATGTTCGGGGTCGGCCTGGCCATGCTGATGGGCCTGTGGCGCCTGGCGCGCGGCCCGACCGTGATGGACCGCATCCTCGCCCTGGACACGCTGAACGTGACGGCGATCGCCGAGCTGATGCTGTTCGGCATCCACCAGGGGAGTTCGATCTATTTCGAGGCGGCGCTGATCATCGCCATGCTGGGTTTCGTCAGCACCGTGGTGCTGAGCAAATACGTGATTCGCAGGGATATCGTCGAATGAACCCCGTGATCGAAATCGCCCTGGTGCTGCTGCTGGTGGTCGGCACCTTCTTCATCCTGGTAGGTGCCTTCAGCCTGGTGAAGCTGTCGGAGTTCTTCAAACGCCTCCACGGCCCGACCAAGGCCAGCACGCTGGGCGTGGGTTGCCTGCTGGTGGCGTCGGTCGGTTACCACGCCTTCACCGGCAGCGATCCGCAGCCGCGTGAGTTGCTGATCACGTTGTTCCTGCTGATCACCGCACCGATCAGCGCGCACCTGATGGCCAAGGCGGCGCTCTCGCTGCACATGGACGACCATCCGCAGCTACCGGACAAGCCGGAGGACACGCATGTGCCGCCGCGCCCGGACGGCGCCCCCGACGACACCCACTGATCAACGCAGCATCAGCAGCTCGAAGCCGACCCAGGCAGCGAAGGCCACCAGCAGGATGACGCCCTCGCGACGGCTGACCTGCATGTCACCGCGCATCATCGGCACCAGCATCAGCGCCAGCACCGCTGCCGCGGGCAACTCGATCCGCAGGAATTGCCCGGGCACCACCATCGGGTTCCAGAGCGCCAACCCGCCCAGCACCAGCAGCAGGTTGAACAGGCTGGCGCCGATGACGTGGCCGGCGACCATGTCCCCCTGGTGTCGGCGTGCCGCCGCGATCGCCGCCGCCACTTCCGGCAGCGCGGTGCCAATGGCAACGGGGAGCAGCCCCGTCATCATCGGCAGCAGACCGAGCCCGCGCCCCAGTTCGGGTGCGCTGCCGACCACGAAGCGCGAACCGAAGTACAGCAGCACGATGGCCAACGCGAACCGGATCAGGTTCAGGGCCAGGTCGTCACCCGTCAGGGTGTAGGCCTCCAGCTCCGCGCGCACCGCCGGGGACTCATCCTGCGAGCGCGCGAAGACCCACGCGACGATCCCGAGGAACGCCACGACCAGCAGTGCGCCGTCGACCCGGCCGAGCACACCATCCCACGCCAGGACCGTCACCAGCACCGTGCCAGCGACCACCGAGGCCAGGAGCAACGACAGCGCGCGCCACCGCACCAGCAGCGGTGCCGCCACCGCGGCGGCGCCGAGGGTCAGCCCGAAGTTGACGATGTTGCTGCCCACCGCGTTGCCCATGGCCAGATCCGGCAACCCCTGGGCTACCGCCCGGAGGTTGACGGCCAGCTCGGGAACCGAAGTACCGAAGGCGACCAGCACCAGGCCGGCCAGCAAGGGCGAGAACCCGAAGTGCCGGGCCATCCCCGAGGCCCCCTTGACCACCGAGTCGCCGCCCAGCGCGAGCAGTACCAGACCGAGGACGAAGAAGCCGACCGTCTCCAGCATCATCCGCAGCCTTCCACGTAGTCGACCGCCGGCGGCACGCCGACCCGCCAGCCGACGACGGTGTCTTCAGCATCCGTCTCCAGCACCAGCACGCCCTCGCCCTCTGCCGAAGGCACCCGCAGGTACCACGCGCCTTCGACGTACTTGTGCGGCACCGGCTGGACGCCGTCGCCGTAGAGGGTCTTCACTTCGTCGAGTGACATGCCCGGGCGGGCGCCGCCCGGGGCGACCGCGGAAGTGCTCTCGCTCGAGTACCGGACGAACCGGCCGTCAACGAACATCAGCGCGAGCTCCGACATCGTCTGTCCCGCGGGAAACAGCTGGAAGCACGCCTCGTCACCCGCGGCGTCGCCTTCCAGTTCCCCATCCCACAACTCGCGTACCCGGTCGAGCTCCGTGCCAAAGAGGATGTCACCGTAGCCGTTGAATCCGGCACCCTCTGCGTTGTCCTCCGCTGGCCGCGGTTCGGGCATCACGGTTCCGGGTGGCGCCGTTGCGGGCGGCACATCCTCTACGGGGTGGTCCAGCGCGGCCTCCGCCTGTGCGGATGCAGGCAGCGCGCCCATTCCGGCCGCCCCGCCCGTCGCGGCTGCGTCGGGCCCGGGCCCATCGAGGTGGGCCGGCTCATTGCTGCAGGCGCAGAGCAGGACGGCGGAGAACAGCGCCGGGATCGGCAACAATCGCTTCATCGACAGGTCCGGCGGGTCGTTGGCGCCAGCCTACCGGCTTGCCGTGAAGTCGATGCGAACCGGCGGGCGGCGGCACCGTCGCCGCAGCGTCTCAGGGTGCGCGGAAGTGTTTTTGCAAACCGGCCCAGCAGTCCTGGTAGCCGGCCTGGCGATGGCCGGCCTCCAACGCCTGCGCCGTCGGCCGGATCACGCCCCGTGCCTCGAACATGAAGGCCATGGTGTCCTTCACCACGTCCGGCTTCGACAGATCGGCGTTGCTGGCCTTCTCGAAAGTCGCCGCGTCCGGGCCGTGCCCGGTCATGCAGTTGTGCAGGCTCGATCCACCGGGAACGAAACCCTCGGCCTTGGCGTCGTAGGCGCCATGGATGAGGCCCATGAACTCGCTGGCGATGTTGCGGTGGAACCACGGCGGCCGGAAGGTGTCCTGCGCGACCAGCCAGCGCGGCGGGAAGATCGCGAAGTCCAGGTTGCTGGTGCCCGGCGTATCGCTGGGCGAGTGCAGTACCAGGAAAATCGACGGGTCCGGATGGTCGTAGCTGATCGAGCCGATGGTGTTGAAGCGCCGCAGGTCGTACTTGTAGGGCGCGTAGTTTCCGTGCCAACCGACCACGTCGAGCGGCGAGTGGCCGATGTCGGCGCGCCACAGGTGGCCCTGGAACTTCGCCACCAGTTCGAATTCGCCTTCGATGTCCTCGAACGCGGCCTGCGGGCTCAGGAAGTCCCGGGGATTGGCCAGGCCGTTGCTGCCGATCGGGCCGAGGTCCGGCAGGCGCAGCAGGGCGCCGAAGTTCTCGCAGACATAGCCGCGCGCACTGCCGTCGAGCAACTCGACGCGGAAACGCACGCCCCGGGGCACCACTGCGATCTCCTGCGGCTCGACCTCCACCACCCCCAGCTCGGTGGCCAGGTGCACGCGCCCCTGTTGCGGAACGATCAGCATCTCCGCATCGGCGTTGTAGAAGAAGCGCCCCTGCATCGAAGCGTTGGCGGCATAGACATGCACGCCGAGCCCCGTCATCGCGGCCGGGCCACCGTTGCCTGCCATGGTGTACAGGCCGTCGACGAAGTCGATGCGTTCGCCGTCTCCCGGCATCGGCAGCGGGTCCCAGCGCAGCTGGTTGGGCGTGACCGGGCCGTCGCCGAACTCGTTGTGGAAGCCGGCCGGATGCGACGAACGATACGGCTCGAACGAGCCGTGCATCGCCGCCGGCCGGATGCGGTACAGCCAACTGCGACGGTTGGCATGCCGGGGCGCAGTGAAGGCGGTACCGCTCAGCTGCTCGGCGTAGAGTCCATGCGCGACCTTCTGCGGCGAATTGCGGCCCTGCGGTAGCGTGCCTTCAAGTGCCTCGGTCGCGAACTCGTTGCCAAAACCCGACTGGTACCCGTTACTGGTGATCGCCATGGGCCGCCGCTCCGCTTACAGCACGCCGCGCTTCATCTGGTCGCGCTCGATCGATTCGAACAGCGCCTGGAAGTTGCCTTCGCCGAAGCCCTCGTTGCCCTTGCGCTGGATGATCTCGAAGAAGATCGGGCCGATCGCATTGGTCGTGAAGATCTGCAGCAGGAGGCGCTTCTTGGTCTCCATGTCGGCATCGAGCAGGATCTTGTTCTTCTGCAGGCGCGGCACGTCTTCGCCATGCCCCGGCACGCGCTGGTCGATCACCTCGAAGTAGGTATCCGGGGTGTCCAGGAACTCGATCCCGCCCTCGCGCATCTTCTCGACGGTCTCGTAGATGTCGTCGGTGAAGCAGGCGATGTGCTGGATACCCTCGCCCTTGTACGCATCGAGATATTCGTTGATCTGGCTCTTGGGGTCGTTGGACTCGTTGAGCGGGATGCGCACGATGCCGTCCGGTGCGGTCATCGCCTTGGACACCAGGCCGGTCTTGGCGCCCTTGATGTCGAAGTACTTGATCTCGCGGAAATTGAACAGCTTCTCGTAGTAGTCCGACCACTTCGCCATGTTGCCGAAGTAGAGGTTGTGGGTCAGGTGGTCGATGAAGGTCAGGCCGAAGCCCTTCGGATCCTGGTCGGCGCCCTGCACCGGCAGGAAGTCCTCGCCGTAGATGCTGCCCTTGCCGCCGTAACGGTCGACCAGGTACAGCATGCAGTCGCCGATGCCCTTGACCACCGGGGCGTTGACCGCCTTGGTCTCCGGCTTGTGGTCGATCGCCTCGCCGCCGTTGCCCAGCACCGTCTGGCAGACCTTGTCGGCGCTCTCCTTGAAGCGGATCGCGAAGCCGGCCGCGCACGGGCCGTGGGCCTTGGCGAAGTCGGCCGCGAAGCTGTCGGGGTCCTCGTTGACCAGGAAGTTCACCCCGCCCTGGCGATAGACGGTGATCGGGCGGGTCTTGTGCTGCAGCACCGCGGTGAAGCCCATGCGGCGGAAGTAGTCGTGCAGCATCTCGCCCTGGCCATCGGGCGCGGCGAACTCGACGAATTCGAAACCGTCGATGCCGAGCGGGTTCTCGAACGTGGTGACCTGCATGCCGAGGTTGGGTTGGGCGCTCATGGGAAGACTCCGTGGGTGCTGTCGTGTCGTGGGGGGCGGGGGCACCATCGGCTCCCGTCATCGCGTTATAGTTTCACATGAAACCATAGGCAAGGCACGGTGCAACATGAACGAAACACCGGCGGTTCCGGCGGCCCATGCCGAGCTGGACCTGGAGCACTTCCTGCCCTATCGCCTGTCGGTACTGTCCAACCGGGTCAGCGACGCCATCGCCCGCGTCTACTCGGATCGCTACGACCTCGGCCGGACGGAATGGCGGGTCATGGCCGTGCTGGGCCGCTATCCGGACTTGTCGGCCAACGAAGTGACCCAGCGCACCGCGATGGACAAGGTGGCGGTCAGCCGCGCCGTTGGCAGCCTGGTGGACTCGGGTCGGGTGGTGCGGCAGGTCGATGGCGAGGATCGCCGCAGGTCGGTCCTGCGCCTGAGCGATGAGGGCACGCGCCTGTACGACGAGATCGCCCCACTGGCGCTCGGGTTCCAGCAACGCCTGCTGGGCGGCATGGATGCGGAAGAACGCGCCCTGCTCTTCCGCCTGCTGGACCGGCTGGACGAGCTGGAGATCCAGGCCGAGGCGGAATCCGCCCCGCAGTAGCCGGCGTCGCACGCACCACGGAAGCCCGCCGTGGGCACAACGAAAAACGGCGGCCCGCAGGCCGCCGTTTCCGTGGAACTTCCACAACGAGGTCTACTACTTTCGCTCGTCCTCGATGTGGATGCCTGGTGCCGCGGGTTCCGCTAGCTCACGCTCTCCCGCCAACTGATGGTCATCGTCCTTCAGCGTATCCAGGTGCATCAGGCGCTTGATCAATGGCGATACGAGCAGGAAGCCCACGCCCACGGCCACTGCAATCCAGCCGATGGTGGAATAGACATCCAGCACCACCTGCTGTGCGGCATCCTCACCCGAAGCCGCCTCGGATCCCGTAGCCGCCGCGATCAAACCGGCGACGAAGTTACCTGTCGCCGAAGCGAAGAACCAGCAGCCCATGATGAGGCTGGCCATATGTGCGGGCGCAAGGCGGTTCATCGCCGACAAACCAACTGGCGAAAGGCAAAGTTCGCCCATCGTGTGCAGCAGATAGATCAGGAAGATGAAGAGCACCGGAGTCAGGCTGCCGCTTGCTACCGCCGCGGCACCGGCCACCAGCACCAGGAAGCCGAAGCCCAACTGGATCATGCCCAAGCCGAACTTCGCCGGCGCCGAAGGCTCAAGCCCCCGCCGACCAAGCGTGGTCCACAACCAGGCAAACACCGGCGCCAGCAGGATGATGTATAGCGCGTTGATCGACTGGAACATCGATGCCGGGACTTCCCACCCCAGCATCTCCCGGTTCACATATCGGTCGGTGTAGAGGTTTAGCGACGAACCCGCCTGTTCAAACAGTGCCCAGAACAGTACCGATCCGATCATCAGGATCATCGCCGCAAAGATGCGGTTGCGTGCATGGGCGTCGAGCTTGGTGACGGCGACCCAGCCGACATACCCCAACAGGACAATGCCGGTGACGCCCAAGGCCCAGCCGACCACTTCCTGGTTCTGGACCATCCACCAGCACACGACGACGATTCCGATACCGAGCAGATAAAGCAGCCACTCGAACGGCAATCCGGCCACGCGTTGCTTAAGCTTCGCCGGAGCGGTGGACTCGCCATGGCCCTGCAACAGCGGCCTGCCGATCACGAAGACGATCAGGCCCAACAGCATTCCGATGCCGGCCGCGCCGAAGCCGTACTTCCAGCCATAGGTCTCGCCGAGGTAGCCGCACAGCAGCGAGCCCAGGAAGGCGCCAAGGTTGATGCCCATGTAGAAGATCGTATAGGCGCCGTCCCGACGCACATCAGTGCGCGGATACAGCTGACCGACCATCACCGAGATGTTCGCCTTCAGGAACCCGGAGCCAACGATGATGAAAGCCAGCGCCAGCCAAAAGGCATTGAGAGCGGGGCTGTCTCCGCCGCCGTCGCCTTCGAAACCCATCAGGAAGTGTCCAAAGGTCAGCAGGACGGCACCGTAAAGCACCGCCTTGCGCTGGCCAAGGTAGCGATCGGCGAGGTATCCGCCGATGACCGGTGTGATGTAGACCAGGGCAGTGTAGGCCCCGTAGACCATTGAAGCTTCGCCATCCGAGAACAGCCAGTGCTTGGTCAGGTACAGCACCAGCAGCGCGCGCATGCCGTAGTAGGAGAAGCGCTCCCACATTTCGGCAAAGAACAGCATGTACAGGCCGCGCGGATGTCCCAGGAAAGTCTTGCCTTCCCCTGCGGGTAATGGATTGGTAGCCACTAGTTTCTCTACTCCCCTGTTATTGGGAGACGCGCCGCGGATGCGGCAACGCCGGGTTCAAGCACTGACGCGGCCAGTGCGACGTTCAAAAATACCCCATGCGCCGCGTCCTGCGATGCCAGCGACGAGCCGGCCATGGTCATGCCGCAGGGTACCCATAGCTGGAGCCTACGCCCAGTGGGATGCCCAGCGCCCAGAAGCCGACCAGGAAGGCGGTCCATACCACCAGCAGGGTCACTGCAAATGGCAGCATCAGGGCGAGCAGGGTGCCGACGCCGCTGGATTTCACGTACTTCTGGCAGAACACCACGATCAGCGGGAAGTACGGCAGCAGCGGCGTGATGATGTTGGTGCTGGAGTCGCCGACGCGGTAGGCCGCCTGGGTCAGGTCCGGGGACACGCCCAGCTGCATCAGCATCGGCACCATGATCGCGCCGATGAGGGCCCACTTGGCCGATGCCGACCCGACCAGCAGGTTGACGAAGCCCGACAGCAGCACGATGCCGACCACCGTCAGCGACATGTGCAGGCCCATCGCCTGCAGCGCATTGGCGCCCTTGATCGCCAGCAGCACGCCGAGGTTGGACTGGCCGAAGGCATAGATGAACTGGGCGGCGAAGAACGCCATCACGATGTAGTAGCCCATGCCGCTCATCGCCTTGCTCATCCCGGCGATGACGTCGCGGTGGTTCTTCACCGAACCGGACAGGTAGCCGTAGACGACGCCCGGGATCAGGAAGAACAGGAAGATCAGCGCCACGATCGACTGCATCAGCGGCGCGGTGAACGCCAGCAGCGGAATAGTCCCTGGCGCCAGCGTGTCAGCCGGCGCCGCCCATGGCGTATCTGCAGGCAGCAGGGTCAGCGCGAACAGCACCACCGCGATCGCCATCGCGACAACCGCCCCGATGAGGCCACGCTTTTCCCGCGGGCTCAGAGGCTCCAGGGTCGGCATGTCGGCGTTGTCGCCATCCACAGGGGTGTTGCGCAGTCGTGGCTCAATCACGCGATCGGTGAGGAACCAGCCCACCGCGATCACCAGGAACGTCGATGCGGTGGTGAACACATAGTTGTTCAGCGGGCTGATGACGATCGCCGGGTCGATGAGTCTGGCCGACTCCTGGGTGAGAGCCGCGAGCAGCGGATCGAGGCTGGAGGGGACGAAGAAGGTCGCCGAGAACCCACCGGACACGCCCGCGAACGCGGCCGCGATGCCGGCCAGCGGGTGGCGGCCGGCAGCGTAGAAGATCACCGCGCCCAGCGGGATCACCAGCACGTAGCCGGCGTCGACCGCCACGTGGCTGAGGATGCCCACGCCGATCAGCGCCGGGGTGAGCAGCATTTTCGGCGTCACCGCCAGGATCGCCCGCAGGGCGGCATTGATGAAGCCGGTATGTTCGGCCACGCCCAGGCCGAGCATCGCCACCAGCACCACGCCCAGCGGCGCGAAGTTGACGAAGGTCGAGACCATCGTCGCCATGAACTGCGTCAGGTTGCCGCCGGCCAGGAGGTTGTTGATCACCACCGGCTCGCCGCTGCGCGGGTCGATCTCGCTGAAGTCCATGTTGGCCATCAGCGCCGAGACCACCCACACGGCGACCATCAGCAACAGGAACAGCACTGCGGGATCCGGCAGGCGGTTGCCCACCCGTTCGACCCCATCCAGGAACCTCGTGACCAGCCCGCGCCGCGCGGCGGGGTTCGACTGGGGGGTCGGCTCGGATGGCTTCATGCGGGTTCCCGGAGACAAGACCGGCCGATCCTAGCAGCCCCGCGACCCGTTTTCGCCAGCGTCGTCAGCCCGCGGAAGCCCCGTACCCCGGCGTACTTCCACCGCCGATCCGCGTGCGGACCTCGAACAGCTCCGGGAAGAAGGTCAGGTCCAGTGCCTTCTTCAGGAAGCCCACGCCGGAGGACCCGCCGGTGCCCGGGCGGAAGCCGATGATGCGCATCACCGTGCGCATGTGGCGGAAGCGCCAGAGCTGGAACTGGCTTTCGATGTCGACCAGCTCCTCGCACAGGTGGTAGGCGGCCCAGTGGGCATCGGGATCTTCGTAGATGCGCTCGAACACCGGCAGCAGCCCCGGGTCGGACACATGCTGGACCGACCAGTCGCGCTCGACCAGGTGCGCGGGGACGTCGTGCCCGTTGCGGGCCAGCCAGCGCAGCGCCTCGTCGTACAGGCTGGGCGCTTCCAGCACCTCGCGCAGCGATGCCTCGGCCGCGGGGTCGTGGGCGAACACCTTGAGCATCGACGGATTCTTGTTGCCCAGCAGGAACTCGATGGTCCGGTACTGCAGCGACTGGAAGCCGGAAGACGGCCCGAGGATGTCGCGGAAACGCATGTAGTCCGACGGGGTCAGCATCTCCAGCACGGACCACATCTCGGTCAGCTGGCGCAGCACCTGCTTGCAGCGGGCGAACACCTTCTGGGTGCTGCCCAGCTCGCCGGCGCGCAGGTGGGCGTTGGCCGATCGCAGCTCGTGGATCATCAGCTTCATCCACAGCTCCGAGACCTGGTGCTGGATGATGAACAGCAGCTCGTCGTGCTGCACCGGGTCGGACACCGGCCGCTGGGCGTCGAGCAACCGGTCCAGCTGCAGGTAACCGCCGTAGCTCATCCGGCCGGCGAGGTCGGTATGGATGCCGGCCTCGAGTTCGCGCTGGTTCTTGTCGACGCTCATGCGTGGCTCCTGCCGTGGGACGTGAAGGTTAACGCACGGCCCCGGCCCACCGCTCGTCGGCGCCACCGCCCGCCGTCATCCCCCTGCCATCGGATTGCGGCATGATCGGCCCACGTCATCCGCCAGCAACGGGCCGGCGGCACAACCTGGACACGACTTATGGACAAGCACCCGGGCCGCCTGCCGGCCGCGTTCCTCGTTCTGGCGCTGGCGTTCGCCGCCCCGGCCACTGCCCAGGTGGTGGTCAGCCAGGTCTACGGTGGTGGCGGTAACTCTGGCGCCACCCTGCGCAGCGACTTCATCGAACTGCGCAACACCGGGCCGGCGCCGGTCCCGCTCGATGGCTGGAGCGTGCAGTACGCCTCTTCCTCCGGCTCCAGCTGGCAGGTCACCGGGCTGCAGGGCGAGATCGCCGCGGGCGGTTACTACCTGGTCAAGCAGGCCGATGGAGCCGGTGGATCGGTGGATCTCCCGGTGCCGGACGCGATCGGCACCATCGCCATGGCGGGCTCCAGCGGCAAGGTGGCGCTGGTCAACGCCACCACCTCCCTCTCGGGCACCTGCCCGCTCGACGCGGCGGTCGACTTCGTCGGCTACGGCGGCGCCAACTGCTTCGAAGGCAGCGGCGCGGCGCCCGGCCTGAGCAACACCACCGCCGCGTTGCGCAACGGCAATGGCGCCACCGACAGCGACGACAACGCCGCCGACTTCAGCCGCGACACCCCCGATCCACGCAACAGCGGCAGCGAGGAACCGCCCCCGCCGCCGCCCGCAACCGAGCTGACCATCGCGCAGATCCAGGGCGACGCGCTGGTGTCGGCGTACGTCGACGAGCGGGTGGTCACCGAAGGCATCGTCACCGCGCGCAAGTTCAACAGCGGCTTCTTCCTGCAGGCGGCGAACGACGATGGCGATCCCGCCACCTCGGACGCGGTCTTCGTCTATACCGGCACCGCCCCGCCGGCCACGGCGGCCGTCGGTAACCGGGTGCGGGTGACCGGCGTGGTGGAGGAATACCTGCCGTCGTCCAACCGCAACCAGCTGAGCATCACCGAGATCATCGATCCCGAAGTCGAGGTGCTTGCGAGCGGACAGCCACTGCCGGAAGCGATCGCCTTGGCACCCGGCGATCTCTCTCCGGAGGCGGCTCCGGCAACGCTTGAGCGGCTCGAAGGCATGCGGGTCGCCGTCGCGGAGGCCGTCGTGGTCGCTCCCAGTGGCGGCTCGATCGACGAGAACGACGCACGTGCGTCCAGCGATGGCGTATTCCACGTGGTGCTGCCCGGCCTGGAGCGCCCGTTCCGCGAGCCCGGCATCGGCATCCTCGACCGCATCGACGTACCCGCGGGCAAGGATCCGCCACGCTTCGACACCAACCCCGAGCGGATGATGGTGCGCAGCTGGGGCCAGATCGGGTCGGAGCCGCTGTCGGTCGATGTCGGGGCCACGGTCACCGGCTTGGTGGGCGTGCTCGACTACCACAGCGGCACCTGGGCGCTGACGCCCGACGTCGCCACCCCGCCGCAGGTGGCAGGGGGTATGGCCCCGGTGGCGCTGGCGCCGGCCGCGGATGACGAGGTCACCGTGGCCAGCTTCAACCTGCTGCGGCTGTTCGACGAGGTCGCCGACGGCAATGGCGCGGTCACCCTCACCCCCGAGGCGCTGGAGCGCAGGTTGTCGAAGGCGGCACTGGCGGTCTGCGACTTCCTGCAGGCACCCGACATCGTCGCCGTGGCCGAAGTGGAGAACCAGCGCGTGCTGGACATGCTGGCGCAGCGCATCAATGCCGACTGCGCCGCCGCCCCGGCCTATGTCGCGATGCTGGAGCAGGGCAATGACGTCGGCGGCATCAACGTCGGCTTCCTCGCCAGCGCCCGCACCGCCGGCAGCGGCACCCGGGTGGAGGTGCTGGACCTGGCCCAGCTCGGCAAGGACGCCACGCTGCAGAACCCGAACGGCACCACCAGCATCCTCAACGACCGCCCGCCCTTGCTGCTGCGCGCGCGCATCCGCCACGAGGGCGGTGGCACCTATCCGGTGACGGTGATCGCCAACCACCTGCGCTCTCTCAACGGCGTCGACTCCACCGAGCCGGGAAGCTCCGGCTGGCCCACCACCGGTGACCGCGTCCGTGCCAAGCGGGCGGCCCAGGCGGCGTATCTGGCAGGGGTGGTGGACTCGCTGCAGGAGGCCAACCCAGGGGAACGCATCATCCTGGCCGGCGACTTCAACGCCTTCGAGTTCAACGACGGCTACGTCGACGTGATGGGCATCGTGCGCGGCGATCCCGCGCCGGCCGACGAAGTGCTGTTGCACGTCGAAAGCCCGCTGGGGACGCCGTTGCTGGACGGCTCGACTTTCATTGATGATCCGCTGCAGCGCTACTCCTATGTCTTCGGCGGAAACGCGCAGACGCTCGACCACGTGCTGGTGAACCAGGCACTTGCGCAGGGTGCGGATTCGATCGTGGTCGAGCACGCCCGGATCAACGCCGACTTCGGCGTGGACAACTTCGACGATCCCACCATCGCCATCCGCTCGTCCGACCACGACCCGGTGCGGTTGCGCATCCGCGCGCCGGAGTTCGGCAGCGCCGACCTGTCGGTCAGGCTGATCGGCGATGCCCACCGCATCCGCCGCGGGGCCATCGCCACCTTCGTGGTCCCCGTGCGCAACGCCGGGCCGCAGGAGGCGCTGCAGCCGCGACTGGTGCTGGCCGGCAATGTCGCGGCGGCCCACGTGGCGGTCGCCTCCCCGTCGGGCTGGAAGTGCGGCCGGCCGGAGGGCGATCACGCCTCGTTCCGGGCCGAGTGCCACCGCCGGGACGGGCGCATGGACCTCGGCACCGGCTGGTTCGCCTTCGCAGCCCTGGTGCCGCGCCGGCCGCCGGGCAACGCGCCTCTGGAATTCTCCGCCCAGGTGGAGTCGGAGACCGCCGATCCGGTCCCGGCCAACAACACCGCCACCTTCAGCGCCCGGCTGGTGGGCCGCGGGGGACGCTGAACACGACGCCGTTGTGCGGTGCAATGCGGCATCGCGCAACGGCTTTTTACGCGCTCCTCGGTATGATCAGGGTCTTTCGCTGACCGAGGAACGCGTGCAATGACGGTCGCCGCATCGTTCGAAATCGAGTACCTGCAATACATCGGGCCGGACGGCAAGACCGTCGCCGAGCTGCCCGAAGCCTTCCGTGACCCGAAAGCGCTGCTGCCGCTGTTCAAGCAGATGCTGTTCGTGCGCACCTTCGACAACAAGTCGATCAAACTGCAACGCACCGGCAAGCTGGGCACCTACGCCGCCAGCCTGGGGCACGAAGCCACCCACGTCGGCATCGGTGCCTCGATGAAGCCGGAGGATGTGTTCGCCCCCAGCTACCGCGAGTACGGCGCCCAGTTCATGCGCGGCGTGAAGCCACGCGAGGTGCTGTTGTACTGGGGTGGCGACGAGCGCGGCAATGACTTCGAAGGCCCGCGCAACGACTATCCGTGGTGCGTGCCGATCTCCACCCAGTGCCTGATGGCGGCCGGCGCGGCGCTGTCGTTCAAGCTGCGCAAGCAGGACCGCATCGCGGTCGCCTGCTGCGGCGACGGCGGCTCGTCCAAGACCGACTTCTACGCCGCACTGAACTCCGCCGGTGCGTTCAAGTCGCCGCTGGTGCTGTGCGTGATCAACAACGGCTGGGCGATCTCGGTGCCCCGCCATGCCCAGACCGGCGCGGAGACGCTTGCCCAGAAGGGCATTGCCGGCGGCCTGCACTGCCTGCAGGTGGACGGCAACGACCTGGTGGCCGTGCTGGAGGCCATGCGCCGCGCCACCGAGCGCGCACGCAACGGCGAAGGCGGCAGCGTCATCGAGTTCATGACCTATCGCCTGCACGACCACACCACCGCCGACGACGCCACCCGCTACCGCGACGACGCCGAGGTCAAGGCCGGCTGGGAGCGCGAGCCGATGACCCGCCTGCGCACCTACCTCACCGAGGCCGGCCTCTGGAGCGAGGACGAAGAGAAGGCCTGGATCGAGGAGTGCGGCAAGCGCGTCGACGTCGAGATCAACGCCTACCTGGAGACACCGGTGCAGCCCGTGGAAGCGATGTTCGACCATCTGTATGCCGACATGCCCGCCGACCTGCTCGAGCAGCGCGAGCAGGCGATCGCACGGGAGGGCCGCGCATGAGTGCCGCCAAGGACCAGAAGGCCGCCGCGCCGATCACCCTGATCGAAGCCATCACCCAGGCGATGGCCTACGAGATCCGCAACGACGACAGCGTCGTGGTGCTGGGCGAGGACGTGGGCGTCAACGGCGGCGTGTTCCGCGCCACCGCCGGGCTGCACGCGCAGTTCGGTTCGGAGCGGGTGATCGACACCCCGCTGGACGAGACCACGATTGCCGGACTCACGGTCGGCATGGCCAGCCAGGGCATGAAGCCGATCGCCGAGGCGCAGTTCGACGGCTTCATGTACCCGATGGTCGACTTCATCGTCTGCCACGCCGCACGCATGCGCTACCGCACCCGCGGCCGGCTGCACTGCCCGATGGTGCTGCGCGTGCCCTGGGGCGGCGGCATCCGTGCGCCGGAGCACCACAGCGAGGCCAACGAGGCGATCTTCACCAACGTCCCCGGCCTGCGCGTGGTCATGCCCTCCTCGCCGCAGCGCGCCTACGGCCTGCTGCTGGCGGCGATCCGCGAGCCGGACCCGGTGATCTTCTTCGAGCCCAAGCGCATCTACCGGCAGTACAAGGAACTGGTGCCCGACGACGGCGAGGCCCTGCCGCTGGACGTGTGCTACGTGCTGCGCGACGGCACCGACGTGACCCTGGTGACCTGGGGCGCACAGGTGAAGGAAGCGCTCGAAGCCGCCGAGAAGCTGGTCGAGGACGGCATCAGCGCCGAGGTGATCGACGTCGCCACCCTGCGACCGCTGGACTTCGCCACCATCGCCGAATCGGTGTCGAAAACGGGCCGCTGCGTGATCGTGCACGAGGCCCCCAAGACCGCCGGCTTCGGCGCGGAGATCGCCGCCCGCCTGGCCGAGGAGTCGATGTACGACCTGCTCGCGCCGGTCGAGCGCGTCACCGGCTACGACACCCACATCCCGCTGTTCCGCCTCGAGATGAAGTACCTGCCCAGCGTCGACCGCGTCGTTGCCGCGGCCAAGCGCGCGATGGCGGCGGGCTGATACGACAGACATTGCAAGGGCGCCGTGGCGCCCCCGCACCAGAAGGACTGCCATGAGCAACAAGAAGAGTTTCTTCCTGCCCGACCTCGGCGAAGGCCTGCCCGACGCCACCATCGTCGAGTGGACCGTCAAGGTCGGCGACACCATCCAGCTGGACGACGCGCTGGTGTCGATGGAAACCGCCAAGGCCGTGGTCGAGGTGCCCTCCCCGGTCTCGGGCAAGGTGCTGAAGCTGGCCGGCGAGCCGGGCGACGTGATCAACACCGGCGCGATGCTGGCGGAGTTCGAGATCGACCCGTCGATGCCGCAGCGTTCCGAGGGCCAGGACACCGGCCACCACCACGGCGGCGGCCAGCCGTCCAAGGGTGTGGGCAGCGAAGACCCGGCGCCGGACGACCGGGTGGTGGCCTCCGACGATGGCGGAGCCATCGAGGATGACGGCGAGGCGCCTGCGAAGGGCAAGACCCGCGAGGACAGCGGCACGGTGGTGGGCGCGATGCAGTCGTCCGACACCGTACGCAGCGAACAGGCCAGCAGCATCGGCGGGGTCAAGGCGATGCCGGCGGTACGGGCACTGGCGCGCAAGCTGAAGGTGGACCTGTCGCGGGTCAACGCCACCGGCACCGACGGCGTGGTCACCATGGCCGACGTCAAGAAGGCGGCGGCCGATGGTTCGGCACCGGCCGGTGCGGCACCCCGCGCCGCCGGCCGAGCCGAACGCGCACCCGCCCCGTCCAATGCACAGGCCCCGGCGCAGCGCAGCACGCTGTCGCAGTCCGGCAAGCCGATGCGCACCCAGCCGCCCGGCGTCGCCGCCAGCGGCCAGCCCGAGCAGCTCAAGGGCGTGCGCCGCAACATGGCGCGGGTCATGGCCGACGCGCACGCCAAGGTGGTGCCCACCACCCTGTGCGACGACGCCGACCTGCACGCATGGATCGGCAAGCAGGACATCACCGCGCGCCTGATCCGCGCCATCGTCGCCGCCTGCAAGGCGGTGCCGGCGTTGAATGCCTGGTTCGACGGAGAGAAGCTGGTGCGCACCATGCACCCGCAGGTCGACATCGGCATCGCGGTCGATACCGAGGACGGCCTGTTCGTGCCGGCCCTGCGCAACGCCGACGTCCTCGATGCCGCCGGGATCCGTTCTTCGATCCAGCGCCTGCGCGCTCAGGTCGAGGACCGCAGCATTCCGGCCAGTGAGCTGTCGGGCTACACCATCAGCCTGTCGAACTTCGGTATGTTCGCCGGCCGCTACGCCACCCCGGTGGTGGTGCCGCCGACGGTCGCCATCGTCGGCGCCGGCAAGCTCTCGCACGATGTCGTGGCGGTGATGGGTGGCGTGGAAGTGCACCGCCGGATGCCGATCTCGCTCACCTTCGACCACCGTGCCTGTACCGGCGGCGAGGCGGCGCGCTTCCTCAAGGCGCTGCTGGATGACCTCGGCTCACCGCAGTAACCGTTTCCACAGGGGCGCACCGATGGGTGCGCCCTTTTTCGTTCAGGAGGCAACCATGGCCCATCACAGCCGCCTGGCCGGCTTCATCATCGACAGCCGCACCGATGATCTCGATGCTTCGGCTAACTTCTGGGGCAGCGCACTGGGTATCCGGGTCGTCGATCCGGACTCCGGCGGCACCGGGCAATACGCCGAGTTCGGCAGCGCGCCCGGTGACCTTCACGTGGAAGTGCAGAAGGTCGAACACCCCTCGCGCGTCCACCTCGATATCGAGACCGACGACATCGATGCCGAGGTCGCGCGGCTGGAGGCGCTGGGCGCCAGCCGGGTCGCGTTCGTGAAGCGCTGGTGGGTCATGCAGGCACCGGATGGCCAGCGCTTCTGCGTGGTGCCGATGCAGACCGGCAACGGCCGCGCGGAACCCCACCGCTGGGACTGAGTTGAACTGGCCCGGCCGGGGTATCCCGGCTCAGCCCGCCGCTGCCTTGCGGTCGAGCCAGACCTCCAGCCCCTGCGCATTGAGTTCGATGTCGATCGCAAGCAGCGCATCGACTTTCGTTTCGGGCTGGTCGACGCCGTGGGTCCGTGCCCGGTCGACGTACAGCGCGCGCAACGCCGACACCAGTTTTCCGTGGCGGTCCGGCTGCCCGTCGGCGGCTTCGGCGAGCTCGACCATCCGGTCGACCAGTGCCAGCAGCCCCTCCGCCACCCGTGCGACGTCGCCTACCCGGCCGTAATGGGTGGGGTACATCGCATCGGGATCGCGCGCGAGCATGCGGCGGATGGAGTCCTTCAATGGCCCCGGCTCGAACTGCACCGGTGAACTGGTCGGGATGGCCAGCGCTCCGTTGGCCGTGTCGAATTCGCGGTAGGACAGCCCGAAGGTATCCCCGGTGAACCAGCTACGACTGCGTTCGTCCCACACGCACAGGTGGTGCCGCGCGTGTCCCGGGGTGTCGATGCACTCGAGCATCCGTCCGGCGAGGTCGACGCGGTGTCCGTCGTCAGCCACCACCACCCGTGCTTCCGGCACCGCCAGCACCTCGCCGTAGCTGCGGGCGAACTCCTGCTCCCCGTAGACCGCCGTCGCGCCGGCCACCAGCCGTGCCGGGTCCACCATGTGCCGCGCCCCGCGCGGATGCACCACCAGGCGTGCATTCGGCAGCGCCTTCATCAGCGCGCCCGCGCCGCCCGCATGGTCCAGGTGGACATGGGTGAGGATCAGCCAGTCCACGGCCTCCACCTCGAGCCCCTTGGCCCGCAGCGCCCCCAGCATGTGCGGAACGCTGTGGTTGGTGCCGCAGTCGATGAAGGCGCCCCGGCCCTGCTCGACGACCAGATAGGCCGCATCGAAGCCCGGCCGCTGGAAGCCGGTGTCGATGGTGGTGATGCCGTGGTCCGCCATGCCCCGTCTCCCGTTCCGGTCAGGCCTTGTCCGCCTTCTGCGCGGCACGTGCCGCCTCCGCCTCCGCCATCGCGGCGAAGGCGGCCGTGGCGTCCGCCTCGGTGGCGCCTTCGGCCAGCACGATCCTGTCGTCACCGCTGGCATGGCCTGCGCGCTTGAGTTCGCCGATGCACTGGCCGGCTTCCTTCGGGGACGCAAAGCCGATGCTTTGCAGCAGTACCCGATCGCCATGCACCAGCTTGAAGTAGAAGCGCCCGTCCGCCTCGCGGTATTGCTTGAACACCGGCAGGGCGGCCTTCGGACGCGGGGCATCGGTCTCCCGGTTCACCGCCGCAGTGGACAGGTCGCGCAGGCCCACTGCATCGCGGAGCCGGCGGAGCGTCGGAATGGCATGTCGTTCGCGCAGCCGCCCGGCACCATCGCGCAGGATGCGTTCGATCTCCGCCGGCCGCGACATCAGCGACTCGTAGCGCTCGCGCAACGGCGAGACCTCGGCATCGATGCGCTCGAACAGCGCCTGCTTGGCCTCTCCCCAGGCGATGCCGGCGGAGAACGCCTCCCGCATCCGGGCGGTCTCTTCGACGCTGGCGAAGGCGCGGTAGAGCTGGAACACGTTGGATGCTTCCGCGTCCTTCGGTTCGCCGGGCGCACTGGAATCGGTGACGATCGAATAGATCAGCTTCCGGAGCTCCTCGCGCGGCGCGAACAGCGGAATGGTGTTGTCGTAGCTCTTGCTCATCTTGCGGCCGTCCAGTCCCGGCAGCGTCGCCACCTGCTCCTCGATCACCACCTCGGGCAGCACGAAGTGCTCGCCGTACAGATGGTTGAAGCGCTGGCCGAAGTCGCGCGCCATCTCGATGTGCTGGATCTGGTCGCGACCGACCGGCACCTTGTGGGCGTTGAACAGCAGGATGTCGGCCGCCATCAGGACGGGGTACATGAACAGGCCAGCAGTCACCGCCGCGTCGTCGTCCTCGCCGGCCTCGCGGTTGCGGTCGACGGCCGCCTTGTAGGCATGCGCACGGTTGAGGATGCCCTTGCCCGCCACGCAGGTGAGCAACCAGGTGAGTTCGGTGGTTTCGGGGATGTCGGACTGGCGATAGAACCACACGTCCTCCGGCTGCAGGCCGCAGGCGAGCCAGCTGGCGGCGATCTCCAGGGTGGATCGCTGGACCCGCGCCGGATCCTGCACCTTGATCAGCGCGTGGTAGTCGGCAAGGAAGAAGAAGCTTTCGGCGCCTTCCGCGCGGCTGCTGGCGATGGCGGGCCGGATCGCGCCGACGTAGTTCCCCAGATGGGGCGTACCGGACGTGGTGATGCCGGTGAGGATGCGCGTGGGCTGCATGGGCCGGGAGTCGTTGGGTGGCCCGGCAGTTTACCCGCGCCACCCGCCGCACCCAACGAAAAGGGCCGGCTTGCGCCGGCCCCGGGTGTTGCAATCGCATCGTCTCGCGCGATGTCGCGCGCGATTGATCAGAGCGTCTGGCTGAAATCCCGCACTTCGCGGTCGGCCCGCTCGCGGTCCCAGCCGTAGCGCTCCTGCAGCTTGCCGGACAGGTACTCGGCGTTGCCCTCGGCGACGTCGAAGTCGTCGTCCGTCAGGTCGCCCCACTTCGCCTGGGCCTTGCCCTTCATCTGGGACCAGTTGCCGGCAATGATGTCCTTGTTCATGTGTCTACTCCTCTTGCTTGGGGGAAAGAATCGGTGCGCTGCACCAACACCTTCAACATCCCATGGCCCACGTTGCCGCCCGGTCAGGATTCCGTTAGCCCACCTTTCACGCGCGGGTGGACCGGGCACGGGCAACCAAAGAAAAGGGCCGGATCGCTCCGGCCCCTTTTCTTACCAATTGAACTGGATCAGCACGGCGGATCCTTGCAGTCTTCGGCCTTGTCCTGGACCTTCTCGCCGGCCGCTTCCACGTCTTCGCCGACACCGGCCATCGTGTTGCAGGCCGTCAGCGTGCCGGTCATGAACAGGGACATCAGCAACAGGGCAATCAAACGCTTCATGGTTCTCTCCTCGAGCAATGGGCGGGTCCAGCGGGTCGACGGACATTGCCTCCAACCCTGGGGGCCATCATTGCGTGGAGGCCTGTGAAGCCGCCGTGCACCCCGGCGCGGCCCATTCAGGATCAGTCGCGCATCAGGGTGGACTTGCCGAACAGGCTCTCGACCAGGTCGATCGCGACCAGGGCGGTGGCGTTGTTGTGGTCGAGGATCGGGTTGAGCTCGACCACGTCCAGCGAACCCATGCGGCCACTGTCGGCGATCATCTCCATCACCAGCTGCGCCTCGCGGTAATTGGGACCGCCCGGCACCGTGGTCCCGACGCCGGGGGCGACGCTGGGATCGAGGAAATCGACGTCGAAGCTCACGTGCAGGTGGGTGTTTTCGTCCATCCCCTCCAGCGCCTCCTCCATGACCCGCTTCATCCCGACCTCGTCGATGTAGCGCATGTCGTAGATGTCCAGGCCATGCTCCTTGACCAGCTTCTTCTCGCCCTGGTCGACGGAGCGGATGCCGATCTGGCGGATCACGTCGGGGTTGATCGCCGGGGCGTCGCCACCCAGGTGGGTCAGCTCACGCGGGCCAAGCCCGCACAGGCAGGCAACCGGCATGCCGTGGATGTTGCCCGACGGAGTCACCTGGTTGGTGTTGAAATCGGCATGGGCATCCAGCCACAGCACCCGCAGCTTCTTCCCGGCCTCGCGGCAGTAGCGGGCGACCCCGGTGATCGAACCCAGGCCGAGGCAGTGGTCGCCACCGAGCATGATGGGCATGCGGCCGCCGGACAGCTCTGCGTGCATCGCTTCCATGACCAGGCGGTTCCACTCGGCGACCTGCTGCAGGTGGCGGTACCCGTCCACCGGCCCTTGCCAGGGATTGCGCGGGCCATCCAGGTTGCCGCGATCGAGCACGTCGATGCCGCGGGCGACGAGCGCCTCGCCGAAACCGGCGATGCGAAGCGCCTCCGGCCCGAGACGCGCCCCGCGGTCGCCAGCGCCGATATCGGTGGGCGCACCGATGAGTGAAACAGGCGGGTAGCTACGATCCATGGGCGGCTCCTGGTATTGGTGCCGGCTGTCAGAGTCGAACTGACGACCTACCGCTTACAAGGCGGTTGCTCTACCAACTGAGCTAAGCCGGCGAAACGCCCATTCTACCGCGCCGGAGTGGGCGCCGCTGCCTCGCCGGAGGCCTCCGCGCCCGTGTCCAGCTCGCTGCAGTCCAGCGGCTCCAGCCCGCCGGCACCGACGACCTCGGCGAATACGGGGGCATCGAAGAACTCACCGGCACCGATGTCGAGCCAGTACCGGGGTGGCCCGGCGCCGACCGGGGCCACCTGCGCATCGAAACCGGCCGCGGCCAGCGCGGCCTGCCGCTCGCGCGCCGGCGCCTCGTTGCGGAACAGCCCCAGGGCGACCGATCCGGCCTGCTCGCCGTCGCGCAACACGTAGTAGTCGAGGAAGCCGGCTTCGGCGATGTCGTTGGCCACCGTCTCGGCCGCCGCGATGTCGGCGAATGCGGGCAGGTAGACCCGCCAGTTGCGGGCGGTGCCGGCCCAGGTCGTTCGCCGCTGCAATTGCGCCACCACCGGTTGCAGCCGCGACTGCGCCTTTTCCAGCGTCGCCTCGTCTTCGAACGGACCAAACGAGTGGCATTGGGTCACCACGACCGATGCGGGCGGGGGCGCGGGGCTGGGGTCCCCGCCTGCACCGGCCGATGGCGCATCGACCAGCTGCAACCGGGCGACGCCCGGGGAGGCTTCGGGAGAGGCCACCGGGGCCGGATCACGCAGCAGCCACCACAGGGCGACGCCGACGTTGAGCACCAGCAGCAGGACGATGAGTGCGCGGATCAGCATGGGCGGATTGTAGCCACCACCGTCGCCGCCCGGCCGGCGCCCTCCGTCTCCCTCAGGCGGCTGCCCACCGCGCCAGCCCGTCGAGCACGAGCGAAGGTGCCAGCCGGGCGTCGGGGAGATGTCGCAACAGCGACTCCGCGCCCCCACCATGCAGGTACAAGCGCGGCCGGGTGTCCGCAACCCCTGGAGCCAGCAACAGGCTGCGTTCGATCAGCGCGACCGCGGCGCCTTCGCACCCCGATGCGAGTGCGTCGGGGGTGTCATCGGCGAACTCCTGGTACACGCCGCCGCTGCCCGGCAGGTGGGGCACGCGCTCGTGCATCGCCTCGCGCATCAGCGTGGGAGATGGCGCGATCCGGCCGCCCCGATGCACCCCCTGCCCATCGACCAGATCGATGGTCAACGCCGTGCCGATGCCACAGACCAGCGCGGGTCCTGCGCCCGGCCCGACCACTGCCAGCATGGCAAGGAAGCGGTCGACGCCGAGGTGGGAGGGGTCCGGATAACCGATCTTGAGGCCTTTCCAGCGCCGTGGCGTTCGCGCGATGGCGATGCGCTGGCAGTGCCGCGACAGGACCTGCAATAGCTCGACCCGCAGTGCCTCCCCGGCCACGCTGGCGACATGGGCGACGTCGAACCGGCCGGGCAGCATCGCCGCCACCGCGGCTTCGAGCCCGTCCCGCCGGTGGTCGAGCGCCACCACTTCCCCAACCGTGCCGTCGGCCCGTAGGGGCGCCGCCTTCAACCGCGTGTTTCCGAGGTCGAACAACCACTGGCTCATGCAGGGCCGCCATGGCGCCGGATGCTCGCCTCGCCGGAGTGGAAGCTGCGCTCGGTGCCGTCTTCCATGCGCACCCGGAGCGCACCGTCGGATGCGACGCCAAGGGCCTCGCCCGTCGCCACCGGGCCACTTCCGGTGCCAGGGGCGGGGTGGATGTCGACCCGATGCCCCGCCAGTACGTCGACCGCTGCATAGCGCGGCAGAAAGGGCTGGAGACCGTGGGTATCGAACTCGTCCAGCGCCGGCAGCCAATGCGCCAGCAAGCCCGCCGCGATCGCATTGCGCGGTACCGCGGCGACGCCGCCGAGGCTGGCCAGGTCGCACCAGGGCTGGTCGATCCGGTCGCCATACGCCTGCGGCATCCGGACATTCAGGCCGAGGCCGATCACCGCCCGCGCCGGCCCCCCGTGCTCCCCGCCCCCTTCCACCAGCAGCCCGCCCAGCTTGCGCAGCCCGTCCGCGCCGGCGACAACAAGGTCGTTGGGCCACTTGAGCCGCACCATCGGGTAGCCCAGCGCATGCAGGGCCTCCGCGGCCGCGATGCCGACCACCAGGCTCAGGCCGCCCAGTCGCGCCAGGCCACCGTCGAAGCTGCGCGACAACGACAGATAGAGGTGCGCGGCCAACGGCGAACACCATTCCCGCCCCTGCCGGCCGCGGCCCCCGGTCTGCCGCTCAGCCAGCAGCACGGTCGACAGGTCGGTGCGATCAGCGGGCGCTGGCCGGCGCAGCAGTTCGCTGTTGGTCGAATCCAGCGTCCAGGCGATCTCCAGCGATGCCAGGCGGGCCCGCGTGTGGGGCTGGAGCGAGTCGATGATGGCTTCGTGGTCGAGCAGGTCGAAGGGCTGCTCGAGCTCATAGCCGCGGCCCGGCACCGCGGCGATCGGCACGCCCGCCTGCCGCAATGCTTCCATGCGCTTCCAGATCGAAGCGCGCGTCTGGCCCTGCTCCCGTGCGAGCGCGTCGCCGGAAACCGGGCCCTGGATCAACCGCGACAGGATTTCCCGCTCGTCCATGCCGGCGATTATGCGTGAGCCGACGTTGCGGCGGTGCAGCAGCGCCTCGGTGCGCGAGGCGCTATAGTCAGGGATTCGCCGGTGTCGACCCGGTAGAGGGATCCTGTCCATGCCCCGCATCGTCCTTTGCCTGCTGCTTGCCGTGCTGAGCACTTCCGTTGCCGCGCGCGAAGTGAAGATGAGCTCGCCGGACGGGGGTGGCTGCGCGGATGCCGAATCTGTCGCAACGGCCACCAGTGCGGCCGCGCCGGCATCCGGCAAGGTGGCCGCGCCCGCAAGCGAGTCGAAGCACGGGCTGCGCCCCGACGTCGAGCCGCATCGCGTGCCCGGCGTGCGCTGGCACAGCTTCCTGCCGGGCATGTTCCGCTGATACCACGGTGCTGACCGGTCCGGGACCGGGGCACTGCCGACACGGCTGCTGACCTCCCTTGTTCAACCTGCTCCGCCGGTTCCGGCCCCTGCCCGCTCCCATCGATCCCGCGCTCTGGCGCGACACCCGCTCTTCATTGCCGTGGGTGCAGGCGCTCGACGGGGACCGGGCTACCCGGCTGCAGACACTGGCGACGCTGTTCCTGCGCGACAAGACCATCACTCCGATCGGCGACCTCCAGCTCGATCCGCTTCGGCGCTGCCAGCTCGCTGCCCTGTGCTGCCTGCCCCTGCTCGATTTCGGGGAGGAAGGCCTGCACGGATGGTCACAGCTGATCGTCTACCCGGATGCATTCCGGGTGCAGAGTACCCATGTCGATGCGGCCGGCGTGCTGCACGAATGGCAGGACGAACTGATCGGCGAAGCCTGGGACGCGGGCCCGCTGGTGCTGTCCTGGGCCGACGTCGAGAATGATTGCGCGCACCCGCGCGAAGGCTTCTGCGTGGCCACCCACGAGATGGCACACAAGCTCGACGTGCTCGACGGGCTGCTCGACGGCACGCCGCCGCTCCCGCGTCCCTGGCAGCGGCAGTGGGCGAAGGACTTCCAGGCCGCTTACGACGCACTGGTGGCCGAAGTCGAAGCGGGCCGCGAGCCGGAGATCGATGCCTACGCCGCCGAGTCCCCGGAGGAATTCTTCGCGGTGGCGACCGAGTACCACTTCAGCGATCCGTCGACGCTGCGGGCGGGGATGCCGGCGGTGGCGGAACACCTCGAGCGCCTCTACGGCCCCGCCCCATTCGCAACCGCCGGGGCCCACCTAGGAGCGACGTAAGTCGCGACCGCGGGATCCGATACCAGGTACAGGTCGCGACTGACGTCCCTCCTACAGGCGCGGGGGCAACCGCACTTCGAAACGGGCGCCGCCGAGCTCCTCGGATGCCTTCACGTCCAGCGTGCCGCGATAGGCACGCACGATGTCCTGCACGATCGCCAACCCGATGCCGTGCCCGTGCACGCGCTCGTCTCCGCGCACGCCACGCTGCAGCACCAGAGCGACCTTCTCCGGCGGGATACCGGGGCCATCGTCGTCGACCGCGATCACCAGCCCCGGCCGCCGGTTGGGGGCGGTGTCGCCAGGTTGCACGGTCAACAGCACCCGCGAGCGGGCCCACTTGAAAGCGTTCTCCAGCAGGTTGCCGAGCAGCTCCTGCAGGTCGCCGGGCTCACCCTGGAACTGCACTCCCTCGCCCAAGTCGAACTCGCAGAGCACGCCCTTCGCGGCGTAGACCTTCTCCAGGCCACGCACCAGTTGTTCGGCATGCGGTTCGATGTCGACCGGCGCGGAGAACAGCGCATGGCCTCCGGAGGCGGCCCGCGCCAGCTGGTAGGACACCAGGTCGTTCATCCGTCGCAGCTGCATGTCGACGTCCTCGCGCAACTCGTTCTCGGGTGCGTTGTCGTCGAGCCGTGCGCGCAGCACCGCCAGTGGCGTCTTCAAGCTGTGGGCAAGGTCGGCGAGCGTATTGCGCTGCTGTTCCAGGTTCTCGCGCTCGCTCTCGATGAAGGCATTGATGCTTTCGGCCAACGGCTCCAGCTCGCGCGGGTGCCGCTCGCTCATGCGCGAGGCCAGGCCGCGCTGCACCCGCTTGAGCTCTTCGATCACCCGCCGCAGTGGCCGCAGGCTCCAGCGCAGGATCAGCGCCTGCAACAGCAGCAGGATCAGGCCGGCGCCACCGAGATAGCGCCACAGCGCCTCCCGGAACACCTCGACCTGGCGGCTCAGCGCCGTCGTGTCTTCAAGGATATAGATGGTGTACGGGCGCTCCGCCTCGGGATCATCGCCCCCGGCGTAGATCAGGCCGCGCCCGTAGCGGTACGCTTGGCCCACCTCGCCATTGATCTCGGTGATCGGCAGCGGGCCCTCGAAGGTCTCCGCGCGTGACCCGAGCATCGACGCCTCGGGCAGGATCGGCCCCATCGACGAGGGCGAATCCCAGTGCCCATCCGCGAAGACGACCTCCGCATAGAGCCCGCTGCCGGGACGCTCGAAGCGCGGATCCGGCGGGGTGTAGGGGGGAATGAAGGTGCCGTCGCGGGCGAAGTCGCTGTCGGCATAGGCCAGCGCGTAGCTGCGCAGGCGCTGGTAAAGATTGCTTTCCGCAGTCTCGAGGAACGCGCGATCGAGCGCGTACCCGGCCAACGCCAGGAAGGCAACGAGGCCGAGGCTGGCCGCCAGCAACTGGCGCGCCTGCAGCGAACGGGGCTGGCCCCAGTTCATGCCGGGCAGGCGCAGGCGTGGCGGCCGTTGCCGCCGCCCGTCACCGGATGCAGGGCATCACTCTCCGCTGCGCGGAATGGCAAAGCGGTAGCCGCGACCACGCACCGTCTCGATCGGCTTGAGCGTGCCGTCGGGATCCAGCTTCTTGCGCAGGCGGCCGATGAAGACTTCCAGCACGTTGGAATCACGATCGAAATCCTGCTGATAGATGTGCTCGGTCAGGTCGGCCTTCGAGACCAGTTCCCCGGCATGCATCATCAGGTATTCAAGCACCTTGTACTCGTAGCTGGTCAGGTCGACGTTGCTGTCGTGCACGCTGACCGTCTGCGCGGCCAGGTCCAGCATCACCGGCCCGCATTCCAGGGTCGGCTTGCTCCAGCCGGCGGCGCGGCGCACCAGCGCGTTGAGCCGGGCGAGCAGTTCCTCGACGTGGAACGGCTTGACCAGGTAGTCGTCGGCACCCTGTTTCAGGCCCTCGACCTTGTCCTGCCAGCTCGAGCGCGCAGTGAGGATCAGCACCGGGAACTTCTTGCCTTCCTCGCGCAGCGCCTTGATCAGCTCCATCCCGGACATCTTGGGCAGGCCCAGGTCGATGATGCCCAGGTCGAACGGCACCTCGCGGCCCATGTAGAGGCCTTCCTCGCCGTCCTGCGCGGCATCGACGGCGAAGCCCTCCCGCTTGAGCCGCGCAGCGAGGGTTTCGCGCAACGGGGCTTCGTCTTCCACCAGCAGGATTCGCATGAGTGCTCCTTGTACGGTCGGTCAGGGTCCCTGAACAGGAACCATGAACGAAGGGTGGCGGTTCAGTTGTCTTTGTCGCGTGTAGGGACGGGACGCACCGGCCGACGCGCAGCGGGATCGTCGACATAGACGCGGACGCGACCACTGGCGTCCACCACCTTGACCCGGTTGATGTTCCTGCCGTCATACGGCACGCGCTCCGCACTGAGCACCTGGCCGCCACTCCGGCGCTCCACCCGACGCACCGCATCCGACAGCGCCCGATGGTCGGAGCCCCGCTTGGCGTGCCGCGATTCGTCGCGCTCCACCAGGTCCCGCTGCGACTGGCGCGCCGGTTCCCGGCTGGCCTGCGCCGCCCAGGCATCGCCACCCATGGACAGGGTCACGACGATTGCGGCGACAGACAACGCGACGGGGACAGCCTGGATCTGCATGGCACTCACGAAAGGTCGGAAGGAGCGTGGCGTGGGCCACGGACGTCATTCTTGGAACGCTGCAGTGAATCCGGTATGAACTTTTCCTTCACACCAACAGCCCCATTCAGCCTTGCCTCTGCAGCGTTGGCAAGCCCTCGGCGAGCTGCCGTTCATGGTCGGTGTCGTGCCCGGCCTGGAATGACTCGGTCACCGCCAGCGCACGCTCCACCAGCGACCAGTCGGCGCCGGGCTTGTGGGCGCCTTCGCTCAGCACCTGCCGGAACGCGCGTCCGCCCCGCTGCTGGGCGAACAGGCCCAGCAGGTGCCGGGTGATGTGCTTGAGGAAGACACCGCGCTCGAGCTGTGCTTCCACGTAGGGCTTCAGGGCGCGCAGCAGCTCGGCCCGGGTCCGCAGGGTGCCGCCGAACCACGCCACGTCCAGTCGGTGCAGCAAGTAGGGATCATGGTAGGCCGCGCGTCCCAGCATCGCGCCGTCCACGTGGCGCAGATGGCCGCTGGCCTCGTCCGCATCGGCGATGCCGCCGTTCACCAGCACCTGCAGGTCCGGGCGCTCGGCCTTCAAGCGGTAGGCCCAGTCGTAGCGCAAGGGCGGTACCTCCCGGTTCTCTTTTGGACTCAGTCCCTGCAGCCACGCATTGCGCGCGTGCACCACGAACATCCGGCAGCCGGCGTCGGCGACCTCGTCGATGAAGGCGCGGAAACGATCGTAGTCGTGATCGTCGTCGACGCCGAGCCGGCACTTCACCGTGACCGGCACCGGGCACGCCGCGACCATCGCCGCCACCGACTCCGCGACCAATGTCGGCTCGCGCATCAGGCAGGCGCCAAAGCGGCCGGCCTGCACTCGGTCGGAGGGGCAGCCACAGTTGAGGTTGATCTCGTCGAAGCCGGCATCGGCGCCGATTCTGGCCGCCTGCGCGAGCAGCGCGGGCTCGCTGCCGCCGAGCTGCAGCGCGACCGGATGCTCCACCGGGTCCATCGCCAGCAGGCGCGAGCGGTCGCCGTGGATCACGGCGTTGGCGTGCACCATCTCGGTGTACAGGCGCGCATGCGGCGCCAGCAGCCGGTGGAACACCCGGCAGTGGGTGTCGGTCCAGTCCATCATCGGCGCGACGGACAGCCGGATCTGCCGGGGGTCGATGGACGGGGCGGGGGAGTCGGTCAAGAAGGGATCCTGTGCTGACGCGACGCGTCGGGCGGAGTCGCCATTGTCGGCCGGAATCGCGCCGGCCCCAAGCACCGGATGGCCTCAGGCCGCGTCGCAGGACTCCAGCGCTTCGCGGGTGCCGGTCTCGGACCCTGCTTCGGCAATCTTCGGAAGCGCGCAGATGGCCTGCCTGCGCTGCTGCGCATCGGTACCGGGATCGAACAGGTCCCTGCAGGCGCCGGCTGCCCAGCGTGCGCCGCTTTCGTCGCCCGACGGCACCACGAAGCGCTCGATGCACTCCGCCTCGTCGGATACGCCAAGCTCACCGTCGACCCTGTTGCAGCCCGGGACGATGAGCAGCAAGGCCAGCGGCAACGACAGTGCCGACGCGGTGCTACGGGGGTCGGGGAAGTCAGCCATCGGAACCCTCCAGGGATATGGGCCGACGTTAGAAGCGCCGTCGTGATGCCGGTGTCACCCGGCGGCCGCGCCTTCCCAGACCATGTAGACGTCGGCCCGTGCGTAATGGGAGCCGGGCCGCGGCGCGGGGCGGTGCACGAAGCCCGCGCTCTCGTAGAGCCGCAGCGCCGGCAGCAACTTGCTGCTGGACTCGAGGAACAGCTCGCGCCCGCCCAGCCCGGTGAATACCCCGACCGCCGCACGCAGCAGCTGGCGGCCGATGCCGTGTCCACGTGCATCCGGCGCCACGGCCATCTTGGTCAGCTCGTACACGCCGGCGCCTTCGTGCAGCAGCGCCACCGTGCCCACCACCCGCTCACCCTGCGAATCCGACAGGAGCGCGAACAGCACATGCCCGCCGCCTTCCAGGATGTTTTTCTCCGGATTTTCCAGCACCTCGCGATCGATCGGCTCGACCACGAACCAGCGCTCGAGCCACTCGAGATTGAGACGTGCGAAATCGCCCCGCAGGTGCGGTGCGAAATCAACGATGCGGACATCGGGAGGCTGCGACATGGCGGCATGATAAGGCCCGCCGATTCAGTCGTCCTGCGCTGCGCCCTCTTCCGCGGGCACGATTTCCTCGATACGCAAAGGACGGCCCCAGCGCCGGTAGCTGTCGGCGAGTCCCTGCTGGAGCCGGTCGAACTGCGCGGAGCCGGGCTCAACGCCCAGACCTGCTGCGAAAGCATCCCATCCACCCGCCTTGGCGCCGGGCAAGCGGTCGGCGACGAAGCGACACGGCCGCCCGACAAGCTGCGCGATGGCGCACGCGTAATAGACATCCGCCGGCGCCCAGCCGCCGGTATCCAGCAGCTCGACCACCAGCGCCCGTGGCGCACCGTGGTAGCGCACGACCTCGTCGACGAACGGCTGCCGGTAACGCGTGCCGTAGCGGTCGATGTCGGCGACCGTGGCCGCGATCCACCCCGCCGTGTCCTCGCCCTCAGCCACTGTCCCGGCCGCTGCATCGGGGGCCTGCTGCGCACGCGCCGCGCCCATCACCAGCAGCATCGCCAGCGCAGTGGCAGCCACCGCTGTCTGCAGGGTCAGTTTCATGCGCCGGCCACTTTCCTGGCGCTCAGCGGGAAATCACGAACTTGCCGAAAGCGACGCCCAGGCTCCAGCCTTCGCCCTTGCCCGCCAGCGCGAGCGAGACGTCGCCCTTGGTCATCACCTGGGCACCGCTGGCCTTGCCGGCGCTGGCGTGGGCTTCGGCCGTGGCATACGTGCCAAGCACGTCATCGATGCCGGTGATGCCGGAGAACTCGCCCCGGCCGTCCCGGATCGTGGTCTTGCCGATGCTGGCACCGCCACCCTTGGTCCGGATCTGCACCGCCATGCTCTGGCCGTTGTCGCAGGTGACCGTACCGCTGCCCTTGCCGGTCTTGTAGAAGATCGACCAGCCGGACAGATCGTACCGGAGCTCGCAGTCGATGCTGCCCTGGGCCGCCGCGGGAGCGGCGGTGATCGCCAGCAGCAGGCTGGCGAGCAGCGGAACAGCGCGTGGCAAACGGATGCGGCGTGCGTTCATGGCGATCTCCTGTCCGCGCCCCCGGCGGGACGTCTGTCCCGGCAAGGCTAACCCAACACCGTGATCGGCACGTGCCCCCTGCGCGGGGCCGGGCCAGCACCGGCTTACCAGCCGCGGCGGCGGTCGTCGCGCACGTAGCGGCGGTCGCGATGGTCGCGGTCATAGCGGCCATGGCTGTAGCGGTCGCGGCGGTCATGGCGGCCGCGGTCGTGGCGCGGGTCGTAATAGGTGGCCTGGCACTTGCCGTGGCTGTTGCACTTCACCCTGTTGCTGCCGGGGCCGTTGCGGTAGTACCCGTGGGCCACGCCGCGCGGCTGGTTGACCCGGTAGCCGCGGGGCACCTGCCGGTAGTAGCTGGGGCGGCCGTAGCGGTCGCGCACCACGATCAGGCGGTCCCGATGGCCGTAGTTGCCGTGGCGGTAGTACGGCTGACCGCTGCGGTGGATGACATCGGCGACATCGACGATGATGCGCACCAGGTCGTCCGCGCTCTGCGCGTGGGCAGGAGCCGGCGCCAGGGCTGCGAGGCCCATGCCGGCGGCGAACACGATAGGGGCGAACCAGCGGGACAGGGTGGACATGGGTTTTCTCCTGGGCCTCCCGCGGCAGCGGGCACGGTTCGACCATGCCCGGCCCCGCATGAACGGCTTTTTAATATTGCCGTGATACGGCGATTACGCTCAGGAACGGTTCGGTCGCGCACCCGGGGCCATTGGCGGGCATGCCGCGGCAATCGAAGCCACGGCCGCAGGCACGCCCGCGGCTTCCCGGACGGTGCGCAACCGTGTGGTGTCGCCTGCCGCGGCCGTGTCCTCGTGGATCCAGGTGGTGTGGTAAGGCACGTGGACGGCCCATCCCCCCAGCGCCAGCACCGGCGCGATGTCGGAACGCATCGAGTTGCCGACCATGATGAAGCCGCCTGCGGGAAGCTCGAACTCCTCCAGCAGGCGGGCGTAGGTGGCGGGGTCCTTCTCGCTTACGACCTCGATCCGCCGGAAAACGTCGGCAAGCCCGCTCTGGCGCACCTTCGCTTCCTGGTGGAACAGATCGCCCTTGGTAATCAGCACCACGTCGAAGTCCCGCGCGACCTCCTGCACCGCCTCGTGTATGCCGGGCAACAGCTCGACCGGATGCCGCAGCAGCTCTTTCCCGAGCTCGACGATCCGGTGGATGTCGTTCGACGGGATCCGGCCGCCGGTGAGCTGCACCGCCGCCTCGATCATCGACAACACCATGCCCTTCACGCCGTAGCCGAAGACACCGATGTTGCGGCTCTCGATCTGGTAGAGCCGCTGGCGGGTGCCCGGCGCCTCGAGATCCACGTGGGGCGCGATCAACCGTTCGAATTCAAGCTGTGCCGCGTCGAAGTAGTCCTGGCTGCGCCAGAGGGTGTCGTCGGCGTCGAAGCCGACCATGCGGATGGGTTCCATCCCGACAGTATGAAACCCGGCGGCGTCCTTCCCTAGAGCGGGAGGAACGGCCGCTACGACAACCGGCGCGATCCCTCACGGATGCATGACCCCGCTGGCGCGAAGCTTCAAGGCATCGTCGTCGAAGCCCGCCGACCATCCTCGCCCGCCCATCCACCTGCCCATTGCACCTGACCATCCCACCCGACCCAGGGAGTGACCATGAAGATTCGACACGTTTTTTCCGCACCGGACATGGAGACCGCACGCCACGCGATCGCGGCGGCAAGATCCGCCGGCGTCGACGACCAGGACGTGCTGCTGGTCGCCCGGTCAGACATCGAGTCGAGCGACGTGCCGGACAATCGCAAGGAAGTCGACACCGATCTCATGCCGGCAGCGGCGCGTGGCGC
The DNA here is from genome assembly GCF_900167055.1 of Lysobacter spongiicola DSM 21749. Lineage (GTDB taxonomy): Bacteria > Pseudomonadota > Gammaproteobacteria > Xanthomonadales > Xanthomonadaceae > Novilysobacter > Novilysobacter spongiicola. Next base: position 82,068 of record NZ_FUXP01000003.1, read on the forward strand.
AGGCTATGGCGCGGGTGCCGGACTGCTCGCCGGCCTGGCAGCGGTCGCCATTCCCCCGCTCGGTATCACCATGGCGGGCGCCGCGGCGGCCACCATCGCCGGTGCGGTGGTGGGAAGCTGGTCGGCGGCGCTGATGGGTTCCGCCCTGCCGGACCCGGTGCGACAGCAGTTCGACGACGAGATCAGCGCCGGCAGGATCCTGGTCGTCGTCGACGGCTCGCAGGAGGTGCAGGAGATCGCTGAACCCGCGATTGTCAGGGCGGGCGCCAAGCGGCTACCGTTCGAGTCCCCCAAGGCAATGACCTGAGGCTTGACCCATGCGCGCACGTCCCGCGGATCCGCGAAGCTTCCCCAGGCACCTGCTCGCCGCCACGTGCCTGGCCTTTCTCGCCGCCTGCAGCAGCGGCGACGGCAACAGCGCGCCGATGGCGCAGGCCTCGGCCGGGGCGGTGCCAGCCGACGGCCGTCCGTTCGTGGTGGAAGAGGTCGCGCAGTTCAACGAGCCCTGGTCCATGGAGTTCCTGCCCGACGGCCGCTTGCTCGTCACCGAGAAATCGGGCGCACTGAAGCTGGTGGAGAAGGATGGCACCACCACCGGGATCAAAGGCGTGCCCGAAGTCGACCATGGTGGCCAGGGTGGGCTGGGCGACATCGCCCTGCACCCGGAGTTCGAGCGCAACGGCTGGATCTACCTGAGCTATGCGGAGGCGGGTGATGGCGACAGCCGGGGCGCCGCGGTCGCGCGGGCGAAGCTGGCCCTGGGGGCCGACGGGGGCGGATCGCTTTCCGATGTCGAGGTGATCTGGCGCCAGGTGCCCAAGGTGGCCGGGCGTGGGCACTACGCGCATCGACTGGCGTTTGGTCCTGACGGGCACCTCTGGATCAGCTCCGGGGACCGGCAGAAGTTCGACCCCGCCCAGGACATGGAGTCGAACCTGGGCAAGGTCCTTCGGCTGAATCCCGATGGCAGCGTGCCGGCTGACAACCCGTTCGCGGACCAGGGCGAGGTGGCCGCCGAAGTGTGGTCGCTGGGCCACAGGAATCCGCTGGGCATGGCCTTCGACGCGCAGGATCGCCTCTGGGTGATCGAGATGGGACCCAAGGGCGGCGACGAGCTCAACCTGGTCGAGCGCGGCGGCAACTACGGCTATCCGATCGTGTCCAATGGCGACCATTACGACGGCCGCCCGATCCCGGATCACGACACCCAACCCCAGTTCAATGCGCCGGTCGTGACCTGGACGCCCGTGATCTCACCATCGAGCCTGGTCTTCTATAGCGGTGACGAGTTCCCGCAGTGGCAGGGTGATGCCTTCACGGGGGCTCTGTCCGGGCAGGCGCTGGTGCGTCTGGAGTTCGAAGGCGAGAACGCCAGCGAAGCCGAACGCTTCGGCATGGACGCGCGCATCCGCGCAGTCGAACAGGGGCCGGAAGGTGATCTCTGGCTACTGGAGGACGGCGACGGCGGAGCGCTCCTGCGCCTGTCCGCACCGCCGGTCGCCAGCCCGCCGGCGGCCGGTTAGCCGCCAGGGAGGCCGGGCAACCCTCCGCTAGCGGTCCTCTTCCTCTTCCTCTTCGGGTTCGACGCCTGCGCCACGCGAGTGTGTGGTGAACTCGGCATCGCTCACGAAGCCGTCGCCGTTGCCGTCCATCATCGAGAAGTTGGTGGTGAAGTCCGCGTCCATCGCACCTTCTTCGCTGCTGACGCGGCCATCGCCATCGGTGTCCAGGTCGGACCAGCGGCTGCGGTCGGGAATAGCCGCGTCGTCGACCAGGTCGTCGGTATCGCGCGGGTCCAGGTCGGACTCGATTGGCGAAGGCGGAGGTACGTCGGTCATCGGGTTGTCGGTGGCCTCGGTCTCGGGGATACGAGGGTCGGCCTGGTCGACGAGCTCGTTGGCGCGCGGCGGCAGCTCCGTGTCGACCTGGTCGCTGTTGGTATCGACGCCGGTGGTGGCCCGGGTCGTGGTCTCCATGTCCTGCGCCAACACGAGTGGCGCAGCCAGGGCGCCGGCCAGGGCGACTGCGAGCAGTGTGCGGTTGCGAGTGTCCATGTCGTCTCTCCTGCGGGTAGCGTGCCGTTCCGGTCGGTGGGATCCGCCCGGACCGAGAGCATTACCGCCGCCCGCATGTACGGAAAGTGAGGGTTTACTGCATCTGCAGCATTTGCTGTTGCAGGTCGTACAGGATGGCGTCATCTCCCGGCAGCCATGTGCGTTCGTCGCGCCCGCGGTAGCGCCTGTGGAATGCGGCCAATGCCGCCGACCGGTCACGCAGGTCGTAACCCAGCAGGCGCATCGCCAGCCATGGATCGAACCCGGCCGGCGGTGCGGAGAGGTGTTCCCGCTGCCAGAGGCCAAACCCGGCATCGGCCAGCCGCTGCCATGGGAACAGGGCGCTTGGATCATCCTTCTTGGTCGGCGCCACGTCGCCATGGGCCAGCACCATGTGGCGCTGGATGCCGAGGCGTCCGGTGATGTCCTCCAGCAGGACCAGCAGGGACCGGATCTGCGCCTCGCTGAAGGGCTCGGCGCCGTCGTTATCCAGTTCGATGCCGATCGACCATGAGTTGAGGTCGCTGATACCGGCCCAGCGGCTGCCTCCCGCGTGCCACGCCCGCTGCTGCTCGGACACCAGCTGGTAGACGCGGCCGTCGTCACCGATCAGGTAGTGGGCGCTGACCGGCCCGCCGGAGTTTTCGGTCTGGAGGGTGTGCAGGGCGCCTTCCGCACTGTCCATCGCAGTGTGGTGGAGCACGATCGCCCGCGCCCGGCGCGGTTCGTGGTTGGGCGAGGGCTGCCAGTCCGCCAGCGGATTGCGCGGCAGCCCGGTCGCGCAACCGGCCATCACGATGGCGAACAGCAGGATGAAGGTCACGCGCAGTACTGGATGGCTCATGGTGCCGGGCCCGGTGGAAGCAGGTGGATACCGTAGGACAAGCCGGCGCACCTGTCGCCAGGGGCGGCTCCACCGCCTTGCGGCTGGATGGACGCTGCTCCCCCGATCATGCAATCTGCCAGGCAACCAGTCGCAGGGGATCCTCTTGAGTACTCCGATACCACCCGGGAGCACCCCGGCGCCCCAAAGCGCCGTCGATCCACTCGCCGCCGCGGAGAGCCCAGGCGTGATCCGCGCGGTGAGCCGCTGGCAACTGTTCGGTCTTTCGATCAACGACGTCATCGGCAGCGGGATCTACCTGCTGCCGGCCGCCGCGGCTGCGTTGCTGGGGCCGGCCAGCCTGTGGGCGGTGCTGATCGCGGGCGGCGCGGTGGCCCTGCTGGTGCTGTGCTATGCGCAGGCATCCAGCTACTTCGACCAGCCGGGCGGCGGCTATCTCTACGCACGCGAGGCCTTTGGCCCCTTCATCGGGTTCGAGGTCGGCTGGATGCTGTTCCTGACCCGCATCGCCAGCGCAGCGGCGCTGAGCAACGGACTGGCCGAGGCGGTGACACATTTCTGGCCCGGTGCCGCGAGCGGCGCGGTTCGGGTCTCGATCGTGGTCGGCTCGCTGGCGTTCCTGGTGTGGGTGAACGTAGTGGGCGTGCGCGCCGCCGCCCGCACCGGCGTATTCCTCGCCATCGCCAAGGTACTGCCGCTGCTGATGTTCATCGGCATCGGCGCGATGTATGTCGACACCTCGCTGGCCGCGCCACTGGGGCGCGACATCCCGCTGGCCGACCTGGGTGAGGCGGCGCTGTTGCTGTTGTTCGCCTATGCCGGTTTCGAGAACCTGCCGGCCGCGGCGGGCGAGTACCGCAACCCGCGCCGGGACGTGCCGTTCGCGTTGCTGGCGATGATCGCCACCGTCACCGCCATCTACTTCGCGGTGCAGTGGGTGGCGTTGGGCACCCTGCCCGGCCTGGCCGGATCGGCCACGCCGCTGGCGGAGTCGGCCGCCCTGTTCGGGGGCGGCTGGCTCGCACTGGTGCTGACCGTGGGCGCGACCGTGTCGATCCTGGGCACCAACAGCAACACCATCATGCTCGGGCCCCGTTACCTGCATGCGCTGGCGCTGGATGGTTACGGCCCGCGCGCGCTTGCCAGGGTCCATCCGCGTTTCCGGACCCCGGCCGTCGCCATCATCACCCTCGGCGTGCTGTCGCTGGTGCTGGCGCTGTCGGGCTCGTTCGTGCAGTTGGCATTGCTGTCGGTGGTCGCGCGGCTGTTCACCTACATCGGCACCGCGGTCTCGGTACTGGTGTTGCGCAAGCGGCATGGCGACCAGCCCGGGGCGATGCAGCTCCCCGGCGGGCCGCTGATCCCGATCGCGGCCCTGCTGCTGTCGCTGGGCCTGCTGGCCAGCGCGAAGGTGGAGAACCTGATCGCGGGAGCGATCGCACTGGTGCTCGGGGCGGTCGTCTATCGCATGCGACGCAAGGTGGGCTGATATTGAACGGCGATTCATGCTCGCCGCGGATTCTTCACCGCGCCAAGACCACGGGTCGGGCGTCATTGCGGCTCCCCCGCGAATGGAGTCCGCAAGATGTACAGGTACCTGCCCCTCAAGCTCGCCGCGATCGCGGCCGGCACCTGCTTCGCACTGCCCGCGCACGCCCTGGACGATGACCGCTTCACCCTGCGCCTGGGCGCGATGCACGTCGATGCCCAGAGCGAACTGCGCGGCAGCACGGAATTCGCAGGCGAGCCGATCGAGTTCAGCGAGGACTTTGACTTTGGCGGCAAGGAAACAGTGCCGCGCCTGGAAGGCCAGTTCCGCTTCGGCGAGCGCAACCGCCTGCTGTTCAACTACTTCAGCTACGACAAGGACCAGCGCGCGACGCTGGGCGACGACATCTCCTACGACGACGTCACCATCCCGGCGGGCAGTTTCGCCGAGGCGGAGGCCGACTTTGAAGTCGCGAGCCTGGTCTATGACTTCGCGGTGGTCGAGACCGACACCTTCAGCTGGGGCCTGCAGGCCGGCGTGGAATACGCCAGCCTCGAGGGACGCGTCTATGCCGAGGCGGGCGACGACAGTTACGAGGCGCGCGATGTGTCGGATGGCTATGCCCCGGTGATCGGCACGCGCCTGGCGTTCGCGCCGGCGGAGCACGTCCGTGTCGTCGCCCAAGGGCAGTACCTGGACGCCGACTGGGGCGACTTCGGCGACTACGACGGCGACCTCAGCCGCGCCAACGCGCTGGTGGAGTATCGCTTCACCGAAACCTTCGGTGCCTACGTCGGCTATGACTGGTTCAAGCTGGACGTGGAGCGCAGCGGCAGCGACGGCGTGCTCGGCCTGGATCAGGAGTTCAAGGGGCCGATCGCCGGCGTCACGCTGGCGTTCTGACGGCGGTGCTCCGCCCGTCAGTCAGCGGCGGGATCGAGACGTGCCAGCGCGCGCTCGATCTCGTCGCGCCCGCTGGGCCGCACCAGCCGATCCACTTCCGCGCCGTCGCGCAGGAAGACCAGCGTCGGCCACAGCTTGACCCGGAACGACCGCCCCAGCGGCCTCCCCTTGCCGTCCTCGACCTTGATGTGGCGCACCTGCTCGTGGCCGCGCAAAGCGTCCTCCAGCAGCGGTTGTGCAGCAATGCAGTGGCCGCACCAGGCGGTACCGAATTCGAGTACTGCCGGTCCGGCCAGCGCATCAATCTCACTGCGGGCGGGTTCGACGGCAGCGTGGGTACGGGTGAATGGCATGGGACCTCCGGGATTCTCGAATAGCCAAGGGAAGCGGCGTGGCCGTCAATCCGTCGACCGCAGCCTGACACGTTCGACCTTCAGGCCCTGCACGTCCTCGGCCAGCAGGCGGTAGCCCCCGGCATCGATGGTCGTGCCGGCCTCCGGCACCTGCCCCGTCCGCGCCAGGAACAACCCTGCCACCGTCTCCACGTGGTCGTGGCTCAGGTCGATGTCGTGATCCTCCCGCAGCTCGGCCAGCGTCACCTCGCCGTCCACCAGCAGGCTGCCGTCGGGTTCACGCCTGATCCGGCGGCCGCCGTCGCTGCCGTTCTCCATCACGTCCGAAATCAGGTCTTCCATGGTGACGAAACCCGCCGTGCCGCCGAACTCGTCGACCACCAGCGCGGCGTGGACCCGGCTCTTCTTGAACAGTGCCAGCAGTTCGTCGGCAGGCGTGGATGCGATAACACCCGGCAATTTGCGCATCAGCGAGCCGACTGCCACGTCGCCGCCACGGGTGCGCGCACGGATGAAATCCTTGACGTGCAGCAGTCCCACCACCCGGTCCAGCGAGCCGTCCACCACCGGATAACGGCTCAGCACGCTTTCTGCCACCACCCGGGCCACTTCCTGTTCGCTGGCACCGAGTGCCACGGTGTGCATGTGCCCCCGCGACGTCATCAGTTGCGCGGCGGTGCGATCCTCCAGCTCGAAGATGTTGTTGATCAATCGCCCCTGCACCGACCCCAGGTGTCCACCGGAGGCCGCTTCCTCGGTCACGATCATCAACTCATGGCTGGTATGCAACGAGGCGTTGCGGTCCGGCTCTGGGATGCCGAGCGCCCGCATCAGGCCCAACGCAACACGGTTGAGCAGCCACACCAGCGGCCGGAATATCCACCCGGACACGCGCATCAGGCCGCTGACGCGGGTGCTCACCGCCTCCGGCGCCTGCAGGGCCAATGCCTTCGGAATCATCTCGCCGAACACCACGTGCAGGAACGTGATGAAGCCCAGGGCGATTGCGAATCCCGCGGCGTGGGCGGCATCGACGCCAAGGCCGGCGGATTCGAAGGGACCGTAGAGCCACCGCGCGACCGCCGGCTCTCCATACATGCCCAGCCCGATACTGGCCAGGGTGATGCCCAGCTGCGCGATGGCGATGTAGCTGTCCTTGCCGGTCGGGCGATCGAACAGTCGCACCAGCCACCGGGCCGCACCACTACCACCCTCGGCCAACGCTTCGAGGCGGCTCCGGCGCGCGCCGACCAGCGCGAACTCCGCAGCCACGAAGACGCCGTTGATGGCCACCAGCAGCATGATCGCCACGATCGGGAGCACGACATCAATCATCGCCAGTTCCGTTGACCACGAAACTCACCCGCCGGACGGCGTTGCGCTCCATCCGCTCGATCCGGAACTCGATCCGGTCAGGTGCGAAACCGACCGTCTCGCCCTCCACCGGCAGCCGCCCCAGCAGGTGCCACATCAGCCCACCTACCGTGTCGACCTCATCCTCTGGCAGGTGGAGCTGGTGGCGGTCGTTCAGCGCTTCCACCAGCACATCCCCGCGCACCTGGATGCGACCATTGGATTCGGAGAAAGGCTCCTCCTCCTGGTCGAATTCGTCCTGGACCTCGCCAAACACCTCTTCCAGGGCGTCCTCCAGGGTGACCATGCCCGCGACGTTGCCGTACTCGTCTACAACGATGGCGGTATGGCGGCGGGCGTCGCGCAGCGCCCGCCAGAGGTTCGGCACCGTCATGACATCGGCCACCACCAGCGGAGGCCTCATCAGTCCGGCGACAGCGGCATCCTCCCCCCGCTCAACCGCCTCGAACAGCGCCCGCAGGTGAATGACGCCGACGATGCCGTCGATGCCACCCTCCGCCACCGGAAAACGCGAATAGGGAGTGTCCACCAGGCGGTGCAGCGCAGTGGCCGCCTTCTCACCCGCATCCACCCACGTCAGGCGCGTACGCGGTGTCATGATCTCCCGCACCAGGCGCGCTTCCACGTTGAGTACGCCGGCAAGCATGTCGCGCTCTGCCGCATCGATCAGTCCGCCGGCGGCGCTCTCGCGGTAGAGGCCCTCGAGTTCTTCGGGGGAATGAACGTGCGCGTGGCCGCGCGGTGCGTGCAAGCCGAGCCGGCGCATCACCAGGAACGCCGTGCCGTTGAAGAAATGGACCAGCGGCTTGAACAGCAGCAGGCTCGCCTGCATCGGACGCAGTGTCGCCAGCGCCAGCCGCTCCGGGTAGCGCAACGCAATGGTCTTGGGCAGCAGCTCGCCCAGCACCACCTGCAGTGCAGTGATCAGCACCAGCACCACCACGATCGACGCGGCCTCACCGCCGACCGGGCCCAATACGGGTGCAAGCATCGGGGCGATCCTCGCCTGCCCATACGCCCCCGCGACCAGGCTGCTGAGGGTGATGCCGATCTGGCAAGCCGCTACATAGGTGTCCAGCCGCTTCCCGTCCTTGAGGATCGCCAACATGCTTCTTGCGCCGCCATTGCCGGACTCGGCGGCCTCCTGCACCCGCGATCTACGCGAGCCCACCGCGGCGAACTCCGCGGCTACGTACAGGGCATTGGCGCCGACCATCAGCGCAACCACCAATGCGGTGACCAGCAGTTCCGGCATCGCGGGCTTCCATCCTCCTCGGCAGTGCGCGCGAGTGTACCGGCCTCCAACCTGCGGCCCGACCACGCCGCCTGCACAGGCTGGCGAAGGCGACGCCTGCTACCCCTGTATCGCCGCCGCTTCCACGGTTTGGTGGGCCGGCCCTGCATCGACGACCAGCCCCGCAGCTGCGGATGCCGCTTTCTCCGGCGATTGCCTCTCCACCGCCACGTTCCATGCCCCCGGACCGGCCACGCCCCACTCTTCAGGCCGGGTGCCCTCGAACAGGCCGATCGTCACCGGTGCGCTTGCGTTCGCCAGGTGCATCACGCCGCAGTCGGCGCTGACGTAGGCCGACAGCGCGGAGAGGACGGTGGCCAGCCGGCGTATGTCGCTTGAGTAGTACACGGGATAGCGGTCACCCAGCATCGACCGGCCCGATGCGGGTGCGATCTCCACGAAGTCATGTCCCGGACACAGTGCTTCGAGTTCATCGAGGAAGCCCATCCACCACTCCCGCGGCAGCAGCTTGTGTCCGGTCGCGTTGGCGAAGATGCCGATGACCGGCTGGCGGGGAGCGTGCGGATCGGGCAACAGGCCCGCCAGCAACATGCGCCCCTGTGCCCGCTCGCTGTCCGACAGGCGCAGTGCAGGAGTAGGCCATGGACCCGTCGCGGCCGCGCCCAGGGCATGCCGCAGCAGATACACCGGCAGCAGGCTCTGGCGCCGCAGGTCCGCAGGTACGGGGACCGGCACACCGATGCCGCCGTGCTGGCCCGGCCCGACAAAGCCGATGCGGTACCGCGCGTGGGTCAGGTTGACCAGCAGCCGCCCCGTCTGTGACCGCGGGTCCGCATCGATCGCCAGGTCATAGCCGCCACGCCGCAACTGCCGCAGGACACCGAGCCACTGCAGGGGATGGCGGAAACCATGCGCCGGCAGTTGCATCACCCGCCCCAGCCGCGGATAACCTTCAAGTAGCGCCGCCGCCACTGGGCTGCGCGTGACCACGTCGACCTCGGCACCCGGATAGCGCCGCTCCAGCTCCTGCATCAGGGGCGTGAGGAGCAGCGTGTTGCCCAAGGTGTGGCTGACCTTGCAGACCAGCACCCGCAGGATCCCCGTTGGCGGAAGCGGACCCTGGCCGCCGCCTGACGGTGACCGGAAAAGACGGCCGACGAGCCAGCGGGAGATGCGCCGGCGCGCTGGATTGCTGCGTCGGAACAGCGTGCGATGCAGGCCATCGCTCATCGATTCGGTCCTTCAGTGCCTGTAGGGGAGCAGGTTCTGGATCCGGTCCTTGCAGCCGGTTACTGCGGAAACCGCATGGTCAGCCGCATTTGCTGTAGCCGCAGTTCAGGCATGTCGCGCATCCATCCATGATGACGACGGCCTTGGTCGAACACTTGTGGCACATCGTCGCGCTGGGCGGGAACGCGACGCCGCCGTCGCCGGTGACCTCGACATCCTCGCTGCGCGGCGTATCGGCCACCCGCGGCTCGGGGAACAGCTCGCCGCTGCGATCGTCGCGGGCTACGGATTCGTCATCGTTTTTTTTTGAGTCGAGCGCGGCATACGCGGCGCGCTTTTCGGCGATCAGCGCACGCTGTGCATCGCTCATCTCCGGATCCTGCAGCATGCCGATCGCCTTGAGGTGGTCCTCGACGATGCTGCCCAGTTCGGCCACCAGCGACGGCATGTACACGCCGCCGGCCTTGAAGTAGCCGCCGCGCGGATCGAACACGGCCTTCATCTCCTCCACCAGGAAGGTCACGTCGCCGCCCTTGCGGAACACGGCGGACATGATGCGCGTGAGGGCCACGATCCACTGGAAGTGGTCCATGTTCTTGGAGTTGATGAAGATCTCGAACGGCCGGCGGTGCTCATGCTCGCTGCCGGCGTTGAGCACGATGTCGTTGATGGTCACGTACAGGGCGTGCTCGAACAGCGGCGTCTTCAGCTTGTAGGTCGATCCGATCAGGGTTTCCGGGCGCTCGATCTTCTCGTGCATCTGGATGACCTTGGCGCCGGGCTGCGCGGCCTCGGCGGCGTCGCGCGCGACGGCTTCGGCCTTGCGGGCCTCCTTCGCCTGGTCTTCCTGGGTCACGACGCTGTAACCCTTGATTTTCTTGTCGATCTTGACGGCCATCGGCCACTCCTGTCGCGGTGTTGCGTGTCGGGGGGAACACCCGGCAGTCCTGCCCTCCGGCGGCCGGAGGGCAGGATGCGGGGCTTGTTACTTGCGGCCCGTGCCCTTGGTGGCGGACTTGCGGATAGCGGTCTTCTTCGCCGTGGCGCGCTTCAGCGGTGCCTTGCTGGCGGCGGACTTCTTCACTGGCGCCTTGCCGGTGGCAGCCTTGCTGGCCGTCGACTTCTTCACGGCCGCCTTCTTCGCCGGTACCTTGGCGGCTGTCTTCCTGGAGACGGCCTTCTTCGTGGTGGCCTTGCTGGCTGCCGCGGTCCGGGCCGGCGCGCGCTTGGTGGCGGTGGTCTTGCCCGCCTTCTTCACGGTCGCCTTCTTTGCCGCCGGGCTGGCGGCCTTGCCCACACCTGCCTTCCTGGCGGGTGACTTCTTTGTCGCGGCAGTCCTGCCGGCGGCGGCCTTCTTCGCCGTCTTGCGACCGCTCTTCCGGCTCAGCTCCTCGGCTTCCCGGCGGCCGTCGGCGCTGGCCTTCTGCAGCCGGGACTTGGTGTCCGCCACCCGCTTGCCGGCGGCCTTGCGGACGCGGGTCGCGCTGGTACGGACGGTGGCGGCGGCGTTTCCGGCGCTGGTGGCGATGCTGCCGCCGATGCTGCTGGCGGTTTCCTTGACGCTCTCGGCGGCCTGCGAAATGGTCGCCGTCACTCCATTACCGTTGCTCATGTGCCCTCCTGACGGGCTCTTGTCTGCCTTGGCGGGTAACGCGTTTTTCAGCGGTGTTGCCGGAGCGATGCTATACCCGGCCGCGGCGCAATACACCATGCGCAACCGCGGCCGGACACGGGCGGGAAAAGCCGCCTCAGAACTTGCCGTAATAGCCTTCCTTGAGGGCGTCGAACAGGTTGGCGGCGGTGTGCATCTCGCCGTCGTATTCGATCTGCTCGTTGCCCTTCACCTCGACCACCTGCCCGTCCTCCAGCTCGAAGCGGTAGGTCGTGTTCTCCAGGTCGGTTTCCTTCACCAGCACGCCCTGGAAGGCGGCCGGGTTGAAGCGGAAGGTGGTGCAGCCCTTCAGGCCACGGGAATGGGCGTAGGTGTAGATGTCCTTGAAGTCCTCGTACGGGTAGTCCGTGGGGACGTTCGCGGTCTTGGAGATCGAGCTGTCGACCCACTTCTGCGCCGCGGCCTGGACATCGACGTGCTGCCTGGGGCTCACGTCGTCGGCGGCAATGAAGTACTCGGGCAGCTTCTCGGCCGGGTCCTCGGAGAACGGCATCGCCCGCGGGTTGACCAGCACCCGGTAGGCGAGCAGCTCGAAGGAGAACACGTCGACCTTCTCCTTGGACTTGCGGCCTTCGCGGATCACGTTGCGGCTGTAGTGGTGCGCGAACGAGGGTTCGATGCCGTTGGACGCGTTGTTGGCCAGCGACAGCGAAATGGTGCCTGTCGGTGCGATCGAGCTGTGGTGGGTGAAGCGGGCGCCGGTCTCGGCGAGCTCGGCCACCAGTTCCGGCGCGACCTCGGCGATGCGCTGCATGTAGCGCGAGTACTTCGCGTGCAGCACCCGGCCCTCGACCTTCTGGCCGATCTTCCAGCCGTCCTTCACCATCTCCGGCCGCTTGCGCAGCATCTCGGCGTCGACCTCGAAGGTCTCGGCCATGATCGGCGCCGCGCCCTTCTCCTTCGCCAGCTCCAGGCCCATCTCCCAACCGGCCACGGCCATCTCGCGGGCGACGCGCTCGGTGAACTCGCAGGAGGCCTCGCTGCCGTACTTCATGCGCAGCATGGTCACGGTGCTGCCCAGGCCGAGGAAGCCCATGCCGTGGCGGCGCTTGCGCATGATCTCGTTGCGCTGCTGCTCCAGCGGCAGGCCGTTCACTTCGACCACGTTGTCGAGCATGCGGGTGAACACGCGCACCACCTCGCGGTACTCGTCCCAGTCGAACTCGGCCTTGTCGGTGAACGGATTGCGCACGAACTTGGTCAGGTTGACCGAGCCCAGCAGGCAGGCGCCGTAGGCCGGCAGCGGCTGCTCGCCGCAGGGGTTGGTCGCGCGGATGTTCTCGCACCACCAGTTGTTGTTCATCTCGTTGACGCGGTCGATCAGGATGAAGCCCGGCTCGGCGTAGTCGTACGTCGAGACCATGATCATGTCCCACAGGTGCCGTGCACGGATGTGGCCGTAGATCTTGCAGGCGACCAGGCCGTCCTCGCGCACGATGTAGTTGCGGTGGGTGGGCCACTCGCGCCACACGACCTGTTCGGCGTTGTCGAGGTCGACGTCGCCCTTTTCCTTGATGTTGACCGGGAACACCAGCGGCCAGTCGCTGTCGTCGGCGACGGCTTCCATGAAACCGTCGGTGATCAGCAGCGACAGGTTGAACTGGCGCAGGCGGCCGTCTTCGCGCTTGGCGCGGATGAAGTCCTTCACGTCCGGGTGCGACACGTCGAACGTGCCCATCTGTGCGCCGCGGCGACCACCGGCCGACGACACCGTGAAACACATCTTGTCGTAGATATCCATGAAGGACATCGGGCCGGAGGTATACGCCCCGGCCCCGGCGACGAACGCGCCGCGCGGGCGCAGGGTGCTGAACTCGTAGCCGATGCCGCAACCGGCCTTCAGGGTCAGGCCGGCCTCGTGGACCTTCTCCAGGATGCCGTCCATCGAGTCCTCGATGGTGCCGGACACGGTGCAGTTGATGGTCGATGTCGCGGGCTTGTGCTCGAGCGCACCGGCATTGGAGGTGATGCGGCCGGCGGGGATCGCCCCGCGGCGCAGCGCCCAGGTGAAGCGCTCGTTCCAGTACTGGCGCAGTTCGGCCGTGGGCTCGGCTTCGGCCAGCGCATGCGCCACCCGTCGGTAGGTGGCGTCGATGTCGGCATCGACGGCATCGCCATTCTTGGTCTTCAGCCGGTACTTCTTGTCCCAGATGTCCTGGGACGCGGGCTGCATCGGGATGTCCATGCTCGACGTCATCGTCTTCACCGCCTCGAGGCGCACCGTGCTCATGCCTGTCCTGTCTCCTCGTCATGGCCGCGCCGGGCGCGGCTCGTGTTCCTGTCGGGTTCCGGAAACGGCTCCGGGACCGGTTGTACTGGTTGTTCCCATCCGCGCACGCCGGCGACGGCGATGCCGGCGGCTGCGTCCTGCGCGCCGCGCGGAAGTGTTTTCATCCGTTGCTGTTCCGGGCCATCGCCAAGCGCCGCTCCGTCAGCAGTCTCCGGGCCCGTCATCCTTCGGTCCCCGGGACGTCATCTCTGGCCAAGCAACCCCTGCGCTTGGGCTATGTCGCATCGATGACCACAAGATGTTGTGTGCGATGCAGGCGGTCAAGCTACGCCCGGCCCGGGTCGAAGTCAACGCTATCGGAGCTTCCGAATGACGTGTAAGGGGACCTGATTGGGTGGCCGGAAATCGCGCGGAACGACGTTCCACGCCCTCCCTTTGAACGAGTGCACCGAGGAAACCGCCGGTTTCATGGAAAGTTAAATGGGCGGCCCCCACACTGGACCGCGGCAGGCGCCGCCGGGCGCCGAGAGGAACCCCGATGCGCAAGATCCCCCATCCGACCAGGACCCTGCTCGTGCTCGCACTGGCCGCCTGCTTCGGCGGTTTCACCGCCACGGCGGTGCGCGAGGCACTGCAGCAGCCCGCCGCGGCCACGCCGGCCAGCGCGGCAGTCACTCCCACCGTCGCGCAGCTTCCAAGTGCCGTCGCCGGGCAACCGCTTCCGTCGCTCGCCCCGATGCTGGCGCGGGTCACCCCGGCGGTGGTGAGCGTGCAGACCCGACAGCGGGTGCGCATCAACAACCCGTTCGTAAACGACCCGCTGTTCCGCAGGATGTTCCCCCATGTGCCCCAGGAGCGCATCGAGCAATCGCTCGGCTCCGGGGTAATCGTGGATGCGGACCAGGGCCTGGTGCTGACCAACCACCATGTCATCGAAGGCGCGGACGAAGTCACCGTGACGCTCGCCGACGGCCGCACGCTGGAAGCGGAATTCATCGGCTCCGATCCCGACACCGACGTCGCCGTCATGCGCATCGATGCCGACAACCTGGCCGAGGTGCGCCTGGCGGATTCGGCTTCGCTGCAGGTCGGGGACTTCGTGGTGGCGGTCGGCAATCCGTTCGGCATCGGCCAGACCGTCACCTCCGGCATCGTATCGGCGGTCGGGCGCAGCGGCCTGCGCGGACTGGGCTTCCAGAACTTCATCCAGACCGATGCATCGATCAACCCCGGCAATTCCGGTGGCGCGCTGGTGAACCTCAACGGCGAGCTGGTCGGCGTGAACACGGCGAGCTTCAACCCCCGCGGCAGCATGGCCGGCAACATCGGCCTGGGGTTCGCCATCCCGGCGAACCTGGCGCGCGACGTGATGGAACAGCTGGTCGCCACCGGCGAGGTCCGGCGAGGCACCCTCGGGCTGGATGCCCAGGTGGTCGACGACCGTCTGGCGGCCGCGCTGGGCCTGGAGACGCCGCGGGGCGCGCTGGTGACCCGGGTGCTGGAGGACTCCGCCGCGGCCGATGCCGGCCTGCAACCCGGCGATGTCGTGCTGACGGCCAACGGCCAGCGCATCGACAACCCGGCCGCGCTGCGCAACTTCGAAGGCCTGCAGGCGATCGGCAGCCAGGTAGCGCTGGAAGTGAGCCGTGACGGCCGGACGCTGGAGCTGGCCACGACGCTGCGCGAGCAGCCGCGGGCGATCGCGGGCGGCCAGATGGATCCGCGGCTGAGCGGCGCGGTGTTTGCCGAGGTGCCGGAACGGCTGCGGCAGTCCGGCATCGGCGGCGTGGTGGTCGAGTCGGTGGAAAGCGGCAGCCGGGCCTACCGGAACGGCCTGCGGCAGGGTGACCGGGTGGTGGCGGCGAGCGCCGGCGCCTTCGACGACCTCGCAGGCTTCCGCGCCGGCTTCACACAGCCTCCTGCACAGTTGGTCCTGCGTATCGTGCGCGGCAACCGGCAAGGCGTCTTCCCGATGCAATGACCGCAATGCCGGACACCCCCTTTTCCTACGTTCCCCAGGAGCACCAGCGATGAGCACGACCAACCCCACCGGCACCACTGGCACCACCGGCACTGCAGGCGTCACCGGCACCACCACTGGCCCTTCCGCCAGCATCGGGGCAACCGGCGGTACTTCCGCCAGCGGCGAAAGCGCATCGCGCAACCTCAAGGACCAGCTGGGCGAAGCCGGCAGCCACCTCAAGCGTGCAGCGCACGATGCCGGCAGTGCGGTCCGTGGTGCCGCCGGCGCCGCCGGTGAAGAGCTGAAGATCGGCCGCGCCCACGTCAAGGCCGACCTGGCCGATGGCGCGTTGGCCGGCATGTCCGCGGCCGAGCAGGCCAGTGCCGCCGCGCGCGAACAGGCCGATGTCCTGATGGAGAAGGGCCGCGACCTGGTCGACAGCGCCGCCGCCATGATCCGCGAGCGCCCGATCGCCGCCTTCGGCACCGCCTTCGCCACCGGCTGGATCATCGCCAAGCTCGCCCGCGGCAACAACCGGTAAGCCGGCGACATGAGCGATACCGGCGAAGAGAAGACCCCCCCGCCGGACCTCATCGAGTCCATGCGCCAGGTCGGCGCCAGCGGCCGCGCCAGTGTTGGCGCGGCCGTCGACATTGCCAAGGCGCTGCGCAAGCTCGTCGCTGCCGATGTCTCGCTGGCCCGCAGCGCGATGGGCCGGACGATGGTGGTCGGCGGTCTGGCGGGTGCTTTCGGGGTCACCAGCTGGCTGCTGGTGACTTCCGCGATCGTATTGTTCCTGCACGGGCAGGCCGGGTTTTCATGGGTGCTGTCGCTGCTGCTGCCGGCAGTGGTGAACCTCGTGCTGGCCGGCATCGCCGGTTGGATCGCGATGAAATATTTCGAGCACACGCGGCTGAAGGCGACCCGTCGGCAGCTTGCCCGGCTCGGCATCGGCGAACTGGCTGACTTCATGCCCGACGCGGCGTCCAGCCAATCCACGCGCGAGGCCGTCAAATCGCATCCGGGCGAGGATGGCAACGGCCGTCCCATCAAGGATGAGCAGGGCATCGATGTCACGCCCCCGTAGCCCGCTGTGGCGATGCCGACCGCACCGGGCCGGTCCCGTTGCGGTCGCGGGACGTCAGACACCATGAGGTTCGAAAGACCATGAGTTTCGAGAAACTGATCGCCAAGGTGACGCAGGCGGAGAACGCCCTGGAGGCGCGTGAGCGCCAGCTTGGCGCGGACTTGCGCCAGACCCGGGAGGCGTGGCTGTCGGCCTGGACGCCGCCGCGCATCATCGTCGCCGGCGTCATCGGCGGTTTCCTCACTGGCCGCACCAGTCCGCTGCGGGCGGCCACCAGTGGCGGCGGGCTGCTGCGAATGGTGTCGTTGATGAGCAGCCTGTTCGCGACCACCAGCGCGGCCCACGCCGCCGAGGAGGCGGGACAGGCGGCGGAAGACGCGGAGCAGGTGGCGGAACAGGCCACCACTGCGGAGGATGCCACTCTCGCCGCCGAGCAGTTCGCCCATGAGCAGCTCCTGCGCGAGGCCAGTGCCGCTCGTGGGATCTACCACGGGTCCGCGCAACCGTGACCACGGACGCCGCGGCGCCTGGGACGCCCCCGGCGCCCGCCGACGGACCGGCCACCGACCCCGCCGATGCTGATCCGCCACTCTCTTCGGTCCGTCCGCGTGCGTCCACTCCGCTGCTTGTCCTGACCGTATTGGCGGTGGGCGCGACTTTGTGGGCGGCCCAGTCGGTCATCCTGCCGATATTGCTGGCGGTGTTCTTCGCGTTGATCGGCAATCCCCTCCTGCGCGGGCTGCAGCGGCTGCGACTGCCGCGCATGCTGGGGGCGGCACTGGTACTGCTGACGGGCATGGCGATGGCGGGCGTGCTGGCGAACCAGCTGGTGGAGCCGGCGGCCGAATGGGCGCGACAGGTCCCCCGGGAACTGGCGCAGCTGGGCCCGCAATTGCAGGAAATGACCAAGCCGGTCAAGGCGGCCAATGAAGCGGCGGAGAACATCGCCCGGGCCGCCGACGGTGAAGACGGACGGAAGGTGGAGGTCGTCCGGACCGAAGTGAACGATCCCTACAAGTCGCTCACCGCGACACCGATGATGCTTGCCTCGGTGCTGGCCGTCCTCCTGCTGACGTTCTTCTTCATGGTCTACGGCGAATCGATGCAACGCCACGCACTGGCGCTATTGCCGACCCGCCAGCAGAAAAAGGTCACCACCACGATCCTGCAGTCGATCGAGCGGGAAATCTCCCGCTACGTGCTCACCATCAGCGTCATCAACGCCACCGTCGGCCTGGCTTTCGCCGGCTGCCTGTACCTGCTGGGCGTGCCGCTGGACGAGGCGCTGCTGTGGGGGACGATGGCGGCGGTGCTCAATTACGCGCCCTACGTGGGCCCGCTGATCGGGATGCTGATCATGCTGCTGATGGGGTTCGTCGCCTTCGACGAACTGTGGCCGGCACTGCTTCCCGCCGGCATCTACCTCGGGCTGCACACGCTGGAGGGCCAGATCCTCACGCCGATCATCCTGGGCCGGCAGATGCGCCTGTCCCCGCTGGTGCTGATCCTGGCGCTGATGGTATTCGGCTGGATGTGGGGCATCATCGGCCTGCTGTTGGCGGTGCCGTTGCTGGTCTGCGTCAAGATCGTGCTGTCGGGCATCGAAGGCGGCGACGGCTGGGCTCGGCTCCTCGAATAGCAGTGGCGTCGCCTGCCATGACGGCATTGGCAGCCGGGTTCGGCAGTAGAATCGGGACGTGACCTTTACCGTCCGCGCCATCACCCTCGATCTCGACGACACCGTCTGGCCGATCGCACCGGCCATCGACCGTGCCGAGGCAGCCCTGGATGCGTGGCTGCAGCGCCACGTGCCGGGGGCCGCAGCCCGCTGGCCACTGGAGGCGCGGCAACGGCTGCGCAGCCAGGTCGACCTCGACCGCCCGCACCTGGCCCACGACATGACCACCCAGCGCAGGTGGATGCTCGAGCGCATGCTGGAGGAGGCGGGGGAGGACCCGGCCCTGGCCGAAGACGCCTACGAGGCCTACTTCGCAGCGCGCTGCGAGGTCGAACACTATGGCGACAGCGTCCCCGCACTCGATCGGCTCGCCGCACGCGTGCCGCTGGCCGCGCTGAGCAACGGCAACGCCTGCCTGCGCCGCATCGGCCTGATCCATCTGTTCCGCTTCCAGCTGGGTGCGGGTGAGCACGGCGCGCCGAAACCCGACCCTGGCATCTTCCATGCCGCCTGCGAGCAGCTTGGCTGCCCACCGGCGCAGGTGCTGCACGTGGGCGACGACCTCGAGACGGATATCGCCGGTGCCCACCGCGCCGGATTGCGGACCTGCTGGATCAACCGCAACGGCGACGGTCCGCATGGTCGCCATCCCGCCGGCCTGCCCGGGCCCGACCTCGAATTCCCCACCCTCGCAGCGCTGGCCGACTGGCTGGACGCTGCGCATCCACAGGAGTCCCCACGCCCATGAGCCTGCCGCACGGTCTCGTCAACGCTTCGCCCAATGCCCTGCCCCTGCATCTGGTCGATCGATCCGGCATGGCGGCATGGCGCGATGCCCAGCCGGAAGCGGTGCGCACGTGGATCGAGGCCAATGGCTTCGAGGGCGCTCCTGGCAGCGTGTTGTTGCTGCCCGGCGACGACGGTATCCGCGGCGCGGTGGTCGGCACGGCCGATCCGCTAGACCCCTACAGCTATGGGCAGGCCCCGTATGCGCTGCCCCCGCTCACCTTCAAGCTGACCGGCGTAAAGGATCCCGCGGTGGCCGCCGCCGCACGCCTGGGGTGGGGCCTTGGGGCGTATCGGTTCGATCGCTACAAGCAGCCCCCGCGCCAGCCGGCCATGCTGCAGGTGGATGCGGCGGACGAGGCAGTGGATGCCGCGATTTCCGCCTGCACCCGCGTGCGTGACCTGGTGAACACCCCGACCGAGCACATGGGTCCGGACCAGCTCGAGCAGATCGCCTGCGAGATCGCCGAGCGCCACGGCGCCCGCATCGAAGTCATCGGCGGCGAGGACCTGCTGGCGCAGAACTTCCCGGCCATCCATGCGGTGGGCCGCGCCAGCCATCGCGCACCCCGGTTGATCAGCCTGCAGTGGGGCGACACGTCCCATCCGCACGTGGCCATCGTCGGCAAGGGCGTGTGCTTCGACACCGGCGGCCTGGACCTCAAGGCAGCCGCCGGCATGCGCAACATGAAGAAGGACATGGGCGGCGCCGCGCACGCCATCGCACTGGCCGAATGGGTGATGGCGCGTCGCCTGCCGCTGCGCATCACCCTGCTGGTACCGGCGGTGGAGAATGCCGTGGGTCCGGACGCCTTCCGTCCCGGGGAAGTGATCCAGACCCGCGCCGGGATCAGCGTGGAGATCGACAACACCGACGCCGAAGGCCGGCTGGTGCTGTGCGACGCCCTCGCCTACGCCGGCGAGCAGTCGCCGGAGTTGCTCCTGGATTTCGCCACCTTGACCGGTGCGGCGCGGGTGGCGCTGGGTCCCGACCTGCCGGCTCTTTACAGCAACGACGATGCGGTGGCGGCGCAGTGGATCGAGTGCGGCGTGCAGCAGCGCGACCCGCTGTGGCGCATGCCGCTGTGGCGGCCGTACTGGCGCTACCTCACCAGCTCCATTGCCGACATCGCCAACGGTGGGCCGTCGAAGATGGCCGGCAGCGTGACCGCTGCGCTGTACCTGGAGCGCTTCGTGCCGGCGGGGCAGAAGTGGGCGCACCTGGACGTGTACAGCTGGAACGACTCCGATGCCCCGGGGCGCCAGGCCGGTGGCGAGGCGCAGGGGCTGCGTGCGGCCTTCGCCATGCTGGAGGCGCGCACCAGGCCCTGAGCAGCGCCCGATCTAGAGCCATCCCTTCTGCCGAGCCATCCGGTACGCCTCGATCCGGTTGCCGACGCCGAGCTTGCCGATCGCCTCGGAGAGATAGTTGCGGACGGTACCCTGCGAAAGGCTCAAGGACCGTGCAATTTCGGCTGCCGAACGCCCCTCGCCGGCCAGCCGCAGGACCTGCCGCTCACGGTCATTGAGGGGGTCGGGCTCCGACCAGGCTTCTACCGCGAGCGCGGGATCGATCGCGCGGGCGCCGTCCCGTACCCGGCGCAATGCCGCCGCCAGCTGGTCCGCCGGCGCGTCCTTGAGCAGGTAGCCCGCCACTCCAGCCTCGAGCGCGCGCCGGAGGAAGCCGCCACGGGCGAAGGTGGTGACGATCACCACCCGCACCGGCAACGCCAGCCGCTGGATGCGCTGGGCCAGCTCCAGCCCCGTCAGCCCGGGCATCTCGATGTCGGTGACCAGCAAGTCCGGTTGCAGTCGCTGCAGCTGGCGCCAGGCGTCCTCCCCGTCGGCAGCCTGGCCCACAATCTCGATATCCGGCTCGAGGTCGAGCAGGGCGGACAGGGCGCCACGCACCATGGCCTGGTCTTCGGCCAGCAGCACCCTGATCACCGGAGTGCGACTTCCGCAGGCTGCTCCGGCGATCCGACCGCAGCCCCGGCCGACAACGGCAGCCGTGCTTCCAGGGCCACGCCTCCGCCCTGCCTGCCAGACACCTGCATGCGTCCTCCCAGTGACTCGATGCGCTCGCGCATCCCCGTCAGTCCGTTGCCGGGCCGCAGGTCACCGCCGCGCCCATCGTCGCTGACGCGCAGCACGGCTTCGCCGGCATCGGCGCTGAGGGAGGCCGCCGCGCTGCGCGCGCCAGCGTGCCGCTGGATGTTGGTGATCGCCTCGCGCAGCGTGAGTGCGAGCGCTGCTTCCTGTGCCGGGGCCAGGGCCAGCTCCGCCCGCTCATAGCGGAACTTGACGCCATCGCATTCCAGCAACAGCCGGGCCGCTGCCAGTTCGGCGGCCAGTCCGCTGGACCTGATCCCGCTGACCGCACTGCGGACCTGCCCGAGTGCCTCGCGGGCGACCCGCGCCACTTCATCGATCTCGCGCCGGGCGGCTGCCGGATCGTGCGCCAGCAACTTGCCGGCCAGCTCCGACTTGAGCGCGACCATCGACAAGGTGTGCCCGAGCAGGTCGTGCAGGTCGCGGCCGATGCGCTCGCGCTCGGCCATTGCCGCCAGCCGCCGCACCTCCTCGTGCGAGAGCTTGAGCTCGGCCTGCCTGCGCCCGGACTCGGCCTGGAAGTGGTTGCCGACAAAGACGGCCACCGACAGGATCAACGTCAGCGCGAAACCGAACAGCGGGTAGCCGAGCAGGCGGATTTCCAGCAGGAACAGCGCCAGCATCACCGCCATCCATCCCACGCGTCGCCACAATCCCTGCCTCAGGAACGCCGCCATGGCCGCCGCGTAGATCAGGTAGGTATTGGCGAACGGGTTGTACGGCAGCAAGGCGTAGCCCAGCGCTGCGGTCCCCAGCATGCACAGCAACTGGCCGGTGCGGCCGACCCGGTAGAAGGCGAAGTACAGCGGCAGGAACACCACCACCGACACCAGCGTGAGTGCGAGCCCGCCGGATCCGTGACCGAACCACCACAGCCCCCCGCCCTCGCCGCCACCAAACAGCAGCGGCAGGAACAGGAAGACCAGGTACCCCAGCACCAGTATCGGCATCCAGCCAAAGCCCAGCTCTTCGGGCACCAGCCAGTCACGAGCCCGGCGCAAGCGCGGTTTCAGTACGGCGATCATCGGCGCAACTCTAACCGGATCACCGGATTTCCACCTGGTCGATCCGGAACTCGAAGGTGCCGGCCGGATGCCCGGCGGTGAAGGCCAGGCCACGCAGCCGAGTGAAGTCGGCACCCCCGAAATCGTCGAGCGGCAGGCGCACCTCCGTCCAGGATTCGCCCGCGAAAAACGTCTGGGTACTTGGCATGCCCTGGGCCGAGGCTCCGGAGAACACCATCGCGTTGTAGGTGCGGCCGTCGCCACGAACGTGGAATACCAGTTCCGTGCGATCGGAAAAATCCAATGGCTGCATCGGCTTCCCGGCCGGGAAGAAGATCACGCCCGACCAGGGGAACGGCGCGCCCGCCTTGACCTCGCCGCTGACCTGCAGCGCCCCGGCGGAGCCATCGGCACCGTTGGCCACGAGTGCGTGCGCGACCGTCGATGTGCCGCTCACCATCTGGTCTGTCGTCGGCGCCCAGCCTGCGCCGAAGCGTGCATCGATGGTGCCGCCATCGAAATCGCTGACCAGCGTACCGGCCGGCGACGGCGCCGCGGCTTCGGATGGTGCCGCGGCGGGCCGCACCATTGCCACGGCATGGCCGTTCTTCCATACCGAGCGGATGCGCCGGGTCGCGTGGATGTCTTGCGCCGGATTCCCTTCCACCAGGACGAGATCGGCACGCAGGCCGGGCGCTATGCGGCCACGGTCGCCGATGCCGAAGCGGCGAGCCGGTACCGAGGTGGCCGCCGCCAGCGCCTCGACCGGATCCAGCCCTGCCCGGACCAGCAACTCCAGTTCGCCGTGGATACTAGCCCCGTGGGCGGTCCCCGGGTTGCCCGCGTCGGTACCCGCCAGGATGTCGACACCGGCCGCATGCAACTTTCGCACGCCAGCAAGTGCGCGCTCCAACACCCGGGCATCGGCCGTCCTCCCGAAGTTGCTGCCGAGCGCCGCCTTCTGCTCATCGGTCAGCAGTGGCCCGAGCCGCGGGTCGGCTGCCAGCGTGGCGCCTTGGTTCTGCCCGGCGACGCTGGCCAGCACCGACAGGGTCGGCACGACGAAAGCATCACGCTCAACGGCTGCCCGCACGAACCTGTCGCCCGTCGAGATATCGGCAAACAGGTGGACCAGTCCGTCGGCACCCGCCTCTATCGCGTCCAGGCCCGCCTCCCCGGCGGATACATGGACCAGCGCCAGCTTTCCGGCCTGGTGTGCGGCGGCGATGCCATCGGACAGCTGTTCCGGTGACAGGGTCGGCAGGCGGAGCTCGATGCCATACGCAGCCATGTCCTCCACGATCAGCTTGATGTAGTCCGATCCCTCCTGCACACGCGCCGCGACGAAGGCGCCGGCGTCATCACCCGCGGCGAGCGTTGGCACCTCCATGCCGTACTGCGTGCCATGGCCACCCGGTGCGGTGACCGCGGCACCGGCGGACCACAGATCCGCTTCACTGGTGGCGTCGAGCGACTCGCGCTGCTGCTTGATCGCCGGCAGCCGCCTCCAGTCGCCGAGCATGTCGAGCTCGGTGGTGACACCGAGCCGCAGCGCATCGGCGCGTGCGGTACCCCAGCTGTGGGTATGGGCATCGATGAAACCCGGCAACAGCGTCTGGCCATTGCCGTCGATGACATCGATGCCCTCGGGAATGGCCGCCCCGGGGCCCACCGCGTGGATCAGGCCGTCGCGAACCACCACGTTGGCGCCTTCAAGAATCGACGTGCCATCGAATACCCGCACGTCGCGAACAGCGAAGCCGACGTCACCGGGCGGCATGGTTTCGGGCTCGGGTGCACCGGAGTGGCGGTCCTGTGCCAGCACGGCGGTCGCGAGTACGGCGACCAGCGCGGCGATGGCGGTGGTCTCGGGCCAGCGTTTCATGGGCAACTCCTCGATCAGGAAGGGAAAGGGCGACGGATGGGCCGACGCCACTACCACCACAGACGCCGGCAGGCGGCCGACGTGACCGGCCGGTTCAGTCGCAGCGCGCCAGCCGGGCCCGGGCAAGGACGAAGAACACGCCGGTAAAGACCATCAGCACGCCAAGGTGCATCCATGCCGGGCTACCGGCGCCACCGCCGACCACCTTCTGTGCGAGCTCGCCCAGGTGGTACGACGGCCATACCGGCGCCAGCCACCCGATGGCGTCGGGCAGCAACTGCAGCGGCAGCCACAATCCCGACAGGAAGCCCATCGGCAGGTACAGCAGGTTCACCACCGCAGGCGCAGCGGAAGCGTTGACCCGGCTGCCGATGTACAGGCCCAGCGCACAGAACGGCAGCACACCGGCCACGTTCACGAGCAGCAACAGCATCCACTGTCGCGGCGACAGGGCGATGTCGGCGAAGGCCACCGCAAGCGCGGCGAGGATCAGCGAGATCAGCACCGCGAACACCATCGCCGTGACCATCTTGGCCAGCAGGTACGCGCCCTGCGGCATCGGCAGCGCGCGCTTGAGCCGCAGCAGGCCGCGCTCCCGTTCGCTGGCCACGGTAACGCCGAAACCGAACAGCGCCGCCCCCATGATCCCGAACACGCCGTAGCCGGCGAGCAGGTAGTGCGCGGCGCCCTTGCCCGAGCTGCCGGCCAGCAGCACCGCGAACAAGAGGTAGAAGACCGCCGGGAACAGCAGCGTCGGCAGCACGAACGATGGCGTGCGCATCAGCCGCAGCAACTCGTGCTTGGCCTCCAGCCAGTAGCAGCGCAGCGGCGACCATGCCTGGGCGGCCATCACGCGGCCTCCCGGGTTGCGGTCGCGCGGAGCGGAAGTTCATCGATCCTGGCGGCGCCTGCACTCAGCGATTCACGCGTGAGTTCGATGAACGCGTCCGCGAGTCCGGCGCGGCTGACTTCCAGTTCACCCGCATCGGGATCCATGTCGAGCAACTGCCGCACCACCGGCTCGGCGACGTCGGCAGTGATGTCGAGCCGGCTGCCGTCGCGGAATGCGGCAAGCACGTGTGGCCAGAGCGCCACGCTGGTGGGATCCAGCGCCGACACGCACCGGACGCGCCGGCGCGATACCCGCGCACGGATGGCCTCCATGCTCCCATCCGCCACGACCAAACCATCCTGGAGCACGCACACCCGGTCGGCGAGTGCCTCGGCTTCCTCCAGGTAATGCGTGGTCAACAACACCGCGCAGCCACGGCCCACCAGTTCGCGGA
Source organism: Lysobacter spongiicola DSM 21749 (assembly GCF_900167055.1). GTDB lineage: Bacteria > Pseudomonadota > Gammaproteobacteria > Xanthomonadales > Xanthomonadaceae > Novilysobacter > Novilysobacter spongiicola. Next base: position 107,273 of record NZ_FUXP01000003.1, read on the forward strand.
TCGCCCGCCACAGCCCTTGTCGGGCCTCGATATCGAGGCCGGTAGTGGGCTCATCCAGGAACAGCACTCGTGGCCGCCCGCACAGCGCCAGCGCGAACTGGACCCGCCGTTGCTGGCCGCCTGACAACTTGCCATAGGGCCGCTGCAGCAGCCCGTCCAGGCCAGCGAGCGAGACGCACTCCTCAACCGGACAAGGGTCCGGGTAGTAGCTGCAGGTCAATTCGAGCAGCTCGCCGACCCGGGCCGCTTCAGGCAACTCCGCCGACTGCAGCATCACGCCGATCCGCCGCCGCGCCGCCAGCGATCGCGGGGCCATGCCGAACAGTCCGGCTTCGCCGCGGTCCGGCTCCACCAGTCCGAGCAGCACGCCGATCGCGGTGGTCTTGCCCGCGCCATTCGCACCCAGCAAGGCCAGCACCTGCCCTCCGCGCAACTCCAGGTCGACGCCGGCCAGGGCCGAACGCGCTCCGTAGATCTTGTGCACACCGCCCAGGTGGGCGAGGACGTTGTTGTCGATTTCCATGTCGTGCATCCGTCGATGAAGTGGGTGCGACACATCCTCTCCCCGCCCCACGACCGCCGGCAGTCGCGTCCGTCACCCGGGAGGCATGACACCTGTCAGGTGACTCCAGCGGCCCGCCGGTGGATGATCGATCCGCGTCGAGTGGCGGGGCAGCACGATGGAGAAACTGACCTTTGGCAGGTTGGAAGTGTCCTCGTGCAGGGTCACACTCGGCGCGATCAACCGTCAGGGATGCACATGAACGATTCGGCCGACCTCCTGAAAGAACTCAAGATCGACCGCAGTGCGCCACCCCCGCGCGAGTCGCGGCGCGCGTGGCTGTATGGCATCGGCGTGGCAGCGGTGGTGCTGTTGGCCAGTTTCGTGGCCTGGCTCGTGGTGTCGCGCGGCGATGCGATCGAAGTCCGCACCGCACGCATGGTTGCGATCGGCAACGGCAATGCCAGCACGTCGGTACTCGATGCGACCGGCTACGTGGTGGCGCGGCGCATGGCCACCGTGTCGGCCAAGGTGACCGGCAAGGTGCGCGAGGTGCTGATCGAGGAAGGCCAGCGGGTGGAAGCCGGCGAAGTCATGGCAACCCTGGACCCGGTGGATGCGGATGCCCAGCGCACCCTCGCCGCCGACCAGCTCGGCGCGGCGCGCAGCCAGGTCGAGTTCGCCCGGGCGCAACTGCGCGAGGCCGAGGCCACGGTCGGACGCCTGTCGCAACTGGTTGACCAGCAACTGGTGTCGCGCGCGCAGTACGACCAGGCCGTTGCCGAGCGCGACGCGTTGCGTGCGCAGGTCGCCACTACGGACCGGCAGACCCGCGTGGCCCAGGACCAGCTGGCGATCGCGGCGCTGGGCGTCGACAACACCGTCGTCCGCGCGCCGTTCGCCGGCGTGGTCATCGCCAAGGCCGCCCAGCCCGGCGAGATGATCTCGCCACTGTCGGCCGGCGGCGGATTCACCCGCACGGGCATCGGCACGATCGTCGACATGGATTCGCTGGAAGTCGAAGTCGATGTCGGCGAGTCCTACATCGGCCGGGTCAAGCCCGGCATGCCGGTGGAGGCTACGCTCAATGCCTACCCGGACTGGAAAATCCCGGCCGAGGTCACCGCGATCATCCCCACCGCCGATCGCGGCAAGGCGACGGTGAAGGTGCGCATCGCACTGCACGAGCAGGACCAGCGCATCGTGCCGGACATGGGCGTCCGGGTGAGTTTCCTGGAGCAGGCGCGCCCAGAGGGCGAGGAGCGCCCGGCGGGCGTGCTGGTGCCCGCTGCGGCCATCGTCGAGCGCGACGGCCGCAGCGTGGCCTACGCACTGGCCGAACCGGGGACGGCCGAAAGCGAGGTCGAACTGCGTACGCTCGAACTGGGGCGGACGCTGGGCGACGACCGCGAGGTGCTCGCCGGCCTGGCCGGAGGCGATGAAGTCGTGATCGATCCCCCGGCCGGACTGGAAGACGGCGCGCAGGTGCGCGTCGCCGAAGATGACGGGGACGCCTGAGTCCCATGGATACCGACAACAACAGCAGCACTCCATCCACCATCAAGGACGCCACCATGTCACTGGTCTCGATCCGCAACCTCACCAAGAGCTACCAGCGCGGCCCGGAGAAGGTCGAAGTGCTGCACGGCATCGACCTGGAAATCCCTGAAGGCGATTTCGTCGCGCTGATGGGCCCTTCCGGCTCCGGCAAGACCACGTTGCTCAACCTGATCGGTGGGCTGGACTCGCCCAGCGGCGGGCAGATCGAGATCAACGGCAAGCGCATCGACACCATGAGCGCGGGACAGCTGTCGAACTGGCGCAGTGACCACGTCGGCTTCGTGTTCCAGTTCTACAACCTGATGCCGACGCTCAACGCGCAGAAGAACGTCGAGCTGCCGCTGCTGCTGACCCGGCTGTCGGCCGCCCAGCGCAAGCGCAACGCCGAGATCGCACTGAAGCTGGTTGGCCTGGAAGAACGCGGCAGGCACCGTCCCAACGAGCTCTCGGGCGGCCAGCAGCAACGCGTCGCCATCGCCCGCGCCATCGTGTCCGACCCGACCCTGCTGATCTGCGACGAGCCGACCGGCGACCTCGACAGGCAATCGGCCGAAGAGATCCTGGCCCTGCTGCAGTCGCTCAACCGCGACCACGGCAAGACCATCGTGATGGTCACCCACGACCCCAAGGCCGCCGACCACGCACGCCGCACCATCCACCTCGACAAGGGCTCGCTGGTCGGCGACGCGCTCGCGGCCGCCCTTTGATCCGCACCCGTCCCGCCTGCGGAGACATCTCATGAAATACCTGCACCTGATCTGGGCCGCGTTGTTCCGCAGCAAGACGCGCACGCTGCTCACGCTGCTGTCGGTAGTGGCGGCCTTCCTGCTGTTCGGCATGCTCGACTCGGTCCGCGTCGCGTTCAACTCCGGCGGCGGCGTGGCCGGTGCCGACCGGCTGGTGGTGGCCTCGCGGCTGTCGATCACCCAGACCCTGCCGGCCCGGCTGACCTCGCAGATCGCTGCGGTGCCCGGGGTCGAGAAGGTGGTGTATGCCAACTGGTTCGGCGGCATCTACCGGGACCCGAAGAACTTCTTCCCGAACTTCGCGATCGGGCCGGACTACTTCGAGCTGTATCCGGAATACCGCATCGCACCCGAGCAGCTAGAAGCCTTCGGGAACGACCGCACCGGTGCCATCGTCGGCGCCGCGCTGGCCGAGCGCCACGGCTGGAAGATCGGCGAGACGATCCCACTGCAGGCGACGATCTTCCCCAAGGACGGCAGCAACGACTGGAGCTTCACCCTCCGGGGCATCTTCGAACTGGACGATCCCCAGCGCGGCGGCGAGGAAAACCAGCTGATGTTCCACTGGGACTACTTCAACGAGTCCAACGATTACATCAGGGACGAGATCGGCTGGTACATGGTCAAGCTGTCCAACATCGACCAGGCCACCCAGGTGGCGCGCGCGATCGATGCGATCTCGGCCAACTCCGACCACGAGACCAAGACCCAGACCGAGCAGGCGTTCAACCAGGCCTTCATCAAGCAGTTCGCCGATATCGGAATGATCGTCAGCGCGATCATGGGTGCGGTGTTCTTCACCCTGCTGCTGCTGACCGGCAACACGATGGCGCAGGCGGTGCGCGAGCGGATCCCGGAGCTGGCGGTGCTGAAGACGATCGGGTTCACCAGCCGCAGCGTGCTGATGCTGGTGCTGTCGGAGTCGGTCCTGCTGGTGGTGCTGGGTGGGCTGCTCGGCCTGGGTATCGCCGCGTTGCTGATGCCCGCGGTGAGTGCGGCCAGTGGGGGCATCGTGCAGTTGCCCAGCGTGCTGCCGCAGACCTGGTTCGTCGGCCTGGCGCTGATGCTGGCCATCGGCCTGGTGGTGGGCGCCCTGCCGGCGCTGCGGGCGATGCGGCTGAACATCGTCGATGCACTGGCCGGGCGCTGAGCGCCGCCATTCCCAACACGTAGAGGGATACCGATCATGAAGAAGGCAAGGAAGTGGCTGGCGAACATCGGCATCGTGCTCGCGCTCGCCGTCGCACTGGCGGGCTGGATCATGTTGCCGTGGCAGGGCGCACTGGCGCTGGTGGTGCTGGTGGCCCTGTGGCTCACGCTGACCCGCAGCGGACGCCTGGCGATGGCGGCCACCCGGGTCGGGGTGGCCAGCCTGCCGCAACGCTGGGGCGCCTCCTCGGTGATCATCGTCGGGATCGCCGGCGTGGTTGGCGTGCTGGTGGCGATGCTGGCGATGGGCGAGGGCTTCGCCGAGACGCTGGGGCGCACCGGGAGCGATGACAGCGCGATCATATTGCGCGGTGGCGCCCAGGCCGAGACCAACTCGGTGATCAGCCGTGACCAGGTGCCATTGATCTCCGCACTGCCTGGTATCGCCCGTGGCAGCGACAACCGCGCACTGCTGTCGCCCGAACTGTCCCAGGTGGTGAACCTGACCGGCAAGGCCGACGGCACCGACGTCAACGCGCAGCTGCGCGGCGTCGGGCCGATGGCCTGGGAGGTCCGCCCGCAGGTCGAGCTGGTGGAGGGTCGACGCTTCGAGCCGGGCCTTCGCGAGTTGATCGTAGGCTCCGGCGCGCACCAGCAGTTCGAGGGGCTTGAGGTCGGCAGCACGATCAACATCGGCAACCAGCAGTGGGCGGTGGTGGGCCGGTTCGAAAGCGGCGACTCGCACGATTCCGAACTGTGGGCCGATGCGGAGGTCGTCGCCAACACCTACAACCGCTCGGCCTACCAGTCGGTGACCGCCCGCCTCGCACCCGACGGGCTGCAACAGCTCAAGGCGGCAATGGCGGCCGACCCGCGGCTGAAGCTCGACGTGGAGACCACCCGCAGCTACTACTCCAAGCAGTCGGCCGGCCTGACCAAGCTGATCAAGGTGCTGGGCACGGTGATCGGCGCGATCATGGCGATTGGTGCGGTCTTCGGGGCCCTCAACACCATGTATGCCGCCGTGGCCGGCCGGGCCGGCGAGATCGCGACCATGCGGGCGATCGGTTTCCGTGGGCTGCCAGTGGTCGTGGCGATCATGCTGGAAACGATGTTGCTGGCGCTGCTCGGCGGAATCCTCGGCGCCGCCGTCGCCTGGCTGGGGTTCAACGGTTACACCGTATCGACCCTGGGCAGCAATTTCAGCCAGGTGGTGTTCTCGTTCCGGGTCTCGCCCGAGCTGTTGTGGAGCGGCCTGAAGTGGGCCCTGGGCATCGGCCTGGTCGGCGGCCTGTTCCCCGCGCTGCGGGCGGCGCGCATGCCGGTGACGGACGCGTTGCGGGGCGCCTGAAGCCGAAAGGTACGGACCGCAGGCTCGTTTGCTGCGGTCCGTGATGTAGGAGCGACGTAAGTCGCGACCTGCGCCGGGTCATGCAACTGCGTGGTCGCGACTGACGTCGCTCCTACAGGGCTGTACGGGGCCGGACGGCACAAAGAAAGGGCGCCTTTCGGCGCCCTTTTCCGTCTGTGCCGGAACTCAGTCCGCCCAGTGCCCCGCCCGCGTCGAAGCCGGCAGCACCTGCGCCGACAGTGCGCGGTCATCATCGAGCAGCCGTACCGCGTCGGCCAGGATCGCGGCGGACTCGCGCAGCAGCGGGTCCGGCCGGTCTTCGGCGGCTTTCTCGCGGGCGGTGTCTTCCAGAATGTCGCGCTCGTTGGCGGTCAGCCCGTCGTCCGACATCGCCAGGGCCAGCGGATCCGGGGCCAGCCCGAGCTTCTCGCGGATCTCCTGTCGCTGCTTGCGACGCGCCTCGTTGGCTTCCCGCTCACTACGCCGTTCGGCCTCGTTGAGCGACACCCACTCGCGGTCTGCTTCCTCGCGGAAACGCGCGACGTCCTCCTTCCACCACTGGAACTCCAGGTCGTCGGCGATGCGACGGTCATGCCGGCTCTCCAGCTTGGGCAGGAGTGGCGCGAAGTTGCCGTAGCGGATGTGCGGAACCTCGGCGATCTTGGTCCAGGGCAGGGCGTTGTCGTAGGTGCTCTCGCCGAACTCGGTGGCATCCACCGAAGCCGGGAAGCTGATGTCCGGCACGACGCCCTTGTTCTGGGTCGACCCACCACTGACCCGGAAGAACTGCGCGACGGTCAGCTTCACCTGGCCGAAGCGCTCCTCCTCGTTGGCCGGCCAGCGATCCAGGTCCACCAGGTTCTGCACGGTGCCCTTGCCGAAGGTGTTCTCGCCGATGACCAGGCCACGCCCGTAATCCTGGATCGCGCCGGCGAAGATCTCCGATGCCGAGGCCGAGCCACGGTTCACCAGGACCGCCAGCGGACCATCCCAGGCCACGCCGGTATCGGCATCACCCTCGACGCTCACGCGCCCGCCGGACTCACGGACCTGCACCACCGGCCCCTGGTCCACGAACAGGCCGGTGAGTTCGATCGCCTCGTTGAGCGAGCCGCCACCGTTGTTGCGCAGGTCCAGCACCACGCCGTCGACGTCCTGCTCGCGCAGCTCGCCAAGCAGCCGCGCCACATCGCGCGTCGCCGATGCGTAGTCCGGCCGGTTCTGCCGCCGGCCTTCGAAATCCAGGTAGAACCCCGGCAGCTCGATCACGCCGATACGCTTTTCAGCCTCGCCGGCACCGGGGATGGTCATGATCTCCGACTTGGCGGCCTGGTCCTCCAGCCGCACCTTGTCGCGCGTGATCACCACCCGGACCGGCTCGCTGTCCAGCCCGGCTTCCGCCGGCACGACATCGAGCCGCACCTTGGAACCCTTCGGCCCGCGGATCTTCTCGACCACGTTGTCGATGCGCCAGCCGATCACGTCCTCCATCGGGCCGCTGGTGTCCTGGCCCACGGCCACGACGCGGTCACCCGGCGCCAGGATCATGGTCTTGTCGGCCGGGCCGCCCGGCACGATCTCGCGGATGGCCACCATGTCGTCCTGCTTCTGCAGCACGGCACCGATGCCCTCGAGCGACAGCGACATCGACAGGTTGAAGTTCTCGGCCGAACGTGGGGTGAAGTAGCTGGTGTGCGGATCGATCACGCCCGCGTAGCTGTTGAGGAAGGTCTGGAACACGTCCTGGCCTTCCAGCTCGGCCACGTTCTCGGCAAGGTTGGCGTAGCGCTTGTCCAGCGTCTCGCGGATCTTGTCCGGGTTCTTGCCGGCCAGCTTCAGCCGCAGCCAGTCGTTGCGTACCGACTGGGTCCACAGCTCGTCCAGCTCCGCGGTGTCCGCGGGCCACGGGGCGTCTTCACGATCGTAGTGGTAGCGCCCGTCGCCGGTGAAATCGAAGATGTCCTGCTTCAGCAGCGCGCGGGCATGTTCCACCCGCTCGTTCACGCGCTGCCGGTAGGTGGCGAACATGGCGTAGGCCGGCTCCAGCTCACCGCTGCGGATCGCATCGTCGAGCAGGAGCTCGTAACGATCGAAGCGCGCGATGTCGGAAGCGGTGAAGAACTGCTTGCCTCCGTCCAGCGCCTCCAGGTACCGCTCGTACATCTGGGCGGAAAGTACGTCATCCAGCGGTTGCGGGCGATACGCGTAGCGGCTGTCGGAGAGCAGGCCGTAGACCAGCTTCGCAGCGGTGGTCTGGTCTTCGGTCGGGCCGGACGGCAGCTCGGCGACCGTGCGCTCGACCGGTGCCTCCTGCGACGTCTCGATGGTGGCGGACGCACCGCCGCCGACCGACGGGGGCAACCCGTTGTCGGCCCGCGCAAGCAGTGCCAGCGGGGCGGTCAGCAGGAACGCAAGCAGGGGGGTCTTGGCATTCATAGGAGATTCTTGGCAGGGGGATGCGCGCAGGCACTCGCGCAGGGTTACAGCAGGATTGGACAATCGACAGTGCCTAAAGTTGCGGCGCATGTCACCTTCGCCGGCCGCGCAACGCCGCCTCCCCGGCCTTTCCAGAGCCGTTTTCGGGGTAACGGTTCAGCTTGGAGCGTCGATCACGAAACTGATCCCACCACGCGCGGCGCGAAGGGGGCGCCAAGACGACACGGATACACCGGCGTCGGTCACGCCTCCGCGACCACCCCGGCTTCTGCCGCCGAGCGATCGGCGTGGTAGGACGACCGCACCAACGGCCCCGACGCGACATGGGTGAAGCCAAGCCCCATTCCGAAGACCTCGAAATGCTTGTACTCCTCCGGCGTCCAGTAGCGCATCACCGGGTGGTGGTGCGGGCTGGGCTGCAGGTACTGGCCGATGGTGATCATGTCGACGTCGTGCTCGCGCAGGTCGCGCAGGGTCTGCTCCACCTGCTCCTGCGTCTCGCCCAGGCCCAGCATGATGCCGGACTTGGTCGCCACCTCCGGGTGCTGCGCCTTGAACTTGCGCAGCAGCGTCAGCGACCACTGGTAGTCGGCGCCGGGCCGCACGTTGCGGTACAGGTGCGGCACGGTTTCCAGGTTGTGGTTGAACACGTCCGGCGGATCGGTGGCGAGGATGTCCAGCGCGCGTTCCATCCGTCCCTTGCCGCGGAAGTCCGGCGTCAGGATCTCGATGCGGGTGCCGGGACTGTGTTGGCGGATCGCGGCGATGCAGTCCACGAAGTGCTGGGCACCGCCGTCGCGCAGGTCGTCGCGGTCGACACTGGTGACCACCACGTACCTCAGGCCCATATCGGCGACGGTCTCGGCCAGCCGCCGCGGCTCATCCGGATCGGGCGGCCTGGGCCGGCCGTGGGCCACGTCGCAGAAACTGCAGCGGCGGGTGCAGACCTCGCCCAGGATCATGAAGGTGGCGGTGCCGTGGCCGAAACACTCATGGATGTTCGGGCAACTGGCGTCTTCGCACACCGTCACCAGCCGGTTTTCGCGCAGCTTCGCCTTGAGCTTCTGCACCGCATTGCCGGACGGAATGCGCACGCGGATCCACGAGGGCTTCCGCAGCACCGGCGCCTCGGCGAACTCCACCGGCGAGCGGCCGATCTTGTCGCCGGCCACCTGCTTCACGCCCGGCTGGAGGCTGGCAGGGGCCTGCGCGTCGCCACTGACGACCGCGAGCGGTATGGATTTGGTGGCGGATTCGGTCATGGGATGCGTCGCGTGGGAAAGCTCAAGGGCGCGCGGACAGGTCCGGCGGCGGTGCCTGCTCGACCGCCAGGCCGAACTGGGAAGCGAGGTGTCCGACCAGTGCCGGCTTGACCGCATCCAGGCCCGACGGACCGCCCAAGTCTACCATCGAGGTCACCTGCAACCCCGCGAAACCACAGGGATTGATGCGCTGGAAGGGCGACAGGTCCATGTCGATGTTGAACGCCAGGCCGTGGAACGTGCAGCCGCGGCGGACCCGGATACCGAGGGCGGCGATCTTGGCACCGGCGACGTAAACCCCGGGGGCACCCTCCCGGCGCACCGCCTCGATGTTCCAGTCGCCCAGGGTGTCGATGATCGACTGCTCGATCCTGCAGACGTACTCGCGCACGCCCACCTTCAGCCTTCGCAGGTCCAGCAGCGGATACAGCACCAGCTGTCCCGGACCGTGGTAGGTGACCTGCCCGCCGCGGTCCACGTTGATCACGGGGATATCCCCCGGCATCAGCACGTGTTCCGGCTTGCCGGCCTGGCCAAGGGTGAACACCGGGTCGTGCTCGACCAGCCAGAGCTCGTCGGCAGTGGTTTCGTCGCGCGCGTCGGTGAAGGCCTGCATCGCACGCCAGACCGGCTCGTAGGGCTGGCGCCCGAGGTCGCGCAGGCGCGCCGCCGGCAACACGGGAGCCGGCCGGGACGGCGCCGCGGCCGTGTCGGCGCGGGCTACAGCGTCCACTTCACTTCCGGATGCCCGCGCAGCGCTTCGTGCGCCTGGTCGTACTGCTCGCGTGACTGCGCGCGGAAGGAGATGCGGACCGAGACGTACCGGCCGTTGGAGGATGGCCTGACGCTCATCCTGTCGCCCAGCACCTCGATGCCGGCATCGCGCAGCAAGGCCGCCAGTTCGTTTTCGAGGTCTTTCCCGGCCGCCCCCATCGCCGACACCTCGAAGGTACCGGGGAACTGGAAGCCGTGTTCGGGATTATCGGAAGTGATGTCCATCCGCCAATTATGGGACCGCCGCCGGTGCAACCCAAGCGGCGTCCCACTGCATCAACGATGGCTCAGACCGATTCCCACCACATCCAGAACGCGTCCCAGAGCTGCTTGAAGAAACCGCCTTCGTCGACCGCTTCCAGCGCCACCAGCGGGCGCTGCGCGACCACCTCGTCGCCCAGCATCACCTTGACCGTGCCGATCTCCTGGCCCTGTGCGATCGGCGCGACCAGCGTCTGCGGCACGTCCATCATCGGCTTCAGGCGCTCATAGCGGCCACGCGGGACGGTGACCAGCAGCGGTTCGGCGACGCCCAGGCGGACCACGTCGGCCTCGCCCTTCCAGACCTTGTGTTCGGCGACCACGGCATCGGCGCCGTACAGTTCATGGGTCTCGTGGAAGCGGAAGCCCCAGTTGAGCAGGGCCTGGCTGTCCTCGGCCCGCTGCTTCTCGGAGGTCGAGCCCAGCACGACCGAGATCAGCCGCTGGTCGCCGCGCTTGGCCGAGGCCATCAGGCAGTAGCCGGCGGCGGAGGTATGCCCGGTCTTGATGCCGTCCACGCTCTTGTCCCGCCACAGCAACACGTTGCGGTTGGGCTGGGTGATCGTCCCGACGGTGTACTCCTTGATGCTGTTGTAGGAGTAAGCCTTCGGGAAGTCCCGCGCCAGGGCCCGGCCGAGCAGCGCCAGGTCGCGCGCGCTGGAGACGTGGCCTTCCGCCGGCAACCCCGTGGGATTGACGAAATGGCTGTTCTTCATGCCGATCCGGGCCGCGTACTGGTTCATCAGCGCGGCGAAAGCATCGACGCTGCCGGCCACGTGCTGCGCGAGGGCGATGGCGGCATCGTTGCCCGACTGCACCACCATGCCCTTCTCCATCTCCAGCAGCGGCGCGGTCTGGTTGACTTCGAAACCCGAGTAGCTGCCATCCGTGCCGGCGCCGCCGGTGCGCCAGGCGTACTCGGTCATCATCACCTGGTCGTCCTCGGCGATCTTGCCGGCGGCCATCTCGGCTGCGATGACGTAACTGGTCATCACCTTGGTGATGCTGGCCGGCTCCAGCGGCTCGTCGATGTTCTCGCCCGCCAGGACATTGCCACTTGCGGCATCCATCACGATCCATGCTTCGGCGACCACCTCCGGCGGGGGCGGCACCGGCATCTCGTCGCTGGCCGCGGCCGTCGCGGGCGCGGCAGCGGGCGTCGGCGACTGCGCAAAGGCCAGACCGACGGTGAAGGTGGTCAGCGCGGCAAGGCCGAACGCACGAAGGACAACGGGGGCTTTCATCTTTTCTGCTACTCCGGGGCGGCGGTAGGCGCCGTAGGCCAATTCAGGCGGTCAATGGAAATCGAGGATGTTTCAACGCGACGGGGCCGGGGCCCTCACTCGCGCACGGGCTGCGGCGTACCGAAGCCAAGGCCGGCAATGCGGCGGGTGAACAGCGGGATGACGGCTTCGTCCACCGGGCCGACGCGCAACCGCCAGAGCGGCCGGCCGTCGGTGCCGCCGTCATGGAGGGTGGCGCCATCGATGCCGGCGTTGCGCAGCATCGCCAGCGCGCGGTCGGCGTTGGCACGGGCGGCAAAACTGGCCACCTGCAGCACGACCGAACCGGTGCCGCGGGCAACGGGCGTTGGTGCGGGCGTCACCGCCACCGGGTTGTCCGCGGAATTTCCAGCGGAGCTCTCCGCGCCCGCTTCAGCAGGCAGCGCCTCCACGAACCGGTCCAGCGTGCTTGCAGCGGCCGGCGCAGGCGCGATGACAACCGGCGCGGAGGGCGGTGACGCGGGCGACGGCTCAGGCCCGGCCGCGAGCATGGTCGCCTGCTCGCCGGGCACCAGCGCCTCCACCTCGACCCGGCCGGTCCCGGCCCGGGTGATGCCGAGCTTCACTGCCGCGGCGTAGCTCAGGTCGATGATGCGGCCCTTGTGGAAGGGCCCGCGGTCGTTCACCCGGACCACGACCGAGCGGCCGTTTTCCAGGTTCGTCACCCGGGCAAAGCTGGGCAGCGGCAAGGTCTTGTGGGCGGCGGTGAAGGCGTACATGTCGTACACCTCCATGTTGGAGGTGCGGCGGCCGTGGAACTTCTTGCCGTAGTACGAGGCAAGGCCCTGCTCGACGTAGCCCTCGGCGCGATCGAGCACCTTGTAGCTTTTCCCCAGGACACTGTAGGTGGGGCGGTTGCCATAGCGCGATGGCGGCTCGGCGACCACCTGCGGCTCGGGGATCAGGGAGACGTCGATGTCCTCCGCCGGCGCCGAATCCGCGATATGTGGGGCATACAGGCCGCCAGCAGTGTAGTCACCCCGCTTTCGGGGATCTTCCTGCGCCGGCGGGTAGGGCGAACGCTTGGCCACCTTGCTGCCTGGAGCGCCGACTGCCGGCGCTCCGCTTGCGTCGGGACCGGTCTTCTTCGGCGCACCGGCGCAGCCTGCGAGGGCCAGCAGGCAAGCCAGCGCCGCCAGGGCCGCCCGCGCCCGCTTCATGCGCCGGGCTTGGCGGCGCTGCCGCCACGGCTGTCGGTCCCGACGCTGGCGAGCGGGTTCTCACGCCCGGCGATCGCCTCGGACAACTGGAACACCGCCATCGCGTAGTGCTTGGAGATGTTGTAGCGGGTGATGGCGTAGAAGTTCTGGAACCCGAGCCAGTGCTCCTTGCCGTCGACCCCATCCAGGTTCAGCAGGATGGCGTCACCCGCACCCGGCATCGGCCGTGCCGGGCGGTAGCCGCGGGCCGCCAGCTGGTCCAGGCTGTAGCGCGGCTCCAGTCCATCGGGTTCGAAGTCGGTGGCCCCGCGGTCGCGCTCGGCACGAACCGCGATCGGGCCGCCACGCTCCCAGCCGCCCTTCTCCACGAAGTAGTTGGCGACCGAAGCGAACACGTCGTCCAGGCTGTTGAACAGGTCGACCTTGCCGTCGCCGTTGCCGTCGACTGCATAGTCGCGGTAGCTGGAGGGCATGAACTGGCCCCAGCCCATCGCGCCGGCGTAGCTGCCTTTCAGCGTGGTGATGTCGAAACCGGTTTCCTCGCCGAGCGCGAACAGCTGCGCCAGCTCGTCGCGGAAGAACGCCTCGCGCTTGTTCTCGCGCTCGATCTTTCCCGGCTCGTTGGTGCGCGGGTAGGCGAAGGCCAGCGTGTACAGGGCGTCCACCACCGGATAGCTCCCGGTGTTGCCGCCATAGCTGGTTTCCACCCCGAGAATCGCCACGATGATCTCCGGTGGCACGCCGTATTCGGCCTCCACCTTCTCGAGCGCCTCGCGGTGCTTGGCGAGGAATGCCTTGCCACCATCGATACGCGCCTGCGAGATGAAGATCGGCCGGTAGTCACGCCAGGGTTTGGCTTCCGCCGGGCGCGACATCGCGTTGATGATGCTGTCGCGGATCTCTGCCTGGTCCAGGACCGCTTCGATGCGCTGGGCATCGACGTCGTAACGGGCCGCCGTTTCCAGCACGAACTCCGGTCGCGCCACCTGCAGCGGCTGGGCGCTGGAGACGATCGGTCCGGACGCGGGCGGCGCCGGATCCGGCGGCGGCGCCGGCTCTTCGACGGCTTCGGCCTGGGGTGGTGGGGACGGCGGGGACTGCGTGGCGCAGGCCACCAGCACGAGCGGGAGCGCACATAGCAGGGCGCGACTGGCTGGGCGTCGGGTCATCGCGCGGAGGTTAGCACGCGTTCCGCGGAGCCAGAACCGCGGGCGCGGCCCCGGTCGGCCGGGTTCAGCCAGCGTTCCGGAGCTCCGTCAGTGCCCGTGCACGGGCCGATGCGCCCGCACCGCCATGACCACGCCAAGTCCCGCCAGCAGCGACACCGCGGCGGTGCCGCCATAGCTCAGCAGCGGCATCGGCACGCCCACCACCGGCAGCATGCCCGCGATCATGCCGCCGTTGACGATCACGTACACGCAGAACGCCAGCCCCAGGGCGCCACTCACCAGGCGCGAGAATCCGTCCCGCGCGGCCGCCGCGATCCACAGGCAGCGGCCGACGACGAAGAGGTACAGCGCGAGCGTGACCACCACGCCGACCCAGCCGAACTCCTCGCTGAGCACGGCGAAGATGAAGTCCGTGGTGTGTTCGGGGATGTAGTTCAGGTGCGCCTGGGTGCCATCGCCCCAGCCCTTGCCGGTCATTCCACCGCCGCCGATGGCGATCTTGCTCTGGATGATGTTCCATCCGGCGCCCAGCGGGTCGGATTCCGGGTCGAGGAAGGTCAGGATGCGATCCTTCTGGTACGGCCGCAGCAGCCAGAACCACGCGGCCGGCGCGGCCGCGGCGATCGCGCCCAGTGCCGCTCCGGTCCACCACCACGGCAGCCCGGCAAGGTAGAGGACGAAGGCACCACTGATGCCCACCAGCATCGCGGTACCGAAGTCCGGCTGCAGCAGGATGAGCGCGGTCGGCACCCCGATCAGGACGCCCGCCACCACAACCGTCGCGAACCGCGGGGGCAGCGCCTGCCGGTTCAGGTACCACGCCACCATCATCGGCAGGCTGAGCTTCAACAGCTCGGATGGCTGGAAATAGAAGACGCCCAGGTTGATCCAGTGTGCGCCGTGGCGGCCTTCGCCGATGAACAGCACCGCCAGCAGCGGCACCAGCGAAGCGCCATAGATCCACGGTGTCCAGTTGCGCAGCTGGTTGGGTGGCAGCCGCGAGAGCCCCCACATCGCCGCCAGCCCGACCGCGAACCGGGCACCCTGTGCGAAGACCAGCGAGGTCGACTGGCCGCCGGCGCTGTAGAGCACGGCCAGCCCGATCACCATCAGCGCCAGCAGTGCCCCGAGCAACGGCAGGTCGAGCGTCCGGGTGAACCGGACCAGCAGGTCGAGCAGCCAACGCAGGATGATGGTCATGGCGTCGCCTCCGGGGCCGTGGCGGCGGGCGCTTCACCCGCACCTTCGGCGCCGGCGCCGGTGTCGTCCATGCCTTCCGGCATCTTGCCCAGCAACCAGGCATCGAAGGCGGCGCGCGCGATGGGTGCCGCGGCGGTTCCACCGTACCCACCATGCTCGACCACGACCGCTACCGCGATGGTCGGGGCCTCCGCGGGCGCGTATCCGACGAACAGCCCGGTGTGGCGAAGGTGGTACGGCAACGAACGCGGATCGCTGCTGATGTTGCCCTTGCGGCTCGAGCGCTGCGACGTACCGGTCTTGCCCGCGATCGTGTAGGGCGCCCCGGCCCCGGTCGCGCGGGCGGTGCCGCGCGGCCCGTGCACGGTGGCCACCATGCCCTCGTGCACGGCACGCAGGTGCTCGGGGTTGTCGGTGATCCGGCTGGCGGTGCGTCGGGGCAGCGGCTGCCAGGGGGCCTGGTAGCCATCGCGGCGTGCCTCCACCAGTCGCAACGGATGCAGGTCGCCACCGTTGGCGATGGCGGCGGTGGCGCGCACCAGTTGCAGCGCCGTGGCCACCCAGTAGCCCTGGCCGATGCCGGAAATGACGGTCTCGCCGGGGTACCACGGTTCGGTGCTGATCGAGCGCTTGTAGTCGCGCGACGGCACCACCCCGGCGTTCTCCCCGGCCAGGTCGATGCCGGTACGCTCACCAAACCCGTAGCGCGCCATGTAGCCGGCGAACGCATCGATGCCCATCTCCAGGGCGAGCTTGTAATAGTAGGTGTTGACCGACTGCGCGATCGACTCGCGCAGGTCCACCATGCCGTGTCCGCCGCGGTGCGAGTCGCGGTAGCCGCGGGCCTGCCCGGGGATCCGGAACTCGCCGGTCGACAGGGTGGTGTCGTCGGCGTCGCGCAGGCCGCTGTCCAGGCCGGCCAATCCCACCATCGGCTTCACCGTGGAACCCGGTGGCCCCCCGCCGAGCACGTTGCGGTTGAACAGGGGGCGCGAAGGGTTTTCGGTCAGGGCGTTGTAGTCGGCATGGGAGATGCCGTTGACGAACAGGTTGGTGTCATAGGAAGGCAGGCTCACCATCGCCAGCACCTGCCCGGTCCGTGGATCGATCGCCACCGCCGAGCCTTCCTTTTCCCCGAACGCCGCCACCATCGCCCGCTGCAGGTCGAGGTCGATGGACAGCCGGAGGTCGGCCCCGGGCACGGCCGGTACCCGCCCGACCACGCCCATCGGCCGGCCGTCCACGTTCGTCTCGACCTTCTCGTACCCGACCTGTCCGCGCAGCGCCTCCTCGTAGGAGCGCTCCAGCCCGGTCTTGCCGGTGTGGCTGAAGGCGGCGTTGCCCTCGCCCATCGTCTCCACGTCCTGGGCATCGACGCGGCCGACATAGCCGACCACGTGCGCGAACAGCGGCCCGTGCAGGTAGCGGCGGTTGAGGTAGGGCACGATTTCGATGCCGGGGTAGCGCCACTGGTCCACCGCGAAGCGCGAAACCTCGTCCGGCTCGATGCGCATCTTCAGCGGGATCGGCTTGAACCCGGGGGTGACCCGCCGGGTCTCCAGGAAGGTCTCGATCTCCTCCGGCGACAGCTCGACCACCCGGGCCAGCGATGGCAGCCAGCGCTCGGGATCCCCCGCCTCGTTCGGCGTGACCTCCAGCCGGAACGCGGGCACGTTGTCGGCGAGGATCCGGCCTTCGCGGTCGTAGATCAGCCCCCGCCCGGGCACCACCGGCCGCAGCTTGATGCGGTTCTGCTCCGACCGTGTGACGTAGTCCTCGTGCTGCCACACCTGCAGCCGGAAGTACCAGAACGCCAGCCCCGCCAGCGCCACCACCACGCCCAGGAAGGCGAGCGCCGCGCGGCGACGGAACTGTTCGGCCTCGGCCGCGGAATTCTTGAGCAGGCGCCGGGTCCGCACGTCAGGACTTCCGCCAGTGTCCCAGGCGCAGGGTATCCAGCAGCAGGAATACCGGGGCCCACAGCAGCATGCCGGCCAGCGGTGCCGCCCAGAACATCGAAGGCAGCGTCGGCATGCCGAGCGTGGTGTGGATGGCCGCGGTGACGATGCGGTCGTTCAGCAGCAGCGCGCCGATGGCCAGCGACTGCTGCGGCATCGGGAAGAACCGCAACCGCGCGCGGAAGCGTTCGAGGATGAAGGCCATGACCACCAGCCGCATCGCCTGCTCGCCCAGCAGGCCGCCGAACGAGAGGTCTGCGACGAGGCCGACGACGAAGGCGAAGCCCAGCCCGACCCGTTCCGGTGCCTCGATCACCCAGTAGGCCAGCACCAGAGCGAGCCAGTAAGGCCGCAGGGGCTGCCACGACGGCGGCAGGGGCAGCAAGCCAAGCACCAGCGCGACGATCACGCTGGCGGGGATCAACCAGCCGGGACGCATGCGGCTCATGGCGCGCCTCCGTCTTCGACGGTCGCGCCGGCGTCCGGGGCTTCCGCCTGTCCGGCATCGGCGGGCCCGTCGGCGCCATCGCCGGTGCCGGCATCGGGTGCCGCATCCAGCTCGGGCGGCGGCGCAGGCACGGTCCGCAGCAGCAGGACGTCGCGACCGCGGTCCAGCTGCGCCGCCGGACGGACCTCGCCGACCAGGAAGGCGCCGCTGTCGTCCGGCGCGATCGCCAGGATCTCGCCCACCGGGAAGCCGGCCGGGAATCGCCCGCCCAGCCCGGAAGTCACCAGCCGGTCGCCCACCTGCACATCGGCCGAGAGCGGGATTCCCGGCAGCCGCAGCGCATTGGTACGTCCGTCGCCGTGGGCCACCAGCCGCACGCCGCTGCGCGCCACCGCCACCGGCACCGCATGCGACGGGTCGGTCAGCACCAGCACCACGGCATGCACCGGGCGCACCTCGATCACCTGCCCGACCAGCCCGCCGGCGTCGATGACGCTCTGTCCCATCCGCACCCCACCAGTGCTGCCCGAGTCCAGCACCAGTCGCTGTCGGGTGGGGTCCAGGTCCACGTCCAGGATCGGCGCCAGCTGCACGTCGAGGTTGCCGCGCTCGGCCGCGCCCAGCAGGCCACGCAGGCGGGCATTGTCAGCGGCAAGGGTCTGCAGGCGGGCGATCCGGGCGCTGCTGACCAGCAGGTCATTGCGCAGCCGGTTGTTCTCCGCAGTCAGTTGCGACAGCGTGCCGGCATCGTCATACAGCCGCTGGGCCATGCGGCCGGGCCAGCCGGCGACCATCCACAAAGGCTGGACCAGCAGCCCCGCCTGGCTGCGCGCCTGGCTCAGCCAGCCGCCCCGGTGGTCGAGCACGATCAGCACCAGCGCGAGCGCGAGGTAGGCCAGCAACCGCAGGGTCCCGGCGACATCGCCGCCGCGGCTGGGCGTGGTGGGACCGGAGTAGGAGGGCACGGGACTGGCAGGTCGGCTTGTTTCCGGTGTTCAGCTCACTCCGGGGCGAAGAACTCGTTGCCGTGCATGTCGACCAGCTCCAGCGCGCGACCGCCACCGCGGGCGACGCAGGTCAGCGGGTCGTCATCGACCTGCACGTGCAACCCGGTCTCCTCGCTGATCAGCCGGTCCAGGTCCGCGAGCAGGGCGCCGCCGCCGGTCAGCACGATGCCGCGCTCGGCGACGTCGGCGGAGAGCTCCGGCGGGGTCTGCTCCAGGGCGAGCTTGATTGCGCTGACGATCCCCGCCAGCGGCTCGCGCAACGCGTCCAGCACCTCGTTGGCGTGCAGCGAGATCATCTTGGGCACGCCCTCGGCCAGGTTGCGGCCGGTCACCTCGATGGTGCGCGGCTCGTCCTGCGGATACGCGCAACCGATCTCGACCTTGATACGCTCTGCCGTGGCCTCGCCGATCAGGGTGCCGTAGGTACGCCGCACATATCCGATGATGGCCTCGTCGAAGCGGTCGCCGCCGATGCGGACGGATGCGGCGTACACGATGCCGTTGAGCGCGATGACCGCCACTTCAGTGGTGCCGCCGCCGATGTCGACCACCATGGAGCCACGGGCCTCGGTCACCGGCAGGCCGGCGCCGATCGCCGCGGCCATCGGCTCCTCGATCAAATAGACTTCCCGCGCGCCGGCCTCCTCGGCCGATTCCTTGATCGCGCGGCGCTCGACCTGGGTTGAACCGCAGGGCACGCAGACCAGTACGCGCGGGCTGGGCCGCAGGAAGCGGGACTTGTGCACCTTGCGGATGAAATGCTTGAGCATTTCCTCGGTGTAGGTGAAGTCGGCGATGACGCCGTCCTTCATCGGCCGGATCGTGGTGATGTGGCCCGGCGTGCGGCCCAGCATCTGCTTGGCCTCCATGCCGACCGCGGCGACGGTACGGTTGCCGCCGATCAGGCGGTCCTGCCTGACCGCGACCACCGAAGGCTCGTTGAGGACGATGCCCTGTCCGCGGACGTAGATCAGGGTATTGGCCGTGCCCAGGTCGATGGACAGGTCATTGGAGAACATGCCGCGAAACTTCTTGAACATCGTCTGGAGGGGCCGTGTGGGGGATGCCGGAGCGATCGGCTAGCCTAGCAACCACCCCCCTACCCGGCAAGGCGCAATAACGCAAATTCCCGCACCCGGGGTGGCGCCCCGGCATCATCGCGTGCCGGCTGCGACGACGGTCACGGCCCGGGGGCGTAAACGGGCCTGATCCGGTCCCGGTGCTGGCCCGGGGAGGGGGCAGCGGCTAATCTAGCGACGCCTGCGCGCCGCCCGGCGCCACCCTTCTCCAGAAATCCGACCTGTCCGGCCTGCTCGGCCGGCCCTCCCCGGGAGTGTGATTACCGATGTCTGCCCTGATCTGCGGCTCGCTGGCCTACGACTCCATCATGGTGTTCCAGGACCAGTTCAAGAACCACATCCTGCCGGACAAGGTGCACATCCTGAACGTCTCGTTCCTGGTGCCGCAGATGCGCCGCGAGTTCGGCGGCTGCGCTGGCAACATCGCCTACAACCTCAAGCTGCTCGGCGCCGATCCGATCCCGATGGCGACGGTCGGACAGGATTTCGGCCCCTATCGCGAGTGGTTCACCGAGCGCGGCATCCGCCTCGACCAGGTGCGCGAACTGCCGGAGCTGTTCACCGCCCAGGCGTTCATCACCACCGACCTGGACAACAACCAGATCATCGCCTTCCATCCCGGCGCCATGATGGAAAGCCACAAGAACCACGTGCGCGATGTCGAAGGCGTGAGCTTCGGCATCGTCGCGCCGGACGGACGCGAGGCGATGCTGCAGAACGCCACCGAGTTCGCCGAAGCCGGCATCCCCTTCATCTTCGATCCCGGGCAGGCGATGCCTTTGTTCAGCGGCGAGGAGTTCCGGCACTTCATCGAGCAGGCCGACTACGTCGTCGTCAACGACTACGAATCCAACCTGCTGCAGGAGCGGACCGGCTGGGACGAAGCCGGGATCGCATCGAGGGTCAAGGCCTACATCACCACCCGCGGCCCGCGTGGCTCGGAGATCCACACCGGCGGGGAGACGCTGCACATCCCGCCGGCCCGCGAGCGCGCGGTGGTCGACCCGACCGGTTGCGGCGATGCCTACCGCGCCGGGCTGATCTTCGGCCTGATGCGCGGCGACGACCTGGCCACCAGTGGCCGCATGGCTTCGCTGATGGGGGCGTTGAAGGTGGAGCACCCCGGGACGCAGAACCAGCGCTTCGACTTCGCCGAGTTCGCCGCGCAGTACAAGGACCAGTTCGGCCACGCGATCTAAGTGGCCTGCGGAAGCGTGCTTTTGTAGGAGCGGCTTCAGCCGCGATCGCAAAATCGTTGCTCGTCCGATCCGGGGTCGCGACTCACGTCGCCCCTACAGGGAGCCGGCGAGCGTTCGCCGTGCGGATTTCGGGTCGCGGCTGAAGCCGCTCCTACAGGGCGGGACAAACCTTTGCCGACCGGATACGGGTCGCGGCTGAAGCCGCTCCTACAGGGAGTCGCGGCCGCTCAGTTCCAGTCAGGCATGCGTTCCGGATCCAGGCCGCCGACTTCGAAGACGGCGGTGCGGGTGCCGCCGGCCTTGACCGGGAACTCGACCGACAGCGTCTTCTCCGCCTCGCTGGCCAGCTTCCACAGCGCGGCCTCGTCCTCGATGAACATGGCGATGGCTTCGTCGGTGTCGGGGCGGCTGGCCGCCATGCGCGTGGCTTCGCCATCGTCGACGGTCACGCTGACCCGGCAGCCGCCGTAGCAGTCGAAGTCGCCCTTCTCCAGCACCAGGTAGCTGCTGTCGCCCCACTCGGGGTGGGCACGGAAGATCAGCCTGACCGGTCGCGGCGTGGTGCCATCGGTCTCCAGGTTCTCCCTGGCGTAGATGGCCGCCGACAGTTGCTCCTGCTCGCCCACCGGTTCGCTCTGGTACGCCCACAGCGCCGACAGGCGGTCCTGCTCGCGGCCGGCCACGACCTTGGCCGCGGCCTCTTCGTGTTGCGCACGAATGCGTTCGGCCGCCTCCGAGTCCGGATACTCGGCGAGCAGCACGTCGCCATGCGCCTTGGCCAGCTGCCAGTTTCCCGCCTCCACCTGTGCATCGAACTGCGCCGCCATCGCCTGCGCGGCCTCTTCGTCCGCGGCGGCCTGTGCAGCGCGCGCGGCCTCCGGGTCCGGTGCCGGTTGGCAGGCGGCGAGTGCAAGGCTCGAAGCGAGCAACAGGATCGTCGGTAGGCGCATGGCTGCCATCACTCCTCCTGTTCGCCCGTCTTTGCGTCTTCGATCACCGACTCCACCGAACCGGTGGTGATCGGGTGGTAGCCGGGGCGCGCGGCTTCGAGCGTGCGCTCGGCCAGTGCCAGCCCTTCCGGCGTCTGCACCAGCGCCTCGTAGGTCGGCATGATCAGCTTGCGGCGACCGATGTCGGTGAGGAACGCGGCGACGGCATCGTTCGCCTTGGTATAGCCGCTGCGCACCGCCAGCGGATACCAGCGCTGCGCGATCTCGCCGTTCGGGGTACCGGTGAAACCATAGGCCGCATCGAGCGCCTCGATCTGCGCGATCTCCAGCGTCTCCGGCATGCCTTCCAGGAAGTGCACCCACTCCTGGGTGCTCCACCCGTCCGTCGCCGCCGTTGCCGGCAGCTCTCCGCCATCCAGCCACGCCTGCCGGGCCTCGTCGACCGCATCGAAGCGTGGCGACACCGTCTCCGGTGCCGAGTCCGGGATGCCCGGCTCGTAGATCCACTCCTCCAGCTCGGCTTCCGTCACCTTGCCCGGGTGGCGGGCCAAAAGGTGCTCGTTGGCGTATTCGATGAAGGTGGTGGTCGGGATGGTCTTGAAGGCGAACTCGTCGAAGTAGCCCCGCAGGAAGGCATCGAAATCCTCGCGGCCGAAGCGCTGCTCCAGGAACATCAGGAACCATGCGCCCTTGTCGTAGGCGACGCCGGTGAGTGTCGAGTCGACGGTGACCTCCACCTCCGGCCGGATCGCCAGTTGCTGCGCTTGCGGTTCCATGTCGTCGATACCCTCGCGCAGTGCGTTCTGGGCGATCGCCGCTTCCATGTCCGCGTGCTCCTTGCCGTACAGCTCCTCGACGATGCGGTTCTCGACGTAGCTGGTGATGCCTTCGTTGAGCCACTGGTCCTTCGGCGTGGCGAAGGTGACAAGGTTGCCCGACCAGCTGTGGGCCAGCTCATGCGCGATCAGCGAAACCAGCGACTTGTCGCCGACGATGACGGTGGGGGTGATGAAGCTCAGGCGCGGGTTCTCCATGCCGCCATAGGGGAACGACGGCGGCAGGATCAGCAGGTCGTAGCGCTCCCAGCGGTAGGGGCCGTACAGCTCCTCGGTGACCTCGATCATGCGCTCGGTGTCGGCGAATTCCTCGGTTGCCTCGTCCACCATGCCCGGCTCGGCCCAGACGCCGGCGCGCTCGGAGATCGGCTTGAACACCAGGTCGCCGGCGGCGATGGCGAGCAGGTACGAGGGAATCGGCTGCGGCATCTCGAAGCGGTAGTCGCCGTCACGCTCCGCCTGCGGATCATTGTCGGCGCCCATCAGCACCATCACGTCTTCCGGGCTGGTGACGTGGGCGGTGAAGGTGAAGCGGATCTGCGGCGTGTCCTGCAGCGGCACCCAGGAGCGCGCGTGGATCTGCTGCGACTGGCTGAACATGAAGGGCTGCTCGCCACCCTGGGTCATCGCCGGGGTCAGCCACTGCAGGCCCGAGGCCTCGGGCGAGGTGGCATAGGTGACGCGGATGCGTTCGTTGCGCGTCGGCGATTCGATCACCAGCTTGCTGCCCAGGCGCTCGTGCGCTTCTTCGAGGTTGAACGCGAGGTCGGTCCACTTGCCGTCGGGGCGCTCGCCCACGACCTTCTGGATGTCGAGGTCGCGCGTATCCAGCACCAGCTGGGTCGCGTCGTCATCCAGCCATTCGAGGCTGTAGGTCGCGCTACCGGTGATCTGGCGCTGCTCGAAGTCGAGCGCGAGGGCCAGCGCGAGGTCCGTGGTCCGGACCTTTTCAGGTTCGGCGTATGACAGCGCATCGTGCTGGCGCGGATCGGCCTGCATGGTCGTGTCCTCGCCTTCGGCGCCGGGACGGGTGTCGGAAGGAGTCGCGGCATCGCGCGAGCAGCCGGCCAGAGCGGTGGCGGCGACGAAGCAGAGGGTCAGGATCGAGGAACGCATGCAGGGCCCACGGTGACGGGTGAGCGCCCGAGTGTAGCGCCGTGCCGGCGGCTCGCGAAGTGCCGTCCCGGGCGGTCCGTCCCGCGGTCTGTCAGACCTTGTAGCCGGTGTGGATCGCGACGATGCCGCCCGACAGGTTGCGATAGGAGCAGCGGGCGAAGCCGGCTTCGGCCATCATCGCCTTCAGCTCATCCTGCGCCGGATGCTTGCGGATGCTCTCGGCCAGGTAGCGGTAGCTGTCGGCATCCCTGGCGAACAGCTGGCCCAGCCGCGGCAGCACCTTGAAGGAATGGAAGTCGTAGATCGGCCGGAACCATTCCGGCTTGACCTCCGAGAACTCCAGCACGCGGGCCTGCCCGCCCACCTTGAGCACCCGGTGCATTTCCCGCAGCGCGGCATCCTTGTCGGTGACGTTGCGCAGGCCGAAGGCGATGGTCACCAGGTCGAAACTGCTATCCGGGAACGGCAGCTTCTCGGCGTTCATCTGCACGTATTCGAAGCCGGCGACGCGACCCCGGTCGGTCATGCGATCGCGGCCGACCTTCAGCATCGAACCGTTGATGTCGCCCAGCACGATCGAGCCCGAATCGCCGACCCGGTCCTTCAGCAGCAGTGCGATGTCGCCGGTGCCACCGGCGAGGTCGAGCACGCGGTCGCCATGCCTCACTTGGGAGGTGGCGACGAAGTAGCGCTTCCAGACCCGGTGGATGCCCATCGACATCAGGTCGTTCATCAGGTCGTAATTGCCAGCCACCGACGAGAACACCTCGCCGACGAGCTTCTGCTTCTCGCTGCGCGGCACGTCGCGGAAGCCGAAGTGGGTGGTGTCAGGGGTCTGGTCGGATTCGCTCATGGCGGGATTATCGCACCGGGGCCGCTACAGGATGTAGCGGCTCAGGTCGGGATCCTTGACCAGCTCGCCCAGGTGCTCGTCGACGTAGGCCGCATCGATCTCGACCGACTGGCCACCACGGTCCGGTGCCTCGTAACTCAGGCGGTCCAGCAGGCGCTCGAGCACCGTGTGCAGGCGGCGGGCTCCGATGTTCTCCTGGCGATCGTTGACGGTGGCCGCGATCTCCGCGATACGGTCGATGGCATCGTCCGTGAATCTCATGGTCACGCCCTCGGTGGCCAGCAGCTCCACGTACTGCGTGGTCAGCGCCGCCCTGGGCTCGGTCAGGATGCGCACGAAGTCCTCCTTGGTCAGCGCGTCCAGCTCGACCCGGATCGGGAAACGGCCCTGCAGCTCCGGGATCAGGTCGCTCGGCTTGGCCAGGTGGAAGGCACCGGAGGCGATGAACAGAATGTGGTCGGTCTTGATCGAGCCGTACTTGGTGCTGACGGTCGAGCCTTCTACCAGCGGCAGCAGGTCGCGCTGCACGCCCTCGCGCGACACGTCGCCGCCGCCGACGTTCTCGCCGCGCTTGGCGACCTTGTCGATCTCGTCGATGAAGACGATGCCGTGCTGCTCGCAGGCTTCGATCGCGGCCTCGCGCACCTCGTCCTCGTTGACCAGCCGCGCCGCTTCCTCTTCGATCAGCTGCGGACGCGCGGCCTTGATCGACAACGTCTTCTTGTGGGTCTTGTTGCCGGCGACCTGGGAGAACATCTGCCGCAACTGCTGGCCCATCTCCTCCATGCCCGGTGGCGCCATGATGTCGACGCCGACGTTGACCGCGGTTTCGATCTCGATCTCGCGATCGTCGAGCTCGCCCGCGCGCAACCGCCGACGCAGCTTGGTGCGGGTCTCCGATTCCTGCGCAGAAGGCTCGGCACCGATATCCACGGTGGTGGTGTTGGGGTCGGACGCGCCGAAGCCGAAACCGGTCGGCTGCTGCTGGCGACGCGGCAGCAATGCGTCGAGGATGCGGTCCTCTGCGCGCTCCTCGGCCTGGTTGCGCACGCGCTGCTTGGCCTGCTCGCGGAACAGCTTCACCGACGTGTCAGCAAGGTCGCGGATGATCTGCTCGACGTCCTTGCCGACGTAGCCGACCTCGGTGAAGCGCGTGGCCTCGACCTTGACGAACGGCGCATTGGCGAGCGTGGCCAGGCGGCGCGCGATCTCGGTCTTGCCGACGCCGGTCGGGCCGATCATCAGGATGTTCTTTGGCATCACCTCGTTGCGCAGCTCATCGTCCAGCTGCGAACGGCGCCAGCGGTTGCGCAGGGCGATGGCCACCGCGCGCTTGGCGTCCTGCTGGCCGACGATGTGGGTGTCGAGCGCCTGCACGATCTCGCGCGGCGTCATGGTGGCGTTGGAGTTCTCGGACTTGGGCATCGGGGGGAATTCTTCTTTGTAGGAGCGGCTTCAGCCGCGATCATGGAGCGGTTCCGCGCGACCAGATTCCGATCGCGGCTGAAGCCGCTCCTACAGTTCTTCGACCACGACGTTGCGGTTGGTGTAGATGCACACGTCGCCGGCAATGTTGATCGCCTCGGTCGCGATGGTCTTCGCGTCGAGTTCGGTATGGGCCACGAGTGCGCGGGCGGCGGACAATGCATACATGCCACCGGAACCGATCGCGATGATCCCGTCCTCGGGTTCGATGACGTCGCCGGTGCCGCTGATGATCAGCGAAGTCTCCTTGTCGGCGACCGCCAGCAGTGCCTCGAGCTTTCCGAAGCGGCGCTCGGTGCGCCAGTCCTTGGCCATCTCCACCGCGGCGCGGATCAACTGGCCGTGCTTGCCCAGCTTGGCTTCGAACAGCTCGAACAGGGTGAAGGCGTCGGCCGCGGCGCCGGCGAACCCGGCGATCACCTGCTCATCGCGGCCGAGCCGGCGGATCTTGCGCGCGTTGCCCTTCATCACCGTGTTGCCGAGCGTCACCTGGCCGTCGCCGGCGACGGCCACCCGACCGTTGCGGCGCACCGAGACGATGGTGGTGGCATGGAAGGTGTTGGGGTTCTGGCTGGGGTCCATGGAGGCCTCCGGGGGTCGAACCCCATGGATGGGGATGGCCGGCGGTGCGCGCAAGGGCGCGACCACCGCACCCTGTAGGAGCGGCTTCAGCCGCGATCGGATGATGGATCGCGCGCGCCGGTTCCACGATCGCGGCTGAAGCCGCTCCTACAAGGGGAACACCCCGGAACCGGTAGGCCGATCAGCTCTTGCGGCGCGCCCGCGGATGGGCGGCGTCGTACACCTTGGCCAGGTGCTGGTAGTCGAGGTGTGTGTAGATCTGGGTGGTGGCGATGTCGGCGTGGCCGAGCAGCTCCTGCACGCCGCGCAGGTCGCCGGAGGACTCCAGCACGTGGCTGGCGAAGCTGTGGCGCAACAGGTGCGGGTGGACCCGCTTGAACAGGCCTTGCCGCTGGGCGAGCAGGCGCAACCGGTACTGCACGGCGCGCGGCGAGATAGGCCCGCCGCCCCGCCCGGGAAAGACCGGCGCATCGGCCGCGGCGCCGGTCGACGCACGCCACTCCGCCAGCGCCCTGCGGGCATGCGAACCCAGGGGAACGCTGCGCTGCTTGCTGCCCTTGCCGACCACGGTGACCAGTCCGTCGTCGATATCGATCGACGCCCAATGCAGGGTGCACAGCTCCGAGAGGCGCAGCCCGGAGGAGTAGAACAACTCGAGAAGTGCCCGGTCGCGCAGCCCCAGCGGCACGTCCGTCGGCACTTCGACCAGCACCTTGGCCTCGTCGGGATCCAGGACCTGCGGCAGCTTGCGCGGGGCCTTTGGTGCGCGGATTCCGGCGGCAGGATTGGCCGGGATGCGTCCGTGCCGGAGCAGCCATCCGTAGAAGCTGCGACAGGCGGACAACCGGCGCTGCAGGCTCTTGGGCGACAGCCCGCGGCGGTGCTCGGCAGCCACGAATGCGCGCAGCTGTTCGGGCTGGACGGCCTGCAGTTCGATATTCCCCGCCCCCGCCCACTGGGCGAGCGCTTCCAGGTCGCGCCGGTAGGCATCGATGGTGTGGCCCGACATGCGCCGCTCCACCGCAAGGTGTGACAGGAAATCGTCGACCGGCGTGGCGATCATCACTCCCGGCCCGGGAACCTCTCGAGCGCGGCCTGCAGGGCCTCGCCCATCATGCGCAGGAACAGCGTGCCCATGCCGGGGAAGAAGCGGTTGGCGTCACGGCTGCCAACCGCGACCAGCCCGAACCCCGGCAGCGCCAGCAGCGCGGTGGATTGCACTTCACCGGCGCGCTCGCCGTACAGCAGCGCGTGCTTCTCGGGCTGCAGGCGCCCGCACAGCGGCTCGCCATCGGCGAGGCAATCGCGGAACGGTGCCAGGCGGGCATCATCCTGCGGCACCACCTGCAGCCATTCGGCCTCGTCCAGGCCGGCCACCGGCTCGAACAGCACCAGCCGCACCAGGTCGCCATTGAAGTCCTCGGCCAGGCTCGCCGCCATTGCCCGCACCGTATCGGCCGAGTTGTCCTGCCGCATCAGCGCGAGCGCCAGTTGATGCGTGCGCACGGCGAGCCGCTCGTTCTCCTGCGCATTGGCGAACAGCTCGCGCAGGCGCTTGGACAGCTCTCGGTTCTTGTCGCGCAGCACTTCCAGCTGGTAGCTCGCCAGCGAGGCGGCCGAGCCTTCTTCGCGCGGCACCACCAGACTCAGGGTGAGGTCGGGGAACTGCTGCAGGAATCGCGGGTGGCGCCGCAGCCAGGCGGCGACCTCGTGGGCGCCAAGCGTCTCGGCGGTCTCAGTCATGGAGCCATTCTCCTTCGAATACGAATGCCGCCGGGCCGGCCATCGCGACAGGCGCGTCGTCGGCGGGCCAGTCGATGTGCAGGTCGCCGCCTGGCAGGTGCACCGTCACCGCCCGGTCCACCAGCCCACGACGCACCAGCACCGCCACCGCTGCGCAGGCGCCGCTGCCACAGGCCAGGGTCTCGCCGACACCGCGCTCGAACACGCGCAGGCGGATGCTGTCGCGCGCCTGCACCTGGGCGAAACCGATGTTGGCCGATTCCGGGAAGGCATCCAGCGCCTGCAGCTGCGCGCCGGTACCGGCGACGTCGGCCGCATCGAGGTCCTGCACCTCCAGCACCGCATGCGGATTGCCCATGGACACCGCACCGAAACCAAGGATCGATCCGCCGGTGGCGATCACGTACGGGTCGCGCGGCCCGTCGAAGCCCAGCAAGGGGATCCGCGCGGGATCGAACTCCGGTACGCCCATCGATATCCGCCAGTTGCCGCCGTCGAGCCGCTCGACGTGGTGGCTCCGGCCAGGGCTGTCGAGCTGGAACGACTTGCCCTTTACCGCGCCTTCGCGCCAGAGCCAGGCGGCGACGCAGCGCGCGCCGTTACCGCACTGTCCGGATGGAGAGCCATCCGAGTTCCAGATCCGGTAGGCCGCCACCGAACCGGTTTCGCGCGGCGCTTCGACGGTCAGGATCTGGTCGCAGCCGACACCACGATGGCGGTCAGCCATTGCACGGCACAGGTCGGGAGACGGTGGCGCGGCACCGTGGCGCAGGTCGAGCACGATGAAATCATTGCCGGCGCCGTGCATCTTGGTGAAACGCAGAAGTCGGGACCCCTCAACCATTGCCGCCGTCGGCTTCCGGCTCGGCCGGCGGCGGGTCGACCGGATCCAGGTCCCCGGTCGGATCCGGAAGTGCCTCGTCGATCTCCGCCGGCATCTCGTCGGGGTAGGTCTGCGGGGTCTCGACCTCTACCGGCACGCCCTCTTCCGGCGTCGTGACTTCCCCGGCGGGCTCCGAAGGCAGGACCAGTGGCCCCTTGTTGCCGCAGCCGGCCGATCCGAGCGGCAGGGCGAGCACCAGGGCGAGGGGCAAAAGCGCTTTGCATGCATTCATGCGCGCAGTGTAGCTGCGGCGGTCCGGCCTGCGAAACTCACTGCGCGGGGGGTTCAGGCCGGGTCCACAGCCATGCACCGACGATCGCCATGACGCCCGTACCGACAGCGGCCATCCACGGCCGCGGCGCCGTCAGCACGAGCACCACCACGCAGAGCACCATCGTGCCGATCGCCAACCACTTCGACCGGCGGGCGACCGCGCCGTGATCGCGCCAGTGGACGATCATCGGGCCGAACTGCCGGTGGGCGAGCAGGCGATCGTGCAGCCGCTTCGATCCGCGGGCTGCGGCATACGCCGACAGCAGGATGAAGGGCACGGTCGGCAGCCCCGGCAGCAGTACGCCGAGGATGCCGAGCCCGAGGCTGGCGTAGGCCAGCAGCCACCACGCCCAGCGCATGCGGGAAGGACGCTCGGGCGGCGGCGGATCGGTCGGCGTCATGACGCCATTGTCCCCGATGCCGCTTCCATCGGGGGAACGCGGGCTTTCGTTCCGGCCGGTCGTCCTTCAATTGTAGGAGCGGCTTCAGCCGCGATCCTGAAGTCGGCGCAGGCGAACGTTTTCCGGATCGCGGCTGAAGCCGCTCCTACAGGGCGTCCCACAGCCCCGGCTGGGCCGTGGGAGCCGGGAACGCGCTTCTTAACGGACCTGTTCGGTCACGCCCAAGCGATCCAGCATGAACGCGTACATCTCCGCCAGCTCGCGATAGCGGCGGAAACGGCCGGACTTGCCACCATGACCGGCATCCATGTTGGTGCGGAACAGCACCGGTTCGCTGCCGGTGTTGAGGTCGCGCAGGCGGGCGACGTACTTGGCCGGCTCCCAGTACTGGACCTGCGAATCCCACAGGCCGGTGCCGACGAAGGTCGCCGGGTAGGCCTGCGCGCTCAGATTGTCGTACGGCGAGTAGCCGAGCATGTACTCGTAGGATTCGACGCTGGCCTCGGGGTTGCCCCACTCGTCGTACTCGTTGGTGGTCAGCGGGATGCTGGCGTCGAGCATGGTGGTGACGACATCGACGAACGGCACCTGCGAGAGGATCACGTCGTAGGTCCGGGGCGACATGTTGGCGATCGCGCCCATCAGCAGGCCGCCGGCGCTGCCACCGTAGGCGGCGACGCGGTCGGGCGCGGCATAACCCTGCTCGACCAGGTACCTGGTGACGTCGATGAAGTCGGTGAAGGTGTTGTTCTTGTTGAGCAGCTTGCCGGCGTCGTACCACTTGCGGCCCATCTCCTGGCCGCCACGGATGTGCGCAAGGGCGTAGACCATGCCGCGGTCGAGCAGGCTCACCACCGGCAGGTTGAAGTTCGGGTCGGTCGAGCTGCCATAGCTGCCATAGGCGTACTGCAGCATCGCCGCGTTGCCGTCCTTCTCGAAACCGTTGCGATAGACCAGCGTGACCGGCACCCGGGTGCCGTCCCGCGCGGTCGCCCACAGGCGCTCGGTGGTGTACTTCGAAGGGTCGTAGCCGATCACCGGCTGCTGCTTGAGCAGGCGGCGCTCGCCTGTCTTCGTGTTCAATTCGTAGGTGGTCGCAGGGGTGGTCAGCGAGGTGTAGCTGTAGCGCAGCCAGTCGGTGTCGGGCTCGGAATTCACCGACAGGCCCATCGAGTAGGCCGGCTCGTCCGCCTTGACGTATTCGGCGCTGTCGTCGGCCTGGCCGACTGTCCCGCGCAGCAGGCGGATGCGCTCCAGGCCGCCGGAGCGCTCGGCGACGGCGGTGAAGCCGTCGAACAGCTCGAAGCCATCGATGAATACGTCCGCGTCATGGCCGATCCACTCCTGCCACTGCGCACGCGAGGTCGCATCGGTCGGCGCGGTCATGATCTTGAAGTTCTCCGCGCCATCGGCATTGGTCCGGATCACCCAGCGGTCGCCGTGGTGTTCGGCGTCGTATTCGACATCACGCTCGCGCGGGGCCAGCACGGTGAACTCGCGCGGGTCGGCGGCGGGGGCGCAGCGCTGCTCGCTGGACACCGTGCTCTCCACGCCGATGCAGATGTACTGGTCGTCGCGGGTGCGGCCGATGCCCATGTAGAAGCTGTCGTCGTGCTCCTCGTAGACCAGCACGTCCTCGCTGGCCGGGGTGCCGAGCACGTGCTTCTTCACGCGCACGGTCAGCAGCGTCTCCGGGTCGTTCTCGACATAGAAGATGGTGCGGTTGTCATCGGCCCAGACGATGTTGGCGGACACACCGCTGATCCGGTCCTCGAAGATCTTCCCGGTCTCGATGTCCTTGATGCGGATGACGTACTGGCGGCGGCCGACGTCGTCCTCGGCCCAGGCCAGCAGGCGGTTGTCCTGGCTGACCTCCCAGTCGCCGATGTTGAAGTAATCCTTGCCCTCGGCCATCACGTTGACGTCGAGCAGGACCTGCTCCGGCGCTTCCATCGATCCCTGCCGGCGCGCGTAGACGGGGTAGTCCTGGCCGGTCTCGAAGCGGCTGTAGTACCACCAGCCGCGCTCGCGGTACGGCACCGAGCTGTCGTCCTGCTTGATGCGGCCGACGATCTCCTCGTACAGGCGGTCCTCGAGCGGCTTCAGGCGCGCCATGTACGCGTCGGCGTAGGCGTTCTCCGCATTGAGGTAGGCCAGCATGTCCGGATCCTTCCGGCTGTCGTCGCGCAGCCAGTAGTACTCGTCCTGGCGCTCGGCCCCGTGCGGCGCCTTGACCACGTGCGGACGCTTCTCCACGTCGGGCGGTACGGGCAGGTCCTGGGCAAGGGTCGGGGTCGAAAGTGTCATCAGTGCGGCCAGCAGCAGGGTGGGCTTCATGGGATGGGGTCCGGGGGTGGGAAGTGCAACCGGGAGGTTCGAAGCAATGGTCTATCAGGGCTTCAATATGTCTGGGCCTTTGTAGGAGCGGCTTCAGCCGCGATCCTGGAACCGACGCGGGCGGACGGTCATTCGATCGCGGCTGAAGCCGCTCCTACAAGAGCTGACATGAAACATAACGGGCCGGCGATGTGCCGGCCCGTCGTTTGCTTCAGTCGTTCAGCTGGTTCCACAGGAAGGTGTAGGCGAGCGCGCTCATGTGGGCGGCCTGCTTGTTGTTGGCCGAACCGCCGTGGCCGCCTTCGATGTTCTCGTAATAGCGCACGTCGGAGCCGCCCTCCATCATCTTCGCCATCATCTTGCGGGCGTGGCCGGGGTGGACGCGGTCATCGCGGGTGGAGGTCATGAACAGCGTCGGCGGGTAGTCCTTGCCGGGCTCGTACAGGTGGTAGGGCGAGAAGGTCTGGATGAATTCCCACTCTTCCGGCTTGTCCGGGTTGCCGTACTCGGCCATCCACGACGCGCCCGCCAGCAGCTTGTGGTAACGCTGCATGTCGAGCAGCGGCACCTGCACCACGATAGCGCCGAACAGCTCCGGATACTGCGTCAGCATGTTGCCCATCAGCAGGCCGCCATTGCTGCCGCCCTGGATGCCGAGCTTCTCCGGAGAGGTGATGCCGCGCTCGACCAGGTCCTTCGCCACGGCAGCGAAATCCTCGTAGGCCTTGTGGCGGTTCGCCTTGAGCGCGGCCTGGTGCCAGCGCGGGCCGTACTCGCCACCGCCGCGGATGTTGGCCACCGCGAACACGCCACCCTTCTCCAGCCAGCCCTTGCCCACGGTCCCCGAATAGCCGGGCGTCATCGAGATCTCGAAGCCGCCGTAGCCGTACAGCAGGGTCGGCGTGCTGCCGTCCATCGGCAGGTCTTTCGGCTGCACCACGAAATACGGCACCCGGGTGCCATCGGCACTGGTGGCGAAGGCCTGTTCGACTTCATGCGTGGACGCATCAAAGAAGGTCGGCATCGTCTTGAGCACTTCGGGCGCCTGCCCGAGCGTGGCCAGCGACAGGGTCTGCGGGCTCAGGTAGCCGTCGGCCATCACCCACACCTCGTCGCTGTGGTCGCGGTCGACCGCGGAGACATCGACGCTGCCCTCCGGCTGGCCCACGAAGTCGCCCCGGCTCCACTCGCCGCT
Source organism: Lysobacter spongiicola DSM 21749 (assembly GCF_900167055.1). Lineage (GTDB taxonomy): Bacteria > Pseudomonadota > Gammaproteobacteria > Xanthomonadales > Xanthomonadaceae > Novilysobacter > Novilysobacter spongiicola. The sequence goes on from NZ_FUXP01000003.1 coordinate 140,471, forward strand.
GCCGCCCTCCGGCGGCGTCAACACGCTGAGCCTGTTGTTGACGTCATCGAGCACGTTCAGCACCAGATGGTTGGCGGTGACGGTCGTGCCGGCCAGCGAGGTGGTCTCGGTCGGCTCGAACAGCACGGTGAACTCGCGCTTGTCGGCCATGAAGTCGTCGAAGTTGGCGGCCACCAGGCTGCCGGCCTCGAAGCGCTTGCCGCTGGCTTCGTACGGCTCGCGCAGCTCCAGCACCAGCCAGTCCTTGTGCACCGACTTGTTGGCGGAGTTGGGCGCATCGATGCGCACCAGTTGGCCATCATCGCGGCGCAGGTAGAGCTCGTCGTTGTAGAACGCCAGGGTGCGGCTGACGAAGTCGCGCTCGTAGCCCGGCGTGTGGTCGTGCATCGCGGCGATGTACATGTCGTCGGACTTGCCCTCGTACACCACCTCCGCCTCTGCCATGGGAGTGCCGCGGGTCCATTGCTTGACGATGCGCGGGTATCCGGACTCGGTCATCGAGCCGTCGCCGAAGTCGGTGTAGACGTAGACGTTGTCGCGATCGATCCAGCCCAGCCCACCCTTGGCCTCGGCGCGGAAGAAGCCGCCCTCGACCCAGTCACCGGCGACCAGATCGAACTCGCGGGTCACGTCGGCATCCGCGCCACCGCGCGACAGCGCGACCAGGCAGCGCTCGTACTCGGGCGGCAGGCAATCGGCGCCGTGCCAGACCCAGTTCTCGCCCTCGGCCTCGTTCAGCGCGTCGAGATCGATCACCGTCTCCCAGCGCGGGTTGTCCTTGCGGTATTCCGCGAGCGTAGTGCGCCGCCAGATGCCGCGCTCGTGCTGCGCGTCCTTCCAGAAGTTGTAGTAGTGGTCGCCGATCTTGGTGACGTAGGGAATCTTGGCGTCGGAATCCAGGATCGAAAGCAGCTGCGACTCGAGCTGCTTGAACGCGGGGGTGGAAGCCAGCTCGGTCTCGGTGACTTCGTTGCGCGCGCGGACCCAGTCCAACGCCTTTTCGCCTTCGACGTCTTCAAGCCACAGATACGGGTCGCTCACGGCAGGCTCCTGTGCGTGGGCGGCACCGGATGCCGCGGCGAGGCCGGCGGTGAGCAGGGCGGCCTGGCAGGCCTGCGACAACTTGGACATGGGCACTCCGGTACCGGGATGGCGGGGATTCGGGAAGCCGAAAACTAGCACAGCGCCCGTGTGCGTCCGCAGCGGCGAAAGTCATGCCGCCCGCGGCACCACCGCCCGCCTGCCACGCTTGCCACGCGGGGCCGGCGAGGCGAGGCGCCGTGCCATCGGCACCCGAGACCGGCGTGCGACGGTGGCTTCCGGCTCCTGCCGGCCCATGCGCCTGGCCATCCACCACGCGCACACGGGCATGGCGAACAGCCACATCGGCAGCCAGCCGATCACCGGATGGCTGCCGCGGGCCTCCGGCACCAGCAGCAGGACCACGACGCCCACTGCCACGACGTGGCGCAGCACCACTTCGAGACGGCCGGGTTCACTACGGCCTGGTCCACTACGGGCTGGTCCGGAACGGGTGGGTTGGCAAAAGGTGGGTCGGCGGGCGTGGTCCATGGCGGGCTCCTCGATGTGGAGTCCGCAGCATCACCAGCGGTCATCTCAGGCGCTGCGACACCTTCAGGCGGGGTCGCGCTCGTAGTTGGCGATGGCCAGCGCCAGCAGCGTGCGCGCCTGTTCGCGCAGGGACCGCGGCTCGACGATCTCCGCGTCGCTGCCGTAGTGCAGCACGTCCATCAGCAGCTCGCGGCCGGAGCTGTAGGGCAGTTTCAGCTCATAGCGGCCATCGGGCAGGAAGCGCCCCTGCTGCTGGGAATGCCAGTGTTCGTCCGCCACCCAGCGCGCGGCCTTGGCGCTGAACAGGATGGTGGCCCAGCCCTTCGGGGTGCCCGAGAAGATGCCGTAGCTGGAGGCGAGCTGGCGGTCGAGTTCTTCGTCGGGAACATCACGCGCGGCATCATCGAGCTGCCGGGCATGGCTGATGCGGTCGACGGCGAAGCTGCGCAGGCCATCGCGCTCGTGGTCCCAGGCGTCGAGGTACCAGTTGTCGCGATAGTGCGTCAGCCGTTGCGGCGAGACGGTCCGGCGGGTCTGCTGGTCGGTGGAGCGGGCGCGGTACTCGAATGCGAGCTGGCGACGGTCCAGCACTGCGGTGGCGACGTGCCGGAAAGCGGTTTCATCCAGCTTGCGGGTGCGGTGCGGCACCACGCGGACGCGCTCGACGGGAACCCGCCGGCCGCCGGCGTGGTCGTCGAGCAGTTTCTCGATGCGTTGCTGCAGTGGGGCCAGCGCGCTGGACAGCACGCCACCGCCGCTGCGCATCATCAGTTGCTGCGCCGCCAGCAGCGAGTGCAGCTCGTCGGAATTGAGCCACAGCCCCGGCAGCTCGAAGCGGCCGCTCTCGTCGGGGTCGTAGCGGAACCCTGCCTCGCCGTTGCCGATCACCGGCGCCATCAGCTGGTCGCGAAGGTAGGCGAGGTCGCGATAGACGGTGGCGCGCGAACACTCGAGCTCATCCTGCAGCCGCGCGACCTTCACCGGATAGCGGGCGGCGGTCAGGATGCGATGCAGGGCGTGGATGCGTTCGATGCGTTCCATGCGGTAACGGCCTCGGAGGTGTTGCGCTACGGTGGATGCGGCGGGCGCGAAGCGCAAGCATCGCACCCGGTCGCGTGGCCGCGCCACTGTGCCGGCATCGCGGTCCACGTGCCGTATTCGCGTGCTGCACATCCGCCGGGGCACAATGCCGCGCATGCGACCCCCCGCCCCGGCCCCCGCCAACGTCCTTCATCCCTCGCCTGCGCGGACGGGAACGGCCTGACATGGGCATGGATCTGTGGCTGACCCTGGCCGTACTCGCGGGCGCGGTCTACCTCTTCGTCACCGAAAAGCTGCCCGCCGACGTGGTGGCCTTGCTGGTGCTCGCCAGCCTGATGGTGCTGGGCCTGGTCTCGCCGGGGGAGGCGCTGTCGGGCTTCAGCAGCCAGGCCACGATCACGGTCGCGGCGATGTTCGTGCTCAGCGCAGGACTGCAGCGCAGCGGCGCGTTGCAGGGCCTCGGCGAGCTGCTGTCGCGCATCCGCTCGGGTTGGCTGCTGGCGCTGGTGATGATGTCGCTGATCGCGCTGGTCTCCGGCTTCGTCAACAACACCGCCGCCCTGGCTGTCCTGTTGCCGCTGGTACTGGCGGCGACCGCGGCCAACCGGTTGCCGGCATCGAAGTTCCTGATCCCGTTGTCGTACGCGGCCCAGTTCGGCGGCGTCTGCACGCTGATCGGCACCTCCACCAACCTGCTGGTGCACTCGCTGGCGCAGCAGTCCGGGCGCGAAGGGTTCGGGCTGTTCGAGTTCGCGCCGCTGGGCATCATCTTCGTCGGCGTCGGGCTGGTGTACCTGATGCTGGCCCGCCGCTTCCTGCTGCCGGACCTGGGGGTCGCGGAGCTGGACACCGAGGGCCACGGCGGCCTGTACCTCACCGAGCTGGTGGTGCCGGAAAAATCGCCGGCGATCGGCAAGCAGGCCCGGGAGCTGCTGCAGCGCGAGAAGATCGAGAAAAAGCCGGACGACGACACCACGGCCGCACCTCCTGCCCCGTCCGGGCCAACGGTCGTCCTGCTGGACGTGATCCGCCGCGGCGGCCGCACAGCGCCGGCATCGCGTACGGAGCTGCAACCCGGCGACCGGCTGTTGCTCCGCGGCGAGTGGAAACAGATCGAGACGCTGCGCAAGCGCTTCAAGCTGCGGCACGACCGGGTCGCCGCCGACCTGGAAGGCGATGCGGATGCCGAACGACTGCATGCGGAAGTCATGGTGGCGCCGGGCTCCCCGCTGATCGGGCACAGCATCGCCGGCATGCGCCTGGGCCACCTCTACCGGATGCGCGTGCACGGCTTCCAGCGCCAGAGGGCCCTGCTGCGGCGTCCGATCGACCATATCCCGCTCACGGTCGGCGACATCCTGCTGGTGGACGCCTCCGAGTCTTCGCTGGACGGCCTGCGCAACGATCCGGGGCTGGTGGTGCTCGATGAGCGGCCGCAGGTCCGAGTGGACTGGCGCAACGCGATCATTTCCACCCTGGTGCTGCTGTCGGTGGTGGGTGCGGCCGCCACCGGCTGGCTGCCGATCGTCGGCGCCGCGATCCTGGGCAGCATCGCACTGGTGGTGCTGCGCTGCCTGCAGCCGGACGAGGCCTACCAGGCGGTGGACTGGCGCGTGGTGATGCTGCTGGCGGGCGTGCTGCCGATGGGCATCGCGCTGGAACGCAGCGGCGGTGCGGCGTGGGTGGCGCAGAACGGCATCGGCATGATCAGCGACTGGGGCCCGGTGGTGACCCTGTCGGTGGTGTACCTGTTGACCGCCATCATGACCGAGGTGATGAGCAACAACGCCGCCGCGGTACTGCTGGTACCGGTGGCGATCGCGGCCGCGGAGTCATTGGGCGTGGACGCGAAACCTTTCCTGGTCGCGGTCGCCTTTGCCGCCTCCACCAGTTTCGCCACCCCCGTCGGTTACCAGACCAATGCGATGGTCTACGCCGCAGGTGGCTACCGCTTCGCGGACTTCCTCAGGATCGGGTTACCGCTGAACCTCATCTTCTGGATAATGGCGACTGCGCTGATTCCGCGCTTCTTCCCGTTCTGACCGGCGATCAGAGCACTTCGGCGAGCAGGTCGCCGGCGCCACGCGCTAGCAGCGCCTGCGCCACTTCCACGCCGATGGCGACCGCGTCCTCGGCACTGCCCTGCAGCGACGCCCGCACCGCACGACCGTCCGCGGCCGAGCCGACCATGCCGTCCAGTCGCAGCGTCGCCGGTTCGCCCGGCTCCTGTCCGAGCGTCGCCAGGGCCGCCACCGGCACGTGGCAGCTGCCGTGCAGCGCGCGGTTCATCGAGCGCTCGGCGACCACGCAGGTGCGCGTATCGGCATGCTCCAGGGCCGCGCACAGCGCCAGCACGTCAGTGGCATCGTCGCGGCACTCGATCGCGATGGCGCCTTGCGCGGGCGCCGGCAACCAGCCGGGCGCGGTCATCCGGCAACGGATGCGGCCGTCGAAGCCCAGCCGCTGCAGGCCGGCGCAGGCGAGCACGATGGCGTCGTAGTCACCGGCGTCCAGCCGCGCCAGGCGCGTGTTGACGTTGCCGCGCAGGTCACGCAGCCGCAGGTCCGGCCGCAGCGCGCGCAGCTGGGCCTGCCGCCGCAGCGAAGAGGTACCTACTACCGCGCCATCGGGCAGCCTGGACACATCGTCGTAATGGTTGCTCACGAAGGCATCGGCGTGGTCGGCCCGCTCAAGCACCGCCGGCAACGCGAATCCCGGTTCCAGCTCCATCGGCACGTCCTTGAGCGAGTGCACCGCGCAATCGGCTTCGCCTCGCTGCATCGCCAGCTCGAGCTCCTTCAGGAACAGGCCCTTGCCACCGATCGCCGCCAGCGAGCGGTCCAGCACCTCGTCGCCGCGCGTGCTCATCGGCACCAGCCGCACCTCCAGGCCCGGATGGGCCTCGCGCAGGGCGGCGGCGACGTGTTCGCTCTGCCACAGGGCGAGCGGGCTTTTGCGGGTGGCGATACGCAGGAGCTGGTTCATCCGGCCATTATCGCAGCGCATCGGCGCACTTGTAGGAGCGGCTACAGCCGCGATCGTGGATCGGCGGGGCGTCCGGACATCCGATCGCGGCTGAAGCCGCTCCTACAGGTCCTACAGCCCTACAGCTGCTTGAGGATTTCGCGCAGGCCGGGGACGCAGCGCCGGCTGACTTCCAGCGGCTGTTCGACGTGGCGCAGCATGGCGTGCACGTGGCCGTCGGGGTTGCGCCGCAGCTCCACCAGTTCATGGCGGGCGGCGAGGCAGTTGCGATGGATGCGGATGAAGCGCTCACCGAACTCGTCCTCGAGCGACTTGAGCGACTCCTCGATCAGGTCTTCGCCGTGCGCGTGGTGCACCACGACGTACTTCTCGTCGGCCTGCAGGTAACGCACGTCCTCGATCGGGATCAGCCGCAGGCTGCCGCGGAGCCGGGCGCACAGGTGGCTGCGCTGGGCGGCGGGCGTACCGGCACCCTGCCGCCTGCCCGCGACGAAGGTGCGCACCCGCTCCAGCGCCGCGCCCAGCCGCTCCGGCCGGACCGGTTTGACCAGGTAGTCGATGGCTTCGGCCTCGAATGCCGAGAGCGCATGGGCGTCGTAGGCGGTACAGAACACCACTGCCGGACGCGGCTCGAATGCCGCCAGGTGGCGCGCGGCCTCGAGGCCGTCGATCCCGGGCATGGCGATGTCGAGCAGGATCAGGTCCGGCTCGTGATCTGCACAGGCCTGCAGCGCCTGGCGTCCGTCGGCGGCTTCGGCCACGACCTGGATCCCGCCGATCTCGTGCAGCATCGCGCGCAAGCGGTCGCGCGCCAGCGGTTCGTCATCGGCGATGACCACTTTCATCGTCCCCTCCCTTTGCGACCCCTGCCATCCAGGCCCTGTCCCGGGCCCGTTCGCCAGAGGATACCCGCAGGCCGGGACGTTTACCCCTTGAAGCGGGCGCCCAGCCAGGCGGCCAGGTCGGCGATCTGTTCGGCGCAGACCTGGTGGGCCATCGGATAGGCGTGCCACTGCACCTGCATGCCCAACGCACGCAGGTGGGCCGCGCTGGCCTCGCCCGCGGCGTACGGCACCACCGGATCGTGGCTGCCATGGGCCATGAACACCGGCTGCTGGCGTGCAGCCGCCGGCACCGTCTGCGGCAGCTCACGCAGCACTGCCGGCGACATCGGCAGGTAGGTCGACAGCGCCACCAGTCCGGCGAATGGCTGCTCACGGCGCAGCCCTGCAGCAAGCGCCACCGCGCCGCCTTGCGAGAACCCGGCGAGGATGATCCGCGAGGCGGGGACGCCACGCTGCGCCTCGCGCTCCACCAGTGCCTCCACCTGCTGGACCGATTGTGCCACCCCGGCCTCGTCGGCGCGGTTGGCCAGGTCCATCTCGCGGATGTCGTACCAGGCGCGCATCGATGCGCCGTTGTTGATCGTGACCGGCCGTACCGGCGCATGCGGAAACACGAAGCGCAACGCCGGCCAGTCGCGGCGCACCAGTTCGGGAATGATCGGGACGAAATCGTTGCCGTCCGCGCCAAGCCCGTGCAGCCACAGCACGGTCCATTCCGGGGAGGGGGCGGTCTCGTGCTCGACCGCTTCGAGCAATGGGCTATCAGTATTCATCCGGCCATTGTCGCCGCTGGCCCGGCACGCCACCAGCCACGGGGCGCGCTTCAGCCACCCCGGCGCCTGCCCAGCAACAGCGCCGCCGCACCGAGCGCCGCAGCGGCCACGGTGCCGCGATGGGTGGTGAGCCAGAATTGCGCACTGTTGGCGATGGCCTGGGCGTCGAACCGGCCGTGGGTGCGGTGGGGTTGCCGCACCGGGGTGTACAGGTTGTCGTCGCGGCCCTCCGGCAGCGGCTCATCGCTTTGCTGACCCTCGACCGCGTCGGCTGCCAGCTTGCGGTCCAGCAACCCGGGGATCACCTTGTTACCCAGCATCGCCTGCAACGCCGGCCAACCCACCACCAGCTCCCGTCGGCGGTGGGTCGCGGCCCAGTACACGCCCCGGGCGGCGAGTTCGGGCTGGAAGATCTTGCCCATCGGCCGGGGGCGGCGGTCCATCGTGGTGCGGCCCCACTCGAACTGCGGCGTGTTGAAGGCCGCCAGTTGCACCATCGTGATGTGCACGTCGCTGCGGGCGTGGATCAGTTCGGTGCGGATGGAGTCGGTAAAGCCGCGGATCGCACTCTTGGCACCACAGTAGGCCGCCTGCAGCGGAATCGACCGGTACGCCAGTGCCGAACCCACCTGCACGACGGTGCCGCGATTGCGCGGCCGCATCCGGGTGAGCGCCGCGCGCGTCCCCCAGACCGTGCCCAGGTAGGTGACCTCGGTGGCACGGCGGAAGTCCCCGGGATCGACCTCCATGAAGTCGGCGAATATCGTCGCCATTGCATTGTTGACCCAGACGTCGATGGCGCCCCACTCGCGCTCCACCTGGTCGGCGGCCGCTTCCACCTGCCGGTGATCGGCGACGTCGACCTCGATGATCATCGCCTCGCCGCCGGCGGCCTCGACTTCGGCCTTCGCGCCTTCGAGTCCGTCACGGCCGCGCGCGAGCAGGGCGACGCGCCAGCCATGGCGGGCGAACTCGATCGCGCTGGCGCGCCCGACGCCGGCGGAGGCGCCGGTGACCACCGCGATCCGGGTTGTTGGCTGTGTCCTGTCCATGCCGCGGACTCTACGAGCGCGGCATCGACATCGCGTGATGGGTCGCGGCACGGGATGGACTAGAGTCGCGCCCATCCCTGCAGTCGGAGCGGCGCGATGAAACCCTCAACCCGGATGCCGGCGGCGTTCCTCGGGCACGGCAGTCCGATGAATGCGTTGGAGCGCAATCGCTACACCGATGCATGGCGGGCGTTCGGTGCATCGGTCCCGCGCCCACGCGCAATCCTGATGGTCTCGGCCCACTGGTACGTCAATGCCACCGCGGTCACGGCCATGCCGCGGCCGCGCACCATCCACGACTTCTTCGGCTTCCCCCAGCCCCTGTTCGACATCCAGTATCCCGCGCCCGGCCTGCCCGAACTCGCCGAGGAAGTCGCCGACGCGGTGGCGCCCGACCATGTCGCGCTGGACCGCGACAGCTGGGGGCTCGACCACGGCACGTGGTCGGTGCTGGTGCATGCATTCCCCGGGGCGGACGTCCCGGTGGTCCAGCTGTCGATCAACGCGGCCAAGCCTGCCGAATACCACCTACGGATGGGCGCTAAACTCGACGCCCTCAGGGACCGCAGGGTGCTGGTGATGGGCAGCGGCAACGTCGTCCACAACCTGCGCGCAATGGATCGGCACACCCCCGATCTCGGCTTCGACTGGGCGCGCCGGTTCAACCAGCGCGCGATCGAGCTGGCGAGGAGCGACCCAGGGGACGCCGCGTCGCTGGTCCGCCACCCCGACTTCGGCATGGCCGCGCCCACCCCCGAGCATTTCCTCCCGTTCCTTTACATCGCCGGTGTCGCCTCGCAGGCGGGGCACAAGCTGGATGTCCTGGTCGACGGCTACGCCTACGGCTCGCTGTCGATGACCTCGTTCACCGTGGGCGCCCGATGCGCCGGATCGGATGGGGACTCCGGGCCCGCGGCGCCGATCGAGAGCACCGCGCCGGTGGAGAACACCAACATCTGAGGGCCGTCGGCACCCGCATCAGCTGCAGGTTGAGGTGGTGCCGCAACAGGCCGTTCGCGCGGTCCGCCCCACCTGCATGGCGGGACGTTCCGGCTTCGCCTCGGCAACACCTTCGACCGCTCCGGCGGCGCTTGCCAGCGCTGCGGCTGTCATGCTGCCCTTGCGCTCGCTATAGCGGTCGGTGAGGTAGTCGCTGTGTCCGCGCACCAGCAAGGTGAACTTCACCAGCTCCTCCATGACGTCGACGACGCGGTCGTAGTACGACGATGGCTTCATCCGGCCGTTATCGTCGAACTCCTGCCAGGCCTTGGGCACCGACGACTGGTTGGGGATCGTCACCATGCGCATCCAGCGACCGAGCTGGCGCAGCGCGTTGACCACGTTGAACGACTGGGAGCCTCCGCAGACCTGCATCACCGCCAGCGTGCGGCCCTGGGTGGGGCGCACACCCCCTTGTTCCAGCGGCAGCCAGTCGATCTGGTTCTTGAAGACCGCGGTCATGGTGCCGTGGCGCTCCGGACTCACCCAGACCTGGCCTTCCGACCATTGCGCCCACTCCCTGAGCTCCGCCACTTTTGGATGTTCCGAGTCGACGCTATCAAGCATGGGCAGGCCATGCGGATCGAAGATGCGGGTTTCCGCCCCGAAGTGACGCAGCAGCCGCTCCGCCTCCAGCGCCAGCTTGCGGCTGAACGACTGCGGCCGGAGCGACCCGTACAGGATCAGGATGCGCGGGCGATGCCCGGGCGCTCCAGGGGAGAGCGCTTCGGGATCCGGCATGGCGGCGGCGCCCGGCATCAGATGGGGGAGACCGGGGAATGGTTCCGGCGTCGATCGCGAGGTTGCTTGCTCGTTTTCCATTCGACTATTCTAGAAACATGGAATTGAATGATGCAACCACCGCACTCGCCGCGCTCGGGCAGCCGACCCGTCTGTCGGTGTTCCGGCTCCTGGTCGAAGCCGGCCCCGAAGGGCGGACTCCGGGAGACATCTCCGACGCGCTGTCATTGCCGGGGGCGACTTTGTCGTTCCACCTCAAGGAGCTCGCAGCCGCCGGCCTGATACGGGGCGAGCCCCGCGGCCGCAGCATCTGCTACCGCGCCGACTTCGACGCCATGCGCGGCCTGCTCGAGTTCCTGACCCGGAACTGCTGCGGTGGCGATCGTGGCCAATGTGACCCTGGAGACTGCACATGACCATCCGCGTTGGCATCAACGGCTTCGGCCGCATGGGCCGCCTCACCCTTCGCGCCGCCTGTGACCAGGCGGACATCGAGTTCGTGCAGGTCAACGATCCGGCGGGTGATGCCGCCACGCTCGCGCACCTGTTGGCCTTCGACTCGGTACACGGCCGCTGGGACGCAGCGATCTCCGCCGATGACGATGCGCTGGTCGTCGGTGAGCGGCGCATCCCGGTGACCCGCAACAAGGAGATGGCGGACACCGACTGGTCCGGCTGCGACGTGGTGGTCGAAGCCTCCGGCAGGTTCCGCAAGCCCGAGGTGCTGCAGCCCTACCTGGACCAGGGCGTGAAGCGCGTGGTGGTGACGGCTCCCATCAAGGCCGAGGGCACGCTCGACATCGTCATGGGCGTCAACCACGGACGTTTCGATCCGGCGATGCATCGCATCGTCTCCGCCGCGTCCTGCACCACCAACTGCCTGGCGCCGGTGGTGAAGGTGATCCACGAGGGCATCGGCATCCGCCACGGCAGCCTGACCACGATCCACAGCCTGACCAACACCCAGACCATCGTCGATGCGCCACACAAGGACCTGCGCCGCGCGCGCTCGTGCGGCAGCAGCCTGATCCCCACGTCGACCGGCTCGGCCACTGCAATCGCGGAGATTTTTCCGGAACTGCGAGGTCGGCTCGATGGCCTTGCGGTGCGCGTGCCACTGACGAACGCCTCGCTCACGGACTGCGTGTTCGAGGTCGAACGGGCGACCACGGTGGAAGAAGTGAACGGCCTGCTGGAATCGGCGGCGGGCGGCGCGCTGTCCGGCATCCTCGGATACGAGACGCGGCCGCTGGTGTCCATCGACTACCGGACCGATCCCCGCTCGAGCATCGTCGACGCGCTTTCCACGCGGGTCATCAACGGCACCCAGGTCAAGATCTACGCCTGGTACGACAACGAGTGGGGCTACGTGAACCGCACCGCGGAGCTGGTGCGGCTGGTCGGCGACGCGGATCTCTGAGCGATGTTCGCCCGCCTCCCGCCCGAGGTGCGCCAGTACCTGCTGGTCACCGGCAACTACTGGGCGTTCACCCTGACCGATGGCGCCCTGCGCATGCTGGTGGTGCTGCACTTCCACCAGCTGGGTTACAGCCCGCTCGAAGTCGCGATGCTGTTCCTGTTCTACGAAGTGTTCGGCGTCATCACCAACCTCGTGGGCGGGTGGCTGGGCGCGCATGTCGGGCTCAACCGCACGATGAACATTGGCCTGGTGCTGCAGGTCGTGGCGCTGGCGATACTGCTGGTGCCAAGCGCCTGGCTGCTGGTGCCCTGGGTGATGGCGGCACAGGCGCTGTCGGGCATCGCCAAGGACCTCAACAAGATGAGCGCCAAGAGCAGCATCAAGCTGCTGGTACCGGGCGACCGACAAGGCACGCTCTACCGATGGGTGGCGGCGCTGACGGGTTCCAAGAACGCGCTCAAGGGCGTCGGGTTCTTCCTAGGCGGTGCATTGTTGACCACGGTCGGATTCGCGCCAGCGATCGCGATCATGGCCGGCGCGCTTGCCGCCGTCTGGCTGCTCAGCCTCGCGCTGCTGCGGAGCGATCTCGGCCGGGCGAAGGTGAAGCCCAGGTTCCGCGACATCCTCTCCAAGAGCCGCGCCATCAACCAGCTGTCGGCCGCCCGCATGTTCCTGTTCGGGGCGCGCGACGTCTGGTTCGTGGTGGCGCTGCCGGTGTTCCTGTCAACCTCTCTGGGCTGGGATTTCTGGCAGGTCGGCGGCTTCCTTGCCGCCTGGGTGATCGGCTACGGCATCGTGCAATCGGTAGCACCCTTGTTCACCCGGCGGCGGGACGGGCACGCACCCGACGGCCGCAACGCGCTCGCCTGGGCCAGCGTGCTGGCGCTGGTGCCCGCAACCATGGCGGCGCTGCTGGTGCAGGGCCAGCCACCGCAGGTCGTGCTGGTTGCAGGCCTCGCCGTGTTCGGCGTGCTGTTCGCAATCAACTCGTCGCTGCACAGCTACCTCATCGTCAGTTATGCCGCCGAAGACGGCGTTTCGCTGGACGTGGGCTTCTACTACATGGCCAATGCCCTGGGCCGGCTGCTCGGCACGCTGCTGTCGGGCTGGGTCTTCCAGCGCTTCGGGCTGGCCGCTTGCCTGGCGGTGTCGGCGGGGCTGGTGGCGGCTGCCGCATTGGCCTCGGTGGCACTGCCGCGGCACGAGGACCTTGGGCCTGAGCCGTCCCGGCTGGCCCGATGAGTCCGCGCGCGGGTCAGTGACCCGTTGCGCCGGGACCTGCTTCGAGGCGCTCGCGAACGGCGTCCTCCAGGCTCGTCAGGCCCCAGGCCTTGCCGGTTGCGATCGCATCATCGGGCGACTGGCCCTCCACCCAGGCCGCGCGCAATGCCGCCATGGCACCGACCCGGTTGCCACTGCCGCAATGCACCAGCACCGGTCGCTCCGCATCGCGCAGGAGTTGATCGAATGCCAGCACGTTCTCGCGGGTGAGATCGGAGGGGCCCGCCAACGGCAGGTTGGCGTATTCCAGCCCTGCTGCCTGGACTGCGGCGGCCTCGTCGAAATCCGGTGTTTCCGCATCCGGCGTCAGGTCGATGACCTGGCGGATACCGGCGGTACGAACCTCATCCACGTCCGCCGGCACCAACCGACCCGCGGAGACGATGCCCGGCGCCGGCGAGGTCGCATGGGCGACAGCGGGAAGGGCAGTCGGGACACCGGGCGTTGTGCAGCCGGCGGCCGCGAGGGCGGCGACAAGGACGGCGATGTGCAATGACTTCATGGAAGGACCCCGGGCAGCGGTTGAAGGTGTGGTGCGGGAGGACGCCAGCAAGCGCCGCCGGCACCAGCCAGACTTGCAAATATATTTAGTTATATCTAAATTAGTCACATCTACATTCATCATCAAGCCAGGCCGAGGATAGCTGCGATGGCCATCTCCATTCCCCCGACGTCACCCGGCCCGCCGCAACCCTCAGTCGAGGACATGGCCCGGCATGCCGGCGAGGCCGCCGCCCTGCTGAAGGCGCTCGCCCATCCCGCACGCCTGCTGGTGCTGTGCCAGCTGGTGCAAGGCGAACGCTCGGTCGGCGAGTTGCAGCCGATCACGGGGCTCAGCATGTCCGCCCTCTCCCAGCACCTCGCCGTGCTGCGCGAGATGGAGCTGGTCACCACCCGCCGGCAGTCGCAGACGATCAACTATTCGCTGGCCGATGGTCCCGCGGCCAGCGTGCTGGACGCGCTGTATGCGGCGTACTGCGGTAGCGGAGCGTAGCGTCTGCGCCGCCCCCAACGACACGCGAAAGGAGTCCCCATGACAGAGATTCGACACCCACGACCCGACCTGTTCGCGGCGGGGCAACCTACCGCCGAAGAACTCGCTGGCCTGGCCGCACAAGGCGTTCGCTCGGTGATCAACCTGCGTGCACCGGATGAGGAAATGGCATTCGATGAACAGGCCGAAGTTGAGCGGTTGGGCTTGCACTACGCCTGCATCCCGGTATGCGGCCTGCAGGACCTGACACAGGAGAACGTGCGGCGGTTCTCGGAAGAGCTGGACGCCGCGCGGGGCAGAGGCCCGGTACTCGTGCACTGCGGCACCGCCAACCGGGTCGGCGCGATGTTGGCGCTCGACGCCGGCTTCAACCGCGGCACGCCACCCGAATCCGCGCTGGCACTCGGCCGCGAAGCGGGCCTGGCCTCCCTGGAGCCCGAAGTAGAGCGTCTGCTCGCCCGCGGCCCACAAACCGGAAAGGAGGAAGGACGATGATCTTCCGACAGTTGTTCGAACCGGTGTCATCCACCTACACCTACCTGCTGGGCTGCGAGGAGACCGGCGAAGCGGCGCTCATCGATCCGGTCATGCCGGCGTGGCAGCGCGACCTCAAGGCCGTCAACGACCTCGGCCTGCGGTTGGTGATGACCATCGATACCCACATCCACGCCGACCACATCACCTCCGCCTCGATGCTGAAGCGCGAAGTCGGGAGCCGCATCGCGATCCCGGCCCTCGATGCACTGGAGTGCACCGATATCGGCATGGAGGAAGGGGTTCCGCTGCAGCTCGGCGGCGTCCGCCTGGACCCGATGCATACCCCCGGCCACACCGACAACCATTTCGCGATCGTCGGTGGGGACCGTGTCTTCACCGGCGATGCGCTTCTGATCGATGGCTGCGGCCGCACCGATTTCCAGAGTGGCGACTCGCGGCTGCTGTACCGGAGCGTGCGCGGAAAGCTGTTCGGCCTCCCGGGCGAGACGCTGGTCTACCCGGCGCACGACTACAACGGCCGCTGGGTCTCGAGCATCGCGCAGGAGAGCCAGCGCAACCCGCGGCTGGGTGGGGACCGCACGCTCGAAGACTTCGTCGAGCTGATGGCCAACCTCGACCTGCCGTATCCGAAGTTCATCGACCACGCCGTGCCGGGCAACCGCGCCTGCGGGGTCTGTCCGCCGGAGCTCCCCGACCACCTTCGGGAGTACTGCCAGGAAATGGCGGAGAGCCCGCAAGGCTGAGTACGGCCAGCACCATCCAATCGAGTACCACTGAGGAAACACGATGAAGTCCCTGCCCCACCAGTACAACGTCACCGCCACTGGCGCACCCACCGGCACCGTCACGCTGTCACATGCCGGAGTACCCGACCTGCCGACCGCCCCACCCGTGGAATTCGGCGGCCCCGGCGACAACTGGTCGCCGGAAGGGCTGCTGACCGGCGCGGTAGCCGACTGCTTCATCCTGACCTTCCGCGCGGTGGCGAGGGCGGCGAAGCTGGAGTGGTCGAAGCTCGAGGTTTCGGTCGAGGGCATCCTCGATCGCCAGGAGGGTGTCACCGCGTTCACCGCCTTCAACATCCGTGCCGAAGTGACCATCGCCGCCGAGGCCGACAGCGCGCAGGCGGAGTCGTCACTGCAGCGCGCGGAGCGGGGTTGCCTGGTGTCGAACTCGCTCAAGGCCACGATGCACCTCGAGACGGTCGTCCACCAGGCCGGGTGAACCAGGCCGCGCCGACACCTCAGCGCGGTCCGAGCACCACCGGCAGGTCCGCGGCGGCTGGCATTCCCGACCGCCGCTGGACCAGGCCATCGTCATCGCGGAAGAGGATGCCGGGGGTACCCTGGAATCCCAGCTCGAGCATCAGCAGCTCGTTCGCGTTCAGTTGCGACCGTACCTCGGCCGGCACGGTGGCAGCACCGTCGATGCCGCCACTGGCGTAGCTTCGCTCGTTGCGGGCGAGCATCTCCGACGGCGAGGGTGCCGAGAGGATCGCGGCGACCTTGTTGGCGCTGTCCTCGCGGATGACCCCGACCAGCACGTGCCGCAACTGGACCTTGCCGGATTCGACCCAGGGCCGGGCCGCCTGCCAGAAGCGGTTGCAGAACGGACAGTTCGGGTCGCTGAAGGTGTAGACGATGCGGGCCGCGTCGTCGGCCCCGTCCGCCACCCAGTGGCTGTCCTCGAGCTGTGACCAGATGCGCTTGGACACCGGCTCGGCGACAAGCCTTTGCAGGTGGGCCTGGCCGACGTCCTCGCCGTCGGCATTGATCAGCATGCCGATCACGGCGTGCCGACCATCGGGGGTGACGTAGACCGCCATGGGGCGCTGCCCCGCGATGCCGGCAAATCCGCGCATGCCACCCGGGGCATCGAACTCGCCGAGGACCTCAAGCCCCTGCGCTTCCACCGCTTCGACCACGGCGGGGCGCGGCGCGTCCGCGGGGTCAGCGGGTTCGGCCGCACGACTGCACCCTGCGGCACCGGCCACGGCGATCGAAAGGACGAGCAGGGCGGGGTTGAGTGATTTCATCGGATGACCTCATTGGATTGAACGGGAGTGGAGGCAGGAGTGCCCCCGAAACGTTTCAGTTTCTGCGCGAGCCCGGCGCGGGTGAGCTCGCCCATGTGGGTGTCGACCAGCCGGCCGTCGCCATCGAAGAACAGCGTGGTCGGCAGCCCGCGCGCACCGGTCGACTGAGAGACGCTGGAAAACGGGTCGAGCACCACGTTGCCCAGCCGCAGCCCTTCTTCGCGCAGATAGTCCTGCACCACCTCCGTGCCTTCGCCCTGGTTGACGAAAACGAAGGTCACGTCGCCATTGGCGGCCTGCCCTTCCGCCAGCACGGGCATTTCCCGCCGGCAGGGCGGACACCATGTGGCCCACAGGTTGACCACCATGGGCTGGTCGCCCATCCCATCCAGCTGGACAGTTCCACCTTCCAGGCGCGTGAGCTCGACATCGGGCAACTGCACGGTGGCCCGCTGCATCAGCAGCAGCGACCCGGCCAGCACGGCCCAGCTACCCAGGCCTGCCGCGGTGCCCCACAGCAGGGGCCGTCGCAGTTGCCGGTGTTTCCGGGCGCGCCAGAAGCCAAAAGCCACCCCGGCGGCCACGCCTGCCCAGATCGAATAGCCACCATCGCCCGGCCGGATGATCGACCACGGATCATCGAGGTAGAGGGGAAGCCACTGCAGTACGAACGCCAGCCGGGCGGCGAGCAGCCCGACCAGCAACATGTCGAAGAAGGTGCCCGCCACCGGGATCCGCGGTTGCCCCGGCTGTTTCGCCGCCCATCGCCCCACCATCGCGGCGATGGCGAGCGCCAGCAGGATCAGCACGAGCGGCATCGGGATCGGACCGAGACTGACCATCACGCCTCCCCTGCGCCGGCACGCTGGAGTCGTTCAAGGAATGCACCGGCCTCGATCTCGCCAACGGTGCGCAGCTCCCGCCGCTCGCGCCCGTCCGGGCCGATCAGCAGCAACGTCGGTGGTCCCGCCACCGCCCATTCGCGCATCAGCGCCTGGTCGGCGGCATCATTCGCGGTCACGTCGGGACGCAGCACCTGCATCCTCGCAAGCGTGGCCGCGACCTCCGGATCACCGAAGACTTCACGCTCGATCACGTGGCAGGACACGCACCAGTCCGCGTAGAAGTCCACCAGGGTCCATTCACCACGCGCACCCGCCGCGGCCAGGCGCTGCGCGACGTCCTGCCTGGTCTTGACCTGCACGTAATCGGGAACCGGCGCGCCAGCCAACGACGCCGGGGACGCTGCGGCACCACCACCCGCCCAGGATTGCAGCGGGCGCCAGGGATCCTCGGCGCCACTGGCGCCACCCAGCATCATCGCCACGCCCCAGACGGCGGAAATGGCCGCGGCGCCGCGGGGACCCCAGCGCTGCAACAGCCCCGGGCCAGCCTGCACCGCGAGCGCCATCAGCCCGGTGGCCACCGCGAGCAGCCACGCCCCCCACAGCGCCACCGCGACCGGCGCGGCGACCGCACGGCCCAACGTCGACACCGCGAGGGCAAGCAGGACGAAGCCGAACGCCGCCTTGACCCGGACCATCCAGACACCCGGTTTGGGCAACACGCGCGCGCCGAACATCGCGATGAGCAGCAATGGCAGGCCCATGCCGAGCCCGAGGGCGAACAACGCAACGCCGCCGGTAACGGGATTGCCGGCCTGGCCGATATACAGCAGCGCGCCGGCCAGCGGCGCGGTCATGCAGGGGCCGACCAGAAGGGCCGACAGCACGCCCATGGTGGCCGCGCCCGCAACGGTGCCACCGGCACGGCCGCGGCTGGCCCGGTCCAGGCGCTCGCTCAGCCACGCCGGCAGTTGCAGCTCGAAGGCGCCGAACATCGACAACGCCAGCAACGCGAACAGGACGGCGAAGCCACCCAGCAGCCACGGGTTCTGCAAGGCGGCCTGCAGGTTGGCGCCACTGAGTCCGGCAGCCACGCCAAGCGCCGCGTAGGTCAGGGCCATCGGCAGCACGTATGCCGCCGACAACCCGAGCGCGCGGCGCGGCGTCGGACGCCCGCCCAATACGAGGCTTGAGACGATCGGCACCATCGGAAGCGTGCATGGCGTGAATGCAAGCAGCAGGCCGAGCCCGAAGAAGACGAGCGCGGCCGCTGCCAGGCCCGAATCGGAAAGGCGCTGTGCGAACGCCTGGTCCTCCGCCAGGTCCGAAGGGGCCCCGGCCGCCTGCGCCGCGGCTCCCGACGCTGCCGTACCGGCGCCCGAAGCAGGCAGCTCCAGCTCCAGCCGCTGCGGCGGATAGCAGATGCCCGCATCCGCGCAACCCTGCCAGTGCAGGGTGGCCGCACCGGCCGGCGCGGCCTCGATTTCGATGTCGATGCCGTCGCGGTAGACCTCCGTGTCACCGAAGAACTCGTCGGTCTGTGGCAGCCCCGGCGGCAACGCCATAGGCACCTCCACCCCGCCCGCCTCGAGCTTCAGGCGGTGCCGATAGAGGTAGTAGCCGGGGGCGATCACGCCACGCACGCGCGTTGCGCCATCGGCCGCCTGCACGGACTCGATCGTGAACACCTCCCGGGCCTCGAGGAACTCGGGTTGCGACACGCCACCGTTGAACGGGGACAGTGCCTGGGCGAAGGCGGCAAACGGAATCAACAGCAGGGCGAACAGCGCCCATCGACGGATATTTCGCATGGGCGCCACGATGACGCAGACGGATTAAGTGGGAATTAAGAGCGCGTGCACGTGCTTGCAGCGCGGCTTTGCTTTACTTTCCAGTTCCCCGGACACACCGGCACGCACGGAGCAGACATGCGCATCCTGGTGGTGGAAGACGACGAGCTCATCGCACGGGGCATCGTCTCGGGACTGCGGGCCTACGGCCTTACCGCGGACACGGTGCCCTCTGCGGCGCGCGCCGAACTGGCCCTGGCGCATGCCGACTGCGACGCGGTGGTACTCGATCGCGGCCTCCCCGATGGTGATGGGCTGGACTGGCTCGCACGCCTGCGCCGGGGCGGCAATCCGGTGCCGGTGTTGCTGCTGACTGCCAGGGATGCGGTGGAGGACCGCATCGCCGGGCTTCAGTCAGGGGCCGACGACTATCTGGTCAAACCGTTCGACCTGGGCGAGCTGGTGGCGCGGCTGCACGCATTGATGCGACGCAGTGGCGGCCGCAGCACCAACGTGGTCGAAGCCGGGCCGCTGCGTTTCGATCCAAGCAGCGGCCGGGCCTGGCTGGAAGGTGCGCCGGTGGAACTGTCCAGGCGTGAGTCCACGCTGCTGGCCTGCCTGATGCAGGCGGAGGGACGTTGCCTGACCGCGGAGCAGATCAAGGACCGCTTGTACGGGCTTGACCAGGAGGTCGGCAGCAATGCCGTCAACGTCCATGTGCACAACCTGCGCCGCAAGCTCGGCAGCGATGCCATCGAGACCGTGCGCGGGCGTGGCTACCGGCTCGGCTGGCTTCGGCCATGAGCCTGCGGGTCCGCTTGCTGCTGGCGATCGGCATTGCGCTGGCGGTGCTGTGGAGTGGCGCCGCGCTGTGGATGGTCCGCGACCTCGATCGCAGCCTGCAGCACACCCTGGATGAGCGCCTGGCGATGTCGGCGCGCATGGTGGCCGGCCTGCTGTCACAGTCCGGCGTGGATGGTGCACCGGTCATTTCCGCACAGGGATCGCTGACGGTCCCCGGCAGCCGGGGCATGGCCTGCCAGATCCGTTCGTTGCGCGGCGAGGTGATCGCCACCACGCGCGGCAGCGGACAGGCCCCGTTGCTCGCGAGTGTTCCGGGTTACCGCACCACGCGCGTGGGCGACCAGCAATGGCGCACCTATACCCTGCGCACGGAAGGTTTCGACATCACCACCGCCGACCGGCTCGACGAACGGGCAGCGCTGAGGACGCGCGTCGCGCTCGCCGCCGGGGTACCTTTCGTCATTGCAGCCGTCGGCGGCCTGCTCGCGCTCTGGTTCGGTGCCGGGCGCGCGCTTGCGCCGCTGTCGACGCTGCAGCGAACCCTGGCCCGGCGCGATCCCGATGCCACCGAGCCGATCGACGGCGGGCGCCTGCCAACCGAGCTCCAGCCGCTGATCGGCGCATTGAACGGCTTGCTCGACAGGGTGGCCCGGACCATCGCGCGGGAGCGCAATTTCACCAACGACGCCGCCCACGAATTGCGTACGCCCCTGACCGTGATCGACACCCACCTGCAGGTCGCCCGGTTGTCGGCGACGGGGCCGGCGCGGCAGGCACTGGCCGATGCCGCAACGGGTACCACGCGGATGCGCAACACCCTGGACCAGTTGTTGATGCTGGCACGGGTTGAGGGACGGGCATCGTTCGATGAAGGGTCGGGCATCACCGCGGCCACCGTGGTGGAGCGCGCGATCACCCTCGCCCGCAACGACGCGCCCGAAAGACTCGCCGTGACCGTCGCACCCGCGGACCGCGTCCTGGCGGTGCCCCCCGAACTGGCGGTCGTCGCCTTGCGCAACCTGGTCGACAACGCGCTGCGCTACTCCCCCGCCGCGTGCCGGGTGGAGCTGGAAGTCGGCACGGTGGCAGGTGGCGTGATCTTCCGCGTATTGGATCAAGGCCCCGGCCTGGATCCGAGCGAAATAGGGTCCGCGACCCATCGCTTCTGGCGCGGCAACACCGCCCAGGGCGGCAGCGGACTTGGCCTGGCCCTGGTGGAAGCGATCGCGCAGCGCTTCGGCGGGTCGCTCAGGTTGTCACCCCGCGATCCGGTGGGGCTGGTGGCTGAGCTGGTGTTGCCGCTCGAGCCTGCCGATGTGGCTTGACGATACTGACCCGGAACCGGCACGTGGGAAACCGTGGATCGGCCTTTGTACCCGCCTTCAACAAGACGACCCGGCAGAAGCCGGGCCGTGTGTATCGCTCCACGACTTCGTCGGTTACATGATGCAGCCGGGGTAGTAGCGCGAGCGCGTGGTGGTTTCACCCCAGCCGGGGTCTCCACATCCCCACATGCGGACGCCGACCACGTTGCCGCTGTCGTCGTAATAGACCACCGAACTCGAGGGGATCGCGTTGACTTCCGCACTGGAATTCATGGCCCACCCACCAAGGGCCATGAGACAACCCAGGGCGAGGAACCTGACACTGCGAAACCGCTGTTTCATGACTCAGCTCTCCATGTGATGGCCGCCGGCCGGACTCCCGGACGGCGGCGACACTTCCGGTTTCCCCTGCGCGGCCGAGAGTCCGGCGGCGCGCATTAGCGCCGCGTCATCGGACTGTTATGGGTGCGTTTCGGCAGCGGGTCGGAGTGACGTCCACCCGTCGCCGCCATGCCCGTTCTGGCTACTGCTGCAGCCGCTCGGCCCAAGAACCGTGGTGGGCCCACCAGGACTCGAACCTGGAACCAAAGGATTATGAGTCCTCTGCTCTAACCATTGAGCTATAGGCCCGCATGCGGGGATGCGATTGTATCCCGCAAACGACGAAGCCCCGCACTGGGCGGGGCTTCGAATGCGGGCAGGTGCCCGATCTTACTCGATGTCCAGGAAGCTCCTGAGCTGCTCGGAGCGGCTCGGGTGGCGCAGCTTACGCAACGCCTTGGCCTCTATCTGGCGTATGCGCTCGCGGGTGACATCGAACTGCTTGCCGACTTCCTCGAGGGTGTGGTCGGTGTTCATGTCGATGCCGAAGCGCATGCGCAGCACCTTGGCTTCCCGCGGGGTCAGGCCGGCGAGCACGTCGCGGACCGTTTCCGACAGGTTGATGTCGGTGGTGGCCTCGACCGGGGACATCACGTTGGTGTCCTCGATGAAGTCGCCCAGGTGCGAGTCCTCGTCGTCGCCAATCGGAGTCTCCATCGAGATGGGCTCCTTGGCGATCTTCATGACCTTGCGGATCTTGTCCTCGGGCATGTCCATCTCTTTCGCCAGCTCTTCCGGCGTGGCCTCGCGGCCGTACTGCTGGAGCATCTGGCGGGAGATGCGGTTGAGCTTGTTGATCGTCTCGATCATGTGCACCGGGATACGGATGGTGCGTGCCTGGTCGGCGATCGAGCGGGTGATCGCCTGGCGGATCCACCAGGTGGCGTAGGTCGAGAACTTGAAGCCGCGGCGGTGCTCGAACTTGTCGACCGCCTTCATCAGGCCGATGTTGCCTTCCTGGATCAGGTCCAGGAACTGCAGGCCACGATTGGTGTACTTCTTGGCGATCGAGATCACCAGGCGCAGGTTGGCCTCGACCATTTCCTTCTTGGCCTTGCGCGCCTTCGCCTCGCCGTACGCCATCGCCCGGCTGATTTCCTTCAGGTCGCCCAGGGTCACGCGCATGGCCTGCTCAGTGGCCAGGGTGGCCTCCTGCTCGGCGATGATCTGGTCCTTGACGTCACGCAGGCCGGAAGCCCACTTCTGCTTGCGCTTGAGCAGCTCGTCGACCCACTCGACGTTGGTCTGGTTGCCGTCCCAGGAGCGGATGAAGTCCTTGCGCGGCATCTTGGCGACGCGGGTGGCGAGCTCCAGGATGCGGCGCTCGTGGCGCTTCACTTCGGCCACGGTGCCGCGCAGGTTGCGCACCAGGGTGTCGGTCAGCGGCAGCGGCAGCTTGAGGGTGACGAAGATCTCCGCCATGTCCTCGCGCAGCTTGACCACCGACTTGTGGCTCGGGCCGTGCTTGGCGTAGGCCTTCTCGAACTTGGCGAACAGCGAGGTCAGGTTCTCGAAGCGCGCCTCGACCTCGGCCGGGTCGGGGCCGGTCGGGCCTTCGTCGGCGGTGCTGTCGTCGTCATCGTCGTCGCTGTCGTCGTCGCTGTCGGCGTCGTCGTCTTTGTCTTCCTTCTCGTCCTTCACCGGCGGCGCGGCGGGGACCGGGACATCGTCCTCGAGATCGTCCAGGAAGCCGACCAGCAGCTCGGCCAGGCGCTTCTTGCCCGCCTTGTGCAGCTCGTAGTCCTGCAGCACGAGCTCGATGGTGCCCGGGAACAGCGCGAGCGAGGCCTGGACCTGTGCCAGGCCCTCCTCGATGCGCTTGGCGATCGCGATCTCGCCCTCGCGGGTCAGCAGCTCGACCGTACCCATCTCGCGCATGTACATGCGCACCGGGTCGGTGGTGCGGCCACCCTCGGCGTCGAGCCCGGTCAGGGCTGCGGCGGCTTCTTCAGCGGCGGTATCATCGACATCGCGGCCACTGCCGGACTGGCCGGCCAGCAGCAGGGTCTCGGCGTCGGGCGCGACTTCGTGCACCTCGATACCCATGCCGTTGATCATGCCGATGATGTCTTCGATCTGCTCCGGGTCGACGATGTCGTCCGGGAGATGGTCGTTCACCTCGGCATAGGTCAGGTAGCCCTGCTCCAGGCCCTTGCTGATCAGTTGCTTGATGTCGGACTGGGGGGCCTGACGTTCGTTGGCCATACGGCTTTGCCACCACGGGTTGGGGTGAAAGGAACCTTCTATTATACCAGCGGCCGGGCTCCAGCACCTGAAGGACGGTCGGTGGCAGGGGCGCTCAGGCCCGCAGCAGGAAGGTCACCGGGCCGTCGTTGGCCAGGTCCACCACCATATGGGCACCGAAACGGCCCATTTCCACCCCCGGCGGGTGCAATTGGCGGCAGATCGCCACCAGATCATTGAATATCGGTTCAGCCTGCCCCGGCGGCGCGGCGGTGGAGAAGCCCGGGCGCATGCCGCTGCGAGTGTCCGCGGCGAGGGTGAACTGGCTGACCAGCAGCAGTTGCCCGCCGGCGTCGGACAGGCCGAGATTCATCCGCCCGGCATCGTCGGCGAAGACGCGGTAGCCGAGCAGTCGCCGGGCCATGCGGTCCACCTGCTGCCGCCCGTCATCGGGTTCGACGCCGACCAATGCCAGCAGCCCCGCGCCAATGGCGCCGACCACCTCTCCATCGACGCTGACGCGGGCGTGGGTGACCCGCTGGATGAGTGCAAGCATGGCGGCAAGCATAGCTTCCGCCGGTGCCGACCAATCCGGGTCCAACGAATCACGTGTCGCTACACTCGCCCGATGGCCCAGTTCGCTGCCCGCACGCTCTACCTCCTCGCCGCCATCGTCGGGCGGCTACCGTGGCCGTGGCTGAGGCGAGCGGCGAATGCAATGGCGGGGTTGCTGGAACGCCGGAGCACCCGCGAGGTGCGCGTGACCGAAACCAACCTCGAGCTCGCCTATCCCGAACTCTTGCCCGGCCAGCGGTTGCAGATGCGGCAGGCGATCCTGCGCAGCACCACCCTCCAGGTGCTGGAAACTCTGCGGCTGTGGACGCGGCCCCGACAGGAGAACCTCTCGCTGATCGTCGAGCAGCATGGCGCCCACCTGCTGGACGAGGCCATCGCCGCCGGCAAGGGCGTGATCATCGCCGCACCGCATTACGGCAACTGGGAGCTGCTCAACCAGTGGCTGGCCTCGCGCACCCCCCTGGCAATCCTGTACGCGCCACCGGATTCGAAGGTCGGGGAAGCCTTTCTCAACCTGGTACGCGCCGACGAAGACGCCGCGCGCATCACCCAGGTACGCGCCGACGGGGCCGGCGTGCGGCAATTGCTGCGCTATGCCGCCGGCGGTGGCGTGGTGGGCATCCTGCCGGACCAGCAACCCAAGCTGGGCGAGGGCGAGTTCGCGCCGTTCTTCGGCAAGCCGGCGCTGACGATGACGCTCATCGGCCGCCTCGCCGCGCGTAGCGGCGCCACCGTGCTGATGGGGTACTGCGAGCGCATCGACAGCCGCCGTTCGCCGCGCTTTGCGCTGCACCTGGAGGCCGCGCCACCGGAGGCGGCCGACCGCGACCCTGCCGTCAGCGTCGCGGCGCTGAACGCCGCGATCGAACGCATCGCCCGGCGTGACCCGACCCAGTACCAGTGGACCTACAAGCGGTACTCGCTGCGGCCGCCCGGCAGCGGCGAGAAGAATCCGTATTGGCCGTATTGCTATCGAGGACGTCGATGATTCCTGCCGCCGAACCGCCCGTTGCGGGCGCCGAGACAGACGATGTCGCCTGGCAGCCGCTGCCGCCGCGGTCACGGCTGCTGTTCCTGATCGGGCTGGTACCGCCGCCGGCATTGGGGGGCGCGATCACCGGCTTCTTCCTGGCCAGCGCACTGGATTCGCGCTGGACCGGTGCCGTGGCGGGATTGTTGCTCGGGGGTGCCTTCGGGCTCTGGCTGGCGCTCAAGCAGTACCGCCACACCACCTGGAGGCTTGATCCCCAAGGCCTCGCCCTGCGGCGGGGTCGGCTGTGGCAACGCGAGACCCGGGTGCCGATGACCCGCGTCCAGCACCTGGACATCAAGCGCGGGCCGCTGCAGCGCCGGCGCGGCCTGTCCACGCTCATCGTCCACACCGCCGGCACCCGCCACAGCGCGGTGACCGTGCCCCATCTCGACGCCGACGACGCCGAGCGCCTGCGCGACACGCTCGGGCGGCAGATCGACGATGACGATGACGACTGATCAAGAGCCCGGCGAGGCAGCCGGGGCGGTCTCCGCCAGCGACACCCCGGTCGCCGCCGACGCCGAGCGCCGCCTGCACCCGATGTCGTGGCTGTTCGTGCTGCTGGCCTCGCTCAAGCAGTTCATCCTGCCGCTGCTCGCACTGCTGGTGTTCGGGCAGGGCGATCGCAACGCGCTGTGGCCGCTGATCGGTGTCGGCGTCCTGGCACTGGTCTCGGTCTGGCAGTACTTCACCTACCGCTATGGCGTGGCGGACGACGCGCTGGTCGTACGACAGGGCCTGCTTGAACGCAGCCTGCGGGTGATCCCGTTCGCGCGGATCCACAACGTGGCGCTGCAGCAGTCGATGCTCCACCGGATCTTCGGGGTGGCGGAAGTCCGGCTGGAGTCGGCGGGCGGGCAGAAACCGGAAGCGGAGATGCGCGTGCTCAAGCTGGAGGACGCGCTGGCACTGGAAGCCCTGGTACGGCAGCGTGGGGCGGCGGCGGTGGAGGCCGCGCCGGCCACCTCGGACGCTGCTTTGCTCGAACTGCCGACGGGCGAGGTGCTGCGCCTGGGCCTGGTATCCAATCGCGGCCTCGTGCTGCTGGGCGCCGCGTTCGCCGCGGTGTCGCAGGTCGACCGCCGGGTCATCCCCAACCTCTTCGAGCGATGGGGCGAAACGCTGTTCGGGTGGGCGGGGGAGCGCCAGTTCGCGGCAACGGAATACGTGCTGGCAGCAATCACCTTCGTGGTCCTGGTGGTACTGCTGTTGCGGCTGCTGTCGATGGCGCTGGCCCTGCTGCAGTACCACGGCTTCCGCCTGACCGAGCACGGCCGCCGGCTGACGGTGGAGCGCGGACTGCTGGGCCGCTGGCGTACCAGCGTCTCGCGCCGGCGCATCCAGGCCTGGACGCTGCGCGAAGGCCTGCTGCACCGCTTGCTCGGGCGCCGCTCGCTGGAGATCGATACCGCCGTGTCCGAACAGGGCGGCCAGCAGCGCACCCTGCGGGAAGTCGCGCCAATCGCGACACCGGACACATGCGCCGGACTGGTGGACCACCTGCTTCCGAAGGCGCGCTGGGATCGCCTGGAGTGGCACCCGCTGCCTGCCGCGAGCTGGTGGCGGCTGTGGTTGCCAACGCTGCCGTGGGTGGCCATCGGCACGGCGGTGCTGACCTGGCGTTTCGGTGCCTGGGGCCTGCTCCTGCTGGCCTGGCTGCCATGGGCGGCGTTCAAGGCGAGGCAACGGGCGCTGCGCGCGGGCTGGTCACTGGGGCCGGAGCTGGTGGCGGTTCGCGAAGGCTGGCTGGACCGGCACTGGCGGTTCGCCGAGATCGACAAGCTGCAGGCGACCCAACTGGTGCAGTCGCCCGTGGATCGCCGTTGCGGCACCGCCACCGTGTGGCTGGATACTGCCGGCGCGGGTGCGATGTCGCCGCCGTTGCGGATCCGTTTCCTTCCGCTGGCACAGGCGCGCGAGCTGCACGAGGCACTGACCCGGGAACTGGCCCGGCGACCACTGCGCTGGTGACGTCTTTCAGGCGCCGGTCGCGGTTTCGCCAGGCGCTTCCGCGGGTTTGCGGATCCCCGCGTCGGTCCAGGTGCGCCTGCTGGAGCGCGTCTCGGCACGCAGGGCGCGGTTGAAGGCGATGCTCTCTTCGGTGGCGTAGCCGCGCTTGTGGTCCAGGTGGACCACGATGGCGCGGTAGCGGATGCGCTTGCCGCGGATGCCGGCGTTCTCGAGGCGCTCGCCGAACTCGCGGTCCTGCCCGCCATAACGCATGCGCTCGTCGAAGCCGTTGATGGCCAGCATGTCCTTCTTCCAGCCCGACGCGTTGTGCCCGTTCCAGCTCGCCCGCGCCGGGCTCAGGGTGTCGAGCATCCGCCGCAGCACCGGTCCGGCCGTCAGCTTCACGTCGCGATGCGATCGGGGCATGCCGTGCGCGCGCAGCCACGCGGCATCGAAGCAGCGCTGGCTGCGGATGTCGTCGGCGGTGATCGCCTTGCTCGTCGCCATCGGCAGCTTGTGGTAACCGCCCGACAGGAACCGGCCGGGCTCGCGCAACCGCAGATGGGTGGAGACGAAATCGGCACGGGGAATGCAGTCGCCATCGGTGAACAGGAGATAGTCGGCGGCCGCCTCGCTGATGGCGTTGTTCATCGCCTCGCACTTGCGGAACCCGTCGTCGGGCTGCCACAGGTGCCGCACCGGGACCGGCAGCTGGCCACGCAGGGCATCGATGCGTTCACGGGTGTCGTCCCGACTGCCATCGTCGGCCACCAGGATCTCGAAATCGGTGCGGTCCTGGGCGCCGAAACCGATCAGCACCTTCTCCAGCCAGTCCGGCTGGTTGTAGGTGGTGAAGACGACGCTGGCGGCGGGATTGGACAAGGGCCGGGACCTGTTGTGGCAGTGGCGGCAAGGTTAACCTGTCGACCCTTGCACCGCAGGCCCCGGCCGACATGCCAGCCCCCGCCGACGCACGCACCCCAGGTCCGCTGCCCAAGCTCTCGGCGACGATCATCAGCTTCAACGAGGCCGACCGCATCGGCCGCTGCCTGGCCTCGCTGGCCTTCTGCGACGAGATCGTCGTGGTCGACTCCGGCTCCACCGACGGCACCCGCGAGCTCGCGAGCGCAGCAGGCGCCCGGGTGGTCGAGCGCCCGTTCGACGGCTTCCGCAGCCAGAAGCAGTTCGCGGTCGAACAGGCCAGCCACGACTGGATCCTCAGCCTGGACGCCGACGAGGCACTGAGCCCCGAGCTGCAGGCGTCGATCAGGGCAGAACAGCAGCGCGGCTTCGATCGCGCCGCCGGCTATCGCTTCGCGCGCAGCTCGGAATATTTCGGGCGCTTCCTGCGCCACGGCAACGCCTATCCGGACCGCAAGCTCCGGCTGTTCGACCGGCGCCGCGGCGGCTGGCGCGGCGAGCGCGAGATCCACGAGACCGCAACGGTGGACGGTGCGGTGGCCACGCTCGATGGGGACCTGCTGCACTGGCCGTTCCGCTCGTTCGAACACCAGCTCGCAAAGGGCCGCCAGTACGCACAGATGATGGCCGAATACGCCCACGCCCGTGGCAAGCGCGCCAGTCTTTCGAAGCTGATCCTGGCACCGGCCTGGCGCTTCTGGCGCGGCTACCTGTTCCGCGGTGGCTTCCTCGATGGCTGGGCCGGGCTCGTCTACGCGTACGTGACCAGCGACACGGCGCGACAGAAGACCATCAGGCTGTGGCTGCTGCAGCGGGAACTGGCCACGAGGACCGGGGAAGGCCCAGATCAGTAGGGCGGGGCCGTCGCAGTCTCGCGTGGGGGTTCCAGGGTGGACTCCGGAAAGTAGCCACTCAGCCATTCCGAGTACAGCTCGGCCGCCCGGCCCGGCTCGCTGTTGACCCAATCCTTGCAGATACGCCCACCGACACGCCCCCGCAGGGCTTCCGCCTCATCCAGCCTGACCGCAACGGATTCCCGGCCATTCCAGCGCGGCCAGATGCCGTACAACTGTGCAGTCGCGCCCAGCGGCCATACCGGCATCGGTTCGCACTCCGCGAATACCATCGGCACGTCCAGCAATGCCGCCTTGTGGCACAGCGACGTGTAGTCGCACAGGATCACGTCTGACGCCGCGACCACCCGTTCAGCGCAGAACTCCGGCTCGAGCAGCCGCACCCGGGACCCGGGCCGGTGGCGGGGTCGCCAGCGAGCGTCCTCATTGGGGTGCGGACACAGCACCACCTGGTATCGGTCGACTAGGGCCTCCAACTGCTCGCACAACGGGTCCCAGTGGCAGGAGAACAGCGAGCGCGGGCCGATCGAACTGGCCACCATCAGCACAGGCTTTCCAGTCCCGATCCGGAGTTCCTGGCGGATGCGCTCCCGATCGACTGCCGCTCGCATCATCTCGTCGTCGATCAGCCGCCCCAGCACCCGGATCCGTCCTGCCGCCACCGGATCGCTCTGCTGCAGCGCCAACCGCAGTGGGTCGCTCGACTCGATCATCTCGCGGTATCGCAATTGCCCGTTGCGCCGGCGCGGCGCGTGCCCGTACTCCCAAGGCAGGTTCGGGCGCCGCCTGCCGCCCAGCTTCGACGGGCTACCGTGGCCGATGTGCACAACGGGGCAGCCGCTCGGCAGGAGGCTGTGGAAGTGGCCGTGGTCGGCAACCACCACCAACGACCACCGTTTGGCATGCGCGCGGATCGAACCGACCTCCTCCGCGAAGGGAGCAAACATTTCGCGGATGCGCTCCCGCACCTCCGGCCGACGCACCGAAGGCGCCAGCGCAAACCGCACTGGGATGGAGCGTGCGGCAGCCAGTTTTGCCAAGGGAAGCAGGTGTCGTGCCGTCACCAGGGTCTGGATCGGCAGGAGCAGGGCTTGCTCCCGGTTTGGACGCCAACGTGCGTAGAGCGCGATGAGCTGCCGCAGTTCCTTGATCATCCCTGCCTCCGCCCGGACCGTCAGCCGCGTATCTTCTCTAGCACGCCCGTGGTCGAAATCGAGGGCGTGCGCGGCAGATAGACCACGTCGCAGAGCGACGACAGGTTGTCGAACCGGCCTTTCCAGTCATCGCCCATCACCAGGATGCTGGCACCGCACTCGCGTACGTAGTCGGCCTTCTTCTCCAGCGAGTGCTCGAAGAATGTGTCGTCCACGCACCGCAACGCGCGGATCAGCTCCAGTCGCTCGTGTTCGGGATAGACAGCCGAGCGCGCCTTCTTTTCCTGGTTGAGCGCATCGGTCGAAACCCCGACGACCAGCCGGTCACCCAACCGGGCAGCACGCTCGAGCAGATGCAGGTGCCCGACGTGCAGGACGTCGAAGGTGCCAAACGTCACCACGGTCTTCATGAGGTCATTCCTTCCCCGTTGAAAAAAGCTTCCCCTGCACGGGAAGTTACACGCAGCCGTAGAGGAGCCGCCACTGGCGCACGCGCCCTGGCTTCACCCGCTACACCTTCGACAGGCGCGCGTAGAAGAAGCCATCCATCCCGTCTTCGCCCGGCAGGCGCTGTCGGCCCGGGCCTGCCGTCCGTCCGAAACGTTCATCCAGCGGCTCCGCCGTTGCGCCAGGGGTGCGGGCGAGGAAGGCTTCGACCTGTCCCTGGTTCTCCGCCTTCAGGATCGAACACGTGGAATAGAGGAGTACGCCGCCAGGCGCAATGGTCTTCCACAGGGCGTCGAGCAGGCGCGCCTGCAGGACGCACAGCGCGGCCACGTCCGAGTCGCGGCGGTGCAGCAGGACGTCGGGCTGCCGCCGGATGATGCCGGTGGCCGAGCATGGCGCGTCCAGCAGCACGGCATCGAAAGGCTCGCCGTCCCACCAGCTGTCGACATCGGCCGCGTCGGCGGCGAGCAAACTGGCGCGGTCCCTCAGCCCCAGCCGTTCCAAGGTCTGCCGTACCTGCTGGAGCCGCGCCGGATCGATGTCGATCGCGGCCAGCCGCAGCGAAGGGTCGCGCTCGAGCAGGTGGGCCGCCTTGCCGCCCGGCGCCGAGCAGGCATCGAGCAGGCGAATTCCGGGAGGCGGCCCAAGCGCATCGGCGACGAGCTGGGCGGCGCCATCCTGCACCGATGCATCGCCCTCGGCGAACCCCGGCAATTGCGCCACCGGCACACCCGACGCCAACCGCGCCGCATCCGGAAGGCCATCGAACGGTTCGGCCGCGAGCCCGGCGTCGGCGAGGCGCTGGAGGTACGCGTCCCGCCCCGCCCGGGTACGGTTCACCCGCAGCCAGAGCGGGGGCGCCAGTTCACTGGCGGACATGATCGCGGACGCGTCGGCAGGCCAGTCGTCGGCAATGCGCGACTTCAGCCAGCCGGGCCACTGCGCGTGCGCTTCCCCTGCCGGCAGCCCGTCCCGCAACGCCCGACGCAGCAGCGCGTTCACCAGCCCGGCCTGGTGCGAACGTCCCAGCACCCGGGTGGCCTCGACGGTTGCCGCCACGGCGGCGTGCGGAGCCAATCCGAGCGGATCGATCTGGGCGAAGCCGGCCATCAGCAGCGCCCTCAGCTGCCGGTCGCGCCGGCCCAGCGGCCGGGGCAACCAGCTTGCCAACGCCGCGTCGTAACGTACCGGCTGCCGGAGTACGGCGTAGCAGATCGCCTCCACCAGAGCGCGGTCGCGCGAGTCGGACAGATCGCCCAGGGATGCCGCGAGTTCGGCCTTGAGCGACCGGCCCTCATGCAGCACGGCATCCAGCACCCGTGCCGCGACCACGCGGGGCGCGGCGCCGGGGGAGGTGCGAACAGGCCTTGCGTGCTTCACGGAGCGGCCAGGAGCTCGCGCCGCCCGTTGAGATAATCGGCAGCAGTGATGGCGCGGCCACCGGCACGCTGCAGCACACGGATACGCAGGGCACCCTCGCCACACGCCACGTCGATGCCCTCCCGCCCCGTGGCGAGGATGGTGCCGGGCGTGCTGCCGGCCACTGCATCCACCGCGATGGCCCCGTGCACCCGCACCCGTTCACCGGCGAGCGTCGCCTCGGCGATCGGCCAGGGATTGAACGCGCGAACCTTGTTGGCCAGCTCGGGCGCGGGGCGCGACCAGTCCAGCGCCGCCTCCGCCTTGTCGAGCTTGTGCGCGTAGGTAACGCCGTCATCCGGCTGCGGCTTGGCCACCGGCAGGATGCCCGCCCTCAACAGCCCGAGGCCGTCGGCGAGCACCTGCGCGCCAAGGTCGGCCAGGCGGTCGTGCAGCTGGCCGCCGGTCTCGTGCACGGCGATCGGGATCGACTGCGACAGCAGCACCGGGCCGGTGTCCAGGCCCTTTTCCATCTGCATCAGGCACACGCCCGTCTCGCGGTCGCCGGCCTGGATCGCGCGCTGCACCGGCGCCGCGCCGCGCCAACGCGGCAGCAACGAGGCGTGCACGTTCCAGCAGCCATGCGCCGGAATGTCGAGCACCGACTGCGGCAGGATCAAGCCGTAGGCCACCACCACCATCACGTCCGGTTCGAGCGCCGCCAGTGCTTCGCGGGCCTCCCGGGAGCGGAAGTTCTCCGGCTGGCGCACCTCGAAGCCCTGCTTCAGCGCTTCCCGCTTGACCGGTGAGGGCGCGAGACCGCGCCCGCGGCCGGCGGGCCGGTCGGGCTGGGTGTAGACGGCGACGATCTCGCCACGCATGGCGGCCGCGCGCAGCGAGGGCACGGCGAATTCCGGGGTTCCGGCGAATACGATTCTCATGCCGCCATCTTACAAGGCGGCATCGGCGGCTCAGGCGGCGTTGCGGCGCGCCTTGGCGAGCTTCTTGCGCACCATCTCGCGCTTCAGCGGCGACAGGTAGTCGACGAACAGCTTGCCCAGCAGGTGGTCCATCTCGTGCTGCACGCAGACCGCCAGCAGGCCGCCCGCCTGCAGCTCGAACGGCTTGCCGTCGCGCCCGAGCGCCTTGACGATGATGCTGTCGGCTCGTTCGACGTCGGCGAAGATGCCCGGCACCGAGAGGCAGCCCTCCTGGCACACCTGGCTGCCGGTGCGCTCGGTGATTTCCGGATTGATGAACACCATCGGCGCGTCGTGCTCTTCCGACACGTCAATGACCATGAAGCGCTGGTGCACGTCCACCTGGCTGGCCGCAAGGCCGATGCCGGGGGCGTCGTACATGGTCTCGAACATGTCGTCCAGCAACTGCTGGAACTGCGGGGACGCCACCTGCGCCGGGTCGACCGCGGCGGCGACGGTGCGCAGGCGGGGGTCGGGAAACTCGAGGATCGGTAACAGGGCCATGGCTCGAAAAATGGGGGTGTGGGTCACATACACAAGCTGCGGGCCCATTGTAACGCCGATATACCGGCGGCAGGCTTGCAATGCCGCGGTTCTTCTGGGCTATAGTGCCGACGGCCCCGGTCAGATATTGACCCGTGGGTGCACCTGCTAGGGGAATCAGGTAAAGCCGCCATGTTGAAACCGATCCGCACGGCAATGACCGCTGCGCTGTTGACGATTGCCACCTTTGCGATGGCCGCCGAAATCCGTGGCGACCATCCGGACACCTATGTGGTGAAGAAGGGTGACACCTTGTGGGATATCGCCGGGCGCTTCCTAGAGAAGCCGTGGCTGTGGCCGGAGATCTGGCAGGCCAATCCGCAGGTCGAGAATCCCCACCTCATCTACCCGGGCGACGTGCTGTCGCTGGCGTACCTGAACCGCGTGACTGCCGATCCGGGTCCGCGCCAGGCCGAGCCGGTGACCGGCGTGCCGCTGTCGGAAGTGGAACCGTTCCTGAAGGACCTGCGGGTGGTCGACCAGTTCGAACACCTGCCGCACGTGGTCGCCCTCGAGGAAGGCCGCCTGCGCACCACCCAGGGACAGGTCGCCTACGTGAAGGGCCTGCCCGAGGCCCAGCCGGGCCAGCGCTACCAGGTGGTGCGCCCGACCCAGCGCTACACGCGGCTGGACCGGGAAGCCTGCTGCGACATCTTCCACAAGGACGACCTGGACTTCCGCGGTCGCCGCACGGTCGATTTCGAGCAGTTCTGGACCAACGCAGTGGTGTCCGACAACGGCCACGAGCTGCTGGGCTACGAGCTGATGCAGCAGAACACCGGCACCGTGACCCGGGGCGAGGTGGGCGGCATCGAGGTCACCACGCTGCTGCTGGACGACAGCGGGCGGGAAGTACGCGTCGGCGACCGGCTGATCCCGGTCGAGGCACAGCCCTACGACCTGCAGTTCTTCCCGCACGCCCCGAGCCAGCAGCTGGAATACGGCCGGGCCCGCGTGCTGGCGGTGGCGGACATGCTCAGCACCGGCGGCAACCGCGACGTGGTCGCGCTGTCGGTCGGTGCGCGCGATGGCGTCGACAACGGCACCGTGTTCTCGAGCTGGGAAGTGGGTGATGTCGAGCCTGACCGCCTCACCAGCGCCTGGGACCGCAGCCCCGACAGCTATGGCCGCGCATCCGAGGTCCGGCTGCCGGACGAGTTCGCTGGCCACATGATGGTGTTCCGGACCTTCGACAAGGTCAGCTATGCGCTGGTGATGGACGGCATCCGCCCGATCCGCGTCGGTCATGAGCTCAAGCACCCGGACGCGCCCTACTGATATCGCTCGCGGCGTTTTCCTACCGCAGCACGCGACGGCGCCCCAGGGCGCCGTCGTCGTTTCCGGCGGACGCTGGTCGGATGCCGACATCCCAGCAAGCGCCCTTCCCATTCACATCCCCGGCCCCTCCGGTCCGGCTGCCTGCCGACGGCGACAGCCGGCTCGCCGACGACGACGCGCTGCTCCGCCTGGTCGCCTGCGGGGGGGCGCTGGAACCCCGCAGGCGCCTGCTCTCGAATGCCGCTCCATCGCTGGCGCTGGAGCGCGGAGAACCCTTCTGGCGCGCCTGCGGCCTGGAGCGGAACCAGATCGCAGTCCTGAGATCGCCACCATCGGAGGCGCTGGTACGCGCCCGGGAGTGGCTGGCGCGGCCGGGACACCACCTGATCGGCTGGAACGGCAGCGACTATCCGACGCTTCTCGTCAACAGCCCGAATCCTCCACTGGCGCTGTTCGTGGCGGGGGATCCGTCGCTCCTGTGGCGGTCAGGCATCGCGGTGGTCGGCAGCCGGTCGCCCTCGCCCGGCGGCCGCGACAACGCCGCCCGGTTCGCCCGTGCCCTCTCCGGTAGCGGCCTGCTGGTGGCGAGTGGGCTGGCGGCCGGTGTCGACACCGCCGCCCACCAGGCCGTCCTCGACGCCGGCGCGCCCACGGTGGCGGTATTGGGCACGGGGCCGGACGTGCCCTATCCGCGAAGCAACGCCCGGCTGCACGAGGCCGTCATCGCGCATGGGGCCGTCGTCAGCGAGTACCTGCCGGGGACGCAGGCGCGCAAGGCGCACTTCCCGAGTCGCAACCGCATCCTTGCGGGCCTCACGCTGGGCACCCTGGTGGTCGAGGCGGCGATGCGCTCGGGCGCGCTGATCACCGCGAGACTGGCCGGCGAGTGCGGGCGGGAAGTCATGGCGCTGCCCGGCTCCATCCACAATCCCGTCGCACGCGGCTGCCACCGGTTGATCCGGGAGGGCGCGGCGCTGGTCGAGACCCCTGAAGAAGTGCTGCAGCTGCTCCTGCCCGCCAGCCAGCACTTGGCCTCGGACTTGCGTCGCGCCCTGTCGATCCCCACATCCCCTCCAGATGCCACTCCCTTGAGCCCCCGTGGGCGTCCCGGCACCCGCGGCCGGCCGCCCGCCCCGCCACCGCCGGCCGCCACCGCGGACTTTCCCGAACCTCCACCCCCACTGGACGCCGACCACCAGAAGTTGTGGTCGGCACTGGGTCACGACCCCACGGATATGGACCAGCTGGTCGCGCGCACCGGATTGACGCCTGCACAGCTGTCCTCCATGCTGCTGCCAATGGAGCTTGAGGGTCGCGTCACGGCGCAGCATGGCCGGTACTTCCGCAACCGCTGACCCATTGCCTGAAGGGTCGACGGTTCCTGTCTACTCCAGACCCACCGCGCCAACTGCGGCGCAGGCCGAGGGCAAATGAAAGAAAGCATTCTTGACGTCCTGCTGTACCTCTTCGAGCACTACTTCGCCGAGGATGCGGACCTGGTCCGCGATCGAGACAACCTGCAGAGCGGCCCGCTGTTCGACGAGCTGGGCCAGGCCGGCTTCAGCCCGGCCGAGATCAACAAGGCCTTCGAGTGGCTCGACGAGCTCGCCAACCAGCGCCCGCCGGCAACCCCCGCGCGCGCCGATGGCCCGACCCGGGTCTATGCGCCGCAGGAGATGGACCGGCTGGATGCGGAGTGCCGGGGTTTCCTCCTGTTCCTTGAGCAGCACAGCGTGCTCGATGCCGGCCAGCGCGAGCTGGTGCTCGACCGGGCGATGGCGCTCGACCAGGACGAGGTCGACCTGGACGACCTCAAGTGGGTGGTGCTGATGGTGCTGTTCAACCAGCCCGGCAGCGAGGCCGCCTATGCCTGGATGGAGACCCAGATGTTCGCCGACGAGCCCGAGCCGGTGCACTGAGGCAAG
Organism: Lysobacter spongiicola DSM 21749; assembly: GCF_900167055.1. Classification (GTDB taxonomy): domain Bacteria; phylum Pseudomonadota; class Gammaproteobacteria; order Xanthomonadales; family Xanthomonadaceae; genus Novilysobacter; species Novilysobacter spongiicola. The sequence continues at coordinate 177,056 of NZ_FUXP01000003.1, forward strand.
GGGGTGGCGGCCGGTCGACGGCTGCGGCACTATTCCTGAACGGCCGCGTCGCGGGGAGCGAGGCGGCCGTTTCCGATTCCGGTTCCGCATGTAGAACGCCGTCGAGGGGGACGACGAATGACCAACGCTGCCCAAACACCCGCCATCGCCTACGCCGGCTTCTGGAGGCGCTATGCCGCGCTGTTCCTGGATGGCCTGATCTACGCCGTGCCACTGACGCTGGTGGGGATGGTGCTCGCTTTCGTAGTGGCTGCCATGGTCGGTGAAGACGCCGCCATGGTCGCGTTCAACCTGACCTACTACGGCCTGTTCCTGCTGGTCTCGCCGCTGTATTTCGCGCTGCAGGAAAGCTCCCGCCACCAAGCCACGCTGGGCAAGCGCGCCCTGGGCATCAAGGTCACCGACCGCGACGGCAACCGCATCGGCTTCGGGCATGCGCTCGGCCGCTGGTTCGCCGCCGCGCTGAACTACATCACCTTCTACATCGGCTACATGATGGCGGGCTGGACCGGGCGCAAGCAGGGGCTGCACGACATGGTCGCCGGCACCCTCGTCGTGGACCGATGGGCATGGACCGAGCATCCGGAGCGACAGCGGCACAAGCTTCCGGGCGTCGCAGTGGCCATCATCGCCCTGGTGGTGGGCTTCGTGGGGCTGGCGGTGCTCGGGATCGTCGCGGCCATCGCCGTGCCGGCCTACAACGACTACACCCTCCGCGCCCGCGTGGCGGAGGCCTATGCCACCACTGCGCAATCGCGGGCCGAGATCGAGGACGCCATCCGTGCCGGCACCTGCCCGGAAGCGGGCGACACCCCGCCCGGATCGTCTTCGGTGGCGGGCATGCGGGTAGGCACCCTGCCGGATACCGGTGGTTGCGGCATCGAGCTGACCCTGGCCGCCGACCTCAATGAGGAGCTCGCCAACGGGATGCTCTGGCTCGAGTACGACGCCGAGGCCCGGGAATGGGTGTGCTGGTCCGACCTGGCCGACAAGGTGCTCCCGGCAAACTGCCGCGGCTGAGGATCCGACGCGGCCCGGGGGAGGTGATCGTCACTGACCGGGGGACGCAACAACCGGTACCATGGCCCGCGGTCGCGCTTCCGCTCCTTCCGGGGCAGAGCTTGACAACTGCGCCGGCCGCGTGATTCCACTATTAATAGAAGATGGCTGCAGGCGCCCGCGACCCCCGGTTGCGGGCGTTGCGTTCTTTGACCGCCGGCCATCCGCTTCACGCCGCGCCCCCGCCCCCAACGACAGGCTTTGCCTCGTATGGCCAAGAACCTCCTCATCGTCGAGTCCCCCGCCAAGGCCAAGACGATCAACAAGTACCTGGGCAAGGACTTCATCGTCCTGGCCTCCTACGGTCACGTGCGTGACCTGGTGCCGAAGGAGGGCGCGGTGGATCCGGACGCCGGCTTCGCCATGCGCTACGACCTCATCGAGAAGAACGAAAAGCACGTCGAAGCCATCGCCAAGGCTGCCAGGAAGGCCGAAGCCGTCTTCCTCGCGACCGACCCGGATCGCGAGGGCGAGGCGATCAGCTGGCACATCGCGGAAATCCTGCGCGAACGCGGTCTGCTCGACGGCAAGCCGCTGCGGCGCGTGGTGTTCACTGAAATCACCCCCCGCGCGATCAGCGAGGCGATGACCCGCCCGCGCGACATCGCCGCGCCGCTGGTCGACGCCCAGCAGGCGCGTCGGGCACTGGATTACCTGGTCGGCTTCAACCTTTCGCCGGTGCTGTGGCGCAAGGTGCAACGGGGGCTGTCGGCCGGCCGGGTGCAGTCGCCGGCACTGCGCATGATCGTCGAGCGCGAGGAAGAGATCGAAGCCTTCAAGGCGCGCGAGTACTGGTCGATCGAGGCCGAGTGCCAGCACCCGAGCCAGGCTTTCTCTGCGCGGCTGACCAAGCTCGACGGCAAGAAGTTCGAGCAGTTCACCATCACCGACGGCGAGACCGCCGAAGCGGCCCGGCAGCGCATTGCCTCCGCGGCCAGTGGCGCGCTCCACGTCACCGACGTCACCAGCAAGGAACGCAAGCGCCGCCCGGCCGCGCCATTCACCACCTCCACGCTGCAGCAGGAGGCCGCGCGCAAGCTCGGCTTCACTACCAAGCGCACCATGCAGGTCGCGCAGAAACTGTACGAAGGCGTGGCGCTGGGCGACGAAGGCACCGTCGGCCTGATCACCTACATGCGTACCGACTCGGTGGCGCTGTCGGTGGATGCGGTGGCGGAGATCCGCGACGTGATCGCCCGGGACTACGGTACCGGTGCCGTGCCCGACCAGCCGAACGTCTACAAGTCCAAGTCCAAGAACGCGCAGGAGGCCCACGAAGCGGTGCGCCCCACGTCCGCGCTGCGTACGCCGGCTTCGGTGTCGCGTTTCCTGGAGGACGACGCCCGCCGGCTGTACGAGCTGGTGTGGAAGCGCGCGGTGGCCAGCCAGATGGTGCCGGCCACCCTCAACACGGTTTCAGTCGACCTTGCCGCCGGCAGCGAGCACAGCTTCCGCGTCTCCGGCACCACCGTGATCGATCCCGGCTTCCTGGCCGTCTACGAGGAAGGCAAGGACGCCAAGGCCGCCGACGCCGAGGACGAGGGCCGCAAGCTGCCGGCGATGAAGACCGGCGACCGCATCCCGCTCGACCGCATCCATGCCGACCAGCATTTCACCGAGCCGCCGCCGAGGTACTCCGAAGCGAGCCTGGTCAAGGCGCTGGAGGAATACGGTATCGGCCGTCCTTCGACCTACGCGTCGATCATCGCCACGCTCCTGTTCCGCAAGTACGTGGAGCTGGAGAACAAGCGCTTCCATCCCTCCGACGTCGGCCGGGCGGTGAGCAAGTTCCTGTCCAGCCACTTCACCCGCTACGTCGATTACGACTTCACCGCCAAGCTCGAGGATGAGCTGGATGCGGTGTCGCGCGGCGAGGAAGAATGGATCCCGCTGATGGAGCGGTTCTGGAGCCCGTTCAAGGAGATGGTCGACGACAAGATGGAGTCGGTCGACCGCAGCGAGGCCACCGGTGCGCGCGAGCTTGGCACCGACCCCAAGACCGGCAAGCCGGTGAGCGTGCGGCTGGGTCGCTACGGCCCCTACGCGGCGATCGGCAGCACCGCCGAGGATGCCGAGGACAAGCCGAAGTTCGCCTCGCTCCGCCCGGGGCAGAGCATGCACACGATTTCCCTGGAGGACGCGCTGGAGCTGTTCAAGCTGCCGCGCACCCTGGGCGAGCACAACGGCGAGGAGGTCAGCGTCGGCATTGGCCGCTTCGGGCCGTTCGCCAAGCGCGGCAGCGTGTACGCCTCGCTGAAGAAGGAGGACGACCCGTACAAGGTCGACCTGGAGCGTGCGGTATTCCTGATCGAGGAAAAGGAAGAGATCGCGCGCAACCGGATCATCAAGGAGTTCGAGGGCAGCGACATCCAGGTCCTCAATGGCCGCTACGGCCCGTACATCAGCAATGGCCAGCTCAACGGCAAGATCCCGAAGGATCGCGAGCCGGCCTCGCTGACCCTGGAGGAAGTGACCAAGCTGTTGGAGGAAACCGGCAAGCCCGCCCGCGGGCGCTTCGGCAAGAAGGCCGCCAAGAAGGCCCCGGCGAAGAAGGCCGCGGCCAAGAAGGCGCCTGCCAAGAAGGCGACGAAGAAAGCCGCGAAGAAGACAGCGAAGAAGGCCACCAAGAAAACGGCCAAGAAGACGACAAAGAAGACGGTCCCCAAAAAGACCGGCGCCTGACTGCGCTTCTGTAGGAGCGGCTTCAGCCGCGATCGGATGACTGGTCGCCCGCCGGCTCCACGATCGCGGCTGAAGCCGCTCCTACAAATGACCTTACCCGTTCGAACCCGGACATGAATCCCGACCTTGCCCCCGCCATCGCCGCCCTGCGAACCGGCGGCATCATCGCTTACCCCACCGAGGCGGTCTGGGGGCTGGGCTGTGATCCGTTCGACCAGCATGCCGTCCAACGCCTGCTTGCGATCAAGCAGCGTCCGGTCGAGAAGGGACTGATCCTGCTGGCCGGGGATGTCGCCCAGCTTTCGGGCCTGGTGGACTGGGACGTCCTGCCGCCCGGTCGTCGCGAGCTCGTCCAGGCCAGCTGGCCCGGCCCGCATACCTGGGTGGTTCCGGCAACACCCAGGGTGCCGGCATGGGTCACCGGGGCGCACCGCGCGGTTGCGGTCCGCGTGAGCGCCCACCCGGTAGCGGCATCGCTGAGCCGCGGCTTCGGCGCTCCGCTGGTCTCGACCAGCGCCAACCTCTCCGGCCAGCCACCCGCACGCACGCGCGAAGCGCTGGACCCCGCACTGCTTTCAAAGATCGACGCGGTGACACCCGGGCAAGCCGGCGAGCTGGCGGCACCGACGCCGATCCGCGACGCCCGCGACCTCGGCATCCTGCGGAACTGAATGCCACCACGGCGCCGGCTTTCCTGCCCGTCGCTCCCGGCGCAAGATGTCGGGATGCTGCGCTCCGGACTCTCCATCGCCGTTTTGCTGATCGCGACGCTGGCGAGGCCCGCAGCGCCGGCGGCGGCCGCGGATATCACCATTTACCGCTGCACCGGCCCCGATGGCGCCGTGACCCTGAGCGACGACCCGTGCCCGAAGGGCCAGCAGCAGGAGGCCCGGACCATGCAGAGACCGGAGGATCCGCCGCCGCGCCCGGTCCTGCCGGCCGCCCCTGCGGCGGCCGCTCCCGAAACCAGCCGGCCCACCCCCGCGGTGCCGGTCCGGCGCGAGGTGGTGGTGGTCCATGCGCCACCACCGACCTATGAGTGCACCACGCCGGATGGCGAGGTCTACACCAGCGACAGCCCGGCGGGGAACCCGCGCTGGGTGCCGATGTGGACGCTGGGCTACCCGGTGTACCACGGTCCGTACCGTCCCCGCCCCGGGCTGCCCCCGGTGCGGCCGGCAGTATCCGGCGGTGACAACGGGCTGGTCTTCGACAACGTAGGTCGCCCGACGCCTCGGCCGCCCACGGGAGACGGGCTGCGTCCCGCGGCGCCCATCGGTTCGAACGCGCCCTACGGCGCTGGCACATGGATCCGGGATCAGTGCCACCCGATCCCCCCGGCCGAGGTCTGCGAGCGGCTGCGGGACCGGTCACGTGAGCTGTGGCGCGGGTACAACAGCGCCCTGCAGAGTGAGCGGGAAGCGATCATTACGGAGCGCCGGGCCATCCAGGCCCGCCTCGACATGGAATGCCCTGAATGAACCTCCCGCAATTCGGATCGGCCCTCCTGCTGGCCGGCCTCCTCGGAGGCGCCTCGAGCACCGTCCTGGCGCAGGACAGGGTGGTGATCTATCGCTGCACCGACGCCAGTGGCGAACTCACCGTACAGAACGACCAGCCCTGCCCGAAGGGCAGTCGCCAGGAGCGCCGGGTGATGGAGTCCGATCCGGTGCCAGTCATGCCCCCGGCCCCATCCGGCCCGGCTTCGCCACCGGCAGCTCCCGAGCCGGTCGGTCCCCTGGTGCCACTCGCGCCGATGCCGCAACCGGCAGCGGCTGCCGTGGATGCTGCGCCACCACCGGAATCCGGTGAACCCCCGCCGCTGTTCGCCTGCCGCACCTGGGACGACCGACGCTACCTGCACGACGATGGCTCGCCGCCCGAACGCTGCGCGCCGCTACGCACGCATGGACTGGATGGCAGCCGCACCGGCGGCGCGGGCGCGGCCTGCGAGGTGCGGCGCGACACCTGTGAAGCGGTATCGCAGGAAGACCTGTGCAACCAGTGGGCGGTCCGCCTGCGTGATGCGGAGGCGGACCTGCAATTCGGCCGGGGCGATGCCGGGACGGTGGCGGCCCTGGTGGAACGCGTCCGGACCGTCATCGCCGGCAGTCATTGCGCGCCCTGAAGACGCCGGTTGCGTTCTCCGTCGTCAGCGGCTGCGCTTCCGCGCCGGCGCCTTCTTCACGACCCGGCTGGCCTTCGGCTTCTCCCTCACCCAGATCACCTGTTCGTCCCGGCGCACGTCGAACAGGCCGGTAGCCTCGATCAGGTCGCTCAACTTCCGGTACCCGTAGTTGCGCGGATCGAGCGAGGCCTGGTTACCGATCTGCTGCCCCACGGCGCCCAACTGCGCCCACCCGTCCTCCCCGCCGGCCGAGTCCACCGCACCCCGCAGCATCTGCAGCAGGCGCGCGTCCGACTGCAGTTCCGCCGTTCCCTTCGCCTCGGCCGCGGCAGTGGTTCCCGCATCCTGCCGTTGCCCAAGGGCTTCGACGTAGGTGAACTTCGAGCAGGCGTTGACGAAGGGTTCCGGCGTCTTCTTCTCGCCGAATCCGTAGACCTTGACGCCATCGGTGAGCAGGCGCATCACCAGTGGCGTGAAGTCGGCATCGCTCGACACGATCGCGAACCCGTCCAGGGTGCGCGCATACAAGAGGTCCATGGCATCGATGACCATCGCCATGTCCGAGGCGTTCTTGCCGCGGCTGTAGGCGAACTGCTGGACCGGCCGGATCGCGTACTGGTGCAGGCACGCTTCCCAGCCTTTCAGGTGCGGATTCTTCCAGTCGCCATAGGCGCGGCGCACGTTGGCGACGCCATAGCGGGCCACCTCGGCAAGGATTACGTCGACCTTGGCCGCAGGCGCATTGTCGGCGTCGATCAACAGGGCGATTCGCTTTTCATTCTCGGCCATCGGGTGGCTCCTCGGGAGACCCGTCGAGCCTAGCACCGGGCCTGGTGCGGCCGCCGCGCAAAAGCAAACGGCCCGGTTTCCCGGGCCGTCAGTTCAGCATGCACAGGCGGGATCAGGCGGCGAACAGCGCCCGCATCTTCTTCAGCGCGTTGGCTTCGATCTGGCGGATGCGCTCTGCGCTCACGCCGTACTCGTCGGCCAGGTCCTGGAGCGTCACCTTGTTCTCGCTGCCCAGCCAGCGGCGCGCGATGATGTCGCGCGAGCGCTCGTCGAGCTTGCCCAGCCCCTCGTGCAACAGCGACACCTGGCTGTCCTCCTCGTCCTCGCGCTCGTAGATCTGCGAGGGATCCTCCTCGTGGGTGCGCAGGTAGGCGGCAGGTGACGGCGGTGCATGGTCGTCGTCCTCGCCCGCCGGCGCATCGAAGCCGATGTCGCGCCCCGACAGGCGGGATTCCATCTCCAGCACTTCGCGCTCGGAGACGTTGAGGTCCTTGGCCACCAGCCGCACTTCCTCGGCGTTCATCCAGCCCAGGCGCTTCTTGCTCTTGCGCAGGTTGAAGAACAGCTTGCGCTGCGCCTTGGTGGTCGCGACCTTCACGATGCGCCAGTTCTTGAGGATGAACTCGTGCATCTCGGCGCGGATCCAGTGCACGGCGAAGCTGACCAGGCGCACGCCCTGGTCGGGGTCGAAGCGCTTGACCGCCTTCATCAGGCCGATGTTGCCTTCCTGGATCAGGTCGCCCAGCTGCAGGCCGTAGCCGTTGTAGCCGCGTGCGACGTGCACCACGAAGCGCAGGTGCGAATGGACCAGCTCGCGGGCGGCGTCGAGGTCTTCGTCATCGCGGTAGCGGCGCGCCAGTGCCTGCTCGTCCTCGACGGACAGCACCGGGATTTTGTGCACCGCACCAATGTAGGCGTCCAGCGAACCCAGCGGAGTCAATGCATTGAGCGAAGGCACCGGCAGGCTGTTGGAGACAAGGGCGTTCGAAGCGGTGGTCTGGGTCATGTGGACAATATTAGCAGTCGCGATGAGTGAGTGCTAAGGGCATGAAAGGGGTTTCATCATCCCGTTCATAGAACAATAAGGCGCCCCATCGGGTGGATAAGACTGCCAGCGCGCGCGTAAGTTCCCGGTCAAGGCCCAGCGGCTGGACGTGTAGGAGCGACGTAAGTCGCGACACGCGTCACCGCAGGTTTGCTGCGAGGGCCGGAAGGATCGCGGTCGCGACTTACGTCGCTCCTACCGGCGGCAGGGACCAGTCGATCGGTTTGCCGCCGCGGCGCACGAGGTACTCGTTGGCGGCCGAAAAGTGGCCACATCCGATGAAGCCACGGTGCGCCGAAAGCGGCGAAGGGTGCGGCGCCTTCAGCACCCGGTGGCGACTGCGATCGATCACCGCCCCCTTCTTCTGGGCGTAGCTGCCCCACAACATGAATACCAGGTCCTCGCGCTCCCGCGCCAGGGTTTCGATGACGTGGTCGGTGAAGCCCTCCCAGCCACGCCCCTGGTGCGCACCGGCCCGGCCCTCCTCCACCGTCATTACCGAGTTGAGCAACAGCACCCCCTGCCGGGCCCACGGCAGCAGGCACCCGTGGGCAGGCCTGGGGATCCCCAGGTCGCGCTCGATCTCCTTGTGGATGTTGACCAGGGACGGTGGCACCGGGACTCCGGGCCGTACCGAGAAGCACAGGCCATGCGCCTGTCCGGCCCCGTGGTAGGGGTCCTGCCCGAGGATCACCACCCGCGTCGCGTCGAAAGGCGTGGCTTCGAAAGCCGAGAAGATCTCGGGGCCCGGCGGAAAGATCCTTGTGCCCTGCGCGCTGCGCTGACGCAGGAAAACCGACAGCTCACGCATGTCTTCGCGCTGCAGGTAGTCCCCGACGCGTGCTTTCCAGGTCGGCTCCAGCTTGATGCGTTCTTCGGTCATCGGCATGTTCCCGGAATGCACGCCAAGGCTTCTGTCCCATGGGGGACTTCCTTCGGGCGTAGGAGCGGCTTCAGCCGCGATCATGTCTCATTGGAGCGACCGGTCCCCGGGTCGCGGCTGAAGCCGCTCCTACACATCCGGGGAGCCCCTTGGGCAAGGCGGGCGCAGCTACGCCAGCTTCGAGAGGCGCAACTGGAACAGCGTCTTGGTCACCAGCAGGCGCTCCTCGATCGGCTTCAGCACGAGGTCGTTGGCGCCTGCACGCAATAGCGCGCTCTGGTTCTCCGGATTCGCGTCGCCGGTCATCACCAGCACCGGCAGCCGGCGCTTGCCATAGCCGTATTCCCGGCGCACGCGCTCCAGCAGGTCTTTTCCCTCGAGCTCGCCCTTCAGGTAGACGTCGGTCAGGATCAGGTCGGTGCCGATGTCTTCACCACCCCGGTGGCTTTCCAGGTGCTCGAGTGCTTCCTCGACGCCGACGAAGTGGAGCACCTCCATCTGCTGGCGCTCGAGCATGCGCTTGGTGGCCAGTGCGACCACCCGGCTGTCCTCCACGTAGAGCACGCGCGCCCCGGGTATCGACTCCGGCTGGACATAGCCGCGGATGAAGGCCGCCAGTGCGGTGTGGCCCAGCGACTTGTCGAAGTAGTCGGTCACGTCCTCGGTGAACTGCCGCGACTCCAGGTGCGACTGCGCATCACCCGAGACCACGATCACCGGCACGTAGGCCTGCCCGGCGGCCTCGCGCACTGCACGGGCCAGCTCGATGCCATCGCCGTCGGGCAGCGACAGCGAAGTGGTCACCAGGTCCACCGGGCCATCCGCCAGCGCGGCGCGGGCTTCGGCAATGCTCGCGCATGCCAGCACCCGGGCGTTCTCCACTTCCTTCGCGAGCACGTCGCCGATCAGCTTGCGCACCAGCCGGGAACCGTCCACCACCATGATGCGAGGGGAGTCGGTCACCACGTGTCGCAGCTTTTCGGGGCCTTCGCTCATGTCTCAGGTATCCGTGGGGCGTGTCTGTCGCAGGTAGTGTCCGGTCACCAGGCCGGCGCCGATCCAGCCAAGGACGCTGGCACCGACCACGATGAAGACGGCATGTTGCAGGCTGAAACCCTGCAGCGCGAATCCGCTGCCATAGCTGCGTGCCAGGTCCGCCAGCGGCGCGCGCAACGACAGGTCCGCGGCGGTCAGCAGGGCAAGCGCCAGTGCGCCGGCCACCGCTCCGTAGCACGCACCCAGGTAGAGGAATGGTCGGCGGATGAAGCCGTCGGTGGCGCCCAGCAGTTGCAGCACCTCGATTTCTTCGCGCCGCTGCTGGATGTCCAGCCGCACGGTGTTGCCGACCACCAGCAACGCGCCCAACCCCAGCATCGCCGCAAGCACCCAGGCCAGGCGACCGCCAAAGCGCAGCCAGCCGTCCAGCCGTTCACGCCAGGCGGCGTCGTGCTGCACGATGTCCGCCTCCGGCAATGCCTCCAGTGACTCGGCCAGGCCCTCGCCGGCGCCCGTCGGGACCACCAGCAACAGGCTCGGCAACGGATTGTCTTCCAGGCTCGCCAACGCCCCTCCCAGCCCGGAGCTCGCGCGCAACTCCTGCAGGCCCTGCTCCGGCGTCCTCAGCTCGACCTCGGCGATGTCGGGACGAGCGCGCAGCTGCTCGGCCAGCTCACGGGCGCGTGGCAGTTCCACCCCGGGCTGCAGGTACAGGCTGACGCGTCGCGCTTCCTGGACGTCGCCGGCGAACCGCTCCACGTTCGCCAGCGCCGCCCACAGGCCCAGCGGCAAAGCCAGCGCCACGCCCATCACGCCAATGGTGAGCAGGGTCGAGCCCGGCTTGCGCAGCATCCGGCCGAAGCTCGCCACCAAGCTGTAGACATGGTGGTCGAACCAGGTACCGAAGCGGTTGCGGCCGGGCTTGAGCCTTTCGTGGGGGGGGGCTGCACTCATTCGGCCAGGTCCTCGGGCGGGATGTCGTCCACCAGCTGGCCCTGGTTGAGCACCAGCACGCGTTTGCGCATCCGCTTCACCAGCGCCAGGTCATGGCTGGCGACCAGCACGCTGGTGCCGCGTTCCGGCAAGGATTCCAGCAGCGACATGATCTCGGCCGAGAGGGTCGGGTCGAGGTTGCCGGTCGGCTCGTCGGCGACCAGAAGTGCCGGCTCCCCGACAATGGCGCGGGCGATGCCGACCCGCTGCTGTTCGCCCGCCGACAGTTGCGCCGGCAAAGCCTGCGACCGCGTGCCCAGGCTGACCCGGTCGAGCACCGCGCGCACGCGCTTGTTGATCTCCGCCCGCCGCAGACCCTGCAGCAACAGCGGCAACGCGACGTTGTCGGCCACGCTGCGATCGCCCAGCAGGCGATGGTCCTGGAACACCACGCCGACCTCGCGCCGGTGCATGGCGATCCTGCGGCCACGCACGCGCATCAGGTTCTTCTCGCCGAACAGTACGGCGCCCCGGGTCGGACGCTCGGCCAGGTGCACCAGCTTCATCAACGTGGTCTTGCCCGCGCCGGAATGGCCGGTGATGAACAGCATCTCCCCGGACCCGACTTCGAAGCTGACCTCGCGCAGGGCCTGCTGGCCGCCGCCGTACTGCTTGCTGACGTTGTCGAAGCGCAGAACGCTCATCGCGCACCTGTCGAAGACGATGGCGCCAAGTATCGGCGGGGGCGGCAACGATGGCTAGGGCGGTGGCCCGTGCCGCCCTGCCGGTGGACCCGTTGCCGGATCCACGAAACCCTCAGTGGCGGGAGCTGGGCTCGCGGGTGACCAGCGATTTCAGGCCGCGCTTGATGCGACCGAACAGACCGGGCTTTTCACCGTCGGCATCGGCTGGCGCCTTGGCGCGGGGTGGCACCTTGTTGGCGGCCACCTGGCGGGGCGCACGCGGGCCGCGCGCTTCGGTTTCGGCAGAGGTGGCGGACGGCGCGCGGGCCGGCTTCGCCGCATTGCCTTGCGCCTGTCCACCCTCGACGGCCTGCCCCTCGACCTTGCGGCCGCCACGACGCCGGCGGCGCTTGCGCGGCGGGCGCTGCTGCTCCCCCGTCGCCGGGTCGACCGCCGCCGGGGTCGCCTTCGCAGTGTCCGGGGCAGGCTGCGCCGTGGCTTCCGGCGCACCTGCGTCCTCACCAGAGCGTGGCTTGCCGGCAGCGGCATCGCGGCGGGGGCGACGAGCACCGCGTGCGCCTTCGCCCGCGCCGGGTCCACGCCCACCGGCACCACGGCCGGCGCCGGCGTGGCCCTTGCCGCGCCCGCCACCACGGCGTTCTTCCTCGGCGGCGCGCTGCTCGCGGGCCTCCTTGAAGATCGCGCCGATGCTCTCTTCCTCGGCGTCGTCCCCGTCATCGCTCTCGGGCCGCTCGCGCTTGGGCCGCGGCAGCGCCACCAGCAGGTCCGCCTCGACCGGCGCGGTCGGCAGCTTCTGCTCGATGTAGGTCTCGATGTCGGGCAGGCTCATCGCATAGCGCTCGCAGGCGAAGCTGATCGCGTCGCCCTCGGCACCCAGGCGCGCGGTGCGCCCGATCCGGTGCACGTAGTCCTCGGCATCGAACGGCAGGTCGTAGTTGTAGACGTGGCTGACGCCATCGATGTGCAGGCCACGGGCGGCGACGTCGGTGGCGACCAGCAGCTCCAGCTGGCCCTTCTGGAACTTGTTCAGCAGGGACTCGCGCTTCTTCTGCGGCACGTCGCCGCTGAGGACGCCGACGCGGTAGCCGGCCCGCTCCAGCGCACGGGCGACCCGCTCGACCCAGGCCTTGGTGTTGACGAAGACCATCGTGCGCGCACCCTCGCTGCGCGACAGCAGGCCCAGCAGCAGCGGGATCTTCTCCTCGTCGGAGGGGAAGTACACCAGCTGGCGCACCTTGGCATTGGTGATGAACTCCGACTCCACCACCAGCTTCTCGGGCTCGTTCATGTGCTCGTAGGCCAGCTCCAGCACGCGGTGGCTGAGGGTGGCGCTGAACAGGAGGGTCTGGCGCTCGGTGCGGATCGGCATGCGCCGCAGGAGGAAGCGGATGTCCTTGATGAAGCCCAGGTCGAACATCCGGTCGGCCTCGTCCAGCACGCAGATCTCGCAGGCGTGCAGGCTGACCACCTTGTGCTGCTTCACGTAGTCGATCAGCCGGCCGGGGGTGGCGATGATCACGTCCACGCCCTGCTGCAGCAGCTCGCGCTGCTTGTCGTAGTCGACGCCGCCGTAGACCAGCGCGAACTTCAGCCCCAGTTCGCTGCCGAACTTGACCGCGTCCTTGTGGATCTGGATCGCCAGTTCACGGGTCGGCGCCAGGATCAGCGCGCGCGGATCCTCCGGCTTGCGATCGGCCAGCGCCGGCTGCGACAGCAAGCGATTGATCACCGCCACCAGGAAGGCCAGCGTCTTGCCGGTGCCGGTCTGGGCCTGGCCGGCGACGTCGCCGCCCTTCAGCGCCACCGGCAGGGTCATGGCTTGGATCGGGGTGCAACGGGTGAAGCCCGCCGACTCCAGCCCGGCCAACAGGCTCGGGTGCAGGTCGAAGGACGAGAAGGAAATATCGGTAAGGGGTTTGTCGCTCATGCGTTCAGGAATCCGCGCGCAGGACTGCGCTTGCGTGGGTGGCGTCGGCGAAGCAGACTGCCGGGGTCGGCCAGATTTTCTTCCTGACCGCAGCGTGCGGGGCTTGAAGCCACCGCGTAACGCCCCAGTTTAACGCCAACCATCGGCAAATTGCCCGGCACCCGCCGCCGGAGCCCGCCATCCGCAGGAGAGTCTCGTGAGCGATAAAGTCATGCAGGTCGGCGATGCCGACTTCGATTCCGCCGTGCTGCAGTCGTCGGAGCCCGTCCTGGTCGACTTCTGGGCCGAGTGGTGCGGCCCGTGCAAAATGATCGCCCCGGCGCTGGACGACTTGGCGGAGACATACGACGGCCGCGTCAAGATCGCCAAGGTCAACGTCGACCACAACCGCGCGACGGCGATGAAGTACCACGTGCGCTCGATCCCGATGCTGTTGCTGTTCAAGGATGGCCAGGTGCAGGCCACCCAGATCGGTGCCGTCGGCAAGGCCCAGCTGGCGCAGATGATCGACAAGGCGCTCTGAAGCCCGGCTCGATGCCGGTGGCGCCCGGCGCCACCGGACGCCGCCACCGCGGGCCCTCCAGCTGAACCGGCCCGCCGGCGCCGCGCTTGCGGTGGCCTTGTGGCAGTGCTAGTTTCGCAATACCCGGCGCCTGAATGGCTGCCGCGGCCCGGTTTCCGGGGCCGTGGCGCGGTTCCCCGCCGCACCCTTCTCGAACCTTTTCGTCCCTGACGCTCCGCCCGCAGACGCGGGCGCTCGCCGCCTAGCGAGGAATTCCCGCTTGTCCGATAACACCCCCGACGCCGGCGATACCGCCGAAAAGCGCGTGCGCAAACCGCGTGCTCCCAAGGCCGACGCTGCCCCGGCCACCAAGACCGAATCCGCCCAGCCCGAGGCCGCCAAGCAGGCGCCCGCGCGTGCCGAAGCGCCCGCTGCCCGCAGCGACGATGCCGGCAAGCCGGAGCAGTCGAAGGCCGACGGCAAGCCCGCGCCCAAGGCGGAGGCTTCGTCCGACGCCAAGCCGCAGGGTGAGCAGAAGCCCCAGGCCAAGCAGCCGGCTGGCAATGAATCCGCCGGCGGCGAATCCCGCCAGGGTGGCGGCGAAGGCCAGGGCGACGGTGGCGGAAATGCCGGTCGTGGCGACCAGCAGCGCGGTAACCAGAACCGTGGCGAGCAGCAGGACGGCGGCCGTGGCAACCGTCGCGAGCGGTTCCGCAACCGGCGCGAGCGTGGTGGCGGTGGCGGCGGCGGGCGCAACCGCGACGGGCTGCCCAGCGATGACGGCGGCAACGAGGCCTTCGTCCCGCGGCCGAACCCGCAGGTGCCCGAAGGCTTCCCGCAGTACTCGCTCGGTGACCTCAAGCAGATGCCCGCCGCGAAGCTGCTGGAGATCGCCGACCAGCTGAACATCCAGGAAGGCGTCGCCCGCGCACGCAAGCAGGACGTGATCTTCGCCGTGCTCAAGGTGCTTACGCGCCACGGCGAGGGCGTCGCCGCCGATGGCGTGCTGGAGATCCTGCCTGACGGCTTCGGCTTCCTGCGCGCGGCCGAAGCCAGCTACCTGGCAGGCCCGGACGATACCTATGTGTCGCCCAGCCAGATCCGCCGCTTCAACCTGCGCACCGGCGACCATCTCTCCGGGCGCATCCGCTTCCCGAAGGACGGCGAACGCTACTTCGCACTGGCGGTGGTCGACACCATCAATGGCGAGCCGCTGGAAGCCTCCAAGAACAAGGTCCTGTTCGAGAACCTGACCGCGCTGTTCCCGCGCCGCAAGTTCAAGCTCGAGCGCGGCGACGGCAGCACCGAGGACATCACCGGCCGGATCCTCGACCTGATGGCCCCGCAGGGCAAGGGCCAGCGCGCACTGATCGTGTCGCCGCCGAAGGCCGGTAAGACCATGCTGATGCAGCAGGTCGCCACCGCCATCAGCCACAACCACCCGGACGTGCACCTGATCGTGCTGCTGATCGACGAGCGGCCCGAGGAAGTCACCGAGATGCAGCGCACCGTGCGCGGCGAGGTGATCAGCTCGACCTTCGACGAGCCGGCCGGCCGCCACGTGCAGGTCGCCGATATGGTGATCGAACGGGCCAAGCGCCTGGTCGAACACAAGAAGGACGTGGTGATCCTGCTGGACTCGATCACCCGCCTGGCGCGCGCCTACAATAATGTCCTGCCGAGCTCCGGCAAGGTGCTGTCGGGCGGCGTCGACGCCAATGCCCTGCACCGCCCGAAGCGCTTCTTCGGCGCCGCGCGCAACGTCGAGGAAGGCGGCTCGCTGAGCATCATCGCCACCGCGCTGGTCGATACCGGCAGCAAGATGGACGAGGTGATCTACGAGGAGTTCAAGGGCACCGGCAACAGCGAAGTGCACCTGAACCGCCGCATCGCCGAGAAGCGCGTCTACCCCGCGATCGACATCAACCGCTCCGGCACCCGCCGCGAGGACTACCTGATCGAGCCCGAGCTGCTGCAGAAGATCTGGATCCTGCGCAAGCTGCTGCATGGCATGGACGAGATCGGCGCGATGGAGTTCCTGCTCGACAAGATGAAGAGCTCCAAGTCCAACGACGAGTTCTTCGCTTCGATGAGGCGCTAGCGCCGGACAAGCGACAGAGAAAAAGCCCCGCGATCGCGGGGCTTTTTTCATCGTTCGGCGAGGCGTCATAATCCTTCGACTGGAGGTGCCGAATGCACGGCGGTGGACTGGAACTCGCGCTCGTATTTCTGCTCGCCGCGGTGATCGCGGTGCCGGTGTTCCGGCGTTTCGGCCTGGGCGCGGTGCTCGGCTATCTCGCGGCCGGCCTTGTACTGGGCCCGTATGGCTTGCGCGTCATCCGCAATGCCGAGCCGGTACTGGCGGCATCGGAAATCGGCGTGGTGATGATGCTCTTCGTCATCGGCCTGGAGCTGTCGCCTTCGCGTTTGAAGGTCATGCGCAAGCCGGTGTTCGGGGCCGGCGGGATGCAGGTCGCCGTGTGCGGCTTCGCGCTCGCGGCCATGGCCGTGGCCGGCGGGCTCGGATTCAAGGCCGCACTGGTGGTCGGTCTCGGGCTTGCCCTGTCGTCCACCGCGGTCGGGCTGCAGTTGTTGTCGGAACGCAAGTCGCTGACGGCGGAGCACGGACGCCTGGCCTTCGCCATCCTTCTGTTCCAGGATCTTGCCGCGATCCCGCTGCTGGCGGCGATTCCGCTGCTTGGCCAGGCCGCCGCCGCGGAAGGTGCCGGGCTGGGCTGGCCCGTGGTGCTGAAGGCGGTCGGCGCGATTGCCGCCGTGGTGCTGGGCGGCCGGGTGCTGCTCCGTTACGTATTCCGGATCGTCGCCCGCAGCCAGATGCCCGAGGTCTTCACCGGAGCCGCGTTGCTTACCGTCCTTGGCGCGGCCTGGCTGATGCAGGTCGCGGGCCTGTCGGCGGGCCTGGGGGCCTTCCTGGCCGGTGTACTGCTGGCCGATTCCGAGTTCCGCCACGAGCTCGAGGCCCAGGTGGAGCCCTTCAAGGGCCTGCTGCTCGGGCTGTTCTTCATGGCCGTCGGCATGAGCATCGACCTGCAGGGCGTGATTGCCCAGCCAGCGCTCGTCGCTCTGCTGGTGACCGGCCTGATGGCGACGAAGTTCGCGCTGGTGTACGCCGTTGGCATCCGCCCCGGTGGCCTTGAGCGCCGCGAGGCGCTGCAACTGGCGGCGGTGCTGGCACTGGGTGGCGAGTTCGCGTTCGTGGTCTTCGCCGAAGCACTGCGCGCCGGCCTGGTTGACCGCGAACTGCGCGACCTGCTGGTCGCCGTGGTGGGGCTGTCGATGGCGCTGACCCCGCTGCTGGTGGTGACGCTCGCGAAGCTGCTGAGGGCAACGAAACACGCTGCTCCGCAGCCCCCTGCCGACCCGCTGCCGGAGGATGGGCACCCCCAGGTGCTGATCGCCGGCTTCGGCCGTTTTGGACAGATCGTCGCGCGCCTGCTGGTGGCACAGAAGGTGCCCTTCATCGCCATCGAACACAGTGCCGACCAGGTCGACTTCATGCGCCGGTTCGGCAATCCCCTGTTCTATGGGGACCCGGCGAAACCGGAACTGCTGCGGTCGGCGGGCGCCGCGCATGTGCGGGTATTCGTGGTGGCGATCGACGACCCCGCCGGCAGCCTGCGCACCGTGCGGGCGATCCGGCGTCTCTATCCGGAGGCGCGGGTCCTGGCGCGCGCGCGCGACCGCCGCCACGCCTGGGAGCTGATGGACCTGGGCGCCCAGGCAGTCCGCGAGATGCTGCATTCGAGCCTGAAGCTGGGGGAGGACGTGCTGGTGGCCCTGGGCATTGCGCCGGAGGTCGCCCAGGACCACGCGCGGCAGTTCCTCGCCCACGACCAGCGGCTGCTGAATGCCCAGTACCTGGTGCACGATGACGACGACGCCGTGATGCAGGCTTCGAGCGAGGCGCGGGTCGAGCTGGAGCAGTTGTTCGATGCGGACCGTGGAACGGGCGTGCTGGGCAGCATCTCGGGGCGCCGCGCAAACGAGGATTGAACCGGCCTTGGTCGGTGCCCGGGCCGTTTGCCCGTCAGCTCCTGTCCCGCAGGAACCTCGCCATGGACACCTCCCCACCCGCGGCGGCGGCCGGACCCAGCTCGGCGGCGATGTCGATGAAACCTCGCATCACCGCCACTTCCCGCGGACTCCGGTTGAGGCTGTCCCGCAGCTCGGGGTCGGCACCGGCACGAAGCAGCCATTTCACGATGCCCATCAGGCCATGCAGGGCCGCCAGGTGCAAAGGGCCGAAGCCGCGGGCGTCCTGCACGTCAAGACGCGCTTCGTGGTCCGCCAGTTGCTCCAGCCCCGCTGCCAGTACATCTTCATCGGCGGCGGTACCCGGTTCGGCACGCGCGCCCAGCAGCAGCAGCAACGGCGTCGCACCGGCCGATCCATCCTCGGGGTCGGTCTCCGCGCCCGCGAGCAGGAGCGTGTCGAACAGGGCGACGAGACGGGTCCGGTCGCGCGCGGAGAAGCCGAACATGGCGGCGCAATGCAATGGCGTGCGCCCCTGTTCGTCCACGGCATGGACGTCGGCCCCGGCCGCAAGCAGGCGCGCCACCAGGTCGGGGAGGCCCAGGGCAGCCGCCACCATCAATACGGTGACGCCACCCGGCAAGCGCTGCTCAAGCTCGGCGCCCGCCGCCAGCAGCCGGTCGACGATCTCCGCGTGCCGCATGCTGACGGCCGCGGACAGCGCGGTGGCACCCGATTCCGCCGCGACCGTCGGATCCGCACGGCGCGCCAGCAGCAGGTCCACCACCGCCCGGTGGCCACCTCCGGCCGCACGCAGCAGGGCGGTGCAACCCTGGGCATCCATCGCGTCGGGCGACAGGCCCAGGTCGAGCAGGCGGCGCACGGCGTCGGCATCACCGACGATGGCGGCCGCCGGCACGTCGGAGGCCTGGAGCGGCCGGCCCGGCAGCGGCCAGCCGCGCCAGTCCAGCCAGTCCGCGAGGTCGCGGCGCCCCGTCGACAACGCCACGCCCAGCGGTGTCTGTCCATCGGCCGCCAGCAGGCCGGGAGAGGCGCCCCGGGCGATCAATCTCTTGAGCATGTCCTGGCGACCCAGGGCGGCCGCCAGGTGGAGCGCGCTCATCCCGTGGCTGTCGCGGACATCGAGTGCGACGCCCGCCTGCAACAGCCGATCGAGCAGTTGCGACCAGCCCAGCCGGACCGCCAGCGTCAACGGCAGGTCGCCTGCGGCCGTCGCGCCGAAAGGGTCGGCACCACGATCCAGCAGTTCGACCGCGAGGCCTTCGCAGGCGCGTCCGCCCTGCTCGCCGCTCGCGCAGGCGGCCAGGAACCGGGCCAATCCACCGCGCCCCGCCGGGGACACCGCGGCATCCAGCAGCGCCCTCAGCGACGGCACGGCGCGTGGCCCCGTGCCCAGCAGGAGTTCCATCGGCGTCCGGCCCGAGCCGTCACGGACTTCGGGGTCGGCGCCGCGCGCGAGCAGCCATTCGATCTGGTGCGGAGGCACCAGTGCCTCCTGGTCGTGCATCAGCGCGCCGAGTTCGCGGGGGCCGAGCAGTGCGGCCACGGCGTCGAGCGCATGCTCGCGCCCTTCCCCGAGTCCCTCGCGCAGGATGGCCGCCGGGGCGCGGTCGGCCATCGCCCGCTCGTCCCCGTCCACGCCCGACAGCGACCCGGGCATCGGGTGATTCGCGTCCAGAATCGCGACCAGCGACCAGCGCCC
The DNA here is from genome assembly GCF_900167055.1 of Lysobacter spongiicola DSM 21749. Taxonomy (GTDB): domain Bacteria; phylum Pseudomonadota; class Gammaproteobacteria; order Xanthomonadales; family Xanthomonadaceae; genus Novilysobacter; species Novilysobacter spongiicola. The sequence goes on from NZ_FUXP01000003.1 coordinate 196,420, forward strand.
GGCCGCTGCCGCAAGTTCGAGCGCCCGCTTGCCTTCGTGGTCGCGCTGCTCCGGGTCGATCCCCAGCGCGAGCAGGCGCTCCACCAGCGGGGGCGCGACGCCCTCCGCCATGCAGGCAAGCATCAGCGGCGTGCGCCCCTCCTGGTCCGGCCCGACCACAGCGGGCACGCGGGCTCCCTCCGCCTCGAGCAACAGCTCCAGCACCCGCGAATGGCCCGCGCGTGCCGCTTCGTGGACCGGCGTGGAACCGGCTCCGTCGGGGGTGGCGACGTCGGCTCCGGCGGACAACAGGGCAGTGGCGATGTCCACATGGCCGGCGAGCGACGCTTCGTGCAATGCCGTCCGCCCGCTCTCGCTGGTGGCTCCCACCCTGGCCTTGAACTTGAGCAGCAGGGCGACGCCGGCAGGATCGTCATCTTCGCCGCCGGCCGCGGCCAGCAGCGCCGGCTTTCCGCCCACGGGCTCGGGACGGGCGCCGCGCTCGAGCAGGAAGCGCGCAAGCCGCCAGTTGCCGGCAGCGCAGGCCACGCCGAGCGGTGCGAGACCTTCATGGTTGAGCGACTCGAGCTCCGCGGCAGCGTCGCGCAGCAGGGCGGCGACACCGGGATCGGAACTGCGGGCGGCAAAGTGCAACGGCGTATTGCCGTCGGCATCGGTGGCACGGGGGTCGGCGCCGTTGGCCAGCAACGTCATGACGGCGTCCGGCCGTCCGTGCCAGCTGTCGCGCGTGGCGGCCAGCAGCGGGGTGAGGCCGGCATGGCGGATGTTGAGGTCGACGCCCCGGGCGATCAGGCCACGCAGCAGCCGCAGATCCGGCAATACCGCCGCGAGCGCCGCGAGGCTGCGCTGGTCACGATCAGCGGCCGGGGGCATCGCGTGCGGATCGGCTCCGGCCTCGATCAGCTCCAGCGCGCGCTCGACCCGCCCGCTGCGCGCGGCTTCATACAGATCGGGTTCGAGCGGCTCGCTGGGGGCGCGCACGACATCGGCCACGGCGTCCGGCACCGGCCCCACCGGCTCGATAGCGGCCACGGGAGCAGCCGGCAGCACCTCCGGGACCGTCGCCCCGGCAGGGTCGACCGCATCCTCCGCACTCTCCTCGTAGAGATATTCCAGTGCCTGCGCCGGCATCACCTGCTGCAGCCACACGTGGAGACCCGCCGACCCCAGCAGCAAGGCCAACGCGACCAGCCACCGGACCGGCGCCGCCAGCAGGCCGGGCCACGCCAGCGCCACCACCAGGCCACACACCGCGGCCACGGCCACGGCCACGCCCAACCCGCGCCAGGCGCCTGGTTCGAGCCCGCCCAGCGCGCGGCGATGGTCCCCCAGTGCGCCGCCATCCCGCTCCAGTCCCTGCCACACCGGCCACCAGCGCCACAGCACCAGCAGCGAAACGCCTACGACGGTACTCAGACCGAGCGCGGCCAGCAGTGAACCGCTGTCGACCAGTGCGGACAGCGGCCACGACACGACGAGCCCGAACCCGGCCACGGCCACGGCCCACAGGATCGCAACGGGAGGCAGCTCCCGCCGCAGGCGGACATGGTCCGGCACCTCTCGCTTGCGCCGGTACCGCGCCGCCAGGGCCAGCAGGGGCTGGCACAGTGTCCCGGCCAGCGCAGCCACCCAGCCACCCAGGCCGGCGAGCAGGGCCAGTCCGGCCGCAATGGCGGCGAGCACCGCAAGCGGCCATCGTGCGGGCGTCGGATCAGCCATCGGTACCCCAGTCGGAAGTCATCGGGTCCGACATCGTCGGCGGCATCTGCAGGTGGTAGCCACGCGCGGCCAGGTTGGTCCTCACCACCTGCGCGTCGGAGCGCGCCAGCTTCCGCTCCGGCGTCACTGCCAGTTCCATGACGAACTGCAGCGTTCCCAGCGGCAGGCGCACGGACTCGGGCACGCGCTCGAAGTCGTCGCGCGCCGCCAGGAACACATAGGTGTCGGGCTTGCGGATGCTCTTGTAGACGTACGCTTGCATGTGCGGCGGCCGGGAAGCGGCGCGGCGAAATAGGAGTGCCACAGCATACCCGCAGCACAGCGGCCGGCGAACACGGGCGTTCAGCCTGCGCGGCCGGCTAGAATCCCCCGACCACCGCTAAGCAATGGACTGCCATGCTGGATCTGGACGATCTGCTCCTGCCTGTTTCCCAGGCCGCCCCCGCCGGGGAAGACCTGTCGTTCTCCACCGAGTACGACGCCATCCTTGAAGCCCGCCGCGCCGACGATCCCTCGCTGGAACAGGGCGAGTGGGTCACCGATCTCAAGACCGCCGACTGGGCGTTGGTCGAGCGGCAGTGCGCGGCGCTGCTGCGGCAACGGAGCAAGGACCTGCGCCTTGCCGGATGGTGGGCCGAAGCCCGTGCCCGCCAGCATGGCGTGGCCGGCATCCTCGATGGATACCGGCTGTTTGCCGCGCTTTGCGGCACGTGGTGGGACGAGCTGTATCCACTGATCGAGGAGGGCGACGCCGAGCAGCGTATCGGCCAGCTGGACTGGCTGGTCTCCCACTCCGGGGAATGGCTGCGCCGGGCACCGCTGACGCGTGCCGCAGGAGGCAGCCACGGCCTCGCCGATTTCGAGGCGGCCAGCAGTGCCGTCGGCGGCTCCCAAGACACCCCCTCGCCCGAAGACCTGGAAGCAGCCCGCCGCGAAACCCCATACGCCTTCTACGCAGAGTTGCTGGCGCTCCTGCCAGCGTGCGCGGCCGCCCTGGAGGAACTGGAACAGGTGGTGGATGCGCGGCTCGGGCAGGAAGGCCCCAGCTTCACCCCGTTGCGCGACCAACTGGAGCGCGTCTCCGCCACCGCACGCAGGCTGGGCGGGAGCGCCGGCGTACCGGCCCTCCCGGCGGAAAGTGGTGCGGCGACCCCGCTGCCCGCCAATCCTGCGGCGCCCCCCGCACCGGTGCTCGCGGCGCCCCCGACAGGCGAACCGGCCAGCAGGCGCGAGGCCATTGCCCAGTTGCGCCGGGTCGCGGAATTCTTCCGGCGCACCGAGCCGCACAGCCCGGTGGCCTATCTCGCGGACAAGGCCGCGAACTGGGGCGAGATGCCCCTGCACGCCTGGCTCAAGCAGGTGATCAAGGACGAACAGACACTGGAGCGCATGGAAGAAATGCTGGACCTGGCGCGCGAACGCGAGCACTGACCCTGGCCAGGCCCGGCAGCCGGCCGGCTAGACTGTCCACATGAAAATCGCCAGCTGGAATGTTCATTGACGACCCCAGCAATTCCAAGTCATCCCGGAACTCAGTTTATCTCCTTTTTATTTCAATGACTTAGGTAGGAACTCGTCCCAGTGGAGCTCAGCTCGTCCCACGACGTGCCAAGTTTTGTGGGGGTATCGCTGGGGGTATGCTGAAGCCCCGATGCTGATACTTCGTCCATGCTTACTGCTGTCCAGATCAAGGCTGCCAAGCCCACAGCCAAGGCCTACAAACTCTCCGATAGCCATGGGCTCTACCTGCTGGTACAGCCCAAAGGCGGGAAGCTGTGGCGGTACAAGTTCCGGCTTGGCGGCGTCGAAGGGCTTGATGCTTTGGGGCGGTACCCTGAGGTCGGCCTTGCAGAAGCTCGGCAGAGCCATGCCGAGTCAAGGCGCCTGGTAGCGCAGGGGATCAACCCGGTCCTCGCCAGGAGAGACCGGAAGCAGGCGCTGATCCAAGCTCAGCTGGTGCGGGAAAGGGGCTCGTTTGCAGCCGTTGCAAGTGACTGGTGCGCCGCAACGGTGCATGGCTTACGTAAAACGACGCGCGAGCAGCGCGAGCGGGAGATACGCAACGACCTGCTTCCCAAGCTCAAGAGTCGCCCCATCAAGGACATCACCCGGGTCGAGATCACGGCGCTGCTGAAGTCGGTTGAGAAGCGTGCGCCGGAAGTGGCTCGCAACGTGCGCAACTACCTATGGTGCATCTTCGAATACGCCATCGACACTGGATTGATCGTAGCCAATCCTGTTCCTTCAGTTCGAGTACTCAAGAAGCGGGACAAGAAGAACCACCCTGCACTTCCTTCCTCGATGATCGGCGAGTTCATCAAGCAGCTGGATGACCGGTCCCGAATCAATGAGCACACCCGCATCGCCATGCTGTTGGTGATGCTCACCGCTTGCCGGAAGTCCGAAGTCATTGGTGGCAAGTGGAGCGAAGTCGATATGGAGACGGGGGAGTGGGAGATTCCTGCCGAGCGCATGAAGTCCAAACGTCCGCACTGGATACCTCTTTCGTCGCAAGCACTGCGATTGCTGCACGAGCTACGAAAGTTGCTTCCCGTGGGGCAAGAGCTCCTGTTCCCCAATCGCCGTGATCCCAAGCGCCCGATGGCCAACCGCAGCTTGAACGCTGTGATGGATCGGCTGGGCTACAGCAGCATCGGCACACCCCACGGCATGCGAGCGGTATTCAGCACGCACTTCAACGGCATCAATGCCAACGTTGACGTCATCGAGCTGTGCCTGGCACACGCGCCTATGAGCAAGACCCGCGCGGCCTACAACCGACACCTATACAAGGTCGAGCGCCGGGAAATGCTGCAGGAATGGGCCGACCACTTGGACTTGCTACGCAAGAGCTAATACGCCGACGGCGTGGGATGAGGCGTTGCAGTCAGCCGTCTGGCACGGAAGACATGACGTCTCCTGATGTTCTGCCACTGCGACATTGTGCGTAGGGAAAGCGCTTGCACTAGAACAGGTCCTCGTCGCTTCCCCCTCGCTACTAACTTTCATCGCAGAGCGCGCGTGGTTTCCTCGTTACACCCCCAATCACTCGACGCCGTCGCTTGATGATGGGTGGTGAGCCCGGAGGAAACATGGAACGCCAGCCACGCCGTAAGCACCACCGACCGCGAGAGCCCGCCAACGTCCTTGACGCTCTTCGGGCGGGAGTCCGCGCAGCGGTGCATGACTTCTTCGAGCCTTCGCTATTGCTGCTCCAGACGGCCGGCAAAGCCATTCGCTGGGCGTGGCGTTGGCTAGTCCGGCGCTGATCGACATCTTACCTATCGCCACACAACAACGAGGCAAATCGTGAACCTTCTGTTCTTCATCGACATCGTAATGACCCGTCTTTGGAAATCGGCTGCTCCCCTGCGGGTGGCCCGCGCCACCTCGAAAGCTGACGCACTAGGTTCGGGGAACGCTGACATCGTCTTCGGCGAGGACCGGTCCGACTGGAGCTCATCCAACGACTCCGGGTACTCGCCCTCCCACGATTGGGACTTCACCCCTATTGCAGCCGTTGATTCAAGCGATCGAACTCTCGGGGCCGTGCCTCCTGGCGAACTTCACCGAGGGACCGACATCAATCCAGCGAGCGGTTTGATCATGGTCGGAGGTGCGGCAGGCCTGGACGTGGGAGGAAATCTCTACGGCACGAGTGCAGACGATACGTACCTCTCCGGATTGGGCTGCACTGGTGCCACCTACGATTGCTTAGCCTCCTTTGACAGCTCCTCAAGTCTCGACTGCTTCTCGTCGTCAGACTGCTTCTCCAGTACGGACAGCTTCGACAGCTATGGCTCTGGCGGCTTCGGGAGTGACTGGTGATGGTGGTGCGGTGTCCGCATGCGCAATGGGACCGCTTCCGAAAGTCAGCTGAAAGGTCGCTGCTCATGCATCCCAGCCTGAGTAGCAATGGTAGGGCGGAGCGGGCGGCCCACGGGCTCACATTCCCGCTAAAGATCTCTTACGTGCCGCCGATAAGGCTCTTCGCCACCGCTAAACGCAGTGACGAGCAGCTACAGCATCAGCCGGCAGGAGCGTCGCGGCGTGCGTCGGCGCTGGATCCGGCTGCACCGACAACCGTGCAGTTGGACACGCGGTATGGCTCCAATCTTGCAAAAAAAGGACATCGTTAACATGAGCAGAGCGCTTTCTTATCGCGGGGGCTTAGGCGCTCTCGCAATCATCGCGGCAACGATGGCGGTTGGATGTACCGGCCCTCTCGACGGCAGGCTGGTCACAGGCAAAGGCTTGGATGCCTACCGCACTTCTCTCGCGCCCATGTCCGAGGCAACTGAGTTTGAACGTGAGGCTTTCGATTGGGCGGTGTCCGACTTCGACGTGGACAGGGTGCATCGCGAGTATCCGGACAGCACTCCGCGAAAGATCATTCGCGCCGAGGTTGGGAAGGTTCGGGAGACTTACCCCAAGCGCATCGAAGCACTCGAAGCGGAGGCAGAAGCTCAAGAGCCCCTGCGGGAGGAACTGCGCAAGGTCACAGCTACTGACGCGAGGTTCTTCCTTGACAAGAACTTCTTCGGGCAGCAACCGAAAGTTACGGCTTCAATTTCGAATGGCTCCTCACTTCCGGTGAGCAGCCTGAGCTGGCAGGCCAGCCTGTACGTAAATGATGGTGCGGAGGCAGTAGCTACGTCGATCCTGTCGAACGACTATCGCAGAGACGGCGGCCTGAAGCCCGGCGATGCGTACACCGTGACCTTTACTGTGGGTTTTGTAACCGGCGACGAGCGTTGGACGACATTGGAGATTCGCAACGCAAACAGCACTCGTGTCGTTCTTGAACCCATTATTGGCAGCATTAAGGATTTCGGCAATCGCCCTTACCTCGCAACTGACGCTTCTGCTCAAGCCAGCTCTCTCAGAGCAACGCTGGAGGCCGCCGAGAAGTATGCGGAGATATGAAGCAAAGACTAGGCAGCCCGCTTGGTTGCCATACATCTACAAACGGGCCGCCAGATGGCTCCGAATCGTCGATAGGAGATACATGAAAGTACTTCGTCCCGCTCTTTTCGCATGCGTGGTCACGGCGGCCGCCCCCCTTATGGCCGCCAACCCCGTCGCACCACTTGCCATGAATGACCTGCTAAGACTGGCGTCGACCGCTCCGCTCGAGTATCGCATGGCCGTGCATGCAGCGACTGTGATCCGTTTGTATTGCGAACCACAGCAGCAGCGCTCTGAGACAGCTCGCGCTCTCAGGACGCGACTCATTGAATGGAGGCTTGATGTAGCCATGGAGTGGATCGAAGGACACAAAATTCCCGCATCTCAGTATCTAGATGCCGCCCAGGCCATGGAGTGGAGTGTCGACCATTGGATCGCGGGCTTTGTCGCCCACGGAAGCAACGGAGCAAAGACAGGACGGCCTGAAATGTGCGCTGGGGCTATCAAAGAAGCAGAAGCTATCGTTTCTCGCGACTAGTAGTTGTCCGACAGATTGTCCTAGATTGCCCCTTCGGCCCCAGATCGCGCTTTGGCCTGGCTTGCCCGGTACGCAGCTCGCGGAACGGGCATCCAACTCCGATCGGATAGTGTGGGGCTAGGGCGCCACCTAGCGCGTGTAAACCGCCTGTACGTACTGGCCTCGACCGTCCCCATGACCCAGATCAATAGAGGTTTGGGCTAAGGCCTCTCGCCGCGCCTCACCGGATCCCTCGTACGCTGCCAGCCGATCCGCGGCATAGGCATAGCGCAGGCAGTGCCCGGTGATGCCTGCAAGAGGGGAGATCGCGCGGTGCATGATGTTGCGATACCAAGTCATGGCCGCACGCAAATCGGGACAGCCGATCAGCTTTGCTCCTCGGGCGTCCGCAACAGATCTCGCTTCCGAGACGGCCTCAAGTGCTAGCAGTCGATTAGCCGGTTCGCTGTCGCGCCGTCGTCCACCCTTCGTCCCATGAATGATGGTGACCGGCTTGCCCGCCCGCAGATCGCGCTCCCAGCTGGACAGCGAAGGCCCGCACCGAACGGCTTCGGCAGCGCGTAAGCCGAGGGTCCGCTCGAGCTTCAGAACTGCCACCAATCCAGGATCGATGGCAGAGGCGGCCGCGATCGCAGCTTGGTATTGCTCCGGTGTAGCAGCGGTCTTCGTACCCGATCGGTCCGTTCCGCTGATCCGAAGTGCGGCATTGCAGATGCTCACGGAGTCAGCTGCCTGATGGCGGCCAACCGCTCGCATCGCACTGCGTATGTGTGCTGCTTCGTTCTGCAGCGTACGGAGACTTTTCCCCTCTGCAAGCCGCGACTCAATGTAGTGGACGACGTGTTTCTCCCGCAGCGCACCCGGGCCGGCCACCTGGAACCCAAAGTGTTCAAGGTGTTGGAACAGCCGCGTCAGGGTGCCTAATCGTGCCTGCTTGGTCAGGTGCGCGCCGCCCGCCGCTTTAGCAGCCCCGCGAGCGCTGGAGCGGGCTTCAGATTTCTTGCTCATAACACCTCCATTGATGCCGACCAGCCAACTGGAGCGCCCCCGACAGCCGCATCTACGCGGCCAAAAAATAGATGACGAAGTCAGTCACCCGGGGGCAGATCCAATCGTGCTGGCCGGCTTCAACAAAGGTTGAGTGCCGATCCCCTCAGCACGTCAGGTGGCCCTGCGAGCTGCCGCATGTGCGGAAGTGGGGAGTCCCGAATGGGAACGATTGAGATCATGGGGTGAGTCCTCCGGATGCCAGGCGGCATCGATGTACAGCACCGGGGAGATTCCTCGGCACCTCATTGATAGATGTCTTGTCCCACTAGGACAGGTAGTCCGACGATCGCGGCGGATTCGCCTTGAGGTAGTCGCTCACTTTCTCTTTGGCCAGGGCTGCCGGCGTGGCGGGCAGGCGTGGTCGAGCTTTCAGGGTGCGGTGACCCCGTTTCCAGAAAGCGTCACTTTCTCAGGCAGTGTCGGCTATTGCGGCCGTCGCGTTGCTACTGGAGCTGATGGTACGAGTTGGCGGGCACTATTCAATCCTCCAGCCAGCACCTTTTGACCCCCGGTTAAACGCGAAGCCGGGCGGCAGAGACGTCCCACGGTGATGTGAAGTGCTGTGTGCATCCGACTATCCTGAACACAAGTTCGAGTTCAGTCGCACGCGGAAGCATGGATACGTGCCCCCAAGGTCCGAGACCCAGCTCTAGCAAACCAGGCGCTGCCCGACCATCTTTCGCTGGAGCTAGGCTGCTCCCCGCTAGCTGCCGGCGTTAGAGCAGGTGCCGGATCTTGCCGAATGTCCGGCAGGGTTGAACGCCTACGACTGGCCTAACTCTTTCAGAAAGTGTTGTCGACGCCGGTCGGCCAACTTCAACACTAGGGGTGCACGGGTAGGAAGCACACCGTCACACTCGCCTTCTAGACCACGAAGATCGCGGAGCATCTCGTTCAGCGATGCGCTCATTGATCCAGGCGCTCACCTCGTGAAAGCACCATGCTGAAGTGCGTGGTCCCAAGCGGGTCTGCGGCGGAAAAGATCCAGCCGCGACGCGGCGGTAGATTTTAGACCGACTAAGGCCAGTCATTGCAACCACGGCGGGCAAACGGATCAAACGGTCGTTATCCATACCTGCAATGGTAGGGGCGGTACCCCGCTCTTCAGCTATCCAACCCAAGGCTTTTTGCCGCCGGTTACGATCTCCGCCTCTTCCACGCCGCACGACGCACAACGGTTCGGCTATCCCATTGTTTCGGGACAACTGCGCAGGACATCTCGCACTTTGATTCACCCTGGCGTAGGCAGGAGCCCCATCGGTTCGGCGCCCTCATAGCGGGTGCGCAGCAGCAACACTGCCTGCCGGAGCGCTTCGTACTGCTCCCGCCTGGATCGTCCCTTGGCCGCGAGCCAGCCTGAGCCCACGCCGGCCAACAGGCCCAACCACCAGGTTTGGGTCACCACCATCGCGACCTTCGCGGCCGCGCCGGCAGCACCGACTCGCGCCCCCCGGGAGCCAAGTTGGCTGGCACGCTCGATCCAGGTCATCTTCGGATCCAGCATCAACGAAAGGCTGATAACGGCAAGCCCCAAGACCGACGGCATCAGATCACCCACGCCGAAATCCACACCTCCCGCCGCTTGTTCCACAGCCGCCTGGAGCGATGCTTCGGTGACGCCGCTGTCGGATACACGCTCCGCCATGCCCATGGCCAGCAACTGCGCATGGACTTCGCTCGTGGATACGACGTCAATGCCCGGATAGCGCTCCAGAGCATCCAACACGTACTGCACGGATTCGGTGGCCTTGGCCTGGATCGCATCCACGACCTGTCCCTGCTCGTCCAGGATGCGGATGTCCCACCCGGACTGGGTAGCAGAACCCGCAAGATCAGCGTGGAGACCATCCGGGAGACCACCATTGTTGAAATGGTCAACCAGCTCGACCTCGAAAAGCTTTCCCTTCACCCCGGACACGAACCCTGGCAGTGCTTCCATAGGGAGGCGCTCTACGACGTCGGCAAAACTTTCCGTGGTCGCGACACCGGGATAAGCCAGCTCGAACGCTCGCAGGACCTCTTCCGGGACCCTGTCAGGGTGATCCAACACATATGCGAGGGAGACCCCGCCCACCACGAGTTGGTCGAGCAGCTCATCGCGCCGACGCGCCTTCTGCGCTGCATGGACACGCTGCTCCAAACGCCCCGCGTCGCGGCGGATCCTGTCGCCGTACCCCGCAATCTCGGACCGGAGTTCGTCGAGATCGCTTTGGCTCAAGGCGACACTATCGATTACCTCCGAGACGACCGAACTGCCACCGAGCGCAAAGCCACCAGTCGCAGCACCCAACGCAGGCGCCGCTCGTGCAGTCAGCTCCCCACCGGTACGAATTCCAGCGCCGACCAGCGCCACTCCTCTTCCCAGCAGGATGCCGGCGCCCGCAGCAGTGCGGCCCGCTGTGCCACTTGGACCAGCGGCTCGCGCCTTGCCGCGTTCTTCTGCGTGACGGCCCCGTTGATCGGTGGCCGCTCCAGCCTTGGCGACGGCTCGCCCAGCGGAATCGATGGCGGAACGCACGCCCCCAGCTATCGTGTCTTCTTGCTTGCCGACGTAGCTCGCCACGGTGTAGGTCGCGTCTGCCAATCCCTTTATGGCCGCCTTTCCCCCCTTGATCCATTTCATTGGCCGCCCCCAGACCGTCTTCTTCCTGATACTGCGGGCCGCATCCCTCCCGGTCAACGCTGCGAAAGCGGCTGGTTCAACAATGGCAGGACGGACGAAGCAGAGGATGAGCGGCGTCGGAATCGTGACGACGTGAGGTCGGCGGTGACGAAGCAAACTCTTCGATCGCCTTCTACCGGCGGCACTGCTGTGTCCGAGGGAAGCGGCAGCAATCTCAGCCTGCGGCCATTGCGTTCTGAAGTCACCGTAGCCGCGCCCAGTCGGTGCTGTGCGGATCAGGGCCCGCCATGAGGCGGCGAGTGCCGGCGGCTTGCGACACCCAACCTCACACAAATACGGGTCGGTTGGTGCTCATTTGCGACCGGTTGCACCCGAGAATCATGGTTCCTTCGCCACTGCCCTCACTATGCGACTCCCCTCAAGCCTCCCTATCGATGCGATCCCCCGCATGTCCCGCGGTCACCTGCGGTGCATCACCGTGCTTCCGTTTGGTAGCCGCGCGTGGGTAGAGGTGGTAACTCGCGAATCCGTACACTCCCTTATATCGAGCGATGGGACGACACTATTTCCAAGCATCGGGGCCGCGACGGATGTCGCGATATCGGTACCGTGGTTCGGCCCACTTGGCATAGGAAGGAATTGGTGGTGCCCGCCAGGATTGTTCGAAAGCACCCTGATCGATCTCTTGGAGGAAAGCGAACAGACTGAACTCACCGAGAGGGAGCGCCACCCCGCTGCCACTCTGCATTGGGTAAGGCTCGTGCGCGAGCGGCTGACAAGCCACTACGGCTGTGAGCGGACGTTCGACCAGAATCTCCGCGCACAACTCGTTCCCGAGATCGTCCGCTTCAATTCCGTCCTCACCCGTCTGCCGGTCTGGTCTTCGCGCTCATAATGTTGGCACCGACTCCTCAATCAGACGCGCAACGTAGTTTTCGTCCTCGTCGAACAGGATGTTCCGCTCGGCCATCCTCTGGCGGGTCACCTTCCAGTGCATCTCCATTTCCGCTGCAGACGTGCCTGAGACGATATAACTGCGCAGGCTGACGTCCGGATCGCCCATACGGGCCTCGATCTCACGGATAGTGCGATGGAACTGGATCTTCGAGTCCTCGATGGTGTCGAGCTGGCGGATGCCCTTGGGGTCGACGAAGCAGATGCGCTGCCTGGCACCGTCGATGCGCCAGACAATGAAGTCAGGATGGAAGTTGCCGGCCTCGAAGAAACCGATGCCGCGGCCGCGGCTCATGTTGCGCAGCAGGAACAGCGGGCGGTCCTCGAACTCTTCCGGATGTGCGGCGCAGTAGTCCTTCAGGCGACTGACGAAGCGCATCTCTCCGTCGTTCAGTGACACCGGCCGGACGGTGATGTTGGCGCCGCTAGCCTTGATCAGCGGTTCGTACAGGTGACCCTTGAACGACATCACCTCCAGCTTCGCCTGCCCGCCGCTGTACGCCTTGTCGGCCACGCCAGCGCGCCTGCGGAGCTCGTCACCAAGCTGCCGCAGCTGGGTGATCAGCGCCTCCTCGGACTTCTCCACTGATACGCGGTACACGCCCTGCTCCTCGCCCACACCGGCACCGGCCTCGGGGAAGTTCGGGTCGCCTGCGTCCAGCTCGGCGTATTCCAGGTGTGGCTCCTCCCAGCCCTTCTTGCGGAAGCTGTAGTAGCGCTCGGCGTACTTCTTCAGCAGCGTCTCCGCGATCTCCTGCCAGATCGCCACCTTGGCGAAGCTGTCCATGGCCAGCATCGATTCGGGGATCAGCAGGTCGTACCAGTCGGTGTCGGCCAGCAGGCGGTCGACCGAGGGGCGCGGGATGTCGAAGTTGTGCCAGCCTCGCTCGTTCTTGAAGCGGATCAGCTCGAACCAGGCGCGATCCAGGTCCAGCAGCGCTACATGCTTCGGCCCCAGTTTGCCGCGCTCGAGCTCGGCTACGCCGTCGCCGCCAGCCAGCCCGGCCGCCTTCATCGCCTGGATCTTCGGGTACCAGTTGAGCTGCACCCGGTTGCGCAGCAGCCAGTGGTCCGCTTCACCCTGCGGTGGCGCGAGCTGCGGGACCGGCGCCAGTTGGCGAAAGGCGACGCCGAACGCGGTCCGCACGCCGTGGATCTCGGGCTTGAGCCGGATGATCTTGAGCTTGTGCGTGCCCAGGTTGCGCAGCACCGGCAGCACGATCTCCTCGCTGTCCTGGTTCGACGGCAGTCCTTCGTCCTCCAGGAACTGCTTGAACTGGGCCATGTAGTCCGCGTGGACGCCGAAGACGTTCAGCGTTTCCAGGAGCTCGATGTGCCGGGGGCGCTCCATACCCGCCGGAAGGCGCAACGCCTTGCTGCGCTTCAGGCTCCAGCCATAGCCCTTCAAGCGCACGCCGCGGCCGAACAGCTGGATGATCTGGGCACCCTCGCTCTGGCCGATCTTCATCAGACCCAGGGTGCTCACGCGCCAGGAGTTCCAGCCCTCGGTGAACTTGCGCGAGCCGATAAGTAGGCTGATGGCGTTGTCGCGGTCATTGATGCGACGGAACAGCGAGCCGGCAAAATCCCGCTCCTCAGCCACCAGTCCCGGCGTGGCGTCGCACAGGTCGTACAGCTTCTTCGCGTCGCCAACGTTGATCACGCCGAAGGGGTCGTTGTTGCCCAGCCTCAGGGCCAGCTCGCCGTCGGCACCCTTCAGGTACTCCACGTGCAGCGCGCCGCCGCCGCCAGGGGCATTGAACAGCCGCGCGCAGATGTCGGCGAACAGCGCGGCCGACGGAAGATCCAGCTCGTTCAGGTAGCCGAAGCGGTTGGCGAACGGATTCTGGCCAGAGGCGGCGGGTAGCCCTTCGCCAAGAAGCGCCGTGATCGTCCGCTCCGACCGCGCCCTATCAATCGCGAACCGGGACAGAAACAGCAGCACTTCGGTCACATCCGAGACATCGCGCCCGCCCTGCCTCCGCACGGCATTGACGCTACCCCCAACGAAGATCCACAGCGGCCGCTCCAGGTTGAAGTCGCGCAGCAGCGCCTGCCGGTCGTCGAACAAGCGCCGTTGCTGGTACGCCGCGAGCAGACACGCCGTCAGGTAGACGTCGAGGCCCTCTTGTTCGGTAGCGTCGTCCAGGTTGAGGATCTGGTAGTCCTTGCCGTAGCCGTCGCCATAGAAGTAGCGATACGAGTAGTCGAAGACGATGCTGCGGACGTAACGCTGCGTGAGTTTTGCGTCGCCCTTAACCGCCTGCTTGAAGGTGGCCGAATACTCGAACGAGAAGCCCTTCTCGCACAGCTGGTCGCGGCGGGATAACCACTTTCCGGCCTCGCCCCCGGAGGCGCCGCGGTGGCCTTCGTCCACCAGCACCAGGTTGCCGGTCTCGAAGGCATCCACGGCCACGGTCTTGTCGCCCATGCCGTCGCCCAGCTTGTGGATGTCGATGATCTCCACCGCCTTGCCGGCGAACAGGCCCCGTGCGCTCTTGTCGAACAGCTCGGCCTCGATACCCGCGGCGGCGAACTCCTGCAGGTGCTGGTGGCTCAGTCCCTCATTGGGTGTCAGCAGAATGATGCGGTTGAGCTCACCGACGCGGCCGGCCTGTGCCAAGTGGTGCTGGTACTGGCGCAGGTTGAGGTGCATCAGCAGGGTCTTGCCGCTGCCAGTGGCGCACCACAGGGCCAGCTTGTTCAAGCCCTGGGCGGCGTCGCGGCTCTCGTCCAGCGCGGGGAGCTGCTGGCCCGCCTCCTTGCCGGCGTTGAACGCCCCGATGTGGGCGTTGAGCGCCTGAGCCAGCGCCTGCGGATCGCGGAAGTAGCGATCCAGGTAGATCTCGACGAACAGCAGGGCCAGGTACTGGTAGTACTTCCAGACGACCGGCCGCTCGCGGCGCAGATTGCGCTCCGCGTTCAGCGTAAGGGTGTGGCGGACGATGTTCTGGTCGAAGGCCAGCAACTCGTCGCGGCTGACGCCGGGCAGCTCACCGGTGATCTGGTTGACCATTGCGTGGTGGAAGCGATGGACGTTGTTCTCATCCAACCCCTCCTCGCTGTGCTCGTTGAGCTGGAAGCGTTGCTTGAACGCCTCCAGCAGCGGCACCCGGCGCCCACCCTCCAAGGGGTAATAGCCGTCGGTGCTGTCCAGACCGAACAGGCCGAACAGCCACTGGTTGAGGACCAGCGACTGCGTGAAGTCCGCCATCTGAGCCCGGGCACGGGGCCTTCCGGCCGTCTTCTTCGCCGCCTTTCTGGTGGCGGCCTTCTTCAGCGCCGCCATCTCAGTCCGTCCCTTCGAACATCAGGCGCTGAAAGTCTTCCTCGGTCAGGCGCACCTTCCAGCTTTCGTCCTCCAACCGGATGTTCTCAAGCGTATTGTCGCCGTTGACGTAGATCACGTCGAACTCGGTGTCGCGTACCGAGAACAGCTGCTTGTCGCGGAACCAGGTCTCCAGCACCAGGTTGTCCTGCTCGGCGTCGCCGGTGAGCTTGCGCCAAATCACCAGTGTCTTGCGGCCCTCCGGCGTGGTGCCGGTGACTGTGCGGAACCACCAGGGGCCGTCGGCGTCCTGTTTCAGTCGCCCGTTGACCCGCAAACGATCCTCATCATCACGCTCGAACTTCGCGGCAAAGCTGCGCGGCGCGGCAATGTGCTCCACAGTCAGCCCTAGTAGCCAGTTGAAGGTTTCCAGCAAGTCGACGTTGGACTCGCGGCTTTCGTCGCTGCCGGGCCTCTTGACCAACATTTTGTAGGCGGTGGGGTCGGAGAAGGCCTTGATGTCGAGCAGCGAGGCACTGCCACGGGATTCCACATCCAGCTGGTAGCGCAGCAGATAGTCCTCGCGCAGGCCGGGTTGTGCGCCGCCAGATGACGTGAACAGCGCCTGCTGTCCAGCAGGCTGCCTAAGCTCAATGTTGTTGAGCGCGTCCTCGTAGGTCTCCAGCCGCACCACCTTCATGACTGCGCTGACCGAGTCTCTGCTGCGTGGCGCCCCGCCCTTCCAGTCGCTGGACAGGAGCGACTTTACTGTCCTGGGCTTGGTTAAGGTATCGAAGTGATTGCCAACCTCGACGATCAGGAACTTCCGCCCTGCACGATCTTCCCGGTTGGCCTGCACAACGGCGTGCGCAGAGCTACCACTTCCGCCAAAGAAGTCGCAGAACCAATCGCCCGACCGAGCAGTCTGCAGGACGAACTTCTTGACGAACTTCGAGCTTTTCGGCGAAAGGAATAGTCCGGTTTCACCGAACATGTTGGTCAGTTCAGCTTCGCCGTCGTTGTACTCGTAGAAGACGCTAGTACCAATATTCGTCTCTACCTCATGGAGGAATCCCTTGGTCCTTGGAACCTTGTTCTCATCTTCCCCCCAAGCGATCCTGTCTTCGTCCTGAAGCGACTGGAAGGAGCGTCGGTCTCCAGCGCCCTCAATCGGGCCAGCCGGAAACTTCCAGCCACTTTGAGGGTGAGGACATGGCTGACCGGTTATCGGGTGGACCGGCTTGTAGAACCTGTAGTTCGCATGGTTGGGATCACGCGTTGTCGGCGACTGCTTCGATGCTGGTGCTCCAGTAGGAATTTCACTCCAGACCCATAGCTTTCCTCCGAGAGCTTTCGCGTCATTTTCGTCTACAAGCCTGCTATCAGCGTCGCGGTACTCTGCCCGGCTATAAGGGTAGATGCCACGCCACGGATCTTGTCGCTTCGCATCCGCGTCCCACTCCGCTCCACTGGCGATGACTTCATCTCGGTATTCCTCTCGGTGCCGCTCATAGAGCTGCTTCAGCGCACTCTCGACGACATCGATTGGAGGAAACTGGTCGTTGAGCTGCGCCACCAACTCCATGACCTCCGAGTAGCCGGGCTTCGGTTCGCGGAACATCGCCTTGTCTGATTCAACAGCCGCGCGACTTTTAGCGTAGACCTCGACGTACTCGTGATTGGTCGAGTAGTTTGGCAGCTGGCCGTTCGACGTTGCTTGCGTCCAGATGAGCTCTTCGATGTGGTTATCAGCACCAAATACGCTGTCCAGCGCATGCTCGACTACAGTGCGCTCCGTCTTATCGATGCTGACGAAAATAGCTCCATCATCGCGAATCAACGCATGACTTGCCTCCAGCCGATCGCGCATGAACGTTGCGAACGACGAGTGCTTGTAGTCGTTCTTGTAAGGGATCGAGCTGCTATTCGTGTTGTAGGGCGGGTCGATGTAGATCGACTTGAATTGCGAAGCAAACCGCGCCGCACCAAGTCTCAGCGCCTGGAAGTTGTCCGAGTGAACCAGGATGCCCAGCGTGTCCTGATCGAGAGTTTCAATCTCAGCCAGAAGTCGAGACTGAAAGTCGGGCGAGAACAATTCTGTATCCACACAGAGACCGGGGTTTGCCAGGAGGAAGTCTCTGCCGATTGGCGCCTTGTAGTCGGACCACGTACTAATCTTGTAGAGCTTCTCCCATTCTTGGAGCTGATCTTTGCTCGCAAGAACTTCGTCGATCAAGACAGGCGGGAGCTTGTCGATGGTTACAAGGTAGCTCGTCGACGCGACTAGCTTTCTCTTCAGCCACAGTTTCTTTTGGAAGTTCTCCAGCTGGGCCACGAAGTCGATGATCTTGCCCGCAACGCGACGAATCACCTTGATCTTCGAAAGATACTGCTCGACGCGAGGCGCGGTCTCGCTTTCCACATCATCGAGATGCATCACCTCGTTCTTGATGTAGAAGTCCAGCTCGCGCCGCAGAAAGCCATCCAGGTCCTTGTGGATGAAGTAGTCGAAGGTGTTGCGGCCGGTGTAGCGGCGAAGGTGTGCCTCCAGCCGGGAGTAGTCGGCCTGCTCGCCGTTGGCCATGACGTGCGTCTTGCGCAACTCCGTCAGCCAGCTTCCGAGATCATTGCCAGCGGCCAGGATCGTCGCCACCGCGGATGCGCTCAGGTCCTTCTGCGCAGGCGGCCTCTTCTTGCCGTCGCGCTGGTCGGCGGGCCAGTCCTCCAGCGTCGCGGGGCGGTACTCGAAGCGCAGTTCCAGCTCGCCGGCAATCTCGGCGATGAAGTCATCGGCCGCCAATACGAACATCCGGTCCTTGCCCTCGGCGGCCTTGACGTTGCCGTGCTCGCCCTCGGCCGCGTCCACCAACTTGAAGCGCACGCGCATGGGGTCTTCGCCTTCGCCGGCTTCGGGTTTGAGTCGGAAGGCGTAGTCGCGCAGGTACTCGTTAGTCTTGATGTAGTACTGGTCCTTGTTGGCCCAGTGCAGGGTGACTTCCTCGCCCTCGTAGGGGATGGCGTACACGCCGGGCTTGTAGACCCGCTTGGCCAGGAAGTCGCCTTCGGAGTAGTAGCGGCGGAAGAAGCTGTAGAGGTGGTCGTAGACCTCGTTTTCCAGCGCGCCCAAGTCAATGGCGCTTTTGAGCTGCTCGCGCAGCTTCTGGACCTCTTCGTTGTTGTCTGGATCGACCTTGACTCGACGCAGGGTCGCCTCCAGCTCGGCAAGCTCTTTGCGCAGCTCCGCGCCGTCGGCCGACTGGTACTGGGCAAAGGCGTCCTTCACCTGCGGCAGCAGGTCGCGCTCCAGGAATTGGCTCACCTCGCGGGCTTTGGCGTGCATGATCCGGTAGATGCCGAAGTCCAGGTCGGGCTGGTCGAGCTGGAACAGCTCCTTGAGCAGGGTGACCAGTTTGGTGAACTTGGTGGGTGTGGTGTCGGTCATCGGAATCATTCTTCGGTGGTGTGCTGCCAGATCGGACGCTGGCTGAAGTTGGTCGGGAAGCCCATCACGCCAGCGGCAGGCGGGTGCTGGATCACATGTTCGGCGACGCGCTGGACCCAGGTCTGCCCGGGACTGGTGCGGCCGATCAACCAGGCCAGCAGCGTGAGCGTGTTGTAGGCGCTGTTGGGGCCGGAGGGGTCGAGCGAGGCGACCAGGGCTTCGGGATGCTTGCGCGGCAGCTGCGCCCTGAAAGTCATCTCGCGATCCCAGAAGCGCGCATGGTGGGCGCAGATGTTCCGCACCACGCTGATATGGTGCAGGAAGGATGCCAACAGGACCTCGTCGACACCGTAGGGTTCGGCGATGGCGTTGCGGTCTGCGGCATGGCGCAGGTTGCTGAACCAGCGCGAGATCTGGCCGAGGCTCATGACCTCTACGCTGGCCCAGATGGGTGGGAGGAGTTCGTCGTAGGTATGGCGGAGATGGCGAATGAATCGCTCGCGACTGTCTTCCACCCCGCTGACCAGCTTGGCCACGGCAGTCGGATGGCTCCATGTCTGGCTGCGCTGCTTGAACAAGGCACTGTCGAGGTGCGCATGCGCGCCATGGCGCAGGCCGACGACATGGGCCCAGCGGGTGCGGATGGAGACTTCGAGCCGCTCGACTGCGTCCAGCACCAGCAACTTGAGGGTTCGGTCGAACAGGTAGTCGTCGAGCACTGCCTCGAAGGACGTGCCGGGAAGGAACCGGTGGGATGCGTGATCGGCCTCGTGCCGAAGCCAGTAGCCGCTGAGGCGGTAATAGTTGAGCTCGGCCAGATAGTGGGCTGCACGCTCAGGGTCGGCAAAGGCCATGCCGCGCGAGGCGAGCTGTTGAATCTGACGCTCGACCGTAAGCGCCGGCTTGTCGTACTTCATCCTGCATCCCCGTCGCGGCCTGGCGCTGCGAATTCCGGGATGCCCTCGGCCGATCGCGAAGGCCGGAAAAAAATAACCCCCCATGGTGCGCCGGTCTGACGAGAGGCGTGGGGGGTGTTGTTGGTAACGATTCTACCCCAGCAGCCTGCCGGCGCAAGAGACCTCGTGCCGGCGCTGTTCAAGTCAGCGCCCATCGGATCCGGAACAGCCTGACGCTATGGCTGCGCTGGTTCAGGCGACGCTCCAAGGCGGCAATCAGAGCGTCACGCTCGGCTTCGATTTCGTCTTCCACATCGAAAATTTCCTGCCGTTGGCGGCGTTGCTGGCGCTCCAGGAGCTTGATCTCCTCCTGGATGGCCGCCTGCTCCTCCACGGTGGCCGCGGCCCGTGCGCGGCGCTTGGCGTCCTTCAGGCGGGCCTTGGTGTCTTGCATGGCCTGCTCGGCGGACAGCAGCTTGTCTTCGGCCCACTGGTCGAGCCGTTCGCGTTCGGCGTGGAAGTACGCGTTGTTTTCTTCCAGTGCCTTGGCGAGGGCGGCTTCGATCTGGCGGCGGACGTTGGCGTCGAAGTTGGGCGGCAGGGTGTCCGGGGCCGCCGGCCTGTTGCTGGGGCGACCCGGCAATTCCAGCAGCCGCTGGCAGGCCTCGGCATCGAGCCAGGTGCCGTCGTCCGCCTGGGCGCTGAACACCAGGTGCTCCTCGAGCTGGAAGCTCTCCAGTTCCAGCAGATTGAGCTCCAGCCAGCCGGAGCGGCTCGACAGCTGCTCGAGGGCAGCAATCCGCTGGCGCGTGCCGGCAAGCATGAACTCCAAAGCAGTTACGGGTGTCTCGCAGCGACGGCCGCGATCCAGCACGTGTTCGCCCAGCGGGTGGCTCAGGCGATAGACGTGGCCGTTCTCCGGCGCCGACTGGCCCTTGCGGATCAGGTGGTAGCGGCCGGCAGGAGCCTCGGCCATGAGCGGCCGGGACAGGTCGAATGACAGGGTCTGGTCATCGAAATGCGCGGCTTCCGCCAACACATGCCGGGTCAGGCGCCAGAACAGGCGGCTGATCCGGTCCAGCTGCACGATCGCTTCTTCGCGATGCAAGCGTAGGCGTTCGACCACTCCGGCGTCGAAGGTGGCAAGCAGGGCCTCCTCGGTGTCCCGCATGCGCTCTTGGATCTGCTCTTCCAGCTCGCTGCGCAGCCGCGCGAAGGCGGCATCGATTTCGGCGGGCGTGCGACAGGTCTCATAGATAGCGGCGATGCGTCGCTCGATGTCCACGCCCGACTCGATGCGGCCCAGGATCTCGTCGGAGGCCCCGAACACGCCCTCGAACAGGTGGAACTTCTCCGACAGCAGCTCCAGCACGCGCTGGTCGGCGGCGTTGCGCTGGTTGAGGAAGTTGATCACCACCACGTCGTGCTTCTGCCCATAGCGGTGGCAGCGGCCGATACGCTGCTCGACGCGCTGCGGATTCCACGGCAGGTCGTAATTGATGACCAGCGAACAGAACTGCAGGTTGATGCCTTCGGCACCGGCTTCGGTGCAGATCAGGATCTCGGCCTGGTCGCGGAAGTGGTCGATCACGGCGGTGCGGCGGTCGATGGCCGGGCTGCCGGTCACGCGGTCCGTGCCCTGATATGTCGCCAGCCAGCGCTGGTAGATGCCATTGAGGCCTGGGTCCGAGGCGCGGCCGCTGAATTTGGCCACGCGGCCGGCATGTCCCCGTGCCTCGAGGAAGTTGGCCAGGTAATCCTGCGTGCGCACCGACTCGGTGAAGATCACCGCCTTGCGCGGCGCACCGATGGCAGCCATCTGCCCGAAGCCAGTCTCCAGCGCCTGCAGCAGGGCGTGTGACTTCTGGTCTTCGCGGACCCCGCGCGCCACCAGCAGGTACTGCTCCAGCTCGGCGATTTCCCCGCGGAGCCTGTCGCGATCGATCGGTTCGGAGTCAGGGAGGGCAGGCTCCTCCGCCACCTCACCTTCGTCCAGCACATCGGCGTCGAGCTCTTCGTCCTCTACCAGCTGTTCGAGCCAGTCTTCCTGGACTGCCTGGCTCTCCTCCAGCCTCCGCAGCCGCGCCAGGATGACCTCCAGCGTGGCGACGACGGCGGGGGTGGACGAGGCCAGCAGCTTGCGCAGGATCAGACCGACCAGGTGCCGCTGGCGGGTGGGAATTCCGTAGGCGTCGTCCCTGAGCAGGTAGCCGGACACCAGGTCGTAGACCCGCTGCTCCTGGTCACCAGGCGTGAAGGGCACCGTGAGCGGCTTGCGCTCGGTGTACTGCACGTATTCCAGTACGTCACGTCGCAGGGTGCGCTTGGTAAAGTCGGCCAGACGCGCCTTGAGCGCCGGAATGGCGGCGTCGCCGCGCATGAAGCGCGTGCGGAAACTGACGCGGTCACCAAACAGATGCTCATCGATGAGGGTCGACAGGCCGTAGAGCTCGATCAGGGAGTTCTGCAGTGGCGTGGCCGTGAGCAGCAGCTTGCGGACGCCGGCCAGGGCGCGCTTGATAGCTTGGCCGCTGCGGTGGCTCTCGCGATGGGCGTTGCGCAGCTTGTGCGCTTCGTCGATGACGGCCATATCCCACCGAATCGCCCCGACCTCTCTCTCCATCCGGGCCACGAAGTGGATCGAGACGATGCTGATGACATCCTGGTCCAGGGGGTTGTAGATTCCCTCCTTGCGCGCCTGGGCCCAGGTCCTGGCATCGATCACCTGGGTCGGCAGGTGGAATTTCTCCGACAGCTCGGTAGCCCATTGTTTGCGCAGCGAGGCCGGGCAGATGACAAGCAGGCGGCGGCGACGTTCCGCCCAGTACTGGCCAAGCACGAGCGCGGCCTCGATCGTCTTGCCAAGCCCCACCTCGTCGGCAAGCAACACGCCCTTGGACAGTGGGTTCTGCAGGGCGAAAAGCG
This sequence comes from Lysobacter spongiicola DSM 21749, assembly GCF_900167055.1. Classification (GTDB taxonomy): domain Bacteria; phylum Pseudomonadota; class Gammaproteobacteria; order Xanthomonadales; family Xanthomonadaceae; genus Novilysobacter; species Novilysobacter spongiicola. Next base: position 218,743 of record NZ_FUXP01000003.1, read on the forward strand.
CCGCCTCAATCTGGTGCGGGTTCAGGTCAACCGCCGCATCGAAGAGCGACTGGCCGATACGATCCAAGTCGCCGCCGCGGCGACGACGGGTGAGCTCCCAAGCAAAGTACTTCGCCTGGACATCCGTGGTCTCGATCATCCTTCCCCCCTGTCGCCTCCCACGGAAGCTGCCGTGGAGAGAGGCTCGCCACTACGCCAGCTTTCTTGGGGCGGGTCAAATACCCCACACCAATGATGGGGTTTCCCTTCGGTTTCGCCTTTGGCCTGAGATGCTATGCGTAGCCAACATCCGCGCAGTCGCTATTGGCCGCAGCAGCCGCGCACCAACGCCGGACCATTGCCCGGATGTTTCGGTCCTCACGAAAGTCGCTCGGTGTACCAGCGCAAATCAGCGACCGGGTGTTGCCATCCGGCAGGACCAGCACGAAACGCAGATGACCGCTGCCCGTCATCGACACGGCGGCCACACGGCCGCCTGCCGATTCGATCACTCGCCTCCGGTTCCGGGCGCGGTGCCCGATCCGCCCGGCCATCACGCCCACCCCGCAACGGTCCGGAGCGCCCGGTCGCGACCAGCTTCGAGGGTCTCCGGGCGTGTCTTAGCGGAGAGCAGGTGCCGCGGCTTGCGCCCAAGGAAGTACGCGATTCGCTCGGCATTCGCGCCCGACGGATGGGGCAAGCCTGCCAGTATCTGGTCGCGTTTCAGGATGCCCGTGGCGACCTGACGCTCGCACGCTTTGAGGGCCGTGGGACCGAGCGGAACGTAGAGCGCGGCCGGCAAATCGCGGCATTCGGTGGAGAACCAGCGATTGAGTTCACCCATCAGCAGGGTGGACGCCTCCAGCTTGCCGCCGGAGTAATTCTTGCCACCTTCGAACACCGGATAGCGCAGCGCGGAGGTGAAGTGCGCCAGATGCTGTTCTGCACCCCAGAACTCGGCGGTGGAGCAGATTCCAAGACGATTCGCCACGCCTACGTGGTCGAGGAGATCCACTAGGTTGCGACGCATCGGGCCGGCAAAGCTTGCGGTTGCTTTGGCAATCTCGGCGGCCTCCGTATGCGGGAGACCGCGCCGCAGCGCCTGCCTCGCCGCCTCCAGGGCGGCGACGGCCTGCATCCTGCCCGGCGTAATACCGACGATGACCACCCGCGCCGTCAGCGTCACATGGTCGAAGGGTGCGTAGTAGACCTCGTGGCGGTGATTGGCGGTCATGCGGAGGGCGTTCGGCAACGGCATCTGGGTGGCGAACGCCTCGGGCAGGCTCGCAATCGCCTCGGCGTAGCGGTCGAACTGGCTGTTGGTGGTCATGGCAATTCCCCTGTGGATTGAATAGTGGCGTCACGACAAAGCGCGCCGGAGGTCGGCGCGACGCATGCGATCGAAGCGGACACCCGCGACGATGCCGGGGACGCCGTTCCTATTTGGGCGACGCCAACGCGGCGTAGGCATGCGGACCAACGCCTCCAGCGCGGTGAAGTAGTCCTTGTGCTTTTCTTCGTCCCCCTTGGCACCGATGGTGAATCGACCGGACACACGACAATCAGGTCCAAACCATGATCCGTCGCGTGCGACCGGTACGAAGACAACATCGTCCAGGTCGCCGACAGGTTCGGTCTGCTGTGCGGTGTCGGATTCGCCGGGCAATCCTTTGGTGGGAACGTAGCCCTGCTTGAGCATCCACGGCAGCGCGTCACCGGGCTCGGCGTAGCGCCGATTTTCGTCTTCCACCGTCGGGAAATTCTTCCGGTGGGCATTGGTGATGACGGTAGGCTCTCGCACATCGAGCAGGAGCGCGATGTCGGCCATGGTGAGGCGCTCCCCCCGGTCGACCTTCAGACGGGCCGCCGCCCGGGCCACCAGGTCGGCAAGGATGCCGCGATGGAAGTACCCGAACGGCAGATCGCCCGCACCGACTTCGTGCGCGCCGAGCACATCCATCTCACCGTGAGCTTCCCGCTCCATCTCATAGCCGTGCAGCACAGCCGGGGAGAACGTCCGATCGACGGCCAGCTGCAACGCGGAGACATCAACAGGGATGTCGGGCGCCCACTCCTGGTCCTGCACGTAGCTCTCAACGCGTCTGACATGCCCAAAGAGGGCCATGCCGGTGATCTCGGCGAGGTCGTCCGGGTGACGGGATTGCGCGAACTCGGAATCGGCCGCCAGGCCAAGCGCTCGAACGCCGGCTTCCTCGCCGATCACGAAATCGGCCAGAAGAGCGATCTCGGTGGCCAACAACTGAGCTTCGCGAGTGAGCTGGTCGGCGGTGTAGGTCAAGGTCATACGGTAGGCCTCTGCAATGTCGTGATGCTCACATCATACGGACAGCTTGCTGATTGTCAAGTTGTGATCATTACAGTATTTCGATGGGCCGGCCCGCCCATGCCGCACGCCGAGCACATCGGCCCTGGGAAAAGCCCGCGGCATGAAAAACCCGGGTAGCCGGCGACACCCGGCCCCACGCTGAACCGGGATGACCGACAGTTGGGGCGGGAGGGCTACCATGGGCGCCGGTTCTTCGGCTGGGATCGCGGCGTGACCACCAGCCCACCGTGGCCTTTTGGGGGTACCACTGGGGGTACTGCCTCCGGCCGAATCACGTTCCCGCAAGTGAAATCAGAGTGTTAAGTCCCACATGAAAATCGCCAGCTGGAACGTCAACTCGCTCAACGTCCGGATGCCGCACCTGGAGCAGTGGCTGTCGTCGGCGTCGCCCGACGTGGTGGGTCTTCAGGAGACCAAGCTCGCCGACGACCGCTTCCCGGACACCGCACTGGCCGCGATGGGCTACCGCAGCGTGTTCTGCGGCCAGAAGACCTACAACGGCGTCGCCATCCTTTCGCGCACGCCGGCCACCGACGTGCAGTTTGGCATCCCCGGTTTCGAGGACGAGCAGAAACGGGTCATCGCCGCGACCGTGGGCGATACCCGTATCGTCAATCTCTACGTGGTCAACGGCCAGTCGGTCGGCAGCGACAAGTACGCATACAAGCTGCGCTGGCTGGAGGCCGTGCACGGCTGGCTGGAAGCCGAGCGGCAACTGCATCCGCGGCTGGTGGTGCTGGGGGACTTCAACATCGCGCCGGACGACCGCGACGTGCATGATCCCGTCGTCTGGAACGACGAGCACATCCTGACCTCCGCCGCCGAGCGGGCCGCGCTGCGCAGGCTGCTGATGCTGGGGCTGCACGATGGCTTCCGCCTGCACAACGAGGAGGCCGGCGAGTTCAGCTGGTGGGACTACCGGCAGGCCGCGTTCCGCCGGAACATGGGGCTGCGCATCGACCTGACCCTGGTGTCCGACGCTCTCCGCCCGCTCTGCCGCGCCGCGGGCATCGACCGCGAAACCCGGACATGGGAGCGGCCCAGCGACCATGCCCCGGCCTGGGTCGAACTCGACTGACAGGCTCGTCCTCGGAGCGTCGCGCACAAAAAAGGCCCGGCAACTGCCGGGCCTTTGCGTTTCCGCCGGAGCGACTGTGCTTAACGCACGCGTCCGCGACGGAACAGGTTGACGATCGCCAACAGGACGATCGCACCAACCAGCGAGATCAGGATGCTCGGAATGCTGATGCCATCGTTGATGTCACCGCCACCGATACCCATCAGGCCGGCCAGCCAGCCGCCGAGGAAGGCACCGATGATGCCGACCACGATGTTCAGGAAGATGCCCTGCTGCGCATCGGTCTTCATGATCATGCTTGCGATCCAGCCAATGATGCCGCCTACGATCAGCCAAATGATGATGCTCATCATGTTTACGTACTCCTTCGGTCCATTCAGAGGGTGGAAAAGCACCCCTGCTTGGGGGCATCCGCAGTCTGTATAGGGGCGCGTGACGGGGACGTCTGCGATGAACAGGGCCCTCGCGGGGCCGTGGCGAACTAGGCCAGCAGGTCCAGCAGGATCTGCCGCGGCAGCTTTCCGGTCTCGTTCCGGGGCAGGCACTCCACCCGTCGCAAGCGGCGTGGCAGGAACACCGGATCCAGCTGCGCCCGCAGTGCTTCCAGGATCTCGCCTTCGCTGATGCCGGGCGCCACCGCCAGGGCGGCGATGCGTCGGACGCCGGTGCTGTCGCAGCCGTCCATCTGCAGTACCACGCCGTCCTCCACGCCGGGCACCGCCAGCAACTTGCGGGTCAGGTCCCCGAGCGAAGCACGCTTCCCGGCGATCTCCAGCAGGTCCGTGCTGCGCCCGCGCAGCTCGAAGCGCCCGTCCGGCAGCAGGTCCATCAGGTCCGCCACCACCACCGGTGCATCGAGATGCGCCGCGTGCACGGCGGTGCCGTCGGGTTGTGGCGACAAACGCACGCCCGGCAGCAGCGTCCAGGCGCTTTCGATGGCGGTCCGCCGGCGCGCGAAGATGCAGGTTTCCGTCGACCCGAACACTTCCCGCACCTCGCAACCGAAGCGGGCTTCAGCGGCGGCGGCCAGCTCGACCGCCAGCGGCGCGGTGGCCGAGACGATGCCGGCCATCGGCGGCAGGTCGACTCCCGAGGCGACCAGTGCGCGCAGGTGTACCGGCGTGGTCACCAGCAGCGCAGGCTCGGGCGACTGCGCCAGCGCCTGGGCGACATCGCCGGGGAAGAAAGGCCGACCGGCGTGCACCGCCACCGGCCCGAGCAACGGCAACAGCACCGTCATCTCCATGCCGTACATGTGTTGCGGTGGCACCGTGGCCACCAGGTGGCCACCCTGGCGCGGCAGCAGGTCGCCGAGCGCGGCGAGGTTCTGGCCGGTGCTGGTGCGCAGGTCGCCCCAGCGCTTGGGATTGGCCTTGGGTTCCCCGGTGCTGCCGGACGTGAATCCGATCGCCACCAGCGCATCGTCGGGCACGTCGGGCAGCACGCCTTCCGCACGCGGCAGCGCGGCCGGCAGGCAGTGGTAGTGCGGGGGCTGCGGTGCCAGCGGCCCGTCGCCCAGGCAGTAGCTGCCGGGATGGGCCGCCAGCACCTGGTCGACCACGCCTGGAGCGCGGCAGGAAGGCAGCAGCGTGGTCTGGCCGCGGATGATCGCCGCGCAGAACCCGACCAGGAAGCGGTAGCGGTCCTCGCAGAGGTTGATGGCGTAGCGGCCCTGGGGCAGGCCCGCGGCCACGCCCAGGACCTCCCTGCGGAAGATGGACAGGTCCGTCTCGCCGCGGCAATCGAAGGCCAAAGGTCGGACGTCCTCGCCCATGGCGATTGGCGAGGCGACGCTGCTGGCGGACGCGTAGGTGGCGCTGGCTACCGCGGACATGGCTTTCCTGTGGTGCTTGATACGGCGGCATTGCGCCGCTCCCCTGCCGGTAGCTTACGCTGGCGGCCCCATGCGAAGCCAACCGCCGCCGACGTTTCCACCCGCGCGCGCCGCTCCCCGCTGGGCCTGGCTGCCGCTAGCCCGTCGGGCGCCGGCCGAGCCGGTCGCGCGGCAATGGATCGGCGGGTTGCTCGGCCGCGAGCCCGACGGGCTCCCGCTGACGAGGAACCCGCATGGTCGGCCGGTGTTCGGGCCGCCCCTGCAGCACCTTGACTGCAACTGGAGCCACAGCGGGGACGGGCTGCTGGTGGCCCTGGCCGAAGAGCGGTGCGTGGGCATCGACCTGGAGTGGGTGAAGCCACGCCCGAATGCGTTGGCGCTGGCCCGTCGTTATTTCCATGCCTCGGAAGCGGCATGGCTGGCCGCGATGCAGCCACCGGAGCGGGAAGCCGCTTTCCTGCGGCTGTGGTGCGCCAAGGAGGCGATGCTCAAGGCACACGGTCGCGGGCTGGCCTTCGGCCTCGACCGCCTGGCGCTGCAACCGGGCCCCGGGGGACTGCAGGTGTCCAGTTGCGCCGGCGAGCTGGGGGCAGCCGATGACTGGTCCCTGCTCGAGCTCACCCCCGCGCCGGGCTACGTCGGCGCCCTCGCCTGGCGCTGCCGGTGATGCCGCCGGCGCGGCATACTTGCCGCCGATGAAACCCCATGATCTTCCGCCGTCGCTCCGCCCCCGCCTCGAGGACGGGCTGGCCACGCTCGCCCTGGAGCGCGACCTGGCCGCGCCGCTGCTGGACTACCTCGCGCTGCTGGTGCGGTGGAACGCCACCTACAACCTCACCGCCGTGCGCGACCCGGCTGAAATGGTCGACAAGCACCTGCTCGACTCGCTGGCGATGCACCCGTACGTGGACGCTCCCGCCACGCGCGGCGGGAGCCTCGCCGACCTCGGCACCGGCGCCGGCCTGCCGGGCATCCCGCTGGCGATCGCCAAGCCCACGCTGCAGGTGACGCTGGTCGAAAGCAACGGCAAGAAGGCGCGCTTCATGCGCGAGGCGATCCGCAAGCTCGGCCTGCGCAACGCGCGGGTCGCCGAATCCCGGATCGAGCAGCTGGACGAGCCGGGTGGGTACGACGCGATCACCGCGCGCGCGCTCGCGACCCTGCCACTGATCCTGCAACTGGGCGGGCACCTGCTGGGCCCGGACGGCGTGCTGCTGGCGATGAAGGGTGCCTATCCGGAGGACGAAATCGCAGCCCTGCCGGAAGGCTGGGAGCTGCGGGGTTCGCAGCCGCTGCAGGTGCCGGGCCTGGACGCGGAGCGCCACCTCCTGGAAATCGGGCGCTCCGGGGCCCGTCAGGAGGGGTTCGGCAAGCCGGCGCCGGGGCGGGCATAATCCCCTGTCCGACCGGCGCCCGGCGCCGTCTTCGCTTCACGCACCACTGAACCAGGGGACGAGCCGCATGGCCCGCATCATCGCCGTCGCCAACCAGAAGGGCGGGGTCGGCAAGACCACCACAGCGGTCAACCTGGCCGCAGCGCTGGCGCGCACGCCGAAGAAGGTCCTGCTGGTCGACCTCGACCCGCAGGGCAACGCCACCATGGGCGCGGGCATCAACAAGCGCGAGCTCGAGGCCTCGGTGTGCGAGGTGCTGCTGGGCGAGAGCGACGCGCGCGCGGCCGTGGTGCGCACCGAAGAAGACTACGACCTGCTGCCCGGCAACATCGACCTGACCGCGGCCGAGATCCAGCTGATGGGGGTCCAGCGCCGCGAACACCAGCTCAAGCAGGCGCTGGCGCCGATCGTCGATGACTACGACTTCATCCTGGTGGACTGCCCGCCGGCGCTGTCCCTGCTCACGCTGAACGCGCTGACCGCAGCGGATTCGGTGATCGTCCCGATGCAGTGCGAGTACTACGCGCTGGAAGGCATCAGCGCGCTGCTCGACACCATCGAGGCGATCAAGGCAGAGCTGAACCCGAGGCTCGAGATCGAAGGCGTGCTGCGCACCATGTTCGACGTGCGCAACAACCTGGCCAACGCGGTCTCGGCTGAACTGACCAATCACTTCGGCGAACAGGTGTTCCGCACCATCGTGCCGCGCAACGTTCGGCTGGCCGAGGCACCCAGCCATGGCCAGAGCATCGTCGGCTACGACCGCGCTTCGCGCGGGGGCATCGCCTATCTCGGGCTGGCCGGCGAAGTGCTGCGCCGCCAGCGCGAGCGCGAGGCTGCCGCACCCGTCGCCACCGCCAGCGCGCCGACCCCGGAGACCGCCGCATGAGCGAGAGCAAGACACCCGCCAAATCCGCATCGGCGGCCAAGAAGCGCGGCCTGGGCCGGGGCCTGGAGGCACTGCTGGGCCCGAAGGCGGCGGCCGAGGTGCCGGCACTCGAGGCGGCCGCGGGTGACACCCTGCGCCAGCTTCCCGTCGATGCCCTGACTGCCGGCAAATACCAGCCCCGCAAGCACTGGGACGAGGACAAGCTCGAAGAGCTGGCCGAATCGATCAGGGCGCAGGGCGTGATCCAGCCGATCGTGGTGCGCGAGATCGGCGACCACGGCGGCAAGACCTACGAGATCATCGCCGGCGAACGCCGCTGGCGCGCCTCCCGCCTCGCCGGCCTCACCGAGATTCCGGTGGTGGTGCGCGAAGTCGACGACCGCACCGTCGTCGCGATGGCGCTGATCGAGAACATCCAGCGCGAGGACCTCAATCCGCTTGAAGAGGCCGGCGCGCTGCAGCGCTTGATTGACGAATTCGACCTGACCCATGCGCAGGCGGCCGGTGCCGTCGGCCGCTCGCGCGCGGCGGTGTCCAACCTGCTGCGCCTGCTGGAACTCCCGCCGGCCATCCGCGCCCTGGTCGAGGCGCGGCGGCTGGAAATGGGGCACGCGCGCGCGTTGTTGACGCTGTCGCCTGAACTCGCCAGCAAGCTCGCGCACGATGCGGCCGAGAATGGCTGGTCGGTACGCGAGGTCGAGCACCGTGCGCAGCAGTTCGCCCTGGGCAAGGTGCCGGACAACAAGCGCGCCAAGCCCGCCCGGCAGAAGCCGCACGCCGACATCGTGTCGCTGGAGCGCGAGCTCTCGGAGTCGCTCAACACGAAGGTCAACGTGTTGCACGGGCGCGGCGGCAAGGGCCGGCTGGTGATCCACTACAGCGACCTCGACTCGCTCGACGGCGTGCTGGAGAAGCTGCGCAGTCCGAGCGAATAGTCCGTTGCACCTGCGTCTCCCCGGGGTCTGGGCGACGCTGGTATCGGATGCGAAGATGCGGGACGACTTCCTTCCGGACGTGCCCGTGAAAGCATCCGTAGCCCTGTTCCTCGCCCTGCTGGTCAGCTGCCTGCCGGCTTTCGCCGCGGCTCCCGTCGACGACGGCGGCCCCGTCTCCGCCGACCAGCGATTCCAGGCCATCCATGAACGCGAATGGGCCTGGCGCAGCCGCGAGTTCGGAATGGGCGACAAGGACGACCCCGGCTACCAGCCACGCCACACGCTGCCGTCGGTCGATGCCGAGAGCCAGGCGGCCCGGTTGCAGGTCTGGAAAGACGTGCTCGCCGAACTGGACACGATCGACTCCGCCCAGCTGTCACCGGAGAACCGCGTCCACCTGGCGGTCTATCGCCCGCAGGTCGAGAACCTCGCCGCCGAGGTCCGGTTCCGCGGCTACGAGATGCCGTTCAACTCCGACTCCTCGTTCTGGTCGAACCTCGGCTTCATGGCCCGCCAGGAGCTGCGCACCGCCGAGGACTATCGCGCCTACATCGACCGGCTGGCCGACGTACCCCGCCATTTCGACCAGCACATCGCAAACATGCGTGCCGGCCTCGCCCGCGGCTTCAGCGTGCCGCGCGCGGTGCTCGACGGGCGCGACGTGTCCATCTCCACCGTCGCCGAACTCCAGGACCCGACCGAGTCACCCCTGTACACACCTTTCGAGCGGATGCCTGCCTCGATCCCGGCTCCCGAACAGGTCGCCCTGCGCGCCGATGCACGGGCCGCGATCGCCGACGGTGTAATCCCCGCGCACCGGAAGTTGCTGGCCTTCTTCCGCGAGGAGTACGTCCCCAACGCCCGCACCACCCTCGGCGCCAGCGAGATGCCCGGCGGCGAGGCGTACTACGCCCAGCAGATCCGCGAGTACACGACGCTGGAGCTGTCGCCCGACCAGATCCACCGGATCGGGCTGGACGAGGTCGCCCGTATCCGGGCGGAGATGGGCGAGGTGATCGCGGAAGCCGGCTTCGACGGCAGCTTCGAGCAGTTCCTCCACTTCCTGCGCACCGACCCCCAGTTCTACGCGACCACGCCGGAGCAGTTGCTGCACCACGCGGCCTGGATCGCCAAACGCATCGACGCCGTGGTCGGCGACTACATCGGCACCCTGCCACGGGCGCGCTTCACCATCGTACCGGTGCCGCCGGAGATCGCACCGTTCTGGACGGCGGGCCGGGGCGGCAACAACACCTACTGGGTCAACACCTACGACCTGCCCTCGCGCCCGCTGTACAACCTGCCGGCACTGACCCTGCACGAGGCTTCCCCTGGACACGCGCTGCAGGGCGCGTTGGCCGAGGAACAGGACGCGCTGCCGGCCTTCCGCCGCGAGACCTACATCTCCGCCTTCGGCGAGGGCTGGGGCCTGTACGTGGAGAAGCTCGGCGAGGAAATGGGCATCTACGAGACGCCCTACGAGCAGTTCGGCCGGCTGACCTACGAGATGTGGCGCGCCTGCCGGCTGGTGATCGACACCGGCATCCACGCGAAGGGCTGGACCCGCGAGCAGGCGCTGGCCTACCTGCGCGACAACACGGCGCTGAGCGAGCACGAGGTCACCACGGAGGTGGACCGCTACATCTCCTGGCCAGGCCAGGCGCTGAGCTACAAGCTTGGCGAGCTGGCGATCGTGCGCCTGCGCGGGGAAGCCGAGCGCGAGCTGGGCGAGCGCTTCGACATCAAGGCCTTCCACGACATGGTGCTGGCGTTGGGGTCGGTGCCGCTGCCGGTGCTGGAATCGCAGGTACGGGAGTTCATTGCGGACGCGGCATTGGAGCCGGTTGAAGCCGAAGCTGGCGGGGAAGTTGAAAGCTGACGCGGAAACAGGAGCAAAAGCCGAGAGCTGACGCCGAAGCTCGAGCAGAAGCTGAAAGCTGTCTCCGGGTAAGCGACGCGCCGCGTGGGCCGCGGGGCGGGGGTGGTGCTGCACCCCTCGATCAGGGCGTCCTGCCCTGACTCGGGGACGCAGGCCATCCTTGGCCTGCTTTCCGCACCACCCCCGCCCCACGTCCCCCGCCTGGGACAACGAAGCCTTGGGGGGGGGCAAAAGCCGAAGCCCGGTCATTCCAAACGCCAGCGCGGCGTCCCGGGTGGGGTCTGCGTAGAGCGGACATGGATGTCCGCGGCGGCGAGTCGGCCAAGGGTGAGTGCAGACGGCTTGCGCGGCACTGCCGCGCGTCTGTGCGAACGCCCGGCGCGCTGCGCCGGGCCGGACCGCGCAGCGGGCCGACCGAGCCGAGAAGCAGACCCCGCCCGGGGCGCCGCTCCCCCCGAAGCCGCCGCCCCCACCCGCCTTTGGCTTCGAACTTTACAGTTGCCGCTGATCCCTTGTTGCGCCAATGACAAGTCCCGCGCATAATGCCCGGCTCGCTGTGTCCAGCCGACCTGAAAGGTCCGGCAGGCTGCCCCCGGAAGCGCGATTCCGGGCCAGCCGGTTCCAGCGGCCGCCACTGGCGGTGCCTTCTCCCGTTTCGCGCGCCAGCCACGGATGTCCGCGGCGGCGGGGCCGCCGCCTCCCTGGCCAAGGGAAGCCCAATGACATTTCGAGGTGCGCAATGTCCCGTGTATGCCAAGTAACCGGCAAGCGAACGACGACCGGCAACAACGTCTCGCACGCCATGAACAAAACCCGCCGCCGTTTCATGCCCAACCTGCACGAGCGCCGGTTCTGGGTCGCCAGCGAGAACCGCTGGGTGAAGCTGCGTGTTTCCGCCAATGCCCTGCGCACCATCGACAAGAACGGCATCGACGCCGTGCTGGCCGATCTTCGCGCCCGCGGCGAAAAGGTCTGAGGAGAAAACCATGGCAGGCAAGCGTGACAAGATCCGTCTGATTTCCTCGGCCAACACCGGCCACTTCTACACCACCGACAAGAACAAGAAGAACACGCCGAACAAGATGGAGATCAAGAAGTACGATCCCGTCGTCCGGAAGCACGTGATCTACAAGGAAGGCAAGATCAAGTAAGCCGCTGGAAAGCGGAAGCAGAAAACCCGCCGCAAGGCGGGTTTTTTGTTGCACGAATGACGAGCGCTCCTCCGCGCCAAAAAGAACCCCGGCCATGGCCGGGGCTCCATTACCGCAAGATCAGTCGCCTGATCAGAAGTTGATGCTCCAGCTGTTGATGTAGCCCGAATCCGCACTGTAGACATCGCGCACGCGCAGCCTCCATGTACCGTTCAGGCCCTCGCTGCCGAGGTTGACGTTGGCATAGCCGATCACGTTGTCCGCACTGTCGCTCGTGCTGGAGTTCTTGATCCGGTAAGCCGAACCATCCGGGGCCACCAGGTCGATCTGCACGTCGCCGCGATAGCTGTGGCGGATGTCCAGGTCCACCCGGGTCGACGCCGACGCGTTGCCGCTGCGGCCGGATACCCTGATCGGGCTTTCAACCACGCCGGGGCTCGGGATCGAGTAGTCACCGTTGTTGGTATAGGTGCGCGGCTGGCTGCCACCACCGTCGCCACCGCCGGTGTAGTCCGCGACCAGGCTGACCCCACTGAAGCTGGAGTACGCCTTCACCCGCACATGGTAGGTCCCGGCCGCCGGAGCAGCGAAGGTGCAGGTCTCGGCATTGCCCGAACGGTACGGACGGCAGTCGTAGCTGCTGTCGGTCGGGGCGCTGCCGCGGCGGACGTACAGGTCGGCGTCGCCGCTGCCGCCGGACGTGGTGAAGGTCAGGTTGCTTGCCCCCGCCGGCACCTGGATCGTGAAGCTGCGCGAGCTGCCCGTGCCGGCGGACAGGCCGGTGACCGGCACGCCCTTCTGCAGGGTGCCGTCACCCGGATCACCCGGATCACCGGGGTCGCCCGGATCACCCGGACCATCGCCGGCGACCGAATCGACCGCGGCCCTGGCGTCGACAATACCGGCCCCGCACCCGCCCGAGCAGTAGCCCGGCAGCGCGCGTGCGGTGTTCTTGAGGACCGCTTCAACCTCGGCGGGCGTGAGGTTGCCACCGGCCGCGGACTGGATGAGCGCGGCCACGCCCGCTACGTGCGGTGCCGCCATCGAGGTACCTGACATCAGGCTGTAGCCTGCGGTCGAAGGCGTGGTGCTGCCGGTGTTGACGGTGGAGGCGATGTCGCTGCCCGGCGCGGAGACGTCGATCAGGCTGCCGTAGTTGGAGAAGCTGGAGCGCGCGCCGGCCCGGTCGGTGGAGGCCACCGAGACGACGTTGCTGCAGTTGCCGGGGTTGTAGCCGCTGACATTGGCGTTCGAGTTGCCGGCCGCCACCACCACCGTGGTGCCACGACTGACGGCGCTGTTGATCGCGCTCTGGTAGCTCGACGAGCAGCTGCCCGCGCCGCCCAGGCTCATGTTGATCACCTCGGCCGGGTTCGGGTTGGCGGGCACGCCGCCGACGCTGCCACCGGCGGCCCACACGATGCCATCGGCGATGTCGGACAGGTAACCGCCGCCTCGGCCAAGCACGCGTACCGGTACGATCTTGGCGCCAAAGGCGACGCCGGCCACGCCGGAGTTGTTGTTGGTCACCGCCGCGATCGTGCCGGCGACGTGGGTGCCGTGCCAGCTGGAGCTGGAGCCACCCTGGTAGTCGCCAGGATCGGCGGCGTTGCTGTCGCGGCCATTGCCGTCACCGGCGACGTTGACGTCGCTGATGAAGTCGTAGCCCGGCAGGACATTGGCGTTGAGGTCACTGTGGTTGGTGATGCCGGTGTCGAGCACGGCCACCACCACCCCGGCGCCGTTGGTCACGTCCCAGGCCTTGTCGGCGCGGATGCCGCCGGTGGCCTCGAAGTAGTGCCACTGGTTGTTGGCGTAGTAGGTATCGTTCGGCGTCAGCGTGGGCTGCATCAGCTGGTCGACCTCGACGTACTCCACGTTCGGATCGGCGGCCAGCTGGCGCATCATCGCCTCGGCCTCCTGCCGGCCAAGCCTGCGCTCGGTGCGCAGCACCTCTGCACCGGTCGCGGTGCTGCGCAGTTTCCTGAGTCCCAGCGCCTTCCCGTGGAGGGTGGCATTGGCGGCTGCCGTGAGCGAACGGTTGAGTGCCGCGGCGTTGGAAGCCTGGGCGCTGCCTTCCTTGTACTTGACGATGAAACGATCGTGCGACTCGGCCGACTGCAGGCTCGAGGTGTTGACGACGCCCTCGCCCGCGGCGATGGCGGGCGTGGCAATCATGGCTGAAAGGGCCGCGGCGGTTGCAGCGGCGAGGACATGCGTGCGCATGCTGTGATTGGAAGCTGAGGACATCGGTAACTACCCCGTTCTAGTGTGGCGCTGTTGTGAGGCCCCATGGGCAGGACACGACAACGGTGCAGTCCCGGCCGCCTCTCCCTGTGCGGCACCAGGCATCCATCGCCGGCGTCTCCGGCCGAAGCCGTGGGAATCGCCGCAGGCCGGGTCTCCCTCCCCATGGCCCGCGGCGGTGCTTCACGATCTGCGCTTCCTGCGCCACGGCCTCCCTGCCGCCCTCCCCATCGCCAAGCCTTGCCTCCGGCCCGCTGCCGGCTGCCGTGGCGGCCGGACGTCCCTGGAGGACACCGTCCATATGACGGGATCAAGTGCCTCCAGACTTCTGCCAGGACCTCAATTTGTTCTCAATTGGTCATAAACTGGCAATATTCGTCAGCTTCTCCTCGCACGCGCCTTGGCGTACGGTGACGTACAGGAGCGGCAGGACGGGGCAGGGAGGCCGCGGGGCGGGCGGCGCAGTGACATCGCCGCCTGCAGGGGTCTATCCGACAGGGGCGATGCCGTGAGTGAATCGACCGACCATCCGTGGCCGGCCCGGAGCAGGCGACTGCGGGTGGGTGAGCTGCAGGTGGACCTGCGGTATCGGCAGTTGCTGGGGCCCGAGGGCGAGGTGGAGCTCCCGCAGCGGGTGTTCGAGCTGCTGCTGCTGTTCCTGGCCGAACCGCACGTGCTGCACAGTCGCGCAGCGCTGTTCGAGCGCGTATGGCCGGCCGTCGTGGTCGAGGATGCCAACCTCTCGCAGAGCATCTGGATGCTGCGCAAGGCGCTTGGCCCCGATCGCAAGCAGTGGATCCGCACGGTGGCCGGGAGCGGCTACGTGTTCGAGCCGCCAGGGCCGGTCGAAGCCGAGGCGGTCGCGGAAGAGACGCCGGTCCCGCAGGTGGACCGCCCCGCCGCGGAAGCTTCGCCGACGCTGCCATGGTGGCACCCGCGCCGGTACCCCCGGCGAGCCGCCCACGTCCTGGGGGCCGGTCTGCTGGCGGCACTGGCGCTGGTCACGGTGCTGGCGATCCGGTCCGCCACTCCGGAGATCCCGGCTTCGCTGGCGGCGGATGGTGCGCCGGTCGCGGTCGCACTGATCGAAGTCGGCGGCGACAGCGACGGCGATGCCCGCTGGCCGGCCACCGTCCTGAGGGCCTGGCTGGAATGGAAGCTGCAGTCACTTCCCGAGGTGACGGTGCTGACCGAGGGGCATCTCGCAGCCGATGCGGCTGCGCTGTCTCCACAGATCGTCTTGCTCAGCGCCGGCCGCTCCAGCCAGGCACCCGGCGAGCGCTTCGTGCGCGCGCAGTTCAGCGGACGAAATGGAGCCCTGCAGCTCGAGCTCCGCGGTACGGCTGCCGAGATGCCCGCGCTGATCGACTCATTGTCACGAGAGGTCCTGGACGAACTGGTGCCAGGCCGGACTGCATCAACATGGCCGGACCTGGGACTCGATGCGTCGGCGGCGACCGGGTTCGCGACCGCTTACAGGCTCATCGAGCGGCGGGACCTCGCCAGCGGGAGCGAGCGGCTCCGCACGACAGTGTCCCAGGCGCCCCGCTTCGGGCTTGGGCACCTGCACCTCGCCACCTCGCTCTCGAGACTGGGACAGGCCAATGCCGCCGTTGAACAGATGGCACTGGCCCGCCAGGCCCTGCAACCTCTCCCGGACGACGCCGCGCGCGTGCTCGAAGCGCGATCGCTAGCCATGGATCCCGGGCGGGCGGCAGAAGCGGCCGATGCATTCGATACGCTTGCCCGCCAACATGCCGGGCGCCTGGACTTCCGACTGGACCAGGCCTCGCACCGGCTGCGGGCGGGCGACCCCGAAGCAGCATGGGCCACCCTGGACGAGGTCGCGTGGGAAAAGCAGCCGACCTCGGTCAGGATCAGATGGCGGCTGATCCGGGCGGAGATCGCCTCCACGCAGTCGAACCTGGAGAGCGTCCGGGAGGAAGCGGAGAAGGCGATCGCTTTGGCCCGGAGCGCCGGCGACGCCTGGAAACACGAGCACGCCCGCGCGCTGCACCTCAAGGCGCTGGCCGATGCCTACCAGTACGGGCCCGAAGCGGACATGGAGCAGTTCAGCCAGGCGTCGCGGCTTTTTTCCGAGGCCGGGGCGGAGATGGAAGCGCTCTTCGCGACGGTCAGCGGGGAGCTGGCCCAACCACCCCGGAACGGGACGGGGCCGTCGGCCGACTTCTCCCGCCTGCTCGCCCGGGCCCGCGCCGAAGGCCACCTGCGGGTAGAGGTGATGTTGCTGCGGCGTGCCGCCTTCCAGCATTACATGGCCGGCGACCTGCCCCGCTACCGCGGGCTGCTGGAAGAGGCACACGCCAGCGCCCAGGCCGCCGGCGACACCATCGGCCAGCAGGCGCTGGACGTGGACCTGCTCAACGAGGACGTGATGATCGGCCGCTTCGACAGTGCACTGGAGCGGATCAGGCGCATCCGTGCCGGCGGCATGAGAGGGAGCGACATGCTGTGGCTGGACCAGTTCGAAGCCTTCATTCTTGCCACCCGTGGCGACTTTCAAGGCGCACTGAACGCACTGGACCACACGGCTCGACGCCTGCAGCGCGAAGGCCGGCCGCCACTGCCGGAGGGCTCGATCGCACGCCTGGCCTGCAGCCGCGCGGAAATCATGCTGTCGCGCGGCGAGATGCACCAGGCTCGTGCCGCCACGCAGCTGTGCCGGAGCGCGGACAGGCCGGGACACGAGGAGATGGCCATGGTGCTTGAAGCAGCGATCGACCTGCTGGCTGGCGATCCGGCTACCGCAAGCGAACGGCTCGACCATGTCATCGCGCGGGTGCAGGCACTGCCGCAAGCACCCGACCGCTGGCTGGCGTCGCTGCAGACCGGCTACCTGCTCAGTCGCGCCGGGCGGTTGCGGGAGGCCGGAACGCTCTACAGGGAAGTGCGGGACACGGCCCGGGACACCGGCTACGACTGGCTGATGGTGATTGCCGAGAGCGGGCTGGCAGAGCTGGCGGCCGCCGACGGGCGGAGCGAAGACGCCCGCCGCCATGAGCAACAGGCCAGGCAGTACATGCATGGCGAGGCCTGGGCGGTGACGCACCGGCTCGACGTGGTGGCGCGGCAGGTGGCGCTGGACGGTAGTGACGCGGCCACGGCGGCTGCCATCCTGGAACGCAACCACGAACGCGCCCATCGCATCGGTGACGTCATCGCACAGCTCGAACTCCACAGCCTGGTGCCGGACGGCGCTCGACTCGGAGACTGCGACCCCGCCACGAGGGCCGCCCAGGTCGCCGCGACCGGCATGCGCGGTGCCACGCTCGACTGGATGACCGGCATGTCCGCCCCCGGGCCAGCGGGTTCGACCGCGGCCGGGGAAGCAGGCGGGTGATACCCGGCTGGATATTGCTGCTGGTCTCGGTGGGCTACGTCGGCATGCTTTTCGCCGTCGCCTACTTCGGTGACCAGCACGAGGCGACGCCCAAGCACCGCTGGCTGCGCCCGGCGGTCTATTCGCTGGCGCTGGCGGTGTATTGCTCGTCGTGGACCTTCTACGGCGCAGTGGGCACGGCCGCCCGCACCGGGCTCGGATTCCTGCCGATCTACCTCGGGCCGCTGCTGCTGCTGGCGTTCGGCTGGCGCATCCTCGAGCGGCTGGTGCTGATTTCCGACGAGCACCGGATCACCTCGATCGCCGACTTCCTGTCCTCGCGCTACGGCCGGGCGCCGGGGCTGGCGGCGCTGGTCGCGGCGTTGGCGCTGGTGGCGGCGACGCCGTATGTCGCACTGCAGTTCAAGGCCGTGGCCGACAGTATCCAGGTACTGGCCGGGGCGCCGGGCAGCGCGGGCGTGCTCTCCGATCCGGCCTTCTATACGGCACTGCTGCTCGCGGTGTTCGCCATCCTGTTCGGCACCCGCCGCATCGACGCCACCGAGCACCACCACGGCATGGTGCTGGCGGTGGCACTGGAGTCGCTGGTGAAGCTGGTCGCGTTCGTGGCGATCGGGCTGTTCGCGCTGACCCACCTGCCCGGCGTGGGCGGGATCGGCGACCGCATGGTGCAGGCGGCCGACGCGGTGCTGCAGCCGGGGTTGCCGGTGGGCTTCGTGGCGCAGACGCTGCTCGCGTTCACCGCGTTGATGTGCCTGCCGCGCCAGTTCCATGTTGCCGTGGTGGAGTGCCAGAACCCGGGCGACCTCCGCATGGCGCGATGGTTCTTCGGCGGCTACCTGGTGCTGATCAGCCTGATGGTGGTGCCGATCACCCTGGCCGGGCAGGCGGTGCTGGGCGGCAGCGGGATATCCCCGGACACCTACGTGCTCGCATTGCCGCTGGCGCTGGACCAGGGCGCACTCGCCCTGATCGTCTATATCGGCGGATTCTCGGCCGCGACGGGCATGGTCATCGTCACCAGCGTGGCGCTCGCCACGATGGTCAGCAATGACCTGATCGTCCCGGCGCTGCTGCGCACCGGCACACTGCGACAGACCAGCCCGGGCATCGAGCGGCAGGTGCTCTGGGTCCGTCGCGGGACGATCGTCGGCCTGGCCCTGATGGCCTACGCCTATCATCGCGGGTCCGCCGGGGGCAGCCTGGCCGAACACGGGCTGCTGGCGTTCGCGGCGGTGGCCCAGTTCGCGCCGGCGCTCATCGGCGGACTGTACTGGCGCGGCGCCAGTCGACCGGGCGCGTTCGCCGGCCTTGCGGCGGGTGGACTGCTCTGGGCCTACACCTTGTTGCTGCCGGCGCTGGCGCTGGCCGGCTGGTTCGACAGCGACTGGATCCGCCAGGGGCCGCTCGGCATCTCCTGGCTGCGGCCGCAGCAGTTGTTCGGGCTGGTCGGCTGGGATCCACTGACCCACGGCGTGTTCTGGTCGCTGCTGGCCAACGTCGGCCTGCTCGCACTGGTGTCCGGGCGGCATCGGCCGCGCCTGCAGGACCAACTGCTGGCCGCGTCCTTCCTGGATCCCTACGTGCAACGCCCGCCGCTGGGTCCGGGCGGCTGGGCCGGCAGCGTGCGTGGCGGCGAGCTGCTGGCGCTGGCCGAGCGCATCGTTGGCGAACGCAATGCGCAGCGCGCATTCGAGGAGTACGCGCGGCTGCAGGGCCAGCCGTGGAACCCGGATCGGCCGGCCGACCGCGCCCTGGCGCAGTTCACCGAGCGCCTGCTGGCGTCCGCCATCGGCGCGGCCTCCGCGCGCCTGACCCTGACCACCGCCCTGCGCGGTTCCGGCATGGAGCTGGGCGAAGTGGTCGCGTTGCTGGACGAGGCCAACCAGGAACTGCGGTTCAATCGCCAGGTGCTGTCCACCACGCTGGAGAACATCAGCCAGGGCGTCAGCGTGGTCGATCCGGAGATGCGCCTGGTGTTCTGGAACCGGCGCTACCAGGAGCTGTTCGAGTATCCGGACGGCATGCTCTACGTGGGGCGCCAGGTGGCCGACCTGATCCGCTGGAATGCCGAGCGTGGCGAATTGGGACCGGGTGACATCGAGGAGCAGGTCCAGCGGCGCCTGCAGCACCTGCGGGTGGGCGAGCCGCATGTGTTCGAGCGGGTGCGGGCGAACGGCCAGGTGATCGAGATGCGGGGGCAGCCACTGGAAGGCAGGGGCTACGCCACCAGCTACAGCGATGTCACCGCCTACAAGCGCTCCGAACATGCGCTGCGGGAGATCAACGAGACGCTCGAGCAGCGCGTCGAGCAACGCACGCGCGAAGCGGAGGCGGCGCAGCAATCAAAGGCCCGGTTCCTGGCGGCGGTCAGCCACGACGTCCTGCAGCCGCTCAACGCCGCGCGCCTGTTCACCTCGGCCCTGCGGCAGCAGGGCGACGGACGTGAGCAAGCGCGCCTCGCCGAGCGGGTCGACGCGTCGCTTCGCGCGGCTGAAGACCTGCTGGACGGGCTGCTCGACATCTCCCGCCTCGATGCCGGCGTGCTGCAGCCCGAGCCGGCCGATTTCGACGTCACCACGCTGCTGCGCGAGTTGGCTGCGCAGCACACGCCCACGGCGGCGAGCCGCGGTCTCGAGTTGCGCCTGAGGGTTCCGCCGGCACCGCTATGGGTGCACAGCGACCGCCGCCTGCTGCGCCGGGCGCTGCAGAACTTCCTGGCCAACGCACTGCGCTACACGCGCCAGGGTGGCGTGTTGATGACCTCTCGCATGCGCGACGGCGCCGTCGAGCTGCAGGTCTGGGACACCGGGCCGGGCATTTCGCCGCACCACCTGGAGCAGATCTTCGAGGAATTCCGCCGCTTCGAGCACCCGGGCCGTGGCGAACGGGGGCTGGGGCTGGGGCTGTCGATCTGCCAGCGCATCTCGCGCACCCTGGATCACCCGCTGCGGGTGCGCTCGCGCGTCGGCACCGGCAGCGTGTTCTCCATCCAGGTGCCCTGCGGCCAACGGCCGGCCGCGGCACCTGCCGCCATCACTCCGTTGCCGCTGGTGGGTGAGTCGCTGGCCGGGCTGCGGGTGATCTGCATCGACAACGATCGCGAAATCCTCGACGGCATGCAGTCCCTGCTGTCGCGCTGGGGTGTCCGACCGCTGCTGGCGGCCACCGCCGACGAGGCGTTGGCACTGGTCGCGGCGCTGCCACCGCACGAACAGCCGGACGTGGCGCTGGTCGACTTCCACCTGCATGACCGGCTCGACGGGCTGGGCGTGATCCGGGCACTGCGGGTGGGCCGCCCGCGCCCGCTGCCGGCGGCGCTGCTGACCGGCGATGGCAGCAGCAAGGTCAAGCTCGCCGCGCGCGAGCACGGTTGCCTGGTGCTGACCAAGCCGATCAAGCCTGCGTCCCTCCGGGCCTTCCTCGCCGCCCAGCAGCGCGCCTGACTACGGGCCGCGCTGGCCCAGCGACTGCACCCGCGGATCGTCGATCTCGATCACGGCGTACTCCTCCCGCGCGCCGCGGGCGATCCGGCAGCGCACGTCGATGTCGTCGCCGTCGACCCGCAACCGGCCATCCACGAAGAGCGCGTTGCCCTTGTCGTGGTACCGAGCACGCCACTGGTAGGGCGTCATGCCCAGCGCCACGTAGCGGGCCTCGGCTTCGGACCTGCACCAGGGCACCAGCGCGCTGGCTAGGTGTGATCTCTCAGTAGGTTGTTCATCCGGGGTGATCCCGGAAGACTGGAGGTGCGAATCAGCCACCCCTCCAGGAGCCCCGGATGAACCTGCATAAACATGCCGTCTTACGCCTCGCGGTCGAGCCTTGCTTGTGGAGCGAGTGATCAACCATGGCCTGCGGGTCGAGGAGGCAGCGCATGCCGCGGGCGTGAGCGTCAGAACCGCTTACAAGTGGCTGCGCCGCTTTCGCGAAGAAGGCTGGGCAGGCCTGGATGACCGGTCATCGCGCCCGCACCGCTGTCCGCATGCCACCCCACCATCGG
>NZ_FUXP01000019.1 GCF_900167055.1 Lysobacter spongiicola DSM 21749
GCTGCACCACTACAACTGGCATCGGCTACACGCCAGTCTTGGCTACAAGCCGCCCATTACCCGCATCCCGCTGAACAACGTGCTGGGTTTACACACCTAGCCGACACGAGACCGAAGCTTTCGTTGCCCGCGATTTGTATCGGGAGCGACTGCAGCAACTGGACGTCGACCCCCGGCTGGCGGTGCACCAGGTGGAGCTGTTCGATGAAATCCGCCGCACCCGGGCGCTACCCGAGGGCTGTGGGCTTAGCGAGAAAGAGGTCGAAGTGCTTCGCCAATACGAATCGGGCCTGCCGGCCCTTGAAGCCGGGCCATCGGAAAGGGTCGCCAAGACCAAGGGTGCCGAACAATCCGTTAAGGAACTGAGCGCCTCTTTGGCTCGGGTAAACGAGGCGGTTACCCGCAGAGACCTGCGGATCAAGGAGTTGGAATGGCAGGTTGCTGCGCGGCAGCAGGACCTCGAACGGGAGGCCGCTGCCCGGCAGCAGGATCTGGCGGCGGCACGTGAGGAAGTTGAAGTCGCGAAGACGGGACTCGCTGAACTGGCGGCAATACGCGAACAGCTTCGCAATACCCAGGCCAGGTTAGCCGACCTGGAAACGGTCCGAGAGGAGCTCAGTGACGCTCGAGCTGGGCTCGAGGATCAGAAGATCGAATGTGCGACCCAAGCGATCAAAGTGGAGCGTGCGGAGGCAGCAGCTGCGAACGCAACTCGCGAGAGTATCCGCAAGACCCTCGAGATCACCCGGTTGACTCGATTGTTGGTATCCCGCGAGCGACAGCTGCAGGAACGGGGATCGGAAGCCGACGACCTCAAGCGGACCCTCAAGGGCGTCCGGCGCAAACTCGATGCAAGTGCTGCAGAGATCGCCAGGCTGCGGGTGGAGCTTGACCTTTCGGCCAAGCAGCACCGGGCACGGGTAGAGGAGCTGGACGGTCAACTCGCGCGCGTGCGAATGAGTCTGGGCTGGCGTCTGGGGGCACCCGTGCGCTGGGCAAAGCGTAGGGTCGCAGCTGCCCGCGGGGTTGGTCTTTATGGTGAAGTCCGCCTGACCCGCGAGTCGGGTCTATTCGACCCGACGTGGTACCTGGATACCTATCCGGACGTCGCGGAGTCAGGAATCGATCCGGTGGAGCACTATCTGCTGCACGGGGCCGCCGAAGGCCGGGACCCGGGGCCGGGCTTCTGCACCCGGCGCTACTTGGAGAAGTACCCGGATGTGGGCAAATCCGGAATGAACCCGTTGCTGCATTTCATCCGCCACGGACGCAGCGAAGGCCGGCTTCCCCTTTGACTCGGTAAAAATGATGAACAACATCGAGGCCGATATCCGGCTGATTGCCCGCTCCAGGTTCTTCGACCACAAGTGGTACCTGAGCCGCTACCCGGACGTTGCGTCCGCGGGCATCGATCCAGTAGAGCATTATGTCCGCTTTGGCGTGGTGATGGGCCGGGATCCTTCGCCGCGTTTCGATACCGCCCGTTACATCCAGGACAATCCCGACCTGTTGGTGCTCGGGGTGAACCCGCTGGCCCATTACATTCGTTTCCACCGTGGGGAAGCCGATCAGCGGGTGGAAGGTGTGCTTCGGAAGGCGTCGGTGCGGGGCTACCTGGATCGGGCGGACAGCCGGGGCCTGTCGGGTTGGGCTGTAAACGAAGCGGCGCCAGGAAAGCCCGTGCAACTGGCTGTCTACGTGGATGACGAACACTTCGTCGATCTCGTTACCAGCCGTGAGCGGCCGGACCTCACCAAGCTCGATGTCGACGGCAGCGTCGCCGGCTTTGAATATGCATGTACCGGTGCCCCGTTTCCGCACGGAGCGGTGATCGATGTGCGGGTAAAGGGTATCGGGGCCTCCCTCAGCCGCAGCCCGAGGGTTGTCGCCGAAGGTGGCGGCGGCGAGGCCGTGGCGAGTTCCCGCTACTTTGATGCCTGGATGGAAGGCAGGGTGCGCGAGGTTGCGGTCGTGATCCCTGTGTTCAACGCATACGACGCAGTTCGTGACTGCCTTCGCTCCGTTGCACAGGTCACCTCGAACGACGTTGCCGTAATGGTCATCAACGACTGCAGCACCGATGAGCGCATGGCGCCGATGCTGAAAGAGGCCGCGACTCGGTACGGCTTCACCTTGATAGACAATGCTGCAAACCTCGGCTACACGCGAACCGTCAACAAGGGTTTGGCGCTCAACCCGGACCGCGACGTCATCCTGCTCAACAGCGACACGATCGTGACCCGGCGTTGGGTCGAGGCGCTCCGTTTCTCCGCGTATGACTCGCCTCGCGTTGCTACAGTGACTGCGCTATCGAACAACGCCGGAGCTTTCTCCGCGCCTGCCTTCGCCGAGTACAACCCGATACCGGCGCACCTGTCGCCACAGCAAATGGCCTTGGTGGTTACGGCAGCTGGAATGGGCGAACGGATCGACGTGCCGACCGGCAATGGGTTCTGCATGTACATGCGTCGTGACGCGATCAACACGCTGGGTGCCTTCGACGAGGAAAAATACCCGCGCGGCTATGGGGAAGAAAACGACTTCTGCATGCGCGCCTACCGGGCCGGATGGCACAACCTGGTATGTGACAAGGCCTACGTCTTCCACAAGCGCTCCCAGAGCTTCCAAGGAGAGAAGGACGAGCTGGTGAAGAGCGGTGGCCGCCAGCTGGACCAGGACTATCCCGAATACCGGATGCTCATCCGCCGGTTCCGCGACGTCCAGTTCAATCGCGTTCGTAGCCGGATCCGTCGAGCGCTTGAGAGCACTCCTGCAAGCCAGGCATTGCCGGCCATCATGTTCGTGGTTTCCACCCAGACCGGAGGGACACCCCAGACTAACCTGGACCTGATGCGGGCGATATCGGATCGCTACCGCTGCAAGCTGCTGCGCTGCGACGCATCGACCCTCTACGTGTCCGACCTCATCGATGGACAACTGGTGGAGATCGAGCGGCACCCGCTTGCGCGGCCGATCGACCCGATGACACATGCGAGCGCGGAATACGACCGTCTGGTCGCTGGCATCCTGTATCGGCACAGTGTGGCGCTGCTCCATATTCGCCATATCGCCTGGCACAGCGTGAACTTGCCTGTGGTGGCCAAGGCGTTGGGACTTGCCGTGGCCTATTCCTTCCACGACTTCTACTCCATTTGCCCGTCGCTGAACCTGCTCGACGAGAACCTTGTCTTCTGCGGAGGCAAGTGCACCGCGACGCAGGGAGAGTGCACCAAGTCGCTTTGGCCGCAGGACTCGATGCCGCCGATCAAGCACGGTTACGTCAACCGGTGGCAGGAGATTTTCGCGGACTTCCTGTCGTCCTGCGACGCGTACGTCACCACGGCGCCGTCCGCCGCGAGCACCATCGTCGCGACCTTTCCCGAACTGGAAGGCAAGATCAACGTGATTCCCCATGGCCGCGACTTTCCCGGGGCAATGCAATGCGCATCCGGGGTCGAAGGACAGGAAAAGATCCGGATTCTGGTACCCGGGAACATCGGTGCTTCCAAGGGCAGCGAGTTGATCCGGCAGATCATGCAGCTATATGGTTCGGAACGGTTCGAGTTCCACTTCCTTGGCGTGACCGGCGGAATTCTGCGCGACGTCGGAATCCATCACGGGCACTACGACCGCGCTTCATTCGGCGACAAGGTGCGCCAGATCCGACCCGCCTTCGGCGTGGTCCTGTCCGTATGGGCGGAGACTTACTGCCATACCCTCACCGAGATGTGGGCATGTGGGGTCCCGGTGCTTGGGATCGACTTGGGCGCTGTAGGCGACCGCATCCGTGCCTCCGGGGCCGGCTGGCTGGTCCCTCCGGGTTCGTCCCCGCAGGAGGTGCTGGCCAGTTTCGTGCAGATTGCCGAGGATTCGCCGGGCTATCGCGAGCGGCTGGAGCGCGTGCGGGATTGGCAGGTTGGAGAGGCCCGCTGGAACGATACCCGGACAATGTCCGAACGCTACGTCATCCTTTATCGGTCGCTGCTGGATCAGCGCACAGCGCCAGTGAAACGACTGGGCCTGCTCTATCGGCAGAAGCCGTACGTGCCCGCGACTGCGTACATCCGGGTCATCGCTCCCTGGCATGAAGCTCTTGAGGAACTGCCGGTGCAGAGCCGGCCGGTAGATGCAGACTGGCTGCTGGCGGGCGGGGTCGACACGTTGCATGGGCTGGTAATCCAGCGGAACGCAATCGCTCATGCGAAGGTTCCCGCAGTCCTTGAGATGCTGCGTGTGAAGGGGCTGCCCTACATCTACGAGATCGACGACCTGCTCTGGGAGCTGCCCCCCGACCATCGGGACTACGAGGCGTACAAGGCCGACTCCATTGCCATCAGCACGCTCATAGCCCAGGCTGCTGTCGTCACCACTTCGACACCGGCCTTGGCCGAACGCATCGCCACGATCAATCCCGCGGTGGTGGTGATTCCCAACGCACTCAGCCCATCGATCTGGCAAGAGCCAATCCCGCAGGAGGAACAGACACTTGTTCTCGCGCGCCACGGTCTCGACCAGCCCGGGCCCCGCATCCTCTACATGGGAACGGCTTCACACGAGCCCGACCTGGAGATGGTCTGGCCGGCGCTGGAAGAGTTCCTGCGGGAGCGACCGGATGTGGAACTGGTGCAGATCGGCGGAGGACGGCGGTTACCCGACGCGCATTTCATTGCCGTGCCAGTCGAACATTCGTCCTACCCACAGTTCGTCCGCTGGTTCCGCACCATCAGCTCGGCAGCCACGATGGCCATCGCGCCATTGCAGGCATCTCACTTCAATTCGATGAAGTCGGACATCAAATCGCTGGACTATGGACTCGCTGGCTTGCCGACCGTGTTCAGTGACGTTGTGCCTTACCGCGGACGGGTCGCCCACGGCGTCCATGGCCTGCTGGTGGAGAACAACACGTCCAGCTGGTTGTCGGGGATACGGCGGATGATGGGTGATCCGGAGCTGCGCGCCATGATCCGCGACGGCGCCGCAGCCAGGGCTGGAGCGGCGAGTGTGGCGAATTCCCTGTCCGTGATTCGGAGCGTGCTCTCCGATGTCTACGGTTGGTCGCTCACGGATAGCGGCCCGGTTCTGCCGGAAGAGATTTGAAGGACGTCATGGCGAGCATTTCGTCCGGCGTCGCTTCGTCCTGTCCAGACTGGTGCATCGTGCCGGCCATTGGTGGTCGCGGGGTTCCGGTCGCGATGTTGCCCGACCGGGACCTTCGCCTGATGCAGTCGGGTGCGATGTCGCTTTGGCGGTCCGTTGGCGAAAATGCGGGCTTCAGCCTTCAGGGGCCGGTATTCGAGGGTGGACTTGCAGCCGGCTGGTACGAGCTGGAAGGGTCGCTTGAGCACGACGGCAAGGGCAGCATGTCGCCGTGCCTCTACCCGTCGTATGTGCAGGGCGCGGACGGAGATGCACAGCTCCCGCTGCCGGACCCGAGCAGCGAGGGCCGCATCCGGATGCTGCTGCTCTTCAAGTACGACGTGGCCGCATTGCGCTTCCACCCCGGTATTGGAAGCGATGTGTTCCGGATCGGCGGGTTCCGGATGCGTCGATTGTCGCGCGTGCGGGCGTTGCGAATGATGCTCGGCGGGGGCCAGCCGGCGTTACGTTCCGCCCTGGGTTTCCTGGCGCGCGCGGCCCGCGAAGGCGTATCCCGTGCTACGGACGTTACCTATCGCGACTACCAGCGGCGCGTGCTGCCGCCGGGTCTGGACGACTACGCCAGCTGGGCCGTGCGTTTCGATACGCTGGGGGTTGCCGAAATGACCCGGCTGCGCGAGCATGCCGCGCTTCTTGGCGCCGATGCGCCGGTGATCTCGATCCTGGTGCCGCTTTACCAGACGGAGGAGAACTGGCTGCGGCGTTGCGTTGAGAGCGTCCTTGCCCAGATCTATCCGCACTGGGAGCTGTGCCTGGTGGACGATGCTTCGCCCGATGCACGGGTCGCGGAGGTTGCCCGTGAATACGCTCTCGCCGACGATCGGATCCGCTTCACCCGGCGTAGTGCCAACGGCCACATATCCGAAGCATCCAACTCCGCGCTGGAAATGGCCCGCGGTGCCTATGTTGCGCTGCTGGACCACGATGATGAACTGCGGCCGCACGCGCTGCTCGAGGTGGCCGCGGCGCTCATGGCATCGCCCGATGCCGGGCTGGTCTACTCGGACGAAGACAAGATCGACGAAGCGGGCCGGCGGTTCGACCCCTACTTCAAACCGGACTGGGACCCCGAGCTGCTGCGCAGCCAGAACTACGCGTGCCACTTCACCACCATCCGGACCACATTGGTACGGGGGGTCGGCGGCTTCCGCAAGGGCTTCGAAGGCAGCCAGGACCATGACCTGATCCTACGCTGCACGGAAGGCTTGCGGCCGGATCAGGTGCTCCATATCCCCAAGGTCCTCTACCACTGGCGTGCCATCCCCGGATCCACTGCGTTGACGCGGGACGCCAAGGACTATGCTTCTTCGGCCGGCGCCCGCGCCGTGAGCGAGCATCTCGAACGCTGCCATCCGCGCGCGCGGGTCGAGGAGCTCTCGCATGGGCACTATCGCGTGCGCTGGCCGCTGCCGGAGCCCGCGCCGAAGGTCAGTCTGGTGATCCCCACGCGTGACAAGCCAGAGCTGCTACGCGTGTGCGTGGAGAGCCTGCTTGAGCGCACCGAATACCCCGATTTCGAGCTGGTGGTTGTCGACAACCAATCGTCCGATCCTGGCGCCGTGGACTACCTGCGCCGGTTACAGGACCGTCCGGGCGTGCGTGTGCTTCGCTACGATGCGCCGTTCAACTACTCGGCACTCAATAACTGGGCGGTCCGTCAATGCGACGCGGATGTCATCGGCCTGGTCAACAACGACATCGAGGTAATCGGGCCGGACTGGCTGCGCGAGATGGCCAGCCAAGCGGTCCGATCGGAGGTCGGCGCCGTCGGGGCGATGCTCTACTACCCGAATGACACCATCCAGCATGCGGGCGTGGTGTTGGGCGTCCATGGCGTCGCGGCACATGCCTATGGCGGGATGCCGCGCGGTTATCCCGGGCATGGAGGCCGCGCTCGCGTGGCGCAATCGGTCTCGGCGGTGACCGGCGCGTGTCTGCTAGTGCGACGCGAGCTGTATGACCAAGTGGGCGGATTAGATGAGCGGCTGGCAGTGGCGTTCAACGACGTGGATTTTTGCCTGCGGCTGCGGGACGCTGGATACCGAAACATCTGGACCCCCTTCGCAGAGCTGTACCACCACGAATCGGCCTCGCGCGGCAGCGAGGACACGGAAGCGAAGAAGAAGCGCTTCATGGGCGAAGTCGAATTCATGATGCAGCGATGGGGGCCACTGCTCACCACTGATCCTGCCTACAACCCGAACCTCTCGTTGCGGAGCCTGTCGTGCGCCTTGGCCACACCCCCGCGCATCGGGTTCAAGGATGCTCGAACACCATCTGCAACTCGTGATGGGGAAACCAGTCTCCGACCCTCCGCAGGTTGAGGGGGAAGTACGCTGCGTGGATGCTCCGGAAGCCGGTTTCGGTCGGAATCCGCTCCGTCGACAGCAGCCCGAGGTCGACGAAGGTCCGGTGGGTATGGTCGATCCTGAAACCCGCCCTGCCTGGAACAATCACCAGCACCCGCCGTATACCGCGGGCGCGCCCCGAGCGAAGCAACTTGAGCAGTACCTCCAAGGGCTCCTCCAGGTGTTCGAGCACATGGCTGATCACCATTGACTCGAAGCGCCGCCCGGGCTCCAAGGCCGTCAGCGCCCAGTCGTCCGCAAAGCCGTCATACCAGATGACCGGCAGGCCCTCGTGATGGCAGTGGCTCACAGTGGCCTGGTTGTACTCAAGGCCCATCGAGCCGGAAGGGAGGCGCCGGAGGAGCTCGCCGACCCCACATCCGAAGTCGAGGGTCGCACCCCTGGTCCAACTCGCCGCTTTCTCCAGATAGAGCTGCCGCACCCGCTTTCTGATGCGTCCGCGGTTGACCTGGTAACTGGTGTACGAAGAGTCGTACTGGTCGTTCATGAAAACGGCCTCGTCATGCGGCTATGTGCGGACGCGCTTCACGGCGGCGGGAGTTTGGGATGCACCACGCGCTGGGGGACGGACGCGATGTCGTAGGCGATGAAGCCCAATAGGAGCTGGATGCCCAGGATAGTGGGAAGTGCGGCAAGCATCACTCCTCCGGCTGTCGCCGTCACCCCCGTGGCCGCCGATTGCACCCAGAACCCGACGCCGAAGGCCGCACCGATGCATACCAGCAGCGCGCCCAGGACCAGTTCCACCGATGCCAGCGACAGATCACGGAGGAAGTAGTTGTAGAAGACACGCTTGAGGGTGTTCCTGGCGTGCTTCAGCGCGAATTCGCCAACGATCCGGCTGATCTTGAGGCCACTGGATTCGTCGCCATAGCGGGCATCCATCGGAACATCGATGACGACCGCACGCAGGGTGTTCAAGCGGAACAGCAAGTCGGTTTCGAAGAAGTATCGGTTGCTGATCTTGTGGAAGGGCAGCCGCGCGGCCACGTTGGCATGCACCGCGGTATAACCGTTGGTAGGGTCGAAGATGTCCCAGTAGCCCGACGATATCTTCGTCAGGAAGGAGAGGATGGAGTTCCCGAAGATGCGCACGGCGGGCATCTGTCCGATCTCCGCTAGGTCGTAGAAGCGGTTGCCCTTGGTGTAGTCGGCCTCGCCACGGACAATGGGCGCCACCAGGCGGGGCAGCATGGCTGGGTCCATCTGGCCGTCGCCATCCATCTTGACGATGATGTCGAATCCTTCGGCAACGGCGCGGGCATAGCCGGCCATCACCGCGCCTCCGACGCCCAGATTGGTGCTGTTGAACAGTACGCTGACGCGGGGGTCCCTGCATTCAGCGCGCACCAGCTCGCCGGATCCGTCAGGGCAGCGGTCGTCAATCACATAGATGCCGGACACCAGCGGCGGAAGGGCATCGATCATCTGGAGGATGTGTCGGCGCACGCGGTGGCACGGGACCACCACGGCGATGCGCACCGCGGCGGCCGGCCGAAGTGGGGCGACGGGAGCCGGGGCGGGTTCGGGATCTTTCATCAGGCGCCGCCTTCCGTGTAGGACATCGAGTACGCGCGTGCCAGCAGCCGCGCCAGCGGTCGGGGCCACAACGACTGGAACATCCGGAGGTCTTCGTCGGCCCGGACGCCGGCCCGGATGCCTGCCGTGGTTTCGCTTTCGTCGTGGATGCGGTGGTGCATCAAGACTTTACGCACGTAGCAGAAGCTGCCGCCTTGGTCGGCCATGCGTATCCAGGCGTCCCAGTCGAGGTCCACCTTCAGTTGCTCGTCGAACCGCAGCCGCGATGCTGTGCGGTTCAACGTCACTGCAGGGCAGGGAATCGGGCACCCGAAGCGCAGCAGCCGCTTTTTGGGACCGGTTTGACTGATCCTGGGTCTCCCGAGGAAGCCGAACTCGAGCAACACCTTCTTTATCCGCAGCATCGGCGTGATCCGCAGCTGGCCGTCATAGAGCTCGGCATAGTCGGTGAAGACGAGGCTGGCAGTCGGGCTCGAGGCAATCGCCGCCGCAACCTCAGCGGCGAAGTCCGGCAGGTAGATATCGTCCTGGTGGGCTACGGTCACCCAATCGGTTTCCGCGGCGTCCATCGCCGCGTTCCAGTCCGATCCGATGCCACGATTGGGCTCGTGCAAGACCAACCGGGCCCCGTGGGCTTCGGCGATGGCACCCAGCCCGTCGAACGGTGTGGAGGATGCGAGGATGATGGGCGAGCGCACCGACTGCGAGCGCAGCGATGCCAGGCATTCGGCGAGATGTGGAGAGCGGCCATAGGCCGGCACCACGAAGCTGTGATCCATCATATCGGATAATACCTGACAGCCACTGCCAAGAGCCCCTGCAGCAATGGCAGGGTTATCAACGGGGGAATGACCAGGATGAGCACCCACTGCAGGTTCCGGCTCGGCGGCAACGCCAGCCACGGCAGAGCGAAGGCCAGCGAGGGAATAAAATAGCGCCCCTGAAGGCCACCGATCCGGATGGCATCGATCGGCGTCCAGAACAGGTACAGCGGAATGCTGATGAGGATGACCGACCCCAGTGCAAAGGCGACCGCGAATGCGCGTCTGGTCGCCGTCGGATGGCTCGCCGACCGGTCGAGCAACAGCGAGCCCGCCAAGCAGGAAAGGACAATGGCGTATGACCAGGTGGGCAGAATGACATCCAGCCAGCCGAGCTGGCCTATCAGCGTGCGCAGCAGGCCGATACCGTGCGTGCCGCTATATGCGGTGTAGAACAGTCGGGCGACGTGTGTGGGATCCTCGACTACCTGCGTCAGGTTGAATGAAGGATCCACCCCGGCCAGTGGAACAGCGGCTTCGCCCGCGCCTAATACCCATACCGCGTGTGCAACGGCAGGCACGACCAGATACGCGATTAGCGCCGGCCAGAAGCGGGAGTAGTCGCGCATGAACGCGGGGCGCAGCAACAGGATGCTACACAACAGCCAAGCGCCGCCGGGCTTCGAAAACGTCAGCAGAACGACGAGCGCCATCAGTGCGGGGGCGGCGCGGCGTGACGATATGCGATTCTCGGCAATGCCACAGGTCAGCCCGAGCCACGCGAAGCAAAGCCCGAAATAGATCGCATCGGCCGATAGCGAGGCCATCTGGTACACCGACATCGGCATCAGGGCGATCACGAACAATGGCCACCGTGCGCGCTGCGAGCACCACATGCCCAGTGCGGTCAAGAGGGCCGCGATCAGCAGGTTGCCCAACCGGGACGACCAGAGGAAGGCGCCGAAGGGTGCCTCGGTGGCACAGGAGGAAGCGTACGCGATCGCGGCGGGCGCGTAGAGATGGGGGCCGTAGCTGTCGGCGCCGGAAGGCAGGTTCGACGTAGTCGGTTCGCAGAGCGCCGGTTGACCGGTCCTGGCGAAGAGCTGGGACAGGTCGAACCGCTTCGTCGGGCTGCGGAATCCGTTGAACTCCCCGTACATGTGGTAGAGGTTCGGGAACTCCCTGTTCCCCGTGCTGCCCATGAGGACTCCGTGCGATACCTTGACCGCTTTGGTCGCGTGGGCCAACTCATCCGGGACGGCGCCCGGAGGAGTCACTAGCAGGTAGCCGATGCCTAGGAGGAGCGCCATGGCCAAGTAGATGGCGGGCAATCTCGTATTGAGATCCATGGCCAGCTGCTTTGCTGCTGCCGGGCTCCCTGCTGGGCGCCAGGCGCGGAACACGATGAGCACGCCGACAGCGAGCACCGTGAGCCCGGCGATCAAGCCCATGATCCGTCCAGGGCGCGCTCCGCCTTCACCGGCGGCGGGCGGCGCGGCAAGTACCACGTACGGGTCGGTTGCGCCCGACTCGGGCGATATTACGAGGCAACCGTCACCATCGATGGCGTGGTTGGCCTGCTTCGCGCGGATGATCGCGCGCTGGTGGAGCAGGCTGGTGGCGCCCGAGCCTGTTCCCGCAATCAGCGTGCAGGCGCGGACCGACTCCGCCGAACCCGCATCGATCCGTATGAATCGGGTGGTGGAGGAGGGCAACCGAAGTCGAGCTTCTGCGGCGCCCGTCGATGAGACGGTGACGAAGAGTGAGTCGCGCTCGGAGAAGGTGGTGGATCCGGAGTGGAAGATTTGGTGCCGGACGTCCGGTGCGCCCGTCAGGCTCACCTCCAGGTGAGTGAAGTCGCCCCCACGCGGCAGGTTAAGCCATGCCCATGCCGCGACGGCTCCGATCCATGCGACGATGAAAGCCAGCAATACCAGCCTGTACGTGCCACGGCAGGGGTGGTTTGGGCTCCGGCCGACCGAGTGAAGGCCCCCGGCTGCGGGCGCATCCATTCAGGCCGCTTTTCCAAGCATGGAGATCATCAGCACTCCCACCGAAACCAGGACGATACCCATCCATTGGAGGGGCGCGAGCCGTTCGCCGTAGAAATACCAACTGGCCAGCGCGACCAAGATGTAGAAGAACGCCCCGGAAATGGCGAAGGCCACACCCAGTTTCACCCGGCTTACGACCACCACCCACACTGTGAACCCGATGCCCTGGATCAGGATGGCGCCGATCACACCGGGGGACGTCATCGCCGCAAGCAGCCAATCCACCCCCGAAGGCACGCTCTCGCGGCCGGCGATGCGGTTGACCGAGTACTTCACCAGCAACTGGCTCCCGAGCGTGCAGCAGGTCACGAACACGATCATTAGCAATTCGCGAAGCATAGGTGTCCGGGGTAGATGCGCTGCGGGAGGGGCGACAGGATACCCGTCGTGTCAGAGCGCCGCGCCCAACTCCGGCAACACCTTGAACAGGTCGCCTACGAGCCCATAATCGGCAATCTCGAAGATCGCCGAATCCGCATCCTTGTTGATCGCGACAATGGTGCCCGCATCCTTGATGCCGGTGAGGTGCTGGATTGCCCCGCTGATGCCGATGGCGATGTACAGCTCCGGCGCGATGATCTTGCCGGTCTGGCCGACCTGCATCTCGTTGGGCACGTAGCCAGCGTCGACCGCGGCGCGGGAAGCGCCCACGGCCGCGCCGATCTTGTCGGCGAAGTCGTAGATGATCTTGAAGTTCTCTTCCGAGCCCACGCCGCGGCCGCCGGACACCACCCGTTTGGCGCTCTGCAGGTCGGGACGGTCGGATTCACCGGCGGCCAGGCCGATGAAGCGGGTGTGGGTTGGCAGCTCCGCCTGCACCTCGGCCGCTTCGATCGCAGCGCTGCCACCCGTGCCGGCTTCGGACCACGAGGCGGTACGCACGGTTGCCACCACCACCTGGTCGGCCGGGGCCTCCACGGTGATGATCGCGTTGCCGGCGTAGATCGGCCGCTTGAAGGTGTGGCTGGATTCCACCGCCATCACGTCGGTCACCTGCGGGGCGTCGAGCAGGGCGGCCACGCAGGGCATCAGGTCCTTGCCGAAGGTGGTGGAAGGGCCGAACACATGGCTGTAGCCCTCGGAGAGCTTGGCCACCTGCGGTGCCAGCACTTGGGCAATGGCTTGGGCATTGGCCGGGTTGGAGACGGTCAGCACCTTCGCCACGCCGTCCAGCTGTGCGGCCTCGGCGGCGACGGCGGCCGGGTCGGCGGCCAGCACCACGACATCGATGGATTCCGGCGAGAGTGCCTTGGCGGCGGTCACGCACTTGGCGGTGGACGCGTTGAGCTTGCCGTCCAGGTGTTCGGCGACGATCAGTACCTTGCTCATCACAGCAGCCCCTTTGACTTGAGTGCGGCGACCAGTTCGGCCGCGTCCTTGACCATCACGCCCTTGCTGCGCTTGGGCGGCGGCGCGAATCCGGTGGTCTTCAGCCCCTGGCCCGGCTCGACCCCGAGATCGGCGAAGGGGAGCGACTCCATTGGCTTGCTCTTGGCCTTCATGATGTCCGGCAGCTTGATGAAGCGCGGCTCGTTCAGGCGCAGGTCGGTGGTGACCACCGCCGGCAGATCGACCTCGAGCGTCTCCAGCCCGGCATCGACCTCACGGGTCACGGTGGCCTTGCCGTCGGCGATCTCAAGCTTGGAGGCGAACGTCGCCTGCGGGCGGCCCCAGATGGTGGCCAGCATCTGGCCGGTCTGGCTGGCGTCGTCGTCGATCGCCTGCTTGCCGAGGATCACCAGGTCCGGCTGTTCCTTCTCGATCAGCTTCAGGAAGGTGCGCGCCGCGGTGAGCGGCGGGATCTCCTGGCCGGCGTCGGTGACCACGTGGATGGCGCGGTTGGCGCCCATTGCCAGGCCGTTGCGCAGGTGCGCCTGGGCGTCGGCCGGCGCGATCGTGGCGACCACCACCTCGGTGGCGATACCCTTGTCGCGCAGGCGCAGGGCCTCCTCGAGGGCGATTTCATCAAAGGGGTTGGCGGAGAGCTTCACGCCGTCGGTGACCACGCCGGAGCCGTCCGGCTTGACCTGGATGCGGACGTTGTAGTCCACCACGCGCTTGTATCCGACGAGGATCTTCATCGTTGCGGGGTTCCTTGGGTAGTGCGGGCCATGCAGGCCGTGGGCTGGCCATTCTAGCGGAGAGGGCGGTCCGCCGCAGGTGACGGGGCCGGTCGGCTATCCTTGGCGGCACCCCTTCTCGAGGATAGGCGATGCTGCATCCGGTGGTGCTCAGTGGTGGCAGCGGAACCCGCCTGTGGCCGTTGTCCCGGCAGAACCAGCCCAAGCAGTTCCTGGCGCTGGTGGGGGACCGTTCGCTCTACCAGGAGACCGTGCTGCGGGCCAATGCGTTGCCGGGCGTGCAACCGCCGATCACGGTGTGCAGTGACGATCACCGGTTCATGGTGGGCGAGCAGCTCCAGGCGGTGGGCGTGGCCAGCGGCGGCATCTTGCTGGAGCCGATGGCGCGCAACACTGCGCCGGCCATCGCCTTGGCCGCGCTTCAAGCGTTGCGGCTGGATCCCGAAGCCACCCTGCTGGTGATGCCGGCCGACCATCTGATCGAAGATGAAGGCGCCTTCCGCGCGGCCGTCGGTGCCGCAATGGCTTTGGGCGAGGAGGGGTGGCTGGTAACCTTCGGCATCAGGCCCGAATATCCGGAGACGGGCTACGGCTACATCCTGCGCGGAGATGCGCTGGGCGAGGCTGGATTCCGAATCGAGCGGTTCGTCGAGAAGCCGGACCTGGCGACTGCCGAAACCTATGTCGCCGATGGCCGCTACGCCTGGAACTCCGGGATGTTCCTGTTCCGGGCCCAGCGTTACCTCGAGGAGCTGCAGCTTCACGCACCGGGCATCGTGGAGGCGGCGCGGAAGGCATATGAGGTCGCCTCTGCCGACTTGGACTTCACCCGGGTCGACGCCGATGCGTTCTCGGCCAGCCCGAGCGAATCCATTGATTACGCGGTGATGGAGAAGACCGACCGCGCTGCGGTGGTGCCGGTCACTTGCGGCTGGAGTGACATCGGATCCTGGTCTTCGCTCTGGTCGGTCGCCGAGCGGGACGCCGACGGCAACCATCACGAAGGCGATGTCATTTCGATCGACAGCCGTGGCTCCCTGGTGCGGGCATCCGAGCGCCGGATGGTCGCAACGATCGGGGTCGAGGATCTGGTGATCATCGACACCGCCGATGCCACGCTGGTGGCGCGCAAGGACCGGGTGCAGGACGTCAAGGCAGTCGTGGACGCGTTGAAGGCCGCCGGCCGCACCGAGCACCTCTTCCACCGCAAGGTCTACCGCCCCTGGGGCAGCTACGACTCCATCGGGGTCGGCGAGCGCTTCCAGGTGAAACGCATCGTTGTGAAGCCCGGTGCCGCGCTCAGCCTTCAGAAGCACCAGAAGCGGGCGGAACACTGGGTGGTGGTGGCCGGGGTGGCTGAGGTCACTTGCGGCGATCGCGTGTTCGACCTGCAAGAGAACGAGAGCACCTACATCCCGCTGGGCAGCGTGCACCGGCTCAGGAACCGCGGCACCGAGCCGGTGGAGCTGATCGAGGTGCAGTCCGGCAGCTATCTCGGCGAAGACGACATCGTCCGGCTGGAGGACGTCTACGGCCGGAGTTGAAGGCATCCGCCCCAGGCCATTGCCCGAAGGGCCAACTTCGGCCCGCTGCCCGTGCCACGGTAGACTTGCCCGCATCCCGCACAGGAGTGATCCCATGGCCCAGGCCAGTGCCGCGCCGACCAGCGCCGGCGTGAAGAGCAAGCTCTATCCCGATGCCAAGGCGGCGCTGGAAGGCGTCGTCGCGGACAACCAGACACTCGCCGTGGGTGGCTTCGGCCTGTGCGGCATCCCGGAGGCGCTGATCGCCGCGCTGCGCGACTCGGGTGTAAAGGGGTTGACCGCCATCTCAAACAACGCTGGCGTCGACGGCTTCGGCCTCGGGCTGCTGCTGGAGACCCGCCAGATCCGCAAGATGGTGTCGTCCTACGTGGGCGAGAACAAGGAGTTCGAGCGCCAGTACCTGGGCGGCGAACTGGAGCTGGAGTTCAACCCGCAGGGCACCCTGG
Source organism: Lysobacter spongiicola DSM 21749 (assembly GCF_900167055.1). Classification (GTDB taxonomy): domain Bacteria; phylum Pseudomonadota; class Gammaproteobacteria; order Xanthomonadales; family Xanthomonadaceae; genus Novilysobacter; species Novilysobacter spongiicola. The sequence continues at coordinate 15,952 of NZ_FUXP01000019.1, forward strand.
CCGAGCGCCTGCGCGCCGGGGGCGCAGGCATCCCCGCATTCTTCACCGCCACCGGCTACGGCACCGTGGTGGCCGAAGGCAAGGAGACGCGCGAGTTCGACGGCAAGCATTACGTGCTGGAGACGGCCCTGCACGCGGATGTCGCGCTGGTGAAAGCGTGGAAGGCGGACAAGGCCGGCAACCTGGTGTTCCGCAAGACCGCGCGCAACTTCAACCCGGCCTGTGCCATGGCCGGCAAGGTCTGCATCGTCGAGGCGGAGGAGATCGTCGAGGTCGGCACCATCGACCCCGACCACGTGCACCTGCCGGGCATCTACGTCGACCGCATCGTGCACAACCCGACCCCCGATAAGCGTATCGAGCAGCGCACCGTGCGCGAAGGAGGCAAGTGATGGCCTGGAACCGCGACCAGATGGCGCAGCGCGCCGCGCAGGAACTGACCGACGGCGCCTACGTGAACCTCGGCATCGGCCTGCCGACGCTGGTGGCCAACCACATCCCGGACGGCGTCGATGTCTGGCTGCAATCCGAGAACGGCCTGCTGGGCATCGGCCCGTTCCCGACCGAGCAGGAGGTCGACGCCGACCTCATCAACGCCGGCAAGCAGACCGTCACCGCCCGCGCGGGCGCCAGCTATTTCGGCAGCCACGACAGCTTCGCCATGATCCGCGGTGGCCACATCGACCTGGCGATCCTGGGCGCGATGGAGGTCACCGAAAAGGGCGACCTCGCCAACTGGATGGTGCCCGGCAAGATGGTCAAGGGCATGGGCGGCGCGATGGACCTGGTCGCCGGCGTCAAGCGCGTGGTGGTGCTGATGGAGCACACCACCAAGAAGGGCGAACCGAAGATCCTTCCCGAGTGCACGTTGCCGCTGACTGGCGTCGGCGTGGTGGATCGCATCATTACCGACCTCGCGGTAATGGACGTGACGCCGGACGGATTGAAGCTGGTGGAGCTGGCGCCTGGCGTCACCGAGGACGAGCTGCGTGTGAAGACGGCTTGCAGCTTCTGCTGAGGCGGCAGGGGTAAACTTGCCGCCCCCACAGGCGGCAAGGACAGTCAATGAAAGTAGCGATCTTCGGTACCGGATACGTCGGGCTGGTAACGGGCACCTGTTTGGCAGAGATCGGCCACGACGTGACCTGTGTTGACGTGGACACGGCCAAGATCGACGGGCTGAAGCGGGGTGTGCTGCCCATCTACGAGCCGGGTCTGGAACCCCTGGTGGTGAACAACCATCGCGCCGGCCGGTTGCACTTCACCACCGATGCCGCCACCGCCATCAGCGGCAACGAGATCATCTTCATCGCCGTGGGCACTCCCCCGGACGAGGACGGCAGCGCCGACCTGAAGTACGTCGTGGAGGTAGCCAGGACCATCGGCCGCCACCTGCAGACCCCGGCCATCGTGGTGAACAAGTCCACCGTGCCTGTAGGTACGGCGGGGCTGGTGAACGACGCCATTGCCAGGGAACTGGAGGCTCGGGGCGCCTCAATCGATTTTGAAGTGGTATCCAACCCCGAGTTCCTGAAGGAGGGGGCCGCGGTCGAAGACTGCATGCATCCGGACCGGATCGTGATCGGCGCGCGAGACGAGAAGGCGGTCGAGTCACTGAAGAAGCTCTACGGTCCCTTCGTCCGCAACCATGACCGCTTCGTTGTCATGGACGTGGCTTCAGCCGAGCTGACCAAGTACGCCGCCAACGCAATGCTGGCAACCAAGATCAGTTTCATGAACGAGATCGCCAACATCGCCGAGCGCGTCGGCGCCGATGTCGAGATGGTCCGCCAGGGCATCGGGTCCGATCCGCGGATCGGTTGGCAGTTCATCTATCCGGGAGCCGGTTACGGCGGCTCCTGCTTTCCCAAGGACGTGCAGGCACTGACCCGGACGGCGCAGCAGCACGGCTACCAGCCGCAGCTTCTGAATGCCGTGGAGGAGGTCAACGAGCGCCAGAAGAGCCACCTCTTCGAATTGATCAAGCGCCACTACGGCGATTCCCTGGCCGGGAAGACCTTCGCAGTGTGGGGGCTGGCGTTCAAGCCCAACACCGATGACATGCGTGCGGCCTCCAGCCGCCGGCTGATGGAGCATCTTTGGGATGCGGGGGCGAAGGTGAAGGCCTTCGACCCGGAAGCGGCCAAGGAAGCGCGGCGCATCTATGGGAACCGGAAAGACCTGCAGGTCTGCGATGCCATGGACGACGCCTTGGAGGGCGCTGACGCGCTGGTGGTGGTGACGGAGTGGCGCCAGTTCCGCAGCCCCGACCTGAAGGCGCTGAAGGCGGCACTTGGTGACGCGGTGGTGTTCGACGGGCGCAATCTCTACAGCCCGAAGGACATGGAGGACGCGGGTTTGGCGTATTACGGGATCGGGCGCGGGCGGTCGATTGCTGCCGCAGCCAGCTAGAACGATAGGGCGTTTTTGTCCCCCAAGGGGACTTCCTGCGGGCGTAGGAGCGGCTTCAGCCGCGATTGGATGCCGCGGCGCCCGCGCCGGGTCCACGATCGCGGCTGAAGCCGCTCCTACAGAAGCCGTGGGCGGCCGGAAGGCTACCGCCGATCACTAACCGGAATGCGAATGTGCATCTTGGTTCTTATGCGAACCCTGCGGTGCAGGTATCGTGTTGCCGCATGGACCTCCCACCCCTCTCCCACCTCGACCGGCTCGAAGCCGAGAGCATCCACATCCTTCGCGAGGTGGCAGCCGGTTTCCAGTCGCCGGTGATGCTGTACTCGGTCGGCAAGGACAGTGCGGTGCTACTGCACTTGCTGACCAAGGCGTTCTACCCCGCCAAACCTCCGATCCCTTTGCTGCACGTGGACACCGGCTGGAAGTTCTCCGAGATGATCTCGTTCCGCGACCAGCGGGCACGGGAGACCGGACTCGAGTTGCGTGTGCACACGAATCCCGACGGTGTGGCGCAGGGAATCGGCCCGGTCACCCACGGTGCCAGCGTGCACACCGACGTGATGAAGACCCAGGCGCTCAAGCAGGCGCTGGACAAGGGGGGCTTCGATGCGGCGATCGGCGGCGCACGCCGTGATGAGGAGAAGTCCCGCGCCAAGGAGCGCATCTTCAGTTTCCGTAATGCGCAGCACCGCTGGGACCCCAAGAACCAGCGGCCGGAGCTGTGGAACCTCTACAACACGCGGATCCACAAAGGTGAATCGGTCCGGGTGTTCCCGATCTCCAACTGGACCGAACTGGAGGTGTGGCTCTACATCTTTCGCGAAGGAATCCCCGTCCCATCGCTCTACTTCTCCAAGCCCCGCCCTGTGGTGGAGCGCGATGGGGCGCTGATCATGGTCGATGATGATCGCCTGCCGTTGCGCGAGGGCGAGGTGCCGACAACCAAGAAGGTGCGCTTTCGCACGCTCGGCTGCTATCCGCTTACCGGTGCCGTCGAGTCCTGCGCGGAAACGCTGGAGGAGATCATCGCCGAGATGCTCGTGGCCACCACGTCAGAGCGCCAGGGACGGATGATCGACCACGATCCCGCCGCTTCAATGGAACGCAAGAAGCAGGAGGGCTACTTCTGATGGCCGTCTCGACCGATGCCCGCGCCGCGGTGGCGGATTACCTCCAGCGGCACGAGTCCAAGGGCCAACTGCGCTTCATCACCTGTGGCAGCGTCGACGACGGCAAGAGCACGTTGATCGGGCGGTTGCTGCACGATACCCGCGCGCTGCTGGACGACCAGCTCGCCGCGCTGGAAAGCGACAGCCGCCGACACGGCACGCAGGGAGCGGATATCGACTTCGCCCTTCTTGTCGATGGCTTGTCCGCCGAGCGTGAGCAGGGCATCACCATCGATGTCGCCTACCGCTTCTTCGGGACCGACAAGCGCAAGTTCATCGTGGCCGACTGCCCGGGGCACGAGCAGTACACCCGCAACATGGCGACAGGCGCGTCGACTGCGGACCTGGCCATCGTGCTGGTGGATGCGCGCAAGGGCTTGCTGACGCAGACGCGGCGTCACAGCTATATCGCATCGCTGCTCGGCATCCGTCACGTGGTGCTGGCGGTCAACAAGATGGATCTGGTCGGGTACGACCAAGGCGTCTTTGAAGCGATCGATGCCGCCTACCGGCAGCTTGCGGTGCAACTGGGCATCGACCACGTCACCAGCATCCCGCTGTCGGCGCTGAAGGGCGACAACATCCTGCAGGCGTCGGCTGCCACCCGGTGGTACCGGGGTCCGTCGCTGCTCCAGCATCTCGAGACGGTCGAAGTCGACGCCGTCCGGAACGACGCCGGATTCCGCCTGCCCGTGCAATGGGTATGCAGGCCCGACCAGAACTTCCGTGGGTTCGCCGGCACCGTGGTGTCGGCCCCGGTGGGGGTGGGCGACGAGGTCGTCGTGCTGCCGTCCGGCCAGCGCTCCTCGGTCGCCGCGATTGTTACCGCTGATGGCGACCTGGACCTCGCGCGGCCGGGCCAGGCCGTGACGCTGACGCTGGCCGACGAAGTGGATGCCAGCCGGGGCGACGTGATCGCCGCCGCGGCCGCCCCGCCGGAAGTCGCCGACCAGTTCGCCGCGCACCTGCTCTGGATGGGCGGCGAGCAGTTGCTACCCGGGCGCAGCTACTGGCTGAAGATCGGTGCCCGCACCGTCGGGGTACAGGTCACCGAAATCAAGCACAAGGTCGACGTCAACACGCAAGACGAGTTGGCCGCGAAGCACCTGTCGCTGAACGAAGTCGGCTACTGCAACCTGTACCTCGACCAGCCCATCCCCTTCGAGCCCTACGCGCGCAGCCGCGAGATGGGCGGGTTCATCCTGATCGACCGCCAGTCCAACGGCACCGTGGCCGTTGGCACGCTGGACTTCGCGCTGCGCCGGGCCGGCAACATCCATTGGCAGCACGTCGATGTCGACAAGCATGCCCGCGCCCGCATCAAGCACCAGAAGCCGCGCTGCGTCTGGTTCACCGGCCTGTCGGGTTCCGGCAAGTCGACCATCGCCAACCTGGTGGAAAAGCGACTGCTGGCCATGGGGCAACACACCTACATCCTCGATGGCGACAACGTGCGTCACGGCCTCAACAAGGACCTTGGGTTCACGGACGAGGACCGGGTGGAGAATATTCGCCGCGTCGCCGAGGTGGCCCGACTCATGGTCGATGCCGGTCTCATCGTGCTGGTGAGCTTCATCTCGCCTTTCCGCGCCGAGCGGCGGATGGCGCGGGGGATGTTCGGGGACGGCGAATTCTTGGAGGTGTTCGTGGATACCCCACTTGAGATCGCCGAAGCACGGGATCCGAAGGGGCTCTATGCGAAGGCGAGAGCGGGAATTCTCTCCAACTTTACCGGTGTCGACTCGACCTACGAGCGTCCCGAGCATCCGGAAATTGTGCTTTCGACGGTACGTATCGACGCCGAAGCACTTGCGAGGCAGGTAGTGGAATATCTGGACGGCGGCTGTGTTGCATGAACTAGTTGTGTAAACCCAGCACGTTGTTCAGCGGGATGCGGGTAATGGGCGGCTTGTAGCCAAGACTGGCGTGTAGCCGATGCCAGTTGTAGTGGTGCAGCCAGCCCGGGAGGGCGCCTGCGCGCTGTTCGGAGTTGGCATAGGAGCGTGCGTAGGCCCATTCGCGCAGGCAGGTCTGGACCAGCCGCTCGGCCTTGCCGTTGGTACGCGGGGTATAGGGGCGCGTGCGCAGGTGGCGCATGCCGAGCCGGTGGACCAGGCGGCGGAAGCTGCGCGATCTGTAGCAGGCACCGTTGTCGGTCAGGACACGCTCGAAGCGCACACCCAGGCCGCGGTAGTAGCGGGCCG
>NZ_FUXP01000016.1 GCF_900167055.1 Lysobacter spongiicola DSM 21749
CTGCTACAGATCGCGCAGCTTCCGCCGCCTGGTCCACCGGCTCGGCATGCGCCACCTGCGCACGCGCCCCTATACCCCGCGTACCAACGGCAAGGCCGAGCGGCTGGTCCAGACCTGCCTGCGCGAATGGGCCTACGCACGCTCCTATGCCAACTCCGAACAGCGCGCAGGCGCCCTCCCGGGCTGGCTGCACCACTACAACTGGCATCGGCTACACGCCAGTCTTGGCTACAAGCCGCCCATTACCCGCATCCCGCTGAACAACGTGCTGGGTTTACACAGCTAGGCGTCGGCGCCGCAGCACTTCTTGTATTTCTTGCCGCTCCCGCAGGTACACGGCTCGTTGCGGTCGGGCGTGGCTTCGCGGCGGATCGGTTCGCGCGGTGTCAGCGCGTCGATGCGGTGGTGGTGCAGGTCGGCCAGCATGGCGGGCAGGCCGGCGATGATTTCCAGCCGCTCGCGGTATTCGATCGGGGTGCCCGGCGCTTCCGGATCTTCGCCGATGACCTCGCCGCTGGCGAGGCGATCGAGCAGGTCGAACAGGTCCTCCATCCAGTCGTTGCCGTCGAGCCACTCGTCCCACTGGACCTCGCGCAGTTCCACCGCGGTGAAGAAACCCAGCGCCCAGTCGCGGCCGACGTCGAGCTCGTCGTCCTGCTCTTCTTCCGGATCCTCCGGCAGCCACAGCAGCGGGGCGAGGTGGTCGGGCAGGTCGTCGTCGCCATGTCGTACGCGCGCGGCGGCCATGTTGCGGTGGGCCAGGAGCAGCGATTCGATCTCCGCGCGTTCCTCGGCGTCGTCCCAGCGCGGTGGCTTGCCCCACACCGGTGGTTCCCACTCCGACATCGGCACCTCGTCACCCGGCGACACCGCGAGCGCGGAGAGGTAGCCGTCGAGCGCCTCCAGGTTGAAGCCCTTGAAAGGTACGGCGCGCTGCTCGAGCAGGTTGGCGAGGCGCTCGATGCGGTCGTCGTCGAGGTAGTCGGGGATCTTCATGCGATGGCCGGGGGAGCGGGGGGCGTCCATGGTAAACGCAGCCTGTTGCACGTGCCGCAATCGGCCGGACCGGAAAAAAAAGAGGGCGCGACCGGAGTCGCGCCCAGCTTGCCCCGCCCATGAGCGGGAGAGAGAGGGTGTCAGCGCACGTCGAATTTCGTGCTGTTGGCCTGGACGCCGTTGACCCAGACCTCGGCGGTGTAGCTGCCGGAAGGCCAGTCGTTGGCGTTGGTGAAGGTGAAGGTGGTGGTCTCGTTGCCGGTGGTGTTGATCGTTTCCGATTCCTCGCCCGCGGTCTGTCCGTCCTGGTAGACCAGGCGGGTGGTGATTTCGGCATCGCTGGCAGCACCGCTGGTATCCACCGCCACCACGATCGGACCGCTGGTGCCGAAGGTGGTGGTGGGGTCGGTGATGCGGTGGTCGGACCCGGCTTGGGTACCCAACGTCACGGCGGTGACATCGACGGCGGTTTCGGCGCCGCCGGCCATCGGGTCGGGTCGTGTGGGCATGGTGCCGACAGGTTCGGTAGTCGCATCGGTGGCGACCGGCGGGCCCACCGGATCGGTCATTGTGGCGGTGTCGTCGGCGTCGCGGTTGCAGCCGGCGAGCATTACCGCGGCCACCAGGGCAGTGGCAAGCGGGAGGTTGAGTGCGTTAGACATCGGGTTCTCCTTGGAAGGGTGCGGGCCTGCGTCAGTCCTGGCGTTCGCGCGTGGGGATGACGAGTACTTGGCCCGGCTGGATGCGGTCGGGATCGGACAGCTGGTCGCGGTTGGCTTCGAAGATGGCATTCCACTCGCCGGCCTTGCCGTAGAAGCGCTTGGCGATGTGCGACAGCGTGTCGCCGCGCTCGACCGTATAGGTCTGCGGCGTGTCGACACGCTCCGCGGTGGTATCGACACGGCCGCTGACCCCGGAGAAATCGGCGGTTTCGGCGGTGCTGTCGGCACGGGATCCTACACGTGAGAAATCCGCGGGTTTGTCGGGATGGTTCATCGTCCGGTCTCCTGCCTGCATGGGCAGCTGGACGATTGCACGTGAACTGTTAAGGCTGGATCGCTTCGGCGTGAAGCGACATGGTCAACGGACCGCCGCGAGGAAGTGCAGGTGGCGCTGGTAGTGGTCGATCACGTCGTTGATCACCGCCTCCCGGGTCCAGCCCATGATGTCGTAGTCCTGCCCACCTTCGCGCAGGTGGACCTCGGCGCGGTAATACTTCAGCGCCTCGGCGCGCGAGGCGCGGGTGTCGCTCATCGCGAAGGCGGGTGGTTCGTAGGGCCGGGGCCGGACCGAGTAGTAGAAGTCGATCTCCTCGCCGTGGCCGACTTCCACCCAGACACGCCCATCCTCCGAATCCTGCACGCGCGCCTCCAGCCCCTGCCGTTGCAGTTCCGCAGCCACCGCCGCCAGCGCCGGGGCCACCGTGTCCCGAAGGTGCTCGAGTACCTCCTTGCGCCCCGGGTTGTGGAGCATGCCGGCCAGCCGCTGCTGCCAGTTCCCGCTCCGCGGCCCCGACGGGTCCACCCGGGCGCCGCGCAGGCTGGAGCGTTTGGCGCCTTCAAGCCGCAGTGCCTTCAGCAGGCCCCAGCAGATCACCACCATCACGATCGAGAACGGCAGCGCGCTGGCGATCGAAGCGGTCTGCAGGGCGCTCAAGCCGCCCGCCACCAGCAGGGCGGCGGCGATCACGCCTTCCAGCACCGACCAGAACACGCGCTGCCAGGTCGGTGAATCCTCCGCTCCGCCGGAGGTCAGCATGTCGATGACCAGCGAACCGGAGTCCGAAGACGTGACGAAGAAGGTGATCACCAGCAGCGTCGCCAGCAACGAGGTGATGCTGCTGAAGGGCAGCTCTTCGAAGAACCGGAACAGGGCCACCGAGGAATCCGCGGCCACCGCTTCGGCAAGCTCCTGCACGCCCTGGATCAGGACCATGTGGATGGCGGTGTCGCCGAAGAACGTCATCCACAGGAAGGTGAAGCCCAGCGGTACCAGCAGCACGCCCACCACGAACTCGCGGATGGTCCGGCCCCGCGACACCCGGGCGATGAACATGCCGACGAAGGGTGACCACGCGATCCACCAGCCCCAGTAGAACAGGGTCCAGCCGCCGATCCAGCCGGTCGGCTCGTAGGCGTACAGGTTGAATGTCATCGAGAACAGGTTCGACAGGTACATGCCGGTGTTCTGCACCAGCGTCTGCAGCAGGAACACCGTGGGCCCGGCGACCAGCACGAACACCAGCAACACCACGGCCAGCACCATGTTGAGCTCGGACACCCGGCGGATGCCGCCGTCCAGCCCAAACGCCACCGACACCGTCGCCATGGCGGTGATCACCGCGATCAAGCCGATCTGCACGCCGACCCCGACCGGCAGGTCGAACAGGTAGGCCAGCCCCGAATTCACCTGGATCACGCCGAAGCCGAGGGAAGTGGCCACGCCGAACAGGGTGCCGAGCACGGCGAAGGTGTCGACCGCGTGCCCGATGGGGCCGTAGATGCGCTCGCCGATCAGGGGATACAGCGACGAGCGGATCGTCAGCGGCAGGCCCTGGCGGAAAGAGAAATAGGCCAGTGCCAGCCCCACCACCGCGTAGATCGCCCACGCATGCAGGCCCCAGTGGAACATCGTGATGCGCATGGCCTGCCGCGCCGCGGCCACTGTCGACGGATCGCCGACCGGCGGATCGGAGAAGTGCATGATCGGTTCGGCCACGCCGAAGTACATCAGGCCGATGCCCATGCCCGCCGAAAACAGCATTGCGAACCACGAGACGTAACTGTAGTCCGGCGTGCTGTGGTCGGGACCCAGCTTGATGCGCCCGTACTGCGATGCCGCCAGCGCCACCACGAACACCAGGAAGCCCGCCACCACCAGCACGTAGAACCAGCCTGCCTGGTTGATCACCCAGTCCTGCACCGCGGTGAACCAGCGCTCCGAGGCTTCCGGGAGCAGCACGGCGAGGAGCACGAACGCCACCACCAGTACCACCGAAGTGAAGAACACCGGCGGATTGATGCGGTAGCGCGGGGGGTGGCCAGGTGCTGGTGTCTCCATGCGTCCTCCTAGAAATAGAACCCGACGTTGACGTTCAGCCGGGAATGCCAGCGGTCGCTGTCCCCGGCTTCGATGCCGATGCCCGGGCCACCGGCGAACCACATGTTGCGGCCGGCGATCCAGTCGACGTAGGTGAACATCGGCCCCTTGGCGAAGCTGCAGCCGGTGACGTTCTGGACCGAGTCGGCCAGTCCGGGGCCGTCGGCGCGGGTGGTGCTGTAGTCGTTGTAGCAGGTGATGGAGTCGAACCAGCCGCTGCGCTCGAAGGTCCAGGCGACGTTGACCGTCGCGACATCGGCAGTGGAGGCGACCTCGAACGGAAACAGGAAGGCGGTCAGGGCGATGCGGTCACCGGGCACGTCATAGTCGTAGCGCGCCCATTGCGCTTCCAGCTCGAGCGGCCCCCGCGTCGACTCGGCGTGCAGCGCGAAGGCCTGGCGGTCGAAATCGGCGCCGTCGGGCCGTCGCTCGATCCTGCCCGCGGACAATGAGCCGCCCAGGCGAGTCGTCCAATCGCCGTGCTCGACAAGCCGCTCCAGCCGGAGCACGCCGCGCGTGCGCTCACGGAAAGGGTGGTCGGCGGTGGTGGCGACATCGAAGGAGTAGCGACCGTCCTCGCGGCCGGTGCCGTATTCGTCGCCGGCGAACACGGCGGCGTCCGCCCGCCACTCGCCGTTGTCCAGCGTCCAGGTCGCGCCCAGGTCGTAGTCGTCCTCGATACCGAGGTAGTAGCCCGAGCCGAACCAGAAGCTGTGCGAGGCGTACGGCAGCAGTCCGAACGGGACCTGGACGATCCCGGCGCGCACCTGCTGCTGCTCGGTCGCCTGGATCCCCACCCACGCGTGATGGACGGCGGAGAAGCCTTCGTACCAGCGGTATTGCGCCGAGCAGATGAAGCGTCCCCGCTCGCACGACAGATCCGCGCGCACCAGTTCGAGATCGAACTTGTCGTCGTTGTCGTAGTCCTTCCATCCGTAGTTGAAGCGGATGGCGCCGCCGACGTCGATCCCGCTGCCGGCGTCCTGCGCCTGTGCCCGCAACGCAACGCCGGGGAACAGGACCAACAGCAGTGCCGTGGCGACGAGCAGGCGCATGAATCCTCCGGGACGGTCCGTACCGGACCGATCCCCGGTGCCGCGGACACCGGGTGCACCCCGGTCACCGGAGGTGCTTCAGCCCGCCGGCACCTTTGCACGCGCAGCGTGAAGTCGAGGTCCCCGCTGGCCCCCCGCTCCCATTTGGCGGGCTACTGGCGCAGGTCCCGGCCTGCCCTTGGAGCGACCGTTCCCGGCGTCGCGCGCCACGGGTTGATGTCCAGCCCGCCGCGGCGGGTATAGCGTGCTTCCACCGACAGTCGGGCCGGCCGTGCGCGGGCCATCAGGTCGGTGAATACCCGCTCCACGCATTGCTCATGGAACTCGCAGTGGTCGCGAAACGAGACCAGGTAGCGCAGCAGCGCGGCCCGGTCCAGGCGCGGTCCCCGGTAGTCGATCACCAGGCGCGCCCAGTCCGGCTGACCCGTGACCGGGCAATTGGACTTCAGCAACGCGCTGGACAGCACCTCCTCGACCACGTCATCCGTGTCGGCCGCGAGGAAACCGGCATGCGGCGGTCCGTAATGATCGATGGAGACCGCCGTCCCATCGATGCACGCCGCCTCGCCGGGATCGAAGTCCGGCAGGCCGAACGCCACCTGCACCGGCGCGCCCGCCACTGCGGACAGGTCCGCCGCCATGCGTTCGAGCACCTGTGCATCGTCGTTGAAGCGGGAAGCGTTGAAGGAGTTGAGGTAGAGCTTGAGCGACTTGGATTCGACCAGGCGCGGCGAGTCCGCCGGCACCGTCAGGGTCGCGGTCGCCACCCGTGGCTTGCCCCGTGTGTCCAGCCAACCCAGCTCATAGGCGTGCCAGCGGTCGTGTCCGATGAACGGCAGGGCGCCACCGTCGATGCCCAGTTCCCCGCGGCCGAGCGCGCGTTCGATGGGGAACAGCAGTGACGGGTCGTACTCGCGCGGGTACTCGACGTGGCGGCCGAGCGGAAGGTCGTTTGTGGTCATCGACGCATTATCGCGCGTGGCACCGCATGGGTGGTGGCGGGTGGTTGGCGTCGGTCGGGTGTCGGCGGGTGAGTGGCAACGTGGGAGTCGGTCGCGACTGACGTCGCTCCTACAACCCGCTTCGCGCGCTGCATCGGGTGACGCAATGGGCGTAGCCCCCCTGTAGGAGCGGCTTCAGCCGCGATCCGGCAATGGTTTGCCCGCGCCGATTCCATGATCGCGGCTGAAGCCGCTCCTACAGAACCTTGGTGGTGAAGCGGACGTGCGTCGTCCTGGCTTGGCCACGCGATGCACCTGTAGGAGCGACGTCAGTCGCGACCGGTTCGGGCAGTGGTGGCTGTCGCCGCCACCGCCTGGCTAACCTGCGCCGTGCAGGTAATCCAGCGTCACCTGCAGCATCGCTCGCAGCCCGAGGTCCAGTGACGCCTCGTCCAGCGTGAACTTCGGCGAGTGGTTGCTGGGAGCGGTGGCCGGGTCGATGCCCGGGGCGGTGGCGCCCACGAAGAAGAACATCGATGGGACCTCCCGCGCGTAATAGGCGAAGTCTTCCGCACCCATCTGCAGCGGTGGCTCGATGACCTTGTCGGCGCCGGCGGCCGCCCGCAGGCTCGGCAGCATGCGCTCGGTCAGTGCCGGGTCGTTCACGGTCACCGGGTTGCCGGTGCTGTCGGGCACCCGCGCGTCGGCGGTGGCACCGTGGGCGGCGGCGACATGTTCGGCCACGTTGCGCAGGTCCGCGTGGATCTTCTCGCGCATGCCTTCGTCGAAGGTGCGGATGGTGCCCACCAGCTCCACCTTGTCAGGGATGATGTTGTAGCGGATGCCACCCTGGATCGAGCCGAAGCTGACCACCGCCGGCTGGTTGGCGATATCGCTGCGGCGGCTGACCACGGTTTGCGCGCTGCCGATCAGGTCGGCGGCCGCGACGATGGGGTCGACTCCGCCCCAAGGGCGCGAGCCATGCGTCTGCACGCCGGTCACGGTGATGCTGAACTTGTCGGACGCCGCCATCAGTGGCCCCTGGCGGACCGCGATGGTGCCGACCGGCAATGACGAGAACACGTGCAGCCCGAACATCGCCTCGGGCTTGAAGTCGGCGAACAGGCCCTCTTCGAGCATGTAAGAAGCGCCGCCTTCCTCGCCCTCGGGCGCGCCCTCCTCGGCCGGCTGGAATACCAGCATGACCCGTCCCGGCAGCGTGTCCTTCATCGCCACCAGCGCGTCGGCGACGCCGAGCAGGATGCCGGTATGGGCGTCATGGCCGCAGGCGTGCATCACGCCGGTCTGCTGGCCGTTGAAGGTGGTGGTGACTTCCGAAGCGAACGGCAGTCCGGTCTGTTCGGTGACCGGCAACGCGTCCATGTCCGCGCGCAGGGCGATGTCCGGGCCCGGCAGTCCGCCTTCGATGATCGCGACGACGCCGTGGTGGGCGATGCCGGTACGTGGCTCCAGCCCCAACGCGCGCAGGTGTTCGGCGACCTTCGCGGCCGTCTGCTCCTCGCGGTTGGACAGCTCCGGGTGCTGGTGGAAGTGGCGGCGCAGCTGGATGACGTCGTCCCGCAACCGTTCGGCGGCTGCCTGCACCTCCGGCCGTTGCTCCACGTCCTGGGCCGAGGCGACGGGGGCGAGCAGGCTGGCGAGCAGGGCGGGCAGGAGCAACTGGCGCATGGGCGGAATCCCCGGTGGTGGAGCCCCGATCCTAGCGCCTGGAAAATTTCCGTGCCGCCGCCGTGCGGCAACGGGCCTCAGCCGCGATGCTCCAGCGCAAGGTACTCGGCCGATTGCATCTCGATCAGGCGCGAGGTGGTGCGCTCGAACGCACCGGCGAGCCTGCCGCCGGCGTAGAGCTCCTGCGGTGGTGCCGCGGCGCTGCAGACCAGGTTGACGTGGCGGTCGTACAACTCGTCGACCAGGTGCACGAAGCGCCGCGCGGGGTCGTTGTTCTGCCCGTCGAACAGCGGAATGCCGCCCACCAGCACCGTGTGGTACTCGGTGGCGATCTCGATGTAGTCGCTGGTCGCGCGCGGCCCCTCACACAGGGCGGCGAAGTCGAACCACGCGTGTCCCTCGGCCAGGCAGCGGGCGGGGATCTCGCGGCCGTCGATCACCAGCGGTCCGGCCTCGCGCGGTGACCCGGTGGTCAACTCGTTCCAGCGCTGGCGCAGCCAGTCGTCGGAGCCGGCATCCAGCGGGGCGCGGTAGACCGGCGAACGGGTCAGCGCCCGCAGCCGGTAATCGTGGTCGCTGTCGAGGTGCAGCACCTGGCAGTGCTGCTCGATCAGGGCGATCGCCGGAAGGAAACGTTCGCGCTGCAGCCCATCCTTGAACAGCTCCTTCGGCGGGATGTTCGAGCTGGTCACCAGGGCGACGCCTTCGGCGAACATGCGCTCCAGCAGGCGACCCAGCAGCATCGCATCGCCGATGTCGTTGACGAAGAACTCGTCCAGCACCAGCACCCGCAGGTTCCTGCGCCATTGCCGGGCGATGCTGGCCAATGGATCGCTTTCGCCGGCGTGCAGCCGCAGCTGTGCATGCACCTCGCGCATGAACCGGTGGAAATGGGTGCGGCGCTTCTCCTCGAACGGCAGGCCGTCGAAGAACAGGTCGATCAGGTAGGTCTTGCCGCGGCCGACGCCGCCCCACACGTAGAGGCCCTGGGGCGGCTCGGGCACCCGCCCGCGCAGCCTGTCGAGCAGGCCCTGGCGCGGGGGGTGGAGCAGGGCCTGGTGCAACCGGTCGAGTGCCTGCAGGGTCTCCTGCTGGGCCGGGTCCCGGGTGATGTCGCCGCGCGAGACCGCGGCAGCGTAGCGCTCGCCGGGTGGCGGCGCGGAGGTGGGTTCAGTCATCGGGGGTGGTGGTCGCGGCCGGCAGGTGCGGGCGGATGCCGTTCTTCACCGCGCCCCTCAGGTCCATCAGCTTGCGGTGGAAGAAGTGGCTGGTATCGGGAATGCGCACCAGCTCCGGCGGGTGCGCCAGGCCATCGACCCACGCGTACACGGCTTCCGGGTCGACCACTTCGTCGGCGTCACCCTGGATGACCAGCCAGCGGCCGCTGAACGGTGTGATCCGGTCGAATCCGTAGCCACGCGAAACCGGTGGGGCAATCAGCACCAGCATGCCGGGGGAAAGCTCCTCGGCCACCGAGTAGGCGACGTACGAGCCGAAGCTGAAGCCGGCGAGCCAGAGCTCGGCTTCGGGCCGTTGCTCGCGGACCCAGGCCACCACCGCGCGGAGGTCGTCGGCTTCGCCGGCGCCGTCCTCGAAGCTGCCTTCGGAGGACCCGACACCGCGGAAGTTGAAGCGCACCGTCGCCGCGCCGCTCTGGTGCATCGCGCGGGCGGTCATGGTGACGACCTTGTTGTGCATCGTGCCGCCCTCGGTGGGCAGCGGGTGGCATACCACCACGACCAGGGGCCGCGGCGGCGTGCCGGGTTCGGGTCCTTCCACGATCGCCTCGATGGTGCCGGCCGGGCCGCTGAGCGTCACCGGTACCGATTTGCCCTCGAGGAAATCGCCATCCTTTGGAAAAGTCGGTTCAGTCATGCGCGCCATGATACGGCGCCCGCATTCGGGGGCGGTCAAGACGGGGGAAGCGGATACGAAAACGCCGCCCGTGGGGCGGCGTCGTCGGTGCAGGGTCGGACGGGACTACTGCAAGTTGGCCAGCATCCAGTCCACCGTCGCCACCACCTGCTCGTCGGTGAGGGCGGGGTTGCCACCCTTCGGCGGCATCACGCCGGCCGGGCCGACATAGCCTTCGATCGCATGCTGGTACAGCACGTCATTGCCCTGCGGGATGCGGCTGGCCCAGTCGGCCGCGGCCATCGTCGGCGCACCGCCCGCACCCGAGGTGTGGCAGCCGGTGCACAGGTTGTTGAAGATGACCGAGCCATCCATGGTGCCGCCATAGGCGACGTTGGCGGTCGCGGCAGCGGCGGCGGCGGCGCTGGCGGCAGCCTGCGCGGCGGCACCGGTGCTGCCGGCGTAGACCGCTCCGACCGGCGCGATGCGCGCCTCGGTGCGGCGGGCCACGCCATCGGGGACCTCCTGCGGCTGCGCACGGTGCACCAGGTACGACCCGATGATCAGGCCGAAGGTGATCAGGATCAGGAACCCGATCACCATGGAGAATTTCTTCAGGAACTCGAGGTCGTAATTGCGCACGATCCACCCTATTGCGCGCGCCGGGCGGGCCACGCGTATCGATTCGACGGAAGGCCGCACCAAGCGGCCGCGCGCCAGTATATCGCCGCCCATGGTGCCTTGGCACATGGGGTTGGCGCGCCTGGAGGGATTCGAACCCCCGACCAATGGCTTCGGAAGCCACTACTCTATCCGGCTGAGCTACAGGCGCCTGGCGATCACGCGGTGCCCTGGTGCTGCGGGGCCTCGCGGGGCTGGCATTCTAGCGGCAAAACCGGCTCCGCGTGCAGGGGGCTTGCGACGTGGCCGGCGCGACCGGCCGCGACGTCGCGCATAATCGCGGCCAATGAGCTACGAGCGTTTCGATACCGGTCCGTTACCGGGCTGGCGGCAGCGACTGTCGCTGTACTGGAAGCTGATGCGTGCCGATCGGCCGATCGGATGGCTGTTGCTGTTGTGGCCCACCTGGTGGGCGCTGTGGCTCGCCGCCGGCGGCATCCCGCCGCTGTGGACGCTGTTCGTGTTCACCGCGGGGGTCTGGTTGACCCGCGCGGCGGGCTGCGTGATCAACGACTACGCCGACCGCTGGCTGGACCCCCATGTCGAGCGCACGCGCGACCGGCCGCTGGCCACCGGCGCGGTACGGGGCCGCGAGGCGCTGGCGCTGTTCGCGGGCCTGATGCTGGTGGCGTTCGCGCTGGTGCTGACCATGAACCGCCTGACCATCTTGCTCAGCGCGGTCGGGGTGTTCCTCGCGGCGAGCTATCCCTACCTCAAGCGCCACACCTACCTGCCGCAGGTGTACCTGGGCATGGCGTTTGGCTGGGGCATCCCGATGGCGTTCGCGGCCGTGCAGGGCGAAGTGCCGCCGCTGGCGTGGCTGCTCTACTGCGCCAACATCCTCTGGTCGACCGCCTACGACACCTGGTACGCGATGGTGGACCGCGACGACGACATCCGCATGGGCAGCAAGTCCACCGCGATCCTGTTCGGCGACCTGGACCTGGTCATCCAGGGCTTGCTCTACGCGCTGTTTTTTACTGCGCTGGTGCTGGTGGGCCGGCAGGCGGAACTGGGCCCCTGGTACTGGGGGGGCTGGAGCGTGGCGGTGGTGCTGGTGGGCTGGCAGTTCCACATCTCCCGCCATCGGGAGCGCGGGCCGTTGTTTCGTGCGTTCCTGCACAACCATTGGGTGGGGATGGTGGTGTTTCTCGGCATCGCCGCCCATTACCTGGCGACGGGCGGGGCCCCGACGGGCTGAGCGGCGTCAAGGCACCCTGGCGCAGACCCACGCGTCGACGCGGCGGGTGCCCGCAGCCAGCAAGGCCTCGGCGGCGGCATGCAGGGTCGTCCCGGTGGTCATCACATCATCCACCAGTACGACGTGTGGCGGTGGCGCAGCGGTGACGGAAAATGCGTCGCGCAGGTTGTCGCGGCGTTCGTCCGCGTCGAGACTGGACTGTGCGCTGGTGTGGCGCGTGCGCTGCAGCAACCGGGCCGACAAGGGAATGCCCAACCCGCGGGCCA
The DNA here is from genome assembly GCF_900167055.1 of Lysobacter spongiicola DSM 21749. GTDB lineage: Bacteria > Pseudomonadota > Gammaproteobacteria > Xanthomonadales > Xanthomonadaceae > Novilysobacter > Novilysobacter spongiicola. The sequence goes on from NZ_FUXP01000016.1 coordinate 11,783, forward strand.
GCGGCCGGGCTAGTTCCAGGCCCTGGTCGTAGCCTCGGCTCCGCAGGCGTCGCCGATGCAGGGGCACGGGAACCAGCACTGCCGATTGCCAGCCGGCCCGTCGCGTGGGCGGCAGGCGGGTCGCCATCAGCCCGCTCAACAACCGCCCGGCCGCGAGGTCCTGGTGGAACTTGAAGCGCGGCAGCAACCGGTCGAGCGGAGGGGCATACAGGAACGGCGCATGCACCAGGTCGATGGGAGGCGGGGCGGTCGTGCATGCATCGCAACCGTCCGGCAGGAATCCCGGATCGGCTCCGGCCGCGCCCGGCGTCGGCACCGCCAGCGGAATCGCGCACCGCCGGCAGGGCGCCTCGTTGTCCGGCAGCGTGATCCTGCAGCGATGGCACAGCTCCCAGCCGTCCTCGCCGGGCTCGCTGCACACCAGGCAGCGCGCGGCCCATAGCAGCCGGGCAAGGCGACCGGCCCCGTAAACCTGCCGCAGGTCGGCGTGGTTGACAGTGGATGGCATGCTTTCCAGACTGCCGTGCTCGACCCGTTGACTCCGTCGGACCATCGCCATGCCTGCCGTCAGTGAAACCCCCGTTCGCCACGATTGGTCCCGCGGCGAGGTCCGCGCGCTGTTCGACCTGCCGTTCCCCGAGCTGCTGCACCGCGCCGCGAGCGTGCACCGCGGGCACTTCGACCCCAGCGAGGTGCAGGTCAGCACGCTGCTGTCGGTGAAGACCGGCGGCTGCCCCGAGGATTGCGCCTACTGCCCACAGGCCCAGCGCTACCAGACCGGCGTCGACGCGCAGAAGCTGATGAGCACCGAGGCGGTGCTGGACAAGGCCCGGCAGGCCAAGGCCGCCGGCGCCTCGCGGTTCTGCATGGGCGCCGCATGGCGCTCGCCGAAGGACCGCGACATCCCGAAGGTCGCGGCGATGATCCGCGAGGTGAAGGCCCTGGGGCTGGAGACCTGCGCCACCCTGGGCATGCTCTCCGACACCCAGGCACGCTCGCTCAAGGATGCGGGGCTGGACTACTACAACCACAACCTCGACACCGCGCCGGATTTCTACAACGAGATCATCCACACCCGCGACTACCAGGATCGGCTGGATACGCTGGAACACGTGCGCGACGCCGGCATGAAGACCTGCTGCGGCGGCATCGTCGGCATGGGCGAGTCGCGCCAGCAGCGCGCCGGCCTGCTGCAGGCGCTGGCCAACCTGCCCGCGCACCCGGATTCGGTGCCGATCAACCGGCTGGTCAAGGTCGCCGGCACGCCGCTGGCCGACAACGAGGAGCTGGCCGAGCTGGATCCCTTCGAGTTCGTGCGCACGATTGCCGTTGCCCGCCTGCTGATGCCGCGCTCGATGGTGCGGCTGTCGGCCGGCCGCGAGCAGATGAGCGACGAGCTGCAGGCGCTGTGCTTCCTGGCCGGCGCCAATTCGATCTTCTACGGTGAGAAATTGTTGACGACGGGCAACCCCGACACCGAGCGTGATCTGGCATTGTTCGAGCGACTCGGCCTGCGCCCGATGCAGGTCGTCGAACACGCCGGACAGGAAGGGGGCACCGTGCACGCCGACATCATCGAGACCGACACCACCGGCACGGACGCCGACCGCCCCGCCTGCGTGGCCTGAGCCGTGGCCCGGCCGGGGTGGCGTGAGCGGGTCGAGGTGGCCCGGCAGGCGCGGGAGGCGGCGTCCCGCCAACGCGTCCGCCGCGTCGCCAGCCACCGTGATGGCGCCCGCTGCACGGTGGACGGCCGCAGCCTGCTGAACTTCTGCGGCAACGACTACCTCGGGCTTTCGCAGCACTTCGCCGTGGTCAACGCCCTGCAGGATGCCGCCTCACGCGAAGGCGCCGGCGGCATCGGTTCGCATCTGGTCTGCGGCCACCATGCCCTGCACGACACGCTCGAGAAGGAGCTCGCCGACTGGCTGGAGGTGCCGCGCGCGCTGCTGTTCGGCAGTGGGTTCCTGGCCAACCTGGCGGTGGTGCAGGCCCTGCTCGGCGATGACGATGTCTGTGTCCAGGACCGCCTCAACCACGCCAGCCTGATCGACGCCGCCCGTCTGGCCGGGTGCCACCTGAGGCGCTACCCGCACGCCGATCCCGAGGGCGCCATCCGCCAGTTGCGCGGCGTGCCCGACGGCGCGGCCATGCTTGCCACCGATGGCGTGTTCAGCATGGACGGCGACGTCGCGCCCCTGCGCGAACTGGCGCTGGTCGCGCGGGTGCAGCAGGCATTGATGTACGTCGACGATGCACACGGTATCGGCGTACTCGGGCCGGACGGGCGCGGCAGCGTCGCCGCCGCCCGGCTCACCATCGAGCAGGTGCCGCTGCGCCTGGCCACCTTCGGCAAGGCCCTGGGCAGCCATGGCGCGGCGGTGGTGGGCGATGAACAGCTGATCGCTCATCTCGCCGAGACCGCCCGGCCCTATATCTACACCACCGCCATGCCGCCCGCGCAGGCTGCGGCGACCCTGGCCGCGGTGCTGATCGCCCGCAGCGAGCACTGGCGTCGCGAGAAACTGGTCGACCTCACCACCCGCTTCCGTGACCGCGCGCTGGCCGCCGGCCTGGTGCTGCTGCCATCGGAGACGCCGATCCAGCCGGTGCTGGTCGGGGACGACGCGCGCGCGCTGTCGATGGCGGCGTCGCTGGAGAAGGCCGGATACTGGGTCACCGCGATCCGCCCGCCGACGGTGCCCGAAGGTCGCGCACGCCTGCGCGTTACGCTCTCGGCGCTGCATGCCGAGGCCGATGTCGACGGCCTCGTCGCGGCGCTGGTGAAGGCGCGCGATCGCGCCGAAGCCGAGGCCAGGGTGGCGGCGATCGACCAGTACACCCCGCGCTGAGCGGACTTCCCCCACGGCAACAACGGTTCGGCAGCACATGCATATCGAAACGCGCGGACAGGGTCCGGCGCTGGGTCTCATCCACGGCTGGGCGATGCACGGCGGACTGTTCACCCCGCTGGTCGATCGGCTGGCGGAGCGTTACACCCTGCACGTGGTGGACCTGCCCGGACACGGACATGCGCGCGGGAGCGAAATGCCGCTGGAGCCGCGGGCACTCGCCGCGGAACTGGTGCGGCGGGTGCCGGGCGCGGCGTGGCTGGGCTGGTCGCTGGGCGGCCAGGTGGCGCTGCGGGCCGCGCTCGACCACCCCGATGCGGTGCGTGGCCTGGTGATGGTCGCGGCCTCGCCGCGTTTCGTGCGCGGCGATGACTGGCCGCACGGCGTGAGCAGCACCCTGTTCGGCGACTTCGGCGATGCGCTCAGGCGCGATTTCCGCGGCACGCTGGAGGGCTTCCTGGCGCTGGAGGCCCTGGGCTCGTCGAGCGCCCAGCATGAACTGCGCAAGCTCAGGGAGCAGGCCTTCGAGCGCGGTGAGCCGGCGCCACGGGCGCTGCACGAAGGCCTGTCGTTGCTTGACGCACTCGACCTGCGCGACGAGCTGCCCAGCCTGGCCGTGCCCAGCCTGTGGCTGTCCGGCAAGCGCGACCGCCTGGTGCCGGCGGGCGCGATGCCGGCGGCGGCCGCCATGGCACATGGTGCGCGCAGTGTCGCCATTGCCAATGCAGGGCATGCGCCGTTCCTCGGCGCCGCCGACGAAGTCGCTGCCGAGATCGACGGCTTCATGCGTTCGCTCCCGGGGAGCGCGTCGTGAAGCCGTTGTTCGACCACCGCCAGGTCAGCCGCGCCTTCTCGCGCGCAGCGGGTGGTTATGCCTCCGCCGCCGCCCTTCAGCGGGAGGTGTCATCGCGGCTGATGGAGTCTTTGGATTATCTGGACGATCCCGGCCTTGGCCGAGCGCCGCCGGAGGTGGTGGTGGACCTGGGTGCAGGTCCCGGGCATGGCACGGCGGCACTGCAGAAGCGTTGGCCCAAGGCGCAGGTGTTGGCCGTCGACCTGGCCCTCGGCATGCTGGCCGAGGCGCGCCGCAACACCGCCGGGCCGCGCTTCAACCCGTTCGCGCGCAAGCCCGGGCTGGTCTGCGCCGATGCGCGCGCCTTGCCGCTGCGCGACCGCAGCGTCGACGTGCTGTTCTCCAATCTGTGCCTGCAGTGGGTGGAGGACCTGCCGGCGGTGTTCGCCGGCTTCAGGCGCGTGCTCAAGCCCGAGGGCCTCCTGCTGCTGTCCACTTTCGGTCCGGGTACCCTGTCGGAGCTGCGCGAGGCCTTCGCCGCGGCCGACGAGGCGCCGCACGTCAGCCTGTTCCCGGCGATCGGCCAGTTCGGCGATGCGCTGATCGAGGCCGGCTTCAAGGACCCGGTGCTGGACCGCGACGAGTTCCGGCTCGGCCACCCCGACCTCGGGCACCTGATGCGCGAGCTGCGCACGATCGGCGCAACCAACGCGATGGCCGGCCGCCGCCGCAGCCTCACCGGGCGCGCGCGGTTCGCGCGTGCCGCCGAGGCCTACGAGGCGATGCGCGGCGGAGACGGGCAGTTGCCCGCGACGTGGGAAGTCATCTACGCCCAGGCATGGGGCCCGCCGCCGGGCGCCCCGATCCGGGTCGGTGGGGTGGACGAGGTCCAGGTGCCGCTGGACAGCATCAAGGTGCGCAGGCGCGGCCAGCCGCCGGCATGACCAGCGCGCACCGGCGGCACGTCCTGCTGGCGGTTGGCGTCGCGCTCGCCTCCGCCCTGTTCTTCACCTGTGCCTACGTGCTCAACCGCGCGGCGGCGGTCGAGGGCGGGCACTGGGCGTGGAGTGCATCGCTGCGCTACCTGATCACGCTGCCATTGATGTTGCCGCTGGTGCACTGGTTCGGCGGCTTCGGACCGGTCTGGCGGGCCATCCGCGCCCACCCCCTGCCGTGGCTGGGCTGGAGCACCGTCGGTTTCGTGCTGTTCTACATCGGCTTGAGCTATGCCGCGTCCAGCGGGCCGTCGTGGCTGGTGGCCGGCACCTTCCAGCTGACCGTGGTCGCCGGCATGCTGTGCTCGCCGTTCCTCTACGACGACGAGCGCCGGCGCATCCCACCCTTGGCGCTCGCGGCCGGACTGGTGGTGGTGGCCGGGGTGCTGATGATGCAGCTCGGGCATGCGGGCGGTGGGCTCGACCGCGCCGGGTGGATCGCCTTGGCCTGTGTCGCCGGCGCCGCCTTCGCCTATCCGCTCGGCAATCGCGGGCTGCTGCTGCACCTGGAGCGGCACCAGCCCGACGGGGTGCCCCGGCTCAATGCGACCCAGCGCGTATTCGGCCTGACCCTGGCCAGCCAGCCGGCGTGGGTCGCGCTCGCGCTGTATGCCGGATGGGACGCGGGCATGCCGTCCGTCGGCCAGGTCGGCATGGCCGCCGGCGTGGCCGTGGGTGCCGGCATCATCGCCACAGTGCTGTTCTTCCAGGCCACCGGCATGGTGCGCGACAACCCGACCGGCCTGGCCGCGGCCGAGGCCATGCAGGCGGCGGAGATCCTGTTCGCCACCGCGATCGGCGTGATGTGGCTGGGCGAGGCGTGGCCGAGCGGCATCGTCCTTTGGGGCGCCATCGTGGTGACGTTCGGGATCGTCGGCTTCAGCTGGATCGCCGGGCGCGGGGCGGCGGGCGACCTGCGGGCGACACAGGACCTGCGGAGCGAGCGCGGGCCCTGAACGCTGGGCGGTGCGCACGCGGTGTTCAGCTCGATGGGACTAGATTCCGGATGGAACCTGCCGCGAGTCGACCATGCTCAGCCCCACCACGATCGCCCTGGCCACGTCCGCCGCGCTGTTGCTCGGATCGGCACTGTTGCCGACCCGCGCGGCACCGCCTTCCGGGGCTGTCAACCAGCCGCCCGCGCTGGAGCAGTGGGGCTTCGACCCGTCGATCCTGGTCGCCGACAGCCGGGAACTGCTGGTGCGTGCGCCCGACGGCGCGATCGACCGGTTGTTCCAGGCGGTGCATGCGAGCACTCGCACACCGGCGCAATCGCAGGCGCTGTGCGCGCTGTTCGATCCGGCTGCCGATCGCAGCCTGGCGGGGCTCAACGAGATCGCCGGCCGGTTCGAGCCTGCACAGCAGGAGCAGTTCGCCACCGCCATCGCCCAACTGTTCGTCGCCGCGATGCAGTCGCCTCCGCAACCCTACGATCCATCGACTGCTCGGCAGGCCCTCAAGGCGGCCGGGGTGCGCGCGGCCCTGGTCAACGACGGCTTCGTTGCCGGCCTGAACGGCGCCGACCACGATGCCCGGTGCCGCTCGATCGGATGGTTGCTGGACGAGGTCCGGACGCGGCCCCTGCAGGAGCGGGCGGCGGTCACGCGGCTGCTGCTGGGCGAAGGCCTGGACCACGTGGCCGCGGGCGTGGGCGGGCAGGCCGGCGGCCGGCCTCGCTGAGGCCGGTGCCTGCCTCGGCAGCAGCGGGTCAACCCCAGCCCCGGTGAGCGGTTACCCTGCTCGTGACCTCCTGGGCCGCCGCGCCTTAACCGCTCAGGTCCGATCCGGCGCCGTAGCGCGAAATTAAGCGCCAATTCAAGCCCGCAGGCCGACGATGGCTGCACATCACCGGGGGATCCAACATGATCCGCAAACTGATTCTTCCCGCCCTCGTCCTGCCCCTGCTGGCCGGCTGCATGACCAGCGGCTACAACTACCGGCAGGACCGCGGCGATTACTACTACGGCCAACCGTCGACCGAGTATCGCTACCACGGCAGCCCCTACGGCTACTACGGTGGCGCTTCGTACTCCTACGGGCGCTCCTACTATCCGGGCTACTACGGGCGTTATCCGTACTACTACGACTACTACGGCCACCCCGGCTATTACCGACCGCCGCTGGTGGTCCGGCCGAGGCCCGATGACGGCCACCGTCCGCCCCGCCAGGACAACGACGGCAAGGCACCGTGGCGCGACCTCGACCGCCTGCAGCGCGAGCGGGTGGAGCGGGCGCCGATGGTGCAGCGTCGACCGGTGTCGATCCAGGCGCGTCCCGCCACGCAGGACTCCCCGGTCTCCCGGGCGCCGGTAGTGGTGCGCCAGCCGCGACCGACCGCCACGTCGGCGCCGGCACGGCCGACCAGCAACAGCGGTTCGCGCTCGGAACGGGTCTACCAGCGTGCCCGTGCCAGCCGGATCAGCCGGGAAGTAGAGCCCTGATAGAGGGTGCCGTTCGGCTGACGATGGTTCAAAGCTATTGACAGAATGTGTCGCAATACGACGTAATTGGGTTGCCGCTTCCATGTCGGCGTCTGACGAGGATCCACGGATCCCCCCTGTTCCGCCCTCGTTCGACGCCGGCACCTCTTCGAAAGCCCCGCCCAGGCGGGGCTTTCGCTTGTCCGGGGACTGGGCACGAATTCACCGCGGGCGTGCCGCGGAACCACTGGCAGGGCCGGTCGTGACGGGATCGCCCGCGCGCACCGCGCGCACTGTGTGACGCGGGTCACGCCTCCAGCGATGTCCGGAATCGGACGCAAAAAAAGGGGCCGAACGTCCCCCGACATTCGGCCCCTGCGCTTCCCCGGCGGGCACGTGGTCGGCCCTGTTCCATTCCGACCGGCGCCTGGCGCCTGCCCCGCTGGGTGCATGAGTGATAACGCAGAAAGCGTGCCAACGTTGACATGATCTTCACCATTGGCGGCGGTCGCCCCGACCATGGCCGTTAGAATGGCCGCACAGGACATCCCATGAACAACGACTTCCACCAGTACGACGTGATCGTGGTCGGCGGCGGCCATGCCGGCACCGAAGCCGCGCTGGCGGCTGCACGCGCCGGTGCCCGGACCCTGCTACTCACCCACGCCATCGAAACCATCGGCGCGATGAGCTGCAATCCGGCGATCGGCGGCATCGGCAAGGGCCACCTGGTGAAGGAGATCGACGCGCTCGGTGGCGTCATGGGCCACGCCGCCGATGCCGCCGGCATCCAGTGGCGCCGGCTCAACGCCAGCAAGGGCCCCGCGGTACGCGCCACCCGCTGCCAGGCCGACCGCAACCTCTACCGGGCGTTCGTGCGCCGCGCCGTCGAGAACCAGCGCAACCTCACCCTGTTCCAGGCTGCAGTCGACGACATCGACTTCGAGGGGGGGCGGGTGCGCGGGGTGCTGACCCAGTCCGGGCTGCATTTCCGTGCGCCGGCGGTGGTGCTGACCGCCGGGACCTTCCTTGCGGGCAAGGTGCACGTGGGCCAGGCCACGTCGCCGGGCGGGCGCGCCGGCGAGGCACCGGCCACGACGCTGGCCGAGCGGCTTCGCGAGGGCCCCTTCGTGGTGGACCGCCTCAAGACCGGCACACCGCCGCGCATCGACGGCCGCAGCCTGGACTACTCGCAGATGGAGGAGCAGCCCGGCGACGACCCGCGCCCGGTGATGTCCTTCATGGGCAGCCATGCCGACCACCCGCGCCAGGTGTCGTGCTGGATCACCCACACCACCGAACGCACCCACGAGATCATCCGCGCGGCGCTGGACCGCTCGCCGCTGTACACCGGGCAGATCGAGGGCGTGGGGCCGCGGTACTGCCCTTCGATCGAGGACAAGGTGGTGCGCTTCGCCGAGAAGGCATCGCACCAGATCTTCGTCGAGCCCGAGGGGCTGGATGTCGCCGAGATCTACCCCAACGGCATCTCGACCTCGCTGCCGTTCGATGTGCAGCTCGAGCTGGTGCGCAGCATCCGCGGCTTCGGCAATGCCCACGTCACCCGCCCCGGCTACGCGATCGAATACGACTACTTCGATCCGCGCGGACTGAAGGACACGCTGGAGACCAAGGCGGTGCAGGGCCTGTTCTTCGCCGGGCAGATCAATGGCACCACCGGCTATGAGGAGGCGGCCGCCCAGGGCCTGCTGGCGGGTGTCAACGCGGCGTGCCTGGTGCAGGGCCGGCAGGGCTGGAGCCCGCGTCGCGACGAGGCCTACATTGGTGTGCTGGTCGACGACCTGGTCACCCAGGGCACTTCGGAGCCGTACCGAATGTTCACCAGCCGCGCCGAATACCGCCTGCAGCTTCGCGAGGACAACGCCGACCTTCGCCTGACCCCGTTGGGTCGTGCGCTGGGGCTGGTCGATGACCGGCGCTTCGCCGCCTTCGAGACCAAGCGCGAGGCGATCGAGGCGGAGAGCGCCCGGCTTGGGGCGATCTGGGCGGCGCCGGGCAATGCGCTCGGCCGCGAGCTCGTGGATGCGCTGGGGCTGGAGATCAGCCGCGAGACCAGCGCCCGCGACCTGCTCAAGCGGCCCGAGCTGGACTACGCACGGCTGGTCTCGGTGCCTTCGCTGGGGCCGCCGGTGCAGGATCCGGCCGTGGCCGAGCAGGTCGAGATCGCGGTCAAGTATTCGGGTTACCTGGATCGGCAGCGCGATGAGATCGAGCGATCGAGGCGCAACGAGACCACGGCGATCCCGGACGACTTCGATTACGCCGGCGTGCGTGGCCTCTCGGCGGAGGTCGCCGGCAAGCTCGAGCGGGTCCGGCCGCAGACCATCGGGCAGGCGCAGCGCATCCCCGGCATGACACCGGCCGCCATCTCGCTGTTGCTGGTGCACCTGGTCAGGCAACGCCGGGGCAAGGTGGCCTGACCGGGAAGCTTCCCTGCCGCCGGCGCGGACGATCGGCTAGTCTGCCGGCATGCGATCGAACCTGGTTCCCCGGCTGTTCCTGGCCCCGCTGACGGGCCTCCTCCTGGCTGGCTGCGAGGGCACGGCGCCTGCCGGCGCCACTGCGCAGGCGGAGGACGCGCATCCGCGGCAGGAGGTGTCCCTTCGGGTCCGGCCGTGGTCGCTGCCGGCGCCTCCCGGTGCCGCCCAGCCCGATCTGGTGGTGACCACGGATGGCGACCTGCTGCTGTCCTGGATCCGGCCTGAGGAGGATGGACATGTGCTGGAGCTCGCACGCCACAGTGCTGGCGAGTGGGCAGCGGCCACCCCCATTGCCCGGGGCGACGACTGGTTCGTGAACTGGGCGGACACGCCGCACGTCACGGCCACCGCGGATGGTGCGCTGTGGGCGCACTGGCTGCAGAAGTCGGCCGCGGCCACCTACGCCTACGACGTGGCGCTGGTACGGTCCTCCGACGGTGGCCGCAGCTGGAGCGATCCGGTGCTGGTCAACGACGACGGCACGCCGACCGAACACGGGTTCGTATCGATGTGGCCGGCGGCCAGCGATCGCATCGGCATCGCCTGGCTGGACGGGCGGGAGACGGGAACCGCCGGGCATGGCGATGGGAACGACGGCGGGCATGGCGGCGGCGGTGCCATGACCTTACGCAGTGCGGTGTTCGATGCAGGGTTGTCGCGCTCCGACGAGGCAGTGCTCGACCGTTCGGCCTGCGACTGCTGCCAGACCGACGCCGCCCTGACCGCCCGCGGACCGTTGCTGGTATATCGCGATCGCACCGAAGCGGAGATCCGCGACATTGTCGCCACCCGCCGCGAAGGCGGGCGCTGGAGCGAGGGGCGGCGGGTGCACGCCGACGACTGGATGATGCCGGCCTGTCCGGTGAATGGCCCGGCAGTGGCGGCTTCCGGGGAGGACGTGGTGGTCGGCTGGTACACCGCAGCCGGTGGCAATCCACAGGTCAAGCTCGCGCACAGTCCCGACGCCGGCGACAGCTTCCGCGTACCACTGCTGCTGGATTCGGGAGCGTCGGTGCAGGGACGCGTCGACGTGGCAATGGATGCCAAAGGGGCATGGGTGCTGTGGGTCACCGAAGCCGACGAAGGCCAGGCACTGTGGCTGGCCAGGTCGAGCACCGACCTGCCGCGGCCGCTGGCCCGGTTACGGGTGGCGACGCAGCAAGGACGCGGCCGTGCCACCGGGTTCCCGCAGATGGTGCTTGCCGGGGGCGATGTGCACATCGTCTGGACGGAGGTGAGCGGGGGGACTGCGCAGCTCAGGGGCGCCGTGGTGACCGCCGGTCCTTGACGGGTCAATCATCACCTTGGGCGAGCGCTTAACGGGCGTTGCGGGGTAACACCGGGGTCGCGTGTTTTTCACGCCTGCCTAAGCGCCACGCACCGAAAATTCTCCTGTGTAGCCAACCAAGCAGGAGGAAGCATGAACGACTCTTTGAACATTCCCCGTTCGCTGCTCGCCGCCGTGATCGCCACCACCTTCGCGGCCGCTCCGGCGATCGCACAGCCCAACGACCCTGAAAAGCGCCCGGACGATCCGGTCCAAGCCGCCAACCAGGCCGAGGTCACCGATCGCGGGTATGTCGATTCGCGCGCCGACGCAGCCGTGGATCCGGACGAGCTGGACTCCGACCAGCCGCTGGATGACACCTGGATCACCACCAAGGTGAAGACGGCCCTGATGGCCGACGAGGATGTCGGTTCGCTTGAGATCGACGTGGATACCGTCAACGGCGTCGTCCATCTATCGGGCGAAGTCGATGACCCCAGCGAGGCACGTGAGGCCGTGGCCACGGCGCGGGACATCGAAGGCGTGCGCGACGTCAACACGGCGCGCCTGGCCATCGCCAGCCGCTGAGCCGGCGACAGCGCAAGGACCAAACACGCCCGGGCGCCCTTCGGACCCGGGCGTGTTCATTTTGTCGACTCCCCCGATTCCCACTTCCACCGTGCACCCCAGTTGGAGAGCTACATGGCGACCAGGAAGAGCCCCTCCCGCAAATCAGGCACCCGCACCACCGCTTCCCCCAGCAGTTCCTCCCGGGGCGACGCCACGGCGAAGCGCCAGCGCGCCATCCAGGACGATGCCGAGTCCAAGCAGAAGCAGGAAAGCCCGCCGCGCAAGGCGGCGAAGAAAGCTGCCAGGAAGACAGCCAAGAAGAAGCCGGTGCAGGCCGGCGCCCGCAGGCAGCCCGCCAACCCGATGCCGCCGCAGCACCTGAGCAAGCCCGGCAACGAGCATGACCTGGACCTGGAGCCGCGGTTCCTGGCGCCGGACTACAAGGGCAGCGGCAAGCTGGAGGGCATGGCCGCGATCGTCACCGGTGCCGACTCCGGGATCGGGCGTGCGGTCGCGGTGCTGTTCGCGCGCGAAGGCTGCGACGTCGCCGTGCTCCACCTGTCGGAGGACGAGGATGCCGAGCGCACGCGCACCGCCGTGGAGGAAGAGGGTGCCCGCTGCATCGTCATCGCCGGGGATGTCCGGGACAGCAGGTTCTGCCAGAAGGCGGTCAAGCAGACCCTGAAGGCTTTCGGGCGGCTCGATGTGCTGGTCAACAATGCCGCCTTCCAACAGAGCGCCGAGTCGATCGAAGACATCACCGACAAACAGTGGGACGAGACCCTGCAGACCAACATCGGAGGCTACTTCAGGATGGCGCGCGCGGCGGTTCCGCACATGGAAGAGGGTGCGAGCATCATCAACACCGGCTCGGAAGTGGCGATATTCGGCAACAAGCAACTGCTTGACTACTCCTCGAGCAAGGGCGCCATCCACGTGTTCACCAAGTCGCTGGCTTCGCAGTTGCTCGACCGCGGAATCCGGGTCAACGCCGTCGCGCCGGGCCCCGTGTGGACGCCACTCAACCCGGCCGACCGCACCGCCGACAAGGTGGCCAGCTTCGGGCAGGGCTCCGACATGAAGCGTCCTGCCCAGCCGGAGGAGCTGTCGCCGGCCTATGTATTCCTGGCTGCGCCTTCCTGCAGTGGCTACATCAATGGCGCCATCCTGCCGGTGATGGGCGGACCCCGCGGCTGACTGGGCGCCAGCGGCGCTTGCCGACCTGGATGTTGAACGGTTCGAAAAGGACCGGCGGGATTAATCGATTTATCACCAGTGGCTAACCCCGCCGGGCGTCTTCTTCAATCGTCGGCAAGCGCCGGCACTTCCCCCAGGAGAACGACCATGACCAAGAACCGTGAAAACCAGGACAACACCCAGAGCAACCATCGGCAGCAGGCGCCTGGCAACAACCGGCAAGGGCAGGAGGCGCAAGGCCAGGGCAAGAACCAGCAGCAGGGAAAGAGCGGCCAGGAGCCGGGCAGCCAGCGCCAGGGAAGCGGGCGCGACCAGCAGCGCTGATTCGCGCTTGTGCAACACGAGAAAGAGCCCCGGTCGCCCGGGGCTTTTTCTTTTTTGCGCGCAGCATCTTTCGCACGGCCATGCACTCCCGACGCAGGCCGGCTTGCAGCTTCGGGTGCTAATCTCGCGCCTCCTCCAGGAACGGATTCTTGCTGATGCGGTCACGCCTCGAACTCCTGTACTACGTGTTCGCGCTGGTGGGACTCTTCGCCACCTGGTATTTCAACCTCCAGTATTTCTCAGCTGGCGGCAGCGTCGCCCCCGGACCGTTCTTCTCGGCCGCACTGGCCAACCCGCTCACGACCGCGATCACCATCGACGTTTACTGGACCGCGCTTGTCTTCTCGGTCTGGGTCATCGTTGAGCGACGCGCCCCGGCATCGCCGATGCCCTGGCCGTACATCGCGTTGTGTTTCGGACTTGGCATCGCTTGCGCACTGCCGCTGTACCTGGGTCTCCGTGAGCGGCTGCGCGGGCTACACGCCAAATGATCAGGAAGGCCAAGACGCCTGGGGCCGCCAAGGGACTGGCGCGGACCCTCATCATTCTGGTCCTGATATTCCTGCTGGGATGTGCATCGGGCGCGGACCGGGGCGCGCTCGACGGGAAAGAGCGGTTGCTGTTCGTCGGAAACAGCCTTACCTACGTGGGCAACCTGCCCGCGGTGTTCGAGGCATTAGCCGAGGCCAATGGTCGGACGGTCTCGAGTGACATGATCGTCCGGGGCGGGGCGACCCTCAGCGAGCGTGTATCGGATCGGTCGGTCGAGCGGGCGCTGGACGAAAGACGTTATACGGCACTCATCCTGCAGGAGCGTGGTGGAGACCTCACCTGTTCCTTTGGATCCGAATCCTGCGCACGTTCTCGCCGAGCCATCGCTGATCTTGCGGCCCTCGCCACCAGCCGTGGCGTGCAGGTCTTCCTGCTGGGCTCCTATCAGGCGCATCCCGATGCATCGCGGGAACGGGTGCGGGAGGAATCGGCGGCGGCCGCGGCCGCTGGCTTGCCCTACCTCGATGTCTCCAGCCGGCTGCAGAAACTCCTGCTTGAAGCTCCGCAGCTCGCCTGGTTCGCGCCGGATGGCATGCACCCGGGGCAGGACCTGGCGTTGCTCAATGCCGTCGTCACCTACCGGGCCCTCTTCGGCACACTGCCCGCGAAGAAGGACCTCACGGTGGTCGCCCCCATCTACGGGAGCAGGAGCGGCTTGACCGAAGCACTGAGAGCAGCGGACGCGCGACCACCCTTGCCCGATACGCCGGGCAAAGTGAGCTATTCCGCGCAAACGCTCGGGAAGCTGATCGGAACCCTGGTTGGAAAGCCGGCAGGTGATCGCTCCTGATGTCCGAGTGCGGTGGCCGCCGCCCGGGCACATGCGCGTCTGAACACCGCATGGTCACCATGGAGGAACCATATGGAAACAATGAAAGGCACCTGCCACTGCAAGGCGGTGGAATTCGAAGTGGATCTGGAGAATGGCTTCGAGAATGTCCGCCGTTGCAACTGCTCGCTGTGCAGCCGGAAGGGCGCAATGATGGCCGGTGTGCCGCTGGAGCGGCTGCGGGTGGTACGCGGCGCGGACAAGCTGTCGCTCTACCAGTGGAACACCCGCATTGCGAAGCACTATTTCTGCAGCATCTGCGGCATCTATACGCACCACCAGCGCCGCAGCGCCCCGGACGAATACGGTTTCAACGTCGCCTGCATCGAAGGGGTGGACCCGGACAGCCTCGGACCGGTCGGTGCCAGCAATGGTGCAGCGCAGAGCCTGGTCCCCGCGGGGAAATAGCATCCACTTTCGGACTCAACTCCACGCAACGGGCGCACGATCTTGGAAAGCTGGCCGGACTTCTTCCTTTCGTCCCTTGGGGTTTTTGCCCTTTTCACGTCTGCCGGGTACGTGTTCAGAGCACGATACAAGAAGGTTCGGGACTGGCCGCACCCGATCATTCTGGGCGCTGGAATAACGGCTGCCGGAATGGTGGACCGGCTGGTCGATTGGCCGGATACGGCGACGCTCGCGGTCTATCTGGCGGCGTTCGCCACCCTGTCCATTCTGGATCGAAAAAGAGGGAAGGAAGGTCGGCGGGATAAGTAGTACTGGCCGGGTGGGAACGGAGCTTCGGCCGCGAGTGGGCAGGAGGCAACGCCCGACTGCGCGGTGAACGTGGGCGGAGGTTGTGTCGGCCACAGGGGCCCGCGGCGGTATGCTGCGCCGCTCCAGTCCCACGTCCCGGCACCAATGTCGCGCATCTCCAGTTCCGTCAGCCCCCTGATCGCCACGGCCCTGACGCTCGCGCTCGGCGCCTGCGGTGGCAATGCCCGGCCGACGCCACCTGTCGTGGAAGCGCCGGCCACGCCTCCCCCCGCCAAGGTGCGGATCGGACTGGCCTTGGGCGGTGGCGCCGCCAAGGGCTTCGCCCACGTGGGGGTGATCAAAATGCTCGAGGCCAACGGCATCGAAGCCGAGGTGGTCGCCGGTACCAGCGCGGGCAGCGTGGTCGGTGCGATGTACGCCAGCGGCATGGGGCCGTTCGAGATGCAGCGGGTGGCGCTGGGGATGGATGAATCGGAGATCCGCGACGTGCGCCTGTTCTCCGGCGGCATGGTCCAGGGCCAGGCCCTGCAGGACTACGTGAACCGGCTGGTCGACAAGCGCCCGCTCGAGCGCATGCCACGGCGCTTCGCGGCGGTGGCGACGCGGCTGGAGGATGGCGAACGCACCGTGTTCGTGCGTGGCAATACCGGACAGGCGGTGCGCGCGTCCAGCAGCGTCCCGGGCGTGTTCGAGCCGGTGGCCATCGGGCAGTGGCACTACGTCGACGGCGGGGTGGTGAGCCCGGTGCCGGTCGACGCGGCACGCGACCTCGGGGCCGACTTCGTCATCGCCGTGGACATTTCCAGCAAGGCGAGTGGGATTCGGCCGGCGCACCTGGTCGGCATCGTCAACCAGTCGATCAGCATCATGGGCCAGAAGCTGGGGCAGCAGGAGCTGGCCAGGGCCGAGGTGGTGATCCGGCCACAGGTCCACGAGATCGGCCCAAGCGATTTCGACCAGCGCAACAACGCCATCATCGCCGGGGAGCAGGCCGCGCTGGCGGCGATGCCGGCGATCCGGGCCGGCCTGCAGCAACTGCGCTCCGAGCGCGCGGCTGCGTCGGCCGCACGCGCCAAGGCCGCCGCTGCCCGTGCGCGGGCGAAGGCCGAATGCGAGCGCGAAAAGGAGAAGGCCGCCGGCTGGCGTGGCTTGCTGCGTCGCGACGAGCCGCAGGCCACCTGCGGCTAGCGATACTCCCGCGGACGGCGAAGCGCGCCTAGCGCTCCTTGCGCCAGTTGACCGAGCCGCGGTTCTCGACGCTGCTGGATTCGATCTCGACGTCGAAGCCGTGATCAAGCAGGTAGCGCAGCGTCAGCACCTGGCCGGTGCCGAGCAATGAGACGCCGAAGCCGACGTACAGCCGCGGTGACAGGAACTTGCCGACGCCGAACACGCTGCCGCCGAGCGCCCTGCTTTGCATGACGCCGGCATCGTCGAGGCCGATGCGTGTCCCGATCTGCGACGCCAGGTAGCTGCCGCCGGCGGTGAGCGCGGAACTGGCGAGGTCCACGTCGCTGCGTTCGGCGCCGCTCAGGGACGACAGCGGGCGCCCGAGGGTGAGGTAGGCCAGCGCCTCGGATTGGGTGCTGGCGGGGTCGGACCAGACCTCCACGTCGAGATCGCTCACGCGGCCAGTGACGGAGATCCCCGCGGTCACCTCGCCGACCTCGCGCTGGGCGCGGATGTCCAGGATCGGATCGGAGATCGGATCGTTGGACCACACCATGCGCCCGCCGGAGATCTCCAGGTCCTGGCCATAGGCGGTGTACTCGCCGTCGACCTCCAGGCTGCCGGTGGCCGTCATTTCCCGGCCGGGGCGGGAGCGCACGCGCAAGCTGCCCTCGAGGCTGCCTTCCAGGCCGAAGCCGTCGAGCAGGACGTCCTCCCCGACCACGACGCGAAGGTCCATGTCCAGCGGCGTGCCCGGGCCGGCTTCCGGATCCACCGGATCCAGCACCACCACGTCTGGCGAGGCCGATACGCCCTGGTCGAGCTGCTCGAGGTCGATGCGCGCCTCTGGCACGGTCACGCTGCCTTCCAGCCGCAGCGGTTGACCGGCCCCATAGCGCACCTGCAGGTCCGGGCTGGCCACCGCGCGCAGGTCGCGGGTGTCGGACACGAGCACGTCCGTGCCGCGGATCGCCAGCACCAGCGGCGTGTCCTGCCCCTGCCAGTCGAGGCTGCCGTCGATGCGCAACAACCCGGTGTCGGGGTTGCCGGCCGCCGAGGCGGAGCGGACGCTGCCGCTGATGCCGGCGGTGCCATCGCCACGCGCGTCGAGTTGCAGGTTGCCCTCACGCAGGGTGATCGCAAGCGCCGGGATCTCCGTGCTGAACTCCGACAGCCGGGCCTGGCCATCGATGCGGGGCTGGTCACGCGTGCCGGAAAAGGCGATCTGGCCGGTCAACAATCCCGTTGGCTCGACGATGTCGGGCGAAAACAGCTCCATCCAGGTCAGCTCGTCCATCCGGAACGATGCCTGCCCGTCGATGGGCGAGTACGCATCCCAGCCGGTGGCGAGGCGGGCGTCGAGATGGCCGTCCTCGTTGACCACCACCGCCAGGTCCGCTTCCAGCCCCTGCGGACGGAAGTCGGCAGTCAGCAGCAGGTCTTCGTAGCGAAGCAGTTCGGTGCGCGCCCGCTCGCTGGTCTTCATGCCGCCGCCTGCGGAGCTGACGCGGGCCTGGCCCACCCAGGCCCCACCGACCGGTCGCACCTGCGCATCGATGTCGACATCGCCGCGCAGGATCCATGGGCGGCCGGGTTCGCGCTCCGGCAGATAGCCCGCCACCATCGACAGCGGCAGGTCGTCTGCCGTGACCGAGATCCCGCTGCCGGGCCAGTCGGCGTCCGCGCACAGGGAACCGCCCGCACTGGAGGCCAGGCAGGCGTCGTCGATGCGGGTGCTGCCGGCCGACCATGCGAATGCCGCCGGCTGCTGCAACTGCCAGCTCGCGCCCCGCTGCGGCTGCAGTTGCAGCCGGGCCAGGGTGCCGCGCCAGCCGCTGCCCTGTCGCCCCAGCGAGCCAGCCAGCGCCACGACGCCCATGTCGCCACGAGCGTCCGCCTGGAGCTGCATGTCTTCGACCGCACCGGTGGCCGTGGCCTCCAGGCGCTCCAGTGCCAGGCCCGCCACCAGGTCGGTGGCGGTCAGGCGCAGTGCGCCTTGCCCACCCGCCCACGGCAGGCTTCCATCCAGCGCCAGCGTCCTGGCCTCGAAGGTGCCATGGCGCAGGCCACTGCCGGACAGGTCCGCTTCGATGCCGGGGGCGTCGCGCCTGCCGGTCACCTGGACGGTGCCGCGCAGTGCACCGGCGGCGTCGGGCAGCAGGTCGGACAGTTGCAGCGGGCTGAAACGCGCGTCGATCTCGATTCGCTCGCCCAGCGAGCCTTCCGCATCGACCCGGCTCTCGCCCAGGGCAAGCGCAATGTCGCCCTCGTAACCCGTTGTTCCGGCCGCCGTCGCGGCGCCGTGCATCGCGAAACTGCCGCTGCCGTCGAGCGGCCGGCCACGCAGTCGACCGCCGATGTCGGGTATGTCGACGGCCACTTCCAGCCCCCCGTCTTCCCGGGTGCTGCCGGTGGAGGCGATGTGGCCATTGACGGCGCCATCCCAACCCGCCACGAAATAGCCGGGGTCGAACCCCGCCAGCGTCGCGTCGATGTCCCATCCCAACGCCGGTGCCCAGGCCACCGAGCCGGTGGCGTCCAGCGTCCCGGTCGGCATGTCGACCCGCAGCGTCTCCAGCCGTATGCGCTCGCGCCCGCCCCGGCCGTCCAGCCGCACCTGTGCCTGCTCCCCGGCGCGGCTGAGCGTGGCGTCGCCGATCAGTGCCCACGCATCGGTGGTCCCGGCGAGCCCGAGGTCGGCCTCGGCTCCGATCGGCGTCACATCGGCGGTCGCATCGCCACCCCACTCGAGATCACGGGCGATGACGGCAAAACGGAAGTCGCCGGCGCCGGGGTCACTCAGGTCGGCGTGGCCGTTGGCTACCACCGTGCCGCCCAGGAGCTCCAGCCGCAGCGGCCGCACGGTGAGTCGTTGCTCTTCCAACCGCAGCCTTGAGGTCGGCACGCGAACCTGGAAATCGCCCTGGCTGAATTCGCCCCTCAGGCGCATGTCGCCACCGAGGCCGCTGGCCGTCGCCGATATCGACATCGGCTGTTCCGCCGGCGGAGCAGTGGGATCGGTCAACAAGCCCGGGTCGAGCGCCTCCGCGTCCAGCTGGAGTTGCCATTGCGGCCGCTCCGGGCTGGCGACGACGGGTGTCGGCAGGCCGGGGCCGGTGCCGGCGATGCGGCTGGGCACCGGATCCTCGCCGCGTAGCACCAGCGTTGCCCGCACTGGCCCCGGCGCGCGGCCAGCAACGGCGACGTCCATGTAGGACAGGTCGCCCCGCGCCACCAGCCCGAGCCGCGGCGGGGTCCGGCCTGCGGCGGCGGGGAGGACGGCGGTCGCGACCAGGTCGCTGCGGTAGTTGTCGCCCGGCAGGTATTCGCCATCGGCGGAGAAGCGGCCACGGTCGCTATCCACCACCACCTCGTCCAGCGCCAGCTCGCCGCGCTCGGCACGCATACCGCCACGCACGCTGTGGATGTCGATCACCGGCGTGCCCTCGCGGGTGACGCGCAGGCCATTCACTTCGATGCGATCCGCCTGCAGCCCCAGCGGCGGCTCGACCTGCGGCAGGGACTCCGGCCAGCGCGGCAGTTCGAAGGGTTCGTCACTGATCGGCAGGTCCAGCGTCGCCTGGTCCACTTGGAGCAGGTCGAGCTCCAGGCGCTTGCTCAGCAAGGGGCGGATGGCGTGGTCGAGGTGGACGCGTTCGGCGGTGAAGACGATTTCGCCATGGGTGAAGCGCACGTCGTACAGGGTCAGCGGGCCCGATGCCGGGCCTTCGACCCGCTGCCATTCCAGTTCCGATCCGGCTGGCAGGCGCGCGACGATCTCGGCCAGCAGGAAATCGCGGCCGCCCACCGTGGTCAGCAACCAGTAACCGAAGACGATCAGCGCCAGCACGATGGCCCCGGCGCCGATGGCACCGCGCACGGCCAGGTGGCGCAGCCGCTTGTCGCGCTTCTGGCGCAGCGCCTTGATGCGCTCCTCGCGCTCCTGTGGCGTCACGCCCTTGTCGTCGCGGTGGCGGAAGACGGGCGACACGGCTACAGGTCCGCCCCGACGCTGAGGTACAGCTCGAAGGACGAGTCCGGATTGTCCAGACCGTGGGCGACATCCACCCGCACCGGGCCCACCGGGGACAGCCAGCGCGCGCCGACGCCGACGCCGGTACGCCAGTCGGGGCTGTCGTTGAAGGCGCTGCCGCTGTCGACGAACAGTGCCGCGCCCCAGCTGTCGTTGAAGTAGTGCTCGTATTCGACGCTGGCAGTCGCGACGTTTTTCGCGCCGAGCGCGTACAGGCGGCCATCGGCACCCTCCACCCGCGGCCCGACCTCGCGCCAGCCGTAGCCGCGGATGCTGCGGTCGCCGCCGGCGAAGAAGCGCAGGCTGGGCGGCAGGTCGATGACGTCACCGGAAAACGTATGGCCGAGCTCGCCACGCACGATCAGGCGATCGCGCTCGCCGAGGCCGCGGTACCAGCGCGCCGTTGCGCGGGTCTGGGCGAAGCTGGCGTCGCTGCCGACGCCCTCGACCCCGCCGCGCAGCATCAGCGTTCCGGCCAGCCCATCGCGCGGGAACACCAGGTCGTCGGCGTCGATGTATTCGGCGCGCAACGACGGGTAGGTGAAGGTGGCATACCGGTAGTCCGGCAGCGCGTCGGGGTCGTCGCCGTTGTCGGCCACGTAGGCCCATCGCTCGCGCAGCGCGTGCATGGAAGCGACCGCAGTGAGGTGGTCGTTGATCTCGCCGCTGCGGCTGCCGACCAGCTCGATGCGCCGGCTGTCCATGAAGTCGGTCTGCTCGTCGGCCGCCTGCGCGCTGATGGTGTACCAGCCGTCGAGCCAGGCGAAGGCGGGGATGCGGTACTGCAGTGTCAGTGTCTTGCGACGCTCCGCGTAGTCCAGCTGGGCCAGCGCCTTGTGGCCGCGGTCGTTGACATAGCGGCGGTCCCAGCCCAGCCGCACGCCGGCGCCGCTGTCGGTGCCGTAGCTCAGGCCGGCGGTGTAGACGTCGCGCTTGGCGGGGGTCAGCGTCACCGTGATCGGCACGTCGTTGCCCTGTGCCTCTTCGGGGTGCGGCTGGATGTCGATCGCCGCGAAGTAGTCCAGCCGGGCCAGCGATTCGCGCAGGCGGTCGAGCTTGCCCTTGTGGTAGTAGCTGCCGGTGTCCCAGTAGACGAGCTTTTGCAGCAGTTCCTCGCGCACCACCGGGTCCGGCGTCTGGTCGAATGCCAGCGGGCCCATGTCGTAGCGCTGCCCGCTGGTCCAGGACAGGTCGATGTCGGCTGCCTCGTCAGCCCTCGTCACCTCGACCCGGCGACTGGCGAAGTCGGCATCGAAGTAACCACGCACCGCCAGGCGGCGGCTGATGGTGGTCTTGCTGGCCTCGTACAGGCGGTGATCGAAGACGTCCCCCGGACGTGGCAGGAAGTCCTCGAGGTCATTGGCGAGATAGCGGTCGCGGCCTCCTTCTCCCTCGATGGCGACGTTGAAGCCGCGTACCCGCACCGGCGCGCCGGGATCGACATCGATGGTGACGTCCACCGGCCCTTCGTTGCGGCTGCGCTCGACTTCGATGGTCGGTGAGTAATAACCGAAAGGCTCAAGCGCCTCCCGGGTTTCGTCGTCGGCTTCGCGCACCAGGTAGGCCATGCGTCGGCCGGAGACTTCCAGCCCCTGCGCCTCCACCAGTGACAGCGCCGAGCGCACGTTTTCGGCCATTTCCTCGTTGAGGCCGCGGATCTGGATCGTCCCGACCTCGGCGGCGTGCGCGGCGCCGCCAATCGACAGGGACACGGCCACGAAGGCGACGGAAACGCGGGGGGGTAGGCGCATCCGCAAAGGATACGCGGCGCGCGTCAAGAACCGATTAACGCGCCCGCATCAGCCCGACAGGTGTTCGATGGCGGCGACGCTGCCGAGGCGGTCGCTGAGCCGCTTCAGCAGTGCCAGCCGGTTGCCGCGTATTGCCGGGTCATCGGCATTCACCATCACCGCGTCGAAGAACGCGTCGACCTGTGGCCGCAGCCGTGCCAGCCGCCCCAGCACCGCGACATAGTCGCGCCCCGCGAGCAGCGGATCGGTATCGGCGATGGCGGCGTCGACGGCTTCGGCGAGTTCGCGTTCGGCCGGCTCCACCAGCAGTGCCGGGTCAAGCGTGTCCGGTACTTCGCCCTCGGCCTTGCGCAGGATGTTGCGGCTGCGCTTGTTGGCGGCGGCGAGTGCGTCGGCTTCCGGCAACAGGGCGAACTCGGCGATGGCGCGCAGGCGCCGGTCGAAATCGGGGAGGGAGGATGCGGTTGCACCCTGCAACACCGCGTCGAACTGGCGCGAGGTCACGCCCTGGTCGGCGTAATAGCCACGCAGACGGTCAAAGATGAAGCTCGACAGCTCTGCGATCGTCGCCTCGGCACCTTCCTTCGGCGAGACCGGCTGCAGCGCCACCGCGTCAGTCAGGAAAGGCGCGAGCGCCAGGTCGAGTCCACCCTCGATCAGCGTGCGCCCCAGCCCCAATGCATTGCGCCGCAGCGCGAACGGATCCTTGTTGCCGGTTGGCTTCAGACCGGCGACGAAGCCACCGGCAAGCGTGTCCAGCCGTTCGGCGACCGCAAGCACGCGGCCCAGCGGTGACGGTGCGATGCCGTCACCGGCGAAGCGCGGCATATAGGCCTCGTCGATGGCATGCGCCACCTGCACCGGTTCGTTGCCGACCGCGGCGTAATAGCGTCCTGCGATGCCCTGCAGCTCGGGGAATTCGCCGACGAGACGTGATTGCAGGTCCGCCTTGGACAGTTCCGCCGCGCGCCGCGCGCTGGCGGCATCCGCCCCGGCGGCGGCCGCGATGCCCTCGGCCAGCTGCACGACGCGGGCGACCTTGTCGGCCACGCTGCCCAGCTGCTTCTGGTAGGTCACCGTGGCCAGCCCCTCGTTCATCGAGGCCAGGCCTTGTTTCATGTCCTCGACAAAGAAGAACTTGGCATCGGCGAAACGCGGACGGATCACGCGCTCGTATCCCTTGCGCACCTCCGCTTCGTCGCGCGAAGCGATATTGGCGATGCCTACGAAATGTTCCCCGAGCGCGCCATGCTCATCGAGGACCGGGAAGAACTTCTGGTGCGTCTCCATCGCCGCGATCAAGGCCTCGGCCGGGACCGCAAGGAAATCGCGCTCGAAGCTGCACGACACCGCCACCGGCCACTCGACCAGTCCGTTGACTTCTTCGAGGATGCCGGCGTCGATGCGGGCCGTGCCGCCCGCCGCATCCGCGGCCGACTCGACTTCCGACACGATGCGCGCGCGACGCTCGTCCGGGTCGACCAGCACGCAGGCGGCGCGCAGCGATTCGATGTAATCCCCTGGCGCGGTGAACCACACCGGCTTGTCGTGCATGAAGCGGTGACCGCGGCTCATGCGGTCGCTCCGCTTGCCCATGACTTCCGCGTCCACCACCTCGGTGCCCAGCAGCGCCACCAGCCAGTGCACCGGCCGGGCAAAGGCATGGGCATGGTTGCCCCAGCGCATCGGCTTGGGGATCGGCATGCCGGCGATGGCCTCGTCGATGATTCCGCCCAGCAGGTCGCGGGTGCGCGCGCCGGGCTTGACCGAGCGATGCACGAAGCGCTCGCCCTTGGCATCGGTGGTCTTCTCCAGCGCGGTCCACTCGACCCCGGCCTTGGCGGCGAAACCCTGCAGCGCGCGCGTCGGTTGGCCGTCCGCATCCAGCGCGATGTTGAGGTAGGGGCCGAGCACCTCCGACCGCTGCTCGGGCTGCTCGCTGGCGACTGCCGGCAACAGCACCGCGAGGCGGCGCGGGGTATAGAGCGGCTTGCTCTCGCCACGTTCGAAGTGAATGCCGCGGCTTTCGAGCCCGGCCACGATGCCATCGAAGAAAGCCTGCCCAAGCGCCGGCAGTGCCTTGACCGGGAGCTCTTCGGTACCGAGCTCGACCAGCAGCGGCTGCATGGTGGTGTCGCCTGCCATCACGCGGCCTCCTGGCCAGCGGCCCGTTTCATTCCCGGGAAGCCCAGTTTTTCCCGCTGGGCGTAATACGCCTCGGCCACGCCCTGTGCGATGCGGCGCACACGCAGGATGTAGCGCTGGCGCTCGGTGACGCTGATGGCGCGGCGCGCATCAAGCATGTTGAAGCTGTGGCTGGCCTTCATCACCTGCTCGTAGGCCGGCAGAGGCAGGCCCAGTCCGGTGAGCTTGGCCGCTTCGGCCTCGGCCTCGTCGAAATGGCGGAACAGTACTTCGACATTGGCGTGCTCGAAGTTGTAGGTCGACTGCTCCACCTCGTTCTGATGGTAGACGTCGCGGTAGTGGACGGGCGCGCCGTCCGGGCCGTGCGTCCACACCAGGTCGAATACGTTGTCGACGTTCTGCAGGTACATGCACAGCCGCTCCAGGCCGTAGGTGATCTCGCCCAGCACCGGCTTGCACTCGATGCCACCGGCCTGTTGGAAGTAGGTGAACTGGGTCACCTCCATGCCATTGAGCCAGACCTCCCAGCCCAGGCCCCAGGCGCCCAGCGTCGGCGACTCCCAGTTGTCCTCGACCAGGCGCAGGTCGTGCACCAGCGGGTCCACGCCCAGTGCCTTCAGCGAATCGAAGTACAGCTCGACGATGTTGTCGGGCGAGGGCTTCATCGCGACCTGGAACTGGTAGTAGCGCTGCAGCCGGTTCGGGTTCTCGCCGTAGCGGCCGTCGGTGGGGCGGCGGCAGGGCTGCACGTAGGCCGCATTCCACGGCTCCGGCCCGAGCGAGCGCAGGAAGGTGGCCGGGTGGAAGGTGCCGGCACCGACTTCCAGGTCGAGCGGCTGGATCAGCACGCAGCCCTGCTCCGCCCAATAGGCGTTCAGGCGCTGGATGAGCTGCTGGAAGGTGGGCGGCGAAGGCACGCCTGCGTCGGCTGTCGACATGGTCATCAGGGCCGTGTGCAAAGCGGGCTAGTATACGGCCGCCCTCATGCCGGCCGGCTTTCCGGCCTGCTTTCCTCCTGCCCGAGAGACATCGACTTGGCCAATGCTCCCTTCCTGATCCTCGAAGCCGGCAAGCCGGTGCCCGAGCTGCGCCGCCACGGAGACTTCCCGCACTGGATCCGCGTGGCCGCGGGGCTTCACCGCGACGAGGCCGTGGTGGTGGACCTGCAGGCGGGGGAGCCGCTGCCGACCACCGACGCCTTCGCCGGCGTCATCGTCAGTGGTTCGGGCGCGATGGTCAGCGAGCGCGAGCCCTGGAGCGAGGCGGCGGCGAAATGGCTCGGCAGTGCCGCCCGCGCCGGCATGCCGGTGTTCGGCATCTGCTACGGCCACCAGCTGCTGGCCCACGGGCTCGGCGGCGAGGTCGGCGACAACCCGCGCGGCCGGGAGATGGGTACCGTGGAGGTGGAACTGTTGCCCGCGGCCAGCGATGACCTGTTGCTGCAGCCGCTGCCGGCGCGCTTCAGCGCCCAGCTCACCCACCAGCAGACCGTGCTGCGCCTGCCGGAGGGTGCGGTGGTGCTGGCGCGCTCCGCCGGGGGACGAGTTCCAGGTCTTCCGCTGGGGGAAGAGCGCCTGGGGCGTGCAGTTCCATCCCGAGTTCAGCGCGACCCACATGCGTGGCTACATCCGCGCGCGCAAGGTGCCGTTGCAGCGGGAAGGCTTCGATACGGCCGCCATGCTCGCGGCGGTCAGTGCCGCCCCCGAGGCGCGGCGGGTGATGCAGCGCTTCGTGCACCACGCGCGTGCCGGCGGCGCACTCGCCGGTGGCGCAACGGCCGTAGCCGGTGCGGCCCTATAATCGGCCTTTCCATAAACGCGCGAATGAGCGCGACTCAACGGGGACGGCCATGACTGGAATTCGAAAGGTATCGCCGGGCGCCGGGGCGGAATGGCTGCTGGGCGGCTTCGGCCTGTGGCGCAAGGCGCCGCTGGCACTCGGACTGCTCGGCCTGATCTGGGGCGGCCTGTCCGCGCTGGGATCGATGGGCGGCCAGGTCTGGCTCAGTTTCCTGCTGGCGATTGCCGGTCCGATCCTGTTCGGTGGCGTCATCTATGCCGCGCGCGAAGTCGACCACGGCCGCAATGCCTCGCCTGCGCACCTGGTCCAGGGCGTTCGCGACGGCAAGGCCCTGCGGCTGCTGGCGATGCTGCTGCCGCAGATCGCCGCGCTGGTGGTGATGGGCATCCTGCTGGTGGCGATGATCGGCCCTGAGGAGCTGCAGCGCGTCTCGCAGGTGATGGTCGAGCTGCAGACCAACCCGGACCCGGCGCTGGTGGAGTCATTGCCGGCGGGCAGGTTGCTGGGCTGGATGCTGGCGGTGGTGGTGGTCGGCATCGTCGCCGGCTTCTTCACTTTCGTCGCCATTCCCGAAGTGATGTTCACCGACCGCGGTGCATTCGCGGCGATGGCCATGAGCCTGCGCGCCTGCCTGCGCAACATCGGTGCGCTGATCGTGCTGGTGCTGCTGATGGTGATCGTGGTGGTCGCGCTCAGCCTGGCGCTGCAGCTGCTGGGCATGCTGCTCGCGTTCGCTATTGGCCCGATGGCCTCGATGTTCGCGGTGCAGCTGCTGATGATGGCGGTGCTGCTGCCGGTGATGGGTGGAGCGGTGTATTTCGCGTGGCGGCAGATCGTCGGGGGTGCGCCGGATGCGGCGGCTCCGCCGGTCGCGCCCAATGGCGGTTTCGAAGCCTGAGCAAGGACTGGGGAGGCGCGCACTGGGGTGCGCTCGCCTGGATTGCGGGAATTCAAAGGGGAGGGTGTGACATGACGACCAAGGCAATGGGGCCGCTGGCGGGATTCCGCTGGCTGATGAAGGGCATCAACATGGGCCGCCACAATCCGAAGGCGGTGTTCGGGGGCGCGGCGCTGATCCTGGTGGCGGCGTTGCTGCCGACCCTGATCACGATGCCGATCCAGTTCACGCTGCAGCCGGGCGTGACCGGGCAGATGCTGATCTTCGCCTTCTCGATCATCGCCAGCATGCTGTTGCTGCCGCTGGTCGGTGGTTACCTCGGGCTGATCCATGCGAGCGAGAGCGGTCGCGCTGCGCGCGCCACGGACGTGTTCGTGCCTTACCGCAATGGCAGTTGGCTGCCGCTGGTCGGCCTGGGCCTGGTGTTGATGGTGGCCTACGTGCTCGCGATGGTCGCGATCGCCGCGGTCGCCGGTATGGATTTCTTCAGCTGGTATATGCAGCTGATGCTGAGTGCGCAGGACGGCGCGGCCGATCCGGCGCTGCTGGACGAGATGCCCGGTGGCCTGGGTGCCGCCCTGGCGCTTGGCTTCGTGCTCTGGCTGTTCCTGTCCGGGGTGTATGCGATCAGCATGGGCCAGCTCGCGATCGGCGGGCGGGGCGTCCTTGCTTCATTGGGTGACGGTTTCGTAGGCGGCATCAAGAACCTGCTGCCGCTGCTGGTGCTGTCGCTCGCCGGGCTGGTGGCGGTGCTCCTGTTCGCTCTCGCGATGGGCCTGCTGTTCGCGCTGGTCGGCATGCTGTCTACGATGGTGGGGTCGTGGCTGCTGCTGGTGATCGGCATCCCGGTCTACATCGTGGTGCTTCTGGTGACGTACGTGGTGGTGTTCGGCGTGATGTACGGCATGTGGCGCGATGTCTGCGGCGGGGGCTCGGTTCCCGACGCACCGGCCGAGGCCGTCACCGCCTGAGCTGGCGGCACGTGCACGGAGGAAAAGGGCGGCCGCGGGGTCGCCCTTTTTCGTTCCGGGGGGTCAGCCGTACAGGGACCGCTCGAGTGCTGCGGTCATGGTCTCCAGCGCCCAGTCCATGCCGGAGGCGGTGGCGGCGACAACGATCAGGGCGAGCAGCAGCAGCCATGCCCACCCCCACGCCGGCAGGCGCCGACCGGCAGGTGCGAGTACCCGTGTCGAGCTGAGCTGGTCGTGCAGCGCGAGGTGCTCGGGCGGGATCGCGACCATGGCATGTCCCAGGTTGAGCGAGAGCCACGACAGCCCCCCGGCGAAATGGCGGCCCAGCGCGCGCGCCGGCCGCAGGCGCCGGCCTTGCCTGTCGCAGACCGCCAGGCCCAGCAACCGCTTGCCGGGCGAACCCTGTCCAGGCGAGCACTCGAAGGCGACGTGGTAGACCGCGCCGACCAGCACGAACACCAGCACCGGTGGCCACGCCCACTGCCAGACGGCCGTCTGCAACGCGCCTGCCAAAGAACGCAGTCCGCCGTCGGCCATCAGCTCGATCGCCAGCCCCGGCAGGGGAACGCCTTCGATGATGGCCCGAGCCATGGCGCCGGCCATGTGCTCGAGCACCGCTTCGGTCCGCGTCACGACGTGCGTCCAGTCCCCGCGCCGGCTGCCGGCCAGCAGTAGGGCCGGCACCGCCAGCAGTACCGCGTCCAGCGACCACGCCACGCTGCGCTGCCATAGCCCGGCCGGCCCCCACGCCTGCACCTCCGACATGTCAGCTGGCGGAGCCGTCAGCAGCGGGACGTCCGAGCCAGACCGCTGCGAGGATGCCGACCTCGTAGAGCAGGCACATCGGGATCGCCAGCATCAACTGGGAGATGACGTCGGGCGGGGTGATGATCGCGGCGAGCACGAAGATGCCCACCACCGCATATCCGCGCGCCTCCCGGAGCTGGGCCGGCGTGACCCAGCCCAGCAATGCGGCGATCACCATCGCCACCGGCAATTCGAAGCTGGCGCCGAATGCCAGGAAGATCACCAGCACGAAGTCGAGGTAGGCGTTGATGTCGGTCATGATCGCCACGCCTTCGGGGGCGACCCGGGCGAGGAAACCGAACACCGCCGGCAGCACGAGGTAGAACGCGAAGGCGCAGCCGGCATAGAACAGCGCCACCGCCGAGGCCAGCAACGGCAATGCCAGGCGCTTCTCGCGCTGGTACAGGCCCGGGGCCACGAAGGCCCAGGCCTGGTACAGCAGCCAGGGCATGCTGATGACCAGCGCGGTGAAGAAGGCCAGTTTCAAGGGCGCGAAGAACGGGCTGGCGACCTCGACGGCGATCAGTTGCCCGCCGGCCGGCAGCTTGGCCAGCAGGGGCGCCGACAACCAGGCATAGAGGGTGTTGCCGAAGGGCAGCAGCGCCAGCAGGGCGAGCCCGAGGCCCGCCACCGCTCGCAGCAGCCGGGCACGCAGTTCGATCAGGTGGTCGAGCAACCGCGGCTCGTCCGGATGCTCAGCCGCCATGCGTGTGCGAATTCCGGTCGATCGGCGGCTGGTCCGGCTCGCGCGGCTGCGGCCCGGCGGGGTCCGGATCGCCCTGCGGCGGCGGAGCGTGGCCGGGCTCGCGTCGCCCGGGCGCGTCCGGCACGCCTTCATCGGGCCCCGGCTCGCGGCGTTCGGGCGGGGCGGGGCGCGGATCCTCCGGCTCGCCGGGGGCGCGCTGGGCATCGGCAACGCTGCGCTGCAGGCCGGCGGCGCCTTCCCGCAATTGCGATTGGGCGGCACTCAGCTCGGCACGGGTCGCCTGCAGGCTGCGGCGCAGTTCTTCATCGGCCAATTCGTTCTCCAGCTCGGACTTCACCGAATACCACTGGGCCCGCGCCCGGCGTACCCACAGGCCGGCCATGCGTGCGGCCCTGGGCAGGCGTTCGGGCCCCAGCACCAGCAGGGCGACGATGCCGACGAGGAAGAGCTCGGAGAAGCCGATGTCGAACATGGCCGGGACCGTGGATGGAGCCGTCGGCAGCCGTCAGCGCGGCGGGCGCGGCTCGTCGTGGGAGCTTTCGCGAGGCGTGCGCTCGTCGGGCGTGCGCGTGGAGTCGCCCGCGGTGTCGTCCTCGCGGTTCTGGTCGGACAGGCGCCCGGCCGGCTTGTCGTCCTCTCGGACGCCGTCCTTGAAGCCCTTCACGGCCTCGCCGAGGTCCTTGCCGACGTTCTTCAGCCGCTTGGTGCCGAAGACCAGCACCACGATCACCAGCACGACGACCCAATGCCAAATGCTGCCGAAACCCATGGGAATGTCCGCCGTGGAAGAGGAGCGTGAGGATACCGCAACGGCCGTGGCCGTGAGCACCGCGGCGGCGCTGGAACTCAGCGAGTGGGCGGCAGCGGCTCGCGGCGGATGCCGTCCTGCCCGTTGACGGTCGGGTTCTCGACCGTCTCGAATGGCTGGGGCTGGGGCTGGGGCTGGGGCTGGGGCTGGGGCTGCGCGGTGCCGGACGAAGCCGGGCCAGCGGCCGGGGCCGGAGTCGGAGTCGGAGTCGGAGCGGGCGAGGGCGCGGTGCGACGGGCGCCGTCATAGCGGGCGGCGTGGGCCGCCGCCGTGGCTTCCTCGAGCTGGTCGCGGAAGGCCACCACCGCATCGGCCGGGCGCTGCGGCGCGCGGTCCTCGAAGATCATGCGCGGCGTGGTGCCCTGCCCATAGACGGCCTCGTTGGCCTTGTCGTCGATGCTCAGGACCGCGCCGTCCAGGGCGACGCCGGCAAAGAGGCCACGCGCGCGCGACCAGGACCAGATCTCGGCCTCCAGGCGGCCGTCAGTCGCCATGGCGCTGTTGCGCCCGATCGGCCCGGCCGCCACGCCGGCGTCGGCGCCCAGGGTGATCTTGCCGTTGACGATGGATTCCAGCCCGCGCGCGCTGGTGAACGCCAGCACGACATCGGCCGACTGCACGCCGGCCTGGAAACCGATGCTGCCACCGGTCAGCTTGACGAAAGCCGGGTTCGACCATGTGCCATCGGGTCGCTTGACCGACACCACGCCGTGGCCGCGGCGGCCGCCCAGCACCAGGCCGATCTTCAGCGTGTCGGGCACCACCACGATCGCGCGGGCCTCGTCGAAGAGGGCATCGGGGATGCCGGACTCGGGGATCGCCTGGATCTCGTTGAGGACGCGCAATGCATTGCGTGCCCGTTCCTCCTCGGCGACGCCGGCAGCGGCCGGGGCGGCGAGGCCGAACGCGAGAAACAGGATGGCCAGGCGCGGCAGGATCGACATGTGGACTCCGGGAGTAGCGATGGCGGGAAACGAGGGCGGCGCGACGCAGCAGCATGGACCGCGCGACGTGACGGAAGTTCAGGCTAGTGACGCCGTGATGAATCGCAGGGGAACCACCGCAGCTGTCATCCTATGCCGATGGACATCAACGAAAAACCCGACACCGCCATCGTGGTGGTCAACCTCGGCACTCCCGATGCGCCCACCGCGCCCGCCGTGCGGCGTTACCTGGACGAGTTCCTCTCCGACCGCCGGGTGGTGTCGCTGCCGCGCTGGCTCTGGTTGCCCCTGTTGCGCGGGGTGATCCTGCCGCTGCGCGCGCCCAAGGTCGCGCCCAAGTACGCCAGTGTCTGGATGGAGGGCGGCTCGCCGCTGGCGGTGCATACCCGCGGACTCGCGGTGCGCATGCAGGAGGAATTCGACGGCGTCCGCGTGCTGCACGCGATGCGCTATGGCAATCCCTCGCTGGCCTCGGTACTCGCGCAGTTGCGGGAAGACGGGGTGCGGCGCGCGCTGGTGCTGCCGCTGTATCCGCAGTACTCCACCACCACCACCGCCGCGGTCGGCGACGTCGCGGCGCGGGCCGATGGCCTGCAGGTGCGCCTGTTGAACGACTACCACGCCGATGCCGGGTGGGTGGAAGCCGTGGCCGCATCCATTCGTACCCATCGCGAACGGCACGGCAGCGGCGAACACCTGTTGTTCTCGTTCCACGGGCTGCCGCAGCGGGTGGCCGATGCCGGTGATCCATATCCGCGGCAGTGCGAAGCCAGTGCCGCCGCCATCGCCGCCGCGCTTGGGCTTTCCCCCGAAGAGTGGAGCCTGTCCTACCAGTCACGCTTCGGGCGCGAGCGCTGGCTGGAGCCGGCCACGGACGCGACCCTCGATGCACTGGCCGAACGCGGCGTACGCACGCTGGACGTGGTCGCGCCGGGCTTCGCCGCCGACTGCCTGGAAACGCTGGAAGAGGTCGCGATCATGCTGGCCGAGCAGTTCCATGAGCGCGGCGGCACGCTGCGCTACATCCCCTGCCTCAACGACAGCCCCGGACATGCCCGAGCGCTGGCGGCGATCGCGCGCCGCGAGCTCACCGCCTGGAGCTGACCGTGGAGGAGCTGCATCTCGACACGGTATTCGGCCGCCTGGCCGGCTGGCGCATCCACCCGCGTGCCCATACGACCGATGGGCCGCGGGTGCTGGCGCTTCATGGCTGGCTGGACAACGCGGCCAGCTTCCTGCCGATCCAGCCGCACCTGCCGGGTGTCGAGCTGGTGGCGCTGGACATGCCCGGGCACGGTGCCAGCGCACACCTGCCGCTGGCGGCGGAATACACGGTGGTCAACATGGCCCGCGCCATCGTGGCGGCCGCCGACGCGCTGGGCTGGGACCGGTTCTCCATGCTTGGCCACTCACTTGGTGGCGCGGTCGCCAGCGTGGTCGCGGCGGCGTTGCCGCAGCGCATCGTCCGCCTGGCCCTGGTCGAATCGCTGGGTGCACTGGCCGAGGACGAGCAAAAGAGCGCGCGACACCTGCGCGAGGCCTTCGCGGCGGGCGAGCGTCGCCGCCGGCCCCTGCGCACCTTCGCCGACCCGGCCGAGGCGACGCGGGCGCGGGTGACGGCCGGCGGGATCGGTGAGGCGGCGGCTCGCCTCCTGGTGGAGCGGGGCATCGCGCCGGCGCGCGGTGGCGATCGCCAGGGCGGGTTCACCTGGCGCAGCGATCCGCGGCTGACCCGCCCCACCGCGATCCGCATGAGCGAGGGCCAGATCCGCGACCAGATCGCCGCGATCGAGTGCCCGGTGCAGGTGGTGTACGCCCGCCCGGCGCAAACCTATTTCCCGGAACCGGTCCGCCAGGCGCGCTTCGATTGCCTTCGCGACGGCCGGCTGGCCGTGTTCGACGCCGGCCACCACCTGCACATGGAACAGCCGGAGCAGGTGGCGGCGGTGGTGGCGCCCTTCCTGCGCGGGGACTGAGGCCTCAGGCAGCGCCAGGAGACTGCAACAGCGCCCGCAGCGTGCCCTTCAGCCGTCGGCCCTCGGCGCGGAAGTAGTCGCGCTCGGCACGCCACGCCGGGCAGCGATCCTCCACCGCCTCCCAGAACGCGGGGGAGTGGTCGTGGTGGAGCAGGTGGCAGAGCTCGTGGACCAGCACGTACTCGAAGGCGGCGGGACGAGCAAGCACCAGCGACAGGTCCAGCGCGACGGTGCCGTCTGGTGCCAGCGAGCCCCACTGCGAGGACATCGACTTGAAGCGGATCCGCCGGGGCGCGCGCGGCAGCCCCGGCAGGTAGCCGGGCAGCCAGCGGCCGACATCGGCCCGTGCCTGCGCTTCGTAGAAGTCGTGCAGCGCGCGGCTGATGGCCGCAGGACCCGCCTGCGCCGGCAAGCTCAGCAGCAGCTCGCCATCCTGATGTACGAGCCGGGTGAAACGGCCATGCGCCCATCGCAATGGCACCTCCACCCCGCGCAGCGGCAATGACGCGGTTTCGTTGCGCTGCAGCCCCGCCGGCATGTCGCGTTCGAGCCGGTCGAGCTGGCCGGCCAGCCACTCGCGATGCTCCCGCGCGAAACGTTCCGCGGTGGCGAGGCTGGCTCGCGCCGGCAGCGTGAGCCGTGCACCACGCTCGTCCACCGACAACTTGATGCGCCGTGCCCGCGGATCGCGGACGCGCAGGACGCTGATGCGGCGCCCATCGGCCAAGACCAGATCAAAGATATCGCGCTGGATCGAGCGGGGCCGCGGAGCGAGCAGCCGGAACGGAGGAGACATGGGCGACAGCCTACTCGGCGTCCTCGGGATGGGCGGCGAGCGTGCCGGGGTCCAGTGCCAGGCGGCCGGCGATCAGCACGGCCTGGGTGCGATTGTTGGCGCCGAGCTTGCGCAGGATCGCGGTCACGTGTGCCTTGATGGTGGCCTCCGAGACGCCGAGTTCATAGGCGACCTGCTTGTTCAACAGCCCTTCGCCGAGCATCTGCAGGACCCGGAACTGCTGCGGGGTCAGGTCGCGCAGGCGTTGTGCAGCGTCATACTCGGCCGCGGCGGCGCCCGGCGCGCTGGTCGCCGCGTCCGGTGCCCAGCGGTCGCCGGCAAGTACGGTGCCGATCGCCTCGCCGAGCGTCGCCGCGTCGGCCGACTTGGGAATGAACCCGAAGGCGCCGTGGTCCAGTGCACGTCGCATCACCGCGGGTTCCTCGCGCGCCGACACCACCACGATGGGCAACTGCGGTTCCAGTGCACGCAGGTGCACCAGCGCGCTGAATCCCTGGGCACCCGGCATGTTGAGGTCGAGCAGCAACAGGTCGGCGTCGGCCTCGCGCTCCACCAGCGCATACAGGGCTTCGACGCTGTCGGCCTCGTGCAGGATGGCGCCCGGCAACACCTTCGCCACCACACCGCGCAGGGCTTCGCGGAACAGCGGGTGGTCGTCGGCAATCAGCAGGGTCGGCATGGGTGGGGGTGGGGCGCCCGTGGGATCGCCGGATTGGCGGGATCAGCGGCCCAGTCGTTCGTCCACCAGGCTCTGGACCACCGACGGGTCGGCCAGTGTACTGGTGTCGCCGAGCTGGTCGGGCGCGTTCTCGGCGATCTTGCGCAGGATCCGCCGCATGATCTTGCCGGACCGGGTCTTGGGCAGGCCGGGTGCCCACTGCAGGTGGTCGGGCGTGGCGATGGGGCCGATCTCGCTACGCACGTGCGCCACCAGCTCCTTCCGGAGCTCTTCGCTGCTCATCTCCCCGGCCAGTAGTGTCACGTACGCATAGATGCCTTGCCCCTTGATGTCGTGCGGGAAACCGACCACGGCGGCCTCGGCGACCTTGGGGTGCGATACCAGTGCGCTTTCCACCTCGGCCGTACCGATGCGGTGCCCGCTGACGTTGATGACGTCGTCCACGCGGCCGGTGATCCAGTAGTCGCCGTCGGCATCGCGCCGGCAGCCGTCGCCGCTGAAGTAGGTGCCGGGGTAGGTCCTGAAGTAGGTGTCGATGAAGCGCTGGTGGTCGCCATAGACGGTGCGCATCTGGCCGGGCCAGGAGTCCAGGATCACCAGGTTGCCCTCGGCCTCGCCCTCGAGGATGGCACCGTTGGTATCGACCAGCGCCGGGCGCACGCCGAAGAACGGACGCGTGGCCGAGCCGGGCTTGAGGTCGGTGGCGCCGGGCAGCGGGCTTATCATGATCCCGCCGGTTTCGGTCTGCCACCAGGTATCCACCACCGGGCAGCGCGAGTCGCCGACGACTTCGTAATACCAGCGCCATGCTTCCGGGTTGATCGGCTCGCCGACGCTGCCCAGCAAGCGCAGCGAGCTGCGCGATGTGCGCTTCACCGGTCCGTCGCCATCGCGCATCAGCGCCCGGATGGCGGTCGGGGCGGTGTAGAAGATCGTCACCTGGTGCTTGTCGACCACCTGCCAGAAGCGCGAGGTGTCCGGATGATTGGGCACGCCTTCGAACATCAGTGCGGTGGCGCCGTTGGCCAGGGGCCCGTAGACGATGTAGCTGTGGCCGGTGACCCAGCCGACATCGGCGGTGCACCAGTAGACGTCGTCCTCGCGCAGGTCGAACACCAGCTCGTGGGTGTAGCTGGCATAGACGAGGTAACCGCCGGTGGTGTGCAGCACGCCCTTGGGCTTGCCGGTGCTGCCGGAGGTGTAGAGGATGAACAGCGGGTCCTCGGCGTTCATGCGTTCCGGCTCGCACTGCGCGGGCTGGTCCTTTGTCACGGCGTCGTACCAGCGGTCGCGTGGCATCTGCATGTCCACCGCCGCACCGGTGTGGCGCACCACCAGCACGGTTTCCACCGAGTTGGTGCCCGGCAGCTTCAGCGCGGCGTCGACGTTGGCTTTCAACGGTACCGTCCTGCCGCCACGCCGGCCTTCGTCCGCGGTGATGATCAGCTTGCTCTCGCAGTCGGCGACACGGTCGGCGATCGAGTTGGCGGCGAATCCGCCGAACACGACCGAGTGGATGGCACCGACGCGGGCGCACGCCAGCATCGCTACCGCCGCCTCGGGGATCATCGGCAGGTAGATGGTGACGCGGTCGCCCTTGCGCACTCCCAGCGAGCGCAGTGCGTTGGCCAGCTTGCAGACGCGCTCGTGCAATGCGCGATAGCTGATGTGCTGCGCCCCGTGCTCCGGATCGTCGGGCTCGAAAACGAGCGCGGTCTTGTCGCCGCGCGCTTCGAGGTGGCGGTCCAGGCAATTGACGCTGGCATTGAGCTCGCCGTCGGCATACCAGCGTATGTGCAGGTTGCGCGCGTCGAAGTCGACGTCCTTGATTCGGGTCGGCGTGCGCATCCACTCCAGCCGCTCGCCGACGCGGCCCCAGAAACGTTCCGGGTCGGCGACCGACTCGGCATACAGGCGCTCGTACGCGTCGCGGTCGATCCGCGCGTTGGCGGCGACGTCGGGATCGACCGGATGGATGTCGGGGCTGGGGCTCATGGCGCACTCCGGGGAAGTCGGTGGAACGGCAGCGCACGTGGCGCGCAGGTCCGAGTGTGCCGCATCGACCGCGGCCGCTGCAGTGAAAGCCGTTTAGACCTTGGTCGTACGGGCCGGGCGAGGGCGTACGACCAATGGCGAATGGTTGTGCAGCGCGATCTGCACGCAGGCTCCGGGCAGTCCGTGCAATCGGCATGGCATTTCGATGGGAGCAGACATGTCCACACGCATTGCATCGCAGGCTGGCCAGGCGGGGATGGGGAGGCGGCCACTCGCGGCGGCGCTGCTCGTCGTCCTGGGGCTGCCGGGTTTCGCCTTCGCCCAGACCGCGAAGGAAGCCGAGCTGGAGGCGCGGGTCGCACAACTGGAGCAGATGGTCCAGCAACTGGTCGCCGAGCAGAACCGGCAACAGGCCGTACCACCGGCTTCCGTGGCTGCGCCGGGACCGGCCGCACCGGCAACGGCTGCGTCGCCGGCCATCCAGTCCACGCCGATCATGCCTGGCGCCAACCCGGGTACCCGCTTCAGCTACGGCGGCTTCATCAAGCTGGACTCGTCGATCACCCGGACCAACGACGGCGATCTCGCCGACGGTAGCGTCGGCCGTCTGTTCTACGTGCCCAAGACCATCCCGGTCGGGGGTGGCATGGCCAACGAGAGCGGCACCGATACCGACATGGGCGCGAACTTCTCGCGCTTCTGGTTCGGCGCCGACACCGAGCTCGACAGCGGCGACAAGCTCAAGGCCTACCTCGAGTTCGACCTGTTCGGCGGCGGATCGACCGCCTTCATCGGCAACGAGGTATCGACCAACACCTACGCGCCGACCCTGCGCCACGCCTACGTCAGCTGGAACAACTGGCTGGCCGGCCAGACCTGGTCCAACTTCCAGGACGTGGCGGCGCTGCCCGATGCCGTCGACTTCCTCGGCCCCACCGAGGGCACGGTGTTCGTACGCCAGGCCCAGGTGCGCTACACCAGCGGGCCGTGGTCGTTCTCGATGGAGAACCCGCAGACGGTCTACACGCCCTACCAGGGCAACATGGCACAGGTATCGGGTGACGACGGCGCGGTTCCCGACATCACCGCCCGCTACACCGCGAAGGGCGACTGGGGCCATTTCGGCATCGCCGGCCTCGCCCGCCAGCTCAAGTACCAGAACGGCCCGCTGGGCATCAGTGAGAGCGGCACCGGCCTCGGCGCCAGCGTCTCGGGCAAGTTCAACATTGGCGCCAACGACGACTTCCGCTACATGGTCACGGCAGGCAGCGGCATCGGGCGCTACGTCGGCCTGGCATTGAACAACGATGCCGTGCTGGATGCCGAGGGCGGCCTGGAGAACATCGACCTCGTCGCCGGCTTCGGGCTGGCGACACGTGTTCGGCCCGCAGCTGCGCGGCAACCTGTTCTATTCGATGGCCGAGTACGACAACCCGGTCGAGTACACGGGGCTGGGCATCACCCGCTCCGCTTCGTCCGCCCACGCCAACCTGATCTATACGGTCCTGCCCAAGCTGGAAGTGGGCGCCGAGCTGATCTGGGGCAAGCGTGAACTCGAGACCGGCGATTCGGGCGAGATCAACCGCCTGCAGACCCACGTCAAGTACAGCTTCTAAGGGGACACACGCATGTCGACCGTCGCTTCCGCCGCCGCCCCCGGGCCCGCGGCACCGCTCACCCAGAGCCACAAGAAGGTCATCCTGGCGTCCAGCCTGGGGACCGTGTTCGAGTGGTACGACTTCTACCTCTACGGTTCCCTCGCCGCGATCATCGCCGCGCAGTTCTTCAGCGGCGTCAACGAGACCACCGGCTTCATCTTTGCGCTGCTGGCGTTCGCCGCGGGCTTCGCGGTGCGGCCCTTCGGCGCGATCGTGTTCGGCCGCATCGGCGACATGATCGGGCGCAAGTACACCTTCCTGGTCACCATCGTGATCATGGGCATCTCGACCTTCCTGGTCGGCATCCTGCCCAGTTATGCGAGCGTCGGCATCGCCGCCCCGATCATCCTGATCGTGCTGCGGTTGCTGCAGGGCCTGGCGCTGGGCGGTGAGTACGGTGGCGCGGCGACCTATGTCGCCGAACACGCCCCCAACGGCAAACGCGGCCTGTACACCAGTTTCTCCAGACCACGGCCACCGTCGGCCTGCTGCTCTCGCTGGTGGTGATCCTCGGCGTGCGCACGGTGGTGGGTACGGAGGCATTCGCCGAGTGGGGCTGGCGCATCCCGTTCCTGCTGTCGATCGTGCTGTTGGGCGTGTCGGTCTGGATTCGCATGCAGCTGTCGGAATCGCCGCTGTTCCAGGAGATGAAGAGCCAGGGCAAGTTGTCGAAGGCGCCGATCACCGAGAGCTTCTTTTCCCGCAACGGCCGCATCGTGCTGCTCGCGCTGCTGGGCGCCACCGCCGGCCAGGCGGTCGTCTGGTATGCCGGGCAGTTCTACGCGATGTACTTCCTGACCCAGTCGCTGAAGGTGGACGCCACCACCACCTGGCTGCTGATCGGCGGCGCACTGATGATCGGCACCCCGTTCTTCGTGTTCTTCGGCTGGCTGTCGGACAAGATCGGGCGCAAGAAGATCGTCATGGCCGGTTGCCTGATCGCGGCGCTGACCTACTTCCCGCTGTTCAAGGGCCTGACCCATTTCGCCAACCCGGCCATCGCCGAGGCCAGCGAGCGTGCGCCGGCCGTGGTCGTCGCCGACCCCGATACCTGCAGCTTCCAGTTCGACCCGGTCGGGAAGAAGCAGTTCACCAGCTCCTGCGACATCGCCACCGCGGCGCTGGCCAAGGCGGGCGTGCCTTACACGGTGGAGGAAGCGCCGGCCGGCACCGTGGCGACGGTGCGCATCGGGGACGCCGAAATCCAGAGCTACGAGGCCACCGGCCTTGCGACGGCCGAGGTCAAGGAGAGGACGGGCGAATTCACCACCGGTTTGATGCCGGTGCTGGACGAGGCCGGCTACCCCCGCACCGCGGACGATGCGCGGATCAACAAGCCGATGGTGCTGCTGATCCTGACCATCCTGGTGCTCTACGTGACCATGGTCTACGGACCGATCGCGGCGTGGCTGGTCGAACTGTTCCCGACCAAGATCCGCTACACCTCCATGTCGCTGCCGTACCACATCGGCAACGGCTGGTTCGGTGGGTTCCTGCCGACGATCTCGTTCGCACTCGTGGCGGCCACCGGCAACATCTACTACGGCCTGTGGTATCCGATCGCCATTGCGCTGATGACCTTCGTGGTCGGGTCGCTGTTCCTGCGCGAGACCTACAAGGTGGACATCACCCAGTAGCGGCGGTTCGGCCACCGCGCCATGCGACAACGCCGGCCCCGTGCCGGCGTTGTCGCATCCGCCATCACCCGCTCTTGCCTTCGGGCGGGCTAACTAGACGGGGTATCCCTGTCCAGGACCCATGATGGAAACCGATTTTCGCGTGTTCGAGTGGGACCGGCTGCTGGTCGGACTGCCGCCCAAGCTGTACTTCCTGGAGATCGGCCTGAAGGCAGTGGTGGTGTTCGCCATCCTGCTGACCGTGATGCGGCTGATCGGGAAGCGTGGGCAGCAGGACCTGAGCCCGATGCAGCAGATGCTGATGATCGCGCTGGGTTCCGCCGCCGGCGATGCGCTGCTGTACCCCACGGTGCCACTGGCGTATGCGGCGGTGATCCTGATCGGCATCACACTGCTGAACGTCGGGCTGGAGGTGGCGGCGGGCCGCTGGCGGCACGTACGCAATTACGTCGAGTCCGAGCCCAGGGTGCTGGTTCGCGACGGAGTGGTGGATTACGACGCCCTGAAGAAAGAGCGCACCACCCGGCGCGAACTCTACGCGGAGTTGCGAATGAAGGGCGCTCGTTCGCTGGAGCAGGTGCAGTGCGCCATCCTGGAGGTCACCGGCGATATCAGCGTCTTCCTCAACGAGCGCCAGCCGCTGCGCGAGGACCTGTTGGACTACCTGCTCGAACCGGACCAGTACTCGGCCCCCCAGACGGACCGGGAGTTCGGCTAGGCCGGCAGTATCACTGCGCGTTGGCTGCTGCGGGGGCTATTGGGGCGGGGCGGAGAGTTCGGCCGCATCCAGCCGACCGTCGCCATTGACGTCCTGGCGCTTGAACGCGCGCGTCAGCGATTCCCGGTGTGCGGCGCGGGTCACCGGCCTGCCACGGCCGCCGGGCAGCTCGTGGGATTCGAGCAGACCGTCCCGGTTCGCATCCATGCGTTCGAATGCGTATCCCATCCAGTCCAGGTATTCGGACAGCGAGACTGCTCCGTCTCCATCGGTGTCCATGCGCTCCAGGTAGCCCGTGGGCGCCGAGACCTGGGCGGGCACCGGCATCTGCCAGAAGGTCGCGACCGCGAGCAAAAGGAAACCCGCACCAGAGGGCGCGGGTTTCAGGAGGAGCAAGTTCGGCACGGCCGTCCTCGTCAGCTGCGCGCCGGCACCAGCGCGTAGCCCTTGAGGCGCTCGGAGAACTGCTGCAGCGACTGGATGCCGCTGGCTTCGGCCTCGGCACACCATGCGTGCAGCTTCTTCAGCGTGGTCTGGGCGTCGTTGGAACGGTCGTCCAGTACCTGTTGCAGCCGCTGCCGGTACTCGGCCAGGGTCGCCATGCGCGGACGCTCGTCCAGCCACGCCTGCAGGCGTGCGCGCTTGTCTTCGTCCAGCCAGCGGCCACCATCGGCCAACCCCTTGCGAAGCTTCCGCGGCAGCCGCGCGCGGCTCTCGTGCAGGGTCGGCAGCGTCACCTTGCGGTAGTAGTCGGTCATCGCCTGGAAGCGGATGGCCAGCAGCGCCCGCAGTGTTTCGCCGTCGGGCATGGCGATGTTCGGCCGCACGTCCAGCGTCGGTGCCACGCGCAGCACCTTGGCCAGGCCGACGGCTTGCAACAGCTTCAACGTGGTCCAGCCGATGTCGAACTCGAACTTGCGCAGCGAGAACTTCGCCGAGCTCGGGAACGCGTGGTGGTTGTTGTGCAGCTCCTCGCCGCCGATCCACACCGCCCAGGGGGTCAGGTTGGTGGCGGTATCGGTGGTCTCGAAATTGCGGTAGCCCCACCAGTGGCCCAGGCCGTTCACCACGCCGGCGGCCCAGAACGGGATCCAGGCCATCTGGATGGCCCACACCGCGATGCCAGCGGCCCCGAACAGGGCGAAGCTGATGAACAGCAGCAGGGTCGGGCCCAGCGTGGCGTGCGGGGTGTAGACCTTGCGCTCGATCCAGTCGTCCGGGCAGCCCTTGCCGTACTTCTCGATCGACTCGCGGTCATTGCGGGCTTCGCGGTACAGCTCCACGCCGCGCCAGAACACGGTCCTGATGCCCTTCACCTGCGGGCTGTGCGGATCCTCTTCGGTCTCGCACTTGGCGTGGTGCTTGCGGTGGATGGCGGCCCATTCGCGGGTGATCATCGAGGTGGTCAGCCACGTCCAGAAGCGGAAGAAATGGGCGAGCACGGGATGGAAATCGACCGCACGGTGCGCCTGGCTGCGATGCAGGTACAGGGTCACCGAAAAGATGGTGAGCTGGGTGGCGACCAGCAGGTAGATCAGCAGGGTGCCGAAACTGGCCTGGAACAGGCCGCCGGCGAGGAAATCGAGCAGGGAAGCGGGCATTGCGGAGGACTCCGGGGAACGGTGGAACCGGCGATGGCAGGTCCCACCGCCATGATGCCACCGTACGGGGGGTGCTGTGTGGGTATGGTCAAGTTCCGTGACAGGGTCGTTCAGGCACCGGCGACCGGCGTCGTGATTCCACCGCCCGGGACGCTTCCGGGGGCGGCTAAGCTGTCGGCCCATGCCTGAATTGCCCGAAGTCGAAACCACCCGCCGTGGACTCGCTCCCCATCTCGAGCGCCGCCGTGTGCTCGGCGCGACCCTGCGCCGGGACACGCTGCGCTGGCCGATAGCACCGGAGATCAGTGATCTCCTGCCCGGCCAACGGATCGAAGCGGTGCGGCGACGTGCCAAGTACCTCCTGCTCGACACGCAGCCCGGCAGCGTCCTGCTGCACCTGGGCATGTCGGGCAGCCTGCGGGTCTTGCCGGAAGCGCTGCCGCCCCGCACGCACGACCACGTCGACCTGTTGCTCGAAGGCGGCCACGTGCTGCGGTTCAACGACCCCCGGCGCTTCGGCTGCGTGCTGTGGCAGCCGGCGGGCGAGGTACATCCGCTGCTGGCGGGGCTGGGGCCCGAGCCGCTGTCGGAGTACTTCCACGGCCGCCACCTGCACCTGCTGTCACGGGGGCGCACGGCGCCGGTGAAGAATTTCCTGATGGACCAGGCCGTGGTGGTCGGTGTGGGCAACATCTATGCCGCCGAAGCCCTGCACGCCGCCGGCATCTCGCCGTTGCGGCCCGCTGGCCGGGTATCGCTGTCGAGGTACGAACGCCTG
The DNA here is from genome assembly GCF_900167055.1 of Lysobacter spongiicola DSM 21749. Lineage (GTDB taxonomy): Bacteria > Pseudomonadota > Gammaproteobacteria > Xanthomonadales > Xanthomonadaceae > Novilysobacter > Novilysobacter spongiicola. The sequence goes on from NZ_FUXP01000016.1 coordinate 54,671, forward strand.
GCGGGCGAGGTCAGGCGGGTCCTGGACCATGCCATCACCCGCGGCGGCACGACCTTGCGCGACTTCATCAGCCCGGACGGCGCGCCGGGCTATTTCGAGCAGGAGCTTGCGGTGTACGGCCGCGGCGGCGAACCCTGCCGCCGTTGCGGCCGCCCGTTGAAGGAGGCGAAGATCGGGCAGCGCGCCAGTGTCTGGTGCGGAGGCTGCCAGCGGTAGCGCCGCCTTGCCCCCGCGCTGGAAGCGCTATAGTCCACGGCGATTGCCATGGGGATGAGGATGGACGGCAGCGCCGACATCACGCAATTGCTGGATGCAGCCCGCGACGGCGACCGCGGCGCGCTCGACCGCGTGCTCGCCACCCTCTACCAGGAGCTGCACACCATGGCCCGGCGGCAGCTGGCCGGCCAGTACGGGCAGACCCTCGACGCCACTGCCCTCGTGCACGAGGCCTACCTCAAGCTGGCAGGGCGCCGGGAAGCGAAGTTCGAGGACCGCGCGCACTTTTTCGCCTACGCGGCGTCGGCCATGCGTTCGGTGGTGGTGGACTACGCCCGCCAGCGCCTCGCCCAGAAGCGTGGTGGCGACATGCACCGGGTCACCGACCTGCCCGAGGACCTCGAGGGCGGGCTGCGGCTGGACGAGGAGATGCTGGGGCTGGATGCGGCGCTGACCCGTCTGGCAAGCGTCGATGCGCGCCTGGCGCGGGTGGTCGAGCTGCGGTACTTCGCCGGGCTGTCGGAGCTGGAAATCGCTGCGCTGATGGAGCGCTCCGAGCGCAGCATCCGGCGTGACTGGCAGAAGGCGCGCATGTTCCTGCTCGCATCGCTGCGCGAAGATCCCGCCGGCTGAACGTGCGGCCGCGGCCCGCCGAAGGAGGCCTCTTGATCGACCGCACCACCTCTCCGAGCTGACGAGCCGACGATGGACGCCGAACGCTGGTCCAGGCTGTCACCCCTGCTCGATTCCCTGCTCGAGCTTGGCGCCGGGGCCCGCAGGTCGCGGCTGCAGGCGCTGCGTGAGGAGGACCCCCCGCTGGCGGCGGAGCTGGAGTCGCTGATCGCGCTGGAACAGGACCACGAGGATTTCCTGGCCGAACCGGTGGTATCGCCGGCGAAAGGCGTGCGGCCGGGCAGTACGGTCGGCCCCTATCGGCTCGAGCGGCTGCTGGGCGAGGGCGGGATGGGGCAGGTCTGGCAGGCCGCACGGGCCGACGGGCTGTACGAACGGCGGGTCGCGCTCAAACTGCTGCGGCCGGGCCTGGCCAATACCGACCTGCGCCTGCGCTTCACCCGCGAGCGGCAGATCCTCGCCCGCCTGGCGCACCCGCACATCGCCCGCCTGCTCGATGCCGGCGTCGGCAACGAAGGCCTGCCCTATCTCGCGCTGGAATACGTGGACGGCGTGCCCATCACCGACTACTGCCGGGACCGCCAGACACCGCTGGCCCAGCGCCTGGCCATGTTCAACCAGATCTGTGGAGCGGTCAGCCACGCCCACGCCAACCTCATCGTCCATCGCGACCTCAAGCCTTCCAACATCCTAGTGACGCCTGCGGGTGAGGTGCGGCTGCTGGATTTCGGCATCGCCAAGCTGCTTGATACCGAGGTGCCGCTTCCGGAGCAGACCCGCACCGGCATGCGTGCTTTCACCCTGCACTACGCCGCGCCCGAGCAGATCCGGGGCGAGCCGGTCACCACCATGACCGATGTCTACTCGCTCGGCGTGGTGCTGTACGAGCTGCTGGCCGATGCGACCCCCTACCGGCTGGATCGCGAGAGCGACGCGGCCTGGGAAGAGGCGATCCTCAGCCACGATCCGCAGCGCCCTTCGCAGGCGGCGCTCCGGCCGGACGAGCGCGGAACGTCCCGGCCCCCGGCCGATGCGTCCCATCGACGACAGGTTTCCCGCGCCATCGCCGGCGACCTCGACAACATCGTGCTCAAGACGCTCTCCAAGCAACCGGAGAAGCGCTATCCGTCGGTGGAGGCGCTGTGCCAGGACCTCCAGCGCTATGCCGCCGGACAACCCGTGCAGGCGAGGCCGCAGAGCTTCGGCTACCGGATGCGCAAGTACGTCCAGCGCCATCGCTGGCCGCTGGCAACCGCCACCCTCATCACCCTGGTACTCGCCGCTTCGCTCGGCATCGTCGCCTGGCAGGCGCGGGAGGCGGTGAACGAGGCGGCACGTGCGCAGGCCATGCAGGATTTCATGATCGGCGTGTTCGAAGGTGCGGGCGGCACCCGCGACGGCGAGCCGCTGGACCTGCGCGACCTGCTTTCGGTCTCCGTCGAGCGCGGCAACCGCGAGCTGGCGCAGCAGCCGCGCGCCCTGGCGGAGATCCTCGGCGTCGTCGCGCGGGCACGCATCGGCCTGGGCGACTACCGTGAGGCTGCAGTCCTGCTGGAACAGCAGGCCCGGCTGATCGGTACGGGCGGCGATGTGCCATCGAGCCTGCGCCTGGAGTCGCTGACGCAGCGCGGCCGCGTGCTGCGCCTGCTGGGTGACCCGGTGCAGTGCATCGGATTGATGGAGCCCGCGATGGATGCCGCCCGCCGCGAGCAGGCGCAGCTGCCACCGCAGGTCGCGGCGTTCTACTCGCAGCTGGGTCGTTGCAGCCGTGCCAATGGAGAAGCGCAGGGAGCCCGTCGCCTGTTCGAGCGCGCCCTGGCGTTGCGGCGTGAACACCAGGTCGACCGGGTGGGGCAGGTCGAGAACCTCGTGGACCTGGCGGGGCTGGAAGCGGACGCCGGACACGGGGATGCGGCCCTTTCGCAACTCCGCGCCGCGGCGGTGCAACTGCAACGCACCGTCAGTGACCGCCATCCCCTGCTGGTCGATATCCATGGTGACCTGAGTGCACTGCACAAGGCGCGCGGAGAGTTGGACCAGGCCGAAGCCGAGTTGCGCCAGGCCCTGGTCGTTGCCCTGGAAGTGCACGGGGAGCGCCACGCAGCCACCCGCGACGTGCGCAGGGCGCTGGCCATGCTCGGGGCCGATCGCAGGCGTGCACAGGATGCCGGCCCGCGGGTGGATGTGCCGTCAGAGCGCTAGCGGTGGCTGCAGCGGCTCGATGCTGCCTTCCCCGCGCATCACCTTCTTGTATTCGGCACGCGAGACCGACAGATAGCGCTCGTTGCCGCCGATCTCCACCTGCGGCCCATCCCGTACCGCACGGCCCTGCGGATCCACCCGCATGTTCATGGTGGCTTTCTTGCCGCTGTGGCAGATCGTCTTGATCTCGCTGATGTCGTCGGCCCACGCCAGCAGGTATTGGCTGCCTTCGAACAGTTCCCCACGGAAATCGGTACGCAACCCGTAGCAGAGCACCGGGATGCGCAGTGCATCCACCACTTCGCTCAATTGCCACACCTGTGCCTTGCGCAGGAACTGGGCTTCGTCGACCAGCACGCAGTGCAGCCTGCCCTGGCTTGCGATGTCGGCCTGCACCAGCCGCTGCAGGTCCTGCTCGGGATCGAACGCCACCGCGGCCGCGCTCAGCCCGATGCGCGAGGCCACCGTTCCACGTCCCGCCCGGTCGTCGAGCCGCGGCGAAAGGATTGCCACCCGCATCCCCCGTTCGCGGTAGTTGTGGGCGGACTGCAGCAGCGTCGTGGTCTTTCCGGCGTTCATCGCCGAGTAGTAGAAGTAGAGCTTGGCCATCGGCGCAGTTTAAGCGGATCGCGCCGACTGGATCGGGTTGCCAACACCAATGAAATCGGGGGCCCCGGCCCCCGATTCCATCACGCAACTGCAGAATCCTAACGCCCGGAATCCGGTACGTGCTCGGCTGCGCCTACGCCCACCTTGCCGCTCCTGCGCCATACCTCGTCGTGCCATGCCGCATATTTCTCGGGGTTCCAGAACCGGTCGTCATAGAACTCCGCACCATCGATCGTGTGCGTGTGGTTGCCCGGCCCCGGCACGAGGACCTTGAGACCGCCGGAAAAGAAACCGGTGCGGCTGCCCGTGATCTGTGCCCGGGCCTTCCTGAGCACGCCATCGATCCTCGGGCGCGCGACCTCGTCGGCGTACTCCGCCACCAACACCTGGCCATCCCGGATCGCACGTTCGCGTTCCGACTCGTCGAGCTGGCTCCAGTACTGCTCCCGCCAGACCAGGAACTGCTGCCATCCGCGTTCCGCGGCCAAGTCCATCCACGCATACGCCATGGGCCGATCCTGCGGGACGCCCTCGCCCTTCCAGAGCATCTCAGCAATCATCGCCTGAGAGGGCTTGTCAGCGTGGCGCGCGGCCCGCTTGAGGTGGCTAAGCGCCTCTTCGTAACGCCCGGCATCCCGCGCCTCCATGCCGAGCTCCCGGTACCTGAGGTCGGGATGGGACACCAGGAACCCTGTTCGCACCATTTCCGCGTTCAGCGTCGGGTCCTTGAGCATCGTGCCCTGGATCGGTTGAGCCTGGGCCTGGGCCATTGCGAGCGCCAGGATTGAAAATGCGATCGTCTTCATGTTCAGCCTCCGTTGCGTTCCACATGTGGGACTACCATACGCCTTGGCAGCGTATCCTGTTGCGCCGCGCCGCGCCGCGCCGCGCCGCTCCGGGCCAGCGTGTCAGCGCCTGCGGCGAAGCGTACTGAAGACCCCTTATGCAAGGCCTCAATCCCCCCCAACGCGCTGCCGTCCTGCATACGGACGGCCCCCTGCTCGTGCTCGCCGGCGCGGGCAGCGGCAAGACCCGCGTGATCGTGGAGAAGATCGCTCACCTGATCGATTCGGGGCGGATGCCGGCCAAGCGCATCGCCGCGATCACCTTCACCAACAAGTCCGCCAAGGAGATGCGCGAGCGCGTTGCAAAGCGCATCCGCGGAGATGCCGCCGACGGACTCACCATCTGCACCTTCCACGCGCTGGGGCTGAAGTTCCTGCAGATCGAGCATGCCAAGCTCGGCCTCCGCCGCGGCTTCTCGATCTTCGACAGCGACGACAGCGCTGCCCAGATCAAGGACCTGCTGGGTACCGGCACCAAGCCCGATGCGCTGGAAGACATGCGCAACCTGATCTCGCGCGCGAAGAACGCAGGCCTCTCGCCCGAGCAGGCGATGGCCGAGGCGCGCAGCCCGCGCGAGGTCGACGCCGCCACGGTGTACGCGCTCTACCAGGCCAGGCTCGGCACGTTCAACGCGGTCGACTTCGACGACCTGATCCGCTTGCCGGTGCAGTTGCTGGAATCCGACCAGGACTGCGCGCTCGCCTGGCGCGAACGCATCGGCTACCTGCTGGTGGACGAATGTCAGGACACCAACGATGCGCAATACCGCCTGCTCAAGGCGATCGCCGGGCCGCGAGGCCTGTTCACCTGCGTGGGCGACGACGACCAGTCCATCTATGCCTGGCGCGGTGCGAATCCCGACAACCTGCTGGAGCTGGGCCGCGACTACCCGGCGCTGGAGATCATCAAGCTGGAGCAGAACTACCGCTGCTCGAACCGGGTGCTGCGCGCGGCCAACGCGCTGATCGCGCACAACCCGCACGCGCACCCCAAGACGCTGTGGAGCGACCAGGCCGACGGCGAGCGCATCCGCATCTGGGAGTGCCGCGACAGCGCCCACGAGGCGGAGAAGGTCGCCGCCGAGATCCAGTACGTCGCCAACGCGAAGCGGGCGCCATGGAGTGACTTCTGCATCCTGTTCCGCGGCAACCACCAGTCGCGCGCGCTGGAGAAGGCGTTGCAACTGCTTCAGATCCCCTACCACCTCACCGGCGGAACCGCATTCCTGGAGCGTGGCGAGGTGAAGGATGCGCTGTCGTGGCTGCGCCTGATCGCCAATCCCGATGACGATGCCGCATTCCTGCGGGCGGTCACCTCGCCCAAACGCGAAGTCGGTGCGACGACACTGGCGAAGCTGGCGGAGCTCGCCCAGCACGCGCACATGCCCATGTCGCGTGCCATCGAATCCGTCGGCGCGTTGAAGCAACTGGCGCCGCGCGCCGCGAATGCGCTGGATGGTTTCGCCACGATCCTGCGCGGGCTGCGGGAGGATGCGCGGCGGCTCACACCCGCCGAGCTGGTGCGCGAGCTTGCGCAGCGCTCCGGGCTGTTGCAGTCGATCCGGGCCCAGTGCAAGGACGAGGCTTCATACCAGCGCCGCAAGCAAAACCTCGAGGAGCTTGCCGACTGGTTCGATGGCGGCAAGGGCGCGGGCCCGGGCGAGCTCGCGGCCCAGCTCGCGCTGCTGTCGCACGCCGACAAGGGCGATGCAGGCAACCAGGTCCGCCTGATGTCGTTGCACGGGGCCAAGGGCCTGGAGTTCCGCTACGTGTTCATCGTCGGCGTGGATGACGGAAATCTTCCCCACGAAGCCAGCATCGAGGAAGGCCGGGTCGACGAGGAGCGGCGGTTGCTCTATGTCGGCATCACCCGCGCCAAGGAACAACTCTGGCTGTCGCATTCGCGCCAGACACAGCGATGGGGCGACATCATCCGGCTCAAGCCCAGCCGGTTCTTCGAGGAGCTGCCCGCCGCCGAAATCCAGCGCGACGGCGCCGACCCCGTGGCCGATGCCGCGCGCAAGCAGGAACGCGCCACCGCCAGCCTCGCTGCCATCCGGGCATTGCTGGACGGCTGACCCGGCGACACGCCGCAGGCAAACCCGTGGAGTTCCGCCTGAACAGGGCCGACCGCGCGCGTGCGACGCCGCCAGATAATGACGTCGGGCGGCAGGTCAAAAGTGGACGTCGTGCGCCACATCGTGATGCATCGCACAATTCAGGTTTCGCTCACATCACGCTAGAACCTTGCTGCATCAAGGTTTATCGCCCTGATAGCGTCTGTAAATGACGTTATAGGGCAATCCTTGTTCACGCATGGCTCATCTTCTGTGATATCGCTATCCGCCCGCAGAGGGTGGTGAATCCAGCCGCTGCGGGCGCACTTCCGGCGTTCGAAGCGTTGCCGGTGGCAATGGCTCGCGAAGCCCGCTCCGGGTACCCCGTGGGCAGCCCGAACGCCAGGAAGGCAGACACAAAAACGGGGGGCGCTGCTGGCGATGCCGGTGTCGCTCTGAATGGAAGCAGCTGAGGGAGTCATCTATGTCCGTGTCCAAGCGCCCACGCGCAAACCGCAATCCGGGGATCCCCGCACGACCCAACCACGCGCCGCGCGCGCCGCTCTACCTGGCGCTTGCCACCGCGCTGGCGATGCTCAGCGCGCCTGCCATGGCGGCGGACACCTGCGACACGACCGGCACCGGCTCCCCCGGTGTTGCCGTGGGCCAGGACGCCCTGGCTTGTGGCGACGGTTCGATCGCGGCCGGTGCCGGCGCCTCCGCCATCGGCTCGAACAGCACCGCGGCCGGAGAAGATGCGACGGCGGTCGGTTCGGACAGTACGGCAGCGGGCGAGGACGCCACCGCAATCGGCGCGGAAAGCACGGCGGCCGGCGTGGAAACGACGGCACTGGGTGCCAACAGCACCGCATCGAGCGAGGGATCCACCGCGGTCGGCGCGGCGAGCAGCGCGGTCGGCACCCAGGCCAGCGCCTTCGGCAATGGTTCGGTTGCCGAAGGCGACAGCACGGTCGCGATCGGCGGTGCTGCCGCGGCAGGCGCCGACTACGCCACTGCGGTCGGCGGACTGTCGAACGCTTCCGGTTTCAACAGCACCGCGGTCGGCAACAGCACCAGCGCCACCGGGTCCAGCAGCACCGCCGTGGGCAGCGATGCCTCCGCCGACGGCGACAACAGCCTGGCCTCGGGCCAGGGCGCGATCGCCAGCGGCACCAACAGCGTCGCCGTGGGTGGCGCACTGGCAGGACTGATTGCGACGGAAGCGTCCGGTGACTACTCCACCGCCGTCGGTGGTGGCGCCTGGTCCCCCGGCACCAACAGCACCGCCTTGGGCAACTTCGCGGAAGCACTGGCTGCCAACAGCGTGGCGCTTGGTGCCGACTCGGTGGCGGACCGAGCTGACAGCGTCTCCGTAGGCAGTGCCGGCGGCGAACGCCAGATCACCAACGTTGCTGCCGGCACCGAGCTGACCGACGCGGTGAACGTCGACCAGCTCAACGAAGTGGCGAAGGTCGCCGAGTACACCTCGCGCTTCTTCGATGCCACCGGTGAGGGCGAAGCCTTCGCGGCCGGCCAGGAAGCCACGGCATCCGGATCGGATGCCTACGCGGAGGGTGACTACTCCACCGCGACCGGCTCGGCCAGCACCGCACTGGGCGAAGGATCATCCGCCTTCGGCAGCGGCGCGTTCGCGCTCGGCCAGTTCAGCACCGCCAGTGGTTACAACGCCAGCGCCGTCGGCAACAACGCCGTGGCGAGCGGCAGCGGCAGCGAAGCCAACGGCGATTCCAGCACCGCGGTCGGCGGCACGCTCTATGTCGAGGATGCCGAAGGCAACGTGCTGTTCGACCAGAACACCGTGGCCAACGAAGTCGGCGCCACGGCGACCGGCGCCGGCGCACAGGCCAA
>NZ_FUXP01000021.1 GCF_900167055.1 Lysobacter spongiicola DSM 21749
GCGCTGCGGTCAACGTGGTCTTGCCGTGGTCGACGTGACCGATCGTGCCGACGTTCACGTGCGGCTTGGTGCGCTCGAACTTACCCTTGGCCATGATTGATTACCTCTGGATACCTGATTGATCTTGTTCGTGGGAAGCACGCCGGCGGGGGCCGGCGATGCCCTTACTTCTTGACCACGGACTCGGCGATGTTGGCCGGAGCCTCGGAGTAGTGGTCGAATTCCATCGTGAAGGTGGCACGCCCCTGCGACATCGAGCGCAGGCTGGTGGCGTAGCCGAACATCTCACCGAGCGGAATGATCGCGTTGATGATCTTGCCCGACGGGCTGTCGTCCTGGCCCTGCAGGATGCCGCGACGACGGCTGACGTCGCCCATCACGTCACCGAGGTAATCCTCGGGGGTGACGATCTCGACCTTCATCATCGGCTCGAGCAGGACCGGGTTGGCCTTGTTGAAGCCTTCCTTGAAGCCCATCGAGCCGGCGATCTTGAATGCCATTTCCGAGGAGTCGACCTCATGGTACGAGCCGTCGACCAGCTTCACCTTGACGTCGACGATCGGGTAGCCGGCCATGATGCCGTTGGCAATCACTTCCTGGATGCCCTTGTCGACCGCCGGGATGTACTCCTTCGGAACCACGCCACCGACGATGGCGTTCTCGAACGAGTAACCGGTGCCCGTCTCGGCGGGCTCGATCTCCAGCCAGACATGGCCGAACTGGCCCTTGCCGCCCGACTGGCGGACGAACTTGCCCTCGGCCTTGACTGCCTTGCGGATGGTCTCGCGGTAGGCGACCTGCGGCTTGCCGACATTGGCTTCCACGTTGAACTCGCGCTTCATGCGGTCAACGAGGATGTCCAGGTGGAGCTCGCCCATGCCGGAGATGATCGTCTGGCCGGATTCCTCGTCGGTCCGCACGCGGAACGACGGGTCTTCCTGCGCCAGGCGACCCAGCGCCAGACCCATCTTCTCCTGGTCCGACTTGGTCTTGGGCTCGACCGCCATCGAGATCACCGGCTCCGGGAACGTCATCCGCTCCAGGGTGATGACCGCATCCTGTGCGCAGAGGGTGTCACCGGTGGTGACGTCCTTCAGGCCCACGGCCGCGGCGATGTCGCCGGCGCGCACTTCCTTGATCTCCTGGCGATCGTTGGAGTGCATCTGCAACAGGCGGCCGACGCGCTCCTTCTTCGACTTGACCGGGTTGTACACCTGGTCACCGGAGTTCAGCACGCCGGAATAGACGCGGAAGAAGGTCAGCGAACCCACGAACGGATCGGTCATGATCTTGAACGCGAGCGCGGAAAACGGCGAGTTGTCGGAAGCATTGCGGGTGGCCTCCTTCTCGTCGTCGTCGATGCCGCGGATCGCCGGCACGTCGACCGGCGACGGCAGCAGCTGGATCACGCCATCGAGCATCGCCTGCACGCCCTTGTTCTTGAACGCGGTACCGCAGTAGACCGGCACGATCTCGGTCTTGAGCGTGCGCTCACGCAGGCCGTTGATGATCTCGGCCTCGGACAGTTCACCCTCGTTGAGGTACTTGTCCATCAGCTCTTCGGACGCCTCCGCGGCGGCCTCGATCATGAACGAGCGGGCCTCGGCGGCCTTGTCGGCAAGCTCCGCCGGGATGTCGCCGTACTCGAAGACCGTGCCCTGGGACGCGGTGTCCCAGTGGATGCGCTTCATCTTCAGCAGGTCGATCACGCCATCGAAGCCGTCCTCGGCGCCGACCGGCACCTGCATCGGCACCGGGTATGCACCCAGGCGGGCCTTCAGCTGGCTGACGACCTTGTCGAAGTTGGCGCCGGTGCGATCCATCTTGTTGACGAAGGCCAAGCGCGGCACTTCGTACTTGTTGGCCTGGCGCCAGACGGTCTCGGACTGCGGCTGCACGCCACCGACCGCACACAGCACGAACACCGCACCGTCGAGCACGCGGAGCGAACGCTCCACCTCGATGGTGAAGTCGACGTGTCCGGGGGTGTCGATGATGTTGAAGCGGTGCTCGGGCAGGGTCTTGTCCATGCCCGACCAGAACGCAGTGGTGGCAGCGGACTGGATGGTGATGCCGCGCTCCTGCTCCTGCTCCATCCAGTCCATCGTCGCGGCGCCGTCATGGACTTCGCCGATCTTGTGGCTGACACCGGTGTAGAACAGGATGCGTTCGGACGTGGTGGTCTTGCCGGCATCGATGTGGGCCATGATGCCGAAGTTGCGGTAACGCTCGATGGGAGTGGTGCGAGCCACGGGACCCTCTCGTATTTTTAAGTTTCCAAATGGCCGGATGCCGCCTGACGGCGGCCTCCGGTTCGCGTGGCGGCATCAAGGCCGCCGCGACAGCGCCGAAACGCTGCTTCAGCCCCCGGCACAGCGTGCCGGGAGACTCGAATTACCAGCGGTAGTGGGCGAACGCCTTGTTCGCTTCCGCCATGCGATGGGTCTCTTCACGCTTCTTGATGGCACCACCACGGCTCTCGGACGCATCCAGGAGCTCGGCGGCAAGCTTGCGCGGCATGGTGTTCTCGCCACGCTTGCGGGCGGCATCGATCAGCCAGCGCATCGCCAGCGCCATGCGACGGGAGGCGCGAACCTCGACCGGCACCTGGTAGGTGGCGCCACCGACGCGGCGGGACTTCACCTCGACGGCCGGGGAAATGTTGCCGAGCGCCTTTTCGACGACCTCGAGCGGATTGGGGTTCTTCTCCCCGATCACATCCATGGCGCCATACACGATCTTCTCGGCGACCGACTTCTTGCCGCTGTACATGACCATGTTGATGAAACGCGCGATCGTCTCGCTGCCATGCTTGGGATCGGGCAGGATCGAACGCTGCGGTGCGGAACCTTTACGCGACATGTCTCAACTTCCTCAGGACTTCGGGCGCTTGGCGCCGTACTTGGAACGACGCTGGCGGCGCTTGGCGACACCGGCGGCGTCGAGCGCACCGCGAACGGTGTGGTAGCGGACGCCCGGGAGGTCCTTGACGCGACCGCCGCGGATCAGCACCACCGAGTGCTCCTGGAGGTTGTGCCCTTCACCACCGATGTACGAGATGACCTCGTAACCGTTGGTCAGGCGCACCTTGGCCACCTTCCGCATCGCCGAGTTCGGCTTCTTCGGAGTGGTGGTGTAGACACGGGTGCAGACGCCACGGCGCTGCGGGCAGTTCTCGAGTGCCGGGGAGGTGCTCTTGAAAGTAGGCGCCTGCCGCGGCTTGCGGACCAGCTGATTGATCGTCGCCATCTGGAGCTCTTTGATGAAAGGCCGGCCGATTGCCGCGCCTCTGTGAAAAACGAACGGCAAGCCGGGTACACCCGGCCCACCGAGACGGAAAAGTATAGCCCGCGCCGGACGTCGCCGTCAAACGCGGAGCCGACACACCTCCGTGGGGGCGGAACCTGTCCGCCCTGATCCACGTCGCTGCCTTGATCCCGCCCTTCCCTGGGCCCAACACGAGGCGCTCCGTGCGCCTCATTTGGTGATCTGGGGCGGCCCCTGGAGGCCGCCGCTGTACCTCGGTACTACGAAGCGCTCGATTCCTCGCCCGCCTCGGCCGGAGCCTCGGTTTCGGCGGTGACCGGCGCCGACAACGCCTCCATCTCGGAGTCGGTCAGGCCCGAGGCGTTCTTGCGGCGCTGGCTGTGGTACGCCAGGCCGGTGCCCGCGGGGATCAGGCGACCCACGATCACGTTCTCCTTCAGGCCGCGCAGGCCATCGCGGGTGCCGCGCACGGCAGCCTCGGTGAGCACGCGGGTGGTTTCCTGGAACGACGCTGCGGAGATGAACGACTCCGTCGCCAACGAGGCCTTGGTAATGCCGAGCAGGACCGGGTTGTACTGCGGCACGATCTCGTTGCGCTTGGCGACGCGATCGGCCTCCTCGACGTAACGCTGGCGCTCGACCTGTTCACCGTGCAGGAACTTGCTGTCGCCCTGGTCGGTGATTTCGACCTTGCGCAGCATCTGGCGGACGATCACTTCGATGTGCTTGTCGTTGATCTTCACGCCCTGCAGGCGGTAGACGTCCTGGATTTCCTTGGTCAGGTAGACCGCCAGGGGCTCCACGCCCAGCAGGCGCAGGATGTCCTGCGGGCTCGGCTCGCCATCCACCACGGTCTCGCCCTTCTCCACGTGCTCGCCTTCGAACACGATGATCTGGCGGTACTTGGGAATCAGCTCCTCGTGCTCGTTGCCGTCGGCATCCTTGATGATCAGGCGCTGCTTGCCCTTGGTGTCCTTGCCGAAGCTGACGATGCCCGAGCGCTCGGCCAGGATCGCCGGATCCTTCGGCTTGCGGGCTTCGAACAGGTCGGCCACGCGCGGCAGACCACCGGTGATGTCGCGGGTCTTGGACGCTTCCTGCGGGATCTTGGCCACCACGTCGCCCACGCCGACGGCAGCGCCGTCCTGCAGGTTGACGATCGAGCGCGGCGGCAGCTGGTACTGCGCCGGCAGGTCGGTGCCCGGGATGTTCAGGTCGTCGCCGTTCTTGTCGACGATGCGCACGATCGGGCGCAGGTCCTTGGCCGCGGAACCGCGACGCTTCGGATCGGTGATCTCGCGCGACGCCAGGCCGGTCAGCTCGTCGGTCTTCTCGATGACGGTCACGCCCTCGACGAAGTCGATGAAGCGGATGAAACCTGCCACTTCCGAGACGATCGGGTGGTTGTGCGGATCCCAGTTCGCGACCTGCTGGCCGGCCTTGATCTCGGCACCGTCCTTGACGCTGACGGTGGCGCCGTAGGGCAGCTTGTAGCGCTCGCGCTCGCGGCCATGCGGATCGAGGACCGACAGCTCGCCCGAGCGCGACACCGCGACCAGGTGGCCGTTGGTGTGCTCGACGTGCTTGAGGTTGTTGAACTTGATCGAACCGGTCGTCTTCACCGTCACGTTGTCGATTGCCGCCGCACGCGAAGCCGCACCACCGATGTGGAAGGTACGCATGGTCAGCTGGGTTCCCGGCTCACCAATCGACTGCGCGGCCACCACGCCCACGGCCTCGCCGTGGTTGACGATGTGACCACGGCCCAGGTCGCGGCCGTAGCAGTGCGCGCAGACGCCGAAGGCGCTTTCGCAGGTGATGGTCGAACGGACCTTGATCGACTGCACGCCGGCATCCTCGAGGCGCGCCACCCACTGCTCGTCGAGCAGTTCGTTGCGCGTCACGATCGGATCCTCGTCGTTGCCCGGCAGGAACACGTCCTCGGCCACGATGCGGCCCAGCACGCGATCGCGCAGCGGCTCGACCACGTCGCCGCCTTCGACGATCGGGGTCATGGTGAGGCCGGCCATCGTGCCGCAGTCGTCCTCGGTGATGACCACGTCCTGCGCCACGTCGACCAGGCGGCGGGTCAGGTAACCCGAGTTCGCCGTCTTCAACGCGGTATCGGCCAGGCCCTTTCGTGCACCGTGGGTCGAGATGAAGTACTGGAGGACGTTGAGGCCTTCGCGGAAGTTCGCGGTGATCGGCGTCTCGATGATCGAGCCGTCCGGCTTGGCCATCAGGCCACGCATGCCGGCGAGCTGGCGGATCTGGGCCTGCGAACCACGGGCGCCGGAGTCGGCCATGATGTAGACCGAGTTCATCGACTTCTGGTTGACGGTCTCGCCCTTGGCGTTGACCACCTGCTCGGTGCCGATGGTGTCCATCATCGCCTTGGCCACGCGCTCGTTGGTGCGCGACCAGATGTCCACCACCTTGTTGTAGCGCTCACCCGCGGTGACCAGGCCGCTCTGGTACTGCTCCTGGATCTCCAGCACCTCGGCTTCGGCCTCTCCGAGGATGCCCTTCTTCTCGTCCGGGATCGTCATGTCGTCGATACCGATCGAGACGCCGGCGCGGGTCGCGTAGGCGAAGCCGGTGTACATCAGCTGGTCGGCGAACACCACGGTGTCCTTCAGGCCCAGCATGCGGTAGCACGAGTTGATCAGGCGGCTGATGTTCTTCTTGGTCAGCTCGGTGTTGGCCAGCTCGAACGGCAGGCCCTCGGGCAGGATCTCGCGCAGCAGGGCGCGGCCCACGGTCGTGTCGACGATCGAGGACTTCTGCTCGCTGCTGCCATCGATGTTGTTGATGGTCTCGGTGATGCGGACCTTGACCTTGGCGTGCAACTCGACCACGCGGTTGTCGTAGGCGCGCTTGACTTCGGCCACGTTCGCAAACGCCATGCCCTCGCCCTTCTTGTTCTCCAGGGCGCGGGTCATGTAGTACAGGCCCAGCACGACGTCCTGCGACGGCACGATGATCGGCTCGCCGTTGGCCGGCGACAGGATGTTGTTGGACGCCATCATCAGCGCACGCGCTTCCAGCTGGGCTTCCAGCGAAAGCGGCACGTGCACGGCCATCTGGTCACCGTCGAAGTCGGCGTTGAACGCGGTGCAGACCAGCGGGTGCAGCTGGATGGCCTTGCCCTCGATCAGCACCGGCTCGAACGCCTGGATGCCCAGGCGGTGAAGGGTCGGGGCGCGGTTGAGCAGCACCGGGTGCTCGCGGATGACCTCCTCGAGTATGTCCCAGACTTCCGCTTCTTCACGCTCGACCAGCTTCTTGGCGGCTTTGATGGTGGTGGCCAGGCCACGGCGCTGCAGCTTGGCGAAGATGAACGGCTTGAACAGCTCAAGCGCCATCTTCTTGGGCAGGCCGCACTGGTGCAGCTTGAGGTACGGACCGACCACGATCACCGAACGGCCGGAGTAGTCCACGCGCTTGCCGAGCAGGTTCTGGCGGAACCGGCCCTGCTTGCCCTTGATCATGTCGGCCAGCGACTTCAGCGGACGCTTGTTGGTACCGGTGATGGCGCGGCCGCGACGGCCGTTGTCCATCAGCGCATCGACCGATTCCTGCAGCATGCGCTTCTCGTTGCGCACAATGATTTCCGGCGCGTTGAGCTCAAGCAGGCGGCGCAGGCGGTTGTTGCGGTTGATGACGCGGCGGTACAGATCGTTGAGGTCGGAGGTCGCGAAGCGGCCACCATCCAGCGGCACCAGTGGACGCAGGTCCGGCGGCAGCACCGGCAGCACCGTCATGATCATCCACTCGGGCTTGTTGCCGGACTCGAGGAAGGCCTCGACCAGCTTGACCCGCTTGGTCAGGCGCTTGAGCTTGGTTTCCGAACCGGTGGCAGCGATGTCTTCCTTCAGCTGCACCATCTCGGACTGCAGGTCGATCGTGCGCAGCAGGTCGTAGACGGCCTCGGCGCCCATCGCGGCCTCGAAGTCGTCGCCGTGTTCCTGGCGCGCCTGCATGTACTGCTCTTCATTGAGCAACTGCCCGCGCTCGAACGGGGTCAGGCCCGGCTCGGTGACCACGAACGCCTCGAAGTACAGGATGCGTTCGATGTCGCGCAGGGTCATGTCCAGCATCAGGCCAATGCGCGAAGGCAGCGACTTGAGGAACCAGATGTGCGCGACCGGCGATGCCAGGTCGATGTGGCCCATACGCTCGCGACGCACCTTGGCCAGGGTGACTTCGGTGCCGCACTTCTCGCAGACCACGCCGCGGTGCTTCATGCGCTTGTACTTGCCGCACAGGCACTCGTAGTCCTTGATCGGCCCGAAGATGGCGGCGCAGAACAGGCCGTCGCGCTCGGGCTTGAAGGTGCGGTAGTTGATGGTCTCGGGCTTCTTGACCTCGCCGAAGGACCACGAACGGATCAGGTCCGGCGACGCCAGCGCGATCTTGATCGCGTCGAAGTCGAGCGCGGGACGCTGCTGGTTGAACAGGTTGAGCAGGTCTTTCATTTTCGTTCTCCGTGGAGGAGTAAATCGTCGAAGGGCTGTGGATGTCCGGTAGCGACGGCGGGGGAGCGCGCTTCAAGCGGCGCTCCCCGTCCGGTCACCGGGTCTCTTCCAGCTCCATGTTGATCGCGAGCGAGCGGATTTCCTTCACCAGCACGTTGAAGGACTCCGGCATGCCGGCGACCATCTCGTACTCGCCATCGACGATGTTCTTGTACATCTGGTTGCGGCCCTGCACGTCGTCGGACTTCACCGTCAGCATTTCCTGCAGGGTGTAGGCCGCGCCGTACGCCTCCAGCGCCCAGACTTCCATCTCGCCGAAGCGCTGGCCGCCGAACTGCGCCTTGCCGCCCAGCGGCTGCTGGGTGACGAGCGAGTACGGACCGGTCGAACGGGCGTGCATCTTGTCGTCCACCAGGTGGTTCAGCTTCAGCATGTGCATGTAGCCGACCGTGACCTGGCGATCGAACGCCTCGCCGGTGCGGCCGTCATGCAGCGTGGCCTGGCCGCTGCTGGGCAGCTCGGCGAGCTCGAGCATGCGCTTGATCTCGGCCTCCTCGGCACCGTCGAACACCGGTGTCGCCATCGGCACGCCGTCGATCAGGTTGCCCGCCAGGGCCAGCAGCTCCTTGTCGCTGAACTGGTCGAGGTCGACGCGCTGGCCGGCCAGCTTGCTGTCGTGGTTGTAGATGTCGTCCAGGAACTTGCGCAGCTCCGCCACCTTGGCCTGTGCCTCGAGCATGCGCTGGATCTTCTGGCCCAGGCCCTTTGCGGCCCAGCCCAGGTGCACCTCGAGGATCTGGCCGATGTTCATGCGGCTCGGCACGCCCAGCGGGTTCAGCACGATGTCCACCGTCTGGCCGTCGGCCATGTACGGCATGTCCTGCACCGGCACGATGGTCGACACCACGCCCTTGTTGCCGTGGCGGCCGGCCATCTTGTCGCCCGGCTGGATGCGGCGCTTCACTGCCAGGAACACCTTCACCATCTTCAGCACGCCCGGAGCGAGGTCGTCGCCCTGGGTGATCTTGCCGCGCTTGTCGGCGAAGCGGCGCTCGAACTCCTGCTCGTGGGCCTGGATCTGCTTCTGCGCGCGTTCGATCGCCTCGACGGCGTCCTCGTCCTTCATGCGCAGGCTGAACCAGTCCTTCTTGCTCAGGCCGTCGAGCACCAGCGAGGTCACCGTCTCGCCCTTCTTCAGCCCGGCGCCGCCATTGGCGGTCTTGCCGATCAGCTGGCCGCGCAGGCGGTTGTAGATCGCCGCCTCGAGGATGCGGAACTGGTCGTCGAAGTCCTTCTTGACGCGGCGGATCTCGGACTCCTCGATCTGCTTGGCGCGCTTGTCCTTCTCGATGCCATCGCGGGTGAAGACCTGCACGTCGATGACGGTGCCGTCCATGCCCGGGGGCACGCGCAGCGAACTGTCCTTAACGTCGGACGCCTTCTCGCCGAAGATCGCCCGCAGCAGTTTCTCTTCCGGGGTCAGCTGGCTCTCGCCCTTGGGCGTGACCTTGCCCACCAGGATGTCGCCGGCACGGACGTCCGCACCGATGTACACCACGCCGGACTCGTCGAGGCGGTTGAGCGCCTGCTCGGACACGTTCGGGATGTCGGCGGAAATCTCCTCCGGCCCGAGCTTGGTGTCGCGGGCGACGGCGGTCAGTTCCTCGATGTGGATCGTGGTGTAGCGGTCTTCCTGGACCACGCGCTCGGACAGGAGGATGGAGTCCTCGAAGTTGTAGCCGTTCCACGGCATGAACGCGACCAGCATGTTCTGGCCCAGGGCCAGCTCACCGATGTCGGTGGACGGACCGTCGGCCAGCACGTCACCGCGGGCGATCACGTCGCCCACGTTGACCAGCGGGGTCTGGTTGATGCAGGTGTTCTGGTTGGAACGCGTGTACTTGATCAGGTTGTAGATGTCGACGCCGGCATCGGTCTCGCCGACGATCTCGTCCTCGTTGGCCTTGACCACGATGCGACCGGCATCGATCTGCTCGACCGTGCCGCCACGCAGCGCGTTCACCGTCACGCCGGAGTCGCGGGCCACGGCACGCTCGATGCCGGTACCGACCAGCGGCTTCTGCGCACGCAGCGTCGGCACGGCCTGGCGCTGCATGTTGGCGCCCATCAGTGCGCGGTTGGCGTCATCGTGCTCCAGGAACGGCACCAGCGCCGCGGCGACCGACACGGTCTGCATCGGCGAGACGTCCATGAAGTGGATCTCGGCCGGCGGCTTGAGCAGCGACTCGCCCTGGTAGCGGCAGGCGACGAACTGGGCGGTCAGCGTGCCCTTCTCGTCCTGCCCGGCGTTGGCCTGGGCGATGACGTACTCGTTCTCTTCGATGGCCGAAAGGAACTCGACCTCATCGGTGACCTTGCCGTCCACGACCTTGCGGTACGGCGTCTCCAGGAAGCCGTACTGGTTGGTGCGCGCGAACACCGCGAGCGAGTTGATCAGACCGATGTTCGGGCCTTCCGGCGTCTCGATGGTGCAGACGCGGCCGTAGTGGGTCGGGTGCACGTCGCGCACTTCGAAGCCGGCGCGTTCGCGGGTCAGGCCGCCCGGGCCAAGGGCCGACACGCGGCGCTTGTGGGTGACTTCCGACAGCGGGTTGTTCTGGTCCATGAACTGCGACAGCTGCGAGGAGCCGAAGAACTCCTTGATCGCGGCGGCCACCGGCTTGGCGTTGATCAGCTCCTGCGGGGTGAGCCCTTCGGACTCGGCCATCGACAGGCGCTCCTTGACCGCACGTTCCACGCGGACCAGGCCCACGCGGAAGGTGTTCTCGGCCATCTCGCCCACCGACCGGACACGACGGTTGCCCAGGTGGTCGATGTCGTCCACCACGCCACGGCCGTTGCGGATCTCGGTGAGGACCTTGATCACGTCCAGGATGTCGGAGCTCTCGCCATGCTCGGCGACCAGCTTCTTGGACTCCTCGTCCTTGCGCTCGCCGTAGTACTTGGCGTCGTACAGCACCGAAGCGCCGGTGGTTTCCTTGCGGCCGATGCGGCGGTTGAACTTCATCCGGCCCACGGCCGAGAGGTCGTAGCGGTCGAAGGTGAAGAACAGGTTGTGGAACAGGTTCTGCGCGGCGTCCTTGGTCGGCGGCTCGCCCGGGCGCATCATCCGGTAGATCTCGACCAGCGCCTCGAGCTGGGTCTTGCTCGGGTCGATGCGCAGGGTGTTGGAGATGAAGGGGCCACGGTCCAGGTCGTTGACCCAGATGGTGCCGACTACTTCGATGCCGGCCTTGCGGAAGGCTTCCAGCTGCTCCTCGGTGATCTCGTCGTTGGCGTTGGCGATCAGCTCGCCGGTGTTGGCGTCGACCACGTCGTGCGACAGGATGCGCCCGACCAGGTAGGCGTCAGGCACGGCCAGCGCCTCGATGCCGGAAGCTTCGAGCTGCTTGACGTGGCGCGCGGTGATGCGGCGGCCGGCCTCGACGATGACCTTGTCGCCATCGGCCAGGTCGAAGTCCAGGGTCTCGCCGCGCAGGCGCTCGGGCACCAGCTCCAGCTGGACGCCTTCCTTGGGATCGACGTGGAAGGTGTTGACCTCGAAGAACTCGGCCAGCATCTCTTCGTTGTTGTAGCCCAGCGCACGCAGCAGCACGGTCACCGGCAGCTTGCGGCGGCGATCGATGCGGGTGAACAGCGAATCCTTCGGATCGAACTCGAAGTCCAGCCAGGAACCGCGATACGGGATGATGCGGGCGCTGTAGAGCAGCTTGCCCGAGCTGTGGGTCTTGCCGCGGTCGTGGTCGAAGAACACGCCGGGCGAGCGGTGCAACTGGGAGACGATGACGCGCTCGGTGCCGTTGACGATGAAGGTGCCGTTGCCGGTCATGAGCGGGATCTCGCCCATGTAGACCTCCTGCTCCTTCACGTACTTGATGGCCTTGGTCGACGACTCGCGGTCGTAGATCACCA
Source organism: Lysobacter spongiicola DSM 21749 (assembly GCF_900167055.1). Lineage (GTDB taxonomy): Bacteria > Pseudomonadota > Gammaproteobacteria > Xanthomonadales > Xanthomonadaceae > Novilysobacter > Novilysobacter spongiicola. Next base: position 11,679 of record NZ_FUXP01000021.1, read on the forward strand.
GGCGCACGGTTACGCGCAGCGGGGCGCCGTAGCTCATGCCGCGCTGGCGGCACTCGCGCTCGTCGAACGCCGGCTCGCCGAGCTTGTAGCCGACATATTCGAGGGCGGCGTTGCCGCTGTAGCTGGAAATCGGGAAGACCGACTTCAGGGCGGCGTGCAGGCCGCGGTCCTCGCGCTTGGCGGGATCAATGTCTTCCTGCAGGAAGGCGCGATAGGAGTCGACCTGGATCGCGAGCAGGAACGGCACTTCAAGGATCGACTTGCGCTTGCCGAAGTCCTTGCGGATGCGCTTCTTCTCGGTGAACGAATACTGCTTCGGGGGAGCCAGGTTCGTCGTGGAAGCTGTGGTCATTTGAGCTACCGCCTCGGGTCATCATCGGGTCGCGCGTCCGCGACCCCGGGGGAACGTGAAAATTGCCAGTGGGAAGTCGCTGGTATTGCCGGCACCAGCACGCCATCTCCCGCTACTTCCAACTGCCAACTCGGGTCTGTTTTGAACTCGGTACTACAGGGTCGTGCAAGAACGGCCAAAGGCCGGGGGCTTTCGCCCCCAGCCTCAGGTGGTCGCCGGTGATGCCTGGCGACGCAAGTACTGCTTACTTCACTTCGACGGCAGCACCGGCTGCCTCGAGGTCCTTCTTGAGCTTGTCGGCATCGGCCTTGGACACGCCTTCCTTGACTTCCTTCGGCGCGCCTTCGACCAGGTCCTTGGCTTCCTTCAGGCCCAGGCCGGTGATGGCACGGACGACCTTGATGACCTCGACCTTCTTCTCGCCGGCGGCCTTCAGCACGACGGTGAACTCGGTCTGCTCTTCAGCAGCGGCACCGCCGCCGGCGGCCGGAGCGGCAGCCATGGCGACCGGGGCGGCCGCGGACACGCCGAACTTCTCTTCCATCGCTTTCACCAGCTCCATCACTTCCATGAGGGACTTTTCGGCGATCGCTTCGATGATCTGCTCGTTGGACAGGGACATTGTGTATACCTCGGTTATCTAGATTGGAAACGACTTTTGGTTTCTGGAAACGAAACCGAACTGGGTTGGCTTACGCCGCCTTCGCCTGGCCGGCCGCGTTGACGACGCGGGTGACCTGCGAGGCCGGTTCGCTGAGCAAGCGGACCAGCTGGGTGGCGGGCTGGACCATGACGCTGAGCAGCATCGACAGCGCTTCGTCGCGGGTCGGCAGCGATGCCAGGACGTCCACATGGGAGCCCGGGTAAAGCTGCCCGCCCAACGAAACAAGGCGCGGCTTCAGCTTGTCGTTCGCCTTGGCGAACTCCTTCATCAGACGTCCGGCAGCACCGGGGTCTTCCTGCGAGAAGGCATACAGCAGAGGACCGGTCAGCTCGTCCTTGATGACGGCGTAATCGGTGTTGTCCACTGCACGCGAAACCAGGGTGTTCTTCGCAACCTTGAGGAACACACCAGACTCACGCGCCTTCTTGCGCATGTCCGTCATCTGGCTGACGGTGACACCCGCATACTCCGCGGCGACCAGCGAGTGCGCCTTGCCGGCGACCTCGGCCAGTTCGGCAACGACTTCCTGCTTCTGGGTCAGATTAAGAGCCATTGCACTCCTCCGTACTTCAACTCCGCCCCAGGCGACGCGCCCGGGAGCGGTACTCGGTCGGCATCGTTGGCCCGATGCCGGGAACGCCGGCTGGCGTTCCGGGTGGTGGCCGTTTCCAAAACACGCTTTCGAAAAAGCTGGAGGGTCGGCAACCATCTACGCAGGCCCTGCCCCGCGGGGGGACTGGATTAAGCGATCCCGCTTGCGGCGACGGCGATTCCCTGCCAGTGCGAGCCTCCCTGCCCGTCGTTGCCACGCGCTGACCGCGCCTGCGGTCTTTGACGGCTATCGCGCGGGCCGGAGCCTTTGCGATGCCCTCAAAAGTGTCCCGGACGCCCAGGGCGCCCGGGTTGATGCGATTACTTGAGCGCCAGCGTCGACTGGTCGACGGTCACGCCCGGCCCCATCGTCGAGCTGACCGAGACCTTCTGCAGGTACTGGCCCTTCGCGGTCGCCGGCTTGGCCTTGATCAGGTCGGCCAGCAGCGCCTCGAGGTTGCCCTTCAACGAAGCATCGTCGAAGTCGGCCTTGCCGATCGTGCAGTGGATGATGCCGGCCTTGTCGGTGCGGTAGCGGACCTGCCCACCCTTGGCGGCCTTCACGGCTTCACCCGGGTTCGGCGAAACGGTACCGACCTTCGGGTTCGGCATCAGGCCGCGCGGGCCGAGCACCTGGCCCAGCTTGCCGACCACGCGCATGGCGTCGGGGGTAGCGATGACGACGTCGTAGTTGAGGTCACCGGCCTGCATCTTCTCGGCCAGATCGTCCATGCCGACCGCCTCGGCGCCGGCCGCGAGGGCCTCGTCAGCCTTGGCACCGGCCGGTGCGAACACGGCGACGCGCACGCTCTTGCCGGTACCGGCGGGCAGCACGGTGGAGCCACGCACCTGCTGGTCGGACTTCTTCGCATCGACGCCAAGTCGCACCGAGACGTCGACGGACTCGACGAACTTGGTCTTGGTGGCGGTCTTGATGATTTTGATGGCCTCGTCGAAGGCGTAGCTTTTGCCCGGGACGACGGCGGCCTTGATTGCTTTCTCGCGCTTGCTCATTGCCATGATCTCAGCCCTCCACCGTCAAACCCATGCTGCGGGCGGAACCCGCAATCGTGCGCACAGCCGCTTCAAGCTCGGCGGCGGTCAGGTCCGCCTGCTTCGCCTTGGCGATGTCCTCGAGCTGGGCGCGGGTGACCTTGCCCACCTTCTCGGTATTCGGACGCTTGGAGCCCGAAGTGACGCCCGCGGCCTTCTTGAGCAGCACGGTGGCCGGGGTGCTCTTGGTAATGAAGGTGAAGGTGCGATCGGAGTACGCGGTGATGATCACCGGCGTCGGCAGGCCCGGCTCGAGCTTCGAGGTGGCCGCGTTGAACGCCTTGCAGAACTCCATGATGTTCAGGCCGCGCTGACCGAGGGCGGGACCCACCGGCGGCGACGGATTGGCCTGGCCGGCCTTGACCTGCAGCTTGATGTAGCCGATTACTTTCTTTGCCATGGTTCTTCTCTCCGGGTGCAAGCGCCTGGCATCAGGCTCCCCATCGCGCCGGGAAAATCACGTGTCCCGACATCACGTCGTTGCTTGCGCGAACAGCCGCCCGGAGGCGGCTGTGCTTGCTGCGCGGCTGCCATGAAGACAGCGAGCCGCGTACTATATCAGGTTTCCGGCGACTTTGCCGGGACAGGATCAGGCCTTTTCGACCTGCCCGAACTCCAGCTCCACCGGGGTGGAGCGGCCGAAGATCAGCACGGCCACGCGCAGCCGGCTCTTCTCGTAGTTGATCTCCTCGACGACGCCGTTGAAGTCGTTGAACGGGCCATCGGTGACGCGGACCATCTCGCCCGGCTCGAACAACACCTTGGGACGGGGCTTCTCAACGCCTTCCTGGACGCGGTTCAGGATGGCATCGGCCTCATGGTCGGCGATCGGCAGCGGCCGGTCGGCGGTACCGCCGATGAAACCCATGACCTTCGGCGTTTCCTTGATCAGGTGCCAGCACTCGCTGTCGATCCGCGGAATGCCGCTCTCGTCATGGGTGGCGATCTGGACCAGCACGTATCCGGGGAAGAACTTGCGCTCGGAGCGCCGCTTCTGGCCCGACCGCATCTCCACGACCTCTTCGGTCGGCACCAGCACGTCGCCGAAGCGGTCCTGCATCTCGGCCCGGGCGACCCGGTCACGCAACGCCTGCGCCACCGACTTCTCGAAACCCGAGTACGCATGGACCACGTACCAGCGCTTGTTGCCTTCCGTGTTCTGCACTTCGTTCATCTCCTCAACGTCCCAAGAGCCATTTGACCGCGGCCTGGATGACCACGTCGAACCCGGCCAGGATCAGGCTGAGGACTATCACCGCGATGATCACCACCCAGGTGGTGCGGGTGGCTTCCTGGCGCGTCGGCCAGACCACCTTGCGCAGCTCGAACCGGGCTTCGGACAGGAATTCCCGGACCTCGGCACCCTTCTGGCTCGTCAGGAAGACCACCAGGCCCGCCAACAGGCCGGCGGCGACCGCCAGGGCGCGAAGCGCACCCGGCCACTGCTCGAACCAGATGTAGGCATAGATGCCGGCGGCGACCAGAAGCACGGAAAGCGCGTACTTGACGATATCGCCGGCGCTGGAGGACCTGGGTTGTTCGACCTTGCTGTTCATCCGGCTCGTCGCACGGTGCGCTTTCGCGACCGCGTCATCAGGTGGCACGCCAGGAGGGACTCGAACCCCCAACCTGCGGTTTTGGAGACCGCTGCTCTGCCAATTGAGCTACTGGCGTTCAGTTGTTCCGAAAAAGGCGACGGCGGCTCTCGCCGCCTTCGCCGTTCTCGCGGTTTTTTCCCGCCACCAGGTCCGTCCGGATCCGGTGGCCGGGAGCTGCCGCGGCATCCGCCGCGACAACCGGCTTACTTGATGATCTTCGCCACGACGCCGGCGCCGACGGTGCGGCCACCCTCGCGGATGGCGAAGCGCAGGCCGTCATCCATCGCGATCGGGTTGAT